>CAWATV010000001.1:0-639187 GCA_963785135.1 uncultured Actinomycetota bacterium
GACCCGGCCCTGCCGGATCATGATCTCCGCCTGGCGACGGGAGGCGACGCCGGCCTCGGCGAGCACCTTCTGGAGGCGCACACCCTGCTCGGCGGAATCCGCCCCGGTACTGGTCACGACGGTCCAGCCTACCTACTCGTCGATGTCGTCCACGTCGGGCAGCAACGGAGCGATCGGCGGCAGGTCGTCGAGGGTCGACAGGCCGAGGCGTTCGAGGAACAGCTCGGTGGTCCGGTAGAGCGTGCCGCCGCCCGCGCCGTCGGTCCCGGCCTCGGTGATGAGCCCGCGGGCGGCGAGGGTGCGCATGACCCCGTCGACGTTCACCCCGCGCACCGCCGCCACCCGCGAGCGCGTCACCGGCTGCCGGTAGGCGACCACCGCGAGGGTCTCCAGCGCCGCCCGCGTGAGCCGGGTGCGCTGGCCGTCGAGGACGAAGCGCTCGACGTACGGGGCGAAACGAGCACGGCTGTAGAGCCGCCAGCCCTCCCCCGTGCTGCGCAGCTCGATCCCGCGCCACTCGTCGGTGTAGTGCGCGGCGAGCCGCTCCAGCGCCCCGGACGTCCGCGCCACCGTCTGCCCCAGGACGTCGGCGAGCTGGTCGGCCGGAGCCGGCGTGTCCACCACGAGCAGCACCGCCTCGAGCGCGGCCTCCAGCTCGGCGTCCTCGGCGAGCTCGTCGTCGGTGCCGGCCTCGTTTTCCGCGCGAGGGGACCCTTCCAGCGCATAGAGCGACGAGGACCTCCCCTCGTCCGAATACGGGTCGGCGTCGCGAGGGGAGGATTCCGTCGCTAGATGCGCCGGAAGGGACCCCTCGCGCGGGTCCGTGTGCTCGGGGTCGGTCACGGGTCGTCGGTCGGGTCGAGGCCCGCGGTGCCGGCGTCGCCGCCGGGCGCCCAGCGGACGTGGAGCTCGGCGAACGCCTCGGGCTGGTCGAGGGCGACGTCGCGGGCGCGGTACATCTCGAGCACCGCGAGGAAGCGCCCGACGACCTCGATCCCCTCGGTGCAGTCGGCGACGAGCTCGGCGAACGTCGCGCGGCCCGCCCGGCGCAGGCGCGCGGTGAGGATGTCGACCTGCTCGGGCACCGACACCGTGGAGGCGTGCAGGTGGTCCAGCCCGACGGTCGGCGGCGGCTTGGGGCGGAACACCGCGGCGGCGACCTCGGCGAACCCGGCCGCGTCGACCCCGAGCTGCACCGGCGGGAGCAGTTCGGCGAACCGCGGCTCGAGGGTGACCGCGCGCGGATAGCGCAGGCGTGCCGCACCCTCCAGCTCGCGGAACAGGGCGGCGACCTTCTGGTACGCCCGGTACTGCAGCAGGCGGGCGAACAGCAGGTCCCGGGCCTCGAGCAGCGCGAGGTCGTCCTCGTCCTCCACCTCGGCCTGCGGCAGGAGCCGGGCGGCCTTGAGATCGAGGAGGGTGGCGGCCACGACGAGGAACCCGGTGGTCTCCTCGAGGTCGGCGTCGTCGCCCAGCGCCGCGGTGTAGGCGATGAAGTCGTCGGTGACACGCGAGAGCGCGACCTCGGTGAGGTCGAGCTCGTGGCGACCGATCAGCTGCAGCAGCAGGTCGAACGGACCGGTGAAGTTGTGCAGCGAGACCTGGAAGCGCTCGCGTGCCGGGGCGACGGTCGGTACGGGCGGGGGCTCGGCGAGGAGGGTCACCGGGCGATGACCTCACGGGCCAGGGCGCGGTAGGCCTCGGCGCCCGCGGAGCGCGAGGCCCACCGGGTGATCGGCTCGCCGACCACCGTCGTCTCGGGGAAGCGCACGGTGCGGTTGATGACCGCATCGAACACCAGGTCGCCGAACGCCTCGACCACGCGGGCCATGACCTCGCGCGTGTGCAGGGTGCGGGGGTCGTACATGGTGGCCAGGATGCCGGTGATCTCGAGCTTGGGGTTCAGCCGGTCCTGCACCTTCTCGATGGTGTCCATCAGGAGGGCCACCCCGCGCAGGCTGAAGAACTCGCACTCCAGGGGGATCAGCACCCCGTCCGCGCAGGCCAGCGCGTTGACGGTGAGCAGACCGAGCGACGGCTGGCAGTCGACGAGGACGTAGTCGTAGCGGTCGAGCGCCGGGGCGATGCAGCGTCCGAGGGTCTGCTCGCGGCCGACCTCGGTGACCAGCTGGACCTCGGCGGCGGAGAGGTCGATGTTGGACGGCAGCAGGTCCATCCCCTCGACCGACGTCGGCATGATGACGTCCTCGAGGGTGGTCCTCCGCTCCATGATCAGGTTGTAGATCGTCCGGTCGAGCTGGTGGGGCTGGACCCCGAGGCCGACCGAGAGCGCGCCCTGCGGGTCGAAGTCGACGAGCAGGACGCGGCGCCCGTACTCGGCCAGCGCGGCCCCGAGGTTGATCGTCGACGTGGTCTTGCCGACCCCGCCCTTCTGGTTGCACATGGCCAGGACCGTCGCGGGGCCGTGACCGTCGAGCGGACCGGGGATCGGGGTCTCGCGCGCCGGGCGGACGAGCGGTCCGGCCGTCGTCGTGGTGTCGGTGTCGTCGGAACCGGTACCGGTGTCGGTCGGTGACCAGAGGACCGGCTGGGGGTTCGACATGCGGGCGCCCTCCCTCGAGCCTGGACCCGGGTCGTCGAGACCCAGGTTAGGAGCCCGCCGGGGCGCGTCGACGCGCGACTCGCCGGGAGGTGGCGTGATCGTCATCGCGACCGGCACGCGACTCACCCTGCGCAGCCCGCTGCACCCGGTCCGTCACGATCTTCCGCTCAGCGGGAGCGACGGCTGACGACCGCCCGCGCACCTTCACATACTGCCCGTCACACGACCGACGACGAGGACGGCCACCATGACGACGACATCGACCGAGGACCCCCGGTCCGTACCCGGCGCGGGCTGGGTGCGGCCGCTGTGCTGGTCGGTCGTGGCCCTGGAGGGCTTCGACCTGGTCGTGCTCGCCGTGGTGCTGCCCGAGCTGCGCCGCGACCCCGCGTGGAACCTCGACCCGGCGGGTGGCTCGCTGGTGGCGACGGTCGGGCTCCTGGGCGTCATGGTCGGCGCGCTCGCGGTCGGTCCGGTGGCCGATGTCGTGGGCCGCCGCGCGACGATGATCGGCACGGTGCTCGGCTTCTCGGTGCTGACGCTGGCCTGCGCGTTCGCCCCGAACGCGGAGATCCTGGGCGCTCTGCGGTTCCTCGCGGGCCTCGGGCTCGGGGGCGTCCTGCCGGTGGCCCTGGCCCTCGTCGCGGAGTACGCCCCGACCAGCCGCCGGAGCAGCGCCACCACGACGATGATGACCGGCTACCACGTCGGCGCGGTGCTCACCTCGCTGCTCGGCATCGTCCTCATCGAATCCTTCGGGTGGCCCGCCATGTTCGTGGTCGGCGCGATCCCCGCGCTCGTCCTCCTCCCGCTCATCATCGCGAAGCTCCCCGAATCCGCGGCCTTCCTCGCCCGGCGTGCGAGCGGGGAGAAGGTGCAGCGCGAGCGCCGCAACCCGGTCGCCACCCTGTTCCGCGCCGGCTTCGCCCGCCCGACCGTCGCGTTCTGGGTCACGTCGTTCATGGGCCTGCTGCTGGTCTACGGCCTCAACACCTGGCTGCCCGAGATCATGCGCTCGGCGGGCTACGCCCTCGGGGCGTCGCTCGCACTGCTGCTGGTGCTCAACGTCGGGGCCGTGCTGGGCCTGCTCCTGGCCGGGACCGTCGCCAACCGCATCGGCGTGCGCCCGGCCACGATCGCCTGGTTCGCCGCCGCGACCCTGTTCCTCGCGCTGCTCTCGATCCGCCTGCCCGGTATCGGGGTCTACGTCAGCGTCCTGCTCGCCGGGATCTTCGTGTTCTCCGCGCAGGTCCTGGTCTACGCCTACGTCTCGGCGCTCTACCCCGCCGAGGTGCGCGGGACGGCGCTCGGCACGGCCAGCGGGGTCGGGCGTCTCGGCGCGATCGCGGGTCCGCTGCTCGGCGGCGCCCTGCTCGAGGCCGGCCTCGCCTACCCCTGGGGCTTCTACGCCTTCGCGGTCGTCGCCCTCCTCGGCGTCGGCGGGGTGCTCCTGGTCGGGCGCGCCCCGGCCGCCGACACCACCGATCGCGAGCCGGTCACGTCGTCGTCCTAACCGCGTGCCCGGGGGTGGGCGGTGGCGAAGACCTCGCGCAGCGTGTCGACGGTGACCTGCGTGTAGATCTGGGTGGTGGTCACCGACGCGTGGCCGAGCAGCTCCTGCACGACGCGGACGTCGGCGCCACCGTCGAGCAGGTGGGTGGCGAACGAGTGTCGCAGCGTGTGCGGTGACACCGCGGACGTGATGCCGGCCCGCTCGGCGGCCTCGCGCAGCGACGCCCACGCGCTCTGACGGGACAACCGCGCCCCACGCGCGTTGAGGAACAGCGCCGGCGTCCCCCGCCCGCGCGCGGCGAGGCCGGGTCGGGCGCGGACCCGGTAGGCGTCGAGCGTGGCCAGCGCCGGACGCCCGATCGGGACGAGGCGTTGCTTGCCGCCCTTGCCGGCCAGGAGGACCGAACGGTCGGTGGCGTCCACGTCGTCGACGTCGAGCCCCACCGCCTCGGAGATCCGGGCGCCGGTGGAGTAGAGCAGCTCGAGCAGGGCGCGGTCGCGGATGCCCGCGAGGTCGTCGCCGTCGCCGCCGCACGTGCCGAGCAGGCGGTCGACCGTGGCGACGTCGAGCGCCTTGGGCAGGCGCCGCGGGGGCGCGGGGGGACGCACCGGGCGCGCGACGTCCACCGCGACGAGACCCTCGGCCAGCGCGAAGCGGTGCAGCCCGCGGACGGCGACCACGGCACGGGTGGCCGAGGCCGTCGCCAGCGGTGCCCGGTCGCCGCTCCCGGTCCGCAGCGCGACGAGGAAGTCGGCGACGTGGGCCTCGCGGACGTCGGCGATGTCGGTGACGCCGGCCTCGTCGAGGTGGGCGAGGTAGCGCCGCAGGTCGCGGCGGTAGTTGGTGAGCGTGTTCTCCGCGGTGCCGCGCTCGACGAGCAGGTGGTCGAGGTAGACCTCGACCGCCTGCGCGGGAGTGGTCACGTCGGCGCGGGGACGCCGGGCAGGACCTCGTCGAGGCGGCGCGTGGGCAGGTCGTGGGCCTCACCGACCGCCGCCGCGACGAGCTCGCCGTCGACCACGCAGATCCCGCGGGCGAGCGCGGGGTCGGCGGTGGCGGCCCCGGTCAGCCCCCGGTCGGCGAGCGCGAGCACGTAGGGCAGGGTCACGCCGGTCAGCGCCCGCGTCGACGTCGTCGGGACCGCGCCGGGCACGTTGGCGACGCAGTAGAAGATCGATTCGTGGACCCGGTAGGTCGGCTCGGCGTGCGTGGTGGGCCGGGTGTCGGCGAAGCACCCGCCCTGGTCGACGGCCAGGTCGACGAGCACCGACCCGCGCCGCATCTGGGCGACGAGCTCGTTGGACACGAGCACGGGCGCCTTGGCGCCGGGGACCAGGACCGCGCCGATGACCAGGTCGGCCTCGCGGCACGCGCGCTCGACCTCGGGGGTGCTCGACAGCACGGTGCGGACGGCGCCGGAGAACACCTCGTCGACGCGGCGCAGGGCGCGGACGTCGACGTCGAGGACCTCGACCGAGGCGCGCAGGCCCACCGCGATGGTCACCGCGGCCAACCCCGAGGTGCCGGCGCCGATCACCGCGACGCGGCCGGGGCGGACCCCGGGCACCCCGCCGAGCAGCACGCCGCGCCCGCCCTGGGTGTTCTCGAGATGGTGCGCACCGACCTGCGGCGCCATGCGGCCGGCGATCTCGCTCATCGGCGCGAGCAGCGGCAGCGCGCCGTCGGCGGTCTGCACGGTCTCGTAGGCGACCGCGGTGGCGCCGGCGTCGAGCAGCGCGGTGGTGCACTCCCGCGACGCCGCGAGGTGCAGGTAGGTGAACACCACCTGGTCGCGGCGCAGCCGGTGGTACTCCGCGGGCACCGGTTCCTTGACCTTGAGCAGCAGGTCCGCGTCGGCCCACACCTCGTCGGCGGTCCCGACGATCCCGGCGCCGGCGTCGCGGTAGGCCTCGTCGGCGATGACCGACCCCTCACCGGCGCCCGTCTCCACGATCACCTCGTGGCCCCGGCGCACCAGTTCGGTGACCCCGACCGGGGTCAGCGCGACCCGGTCCTCGTGGTCCTTGACCTCGCGCGGAACGCCCACCTTCATGAATCGACGCTATCGGACCGGACGCCCTCCGCCGCCGCGCCGCGTCCGGCGAGCCGCGGGACGGGCCGGCGGCGATCCGCTCACACGAGGGCGAGGGACGTCCGGGCGATGCCGGCGAGCTCGGCTCGCGTCGGACCGGGCGCGAGGGCGGGACGCCAGCCGCTGCGGTACACCGCCCGCGCCAGGGGTTCGACCTCGTCCAGGCTCTCGGGCCCGGCGCGCATCCCGAGGTAGGGCCCGATCGCGGCGCCGATGGCGGGATCGACCTGGGCCGCGGCCATGAGCGCATCGGAGGGCAGGCGCGTGCTCAGATCGAGGTCACGACCGGCCCAGCGGTCGAGCATCGCGTTGTCGGACCGGATGTGGTCGGCCACCCACGGCCGCATGTGGGTCGCGCACCACGCGCCGAAGGCGATCGGCAGCTCGTCGACGGTGCCGGCGTCGATCAGACGCAGGAGCTCGCGTGCCTGCAGCAACGACGTGGTGATCCCGCGCCCGAACATGGGGGTCGTCGTGGCGACGGCGTCACCGACGGACACCAGAGCGGCGACGTCGGCCTGCCCGCGGTAGTGGTTGACCAGCGCGCCCCCGGGGAGGACCGGGGAGATCGGCTCGGCGCGCTCGGGGTCGGTCCACGCGTCCAGGCCGGGGATCGCCGCGCACGCGGCCTCGAACGCGGCCTCGTGGCGGAGGAGCTGCAGGTCGGGGTCGGCGGTGGGGCGCACGATCAGCACGGAGAACATGCCGCGCTCGTGACGGAAGACGATGACCTGGTAGCCGTCGAGGTCGGCCTGCCAGGCGAGGGGGTTCGCCATCGGGCCCGGCTCGGCGCCGGGACGGAGCCGGTACTGCCGGTCGACGTAGGCGACGCCGGTCCGCCCCGCCAGGAGCGGCGGTCGGCGCAGTACCCGCGCCGCGCGACCGGACGCGTCGATCACGAGGTCGGCCCGCACGGGCGCGCCGTCGACGACGACGCCGGTGGCCCTGCGGTGCTCGACGGTCACCGCGTCGACGTGACCGCGCCGGATCTCCAGCCCGGGGGTCCCGGCGACGGTCGTGCGCAGCGCCCGCTCGAACGTCTCCCGGCGGGAGCGCATGCCGCCCGGCATCGGCCGTCCGTCGGGCATCGTGAAGGTGATCGGCTCGGCGCCCGCGGCGAGCCAGGCGTCGCAGGCCTCCGGGATCTCGGCCTCGAGCGCCTCGCCGATCTGGGCGCGGAAACCGTGGGCGTGGTGGAACTGCATGACGCCACGCCGCTCCCACCTCCCGTCGGCGTCCGGGCCCGCATCCCGGTCGACGGCGGTGACCTCGTGTCCCCGCCGGGCGAGGGCAGCGCCGAGGAAGAGCCCGGTCGGCCCGGCACCGATGATCGCTGTGCGCATGAGCCGACCTCTCTGCTACGTTGACTGCACCGAGAGTGCAACCAAAGAGGGGACGTGTCAAGGCGCCGATGCGGACGTACCGGTCCGACGTGCGGGAGCGGCAGGCGCGCGAGACCCGCCGCGCGGTCGTCGCGGCAGCGGCCACGCTGTTCGTGGAGCGCGGGTACGCCGAGACGACGCTCGACGTCGTGGCGTCGGCGGCGGGCGTGAGCAGGCGGACGGTGGTCAACGCCGTCGGCGGCAAGGCGGCGCTGCTGAAGCTGGCCTGGGACTGGACGCTCGTGGGGGACGACGACCCGGTACCGATGGCCGACCGGTCCGCGGTGCGGGCGATCCTCGCGACGACCGACCCGACCGAGGCGGCCCGACTCTGGTCGGCGATGACCGTCGACGTGCTGGAACGGGCCGCGCCACTCGGGCGGGCGCTGACGGCGGCCGCGGACGTCGACCCGGAGGCTGCGGTGTTGCTGGCGCGCATCGACGCGGAGCGGCTCGAGGGCGCGCGGGCCTTCGCGCGGCACCTGGCCTCGATCGGCGGGCTCGGCGTGCCCGTGGAGCAGGCCGCCGACGCGTTCTGGGCGCTCGGCGACGGCCCGCTCCACCGGCGGCTCGTCGGCGAGCGACGGTGGTCGGCGGCCGATCTCGCGACGTGGCTGACGGCGCAGGTGCTCGCGAGCGCCCGGTAGCCCCCGTCGCACTCTCGGCGCGGTTCAGCTCCCGGCGGCCCGGCGAGCGGCGAACTCGCTCGGCCGGTCGCGCCACGGCGCGTCGACCGGGCGCGGGGCGACGCGGCCGTCGCGCACCGCGGCGGCGGCGAACACCCCGGCGACGCACGGCCCGTTGACGAGGTCACCGCTCATCGCGGCGGTGACGAGGTCGTCGAGGGGCACGCGCCGGATGACGAGATCCGCCTCCTCGTCGTCGGCGGAGGCGGGCCGGTCGACCTCGCGCAGTCCGCGGGCGAGGAACACGCGCACCGACTCGTCGGCGAAACCGGGGCAGCCCACGATGTCGACCAGCGTGGCCCAGTCGTCCGCCTCGATCCCGACCTCCTCGACGAGCTCGCGGCGCGCGGCCTCGACCGGGTCCTCCCCCGCCTCGTCGAGCAGCCCGGCCGGCATCTCCCAGAGCCTGCGCCCGAGCGCGGGCCGGTACTGGTAGATCATCACCAGCCGGTCGGCGTCGTCGAGCGCTGCGATCGCGACCGCCCCGAAGTGCTCGACCTTCTCCCGGCCGGCGACGCGACCACCGGGCATGCGCACGTCGTCGCGGCGCAGGGCGAAGATCGCACCCTCGTAGAGGGTCTCCGACGACACGACGGCGAAGTCGTGCGGCGGGTGCCCGTCGTGCGGGTCGGCCAGCGACCCGGGCGTGACCGGCGCTGCCGTCACGACGTCGCCCCGGCGGGCTCGGGCACGGGCGCGGACGTCCCGTTGCTGCCCGTGTCGAGCGCGAGCCGGCCGGAGGCGCGGTAGCGCAGCGCGGCGTCGACGAACGCGGCGAACAGCGGGTGGGCGCGGGTCGGCCTGCTCTTGAGCTCGGGGTGCGCCTGGGTGGCGACGAAGAACGGGTGCGTCGGCCCGTCCTTCCCCGTCGCGTCGCTCGCCCGGCTGCGGGGCAGCTCGACGAACTCGACCAGCGTCCCGTCCGGGGAGGTGCCCGAGAACACCAGCCCGGCCTCGGCGAGCCGGTCGCGGTAGGCGTTGTTGACCTCGTAGCGGTGGCGGTGGCGCTCGGAGACCTTCCCGGTGCCGTAGGCGGCGCGCGTGACCGTCTCGGGGGCCAGGTGCGCCGGGTAGGCGCCGAGCCGCATCGTGCCGCCCATGTCGCGCTGACCGGCGACGACGTCGGTCTGGTCGGCCATGGTCGAGATGACGGGGTGCGGGGTGGTCTCGTCGAACTCCGCGGAGTTCGCACCGTCGAGCCCGGCCAGAGCCCGGGCGACGTGGATGACCATGCACTGCAGACCCAGGCAGAGCCCGAGGACCGGGATGCCGTTGCGGCGCGCGTGGTCGATCGCCCCGACCTTGCCCTCGATGCCGCGGATCCCGAACCCGCCGGGCACGAGCACGCCGTCGACCCCGGACAGGGCGGACGACGCCCCGGACGCGGTCTCGCACGCGTCCGAGCCCACCCAGCGCACGACGACCTTGGCGCGGTGGGCGAACCCGCCGGCGCGCAGGGCCTCGGTGACCGAGAGGTAGGCGTCGGGCAGGTCGACGTACTTGCCGACGACGGCGACCTCGACGGTCTCGGTCGGGCGGTGCACCCGGTCGAGCAGGTCGCCCCAGACCGCCCAGTCGACGTCGCGGAACGGCAGCCCGAGGCGGCGCACCACGTAGGCGTCGAGACCCTCGGTGTGCAGCACCTTGGGGATGTCGTAGATCGACGGCGCGTCCGGGCAGGCGACGACGCCGTCCTCGTCGACGTCGCACATGAGGCTGATCTTGCGCGTCATGTCCTCGGGGATCGCCCGGTCCGCGCGCAGCACGAGGCCGTCGGGCTGGATGCCGATGTTGCGCAGCGCGGCCACCGAGTGCTGGGTGGGCTTGGTCTTGAGCTCCCCGGACGGCGCGAGATAGGGGACCAGCGACACGTGGAGGAAGAAGCAGCTGTCGCGACCGACCTCGTGGCGCAGCTGGCGCGCGGCCTCGAGGAAGGGCAGGGACTCGATGTCGCCGACCGTGCCGCCGATCTCGGTGATGACGACGTCGGGCGACTCGCCGTCGGGCGACGACCGCATCGCGAGGACACGCGACTTGATCTCGTCGGTGATGTGCGGGATGACCTGCACGGTGTCGCCGAGGTACTCCCCTCGCCGCTCCTTGGCGATCACCTCGGAGTACACCTGTCCGGTGGTGACGTTGGCCCGCGCCGAGAGATCCCGGTCGAGGAAGCGCTCGTAGTGCCCGATGTCGAGGTCGGTCTCGGCGCCGTCCTCGGTCACGAAGACCTCGCCGTGCTGGAACGGGTTCATCGTCCCGGGATCGACGTTGAGGTACGGGTCGAGCTTCTGCATCGTGACCCGCAGCCCGCGGCTGGTGAGCAACTGGCCGAGGCTCGACGCCGTCAGACCCTTGCCCAGCGAGGAGGCGACGCCCCCGGTGACGAACACGTGCTTGGTGGTGCGCGCCTGCTGCACTGCTAGCTCCCCGCGGCCATTCGGGCGATCACCGGGGGAATCTCTGGCACCGGCGTGATCTCTGGGCGATCCACGGAAACTCACGGTAACACCGTGTCGCGGGGTGTCCGATCCGACCCCTTCGGCGGCCGTCAGGCCGGGGCGGGCGGCGGGGTGAGCGAGCCCGTGGCGGGCCCGTACGCCCCGGCGCGGCCGCCGGCCTGCTCGCGCAGCGCGAGGACCGCCGCGACGCGGGACCCGACGCTCTCGAGGCCGTCGACGGTGGACAGGCCGCTGCTCAGCGCGGGGTCGGCGCGCGTCGCGTCGACCGGGCCGGAGCCGGTGCGTCCGGCCAGCACGGCGCCGGCGCCCTCGCGGTCGAGGGCGGTGGCGATGTGGGCCACGGTGCGGGCGCGGCCGGGATCGGCGCCCGCCCCCGTGACGACGACGAGCAGCTCGGCGGGGACGGGCGCGAGGGGACCGTCGACGCGCAGGTACCCGGCGTCGGCGAGCCCGGCGAGCGCGGTCTGCGCCTCCGGGCCGCCGGCCGTGCCGGTGCGCTCGCCGGGCCGGGCGGCGACCAGGGAACCGAGCAGCGAACCGGTCAGCTCGCCGGTGTCGGTGGTGGTGGGCAGCTGGGCGCCGGCGGGCAGCAGGCGCGGCACGAGGGCGCGCAGGGCCTCCGCGCGGTCCGGGGCGGTGGCGGCGTCGGTGAGGGCGAGCCGGCCCGTCACCTGGGCACCGGCGTCGCCGACCAGGGTGGCGACGGTGGCGACGTCGGTCGGGTCGGCGTCGGCGGTGGCGACGAGGGCCACGGTCCGCCCGGTCAGCGTGCCGGCGACCGCCGCGGGGGCGCTGGCGCCGAGGAGCCGTTCGGTGCTCTGCAGGCGCCCGTCGAGCGCGGCGCGGTTGCCCTCGAGCTGCTCGACCCGGGCGGAGAGGCCGGCGCGGTCCTCGGTGAGCGCCCCGAGGACCCGCCCCGACAGGGCCGACGCGCCCAGCACGATCCCGAGGGCGAGCGCGAGCACGACGGCGGCCAGCGAGACCACGTGGTAGCGCAGGGACATCATCGACGCAGTCCTTCCCAGGCCGCCGCGAGCGCGTCGAGGCCGTGGCGCAGCAGGAGCAGGAGGGCCTCGGCGGCACCGGTGGCCACCAGGCCGGCGAGCAGGGCCACCGCGACCGCGGCGAGCAGCAGCAGGACGGCTCCGGTGGAGACGCGGCTGCGGTGCAGGGCCACGACGGCCGACGCGTCGACGAGGGTCGGGCCGAGCCGCAGGCGGGTGAGCACCGTGGACGGGTTGCTGCCCGAGCGGCCGCGGTCGAGGAACCCGGTGAGCGTCGCGTCGAACCCGCAGGCGACCACCAGGGAGGCACCGTGGGTGTGCGCCAGGACGAGGGCCATGTCCTCGGGGTTGGCCGACGACGGGAAGCCCACCGGATCGATGCCGGCGTCCTGCAGGCGCGCCAGTCCCGCGATGTGACCGTCGGGGTCGGCCGGGATGACGACGTCGACCGCGCGGCGGGCGAGCTCGGGGTCGATCTCGAGCGCGGTGCCGACGACGACGGCCGGCGTGTGCCCCGCGATGCGCAGCGCCTCCGCGCCGGTCCCGATCCCGACGAGGACCGGGCGGTACTCGCGGATGAAGTGCCGCAGCTGGCGCAGCTCCGCGACCCGGTCGGGGCCGGGGGCGACGACGAGCACCGTCTTCCCGTGCAGCGCGGTCTCCAGCCCGGGGACGCCGACGCCGTCGAGGAGCATCCCGCGCTCGCGCGCCATGAACTCGGTGGTGTTGGCCGAGAACGCCTCGAGCTGCGCGGAGAGCCCGGAGCGGGCGTCGGAGAGCTGGTCGGCGACGGTGTCGCCGGTCTGCGAGAAGCCGCGCGCGACCTCCTTGTCCCCCAGGTAGACCCCGCCGTCGTGCAGGCGGACGAGGGCGCCGTCCTTGACCCGACGCAGCACGGTGTCGCCGACGTCGTCGACGAGCGCGATCCCGGCCTCGGTCAGGATCTGGGGACCGAGGTTCGGGTAGCGCCCGGAGATCGAGGGCGACACGTTGACCACGCCGACCACGCCGGCGTCGACCAGGGCGTGCGCGGTGGAGCGGTCCAGGTCGACCTGGTCGAGCACCGCGACGTCACCGCGGGACACCCGGCGCAGCATCGCGACGTCCCCGCCTGCGGCCCGGCCGCCCAGTCGGGCGACGCCCACGACGCCGGCCGGCGCCTGCCGGGTCCGGTCCCGTGTCCACTTCATGCCGGGTCCCGGCTGTCGCACCGCATGACCCGATCGTCGCCGCCCGCGCGGCGATGGCCTGCCCGACGCGCCGAGCGCGACGCGCGGGTCACCCGGCTCGGCGACCCCGACGGCGTCCGTCACGGCGGGTAGCCGCCGCGCGGGTGATCGGAGTGGGCGCGTCCGGAGCAGCGTCGCCCTCCTGATCGCCGCCAGCCGCACCGGCCTGGGCGTCGCGGTCGGCGCGTGCGGCGTCGAGCAGCTCCTCGGCGTGCGCGCGCCCGGTCTCGGTCTCCTCGGTGCCGGCGAGCATCCGCGCGAGCTCGACCACCCGCTCGCCCGGTTCGAGGGCGCGCACCGCGCTGCGCGTGACCCCGTCGGTGCCCTCGGCCGCGGCCAGCACGCCCTTGTCGACCACGAGGTGGCGGTCGGCGTACGCCGCGACCTGCGCGAGATGGGTGACCACGACGACCTGATGGGTCGCGGCCAGGCGCGCGAGGCGACGCCCGACCTCGACCGCGGCCCGCCCGCCCACGCCGGCGTCGACCTCGTCGAACACCAGCGTCGGGGTGGTGTCCGCCGCGGCCAGCACGACCTCGACCGCGAGCATCACCCGGGACAGCTCGCCCCCGGAGGCCCCCTTGTGCACCGGCAGTGCCGGCGCTCCGGCGTGCGCGACCAGCAGGAGCTCGACCTCGTCGACGCCGTCCGGCCCGGCGACGAGGCGCCGCCCGTCGACCTCCAGGCCGGACGGGTCGGCGGAGGTGGCCTCCCGGGCCGTGACCGCGAGCTGTACCGACGCCGCACCCATCGCGAGCCCCTCGAGCTCGGCGGACACGGCGTCGGCGAAGCGGGCGGCGGCCTCGCTGCGGGCGGCGGACACCGCGGCGGCGTGCCCTGCGAGCTCGCCGCCCAGCCGCTCGACCTCCGCGGCCAGGGCGGCGAGGGCCTCGTCGGAGGTGTCGAGCCCGTCGAGGCGCGCGCGGGCGGTGTCGGCCCAGGCCAGCACACCGTCGACGTCGGCGGCGTACTTGCGCGTCAGGCCCTTGAGGTCGGCCTGGCGGGTCAGCACGGCCTGCAGCCGCTCCGGGTCCGCCTCGAGGCGTTCGAGGTAGTCGGTGAGCTCGGCCGCCGCGTCCCCGAGCAGTGCGGCCGCCTCGGCCAGGCGCGGATCGAGCCCGGTGAGCGCGGGGTCCTCGGTCGCCTGGACGCGGCGGCGCGCCTCGCCCAGCAGGCCCACGGCGTCGGGCTCCTCGCCCACCCCGTCCGGGGGCCCGGCAAGTGCCGCGAGCGCCACGGCCGCGGCGGTCCGCAGGTCGTCGACGTCGGCGAGGCGGCGGGCCTCCGCGACGAGGGCGGTGTCCTCACCGGGCTCCGGGGCGAGCGCGTCGATCTCGGCGAGGCCGTGGCGCAGCAGGTCGGCCTCGCGCGCGAGCTCGCGCGTTCGCTCCCGGCGCTCAGTGAGCTCGGTGGCCGCGCGCCGCCACGCCGTGCGGGTGCCGCGGTAGGCGGCGAGCGGGCCGGCGACGGCGGGGCCGGCGAAGCGGTCGAGCACGGCGCGCTGCTCGGTGGCGCGCAGCAGGCGCAACGCCTCGTGCTGGCCGTGGACCGCCAGGGCGGCGTCGGCAACGTCGCCGAGCAGGGCCAGCGGCACCGATCGGCCACCCAGGTGCGCGCGCGAGCGGCCGTCGGCGTTCACGGAGCGGGCCGCGATCAGGCTGCCGTCCTCATCGAGGGCGGCGCCGGCGTCGCGGGCGAGCTGCGCGGCCGAGCGCGGTGCGTCGGCACACTCGGCGTCGGGGTCCCCCTCGGCGGCGTCGCCCGCGGGCGCGGTGTCCAGCAGGAAGCGGCCCTCGACCGTCGCGCGGGCGGCACCGCGCCGGACGCGGGAGGACTCGGCGCGACCCCCGCCCAGCAGGTGCAATCCGGTCACCACCATGGTCTTGCCCGCCCCGGTCTCCCCGGTGACCACGGTGAGCCCGGGATGCAGCTCGAGGGTCGCGTCCTCGATCACCCCGAGACCCTGGATCCTCAACTCGGCCAGCACGGGCGCCACGGTAGCGGCAGGCACCGACACGGAGGGGCCGTACACGCCGATTCGATCGAACACATGGTCGAACGGTCGGCGGGAGGAGACCGGCGGCGAGGGCGCCTCAGGGCCGCCCGCGCCACCCCTGCACCGGCAGCGCGAACTTGCGGACCAGGCGGTCGGTGAACGGCTGGACGCGCAGCCGGGCCAGCAGCACCGGCGAGGCGCCGCGCACCAGCTCGACGCGCGCGCCCGGCGGCAGGTCGACCGTGCGCCGCCCGTCGCAGACCAGGACGCCCGCGTCGCCGCGCTGCGAGACCTCGAGCGCGATCGTCGAGTCGGGCGACACGACGAGCGGGCGGGCGAAGAGGGCGTGGGCGTTGCTCGGCACCAGCAACAGCGCCTGGACCTCGGGCCAGACCACCGGCCCGCCGGCGGAGAACGCGTAGGCCGTGGAGCCCGTGGGGGTCGCGCACAGGACGCCGTCGCAGGCGAAGTCGGACACCGGCCGGCCGTCGACCTCGAGGACGACGTCGAGCAGCTTCGCCCAGTTCGTCTTCTCGACGATCGCCTCGTTGAGCGCCCACGTCCGGCCCACGGTCCGGCCCTCGTGGGTGGCGACGACGTCGACGGTCATCCGCTCCTCGACCCGGTAGGAGCGCGCGACGACGGCGTCGAGGACCTCGTCGAGGTCGTCGATGTCGGCCTCGGCGAGGAACCCGACCCGCCCGAGGTTGACCCCGAGCATCGGCACCCCCGCGTGGCGGGCCAGCTCGGCGGCGCGCAGCAGCGTCCCGTCGCCGCCGAGCACCAGGACGATCTCCATGCCCTGCGCGGCCTCGGAGTCGGGCGCGATGGTCCGCGGCCGGAATCTCCTCGGCGAGCTCGTCGAACAGGCCCTCGTCGGTGGAGTACTCGTCGGGCATGACGCGCAGGGCGAACCCGGCGGCGGCGAGGCGGCGCGCCGCCTCCAGGGCCACCCGCCGCGTGGCCTCCCGGCCGCTGTGGACCACGAGCAGGGCGTCCCGTGGGGCGCCGTCGTCCGGGGCCGCCGTCGCCGGCTCCGCCACGCCGTTCGACCGTCCCGTCACGCCGGTCACCGGCGTCCTCCGTTCGTCGTGCTCACGACGGGCCCTCCGCGACGGCCCGCTCCACCAGGACGTGGTCGTCGACCGGGGGTGCGACGGTGTCCGCGCGAGCCGCGTCGACCGCCGGACGACGCAGCCAGCAGAAGTACTCGACGTTGCCCGACGGTCCCGGCAGCGGGCTCGCCACCACCCCGCGCAGCGCCAGGCCTCGCGCGCGGGCGGCGTCGACGACCTCGAGGACCGTCGCGGCGCGCACGGCCGGATCGCGCACCACCCCGCCTGCCCCGAGGCGCTCGCGCCCGCACTCGAACTGGGGCTTGACCATCGGCACGAGGTCGCCGCCCGGCTCGGTGCAGTCCACGAGGGCGTCGAGGACCAGGCGCAGGGAGATGAAGGACAGGTCGGCGACGACGAGCGACACCGGCCCTCCGATGTCGTCCGGGGCCAGCGACCGGACGTTGACCCGGTCGTGCACGTGTACGCGGGGATCGGTCTGCAGCGCCCACACGAGCTGGCCGTAGCCGACGTCGACGGCGACGACCTCCCGCGCGCCGCGGCGCAGCAGCACGTCGGTGAACCCGCCGGTGGACGCGCCCGCATCGAGGCAGCGCCGCCCGGCGACCTCGAGCCCGTCGAACGCCTCCAGCGCCCCGAGCAGCTTGCCCGCCCCGCGCGACGCCCACCCCGGGTCGTCGGTGTCGTCGCGCACGACCAGGGCAGCGGCGGTCTCGACACCGGTCGCCGGCTTGGTCGCGACGGCCCCACCCACGGTGACCCGACCCTCGGCGATGAGCCCGGCGGCGTGGTCCCGCGAGCGGGCGAGGCCACGGCGGACGAGCTCGGCGTCCAGCCGCAACCGGCGTGCGGTCGAGCGCGCCACGTCGATCAGGTCCGGTCCACGTCGGCGAGCACGGCGACCAGGGCCTCGTGGACGGCCTCGAACCGCTCGGCGTCGGCCGAGGCGTCGCTGTCCTGCGGGCCGTCCGGCGGGCCGTCGGAGGTGCCGTCCGGGTGCCCGGCGGGGGGCAGCGCGGTCATCGCGGCGCGCAGGTCGGAGAGCGCGCCGGTGGCGACCGGGTCGGGCGTCGTCATGGCGGGTCCTCTCCGGTCGCGGGTGGCGTCACCACGCTAACCCGTCGCGGGCCCCGACAGCCCGAGGGCGGCGATCACCGAGGTCGCGTCCTCGCTCGTCCCGGAGACCACGACATCCTCGGCGACGTCCTCGCCGGACCACGCGGCCCGGCACAGGGCCCGCAGGGCTGCGGCGGTGTCGCCGCCCGTCCCGCTCAGGTGCAGGCCGTCGCCGTCGTGGTCCGCGCTCCACCCCGCGAGGTCCCCGTCGACGATGTGGGCGGACGCCAGGTCACCGGTGAGGATCCGCAGGTCCAGCGTCAGATAGGTCGGACGCTGCTCGGCGGGGGCGTGCAGGACGTCGCGCGCCGTGGAGACGCCGGTGAGCACGAGCAGGCTCTCGGCGTCGAGAGCGTGCGCGCCGGCGATGTCGGTGTCGAGGCGGTCGCCGATCACGAGGGGCGACTCCGCACCGACCCGCTCGACGGCCTGGCGCAGCAGTGGGGCCGCGGGCTTGCCGGCGACCTGGGGTTCGAAGCCGAAGGCGGACCGGAGGACGCCGACCATCGAGCCGTTGCCGGGCAGGAGCCCGGACGGCGTGGGCAGGGTCAGGTCGACGTTGCAGGCCACCCACGTCGCGCCCCGTTGCAGGGCCAGCGCGCCCTCGGAGAGCTCGCGCCACCCGGTGTCCGGGGAATGGCCCTGGACCACGGCCACGGGCGCCTCGTCGTCCGTGCGGACGGGCGTCAGCCCGACGGCCTCGATCTCCGCCGCCAGCGCGTCGGTCCCCAGCACGAGCACGGCGTCGCCCTCGTCGCACTGCTCGGCGAGCACCGCCGCCGCGGCCTGGGCACTGGTCACCACGTCGCCGGCGTCGAGGGTCAGCCCGAGGCGGCGCAGGTGCTCGCTGACCTCGTCCGGCCCACGGGAGGCGTTGTTGGTGACGTAGCTGACCGCGACGTGCTCCCGGGCCGCCTCCAGGCTCTCGACCGCGCCCTCGATCGCGTCCGGACCGCTGTAGACCGTGCCGTCGAGGTCGACGAGCAGCACGTCGTGCCGAAATGCGCTCACCCGCGGCTCTCCGCGGTCTCGGCAGGCTCGGTGGTCTCCGCGGGCTCGACGCCCTCGACCTCGTCGATCTGACGTACCTCGTCGATCTCGACCTCGTCGACGACGTCGGCGGTCGGACCGCCGTCCCGGGCGACGCCGAGCATCACGGCGCGCTCCTCGGCGTCCGTCTCGCCCTCGAGATCGGCGGCCGCGGCCTCGAGGAACGCACGCACCGCGTCCTCGGTCCGCCCGGCGGCCTGGAGGGCCTCGCCGTAGGCGTAGAACAGCCGACCCACCCACGGCTCGTCGCGGCGCGCGTCGAGCTCGGGGACCTGGAGGCCCACGACGGCCGCGTCGAGCTCCCCGAGGTCGCGGCGCGCGCCCGAGACCACGATGAGCAGCTCGACGGCCTCCTCCGGCTCGAGGTCCCGGGCCTCCGGGCTCCGGGCGATCTCCAGCGCGCGCTCCGGGCGCCCGAGCGCTCGCTCGGCGTCGGCCATCACCGGGACGTGGCCGTCGCCGCCCATGCGCCGGCTCGCGCGGAGCTCGGAGAGGGCCTCCGCCCACTCCCCCGCGTGGTAGGCCGCCAGTCCGGCCGCCTCGCGGACGATCGCGACGCGGCTGGCGCGGTGGCGGGCGAAGCGGGCGTGCGCGAGCGCCGTCTCGGGGTCGTCGTCGACGAGCTCGCCGACGGCGACGAGGTGCCGCGCGACCGAGTCGGCCAGGTCCTTGGGCAGGCCTCGCAGATCGCGGCGCGCCTCGGGGTCGAGCAGGTCCGCGGTCACGTCGTCGGGCAGCGGCGGAGCCACGGGCTTCGGGGCCACGTCCTGGTGCCGGAGGATCTCCGACTCCTGGCGGTGCGCGGTGTGCCCGCCGCGACGCTCCTCGGGCCGGGCCTCGCGGCGCTCGCCGCCCCGCGCCTGCCCGGCACGCTCGGGCCGCGGACCGCGCGCTCCGCGGTCGTCCCGGTCCCGCGGCGGGCGCCCGGTGCTCGGCCGGTCCGTACCGCTGCCGCGGTCGTCGCGGGGCCGGTCCCGGCGCTCCGGGCGGTCTCCCGGAGCCCGACGGTCGTCCCGGCCGCGGTCGCCGCCGGCCCTGTCACCGCGGTAGCCGCCCTGTCGGGGCCGGTCGCCTCCGGACCGGTCGTCACGAGGGCGGTCCGTCCGGGCGCGATCGTCACCGGGCCGGTCCGATCGGGTGCGGTCGTCGCGGGGCCGGTCGTCGCGGGGCCGGTCGTCGCGGGGCCGGTCGGCGCGGGGCCGGTCGTCGCGAGGGCGGTCGCCACCTCGGGTGTCCGGGCGTCGGTCGCCCCGGGGCCGGTCGTCGCTCCGGGGACCACGGTCCTGCGGGGGCCGGCCACCGGAGGCGCCGCGTGTCCGGTCGTCCCGACGGTCCCCGCCGCGCTCGCCGTCGCGGCCACCGGTCGGACGTTCGCCCGCCGGGCGGCCACGTCCACCGCCCTCGGTGCCGGGCCGGTACGAGGAGCTCCGGTCACCCCGCGTCCCGCCGGAGCCGCTTACGCGCCGGTCACCCCCGCGCCGGGCATCGTCCCCGCCGGCCCGCTCGCCGCCCTCGGAGCGGCGCGGTCCGCGCGCCCGGTCGTCGCGCCCCGTCGCACCGCGCGAGCCGGCGGGCCGTCGCGCTCCCTGACCGCCCTCGCGGGCAGATCGGTCGCCGCGGGGCTCGCGGCGGTCGGCACCGTCCGATGGATCCGATGACATCCGGGGTCCTCCTGGACATGCCAAAAGGGCAGGGCTCCGTGGGGAGTCCTGCCCTGGTGACGGTTCGCTGTTCACGGCTTGTCTGTGGTGTGTGTGGTGTGGGGGTGGTCGGGTGTTCCGGCGGTGTCCTACTCTCCCACGGCCTGTCGGCCGCAGTACCATCGGCGCTGGAGGGCTTAGCTTCCGGGTTCGGGATGGGACCGGGCGTTTCCCCTCCGCTGTGGCCACCGGAACACCGGGCCACCCCCACAACGTGCACACACACTTGTTGTCCCCCTTGGGGGTGGGTGTGGTCGTTGGGATATGCACAGTGGACGCGAGCAGTGTTTTTGCGTTGTTGGTGTTGCGCGTGGGGGCTTGATGGTGTGTGGGGCAAGTCCTCGGCCTATTAGTACCGGTCGACTGAACACCTTGCGGTGCGTACATCTCCGGCCTATCAACCCACTGGTCTGGTGGGGGCCTTAACCCTCGAAGGGGTGGGAGACCTCATCTTGGAACAGGCTTCCCGCTTAGATGCCTTCAGCGGTTATCCCTCCCGAACGTAGCCAACCAGCCGTGCCCCTGGCGGGACAACTGGCACACCAGAGGTTCGTCCGTCCCGGTCCTCTCGTACTAGGGACAGCCTTCCTCAAGTCTCCTGCGCGCGCGGCGGATAGGGACCGAACTGTCTCACGACGTTCTAAACCCAGCTCGCGTACCGCTTTAATGGGCGAACAGCCCAACCCTTGGGACCTACTCCAGCCCCAGGATGCGACGAGCCGACATCGAGGTGCCAAACCATGCCGTCGATATGGACTCTTGGGCAAGATCAGCCTGTTATCCCCGGGGTACCTTTTATCCGTTGAGCGACACCCCAACCACGTGGTGGTGCCGGATCACTAGTCCCGACTTTCGTCCCTGCTCGACCCGTCGGTCTCACAGTCAAGCTCCCTTGTGCACTTGCACTCGACACCTGGTTGCCGACCAGGCTGAGGGAACCTTTGGGCGCCTCCGTTACCTTTTGGGAGGCAACCGCCCCAGTTAAACTACCCACCAGGCACTGTCCCTGGACCAGATCATGGCCCGAAGTTAGATGCCCAATTCGACCAGAGTGGTATTTCAACGATGACTCCACACCCACTGGCGTGAGCGCTTCACAGTCTCCCACCTATCCTACACAAGCCGAACCGAGCACCAATACCAAGCTGTAGTGAAGGTCCCGGGGTCTTTCCGTCCTGCCGCGCGTAACGAGCATCTTTACTCGTAGTGCAATTTCGCCGAGTCTGTGGTCGAGACAGCGGGGAAGTCGTTACTCCATTCGTGCAGGTCGGAACTTACCCGACAAGGAATTTCGCTACCTTAGGATGGTTATAGTTACCACCGCCGTTTACTGGCGCTTAAGTTCTCAGCTTCACCCTCACAAGTGAGGGTTAACCGGTCCCCTTAACGTTCCAGCACCGGGCAGGAGTCAGTCCGTATACATCGTCTTGCGACTTCGCACGGACCTGTGTTTTTAGTAAACAGTCGCTTCCCCCTGGTCTCTGCGGCCCCACCCGGCTAGCCCGCGAAGGGCTTCACCGGACAGGGCCCCCCTTCTCCCGAAGTTACGGGGGCATTTTGCCGAATTCCTTGACCACAGTTCGCTCGAACGCCTCGGTATTCTCTACCTGACCACCTGTGTTGGTTTGGGGTACGGGTCGCGTAGGAACTCGCTAGAGGCTTTTCTCGGCAGCATGGGATCACTCTGCTTCGCCTCGAACGGCTATGCGTCACGTCTCAGCCTTGATGGCACCCGGATTTACCTGGGTACCGGCCTACACGCTTGCACCAGTACAACCACTCACTGGCGGAGCTACCCTCCTGCGTCACCCCATCGCTTGGCTACTACCAGGCGGGGTCCCGCGCTCCCCTGCGCGGCCCCCGAAGGGACCGCACCGGATCGGGCGGTTAGCACACCTGGGCTCGCCATGGACGCGCCTACACGAGCACGGGAATATCAACCCGTTGTCCATCGACTACGCCTGTCGGCCTCGCCTTAGGTCCCGGCTCACCCTGGGCGGAAAAACCTGGCCCAGGAACCCTTGGTCATCCGGCGGCAGAGTTTCTCACTCTGCTATCGCTACTCATGCCTGCATTCTCACTCACACGGGCTCCACGGCTGGATCACTCCGCCGCTTCACCGCCCGCATGACGCTCCCCTACCCAACACCACCACCACCGGGTTTGAGACCGGAGTGTTCACGTGGTGTTGCCGCGGCTTCGGCGGTGCGCTTGAGCCCCGCTACATTGTCGGCGCAGGACCACTTGACCAGTGAGCTATTACGCACTCTTTCAAGGGTGGCTGCTTCTAAGCCAACCTCCTGGTTGTCTGGGCGATCCCACATCCTTTCCCACTTAGCGCACGCTTAGGGGCCTTAGCCGGCGATCTGGGCTGTTTCCCTCTCGACTACGAACCTTATCGCCCGCAGTCTCACTGCCGCGCTGCACGCTCACCGGCATTCGGAGTTTGGCTGACTTCAGTAAGCTTGTAGGCCCCCTAGGCCAACCAGTGCTCTACCTCCGATGAGTATTACGCGACGCTGCACCTAAATGCATTTCGGGGAGAACCAGCTATCACGGAGTTTGATTGGCCTTTCACCCCTACCCACAGCTCATCCCCCAGGTTTTCAACCCTGGTGGGTTCGGGCCTCCACGCCGTCTTACCGGCGCTTCACCCTGGCCATGGGTAGATCACCCCGCTTCGGGTCTAGAGCACGCGACTATGATCGCCCTGTTCGGACTCGCTTTCGCTACGGCTACCCCTCGAACGGGTTAACCTCGCCACGCACCGCTAACTCGCAGGCTCATTCTTCAAAAGGCACGCCATCACCAATCGCAAGCGATCAGCTCTGACGGCTTGTAGGCACACGGTTTCAGGTACTATTTCACTCCCCTCCCGGGGTACTTTTCACCTTTCCCTCACGGTACTTGTCCGCTATCGGTCATCAGGGAGTATTTAGGCTTACCGGGTGGTCCCGGCAGATTCACAGCGAATTTCACGGGCTCGCTGCTACTCGGGGACAGCCACAACAGATGAACATGATGTTTTCGTCTACGGGGGTCTCACCCTCTACGCCGACGCGTCCCAACGCCTTCGACTAACACCACACACACCCGCACCCCCCTGACAGAGGAGGTACATGACGCCCCACAACACCGGACCAGCAACGCCTGCCAGCTTCATACACTGGCCCGGTTTAGCCTCTTCCGCTTTCGCTCGCCACTACTCACGGAATCACTCTTGTTTTCTTCTCCTGCGGGTACTGAGATGTTTCACTTCCCCGCGTTCCCTCCCACCGTCCTATACATTCAGACGGCGGTGACACCCCATGACGGGTGCCGGGTTACCCCATTCGGACATCCTCGGATCACAGCTCGGTTGACAGCTCCCCGAGGCCTATCGCGGCCTCCCACGTCCTTCATCGGCTCCTGATGCCCAGGCATCCACCGTGCGCCCTTAACAACTTGACCAACACACACATCAAGCAAACACGACACAACTAACAGCACAGAAACAAAAGATGCTCGCGTCCACTGTACAATTCTCAACGACCACACGGACCACCAACCCACCCACGACACCAGCCGCGAGCAGGTCGAATGACCGCACCAAGACAACAACAACCGGCCCCCACACGAAGCAGGGAACCGGCGGTCGTCCTCTCAGGACCCAACAGTGCGTCCTCAACCCCCGGACAAACCGGAAGGCCGATACGTTCGGTGTTTCCACATTTTCTCGAGCAACCCCTACACGCCGGCCACCCCACACCCAGGAACGAACCCGGATGGGAGCGCGAGACTTTCGGGGCCCTCCACCACCCGCACCCGTGCACGGAACACTCGTCCGTGGACACCGGCAACCGGTGGTGTTCGGTGAAGCTCCTTAGAAAGGAGGTGATCCAGCCGCACCTTCCGGTACGGCTACCTTGTTACGACTTCGTCCCAATCGCCAGTCCCACCTTCGACCGCTCCCCCCTTGCGGGTTGGGCCACGGGCTTCGGGTGTTACCGACTTTCGTGACGTGACGGGCGGTGTGTACAAGGCCCGGGAACGTATTCACCGCAGCGTTGCTGATCTGCGATTACTAGCGACTCCGACTTCACGGGGTCGAGTTGCAGACCCCGATCCGAACTGAGACCGGCTTTACGAGATTCGCTCCACCTCACGGCTTCGCAGCCCTCTGTACCGGCCATTGTAGCATGTGTGAAGCCCTGGACATAAGGGGCATGATGACTTGACGTCATCCCCACCTTCCTCCGAGTTGACCCCGGCAGTCTCCCATGAGTCCCCACCATGACGTGCTGGCAACATAGGACAAGGGTTGCGCTCGTTGCGGGACTTAACCCAACATCTCACGACACGAGCTGACGACAGCCATGCACCACCTGCACACCAGCCACAAGGGAACGCCCATCTCTGGACGCGTCTAGTGCATGTCAAACCCAGGTAAGGTTCTTCGCGTTGCATCGAATTAATCCACATGCTCCGCCGCTTGTGCGGGCCCCCGTCAATTCCTTTGAGTTTTAGCCTTGCGGCCGTACTCCCCAGGCGGGGCGCTTAATGCGTTAGCTGCGGCACGGAACCCGTGGAATGGACCCCACACCTAGCGCCCAACGTTTACGGCATGGACTACCAGGGTATCTAATCCTGTTCGCTCCCCATGCTTTCGCTCCTCAGCGTCAGTATCGGCCCAGAGACCCGCCTTCGCCACCGGTGTTCCTCCTGATATCTGCGCATTTCACCGCTACACCAGGAATTCCAGTCTCCCCTGCCGAACTCAAGTGATGCCCGTATCGACCGCACGCCCAGAGTTGAGCCCCAGGTTTTCACGGCCGACGCGACACACCGCCTACGAGCTCTTTACGCCCAATAATTCCGGACAACGCTCGCACCCTACGTATTACCGCGGCTGCTGGCACGTAGTTGGCCGGTGCTTCTTCTCGACCTACCGTCAACCCGACAACAAGCCGGGCCTTCGTCGATCGCGAAAGAGGTTTACAACCCGAAGGCCGTCATCCCCCACGCGGCGTTGCTGCGTCAGGCTTCCGCCCATTGCGCAAGATTCCCCACTGCTGCCTCCCGTAGGAGTCTGGGCCGTGTCTCAGTCCCAGTGTGGCCGATCACCCTCTCAGGCCGGCTATCCGTCGTCGCCTTGGTAGGCCATCACCCCACCAACAAGCTGATAGACCGCGGGCCCATCCCCCACCGAAAAAACTTTCCACCCACAGACATGCATCCGAAGGTCATATCCGGTATTAGACCCAGTTTCCCAGGCTTATCCCGAAGTGGAGGGCAGGTCACCCACGTGTTACTCACCCGTTCGCCGCTCGTGTACCCCGAAGGGCCTTACCGCTCGACTTGCATGTGTTAAGCACGCCGCCAGCGTTCGTCCTGAGCCAGGATCAAACTCTCCAACAAAAAAGGAGGGCTCAAACAAACCCAGCAATACAAACAATCCTCAAAGAAACCCCACGACACACCAACCACAAAAGCAGGCATGCCGACGAGGACAAAACACACCAAACAAAACGCACTGTTGAGTTCTCAAAGGACGACCACACCACCGTACAACCCCACCACACCGGTGGACCTTCCGGAGGGCAACTCCTCTAGCTTAGTTGTCCACAAGGCCGAGGGCAACCCTCGATCTCGCGATGAGCAGAACACTACACAGGCCCGTCATCCGCCCTTCATCCGGGGGGTCGGTCCGGCGTCCTCGCTGGTCGTCGGGGGTTCCCCCCTGATCGGGCCACAAACGCGCATGTCATCCCCCGATCAGCTCGACCCCCGCGGCGGTGCGCTTGCCCCGGCGCAGGACCAGCCAGCGCCCGTGGAGCAGGTCCTCGTCCGCCGGGGCCCAGTCCTCCGTCTCGACCTTCGTGTTGTTGACGTAGGCCCCGCCCTCGGCCACGGTGCGCCGGGCCGCGCCACGGCTCGCCGAGAGCCCGGTGCCGACCAGGAGGTCGACGATCGTCGGCTTCTCCGAGCGGGCGACGGTGACCGACGGGATCTCGTCGACGGCCGCGGCGAGGGTCGGGACGTCGAGCTCCCGCAGCTCCCCGCGGCCGAACAGGGCCCGGCTCGCCGCCTCGACACGGGCGACCTCGTCGGCGCCGTGGACCATCGCGGTGACCTCCGAGGCGAGCCTGCGCTGCGCCTCGCGCGCGGCGGGCTTCTCCGCCGTCAGCCGCTCCAGCTCCTCGATCTCGGCGTGGGACAGCCAGGTGAAAGCCCGCAGGTACGTGCCGACCATGGCGTCCTCGGCCTGGATCCAGAACTGGTAGAAGGCGTACGGGCTGGTGAGCTCGCGGTCGAGCCAGACCGTCCCGCCCTCGGTCTTGCCGAACTTCGTCCCGTCGGCCTTGGTGATCAGCGGCGTTCCCACGGCGTGCAGGGAGCGGCCCTCGACGCGGTGGACCAGGTCGGTTCCGGCGGTGAGGTTGCCCCACTGGTCGCTGCCCCCGGTCTGCAGCGTGCAGCCGTAGCGGCGGTAGAGCTCGAGGAAGTCGTAGGACTGCAGGAGCTGGTAGGAGAACTCGGCGTAGCTGATGCCCTCGTCGGACTCCATGCGCCGGCTGACCGCCTCCTTGGCGAGCATCCGCCCCACCCGGAAGTGCTTCCCGACGTCGCGCAGGAAGTCCAGCGCCGACAGGCCCTCCGTCCAGTCCAGGTTGTTGACCAGCAGGGCGCCGTGCTCGCCGGTGAAGTCGAGGAACGGGCGCAACTGTGCGCCGAGCTTGCCCACCCACTCCGCGACGACGTCGCGGTCGTTGAGGGTGCGCTCGGACGTGGGCTTCGGGTCGCCGATCAGCCCCGTGGCCCCGCCGACGAGGGCGATCGGGCGGTGCCCGGCGCGCTGGAAGCGGGCGAGGGTCAGCCACTGCAGCAGGTGACCGATGTGCGCGCTCGGGGCGGTGGGGTCGATCCCGGAGTAGAGGGTGACCGGTCCCGCGTCGAGGTCCCGGCGCAGTGCGTCGAGGTCGGTGCTCTGGGCGATCAGACCGCGCCAGGCGAGGTCGTCGAGGAGGTGCAGGCCCCCGGTCGAAGCGGTCACGCCGCCAGTCTGCCGAACGGGCTCACCAGTCCGGGCCCTCGGGCCGGGCGCGCCCGGCCTTGAACGGCGTCACCGCCCGGGACCCGGCCACCCAGAAGCGCCAGGGACGGCCCTGCCCCGCAGCGACGCCGACGCGCGGCCCGGTGCGGACCTCGTCGTCCGGGACCGGCGCGCCCCGCTCCAGACGGACCGGCGACGCCGGGTCGAGCAGGTCGGTGGCGTTGTGCTCGCGCGTGAGTCCCAGCAGGGCGCACAACCGCGCCGGCCCCCGGGCGAGGTCGGCGTCGCGCCCCCGCGCGGTCGGGCGGCGCGCGTGGGCCATGCCGGGGTCGGAGAGCACCTCCCCCGCCCGCAGCAGCACGGCGCCGGCGACGCCGTCGGTGAGGCAGACGACGTTCGCGCAGAAGTGCATGCCGTAGACGAAGTAGACGTAGAGGTGGCCGGCCGGACCCCACATCACCGCGTTGCGCGGGGTCTTGCCGCGGTAGCAGTGCGAGCCGGGGTCGTCGGCGCCGCGGTACGCCTCGACCTCGACGACGCGGACGCGGACCTCGCCGTCGGCGGTGTCGGCCACCAGCTCGGCGCCCAGCAACCGCCGCGCCACCTCCAGCGGGTCCACCGCGAGCTCGTCGCGGGTGAGCGGCGTCGCGTGTCGCGGAGACGTCATCGCGGGCGATCCTCCACGCTCCGCGGCCCTCAGCGCCCCGGGGCCCCCGTCCGCGCGAGGTACTCCCTGGCGAGGATCGCCTGCGGCTCGTCGTACCCGGTGGGCAGGAGCACCCGGCCCGACGTGGTGCGGAAGTAGACGACCCAGGCATGGAACCCGAGGTACGCGCGCTCGTCGGCCGCCATCAGCGCCGCGTAGGCGCGTACCGCGCGGACGTAGCGCTCGTCGTTGTTGTAGCGGTAGAGCGCCCGGTCCAGCCCGGCGTCGGTGCCCGCGGAGGCGCCGTTGGCGCGCAGGTAGTTGGCCGCGCCCAGGATCGCGTCGTGCGGGCTCCAGATGTCGCCGCCCAGCCCGTAGCTCGCCCAGGTGGCCGGCAGGAACTGCATGGGCCCCCGCGCGCCCGCCTCGGAGTGCGAGGCGATGCGCCCCATCCGGCTCTCGACCAGGTTCACCGCGGCGAGCACCGTCCAGGGCACGCCGAAGCGGTCCTGCGCCTCGGCGTAGGACGCCCGTAGTTGCGCGGGCGGGAGCGGGTCGACGATCCGCCACGCGGGCAGCTCGTCGCCGGGCGGGCCGTCGGCCATGGCCAGGAGGTCCCGGCCGGCGCCGACGATGCGGGTCGTGGTGTCGGCCGACCGCGGCGGGAGGGCGGCGACCACCGGGGCGAGGCGCTCGGGATGGAACGCGAGCTCCTCGTAGGCGACCTGGGCGACCCGGCCGGCCGCCGCGACCTCGTCCGGGGACCGGGCGGGGTCGGCCACGATGGCCTCGGCGTCGGTGATCTGGCGCGCCAGCGCCCCGGGATCGTCCGCGGCGACCGGAACGGTCGGCACCGTCGGCGGGGTTGGTTCGGGAGCGCTCGGGGCGGCCGCCGCGGGGCCGGGCACGTCGCTCGGGGCGTCGGCGCACGCGGCGGAACCGAACAGCACCGCGACCACGGTCGCGAGGAGCAGCACCCGCTTCCCCCGCGTCGCCCCCACGAGGTCCACGGTAGCCATCCGCCGGCACCGCGCGGGCGATCGGCGGCACGGCACCGCCCGGACGGCTCAGCGCGCGGCGACGGGCACCGAGGCCCAGCCGCGGGCCTCGATGACGGCGCCGACGAGGCGGTCGTACTGCTCGGCGACGCGCTTCGGGGCGGTGCCGCCGTGGGCGTCGCGGGAGGCGATCGAGCCCTCGACGGTGAGCACCGTGCGCACGTCGGGGGTGAGGGCCGGGTCGCAGGCGGCGAGCTCGTCGTCGGTGAGCTCCTCGAGACCGACGCCGCGGGCCTCGGCGGCGCGGACGCAGGCCCCGGCCGCGGCGTGGGCGCGGCGGAAGGGCACGCCCTGGCGCACGAGCCACTCGGCGACGTCGGTGGCCAGCGTGAACCCGGCCGGGGCGAGCTGGGCCATCCGGTCGGTGTGGATGGTCAAGGTCCGGACCATCCCGGCCATGGCGGGGAGCACCATCGCGAGCTGGGCCGCCGAGTCGAACAGGGGTTCCTTGTCCTCCTGCAGGTCCCGGTTGTAGGCCAGCGGCAGCGCCTTGAGCGTCGCCATCAGCCCGGACAGGTTGCCGATCATCCGTCCGGCCTTGCCGCGCGCGAGCTCGGCGACGTCGGGGTTCTTCTTCTGCGGCATGATCGACGACCCGGTCGACCACGAGTCGTGCAGCGTGACGTAGCCGAACTCCGCGGTCGCCCAGAGGATGACCTCCTCGGCGATCCGCGAGAGGTCCACCGCGACCATGGCCAGGACGAAGGCGCCCTCGGCGGCGAGGTCGCGGGCGGCGGTGCCGTCGATCGAGTTGTCGACCGCGTCACGGAAGCCGAGGTCGCGGGCCACGGCGGCCGGGTCGAGGCCCAGCGACGTCCCCGCCAGCGCGCCCGACCCGTAGGGCGAGAGCCCGAGACGGCGGTCGAGGTCGCGGCAGCGTTCGACGTCGCGCAACAGGGCCTGGGCGTGCGCGCCGAGATGGTGGGCGACCAGCACCGGCTGCGCGTGCTGCAGGTGCGTGCGCCCGGGCATCGCCGCGTCCGGGTGGGCGCGACCCTGCATCACCAGGGCGTCGACGACGTCGCACACCCCGCGGGCGACCGCGCGCAGGGTGTCGCGCAGCCACATCCGCAGCTGGGTGGCGATCTGGTCGTTGCGCGAGCGCCCGGCGCGCAGCTTGCCGCCCAGGTCCGGGCCGACCCGCTCGATCAGCCCGCGCTCGAGGGCGGTGTGCACGTCCTCGTCCTCGGGGGCGGCCACGAAGACCCCGGAGGCGACGTCCGCGCGCAGCTGCTCGAGGCCGGCGAGCATGCCGTCGAGCTCGTCGTCGCCGAGCAGGCCTGCGCCGTGCAGGACCCGGGCGTGCGCGCGCGACCCGGCGATGTCGTAGGGCGCGAGCACCCAGTCGAACTGGGTCGACTTCGACAGCGCGGCCATCACCGCGTCCGGGCCGGACGCGAACCGCCCGCCCCAGAGTGCCGCGCTCTCCCCCGCCGGACCCGGATTCACTGCTGGTCTCGCCGCGCCGCGATCTTCGAGGGCAGACCCCAGAGCTGGACGAACCCCTTGGCGAGGGTCTGGTCGAACAGGTCGCCCTCGTCGTAGGTGGCGAGGTTGAAGTCGTAGAGCGACTCGGCGCTGCGGCGCCCGGTGGGCACCGCACGCCCGCCGTGCAGGGTCATCCGGACCTCGCCGGTGACGTGCTCCTGCGTCGAGTCGACGAAGGCGTCCAGGCTGCGGCGCAGCGGCGAGAACCACAGGCCGTCGTAGACCAGCTCGCCCCAGCGCTGCTCGACCTGCCGCTTGAACCGCGACTGCTCCCGCTCCACGGTGACGTTCTCGAGCTCCTGGTGGGCGGTGATCAGCGCGATCGCGCCCGGGGCCTCGTAGACCTCGCGGCTCTTGATGCCGACCAGGCGGTCCTCGACCATGTCCAGCCGCCCGATCCCCTGGCCGCCGGCGCGGATGTTGAGCTGCTCGATCGCCTGCAGCACGCTGACCTTCTCGCCGTCCAGCGACACCGGCACGCCGCGCTCGAACCCGACGACGACCTCGTCGGGCTCGCGCGGCTGCGCCGGGTCCTGCGTGTACGAGTAGACGTCCTCGATGGGGCCGTTCCAGATGTCCTCGAGGAAGCCGGTCTCGACCGCGCGCCCCCAGACGTTCTGGTCGATCGAGTAGGGCGAGCGCTTGCTCACGTCGATCGGGAGGTTGCGCTCCTCGGCCCACAGGATGGCCTTCTCGCGGGTCCAGGCGAAGTCGCGGACCGGGGCGAGGACCTTGAGCTCGGGGGCGAGGGCACCCACGCCGACCTCGAAGCGGACCTGATCGTTGCCCTTGCCGGTGCACCCGTGAGCCACCGTGGAGGCGCCGAAGGCGGCCGCGGCGTCCGCGAGGTGCTTGACGATCAGCGGGCGCGACAGGGCGGAGACCAGCGGGTAGCGGTCCATGTAGAGGGCGTTGGCCCGCAGGGCGGGCAGGCAGTACCCGTCGGCGAACTCGTTGCGGGCGTCGGCCACGGTGGCCTCGACCGCGCCGCAGGCCAGGGCCCGCTGCCGGATCGCCTCCAGGTCCTCGCCGCCCTGGCCGACGTCGACCGCGACCGCCACGACCTCGGCGCCGGTCTCCTCGGCGATCCAGCCGATCGCGACCGACGTGTCCAGTCCGCCGGAGTACGCCAGCACGATGCGCTCGCTCACCGCGTCTCCTCCTCCTCGCCCCGCTCGGGGGTCGTCCGTTGTGGGGATGTCCTGGTGCCCGGCCCGGCCAGGTCCCGGAGTCGATCCGCGAGGTCGACGCCGGTGTGGGGGTCCCGCGCGACCACGAACAGCGTGTCGTCGCCGGCGATGGTCCCCACCACGTCGGCCAGCGCGGCCCGGTCGAGCGCGCTGGCCAGGTAGTGGGCCGCTCCGGGCGGGGTTCGCAGCACCGCGAGATTGCCCGAGGCGTCCGCCGAGACCAGGAGCTCGGCGAGCAACCGGGACAGTCTGTCGGTGCCGCCGGTGACGCCACGCACCGGGCTGCCGTCGTCCGGGACGACGTAGCGCCCGACGCCGCCGTCGGCGCCGCGCAGCTTCACCGCGCCGAGCTCGTCGAGGTCGCGCGAGAGCGTGCCCTGGGTGACCTCGACGCCCTCCGCGGCCAGCAGCGCCGCCAGCTCGGTCTGGCTGTGCACCGCGTGGGCGCTGATCAGCGCGACGATGCGGGCCTGGCGCGAGACCCGCGTCGACGGAGCGGTCACGGTGCTCACCGCCCGTCCCTGGAGCTCGGACCGGCAGGGGTGCTCACGAGCCCTCCGCCTCGGCGAGGGCCGCGCCCTGGTCGAGCAGGGCGGGCAGGGTGGCGAGGAAGCCGTCGAGCTGCTCGTCGGTCACCACGACGGGTGGGGCGAGCCGCACGCGTCCCGGGACGGCGTTGTTGATCAGGTAGCCGGCGTCGCGCGCCGCGGCGGTGATCTGGGTGGAGATCGGCTCGCGCAGCGCGATCCCGATCAGGATGCCCACCGCGTCGACGTGGTCGACGACCCCGTGACCCAGGCCCTCGATGCGCGCGGCGACGTCGCGGCCCAGCGCGGTGGCGCGCTCGAGCAGGCCGTCGGCCTCGATGGTGTCGAGGACGGCCAGCGCCGCGGCGCAGCACACGGGGTTGCCCCCGAAGGTGGTGCCGTGCTGGCCCGGTCCGAGGAGGTCGCCGGCGGCGCCGAGCCCGATGCAGGCCCCGATCGGCAGGCCGCCGCCGAGGCCCTTGGCCAGCGTGACGACGTCCGGGACGACGTCGGTGCGCTGGTGGGCGAACCAGAGGCCGGTGCGCCCGACGCCGGTCTGCACCTCGTCGAGCACCAGCAGGGCCCCGCGCCCGGCCGTGATGTCGCGGGCGGCGCGCAGGTAACCGTCGGCCGGGACGATCACCCCGGCCTCGCCCTGCATCGGCTCGAGGAACACCGCGGCCGTGTCGTCGTCGACCGCCGCGCGCAGCGCCTCGACGTCGCCGTAGGGCACGAACTCCACACCGGGCACGAGCGGCTCGAACGGTGTCCGCTTGGCCGGCTGCCCGGTCAGCGACAGCGCACCCATCGTGCGGCCGTGGAACGCGTTCTCGGCCGCGAGGATCTTCGGGCGGCCGGTCCGCCGGGCGATCTTGAAGGCCGTCTCGTTGGCCTCGGCGCCGGAGTTGCAGAACAGCACCCGCCCGGAGTGCCCGAGCAGACCCAGCAGGCGCTCGGCGAGCTCGACGGTCAGCGGGTTGATCACGAGGTTCGAGGTGTGGCCCAGCGTCGCGACCTGGCGGGACACCGCCTCGACGACGGCCGGGTGCGCGTGACCGAGCAGGTTGACCGCGATGCCGCCGAGCAGGTCGAGGTACTCGGTGCCGTCGGCGTCCCACACCCGCGCGCCCTCCCCGCGCACGAGGCTGATCGGCGGGGTGCCGTAGTTGTCCATGAGCGAGGCGCTCCAGCGACGGCGGAGGTCCTCACCGGTCGGTGTGGTGGTGGTCATTTCAGGCCTCCTTCCCGTCGGCCGGGGCGACCATCGTGCCGACCCCGGCGCTCGTGAACACCTCGAGCAGCACCGAGTGCGCCACCCGGCCGTCGATGACGTGGGCGCGCGGCACGCCGCCCCGCACGGCCCGCAGGCAGGCCTCCATCTTGGGGATCATGCCGCTGGACAACGTGGGCAGGAGCGTCGCGAGCTCGAGGTCGTCGATCTCCGAGCGCAGGCTCGTCCGGTCCGGCCAGTCCGTGTAGAGGCCCTCGACGTCGGTGAGGACGACGAGCTTGCGCGCGCCGAGGGCCTCGGCGAGCGCCGCGGCGGCGGTGTCGGCGTTGACGTTGTGCACGACGCCGTCGACGTCCGGGGCCACCGTCGACACCACGGGGATGCGGCCGCCGGCGACGAGGTCGAGGACCGCCGTCGGGTTGACGTCGACGACGTCGCCGACGAGCCCGACGTCGACCTGCTCACCGTCGACGGTCGCGGTGCGTCGCGCGGCGGTGAACAGGCGCGCGTCCTCACCGGAGAGGCCCACCGCGTACGGGCCGTGGGCGTTGATCCGCCCGACGAGCTCCCGCCCGACCTGGCCGACGAGCACCATCCGGACGACCTCCATCGTCTCGGGGGTGGTGACGCGCAGGCCGCCGCGGAACTCGCCCTCCATGCCGAGGCGGGCGAGCATGCTGGTGATCTGCGGGCCGCCGCCGTGCACGACGACCGGGCGGATCCCGGCCAGGCGCAGGAACACCATGTCCTCGGCGAAGGCGCGGCGCAGCGCGTCGTCGCTCATGGCGTTGCCGCCGTACTTGACCACGACGACCGCGCCCTGGAAGCGCTGCAGCCACGGCAGCGCCTCGGCGAGCACGCCGGCCTTGGCCGCGGCGTCGTGCAGCCGGTCGGGGGTGTCGGCCGGGACGGGGATGGACGTCTCGGCGCTCACGTCGAGTACGCGCTGTTCTCCTCGACGTAGGCGTGCGAGAGGTCGGTGGTGAGCACCGTCGCCTCCCCCGCGCCGAGTCCGAGGTCGATGTCGACGGAGACGTCGGGACCGGACAGGTCGGCCCGGGTACGGTCGCCGACCGCGGCGGCGGCCTGACAGAGCAGGACGCCGTTGACGGTCACGGACAGCGTCTGCGGGTCGACGAGCGCCTCGGCGGCGCCGACCGCCGCGGCGATCCGGCCCCAGTTCGGGTCGGAACCGAACAGGGCGGTCTTGACCAGGCTGTCGCGGGCCACGGCGCGGGCGGCGACGAGGGCCTCGGCGTCGTCGCGGGCTCCCCGGACGGTGACGACGATCCGCTTGGTGACGCCCTCCGCGTCGGCCTGCATGCCGCGGGCGAGCTCGGCGCACACCGCGGTGACCTCGGCGGCGAACGCCTCCGGCGCCGGCGTCACCCCGGAGGCGCCCGAGGCGAGCAGCAGCACGGTGTCGTTGGTGGAGCACGAGCCGTCGATGTCGAGGCGGTCGAACGTCACGGCCGTCGCCGCGCGCAGCGCGGCGTCGGCGGCGGCCGCGTCGACCTCGGCGTCCGTGGTGACGACGACGAGCATCGTGGCCAGGCTCGGCGCCATCATCCCGGCGCCCTTGCCGAAGCCCCCGACCGTCCAGCCGTCGGCGTGGGCGCGCACGGCCTGCTTGTCGATCGTGTCGGTGGTGAGCACGGCGGTCGCGGCGTCGGTGCCGCCGTCGACGCTCAGGGCGCCCGCGGCCCGGTCCACCCCGGCCAGCAGGTCCGCCATCGGGAGGCGCTCGCCGATCAGGCCGGTGGAGCAGACCGCGACCTCGACGGCGCCGCAGTCCAGGACCTCGGCGACCTTCTCCGCGGTGTGGTGGGTGTCGGCGAACCCGTCGGGGCCGGTGCAGGCGTTGGCGCCACCGGAGTTGAGGACCACCGCGCGCAGGCTCCGCTCGCGCAGCACCTGCTGGGACCACAGGACCGGCGCCGCCTTCACCTGGTTGCGGGTGAAGACACCGGCGGCGACCTGGCTCGGCCCGTCGTTCACGACGAGGGCGAGGTCGGGGCGGTCCCCGTGTGCCCGCAGGCCGGCGCGGACGCCCGCGGCCCGGAAGCCGCGGGGGGCGGTGACGCTCACGGTGACACTCCCGTCGTCGGCAGGCCCAGGGTCTCGGGCAGGCCGAGGGCGAGGTTCACCGACTGGAACGCGCCGCCGGCGGTGCCCTTGGTGAGGTTGTCGATGGCGGCGGTGACGACGAGGCGCCCGGCGTCGACGTCCACCGCGACCTGGACCTGCACCGTGTTGGAGCCGACGACCGACTTCGTGGCCGGCTGCATCCCCGCCGGCAGCAGCGTCACGAACGGCTCGTCGTCGTAGGCCTTGGCGTAGGCCGCCCGGGCCTGCTCCTCCGTGATCGCGGCGTCGGCGAGCGGAGCGCCGACGACGGCGAGGATGCCGCGCGCCATCGGGGCGAGCACCGGGGTGAACGACACCCGGACCGGCTGCGCGCCCACGCGGGAGAGGTTCTGGACGATCTCGGGGGTGTGCCGGTGGCCGCCGCCGACGCCGTAGGCGGTGGCCGACCCCATGACCTCCGACCCCAGCAGGTGCGGCTTCGCCGCCCGGCCCGCGCCCGACGTGCCGGAGAAGGCGACGATCGCGACGTCGGGCTCGACCAGGCCCGCGGCCACGGCCGGGAACGCGGCCAGTGTGCCCGCCGTGGGGTAGCAGCCGGGCACCGCGATCCGCCGCGTCCCGGGCAGCTCCTCGCGGACGCCGGGCAGCTCGGGCAGCCCGTAGGGCCAGTGGCCGGCATGAGGGGTGCCGTCGCCGCCGTACCAACGCCGCCAGGCCTCGGGGTCGACGAGTCGGTGGTCAGCGCCGCAGTCGACGACGAGCACGTCGTCGGGCAGCTGCGCGGCGAGCTCCGCGGACCGCCCGTGGGGCAGGGCGAGGAAGACGACGTCGTGGCCGGCGAGGATCTCGGGGGTCGTGTCCTCGAGGACCCTGTCGGCCAGCGGCAGCAGGTGTGGGTGGTGCGCGCCGAGCAGCGACCCGGCCGACTCCCCCGCGGTCAGCGCCCCGAGGACGACCTCCGGGTGGGCGAGGGCCAAGCGGAGCACCTCGCCGCCCACGTAGCCACTGGCTCCGGCCACCGCAACACGCATGGCATGAGTATGCACGAGTATGAAAACTCATTCAAGGAGGGTCCAGCCGAGGTCCGGCCGGTCCCGGAGGTGCCGGACGAGCAGCTCGGTGCTCGCCGTCGCGTCGGGATGGCTCACCACGTGCCACGGCCGGTCCATCGGCGTCCCCGGGACGGGCAGCTCGACCAGCGTGCCCTCGGCGAGCCACCGGGCGACACCCTGCCGCGCGACGAGGGTGACGCCGAGCCCCGCGGCCGCGCCGGCGACCACGGCGCCGTGCGAGCCGAGCGCCAGCTTCGGCGGGTCGTGGTCGAGCTCGGCGAGCAGGGTCACCAGGGACGCACCGGTCCCCGACCCGTCCTCGCGCAGCAGCCAGGTCGCCCGCGCCGGATCGAACCCGTCGACGGCGCCGGGCGCCCCGACGACGCAGAGGGAGTTGGGGCGCCGCGCGCGGATCCGGCCGGTGAGGTCGGCAGGAGGCCGGCCCGCCACCACGAGGTCGACCTCGTGGTGGGCGAGCATCGGCCACACCGCTCCGCTCGGCGCCACCTCGAGGCCGATGGTGACCCCCGGGTGCGCGGCCCGGAACGACACGAGCATCGCGGGCATCAGGTACTCCCCCGCCGTCGTGACGGCGGCGAGGCGCACCCGTCCGCGCTCGGGGTCGGCCTCCCCGCGCGCCGCAGCGTCCGCCTCGTCGTGCAGCCCCAGGATCCGGCGGGCGTACGTGGCGTAGCGCGCCCCGGCGGCCGTGAGCCGCACCCCGCGCCCGTCCCGTTCGACCAGGTCGACGCCGACCTCGCGCGCCAGGGCGCTCACCGCGGCCGACACCGTGGACTCGGTGACGACGAGCCGCGCCGCGGCCGCCCGCACCGATCCGGTGTCGGCGAGGGCGACCACGGCGCGCAACCGGGCGGCTGTGCTCATTCCTCGTCCCCCTCGGAGGTCTCGTCGTCGAACACCCGGCTGGCCCGCAGATCCTCGGCCTCGAGGGTGGTCAGGGCGGCGAGGCCCACCCGCGTGTCCCCCGCCTCGGTCAACCGCCGGGCCTGGCGCAGCCGCACGCGGTCGAGCGCGTTGCGCACGCTGCGCGCCCCGGCGAACCAGGGCCGGCCGATCCGGCGCTCGAGGTAGTCGTGGAGTGCCTCCCGCGCGCCGTCGGAGAGCCGGTAGCCGAGCTGGTCGACCATCTGCCCGGCGATGGTCTCCAGCTCGTCGAGGCTGAAGTCCGGGAACGTGACGTGGTGGGCGATCCGGCTCTGCATCCCGGGGTTGGCCGAGAAGAACGCGTCCATCCGGTCGGCGTACCCGGCGAGGACCACGACGAGGTCGTCGCGATGGGCCTCCATCGTCTGGAGCAGGATCTCGATGGCCTCGCCGCCGTAGTCGCGCTCGTTCCCCTCCTTGTGCAGGTAGTAGGCCTCGTCGATGAACAGCACGCCGCCCATCGCCCGGTTGATCGTCTCCTTCGTCTTCGGCGCGGTGTGCCCGACGAACTGGCCGACGAGGTCGTCGCGGGTCGCCGTGACGAGGTGCCCCCGGCGCAGGTAGCCCAGGCCGTGGAGCAGGTCGGCGATGCGCTCGGCCACCGTCGTCTTGCCGGTGCCCGGATTGCCGGTGAAGCACATGTGCAGGGTCGGCCGCTCGGTCGCCACCCCGAACCGTTCCCGGACGCGGTCGACGATCAGCAGCGCGGCCAGCTCGGCGATGCGGGTCTTCACCGGCTCCAGCCCGACCAGCTCGCGGTCGAGCGCGGAGAGGACGTCGTCGACCCCGGCCTCGCGGCGGATCTCGGCGAGGTCGACCACGGCGTCCGGGCCCAGGCGATCCGCCGCCTCCTTCCGGGCGACCTCCTGCCGCGCGGCCTCTTCCTTGCGGGCCGCCTCCCGCCTGGCCTCGTCCCGGGCCGCCTCCTCCCGCGCCGCCCGGCGGGTGCCGCCGGTGCCGAAGGAGGGGCGGTCCGAGGCCGCCCGGCCCGAGTCGACCGTGTCGGGGTCAGCCGCGGCCATGGCCGTTCCCGGTGCCGGGCCCGGTGCCGTTGCCGCGGCCGTTCGAGCGGTCCCCCCGCGGCCGGTAGCGCTCGCCGGGCGGCTGCTCGGTGGCGTAGGAGTGGGTGCTGTAGCTGATCTGCCGGTCCGGGCCCTCGATGCGATCGAGCCGGAAGCCGGGCTCGTACCCCGGTCGGTTCACCAGGAACGACAGCGCCATGGTCTGGCGTCCGAGGCTCGCGTCGTAGGCGTTGAGCCGGATGTACTTCTCCGGGTGCTCCTCGCGGCAGGCGTGGACCTCGTCCATCACACCGGCCGGGTCGGAGAGGTCGAACAGGGGCAGGCCCCACATCTCCCAGTAGGTGTTCCGCGGGTGGGGGTCGTCGGTGTACTCCACCGACAGGGGCCAGTCGTAGGACAGCGCGTACTCGATCTGTGCGCGGATCTCGTCGTCGGTCAGGTCGGGCAGGAACGAGAAGGTTCCCTGGGTCAGACGCACGATCTCCTCCTTCAGGCGGTGGGCGTCGGGGTGGCGGAGGTGTCGAGGGTGTCGGTCGACTCGTAGTCGAACGTGATGTCGCCCCAGGTCTCCAGCGCGATCTCCAGCGGCTTGCAGTGCCGGGCGGCCTTGCGGAGGATTCCCGGCCCCTCCCGCAGGTAGTCGACGCCCTCGTTGCGGGCCTTGATCATGGCCTCGACCGCGACGCGGTTGGCCTCGGCGCCGGCGGCGATGCCGGTCGGGTGGCCGATCGTGCCGCCACCGAACTGCAGGATCGTGTCCTCGCCGAGGTGGTGGAGCAGCTGGTGCATCTGGCCGGCGTGGATTCCGCCGGAGGCCACCGGCATGGTGGCCGGCATCGAGACCCAGTCCTGCTCGAAGTACAGGCCCTTGGCCGGGTCGGCCTCGTAGGAGTTGAGCCGGAGCACGTCGTAGTAGCCGTGAACCGACGCGGGGTCGCCCTCGAGCTTGCCGACGACGGTGCCTGCGTGGATGTGGTCCACGCCCGCGAGCCGCATCCACTTGGCGATGACACGGAAGCTCACGCCGTGGTTCTTCTGCCGGGTGTAGGTGCCGTGGCCGGCACGGTGGAGGTGCAGGATCACGCCGTTGGCCCGGGCCCACTTCGACATCGACTGGATCGCCGTGTAGCCCACGGTGAGGTCGAGCATCACGATCACGCTGCCGAGCTGCTTGGCGAACTCGGCCCGCTCGTACATGTCCTCCATGGTCCCGGCGGTGATGTTGAGGTAGTGACCCTTGATCTCGCCGGTCTCCGCCTGGGCCTTGTTCACGGCCTCCATGCACGCGAGGAACCGGTCGCGCCAGCGCATGAACGGCTGGCTGTTGATGTTCTCGTCGTCCTTGGTGAAGTCCAGGCCGCCGCGCAGGGCCTCGTAGACCACGCGGCCGTAGTTGCGCGACGAGAGGCCCAGCTTCGGCTTGGTCGTCGCTCCGAGCAGCGGCCGGCCGAACTTGTTGAGGTACTCCCGCTCCTGGACGATGCCGTGGGGCGGTCCCGGGAAGGTCTTGACGTAGTGCGGCGGGATCCGCATGTCCTCGAGACGCAGCGCCTTGAGCGGCTTGAAGCCGAAGACGTTGCCGATGATCGAGCTGGTGAGGTTCGCGATGGACCCCTCCTCGAACAGGTCGAGGTCGTAGGCGATGTAGGCGATCCACTGGCCCTCGACCCCGGGCACGGCGTCGACCCGGTAGCACTTGGCCTGGTAGTGCTCGTAGGTGGTGAGGCGGTCGGTCCAGACGACCGTCCACGTCGCCGTGCTCGACTCGCCGGCGACCGCGGCGCCGGCCTCCTCCGGTGGAACCCCGTCCTGCGGCGTCACGCGGAACGCGCACAGGAGGTCGGTGGGCCGGGGTTCGTAGTCGGGCTGCCAGTACCCCATCTCCGCGTAGGGGATGACGCCCGCACTCCATCGATCTGCTGCCATGCCCCTACGGTGGCGGCCTTCACTTCGCCACACAATCAAGAATCAGACGGTGACTCTTCGCTGATCGTCCAAGTCTCGGCCTCCGAGGACGCCGGCACCGTGGCGGTCACCGTCGTCCCGGCCCCCGGCCGTGACGCGACCCGCAGGGTCCCGCCGACGAGCTCGGCGCGCTCCCGCATCGACCAGTAGCCGTAGCCCTCCTCGGTCGCCTCCTCGGCGTCCGGCACGGTGAACCCGACGCCGTCGTCGGCCACCTCGATCTGCGCGCGCCCGTCCCGGACCGAGAACGCCACCCGCACGTGCGAGGCGCCCGCGTGCTTGACGACGTTCTGCAGGCTCTCCTGCACGATCCGGTACAGGGCGACCTCGACGTGCTCGGGGAGGCGGTCGTCGGCGAGGTTCAGCGTGATCTCGACGCCGGGCAGGTCACGCGCCAGCCCGGCGAGGCCGGCCGCGAGGCCGAGATCGGCGAGCGCCGGCGGGTGCAGGTCGCCGATCGCGGCGCGGGCCTCCTCCAGGGTCATGTCGACGAGCTCGCGGACGCGGTCGAGCTGCTCGGTCGCGGTCCCCAGCGCCTCGACGGACTCGTCGGCCTCGTGGGCCCGCCACGCCGAGGAGGCCGCGTCGAGATGGAAGGACAGGGTCACCAGGCGTTGGGAGATCCCGTCGTGGATGTCGCGCGCGAGGCGCCGGCGCTCGGCCTCCTGCGCGGCCACGACGTGCTCGGCGAAACGTTCGTGGATGCGCTCGCGCACGGCGAGTCGGCGGTGCATCCGCGCCTGGTGCACGGCGCCCGCGACGAGGCGGCCGATGGCGAGCAGCAGCCGGACGTCGCGCTCGCCGAACTCCCGCCGCTCGACCGTGTGGACGTTGAGCACCCCCGCGAGGCCCGCAGGCTCGGCGATCATCGGGACCGATGCCATCGAGGTGAAATCCTGTCCGCGCAGCCCGGCGATCGGCACGTACCGCGGGTCCTCGTGCTTGTGCTCGGCGATCACGACGGGTTCGCCGTGGCTGGCGACCCATCCCGCCACCCCGGTGCCGAGCGGCAGGTGCACCCGACCCACCTGATCGTCGAACGGAGGCGTCGCCCCGACCAGGGTCAGCGAGCGGTCGGTGTCGTCGAGCACGTGCACGAAGCACACGTCGGTGGGGTTCGCGGTGGCGTCGAGGATCAGCCGGGCCACGGCGGCGGCCAGCGGCTCGACGAGCGGGCCGGTGGCGGTCGCCTCGATGATGCCCAGGAGCAGGGCGCTCTCGCGAGCGGGGTCGGAGAGCCCGAGCCCGGCGTGCGGACTCACCGGAACACGCCCTCGCGCAACGCCGCGGCCACCGCGGCCGTCCGGTCCGCCACCCCGAGCTTGCGCAGGATCGCGCGGACGTGGGTCTTCACCGTCTCCTCGCCGAGGATGAGTCGCCCCGCCACGGCCCGGTTCGACAGCCCGGCCACCAGCAGCGACAGGACCTCGCTCTCGCGCTGGGTGAGCCCGAGCCGGGCGCCGGGCCAGAACTCGTTGCTCTCGAGGCGGGCCGCCGAGCGCGCCGCACGGCCGGCCATCGTCGTGTCGATCACCGTGTTGCCGGCGGCCGCGAGCTCGAGCTGTCCGACGAGCTCCTCACCGCCGATCCGCTTGAGCAGGTAGCCCACCGCGCCCGCTCGCAGGGCGTGGTAGAGGTACTGCTCGTCGTCGTAGACGGTGAGCAGGACGACCCGCTGCCCCGCGTCGCGCTCCTGCAGGGTCCGGCACAGGTCGACCCCGCTCGCGCCGTCCATGCGCACGTCGCACAGCACGATGTCGGGCGAGAGCGACGCGACCAGCGCGAGGGCCCGCTCGGCTCCCACCGCCGCACCCACGACCCGGACGCGCCGCCGGAACGGCTCGAGCATCGCCTTGAGGCCGGCGAGAACCATCTCGTGGTCGTCGACCAGCACGACGCGCACCGGCCCCGCGGAACCCGGGGACGCCGACGACATGGCCGTCACAGTAGGCCGGGCCCGTCCCTCGTCCCAGCCTTCTCCCCCGCTCCCTCCCCCGCCGGGGGGGCCTGTCGCCGCGCGCCGGTCCATAGCGTCGGGAGCGGAAGTGGGAGGTGGGGCACGTGCCCGACAAGCATCAGCGCATCCGCAGGGCCGGCGGGTACCCGCTCACGCGGCGCCCGGTCATGCTGGCCATCAGCGGCGACAGCGCCGCGGGCAAGACCACGCTCACCCGGGGCCTCGTGGAGGCCCTCGGGCCCGAGCGGTGCGTGTCGCTGTGCACCGACGACTACCACCGCTACGACCGCGCCGAGCGACGGGAGAAGCCGTTCACCGCGCTCCACCCGGAGTGCAACTACCTCGCGATCATGGAGCAGCACCTCCAGCTGCTGGCCACGGGCGCCCCGGTCCTCAAGCCGGTGTACGACCACTCGACCGGGCAGCTGACCCGGCCCGAGCTCGTCGAGCCGGCCGAGTACATCATCGTCGAGGGGCTGTTCCCGCTGCACAGCCGCCTGTCGCGGGCGTGCTTCGACGTGACCGTCTTCCTCGACCCGCCCGAGGAGATCCGGCGCCGGTGGAAGGTCGAGCGGGACACCACGAGGCGCGGCTACTCGCCCGCGCAGGTCCTCGCCGAGCTCCAGGACCGCGAGGCCGAGTCCGAGGCCTACATCCGACCGCAGCGCGCCCACGCCGACGTGGTCGTGCGCTTCGCCCCGGCCGAGGACCGCGACGAGCCGGACGGCACACCGCTCTCGGCGACCATGCTCATGCGCCCGACGATCGCGCACCCCAACCTCACCGAGGTCCTGCGTCCCGGCCTGCGCCGGGCCGTGCACCTCGAGCTCGAGCGCGACTCCGACGGCCGCCCCGTCGACGCGCTGCACGTGCACGGCGACGTCCCCCGCGAGGAGAGCCTGACGGTCGAGAAGGAGATTCTGGCGCGCGTTGGAGAACGGAGCGGGGCGGAGCGGGGCCTGGGGAGCCGGACAAGGACCGGAGGTCGGCACGCTGGACGGCCTCGGCCGGATCGGCGCGCGCCGCAGCGAACCGCTGGCCATCGCGCAGCTCCTCCTGCTGTACCACCTCGTGGACGCGGCCCGGTGAACGGCCTCGCGGCGGTGGTCTTCGACGTCGACGGCACGCTCGCCGACACCGAGCGCGACGGGCACCGCGTGGCGTTCAACCGGGCGTTCGTCGCCCACGGACTCGACGTCGAGTGGGACGTCGAGCGCTACGGCGAGCTGCTCGCGATCACCGGTGGACGGCAGCGGATCGCGGCCTTCCTGCGCCGCTCCGGGTGCGGCGACGAGGCCGATGCCATCGCCAGGGCGGTGCACAGGACGAAGACCGACCTCTTCCGCGCGCAGGTCGAGGCCGGGGAGATCGCACCGCGGCCCGGGGTGGGCGAGCTCGTCGACGGCCTCCGGGCGGCCGGGGTGCGCATCGGCGTGGCCACCACCGGCAACCGGACCTGGGTCGACCCGCTGGTCGAGCGCCTCCTCGGACCGGGCACCGCCGAGGTCGTCGTGTGCGGCGACGACGTGACGGCGCTCAAGCCCGACCCGGAGGCCTACGTCCTGGCCGTGGCCCGCCTGGGCGTCGAGCCCTCGAACACGCTCGCGATCGAGGACTCCGCGCCCGGCCTGCGCGCCGCGCAGGCCGCGGGGCTGGCGACGGTCGTCGTCACCAACGACTACACCCGCGACCACGACCTCACCGGGGCCGCGCTGGTCCGATGCCGGTTCGACGGCCCCGAGCCGCTCACCGCGCAGCGCTGTCGATCGCTGCATGACGCCCGGTACTCAAGGAGCTGAGGGCCGAGCCGGAGGGGTGCGGCTCCTCGAACCCGAAGTGCAGCGGGAACGAGGGGTGCGGCTCGGGCAGGGCCGGCACCTCGCCCTGGGTGCCGGTCTGCGGGGCGGTCACCAGCTCCGGTGCGGGCGGGGCGTCGCGTCGCCCGACGGCGACCAGGTCGCGGCCCATCACCGCGGTGACCAGCCAGTCCAGGGTGATGCGGACGGTCCGGTCGGCGGTCGGCATCGCCCACAGGTGGTAGGCGCGGTGCAGCAGCCAGGCCGGGAAGCCGGTCAGGCGCAGCGGACCGATCTCCGCGGCACCCCGGCGTCGCCCCAGTCCCGCGACCGCGCCGGCGTGGCGGTGCCGGTAACCGCGCAGGTGCCGACCGCGCAGGAGCGCGTCGACGTTGCGGGCGAGCAGATGGGCCTGGCGGACGGCGTGCTGGGCGGTCGGCGCGGTGGTGGCGACGTCGGTGCCGGGGCGTGTCGGCCCGGCGGTGACGTCGGGGACCGCGGCGCAGTCGCCGGCGGTGAAGACGTGGCCGCGGTCGCGGACCTGCAGCGTCGTCGAGCAGCGCACCCGACCGCGGGCGTCGAGGGGCAGGTCGGTGCGCCCGAGGAGCGGATTGGGGACCGAGCCCGCCGCCACGATGATCGTGTCGGAGGTGAACGTCGTCCCGCCCGCCAGCACGACCTTCCCGTCGCGCGCCGACATCAGCCGGGCGGCGACGCGCACCTCGATCCCCCGGCGCAGGAGCTGGGCGTGCACGCGTGCGGCGAGCGCCGTCCCGACCTCGGGCATGATCCGGTCGGCTGCCTCGAGGAGCACCCAGCGGATCTCCTCGGCGACGAAGCCCGGCTGGTGACGGGCGGCGCGCCGTGTCATGTCCTCGAGCTCGCCGAGGACCTCGAGCCCGGCGAAGCCGCCGCCGACCACGGTGAACGTCAGCAGGCGCCGGCGCTCGGCGGCGTCGGTCGTCGAGGACGCCGCGTCGAGGCGGGAGAGCACGTGCTCGCGCAGAGCCAGCGCGTCGGTGACCGAGCGGAAGGGCAGCGCGCGCTCCTCCAGCCCCGGCACCGGCAGATGCCGCGGCGTGGTGCCCGGAGCCATGACCAGCACGTCGTACGAGAGCTCGCGCACCCCGCCGTCGGGCAGGGCGACCACCGCGCGCCGCTGGGCGTCGTCGATCGCGGCCACCGCCCCGGTGACGACGTCGCAGCGCCGCAGCGCCCGGCGCAGCGGCACCGTGAGGTGGCGGGGCTCGATCGCGCCGGCCGCGGCCTCGGGCAGGAACGGCTGGTAGGTCATGTGCGGCTGGGGATCGACGACGGTGATCCGGGCGATCCCGCCGCTCCCGACCGCCCCCAGGTGCCGTCCCCCGCGGGCACCGCCGGGCAGGCGCGTCTGCAGCGCGCGGGCGGCGACGAGTCCCGCGTAGCCGCCGCCGACCACGAGGACGCGCGCGCCCTCGGCGTCCCCGGGTGCCCCTCGCCGACCCCGTGACCGCACGAGGACGACGACGGCGAGCACCGACATCGTCGCCCCGAGCGCTGCCGCTCCCCACGCCGGCAGCGCCCCGAACCACCAGAACACCGCGATGACCACCGGGCCGGCGACCAGGAGCCCCGCGCGCCCGAGATCGAGCACATCCGGGTCCGGGCCCCCACGATCATCGTCGGGCTCGGCGAGCCCGTGGCCGGGCGTCTCGGGGTGCTCGGACATCGGCGACTCCTCGCGGGCGGGACGGTAACGACGCGGTCACGCTACGGAGAGCCACCTCGCTCGACCGCGGACCTGAGAACCACCGCCGCCCACAGCCGTCCAGCACGCCCGTCCCGGCGGTCATCGGTCGTCGATTCCCCCATCCGGAGCACGTTCTCGCCCGGTCGAGCCGCCCCGTTCTCAGGTCCGGCCGGCCGGCGGCTCAGGGCAGCCGGGCGTGGGCCCGCTCGACGGCGGCGGCCGTCCGCGCGGCGAGAGGACGGAAGGCGTCCACCTCCAGCCGCACGCGCGCCCGCTTCGTGTCCTTCCACGTCGCCACCACCCGCCCACCCACCACCACGGTCGGGCGGAACACGCCGTTGCCGCCGGGGATGATGCGGTCGGCGAACGCGGGGTCGAGGACGTCGTCGCGCCGGCCGTAGCCCAGGACGAACTCGTCGAACCCGGGCAGCAGGTGGACCCCCCGCGCGGCACGCCGGTGCTCGGCGAGGCGGTCGGGCAGCCCGGGGTCGAGCAGGTGCTCCACACCGTCGACGTCCATGGGCACCAGGTGCGGGCGGGCGAGGGCCACCCCGGTACGGACGTCGCCGGCGGGCACCCCGGTCCACCGGGCGAGGTCGGCGACCGAGGCGGGTCCGTGGGAGAGGAAGAACCGCCGGGCCCACTCCCCCAGCGCCTCGTCTCTCTCGAGGCGCCGCGGGGCGTGGATCCAGTCGTCGACAGCCACGACGGCGGGCTCGCCCTCGATCGTCGGGCCGAAGCAGAGCACGCCGCGATGGGCCAGCTCGTTGAGCAGGTGGTACCCGCGCCCGCCCTCCGGGGCGAGACCGGCCTCGGCCCAGACCGCGGTGAGCCCGGCCCGCGAGAGAGGCACGGCGGAGCGGGCGAGCTCCTCGGCACGGGCGATGTCGGCGTCGGTGAGCCCGAGCTGCGCGCGCCGCAGGGCGGCCGCGGCGCGCGGGCGCGGCGTGCCGAGCGGGAGCATCCAGCCGAGGTCCTCGGCCGCCACGATGTGCAGGGTCCCGCGCATGGGCCACGAGCGGACGATCTCGCCGGTGTCGAACGCCGCCAGGACCGCCGACCGCGAACGCGCCGCGGTCCTCAGCGCGATCGCGGTCAGTGCCCCGGGCTGGTCCTGGGCCTGCATCGCGGTGAGGTGGCGGACGGCGTCGGCCGGGGTGGGGGCCGGTGGGCCGGCCAGCTTCTGGGCCACCAGCCGCAGCAGGCCGACCTCGGAGTCGCTCACGCGCCCAGATGCTCCCGGAACCAGGCCACGGCGTGAGCGTCGACCTCGGCGGCGTGCGGGGTCTGCGGCGCGGGTTCGAGGCCGGGCTCGTCGGCGAGGGCATGCCCCATGCCGGCGACGGTGACGACGTCGGCGGGCCCGGTGAGCGCGCCCGGCAGCGCGGCGGCGGGGCCGTGCACGGCCTCGACGTCGCCCTCGCCCACGACGAGGCGGACCGGCGTCGACCCGAGCTCGCCGGCCCGCGCGAGGTAGTCCATCCGCGCCGCGACGGCCTCGGACTCCGCCGCCCACGGGTAGGCGAAGCCGAACTGCACCGCGAGCGCGTCGACCACCGGGCGCAGCGAGACGACGGGGCTGACCAGCACCGCCGCGGCGACGTCTCCCCGGCGCGTCATCACCTCGAGCGCCACGCCGGCGCCGGCCGAGCCCCCGAGCACGCCGACCGGCCCGCGGCCGAACCCGAAGCGCTCCCCCAGCTCGGCGAGCGCGGCGTCGCTCTCGTCGGCGGCCTGGGCGTTGATCGGGCCGTGCAGCAGCATCACCGCGTCGGTGTAGCCGCGACGCATGACCTCCTCGAACCCGCCCTCGGGCAGCCGCGAGCCCGAGAGCGGGAGCCCCAGGTAGACGCGCCAGGCGTCGAGGCCGGCCAGCGGCAGCGCGGCCTGGAACGCCGCCTCGCTACACGGTGCGTCGAGCAGGTGCCAGCCGACGACGACGGGCGCCTCCGGGCGCGCGCCCCCCTCGGGCGGCACGACCACGAAGGGGACGCCGGTCGTCGTCGTCCCGGTCTCGGGGCGGTGGGTGGCGATCATGTGAGCTCCTCGAACCTCGCAACTGTACGGTGTCCACTATAGCTGGACGATGTACAGTTCGTCTATGCCCCGAACCCCCGGACAGCGCGCCGGCCTCACGCACGGGGCCGTGATCGCGGCCGCGCGGACGGTGCTCGACGAACGTGGTGCCGACGGTCTGTCCATGCGGGCGGTGGCCGCGCGGCTCGGGGTCGCCCCGAACGCGCTCTACAGCCACGTCCAGCACCGCACCGCGCTGCTCGACGCCCTGCTCGACGATCGGCTCGCCACCCTCGACCCGCCCCCGCCGGACGCCGAGCCCGCCGCCGGATTGCGCACGGTCATGCTCGCCACCTTCGATCTGCTCGCCGACCACCCCGGCCTCGTCCCCCTCTACCTCGCCCGCCAGGGTGCCCGCGGCCCGCACGCGCGGGCGCTGGGCGACGCGATGCTCGTGCTGCTCGCCCGCGCCGGCGTCACCGGGGAACCGGCGGGCCGGGCGGTGCGCGCGCTGATCGTCCACACCCTCGGGTTCGCCGCCCTCGCCACCGCCGACGACCCGACGATGCCGCCCGCGGAGCTCCGCGCCGACGTGGTCGTCACGCTCGGCTGGTTGATCGCCGGCATCCTCGGCGCTCCGCTCTCCGGGTGGTCGGTCGGCGCGCTATGAGCTTGATCGCGTTGAGACCGACGTGGCGGGTGGTCGCGCTGCGTCTCGTGTGGCGGCGCGACGTCGGTCTCGACGCGATCAAGCTCGTAGCACCGTGGAGGCTCACGAGGCGTCGTCGCCCGGCTCGACCGCGCGGCCACCCACCTAGCGCAGACGTGCCCCGTGGCGCTCGCCGGCCAGGGCGAGCGCGGCGTCGCGCCGGGCCGAGGCCTCCTCGAGGGTGAGCGTGCGGTCGGGGGCGCGCAGGCGCAGGGCGAAGGCCAGCGACCGGTGCCCGGCGCCGACCTGCGGGCCGGCGTAGACGTCGAACAGGCGCACGTCCTCGACGAGGTCGCCGGCGCCCTCCCACAGTGTGCGCGCGACGTCGGCCGCGGGCACCGCCTCGTCGAGGACGAGCGCGACGTCGAGCAGCACCGGCGGGAAGGGCGAGACGACCGGCGCCGGGCGCGGTTCGGTCAGCGGGATGCGATCGAGCTCCAGCTCCATCGCGCTCGTCCTCGGCGGGAGGCCGAGGGCCTCGAGGACCTTCGGGTGCAGCTCGCCCGCGTGCCCGACGAGGGTGCCGCCGAGGTTCGCGGGCAGGTGCAGCGCCGCGCAGCGTCCGGGATGCCAGGGCGCATGACGGTCGGCGGTGACCTCGAGCTCGACGCCGTACACCGCCCCGACCACCCGGGCGGCCTCGACAGCGTCGGCCCAGCCGGCGGGACGGCCCTCCCCCCACCAGCCCGGTCGCTCCCAGGCCCCGGTGAGCACGGCGCCGACGCGCAGCGGCTGCGCGGGGAGGGCGTCGAGGACCACGGCGAGCTCGGCGTCCGAGGGACGCACGTCCACCGCGAGGACGGGGGCCGCCGCGGGCTCCCCCGCGCCCGGCCGCACGACCTGGCCGACGTGGAAGAGAGCGAGGTCGCGCAGACCGCGCGAGACGTTGCGGACCACGGCATCGAACAGGCCCGGCAGCAGCGTGGTGGCCATGAGCGAGCGGTCGACGTCGAGGGGATTGGCGAGGCGCAGGGCGCGTCGCCGGGGGTCGTCGGCATCCAGCCCGAGGGCGTCGAACACGGTCGGCGCGACGAACGGCGAGGGCAGCACCTCGTCGTACCCCGCGTCCGCGAGGGCCCGGGAGACCTGCCGGCGCCGGCGCTGCGCCAGGGTCAGCCCGGTGCCCGGCCGGGGCGCGGGCAGCTCCGAGGGGATGACGTCGTAACCCTCGAGACGCAGGACCTCCTCGACGAGGTCCGCCGGCCGGGTCAGGTCGGGGCGCCAGGTGGGCGGGGTCGCGCGCAGGGTCGCTGCGCCGCCGTCGGCCAGGTCCGCGGCGGCCACCTCCACCGCGCAGCCGATCTGGGTCAGGCGACGCACGGTGGCGCCGCGCTCGTAGCGCGTGCCGGCCAGGCGGTCGGGGAGGTCGAGCGGCATGGTCACCGTGTCGAGGGTCGGGCTCGAGCCTGCCGCGAAGGCGCCCTCGTCCGTGACGCCCGGGTCGACGGCCGCGCCGCCGTAGTGGGCCAGGAGCCAGGCGGCGCGGTCGGCGGCGGCGCCGGCCACAGCCGGGTCGACGTCGCGCTCGAAGCGGCGCGCGGCCTCGCTGGGCAGCCGGTGGCGGCGCGCCGCGCGACCCACCGACGCCGGATCCCAGGTCGCGGCCTCGAGCACCACGTCGGTGGTGTGCGCGGACACCTCGGTGCTGGCCCCACCCATGACGCCGGCGAGCCCGATCGGCCCGGACCCGTCGGTGACGAGCACGTCGTCGGGGTCGAGGGCGCGCTGGACGTCGTCGAGCGTGGTGATCTTCTCGTCGGGACCGGCCCGGCGGACCACGATCCCGCCGGTGAGCGACGCCGCGTCGTAGGCGTGCATCGGCTGCCCGAGCTCGAGCATCACGTAGTTGGTGACGTCGACCGCCAGCGAGATCGGCCGGATCCCGCCGAGCAGCAGGCGTCGCCGCAGCCACCACGGCGACAGCGCGGTCGGGTCGAGCCCGGTGACGCGCCGGACGACGAACCGGCGGCACCGCGCGTCGGGCTCGAGACGCACCGGCCAGGCCTCGCCCGCCGGCGGCGGGAGGTCGCGCACGGTCAGGGCCGGATCGCCGTAGGGGGCGTCGAGGGCACAGGCGAGCTCGCGGGCGAGGCCACGGACCGAGAGCGCATAGCCGCGGTCGGGCGTCGGGACGAGGTCGAGGACCGTGTCGCCCAGTCCGAGCAGCGCGACCGCGTCGTCGCCGGGGCTGGCCGTCCCGGGAGGCAGGACGAGGATGCCGGCGTGGTCGTCGGAGAGCCGCAGCTCGGCGAGGGAGCAGATCATGCCGTCGGAGGTGTGGCCGTAGGTCGTCCGCGCCGCGATCGCGAACCCACCGGGCAGGGTCGCGCCGGGCAGGGCGACCACCACGAGGTCACCGACGGCGAAGTTCGTCGCGCCGCAGACGATGCCGCGGGTGCCCGTGTCGTCGTTGTGTGCGCCGACGTCGACACGGCAGTAGCGGATCGGCTTCTTGAACTCGGTGAGCTCCTCGATCTCGGCCACCCGGCCGGCGACCAGCGGCCCCGTGACCGTCTCGAGGTGGTGGACGCCGTCGACCTCGACGCCGAGGCGCACGAAGGACGCGACCAGCGACTCGACGTCGATGGGGCTCGGGCAGCTCGACGTGCTCGGCGAGCCACGAGACGGGAACGCGCACTTCGGATCAGGCCTCTCCTGGCGGGAACGGCGGGCGGGGCAGGGCCCCGCTCAGGGCTCCACGGCGAACGCGGAGGTGAAGCGGATGTCGCCCTCGACCATGTCGCGCATGTCCGGCAGCCCGTTGCGGAACATCAGCGTCCGCTCGAGGCCCATGCCGAACGCGAAGCCGGTGTGGAGCTCGGGGTCGATGCCGCACGAGCGCAGGACGTTCGGGTCGACCATCCCGCAGCCGCCCCACTCGACCCACCCGGCGCCGCCCTGCTTCTGGGCGAACCAGACGTCCACCTCGGCGGAGGGCTCGGTGAACGGGAAGAAGTGCGGACGCAACCGGGTCACGGCCTCCGGGCCGAACATCGACCGCGCGAACGCGTCGAGGGTCCCCTTGAGGTGGGCCATGGTCAGGCCCCGGTCGACGGCGAGGCCCTCGACCTGGTGGAACACCGGGGTGTGGGTGGCGTCGAGCTCGTCGGTGCGGAAGGTCCGACCCGGGCACACGACGTAGACCGGCAGCTCGCGCTCGAGCAGCGTGCGCACCTGCACCGGCGAGGTGTGGGTGCGCAGCAGCTGCCGCGCCTCGGGCGGCTCGACGTGGAACGTGTCCGACATGGTCCGCGCCGGATGGTCGGGTACGAAGTTCAGCGCGTCGAAGTTCAACCACTCCGACTCGACCTCGGGGCCCTCGGCGACCTCGTAGCCCATGCCCACGAAGATGTCCGCGATCCGCTCGGAGAGCTGGGTCAGCGGGTGGCGGCTGCCGCGCGGATGCCGGGCGGCGGGCAGCGTGACGTCGACGGACTCCTCGGCAAGCACCCGCTCGTCGCGCTCGGTGGAGAGCACCGCGTGTCGCTCGTCGTAGGCGATCTGGATCCCCTGGCGGGCCTCGTTGACGCGCTTGCCGGCGTCGGACTTCGCCTGCGGGGGCAGCGCCCCGATCTCGCGGCGCGCGAGGAGCACGGGCGAACGGTCGCCCAGGTGGGCCGGCTTGAGCGCGGTGAGCGCCTCGAGCGTGGTCGCCCCGGCGAAGGCCGAGGTGGCGTCGGCGCGCGCGGCGTCGAGGGTCTCCGGGTCGAGGGCGGCGACCTGCTTGGGGTCGTAGAGGTCGTTGGTTCCGGACATCGCGGCGCTCGAGCTCCTGACACGTTCTTCGAGGTCGTGACCGATCGTAGGCGACGCGGTCCCACGTGTTCCCGTGGCGGTCAGGCCCCGGCGGTCCGTGGGGGGCGCGTGCTGGGCGCGCGCCGACGCGTAGAGGCACACCGCCGCGGCGGTCGCCAGGTTGAGGCTCTCCGCGCGGCCGTGGATGGGGACCTGCACCCGGTGGTCGGCCCGCGCGGCCGTGTCGGGGTCGAGCCCGTGCGCCTCGTTGCCGAAGAGCCAGGCGGTGGGCGCGCTCAGCAGCATGTCCGCGGCGGCGTCGAGGACGGTCTCGCCGTGGCCGTCGGCCGCGAGGACGGTGACCCCCCTGGTCCTCAGCGCCGCGACGACCTCGCCGACGTCCCGGGTCTGTGCGAGCGGGACGTGGAAGAGGCTGCCCATGCTCGCCCGCACGCACTTGGGGTTGTGCGGGTCGACGGCGTCGCCGGCGAGGACGACGGCGTCCGCGCCCGCCGCGTCGCTCGTGCGGACGACGGTGCCGGCGTTGCCGGGGTCGGCGACCCCGACGAGCACTGTGACCAGGCGTGGCTTCTCGCCGAGCACGTCGTCGAGTGTGCCGACGACGAGGCGGCAGACCGCCGCGACGCCCTGCGGCGTCACGGTGTCGGACAGGGCGGCCGCGGCCTTCTCGGTGACCCGGGAGATCCGGACGCCCGCGCGCCCGGCGGCCTCGACGAGATCGGGATGCCGGGCGGCGACGGCGTCGGTGACGAACAGGTCGTCCACGCGCCCCGGTGCCTCGGCGGCCCAGGCGAGCGCGTCGCGCACCGGCCGGACGCCCTCGACGAGGAATCGCCCGGCCTCGACGCGCGCCGCGCGCCGCAGCAGCTTGCGGGCTGCGACGACGCGCGGCGTGCGTTCGGTGAGGCTCTCGGTCAGGCGGCGTCCTTGGAGGAGGCGCCCTTCTCGGCCGGGACCGCCGCGCGCGCGACCTCGACCAGCGCGGTGAACGCGGTCGGGTCCGAGACGGCGAGCTCGGCAAGGATCTTGCGGTCGACCTCGACCCCGGCCAGGTTCAGGCCCTGGATGAACCGGTTGTAGGTCATGTCGTTGGCGCGAGCCGCCGCGTTGATCCGGGTGATCCAGAGCTTGCGGAAGTCACCCTTGCGCTGCTTGCGGTCGCGGAAGGCGTAGGTCAGCGAGTGGAGCTGCTGCTCCTTCGCCTTGCGGTAGAGCCGGGAGCGCTGGCCGCGGTAGCCGCTGGCGTCCGCGAGGATCGTACGGCGCTTCTTCTGGGCGTTGACTGCGCGCTTGACGCGTGCCACGTCGTCCTGCCTTCGGTCGTGTCGGGGGCGGGGGCGGGAGCCGGGTCAGATGCCGAGCATCTTGCGCAGGCGCTGGGAGTCCTGCGGTGCGACCTCGACCTGGCCGGCGAGCCGGCGGGTGTGCTCGCTGGACTTCTTCTCCAGCAGGTGGCGCTTGCCGGCCTTCTCGCGCAGCAGCTTGCCGCTCCCCGACACCTTGATGCGCTTCTTGGTGCCGCTGTGGGTCTTGTTCTTCGGCATGGGTCCTGTCCTGCTCGGGTGTCGTGCTGGCGGGGTCGGTCAGCTCGCGGGTTCCGGGGCGGGCTCGGGGTCCGCCTCCTGGTGGGTCCGCTGCACCTTCTGGGGCTTCTTGTTGGGCGCCAGGACCATGGTCATGTTGCGGCCGTCCTGCTTCGGCGTCGCCTCGACGAAACCGAGATCGGTGACGTCCTCGGCGAGGCGCTGCAGCAGGCGGAAACCGAGCTCGGGACGCGACTGCTCACGCCCGCGGAACATGATCGTGACCTTGACCTTGTGACCCTGGCCGAGGAAGCGGGTGACGTGACCCTTCTTCGTCTCGTAGTCGTGCGGGTCGATCTTCGGCCGGAGCTTCTGCTCCTTGATCACGGTCTGCTGCTGGTTACGCCGCGACTCGCGGGCCTTCTGCGCGCTCTCGTACTTGAACTTGCCGTAGTCCATGAGCTTGCAGACCGGCGGGCGGGCCTGCGCGGCCACCTCGACCAGGTCGAGATCGGCCTCACGGGCGAGGCGGAGGGCGTCCTCGATGCGGACGATCCCGACCTGCTCCCCGTTCGGACCGACCAGTCGCACCTCGGGAACGCGGATGCGCTCGTTGATGCGGGTCTCTGCGCTGATGGGTTCTCCTCAGGTCTGTGACGGTGTCGCCGCGACCACGGAAAGAGGAGAGCGCCCCGAGAAACGAAAACCCCGCGCCACGGAGTACGTGACGGCGGGGCCCACGATCGACCGATCCGGCGCATGCCCGGTGAAGGACGACGCCATGCCCCCGACGGATCGGCGGCGGACCGGACCCGAACCACCTCGACGGTGGACCGGGTGGGAGCGGGGCTCCACTTGCCGCTCCCCGGGCGTCGAACACCCACGGAGCTGGTCGCTTGGAGACCACAGTACCAGCACCCTGCGTGTCGCCCCCGCACCGCGTGTCACCTGGAGCTCGGCCCTGCTCAACCGGCCTTCGCGCGGCTCCGGGGCTTGCGGGTCGAACCGGTGTCGGGCGTGAGGAGGTTGGCGAGGAACTGGCCGGTGTAGCTGTCCTCGGCCGCCGCGATCTGCTCCGGGGTGCCTTCGGCGACGACGGTGCCGCCGTTGTTGCCGCCCTCGGGGCCCATGTCGACCACCCAGTCGGACACCTTGATGACGTCGAGGTTGTGCTCGATGACCAGGACGGTGTTGCCCTTGTCGACGAGACCGTTGATGACGCCGAGCAGCTTGCGGATGTCCTCGAAGTGCAGGCCGGTGGTCGGCTCGTCGAGGATGTAGATCGTGCGGCCCATCGAGCGCTTCTGCAGCTCGGAGGCCAGCTTGACGCGCTGGGCCTCGCCGCCGGAGAGGGTGGGTGCCGGCTGACCGAGCCGGACGTAGCCCAGCCCGACCTCGGTGAGCGTCTGCAGGTGGCGGTGGATCGCGCCGATCGGCTTGAAGAACTCGGCGGCCTCCTCGATCGGCATGTCGAGGACCTCGGCGACGTTCTTGCCCTTGTAGTGCACCTCGAGGGTCTCGCGGTTGTAGCGCGCGCCCTTGCAGACCTCGCACGGGACGTAGACGTCGGGGAGGAAGTTCATCTCGATCTTGATCGTGCCGTCACCCGCGCACGCCTCGCAGCGCCCGCCCTTGACGTTGAACGAGAAGCGACCGGGCTGGTACCCGCGCACCTTGGCCTCGTTGGTCGAGGCGAACAGCTTGCGCATGTGGTCCCACACGCCGGTGTAGGTCGCCGGGTTGGACCGCGGCGTGCGGCCGATCGGCGACTGGTCGACGCGGACGAGCTTGTCGAGGTGCTCGATCCCGGTGACGCGGGTGTGGCGCCCGGGCACCTGGCGTGCGCCGTTGAGCTTGTTGGCCAGCACCGTCGCCAGGATGTCGTTGACGAGCGTCGACTTCCCCGACCCCGACACCCCGGTGATCGACACCAGGCAGCCGAGCGGGAACGAGACGTCGACCTCGTGCAGGTTGTGCTCGCGGGCGCCGACGACGCCGAGCTGGCGCTCTCTTGTCGATCGGACGGCGGATCTCGGGGATCGGGATCTGACTTGCGCCCCGAGAGGTATGCCCCGGTCAGCGACTCGTCGTGAGTCTCGAGCCCGTCGACCGGCCCGCTGTAGACCACGCGACCGCCGTGCTCGCCCGCCCCGGGCCCGATGTCGACCACCCAGTCGGACGCACGGACGGTGTCCTCGTCGTGCTCGACGATGATCAGCGTGTTCCCGAGGTCGCGCAGCCGCGAGAGCGTGTCGATGAGGCGCCGGTTGTCGCGCTGGTGCAGGCCGATCGAGGGCTCGTCGAGGACGTAGAGCACGCCGACCAGACCCGACCCGATCTGCGTGGCGAGGCGGATGCGCTGGGCCTCGCCGCCGGACAGGGTCGCCGCGGCCCGGGCGAGCGAGAGGTAGTCGAGACCGACGTCGAGCAGGAACCCCAGCCGCGCCCCGACCTCCTTGAGCACCGCCCCGGCGATCACCTGCTCGCGGTGGCCGAGGACCAGGCCCCGCATGAACTGCGCGCAGTCGGCCACCGAGAGCGCGCAGACGTCCGCGATCGACCGGTCGCCGAGCGTCTCGTGGCGCAGGGTGACCGCGAGGATCTCGGGCTTGAGCCGGGTGCCGCCGCACACCGGGCAGGGCACGTCGCGCATGTAGCCCTCGTAGCGCTCGCGGGCGCTGTCGGACTCGGCCTGGTCGAGGCGGCGCTCGAGGAACGGGACGACGCCCTCGAACGCGGCGTAGTACGAGCGCTCGCGGCCGTAGCGGTTGCGGTAGCGCACGTGCACCTGGTCGTTGCTGCCGTGCAGCACGGCCTTCTGCACCTTGGCCGAGAGCTTGCGCCACGGCATGTCCATCCGGAAGCCGACCGACTCCGAGAGCGCGGTCAGCAGCCGGGTGAAGTACTCGGCGGACTGACCCGACGCCCACGGCGCGATGGCTCCGTCGGCCAGCGAGAGCTCGTCGTCGGGCACGAGCAGCTCGGGGTCGACCTCCTTCTTGATGCCCAGGCCCGTGCATGCCGGGCAGGCGCCGTAGGGCGAGTTGAAGGAGAAGGCGCGGGGCTCGAGGTCGTCGACGGCGAGCTGGTGGCCGTTGGGGCAGGCCATCTTCTCGGAGAAGCGGCGCTCGCGGTCCGGGTCGTCCTCGGGGAGGTCGACGAAGTCGAGGACGATGACGCCCTCGGCGAGCCGCAGCGCGGTCTCGACCGAGTCGGTCATCCGCTGCTTGGCGCTCGCCTTGACCGATAGTCGGTCGACCACGACGGCGATGTCGTGCTTCTCCTGCTTCTTCAACGTCGGCGGCTCGGCGAGCGGATACACCGTGCCGTCGACGAGCACGCGGGAGTAGCCCTGGCTCTGGAGCTGGGAGAACAGGTCGACGTACTCGCCCTTGCGCCCGCGGATCACCGGGGCGAGCACCTGGAAGCGGCGCCCCGTCTCCATCGCCAGCACCTGGTCGACGATCTGCTGCGGCGTCTGCTTGGAGATGATCTCCCCGCACGTGGGGCAGTGCGGCGTGCCGGCGCGGGCGTAGAGCAGGCGCAGGTAGTCGTAGACCTCGGTGATGGTGCCGACCGTGGAGCGCGGGTTGCGGCTGGTCGACTTCTGGTCGATCGACACCGCCGGCGAGAGGCCCTCGATGAAGTCGACGTCGGGCTTGTCCATCTGCCCGAGGAACTGGCGCGCGTACGCGCTCAGCGACTCGACGTACCGGCGCTGGCCCTCGGCGAAGATGGTGTCGAACGCCAGGCTCGACTTGCCCGAGCCCGACAGTCCGGTGAAGACCACGAGGCTGTCGCGAGGCAGGTCGAGGTCGACGCCGGTGAGGTTGTGCTCACGAGCGCCCTGGACGACGAGACGATCGACCACGCGGAGGGCCTCCCAAAGCCGTTGAGGTCGGGCCCGCGGAGACACGCGGCACTGCGCTGCTGACTTCCCGCCCCCGGACCTCCTTCCATGCTAGGTCGACCCCCCGACAGAGGTCGTCCCGGCCGTTCCCCGCTCGGCGGGCGGGCACCCCGGCACGACGAGGGCACTACCCTCCACGACGTGCAGCTCCTCGACGAATACACCGGCCATGTCGAGTCCGGCGGCCCTGCCGCGCGGCGCGACCTCCACGACGTCTCGATCACCAAGGTGTCGGTCGGCCCGATGGACAACAACGCCTACGTGCTGGTCGACAAGGCCACCGGGCAGGCGCTGCTGATCGACGCGGCCAACGAGACCGACCGCCTGCTCGACACCGTCGACACGGTCGCGGAGCGCGAGAAGCTCACGGCCCTGGCGACCACCCACAAGCACTGGGACCACATCCAGTCGCTCTCCGACGTCGTCGACGCGACGCACCCGCACACCTACGCCCACGAGCTCGACGCCCCGGAACTGCCGGTCACCCCCGACACCACGGTCGGCGACGACGACACCGTCCGGTTCGGCGACTCCTTCGTCGAGATCATCCACCTCGACGGCCACACGCCCGGCTCGATCGCGCTGCTCTACCGCGACCCGCAGGGCACCGCACACCTGTTCACCGGCGACTCGCTCTTCCCGGGCGGGCACGGCAGGACCGAGACCCGCGAGCACCACGACTCACTGATGGACGACCTCGAGCACAAGGTGTTCAGCCGCCTCGACGACGACACCCACGTCTACCCGGGCCACGGCGACGACACGACGCTCGGCAACGAGCGCCCCCAGCTCCCGGAGTGGCGCGAACGCGGCTGGTGACCGGACCGCTCGACGATCTCTCCTCGCTCATCCGGAGGACCGCACGGCTCCCGGGTAGAGGTGGCGGTCGGCGACGAGGGTGAGCACGCGCCGCGCTGACACCGGCGACTCCACCACGCCGGGCGGGACACCCGTGCCGGCTCGGCGGTAGGCGCGCCCGGCGAGTTGCTCGAGGAGGTCGGTGACCGGCCCCCGGTCCTCCGGAGCACTCAGGCCGGCCACCCGGTGCGCGCGGGCCAGGTCGCCCGCGCCGAGGGACCGTTCGGCGTGCTCGGGGAAGACACCGGCGAGGAACAGCGCCCCGTCGCCGATCCGCCGCCACACCGCGGGCTTCTGGTCGGCCGGCACGTCGTCGAGCAGGGCCGCCATCCGTGGCAGGTCCAGCTCGTCCCAGCGCCGACGCTCCCAGCCGCGGTCACCGCGCCGCCACACCACTCCGGACACCAGTCGCGCGTACGAGGCGAGGAGCTCGGCGAGGAACAGACGGTGCGCCGGCTCGGCCGCGAACGCCGCCAGCACCGGACCGTCGAACACGGGCAGCCGCACGCGGGGCGCCGTCCGGTCGGGCACATGGGTACGACCGACCAGCGCCCCACCGGTCCGGTGCACGGCGGCGGCGAAGACGAGGAACGGTGAGACGTGGCGGAAGCGACCGACCTCGTCGCGGCCCGCGTCCAACACGGCGTCCGCGACCGCCGGACGATCGAGGAGGTCCAGGACCAGACCGGGGTGCCGGCGCAGCACGGGCACCTGGTCGGCACGGTCACCGGCCAGGGCCAGCAGGTCCCGATCGGTCAGGAGTGCGCCGTAGCGACCGGCAACCGCATCACGCTCGTCCACGTCCCCCATCATCCGACCCCCGGCGTCATCCCTGCTGCAGGAACTGATCCACGCCCTGGGCGATGGCGTCGCCCAGTGCCTGTCGTCCGGCCGGGCTCGCCGCCAGACCGGCCTCGGTCGGGTTCGTGATGAACAACGGTTCGATCAGGGTGCCGGGCATCCGGGTCGGCTCGTCGTTGTACCCGGTCGCCGCAGGCCCGAGGAGGATCGGGTGGCCGTAGGACTCGCCCCGGGAGGTCTGCTCACCGCCCTCCGTGGCGTTGTCGGGCGAGACCCCCAGGTCGCGCGCGCGGTGACCCGCCTCGGTGAAGGCGCGTTCGATCTGCCGATGCACCAGGGTGGCCAGCCGTTCGTTGCTGTCGGCGAAGGGCCGATCCGGGTCGTACAGGGTCGTGAAGCCGCGGACACCGGAATCGTCGTAGGAGTTGAAGTGGATGGAGACGAGGGCGGCGGCGCCGGCGAGGTTGGCGCAGCGCACCCGGCCGACTAGCTGCGCGTGGTTCCCGGCGGTACTCAGGGCGCCGTCGGACAGGTCGGCCGGGGTGAGACGGATGCCGGCGGTGTCGCTGACGCGGGAGAGCACGACCCGGTAGCCCCGGGCACGCAGCAGGTCCGCGGCGGCCAGCGCCACCGGCAGCGTCAGCTCGCTCTCGTCGACGCTCTCCCCCGACGGGGTGTCGCCGCTCGCCCCGGGGTCGGGCCCGCCGTGCCCGGCATCGAGGAACACGGTGCGCTGCCGGTCACCGGCGAGCGGGTTGAGTGCGACGCAGCCGTCGGGGCCGTATCCGGCCGGGTCGAGCGGGCCGGAGGGCGCCGTCACGGATGCCGCGGTGGCGGCCTGGGGCGGCGCGGACAGCGGTGGCGCGTCCGGCCCCGCCGAGCTCAGCAGGACGCCGACCAGGGTTCCGCCGAGGAGCCCGGCGACGGCGCAGATCGCGAGCGCGCGCCTCCAGAGGGGGCGGATCCGTCGCAGGGTCATCCGGCGTAGTGGGAAGCGATCCAAACGGCGGAGGGTAGTCTCATCCGCCGTAGACGCGCACCGCCACCCGGGGGTCGGAGTCGGCCGGGGTCGTGCTCAGGCGTCTTGTTGCGGTCGGTGCTCCGCCGCCCACCCCGACCAGCGGGTGACGGTCACGACGATCGCCGGCCCCTCGGGTGGGTCCTCGCGATGTTGCGGATAGCGAGCGGCGAGGGCGTCGCGGGCGCGGTCGAGGACGACCGGGGAGTCGGTCACCATGCCCGTGCCGTCCGCACGCACCCACCACAGCGTCGACCAGTCGTCGTCGTAGTGATCGGTGAGCAGAGTGACGGCCGGGTGGTCGGCGATGTTGCGCAGGCGCTTGAGGTCGCGGTGGCGCTTGGGCTTGCCGTCGACGGCCATGAGGACGGTGTCGGGCGCGTCCTCGGGGACGGCGAAGACGACCGGGACGAGGTGCGGTTGCCCGTCCGCGCCCACCGTCGCGAGACGGGCGACGCGCGCCGAGGCGAACCGCCGGCGCGCGTCGTCGGGTTCCAGAGTCGGCATCAGCCGATCAGCGGAGCCAGGTCGTCGAGCTGCTTGAGCACGGTGTCGCGGTCGGCGGAGTCCACCGGGTAGATCACGCGGTCCAGCCCGACCCGCTCGTAGCCCTCGTGGGCCTCGCGGGAGGTCTCGGCGCCGAACAGCGACATCGGGATGCGCCCGCGCCCGGCGTCGCCGGCGCGCTGCTGCAGGGTCTCCGCCCGGCGCGCGAACTCGTCGAGGTCGTCCGGCCCGACGTCCTGGGGCAACCACTCGTCGCCGAAGTCGAGGACCCGGTCCTCGACGGTGGGGCCCATCCCCCCGACCAGCACCGGGGGGTGCGGGGACTGGGAGGGCTTCGGCCAGGCCCAGCTGCGCTCGAAGTCGACGTAGTCGCCGTGGAACTCGGCCTCCTCGGCGGTCCACAGCTCCTTCATGGCCTTGACCTTCTCGCCCAGCACGCGCATCCGGACCTTCGGGTCGGTGCCGTGGTCGGCCATCTCCTCGCGGTTCCACCCGGCACCGACGCCGAACAGGAAGCGCCCGCCGGAGAGGTGGTCGAGGCTCGCGACCTCCTTGGCGGTGTGGATCGGGTCGCGCTGGATGACCAGGCACACCCCGGTCGCCACCTTGAGGGTCGTGGTCGCGCAGGCCGCCGCGGTGAGGGCGACGAAAGGGTCGTAGGTGTGGATGTACATGCGCGGAAGGTCGCCGCCGCCGGGATAGGGGGACTCGCGACGCACCGGGATGTGGCTGTGCTCGGGGAACCAGAGCGAGTCGAAGCCGCGCTCCTCCACCTCCCGCGCCAGGGTCGCCGGGTCGATCGCGTCGTGCGTCGGGAACATCAAGATGCCGTGATCCACGAACCCGGGGGTATCCCGGGAACGGCCGGACCATGTACGCACACGGGAGGCGATGGCCGGAGACGCAGCAGAGGAGCGTGCTCGACCACGATGGAGTGCGCACGTGTCGACCGCTGGTTGTGGGCGGTGCGGCTGACCAAGACCCGCGCCGACGCGGCCGCGGCGTGCAAGGGCGGCCACGTGCGGGTCAACGACACCCCCGCCAAGCCCGCCACCACCGTGCGGGTCGGCGACACCGTCCGGACCCGGGTCTACGACATCCCGCGGGTGGTCGAGGTCGCGCTGGTCATCGAGAAGCGGGTCGGCGCCCCGGTGGCGGTGACCTGCTACGTCGACCACACGCCCCCTCCCCCGCCGCCCGCCGAGCGCCCGGCCCCGGTCGCGGTGCGCGAGCGCGGCGCCGGGCGCCCCACCAAGCGCGACCGGCGGCGCCTCGACCAGCTGCGCGGGAACGCCCTCGAGGTCGGCCTGCCCGCCGACCTCGAGGGGGACTGAGGACGGGTCACTGCCCGTTGCGGGTCACCGAGAACGACAGGGTGCTCAGGCCGGTGCCGCCGATCCACGGCTCGAAGCCGGCCTGCACGCTGGTCATGAACCAGTCGGGCTTCGCCGCGCCGCGCGTGGTGGCGTCGGTGACGAAGTCGGTCAGCGGGAGGTCGGTGACCTCGAGGGTCGGGGTCTGGCGCACGTAGGTGATGGTCGGCAGGTCGATCGCGCCGAGCCAGACGTCCCAGGTGGTGCCGGCGATGGTGACCTCGGCCGTCTTCGACCCGATGGGCTGGACGCGGTCGGTGTTCTTCAACCAGATCATCAGCTCGAGACCGGTCGGCCGGCCGTCGCGGCGCGGGGTCGGGTCCATCCACAGGTCGTAGGCGACGTTGTAGTCGCCGGTGGGGGGCACGGCGGTCGCCCAGGAGGAGCGCAGGTCCCCCAGATCGGTGAGGGCGCGCGGGAAGGGCGAGCCCTGCGTGCAGTTGCCGTAGTTGCAGCCGAACACCATCGACGGGTACGCCGCCGGCTCGTTGGTCTTGTTGTGCTCGGCCGGGTCGACGAGGAACCCGGTGTCGAAGGCGGTGAGGCACTGGCGGGTGTCCGCTCCCCACACGTCGTTCTGCACCTCGTAGCGGCCCCCGGCGACCGGGGTCGACCCGAACTTGTCGCAGACGCGCACGCCCTCGATGCGAGGTTCGGTGGCCAGGGCCGAGCCGAGCCCGAGCAGCATCGAGAGTGCGACCATCAGCGCCACGACCACGCCGCCCGTCGCGTGTCGTCGACCGTTCATCTGCTGCGCTCTCTTCTGCTAGACCGTTCGGCGCAGCGAAACGTACGTTCGGCGTAGTGGTTGGCGCAGCACGGATCCCCGATCGGGCCCTTCCCCGGTCGGGTGGTCCTGCGGTGGGGCGGTGCTCAGACCCCGTTGCGGGTCAGGGCGTAGGCGTCGGTGGACAGGCCGTCCCCACCGATCCACGGCTCGAAGCCGGCCTGGACGTTGGTCAGGAACCACGACGGCTGCACCACGCCCTGACGGGTGGCGTCCTGGACGAAGTCGGTGATCGGGAGGTCGAGCACGGTGGTCGTCGGCTCCGCGCGGACGTAGGAGATCACCGGGACGCCGTTGTTGTCCCCGGTCCAGACGTCCCACTCGGCGCCACCGATCGAGACCGTGGAGCGCTTCGAGCCGATGGGCTGGACCCGGTCGGTGCGCTTGAGCCAGATCATCAGCTCGGCGCCGGTGTTGTCCCCGTCGCGGCGGGCGGTCGGATCGAGCCAGACGTCGTAGGACACGTTGTAGTCGCCGCGGGCGGGCGTGGTGACCGCCCAGCTGGAGCGGACGTCGCCCAGGTCGGAGATCGGGCGCGGGAAGGCGGCGCCGCGGGTGCAGTTGCCGTGGTTGCAGCCGTAGACGATCGAGGGGTAGGCGGCCGGACCGGAGTCCTTCGCGTGCCGGGCGGCGACCGAGAACCCGGTGTCGAAGGCGGTCGTGCACTGCGGCGTCTCGGCGCCCCAGGCGTCGTTCTGCACCTCGTAGCGGCCGCCCGCGACCGGGACCGACCCGAACTTCTCGCACACACGGGGGCCGCTGCGCGACCCGATCGGCGGCAGCGGGGCGAGCAGCCCGCGGCCCGGGGCCGCGCCCTCGGCCGGCGGCGCGACGGGCACGATCGGCGGGGCGGCCACCGGGGGTGCCCCCGTCGCCGCCGGGTCGTCGGTCGCGAGGGGCGGCACGGTCGGCGCGGGCGACGAGCACGCGGCGGCGAGGCTGAGCCCCAGGGCGACGAGCACCGCGAGCGCGCGGCGACGAACCACGGTATCCCCCATACGGGCGATGCTAGAGGGGCGGCTCCGCGCCCCCGGCGGCGGCCCGGTCCGCGGCGAACACCCCGGCGTCGGTGCCGTGCGCGGCGAGCGCGTCCGCGACGTCGGCCGGTGGGTCCTCGCCGCGGACGGCGCTCGCGGCCAGCGCGGCCGCGGCGGGCGCCGACTCGATCCCCGAGCCCCCCTGACCGGCGAACAGGTGCAGCCCGGGCGCGCGGGCGCCGACCAGGAGGAGCCGGTCGGGGGCGAAGGTGCGCAGGCCGGTCCAGCTCGTCACCACGGAGCGCAGCCCCAGGACGGTGACGGCGTTGACGCGTTCGAGGGCGAGGGCCACGTCGAGCTCGTCGGGGCGCGGGTCACCGGGATCGGCCGGGGTCTCCTCCGAGGGCGAGACGAGCAGGTACTCGCCCTCGGGCTTGGCGTACCAGCGCTCGGTCGCCGAGATCACGAACGGGTCGTCGCGACGCACCGGCGCGTCCGCGGGCACCCGCGTGATGGCGATGGTCCGGCGCAGCGGGCGCACGCCCACCGGTCCCTGCCCGGCCAGCACGAGGAGACGGTCGGTCCACGCCCCGGCCGCGAGCACGACGACGCCGGCGTCGACGTGCTCGTCCGCGATGCCCACCCGCCAGCCGTCGCCGCGCGGGGCCAGCGCGGTCACCGGCGCGCCCGCGCGGATCGCGCCGCCGAGGGCGCGCAGGCGCCGGCGGTAGTGCTGGTGCAGCCCGAGGGGGTCGGCGTCCTGGGCGTCGTCGACCGCGGCGGCGGCGCGCAGCAGGTCCGGCCGCAGCACCGGCCAACGGGCGACCGCCTCGTCCACGTCGAGCGCGGTGACGGTGTCGAGCGGGAGGAGGTACTTGCGCAGCACCCGCTCCTCATGTGCGTCGTGCGCGACGTGCAGCACCGGGCGCGGGCGCAGGAACGGGAAGCCCGCCTCGGCGGCGAGCTCGTCGTAGCGGGCGCGCGACGCGGCCACCAGCGCCCGCATCGGAGCGGGGCCGTGCCCGGGGATGTAGCTCGCCGCCGACCGGCCCGTGGTGTGGCGGGCGAGCTCGTCCTCGGCCTCGACGAGCAGGACGTCCGCCTCCGCGGCCAGCTCGGCGGCGACCGAGACCCCGGCGATCCCACCGCCGACCACGACGACGTCGTGGGTGGTCATGACCGGAGGTCGAGGCCCAGGTCCAGGACCGGCGAGGAGTGGGTCAGCCCGCCGACGGCGAGGTAGTCGACGCCGGTGGCGGCGTGGGCGCGGGCGGTGTCGAGGGTCAGCCCGCCGGAGACCTCGAGTCCGGTCCGCGGGGCCACGGCGTCGCGGCGGCGCACCGCCTCGGCGACCAGGTCGGGGTCGAAATTGTCGAGCAGGACGAGCTCGGGAGCCCGCGGGCCCTGGGCGAGGACCTCGTCGAGCTGGGCGAGCGAGTCGACCTCCACCTCGCACGGCAGGTGCGGGGCGGCGGCGCGCGCGGCGGCCAGGGCCGCGGTGACCGAGCCGGCCGCCGCGACGTGGTTGTCCTTGATCAGGATGGCGTCGCCGAGCGACATCCGGTGGTTGACCCCGCCCCCGCAGCGCACGGCGTACTTCTGCAGCGCGCGCAGGCCGGGCACCGTCTTGCGGGTGTCGCGGATGCGGGCGCGCGTCCCGGCGACCGCGTCGACCCAGGCCGCGGTGGCCGTGGCGACCCCGGAGAGCTGGCCGAGCAGGTTGAGCGCGGTCCGCTCGGCCGTGAGCAGCGTCGCCAGCGGGGCGCGGACGGCGAGGGCGACGTCGCCGGCGGCGAGGCGGTCGCCGTCGGCGCGGGCGTCGAGCACCTCGAGGTCCGGCCCGCAGACCCGCTCGAGCACGCGGACGGCGATGCCGATCCCGGCCAGGGTGCCGGGCGGCCGGGTCCGGAACTCGCCCACCGCGACCGCGCCGGGCGGGACGCACGCCGCCGTCGTGACGTCGGGCCCGTCGCGCAGGTCCTCGTCGAGGGCGCGCGCGACGACGGCGTCGACCTCGGCGGGGTCGACCCCGACCGGCAGCGTCAGCAGGCTCATGCCACACCGCCGCGGCGGGCGGGGGTGGTGTCGACGCGCAGCCGGCCGTCGTCGCCGAGCACCAGCGCGCTCGAGATCGCCTGCCAGCGGTCGTCGGTGCTCGGGTGATCGGTGCGCACGTGGCAGCCGCGGGTCTCGGTGCGTTCGCCGGCCGCCGCCAGGAGGGCGTGCGCGGCGAAGGTCAGCGCCGCGTCCTCGGCGTCCGCGCGGGTGAGCACGGCGCGGACGGTGCTCGCGGCCTCGATCGCGTCCGACGCGGCGGCGAGCCCGGCGGCGTCGCGCCCGATGCTCGCGCCGCGGGTCATGGCCGCCTGCAGCGTCGCGCGGTCGGCGATCGGGACCGTCGCGGCCGGCGGGACGGGAGGGCGCTCGAGGCGCCGGGGTGTGGCGAGGGTGGCCACGACGTCGTCGGCGGCCCGCCCGCCCACGACCAGCCCCTCGAGCAGGCTGTTGGAGGCGAGCCGGTTCGCGCCGTGCAGCCCCGTGCGCGCGACCTCACCGGCCGCCCACAACCCGGGGACGCCGGTCCGCCCGCGGGTGTCGGTGGCGACGCCGCCGCACGAGTAGTGCGCGGCCGGGCGGACCGGGATCGGCGCGCGGGCGAGGTCGATCCCGAGCGCGGCGCACGACGCCGCGACGGTGGGGAACCGCGCCGCCACGTCGGGCACGCCGGTGGCGTCGAGCAGGACGTGGTCGGCACCCAACTGCGCGAGGCGCCGCGTGATGGCCGCGGCGACGACGTCGCGCGGCGCGAGGTCACCGAGGGGGTGCACGCCGGCCGTGACCGACGCCCCGGTGGTGTCGCGCAGCACCGCGCCCTCGCCGCGCAGGGCCTCGGTGACCAGGGGCGCGCGCCCCCGGGCGCCCCGTCCGGTGAACAGCGCCGTCGGATGGAACTGCACGAACTCGACGTCGGCGAGCACCGCGCCGGCGCGCAGCGCGAGCGCCCAGCCGTCGGCGGTGGCCACCTCGGGGTTGGTGGTCGCTCTCGTAGAGCCCGCCCGCGCCGCCGGTCGCGAGGAGCACCGCGGGCGCCGCGAGCGCGCCGGCGCACCCGTCGTCGTCGAGCACGCTCAGGCCGTGCGACGGCGCCGTCGGGACCGGTGAGGACCGCGGTGGCGGTGTGGCCGGCGAGCACCGTGAGGTCCTCGCGGGTGCTCGCGGCGAGCAGGGCGCGCTCGACCTCGGCGCCGGTCGCGTCGCCGCCCGCGTGGACGATGCGCAGCGCCGAGTGCCCGCCCTCGCGGGTGCGGTCGGGGCGCTCCTCGGGGCCGTCGAAGCGCGCCCCGTCGGCGCGCAGCGCGCCCACGGCCGCGGGGCCGGCGGCGAGGACGGTCCGGGCCGCCGCCACGTCGACGAGGCCACCGCCCGGCGGCGAGGGTGTCGGCCAGATGGGCATCGACGGAGTCGCCGGCGATGTCGCCGAGGACGACGGCGACGCCGCCCTGGGCCCAGCGGGTGCTGCCCGCGTCGGGGGTGTCCTTGGTGACCACGACGACCCGCAGGCCTGCCCGGCGGGCCCGCAGGGCAGCCGTCAGACCGGCCACGCCCGACCCGACGACGACGAGGTCGGCCGCCACATCCCAGGTGGGACGGTCCGAGACCCTCACTCGCCACCGCCCGGGTGCCCGATCTCGATCATCCGCTGGACGGCGCCGCGGGCGCGCGCGGCGGTCCCGGCGTCGACGTGGACCTCGTCGCGGCCCTCGCGCAGCGCCCGGGTCAGGGAGCCCGGAGTGATCATCTTCATGTACCCGCAGGAGGCGCGGTCGTTCACCGCGCGGAAGTCCACCGCGGGGTTGGCCCGGCGCAGCTGGTGGAGCATCCCGACCTCGGTGGCGACCAGGACGCTCGCCTTCGTCGTGTTCTTGGCGGCGTCGAGCATCCCGCCGGTGGACAGGATGTGGACCTGCTCGGCGGGCACGGCGCCGGCGCCGGCGAGGTAGAGCGCGCTGGTCGCGCAGCCGCACTCGGGGTGGACGAACAGGTCGGCCTCCGGGTCGGCGGCCGCCTGCGCGCTCAGCTCGGCGCCGTTGATCCCGGCGTGGACGTGGCACTCCCCCGCCCAGATGTGCAGGTTCTCGCGCCCGGTGATGCGCTTGACGTGCGCGCCGAGGAACTGGTCGGGGAGGAAGAGGACGTCGCGGTCCTCCGGGATCGAGGCCACGACCTCCACCGCGTTCGACGACGTGCAGCAGACGTCGGTCTCGGCCTTCACCGCGGCGGTGGTGTTGACGTAGCTGACCACCACGCGCGCCCGGGTGCTCGGCCTTCCAGGCGCGCAGCTCGTCGGCGCTGATCGAGTCGGCCAGCGAGCACCCGGCCCGGGCGTCGGGGATGAGCACCGTCTTCTCCGGCGCGAGGATCTTCGCGGTCTCGGCCATGAAGTGCACGCCGCAGAAGACGATCGTGCTCGCGTCGCTGGCGGCCGCGATCCGGCTCAGGGCCAGCGAATCACCGGTGTGGTCGGCGACGTCCTGGATCTCGGGGCGCTGGTAGTTGTGCGCGAGCACCACCGCGTCCCGGGCGCTGGCGAGGCGGCGGACCTCGTCGGCCCACCCGTCGACGTCGGTCGGCGCGAGCGAGACCGGCTCGACGAGGTCGGGTGCGGGTCCGTGCTCGGCAGTGACGGTCATGTCGCCGTCTCCTCCCCGGGCGTCGCGGTCGGCGTCGACCGGGCGCATCGTCTGGTTTTCGCCTGATGGTCGAAAACGTCGTCGACCGTACCCCGCCCGGCGTCGGGCCCGCCACCGTCCGGTCGGTCGGCGTGTCCGGCCTCACCGCGCCGACGTGATCGAGCTGGGGGCTTTCTCGCGTCCAGTGCAAGCAAAGCCGCCATGCTTGCGCGCCCCGCCGATCCCGCCGCCCCTAGGATCGGCGCTCGTGGAGCCCGAGGGCCTGGTGGCGCACGACGCGCTCGCGGTGGTCCTGCGCATCACGGGCGCCGTGCCGTCGGTGCTGCTCTGGCACCGGGCGCGCGAGCCGCAGGCGGGGCGGTGGGCGTTGCCCGGTGGGCGGTTGGGCGCGGAGGAGGACGTCGAGGCGTCCGTGCGCCGGCATCTCGCCGAGAAGGTCGACCTCGCCGAGGTCGCGCACGTCGAGCAGCTCGCGGTGTTCTCCGACCCGCACCGGGGGCCGGCGCCGCGGCGGGTCGCGACGGCGTTCCTGGGTCTCGTGCCCGCCGACGCCGACCCGGCCCTGCCCGACGACACCGCCTGGCACCGGGTCGACGCCCTGCCGGCCACGGCCTTCGACCACGGTGAGATCACCCGGGCCGGGGTGGACCGGCTGCGCGCCAAGCTCTCCTACACCAACATCGGGTTCGCGCTGGCCCCCGACGAGTTCACGGTCTCCGAGCTGCGCGACCTCTACGCCGCGGCCCTCGGCCACCGGGTGTCGGCCACCAACCTGCAGCGGGTGCTCACCCGCCGCGGGGTGCTCGTGCCGACCGGGGGCACGGCCGCGCCCGGTCCGTCCGGCGGCCGACCGGCGGCACGCTTCCGGTTCGGCGAGCACGTCCTGCGTGTCACCGATCCCTTCGCCGCGCTCCGCCCGCCCGGACCGGGTCACGGGCTGAACACGGGCCGAGCACGGCCACGTCGCCACCCGGCGGCGGGGCCCGCGGGGTCGTAGCGTGCACCTTTGTGGTCGAGACGTTGCCCCTGTTCCCGCTGGGAACCGTGCTGCTGCCCGGCGCGTCGCTCCCACTGCACGTCTTCGAGCCCCGGTACCGCCAGTTGACCATCGACCTCGTCACCGGCGCGATCCCCGGCAAGCAGTTCGGCGTCGTCGCAGTGCGCGAGGGCTGGAGCCCGGACGACGGGCGCGAGGGTCTGCACGAGGTCGGGTGCACCGCGAGCCTGCGCGAGGTCCGCCGGCTGCCCGACGGCCGCTTCGACATCCAGACCACCGGCGACCGCCGCTTCCGGCTCGTGGACGTGGACGCCGGCACCGCGCCCTACCTCGTGGCGAACGTCGAGTGGCTGCCCGACGACGAGGACACCCCGCACGACCTGGCGCCGCTGGCGATGGCCGCGCGCGCGGCGCACCGGCGCTACTGCACGACGGCCTGGCGTGAGCAGGGGGGCGGCGGCGACGGCGAGGGCGCCCCCGCCGAGCTCACCGAGGAGGTCGCGCCCGGGGCCGAGGGCGCCGAGCTCGCCCACATCCTGGCGGGCGACTGCCTGCTCCCGCTCGACGACCGCCAGGAGCTGCTCGAGCAGACCTGCCCGGCGCTGCGCCTGCGGCTGGTGCGTCGACTGATGGTGCGCGAGGCCGAACTGCTCGCCACGCTGCACGCCGTGTGGGCCCCGGCGGCGAAGTTCGCCGTCGACCACAGCCCCAACTGGCGCGCCGGAGGCGCCCGTCTCGCCGTGGCGCCTATCGAGCCGCCCCCGGTGTCGCTACCGTCGCGTACAGACGGTGCACGGCGTCTCGCGACATCCTGACGGCGGGCCTGCGCCCGGTCATCGGCCGGAGAAACGATTGCTTTCCGATGACCAAGTTCGTCTACGACTTCGCCGAGGGCGATCGGGACCAGAAGGATCTGCTCGGCGGCAAGGGCGCCAACCTCGCCGAGATGACGAACCTCGGCCTGCCGGTCCCGCCCGGGTTCACGATCACCACCGAGGCCTGCCGCGCCTACCTCGCCCACGGCGCCGAGCCCGACGGCGATGGGTCAGGAGGTCTCCGACCACCTCGCCGCGCTCGAGAAGGCGATGGGCAAGACCCTCGGCGACGCCGACGACCCGCTGCTGGTCAGCGTGCGGTCCGGCGCCAAGTTCTCGATGCCGGGGATGATGGAGACCGTCCTCAACGTCGGCCTCAACGACAGCTCGGTCGAGGGCCTCGCCCGGCAGGCGGGCGACGAGCGCTTCGCCTGGGACTCCTACCGCCGGCTGATCCAGATGTTCGGCGCGACGGTGCTCGACATCCCGGCCGAGCACTTCGCCGACGCCCTCGACGCCGCGAAGAAGGCCAAGGGGTCGACGAACGACCTCGATCTCGATGCCGGCGACTTCCGCACGCTGGTCGAGACGTTCAAGGGCGTCATCCGCGAGCACGCCGGCCGCGACTTCCCGCAGGAGCCGCGCGACCAGATGGACCTGGCCGTCCGGGCGGTCTTCGACTCGTGGAACTCCTCGCGCGCCAACGATCTACCGCCGCCAGGAGCGCATCCCCGCCGACCTCGGCACCGCGGTCAGCGTGTGCTCGATGGTGTTCGGCAACCTCGGCATGGACTCGGGCACCGGCGTCGCGTTCACCCGCGACCCCTCCTCCGGCGCGCGGGGGGTCTACGGCGACTACCTGCAGAACGCCCAGGGCGAGGACGTGGTCGCCGGCATCCGCAACACCCTCGCGCTGACCGAGCTCGAGCGGATCGACAAGGCCTCGTACGACCAGCTGATGGACATCATGACCACGCTGGAGAACCACTACCGCGACCTGTGCGACATCGAGTTCACCATCGAGCGCGGCAAGCTCTGGATGCTGCAGACCCGCGTCGGCAAGCGCACCGCGGCCGCGGCGTTCACCGTCGCCACCCAGCTCGTGGACGAGGGCCTCATCGACATGGACGAGGCGCTGCAGCGCGTCACCGGCGCCCAGCTGGCGAACCTGATGTTCCCGCGGTTCGACCGCGACGCCGAGAAGGAGCTGCTCACCACCGGCATGAACGCCTCCCCCGGGGCGGCCGTCGGGGCGGTCGTGTTCGACTCGCCGACCGCGGTGCGCGCGCGCGAAGGCCGGCGAGAAGGTCCTGCTGGTGCGCCGCGAGACCAATCCGGACGACCTCGACGGCATGATCGCCGCCGAGGGCGTGCTGACCAGTCGCGGCGGGCGCACCTCCCACGCCGCCGTGGTCGCCCGCGGGATGGGCAAGACCGCTGTGTGCGGCGCCGAGGAGCTCGAGGTCGACGTCAAGGCCAAGAGGCTCACCGACAGCCGGGGCCGCGAGGTGGTCGAGGGCGACATCCTCTCCATCGACGGCACCAACGGTGAGGTCTACCTCGGCGAGGTCCCCGTGGTCGCGAGCCCGGTGATGTCCTACTTCGAGGGCTCGACGGGGCTCGCCGAGAACGACACCCTCGTCGCCGCGGTCGACCGGATCATGCGCCACGCCGACGCCGGACGCCGCCTGCGGGTGCGCGTCAACGCCGACACCGGCGAGGACTGCGCGACCGCGCGGACCTTCGGCGCCGAGGGCGTCGGGCTCTGCCGCACCGAGCACATGTTCCTCGGCGACCGCCGCGAGCTCGTCGAGGCCGTGGTGCTGGCCGAGACCCGCGACGAGCGCGAGAAGTCGCTCGCGGCACTCCTGCCGCTGCAGATCGAGGACTTCACCGCCATCTATCGGGCGATGGAGGGACTACCGGTCACCATCCGGCTGCTCGACCCGCCGCTGCACGAGTTCCTGCCGGACCTCACCGAGCTCACCGTCAAGGTCGCCCTCGCCCACGAGCGCGGCGAGGACACCACCGAGGACGAGGACCTGCTCACGGCCGTGCGCCGCCTCCACGAGCAGAACCCGATGCTGGGCCTGCGCGGGGTGCGCCTCGGCATCGCCGTGCCGGGCCTGTTCGCGATGCAGGTCCGGGCGATCACGCGGGCCGCCGCGGCCCTGGCCGCCGAGGGCGTCACCGTGCTGCCGGAGATCATGGTCCCGCTCGTCGGCACCGTGCAGGAGCTGCAGGCCGTCGCGGCGGAGATCGCCGAGGTCACGTCCGAGCCGGAGTCGGCCGTGAACGGCGTGCCGGTGCCTTACCAGATCGGCACGATGATCGAGCTCCCGCGCGCGGCCCTGGTGGCGGCCCAGATCGCGGAGATCGCGGAGTTCTTCTCCTTCGGCACGAACGACCTCACGCAGACCACGTGGGGGTTCTCCCGCGACGACGTGGAGAGCTCGTTCTTCTCCGAGTACCTGGAGACCGGGATCTTCGGGGTGTCGCCGTTCGAGTCACTGGACATCGAGGGCGTCGGGGAGCTGGTCGAGATCGCGTCGTGGCGCGGCCGCGAGGTGCGGCACGACCTCAAGCTCGGCATCTGCGGCGAGCACGGCGGCGACCCCGACTCGGTGCACTTCTTCCACCGCGCCGGGCTCGACTACGTCTCCTGCTCGCCGTTCCGCGTCCCCGTCGCGCGGCTCGAGGCCGGGCGTGCCGCGGCCGGCGGGGGCGACTGAGCGGCGGGGTCGTCACGGCCCATGTCCTCGTGCCCGTCGACGATCGCGGCCAGCACGTAGGCCAGAGCCGCCAGCAGCCCCGCGGCCAGCGCCGTCCACCACGGGCCCGGTGAGGGCGGGAGGCTGGTGAGCACGGCGGGCAGCGGTGGACCCGGGCACGCCCGCGGCCCCCACGGCCGCGGGGTCGACGAGCACCGGGACCGGCGCCGCCGTCGTGGCGAGGATCGCCCCGACCCGTCCCGCCCCCCAGGCGCCGAGCAGCGAGCCCACCACCGCGGCGAGCATCAGGACCGGGCCGCGCCGGTGACGCCGACGCCAGGCCACGCCCCCGGCGAGGACGCCGAGCGCGGAGGTCAGCAGGACCTGGACGGCGACCGCGTCGAAGGCGTGGTCCGCCTCGCCCGCGGGGGAACCCGTGCCCGCGCCGGGCAGCGCGACCACGTGCACCACCGGGGCCAGCCAGGTCCACAGCGCCCCCAGCGGCAGGCCGACGACCGCGACGATCACGGCGAACCGCAGCGCCGCGGGCAGGTCGGCGCGCAGCTCGGCACGGCTCAGGCGACCCGGTCGCTCGGTGGGCAGGAAGTCCTCGGAGCCGTAGTCCATGGTCGAGCTCCGCTCCGCTGCGTCTCCCGCGCCGAGGGTCATGCGCGCCGGTCCACGCTGGTCGTCTCGCCGTGCCGGCTGCACCGTGCGGTCCACCCCATCGGATCGACCTGGACGACCATCCGCCGCGCGCAGGCCGGGCAGTAGCGCGGCGGGTCGACCAGGGCGAGGCGTCGGGCGCAGGCGTCGTGATCAGCGCCGTCGAGCGCGCCCCCGCACCAGGAGCAGAACACGGCGCGCGGACACCTCGGCGCTCACAACGTGTCGTTCAGGGCCTTGATCGGCATCTTGAGGGTCTCGAGCATGTCGAGGTCCTGCTCGGCCGGGCGCCCGAGGTTGGTCAGGTAGTTGCCGACGATGATCGCGTTGACCCCGCCCAGCATCCCCTGCTCGGCGCCGAGGTCGCCGAGGGTCAGCTCGCGGCCGCCGGCGAAGCGCAGGACGGTGCGCGGCAGGGCGAGGCGGAACGCGGCGACCGTCATCAGCGCATCGGCGCCCTGCGGCACGTCGAGGTGCGCGAACGGGGTGCCGGGGTTGGGGATCAGGAAGTTCAGCGGCACCTCGTCGGGCTCCAGCGCGGCGAGCTGCACCGCGAACTCGGCGCGCTGGGCCAGGGTCTCCCCCATCCCGACGATGCCGCCGCAGCAGACCTCCATGCCGGCGGCGCGCACCATCTCGAGGGTGTGCCAGCGCTCCTCCCAGGTGTGGGTCGTGACCACCTCCGGGAAGTGGGAGCGCGCGGTCTCCAGGTTGTGGTTGTAGCGGTGCACCCCCATCGCGGCGAGCTCGTCGACCTGGTCCTGGGTGAGCATCCCCAGCGAGCAGGCGACGTTGATGTCGACCTCGGCGCGGATCGCGGCGATGCCCGCGCGGACCTGCTCCATGAGCTTCGCGTCCGGCCCGCGCACCGCGGCCACGATGCAGAACTCCGTGGCGCCGGTCTTGGCGGTCTGCTTGGCCGCCTCGACCAGGCGGTCCTTGTCGAGCCACGCCGCGCGCACCGGCGAGTCGAACAGGCCCGACTGCGAGCAGAAGTGGCAGTCCTCGGGGCAGCCGCCGGTCTTGAGCGAGACGATGCCCTCGACCTCGACCTCCGGACCGCACCAGCGCATGCGGACCTCGTGCGCGAGCGCGAGGACCTCGGAGAGCCGCTCGGTGGGCAGCTGGAGCACGGCGAGCACCTGCTCCTCGGTCAGCCCCACACCGCGCTCGAGCACCTGCTCGCGCGCCACCGCGAGCACGTCGCGCGCGCGCGGCCCGAGTCGTCGGCGAACCGGTCGTGCTGGCGTCGACGGCCGTCACGGACGGCTCCCTTCGTCGGTGGATGGGGGACCGGGCGCGAGTGTGCCTCACCACGGCCCGGCGCGGACCACCGACCACCCAGGAGGGGACCGAGGCCACACCGGGCGGCGTCGAGGAACGCCGCCGGGCGCGCTCGCCCCAGTCCCGCGGGCAGCACGCCGAGCAACGGTGCGCCCGTCACCGCGGGGAGGTCGTCGAGGTTGGTCCGCGCGGCGAGGTCGCCGTCGGTCCGGGAAGGCGCCCACGACGACGCCGAGCAGCTCCAGGCCCCGGGACCGCAGCGCCTCGGCCGTGAGGGCGGCGGTGTTGAGGACGCCGAGGCCCGCGCTCGCGACGAGCAGGACGGGCGCGTCCAGGCCGGCGGCGACGTCGGCGAGGGTCTGGGGCGGGCGGGTGTCGGCGCCGTCGTCGAAGCGCACCAGCAGCCCACCCGCGCCCTCGACGAGGACGAGGTCGGCGTCGAGCGCCCGGACCGCGGCGACGACCTCGTCCGCGGTGATCGGCGCTCGCCCGGCGCGCCGGGCCGCGGTGGCGGGCGCGAGGGGGTCGGGGTAGCGGGCGAGCTCGAGGGTGGCCACCGGGCCGGCGAGCCGGACGACCTCGGCGAGGTCCCCGGGCTCGTCCGGGGCGACGCCGGTCTGGGCCGGCTTGACCACGGCGACCCGCCGCCCCGCCGCGTGGGCCAGCGCCGCGACCGCGGCGGTGACCACGGTCTTGCCGACCCCGGTCCCCGTCCCGGTCACGATCATGTGGCGCACCCGGTGCGAGCGTGACCGCGGCGGGGCGTAGGCGGTCCGCGGCGGCGGCTCATCGCCCGGCGCCTCCCCTCTGCGTCGCCTCCTCCTCAGGTTAGGCTGGCCTTACCTGACCGAGGAGGACCCCGATGACCGAGACCACCGCGCGCCGCGCCCGCCCCACCGTGCGCCTGCAGGTCGTGCGCACCGAGCAGCTGACCCCGCACATGGTCCGGGTGATCGCCGGCGGGCCGGGGTTCGCCGACTTCGTGGCCAACGCCTTCACCGACGCCTACGTCAAGCTGGTCCTCCCCCGGCCCGACGTCGCCTACCCCGAGCCGTTCGACATGGCCGAGGTCCGCGCGACCATGCCGCGCGAGCAGTGGCCCGCGATCCGCACCTACACCGTGCGCGGGGTCGACGAGGCCGCGGGCGAGATCGCCATCGACGTCGTCCAGCACGGCGACAGCCGGGCTCGCGGGCCCGTGGGCGGCGCAGGCCCGGCCCGGCGACGAGGTCCTGCTGCTCGGCCCGGGCGGGGCGTACGCGCCGCGCGCCGACGTCGACGCCCACGTGCTCGCCGGTGACGAGGCGGCGCTGCCCGCCATCGCCGCCGCCCTCGAGGCGGTCGCCCGCCGGCGTGCCGGTCCACGCGGTGATCGAGGTCGCCGGGCCCGCGGACGAGCTGCCGCTGACCTGTCCCGGCGAGCCGACCGTCACCTGGGTCCACCGCGACCGCGGCGACGACCTCGTCGACGCCGTCCGCGCCGTGGCGTGGCCCACCGGGCGCGTCCAGGCGTTCGTGCACGGCGAGACGGGCGCGGTGAAGGCCCTGCGCGCCCACCTGCTCGACGAGCGCGGCGTGGACCGCGACCTGCTCTCGATCTCCGGCTACTGGCGTCGCGGCGCCGACGAGGACCGCTTCCAGGCCGAGAAGCGCGCGGCCCCGGCCCCCTCGGCCTGATCCGCCCGGACCCGCGGCAGGACGTCGGCGAGCACCTGCGCGACGAGCTCCAGGTCGGCCGCCGACAGGTCGGCGCGCGCGGTGAGGCGCAGCCGGCTGGTGCCCTCGGGGACCGACGGCGGCCGGAAGCAGCCGGCGCGCACCCCGGCCGCGGCGCACGCCTCGGCGGCGGCGAGGGCGATCGCCGGCTCGCCGAGGACCACGGGCACCATCGCCGCGGTCGGCGTGGCGACCACCAGGTCGGGGGCCGCGACACGGGCCGCGACGGCGATCCCGGCGGCGGCGGTGTGCAGGGCGGCGACCCGGTCGGGCTCGGTCTGCACGACGCCGAGAGCGGCGAGGGCCGCGCCCGCGCAGGACGGGGCGAGGCCGGTGTCGAAGATGAAGGCGCGCGCGGCGTCGACGAGGTGCTCCACCACCGCGCGGGTCCCGAGCACCACCCCGCCCTGGCTCCCGAGCGACTTCGACAGCGTCGCGGTGAGGACGAGATCCGGTGCCCCGGCGAGTCCGACCTCGGCGGCGAGGCCACGGCCCGGTGCCCCGTCCGGGCCGCGGACCCCGAGCCCGTGGGCGTCGTCGACGAGCAGCACCGCCCCGCGCGCCCGGCACACCGCGTGCAGGGCGGCCAGGGGGGCGAGCCCGCCGTCGACGCTGTCCACCCCGTCGGTGACGACGAGCGCGCGCGCCTCGTCCCGCTCGGCGAGCAGCCGGTCGACCGACGCGGGGTCGGCGGTCCGGGCCACGGCCACCCGCGCCCGCGACAGCCGCGCGGCGTCCACCAGCGACGCGTGCGCGGCGACGTCGGAGACCACGAGCGCGCCGCGCCCGGACAGCGCCGTCACCGCGCCCAGGTTCGCGGTGTAGCCCGAGGAGAACACCAGCGCCGCCTCGGTGCCGGTGAAGGCGGCGAGTGCGTCCTCGAGCTCGGCGTGCAGGCGGGTGGACCCGGTGACCAGCCGCGAGCCGGTCGACCCCGCTCCCCAGGTGCGCAGGGCCGCGACCCCGGCCTCGACGACGCGCGGGTCGCGGGCGAGGCCGAGGTAGTCGTTCGACGCCAGATCCACCAGCGGCTCGACGGGCTCGCGGGGGCGCAGGACGCGCCGCAGGCCCGCCTCGGTGCGGGCCTGGGCGGTCGCTGCCAACCACGGGTCGAGTGCGCTCGGGAGCTCGGGCACCCGCCCACCCTACGGTCGGCCCGGCGGGGTACCCGGGGCTCAGGCGACCCCGGCCGCCGCCACCATCGCCGCGCCGATGCGGGCGACGTCCTCCGCGGGCGTGACGTAGGGCGGCATCGCGTAGACGAGGTCCCGGAACGGGCGCAGCCACACCCCCTGCGCCTCGGCCGCGGCCTGCGCGGCGGGGACGTCGACGGGATGGTCGAGCTGGACGACGCCGATCCCACCGAGGACGCGCACGTCGCGCACCCCGGGCATCGCGCGGGCGGGCTCGAGGGCGTCGCGCAGGCCGGCTCCGAGGGCGGCCACCTCGCCCGCCCAGTCGCGCCGGAGCAGCTCGTCGACGCTCGCCGCCGCGACGGCGGCGGCCAGCGGGTTCGCCATGAAGGTCGGGCCGTGCATGAGGCCGCCACCCTCGCCCCCGCTGATCGCCTCGGCGACGGCGCTGGTGCACAGGGCGGCGGCCATGGTCAGGTAGCCGCCGGTGAGGGCCTTGCCCAGGCACATGACGTCGGGGGCGACGCCGGCGAGGTCGGCGGCGAACAGCGCGCCGGTGCGCCCGAAGCCGGTCGCGATCTCGTCGAAGACCAGCGGCAGGTCGTGGGCGTCGGCGATCGCCCGCAGCGTCGCGAGGTGGCGCGGGTCGTGGAAGCGCATACCGCCGGCGCCCTGGACGACCGGCTCGACGACGATGCCGGCGAGCTCATCGGCGTGGGCGTCGGCGACGGCCCACAGGTGCGCGTCGTAGGCGGCGTCGAGGGCGCTCGGCGGGCGCGTCGGCGAACACCTGCGCGGGCAGGAACCCGGTCCACAGCGCGTGCATGCCGCCGTCGGGGTCGCACACGCTCATCGCGCCGAAGGTGTCGCCGTGGTAGCCGCCGCGCCAGGTCATCATGCCGGGTGCGTCCCCGTCGGCCGCGCGCGCGCTGGTACTGCAGGCACATCTTGAGCGCGACCTCGATCGACACCGACCCGGAGTCGGCGAAGAACACGTGCTGCAGCGGCTCGGGCGTGATCGCACCAGCCTCTCGGCCAGGGTCACGGCGGGGTCGTGGGTGAGGCCGCCGAACATGACGTGGCTCATCCGGCCGGCGGCGCGGGCGACGGCGTCGTCGAGGGCGGGGTGGCGGTAGCCGTGGATCGCGGCCCACCAGGACGCCATCCCGTCGACGAGCTCGCGCCCGTCGTCGAGCGTCAGCCGCACGCCCGGACGCCGAGCGCACCACCAGCGGATCGCGGTGCCCGGGCATCGGCCCGTACGGGTGCCAGACGTGCGCGCGATCGATGTTCCGCAGTCGGGGGCCGTCCACCCGCCTAGGATCGCTCTTGATGTCCACCGACCCGCGCCCGGACCCGTTCTCGCGGCGCCGGGAGGTCTCGGCGACGAGCGCGCGGTCCCTGCTGTTGACGGTGCTCGGCGAGTTCGTCCTGCCCGCGTGCGCCCCGGTGTGGACCCAGACCGTGCTGGACCTGCTCGCCGCGGTCGGCGTCGAGGAGAAGTCGGCCCGCCAGGCCCTGGCGCGGACGGCGGCCGACGGCGTCCTGGTCTCCGAGCGCGTGGGCAGGCGGGTGCGGTGGGACCTCTCGGAGGCGGGCCGGCGGCTGCTCGTCGAGGGCGCGGCCCGGATCTACGCCCACGGCCGCGCGCGGCCGGCGTGGGACGGCCGCTGGCTGATGGTGGTCGCGAGCGTGCCCGAGGCACAGCGTGGCGAGCGGCACCGCCTGCGGACCCGGCTGGCCTGGGCCGGTCTCGGCTCCCCGTCGCCCGGGGTGTGGGTCTCCCCCGACGCCGGGCGGCTCGACGAGGTGCGCGCGGTGCTCGCCGAGGTCGGCCTGCCCGACGCCCACGTGATCGTCGGCGACTACCACGGGGGCCTGGCCGCCGGGGAGCTCGCGGCCCGGGCCTGGGACCTCGCCGACCTCGAGTCCCGCTACACCGACTTCGTCGACGCGGTTCGCGACGCTCGACGCCGGTGGACGACGACGCGACCCTGACCGCGCAGATCCAGCTGGTCGACGCCTGGCGACGCTTCCCGTTCCTCGACCCCGGCCTGCCCGACGCCTTGCTCCCCCGGCCGTGGGTCGGTCGGCGGGCGGCCGAGGTGTTCCACACCCACCACGCGCGGTGGGCGCCCGCCGCGGGCCGGCGCTACGCGGCGCTGGCCGACCCGCTCTGAGGACGCCCCGGCCCGCGCCCGCCGGTCAGCCCTTCGGCCACCACATCTCCCACGCGATCCCGTCCGGGTCGCAGAAGGAGACGAACTCGGCGTAACCCGCGTCACGGATCGGCGAGTGCTCCACGCCGTGCTCGTCGAGCCGCGCCGACCACGCCTCGAGCGCCGCACGGTCGGCGACGGTGAGCGCGACGTGGTCGAGGCCGGTGCGCTGCGGATCGAACCGGTCCCCGCTGCGCCGGTACGGCTCGTGGATGCCGAGGGTCAGCCCGCTGTCGGCGTGGCGCATCAGGCGGCGGGGATGGCCCGCGTCGGGCGGGCCGTCGGACACCTCGCCAACGCGCTCGAACCCGAGCACGGTCTCGTAGAACGCCACGGCCGGCGTCATCTCGCGGACCACGAGCGCGATGTGGGCGACCGTGCCGAACGACGCCACTACTGCATCCAGACCGTCTTGGCGTTGACGAAGGTCAGGGTGCCGAAGCTGGCGAGCTCACGCCCGTACCCGGAGTTCTTCGTGCCGCCGAAGGGCACCTCGGGCGTCGACGCGGTGACCTTGTTGATGTAGATCATGCCGGACTCGACCTCGTTGGCGAACCGCTCCGCCTCATCGGGGTCCTGGGTCCAGGCGCTACCGCCGAGCCCGAAGTCCGAGTCGTTCGCGATCGCGATGGCGTCGTCGATGTCCTTCGCGCGGAAGAGCAGGGCCACCGGACCGAAGAGCTCCTCGTAGTACGCCCGGGCCTTCTTCGGGATCTCGGCGAGCACTGACGGCGGGTAGTAGTTGACCGGCCCCGCCCAGCGGCTTGCCGCCGGTGAGGAGCTTCGCGCCCGCGGCGACCGAGTCCTGCACCTGCTGGTCGAGCTCCTCGAGACCCGCCGGCCCGGACATGGGCCCGAGGTCGGTGTCCTCGGCCATCGGGTCACCGACCTTCAGCGCCTCGACCTTCTCCACGAGCAGGCGCTGGAACTCCTCGTAGACCTGCTCGTGAACGATGATCCGCTTCGCGTTGATGCAGGACTGACCGTTGTTCAGCATGCGCGAGGAGATCGCGGCGTCGGCGGTCGAGTCGAGATCGGTCGAGGGCATGACGATGAACGGGTCGCTGCCGCCGAGCTCGAGGACGCTGGGCTTGACGTCCTGACCCGCCCGGCCGCCGACCTCCCGCCCGGCCGGCTCGCTGCCGGTGAGCGTGGTGCCGCGGATTCGGTCGTCGTCGACGAGGCCCTCGATGACCGAGGAGCCGACGAGCAGCGTCTGGAAGGCCCCCTCGGGGAACCCGGCGCGGTTCAGGACGTCCTCGATGGCCATGGCGACCTGGGGGACGTTCGAGGCGTGCTTGAGCAGGCCGGTGTTGCCGGCCATCATCGCCGGGCACAGGAAGCGGAAGACCTGCCAGTACGGGAAGTTCCACGGCATGATCGCCAGGATCGGTCCGAGCGGCTGGTAGCGGGTGAACACCTTGGCGTTGCTCCGGGGCGTCCGCCGGGTCCCACGGGTGGTCGGCCAGGTGCTCGGGGGCGTGGTCGGCGTACCAGCGGCAGCCGAGGGCGCACTTCGCGACCTCGGCCTTGGCCGCGGCGAACGTCTTGCCCATCTCGAGCGTGGCGAGCTCGGCCAGCCGGTCGGTCTCGGCGTCGAGGATGTCGGCCGCGGCGCGCATCCAGCCCGCCCGCTGCTCGAAGGTGGTGTCGCGGTAGGTCTGGAACGTGTCCCAGGACCGCTGGATCTTCTCCTCGAGCTGCTCGGACGTGAGCGGATCGAACTCACGGATCGTCTCGCCCGTGGCGGGGTTCGTCGTCGCAATGGCCATGCCGCACGATTACCCGGTCGGCCCCCTCGGCAACACGGGCCCGATCAAGGATCAGCCGTCGGCGAGCCCGGGGTAGACGCGCCGGGCGTGGTCCGCCGAGGACGCCGTCGGTGAGGGCCGCGGGCAGGCCCAGGTCCCGGATCGCCGCGACGTTGCGCGCGGCGCTCGCGGACGGGGCGTCGGTCCCGAAGATCGCCTTGGCCGCCACCCGCTCGAACCCGAAGCGCTCGTAGTAGGCGGGCAACCGCTTGGGCGGGAGACCGGCGATGTCCAGCCACACGTTGTCGCGGGTCAGCGCCAGCGAGGCGGCGGCGTCGTAGCTCCAGCCGCGCCCACCGTGGGCGAGGACCACCACCAGGTCGGGGAAGTCGCGCAGCACGTCGTCGAGCAGCACCGGGTCGCCGAAGCGGGCGGTCGAGCCCGGGAAGTTCGACGGGCCGGTGTGCACCACGACCGGGACACCGCGCTCGACGCAGCGGGCGTAGGCCGGGTAGAGCGCCGCGTCGTTCGGGGCGATGCCGGCGTGGACCGGGTGCACCTTGAGCGCGACCGCGCCGAGGTCGAGCTGGCGGTCGGTCTCCGCGGCGACCGGGTGGTGCACGTGCGGGTTGACGTTGGCGACGATCCGGAAGCGCGCCGGATCGTGCTCGACCAGCGGCAGCATGTCCTCGATCGTCTGCCAGCCGGTGGCCTTCGGGCTGTACTCGCAGAACAGCAGCACGCGGTCGACGCCGTCCTCGGCGAACAGCGCGCTGATCCGCTCCGGGATCGCCGCGCCGTCGGCGTCGTAGCACCGCCCCCACCGCTCCCCGTCGCCCGCGGGGCCGATCCAGGCCTCCCAGGGCAGCTTCAGGCGCGCCAGGTGGGCGACGTGGACATGAGCATCGACGATCACCGGCCCATCGTGCCCGCCGCGCCCCACGACGCTCGCACGCGGACGGTGCTAGTCGAAGAGGTCGGGATCGGTGCGCACGACCTCGTCCCAGAGCGGCTGGAAGGAGAACCACCCGGCGTAGGGGTTGCCGGTCTGCTCGGCGGTGAAGCGGGCGTTCGCGTCGTCGATCAGGGTCGGTGTGCCGGCGGCCTCGGCGAGCAGCTGGGCCTGGCAGTTGCGCTCGGTGGAGATGAACCACCACGCCGCCTCGGCCACCGTGTCGCCGACGGTGAAGATGCCGTGGTTCTGGTGGAAGACCATCCGCCGGTTGGTCAGGCCCTTCGCCAGCACGCGCCCGACCTCGGGGTCGAGGACGACCGCGCCGGCGCCCTCGGAGACCACGCCGTGGTTCTCGTAGAGGGCACAGGCGTCCTGCGTGATCGGGTCGAGCGGGACGGCCCAGCGACGACCAGGCCTTGCCGTGCACCGAGTGGGCGTGGGCGGCCGCGACGACGTCCGGGTGCTCCTCGTGGACCGCGGAGTGGATGACGAAGCCGGCCTGGTTCACCGGCCTGGTGCCGTGCCGGATGGTCCCGTGGTGGTCGACCATGATCAGGTCGGAGACGCGGATGTGGCGGAAGCTCATGCCGAACGGGTTGACCCAGAACATCTCCGGGTCCTCCGGGTCGCGCACCGTGATGTGGCCGGCGATGCCCTCGCCGAACCCGTACCGCCCGAAGATCCGGAAGGCTCCCGCGAGCTGCTGCTTGCGGTGCAGGCGCTCCTCCGCGCTGGTGGCGAACGTCGGCGGCTGCGGCATCCGGATGCCCTCCTGCGAGGGCGCGAAGCCGGACATGCCGGTGGCGTCGGCGGGATCGGTGGCGGGGTCCTGCGTCGGTGCGGCCATCCCTCGACGGTGCGCCGCGACCAGGCGGGGGTCAAGAGGCGGCGCGGGCTGCTCTCTCCTGCGAGGCGTTGACGACCTGGACCTTGTCGCCGTTGCGCAGCTCGTCGAAGACCGCCTCCGCGTCGGACGCCTCCATGTGCACGCACCCGGCCGAGGCGCGCTCGAGCGAGCCGCCGTGGAAGGCGACCCCGCCGTCGGCGAAGAACGTCGAGTACGGCATCGGCGCCGGGCGCCCGTCGCGGGTGCGCGACTCCCTGCTGACGTGGTCGGCGTCGTGGCGGTACACGCGGAACGAGTGGCCGACGGGCGTCTCGTGACCCCGGGCTCCCGAGGTGATCCGCATCGGGCCCCGCACGACGCGGCCGTCCTCGATCAGCCAGGCCCGCTGCGACTCGAGGTCGACGCACGCGTCCGCCGAGACCGAGCAGGGGGTGCCGGGCACCTGGGCCTCGGCGTGCGCCGCCCGCGCCGAGGGCGTCGCCTCCGGGTTCGCGGGGGCGTCGTCGGTGGCCGCGATCGCCCCCGCGGGGCCCGAGAACGTCGCTCCGACCGCGGCGGCCGCCGCGGCGACGGTGACCGCCGTCCGCGGGCCGCGCCGTCCGCCCGGCCGATCGGCGTCGCCGGCGCGGTGCCGGCCCGGTCCGCGCGTCGCGTGCTCGTTCATCGATTCCCTCACGATCGGATAACGGTCGGGAAACGGGGTGCCCGCACGAGAGCGTGGTCATGCGTCCGAAAGCAGTACTGCCCTCAGCCCGCGTTCTGCCACAGACCGACGACGTTGCCCTCGGTGTCGTGGAAGTAGGCGGCGAAGCCCATCTCGCCGACGGCCATCTTCGGCGTCGCCACCGACCCGCCGAGCTCGCCGATCCGCGCCAGGGCCGCGTCGATGTCCGGGACGTCGATGATCACGACCGGGCCGCGGGGCTCCTCGGGACCACGCGCGAAGAGGCCGCCGTTGATGTATCCGGGCTCGCGCGGCATGCCGTCCTCGCCCGTCGGCCCGGTGACCGCGCCGGTGTACTCCAGCTCCGGGATCTCCTGCAGCGTCCAGCCGAAGGCCTCCTGGTAGAAGGAGCGCACGCGCCGGCCGTCGTCGAACGGGAGCTCGAAGTGCACGACCCGGTGGGTCATCGTCGTCCTCCTCGGGGCGGGCGCCGGACGTGACCCGGCGCGAGGATGCCGAGCGTCCCATTCGTCCGGCTCGTCGCCTAGGCCTGGCGCGCTCCGCCCGCCCGCGGCCGGGCCTCAGCTCAGGCAGCGGGGCCCGAGCAGGGCCTTGAGATCGCCCATCAGGGCCCCCGAGTTGGTGACCTTGAGCCCGTCGTCGAGGCGCAGGACGTGGCTCGCCCCGTTGGCGGCCAGCAGGGTGAGGTGGACCTCGCTGGGGCCCGGGTGGGCGACGAGGACCTCCTTGAGCTTGCCGACGCGCTCCGGGGTGCAGCGGGCGCTCTCCAGCGTCACGCGCAGGGGGGCGCCGCCGGTGCCCCCGGTGGACAGGTCGGGCACGGCGAGGTCCTCCACGAACAGGCTGACGCGGTCGTCCCGCTTGTTGACCTTGCCCTTGACCAGGACGATCGCGTCCTCGGCCACGTCGATGGACACGGCGGCGTAGGTGCGCGGGAAGAACAGCACCTCGATGCCGCCGGCGAGGTCCTCGATCTGGGCCGAGGCCCAGGGCTCGCCCTTCTTGTTCACCCGACGGGTGACCGTCGCGAGGATGCCGCCGACCGTGACGGTGGCGCCCTCGGCGACGCTGCCCTCGAGGATGGTCGCGATCGCGGTGTCCGCGCGGCTGGCCAGCACGCTCTCCAGCCCGTGCAGCGGGTGACCCGAGACGTAGAGCCCGAGCATCTCGCGCTCCAGGGCGAGCCGGTGCTTGGGCTCCCACTCCCCCTCGGGCACCTTGACGTCGAACATGCCCGTGGTGTCCGCGCTGCCCGCCTCGGCGCCGGCGTCGTCGTCGAAGCTCCCGAACAGGTCGAACTGGCCGTCCGCCTCGGCCTTCTTGGTGGTCATCACCGCGTCGATGGCCTCGGCGTGCACGAGCGCGAGGCCCTTGCGCGGGTGGCCCAGCGAGTCGAACGCCCCGGCCTTGATCAGCGACTCGACGGTCTTCTTGTTGCAGACCTGCTGCTCGACCTTGCGCAGGAAGTCGGAGAAGTCGGCGAAGGTGCCCTTCTCGCGGCGGCTGCCGACGATCGACTCGACGACGCCGGCGCCCACGTTGCGGATGGCGCCCAGCCCGAAGCGGATGTCGTGGCCGACGGGGGCGAAGTCGCGCACCGAGTCGTTGACGTCGGGCGGCAGCACCGTGATGCCCATCCGGCGGCACTCGGCGAGGTAGACCGCCGCCTTGTCCTTGTCGTCGCGGACGCTGGTGAGCACCGCGGCCATGTACTCGGCCGGGTAGTTGGCCTTGAGGTAGGCCGTCCAGTACGAGACGACGCCGTAGGCCGCGGAGTGGGCGCGGTTGAACGCGTAGTCCGAGAACGGCAGCAGGATGTCCCAGAGCGTCTTGACCGCGGCCGCCGAGTAGCCGTTGTCCTTCATGCCCTGGGCGAAACCCGGCGTACTCCTTGTCGAGGATCTCCTTCTTCTTCTTGCCCATCGCGCGGCGGAGCAGGTCGGCCTTGCCCAGCGAGTAGCCCGCGAGGACCTGGGCGATCGCCATGACCTGTTCCTGGTAGACGATCAGCCCGTAGGTCTCGCCGAGGACCTCCTTGAGGGGCTCGGCGAGCTCCGGATGGATCGGCGTGACCTCCTGGCGGCCGTTCTTGCGGTCCGCGTAGTCGTTGTGGGCGTTGGCGCCCATCGGACCGGGCCGGTAGAGCGCGCCGACGGCGGAGATGTCGTCGAACTCGGTGGGGGCCATGCGACGCAGCAGGTCGCGCATCGGCCCGCCGTCGAGCTGGAACACCCCGAGCGTCTCGCCGCGGGAGAGCAGCTCGTAGGTGGCCTTGTCGTCGAGACCCAGGTTGTCGAGGTCGAGCGGGGGCTTGCCGTTGAGCGTGATGTTGTTCAGGGCGTCGTCGATGATCGTGAGGTTGCGCAGGCCCAGGAAGTCCATCTTGAGCAGGCCGAGGGTCTCGCAGACCCCCATGTCGAACTGCGTGATGATCGCGCCGTCGGCCTCGCGCCGCTGGATCGGGATGACGTCGATCAGCGGTTCCTTGGACATGATCACGCCGGCGGCGTGCACGCCCCACTGCCGCTTGAGGCCCTCGAGGTCCTTGGCGGTGTCGACGATCTCCTTGACCTGCGGGTCGGACTCGTAGAGCGCCCGCATCTCGGCGGCCTCGGAGTAGCGCTTGTGGCCCGGGTCGAACACGCCGGAGAGCGGGATGTCCTTGCCCATCACGGCGGGCGGCATGGACTTGGTGATGCGGTCGGCCACCGCGTAGCCGGGCTGCCCGTAGAGCACCCGTGCCGAGTCCTTGATCGCGGCCTTCGCCTTGATCGTGGAGTAGGTGATGATCTGGGCGATCTTCTCCTCGCCGTACTTCTCGGTGACGTAGCGGATCATCTCGCCGCGCCGGCGCTCGTCGAAGTCCATGTCGATGTCGGGCATGGAGATGCGCTCGGGGTTGAGGAACCGCTCGAAGATCAGCTTGTGGTGGATCGGGTCGAGGTCGGTGATGCCCAGGACGTAGGCGACCAGCGAGCCCGCCGCGGACCCGCGGCCGGGGCCGACGCGCAGCTGGACCGAGCGCGCGTAGTTGAGCAGGTCGGCCGTCACCAGGAAGTAGCCCGGGAAGCCCATCTGCATGATGACCGAGACCTCGTACTCGGCCTGCTTGCGGTACTGCTCCGTGACACCGTTCGGGAAGCGCCAGTGCAGCCCCCGCTCGACCTCCTTGACGAGCCAGCTCGCCTCGGTCTCGCCCTCGGGCACCGGGGCCACCGGCATCAGGTCGCGCCCCTCGGTGAACTCCATGTGGACGCGTTCGGCGATCGCGAGGGTGTTGTCGCAGGCCTCGGGGAAGACGCCGTCCCACTGGGCGCGCATCTCGGCGGGGCTCTTCAGGTAGAAGTCCTGCGCGTCGAGCTTGAACCGGTTCGGGTCGTTCATGGTCTTGCCGGTCTGCACGCAGAGCAGGACCTCGTGGGGCTTGGCGTCCTTGGCGTAGGTGTAGTGCAGGTCGTTGGTGGCCAGACCCGGCAGGTCGAGCTTCTTCTTGAGGTCGTAGAGGTCGTCGCGGACCCGGCGCTCGATCTCGATGCCGTGGTCCATCAGCTCCATGAAGAAGTTCTCGGGGCCGAAGATGTCGCGGTAGTCGCTCGCGGCCTGGCACGCGCCGTCGAAGTCGTGCTGCTGGAGGAGCCGCTGGACCTCCCCGACGGGCACCCGGTGGTGGCGATGATCCCCTTGCCGTAGGTCTCGAGCAGCTCGCGGTCCATGCGGGGCTTGTAGTAGTAGCCCTCGAGGGAGGCGAGGCTGGAGAGCCGGAAGAGGTTGTGCATCCCCTCGGTGTTCTCGGCCAGCAGCGTCATGTGGGTGTACATCTGGCCCGGGTTGTCGGTGCCCGCATCACCCTTGCCCAGGCTCGCCCGCTTGCGCTCGTGGCGGCTGCCGGGCGCGAGGTAGCCCTCCATGCCGATGATCGGCTTGACCCCGGCGGCGTTGGCCTTCTTCCAGAACTCGTAGGCGCCGAAGGTGTTGCCGTGGTCGGTCATGGCCAGCGCCGGCATCCCCATGCGCGCGGCCTCGGCGAACAGGTCGTCCAACCGCGCGGCACCGTCGAGCATCGAGAACTCGGTGTGCGTGTGCAGGTGGACGAACGAGTCACCGGTCACGTCGCAGGACCTCCTGGAGGGGACGAGGTGCGCGGCCCCTCCAGGCACCCGGACAGGTCGGGGAGGGCACGGCGGGGTCGGCGGGACTCCTCTCGTGAGGATATCCGGAGGGTCCGACAGTCCGGGCCCCACCGCGGGGGTTCCGGCGTCCTCGCTGCTCACCCGTCGAGGCTCGGCGTGTCGTGCCGCGCGGGGCGCGTCCCACCCGTCCCGGACGTCCCACCCGGGGGTCCTACACGGACGCCTCCGCCGTGACGGCGTCGTGGATCCCGGGCAGGTCGACGTGCAGGACCTCGAGGGCGGAGCACGGGCCCCACTCGCCGGGCGCCACGCCCCGGTGGCCGTGCACGCGGAGCATGCCGAGCGTGACCAGCAGCCCGTCGCGGGTCCCCGTGGCCACCGCGGTCGGCGTCGGCGACGCGCCGCCGAGCGAGGCCAGGACCTTCGGGTGGGCGAGCGCGGTGTCGAGGACGACGCGCAGCGCGGCGAGGTGCTCCCGGCCGACGACGAACGCACCCGTGCGCTTCCCGGTCTCGACCGCGGACAGCGCCGACGCGGCGTCCCCGGCGCCGGGAACCTGCCGGAGGTCGGACAGGGAGATCGACCGGCTGCCCACCTCGAGCCCGAACGGCGTGGCGGACGGGGCGAGCTCGATCACGGTACCCATCAGGGACCACCACCAGACGACGAGGACGGGGCACGAGCGTAACCAGCACGCTCCCGCCGACAAGGCGTCAGAGCACCCCGACACCCTCGAGGGCGGCCCGGACCACCGCGGTCTCCTCGTCCGTGGCCTCGACCAGCGGGAGGCGCAGGCCCCCGACGCGGTGGCCGAGGAGGTTCAGCGCGGCCTTGACCGGGATCGGGTTCGTCGTCACCCCCATCGCGTCGAAGACGGGCTTGAGGGAGGCCTCGATCTCGGCGCGGTCGTCCGGCTCGTCGACCATCCGGCGCATCAGCGGCCCGACGACGTGGCTGGCGACGAGGATGCCGCCGCAGCCGCCCATCTCGAGCACCGAGCCGAACAGGTCGTCGTTGCCGGCGTAGATCCCCAGGCCGTCCACCGGGGCGAGGTTGGCGTTGTTGGCCTGCTTGACGTAGTCGACGTGCTCGATCTGCGCCAGCTCGGCCAGCAGGTCGTTGTCCACGTCGAGCACCACCCGCGAGGGGATGTTGTAGAGCACGATCGGCTTGTCGGTGGCCCGGGCGACCTCGCCGTAGTGCGCGAGCAGGCCCCGCCGGTTGGGCTTGTTGTAGTAGGGGGTCACCGAGAGGATCCCGTCGACGCCGAGCGCCGTGGCCCGCTCGGTCATCTCCACGGCGTGGCGGGTGTCGTTCGACCCCGTCGAGGCGATCACCGTCGCCCCCGCGGGACGCGCGGTGCACGCCAGCTCGACCAGGCGCAGGTGCTCCTCGGTGGACAGCGTCGAGGCCTCCCCCGTCGTCCCGCACACCACGACGCCGTCGGACCCGTGGTCGTGGAGGTACCCCAGCAGGTCGACGAAGGCCTGCTCGTCGACCGACCCGTCGGGGGCGAAGGGGGTGACGATGGCGGTGAGGACGGCGCCGAGGCTCATACGGTCAGGTTGCCCGCTCGCCCCCTGCGGCGTCGACCCACCCCCACGACCCACCGGCGGTCGGTCAGGCGTCGGGACCGTCGACGTTGACCGTCGGCGGACCCTGCCCGGCGCGGCCGATCACCGCGGTGGACCGGTCGGCGCCCGGGTTGGACTCGCGGTGCACGGTGTGGGCGGGGACGCGCAGGAACTCGCCGGGGCCGGCGACGACCGCGTCGCCGCCGCCGGACCCGAACTCCAGTCGCATCTCCCCGCGCACCACGTACAGGCTGGTCTCGTGGTCACCGTGGTGGTGCCAGCCCGAGGACGCCCCGGGCTCCGTGTGGACCAGCCCGGCCCACAGCCCGGCGCCTCGAACGCCACCTGCCGGCGCATCCCCGGCGTGGGGTCGCCGTCGGTGAGGTCGGCCTCACGGACCACCCGGACGGGCTCGCTCATCCCGCGGCCTCTCTAGACCAACCCGAGCTTCTGGACGGCCTCGCGCTCCTCGGCGAGCTCGGCGACCGAGGCGTCGATGCGCTCGCGGGAGAAGTCGCTGATCTCCAGACCCTGGACGATCTCGAACGCCCCGTTCGACGCCGTCACCGGGAACGACGAGACCAGACCCTCGGGGACGTCGTAGGAGCCGTCGGAGACGATCGCGGCGGAGGTCCAGTCGCCCTCGCGGGTGCCGTTGACCCACGTGTACACGTGGTCGATCGCCGCCGCGGCCGCGGAGGCCGCCGACGAGGCGCCGCGCACGTCGATGATCTCCGCGCCGCGCTTGGCCACCCGGGGGATGAACTCGTCGGTCAGCCAGCCCTGGTCGATGCGGTCGGCGACGGGCGCGCCGTCCACGAGCACGTTCGAGACGTCCGGGTACTGCGTGGCCGAGTGGTTGCCCCAGATCGTCATCCGCGAGATCTGGCCCACGCGCACGCCGAACTTGTTGCCCAGCTGGGCGAGCGCGCGGTTGTGGTCCAGGCGGGTCATCGCGGTGAAGCGGTCGGCCGGGACGTCGGAGTTCGACCGCGCGATGAGGGCGTTGGTGTTGGCGGGGTTGCCGACCACGAGGACCCTGACGTCGTCGGCGGCACCGTTGAGGGCCTCGCCCTGCGGCTTGAAGATCCCGCCGTTGGCCTCGAGGAGGTCGCCGCGCTCCATGCCCTTGGTGCGCGGGCGGGCCCCGACGAGCAGGCCGACGTTCGTGCCGTCGAAGGCCTGCGTCGCGTCGTCGAAGACGTCGACGCCGTCGAGCAGCTCGAACGCGCCGTCCTCCAGCTCCAGGGCGGTGCCCTCGGCGGCCTTCACCGCGTCCGGGATCTCCAGCAGGCGCAGCCGGACCGGGGTGTCCTCACCCAGCAGGTGGCCGGACGCGATCCGGAACAGCAACGCGTAGCCGATCTGCCCGGCGGCGCCGGTGACCGTGACGTTGACGGGGGACTGGCCAGCCATCGGCGCTCCTGAACTCTCTTCTGAACTCTCTTCGCGGATGTGTCGCGCGAGCCTCGCACGTCGGCGAGCGGCTCGCGCAGGGGGTCAACTGCCGTCGCCGACGACCAGCACGCCGCGGCGCCGGACGAGGTAGCGGAAGGTCAGGCCCAGCGCGACCATGATCCGGTTCCGGTTGCCCATCAGCGCGACGATGTGCACGAACATCCACGCGAGCCAGGCGAGGACGCCGACGAGCTTGGGGCCGTGCGCGACGTCCGCCACCGCCGAGCCCCGCCCGATCGTGGCCATCGTGCCCTTGTCCTTGTAGTGGAAGCGCTCGGTGGGCTCGCCCGCGATCATCTTCGCCACCGTGTGGCCGGCGTGCGCGCCGGTCTGGATCGCGGGCTGGGCGAGCTGCGGGAGCGGGTCGTCGTCGATGACCCCGATGTCGCCGGCCACGAGGATCTCGGGGTGCGTCCGGGACGCGGAGGTCGCCGCCGACGACGATCCGCCCGCCGCGTCCCTGCTCGAGGCCCCAGTCCTTCACGTGGTCGTGGGCGGCGACGCCGGTGGCCCAGATGGTCATCTGCGCCGGGAGCTCCGTGCCGTCGCCGAGCAGGACCGAGTCCTCCCGGACCTCCTTGACCGTGGTGTTCAGGCGGAGGTCGACGCCGCGACGGCGCAGCTGCGCCGCCGCGTACTCCCGCAGGCGCGGGGCGAACGGCGGGAGGAGCGTGCCGGTCATCTCGACGAGGATCACGTTCACCTCGTCCGGGTCGAGCTCGGGGTACCGGCCGGGCAGCACCTCGTTGCGCAGTTCGGCCAGGGTGCCGGCCATCTCGACCCCGGTCGCGCCGCCGCCGACGACGACGACCGTCGCGCCCCGGCTCTCTCCGGTGGCGGCGATGTGGTCGAGGTATCCGGTCATCCGGTCGCGCACGGCCAGGGCCTCGCGCCGGGTGTAGATCGGGTACGCGTGCTCGACGGCGCCGGCGACGCCGAAGTAGTTGGTCGTCACGCCGTGGGCGATGATCAGGTAGTCGTACCGGAGGTCCGGGCCGACGTCGAGGCGGACCGTCCGGCTCGCCGGGTCCAGGCCGACCGCGGCCCCCTTGCGGAACCGCGCCCCGAGAGTGGAGGCGAAGCCGCGGGCCCCGTAGGTGATGTCGCCGGGGTTCAGCGCGCCGGTGGCCACCTGGTAGAGCAGCGGCTGGAACGTGCTGTAGCTGTGGCGGTCGACGAGGGTGACGCGCACCGGGGCCTTGTGCAGCGCGCGCACCGCGGCGAGCCCGGCGAAACCGGCGCCCAGCACGACGACGTGCGGGCGCGGATCGCCGTCGGACCCGTCCGGGGTCGCGGGGACCGGGACGGGGGACGAGGCAGTCATGCGGCCGCTCCCCTCTCGCGTCCGTCCCGGCCGTGACGGTCCGGCAGGCACCTCACATCGGTGAGCTACCCGTCGGGGCGGCGCGTCACGCCCCTCCGACGCTCAGGGGGGAACCGGTCCGTCGTCCGGCACGGGGCCCACGGTCCCGGTCTGCTCGGGCAGCAGCGGGACGACGGCCAGCGCGTCGGCCCGGGCGCCGTCGGGCGCCACCTGGACGGCGCGGACACCGGGCCGCGCGGCGAGCACTCCCGTCGCGGCGGGGTCGAGGTCGACGACGAGCGCGACGACGCAGGCGCAGCCCGCGGCCAGGCGGGGCGACTCCGCGGCCGCGATCGCGCCGGCCCGCCCGTCCGTCGTCCGCGCCGTCTCCTCCGCCCGGTTGGCGGCCTGGGCCTCGGCGAGACGCAGCACCGCGACCGGGTCGGCGCTGCCGCGCCGGTCCAGCGGGACCCGGCGCACCGCGGTCTGCACGCGCGGCAGCGGCACCCGGAAGACGGCCTGGTCCGCCTGCGCGTCGACCCCGGCGAGCACCCGGGCGGCCGCGCCGACGTCGAGGTAGGTCCCGAGCGAGACCAGCGCCAGCCGTCGCGTGCCCTCCCCCGGGGGCACCGCGGCGACGCGGGCCCGGTAGTCCGCGACGCTCTCGCCGGACTCCGGGCCGAGACGGACCGCGTCGGTGCTGCCCGGGACGCCGGCGCCCCCGGCTCCGCGCCCGCCGCCCTCCGACCCGGCCGCCCACGCGGTGAGCAGTGCGACGACGAGGACGACCGCGAGGGCGACGGCGTACCGCGGCCACCGCGGCGGGGGCTCCGCGCCGTCCGGGCCGTCCGGGGCGTACGGGCCGGTCAGCTCGCCGCCCGCAACGTGTCCAGCGCCTGCGCCAGGTCGCCGGGCGGCTCGCTGGTGAACTCGACCCAGCGGCCGTCGGCGGGGTGGTGGAAGCCGAGGCGGTGGGCGTGCAACCACTGCCGGTCGAGCTTCAGCGACTTCGCGAGGACGGGGTCCGCCCCGTAGGTGAGGTCACCGACGCAGGGGTGGCGCACCGCGGAGAAGTGCACGCGGATTCTGGTGGGTGCGCCCGGTCTCGAGCTCGACCTCGAGCAGCGACGCCGCCCGGAACGCCTCGAGGGTGCGGTAGTGGGTGACGCTCGGACGGCCGTCGGTGACCACGGCGAAGCGCCAGTCGTGCTTGGGGTGGCGGTCGATCGGGGCGTCGATGGTGCCCTCGCTGGGGTCCGGGTGGCCCTGGACGACGGCGAGGTACACCTTCGACACCGTCCGGTCGCGGAAGGCCTGCTTGAGCAGCGCGTACGCCCGTTCGGACTTGGCGACCACCATGACCCCGGTGGTGCCGGCGTCGAGGCGGTGGACGACGCCCTGGCGCTCGGCGGCGCCACTGGTGGCGACCCGCAGGCCGAGCGCGGCGAGCCCGGCCACGACGGTGGGCCCGCTCCACCCGGGGCTGGGGTGCACGGCGACGCCGACCGGCTTGTCGACGACGGCGATGTCGTCGTCCTCGTACAGCACCACCAGGCCGTCGACGGCCGCCGGCGGTGACCACCGTCGCGGCGCGCTCCGGCTCGGGGAGCTCGACCTCGAGCCACGCCCCGGCGACGAGACGGTCGGATTTGCCGGCCGCCACGCCGTCGAGGCGGACCGCGCCGTCCTCGGCCAGCGTGGCCACGACGGTGCGCGACATGCCGAGCATCCGGGAGAGGCCGGCGTCCAGGCGCATGCCGTCGAGGCCGTCGGGCACGGGCAGGGTGCGCAGGCTCACCGCGCCTCGCTCCCCGCAGGATCGACCGCGGCGGGGTCGGAGGTCCGGCCGCCCTCGATGTCGCGCCCCCGCAGCGCGAGGACGACGAGCACCGCGCCGCCCACGCAGATCGCGGAGTCGGCGACGTTGAACACCGGCCACCAGCCCACCGAGACGAAGTCGACGACATGGCCCTGCAGCGGGCCCGGACCGCGGAAGAAGCGGTCGACGAGGTTGCCCAGCGCGCCGCCGAGCACGAGCCCGAGAGCGAGGGCCCAGCCGGGTGAGCGCAACCGGCGCGCGTAGCGGGCGATGCCGACCACGACCGCCAGCGCCACCAGCGTGAGCACCCAGGTCATGCCGGTGGCCAGCGAGAACGCGGCGCCCGCGTTGCGGACGAGGACGAACGAGACGGTGTCGCCGAGCAGCGGGACGCGTTCGCCGTCGTGCAGCGTCGCCACCATCACGGTCTTGGTGAGCAGGTCGAGGGCGATGACGACGACGGCGACCGTGATCAGCAGCGCCAGCCGCCGCGGCGGGGCGGGCGGGTCGTCAGGGACGGTCGCCCCCGGCGGCGGGGAGGGTGCGGCGCTGCTCACGGCTCCATTGTCCCTTCCGGGCCGCCGGGCGGTTCCGGGCGGTCGGGGCGGGGACGCTCGGGAGGCCGTCGGGAGGCGGAGGTTCGGGGCCCGGACGCGAGGGGCGCAGGCGTTCGAGGCTCGGCGGGGTGCGGGCGTCGCGCATCGTCGGCGGCCTGGTCCTGGCGGCGCGCTCCGTCGACGGCGTCCCACCGGCGTCGCCGCGCCACCGCGCGAGGCGCCCGGAGCGGTCGACCGAGCGCAGCCGCTGCTCGGCGGCGGCCCGGGCGGTCTCGGTGGTGACCACGAGGAGCTGATCGCCCTCCTGGATGCGGCTCGCGCCCCCCGGGGTGAAGCTCGCGCCGTCGCGGACGACCAGGCTCAGCCCGGACCCCTCGGGCAGGCGCAGCTCACGGACGTACACGCCGTGCAGCTTCGAGCCGTCGGGCACGGTCATCTGGAGGAGATCCGCCCGCAGGGTGTCCAGCGGCGCGGCGTCGACCTCGATCTCCTCGACCCGCGAGGTGCCGACCAGGCCGAGGCGGCGCGCCACCAGGGGCAGGGTCGTGCCCTGGATGAGCACCAGCACGACCACCAGGACGAAGACGGCGTCGACCAGCTCGCGCGAGCCGGGCAGGCCCTCGGTCAGCGGGACGAGGGCGAGCACGATCGGCACCGCCCCCCGCAGGCCCGCCCACGAGAGGAAGGCCTGGTCGCGCCACGGCACCCCGAAACCGAGCGAGGCCACCAGGACGGACAGGGGGCGCGCGACCAGCAGCAGCACCGCGCCGGCGAGGAGGGCGGGGACCACGGCGGCGAGCAGGCGGTCCGGGGAGGCGTAGAGCCCCAGCAGCACGAACAGGCCGATCTGGGCGAGCCACCCCAGGCCCTCGGCGAACGAGCGCGACCCCTCGCGGTGGGGCAGCGTGGAGTTGCCCAGGACCAGCGCCGCCGTGTAGGTCGCGAGCAGACCGGAGGCGTGCAGGAGCTGGCCGGAGGCGAACGCGAGGACGCAGACGGCGAGCGTGGCGAGCGGGTAGAGCCCGGTGGCGGGGAGGGCGGCGCGGCGCAGCCCGAGGACCCCGAGCCGGCCGAGCAGCCCGCCCAGGACCGCGCCCACCCCCAGCTCGTAGACGACCAGGAGTGGGTCGACCCAGCTCAGCGCGGCGGGGCTCGAGAGCAGCACCACCGCCAGGAAGACCGGGGCGTCGTTGAGACCGGACTCGAGCTCGAGGGCGCCGACCAGCCGGGTCGGGAGGCCGAGGTTGCGCAGCACGCTGAACACGGCGGCCGCGTCGGTGGACGCCAGGACCGCGCCCCAGAGGAACGCCACCCGCCAGTCGAGGCCGAGCAGGAAGTGCAGGGCGACGGCGGTGATCGCGATGCTCACCGCGACGCCCACCGTGGACAGCGCGAGCCCGAGCCCGAGGACGGGGCGGACCGTCGCCCACCGGGTGCTGAGCCCACCGTCGGCGAGGATCAGGACGAGGGCCGCCACGCCGAGCGCCTGGGTCGACCGGGCGTCGTCGAAGGAGATGCCGAGGCCGGCCTCGCCGAGCAGGACCCCGATGCCGAGGTAGAGCAACAGCGAGGGCAGGCCGAGCGTGGTCGAGAGCCGGACCGCGAGGACCGAGACGAGGATGACGCCGGCGCCGATGCCGAGCAGGGCGGGCAACGCGTCCACGCCGTGGAACCTCCCTCCCGCTCGTGGGAGGAACGACCCTAGCGATCGTCCTGTGCCCTGCCGGTGTCCCCGCCCTCCGGTGGGCCGGTTCACGCCGGCGGGCGACCGGAATCGCGGTCAGCGCCGGGTGTCGGCGCCGCGCTGCTCGGTGAGCGCGGCGACCGGCGTGCACCACGAGCAGCCGCCGAAGCCGAGCTCCAGCGCCTCCGAGGCCGGCAGCGGGATGACCTCCCGGCCGTAGAGGTAGCGGCACCGGCCCAGGTGGAACAGCGGCTCCTCGTCGATCACGAGCACCTCGTCGTCGAGGCGGGCGACCACCTCGCGGGCGCCCTCGTCCACCTGCTCCTCGTCGGGCTCGGCCGCGGGCGGCGGAGGCGGCGCCGGAGGGGGCGGAGGCCCCTGCCGGACCGGGCCCGACCCGCCGGCCGCCGGCGGAGCTTGCGCACCCGGGGGCGGCGGTGGCGCTCCCTGCGCGGGAGGCGGTGCCTGCGCCGCCGGTGGGGCCTGCGCGGGCGGCGGTGCCTGCGCGGGAGGCGGTGCCTGGACGGGAGGAGGGGCCTGCGGGGGCGGGGTCGTGCCCGCGGTCCCGGTCGGGGCGCCGGCGGACTCGGCGTCCGTGTCGCCCAGGGGCGAGCGGGCGCGCCGCACGCGGGCGAGGTCGTCGACGTTGAGACGGGTGGTGGCCGAGTCGTCGCCGTCGACGCCCCGCGAGTCGGGACGACGGCCGGCGGGGCCGTCCCCGGCCGCCGCCGCGGGGGCCCCGCTCATCCGGGCCTCGGCGGGCGAGTCGGGCAGCGGGAGCATGCCGAGGATCCGCGCGCCCCGCGGGGCGCCGGGGACCCGGGAGGGCTCGGTACCCAGAGGGCCCGTCGTGCGCGCCCACCGGGGACGCGCACCGGCGGGAGCGCCGGAGGGCGGGCGACCAGGCGCGCCCTGCGTGTCGGGTCGTTGACCGTCGGGCCGCTGGCCGTCGGGTCGTTGACCGTCGGGGCGTTGACCGTCGGGCCGTTGACCGTCGGACCGTTGACCGTCGGCAGGCGCGGACGCCGGCCGTCCGGGCGTTGGCCGTTCCGGCTCTGGGGGTCGGAGCCGTCCGGCCCCGGGGCGCCGGAGCGTGCGGGCGTCCTGATCGCTCCGGGACGGTCCGTCCGCGGGCGGGTCGTCGCCGGAGCGCGCGGCGCCGGCCGCGGCTCCCAGGCCTGCGGCCCCCGCGATTCCGGCGGCACCGCCCGCGAGCCCCGGGCCACCACCGCTCGCCGAGGACGGGGCGGAGGAGCCCGGACCACCCTGCTGTGCCCCGAGAGGCGCACCCGGCCCGTGGGCGGGCTGTCCGTGCTGGCCGTGCTGGCCGGGGCTCTGCGGACCGGCCTGCTGTCCCGCGGCCTGCGCGGGCGGAGCCTGCGGCCCGGGGCCCTGCGCGCCCGGGCGACCCGGCGCCTGCGGACCCTGACCCTGGCCCTGGCCTGGGGCACCGGATCCTCCGACGCCGACCGTGGAGGTCGCGCCCTCCGGTCCGGTGCCCTGCTGGCCCGGCGCGCCCTGACCGCCGCCCGACGAGATGGCCGGCGCACCGGACACCGTGTGCCGGCGACTCTCACGCTCCCGGCGACGTCGCCGGACGACGTCGGCGATCAGCAGTGCCGCAGCGAGCACGCTCGCGACGACCGAGCCCCAGGCCCAGGCCGCCATCGAGGTGACGACGGCGACCACCAGGAGCCCGAAGGCGACCAGCACGCAGAGCAGGACGAGTAGCAGCACGATCCGATCTCCACCTCACGCCACGGGGCGTCCGGGCCGTGCGGCCCGGCACCCGGCCGAGTCAGCTCCCGGCTTCGGCCCTGGACCCGTATCCGCTCGTGGCGTAGCCGCCCGCACCGTTGCGGCTGTTGTCCGACGGTGCGGCCGAGCCGCGGCCCTCGAGGTCGCGCAGCTGGGACTCGAGGTAGGTCTTGAGACGGGTCCGGTACTCGCGCTCGAAGGTCCGCAGCTCGTCGATCTTCTTCTCGAGCCCGCCCTTCTGCTGCTCGATGAGGGTGATCGTCTCGTTGTGCTTGCGCTGGGCGTCGCGCTCGAGCGTCGAGGCCTTGTCGCGGGCCTGCCGCTCGAGGGTCTCGGCGCGGGTCCGCGCGTCGTTGAGCATCGTCTCGGCGCGGGTGCGCGCCTCGTTGACCATGCTGTCGGACTTGGTGCGGGCCTCCGAGAGCAGCTGCTCGGACTTGGTCCGCGCGTCGGCGAGCATCCCGTCCGCCTCGGACTTGGCCTCGGCGGTGAGCCGGTCGGCCATCTCCTGGGCGAGGCCGAGGACCTTGGCCGCCTGGACGTGGTGGTCGCCGCCGTTGCCCGCGGGGCCCGGGTCGGAGACACCGAACGGCGGCGGCACGACGGCCTGCTGCGTCTGCGCCATCTGCGGCTGGGGTTGCTGCTGCGGCTGCTGCGGCATCGGCTGCTGCACCGTGCGCGGCGCGTCCTCGACAGGACGGCTCTGCGGCGGCGCCGCGGCCTGGCTCTGTGCGGCCGCGGCCTTGCTGCGGGCGTCGTCCAGATCGGCATGGGCACTGGAGAGCTGCTGCTCGAGCTGCTCGACCTGCTCGCGCAGGTCGTTGTTCTCCTCCAGGAGGCGGCCGAGCTCGGCCTCCACGAGGTCGAGGAAAGCATCGACCTCGTCCTCGTTGTAGCCCCTTTTGCCGATGGGCGGCTTGCTGAACGCGACGTTGTGGACGTCGGCAGGGGTCAGCGGCATCGGATCTCCTCAAGCACTCCTCGGCTGCGGAACCCCAGGTACCTCGGGCTCTTCGAGCTCCGCCACCCGCAGAGTATGACCACTGCGAGCAGCAGAACCATAATGGACGGGTCCAGTGATGCGCTGCCCTCGCCGCCCGATTGGTGACACAGCGCCACAAGAAGACCCGTTCAACCCCACAGGCCTACCGAGGTCGGGGGATGAACACGATCCGCCGGTCGGGTCGTCACGGTCCGCGCCCCTCTACGTGCGGTGACAGGCTGGTCAGCGAGGCTCTCGCGCCTCTCAACGGCCTGTCCGGAACGCTCGGCGCACCGGGACATCCATCCGGCGCGCCGAGGCTCAGGTCCCCCGGACGGCCGCGTCCGGGGACCCCACGGGGCTCCCACCCGGGCTCAGGACGAGGCGCCGAACCCCTTCTCGGCGAGCTTGCGTCGCTCCGCGGCCGAGACCTCGACGTTCGGAGGTGAGAGCAAGAACACCCGGTTCGTGACCTTCTCGATGGAGCCGCGCAGGGCGAAGGCGAGGCCGGCGGCGAAATCGACCAGGCGCTTCGCGGCGGCGTCGTCCATCTCCGTGAGATTCATGATCACCGGAATGCCGTCGCGGTAGCGCTCGCCGATCAACCGCGCCTCGTTGTAGCTCTTGGGCTGCAACGAGGTGATCTCGGCGGGAGCGCTGACCGGGTCGGCCTCGGCGGGCTTGCGCGCGGGCGCCGGGGTCGCCGCGGGCTCAGGCTCGACCGCCAGCGCCCCGCGGCCGGTCGGAGCGGCCGCGCCGCCGGTGGCGGTCGCCGCCGGCGCGGACGTCGCGGCGGAGGAGAGGGACGGAGGCGTCCGGGCCGCGCCGGCGCGGACCGAGGTGTGGTTGGGGCCGGTGTTCGAGGCCCAGCTGCGACCACGGACCGCAGGACGGGCGCCGGTGTCGGCGGGCTCTGCCCGCTCGGCCCGCTCGGAGCGCTCGGCCTCGTCCCGACGGATCTCGGCGACCTCCGGGTCGCGGGGACGCGGGGTACGACTGCCACGGAACTCGCTCTCGTAGCGGTCGTCCGACCGGTCGTGGCGGTCGTGGCGCGCGTCGCGGCCGTCCCACCGCTCGCCCTCGTAGCGGTCCGCCTCGTAGCGGTCGGCGTAGCGCGAGGATCGCCGTAGCGCTCCGCGCCGTACCCCCGGTCGTCGCGGCGCTCGTAGCGACGGTCGTCGTCGTACCCGTCGTAGGAGTCCAGCTCGTCGGCCGGGACCATGCCGAAGTACGCCTTCACCCGGTGCAGAGTGGTCATGGCCGTCTCCCCAACTTCGCCTACGTCGACCGGGCCCCGCGGTGCACCGGACTACAACCGTGTCGTTCACTCACACGGAACGCTAGCTCACCGGCCACCGAGCAGGGCCGTTCCGACACGCACGCACGTCGAGCCGTACGCGACGGCGTCCTCGAGGTCCCCCGACATGCCCGCGGACAGCACGGTCGCGCCCGGATGCGCCGCGCGTACCCCCGCCGCGACCTCGGCCAACGTGGCGAAGGCCTCCCGCGCCGGCGTGTCGCGCGGGGCGACCGCCATCACGCCGCCGAGGCGAAGGCCGGCCGCCGCGGCCACCCGGTCGGCGAGGGCCGGCACCTCGGCGACCGGGGCACCCGCCGCGGTCGGGATCGGCGTCCAGGCTGACCTGGACGAGCACCTCGACCGGCGTCGAGCGCTCCCCGGCGTCCAGGGCCTTCGTCGCTGCCGCGTCGAGCGCGTCGACCAGGCGGGCGCTGTCGACGGAGTCCACGGCGTCCGCCCACCGCACGAGGTTGCGGGCCTTGTTGCGCTGGAGTCGGCCCACGACGTGCCACCGGGGCGCCGATGTCGGGGCGCAGCGAAGCCAGGTCGGCGGCCTTGGCCGCGCCCTCCTGCTCCGTGTTCTCACCGAACGCGCAGAGCCCGAGGTCGACCAGGTGCGCGACGTCGGTGGCGGGCCAGGTCTTGGTCACGGCGAGCAGGGCGACCTCGTCCGGATCACGCCCGGCGTCGCGGGCGGCGGCCGGGATGCGGGCGCGCCGCGGCCAGGCGGCGAGGGCCTCGGCCAGGTCGGCGCGCCGAGGGTCGACCGTCGTCACGGGCGCTCGTACTCCCACCAGGTCACCGCGGCGAACCGGCCCGTCGGGCGGGCCGCGGCGGTGGCTGAAGAGCTGGTCGTCCTCGACGGTGCAGCGGGTGTCCGCGTCGACCTTGCCCACACCGAGCCCCGCGAGCTGACGGCGCAGACCGGCGTGCAGGTCGACCGACGGGGTTCCGAGGCGGGTGACGGCCGCGCTGCCGGGCAGCGCGGCGTCGACCTCGTCGCGCATCGCGACCGGCACCTCGTAGCAGGCGCCGCACACCGACGGTCCGAGCAGCACCTCGACACGGTCGCGCTCGGCGCCGAGCTCCTCCATCGCCGTGAGGGTGGCCGGGACGATGCCCGCGGCCGCGCCGACCCGCCCGGCGTGGGCGGCGGCGACCACGCCGGCCTCGGGGTCGGCGAGCAGGACCGGCACGCAGTCGGCGGTCACCACGGCGACGGCGAGGCGGGGCCGGTCGGTGACCAGGGCGTCCGCCGTCGGGGTCTCCTGGTCCGCCGACTCGACCACCGCGACGTCGGTGCCGTGCACCTGGTGCATCCAGGCGACCCGCTCGGGACCGAGACCGATCCCCTGCCCCAGCCGACGGCGGTTGGCCGCGACGGCGTACGGGTCGTCGCCGACGTGGTCGCCGAGGTTGAACGAGTCGTACGGAGCGACGGAGCGGCCGCCGGCCCGGGTGGTCAGGACGCGGCGGATACGGAGTACAGCGGAGCTGGACCCGGGCGACGGGACACGCACCGCCTCAGCTTCTCATGAACGACGGCACGTCGACGTCGTCCTCGTCTCCGCTCCTGGCCGCCGGGGAGGCGGGCGCGCTGCTCGCCGCGGGCGCGGTGTCCTTCGGGATCTCGGTGGTCGCCGGGGCGGGCGCGACCGGCGGGGGCGGCGCGGGGCGGCGGCGACCGCGGCCCGGTTCACCGCGGGCGCGGCGGGCACGGTCGGCGCGGCCGAGACCGCGGGCGAGGGCCCGCCGTGGTTCGACGACACGGGCGCGGCGGGGCGCTGGACCTGACCGGCCTGGGCGCTGGCCGTCGCGGTCGACGGGCCCGAGGCCGACCCGAGGGCGGTCGGCTCGAGCTTCTTGTGGGTCGGCGAGCCGCTGTCGAAGCCGGCGGCGATGACGGTCACCCGGACCTCGTCGCCGAGCGAGTCGTCGATCACCGTCCCGAAGATGATGTTGGCCTCGGGGTGGGCGGCCTCCTGGACCAGCGACGCCGACTCGTTGATCTCGAACAGGCCGAGGTCGGAGCCGCCGGCGATCGACAGCAGGACGCCGTAGGCGCCGTCCATCGACGCCTCGAGCAGCGGCGAGTTGATGGCCTTGCCGGCCGCCTCGACCGCGCGGTTCTCGCCGCGGGCGGCTCCGATGCCCATCAGGGCGCTGCCCGCCCCGCTCATGACGCTCTTGACGTCGGCGAAGTCGAGGTTGATCAGCCCGGGCGTGGTGATCAGGTCGGTGATGCCCTGGACGCCGGAGAGCAGGACCTCGTCGGCCGAGCGGAACGCGTCCATCAGGGAGAGGCCCACGTCGCCGAGCTGCAGCAGCCGGTCGTTGGGGATGACGATGAGCGTGTCGCACTCGTTGCGCAGCTCGGTGATGCCGTTCTCGGCCTGCGTCGCGCGCCGCTTGCCCTCGAAGTTGAACGGGCGGGTGACGACGCCGATGGTGAGCGCGCCGAGCTTGCGGGCGATGCCGGCGACGACGGGCGCGCCGCCGGTGCCGGTGCCGCCGCCCTCTCCCGCGGTCACGAAGACCATGTCGGCCCCCTTGAGGACCTCCTCGATCTCCTCGCGGTGGTCCTCGGCGGCGCGGCGGCCCACGTCGGGGGCGGCGCCGGCGCCGAGGCCCCGGGTGAGCTCCCGGCCGACGTCGAGCTTCACGTCGGCGTCGGACATCAGCAGGGCCTGCGCGTCGGTGTTCACCGCGATGAACTCGACGCCCTTGAGGCCGACCTCGATCATGCGGTTGACGGCGTTGACGCCGCCGCCACCGATGCCGACGACCTTGATCACGGCCAGGTAGTTGTGCGGGGGCGTCATCGTGAGTCCGCCTTTCTCGTTCGGGTGGCTGCCGTGGGTCCGGCGTGTCGTAACCCTCGACCTCATCTCGAGGTTTACGGTGAGCCGTTCTCGGGCGACGTGCGCACGGTAGGCAGGCGCGACCGCGGCATTTCCACGAGGCGCGCCGGACGGGAGAGAACCTCGTCGTTGCCGCGCGCCGGGCGGTCGGGCGCAAGTCTCGACCCCTACTGGAGGGACGAGCGTGCTCCGCGGCGCCGACGGCGCCGGTGACGGTCCCACGGTCGGCGTAACGGGGGGTGGGCGTGTCGACGACGAGCATCACATGACGCCGGAGTCCCGGGGCACGCCCCGCCGCAGCCCGCTGGTCGGGGCCGGCCGCGGCTCCCGGCCGGACGCGGTCACCGAGCGGATCGCGCTGCCCGACCCTCCCCCGGAGTCGTGGTGGACCCGCCGGCGTGGGGTGGCCGTCGCCGTGGCCGGTCTGCTGCTCGTCGGCGGGGTCGGCGTTGCGGTCGCCGCACCACTGCTCCGTCCGGCCGCGCCGACCGTCGCCATGGTCCCGCCCGCCCCGGCCGCGGACGCCGCGGTCGTCCCGCCGGCTCCGGCCGTCGCCCCGCCGGCGGTGTCGACCACCACGACCGCCCGCCGGACCCCCACCCGGACGACCCGCCGCCCCGTCACCCCCCGGCGCACCACCGTCCGGCGGCCCCGGGTCGTCGTCCCGCCCGTGGCGCCCGTCGTCCCGCAGGCTCCCGCCGTCGTCCCCGACCCTGGCGGCGGCCAGAACCAGAACCAGAACCAGGACGGCGGCGGGGAGGGCGGCGACCCGGGCGACGGACTGCTCGCCCCCGGCTGAGCCCGGTCAGCGCGCCCGTTCTCCGGCGACGCGGAACCACATCGCGGTGGCGTGCGGGGTCGACCAGTCCCGGAGGCGCTCGAGGCGGACCGTGCGTGCCACCGGGGTGGTCGAAGAGCCGGGTGCCGTCGCCGAGCAGGACCGGGGCGACGAGCACGAGGACCTCGTCGAGCGCGCCGGCCTCGAGGATGCGCCGGGCGGTCGCGGCGCCGAGGACGTTGACGTAGGCCTTGTCCCCCGCGGCGGTCCGGGCGAGCGCGAGCGCCTCGTCCACGTCGTCGACGACGGTGACGCCGGGGCCCAGGGAGGGCAGGGACGCGAGGTCGCGGGCGAGCACGACGTCGGGCCCGTGCCACTGCCCGCCGAAGGCGCCCTCGGCGTCGGTGCCGGCGTTCGGGTCGTCGCCGGTGAACGTGCGGTAGCCGATGATCAGCGCGCCGATCTCCTGCAGCGAGCGTGGCGAACCGCGGGATCCTCGTCGCCGACGGTAGGCGGTCAGCCACGGACATGTCGCCGCCCGGCGCCGGCGATGAAGCCGTCGAGGGACATCGTGACGGAGTAGAGGGTGCGGGCCAGTCGGAGCTCCTCGTGCCGAGCGGTGTGTCAGCGGACCACCGCGAGCTGCGGGGTGGAGACGTCGTAGAGCGTCCCCGGGCGGGTGAGCAGCGCGCCGAGGACGGCGGCCTTGCGCTCGTTGTCGGCGTCGGCGCCCCAGCGGACCTCGCGCCCGCCGGTGAGCACGAAGCCGCACGTCGTAGGGGCCGTTCGCCACGGACCTCGGCGACGTCGGCGCGCAGGGCGGCCGGCAGGGTCACGATCGACGTCGGCGGCGGCCCGGGTGCCGGGCTCCTCGGGCGCGGGCAGCACGCCGCCGGGCAGGACGAAGGACGGGCACGCCGGGCGGGCGGGTCGGCGCGGTGCGGTAGGCGAAACCGGTCGCGTCGACCAGCAGGACGCCGCCGTCGCGGGGGACGGCGAGCACCGGTTCGCGCTCGGTCACGGTGATCACCAGCGTGCCGGGCCACTCGCGGCCGACGTCGACCGAGGCGATCCGGGGCTGGGTGCGGACCCGTTCGGCCACCGCGTCGCCGTCGAGCCAGAGCAGCGAGGTCCCCGGGCCGACGGCGGCCGCGCGCTCGACGGGCGCGGTCTCCTCGGCGTCGCGCCGACGACGCGGACCTCGCGCACGTCGAGCACCGGCGAGAACACGGTGAGCCAGACCAGCGCGCCGACGACGAGCACGAGGACGATCGCGACGACGACCAGCCGGCGGCGCCTGCGCGTGGTGGGTGGCGCGGCCGCGCGCGCCGGTCGGCGCGGGCTCTCGCGCCCCGGGGACCCTGCGGCGGCGCCCGAGGGTCGCGCCCCGGCCCGGCCGCGGCGACGTCCCGTGCGGGGCCCGTCGGGTGCGCCGGCGTCCCGGGCGGCGCGGGCGCGGGGCTCGCCCCGCGGTCACGGCCGTGCGGTCGCGGCGAGCGCGGTCGCCGCCGGCACGCGCCCGCGCCGTGCCGCCCGCTCGGTCACCGCCGGGTCATCCCTGGGTCGCCGCGGCTCCGGAGCCGTCCCCGGCCGCCTCGCGGCGCTCGAGCTCGGAGAGGACCTCGGGCCCCAGGACCGTGATGTCGCCGGCGCCCATGGTGATCACGAGGTCGCCGGGCCGGGCGAGGTCGGCCAGCAGCGCCGGCACCTGGGCCCAGGAGGGCTCGTAGTGCACGCGCTCGGGCGGCAGCGTGAGCTGGCGGGCGATGAGCTCGCCGTTGACCCCGGGCTCGGGCTGCTCGCGCGCGCCGTAGACGTCGAGGACCACGACCTCGTCGGCGAGCGAGAGCGCGGCGCCGAACTCGGCGGCGAAGTCGCGGGTCCGCGAGTACAGGTGCGGCTGGAACGCGACGATCAGCCGGCCGCTCTCGCCGAGGACGGGGCGCGCGGCCCGCAGCTGGGCGGCGACCTTGGTCGGGGCGTGGGCGTAGTCGTCGTAGACCCGCACGCCGGCGGCGCGGCCACGGCAGCTCGAAGCGGCGGCGCACGCCGTCGAACCCGGCGAGACCGGCGAGCAGCCCGCCGAGCGGCGCACCGAGGTCGAGCCCGGCGAGCAGCGCGGCGCACGCGTTGAAGGCCTGGTGCTCGCCGGGCACGGCGAGGCGCAGCTCGTGCTCGGCGCCGCCCACGAGCGAGGCGCAGGACCCCGGTGGAGGCCTCGGCGCGGTAGTCCAGGACGTGGGCGTCGTCGGGGCCCGTGGCGGTGCGGCCGTAGCGGCGGACGCGGACGCCGGCGCCGCTCCGGCGCGGTCGCCGAGCGCCGCGGCGCCCGGGTCGTCGGCGCAGACCACCAGGGCGCCGCCGGGCTCGATGCGCGCGGCGAAGGCGTCGAACACCGCGACGTAGGCGTCGGCGGTGCCGTGGTGGTCGAGGTGGTCGGGCTCGATGTTGGTGACGATCGCGACCGCGGGCGAGTAGGCCAGGAACGAGCCGTCGCTCTCGTCGGCCTCGGCCACGAACACGTCGCCGAGGCCGTGGTGGGCGCTGGAGCCCGGAGGCGAGGCAGGTCGCCGCCGATCATGAACGACGGGTCGGTGCCGCACGCCTGCAGCGCCACGACCAGCATCGACGTCGTCGAGGTCTTGCCCGCGCTGCCCGACACGCACGCCGCGCGGTGGTCGGCCATCAGCTCGGCGAGCACCGCCGAGCGGTGCAGCACCGGGATGCCGCGGGCGGCGGCCTCGAGGAGCTCGGGGTTGTCCGGGTCGGCCTGGTGCACGGCCTTCGTGGTGACCAGCGCCGTGGGGCCGCCCGGCAGCAGGTCCAGGTTGTGCGCGTCGTGGCCGACGGCGACCTCGGCGCCGAGGGTGCGCAGCGCCAGCACGGCGCGCGAGTCCTTGGCGTCCGACCCCGAGACCGTCGCGCCGCGGGCGAGCAGGATCCGCGCGATGCCGCTCATGGCCGCGCCGCCCGCGCCGATGAAGTGCACCCGCGACAGCAGGCGGGGCAACGGCGGGACCTCGGTGTCGAGCTGTTCGGTCCCCGTCATCCCTGCGTCCTCCCCCTCGCCGCGCCCGCGGAGCGGGCGTGCGCCGTCCGGTCGACGCGACACCGTCTCCAGCACCATGCGGGCCAGTGTCTCGTCCGCCCCGGCGTGGCCGGACCCCCGGGCCGCCGCCGCGGTCGCGGCGAGCCGGTCGGGGTCACCGACCAGGCCCGTGACCAGCTCGACGACCCGCTCGCCGGTGAGGTCGGCGTCGCGCACGAGCAGACCTCCGCCGTGGTCGACGACCGGGCGCGCGTTGAGCTCCTGCTCGCCGTTGCCGTGCGGCAGCGGCACGTAGATCGCGGGCAGGCCGACCGCCGAGACCTCCGCGACGGTCATCGCCCCGGACCGGCAGAGCGCGACGTCGGCCGCGGCGTAGGCCAGGTCCATCCGCTCGAGGTACGGCACCGGGACGTAGCGGCTCGCGCTGACGGTCGCCGCGTTCTTCGGGCCGTGGGCGTGCAGGACCGCGATGCCGGCGGCGTCGAGGGCGGGGACGGCGGCCGAGACGGCCTCGTTGATCGAGCGCGCCCCCTGCGAGCCGCCGAACACCAGCAGCGTCGGCGCGTCGGGGTCGAGCCCGAAGTGGGCGCGGGCCTCGGCGCGCAGGCCGGCGCGGTCGAGCGAGGTGATGGCGCGGCGCACCGGGATGCCGATCGACCTCGGCGTCCAGGCCGCTGCCCGGCACCGCCGCGGCGACCACGCGGGCGAACCGGGCGCCGACCTTGTTGGCCACCCCGGCGCTGGCGTTGGCCTCGTGCACCACGATCGGGATCCGCAGCGAGGCCGCGGCGAGGTACGCGGGTAGGGCGACGTAGCCCCCGAAGCCCACGACGACGTCGGCGTGCACGGCGCGCAGGACCGCGCGGGTGCGCCGCACCGACCGGACGACCCGCCACGGCAGCTTGGCGAGGTCGGCGCCCGGTTTGCGCGGCAACGGCACCGGCGGGATGAGCTCGAGGGGGTAGCCACGCGCGGGGATCAGGCGGGTGTCCAGGCCGCGCTCGGTGCCCAGTGCGGTGACCCGGACGTCCGGGCGCAGGCGGCGCAGGGCGTCGGCGGTGGCGAGGGCGGGCTCGACGTGTCCCGCGCTGCCCCCGCCGGCGACGACGACGGACAGCGGACGCTCGCTCATCGCGGCCCTCCCCCGCGGCGGCGCGGCGCCCGGTCGTCGCGGGCGCGCTCGTCGCGGGCCCGGCCGTCCCGGGCCCGGTCGTCCCGGCCGCGGGGTCCCCCGTCGCGGGTGCGGGGACGGTCGTCCCGGTCGGTGGCGGCGGCGCGCGGCATGCTCGGCTCGGGCAGGTGCAGGACGCGGGCCAGACGGCCCTGGCCGTGGGCGCGCAGGGCGGCGGCGGCCTCGGGCTCGTGACGGGCGAAGTTGGCGAGCAGGCCGCCGGAGAACAGGGCCAGGGCCAGCGAGGTCCCTCCGGAGGAGACGAGCGGGAGCGGGATGCCGGTGACCGGCAGGAGCCCCACCACGTAGCCGATGTTGATCGTGGCCTGGGCCACCAGCCACACCGTCAGGGTGCCCGTGACCACCCGGATCCACGGGTCGGCGCTGCGCGCGGCGATCCGCAGGCCGACGTAGGCCAGGGTCGCGAACAGCGCGATGACGGCGCCGGCCCCGACGAAGCCGAGCTCCTCGCCGATGATCGCGAAGATGAAGTCGTTGTCGGCGTTGGGCAGGTAGTCCCACTTGGCGCGGCCCTGGCCGAGCCCGGCGCCGAACAGGCCGCCGTCGGCGAGCGAGTAGAGCGCCTGGCGGGCCTGGTAGGCCGGGCCCAGGGGGTCGGCCTCGTCGGGGTTGAGGAAGGCCGCGATCCGGCTCTGCCGGTAGGACGCGACCACGCCCAGCGCCACCGCGCCCACCACGCCGCTGGAGACGATGAACGCCATCAGCCCGACCGGCGCGCAGGAGAACCACAGCAGGCCGAACACGATGATCATCAGGGAGATCGTCGTGCCGAGGTCGGGCTGCAGGAGGACGAGCAGGAAGATCAGCAGGGCGACCGGGAGCAGCGGCATGAGCGCCGCCCGCCAGGTCCGCGGGTGCGGGCGGTGGCGGGCGAGCACGTGGGCGCCCCACAGCGCGAGGGCGATCTTGGTGAGCTCCGAGGGCTGCAGCGACAGGCCTGCCGAGGCGGAACCAGCTGCGCGAGCCGTTGACGATCGCGCCGAGGCCCGGCACGAGCACGAGCACGAGCAGGACCAGGCAGCCGGCGAGCAGCCACGGGCTGGCCGCCCGCAGGCGCCGCGGCGGGACCCGCAGTCCCACCCAGAACAGGGCCAGCCCGATCATCGCGAACACGGCCTGGCGGGCGAAGACCCCGTAGGACGAGCCGCCGGCGGCGTACGCCGACACCGAGGACGCCGAGAGCACCATGACCAGGCCGAGGGCGGTGAGCAGCCCGAAGACGCCGAGCACCAGGTGCAGCGAGGTCAGCGGCCGCTCCAGCCACTGGTGCAGCGCGTCGCGCCCCGTGGCCACCACGCCGGGGCGGGCGGGCCGTGCCGTGCGCCCGCTCCGCCGGACCGGCTCGCGCGGCGGGGCGCTCACGCCGCGCCCGACCCGTCGACCCGGTCGTGACCGCTCGCGTCGGCGGCGCCCTCGGGTCCCGGAGCGCCGGCGACGGCGCGGGCGGCCTCGGCGAACGCGTCCCCGCGGGCGGCGTAGTCGCGGAACATGTCCATCGACGCCGCCGCGGGTGCGAGCAGCACGGTGTCGCCGGGCCGGGCCAGCCGGGCGGCCGCGCGGGCGGCGGTGAGCATCCCGGCAGGCTCCTCGTCGGTACGCACGGGCTCATCGTCGCCCCCGCCCACGTCGAGGACGGGGACCTCCGGCGCGTGTCGCGCGAGCGCGGCGGTGATCCGCGCGCGGTCGCGGCCCAGGACGACGGCGCCGGCGAGGCGGCCGCGGTGGGCGAGGACGAGGTCGTCGATCTCCGCGCCCTTGAGCAGGCCACCGGCCACCCACACCACCCGCGGGTGGGCGGCGAGCGAGGCGGCGGCCGCGTGCGGGTTGGTGGCCTTGGAGTCGTCGACCCACCGCACGCCGCCGGCCTCGGCGACCACGGTCCCGCGGTGCGCGCCGGGCGCGACCGCCCGCAGCCCGGCGGCGATCGCCGCCGCGCCGACACCGTGGGACCGGGCCAGCGCGGCGGCGGCCAGCGCGTTGGCCTCCCCGGGGGGACCGGGCGGGGCGATGTCGGCGATCTCGGCGAGGATCTCGTGGGCGGCGAACGCCCGGTCGACGAGGTGGCCGCCCACCAGTCCGAGCTGCCCCGCCGCCGGGGCCCCGCGCGTGAACCCGACGTGGCGGGGCGCGGGCGCCGCGGTGAGCAGGGCGGCCGCGCCGGCGTCGTCGACCCCCGCGACGGCCACCTCCCCGCGCAGGACCCGGGCCTTGGCCGCGCCGTAGGCGGCCATCGAGCCGTGCCAGTCGAGGTGGTCCTCGGCGAGGTTGAGCACCGCGCCCGCATAGGGGCGCACCGACGGTGACCACTCGAGCTGGAAGCTGGAGAGCTCCACGGCCAGCACCCGATGGCCGGCGCGCAGGGCGTCGACGATCGGCAGCCCGATGTTGCCGCAGGCCACGGCGTCCTCTCCGGCCGCGCGCAGGATCGCCTCGAGCATCGTCGTGGTCGTGGTCTTGCCGTTGGTGCCCGTGATCGCGAGCCAGCGCGGCGGCCCGTCCGGGCACACGCCCGGGTCCGCGCCGAGGCGCCAGGCCAGCTCGGGCTCGCCGACCATCTCGACCCCCGCGCCACGGGCGGCCAGGGCCAACGGGGAGTCGGTGCGGAACCCGGGGCTCGCGATCACCAGGTCGCAGCCGTCCGGCACGGTCATCATGTCGCCGCGGCGGGCCACGTCGCGGTCGGCGAGGGTCGCCAGCTGGGCGGGGTCGCCGTCGGCCACCGTGACCTGTGCTCCGAGCGAGAGCAGGACGTCGACCACGGCGATCCCGGTCCGCCGCGCCCCCGCGACGAGGACGTGGCGGCCCCGCCAGCCCCCCGCGCGAGGGGGCCCTTCCGTCGCTAGATGCGACGGAAGGGCCCCCTCGCGCGGGTCCGGGGACGCGCTCATCCCCCCGACGCCGCCAGCCACTCGCTGTAGAACAGCCCGAGGCCCAGGGCGCAGCAGATCGCGGCGAGCAGCCAGAATCGGATGATCACCGTCGTCTCGGCCCAGCCGGCGAGCTCGAAGTGGTGATGGAACGGCGCCATCCGGAACGGTCGCCGTCGGGTCGTGCGGAAGACCGCGACCTGGAGGACGACCGAGAGCGCCTCGACCACGAACACCCCGCCGAGCACGACCAGCAGCAGCTCGGTGCGGGTGACCATCGACAGCCCGGCGAACAGGCCGCCGAGGGCGAGCGAGCCGGTGTCGCCCATGAAGATCCGGGCCGGGGCGGCGTTCCACCACAGGAACCCGATGCACGCGCCCATCGCCGCGGCGGCGACGAGGGTGATGTCGAGGGGGTCGCGGACCTGGTAGCAGCCGGCCTCGATCTGCACGCCGCACGCGTTGCGGAACTGCCAGAACGAGACGATCAGGTAGGTCGCCAGCACCATCGCCGAGGTGCCCGCGGCCAGCCCGTCGAGGCCGTCGGTGAGGTTCACGGCGTTCGACCACGCCGTGACGATCAGATAGCAGAACACCACGAACCCGAGGGCACCGAGACTGACCACGGCGATGTCGCGGACGAAGGACAGGTTGGGCGACGCCGGCCGCAGGCCCTGCTCGTCGGGGAACTGCAGGGCGAGGATGCCGAACAGGACCGCGGTGACGAACTGGCCGACGAGCTTCGCGGTCTTGTTCAGCCCGAGGTTGCGCTGGCGCCGGATCTTGATGAAGTCGTCGAGGAAACCGACGACACCCAGCGAGGTCATCAGCATGAGCACGAGCAGGCCCGACGCCGAGATCGCCACGTCGCCGACGAGGTGCGCGCCGAGGTAGCCGACCCACACCGCGGTGAGGATCGCGACGCCGCCCATCGTGGGCGTGCCGCGCTTGCCGCGGTGGCTCTGCGGGCCCTCCTCGCGGATCTCCTGGCCGAAGCCCTGCCGGATGAACAGCCGGATCACGTACGGCGTCAGCAGGATCGACACGGCCAGGGCCACCCCGGCGGCGACCAGTACGCCCCTCATCGGGCTCCTCCCGCTGCGCTCGACGGGACGACGGGGCCCGTACCGATCAACGTCGTCGCCACGGTCTCGAGACCGGCCGAGCGGGAGGCCTTGACCAGGACGACGTCGCCGGGGGCGACCCCGGCCGCGGCGACCTCCGCGGCGGCGGCCGCGTCGGGCACCAGGCGCGCGTCGATCCCGGCGGCGGCCGCGGCGTCGTACACGCCCCGGGCGGCGTCGCCCACGACCACGAGGCGGTCGACCCCGGTGCGCGCGACCTCGCGGCCCAGGGCGGCGTGCTCGGCGTCGGCGTCGGCGCCGAGCTCCGCCATCGGACCGAGGACGGCGGTGTGCCGCCCGCCCATCGCGCGCAGCGTGGCGAGCGCGGCGCGCATCGACTCGGGGTTCGCGTTGTAGGCGTCGTTGAGCACGCGCACACCGTCGGGGCGTTCGGTGAGCTCCATGCGCCAGCGCGAGCGCGGCGCGGCGGAGGCCAGGCGCGCGGCGATCCCGTCGACCGGCAGCCCCGCCTCGAGCGCCACCGCCGCGGCGGCCAGGGCGTTGTCGACGTGGTGGGCGCCGTGCAGGGCGAGCCGGACGTCGGCCTCGCCCGAGGCGGTGACCAGCCGGAACGTCGCGCGGCCGGTGTCGTCGAGGCTCTCGTCGACCGCCCGGACGTCGGCATACGGGGAGCGCCCGGCGTGCACGACCCGGGCCGCGGTGCGTGACGCCATGGCCGCGACCACCGGGTCGTCGGCGCCGAGGACGGCGACCCCGCCCTCGTCCGCGCCGGGCAGCGCCTCGACGAGCTCGCCCTTGGCCGCCGCGATGGCCTCGCGCGAGCCGAACTCGCCGAGGTGCGCGGAGCCCACGTTGAGGACCACGCCGATGCGCGGCGGCGCGACCCGGCACAGCGCCGCGACGTGCCCGGGCCCGCGGGCGGAGAGCTCGAGGACGAGGTGGCGGGTCTCCACGCCGGCGCGCAGGGCGGTCCAGGGGTGGCCCAGCTCGTTGTTGAACGACCCGGGCGGGGCGACGGTCGCCCCGACGGCCTCCAGGAGGTGGGCCACGAGGTCCTTGGTGGAGGTCTTGCCCGACGAGCCGGTGATCCCGGTGACGGTCAGGCCCTGCCCACCGTGATGTCGCTGTGCGACGAGCGTGTCGACGACCTGGCGCGCGAGGGCGGCGAGCCCGGCGAGCACCCCCGCCCCGGCCCCGCCGGTGTCGGCGGCGAGCACATACGACCCCGACGTGCCCTCGACCGGGGGGACCAGTACCGCCGGTGCGTCGACCTCGCGGGCCGCCAGGACCCCGACCGCGCCCGCGGCGAGGGCGGCGGGGACGTAGTCGTGGCCGTCGACCCGCTCGCCGGGCAGGGCCACGAACAGCCCGCCGGGTCCCAGCGCGCGGCTGTCGAACTCCACGGACCCGGTGATCATCTCGTCGCCGGCGGCGCCGTGGAGCCGGCCGCCGGTGGCGCGGGCGACGTCGGCGAGGGTCATCGGGATCACGCGACCGCCTCGGCCAGCGCGTGCTCGAGCTCCTCGACGTCGGAGAACGGGCGCTTCACGGGCCCGACCTGCTGGCCGGTCTCGTGGCCCTTGCCCGCGACCACGACGACGTCGCCGGGGCGCGCGGCGGCGACGGCGTCCCGGATCGCCGTGCGCCGGTCGCCCTGCTCGGTCACCCGCTCGGGGGCGACGTCGCGGGCGCCCTCGAGCATCGCGGCGCGGATCTCGGCCGGGTCCTCGGTGCGCGGGTTGTCGTCGGTGACCCAGACGTGGTCGGAGAGCTCCACGGCCAGCCGCCCCATCGTCGGACGCTTGGCGCGGTCGCGGTCGCCGCCGCAGCCCAGCACGGTGAGGACACGGCCACCACCGCCCGAGACCTGCGCCCGCAGGGTCTCGAGCAGCGCGCTGAGCGCCCCGGGCTTGTGCGCGTAGTCGACGACGGCGAGGAAGGGCTGCCCGACGTCGACGCGCTGCATCCGGCCCGGCACCCGGACCTCGGCGAGCCCGCGCGCGAGCGCCACCGGGTCGTGGCCCGCCGCGTGCCCGCAGGCGAGGGCGAGGAGGGCGTTGGTGACGTTGAAGGCACCGGGCAGGTGCAGCGCGACGTCCAGCGCGAGGCCGCCCGGACCGCGCGCCGATGAAGCGCTGCGTGCCGTCGGGGCGGGCGGTGACGTCCTCGGCGCGCCAGTCGGCGTCCGGGGTGCCGACGGTGACGGTGCCCGCGCGGACCAGGCGACGCCCCCACGCGGAGTCGATGCACACCACCTCGCGCGCGGAGCGCCCGTCGAACAGGCGCGCCTTGGCGGCGAAGTAGTCCTCCATGTCGGGGTGGAAGTCGAGGTGCTCCGGGGAGAGGTTGGTGAACGCCCCGACCGCGAAGCGCGTGCCGGCCACCCGGCCGAGCGCGAGGGCGTGGCTGGAGACCTCCATGGCCACGTGCGTCGCGCCGCCCTCCACCATCGCGGCGAGCAGCGCCTGCAGGTCGGGCGCCTCGGGGGTCGTGAAGGCGCTGGGCAGGCGTCGCCCGCCCAGGCGGGTCTCGACGGTGCCGATCAGCCCCGTGCTCGCCCCGGCCGCGGCGAGCGCGGCCTCGAGCAGGTAGACGGTGGTGGTCTTGCCGCTGGTGCCGGTCACGCCGAGGACACCGAGCTGCGTCGACGGGTCGCCGTAGATCCGCGCCGCCGCGTGGCCGAGCGCCGCGCGCGGGTCGGCGTGCACGAGCACCGGGACCCCGGCGTCCCGCAGCGCCGGACGCGTGGCGCCGTCGGCGTCGGTGAGCACCGCGGTGGCACCCCGGGCCAGGGCGTCGGCGGCGAAGTCGGCGCCGTGCGCCCGCGCCCCGGGGAGGGCGCCGAACAGGTCGCCGGGGCGGACCTCGTGGGCCCGCAGCGTCGCTCCGGTGATCTCCGCCGCCGTCGCCCCGCGGACCTCCGGCGGAGCGGCGTCGGGCAGCGCCTCGACGAGGCGCGCGGTGAGGTCGGCGACCCCGACCGGGATCACCCGCATCGGCCGCACCGGCCCGTCCGACGCCGCTCCCCGCGCGGGGCCGGCGGCGTCGTCAGCGGTCCTGGCGGGCGCGGAGGGCACGGTCGCGAAGGCTACTCACCGTCCCGATCGCAGCTCCGCAGGGTGCAGGCGACGACGGCCTCCCGACGTGGGGGGTGTGGTCGGCGTACCGCGCACGCGGGCCGGCGCACCCGGTCGTCCCGGGCCGTTCTGTCGCCGTTCCGCCGGTTACTGGCTGGTATGTCGCGTGGCACGCCGCATACCAGCCAGTAACCCCGGGGTCGCGCGGTGTGCGGGGGCCACGACGTCGGTCACGGGAGCGTCAGCGGGACCATCCGGGGCGGAGCGGTGGAGACCGGGACCGCGCCGTGCTGGGCGAGGTAGGTCCCGATGTCGTGGAAGAGCGGCGCCGCGGAGTCCCCGCCCGGCGGACGGTCGAGCATGATCGCGACGACGTAGCGCGGGTCCTGCGCCGGGAACATGCCGGCGAAGGTGATCCAGTAGTTCGAACTCGAGTAGCACCCGCACCCCGGGTCGACCTGCTGGGCGGTCCCGGTCTTCCCGGCCACCGCGTACCCCGGGAGCGCCGCGGCGGGACCGGTGCCGCGGTTGGCGCCCCGCCCGTCCTGGATCACCGACTGCAGCATGTCGCGCAGCGTGCTCGCCGTCTGCGGGGACATCGCCCGCACGCCCTCCGGGGCCGGCGTGGGCACGCGCACACCGTCGGCGCCGACCTCCGCCTCGATCATCCGCGGCGGCACACGGACGCCGTCGTTGGCCACGGCCTGGTACATGCTCGCCATCTGCAGGGTCGTCATCGACAGGCCCTGGCCGATCGGCAGGTTCCCGAAGGTGGACCCCGACCAGTCCTCACGCGCGGGCACCGACCCGGCGCTCTCCCCCGGGAGCTCGATCCCGGTCCGGCTGCCGATCCCGAGCGCGGAGAGCATCGTCGCGAAGCGGTCCGGGCCGAGGCGCTGGGCCGTCATCAGGGTGCCGACGTTGGACGACCGCCCGAGCACCCCGTTGAGGCTCATCCGGATGTCGCCGTGGGACCAGGCGTCGTTGACCGTCCGGTCGGCGATCCGGATGCTGCCGGGCACGGTGATCACGTCCTCGGGACGGATCAGCCCCGCCTCCAGGGCGCCGGCCATCGTCACGATCTTGTTGACCGAGCCGGGCTCGAACGGGGAGGTCACCGAGGGGTTGCCCAGCTGCGCGCCCGGGGCACCGGGCGCGGCCGGGTTGAACGACCCCGAGTTGGCCATCGACAGGACCTGGCCGGTGTGGGCGTCGAGGACGACGGCACTGCCGTTGCGGGCGCCGACCCGCGCGGTGTACTCGCTCAGGCGCTGCTCGACGGCGTACTGCAGGTCGGTGTCGAGGCTGAGGACGACGTCGCGGCCGGCCTGGGCGGGCTGCTCGGCGCGGGTGGTGCCGGGGATGACGGCGTCGCTGCCCTCCGCGGTGTCGACGACGCGGAAGCCGTCGGTGCCGGCGAGGGTGTCGTCGAGCGCGCTCTCGAGGCCGATCGCGCCGCGGATCTTGCGCCGGTCCATGTTCCAGGACGCGCTTCCCACGACGTTCGCGGCGACCTCGCCGGCCGGGTACTGGCGGGACTCGCGGTCCTCCTCGGCGATCTCGGGGAACGCGTCGCGGACCGCGCGCGCGGCCGCCGGGTCGACGAGCGGGGCGAGCACGACGTAGCTGCGGTCGGAGCTCAGCGCCGCGAAGATCGGGCCGGGGTCGGTGTTCAGGAGCCGGCCCATGCCCAGCGCGATCGCCGACTTGCGCTGCTCGGGGGTCGGCGCGCCGGGCTGGGCGCGGACGGCGGGCTCGTTCCAGTCCGCGGTGATGCGTCGCGGGTTGGCCACGAGCGCCTTGGCCTCGACGCTGAACGCCAGCGGCACACCGTTGCGGTCGAGGATCGCGCCCCGCTCGGCGGGCACGGCCAGGCGGGTGGTGCGCTGCCGCGCGGCGTCCTCGGAGAGTTCGCCGGCCCGCAGGCCCTGGACCTCCACGAGCTTCGCGGTGGCCATGAGCAGCAGCACGACGAGCAGGACACGCCCGATCCGCAGGCGCCGTCGGGGGTCCGGCGGGCGGGGCGCGGGCCGGCGGGGGGTGCGGGGCGGCGGCGGGGGCAGGCGGCGCCCGCCCGGGGGGCGTTCCTGGGGAGCGCGGGACGGCGGCCGGCTCATGGTCGCCGCGCTGCGGGCCATCAGCCGCCCGTCCCCGGCGTGGTCACGGCGGTGAGCTGGTCCTCGGCGGCCGCGGCACCCGCCGGCGCGGGGGCCGGGGAGCCGTTGCTGGCGGCCTGCACGCCCTGGGCGTCCTGGGTCGGCGCGGTCGGGCTCCCGTGGGCGTGGCCTCGGGTCGTCCGGCGCGGCGGGGGTGATCGGGGCTGCGGCCGGAGCGGGCGCGACCGGGGCGTGCGCGGGCTGCGGGTTGCCGATCACCTGCGACGAGCCGTCCGGGGCGACGAGCAGCACCGCGGGATCGCCGGCGGGCACCATGCCCTGCGCCCGCGCCGCGGCGGCCAGGGCGGGAGCGGACTGGGCGGCCTCGACGTCGCGGTGCAGCCGCTCGCTCTGCTCGGAGAGGTCGCGCGCCACCTGCCGCGCGCTGTCGAGGCGGTAGGAGTCCGCGGCCGCCGCGGTGGAGAGCCACAGCGTCGTCACCAGGCCCGCCGTCAGCAGCACCATGATCAGGAGGACGAACGGTGCCGTGCCGCCCGGCGAGTCGGTGTCGGCGCCGGCGCCGGTGCCCTGCGGTGCTGTCGGGCGAACGTTCGTCCGGCGCGTGGTCGCCGCCGCGCGCGCCCCGGCCCGCGTGCGCGGGGTCTCGACGAGGGTCCCGGTGCTCATGCCGCTCTCCCTCCGCGTGCCGTCCTGCTGCGCTTCATGCCGCCACCCGCACCCGTTCGGCCGCCCGCAGGCGCACCGACGCCGCCCGGGGATTGGCCGCGATCTCGTCCTCGTCGGCCCGCCCGGCGCCGCGGGTGAGCAGCGCCAGCTCGGGTTCGTCCTCGGGGCGCACGACCGGCATGTCCGGCGGCGCCTTGGATCGCGAGTGCTCGGCGAGGACGCGCTTGACGATGCGGTCCTCGAGCGACTGGTACGACAGCACCACCACCCGCCCCGACACGGCCAGCGCCTCGACCGCGGCGGGCACCGCGACGGCGACGGCGTCGAGCTCGCGGTTCACCTCGACCCGCAGCGCCTGGAAGGTGCGCTTGGCCGGGTGGCCGCCCGTGCGCCGGGCGGGCGCCGGGATGGATTCCTCGAGGAGGGCGACGAGCTCCGCGCTGGTGCGCAACGGAGCCCGTCGCCGGGCGCGCACGACGGCCTCGACGATGCGCCGGGCCTGTCGCTCCTCTCCGTACTCGCGGAGCACGCGCACCAGGTCGCCGGGCGCGTAGGTGTTGAGGACGTCGGCCGCGGTGGGGCCGGTCGTCGGGTCCATCCGCATGTCGAGCGGGGCGTCGCGGGCGTAGGAGAAGCCGCGCGCGTCCTCGTCGAGCTGCATCGAGGAGACGCCGAGGTCGAACAGGACGCCGTGGACGGGACCGAGACCGAGGTCGTCGAGCACCTCGGGCAGTGCGTCGAACACGGCGTGCACGAGGTGGATGCGCGCGGCGAAGGGCGCCAGCCGCTCCCCCGCGAGCCGCAACGCCTCGTGGTCACGGTCGAGACCCACAAGAGTGAGTCGCTCGTGCTGGGAAAGGAGCGCGGCAGAGTGGCCGCCCAACCCCAGCGTGGCGTCGACGAGCACGGCGTCGCGACCGGCGAGGGCCGGCTCGAAGAGGGCGAGGACGCGGTCGAGGAGCACGGGGACGTGGCGCTCGCGGGGCGAGGAGTCCTCGCCGTCCTGCGGGCTGCGCGCCACGGGGCCCTCCACCGACCGGGGGCTCGGCGGGGACCGGGCCCGATGCTTGCGGGGTGCACCGGATGCCGTCACGTCCCGGCCCGCAGATCGACGGACCTGGCGCCGGGGAAGGTGCGCCAGGGCCGTCGCCCTGCGGACCGGGGCCTCACGGCACCCGGCGTGGCACCTCGGGGGCGCCGCGTCGTGCGAAAGTCGGTGTGCGTCGACGTCAGAAGACGCCGGGCAGCACCTCCTGCTGGGCCTGCGCGTAGTCCGCCTCGTGCTCGTCCTGGTACCGCGTCCACGCGGCGCTGTCCCAGATCTCGAGGCGGCTGACCGCACCGATCACGGTGCAGTCCCGCTCGAGCCCCGCGTAGCGACGGAGCTCGGCGGTGATCGGAATGCGACCCTGGGAGTCGGGACGCTGCTCGTCGGTGCCGGCGAACAGGTAGCGCTGGTAGGCGCGCACCCGCTCGTCGGTGAACGGCGCCTCGGCCACCTTGCGGGCCATCTGCTCGAACTCGTCACGGGGGAACACGTAGAGGCAGTGGTCCTGACCCTTGGTGATCATCAGCCCCCCTGCGAGCTCGTCCCGGAACTTCGCGGGCAGGGTCAACCTGCCCTTGTCGTCCAACCTGGGGGTGTGGGTGCCGAGGAACACGGCCCGCACCTCCCCGGTGGGACCCGTTTGCCCCACTGATCGCCACCATACCCCACCCTGCCCCACAGCCAAACCGGATCGCCCGGCGTCGCACCCCGATCGGGCGAGTTGTCCCTGCTCCGGGCCGGTGGGGAGAGGTGGGGGGACCGTGCGGCGAGGATGCCGCCCGAGGCTCCGGAGCGCGGTTTCGACACGCCTCAGACCCCTCGCCCGGGCCGCTCACCCGCTCCGAGCGGGCAGTGGGGCCGGGTGGGGCGGCGAGTGGGGGCCGGTGGGGACGCGGGTGGGGCGGCGTGGGGCGGCGGGTGGGCCGCGGTGGCGGGGCGCGCGCCGTCGACCCGGTGGCCGCCTCGGAGCCGTAGGGCGAGGGTCTCCCCTCGTCGCTCTATGCGCCTGAAGGTGCCCTTCGCGCGAAACGGCGACGCGCGCGAAACGACGACGCGCCGCCGACCCGGGTGGGTCGACGGCGCGTCGGGGAGAACGGGGGTGGGCTACTCCTGCTCGAACCGCCGGCGGAAGCGCTCCTCCATGCGGCTGGTGAAGCGGCTGCGGTCCTTCTCGGTTCCCGAGGGGGGCGCGGCTTCGCCGTCGGCGGTGGTGGCCGCGGCCTTCTTGCTCGCGCCGGTGAGCGCGAGGATCGCGCCGCCGAGCATGGCGAGGAAGCCGACGATGCTGATGACCGGGATGCCGGCCAGCCAGGTGCCGCTGAACACGACCCCGAGGACGAGCATCACGATGCCGAGGATGAACAGGACGATGCCCTGGACGCGGCGGCGGCGGGACGGGCGCCGGAGTTTGCCTCCCCGCACCGTGGACGCGAACTTCGGGTCCTCGGCGTAGAGCGCGCGCTCGATCTGTTCGAGCAGACGCTGCTCGTGCTCGGAGAGCGGCATGTTTCTCCTCCGGCACCGGAATGAGAGTGCTGCCGACCCTGACGGGTCAGGCGGGCATCATCGGGATGTCCCCCGCTCATGGTACGAGCCTGCCGTCGGTCCCACTACCCGGACTCCGGTGTTCCCCTCCTGATCATCCGATCGGCGCTGGGCTCCGGGGGCCGCCGGCGACCGTCCGGTCGCTGGGAGTGATCTCCGCGGGCCGGATCGCGCGCCTCGGTGGGTGATCGGGGACGATCAGGGTCGGGCCCGCCGAGCAGGCTCGCCGGTCGCACCGCGGCGACACCGAACCGGGATCGGGCGTGGTCGACCGCGCGCTCGGCGTCCGACCAGCCGTGCTCGGGCTCGCCGAGCAGGATTTGTTCGGGCGCCCGGTCGGCCGCCACCAGCTGCTCGAGCCGTACACCGAGCAGCCGCACGGGACGGATGTCGCCGAGGGCGTCGAGCAGCTCGCGGGCCGTCCCGTAGATCTCCCGGGCGAGGTCGGTGGGGGCGGGGAGGGTCCGGGAGCGGGTGATGGTCGTGAAGTCGCCGAAGCGGACCTTGAGGGCGACCGTCCGGCCCCGCCGGGCCCGCTGGCGCAGCATCCGCGCAGCCCGCTCGGCCAGACGGAGCAGCTCGCGACGCAGGACGACGGGATCGGCGATGTCGGCGTCGAAGGTCTCCTCGGCGCCCGCGGACTTCTCCCGGCCGTGGGGGTCGACCCGGCGCTCGTCGACGCCCCGGGCGAGGGCGAACAGGTGGGCGGCCTGGGCCTCCCCCACCGCGCGGCGCAGCGTCGGCAGGCCGGCGGCGGCCACGTCGGCGACCGTGCTGATGCCGTGGCGGTCGAGGATCTCCTCGGTCCGGGCGCCGACGCCCCACAGCGCGCCCACGGGGAGCGGGTCGAGAAACCCGCGGACGTCGTCGGCGGGCACGACGTGGATGCCGTCGGGCTTCGCGACGCGCGAGGCGAGCTTGGCGGTGAACATCGTCGGGGCGACCCCGACCGAGCACGTGATGCCCTGCGCGGCCTCCACCTCGGCGCGGATCGACGCCGCCACCTCCACCGGGGTCGCACCGAGGCGCCGCAGCGAGCCGGACACGTCGAGGAAGGCCTCGTCGAGGCTCAGCGGCTGCACGAGCGGGGTCACCGAGCGGAACACCGCCATCACCGCGCGGGAGACCTCGCTGTAGGCGGCGAAGTCGGGCCGGACGAACACCGCCGCCGGGCAGAGCCGCCGCGCCTGCGCCGAGGGCATCGCGGAGTGCACGCCGAACGCCCGCGCCTCGTAGGTGGCCGAGAGCACGACCCCGCGCTCGGGCCCGCCGCCCACCACGACGGGGCGCCCCCGCAGCTCCGGTCGCGCGCGCACCTCGACCGCCGCGTAGAAGGCGTCCATGTCGACGTGGAGGATCCCGCACCCCTCGTCCGAGGCCGTGATCCCCACCGCGCTCAGGCCGCCGGTCGTCGCGCGAGGACGTGGAGCCGCGAGGCCATGTCGCGCAACGGCGGCGTGCCGGCGGCGATGTCCTCGAGCTCGGAGAGCGTGTCCAGCGAGATCCCGCCGCCCTCGAAGACCGCGTCGGGCACGAGGTCGGCGAGCGCCCGGTGACCCTGGACGCGCTCCACGACCAGCCGGCCGTCGGCCTCGACCATGGTGCGGAATCTCCTCGACGTCCATGCGACGCGAGAGCGGGTCGTCCGCGCCCCACCGGCCGCGGGGGTCGACGAGCACCTGGCGTGCCTCGACGAGGCGGCCCGCGACGACCCGGGAGAGCACCGCGGCGAACCGCCCGGCGACGAGCAGCGAGATGGCCCCGCCGGGCACGACCGCCGCGGCCAGTGCCCGGCACGCCTCCAGCGGATCGTCGACGTACTCGAGCAGGCCGTGCCCGAGCACGAGATCGGCCTCCGCGTCGGCGACCGCGTCGGCGAGGGTGTCCACATCGCCCTGGACGGCGTGCACCCCGTTCGCGACTCCCGACTCGCGCGCCCGGCTGCGCAGCACCGCCAGTGCGTTGGCGCTGGAGTCGACGACCGTGACCTCGCACCCGTCCGCGGCGAGGGGCACCGCCCACGTGCCGCTGCCACCGCCCACGTCGAGGACGCGGGGGGCCGCGCCGCCGCGCCGGGCCCGGGCCGCGGTCAGCTCGACGCGCAGGGTGCGGGCGACCACGTCGACCGGAGCGAGCGAGGGACCGCGGTTCACCGAGACACCCTAGAACGTGGGACGGGTGTCCGGCGCCACCAGCCGGTAGGTTCCCCCCGTGCACGTCACCGGCGTCCTGAGCCTCAAGGGCGGCGTGGGCAAGACCACCGTCGTCCTGGGCCTCGCGGGCTCGGCCCTCCGTGGTGGTCTGCGGACCCTCGTCGTCGACCTCGACCCCCAGGGCAACGCGACCACCGCCCTCGAGCCGGCCCCCACCGAGACCACCGTGGCGCAGGCCATGGAGCGCCCCTCGGCCGAGATCCTCCGATCGTCGATCGGCGTGAGCGCCTGGGGCGAGGATCTGGACGTCCTCGTCGGCTCCGAGGACGTCGAGCGCCACAACCATCCCGACCCCGGCTCGCAGCGCCTCGGTCGGCTGGCCCGCCTGCTGGCCGCCCTTCCCCGCGACGCCTCGGCCGAGCAGCACAGCGACCTGCCGCGCTACGACCTCGTCCTCATCGACTGCCCGCCCTCGCTCGGCCAGCTCACCCGCTCGGCCCTGGTGGCCGTGGACCGGGCGGTGCTGGTCACCGAGCCGACGATCTTCGCGGTGTCCGGCGTCCAGCGGGCGTTCGAGGCCGTGCAGTCCGAGCGCGACAACAACCCCGAGCTGCAGCCGCTCGGCGTCCTGATCAACCGCTTCCGTACCCGTTCCGCGGAGCACGAGTTCCGGGTGGCCGAGCTCCGCGAACTGTTCGGCCCGCTGGTGCTCCCCGGGGTGCTGCCCGACCGCACCGCCGTCCAGCAGGCCCAGGGCGCCGGCGTGCCCATCCAGCGCTGGGACACCCCGGGCGCCCGCGAGATCTCCGGGCACTTCGACGCCCTGCTCGGCCGCATCGTCCGCGCCCGCACCGGGCGCGGACGGGGCCGTGCGCGCCCCGCCGAAGGGGCCTGACCCGGGGTCAGTCGCGCCGGCCCGCCACCGTGCGGGTCACCAGGGCCAGGAACAGGTCGGCCTGGCGCACCATGTCGTCGGCGTCCCGCTGCGAGACCCTGCCCCGGACTCCGGCCTCGACCGCGGAGCGGGTCGCCGAGTGGGCCGCGAAGAACGCCGCCCACTCGCCGTACTCCGGGGCCACCGAGGCCAGCAGCGTCCACGCGTCGGTGGGGCGCGAGGTGCGCCGGGACCGGGCGCGCAGCGCGAGGACGGCCGCCGCCGCGCGCAGCGCCCCCAGGTGGGCCGACCGGAAGCGCTCGGCGGGCTCGGACTCGGCCTGCGCGACCCGCAGCTCCTCGTGAGCGGCCCCGAGCAGCTGGACGACCGTGCGGGAGGGCGGTGGAGGCGGTGGGACGGCGTCGAACAGGCCGGGCGTGGCGAGGGCGCTGGTCATTTGGGACTCCTGGGGTCGGGTGAACGGGTGCCGGGTCAGACGCCGGCCCAGCGGAGGTCCCACACGCCGGGACCGGAACGCATGCGCAGCACGAACTCGCCGGGCGGCAGATGCGGCTCGTCGGAGCGGCGCGCCAGCACCCGCCAGCAGCGGCAGCGGTTGCCCCCCACCGGCATCGCGGACAGGAACGGCCACCGCGACTCCTCGATCCAGCGCTCCTGCACCTCGGTGACCAGGTAATGACTCTCGCGCCGGTTGGGGCGGCGATGGAACTCGACGGGGTCGCCGTCCGCACAGCGGACCTGGACCGGCGACGGACTGCGAACCACGATGCGTCCTCCACGGCGGCTCGTGCTGTTCGACCCGTGGCCGGGCCGAGCGGATGCCTGCCACCGTGGGGAAGCCGGCGGCGCCCCGGGGGGCGGGACGCTTCCCCCGCCCCGCCACCCGGGGACATCGAACATGTGTTCGATACGGACCAGTGAACCCGCTCGGGTCGGCGGCGTCAAGTCGTCCACCCCGGAGGCGCGACGGCCTCGGGATCGGTCGGGCGGTCGTGGTGAGATGGGGCGGTGTCCGCCCTCGCCACCGCCGTCCCGGGAGGTCGCCGGTGACGGCCGAGGCCACCGGGGCCACCGTCGTGGACCTGGCGCCCACGGACCTGGCCGACCGCCTCGAGGAGGCCCTGACCGTCTACGTGCAGGCGATGGGCTACCCGGCCGGGACCGTCCGCCAGCGCTGGTCGATGTGGCTCGAGCACTCCCGGCGCGCCGGGTGGCACGGCGTCGCCGCGATCGGCCCGGACCGCTCGCTGTGGGGGGTGGCCTACGGCTACCCCGGCGCCCGGGGTCAGTGGTGGTTCGAGGAGGTCCGGCGCGGACTGCTGGGGGACCGCGGGCCGGGCCGGGAGGCCGCCGAGGCCCTGCTCGCCGACTACTTCGAGCTCACCGAGCTCCACATCCGGCCGGACCGTCAGGGTGGCGGGCTCGGTGAGTCGCTCGCCCGCCGCCTGCTCGCCCGGCCCGCCGACGGGAACGTCCTGCTCTCCACGCCCGAGGCGGACGGCATGACGCGGGCGTGGTCGCTCTACCGCCGGCTCGGGTTCGTCGACGTCCTGCGCCACCACCGCTTCACCAGCGACCCACGACCGTTCGCCGTGCTGGGTCGCACCCTGCCGCTCGATCCGCCTGCCACACCCGGCCGCGGGTGAGCCGCTCCGCTCCGCGTCCCGTCGGCGGGTCCTGGCACCATGCACGCGTGCCCGTCGCCCCCACTCTCCCCGACGAGGCGCCCGCGCCGGTCACGGTCGTGCGTGCGGCACGCCACCGCTCCGCGGTCGTGCTCACGGTGCTGCTGGTCCTCGTCGCGCTGCTGGGCACGGGCTGCGTGCGGGTCCGCGCCGGCATGGCGGTCTCCCCGGAGGACCGGGTGTCCGGCGTGGTCGACATCGCGACCCCGGGCGGCGCTCCGGCCGGGACCGGACCCGCGTTGCAGGTCCCCTCCGACCTCACCGACGACGTCAGCGTCGAGCGCTACGAGCAGGACGGCTACGTCGGCTCCCGGGTCACGTTCGAGGACCTGACCTTCGACGAGGTCACCCGCGTCCTGCCGGCGATCAGCCCCACCACCACGACGGCCATCCGCGTCCAGATGCGCCGCGCCGGGGACCGGTTGGTGGTCAGCGGCCAGGTCGACCTCACCCGCGTGTCGGCGGAGAGCTCGGACGTCCAGCTCAAGATCGCGTTCCCCGGCACGGTCCGGCAGACCGACGGCACGGCCTCGCAGGGCGTCGTGAGCTGGACGTTCCAGCCCGGCACGGTCGCCGACGTCAACGCCGTGGTCGAGTACCCCGACCCCGATGCCCCGTCGTCCACGCTGTGGACGCTCGTGCTGGCCGCGCTCGTGGCCGTCGCGGTCGCGGTGGTCTTCCTGCTGGCGTCCTCGTCACGCAGCCAACGCCGCACCCGCGCGCGACGCTGACCCGGGCGGACCCGGTGTCAGGCCTCCCGCCCGGCCACCAGCCCGAGGCGCTGCACGACCTCGGCCACCGCCGGCGAGCGGTTGAGGCTGTAGTAGTGCACGTTGACGACGCCCTCGTCGAGCAGGCGCTGCGAGAGCTCGACGCACAGGTCGATCCCCGCGGCGCGGAACGCGTCGTCGTCGTCGACCAGGGGGCCGAGGCGGTCCTGCACGAAGGCCGGCACCGGGGCGCCGGAGAAGTCGCCGGCCCGCTCGAGGGTCTTCGGGCTGGTGATCGGCATGAGGCCCGGCATGATCGGCACGTCGCAGCCCGCGGCCGCGATCCGGTCGCGCATGCGCAGGAAGTCCTCCGGGTCGAGGAACATCTGGGTGACCGCGAACTCCGCGCCGGCCTTGATCTTCTGCACGAAGAACCGGGTGTCGGTGTCCTCGTCCTCGGAGCGCGGGTGGCCGTAGGGGAAGGCCGCGACGCCCACGCAGAACTCGCCCAGGCGCTTGACCATGTGGACGAGCTCCTCGGTGTAGCTCAGTCCCGCCGGGTGCGGCACCCAGTCGGCGTCCTTGTCGCCGGGAGGGTCACCCCTGATCGCGAGCACATTGCTGATCCCGGCCGCGGCGTAGGACCCGATCACGTGGCGCAGGTCGTCCATCGAGGCGTCCACGGCCGTGAGGTGGGCCATGGCGCACAGCGTGGTGTCGGTCGCGATGCGTCCGGTGGTGCGGACGGTGCGGTCCCGGGTCGACCCGCCGGCGCCGTAGGTCACCGAGACGAAGGCGGGATCCAGCGGCTCCAGGTCGCGGATCGTGCGCCACAGGGTGTTCTCGGCGTCGTCGGACTTCGGCGGGAAGAACTCGACCGAGAACGTGGGCGTCCCGCGTTGGATGCGCTCCGTCACTGTAGCCATCCGGCGACCTTACGGCCGTTCGCCGTCATCGCGGGGGTCCGGTGTGACCGGGACCGCCCGATCAGCCGGGTTCTCCCACCCGACCTAGGCTCGGTCGGGGGCGCGAGATCCGCGCCCGGACAGGAGCGCGCATGACGGCCCGGGGAGCCTCCATGACCCGCCCCGACGGCTCCGTGGCGGGCGGTGCACCGGCGGACGCCCTCGGGCCGACGGCCACCGCGACCGAGCCCACCGACGACGGGCCCACCGACGACGGGCCCACCGACGACGGGTCCGCCGCGATCGAGGCCGATCTGCCCGCCGCCGTCACCGCCGACCTCGCGGACTACCTCGCCGGGCGGCGCGCCGACTGCGCGGAGATCTCCGAGGAGTTCGCCGGCGCGGCCGACGATCTCGTGCGTTTCGTGCTGTCCGGGGGCAAGCGGCTGCGCCCGGTCTTCGGGTGGTGGGGCTGGCGGGCCGCCGGGGGCACCGACGGGCCGGATGCGGTCCTGCGCGCGATCGGGGCCCTCGAGCTGATCCAGGGCTGCGCGCTGGTGCACGACGACCTCATCGACGACTCGGCCACCCGCCGCGGCGAGCCGACCGTGCACGCCCGGTGGACCCTGGCGCACCGCGCCGGCACCTGGGCCGGCGACCCCGCGCGCTTCGGCTCGGCGGTCGCCATCCTGCTCGGCGACATCGCGCTGGCCTGGGCGGACGACAAGCTCCACACGTCCGGGCTGGCGCCCGCGGCCCTCGTCCGGGCCCGGCCGGTGTGGCAGGCGATGCGCACCGAGGTGCTCGGCGGGCAGTTCCTCGACGTCGCGGGCCACGCCTGGTCGGACTCGCGTCCCGAGACCGCGTTGCGCATCAGCCGCTACAAGACCGCCGCCTACACCGTCGAGCGCCCCCTGCACCTCGGTGCGGCGATCGCGGGGGCCGCCGACGACGTGGTGGGCGCCCTGCGCCGGTACGGCACCGACCTCGGCGTCGCCTTCCAGCTGCGCGACGACGTCCTCGGCGTGTTCGGCGACCCCGCCGTCACCGGCAAGCCGGCCGGGGACGACCTGCGCGAGGGCAAGCTGACCCTGCTCGTCGCCCTGGCCCGCCACCACGCGGACCGGGCCGCGGCCGCCGTCGTCGACCGCGCGGTCGGCGATCCCGACCTCGACGCCGACGGGCTCGACCGCGCCCGCGACGCGCTGCTGGAGATGGGCGTCGTCGCCGAGGTCGAGCGCCGGATCACCGAGCTCACCGCGTCCGCCCTGGACGCCGTGACCGGGCCGGACGCCCCCGACCTGGCCGAGCCTGCCCCCGCGCAGCTCGCCGACCTGGCCGTCGCGGCGACGCGCCGCGCCCGCTGACCGTCCCCAGGGAGTCCCGGTGACCCGATCCGTCCAGTCCCCCACCGATCACGTGGTGGTCGTCGGGGCCGGCCTCGCCGGCCTGGCCACCGCGCTGCACCTGCTCGGGGCCGGCCGGCGGGTGACGATCGTCGAGCGCGACGCCACCCCGGGCGGGCGTGCGGGTCGCCTCGACCTGGGCGGCTTCCACCTCGACACCGGCCCCACGGTGATCACGATGCCGGAGCTGATCGAGGAGGCGCTGGCCGCGGTCGGCGAGAAGCTCGACGACCGCCTCGACCTCGTCCCGCTGCACCCGGCGTACCACGCCCGGTTCGCCGACGGCTCCGCGATCGACGTCCACACCGAGCCCGGCGCCATGGAGCAGGAGATCCGCGAGAAGGTCTCGGCACGCGACGCCGAGGGCTACCGGCGGCTGCGGGCCTGGCTCACCGAGCTGTACCAGGTGCAGATGTCGACGTTCATCGACGCGAACTTCGACTCCCCCCTCGACGTGCTCGGTCCCGACCTGGCCCGGCTCGGTGTCCTCGGCGGGTTCGGGCGCCTCGGGCCGAAGATCGGGTCGTTCCTCGACGACGAGCGGCTGCGACGGATCTTCTCCTTCCAGGCGCTCTACGCGGGGGTCCCGCCGGCCAGGGCGCTCGCCGCCTACGCGGTGATCGCCTACATGGACACCGTCGCGGGGGTGTGGTTCCCGCGGGGCGGGGTGCGCGCGCTGCCCCAGGCCCTCGCCGACGCGGCGGCCGCCGCGGGCGCCGAGTTCCGCTACGGCACCGAGGTCACGGGGCTCGAGCGCAGCGGCGGCCGGGTCCGTGCGGTGCGCACCGTCGACGCGAGCGACCCCACCGCCGACGGCGACCGGATCGCCACCGACGCCGTCGTGCTCTCCACCGACCTCCCGGTCGCCCATCGCCTGCTGGGGCGCGCCCCGCGACGCATGGTGCCCCTGCGCTGGTCCCCCTCGGCGTACGTGGTGCACGCGGGGCTGCGCGGCGCGGGCGCCGACGGCACCGGCCTCGGTCACCACACGATCTCCTTCGGCGACGCCTGGGCCGGCACCTTCGACGAGATCATCACGGCGGGCCGGTTGATGTCCGACCCCTCGCTGCTGATCACCCACCCGACCGCGACCGACCCGACCCTCGCCCCCGAGGGCCACGAGCTCGTCTCGGTGCTGGCGCCGTGCCCCAACACGGAGACCGCGCCGCTGGACTGGGACCGGATCGGGCCGCGGTACCGCGACGAGCTGCTCGGCGTGCTCGCGGCCCGGGGCGTCGTCCTCGGGGAGCCCGTGGTCGAGCACCGCATCTCCCCCGCCGACTGGGCGCGCCAGGGTCTCGCCGCCGGCACCCCGTTCTCCGCGGCGCACACCTTCGCGCAGACCGGTCCCTTCCGGTCGGGCAACCTGGTGCGCGGCGAGGGCAACGTGGTGCTGGCCGGGTCCGGAACCACGCCCGGCGTCGGTGTGCCCACGGTGCTCGTCTCGGGCAAGCTCGCCGCCCGGCGCATCACGGGTGCGCCGCGGTGAGCACCGTCGAGCTCGACGCCGCGGGGATCGTCGACCCCGCCCTGCGCGCGGCCTACGGTCGCTGCCGCGAGCTCAACGCCGCGCACGGCCGCACCTACTTCCTGGCCACCCGGCTGCTCGCCCCCGCGCAGCGGCCCGCGATCCACGCCCTCTACGGCTTCGCCCGGATGGCCGACGACGTCGTCGACGACCCCGAGGCCGACGCGAGCCCCGAGGCGATCACGGCGCGCCTCGAGCAGGTCCGCGAGCGCATGCGCCGCGGGCTCGCCGGCACCGACCCGCGGACGCTCGTGGCCGACGGCGAGCCGGTGGTCGCCGCGCTCGCGGACACCGTCACGCGCCACGGCATCGCGCACGACCACCTCGAGGACTTCATGGACGCGATGGCCCTGGACCTCACCGTCGCCGACTACGCGAGCTTCGACGACCTCGCCCGCTACGTCCACGGCTCGGCCGCGGTGATCGGTCTGCAGGTGCTGCCGGTGCTCGGCACCGTCGTCCCGCAGGCCGAGGCCGCGCCGTACGCCGCCGACCTCGGTGTCGCCTTCCAGATCACGAACTTCCTGCGCGACGTGGGCGAGGATCTCGACCGCGGCCGCGTCTACCTGCCCGCCGCCGAGCTCGCCGCGTTCGGCGTCGACCGCGACCTGCTGACCTGGTGCCGCCGCACCGGACGGCCGGACCGGCGGGTGCGCCGGGCGCTGGCCCACCTCGTGGCCCGCACCCGCGCGATCTACCGCCGCGCCGAGCGCGGCATCGCCCTGCTCGACCCGGTGTCGCGCCCCTGCGTGCGGACCGCCCACGTCCTCTACGGCGGCATCCTCGACGAGATCGTCGCGGCCGACTACGACGTCCTGACCCGCCGCGTGGTCGTCGGGTCCGGACGCCGTGCCGCCGTGGCGCTCCCGGGCCTGGCCCGCGCCGTGGGGACGCGGTGGGCGCGCAGACTGACCGCCATTGATGGTCCGGCTCCCCTATCGGCGTGCTCCCCCGTCGGCTCCGCGTCCCCGCGGCCATGACCGAGCTCGTGCTCGCCTTCGACGCGGCGTGCGCGCGCTGCCGCGCGGTGGCGGCCGCGGTCGCGGGCACCGGGCTGGACGTCCTCCCGCTGGGCGACTACCGCGTCGCTGCCTGGTGCGCGGAGGCGGGCGTGGCCGTGGACGCCCCCACGCTCCTCGCCGTCACCCCGACCGACGACGGCGACCGGGTCCGCGCCTGGTCCGGCCCACGGCTGGGCCCCGCCCTGCTCGCGCGTCTCGGTCCCCGCCGGACCGTGCGTCTCGTGCGGGCCCTGCGCGCGCACGGGGTGCTCGGCGAGGCGCTGCGCGGGACGACCGGGTCCTAGAACGCCATCGCCTGGGCGCGGCGCTTCACCTCGCGGCCGCGGTCGGACCGCAGGGCGTCGATCGGCATGCCGGGCAGGGTGTCGTCGTCGGCGAAGAGCCACCGCAGGATCTCGGCGTCCGCGTAGCCACCGTCGCGCAGCACCTGGATGGTGCCCGGCAGGCCCTTGACCACGCCGCCGGCGTGGAGGAACGCCGCGGGCACCAGCCAGTGCTCCGCGGTCCGCACCCCGAGGAGCTGGCCCTGCTTGAGCATCTGGCTGACGCGGGTGCGGGGCACACCGAGCGTCTCGGAGGCCTGCGCGAGGGAGACGACCTCGATCTCGCGGCCCACGATCTCGGTGACGGCGGGGTCGGACACGGCCGCCACTGTGCCAGAGCCGCGAGCGCCGGACACCGCGCCCACGGCGGATTCTCCGGTGGCCGCCACGGCGCCGGCAGAGAGCCCGTCGCGCACCAGGCCGTCGGGGTCGGCCAGGGCCAGCAGGTGCCCGCCGGGGAGCACCACCGGCTCGACGCCGGCGCGCTCCCGGGCGAGCCGGACCTGGAGGTCGGCGGGGAAGAACCGGTCGTCCCGGCCGACCACCACGGTCACGGGGACCTCCGGCCAGGCGGCGAGCGACCAGGCGTCCTCGAACGGGCCGCCGGACTGCGCGCTGGGGCGGCGGCGCCCCCTCGAGCACGTCGGCCGGGACGTCGTGCAGGAACTCCCACGCCTCGTCGAACCCGGCGCCGGCCCGGCCGGCGGCGCGGTCCGCGGCAGCCTTCGCCTCCTCGCGGCCCGACGCCTCCCACCACTGCCCCGGTGTCTCCCCGACCGCCGGGATCATGGCGTTGACCAGCACGAGCCGCTCGACGGGGACGCGGCGGCACACCTCGACCGCCGTGAACGCCCCCAGCGACTGGCCCACCACCACCGGCCGCTCCCGCCCGCCGAGCGCCTGGAGGGCCACCTCGACGTAGCGCGGGATGCCGGCCGTCGGGTCGTCGGCGGGGAGCTCGACCGCGACGACCGTGTCGCCCCGGGCCGCCAGGCGCTCGACGACCCGGTGCCAGAACCAGGCGGCACCGCCGGCGCCGGGGATCAACAGCCAGGTGGTCACGGCGCGCACCCTAGGGCCCGCCGCCGACACCCCTGACGGGGCGACGCCGGACCGGTGAGCGCGTCGTGTCCCCGCAGGTCACCACGGTCCTCGTAGCATCGCGGCATGTCCCCCGCCCCGACCGAGCGCGGTGGGGGGACCGTGCTCGAGGGCCGCTACCGCGTCGACGGGGTACTCGCGCGCGGCGGGATGTCGGTGGTGCACCGCGGAATGGACCTGCGCCTGGAGCGCCCGGTGGCGGTCAAGGTCCTCGACCGCGCCCTCGCCGAGGACCCCGCGTTCGTCCGGCGCTTCGAGCGCGAGGCCCGGGCGGCCGCCCGCCTGGCCCATCCCGGGATCGTCGCCGTCCACGACCAGGGGCGCGACGCCGACGGCACGACCTTCCTCATCCTCGAGCTCGTCGAGGGCGGGACGCTGCGTGACGTGCTGCGCGAGCACCGGCGGCTGCCCCCCGCGATGGCGCTGACCGTCGTCGAGCAGGTGGTCACGGCCCTGCGGGTGGCCCACCGGCGCGGCCTGGTGCACCAGGACGTCAAGCCCGAGAACGTGCTCGTCTCGCACGAGGGGGCCGTCAAGGTCGCCGACTTCGGCCTCGTCGCCGCGGCCTGGGACGCCGGGGGCGCCGAGGACCCGTCCGAGGACGGGGAGATGATCCTCGGGACCGTCGCCTACCTCTCCCCCGAGCAGGTCGCCGACGGGCATGCCGACGTCCGCAGCGACCTCTACTCGGCCGGGATCGTCCTGTTCGAGCTGCTCACCGGGGCGCCGCCCTACGACGGCGGGACCCCGGCCCGGGTCGCCTCCCGCCACCTCGCCGAAGACGTGCCACCGCCCTCGACGCGGGTCGGCGGCATCCCCCGCGCCCTCGACCGGCTCGTGGTGGCCATGACCCGCCGCGACCCCGAGGCCCGCCCGGCCGACGCCGACGAGTTCCTCACCGACGCGCGCGACGTCCGTGTCCGGGCCGGCCTGCCCGTCCTGGCCGTGCACCCGCCCCCGGTGCGGACGGCGGTCCCTCCGCCGCCGCGCCCGATGCGCGGGACGCGGCTCCTGGACCTCCGCGAGGACGACGACCCGGCCCTCGCCGATGACGACGGAGACGTCGACCCCGAGGACGACGGGGACTCCGACGACCCCGAAGCGCGGGCGACGTCCGACGCGGAGCGGGTGGACGACGTCGACGAGGCGATCGAGCGCCTCGAACGCCGACGGGCCCGCACGCGCTCGCGCCGGGTGCTCGCGGCGTGGCTGCTGCTCGTGGTGCTCGCGAGCCTCGCCGCGGGCGCGGCGGGGTGGAGCCTCGGGGCGGCCCTGCTCACCAGCGGCTGACCAGCTAACCCCGCAGCATCTCCGCGACCAGGAACGCGAGCTCGAGGGACTGCTGGGTGTTGAGACGCGGGTCGCACGCCGTCTCGTAGCGGCCGGCGAGATCGGTGTCCGAGATGTCCTGCGCCCCGCCGAGGCACTCCGTGACGTTCTCGCCGGTGAGCTCGACGTGGATGCCGCCGGGGTGGGTGCCGAGGCGCTGGTGGACCTCGAAGAAGCCCTGGACCTCGTCGACGATCTGGTCGAAGTGGCGGGTCTTGTAGCCGGTGGTCGCCTCGACGGTGTTGCCGTGCATCGGGTCGCACTGCCAGATGACCTCGTGGCCGGAGGCGGTGACCTTCTCGATGATGCCCGGCAGCACCTCACGGACCTTGCCCGCTCCCATGCGGGAGATCAGCGTCAGCCGCCCCGGCTGGCGGTGCGGGTCGAGGCGCTCGACGTACTCGACCGCCTGCTCCGGGGTGGTCGACGGGCCGATCTTGACCCCGATCGGGTTCGCCAGCAGCTCGGCCAACGCGATGTGCGCACCGTCGAGGGCGCGGGTGCGCTCGCCGATCCAGAGGAAGTGCGCGCCGAGGGAGAACAGCCTCGCGTCGTCGGTGTTGGCCGCGTCGAGGCGCAGCAGCGCGCGCTCGTAGTCCAGCACCAGCGCCTCGTGGCTGGCGAAGATCTCCGTGGCGTGCAGGGAGTGGTCGGTGACCCCGCAGGCGTTCATGAAGCGCAGCGCCCTGTCGATCTCGGCGGCGACGGCCTCGTAGCGCTCGCCCGCCGCGGAGGTGCGCACGAACTCCCGGTTCCAGTCGTGGACCGCGTGCAGGTCGGCCATGCCGCCGGAGGTCAGGGCGCGGACCAGGTTCATGGCGGCGCCGGCGTTGGCGTAGGCGCGGATCATGCGGCCCGGATCGGGGACGCGGCGCTCGGCGTGGGCGGCCAGGGAGTTGACCATGTCGCCGCGGTAGGACGGCAGGCCGAGCGAGTCGATGCCGGAGGAGCGGGGCTTGGCGTACTGCCCGGCGATGCGCCCGATCTTGACCACGGGCATCGAGGCGCCGTAGGTGAGCACGACGGCCATCTGCAGCAGCGTGCGGATGTTGCCGCGCAGGTGCGGCTCGGTGTTGTCGGCGAAGGTCTCGGCGCAGTCGCCGCCCTGCACGAGGAACGCCTCGCCCCGCGCCACGGCGGCCAGCTGCGTCTGCAACCGGTCGATCTCGGCGGGCACGGTGATCGGCGGCACGTGCTCGAGCACGGTGCGCACCTCGGTCACCGCGTCGGGCTCGGGCCACTCGGGCTGTTGCGTGGCCGGACGGGCGAGCGCCGCGTCCAGGCGGTCACGCAGGTGCTGCGGGAGCGGCGGCAGGCCGGGCAGGGCATCCACGGGAAGGTCGACGGACCAGTTCACTCGGCTCAGCCTACTGATGTCGTTGCGGCGGGTGACGACTGTGTGAGAACGGCGGCTCAGCCAAAGAAGATCTCGGCCTCGTCGAGGCGCGCGTCCGGGACCGTCTTGAGCTTGCGGGTGGCGTCGGCGAGGGGCACGCGGACGATGTCGGTGCCGCGCAGGGCGACCATCGAGCCCTCGGCGCCCTGGTGCAGCGCCGCCACGGCCCCGGTGCCGAAACGGGTGGCGAGGACCCGGTCGTAGGCCGTGGGCACACCGCCGCGCTGGACGTGGCCGAGGACGACCGCCCGCGACTCGGCGCCGGTCTCCCGCTCGATCTCCTCGGCGAGCCAGGTCCCGACCCCACCGAGGCGCCGGTGACCGAAGGCGTCGACGCCGGTGTCGACGAGCATCTCGCTCCCCTCGATCACCGCCCCCTCGGAGACCACGATCACCGGGGCGTACTCGTTGCGGAAGCAGCTCGAGACCCAGCCGTTCACCCGCGCCACCGAGGTCGGGCGCTCCGGGACGACGATGGCGTTGGCCCCGCCCGCCATGCCCGCGTGCAGCGCGATCCAGCCGGCGTGGCGGCCCATCACCTCGACGACCAGGGCCCGGCGGTGCGACTCGGCCGTCGTCCGCAGGCGGTCGATCGCCTCGGTCGCGATGTGCACCGCGGTGTCGAAGCCGAAGGTGTAGTCGGTGGCGGCGAGGTCGTTGTCGATGGTCTTGGGCACGCCGACCACCGCGATGCCCTCGTCGGCCAGGCGGCGTGCCGCGCCCAGGGTGTCCTCCCCGCCGATGACGATCAGCGCGTCGACACCCTGGGCCGTCATGGTGGCGCGCACCGCCTCGGTACCGCCCTCGCCGGGCGCGAACGGGTTCGTGCGCGAGGACCCGAGGATCGTGCCGCCCCGGGGCAGCAGGTCGACCACGTCGCGCCCGGTCAGCGCGCGGGACATCCCCTTGAGCGGGCCCCGCCAGCCGTCACGGAACCCGACGACCTCGTCACCGGCGCGTTCGGCGGTGACCACCACTGCCCGGATGACCGCGTTCAGCCCCGGGCAGTCGCCCCCGCCGGTCAGCACACCGATGCGCATGTCGCCCTCCTCGTCGAGTACTGCAGCGAGTGTGCCACGTCATCTGGACCGGTTCAGGTCCCGGGGCTCGACAGGGCGCGCCAGTGCGCGTCGATGACCTCCCAGCGGCGCAGGTTGTGGCGGGCGTCGGCGAGGGCGTCGTGGGCGTCGGTCGGCGGCGCGGGCAGCTCGGGGCGCCCGACGTCCTCCCAGCGCTGGCGCAGATCACGGGTGAAGCGGGGCAGCGCGCGGGGCAGGTCGGGCATCGCCCCCCACAGCTGGGCGACGGCGACGTGGTCATAGGCCGCGTACCAGGCCCACAGCTCCACCTCGCCCTCCCCGGCGGTGACGAACTCGTAGAACGCCTCGCGGATGGCGAGCCGGCTGCGCCACGCCGGGTCCGACATCGGCGGGAGCTTGTCGAGCACGTTCTTCCGGACCCAGCGCCCGGCGCGCATCGGGTCGAACTGCCGGGAGATCGCGTAGAACTCGCGGCCCTGCTCGTCGACCGCGCCGATCGAGATCAGCTCGATCGTCGTGCCGTCCTCGATGAACTCGCAGTCGTAGAAGTACCGCGCCACCCTCGCCCCTCCCCGGTTCCGACCCCACGGCCGGCGGTCACCCTCTCGCGGGCGCCCCGGCGAGTGCGCGTCGAGGGGCGGGACGACCCGCCATCCTCACGCGGCGTCGTCCTGGTCCTTCTTCGCGGAGGTGGCGTAGACGTCGACGTAGTCCTGGTCGGAGAGCTCCTCGAGCGCCGCCATGATCTCGTCGGTCATCGCGCGCTCGACCTGCCGGTCGTCGGTCACGCCGTAGAAACGGGAGAAGTCGAGCGGGGCGCCGATGCGGATGCCGATGCTGTGCGGCCGCCAGAACCGGGAGCCGACCGGATTGGCGCGGTCGGTGCCCACCATGGCCACCGGCACGACGGGCACACGCGCCTCGAGGGCGATCCGGGCGACGCCGGTCCGTCCCTTGTAGAGGCGGCCGTCGGGCGAGCGGGTGCCCTCGGGGTAGATGCCGAACAGGTTGCCCTCGCGGAGCACCTCGATCCCGGTGTCGAGCGCGGCGCGGGCGGCGCGCCCGTTGCCCCGCTCGATGGGCACCTGACCCATCCCGGTGAAGAACCAGCGCTTGAGCGCGCCGAGCGGCCCCGGCTGGGTGAAGTACTCGGCCTTGGCCGGGAAGACCATCCGGCGCGGCACCATCAACGGCAGGACGAACGAGTCGATGACCGCGAGATGGTTGGACGCCACCAGCGCACCGCCGTGGCGGGGCAGGTGGTCGGCGCCGGTGACGCGCGGCCGGAACGCCAGGCGCATCAGCGGGCCGAGCAGCACGAATTTCATCACCCAGTACAACAAGTCCCCGCTCCGTTCATCGACCTGACGGAGCCTAGGAACACCGCGACCGGCCGACAACGCGCGTCGTGCCACACCATGCGTTCCGGGTCGAGCACCCTCGGGTCGAGCTTCGCTGCGTCTCCCGCCCCGATCGGGCGGACCGCCCGGCGCGCCCGGGTGGTCCGACGGTGACCCGGGCGTGTGGGGCATGACACCATGGGGGCCCGGTGCGCCCGTTCGGTGGGCGGTGACGCCGGACTGGCGTGGAGGTGCAGGCGTGCCCGTGATGCCCGGAGCCGAGCCGTTCGCCTCCGACCCCGAGGACGGCTCGCGCGAGATCGGCGTCGTCCTCAGCCACGGACTCACCGGGACACCCCAGAGCATGCGGCCCTGGGGCGAGTACCTGGCCGCCGAGGGCATCGGGGTGCGGGGCCCGCGCCTCCCCGGGCACGGCACGCGCTGGCAGGACCTCAACCGCACCCGGTGGACCGACTGGTACGCCGAGGTCGCCCGCGCCGTCGACGAGCTCGCCGCGCAGTACCGCTCGGTGTTCGTCTTCGGGATGTCGATGGGCGGCACCCTGACGCTGCGGATCGCCCAGGAGTACGGCGACGCCGTCGCCGGCATCGCCCTGGTCAACCCCTCGGTGACGACCTTGCGCTGGGACGCGAAGGTCGTGCCCTATCTCTCCTGGCTGATCCCGTGGGTGCCGCCGGTGGCCAACGACATCGCCAAACCCGGGGCGATCGAGCTGGCCTACGACCGCCTCCCCACCAAGGCGGCGGTCTCCCTGATCGAGCTGTGGGCGCTCGTGCGTCCGGAGCTCGACCGCATCCACCAGCCCGCCCTGGTGTTCCACTCCCCCACCGACCACGTCGTCGAGCCCGTGAACGCCGTGATCGTGCTCCAGGACATCGGCTCCCGTGACCTCACGGACGTGGTGCTCGAGAACAGCCACCACGTCGCCACCCTCGACAACGACGCACCGACGATCTTCGCCGACAGCGCCGCGTTCATCCGGCGCGTGCACGCCGACCGACACGGCGAGCCGGCCACGACCGACCCCACCGGCTCCAGCTCAGGGACCACCGCATGACCACGCCCGATCCCGAAGACACCCGCCCCGACACCCCCCGCCCCGACACCGCGCCGTCCGACACGTCCGCGACCTCCGGGTCCGGTCCCGACGCCGCGCGGCCGCGCGCCGAGCTGCCCGGGGACGTCGACGCGGCGTTCGCCGCGATCGTCGCCGACTGGATCGCCGCCGACGCCCCCCGGTGGCCCGAGGACCCCCTGACGGACGCCGCGGCGACCGAGGGGCCGATCACCGGCATCGGCACCCGGACGCCCCCCGACGGGCACCCGACACTCGACCCCGGCCCGCCACCCGCCACCCCGCCCCTCGGGCCGCCCCGGCCCCGCGACGCGGTGACCGACCCGGGCCCGGTGCCCGCCGCCGACGAGCACTACCTCCCGCCCGAGCCCCCGCCGCTGCCGCGTCTCAGGCTGAGCAGCCTGCTCGGGCTCGCCCTGCTCGTCGTCGGGGTCGTCCTGCTCGCCGTGCCCGGTCTCCTGGGTGGTCCGATCGGGCTCGGGATCGTGCCCGGCCTGCTCGCCATGACCGCCGGTCTGGGCTGGCTGGTGTTCGGCCTGCGCCGCCCCCGCGAGGACGACGGCGCCGACGGCGGCGGCGTCCTCTAGTCACACCGGGGTCTAGCGGACCCCAGCGGCCCGTTCCTGCGCGTCGAGCCCGGCGCCGACGACGCCCGCGCTCCCGCCCAGATGCGCGGCGCGGACCTCGGCGAGCGGCCGGTGCCCGGCACCGGTGACCTGCTCGGCGAAGCGGGCGCGCGCCCGCTCGAGGTAGAGCGGCGCCGCCGCGGACACCTCCCCGCCGACGACGATCACGTCCGGGTCGAACACGTCGGCGACCATCGCCAGGGCCAGGCCGAGCCAGTCCGCGAACTCCGCGACCACCCGCAGCGCCAGGGCGTCGCCGCGCTCCGCGGCGTCGGCGACGTCCCGGCCGGTGATCGGGTCGGCGCGCTCCCACGGCGCCCGCAGCAGGGAGAACTCCTCGCTCGTGCCCAGGAGATCCTCCGCGGCGCGGCCGAGGGCGGTCCCACTGCAGTAGCGCTCGAGACAGCCCCGCTTGCCGCACGGGCACGGCCGGCCCTCGCGCACCACGGTGAGGTGGCCCAGCTCCGGGGCCACCCCGTGCGCCCCGCGGAAGAGCCGCCCGCCGAGCAGCAGCGCGCCACCGATCCCCGTGCCCAACGCGACGAGGACGGCCACCGACGCGCCGGCCGCGGCGCCCACCCGGTGCTCGGCGAGCCCGGCGGCGTTGGCGTCATGCTCGAGCACCACCGGGAGCCCCAGGCGCGCGGTCAGACGATCGACCACCGCGTCGTCGCGCCACGGCAGGTGCGCGCCGAACCCGACCGAGCGGCGGTCGGGGTCGACGAACCCGGCGACGGCCAGGCCGACGGCCTCGACCGCACGGGTCGCGGTGAGGCGGCCGACCAGCTCGACGACGAGGTCGTCGAGGGCCTCGGGGCTGTGCGGAGTCGCGTCGTGGGCCTCGGCGAGGACCGCGCCGTCCCGGGTGACGACCGCCGCGCGCACCGATGTCCCGCCGATGTCGATCCCGATGGTCAGCACGGCTCGTCGGGGCGTGGCGCGGGGCCACGCGACCGATCCGTGCCGCCCGCCTCCCCGCCGGTCCCGGACCGCCCCGGCCTGCGGATGGCGATCCGCTGCACCGACGGTCGCGCCGCCCCACCCGCGGGGTTCCCCGGGCGCGGCGCCCGGGGGGCGGGCGGCGGCGCGGCCGGGTCCGGCTCGACGACGCGGCCCCCGGCCGGCGGGGAGGGCACGCTCGGGGCGACGGACCGCGAGCCCGGTCGCCCCGGCGGGGTCGCCGGTCCGGGGGTCCGACGGAACGCCGCCGACCGCGGCGACGCCCGGCGGACCGGCGCCTGCCGCCCGCGTGGCCGGGTGGGCACCTCGGCCTCGGGGACCGCATCCCCGCTCGTCCGCTGCGTGTGGTCGGGGTCGGGATCGGGGTCGCCGAGCCCGGCGGCGGCGAGGTCGGCGACCACCGGCGGCAGCGGCGCTCCCCCGCCGTCGACGGTCCCCCAGTGGGCGGGCGACGCCCCGGGTGGCGTGCCCCGGGCCGGCTCGGGTACGCGCGGGCCGAGGTCGGAGAGATCGTGCTCGTGGCCGGGGCCCTGGTGCGCCTGGACCATGAGACGCAGCAGCGTCATCAGCCCCGAGGCCTGCTCCGCGAGGCGGGCCGTGAGCTCGGGCTGCTCCCCGCGCAGCGCCGCGACCAGCGCGCAGACCGGGCACCAGGAGCAGGGACCGGAGCTCTGCGGCGGGCGCGTCCCGGCGCCGGTTCCATCGGTCGAGCTCCGCTGCGCTCCGTCTCCCGGTGCCTGGGTCGAGCTCCGCTGCGCTCCGTCTCCCGATGCCTGGGTCGAGCTCCGCTGTGCCCCGTCTCCCGCTCCCGGCGCGGCGCCGTCGACGCGGGTGCCCAACCAGTCCAGGAGCGCCGACGCCGTGGCCCGCGCCTCCTCGGTCAGCCGCTCCTGGGCGGCACGCGCCGCCTCGCCGGAGCCGGCCGCGCCGCCCCCCTGCGCGCCGGTCACCACCGCATCCACACCGCGGGATCGGGGCGGAAGACCACCGAGAGCACGTCGCCGTCGAGATCGGCGCCGGTGACCTCGCAGCGACGGAGCACCGGGGGCAGAGCCACGGCGCGCCGACGCCCGTCGACGGTCACGGCGAGCTCGTCCTTGATGCGGGCGAGCTCCACCTCGGCGTCGCCGATACCGGTGACGTGCAGGTCGAGGACGAACTCGCTCTCGGGAGCCGTCCCCACGCCGCCGGTGCGCCGGACCGCGACGAGGGCGCGGCCGACCGGACCGTCGAGGGGGTCGTCGTCGCCGTAGATGATCTCGGAGAGCGCGGCGAGGGCGTCCACCCCGACCGGCTCCTCGGCGCGGTGCCCGACCGGGCGCACCGGGATCTCGCCGCCGGCCCCGACCAGGTCGGCGAGCACGGCCTCCTGCTCGGCGCGGCGGGCGCGCATCCACGTCGCGGCCTCCCCGCGATCGGTCCCCGCGTCGGGGACCAGCCGGTTGGCGACCATCCCGTCGACGTGCAGACCGTGCAGCGCCAGCGCGGTGAGCGTGCGCCGCGTCTCGGCGGCCACGACCCGCTCGGGGGTGAGCACGAGGCGGATGGTGGTGGTGCGGTGGTCGGCGAGGAGGTCGCGCAGGCCGGTCAGCTGCTCGGCGAGGCGTGAGAGCGACGCCGAGGCCGCGTCCCACTTCGCGACCGTCGCCCCGCTGCCCGCGAGCCCGGCGAGGACTCCGCGCACCGCGCGGCGGTGGGCCGGGAAGAGGCGCTCGAGGTAGCCGCCGAGGGCCTCGGGGAGGGCGAGGAGCCGGAGGGTCTCGGCGGTCGGGCCGCAGTCGACGACGACGACCTCCCACGGCCCGTCGACGGTCGCCCGGCGGACGTCCTCGAGGGCGAGCAGTTCCTCGACGCCGGGGAGGACGGTGAGCTCGTCGGCGACCATCTCGTCGACGCCGGCGCCGGCGAGGAGGGTGCGCAGCTGGGTCCGCAGCGGTTCCCACGCCTCGTCGACCAGCGCCCGGGTCTCGATGTGGGCGGCGAACAGCCCGGGGTAGGTGTCCGGAGCGATCTCGGCGGGCGTGCCGTCGAGGGTCACGTCGAGCGCGTCGCCCAGCGAGTGCGCCGGGTCGGCCGAGAGCACGAGCACCTTCCGCCCGCCGCGCGCCAGGGCCACGGCGGTCGCCGCCGCCGCCGTCGTCTTCCCGACGCCGCCCTTGCCGGTGAACAGGAGGACCCGCACTAGCCCTCCACGCGGCGCTTCAGCCCGGTGAGCGCCTGGTCCATGATCCGCTTCTCGGCGCGCCGCTTGAGCAGGCCGGGCAGGGGCACCGTGAGGTCCACCGAGAGCGTGTAGGTCACCTCGGTCGTCGAGCCGCCCTCGGCCAGGCGGTAGCGCCCCCGCTGGCTGCGCTGCATCTGCCCGGACACCAGGTCCCACGTGACGCCGTCGTCGACCCAGTCGTAGGCCAGGACGTAGGTGTCCTTGATCGGCCCGGCGTCGAGGGCGAACCGGACCTGCTCGGGACGGCCCTCGTCGTCGTGGGTGAGCACGGTCGCGGAGGTGATCGAGTCCGCCCACTGCGGGTACGCGTCGAAATCGGCGATGACCCCGAGCACGTCGGAGGCGGGCGCCGCGATCGTGATGGTCTGGGTCGACTCGTCGGCCATGGGGCGAGATTACCGCCGAGGCACCACCGGTCCCGGCACGGGTGGCGGCGTCACACGTCCGTGGCCGTGTGCCGACCCGACGGCGATCTCACATCGCGGGGGTGCCGGCCGGGTCGTCGCCGGGTGGCAGACCCGGCGGTCGCCCCGCCTCGAGCCGGTCCTTGAGCGCGAACGCCACGGCCTTCGCGGCGCGCTGCCGCCGCACCGCCTCCCGCCCGGCCCGGCGGGGCGTGAGCGCGGCGCCCACCCGGTCGACACGCAGGAAGTAGTGCAGCACCGTCCCGTCGCCGACGGCCTCGAGCCAGACCTCCATGCTGCCGCGCCAGGCGTCGCCCACCACCGTCCAGCGCACGCCGCGCTCGCCCCGGTCGTCGAACACGCGCAGGTCGAGATCCGGCCACAGCCGGCGCCAGACCGCGGGATCGGCGAACTCCCGGGCCACCTGCGCGGGGGGCACCACGAGGAAGGTCTCGTCCATCACGTCGACCTCCGCCACGACCGCCAGCGTGGCAGTCGGCGTGCCACCCTCCTCGAGGACCCGGGGCGATGGGCGATTCATCCGGTTACCGGGAGTGGTGACCCCGCCCGTAAGCGCGACTATGGTCACGATCCAGCGCAGCGAGGCGGAGGAGTGAGCGGATGCATCAGTACACGGTGGAGGCCACCGCCAAGGTCGCCGAGGACGACAACCTCACCGTCGCACCCTGGGCCAACGCCGAGCAGGACCCGCACGGCGTCGCCTACCGCCGCCGCGCGCTCGACGGCACGTGGAGCGACGTCACGTTCGCGGAGTTCCGCGCCGAGGTGGTCGCCACCGCGAAGGGCCTCGTCGCCGCCGGGCTGCAGGCGGGCGACCGGGTCGGGCTGATCTCCCGGACCCGCTACGAGTGGACGCTGATCGACTACGCGCTCTGGACGGCGGGCGTCGTCACCCTCCCGATCTACGAGACCTCCTCGTCGGAACAGGTCGAGTGGTGCCTGTCCGACTCCGGCGCCCGCGGGGTGATCGTCGAGTCCGACGCGCACCGCGCCATCGTCGACCGCCTGCGCGAGAAGCTCCCCGACCTCCAGCACGTGTGGCAGATCGAACCGGCCGGGGGCGCGCCCGGCGCTGTCGACGCGCTGCGCGACGCGGGCGCCGAGATCGCCGACGCGGACGTCGAGGCCCGCCGCACCGCGGTGCGCGCCGACGACCTCGCCACCCTGATCTACACCTCCGGCACCACCGGGCGACCCAAGGGCTGCGAGATCAGTCACCGCAACCTGCTCTTCGAGGTCCGCGCGGTGTCCGACACCTTCGGGGCGATGATGCAGGAGGGCAACCGGACGCTGCTGTTCCTTCCGTTGGCCCACATCTTCGCCCGGGTCATCCAGTGCGCGGCCATGGAGTACCGCTACGCCATCGGGCACTTCGCCGACACGAAGAACCTCTCCGCCGAGCTCCCCCGCTTCCAGCCCGACTTCCTGCTCTCGGTGCCGCGGGTGTTCGAGAAGGTCTACAACGGGGCCAAGGCGAAGGCCTACGCCGACGGCAAGGGCAGGATCTTCGACATCGCCGAGGCCACCGCGGTCGACTACAGCCGCGCCCTCGACGCCGGGGGCCCCGGGCTGGTCCTGCGGGCCAAGCACGCCGTGTTCGACAAGCTCGTGTTCTCGAGGCTCCGCGCCGCCCTCGGTGGGCGGTGCCGGGGGGCGGTGTCCGGTGGCTCCGCCCTCGGCGAGCGCATCGGGCACTTCTTCCGCGGGATCGGGGTGCCGATCCACGAGGGCTACGGGCTCACCGAGACCAGTGCCGCGATCACCGCCAACGGCACGGACGCCATCAAGGTCGGCACCGTCGGCCGTCCGCTCCCCGGCGTGACGGTGGCCATCGCCGACGACGGCGAGATCCTCGCGCAGGGCGAGGTCGTGTTCCGCGGCTACTGGAACAACGCGCAGGCCACGAAGGACACGATCGTCGACGGGTGGTTCCACACCGGCGACCTCGGCAGTCTCGACGACGACGGCTACCTGTCGATCACGGGGCGGAAGAAGGAGCTCATCGTCACCGCGGGCGGCAAGAACGTCGCCCCGGCGGTCCTCGAGGACCGTGTGCGCGCCCACCGGCTGGTCAGCCAGGCCCTCGTGGTGGGCGACAACCGCCCGTTCATCGGTGCTCTCATCACCCTCGACGCCGAGGCCCTCCCCGGCTGGAGCTCCGAGCACGGCAAGGCCGGCGCCGACCCCGCCGCCCTCGCCGAGGATCCCGACCTCCGCGCCGAGATCTCCGCCGCCGTGGACGACGCCAACCAGGCCGTCTCCAAGGCCGAGGCGATCCGCCAGTGGCGCATCCTCACGAGCGACTTCACCGAGGAGAGCGGCGAGCTCACCCCGACGCTCAAGCTCAAGCGCAACGTCATCACCCAGAACCGCGCCGCCGACATCGAGGCGGTCTACGGGGGCTGACACAGGTGAGCAGAAAGAAGTGCTCCAGCACTTCTTTCTGCTCACCTGCGCGCCAGCGCACCCAGGCGCGCGGCCCGGGCCTCCCAGGTCCAGTCCGCCCGCATCCACCGGCGGCCCGCCGCACCCGTCCGGGCGGCGGCGTCGGGGTCGGCGAGCAGCCCGGCGACCGTCTCGGCGACGTCGGCGACGTCCCGGCCGTCGGTGAGCCGGCCGGTCTCGCCGGGGCGGACGGTCTCCGGCGCGCCGCCCGAGCGCCCGGCGACGACGGGCACCCCGGTCGCCGAGGCCTCGAGCAGCACGATGCCCAACCCCTCGACGTCGAGGCCGCCGGCCAGGGTGCGGCAGGGCAGGGCGAAGACGTCGGCGGCGGCGTGGTGGGCGGGCACCTCGTCGGGTGTCATCGGACCGGTGAACACGACGTCGTCGGTGACCCCGTGGCGGCGCGCCAGGCGCCGGAGCCGGTCGCGGTCGGGTCCGTCGCCGGCGATCATCAGGGCCGCGCCGGGCACGGCCGCGCGGATCCGCGGCAGCGCCGCGATCAGGACGTCCTGCCCCTTGCGCCGCACGAGCCGCGAGACGCACGCGACCACCGGACGCTCCCCCAGGCCGTGGCGGCGCCGGATCTCGGCGCGGGCGCCGGCGTCCGGCCGGAAGCGCGTCGTGTCGATGCCCGAGAGCAGCGGCTCGAGGGCGGCGTCCGGGCCGAGGGCGGCGGCGATCCGGCCGCGGGTGTAGCGGCTGATCGTGGTGATCACGTCGCTGGAGCGTCCGATCCGCCCGAGTGCCTGCCGGGAGCCGGGCACCATCGACCAGCCGACCTCGTGCCCGTGCGTGCTGGCCACGACCCGGACGGCCCCCGCGCGGCGCAGCGCCGGGCCCAGCAGCCCGAGCGGGGCGGCGGCACCGAACCAGACCGTGTCGACGCCCTCGGACCGCACCAGCTCCGTGGCGCGGCGCGCGACGTCCGGGGTCGGCAGCATCATCGTGGTCGCCAGCCGGTGGACGGCGAACGGCTGCACGGCGTCGAAGCGGCGGCAGGCGGCGCGGGCGTCGTCGGTGTCCGCCCACGTCGAGGCGAGCACCACGAGCTCGTCCGCGGGCAGGCGCTGGGCGAGGGCGTGCAGGTAGGACTGGATGCCCCCGGGTCGGGGCGGGAAGTCGTTCGTGACCAGCAGCGTCCGCGTCACGCCGGGCAGCCTCGCACGCGGGGGTGCCGACGGATTTAGAGGGCGATCCGCCGGATCCCGCTGAGGTTGCTGCGGACGTTCGACACCTTGACGACGTCGCCGGACTGCGGCGCTTCGAGGAACTGGCCGTTGCCGACGTAGATGCCGACGTGGCTGACGGGGTTGTTGAAGAACATCAGGTCGCCGGGCCGCGCGTCCTGCGGAGCCACCGGGGTGCCGACCTGGGCCTGCTGCCGCGACACCCGCGGCAGGCCGACGCCGATCTGGCGGTAGGCCCACTGCACCAGGCCCGAGCAGTCGAAGGTGCTCGGTCCGGTGGCGCCCCAGACGTAGGGCTTGCCCTGCTGGGTCAGGGCCATCCGCAGTGCGTCCATGGCGATCCCGGTGCCGGGGATGTTCACCGGGAAGTTCGTGGTGCCGCCGCGGGTCAGCGCGGCCCGGGTGGCCGGTGAGGCCTGGCGCAGCGTCTGCTCGGCGAGCGCGACCTCGCGGTCGGCGTCGGCCTTGCGGCGGGTCGCGTCCTCGGCCGTGCGCTGCGCGTCCGACGCCGAGCGCTCGGCATCGAGGCTGCGTGCGGCCGAGTCGCGCTCGGCGGCCTCGGCCGCCGCGGTGGCGTCGAGGAAGCGCTGGACGAGCGCGCGGTTCTCGGTGGAGATGCTGTCGAGCAACGCGGTCTTGTCGAGGTACGACTGGGGCGAGTCACTGCCCAGCAGCGCGCTCAGCGGGTCGAGCTGACCGCCCTGGTAGGCGGCGCGCGAGATGGCGTCGACCTCGACGAACGCACGGTCGCGCTCGGCGCGCGCGGCGTCGGCCGCGACACGGGCGGTGTCGGACTCGGCGCGGGTGCGGTCGGCCTCGGACCGGCGGACCCCGAGCTGCTCCTCGGCGTCGAGCGAGGCCTCGGTGGCGTCGGCCGCGCGGGCGTTGGCCGCGGCGAGATCCGCGGTGGCCTGGTCGGCGCCGGGCGGGACGATGGGGTCCGCGGCGGCCGGGACGACGCCGACCCCGAGCAGGGTGGCGGCGAGCAGGCCGACGAGAGCGAGGACGAGCCCGCGGCGGTGTCGCGTCTCGGGGGCGTCGCCATCCGCGGAACGGGGGGCCACCACGGCGTCGTCGGGTCCTCTCTGCGCTGACCGGCACACCCGGGCCCCCGATCCCGGAGCGCGGGCCCACGGATCCGCGGCGACGGGACCGGACGCGACGGCCCCCGACGGCCTCCATCCGGAACCCACCCGGGCGAGCCCCTGGCCGGCCGCGGATGAGCGGGCTCACGATAACCGACGCCCTGGTGGACGGCCCATCGTGGCAGGCCGGATGACGCGGCGCGGCTCATCCGGCGTCCCGGGCCCGGCGGGTGGGTGCGGACGTCTCCGACGCGGCGGGCGGAGTGACCAGGCGCAGCCGCGGGATGAGGCCGTGGTCGGCGAGGACCTCGAGCGCCCGCCGCTCGACCGGCCCGAACTCGAGGGGCAGCGGCCCCCCGGGCTCCCGAGGCGCGTGCGGCGGGCGCGCCGCCGGCACCGTCGGGGTCCCGAGCAGGACGCCGACGACGCAGTCGTCGCACGCGACGTCACGGACGACGCAGGTGTCGCAGTCGATGAGCATGCCGGCCTCCGGGGCGCGGTCCCCGGCGTCTCCGGGGTCGTGGCGCGGACGGTAGGACGGGGGACCGACAGACCCCGTCGAGCTCCGCCCGTGAGAGCCGAGCTCAGATGCGCGACAGCCGGGTCAGCAGCACGCTCGAGGGGACCGGGTGGGCCCCCTGGCGCCGCACGGAGTCGACGACCGCGCGGTCCGAGGTGACGACCACCAGGGGGCGTCCCTCGGGCTCGGCGGTGACCAGCGAGCGGATCAGATCGTCGGCGAGGACGCCCGGCTCGCTGAACAGCACGCGCACCCCGCGCACCGACGTCGTCGGCACGCCGGTGATGCCGGCCCCGTCGAAGACCAGCGTCGTCTCCGCGCCGGTGCGGGCGGTCAGCGGGGCGACCGAGGCCACGAGGCGTTCGCGCTGGTGGGACAGCGAGAGGTCCGGCCAGCCGGTCTTGGTGACGTTGTACCCGTCGACGAGCAGGTGGACCTCGGGCAGGCCGAGCAGGCGGTCGAGCGCGGCGGGGTCCGTGACGCGGGCCATCGGGGCCGGGGCGGTCGCCGCGCCGACGATCTCGGCGGGGCGCGCCCCGACCTCGCCGGCGCGCAGCCCGAGCTCGCGCCGCAGGCCGCTGGCGGCGCCGGCGACGGTGTCGACCAGCAGCGCGAGGCGGGCGTCGTCGGCCCGGCGCGCCTCCAGCGCCGACCGCCGGACCGTGTCGAGCTCCTCGAGGGCCTTGCGCGCCCGCGCGTCGGCGGCCGCGGACGCCTCGCGGTGACGGTCACGCTCGCGGAGCGCCTCCTCGAGCTCGCGCCGCAGCCCGCCCTCCCCCGCCTCCAGTGCGGCCCGCAGCTCCGCCGCCTCGTCCTCGGCCCTGCGCACCCGCACGCCCTGCTCGCGCAGGCGGGCGCGCAGCTTGGTGATCTCGTCGCGGCTCTCCTCCGCGGCGCGCTCCGTGGCGGCGCGCGCCTCGTCCCGCTCGGCGGCCAGCCGCCGGGCGTCGGCCTCGAACTTCTCGGCGCGGACCAGGGCGGCGTCGCGATCGGCGCGCGCCCGTCCGGCCTCGGCCCGCTCCCCCACCCCGCGGACCAGCGTCGACCCCTCGTCGCGCCCCTCGAGGACCGCGACGGCCGCGGCGTGCAACGGGTCGGCGAGCTCGGGGTGCCAGTCGTCGGGGCGCTCCTCGGTCCACCACTCGACGATGCGGTCGGCGAACCCGTCGGTGCTCCCGACCGCGACGAGCATCGGCCCCGCACCCGCCTTCGCGCGCTTGGCCGGCGCGAAGCGCGCCACGACCCGCACCGGCGGGGGGAGCTCGGTGACCGGCAGGCGCCCCACGGCGACGGCGGTCAGCTCGGCGACCTTGGCGCGCACCGCCTCGGGTGCGCGCTCGAGCAGGGCGCCACGCACCCGGGCGCGCTCGGCGGCCTCCGCAGCTTCGGCGGCTTCGGCGGCCTCGGCGTCATCCAGGTCCGCCGCGTCCTCCGCCGGGACGTGCTCGACCTCGTCGGACGTCTCGGGACTGTCCGGCGTGTCGGCGTCCGCCACACCGGGCGCCGGCGCCTCCTCGACCGTCCCGCCGTCCATCACGCCAGGCTATCGGCCGGGTGTGGTCCCCGAGGGGACACGCACGGCCCGGGCTCTGTCGGTCCCCCGCCCTACCGTCCCGCCCCGATGGACACCCACGCCCGTCCGGTGACCGGACCGGACCCGCAGCTCTCGTTCGGCGAGCTCGGCACCCCGCTCGCCGCGGTGACGTTCGTGGTGGTCGACCTCGAGACCACCGGCGGCCCGCCGGACTCCGACGCCATCACCGAGATCGGCGCGGTCAAGGTCCGCGGCGGGGAGGTCGTGGGCGAGTTCGCCGACCCTGGTCGACCCCGGGGTCGCGGTGCCGCCGCAGATCGTGTCGCTCACCGGGATCACCACGGCGATGGTGCGCGACGCCCCGCGCCTGCCCCGCGTGCTGCCGAGCCTGATCGAGTTCTGCGAGGGCGCGGTCGTGGTCGCCCACAACGCGCCCTTCGACGTCGGCCACCTGCGTGCCGCGTGCCGGCGCCACGGCCCGTCCTGGCCCCGCCCCGCGGTGGTGTGCACGGCGCGGCTCGGGCGCCGGGTGCTCACGCGCGACGAGGCTCCGTCGTGCCGGCTGTCGGCGCTGGCCCGGCTGTTCCACGCGAGGACCACGCCCAACCACCGCGCCCTCGCCGACGCCCGCGCCACCGTCGACGTGCTGCACGGCCTGCTGGAGCGGGTCGGGACGCGCGGGGTCTCGACGCTGGAGGACCTGCTCGCCCTGCAGGTCGAGGTCAGCCCGGCCCAGCGGGCCAAGCGCCACCTGGCCGACGCCGTGCCGCACGCCCCCGGGGTGTACCTGTTCCGTGGGCCCGGCGACGAGGTCCTCTACGTCGGCACCAGCGGCGACCTGCGCCGGCGCGTGCGCTCGTACTTCAGCGGCGGCGACAAGCGGGCCCGCATGAAGGAGATGGTGGGCCTCGCCGAGCGCGTCGACTGGGTCGTGTGCGCCCACGCCCTCGAGGCCGAGGTCCGCGAGCTGCGCCTGCTCGCCGGCCACGCCCCGCGCTACAACCGCCGCTCCCGCTACCCGCACCGGGGCTGGTGGGTGACGCTGACCGACGAACCCTTCCCGCGGCTGTCGGTGGTGCGCACGCCCCGCGCCGACGCGCTGGGGCCGTTCGGGCGTCGACCGGACGCGGTGCGGGCCGTGGAGACGATGCAGGACGCGGTGCCGCTGCGCCCGTGCACGCAGCGGATCCCGGCCCGCGGTGCCTCGGGGACGCCCTGCGCCCTGCACGAGATGCGACGTTGTGCCGCCCCCTGTGCCGGGCACGTGGACGTGGAGACCTACCGGCCGGTCGTGGAGGACGCCCGCGCCCTGGTCCGCGGGGTCGACGACGCAGGTCTGCGGGTGCTCTCGGCGACGGTGGCGGAACTCGCTGCCGGCCGGCGTTTCGAGGACGCGGCCACCCACCGCGACCGCCTGGCCGACCTCGCCACCGCCCTGGGACGGGTGCAGCGGCTCTCCGCGGTGGCCGCAGCCCCGGAGATGATCGCCGCACGCCCCGACGGCGAGCGCGGCTGGGACCTCGCCGTCGTCCGCCACGGGCGTCTCGCCGCCGCCGGCCGGGCGCGCCGCGGGGTACCGCCGATGCCGGTGGTCGACGCGCTGGTCGCGACGGCCGAGACCGTCCGGCCGGGCGCCGGGCCGCTGTGCGGGGCGCCGCCCGAGGAGGTCGCCGTCGTCACCCGCTGGCTGGAGCGCCCGGGCACCCGGATGGTGCGCACGACCACGCCGTGGACGATGCCCGCGTCCGGCGCCGGGGCGTGGGCGGACTGGGTCGCCCGCGCCCGCAGCGCCCGGGACGAGTCCTACACTCCGCCGCAGACCGCGCGCGCCACCGACGGGAGACCGCAGTGATCACGGCCATCGTCCTGGTGCACGCCGACGCCGATCGCATCCCGGAGACCGCGCAGGCCATCGCCGACCTCGAGGGCGTCGCCGAGGTGTACTCCTGCGCGGGCGACGTCGACCTCGTCGCGATGGTGCGGGTCCGTGAGCACGAGCAGCTGGCCGACGTCATCGCCGGGCACCTCAGCCGCGTCGACGGCGTCCGTGCGACGTCCACCCACATCGCGTTCCGCTCCTACTCCGCGAGCGACGAGGCAGCGCCTTCGCTGTCGGCCTGGACTGAGCCCGCGCCCCGTAGGCTCACCGACCATGACGGCATTCGGCGGCATCTTCCGGGGACCCTCGATCGAGGGCGTCGACGAGTCCGACGGCGGCGGCGAGCGCGGGCGCATCGTCGGTCTCGACCTCGAGAGCGGCGTCGTGCGCGTCCGGCCGGCGCGGGCGCCCCGACCGGAGCCCCAGGACGACCCCGACGAGGCCCCGCGACCCGACGAGGACTGATCAGCGCACGGCCGCGGCGACCGTCGCCCAGCGGTCGAGCAGTGCCGCGGCGGCACCCGAGTCGACGGCCCGGGCGGCGCGGTCGCGGCCCTCGGCGACCGCCTCGTGCAGGTCACGCACCGACCCGGTGACCGCCTCGGCGTGCGCGGCCAGCGCCGCGCCGGCGTTGAGCAGGACCGCCTCGCGCACCGGTCCGGCGTCGCCGGCGAACACCGCGCGGGCCACCGCGGCGTTGTGGGCGGCGTCGCCGCCGCGCAGGTCGCCGGCCAGCGAGGCGGGGATCCCGAGGGCGGCGGGGTCGAGCGTCTCGGTCGTCACCCCGCCGGATCCGGCGCGCCAGACCGTCGTCGTGGTCGTCGTGGTGATCTCGTCGAGGCCGTCGTCGCCGCGGACCACCAGCGCCCGGTCCCCGCGCCCGGCGAGCACCCCGGCGAGGATCGGGGCGAAGCGCCGGTCGGCGCACCCGATGAGGGCGGCCGCCGGGCGCGCGGGGTTGGTCAGCGGGCCGAGCAGGTTGAACGCCGTCGGCACCCCGAGCTCGCCGCGCACCGGCCCGGCGTGGCGCATCGCGGGGTGGAACACCTGGGCGAAGCAGAACCCGATGCCGACCTCGTCGACGCAGCGGGCCACGGCCTCGGGTCCGAGGTCGACCGGCACGCCGAGCGCCTCGAGGACGTCCACCGACCCCGACTGCGACGACGCCGCGCGCCCGCCGTGCTTGACCACGCGCGCGCCGGCCGCGGCCATCACCACGGCGGCCATCGTCGAGATGTTCACGGTGTGGGCCTGGTCGCCGCCGGTCCCGACGATGTCCACGACCGGACCCGCGACGGTCACCGGCCGGGAGTGGGCGAGCATCGTCGCGGCCAGCCCCGCGACCTCGGGCGCCGTCTCGCCCTTGGCCCGCAGCGCCACGACGAACGCGGCGATCCGGGCCGGGCTCGCCTCCCCGGACATGATCTGGTCCATCGCCCACGCGGTGTCCTCGGCGCCCAGGTCCTGCCCGGCGATCAACCGCGCGAGCAGCTCCTTCCAGGTGGGGCCCGGCGCGCTCACCCGCGGACCGCGGGCAGCGTCCGCTCCCTCAGCACGGCGGCGACCGTCTCGGCGGCGGTGACGGGGTCGAGGGGCTGGACGAGGACGGCGTCTGCCTGCGACCACGTGGCGAGCCACTGGTCGTCGCGACGGCGCACGACGACGATCACCGGGGGCGGGTCGTCGCTCTCGTTCTTGAGCTGCCGGCACACGCCCATCCCGCCGGTGGGCTGGGCCTCGCCGTCGAGCACCGCGAGGTCGAGCTCGCCCGCGTCGGCGAGCCCGAGCACCTCGGCCACCGTGGCCGCCTCGACGAAGCGCAGCCGCGGGAAATCCGGCGCGGGTCGCCTGCCGACCGCGCCGGAGATGGCCTCGCGCACCTCGGGACGGTGGCTCAGCACCACGACCGTGAGCGTCGGGCGGGGGGTGCTCATGAGGCCGCATGGTAACGGCCGATCCGATCACGGGGACGACTCGGTCGGCCGTCGACTACGACACGACGTACGACGGCCGGTAGGAGAACCCGCAGGTGAGAGGCGGTGCAGGTCGGCGCCGGTCCGCACCCGGCCACATCGAGTCTCGCCCCGACGGGCTCGTGTCGGCCCGAGGTGTCATCATGACCCGCGTGACGACCGCTCAGGGTGCGCCGGCGCCTTCCTTCAGCGCGAGGATTCACTCCCTCAACCGGCCGAACGTCGTGAGCGTGGGGACGATCATCTGGCTCTCCAGCGAGCTGATGTTCTTCGCCGGGCTGTTCGCCATGTACTTCGTGGCGCGCGCCAACGCGGAGGAGTGGCCGCCGTTCCCCACCGAGCTCGACGTGCCCTACGCGCTGGTGAACACGATCATCCTCGTGGCGTCGTCGTTCACGTGCCAGTACGGGGTGTTCGCCGCCGAGCGGGGCGACGTGTTCGGCCTGCGCCGGTGGTACGCGGTGACGCTGGTGATGGGCACGATCTTCGTGCTCGGGCAGGTGAACGAGTACCACACGCTGGTCACCGAGCACGCCACCACCATCGCCAGCAGCTCCTACGGGTCGGTCTTCTACATCACGACCGGCTTCCACGCGCTGCACGTCACGGGCGGCCTGCTCGCCTTCATCCTGTTGATCAGCCGCACCTTCCTGAGTCGGTTCACCCCGGCCCAGGCCACCGCGGCCATCGTCGTCTCGTACTACTGGCACTTCGTGGACGTGGTCTGGATCGGCCTGTTCGCGGTCATCTACTTCGTTCGCTGACCACCACCCGCGCAGGACGGCCTCTGATGAGGACCACGGACGAGGAGAGCTCGAGGTTGGGCACCCGATGAGTCACGAGAAGGCCCGGTCGACCGCGAGGGTCCGGCGCGGGACGAAGATGCGACGCCGCCTGGCGGGGTTCCTCGCCCTGGGCGTGGCGCTGCTCGCGGTCGGCGGGCTCTACACCGTGTTCACCCCGGACCCGTCCCCCGCGCTCGCGGCCGACCCCGCCATCGTGCGCGAGGGCCAGCAGCTCTACGACAACTCGTGCATCACCTGCCACGGATCCAACCTGCAGGGTGTGGTGGGACGCGGTCCGAGCCTGATCGGGGTCGGCGAGGCCTCGGTCTACTACCAGGTCTCCACCGGCCGGATGCCGCTCGCGTCGCAGGGGGCGGCGGCCTACCGCGGCCCCGCGCGCTTCGACGAGGCCGAGACCGACGCCCTGGGCGCGTTCGTGCAGGCCAACGGCGGCGGCCCGCAGCGACCGGAAGAGGGTGGCGAGGCCCTGCGCGGCGAGGAGACCGGCCGCGGCGGCGAGCTGTTCCGCCTCAACTGCGCCTCCTGCCACAACTTCACCGGCCGCGGCGGCGCCCTCTCGCAGGGCAAGTTCGCGCCCGTCCTCGACCCGGCCAGCGAGGACCAGATCTACGCCGCGATGCTCTCCGGCCCGGCGAACATGCCGACGTTCGCCGACTCCCAGCTCTCCCCGGAGGAGAAGCGGGACATCATCGGCTACATCAAGTCCGCGGAAGGCACCGGCGCGAACCCCGGCGGCAACGGGCTCGGCGGCTTCGGCCCGGTGCCCGAGGGCCTCGTCGCGTTCTTCGTCGGCCTCGCCGCCCTCATCGGAATCTCCTTGTGGATCGGATCCCGACAGTGAGCGCACCCCCCGAATCCGGCTCGCACGCCTCGTCCGGCCAGCACGACGAGGTGCGCATCCCCTCCGACTCCGAGCTCGCCGAGATGAGCACCGACGACCTGGTGCGTCTGGGCAACCGCATCGACGACATCGAGGTCGTCTCCTCGCGGGAGCGCTTCCCCGTGCCGGGCACGCGCGCGGAGAAGCGCGCCGAGCGCCAGGTCGCCGGGTGGTTCATCACCGCGGCGGTCTCGGGGGTGGCGTTCCTCGCGGCGTTCATCTTCTGGCCGTGGGAGTTCGTGCCCGTCGACGAGGAGGGCGCGCAGCTCTACGCCCTCTACACCCCGATCATCGGGTTCACGTTCGGCCTCTCGGTCCTCGCCGTCGGGATGGGCGTCATCGCCTACTCGAAGAAGTTCCTCCCCGAGGACCTCACCATCCAGCAGCGCCACGACGGGCCGTCCAGCGAGGTCGACCGCCGCACGGCGGCCGCGCGCCTGGTCCAGACCGGGCAGCAGAGCGGGATCGCCCGCCGCAAGCTGATCTACCGCTCGCTCGGGGCCGCCGGTGGCGTCCTGGGTCTCGGGGTGGTCGTCGCCGCCTTCGGCGGTCTGGTCAAGAACCCCTGGAAGGAAGGCCCCGACTCGGCGCTGCTGGTCACCGAGTGGAAGTCGACGAACGGCGAGCGCGTCTACATGCGCCGCAACACCGGCGTCCCCGAGGACGTCGTCCTCGTGCGGGCGGGCGACCTCGAGCCGGGCGCGATCGAGACGGTCTACCCGTTCCGCGAGTCCGACCGCAGCGACCCGGAGCGCCTCGCCGAGGTCCTGCGCTCCTCCGACTCGCCGGTGATGCTGATCCACCTGCGCCCCAACATCCCGGTCATCAAGCGCGCGGGCCAGGAGGACTTCAACTACGGCACGTTGTTCGCGTACTCCAAGATCTGCAGCCACATGGGCTGCCCGACCTCGCTGTACGAGGACCAGACCAACCGCATTCTCTGCCCCTGCCACCAGTCGCAGTTCCAGGCCAACGAGTACGCCAAGCCGGTCTTCGGCCCCGCGACCCGTCCGCTGGCGCAACTGCCCATCACGGTGGACGATCAGGGGTACCTGTACGCACGCAGCGACTTCATCGAACCGGTGGGTCCGGCGTTCTGGGAGCGAAGCTCATGAGTTCGATCACCACACCCACCCGCACGGGCGGCGGCCTGGCGATGAAGCTCGCCGGCACGGCCGCCGACGAGGTCGACAGCCGCATCCACCCGGCGGGCGGGATCCGGCGTCAGATCAACAAGGTCTTCCCGACGCACTGGTCGTTCATGCTCGGCGAGATCGCGATGTACAGCTTCATCGTGCTGCTCCTCTCGGGCACCTGGCTGGCGGTGTTCTACGACCCCTCGATGGCCGAGACCACCTACGAGGGCACCTTCCCGGGCCTGCGCGGCGTCACCGTCACCAAGGCCTACGAGTCGACCGTCGGCATCTCCCTCGACGTGCGGGGCGGGCTGTTCATCCGCCAGGTGCACCACTGGGCCGCGCTGCTGTTCGTCGCCGCGATGATCGCGCACATGATGCGGACCTTCTTCACCGGAGCGTTCCGCCGCCCGCGCGAGACCAACTGGATCCTCGGCGTCGTCCTGCTGCTCACCGGCATGATCGAGGGCTTCATCGGCTACTCGCTGCCCGACGACCTGCTCTCGGGAACCGGGCTGCGCACCGGCCTCTCGGCGATCCTGCTGTCGATCCCGGTGATCGGCTCGTGGCTGCACTGGGCGATCCTCGGCGGGGAGTTCCCCGGCGACATCATCATCCCGCGCCTCTACATCGTCCACGTGTTCCTGCTGCCCGGGATCATCACCGCGGTCATCGCGGTCCACGTCGCGCTGGTGTGGTTCCAGAAGCACACCCAGTTCCCCGGCCCCGGCCGCACCGAGCGCAACGTGGTCGGTGTCCGGATCCTGCCGACGTTCGCCACCAAGGCCGGCGGCTTCATGGTCGTGTCGGTCGGCGCGATGGCGATCATGTCGGGCCTGTTCCAGATCAACCCGATCTGGAAGCTCGGGCCCTACGACCCGACGATGGTCTCGGCCGGGTCGCAGCCCGACTTCTACATGGCCGTGTTCGACGGTGCGGTCCGCCTGTGGCCGTCATGGGAGATGTACCTGTTCGGGACCTACACGATCCCGGCGATCTTCTTCCCGGCCGTCATCGGCATGGGCATCCTGACCACGCTGCTCGCGGCGTACCCGCTCATCGAGCGCAAGCTGACCGGTGACGACGCGCACCACAACCTCCTGCAGCGTCCGCGCGACGTCCCGGTCCGCACCGCCACCGGCGTGATGGCCATGACGTTCTACTTCTGGCTGGTCGTGGCGTGCGGCAACGACATCATCGGCTACACGTTCGACATCTCCCTGAACGTGATGACCTGGATCGGGCGCCTCGGCCTGCTCCTCCTCCCCCCGCTGGTCTACGTCGTGACCTACCGGATCTGCCTGGGGCTGCAGCGCTCCGACCGCCAGGTGCTCGAGCACGGCATCGAGACCGGGCACATCAAGCGGCTGCCGCACGGTGAGTTCGTCGAGGTGCACCAGCCCCTCGGTGGCGTCGACGACCACGGCCACCCCGTGCCGCTGGCCTACCAGGGCGCCAAGGTGCCCAAGAGGATGAACGACCTGGGCTCCGCGGGCACGCCGCTCAAGGGCGGCTGGTTCCGTCCCGACCCGGCCGAGGAGCAGGATGACCTCGCCGGTGGCCACGGCGGCGCCGACCCGATGCAGGTCGAACCCGGCGAGACCCGTGAGCTCGCCGGTCGCCCGGACGCGGGCCGCCCCCGCGACATCCGGGACTGAGCCGACTCCACGACGCCGAACGGGGCGGGAGCGCACCAGCGCTCCCGCCCCGTTCGTCGTTCCGGGCCCGTGGCTCCCCGCCCCCCGCTCCACCTACCCGCACCCGTCCACCGGGTCCAGCCCCGGCTCCGGCCCCGCGCGCACGTGACCCCATGAGAGTCACCGACCGGCAGGGCCCCACCGGACGCAGAACGGCCCCTCCCCCGCTCGTGCGGGGCAGGGGCCGTTGTGCGAGCGGAGCGAGCTCTCTCAGTGGGCCTCGGGGCCGGCGTGGTACTCGAAGACGAGGCCGCAGATGGCGATGATCAGGCAGACGCCGCCGAAGACGATGAGCCACCACTGGTAGAGGGCGAGCCCGAAGCCGGTGAGGGCGGTGCCGCCGGCCACGGCGATCGGCCAGTAGCTCTGGGGGCTGAAGAAGCCCACGTCGCCGGCGCCGTCGGAGACCTCGGCCTCCGGGTTGTCCTCGGGGCGCTCCTCGAGACGTCGGGCGACGAAGCGGAAGTAGGTGCCCACGATGAGGGTGAGGCCCCCGGTCAGGGTCAGCCCGACGATGCCGACCTCCTCACCGGAGAGGATGCCGTACACGATCGCGCAGACGAAGCAGAAGACCGTGAGGATCTCGAAGATGCGGGATTCGACCTTCACCGGGTTCTCGCTCTCGACGGTCCGGGACGGATGGGCATGATCACTTGAAGGCCTGGCGGGCCGTCGGATCGGTGTCGGGCGCCTGGGTGGTCACCGAGGACGGGTTGCAGAGCTCACCGCAGTTCATCGCCGCGAGCGCGTCGGACGTGGTGAAGCCCTGACCGGTCTGCGGGTTGATCTGGGAGCGCAGCTGCATGAACCGCTCGAACAGGTCCGGTGGCACGGCGCGGACCTCGAAGTTCATCTGCGAGTGGTAGGCGCCGCAGAACTCCGCGCAGCGGCCTACGAAGGCGCCCGGACGCTCGATCCGCTCGATGACCCAGGTGCTCTTCTGGTCGTTCTTCTCCGGTTCCGGGAACACGTCGCGCTTGAAGAGGAACTCCGGGACCCAGAACGAGTGGATGACGTCCTCGGAGTGCTGGGTGAACGCGATCGGCCGGTCGGTCGGCAGGACCAGGATCGGGACCGAGCTCGAGGTGCCGACGGTGGCGATCGGGAGACCGTTGGGCTGGCGCGACTCGGGGTAGGCGAACTCCCAGTTCCACTGGAAGCCGGTGACCTCGACCTTGAGCTCGTCGCCCGCCGCGTCGCGGTCGACCACGTTCTGGACGACCACGGTGAAGTAGAAGAGCACCGCGACGATGATCAACGGGACGACGGTGAGCACGAGCTCCAGCGGGAGGTTGTACTGGAACTGGCGCGGCAGGTCGGACTCGCCGGCGCGCTTGCGGTGGAACGCGACGGTCCAGGCGGTGAGGCCCCAGACGATGGCGCCGACGATCAGCGCCGCGACGGCGGCCCACGTCCAGAGCGTGCGCATCTGCTCGGCCTCGGGCGTGACACCGACCGGCCAGCCGAAGCGCAGCACCTCGTCGACGGAGCACCCGGAGGTCATCACGGCGACCGCGACGGCGATCCCGGCCAGGCCCAGGGCGCGGCGGCCACGGCCGGCAGGACGGGGACGGCTCCCCGACGGGATCCCTTCTCGGCGCACTGCTCGCTGCCCTCCTCTAGCGCGGTCCCGTCCGCTCCTGAGGTCCCCGGACCCGGGGCCCGGAGGTGGTGCGGACAGCCCGGTCGGCCCGGGAACCGTCGTCGGTGCGGAGACTATCCGAGCCAGCCACTACGCGCTGTCGGAGGGGCGCGCGCAGGTCCCCGGGGTGCCGCGTCGACGATCCGGTGCGCGGCATACTGGATCGGCGCCCTCGGGCCCCGAACCCGGGGGCGACGACCCCGGAGGAAGGTGTCAGCGGACGCGTGTGCGGCCTGATGGGATTGATCACGCCCGGCGGCGAGGCCTCGCTGCGGGCCGAGCCGCTCCGTGCGTCCTTGGCGTGCATGCGCCACCGCGGACCCGACGAATCGGGCGTCTGGCACGACGACGACGTGGTGTTCGGCTTCAACCGCCTGTCGATCATCGATGTCGAGGGCTCGCACCAGCCCCTGTCGTTCCCCGGGGACGCCGCGCAGCGGAGCTCGACCGGCGACCCCGAGGGCCGGTACCGCATCGTCTTCAACGGCGAGATCTACAACTACCTCGAGCTGCGCGCGGAGCTGGCCGAGAGGCACGGGATCACCTTCGCCACCGAGGGCGACACCGAGGCCATCGTCGCCGCCTACAGCGTGTGGGGCGCCGACGCCGTCCCCCGGTTGCGCGGCATGTTCGCCTTCCTCATCTGGGACACGCGTCGACCGGGTGCTGTTCGGCGCCCGCGACCCGTTCGGCATCAAGCCGCTGTTCTTCTCCGCGGGCCCGCACGGCGTCGCCTTCGCCAGCGAGAAGAAGAGCCTGCTCCAGCTCGCCCACCGGCTCGGCGAGCGCACCCCCGCGCCGGACCCGACGGCGCTGCAGCACTACCTGCAGCTGCAGTACGTGCCGGAGCCGCTGACGCTGCACCGCGCGATCCGCCGCCTGGAGTCGGGCACCTCGTTCACCGTGTCCCCCGGCGAGCCGATCAGCGTGCGGCGCTACTTCACACCGCGCTTCGACGCGAGTCCGATCGACGACGAGACCCGCGTCCACGCGGAGATCACCGAGGTGCTCCGCGACTCGGTGGCCAAGCACATGCGCGCCGACGTCACGGTGGGGGCGTTCCTCTCGGGAGGCGTCGACTCCACCGTCATCGCCGCGCTCGCCCGGGAGCACAACCCGAACCTGATCACCTTCACCACGGGGTTCGAGCGGCCCGGGTACTCCGAGGTCGACGTGGCCCGCGAGTCGGCCGAGGCGATCGGCGTGCGCCACGTGGTCCGCACGGTGACCGCGCAGGAGATGATGGACGTCCTGCCGCTGATCGTGTGGTACCTCGACGACCCGGTGGCCGATCCCGCTCTCGTGCCGCTGTGGTTCGTGGCCCGCGAGGCGCGCAAGCACGTCAAGGTCGTGCTCTCCGGGGAGGGCGCCGACGAGCTCTTCGGCGGCTACACGATCTACAGGGAGCCGCTGTCCCTCGCGCCGTTCGAGCGCCTGCCCGGCGCGGTCCGCTCCCTCGCCGGCGCGCTGTCGGCGAAGCTCCCCGAGGGCATGCGGGGCAAGGACCTGCTGCGCCGCGGCTCGCTGCCCCTCGAGCAGCGCTACTACGGCAACGCCCGGATCTTCCGCAACGACCAGCTCGACGCCGTGCTCCGCGGCCACGACCCCGAGCTCTCGCACGTGGACGTCACCGCGCCCATCTACGCCGACTCGGGCAGCTGGGACCCGGTGGCGCGCATGCAGCACGTCGACCTCTTCACGTGGCTGCGCGGCGACATCCTCGTCAAGGCCGACAAGATGACCATGGCCAACTCCCTCGAGCTGCGCGTGCCGTTCCTCGACCGCGAGGTCTTCGAGGTCGCCTCACAGCTGCCGACCGACCAGAAGCTCGCGCACGGCACGACGAAGTACGCGCTGCGCCGCGCGATCGCCGACATCGTGCCGCCGCACGTCCTGAACCGGCGCAAGCTCGGGTTCCCGGTCCCGATCCGGCACTGGCTGGCCCACGACATGCTCGACTGGGCACGCACCATCGTCCGTGAGTCGCAGACCGACGCGATCCTGGACAAGGCCGCGATCCTGCGCCTGATCGACGAGCACCGCGCAGGTCCGGTGGACCACTCACGCCGCATCTGGACGCTGCTGGTGTTCATGCTCTGGCACGGCATCTTCGTCGAGGAGCGCGTCCGCCCCGAGATCCCGGAGCCGCAGTACCCCGTCTATGCGTGAACGTGCCGGACGCAACCATCCGCAGGCGGCGCGGCGTCGCATCACCTAACGTCGCGGATTGGTTCGAAGGACGTACCGGCTCCGAGAGGCATCCATGGACGTACTGGGCATCGGCAACGCGATCGTCGACGTGCTCTTCCGCACCGACGACGACACCATCCGCTCTCACGAGCTGCCGAAGGGGGGCATGACCCTCATCGACGAGTCCCAGGCCGAGAAGCTCTACGCGGAGGCGAACGACACCACCGAGCGCTCGGGCGGCAGCGTCGCCAACAGCATCGCGATCGCCGCCGTCCTCGGCGCCGACGCGGGCTACATCGGCAAGGTCTCCGACGATCGCCTGGGTGGCTCGTTCACCGACTCGATCCGCGCCCACGGTGTCGCGTTCACCACGCCGGCCCTCTCCGGGAGCCCGGCGACCGCGCGCTGCCTCGTCATGGTCACCCCCGACGGCGAGCGCACGATGAGCACCTTCCTGGGCGCCTGCACCGCGCTGGGACCCGACGACATCGGAAGGGACGACGTCGCGGGCTCGACGGTCAGCCTCATCGAGGGCTACCTCGCGGACACCGAGCACGCGCGCCGCACCATCGGCAAGATCATCGACGCGACGGCCAAGAGCGAGGCGCGGGTGGCCCTGACGCTCTCCGACGCCGGGTGCGTGGAGCGTCACCGCGAGTACTTCCGCGAGCTGACCCGCGAGAACGTCGAGATCCTGATCGCCGACGAGGACGAGATCGCGGCCCTGCTCGGCGACGACTCCGTCGAGTCGCTGCTGCGCGGCAACGGCGGCAACTGCGAGGTCGTGGCCGTCACCCACGGAGCGAAGGGCTCCACGGTGTACGCCGAGGGCGGCACGGTCGAGCAGATCGAGGCGCGCCCGGCCGACGAGCTCGTCGACACCACCGGCGCCGGCGACGCCTACGCCGGCGGCTTCCTCTACGGATGGACCCGCGGGCTCGGCATCGCCACCAGCGGGCGCATCGGCTCGGTCGCCGCGTCCCACGTCGTCGCCCAGCTCGGCGCCCAGCCGCCGGAGAACCTGCGCGAGCGGGTCGCCGCCGAGGTGGAAGGGCTGTAGCTGGACCACCGGAGCGCGCCGTCGCATCGGCTTGGCGCGACAAACGGGCCCCGAACCTCTCGGAGGAGGTTCGGGGCCCGTGTGCTGTCGGCGTCAGTTGAAGCTGTCGCCGCAGGCGCAGGAACCGCCGGCGTTCGGGTTGTCGATGGTGAAGCCCTGCTTCTCGATGGTGTCGACGAAGTCGATCACCGCGCCCTGCAGGTACGGCGCGCTCATGCGGTCGACCGCGACGGTGAGACCGTTGAAGTCGACGTTGAGGTCGCCGTCGAGCGAGCGGTCGTCGAAGAAGAGCTGGTACTTCAGACCCGCGCAGCCACCGGGCTGGACGGCGATGCGCAGCGACATGTCGTTGCGACCCTCCTGGTCGAGGAGGGCCTTGGCCTTCCCGGCCGCGGAGTCGGTCAGCTCGACGCCGTGCGCCGCGGTCTCAGCGGTCGGGGCGGCGGGGTTCTCGACGGTCATGGTTCTCCCTTGAGCTCCCGGGACGGACGCTTGCCTTGCCTCTCACGGCACAACGTCGGCCGTGGTCCGGGGTGTTCCCTCGGCGGACCCGGGTCCGCGGCCGGTCTCCATCGTCGCACACCGGACGGGGGTGCTCACCCGAGTGCGCACGGGGTGGGCGGGCTCACGCGGGTCGTGCGCCCCAGCGCAGCGCCACACCCGCCGCGAGATCGGTGAGCCGCGCGGCCGGCTCGGCCAGGGCCGCCTCGACGGAGCCGGCGTCGGCGGCGACGGAGTACGCGCCGTCGATGCCGGCCTCGAGGGCCTCGCCGCCACTGAGGTCGATCTGACCGGCCAGCGCGATGCACGGCACCCCGCGCTCGCGGGCCCGCGCGGCGACCACCGAGACGAGCTTGCCGTGCAGCGACTGCGGGTCGAGGCGCCCCTCGCCGGTCACGACCAGGTCGGCGCTCGCGAGCGCCGCGTCGAGGCCGGCGACGTCCCGGACCAGCTCGCCGCCCCCGACGCGGCGCGCCCCCAGCGCGGCGAGAGCGGCGCCGAGCCCGCCCGCCGCGCCCGCGCCCACCTCGTCGGGCAGCTCCGGGCGCCCGCACGCCGCCCCGAGCACCGCGCCCCACCGCGTCAGCGCCGCGTCCAGGGCCGCGACGGTCTCCTCGTCGGCGCCCTTCTGCGGCCCGAACACCCGGGCGGCGCCCTGCTCGCCGGTCAGGGGGTGGTCGACGTCGGCGGCCACGACGAGCTCGGCGTCGCGCAGCACCGCCCGCGCGGTGTCCAGCTCGTCGACCGAGGCCACGTCGGCCAGCGCCGCGCCACCGTCGGCGAGCTCGACGCCCGCGGCGTCGCGCGGCGGCGCCCCCAGCGCCGCGAGCATCCCGGCGCCGCCGTCGGTGCAGGCCGAGCCGCCGAGGCCGACGACGATCCGCCCGAGGCCGGCGCGGGCGGCGTCCGCGATCATCTCGCCCACCCCGCGGCTGGTCGCGGCGGCCGCACCGGCCGGGGTGCGCTCGCCGACGAGGTGCAGGCCGCAGGCCGACGCCGACTCGAGGTAGGCGGTGTCGTCGAGGGCGAGCCACACGGCCTCGGTGGGCCGCCCGTCCGGTCCGGTGACGGCGACGCGGTGGAGGGTGCCGCCGCGGGCGGTGTGCAGCACCTCGACGAAACCGGTGCCGCCGTCGGCCAGCGGGAGGCGCACGAGGGCGTCCCCGGGCACGGCACGGGCCCAGCCCTCGGCCATCGCCTCGGCCGCCCCGGCCGCGGTCAGGGTGCCACCGAAGGAGTCGGGCGCGAACAGGACTCGCATGGCCGGGAACCGTACGGGGCGTTCGCCGCTCCGGTCGGACTCCGTGCGGCGTGGACTGCCCTATCCTGGTCGCGTGAACTTCCTGCGCCGCGGGTCCTCCAACGGGACCGAGACGACCCCCGCCGACGAGACCGACGGCGGCCGGGAGGTCGTCACCGTGGGCGGCGAAGGACGCGCCCAGACCACGGGCAAGGGGCGCCCCACCCCCTCGCGCCGCCAGGCCGAGGGCAAGAAGCGCGGTCCGGTCGCCCCCGCCCCGAAGACCCAGCGCGAGGCGATCAAGCGCGCCAAGGCGCTGCGCGGCAACAAGGAGGACCGGCGCAAGGCCACCGACGACCGCCGCAAGCGGATGATGGCCGGCGACGACCGGGTGCTCCTCCCCCGCGACCGCGGCCCGGCCCGCGCCTACGCCCGCGACATCGTCGACGGGCGCCGCAACCTCATGGGCCTGTTCATGCCCCTTGCGGTGCTGATCTTCATCACGGTCGTCGTCCCGATCCCCGCCGTGCAGACCCTGGGCAGCGTCGTCTGCCTGGTCATGCTCGTGACCATGGCGGTCGAGGGCGCGCTGCTCGGCCGCTACGTCGTGGGCAAGGTCCGCGCCCGGTTCCCCGGCGAGGAGATCAAGGCCCTGTCGTTCGGGTGGTACGCGTTCACCCGTGCCACGCAGATCCGGAAGCTGCGCATGCCGGCCCCGCGCGTGGCCCGCGGCACCACGGTCGCCTGATCGCCCGCACGCTCGTCCTCGGCGGCACCCGCTCGGGGAAGTCCGCCCACGCCGAGGGTCTGCTCGACGCGGGCTCCCCCGCCCTCTACGTCGCCACCGCCCGCGGCGTCGACCCGGCCGTCGACCCGGAGTGGGCCGACCGCGTCGCCCGCCACCGCGACCGCCGCCCGCCGGGCTGGCGCACCGTCGAGGACGTCGACGTCCCCGCCCTCCTCGACGGCCACGCCGGCCCCGACCCGGTGCTCGTCGACGACCTGGCCACCTGGGTGACGGGCCTGCTCGACGACGCGGGCTGGGCGCGCGACGCCCCCTCGGTGGAGCGGGCGCGCGCCGCCCTGGTGACCGCGGTCGGCGCGTTCACCGTCGCCCCGCTCGTCCTCGTGTCCGCCGAGGTCGGCCTCGGTGTGGTGCCCTCGACCAGCGCCGGCCGCCGGTTCCGCGACGAGCTCGGTGCGCTCAACCAGGCCCTCGCCGCCGTCTGCGACGAGGTCTGGCTCCTCGTGGCCGGGCTGCCCCTGCGGCTGCGCTAGCGTCGCGATCGTGGACCCGGTCGCTCCCCCCGACGACGCCGCTCGTCACGGGGCCGGCGCCGGACCGCCCGGCGGGGCGTACGGACGCCTCGGGGAGATCGCCGGGTGGCTCGCCGCGTGCCAGGGCCGCAGCCCGGCGCGGGAGCCGCACCGCGCCCGGCTGGTGATCTTCGCCGCCGACCACGGGATCGCGGCCGCCGGCGTCTCGGCCGACGACCCCGCCGCGACCGGCGAGCGCGTCGCCGCGGTGCGCGACAGCTCGGCGCCGGTGTGCGCGGTGGCCGAGGTCGCGGGCGCGGGCGTGCGCGTCGTCGACGTCGGGCTCGCCGCCGTCCCCGACGGCGGGCACGCGCGCGACGCCCGCAGCGTGCGGGCGGGCAGCGGGCGCCTCGACCAGGAGGACGCCCTGACCCCGACCGAGGCCGCGGCGGCGGTGGCGGCCGGGCGGGAGGTCGCCGACGAGGAGGTCGACGCCGGCGCCGACCTGCTCCTGGCCGGGGCGCTGGCCGTCGGGGTGAGCACGCCCACCGCGGTGCTCGCCGCCGCCATGACCGGGCGCGAGCCGGTCGCGGTGACCGGGCGCGGCAGCGGCGTCGACGACCGCGCCTGGATGGTGAAGGCCGCCGCGGTCCGCGACGGGCTCCGGCGGACCCGCCGCGTCGGCCGGGACCCGGTGGGCCTGCTCGGGGTCGCGGGCGGCGCCGACCTCGCCGCGCTGACCGGGTTCCTCGCCCAGGCCGCCCGCCGCCGCACCCCGGTGATCCTCGACGGCGCGGCGACCGCGGTGGCCGCGCTGCTCGCCGAGACCGACCACCCCGGGGCGCGCGCCTGGTGGATCGCCGGCTCGCGCTGCACCGAGCCCGCGCAGGCCCTCGCGCTCGACCTGCTGGGCCTCGACCCGTTGCTCGACCTCGCCCTGCGCGCCGGCCAGGGCACCGGAGCACTCGCGGCGCTGTCGCTGGTGCGCACCGCGGTCGCCCTCGCCGGGCCGTGACCCGATCCTGGTCCGCCGGCGCCCTGCTGGCGGTCTCGATGTTCACCGTCGTCCCCGTGCGCGCCCGGCGGATCGACCGGGACGTCGCGCGCGCGGCGATCGCGCTGGCCCCGCTGGTCGGCGCCGGGCTGGGCGCCCTCCTCGGAGTGGTCGCGGCGGGGCTCACGGCGCTGGGCGCGCCCGCCCTCGTGGCCGGGCTCGCGGGCGTCGGGCTCGGGGCGGCGGCCACCCGGGGACTGCACCTCGACGGGCTCGCCGACCTCGCCGACGGTCTCGGCACGCACGGGCCCGCCGACCGCGCCCTCGCCGTCATGCGCGATCCCGGCGTCGGCGCGTTCGCGGTGATCTGGCTGGTCGTCGTGCTGGGCCTGCAGGCGGCCTCGCTCGGCGCGCTGGCGCAGCGGGGGGTGCTCGCGCCGGTCGTCGGCGGCGCGCTCGCCCTCGCGCTCGGGCGGGCGGCGTTCGCCTGGGCGGCGCGGCGCGGGGTCCCGGCCGCGTCGCCCGACGGGCTGGGCGCGCTCGTCGCCGGCACCCAGCCGCGGTGGCTGGCGGCGGTCTGGCTCGTCGTGCTGGCGGCGGCGGCGACACCGTTGCTGGGATGGCGCGCGCCGGTGGCCGCCGTCGTCGCCGCCCTGGTCGTGGTGCTGGTCGTGGCGCACGCCCGCCGCCGTCTCGGCGGGGTGTCCGGGGACGTGTTCGGCGCGAGCTGCGAGCTCGCCGTCACCGCCGTGCTCAGCGTCCTGGCGACGAGCGGCTGATTCCGGCGAGGGGCGCCCCTCGCCGCTCCATGCGTCCGAAGGGCCCCTTCGCGCGAAACGACGCCCGGGCTCAGCTCAGCGTCGTCATCCAGCCGTGGGTGTCGGCGACGGCGCCACGCTGGATGGCGGTGAGCCGGTCGCGCAGGCGCTGGGCCACGGGGCCGGGCGTGCCGTCACCGATGTCGTAGACGCCGTTCTCGTGCTTGACGGTGCCCACCGGTGTGATCACCGCGGCGGTCCCGCAGGCGAACACCTCGGTGAGGTGCCCCGCGGCGACCTCCTTCTCGACCTCGTCGGTCGAGATGCGGCGCTCGGCCACGGCGGCGCCGTCCTCGGTGGCCAGCTCGAGCAGCGAGCGGCGGGTCACGCCGGGCAGCAGCGAGCCGGAGAGCTCCGGGGTGACGACCTCGACCGCGCCCGAGGAGTCGGTGAAGACGAAGAACAGGTTCATCCCGCCCATCTCCTCGATCCACCGGTGCTCGAGGGCGTCGAGCCACACCACCTGGTCGCAGCCCATCGACGACGCCTGGGCCTGGGCGGCGAGCGACGCGGCGTAGTTGCCGCCGCACTTGGCCTCCCCGGTGCCGCCGGGGACGGCGCGCACGTAGTCGGTGGAGAGCCACACGCTGACGGGCGCCAGCCCGCGCGGGAAGTAGGCGCCGGCCGGGGAGGCGATGAGCAGGTAGAGGTACTCCTCGCTGGGCCGCACACCGAGGCCGTTCGAGGAACCGATCATGAAGGGGCGCAGGTAGAGCGAGTCCTCACCGCCGCTGGCCGGGACCCACCGCGCGTCGGCGGCGATCAGCTCGCGCAGCGAGTCCAGGAACAGGTCCGAGGGCAGCGGCGGCATCGCGAGGCGCTCGGCCGAGCGCGCCATCCGCTCGGCGTTGGCCTCCGGGCGGAACGAGGCGATCGAGCCGTCGGGGTGCCGGTAGGCCTTGAGCCCCTCGAAGATCGTCTGGCTGTAGTGCAGGACGACGGCGGCCGGGTCGAGCGAGAGCGCCTGGTACGGGCCGACGGTGGCGTCGTGCCAGCCACGGGCGGCATCCCAGGCGATGGTGACCATGTGGTCGGTGAAGAACTTCCCGAAACCGGGCGCGGCCAGTACCTCCGCCACGCGCTCCGCCGTCGCCGGGGCGGGGTGCGGGACACGGGCGAAGGGCGTACTCATGCGCCCAGCCTAGCGACTCGCACCCCGGAGGTGGCGCCTCATCGCGGCCGTCGTGACCACCCCGGCCACGTGTCCGTCGCGCAGCACCCAGACCTCCTCGACCCCCGTGGCGAGCGCCGGCAGCACCGCCGCGACGCCCTCCCCCGCGCCGACGCTCGGCGGCTCCGCCCCGAGGTGCGCGCGCAACGGGTCGTCGTCGCGCAGCCCGTCGAGGTCCCCCGCCCGGGCCGCACCCAGGATCTCCGAGGGCGCCGCGGCCCCGGACGCGCGGTCGCGCGCGATCGGGGCCGGTCCGGTGACGCCGACCAGTGCCTCGCGGGCCTGCCCGACCGTCCACGACACCCGCAGGACGGGCACGGGTGCGGGGGTCAGCGCGTCCACCAGCGGCGCGGGTACGAGCGCGTCGGGCTCGGTGAGGAAGCCCAGGTGGCGCAGCCAGGCGTCGTCGAAGTACTTCGACAGGTAGGCGCGCCCGGAGTCCGGCGCGATCACCACGACCACGTCGTCGGGACCGAGATCGGCGGCCACCCGCAGGGCGCCCGCCACGGCGGTGGCCGAGGACCCGCCGAGCAGCAGGCCCTCCTCGCGGGCCAGGCGCCGCGCGGTCAGCATCGTCGTGCGGTCGTCGACGCGCAGGACCTCGTCGGCGACCTCGCGGTCCCAGTTGGCGGGCCAGGGGTCGTCGACGGTGTCGGGGTGGCGGTAGTGCCCGATCGCCTCGACGTAGTACGGGCTGCCGTCCCCGCCGCCGTAGGCCGAGGTCGCCGGGTCCACGCCGACCACCCGCACCGTGACCCCGGACTCCCGACCCAGCTCCTTGAGCCGCGACCCCGTGCCCGAGAGCGTCCCGCCGGTGCCGATGCCGGCGACGAGGTGGGTCACCGCGCCCCCGGTCTGCTCCCAGATCTCCGGCGCCGTGGTGTCGCGGTGGGCCTGCGGGTTGGCCGGGTTGCCGTACTGGTCGGCGAGCCAACCGTCCGGGGTCTCCGCCGCGATCCGCGCCGCGAGGTTCATGACGTGGCGCGGGTCCTCGCGCGTGAGACCGCCCGGCGTCGAGACCACCTCGGCGCCGTAGGCGCGCAGCGCGGCGACCTTCTCGGCGGCCGTGGTGTCCGGGACGACGATCAGCGTGCGGTACCCGAGGTGCCCGCCGACCATCGCCAGCCCGATGCCGGTGTTGCCCGAGGTCCCCTCGACGATCACCCCGCCCGGGCGCAGCGCCCCGCGGGCCTCGGCGTCGCGGATCATCGCCAGCGCGGCACGGTCCTTCACGCTGCCGCCGGCGTTCTGCCACTCGGCCTTGACGTACACCCGCGGCGCGAGTCCCTCGGTGACCCGGCGCAGCCGGATCAGCGGGGTCGCCCCGACGGCGTCGAGCACCGAGTCGTACACGAGTCCGGCCACACCCGCCGTCCTACCGGACGAGGTGCGCTTCGCGCTCGTGAGCACCTACCGTGCCCGCCCATGACGTTCGCGGGCTTCGGCGAGATGGTCGTCGACTACTACGAGGGCCTCGAGGCCGACAACACCAAGGCCTACTGGACGGATCACCGCGCGACCTACGACGAGCACGTCCGCGCGCCGATGCTCGCCCTGCTCGCCGACCTCGAGCCGGAGTTCGGAGCCGGCAAGATCTTCCGCCCGTACCGTGACGTGCGGTTCAGCGCCGACAAGACGCCCTACAAGGTCCAGTGCGCCGCGACCGCGGGCGGGCGCTACGTCCAGGTCTCGGCGGACGGGCTGATGGCCGCGTCCGGCTACTACCGGATGGTCCCGGCGCAGATCGCGCGCTACCGGGCGGCCGTCGACGAGGAGCGGACCGGGACCGAGCTGGCCGCTCTCGTCGACGCGCTGGTGGCCGAGGGGTTCACGACGGCAGGCGACCGGCTCACGTCCCGCCCGCGCGGCGTCGACCCCGGCCACCCCCGGCTGGATCTGCTGCGCCACCGCGGCCTGTACGCCTGGCGCGCCTGGCCGCCCGACGACGCCCTGCACACCCCCGAGGCGCGCGAGCGCGTCGCGGCGGCGTGGCGTCGCCTCACCCCGCTGCACACCTGGCTCGACGACCACGTGGGGCACGCCCTCGACGACGAGACGCGCCGCCGGTAGCTATCGCACGTGCGAGGCCACGAACGGCGGGGCGACGACCTCGCACTCGAGGGCGCGGCCACGGACGTCGACCGACACGACGTCGCCCTCGCCCAGGCCGGCCGCCGTGTCCAGCAGCGCCAGCGCGATGCCGGTCCGCAGGGTCGGCGAGAACGTCCCGGACGTCGTCTCCCCCACCACCTCGTCGCCGCGCTTCACGGCCATGTGGGCGCGCGGCACGCCGCGGCCGGTGGCCCGGAGGCCCCACGAACGGCGGCGTGGCCCCGCCTCGCGCTCGGCGACCAGGGCGTCGCGGCCCCAGAACGCATCCTTCTTCCAACCGACCGCGAACCCGCAGCGCGCCTGCAACGGCGTGATGTCCGGGCCGAGGTCCTGGCCGTGGAGCGGCAGACCGGCCTCGGTGCGCAGCGTGTCGCGGGCACCCAGCCCGGCGGGCCGGCCCCCCTTCTCCGCGACGACGGCCGCCAACGCGTCCCAGAGGACCTCGGCGCCCGCGGCCGGGGCGATCAGCTCGTAGCCGTGCTCACCCGTGTAGCCGGTGCGGCAGAGCCGGATCTCCTGCTCGCCCCAGGAGACGTCCACGAAGGACATGTAGTCGAGGGTCTCGCCCTCCCCGCTCGAGTCATCCTCGAGGCTCGGCAGCACCCCGGCCTCGGCGAGCACGGCGGCCGACGCCGGGCCCTGGACGGCGAGGACGACGAGGTCCTCGTGCTCGTCGGCGACCGCGATCTCCGGCGGGGCGACCTCGGCGAGCAGCCGGCCGACGCCCGCGGAGTTGGCGGCGTTGGGGACGGCGAACACCTCGTCGGGACCGACCAGGTAGAGGATCAGGTCGTCGACGACGCCGCCGTCGGCGGCGCAGCACAGCGTGTACTGGGCCTTGCCGGGGACGATCCGCGTGAGGTCGTTCGTCAGGCAGCGGTCGACCAGCGCGGCGGCGCCGGGTCCGGTGATGCGGACCTTGCCGAGGTGGCTGACGTCGAACAGGCCCACGGCCTCGCGGGTCGCGGTGTGCTCGGCGACGACGCCGCCGGAGTACTGCACCGGCATGTCCCACCCGCCGAAGGGCGCGAACGTGGCACCGAGGGCCTCGTGGCGGGCGTGCAGGGGGCTGCGGCGCAGGGCGTCCTGATCGAGGGTGCTGGTCACGGGTTCGGACATCCGCGGCACGGTACCGGGCGAGCGGTCACCGGGTCCTAGCATGTGATCGCCACCGCCAGCCGACGCGTCCGGGAGGACACCGACCGTGAGCAGCACCCCCGACCTGGAGCTCGTCGACCCCGGGAACGTCGCGGGGACCGAGGCCGACGTGCTCGTGATCGGGATCCGCCCGGCCGCCCCTGACGCCGATCCGGCCGAGCCGGTCCTCGTCGGTGCGGACGCCGTGGCCGCCGCATTCGACGGCGAGCTGCCCGGCCTGCTCCACCTGCTCGGGGCGCACGGCAAGGCCGAGGAGACCGTCCGGGTGCCGACGCGCGGGGCGCTCGCCGCGCCGCTGCTGCTCGCGGTCGGTCTCGGACCGGAGCCGACCGGCGGCGACGGCGCCCCCGACCTCGCCGAGCAGGTCCGGCGGGCGTCCGGGGCGGCCGCGCGCGCCGTGCACGGCACCACCGCACGCCTGCTGACCACCCTGGCCGCGGTCGACCTCGCCGCCGCCGTCGAGGGCACCCTGCTCGGCGACTACTCGTTCACGGCCTACAAGGCGGCCTCCGACACCACCGAGCTCGCCACCGTCGGGCTGGTCGCCGACGGTGACCTCGCGGTGGCCGAGCGCGCCGCCACCGTGGCCCGGGCCGTGTGCGCGGCCCGCGACCTGATCAACACCCCGCCCAACGACCTCTACCCCGACGCCTTCGCCGCCCGCGCGCGCGAGATGGCGGAGGCCGCGGGCGTCGAGGTCGAGATCCTCGACGAGGACGCGCTGGCCGACGGTGGCTACGGCGGCGTGCTCGGCGTCGGCAGCGGCTCGTCCCGCCCCCCGCGCCTGGTCCGCCTGCACTACAAGCCCGCGCACGGGGAGCACGGCGACAGGGCGAAGGTCGCGCTCGTCGGCAAGGGCATCACGTTCGACACCGGCGGTATCTCCATCAAGCCGGCGGCCAACATGGACCACATGACCTCGGACATGTCCGGGGCCGCGGGCGTCGTCGCCGCGACCTGCCTGGCCGCGCAGCTCGGCCTCGCCGTCGAGGTCGTCGCGACCGTGCCGATGGCCGAGAACATGCCCTCGGGCACCGCCTACCGGCCCGGCGACGTCCTCAAGATGTACGGCGGGACGACCGTCGAGGTGCTCAACACCGACGCCGAGGGCCGTCTGGTGCTCGGCGACGCCATCGCCCGCGCCTGCGAGGACGGCCCGGACTACCTCGTCGAGACCTCGACGCTGACCGGCGCGCAGCTGGTGGCTCTGGGCGCCCGGACCGCCGGGGTGATGGGCACCGAGGAGCTGCGCGACCGGGTCACCGCGCACGCGGTCGCGGCGGGCGACGGGGGCTGGGCGATGCCGCTGCCCGACGAGCTGCGCGCCGACCTCGACTCGCGGGTCGCGGACCTCGCCAACGTCACCAACCACCGGTTCGGCGGGATGCTCGTCGGCGGGGTGTTCCTGCGCGAGTTCGTCGCCGAGGGCGTGCCCTGGGTGCACATCGACATCGCCGGGCCCTCCTTCAACACCGGCAGCCCGCACGGCTACACGCCCAAGGGCGGCACCGGCGTCCCCGTCCGCACCATCACCGCGCTCCTGACCGAGCTCGCGGGCGACGGGTGAGGGGGCAGCCAAGCTCCGGCCGTGGTGGAAGGATGGATGAGGGCATTCCCGGCCACCACGATCGGCCGGGCCGGACCGCACGCCACACGCCGACGCGGGAGAAGCAGCAGTGAGCGACGAGCAGTACGACGTCATCATCCTCGGTGCCGGATCGGGCGGGTACGCCGCCGCGTTCCGGGCCGCCGAGCTCGGCCTGTCGGTCGCGCTGGTGGAGAAGGACAAGGTCGGCGGCACCTGCCTGCACCGCGGCTGCATCCCCACCAAGGCGCTGCTGCACGCCGCCGAGGTCGCCGACTCCGCCCGTGAGGGCGAGCAGTACGGGGTGAAGACCTCCCTGTCGGGCATCGACATGACCGGGGTCAACTCCTACAAGGACGGCGTGGTCAGCAAGCTCTACAAGGGACTCCAGGGCCTGGTGAAGGCCCGCAAGGTCACGTTGATCGAGGGCGCGGGCAAGCTGGTCGGCACCGACACCGTCGAGGTCGACGGCACGCGCTACCAGGGCCGCCACATCGTGCTGGCCTCCGGCTCGTACTCCAAGACGCTGCCAGGACTCGAGCTCGGCGGCCGCGTGCTGACCTCCACGGAGGCGATCAACCTCGACTACGTCCCCGACCGCGTGGTCGTCCTCGGCGGCGGCGTCATCGGTGTCGAGTTCGCGAGCGTCTGGAAGTCCTTCGGCTCCGAGGTCACCATCGTCGAGGCCCTGCCCCACCTGGTGCCCAACGAGGACGAGTTCCTCTCGAAGTCGCTCGAGCGCCAGTTCCGCAAGCGCAAGATCGCGTTCAAGATCGGCACCAAGTTCACCGGCGTCGAACAGACCTCGGACGCCGTGACGATCAGCCTGGAGAACGGCGAGCAGATCGAGGCCGACCTGCTGCTGGTGGCCGTGGGTCGCGGCCCGAACACCGCCGACCTCGGCTACGAGGAGAACGGCATCACCCTCGACCGCGGTTTCGTCGTCACCGACGAGCGCCTGCACACCGGGGTCGGCAACGTCTACGCGGTCGGCGACATCGTGCCGGGGCTGCAGCTGGCGCACCGCGGGTTCCAGCAGGGCATCTTCGTGGCCGAGGAGATCGCGGGCCTGCACCCGCCGGTCATCGACGAGAAGGGCATCCCGCGGGTCACCTACTGCGAGCCCGAGGTGGCGTCGGTCGGCCTCACCGAGGCGCAGGCCAAGGAGGTCTACGGGGAGGTCCAGACCACGACCTACGACCTCGCAGGCAACGGCAAGTCCCAGATCCTGCGGACCCAGGGCGCGGTCAAGCTGGTCAAGGGCGGCACCGCCGACGACAGCCCGGTCGTCGGCATCCACATGATCGGCACCCGCATGGGCGAGCAGGTCGGCGAGGCACAGCTGATCTACAACTGGGAGGCGCTGCCCCCGGAGGTCGCCAACCTCATCCACGCCCACCCCACGCAGAACGAGGCCCTGGGCGAGGCGCACCTCGCTCTCGCCGGCAAGCCCCTCCACAGCCATTCCTGATCCTGGCTCCGGCGCAGCCGGCACCAGCTGATCCCGCCACCCGCCGAGAACCCCGAGGAGCCCGAGCACGATGGCCTACTCCGTCCAGATGCCCGCCCTCGGGGAGAGCGTCACCGAGGGCACCATCACCCGCTGGCTGAAGCAGGAGGGCGACCACGTCGACGTCGACGAGCCGCTCCTCGAGGTCTCCACCGACAAGGTCGACACCGAGATCCCCTCGCCGCAGGCGGGCGTGCTGCAGCGGATCGTGGCCCAGGAGGACGACACCGTCGAGGTCGGCGGCGAGCTCGCCGTGATCGGCGACGAGTCCGAGGCTTCGGGTGACCAGTCCTCGGGGGCCCAGTCCTCGGGGGACCAGGGCCTCGGGGGACCAGGGCTCGGATGGCCAGTCCTCGGGCGGGGGGTCGGACGACGCCGGCCAGGCGGAGGCGGAGCCCCAGCAGGAGGCCCCGCCGGAATCGGAGCCGGAGCCCGCGCCCGCGGCGGCGGCGGCGTCCTCGGGGGGCGGTGAGACCGGGGAGGCGCACGCGGCCGCGGCCTCGTCGTCCGGCGGCTCGTCCGGGGGCGGCGCGAGCACCACGGTGGAGATGCCGGCGCTGGGCGAGTCGGTCACCGAGGGCACGATCACCCGCTGGCTCAAGCAGGTCGGCGACACCGTGGAGGTCGACGAGCCACTCCTCGAGGTCTCCACCGACAAGGTCGACACCGAGATCCCCTCGCCCACCGCGGGCACGGTGCTCGAGCTCAAGGCCGGCGAGGACGACACCGTCGAGGTCGGCGGGGCCCTCGCGGTCATCGGTGAGGCGTCCGCGGACACCGCGAGCTCAGGTGGCGGGAGCGCGCCGGAGCCGGAACCGGAGGCCCAGTCGGCGCCCGAGCCGGAGCCGGAGCCCGAGCCCGAGCCCGAGCCCGAGCCGCAGGAGTCCGTCACCCCGCAGGCCGCGTCCGGCGCCGACGACAGCGTCTCCCACGAGACCGAGTCGAACGTCGGGCCGAGCGGGCCCGCGAACGCCGGCGCGGTCGAGTCCGGGGGCGGACCGGCGCAGGGCAACGGCACGGGCGAGGGCTCGTCGGGCGGCTCGCCCTACGTGACCCCGCTGGTGCGCAAGCTCGCCGCGGAGCGGGGCGTCGACCTGTCCTCGCTGACCGGGACCGGGGTCGGCGGACGCATCCGCAAGCAGGACGTCGTCGCCGCGGCCGAGGAGCAGGAGAAGGCCGCGGCGGCTCCCGCGGGCGACGCCCCGGCCGACGCCCAGCCCGCCGGCGGCTCCGGCGGCTGGCGCGATCCACGGCGGCGAGGTGCAGAAGCCGGCCGCCTCGGGGGCCCGGGGTTCCTCGGGGCCGCCCGCGCCGGACGAGTCGGGCCTGCGCGGGACCACCCAGAAGCTCTCGCGGCGGCGGGCGACCATCGCCAAGCGGATGGTCGAGTCGCTGCAGACCTCCGCGCAGCTGACCACGGTGGTCGAGGCCGACGTCACCCGGATCGCGCGCCTGCGCGACCGGACGAAGGCCGACTTCCTGGCCCGCGAGGGCGTCCGGCTCTCGTTCCTGCCGTTCATGGCGCTGGCCACCGTCGAGGCGCTCAAGGCGCACCCGACCGTCAACGCGCAGATCGACACCGAGAAGGGCGAGGTGACCTACCACGGCGCCGAGCACCTGGGCATCGCCGTCGACTCGCCGGCCGGGCTGATCGTCCCGGTCGTCCACGACGCCGGGGACCTCAACCTCGCCGGGCTCGCCCGCAAGATCGCCGACGTCGCCGAGCGCACCCGCACGAACAAGATCGCCCCGGACGAGCTCTCGGGCGGGACGTTCACGATCACCAACACCGGTTCGCGCGGCGCGCTCATCGACACGCCGATCATCAACCAGCCCCAGGTGGGCATCCTGGGGACCGGTGCGGTGGTCCGGAAGCCGCTGGTGCTCACCGACGACGCCGGTGGGGACGTCATCGCGATCCGCTCCACGCTGTACCTGTGCCTGTCCTACGACCACCGGATCGTGGACGGCGCCGACGCCGCGCGCTTCCTCACCACGATCAAGGACCGCCTCGAGGGCGGCGCCTTCGAGGGCGAGCTGGGCCAGTAGTCCCGCCGTTCTGCGCGAGGGGTCACCTTCCGGCGCATAGAGCGCCGGAAGGGGCCCCTCGCGCGTCCCCGGGTCGCGGTCCGGTGACCCCGGGTCGCGGCGGGCCGGACACTCCGCGACGATCAGCCCATGCGCGTCGTCATCGCCGGGTCCTCCGGGCTCATCGGCACCGCTCTGGTCCCCCGTCTGCGCGAGAACGGCCACGACGTCGTCCGCCTGGTCCGGCGCAGCCCGCAGGCCCCCGACGAGCGCGGCTGGGACCCGCCCTCGGGGCACATCGCCCCGGGCGCCCTCGACGGCGCGGACGCGGTGGTGAACCTCTCCGGCGCCGGGATCGGCGACAAGCGCTGGACCGGCGCCTGCAAGCAGGAGCTGCGCGACAGCCGGATGATCCCCACCGACGTGCTGGCCCGGGCGGTCGCCGAGCACGGCATCGCGGTCATGATCAGCGGGTCGGCGGTGGGCTGGTACGGCGACACCGGGGCGATGGCCGTCGACGAGACGTCCCGGCGCGGTACCGGCTTCCTGTCCGACCTGTGCCGCGACTGGGAGCAGGCCACCCGCCCCGCGGAGGACGGCGGCGCCCGGGTGGTGCACATCCGCACCGGGTTGGTGCTCTCCCACGCCGGCGGCATGATGGGACGTCTCAAGCCCCTGTTCGGCTTCGCCCTCGGCGGGCGGCTCGGGTCGGGTCAGCAGTTCCAGCCGTGGATCTCCCTCGACGACGAGGTCGGCGCGATCGCCCACGCCCTCGAGCACGACACCGTGGCCGGCCCCCTGAACGCCACCGGCCCGGACCCGGTCACCAACGCCGAGTTCACCCGCGTGCTGGCCGCCCAGATGGGGCGCCCCGCCCCCTGGGTCGTGCCGGCGTTCGCCCTGCGCGCCGCGCTCGGGGAGTTCGCGGACGAGGGCGTGCTGGTCAGCCAGCGGGTGATGCCGGCGAAGCTCGAGCACGAGGGGTTCACGTTCCGGCACCCCACCCTGACGGAGGCGCTCGCCGCCGTACTCGACGCGTGAGCCCTCCACCCGGGGGCACGGCCCTGCCCGACGCCGTCGACGTGGTGGTCGTCGGGGCCGGGCTCGCGGGACTCCGCGCGGCGCACACGGTCGCCCGCGCCGGCCGGTCGGTGGTGGTGTGCGAGGCCTCCGACGGGGTCGGCGGGCGGGTCCGTACCGACACCGTCGACGGCTTCCTTGTCGACCGCGGGTTCCAGATCCTCAACACGTCCTACCCGGCCCTGCGCGCCTCGGTCGACCTCGACGCCCTCGACCTGCGCCACTTCGTGCCGGGCGCGGCCGTACGCACCGCCGACGGTGCCCTGCACCGCCTCGCCGACCCGCGGCGCGTGCCGACGTGGGCGCCCCGGAGCGCGCTCGACGGCCTGCTCTCCCTCGGTGCGAAGGCCCGGATCGGGGCGCTGACCCTGCGCTCGCTGCTCGTCCCGCCCGCGCGGCAGGCGCGCGCCCCCGAGCGCAGCACCGCCGACGAGCTCGCCGCGTGGGGTCTCGACGGCGCCCCGACCGACACGTTCCTGCGCCCCTTCCTGGCCGGTGTCCTCGGTGACCGCGATCTCGCGACGTCCTCGCGGGTGTTCTCCCTGTTCTGGCGCAGCTTCGCCCTCGGCGACCTGACCCTGCCGTCCCGCGGGATCGGCGCCGTCCCGACGCATCTCGCCGCCCGCCTGCCCGCCGGCACCGTGCACCTCGACACCCCTGTCCACCGGATCGCCCCGGGCCGGGTCGAGACCGCGCAGGGCACGGTCCGCGCGGGTGCCGTCGTGGTGGCCACCGAGGGCACCGACGCGGCCGCCCTGCTCGAGAACCGGGTGCCCGCGCCCCGCACCTTCGCGCTCACCACGCAGTACCACGTGGTGGAGGAGCCGCCCACCCGGCAGCCTCTGCTCCACCTCGACGGCGCGGGCGGGCCGGTGGTCAACACCGTGGTGCTCACCGCGGCGGCGCCGTCCTACTCGCCCGACCACCGCCACCTCGTGGCCAGCACCGTGCTCGGGCCGGACCCGCTCGGCGAGGGTGAGCTCCGTCGCGAACTGACCCGCATCTGGGGCACGCCGACCGACCGCTGGGAGCCGCTCGCCACCGTGCGCATCCCCCGGGCTCTGCCGGCGGCCGTGCCGCCCACCCCGGTGGGGCTGCGGGGCACGGTCGACCTCGGCGACGGGCCTGTTCGTCGCCGGGGACCACCGCGACACCCCGTCGGTCCAGGGCGCGCTGGTCAGCGGGCGACGGACCGCGCAGGAGGCGCTGGCCCGTCTCGACCGGGGGTAGCGTCACGAGGGTGAGCCGTTCGAGTCGCGCGCTGGGCGATCCCGTCGAGGTCCACGAGCTGGGCACCGTGGAGTACACCGAGGCCTGGGCGCAGCAGCGCGCGCACGCCGACGCCCGCGCCGCCGGCACCGGACCCGACGTCCTCATGCTGCTGGAGCACCCCGACGTCTACACCGCGGGGCGGCGCACGCTGCCCGAGGAGCGGCCGGTCGACGGCACCCCGGTGGTCGACGTCGACCGCGGCGGCAAGATCACCTGGCACGGCCCCGGCCAGCTGGTCGGCTACCCCATCGTCGGGCTCGCGCAGCCGTTCGACGTCGTCGACCACGTCCGGCGCCTCGAGCAGGCCCTGATCACCGTCTGCGACGCCTACGGCCTCACCGTCGGCCGGATCGAGGGCCGTAGCGGCGTCTGGCTGCCCGCCGACCTCCGCGGTCCGGCCCGCAAGATCGCCGCGATCGGGGTGCGGGTGGCGCGCGGGGTGACCCTGCACGGGTTCGCTCTCAACGCCGAGCCCGATCTCACCGGGTTCGGCGCGATCGTGCCCTGCGGGATCCGCGACGCCGGGGTCACCAGCCTGACCGTCGAGCTCGGTCGCCGGGTCCCGGTCCGCGAGGTCCGGGAGGCGACCCGGGACGCCGTGCTCGACGCCCTGGACGGCCGCCTGCCGGTGACCGAGCGGGGACTGCTCGATCGGCCGGCCGAGCTCACCGTCGGCTGACCGCTCCCGGGAGCTGCGGCGCGACCTCGGCGGCCACCAGCTCGAGGTGGTCGAGGTCGGAGAGGTCGAGGACCTGCAGGTAGACGCGGTCGATCCGCGCCCGCTCGGCGAACGCGCACAGCTTGTCCACGACCTCGGCGGGGCTGCCGGCGAGCCCGTTGGCGCGCAGCTCGTCGGGCAGGCGCCCGATCGCGCCGGCGCGGCGGGCCAGCTCGGCGTCGTCGCGCCCGACGCACACGACCTGGGCGGTGGAGCGGCCGAGCGTGCCCGGGTCGCGACCCTGGTTCCGGCAGGCCGCGTCGACCCGGGCGGCCTGGGCGACGACGTCCTCGATCCCGGCGAAGGGCATGTTGTACTCGGTCGCGTAGGCGGCGGCGAGCTTCGGGGTCCGTGACCGCCCGCCGCCGCCCACGATGATCGGGGGGTGCGGGGTCTGGAGGGGCTTGGGCAGGCCCGGGCTCTTGGAGAAGCGGTAGTACTCGCCGTCGAAGGAGTAGGTCACCCCGACCGGGGTGCGCCAGGACCCCGTGAGGATCTCCAGCTGCTCGGCCAGCATGCCGAAGCGGTCGGCCAGCGGCGGGAAGGGGACGCCGAGCGCCTCGTGCTCGGCCTCGTACCAGCCGGTGCCGATCCCGAGCTCGACCCGCCCGCCGGACATCTGGTCGACCTGCGCGACCGTGACCCCGAGGGGACCGGGCAGCCGGAAGGTGGCCGCGGTCATCAGCGTGCCCAGACGGATCGTGCGCGTCTCGCGGGCGAGTCCGGCGAGCGTGGTCCAGGCGTCGGTGGGCCCGGGCAGTCCGTTCGCGTCGCCCATCGCGAGGTAGTGGTCGGAGCGGAAGAAGCCCTCGAATCCGGCGTCCTCCGCGGCCCGGGCGACGCGGAGCAGGTCGTCGTAGGACGCACCCTGCTGCGGCTCGGTGAAGATCCGGAGGTCCACACGATCAGGGTAGTCCGAACGATCCGGCCCCAACCCTCGCCGGGGCGGCGGCGTCGTCGGGCCTGCTCCGCGCACGGCGTCGGGGGGTCGTCGCACGCGTAGGGTCGTGGTCATGACCGTCGCTCCGGAGGGACGCAAGCTCCTGCGCCTCGAGGCGCGCAACGCGCAGACCCCGATCGAGCGCAAGCCCGAGTGGATCCGCACCCGCGTCGCCACCGGCCCGAACTTCACCGAGCTCAAGGGCCTGGTGAAGCGCACGGGCCTGGCCACCGTGTGCGAGGAGGCCGGCTGCCCCAACATCTTCGAGTGCTGGGAGGACCGCGAGGCCACCTTCCTCATCGGGGGCGAGCAGTGCAGCCGCCGCTGCGACTTCTGCCAGATCGACACCGGCCGCCCGTCGCCGCTGGACCGTGACGAGCCCCGCAAGGTGGCCGAGTCGGTGCAGCAGATGGGCCTGCGCTACTCCACGATCACCGGTGTCGCGCGCGACGACCTCGACGACGGCGGCTCGTGGCTCTACGCCGAGACCGTCCGCCAGGTCCACGCCCTCAACCCCGGCACCGGGGTGGAGCTGCTCATCCCCGACTTCGACGGTCGTCCCGACCAGCTCGGCCCGGTCTTCGACGCCGCGCCCGAGGTGCTCGCCCACAACCTCGAGACCGTGCCGCGCATCTTCCGCCGGATCCGCCCGGGCTTCCGCTACGAGCGCTCCCTCGACGTGCTCCGCCAGGCGCGCGCCGCGGGGCTGGTCACCAAGTCCAACCTGATCCTCGGGATGGGCGAGACCCCCGACGAGGTCACCGCGGCGATGCGCGACCTGGTCGATGCCGGTTGCGACCTGCTCACGCTCACCCAGTACCTGCGACCCACCCCGCGTCACCACCCCGTGGAACGCTGGGTGCGCCCCGAGGAGTTCGTCACCCACCGCGACGCGGCGCAGGCGATGGGCTTCCTGGGCGTCATGGCCGGACCGCTGGTGCGCTCGTCCTACCGGGCCGGCCGGCTCTACGCCCAGGCGAAGGTCGCGCGCGGCGAGACGTTGCCCGCGGGCATGGCCGAGCTCGCCGAGGAGGGCCCCGCGCGCCAGGAGGTCGGCGAGCTCCTCGCCCGCGCCCACGGCTGACCCGGTCCGTACGGCAGAATGGGGCCATGGCCCCGAAGCAGGATCCCGCGGAGAAGAAGGCCGCCAAGAAGGCCGCCCGCGCGGCACGGCGCGAGCGCATCAAGCAGATCTGGCAGGCCTTCCAGATGCAGCGCCGCGACGACAAGCTGCTCGTCCCGCTCATGGTCGGCGCGATCGTCGCCACGGCGCTGCTCGCCTTCGCCATCGGGCTGCTCATCGACCAGCAGTGGTTCCTGCTCCCCACCGGCATCCTGCTCGGCATCCTGCTCGCGATGGTCATCTTCGGTCGCCGCGTGCAGCGCAGCGTCTACGCCAAGGCCAACGGGCAGCCCGGCGCCGCGGGCTGGGCGCTGGACACCATGCGCGGCCCGTGGCGCGTCACCCAGGCCGTGGCCGGCACGACCCAGCTCGACGCCGTGCACCGCGTCATCGGGCGTCCCGGGGTGGTGCTCGTCGCCGAGGGCGCGCCGCACCGCACGAAGGCCCTGCTCTCCCAGGAGAAGAAGAAGGTCTCCCGGATCGTCGGCCAGATCCCGATCTACGAGTTCACCGTCGGCGACGACGAGGGGCAGATCCCGCTGGCCAAGCTGCAGCGCCACGTGGCCAAACTGCCCCGCAACATCGACAAGTCCCAGATGGACACCGTCGAGAAGCGCCTCGCCGCGCTGGCCTCGCGCAGCGGTCCGGCCGCCCCGAAGGGACCGGTCCCCAAGGGCGCCCAGCAGATGAAGGGCATGCAGCGCGCCGCCCGCCGGCGGTAGGTGCGCGACCGGCGAGCTAGCGGGTTCGCACGACGATCGTGCGGCTGACGCGGTCGTGGATGCCGCGCGAATCCCGGTCGATGATCAGTGCCGGGACGACGAAGAACACCGAGAACGTGCGGACGAGGGTCCAGAGCACGCCCACCCCGACCGACTCCGGGCGGTCGAGCCGGACCACGCGCATCCCCAGCAGGACCATCCCCGGGGTCGTCCCGATCACTGCGACCGGCACGATCATGAGGATCGCCCAGGTCAGCAGGCTCCAGTTCTGCGGCAGCGCCGGGTAGGTGAACAGCGCGGCGATCAGGCCGGCCAGGAGCGCGTCGAGAGCGAACTGCCCTCCGCGCCGGGCCAGCGTGGCCACCGAACCCGGCCCGGTCTCGGGCAGCCCGAACCCCTCACCGGGGAACGAGAACTCGTCCGGCGCGACCGGCACCGCCCGCGGCGAGCGACCGGACGGGGGGCGCGGAGCGGCGTCGGTGGTGCTCCCGCCCTCGAGCCATTCACGAAACCACGACACCGTGCCAGGCTACGGATCGCCGGCCCGGCAGGCCGACGGAGCGTCGGCCGCCCCGCTCGTCCCGCGCCCTGTCCATCGCGTTAACTGCGGTGAAACACGCTGGTGACGGGCGAGCAACAGCACCCACCTAGCGTCGGGGCACCTGATCCGGTCACGGCCGAGGTCCCCGATCGGTGGGTACGGTACAGCCCCGTGACGTCCCCACCCCTGACGTCGTAGCCGGCAAGCGTGAGGAGCCACCGAGGGTGTTCAACAACCAGGACGAGGTCTTCAAGTTCATCTCCGACGAGGGGGTGAAGTACGTCGACGTGCGCTTCTGCGACCTCCCCGGTCAGATGCAGCACTTCACCGTGCCGGCCTCGGAGCTCAAGGAGAGCGTCTTCACCGACGGCCTCGCGTTCGACGGTTCGTCCATCACGGGCTTCCAGACCATCAACGAGTCGGACATGACGCTGCTGCCCGACGTCGCGACGTCGCGCGTCGACCCGTTCCGGGCCCAGAAGACCCTGAACATGAACTTCTTCGTCCACGACCCGCTGACGCTCGAGGCCTACAGCCGCGACCCGCGCAACGTGGCCCGCAAGGCGGAGAAGTTCCTCTCGACCGTCGACGTCGCCGACACCTGCTTCTTCGGCCCCGAGGCGGAGTTCTACATCTTCGACTCGGTGCGCTACGACTCGCAGCCGAACGGGACCTTCTACGAGGTCGACGCCATCGAGGGTGCCTGGCGCACGGGCGCGAACGAGCCGGGCGGCAACAAGGGCAACAAGATCGACTTCAAGGGTGGCTACTTCCCCGTCGAGCCGACCGACCAGACGTCCGACCTGCGCGCCGCGATCGGCACCAACCTCATCAACTCCGGCTTCGAGCTCGAGAAGCTGCACCACGAGGTGGGCACCGGCGGCCAGGCCGAGATCAACTACAAGTTCAACACGCTGCTGCACGCCGCCGACGACCTGCAGCTGTTCAAGTACATCGTGAAGAACACGGCGTGGCAGGCCGGCAAGACGGTCACGTTCATGCCGAAGCCGATCGCCGGGGACAACGGCTCGGGCATGCACTGCCACCAGTCGCTGTTCAAGGGCGGCGAGCCGCTGTTCTACGACGCCAACGGCTACGCAGGCCTCTCGGACATGGGCCGCCACTACATCGGCGGGATCCTGCACCACGCCCCGAGCCTCGTCGCCTTCACCAACGCGACGATCAACTCGTACCACCGGCTCGTCCCCGGCTTCGAGGCCCCGATCAACCTGGTCTACTCGAACCGCAACCGCTCGGCGTGCGTCCGCATCCCGATCACCGGCGACAACCCGAAGGCCAAGCGCCTCGAGTTCCGTTGCCCCGACTCGTCGGGCAACCCGTACCTGTCCTTCGCCGCCATGATGATGGCGGGCCTCGACGGCATCCGGAACAAGATCGAGCCGCCGACGCCGGTCGACAAGGACCTCTACGAGCTCCCGCCCGAGGAGGCCGCGAGCATCGCGCAGGTCCCCGCGGGCCTCGAGGTCGCGATCGACAACCTCGAGGAGGACCACGACTACCTCCTCGAGGGCGGCGTGTTCACCTCGGACCTGATCGAGAAGTGGATCGAGCTCAAGCGCGACGACATCACGGGACTGCGCCTGCGGCCGCACCCCTACGAGTTCGAGCTGTACTACAACTGCTGATCACCTGATCGCAGGCTCACGACGGCCCGGTGCCCCCTCGGGGGTACCGGGCCGTTGCGTCGTGCCCTACTCGGGCGCGCGCTCCGCGCGGGCGGCGGCCGAGCGCAGACGCAGCATCCCCCAGGTGACGATGATCGAGCCGACGGCGCCGAGGACGAACACCACGAACCCGACGCCGACCTGGCCGGCGAGCACCAGGGCGAGGCCCACGATCACGACCACGCCGCTGATCGCCCATCCGATCATCAGCGCGCGGATGCTGGTGAGCCCGAGCATGGAGAGCATGCCGTCATGGTTCCACGCCCGGCGGCGCCGCGCGGCGCTCGGGCAGGTCCTCGCGCGGGGAGAGGGCGGCGGCGGGCACGTACTGGTAGACGTACCGGATCTCCTCGCCGCGCCGGACGGGGAGGCACACCCACCCCACCCACTCCCCCGTGGTCGTGCGGCGCCAGGCGAGCAGCTCGCCGGGCACGCGGCTCTGCAGGTCGACGCCCTCGGGCATCGGGCGGACGGGGCGGTCCCCCGGGCGCGGGTAGGCGACGGCGAGGTCGACCCAGACCCGGCGTACCTCGTCGCGCTGCAACGCCCCCGACCGGTCGTTGCGCCGCTGCGCCGGCCCACGCTCCTCGAACACGTGTTCGATTGTCGGGGGCGAGGCCGGAGAACGCCACCCACACGGCCCAGTGATCCTGCTCCGCGGCGATGTCCCGACGACCTACTCCACGAGGTAGAAGATGCGGTCGACGACGGCGCGGGCGTGGCGGGTGACGCGGCGGTACTCGTCGAGGAACTCGCCCGTGTCCTCGTCGGGGTCGTGGCCGAGCGCGGCGGCGACGCCCGCGAGATCGTGGCCCGAGCGCGGGACCTGGTCGGTCGGCTTGCCGCGGACCAGGGTCGAGGCGGCCCGGGCCCTGGTGGCCATCGTCCAGCCGGCGGCGAGCTCGTCGGCGTCGTTCCGTCCGAGCAGGCCCGCCTCGGCCAGGGCGTCGAGGGCGTCGAGGGTCGAGGGCGTGCGCAGCGACGGGATCTCGCCGGCGTGCTGGAGCTGGAGGAGCTGGACGGTCCACTCGACGTCGGCGAGTCCGCCGGTCCCGAGCTTGGTGTGCAGGGCGCGGTCGGCGCTGCGCGGGAGGCGTTCGTGGTCGACACGCGCCTTGATGCGCCGGATCTCGGTGGCCGCGGCGTCCGGGAGCCCCTCGGCCGGGTAGCGGATCTCCTCGATGGCCTCGACGAACGCGGCGCCGAGCGCCTCGTCGCCGGCGACCGGGCGCGCCCGCAGCAGGGCCTGCCGCTCCCAGGTGTCCGCGTGGCGGGTGTAGTAGCTGCGGTAGGCCTCGAGGGTGCGCACGAGGGATCCCCCGCGACCCTCCGGGCGCAGCTTCGTGTCCACCTCGAGCGGCGGGTCGGGGCTGGGCGCGCCGAGCGCCGAGGACGTCGCCTCGGCCACCCGCGTCGCGTAGCGCACGGCGTCGGTGTCGGAGACACCCTCGGCGGGCTCGCACACGAAGAGGACGTCGGCGTCGGAGGAGTAGCCGAGCTCGCCGCCACCGAGCCTGCCCATCCCGATCACCGCGATCCGTGCGGGCGGGGTCGATCCGGCACCCTCCTGGCCGTCGCCGAGCTGGCCCCGCTCGGCGGCGGCCAGCGCGGCCTGCAGCACGGCGACCCAGATGCTCGACAGGGCCGTGCAGACCGTCCGGGTGTCGAGCAGCCCGAGCAGGTCGGCGCAGGCGACGCGCACCAGCTCGACCCGGCGCATGGACCGGCCGACCTGGCCGGCCGAGTCGGGATCGGTGTGGCGGGCGACGGCGTTGCGCAGGGAGGCGGCGACGTCCTCGGGGCGCCGCGCCACGAGCTCGGCGTCCGGGCCGTCGCCGGCGAGCAGGCGGAGCACCTCGGGGGTGCGCGGCATCATCTCGGCCACCCAGCGCGAGGTGCCCAGGACCCACATCAACCGCTCGGCCGCGACGCCCTCGTCGCGCAGGTAGCCCAGGAACCACGGGGTGTCGGCGAGGGCCTCGGAGACCTTGCGGTAGGCCAGCAGCCCGTGGTCGGGGTCGGCGGTCCGGCCGAGCTCGTCGAGCAGCACCGGGAGCAGCGCGCGCTGGATACGGCTCGCGCGGCTCACGCCGGAGGTGAGGGCCTGCAGGTGCTTGAGGGCGCCCTGCGGCGAGGTCCACCCCAACGCCGCGAGCCGCGCCGACGCCGAGCTCTCGGTGAGCACCAGCGCCTCGCCGGGCACGCGCGCCACCGACTCCAGCAGCGGCTGGTAGAAGAGCTTCTCGTGCAGGCGCCGCACCCGCACGGTCTGCCGGGAGCGCTCGTGCTGCAGCACGCCGATCGCGTCGCGCTGCCCGTCGGGGCGGAGCTTGGCCGCGCGCGCGAGCCAGCGCAGCGACGCCTTGTCGTCGTCGTCGGGGAAGAGGTGGGTGCGGCGCATCCGTTGCAGCTGCACCCGGTGCTCGAGCAGCCGCAGGAACCGGTAGGACGCGGCGAGGTTGGCCGCGTCGTCGCGGCCCACGTACCCGCCGTCGGCCAGCGCGGCGAGCATCTCGAGGGTGTTCGGCCCGCGCAGGGTCTCGTCGCCGCGCCCGTGCACGAGCTGGAGCAGCTGGACGGCGAACTCGACGTCGCGCAGCCCGCCCCGGCCGAGCTTGAGCTCGCGCTCGGCGTGGTCGACGCGGATGTGCTCCTCGACGCGGCGGCGCATCGCCCGGACGTCGACCACGAAGTCGTCGCGGTCCGCCGCGCTCCAGACCATCGGGGCGAGCGCCTCGCAGTACGCCTGCCCCAGCTCCTCGTCGCCGGCCACCGGGCGGGCCTTGAGCAGCGCCTGGAACTCCCAGGTCTTCGCCCAGCGCCGGTAGTAGGAGACGTGGCCGTCGAGGGTCCGCACCAGCGCGCCCTGGCGTCCCTCCGGGCGGAGGTTGGCGTCGATCTCGAGGAACGCCTCGGTGGCGATGCGCATCATCGTCGAGGCGAGCCGCGTGGCGACGTCGGTCGCGTCCTCGGCCACGAAGATGACGTCGATGTCGCTGACGTAGTTGAGCTCGCGACCCCCGCACTTGCCCATGCCGATCACGGCGAGGCGGCACGGCAGCGGCTCGTCGGGCTCGGCGTCATCGCGGCGCTGGGCGGCGAGCGTGGCGTCCGCGACGGCCAGCGCCGCCCGCAGACCGGCCGAGGCGAGGTCGGCGAGCTGCGCGGCGACGACCTCGACCGGCAGGACGGGCAGCTCGGGCTCGCACACCGACTGCAGGTCGGCGGCGGCGAGGCCGAGGACCGCGTCGCGGTAGGCCAGGCGCAGCACACCGATGCCGGCCGGCTCCAGCAGCGTGGCCCGCGGCGGCCGGTCCTCCCCGGGCGCCGCGCCGACGGCGGCGAGCAGGACACCGGTGCGCTCGTCGAGATCGGGCAGGACCGAGGGGTCGTAGGTGCGACCCGGGGTGCGGTGGGTGCTCAGCGTGCGCCAGCGGTCCGGGTTGGCGATCAGGTGGTCGCCGAGCGCGGTCGACCCGCCCAGCACGCCGAACAGGCGCCCGCGCAGGCCCTGGTCGGCGCGCAGCGCCTCGTCGAGCCCGGCCCAGTCGTCGTCGCCGAGCGCCTCGCGCAGACGCTCGATCGCGACCAGCGCGAGGTCGGGGTCGGGACTGCGCGCCAGCGCCCACACGATGAGCTCGGTGCCCGGCACCGGCGCCCCGTCACCCGAGGCGTCCCACCAGCCCAGCGCGACCAGGCGGGGACCGGCGTCCGGATCGGTGAGCCCCAGCCGCGCGGGTGCGCGGGCGATCCGCCGGTCGCGCGCCGACGTCGGCGCTGCCTCGCTCACACCCCCCAGCCTTCCAGCTCCGGGCGCCGTCGGCGCGCCCGCTGGCAGGATGACCGGGCATGCAGCGCTTCGAGTACAAGGTCGTCCAGCTCCGCGAGAGCCTCATGGGCGGCAAGCTCTCCGACGACAAGCTCGCCCGCGTCCTCAACGGCGAGGCCGCGGACGGCTGGCAGCTGAAGGCGATCACGGCCGCCGACGTCAAGGGCCGCTTCGGCCCCGGTGGCGTCGACGGCCTGCTGGTGACCTTCGAACGACCGGTCGGCGGCTGAGCGACGCATCCGATACTCGTCGTCATCCCTGGCTGACGAGCCTTTCGCACGAATAGCGAATACCGTTGTAGTGATCGGCAAGGTATTTGTGCATGGTGTACTCGATGAAGTCGAGGATGTTCCGCAGCTCCGCGCACATCCGCTGACCTGCCGTCGCGAGCTCCTCGCGCTCGGCCGCCGTCAGCACGGTCTGCTTCTTGCGGAGTGTCAGCCAACGCTCGTACTCGTTCTCCATGAGCTCCTGCATCGACGCGATCAACGCGAAGTCGCCCGACGGCAGGTCGGCGAGTTCGGTGTACGTGATGGTCGCGATTGGTGCGGCGACGTCCCGCTCGTCGAACTGCAGTTGGGTACCGGTGTTCCGGGCCTGGACCCGGTGCCCCCGCCCTTCGGTCTCGACCGACAGTTCGTCGACGATCCCCATGCTCCGTGAGAGGTCGGTGAGCGATCGAGCGCCGGCGATCTTGCGCGCCACGTCCACCAGCGCGTCCTGGGCCTCCGCCCGCTCGAGCAGGTCCAACGGTCGCCTCGGGTCGCGAGCCGCCTGGAAGTCGGCGAGCGGCGTCACGTCCCATCCCGCTGCGGATATGGAGAACCAGACGAGCGTCAACCGCCCCTGCTGGGTCGCCCTCAGGAGGGCCGGAAGCTCTTCCTCGATGACGAAGGTCGAGGCAAGGAGCGCTGCGCTGACCAGCACGACGCCGACGGTGGCCGCTTCGAGGTGCTCGTCGATGTCCCGTCGCCAGTCCGCGCCGACCGCAATCTGCGTGTCCGCCCAGAGGTCGACGTCACCACGATGTACCCAGGGGGCCAGCGCCTCGACGAGACGCCGCATCCACAGTTCGTCGGCATGGCTGTAGCTGATGAATATCCGACGATCGGCCATCGACGCAAATTAGCCCGGATCCGACAATTCTGACAACACTCCGTGAGAACCGAGCACTCGTCTGGAGTAGACCATTCTCCGCGCAACGGTGGGGAGCGCGTGATCAGAGGGTCGGCAGGTAGGTGGCCAGCTCGTAGGGCGTGACGTTGCGGCGGTAGGCGTCCCACTCGGCGCGCTTGTTGCGCAGGAAGAAGTCGAAGACGTGCTCGCCGAGGATCTCGGCCAGCAGCTCCGAGCGCTCCATCGCCGCCAGCGCGCCGTCGAGGTTCTGCGGCAGGGCCTCGTACCCCATCGCCCGGCGCTCGTTCTCGGTGAGCATCCAGACGTTGTCCTCGGCGGCCGGGGGCAGCTCGTAGCCCTCGGCGACGCCCTTGAGGCCGGCGCCGAGGATCACCGCGTAGGCGAGGTACGGGTTGGCCGCGGTGTCGATGGTGCGCACCTCGACGCGGCGGGACGCGGACTTGCCCGGCGAGTACATCGGCACCCGCACCAGGGCGGAGCGGTTGGCGTGCCCCCAGCAGACCGTCGTCGGGGCCTCGCCACCGACCACGAGGCGCTTGTAGGAGTTCACGAACTGGTTCGTGACCGCCGAGAGCTCGCGGGCGTGGCGCAGGACCCCGGCGACGAACGCCTTGCCCGTCTTCGACAGCTCGTAGGGCTCCGAGGCGTCGTGGAAGGCGTTCTGGTCGCCCTCGAACAGGCTGATGTGGGTGTGCATCGCCGAGCCGGGGTGCTCGGTGAAGGGCTTGGGCATGAACGAGGCGCGCACCCCCTGGGTGATCGCGACCTCCTTGACGATGTAGCGGAAGGTCATGATGTTGTCGGCCATCGTCAGCGCGTCGGCGTAGCGCAGGTCGATCTCCTGCTGGCCGGGCCCGCCCTCGTGGTGGCTGAACTCCACGGAGATGCCCATGGCCTCGAGCGTCTCGATGCAGCGCCGGCGGAAGTGGGGCGCGACGTCGTGGCTGGCCTGGTCGAAGTAGCCGCCGGTGTCGGCGGGCACCGGGGGCGTGCCGTCGCCGGGGAGGTCGCGCAGCAGGTAGAACTCGATCTCGGGGTGCACGTAGCAGGTGAACCCGGCCTCGGCGGCGCGCGAGAGGCCGCGGCGCAGCACGTGGCGCGGGTCGGCCCAGGAGGGCGAGCCGTCGGGCATCGTGATGTCGCAGAACATCCGCGCCGAGTAGTGCCCGCCCTCGGCGGTCTCCCAGGGCAGCACCTGGAACGTCGACGGGTCGGGCTTGGCGACCATGTCCGACTCGTAGACGCGCGAGAAGCCCTCGATCGCGGAGCCGTCGAAGCCGATGCCCTCGGAGAAGGCTCCCTCGAGCTCGGCGGGAGCCACCGCCACCGACTTGAGATAGCCCAGCACGTCGGTGAACCACAACCGCACGAAGCGGATGTCGCGCTCTTCGAGCGTGCGCAGGACGAACTCCTGCTGGCGATCCATGAGGGGACCCTAGGCGCGGCGGCGGGACCGGGAAAGCGGGGATGCGCCACTCCCGCGCGGGGTCACGTCGCCGGACACGTCGCGTTCGGCGGAGCGGGCGTGCCCGCGACGAGGTAGCGCGTGACGATGGCGTCGACGCAGGGCGAGTTCTGGAACGACGCGGTGTGCTCGTCGCCGATCTTGGTCAGGAGCGACCCGTTCAGCGCACGGGCCAGCTCGACGCCGGCCTGGTAGGGCGTGGCCGGGTCCCCGGTGGTGGAGACGACCAGGGGCGGCGCGAGGCCGGGCACCTGCGGCACGTGCGGCTGGCTGGTCGACGGCACGGGCCAGAACGCGCAGCTGTCCCGCGCACCCGACGCTCCCCGCCCGCTGTCGAGGAAGGGGGCGGCCCGGTTGTAGGCCTCGGCGCGCTGTGCGGCCAGGACGGGATCGGTCACGCGGGGGACGTCGACGCAGCGGATCGCCTGGAAGGCGTCCTGCGAGGAGTCGTAGGAGCCGTCCGGGTTCCGTTCGTAGTACTCGTCGGCGAGCGCCATCAGCGGGCCGCCCTGCCCGGCCCGCAGGCCGTTCAGGGCGTTCGACAGCCGCGGCCAGTACGCCTCGACGTAGAGCGCGTCGATGGTGCCCTGCTGGGCGTCGCCGTAGGACAGGACGCGCCCGTCGGGCAGGGGCAGGGGCGCGGCGATCAGCGGGCGGGTCAGGGCCTGGTAGGCGGCCGTGGTCTGCGCCGGATCCTGACCCAGCGGGCAGTTCGGCCGGGTCGTGCAGTTGCGGGCGAAGGCGTCGAACGCCCCCTGGAAGCCGCGGCCCTGCTCGATGAGCTCGGTGATCGGGTCCTGATCGGGGTCGAGGGCACCGTCGAGGACCATCGCGCGCACGTTGCCGGGGAACTCCTCGGCGTAGGTCGACCCGATCCGGGTGCCGTAGGAGAAACCCAGGTAGGTCAGGCGCGTGTCCCCGAGCGCCGCCCGCAGGACGTCCATGTCGTGGGCGACGTCGCGGGTGCCCACCTCGGCGAGCACGTCGACCCCGGTGCGCGCCGCGCACGCGTCGACGGTCTGGCGCACCTCGGCCTCGGTCTGCGTGACACCCGCCGGCGACGCGTCGGTGTCGTCGTCGCGGCGGTCGGCATCCCGCTCGGGGCCGGTCAGGCACCGGATCGCGGGCTCGCTGGCCCCCACCCCGCGCGGGTCGAAGCCGACGATGTCGAAGCGGCGTCCCACCTCCGTCCCGGACAGCGACTGCGCGAGGTAGGCCGCGGTCTGGATCCCGGAGGCGCCCGGCCCGCCCGGATTGATGACCAGCGAGCCGATGCGGTCGGGCGAGGCCGGCGCGGCGTGGCGCAGCACGGCGATCGACGCGGTCCGTCCGCCGGGCCGGGCGTAGTCCAGCGGCACCTGCAGGCGCGCGCACTGCAGGGCGGGGTCCGTGTAGAGCGAGCGGTACTCCTCGGTGGCGGCGTAGGGCGCGCACGGCCCCCAGGCGAGGTTCTGGGTGTAGAAGGACTCGAGCTCGGGCGGGGCACCGGCCGCCGCGTCGGGCACCGCGGTGCCCGGGACGGCCTGGGCGCAGGCCCCGGCGAGGAGCGCGACCGCGGCGAGCACGGCGGCCACCACGGGCACCCGTCCGAGGCGGGCGCGGGGGCGACGTCGGCCGGCGCGGAGCACGGTGGCCATCCTGTCAAGGTGCTCGTCACGCGCCGGTGACCGGGCAGGTGTCCGCCGCGGGCGGACATCGCTGTGAGGCTGGTCCCAGCGCGACCGCGGGGGCCCTCGCGCGGTGCGAGGCTTCGCACGAGAAGCCCCCCTCTCGGACCCGGGGACCCGCCCGCGGCGGGCCTCGAGGCAAGGACGGACGACGATGACGTCACCCCAGGCACCCACCGCTGCCCCGCGCCGCGTGCGGATCCACCACCTGCAGGAGATGAAGGAGCGCGGCGAACGCTGGCCGATGCTCACCTCCTACGACGTGAACACGGCGCGGCTCTTCGACTCCGCGGGCGTGCCCGTCCTGCTCGTCGGCGACTCGGCGGGCAACACCGTCCTCGGCTACGACACGACGGTGCCGGTGACGATCGACGAGATGCTGATCCTCACCCGCGCGGTGGTCCGCGGCGCGTCGCGGGCCCTGGTCGTCGCCGACCTCCCCTTCGGCACCTACCAGGTCTCCACCGCACAGGCCGTCGAGACCGCCGTCCGCTTCATGAAGGAGGCCGGGGCGCACGCGGTCAAGCTCGAGGGCGGCGCGCACTACGCCGACCGCATCCGCGCGATCGTCGACGCCGGCGTCCCGGTGATGGCCCACCTCGGGTTCACCCCGCAGAGCGAGCACGCCCTCGGCGGCTACCGGGTGCAGGGCCGCGGCGAGGACGGCGCCGAGAAGCTGCTCGCCGACGCCCGCGCCGTCACCGAGGCCGGGGCGTTCGCGGTGGTGCTCGAGATGGTGCCCGCGCACGTCGCCAAGCGGGTCACCGCCGACGTCGCCGTGCCCACCGTCGGGATCGGCGCGGGCCCCGAGTGCGACGCCCAGGTGCTGGTGTGGACCGACATGGCCGGCCTGTCCGACCCGGCCCGCCGCACCCCGCGCTTCGTCAAGCGTTATGCCGAGCTGGGCACGGTGCTCGGCGACGCGGCCGGCACCTTCGCCCGCGAGGTGCGCGAGGGGACCTTCCCCGGCCCCGAGCACAGCTTTGACTGACGTCGCGTGAGTGCTGAGTGGGTACGCCGGTCGGTGTGAGCGACGACGACACGGACACGATCCGCCGCGAGTTCGAGGACTCGGTCAACATGACGGCCACGGAGCTCGAAGACTGGCTCGCGACCGACGAGTCACGGTCGGTGGGCCAGTCCTCGAACGGGAACGACGAGTCGACCGGGCACGCCATGGGCCGCCGGATCGTCGAGATCCGGAGGAAGAAGGTCGGCGACCTCGACGACGACGACCTCGCGGCGATGAAGAAGGTGCACGGCTACGTGGCCCGTCATCTGGAGCAGAAGCCGTCGAAGGAGGACGTCGAGACCTCCCACTGGCGCTACTCGCTGATGAACTGGGGCCACGACCCGCTCAAGTGAGCCGGTTCACCGCCGCGCCAGCAGGTCGGCCAGCTCCGCGTGCAGCGCGGTGACGGCGGCGTCGGCCGCCGGGACGGCACCGGTGAACCCGTAGAAGCCGTGCGCCAGGCCCGGGTGCTCGCGTCGCCGGACGGGCGAGCCCGCCGCGGCCAGCGCGTCGGCGTAGGCGTGCCCGGCGTCGCGCAGCGGGTCGAGGCCGGCCGTGGCCACGATCGTCGGGCCGAGCCCGGCCAGCGACGGCGCGCGCAGCGGCGAGAGCCGGGTGTCGCCGCGCGGGTCGTGGCCGGCGAGGTAGAGCTTCGAGCAGGTCCGCACGTCGCGGGCGGTCAGCCAGTAGCCCTCGGCGTTCTCGGTGAGCGACGGGTAGCGCGCCTCGAAGTCGGTCGCCGGGTAGAGCAACAGCGTCCCGGCGGGCCGGACGCCCTCGTCGCGCAGCGTCAGCGCGGCCACCGCCGCGAGGTTGCCCCCGGCGCTGTCGCCGACGAGGGCCCAGCGGTCCGGATCGACGTCGGCGTCGGGCGGGTCCGCGAGCAGCGCGCGCACCGCGGCGAGCGTGTCCTCGAGCGGCGCCGGGAAGGGGTGCTCGGGGGCGAGGCGGTAGTCGACCGCCGCGACCACGGCGCCGAGGTCGTCGGCGAGCCGGGCGGCGACGGAGTCGTAGGCGTCGCCGCCACCGAGCACCCACCCGCCGCCGTGCACGAAGACGGCGAGCCCGTCCGAGGTCCGCCTCGCCGGACGGTGCACCCGCACCGGGGTCGGCCGGTCGCGCGCCTCCGGGGCCCGCGGCGCCTCGCCGGCGGTCTCGCGGAGGCCCGCAGCGAACCGGGCGCGCGCGTCGCCGACCGCGCCGTCGAACATCGCGGGCTCGCCCCGCGCCGCGAAGCGCGCCAGGAGCGCGTGCATCCCGGGATCCAGCGCCGCGTCGGTCACACGGTCACCGTAGGCGCCGATCTTCCGATCGAAGCGCGGGAGAGATCACCCGTCCGAGGCGGTGCGGCCGTGTGGGTGAGCAGAGGATCATGTGGTCCGACGTCGGCGCCCCGCCGTTGCCGAATCGATACCGAAGAGCGGGAACCCCCCGGGGTGCGCGGGCGTCATCCCGATGTCGAACCCGAACGTCCCCTCGCCACGAGGGAGCGCCGACGGGCCGCCGACGTTCCCCCACCGAGCTCACGACCGAAGGACCGACCGACCCCGATGGCTCTGCCCTGGCCGCACGGCACCCCGACCCTGCCCCGCCCCGTCCGCGCGGTGGCCCCCACCGCCACCTCGACCGCCGACCGCACGACCGCGACCCGGTCCGCCCTGGTGGCACGCGTCGAGGCCGTCGCCACCGCCCCGATGACCGCTCTCGTCGTGATGCTCGTCGGCCTCGCCCTGCTGTTCGTCCTGCCCCCCGTGGGCCTGCCGTTCGTGGCGCTCGTCGTGCTCCCGGCCGTGATCTACCAGCTGCGCGCCGAGCGCCGCACCGCGCTGCGACGCTCACGCGGCTGACGCCGACGCGCAACCTCGACGCCGCGGCCCCGCTCCCCTGCCCGGGAGCGGGGCCGTCGTCGTTCCGGGGTGGCCCTCGCCACCTCGGAGGTCATCCGGCCTCGGGAGCCGAGGGCGATCCGGCGGGCGCCGACGGGCCGGCGCCGTCCTGCGACGCCGGCGTCGTCACGTCCGGCGAGGTCGGTGCCGGTGTGGTCGGTTCGGCCGTGCTCGAGGACGGTGCCTCGGTCGACGGCGTGGTCGGCGGAGGCGCGCTCTCCGACGGCGGCGGCGTCGAGGGCCCGGCCGGCGGCGCGGCGGTGGCGCCCCCCGAGGGACTCGTGCCGCCCGGGGCGGGCGCGCTCGGAGTGCCGGCGCTCGGGGTCCCGGCGCCCGCCGGGGCGCCCGTGAGCGGCGCCGCCGCGAGCGGAGCGACGGCGCCGGTGCGGCCCTTGGCCGACGGCGCGACGACCGGCGACAGGGGCTGGAGGGGATGCTCCTGGGCCTGGAGGGCCAGGTCGGCGACGGTCGGGGTGATGCCGGCCCCCGGGCCGGCCGGGGCCGGGGCGGCGACCGGTCCCGATGCGGCCTCGCCCCAGCTCAGCGGGAGGTCGGGACCGCGGTGGAACTCCGGGATACCGACGCTGGTCGAGGCGCCGGTGATCGTCTGGAACACCGCCGTGCTCAGCGAGGCCGCGCCCACCAGCGAGACCCCGAGCGCCGCCGCGACCCGGGACCGACGCCGGGGCGCCGGGTACAGCGCCGGAGCCGGGTCGCACGGGGTCTCCGTCGGCGCGCTCGGTCGGGTCTCAGGGTCCACGGGTGCTCTCCTCGTCGGGCGCCGCGCCGCCCCGAGGCCTCCTCGGGGCGGCGCCACTTCGTCCAACGCGTAAATGCCGTAGCGGTAGCTCGGACGATCGGGCGGATCACGGCACGCCCGAACGGCGGTATCTCGACGGCCGTCCCGGCCTGCGCAGACCTGCGCGAACGACCACTCGGCGCGGCGGACGACCCGGTCGCCGGTCACCGATCGTGGAGACCTCCACGGCGAGTGGGCGAACGCCACATGGGCTCGCGACCCCGGACAGCCCTACGATCAGCGCGATGACTGCCGACGCGCACACGAGCGGCACCACCGCCCAGCCCGCGGTACGCCGCTCGCCGGATCGGGGGCTCGCCACCGTCCGGACCAACCTGCGCGACTACCTCACCCGCGGCCACCTCGCCGACACGCGGCGGATGCCGCGCCTGCCCGTCCTGCACGGCGACGGCTACACGGTGCACCGCTACGAGCCCGTCGTCGCGGCCGGTCCGGCCGCCGGCGCGCCGCCGCTGCTGCTCGTCCCACCCCTGGGCGCGCCCGACTTCGCGTTCGATCTCCGTCGCGGTGCGAGCCTTGTCGAGGACCTGCTCGGCGACGGCCGCGAGGTCTACATCGTCACCTACGACGCCACCGGGCCGGGAGCGGCGCGGCGGGGCCTCGAGCTGTGGGTCGACGAGATCGTCCCGGCGGCGGTGCACGCGGTCGCCGATCGGCACGACGGGACCGCGGTGCACCTCGCCGGCTGGAGCCTCGGCGGGCTGTTCGCGCTGCTCGCGGCCGCGAGCGGGACCTCGGCGCCACCGATCCGATCGGTGACGGCCTTCTCCTCGCCGATCGACGTCGGCGCGGTGCCCCTGGTCGCGCCGTTCCGGTCCGTGGCCGAGTACACCGGCGGCGCGCTGTTCTCCGCGGCCTACCGGACACTCGGCTCGTTCCCCGCCTCGATGGTCAAGGCGGCCTTCCAGCTCACCAGCGTGGAGCGCTACCTGACCAAGCCGATCACCGTGCTCACCCACCTCGACGACCGCCCGCTCCTCGAGCAGATCGAGGCCGTCGACCTGCTCATGAACAACATGACCGCCTACCCCGGGCGGGCGTTCGGGCAGATCTACCACCACGTGATCCGGTCCAACGACCTCGCGCGCGACGAGCTCGAGCTGGCCGGACGGCCGGTCCGGCTCGCCGACGTCCGGGTGCCGGTGCTGCTCATCGCCGGCGCCGACGACGTCATCGCCCCGGTGGCCGCCGTCGAACGCGCGACCGCCCTGCTCACGGGCGTCCCGGACCTGCGCTTCGTCGTCCGGCCGGGCGGACACCTCGGAGTGCTCGCCGGCCGCCGGGCCCGGGAGAACTCGTGGGGCGACCTGACCGGCTTCCTCGCCGACCACGACGCCGACGCCGACCGAGGCGCCGACGGAGCCGCCGACCACGACACCGGGAGCACCGGGACCACCGCCTGAATCACATCGATGTCGTTCGCCGCGGCCCCTGCCGGCGGTCGGGGCGAGGGCCTGTCGTACGGTCCTGGGCGCCGTGCGAGAGACCAACGACGCGTGGAGGGATCCACTCACGTGACCACAACGCTCAAGGCCGCCCTGCTCGACTCCGACCGCCGTGGCGACGTCGTCGACGACCTGCAGGGGCTCGTCGACCAGGAGGTCGCTGACAAGAGCGGGCTCTCCGGCGGGATCGTCAAGACCGGCTACGCCGCGGTCAAGAAGGTCAAGCCGGGCATCATCCGGGGCGCCATCGACAACCTGCTCGACGAGTTCGTCGACGCTCTCGAGCCCTACTGGGCCACGTACAGCACCGAGGCCACCGGGGACTTCGGCACCTTCCTGGCCAGCCGGCCGCAGGAGGTCTCCGAGGCCCTCCTCGCCGTGACCGACCGCCGCGCCGAGCGCAGCAGCCGCCCCGCGGTCACGTCGGTCTACTCGAAGCTGCGTCCGAAGGGCCAGGAGAACGTCATCGAGGCGCTCCCCCGCCTCGGCCGCGTCATCCAGTCGCACGCCGACGGTCGCTGACGCCCGAGCGGGAGAGCACCTACCGCGGGTGCGTGCCGGACACGGCGCAGGCCGACCTGCTCGGGGTCCCGACCCGGGCCGAGGTGATCAGGCGGGACGGACCAGGCGGTCCGGGGCGACCGTGCCGGCCAGCTCCGCGAGCATGGCGATGTTGAGCTCGAAGGCCTCCTGCGCCTCCTCCGCGATCCGGGCGCGCTCCACCTCGTCCCAGGGTGCGGCGTCGAGGAGCCCTCGGTAGTGCGACCGGAAGCGGGGCACCGGTCCGAGCGATGCGAAGTCGTAGAAGCGGGCGCCCTCGCCGACCACGCCGTAGGTGCGGCGCAGCAGTCCGCGCACGGCCTGCCCGCCGGCCAGGTCGCCGAGGTAGCGCGTGTAGTGATGGGCCACCCAGCCGCCCGGCCACGTCGCCGCGAGCGCGCGCACCCGCTCGGCGTAGGCCTCGGTCGCGGGCAGCGCGCTGAGGTCGTCGGCCCAGTCGGGCCCGCGCAGGAAGGCCAGGTCGGCGGCGATCCCGGGCCGACGACGCAATCCGTCGATCGCGAACGCGCCGACCACGGGGTCGTCGGCGAGGCGGTCGGCGCCGTCCTCGATCGCCCCGTAGACGTGCCAGTACTGGATCACGAGGGTCGCGTAGTCGGCGAGGTCGAGGCGGCCGCCGAGCAGGGCGTCCATGTAGGTGGAGTGGTGGGCGCGCTCGTGGACCTGGAAGGTCGCGCGCCGCAGGACGCCGGAGAAGGGCTCGAGATCGGGCACGGCGTCGGTCACGGGCGACTCCTCGGAGCTCGGCTCGCCGTCGACACTAGGCCGCGCCGCGTGGTGAGGCCACCCTAAGTTCCGAGGTTCTCAGGGGCCGGAAACCACACGACCGGGGCCCCCGGCCTGATCCGCGAAGCGGATGTGAACGGCCGTGGACCCCGGTCGGGGGAAGTTCAGCTCAGATCAGAGCGGGCGCACCGAGTCAGCCTGCGGGCCCTTCTGGCCCTGGCTCGACTCGAAGGTGACCCGCTGGTTCTCCTCGAGCGAACGGAAGCCGCTCGACTCGATCGCGGAGTAGTGCACGAAGATGTCCTTGCCGCCGTCGTCGGGGGCGATGAAGCCGAACCCCTTCTCAGCGTTGAACCACTTCACGGTGCCGTCAGCCATGCGTCCTCATTTTCGATCGTTCCCGGCCGGGCACTCGCCCGGCCGGATGCGTCGCCCGGAACCGCCACCAGGGACCGAGTGAGGTCACTGTGCGAGCGGCACCGGTGTCACATCATCCACGGGGGCTCAAGCACAACGAGGAGAACGAGACTGCAACGACGCGAACGCTAGCACGGACGGCCGCCACCCGGTCGCACCCTGGGGGTCCGGGGGGACGCGCACGGTGGCACCCTCTCGTCCGTGCGAGTGGCGGTGACCGGTGCCGGGGGGTTCGTCGGTCACGCCGTGGCGACGGCGCTGCAGGCCGCGGGGCACGAGGTCCTCGCCCTGACGCGCCGGTCCCCGGTGCGTGTGCCCGGCGTGGCCACGCGGACGGTGGATCTCGGTCCCGGGCTCGCCGAGGTGCTCGCCGACACCGACGCCGTCTGCCACCTCGCCGCGGCAGTACAGGTCCGCGCGTCCCGCGAGGACCCGCTGGGGACGTGGCGCACCAACCTCGGCGGGACGCTCGCCGTCCTCGACGCCCTGGTCCGGGCCGCCCGTGGCGCCCGTCTGGTGCTGGCCTCGACGTGTGCGGTCTACGGCGAGGTGAGCGACGCGCCCGTCCACGAGGATCACGCCACCGCGCCCACCCACCCCTACGGCGCGAGCAAGCTCGCCGCCGAGCTCGCCACCCGCGACGTCGCCGCGACGGGCGCCATCGGGGCGGTGAGCCTGCGCGCGTTCAACATCGCCGGTGCGTCGGCGGGTCGCGGCGACACCGACCCGACCCGCCTCGTGCCGGCCGTCCTCGACGCCGCGGCCGGGGCGCGCCCCGAGCTCGTCGTGAACGGGGACGGCTCGGCGGTCCGCGACTTCCTCCACGTCGCCGACGCCGCCGACGCCTTCGTCACCGCGCTCGACGCGTGCACGCCCGGCTCCTGGCGCGCCTACCACCTGGGCAGCGGGCACCCGGTGGCCGTGCGCGAGGTGATCGACGCCGCCGGGCGCGTCACCGGCCGCACGATCCCCGTCCGCCACCGCGACGCGACCGCCGAGCCGGCGTCGCTCGTCGCCGACGCCGGGCGGGCCCGCGCCGAGCTCGGTTGGGTCCCGCACCGCTCGTCGATCGAGCGGATCGTGACCGACGCCTGGGCCGCGCGGCCCACCTGACGCCGCGGTCCGCGGCGGCGTCCCCGGTACGGCCCGGGATCACGGGGCGCGCGCGTCGAGGTCGATGACCTCGACGACACCGACCGTGACGTTGTCGGGGCCACCGGCCCGCAGCGCCAGCTCGATCAGGGCGTCGGCGATGTCCCGGAGCGAGTCCGGACGGCCGAGCGTGTACGCGAGCTGGTCGTGCGAGACCTGCTGGTGCAGGCCGTCCGTGCACACCAGGTACCGGTCTCCGGGCGCGTAGGTCATCCGGGTCAGGGCGAGCTCGCTGTCGCCCCCGTCGAGACCGGCCGAACCCTCGCGGTACTGCTGGGGGCTCGACCAGTCGGTGACCGCCATCTCGTCGGTCGTGAGCTGCCGGAGACGGCCGTCCGCGAGCCGGTAGGCCCGCGAGTTGCCCCGGTGGGCGAGGCACACCGACTCCGGACCGAAGACGAGGGCCGTGACGGTGGTGTTCAGCTCGAGCCCCTCCTCCTCGTGCGCGAGCTCACCGATCGCGTCGTTGCCCTGCGCCACCGCCTCGGCCAGCTCCCCGAGCGGGTCCGGCCCCGGGTCGTCGTCGTCGAGCGGGACGAGCGCGGCGATCGCGAGCTTCGAGGCGATCTCCCCGCCGCCCCGGTGCGCACCACCGTCGGCGACCGCGGCGAGGCGCGGACCGAGGTAGATCGAGTCGCGGTTGTTCTGGCTCACCAGGCCCCGGTCGGAGCGGGCCACGTAGCGCAGGGCGGTCCTCCCGGGGGCCGTCGGCGCGGGCGCGGCGACCGGCGCGATCCTCCGTGCGAGCGCGTCCTCGGCGGCGCGCGCCATCTCCCCCGCCGAGGCGAACCGCTGCGCGGGGTCCTTGGCCAGGCCCCGGCGCACGACCTCGTCGAGGGCGACGGGGACCTGGGGGCTGTGGCGACGACAGGAGTCGGGCTCGGTCTGCGTCACCTGGTACATCAGGGTCGGCAAATCCCGACCGCGGAACGGCGTCCGCCCGGTCAGCATCTCGTAGAGCACGCAGGCCAGCGCGTAGACGTCGGAGCGCCGGTCGGCCGGCGCCGAGGCGTACCGCTCGGGCGCCATGTACTGCAGCGTCCCCACGGCCTGGCCGGTCCCGGTGATCCGCGTACTGCCCGCTCCCACCAGGGCCTGCGCGATGCCGAAGTCGGCCAGGTAGACGAAGTCGCGCGAGTCACGCTCCAGCAGGCATGCGGCCAACATGTTCGCCGGCTTGACGTCGCGGTGCACGATGCCGAGGCCGTGGGCGGCGTCCAGGGCCGCCGCGACGTCGGAGATCATGGCGACCGCACGGGGCGGGGAGAGCCGCTGCCACGTCCGGAGCAGCGAGTCCAGGCCGGCGCCGTCGACGAGGCGCATGTCGATGAAGAGGTGCTCGCCGATCTGCCCGTAGTCGTGCACCGGGACGACGTTCGGGTGGTTGAGACGGCCGTTGACCTCCGCCTCGCGCAGGAACCGGCGACGCGCCGACTCGCTCGGCACCACGTGGTCGGCGATGACCTTGAGCGCGACCTCCCGGTTCTTGCGGGTGTCGAAGGCCCGGTAGACCCGTCCCATGGCGCCCCTTCCGATCTGCTCCCGCAGCCGGTAGGGCCCGAACGGCTCGTCCACGTGAGCAGCCTAGGTCTGATCCGGTGCATGGACGAGACGGGAGCGCCGGGCCTCCAGGAACGCCCGTTCGGTGTCGTTGGTCGCGAGCGCGGCGGCCTCGTCGTAGGCGCCGCGGGCCTCCTCGGTGCGGCCGAGGCGGGTGAGCAGATCGGCCCGCGTGGCGGGGAGCAGGTGGTAACCGGGCAGATCGAGGTCCTCGATCTCGGCGAGGGCCGCGGCGGGGCCGTGCACCTCGGCGACGGCGACGGCCCGGTTGAGAGCGACGATCGGGGTCGGCTGCATCAGGAGGAGCTGGTCGTAGAGGGCGAGCACCTGCGCCCAGTCGGTGGCGTCGCCGTCGGTGTGCACGGCGTTGACGGCGGCCTGGATCTGATAGGGGCCGGGCCGGTCGCGGCGCAGGCACCGGCGCACGAGCTCGTGGCCCTCGTCGATCAGCTCCCGGTTCCACAGGGTGCGGTCCTGCTCGGCCAGCGTCACCAGCTCACCGTCCCTGCCCACCCGAGCCGGGCGGCGCGCCTCGGTGAGAAGCAGCAGAGCGAGCAGCCCGAGCACCTCCGGCTCGTCGGGCATCAGGTCGGCGAGCGCCCTGGCCAGGCGCACCGCCTCCGCGGACAGGTCGGTGCGCAGCAGCGGCCCGGCGGTCGCCGTGTAGCCCTCGTTGAAGATCAGGTAGAGCACCGTCAGCACCGGTGGCAGCCGGTCGGGCAGCTCCGCCTCGCCAGGCACCCGGTACGGGATGCCGGCGTCGCGGATCTTCTTCTTCGCCCGCACGATGCGCTGGGAGACCGTGGCCTCGGGCACGAGGTAGGCCCTGGCGATCTCGGGCACCTCCAGCCCGCCGAGCAGGCGCAGGGTCAGCGCGGTCTGCGCGAGGGGCGCGAGCGCCGGGTGGCAGCAGGTGAAGATGAGTCGCAGTTGGTCGTCGCGCACCGGTCCCACCTCCTCGGGCTCGTCGGGTTGGTTCAGTAGCTGCGCCTGGGCGTGGCGGACCTCGCGGGTCGACTCGCGGCGCAGGCGATCGATCGCCCGGTTCCGGGCCGTGGTGACGATCCAGGCGCCCGGGTTGGGCGGCAGCACGTCCCACTTCGTCATCGCCACCGCGAACGCATCCTGAACGGCCTCCTCGGCGATACCGATGTCGCCGAGGAGGCGGGTCAGGGTGGCGACGCAGCGGCCGTACTCGGCCCGGTAGACGCTCGTGAGGTCCACGGGCCCGTCAGGCGAGGCCGTCGAAGGGGCGCACCTCGATCGGCGCCTCGCAGGCCTCGGCGCACTTCTCGGCCCAGGCCAGCGCCGCGTCGAGATCGTCGACGTCGATGACCCAGAACCCGGCGAGCTGCTCCTTCGTCTCGGCGAAGGGCCCGTCGGTCATGGTGGTCGAGCCGTTCTGCACACGGACGACGGTGGCGCTGTCGGCGGGCAACAGCCCCCCGGCGAACACCCAGATCCCCTGCGCCTTCATCCGGTCGTTGACCGCTCCGACCCGGGCGAAGGAGGCCTCCATCTCCGCGTCGGTGGGCATGGGCCGGCTCTGGTCGTATTCGACGCTCATCAGGTAGTGCATGACGTGCGCTCCTCTCGGGGGTGGGTGGTGGTGGTCAGGCCAGCCGGCGGGCGACCGCGGGGATCACGATCGCAGCGGCGACCAGGTGCGTCACCATCAGGAGTGCCTTCGTGGAGGTGTCGGCGTCCGCGAGGACGTCGGGCACCAGGGAGAGCACGGTCAGCGCCACCGTGGTGCGGATCCACGCGGTGCGCGGGCTGCCCGCGAAGCGGCGCAGCACCAGGGCGATGACCAGCCCGACGACGGAGAAGATCACCGTGAGGACGGCGAACCCGGACGACGGGATGGGCGCGCCGGACACCGCGGTGCTGATCCCGACCGCCTGACCCGCGGCGGCGACCACCGCGGTGGCGGCCGCTGCGAGCACGGTGGCGACGGCGCCACCCCGCAGCAGCGATCCCACCGACGGCGCGGCGGTCGTGGTCGCCGTCGCGGTCGTGGTGTCGGTCGTGGTCTCGGGGGCGGTGGTGTGGGTGGCGGACATGGTGACCTCCGGTGGTGAACGACCGGCCCGTTGCCGGTCTCTCACCCCTGGCTACGAACGGGACCCGGCCTCGTTCGACACCGTCCGGGAAATCTCTCGAAGTTTTTTCGAGACGGCCCTCGGCCCTCGGCCCTGGGCAGACGGTCCGGATCGTGAGGACCGATCAAGGTCGGAGGGTGTCACCGTGGGGGTGACGACGCGCAGGGCTCGGAAGGGACCCGACGATGACCGACGACGCGAAGCGCACCACGAGCCCTCGGGACGACACCCGCAGCGGGTTGCGGCCGGGGTGGGGCGTGATGGCGGTGGCGTGCGTGTCGACGCTGGTCGTGAACGCCAACACCTCGGCGGTGAGCATCCTGCTGCCGTCGATCAGCGTGGACCTGCAGACCTCGGTGGCGGTTCTCCAGTGGGCGGTGACGGGCTATCTGCTGGTCGGTGCGGCCGTCATCGTCACCTCCGGCGCGATGGGGGACGTGTTCGGGCGGCGGCGGGTCTTCATCGCCGGGCTGGTCCTGTTCGTGGTCTCGTGCGTGCTGATCGCCCTCGCCCAGACGGGCCTGATGGTGGTGATCGGCCGGCTGATCCAGGGCGCCGCCGGCTCCACGATCCTCGCCTGTGGGCTGAGCCTGCTCTCGGTCGCCTCGTCCGGCCCGGCCCAGATGCGCGCCGTCTCCCTCTGGGGAGCCGCGGCCGCCGCGGGTGCCGCGGGCGGGCCCGTGCTCGGCGGTGTCCTCAACGAAGTGACCGGCTGGCAGGGCCTGTTCTGGATCGACGCGGTGATCGCGGCAGCGTGCGTCCCGATCGCGCTGCGCACGGTGGTCGAGTCCCGGGACGCGGACCGGCCGCCCTCGATCGACTGGGCCGGTACGGCCCTGATCGCCGTGATCCTGGTGCCGTTCGTGTTCGCCATGACCGAGGGGTCGACCTGGGGATGGCTCTCCGTGCCGACCCTGGCCTGCCTAATCCTCTCGGTCGTCGCCGCCGTGGGCTTCGTGGCCGTCGAGCGGCGGGTGTCGTCCCCCCTGGTCGACCTGCGGCTGCTGCGCAACAGGCAACTCGTCGTCTCCACGTGGGTGATCTTCGTGGGGGCAGGGGCGATCGCCGCCCTCAGCTTCCTGCTCAGCCTGTACTTCCAGGACCCGGACACGCTGGGGTTCTCGAGCCTGCTCGCGGGCCTCGCGATGTTGCCCCTGGCCGCGCTCGTGATCGTCCTGGCGCCTGCCGTCACGCCGCTGGCCCACCGCTTCGGTGTCCGGCCCGTGGTCCTCGGTGGGTTCGCGGCCCTGACCGCGGGCTTTTTCTTCCTCGTCGCCGTGACCCCGTCGTGGGGCTACGGCGCGTTCCTGGTGCCGCTGCTGTGCATCGCCGCGGGACTCTCCCTCGTCAACGGGCCCGCCACCTCGATCGCCACCTCGTGCGTCACCCCCCAGCAGGTGGGGCAGGCCTCCGGCATCTCCAACATGGCCCGTTACGTCGGCGGTGCCGTCATGACGGCCGTCGCCGCCGGCATCTACAGCAACGGGATCGCGACCGGCGAGGCGGAGGGCGCATCCCACGCCGACTCCCTCGCCGCCGGATTCTCCCAGGCGTGTATCGCGCTCGCGATCTTCTCGGCGTCCAGCATCGTGTTCGCCGTCTTCGGTGCGCGTCGACCCCACAGTCCCCACGCCATCGACTACGCCGCCGCGGCCGCGTCCACCTCCCACACGCTCCCCGTCGTGGAAGTCGGCGCCCAGCGTTGAGGTGCCTCCGGGTGCACCCTGTGAAAGTAGCCGTGAATGTGCATACGAACTCAAGGAGCGCGAAATGCCGGTACTTGCGACGTTCGAGGTCGAGGGCGACCCCGTAGAACTGTTGAAACTGTACGACAGGACACTTCCCGAGGCGACGTCCGGGGCTCCGGTTCGCCCGAGCGCTCATTACTGCGTCCGAACGAGCTCAGGCATCATGATCGTCGATGTGTGGGCGTCGCGCGATGATGTACGCAAGGCAATTACCGAGAACGCGCACTTCCAGGAAATCTGGTCCCGAGCCGGCTGGCCCGAGGAGACCGTCAACGTCTATGAGATTCACAACTCGGAATGGCCCGCGTAGGGGACGGATGACTTGTGTGTCGAAGCCCGCGCCGATCCGGCGTCGGGCACTCAGTGTCTGGTCTCGTACCTGGTCAGGACCACGCCGTCGGGAAACGTCCGGGTCTCCACCAGTGTCAGGTTCACCCAGTTGTCCAGGGCGGTGAAGAACGGCGTGCCGCTGCCCACGAGGACCGGTGCGGTGGCCAGCACGTACTCGTCGATCAGCCCGGCCCGCATCGCCGCTGCGGCGAGTGTGGCGCCGCCGATGTCCATGGGGCCGCCATCCTCGGCCTTGAGCCGGGTGATCTCGGTGACCGCGTCGCCGGTGACCAGGCGGGCGTTCCCGTCGACCGTGCTGATCGTGGAGGAGAACACCACTTTCGGCATGTCCTGCCAGCGGCGGGCGTACTCGATCTCCGCCGGTGTGACGCCGGGCTGCTGGTCGGCGGTCGGCCAGTGGGAATTCATCGTCTCCCACAGTTTGCGCCCGTACAGCGCGAGGCCGGTCGCCCCCACCCGGTCGGACCACCACTGGAACAGCTCGTCGCTCGGCACGCCCCAGCCGAGGTCGTCGCCGGACGCGGCGATGTAGCCGTCCAGGGACAGGTTCATGCCGAACGTCAGTTTCCCCATGGCGTCAGCCTCCCGTGAGTCGGTATGCAGGTCACAGGGTGCGGGGCGGACGAGTCGGCCTGTAAGCCGGATCCTGTGCTCACGGTCCCTCGCGGGGCCGCGAGCGGCGACCATCCATCTCGGCCCGCCGTCGCCGGCGGGCTCCAGCGGTCTACCCGCAGGTCTCGGGCGGGCAGCCCTCGAACGACCTGCGCAGCGTCCGGAGACGCCTTCTTGACCTTGCTCCGGGTGGGGTTTACCGAGCCGTCCTGGTCACCCAGGACGCTGGTGGTCTCTTACACCACCGTTTCACCCTCACCACCGGCTCGTCCGCCGATGGCGGTCTGTTCTCTGTGGCACTGTCCCGCGGGTCACCCCGGGTTGCTGTTGGCAACCACCCTGCCCTGTGGAGTCCGGACTTTCCTCGACGGACCCTCGTGGGGTCCGACGCGGTCGCCCGGCCGACTCGTCCGCGCCGACGAGTCTAACGACGGCTAGCGTGCCGGTCCGTGGCGGATCCGTCGGTGTGGCAGATCGTCCTGCTCGTGGTCCTCGGCCTCGTCGCGGGTGCGGTCAACGCCATCGCCGGGGGCGGGTCGCTGATCGTCTTCCCGGTCCTGCTGGCGGTGGGGCTGCCGCCGTTGCCGGCGAACGTCACCAACTCGGTGGCGCAGTGGCCCGGTTACGCGGGCTCGACGGTGAGCGCCCGCGACGATCTGCGCGGGCAGGGCCGGCGGATCGTGGGCACGTCGGTCGTCGCCGCCCTCGGATCGGCGCTCGGGTGCGGGCTGCTGCTGGTCCTGCCCGCGTCGGTGTTCGACGCGATCGTGCCCGTGCTGGTCCTGCTGGCCAGCCTCACCCTCGGCGCGCAGCCATGGATCAAGCGCTGGACCGGCGCGGCCGAGCGGACGCGCGACAACCAGCTCGTCCTGCTCCCGACGATCTTCGTGGCGTCGGTCTACGGCGGCTACTTCGGCGGCGCCCTGGGCGTGGTGCTGATCGCCGTCCTCTCCCTGCTCGCCCACGACACGCTGCAGCGGCTGAACGCGCTCAAGGTGCTGCTCTCGCTGGTCGTCAGCACGGTCACCGTGGTGCTCTTCGCGTTCTTCGCCCCGGTCGACTGGCTCGCGGTCCTGCTGCTCGCACCCTCGACGCTGGTCGGTGGCTACCTCGGGATCCTCGTCGCGAAGAGGATGCCCGACGGGGTCCTGCGCTGGAGCGTCGTGGTGCTCGGGGTCGCGGTCGCGATCTACCTCTTCCTGAGGTGACCGCGCTCGCGGTCGGGCTGCTCGCCGCCGTCCTGGTCGTCACCGTCGTCCGTCCGCGAGGGCTGCCCGAGGCGGCGGCGGCGGTGCCGGCCGCGCTGGTCGTCCTCGCCGTCGGGCTGCTGTCCCCCGCCCGGGCGTGGGCCGAGGTCCGCGAGCTCGGCCCGACGGTCGGCTTCCTCGCCGCGGTGCTGGTGCTCGCCCACCTCGCCGACGCCGAAGGGGTGTTCCGGTGGGCGGGCGGGCTGCTGGCGACCCGGTCGAGGGGCGCGCCGCGACGGCTGTTCGCGCTGGTCTTCGTCGTCGCCGCGGTGACGACCGCGGTCCTGAGCCTCGATGCCACCGTCGTCCTGCTGACCCCCGTCGTCCTCGCCACCACCCGGCGCCTGCGCGCGCCCCCGCAGCCGCACGCCTACGCGTGCGCGCACCTCGCGAACTCCGCCTCGCTGCTGCTGCCCGTGTCGAACCTGACCAACCTGCTCGCCGTGGCGGCCTCCGGGCTGTCGTTCCTCGGCTTCGCCACGCTCATGGCGCTCCCCCAGGTCGCGGTGCTCGTCGTCGAGTACGCCGGCCTGCGCGCCACGTTCCGGACCGACCTCGCCGTCGAACCCACACCCGCCGCGGTCGACGACCCACCACCGCTGCCCGCGGTCGCCGTCGGGATCCTCGCCGCCACCCTGGTCGGGTTCGCGGTCGCGTCGCCGCTCGGGATCGCGCCGGCCTGGGTGGCGGTCGGCGGGGCGCTGGTCCTCGCCGTCCGGTCGCTCGCGAGCCGGCGGGCGCGCGTCCGCGACATCGCCGCCGCGGCCTCGCCCCTGTTCTGCGCGTTCGTCCTGGCGCTCGGCGTGGTCGTCGCCGCCGTCACCGACCGGGGTCTCGGCAGCCTCGTGGCCGACCTGCTGCCCGACAGCACGACCTTCCCCGCCCTGCTCGCCGTGGCTGCGCTCGCCGCGCTGCTCGCGAATGTCGTCAACAACCTGCCGGCGACGCTCGTCCTGCTGGCCGCCCTCGGTCCGTCGCCGGGGGCGGGGCTCGTGCTCGCGATGCTGATCGGGGTGAACGTCGGGCCGAACCTGACCTACGTCGGGTCGCTGGCGACGCTGCTGTGGCGGCGGACGCTGCTCGCCGACGGCACCCCGGTCTCGCTGCGCCGCTTCACCCTCACCGGCCTGGTCACGGTGCCGGCCGGGCTGGTGGCGGCGACGGGCGCGCTGTGGCTGGTCCTGTAGGGGATGGCTCCGGCGATGTGAGGAGGCCCGAGGGCTTCACCGTGCGACCCCCGAGCGTCGACAATGACCGTCATGGCGAAGGCGACCCGCGGGTTCTTCGGCCGGAAGCGGGAGCGCGACCCGCGCCTGCCACCCGGTCAGTACGACGTCGGCGACTCGTGGCCGGTGCTCACGGCGGAGGCGACGCCGCGTGTCGACCCGGACCGGTGGTCGGTGACCCTCGACGGTCTCGTCGAGCACCCGACGACCTGGACGTGGGCGCAGCTCAAGGAGATGCCGCGCTCGGATTACGAGGGCGACATCCACTGCGTGACCACGTGGTCGAAGCTCGGGACGTCGTTCACCGGTGTCAGCGTCGACCGGTTGCTCGACGCCGTCGGGGTGCTCCCGAGCGCGACCCACATGCTGGCCACGGCCACGACCGGCTACACGACCAACCTGCCGCTGGAGGACATCCGCGGCGGGCTGGCGTGGCTGGTGTGGGAGCACGAGGGGCGCGCCCTGTCGCGGGAGCACGGCGGCCCGGTGCGGATGCTGGTGCCGCACCTGTACTTCTGGAAGTCCACGAAGTGGATCGAGCGCATCACCCTGCTCGACCGCGACCGGCCCGGCTTCTGGGAGGTGAACGGCTATCACCAGCGAGGCGATCCCTGGCGCGAGCAGCGGTTCGACGGCGACTGAGGACGATCAGGGCACCGAGGAGCCGCGCTCCCGCGGGGCGATGCGCTGGCGCGACGCGATCGTGGCGTCGGTCGAGTACCCGTCGGAGCACGCCGTCGTACTGCGCCTGGAGGTGCCCCGGAGGGTGACCCACCGGCCCGGACAGCACTACGTCGTGCGCCTGCGGGCGCCCGACGGCTACACCGCGTCGCGCTCGTACTCGGTGACGTCGGCGCCCGGTGACGGGCTGGTCGAGCTGTGGGTGGACCGGATCTCCGAGGGCGAGGTGTCCGGCTACCTCGGCGAGGTGGTGCGCACCGGAGACGAGCTCGAGGTCCGCGGCCCGGTCGGGCGCTGGTTCGCCTGGGACGCCCGCGGCCCGGCGATCGGCGTCGGGGGCGGCAGCGGCGTCGCGCCGCTCGTGTCGATGCGCCGCCACGCCGCCGACCGCGGACGGCCGGAACTCTTCCGGTTGGCCGCCAGCGCCCGCGACCGCGACCACCTCCCGTTCGCCGACGAGCTCGCCGAGGCCGAGGTCGTGCGCCTGACCGGGGCGGGCGACGGCCGCCTCGACGCGGACGCCCTCGCCCCGCTCGTCGACCCGGCGGCGACGGTGTACCTGTGCGGCTCGGCCCGCTTCACCGGCGCGATGGAGACCCTGCTCGTCGACCTCGGCCAGCCGGCGTCGACGCTGCGGGTGGAGCGGTTCGGCCCGACGGCCTAGGTTGCGGCGGGTGACGGTCGACGACGTCCGGGCCGGGGTGCGCGAGCAGGCGCTCGGGATCGCGGCGGGCTGGGCGCCGGACGGTGCGCCGCCGGAATGGGCGCTGACCGCGGAGACCTACCGCGCGATCGCCGACGACGACATCCTGCTCGATCTCGCCGCCGCAATCCCGCCCGACCGCCTGCCCCCGCTGCTGCTCAGCGCCGCGGTGCGCCACCTCGTGGCGCGCGACCGGCCGTCGCCGCTCGCCGGCTACTACCCGGTGCCCGGCGGTGGGCAGCCCGTGCTCGACGACGGTTTCCGTCCGGCGCTCGCGGCGTTCGCCCGCGAGCGCGCCGGACGAGCTCGCCGCCCTCTGCGCGCGGCACCGCTACCAGATGAACGAGGTCGCGCGCAGCGCCGACGTGCTCGCGGTCCTCGCCGACCTGCCCGACCGTCCGATCGCCCTCGTCGACCTCGGCACGGGCGCCGGGCTGGGCCTGCAGCTGGACCGCTACGGCTACCGCTTCGGCGACCGGACCCTCGGCGACCCTCCGCTCGGTGGCCCGGCCCTGGTCCTCGCCCCGGAACTGCGCGGGGCCCGGCCGCCCACGCCGCGGATCCCGACGATCACCGCGCGGGTCGGCGTCGACGCCGAGCCCCTCGACCTCGACGACGCCGAGGTCCGCGCCTGGCTCGCCGCGTGCGTGCCGCCGGAGATCGGCGCGGTGGAACGGTTCGCCGCGGCCACGGCGATCGTCCGCGCCCACCCCGCTCCCCTGGTGCGCGGCGACGTCGTCGAGACCCTGCCCGCGGTGTGCGCGGAGCTCCCGGCCGACGCCCTGCTCGTCCTCGTCGACACCTACGTCCACGTCTTCCTCACCGATGCCGAGCGCGCCCGTTTCCGCGCGCTGCTGCCCACCCTCGGGCGCGACCTGGAGTGGATCTCGGTCGACCCGCTCGTGCCGCTCGGCCCCGACGCGCGCGACAGCGTCCAGGGACTGCCCGTCCCGCCGCGCGCCCTCGACGCGGCGCGGGCCGGGGTCACCGGGGTGATCGGACGCCTCTCGGTCCGCGACGGCGCCGTGTCCGGGGCGCTGCTCGGCCTCGCCCACCCCGGCGGTGCGTGGCTGGAGTGGTTCGGCTAGGCGAGAAAGGACGTGTCGTTCACCAGGCGGACGGACGCGCCGCCGTCGGGCCAGAACTCCGCGATCGACAGGCACGCCAGGTCGAGGTGCAGGCGGAACAGCAGCGCGGGGCCGGCGGCGAGGGCGATACGCAGGATCGTCTTGATCGGCGTCACGTGGCTGACGACGACGACGGTCTCGCCGCGGTGGGCGGCGACGAGGTCGTCCAGGGCGGCGCCGACGCGGGCGCCGACGGCGTCGAAGCTCTCGCCGCCCGGCGGGGCGACCGAGGTGTCGCCGAGCCAGGCGCGGTGCAGGTCGGCGTCACGTGCGGCCGCCTCGGGGAAGGTCAGTCCCTCCCAGGCGCCGAAGTCGGTCTCGGTCAGGCGCTCGTCGACGGTCACGGGGAGGCCGAGGAGCCCCGCGACGGGCTCGGCGGTCTGGCGCGCCCGCACCAGTGGCGAGCTGATCACCGCGCGCAGGTTCCCGCCGGGCCCGACGTGGCGGGCGGTGAGCGCGGTCGCGGCGGCCGCCGCCTGTTCGAGTCCGTCCTCGGTGAGCTCGGGGTCGCCGCGCCCGGAGTAGCGCCGGGCCACCGACAGCGGGCTCTGGCCGTGGCGCAGCAGCAGCACGCGGGTCGGCGGGGTGTCGCCGCGCCCGCTCCAGGCCCCCGCGCTGCCGGTGCTGGTCACCGGGCGGCCTGCTCGGCGCGCACCACGATCGCGCCGCAGTCGTCGCAGCGCGCCACCTCGTCGGCCGGCGCGCCGGTGACACGGCCCAGCTCGCTGCGGTCCATCTCCATGCGGCACGCCCCGCAGCGCCCGCCGACCAGTTCGCCCGCGCCGGTGCCGGTCCGCGCACGGATCTGGTCGTAGAGCCCGACCAGGTCGGCGGGGAGCTCCGACGCGAGCGCCGCCCGCTCCGCGCCGCGGCGCTGTTCGAGGACGTCGATGTCGCCGAGCACCCCGTCGCGGCGCTCGACGGCGTCGGCGAGCGTCGTCTCCTCGGTGAGCAGGATGCCCTGCTCGTGGGCGAGGTCGGTCTCGGCCGCCTCGAGCCGTTCCATGACCTCGAGCTGCGAGTCCTCGAGCACCCCGCGCCTGCGGGACAGCGTGTCGAGCTCGTGGGACAGGTCGGTGACCTGCTTCGACGACACCGAGCCCGAGTCGACGAGCTTGCGGTCGCGCTCCTCGCGGGCGCGGACCTGGGCGACCTCCTGGTCGAGCTTGGCGACGTCGCGTCCGAGGTCGGTGACCGAGGTCTGGGCGCGGACCACGGCGTCGCGGCGGGTGCGCACCGCGGCCTCGGCCTCCTCGACCGCAGTCTGCTCGGGGAGCGTCCGACGGCGGTGCTGCGCGCGGGCGAGCTCGGCGTCGAGCACGGCCAGGTCGAGCAGTCGGCGTTGGGCGGCGGGGTCGGCCTTCACGAGATCGCGACTCCTCGGGGGGTCGGAGGGGTGGGCCACTGGGGGGTCGACGCGGACCCGACGCTCCACGGGTCGGTGCGCGCGCTCGACACCGTCACCTCGAGCCCGGGCAGCGCGGCGGTGAGCACGCCGGCCGCCTGCGCGCACCACGGATGCTCGGAGGCCCAGTGGGCGACGTCGACCAGCGCGGGCGCGCCGGATTCGGCGAGGTGGTCGGACGCGGGGTGGTGACGGAGGTCGGCGGTGACGTAGACGTCGACGCCCGCGGTCCGCGCCAACCCGAGCATCGAGTCCCCGGCCCCGCCCGACACCGCCACCCGCCGGACGAGACGGTCGGGGTCACCCCCGGCGCGGACACCCCACGAGGTGGCCGGCAGTGCCGCGGCCACCCGGCGGGTGAAGACCGCGAGGGTCTCGGGGGCGGCGAGGGTCCCGATGCGCCCGATCCCGACCCCGATGCGCCGTCCTCGCTGGCCGCGTCGTCCTGCGGAGCGAGCGGGGCCTCGACGTGCACGCCGAGGACGTCGGCGAGCGCGTCGGAGACCCCGGGCCGGGCCGCGTCCGCGTTGGTGTGCGCGCTGAACAGCGCGATCCCGCCGCGGATCAACCGGTGGATCGTCGAGCCCTTCGGTTCGGTCGCGGCGACGGCGTGCACCCCACGCAGCAGCAGCGGGTGGTGGGTGACCAGCAGCTGCGCGCCGGCGTCGATCGCCTCGTCGACGACCTCGGGCAGCGGGTCGACCGCGACCAGCACCCGCTCGATCGGCTCGGCCGGATCGCCGCAGGTCAGACCGACCGAGTCCCAGTCCTGAGCGAGTCCCGGCGGGTACGCGCGCTCGAGCGCGGCGACGGCACTCGCGACGGTGGGGACCATGACGGCCCATTCTGGCCTACCGGCGCGGTAGACCTCGCGGCAGAGGCCGCAGGTCCGGTCGGGGGTCACGGGACGCTCAACAGCGAGGAGCCCCCCACCACCACGATCACGAAGGTCGCCACCGCGATCAGCAGGAACACCGCCTGGCCGGCCATCCAGAGCCGGAACGAGGAGAAGCCGATACCGGCGACCCGCTGCAGCGGAGACGGGGTGAGGTCGGAGAGCATGCGCTTCGGGGTGTGGGGCTGCACTCCGACCGCCGCATCGAAGCCGAGGCGGCGTTCGATGCCCTCGAGCACGGACGCGTCGATACGTTCGTGGAAGCGGTGCTTGGCCATCAGCTGGAGGCACATCATCGCCAGGACCAGCGAGACCAGCGCGGCGCCGGCCCGGGCCAAGGGGGAGGTCTGGCCGCCGAGCGCGAGGGTGAGCAGGAACGCCTGAGCGGTGAGCCCGAGCGCCGGGGTCTGCCACATCATCGTGTCGTAGGCGACGCGGCGCGCGGCGATGGCCTGCCACACCATCGCCGACTCCTGGGTGAGCACGAGTGGCGCCGGCGGGGAGGTCGGCTGGGGCGCCGGCCCGGTCTCGGGCTGCTGCTCGAGATCTCCGGCCGGGTCCTGGGCGGCGGTCACGGTCGATCCGTCGCTGCTCGACAGCGGTCCGTTAGCGACGGCACGGCCCGGGCGTCCTCGCCGGAGCCGGGTGGACGCGGGCGCGCAGCCGGAGCGCGGCGAGAATGTCGGGATGGCCGACGACAAGAGCTCCTTCCACGTGGTGTTCGTCTGCACGGGCAACATCTGCCGCTCACCGGTCGCCGAGAAGGTGTTCGCCGCCCGCCTCGCCGAGGCCGGTCTCACCGACCGGGTGCGGGTGACCAGCGCCGGGATGGGCCCGTGGCACAGGGGCGAGCCGATGGACGACCGCGCCGCGGCCTCGTTGCGCGACCGCGGCTACGACAGCACCCACCGCGCCCGCCAGATCGACGACGAGTTGCTCGACGCCGACCTGCTCGTCGCCGCGACCCACGACCACGTCCGCGAGCTCCTCGCCGCGGGGGCCGACCTCGCCCGCATCGTGCTCCTGCGTTCCTTCGATCCGGACGCCCCCGAGGGCGCCGAGGTCCCCGACCCCTACTTCGGCGGGCCGGACGGCTTCGACGAGGTGATCGGGATGGTGGAGGCGGCGATGCCCGGACTGGTGGAGCGGGTGCGGACGTGAGCTCCCTGGGGGACCTGCTCGCCCGGGGCGCGCGGGGGGTCTCGATGACCACCCTCGACGACGGCACCGACGTCGTGGTGAAGGCCGGCGAGCCCTCGGCGATCGCCGCCGAGGCCGCGGGGCTGCGCTGGCTCGCGGAACCGGGCGCGGTCGCCGTCCCGTCGGTGGTGGGCGAGGCCGAGGGCGCGATGGTCTCGCAGCGCGTGCCGTCGGGGCACCCCTCGCCGTCCTCGGCGGAGGCCTTCGGCCGCGACCTCGCCGTCCTGCACGGGGCGGGCGCGCCCGCGTTCGGCGCTCCGCCGCCCGGCGGCCCGGTGCACGCGTGGATCGGGGACGCGCGCATGGTCAACGAGACCGGGGAGAGCTGGCCGGAGTGGTACGCCGAGCATCGGGTGCTCCCCTACGCCCGGCAGGCCCGCGACCAGGGCGTGTTCTCCGACGCCGACGTCGCGACGGTCGAGGCGGCCTGCGCCCGCCTCCCCGAGCGCGCCGGCCCGCCCGAGCCGCCCGCCCGCCTGCACGGTGACCTGTGGAGCGGCAACGTCCTCTGGGCGCTCCGACGAGGTGTGGATCATCGACCCGGCCGCGCACGGCGGTCATCGGGAGACCGACCTGGCCATGCTCGCGCTGTTCGGGTGCCCGCACCTCGACGCGGTCCTCGCCGCCTACGACGAGGCGGCGCCGCTGGCCGAGGGGTGGCGCGACCGCGTCGGGCTGCACCAGCTCTTCCCGCTGCTGGTGCACACGGTGCTGTTCGGCGGCGGCTACGCGCGCCAGGCCCTCCGCGCGTGTGCCTGAACGCCCATACTGGCGACGTGCGCTTCCTGCTCCGGCCCGGGTGGATCGCGCTGACCCTCGCGGTGCTCGGGTTCGCCTTCGCGTGCTACTACCTGCTCGCGCCCTGGCAGTTCCACCGCAGCGTCGAGCGCGACGGCACCAACGCCGCCCTGACCACCGCGGTGTCGACCCCGCCGGTGGCGCGCGAGGACCTCGTCCCCGCCGGGACCGCGCCACGCCCCGACGTGGCGTGGCGCCAGGTCGTCGTCGCGGGCACCTACCTCCCCGCCGGTGAGGTGCTCGTGCGCCTGCGCAGCGTCGAGGGTCACCCCGCCTACGAGGTCATGACGCCGCTGCGCACCGTCGGCGGGGAGACCGTCCTGATCGACCGCGGCTACGTCCGCGCCGTCGACCAGGGCGCGCTGCCACCGGTCGCGGGCGCGCCCCCCGGACCGGTCGTGCTCACCGGCTACCAGCGTCTCGACGAGGGCCCGAGCGACCGCCCCGCCGTCGTCGCCGACGGGCACCGGCAGGTGTACACCGCGGACGCCGCCACCGTCTCCGCCGCGGGCGGGATCGCCGCGGTGCCGGGGTACGTCCAGCTCGAGGCCGGCCAGGCGGGCGTGCTGACCGCCGTGCCGCTGCCCCCGCCCGACCCGAACCCGTCGTACTCCTACGCCTGGCAGTGGCTGATCTTCGGGTTGATGGCGATCGGCGGCTGGGTCTACTTCGTGCGCCTCGAGTACCGGACCGGACGCGGGCTCGGCCCGCGCCGCGACGTCGAGGACCCCCGCGACGCCGCCGACGGCACGGCGTGGGACGGCGACGACGCCACCGCGCGCCGCCGTGAGGACGTCCTCGCCGACCGCTACGGGCGCCGCTGACCCGCGCGCCCTTATCGAGCTGGCGGCTTTTCGGACGTCCAGTGTCAGCGTGGACGCCAGGCTGACACTCCGACGAGCAGCACGGCGCTCACCCCCGAGACGAGGCGGGAGAGGCGGACGGCGCGGGGCAGGTCGGCGACGACCGGGGGGCGGCCGTGACCGAGGCGGGGGCGTTCCTGCGCTCCGTACGGGTAGATCGTCAGCCCGCCCAGGCGCAGGCCGAGGGCACCGGCGGCGGCCGCTTCGACCGGTCCGGCGTTGGGGCTGGGGTGGGCGGGGGCGTCGCGACGCCAGGCGTGCCATGCGTCGCGCGAACGCCCGCCCACCAGCGGCGCGCACACCACCGAGACCAGCGCCGCGAGGCGCGCCGGGACGACGGCGGCCACGTCGTCGGCGCGGGCGGCGGCCCACCCGAAGCGGGCGTACCGGGCCGAGCGGTGGCCGACCATCGCGTCGAGGGTGTTGACCGCGCGGTGCCCGAGCAGGCCCGGGACCCCGGCCACCGCGCCCCACACCAGTGAGGCGACGACCGCGTCGGCGGTGTTCTCGGCGACCGATTCGAGCGCCGCCCGGGCGAGGCCGTCGGCGTCGAGGGCGGCGGGGTCGCGACCGCAGAGGTGCGACAACCGCGCGCGCCCCGCGTCGACGTCGCCCGCCCGCAGCGACGCCGCCATCGCCGCCCCCTCGGCCGCCAGCGACGTCCCGCCGAGTACCGCCCACGTCGCGACGGCGGTCGACGCCGCGCGGACGGTGGGATGCCGCGCGCGCTCGGCGACGAGGCCCACGCCCACCACGCCACCCACGAGCACTGCGGTGTAGGCGACCCCGGGTGCGCGCCGGTCGGCCCACCAGCGCCGTTCCAGCCACGCCGCCGCCGCACCGAACGCCGCGACCGGGTGCCCGCGCCGAGGATCGCCGAACACCGCGTCGGCCAGGACGCCGATCGCCAACCCGACCGCCCGGCTCCGCACCGGAGCATGGTCGCACCCGCGATCGGGTCCGCTCCGCCGCGTTCCGCGCGGACGATCCCACCGACGCGCCCCCGCCGCAGGCGCCGGCGCCCTGGGACCCTGGACCGGTGGACAGCTTCAGCGACGAGCTCTGGCACGCCGGAGCCGGGATCTACGACCGGATCCGCGCCCTGCCCTTCCTCACCGGTCTGACCGACGGCACGTTGCCGCCCGCGGCGTTCCGGCACTTCATCGTGCAGGACACCCACTACCTGCGCGGTTACGCCCGCGCCCTCGCGGTCCTGGCCGCGCGCGCCCCGCACGCGGCCGACACGGTGATGTTCGCCGAGCACGCCGCAGGCGCCATCGCCGCCGAGCAGGACATGCACGCCGGCCTGGCCGACGCGCTCGGCCTCACCCCGGAGCAGGCCGACGCCGCGCCGATCACCCCGACCACGACCGCCTACACGAGCTACCTGCTCGCGACCTGCCACGGCGGCTCCTTCGCCGAGGGGCTGGGCGCGGTCCTGCCCTGCTACTGGATCTACGCCCGTGTCGGCGAGGCCCTCCTGGAGAGCTCCTCCCCCGACCCGCTCTACGCCCGCTGGATCGCGATGTACGGCGGGGACGAGTTCCAGGCCGTGGTCGACGCGGTGCTGGCGGTCACCGATCGGGTCGGCGCGGAGCTGGGCGAGGCGGAACGCGCGCGGGTGCGCGCGCACTTCGTCACCACGTGCCGCTACGAGTGGATGTTCTGGGACGCGGCCTGGCGTCAGGAGTCCTGGCCGGTGTGAGGAGCACCGGGGCGGCGCAGGACGAAGCGGGCCTCGACCACGTGGGGAGCGACGCCCGCGACCGGGTCGCCCGGCGGCGAGGGGACCAGGGCCTGCTGCGGGCCCACCAGGCCCGTCACCTCCCACCCGTCGCGGCCGAGCCGGTTGAGGTGCTCGGCGTACACACGGGCCCACGCGACGCGGTAGGGCTGGTAGGACTCGAAGAGGAGCTCGCCCGCGGGGCCGATGGCGTAGATCTGCCACTCGGCGGACTCGGCGGCCGTTCCCCCGGCGACCACGACCGCCGAGATCTCCAACGTCGCGTACTCCCAGACCACGGGCGCGACCCTAGGTCACGCCGCGGTGCTCAGGACGCGTGGCGCCGGCCCCCGCCGGGCCGACGCGACTCGAGGGCGTAGCGCTGGGCCCGCGCGGTGCGCTCGGTGCGTGCGGCGCGTGCACGGCGCATGGCGCTCGTCCGCCCGACCGCACTGGTGGCCCGCGCCCGTTCCGCCCCGTTGCTCCCGAGGGTGGTCACCGTGCGCCCGGACCCGCTCGGCGGCGGCACGGGGCTCTCGTCGGTGAGCAGGAAGCCGGTGGACTTGACCAGCAGGCCCCCGACGATGAGCCCGGGGCCGAGCACCCACGCCCCCGGCGCGTCCACCGCGAGGACCGCGATCCCGGCTCCGAGCAGGAGGAGGCCGCCGAGCAACAGCAGGCTGGACCGCATCGGACCACGCTACGTGAGGAACAGGATCGTGACAGTCGGCCGAACGGGGTCACTTTCCGGCCGGACCTCACCCATGACGGCGTGTGTCCTCGGCCCGTAGGGTGACCATTTCGCCGAGCCGGGAGGCATTGATGAGGGAGTTCGCGGTCCGGTACGTCAACGGACCCCTGCAGGGTGCGGGCTCGATCACCCAGTCCGACGACGCAGGGGACGAGCCGCCGCTGGTGCAGCGCATCCCGCTCCCCACCTCCGAGCACGGGCTGCGGCGCACGATCTCGGACACCTACGGCGGGAACCAGCACGCCGTCTACGAGCGCACGACGTACAACGAGCCGAGCGGCGAGTGGGAGTTCACGCTGGTCCGCGTCGAGTAGTCCACAATCGCGACCGTGTCCGCCGCCGCACACTCCCGGCCGGGCGACCTGCGGGCCGCCTCGGGCCATGACGCCGACCGCGTCGCCGCGATCTTCGCGGGCTACGTCCTGCAGTCGATCGCGACCTTCGTGGAGGAGCCGCCCCCGACCGAGGAGTGGCGGCGGCGCATCGCCGCCGCGACCGAGGCGGGTCTGCCGTTCCTGGTCGCGGAGGTCGACGGCGAGGTCGTCGGCTTCGCCTGCTGCGGGCAGTACCGGCCCTACGCCGCCTACCGCTACACGATCGAGGACTCGATCTACATGGCGCCGGGTTCCTCGGGGCGCGGCCTGGGTGCCCGGCTGCTCGCGGGCCTGCTCGACGGTCTGCGCGGCACCGAGACCCGCCAGGTCGTCGCGGTGATCGCGGCGTTGGCGGGCGCCCGCCACGACACACCCTCGATCGTGCTGCACCGGCGGGCCGGTTTCGTCGAGGTCGGTCGCATGCCCGCGGTGGGCTACAAGAACGGCCAGTGGGCCGACACCGTGCTCATGCAGCTCGACCTGCGCCCCGGGGGGTGAGGCGCGACCCTCCTCCCGACCGGAGGGCCGCGCGACCCCTCAGGCGCCGGCCGCGGTCTCGTCGACGGTGTCGCGGCGGAATCCAGTTCCGCTGGGCGTGGGCGGCGAGCGCGGTCGCCACGGCGACCCCTGCTCCCGCGCCTGCGACCAACGTGCCGATCAGGACTGCCATGGCGTTTCCTCCTCGCCGGGTGCACGCACCGGGCCGGGTGCCGGGTCCCGATGACCCGGACGGACGCCGGTGCTTGCGGACGGTGTGACGCTGTCTGCGTCCACCCCGTAGGACGCGTCGATCTCGGGGGACGTTCCGTCAACGCGCACCGATTCCGGTGACGTGCCGCATGGCCTTCGTCACGCACCGCGAGAGCGCGCGCAGTAAGGTCCGCTCCAGCATCCCGAGATCGGACACGACGAATCAGGCATCCGTCGCGACATGCGACGCGGAGGCGGGGGACGGCGCATGAGCGAGGATTCGGAGACGGGCAAGCCGCTGTCGGTCGACGACGTCACGGTCACCGAGCCGGGGATCGTGCGGCGGGCCGTCACCGCGGCGGCGACCGGCAACGTCACCGAGTGGTACGACTTCGGCGTCTACGCCTACCTCGAGCCCACCATCGAGAAGGTGTTCCTGCCCCCGGAGACCCCGGGCGGGCCGGTGATCGTGGCGGGCCTGTTCGCCGCGTCGTTCCTGGTGCGCCCCCTGGGTGGGCTGTTCTTCGGCCCGCTGGGCGACCGCATCGGCCGCACCAAGGTCCTCTCGATCACGATGATCATGATGGCGTTGGGCACCTTCGCGATCGGCATCATCCCCGACTACGCCCAGGCCGGCGTCCTCGCGGCCTTCCTGCTGCTGTTCTGCCGCCTCGTGCAGGGCTTCTCCACCGGCGGGGAGTACGGCGGAGCGATGACCTTCATCGCCGAGTACTCCCCCGACCGCCGCCGCGGCTACCTCGGCAGCTGGCTGGAGTTCGGGACGCTCACGGGCTACCTGCTCGGGGCCGGCGTCGTGACGGTCCTGCAGACCACGCTCGGCGAGGACTCGGAGGCCATGCTCTCGTGGGGCTGGCGCATCCCGTTCTACGTCGCCCTGCCGCTGGGCATCGTCGGGCTCTACCTGCGCTCGCGACTCGAGGAGACCCCGGCGTTCGCCGAGCTGCAGAAGGAGTCCGAGGGCAAGCAGTCCGAGCAGAGCCTGGTCCAGTTCTTCAAGATCGCGGCGACGTACTGGCGGCCGGTGCTCGTCTGCCTCGGTCTGGTGATCGCGTTCAACGTCACCAACTACATGCTGACCACCGTGGTGCCGACCTACCTCACCGAGACCCTCGGCGAGTACGGACAACCCACGCTGTCGACGACGCAGTCCCAGGTCCTGCAGATCATCACGCTCGCGGTCCTGCTGCTCCTCGTGCCACTCCTCGGGCGGTTGTCCGACAAGGTCGGCCGCCGTCCCATCGTGGTCACCGGGTGCGTGCTGCTCGTGGTGCTCTCGCTGCCCTCGGTGCTGCTCCTGCAGTCCGGGAGCCTCGTGGGCGTGCTCGGCGGGCTCATCCTCATGGGTCTGATGCTCGTGTGCTTCAACTCCACGATGCCCTCGACGCTGCCGGCGCTGTTCACCACCGGCATCCGCTACGGCACCCTCTCGATCGCCTTCAACGTCGCGGTCTCGATCTTCGGCGGCACCACCTCCGTGGTGATCCAGGGCCTGATCAGCGCCACCGGCAACCTCGAGTGGCCCGCGTACTACCTGATGGCGGCGGGCGTGATCGGGGCGATCGCGATCTTCTCCACCCGTGAGTCCAACGCCCGCCCGCTGCCGGGCTCGCACCCCTCGGCGGCGAACGACGAGGAGGCCCGCGAGCTCGTCGGCGCCCAGCGCTGACCCTTCGTCGCGGGCGGCGGGCCCGCCGGAGTGTCGGCGCGGGCGCGGGGCGGGCACGATGCAGGCGTGTCCACATCCACGCCCGCCCCCACCGTCTTCGTGCTCTTCGGCGCCACCGGTGATCTCGCCAAGCGCCTGGTGCTGCCCGCGTTCTTCCGGCTGGCCCAGGAGGGGCTCCTGCCCCCGGACTGGCGGCTGATCGGCAGCGGGCGGCGGCGGAAGAGCGACGACGAGTTCCGCGACGACGTGCACGCCGCCCTCGAGGAGTTCGGCCCGAAGCCCGCGGACGGCCCGTGGGACGAGTTCTCCTCGCGGCTGGGCTTCGCGAGCGACGGCTTCTCCCCCGACGACCCCGGGCGCCTGCTCGACCGTGTCGGTGAGGCCGAGGAGGCCCTCGGCGAGGACACCCGGCGCGTCTTCTACCTCGGCGTGCCGCCCGACGGATTCGCCTCGCTCACCCGCGCGATCGGCAACCACGGGCTCGCCGACCGGGCGCGGGTGGTGTTCGAGAAGCCCTTCGGTACCTCGCTGGAGAGTTTCCGCGAGCTCGACAAGTGCGTCCACGAGGTCCTCGACGAGTCCCAGGTCTTCCGGATCGACCACTTCCTGGGCAAGGAGGCCACGCAGCAGCTGCGGGCCGCGCGCTTCGCCAACGGCCTGTTCTCGAGCGCCTGGGACCGCCACCACGTGGCCGCGGTGCAGATCGACGTCCCGGAGACCCTCGGCGTGGACGACCGCGCCTCCTTCTACGACGCGACCGGCGCGGTCCTCGACATGCTGGTGACCCACCTGTTCCAGGTCGCCGCCGAGGTCGCCATGGAGCCGCCCGCCTCACTGGACTCCGACGACATCGCCGAGGCTCGCGCCGCGGCGGTGCGGGCGTTCCGCACCCTCGACCCCGACGAGGTCGTCGTCGGACAGTTCGAGGGATACCGCGACCTCGACGAGGTCGCCGACGACTCGCGCACCGAGACCTTCGTCGCCGCACGCCTGTGGATCGACACCGAGCGCTGGCGCGGCGTGCCGTTCATGCTGCGCACCGGCAAGCGGATGGCCGAGTCGCGCCAGGCGGTGCACCTGATCTTCCGCACACCCGACGTCGGCCCGTACACCGAGGTGCCCGAGCGGGCGAACGTCCTGACGTTCGACCTCTCGGGCAACGGCGCCCTGTCCCTGGCCCTGACCCTCGAGCGCCCGGGGGCCACGGAGGCCCTCGACCGCGCGACCACCGACCTGCCGCTGGAGACGGTGGCCGGCGGCGACCCGCTGCCGGCCTACGTGCGCCTCGTGCACGACATCCTGATCGGCGACCGGACGCTGTTCACCCGCCCGGACGGTCTCGAGGACGTCTGGACGGTCTCCGCCCCGGTCCTCGACTCCGACCAGGAGCCCGAGACCTACGCCCCGGGCTCCTGGGGCCCGGACTCCGCGCTGCGCCTCGCCGACCCGGTGGGGTGGGTGCTCGGCGAGGGTTAGACCTCCGGCTCCCCGGCGTACTCGGGGCCGGCGGCCCGACGCTCGGCCGGGTCGCCGCCGGGGGCGCCCTCGATCGCGCGCCACACGGCCTCGGGGGTCAGCGGCATGTCGATGTGCCGCACCCCGAGGTGGGAGACCGCGTCGATCACGGCGTTGTGTACCGCGGGCGTCGACCCGAGGGTGCCGGACTCCCCGATCCCCTTGGCCCCCAGCGGGTTGAGGTGGGTCGGGGTCTCGGTGGTGGAGACCTCGAAGGAGCAGAGGTCCGCGGCCGAGGGGATGATGTAGGACGCGAGGTTGCCCGAGGTCGGGTTGCCGTCCTCGTCGAAGGTCACCCGCTCGAAGAGGGCCTGCGAGAATCCCCTGGGCGATACCGCCGTGCTGCTGACCGGCGACGAGCATCGGGTTGAGGACGCGCCCGCAGTCGTCGACCGCGACGTGGCGGAGCTGGCGGACCATGCCGGTGTCGAGGTCGACCTCCACCACGGCGATGTGCGCGCCGAACGGGAAGCTCGGCTGTCCCTGCGCGAAGTCCAGCGCCTCGAGCAGTGGACCGCGGTGGCCGTCGGGGTCGCCGTCGCCGTTCTCGGACGCCTGCGCGACCTGCGCCCAGCTCACCGAGGACCCCGCGACGCCCCGGACCCCGAAGCCGGTCTCGGTGAGGTCGATGTCGTCGGTGGAGGCCTCCAGCAGGTGCGCGGCGATCTCGCGGGCGTGCGCCACCAGCGACTCGCTCGCGTTGTGGATCGCGGTGCCGCCCGCCTGCAGCGACCGTGAGCCCGACGTGCCGGCGCCGCGGGCGACGAGAGCCGTGTCGGACTGCACCACTTTGATCATGCTCATCGGAACCTGGAGCACGGCCGACGCCAGCTGCGCGTAGGCGGTCTCGTGACCCTGGCCGTGGGCGCTCGTGCCGGCCATGACGGTGAACGTCCCGTCCGGGTGGGCCTGTGCGGAGCCGAACTCCTCGTCGAGGCCGGCCGGAGCGGTCACCTCCACGTACGTCCCGACGCCGATCCCCAGCGCCACCCGGTCCCCGGCCTCCCGGCGGCGGGCCTGCTCGGCGCGCAGCTCGTCGTAACCGGCCGCCGCCACCGCCGCGTCGAGCGTCGTGGCGTACTCGCCGTTGTCGTACTGGGCGCCCGTCCGGGTGGTCAGCGGGAACCGGTCCGGCGGGATGAAGTTCCTGCGACGCAGCTCGACCGGGTCCATCCCGAGGTCGTCGGCGGCGACGTCGAGGATCCGTTCGAGCATCTGGGTGGCCTCGGGGCGCCCGGCGCCGCGGTAGGCGTGCACCGGGGTCGTCGTCGTGGCGGCGGCACGCCAGGAGAACTCGACGGCCGGGATCTCGTACACGCCCTGGGCCATCAGCTGGGTCAGGCTCGGCAGGACGGCGCCGCTCACGGGGTAGGCGCCGGCGTCGCCGACCACCGACGCGCGCAGCCCGACGAGCCGTCCGTCGCGGCGCACACCGAGCTCGGCGTGCTGGACCTGGCCGCGCCCGTGGGTCATCGCGAGCATGTTCTCCGAGCGCGTCTCGGTCCAGCGCACCGGCCGACCCAGGGCCCGTGCGGCCCACGCGATCAGCGACCACTCGAGGTACGCGTAGATCTTCGCACCGAAACCGCCACCGACGTGCGGCGCCACGACCCGCACCTGCTCGGGCTCGAGGCCCAGGTCCCCGGCCAGCGCGTCGCGCACGTCGTGCGGGTTCTGGCTGGCGATCCAGAGGGTGACCCCGCCGTCCTGGTTCCCCGCGGAGTCTTCGGGGCCGGGTCCGTCGACACCGCCGGGCACCGCGACCCCGGCGTTCGGCTCCATGGGGACGCCGGCCACGCGCTGGATGACGAAGGTCTCGGAGACCACGACCTCGGCGTCGTCGAAGATGCCCTCGACCTCGCCGGTGCCCCCGCCGGCCGCGAGGTTCGTGCCCGCCTCGTCGAACAGCAGTGGCGCGTCGTCGCCCAGGGCCTCCTCGGGGCGGGTCACCGCGGGCAGCGGATCGATGTCGGGGAACACGGCCTCGGCCGCGCCGACCGCGTCGGCCGCGGTCTCGGCGATCACCATGGCGACGATGTCACCGACGAACCGGACCTTGCCCGTGGCCAGGTGCGGGCGCGCCATCGCCTCCGGGACGACGCCGGGCACCCCTTGGCGGGGGGCGAGGTCGATGTCCGCGGCGGAGTAGACCGCGACGACCCCGGGGAGACCGCGCGCCTCCTCGACGGCCACCGAGTTCAGCGCGCCGTGGGCGACGGACGAGCGGACGAAGATCGCGTGCAGCGCGCCCTCGACCGGGAGGTCGGCGGTGTACTCGCCGGCCCCGGTGACCAGGGCCTGGTCCTCGGTCCGCTTGACGCTGTGGCCGAGGATCGACCCCGACTCGCTGGGCGTGGTCACCGTGCGTCCTCCTGGGGGCGAGTGTGGGGGTGGGCGACGACCAGCAGTCCGTGACGGCCGTCGAGGGGTCAGCCCTCGGGGACGTTCCGGGCGATCTCGTCGAGCCAGATCGTGGCCGAGGAGTCCGAGGGGGCACGCCAGTCGCCGCGCGGCGAGAGCGAGCCGCCCGCGACCACCTTGGGGCCGTTGGGGACCGCCGAGCGCTTGAACTGGGCGAAGCCGAAGAAGCGCTGCGCGAAGACCTCGAGCCAGTGCCGGATCTCGGACAGGTCGTACTCGGCGCGGTCCTCGTCGGGAAAACCGGCCGGCCAGCCGCCGGCCTCGATGTCGTGCCATGCGTGCCACGCCAGGAAGGCGATCCGCGAGGGCCGGAAGCCGTAGCGGAGCAGCCAGTAGAGGGTGAAGTCCTGCAGGTTGTACGGCCCGATCATCTGCTCGCTCGACTGGATCTCCTCGTCGGAGTCCGCCGGCACGAGCTCGGGGCTGATCTCGGTGTCGAGCACCGACTGCAGGACCTCGCCGACGTCGTCGGAGAACTGCTTCGAGGAGATCACCCAGCGGATCAGGTGCTGGACCAGGGTCTTGGGCACGCCGCCGTTGACGTTGTAGTGCGACATCTGGTCGCCCACCCCGTAGGTCGACCACCCCAGCGCCATCTCCGAGAGGTCGCCGGTCCCCAGCACGATCCCGCCGCGCTGGTTGGCCGCGCGGAACAGGTAGTCGCTGCGCAGGCCGGCCTGGACGTTCTCGAAGGTCACGTCGTAGACCGGCTCGCCCGAGGAGAACGGGTGCTCGAGCTCGCGCAGCATGATCCGGGCGGTCTCGGTGATGTCGATCTCGGTGAACGTCACCCCGAGGGCCTCGGACAGGCGCTGCGCGTTCGACTTCGTCCGCTCGCCGGTGGCGAAGCCGGGCAGGGTGAACGCGAGGATGTCCGAGTTCGGGCGGCCGGTGCGCTCCATCGCCCGGGCCGCGACGATGAGGGCGTGGGTCGAGTCCAGGCCGCCCGAGACCCCGATGACGATCTTCGGGTCGCCGATCGCCCGGAGGCGCTGCTCGAGTCCGGCGACCTGGATGCTGTAGGCCTCGTAGCAGTCCTGCGCGAGGCGCGCGGGGTCGGCGGGCACGAACGGGAAGCGTTCGACCGGGCGGCGCAGGCCGATGTCCCCGGCCGGCGGGTCGAGGCGGAACTCCACGGTGCGCGCCTCGGGAGCGTGGTGGCGCCGGTTGTCGTCGAAGGTGCCCGTGCGCAGGCGCTCGGCCCGGATCAGCTCGAGGTCGACGTCGGCGATCGCGTGCCGCTCGCCCGCGGGGAAGCGCTCGGTCTCCGCGAGCAGGGTCCCGTTCTCGTGGATCGAGGTCTGCCCGTCCCACGCGAGGTCGGTCGTGGACTCCCCCTGGCCGGCGGCGGCGTAGATGTAGGCGGCCGCGCACCGCGCCGAGGCCGATGCGCACAGCAGCTGTCGGTCGTCGGCGCGCCCGACCGTGATCGGGCTGCCGGAGAGGTTGGCCAGCACGGTCGCGCCGGCCAGTGCCGCCTGCGCACTCGGCGGGATCGGGACGAACATGTCCTCGCAGATCTCCGCGTGCAGCACGAAGCCGGGCACGTCCGTGGCGGCGAAGAGCAGGTCCGGGCCGAAGGGCACGTCGACCGGGCCGTCGGGGAGCGGGACTCGGATCGTGCCGCCCTGGTCGTCGCCGGCCGCGGCCTGACGACGCTCGTAGAACTCGCGGTAGGTCGGCAGGTACGACTTCGGCGCCACGCCGAGGACCCGGCCCCGGTGGATGACGACCGCGCAGTTGTACATGCGGTGCCGGTGGCGCAGCGGGGCACCGACCACGAGAACCGGCAGCAGGTCGGCCGACGCGGCCACCACGGTCGCGAGGGCGTCGACGGCGGTGTCGAGGAGCGTGTCCTGGAGCAGGAGGTCCTCGATGGAGTACCCCGACAGCGTCAGCTCCGGGTACACGACGAGACCGACGCCCTCGTCCTGGCACGCCCGCGCCACCCGCAGGGCCGACTCCGCGTTGGCCGGCGGGTCCGCGATCACGGTGGTCAGCGTGGCCGCGGCGACGCGCAGGAAGCCCTGCCGGTAGACCGAGGTGAAAGGCGCGGTGCTCATGGGAAGGGCTTCCTCTCGGGGACGGCGCAGGCGAGCCTAGATCGCTCCCGCCCGCGCCGCCGACGGCGCCGGACCCGTCACCCCGCCGCGGGACCCGCCACCTCCCCCGGCGCGTCGGCCTCGGGCACGAGGGCCCAGCAGGCGACGTAGATGACCAGGCCCGCGAGGTGGCCGAAGACGGCCAGCAGGACGATGAGGACGCGCACCAGCGTGGCGTCGATACCGAAGGTGGCGGCGAGCCCACCGCAGACGCCGGCGATGCGGCGGTCGGTGCGGCTGCGGCGCAGCGGGGTGGCGGGAAAGATCGGGTCCGGTGTGGTCATGGCGTCGAGCGTGCGCCCGGGCGGCAGGCCCGCCCTCCGGGTCGTCCCCGGTCATGACCCCGAATTCGTCCGGTGCCGCGTCGGGGTCGGCGGGAGGTCGTCTCCGGGGTCGGACCGCCCTCGTTCCCGTAGGGACCGAGTGTCATCGCCGAGGTTGCGCTCAGTAGTATTCACTCCTTCGGGCTAACATCGTCTCCCGCCCTCTGACTTAAAGTCACACTCGTCGCGGGAGATACCGCCCCGAGTCGCCACCACGAGTCCTTCGCGGGCGAGCCACCGTTCGGTGGTGCCCCCGCGGTGAGGGGGAACGTCATGCGCACGACCTACCGGGTCCTGTCCTGGATCCTCGCCGCCGAGGTGGTCATCCAGGCCGCCGCGATCGCGTGGGCCGTCTTCGGCGAGATCGCGTGGGTGGAAGGCGGCGGGGTGGTGGACCAGGCGACGAAGGAGAGCGACGTCTACTTCGACGGCGTCGTCGGGTTCATCGTCCACGGCGTCAACGGCCAGTTCCTCGTCCCCGCCATCGCCCTCGTCCTGCTCGTCATCTCGTTCTTCGCGAAGCTGCCCCGCGGCGTGGCCTACGCGGGCGCGCTGTTCGGCATGGTCGTCCTGCAGGTCCTGCTGGGCATGTTCGCGCACGGACTGCCCGCTCTGGGGATGCTCCACGGTGCCCTCGCCCTCGCCATCCTCGTCGGCGCGATCCAGGCGGCCCGCCTCGCCGCCGAGGCGCCCCTCGCGGTCCGCGAGCCGGCCCGGGTGGTCTGAGACCGATGCTGCGGGCACGGCGCCGGCGCTGGCGCACCCGGATCCGCGAGATTCCGCGGACCCTGGTCGCCGCCGTCGCCGCGCTCGTGGTCCTCGTCCCGGTCGCGTGGATGTGGACCGACAGCCTCATGCCCGCGTCCTACTCGGTCGAGGACATGGGCTACCCCGACTACGGCGGCGGGCCGGCCGCGATGGCGATGGGCGGCCCCTCGGTCGACACGCTGCGCGCGCCGGCAGGCCCCGCCGACGTGTCGGTCACGCTCGTCGCGCGCGCCGAGCGGGTGACGCTGCCCTCCGGGCGGGTCCTCGACGGGTTCACGCTCAACGGCACGACACCCGGACCCACGATCCGCGCCGAGCAGGGCCAGATGGTCGAGGTCCGCCTGGTCAACGAGTCGGTCACCGCCGGCGCCACCCTGCACTGGCACGGCTACGACGTGCCCGCCGGCGACGACGGCACGGCCGGCGTGACCCAGGACGCGGTGCCGGTGGGGGGCTCGTTCGTCTACCGCTTCCGGGCCGAGCAGGTCGGGACGTACTGGTACCACTCCCACCAGGTGGCCGACGCCCAGGTGCAGGGCGGCCTGTTCGGCGCCCTCGTCGTCACACCGCGGGGCGGGCTCGACGGCTCCGGCGGAACCGCGGACGTGCTCGCCCTGACCCACACCTACCAGGGTCGCCGCACGGTCAACGGGTTCGAGGGCGACGTCGCGACGCCCGGCGCGCCGGGCTCGCGGGTGCGCGTGCGGGTGGTCAACACCGACAACGGCCCCTTCCCCGTCTGGGTCGCCGGCGCGCCCTACCGGCTCGCCGCCATCGACGGCACCGACGTCGTCGCGCCCACGCCGACCACGGACGGCTACTCCCTCACCGCCGGGGCCCGCGCCGACCTCGAGATCGACCTGCCCGCCGACGGGATCCGGCGTGCGGGTGGAGCTCGGTGGCGGTACCGCGCTGACCTTCGGGCGTCCCACCGCTCCCGCTCCCCGCCCGGCCCGCGAGGTCGATCCGCTGCGCTACGGCTCCCCCGCGGCGCTCGGGTTCGACCCGGACGCGGCGACGCGTCACTTCGAGTACGCGATCGGACGCCGGCCCGGGTTCATCGACGGCACCCCCGGCCTGTGGTGGACGGTCAACGGCCACCTCTACCCGGACATCCCGATGTACGTGGTCGATGCCGGCGACGTCGTCCGGGTCCACATCACCAACGACAGCGGCACGTTGCACCCGATGCACCTGCACGGGCATCACGCCGTGGTGCTCGCCCGCGACGGCGTCCCTGCCGCCGGGAGCCCCTGGTGGGTCGACAGCCTGAACGCCGAGGACGGGCACAGCTACGACATCGCCTTCGTCGCCGACAACCCCGGGCTGTGGATGGACCACTGCCACAACCTCGCCCACCCGGCCGAGGGGCTCATGGCCCATCTCATGTACTCCGGGGTGACGACGCCGTACCGCGTCGGTGGGGACGGCCACAACGACCCGGAGTGACCAGGGGCCACCACGCGGGGATACTGGCCGGTAACTACGCCGGGTGCCGCGGTCCGACCGACCGGCGACGCCCGGCCGGGAGGTGCAGGAGATGTCCGGCCGAACGCTTGCACCCCCGCGCCGCGCCATGGCTCGCGGCCTACGCGACCAGCGCCGCCGAGGCCGTCGCCGCCGGTCTGGGCCTGCTCGAGGGCGACGACGTGGTCGGCGAGACCACGGCGGATCCCCGACCGGGCGTGGTCCTGGAGGTCCGCGCGGATCCCCCGCGCGCCGTGCGGGCCGTGCGCTGGTCGGCCGACGCCGGCTGGTGCTACTCGGTCGACCCGCCGTGGCGGGACACGCGACGCTGGTTCCCGCTCCCGGTCGAGCACGACGCCGACCCGGTCACGCTGGCCGAGGTGATGGCGGCCACGACGCTCTGAGGGCCGCGGGGAGTGCGCCGGTGCGGGCCCCCCGTGCCGCACCGGCTCCCCCGGGTGCGAAACGTACCGGTCGGAATGCGACCGGTGAAGGGCCTCGCGCGCGGACGTACCGGGTCGGCCGATGAGCCCTGCCCCCACCGGGGCTCCGGACGCGTCGCGGCCGGCGTCAGCCGCTCCGCGCGGTGCGCGTACGTCGTTCTGCGTACAGCGCCGGCGACCCCACACCTGGAACCCTCGGCGGTCGGGCGACCGGAGGGACCACCATGGACGACCATCTGATCCACGAACCGCGGATCCGACGCGGCAGGCGCCCTCGCGTCCCCCGCCCGCGCACCCCCGAGCCCCGCCCACCGCACCGTCCGGGCGCCGAGCCTGCGGTCGGCCCGGCGACGCTGCCCCACCCGCGCCGTGCCCCCGACGAGGCGACGCCGCACGAGTGACGGCCCGCGCCGGCGCACCGACGGCCTCGCGCTACGGCGCGACGTCGTGGAGCCGACCGGGGGGGCCTGGCCGGTCCCGGCCTCAGCGGACCTTCTTCGGCTTCGCGTGTCCCGGCGGGTCGGCGACCCGACCGCGGCCGCGCGCGTCATTGCCCTGCCCGCGGCCCGGGTTCGCCGAGGCACGCGTCGACGAGCGTGCGGTCGTCCGGGTCGTGGCCCGGGGGGCGGCCGCGGAGGTCGCCGAGCGCTCGGCGACGGGGGCCGGGTCGGTCGGGGTCGGGTCGGTCGGGGTCGCGGGCGCCGTCGCCACGCGCCGGGTTGCCCGCCGGGGGCGCGACGGGCGCCGGGTCCGGGGGCACGAGTGCCGTCGCGGGCGCACCGGTCGGCGCCCGGCTCGAGAGGGGCACCGCGGCGAGCACGCCGAGCGCACCGGCGGCCCCGACGACACCCAGGGCGAGCGCCAGCCTGCGCCGGGACGAGCGCGGCGCGGCCGCCGCAACAGCGGGCTCCGGGGCCGGCGACGGGATCACCGGTGTCCGGACCGGGGTCACCGCGTCCGGGGACGGCACCGGGAGGGGCATCCACTCGGCGTCGGCGTCGGGTCGACCGTCAGGGACCCCTCGGCACCCAGGGCGTTCGCGACCTGTTCGGCGGTGGGCCGGCGATCGGGGTCCGGGTCGAGCAGGGCTGTCACGAGGTCGGCCAGCTCGCCGTACCGGAGCGCCGGCCGCATGACGCCCGCCGCGACCCGCGCGAGGACCTCCAGGGCGTTGCCGCCCTCACCGACCGGCGGCGATGCCCTCCATCGCGGCGTAGAGGGTGGCGCCGAGGGAGAAGGCGTCGGCCGCCGCGGTGGCGCTGCCGCCGCGGGCGACCTCCGGGGCCATGAAGTGCGGGGTGCCGGCCACCAGGTGGTCGGCGGTCTCCGGGTCGGAGTCGACCACCGCGATCCCGAAGTCGGTCACCGTGACCACGTCGTCGGCGCCGATCATCACGTTGGCGGGCTTGATGTCGCGGTGCATGATGCCGCGCCGGTGCATCGCCGCGAGACCCTCGGCGATCTGCCCGCCGATGTGGGCGGCGCGCGTCGGCTCCAGGGGGCCCTCGCGCTCGAGCAGGTCGGCGAGCGACGGCGCCCGGACGAACTCCATGACCAGGCACACCTCGCCGTCGAGGGTGGTCATGTCGAAGATCGAGGCGAGGCGCGGGTGGTGCAGGCGCGCCGCCACGCGGCCCTCACGACGCGCGCGGTCGCGGACGGCTCGCGCGCGCTCGGGGTCGTCGAGGCGGCCGACGTGCAGGCGCTTGACGGCGACGTCGCGCCCCAGGAGCTCGTCGTGCGCGTGCCAGACCGAGCCCGAACCGCCGCTGCCGACGGTCTCGAGCAGCAGGTACCGGCCGTCCAGCCGGTCCCCGACCTCGATCGTGCTCGGTCCCACGTCCCCCGGCCGGAACGGCGCAGGCATCGGTGTCGACACGTCATGCCTCCTCGGTCGCGTACGGGTGTATCGCGCGCCGTGACCGTTCCGTTACCGATGGCTCGGCCTGGGCGTGGCCCGCACCACACCCGTGGTGGTGCCCAGGAGCACAGCGTCGCCGGGTGGCCCCGCATTTTCTAGTCGGTACCGTGGGTACCTAGTACTTGCGGTACACGGATCGGGCAGCGTGCTCGACCGGCGACGTGAAAGGAGCCGCCTCATGGCCATCTCCGACGTTCGTGAGTTCACCCATCTGACCGAGGACGACGTGGAGGCGCTCGGGCGGGAGTTCGACGCGATCCGCCGTGACATCGAGGCCTCGCGCGGCGCCGACGACGCCGCCTACATCCGCCGGATCATCGCCCTGCAGCGCCGGCTCGAGATCGGCGGCCGGGTCGCCCTCGTGGGCAGCATCCTCCCGCCGCTGTGGCTGGCCGGGACCGTGGCGCTGGCCGCCTCCAAGATCCTCGAGAACATGGAGATCGGCCACAACGTCATGCACGGCCAGTGGGACTGGATGAACGATCCCGAGATCAATTCCCAGACCTGGGAGTGGGACAACACCTGCCCCTCGGACCAGTGGCGGCACTCCCACAACTACCTCCACCACACGTACACCAACGTGATCGGCAAGGACAAGGACGTCGGCTACGAGATCCTCCGGGTCCGCTCCGACCAGCCCTGGCACCCCTACTACCTGGGCCAGCCGCTCTACAACGCCGCGCTGATGCTGCTCTTCCAGTGGGGCGTCGCGCTGCACGACCTCGACATCGAGGGCGCCGCGAAGATGGACGCCGACCCCGCCGAGATGAAGGCCAAGCTCGCCCAGATCGCGCGCAAGGTCCGCAAGCAGGTCCTCAAGGACTACGTGCTGTTCCCCGCCCTGTCCGGGCCGTTCTTCCCGGCGACCATCGCCGCCAACGCGACGGCGAACCTCGCCCGCAACGTCTGGTCCTACGCGATCATCTTCTGCGGCCACTTCCCCGACGGCGCCGAGGTGTTCACCGAGGAGGAGCTCGAGGACGAGACGCACGCCGAGTGGTACCTGCGCCAACTGCTGGGCTCGGCGAACTTCACCGGCGGCAGGCTCATGCACCTCATGAGCGGCCAGCTGGGATACCAGATCGAGCACCACCTCTTCCCCGACCTGCCCTCCAACCGCTACCCCGAGATCGCGGTGCGCGTGCGCGCGCTGTGCGAGAAGTACGACCTCCCGTACACGACGGGGTCGTTCCCGCGGCAGTTCTGGCAGTCCACCCGCTCGATCTGGAAGCTGAGCCTGCCGGTGGCCGGGGAACTCCGCCGCTTCGTCGACCGGCTCCTCGGCCGGGAGAAGCCGGCCGCCGAGACGGCCGGGACGGCCGGGACGGCGGACGCCGCCCCGACCGTCATCGAGGTGCCGGTGGCCGCCTGAGGTGCGCTCCGCGCAGGTGAGCAGAAACAAGTGCTGGAGCACTTCTTTCTGCTCACCTGCCGTCAGGCACCCCGATGCTCAGCCGGGGAGCGTCTCACCGCCGATGGGGGCGAGGACCTCGCCGCTGTAGTACGACGACATGCGGTTCGACGCGAAGAACACGTACGACGGCGCGATCTCGTCGGGGTCGGCGGCCCTCCCGATGGGCGCCTGCACCCCGAACGAGTCGACCTTGTCCTCGGGCATCGTGGACGGGATGAGCGGGGTCCACACCGGACCGGGCGCGACGCAGTTGACGCGGATGCCGCGCGGGAGCAGCTGCTGGGACAGCGAGTAGGTCAGGACGTGCACGGCGCCCTTGGTCGCCGAGTAGTCGAGCAGCGACTTGTTGCCGCGCAACCCGTTCACCGAACCCGTGTTGATGATCGCCGACCCCTCCCCGAGGTGGGGCAGGGCGTCCTTGACGACCCAGAAGAAGCTGGACACGTTCACGGCGAAGGTGTGGTCCCACTGCTCGTCGGAGAGCTCCTCCGGGGAGCTCACGGGCGTCTGCACCGCCGCGTTGTTGACCAGAATGTCCAGCCCGCCGAGCTCGTCGGCGGCGCGACCCACCATCCGCCGGCAGTGGTCGCGGTCGGCGACGTCGCCGGGCAGGAGCACGCAGCGCCGCCCGCGGCCCTCGACCAGCTTCTGCGTGTGAGTGGCGTCGTCACCCTCGGAGAGGTAGCTCAGCGCGACGTCCGCGCCCTCCTCGGCGAAGGCCACGGCGACGGCCCGCCCGATGCCCGAGTCGCCGCCGGTGATCAGCGCCTTCCGGCCCGCGAGCAGATCACGCCCGACGTAGCCGATCATCTCGTCACGGGGCTGCGGATCCATCGCCCCGGTGTCGCCCGGATGGGTCTGCTCCTGCGGCGGCGGCTGCTCCTGCGATGAGGTCATGGGCCCCGGGCTTGCCGACGCGGCCCCTGTGCGAAACCCCGGTCGGCCGTCGCGGACCGTCGCGGGCGATGATCGGTCGCGACGAGCGGGAGGGGAATCGTGGGCGGGCCATCGCAACCTTGGCGGACGTACGTGGCGCTGGGCGACAGCTTCACCGAGGGTGTGGGGGATCCCCACCCGGCGACCGGGGCGGAGCGGGGCTGGGCCGACCGGCTCGCCGACGCGCTGGCCGCGCGCGAGCCCGGGTTCCGCTACGCCAACCTCGCCGTGCGCGGGATGCTGCTCGACCGCATCCTCGCCACCCAGCTCCCGGCGGCGATCCGGATGGAGCCGGGCCTGGTCAGCCTGTGCGCGGCGGGCAACGACCTCCTGCGCCCCTCGGCCGACCCCGTCGCGCTCGCCGAGCGCTTCGAGGACGCCGTCGCGGCCCTGCGGGGCACCGGGGCCGACGTCCTGCTCTTCACCGGCTTCGACACCCGCGAGACCCCGCTGCTCTCGCTCATCGGCCGCCGGCTGGCCGCGATGAACGAGCACATGCGCGGGATCGCCCACCGCCAGGGCGCCTACCTCGTCGACCTCTGGCCGATCGCGCCGCTCGCCGATCCCCGCGCCCGCACCGACGACCGGCTGCACCTCAACTCCGACGGCCACGCCCGCGTCGCCGACCGCACGTGCGAGGTCCTCGGCCTGCCCGCCACGGGTGACTGGCGCCGTTCGTGGCCGCCGGCGGCCCCGACGTCGTGGTGGGACCGGCGTGCCGGCGACGCGCACTGGGCGCGCGAGCACCTCCTGCCCTGGCTGCAGCGCCGCATCCAGGGCCGCAGCACCGGCGACCTGCGCGGCCCGAAGCGACCGGAGCCGGTGCCGGTCGAGTGACCGGGATCAGGTGGCGATCGTGGACAGCCCGTAGACCACGATCGCCACCACGGCGGCCAGGCACACCGCGGCGGTCGCGGTCCCGGCCGCGGGACCGAGGGTCGGGGCGCCGTCCCACGGTCCACCGACGGGGTCGACCCGGCGGGCGGAGAGCCCGACCAGGGCCAGGGACACGAGGACGACCACCACCACGCCGACCGCGGCCGACACCACGGCCACCAGCAGCAGCGATCCCCAGGCGATGCTCATCGCGGACTCCTCTCGGTGTGTGTGGGCTCAGGCCGAGGTCCCGACCGGCTCGTGCCGGATCGCGGCGTGCTCGCCGACCTCGTTGACGTTCTCGGCGGTGACGGGGCGGCGGCGGGACGCGGCGTAGATGCCGGCCGCCAGGGCGACCGCGACCACCGCGACGAGCACGGTCCCGGCCGCTCCGGTCGACGCCGCCCACGCGGCGACCGCGCCGACGACCGCGGCGGCCGGCAGGGTCAGGACCCAGGCCATGGCCATCTGGCCGGCGACACCCCAGCGGACGGCCGCCAGCCGACGGCCGGCCCCGGCGCCGAAGATCGCGCCCGTCGCCACCTGGGTGGTCGAGAGCGCGAAGCCGAGGTGCGACGACGCGAGGATGACCGCGGCCGCGCTGGTCTCGGCAGCGAAGCCCTGCGGGGTCTCGATGTCACTGACCCGCTTGCCGAGCGTCCGGATGATCCGCCAGCCCCCGAGATAGGTCCCCAGGCCGATGGCTAGCCCGGACGCGAGGATCACCCAGACCGGCGGGCCCGCCGACGGCGCGAGGACGCCGGCCGTGATGAGGGTCAGGGTGATCACGCCCATCGTCTTCTGGGCGTCGCTGGTGCCGTGGGCGAGCGCCACCATCGACGCCGACGCGATCTGCCCGAGCTTGAAGCCGCGCTTGACGGTCCCCTCGTCGGCGCGGGCGGTGGTGCGGTAGGCGAGGTAGGTGCCCACGAGAGCGATGATCCCGGCCAGGAACGGGGAGATCAGCGCCGGCAGCAGTACCTTGGACACGACCGCGCCGAAGTTGACCGCTCCGAGCCCGGCGGCGACGAGCGTCGCGCCGATCAACCCGCCGAACAGGGCGTGCGACGAGCTCGAGGGCAGCCCGAGCAACCAGGTCAGCAGGTTCCAGATGATCGCGCCCACCAGCCCGGCGAAGATCACGACCGGTGAGATCCGGGCCTCGTCGACCAGGCCACTCGAGATCGTCTTCGCCACCTCGACGGAGAGGAATGCCCCGACGACGTTGAGGACGCCGGCGATGAGGACCGCGACCTTCGGCCGCAGCGCGCCCGTCGCGATCGAGGTGGCCATCGCGTTGGCGGTGTCGTGGAACCCGTTGGTGAAGTCGAACGCCAGCGCCGTGAGGATCACGACGACCACGATCACGGACAGGTCCATCGTGCTCCTTCCGGACGGTGCCGCTCGTCCCCCGACGGTAGGAGCCGGGTGCGAACGCCGACCCCGAGCGCGGTGGACCGGGGCCGACCCTGGGGGAAACGCTCTTGGAACGGCGGGTCAAACTCGCCTTTACCCCCGAACGCGTCAGCATCGTCCCGTGGCATCGGGCAGGATCGCGGGAGTCCGTACCTGATCATGATCTCGAGGAGCGACGATGCTCGCCGTCCACGGCACGTTCCCCATCCGGCCCGACGCGGTCGGCGACCTGCAGGCCGCCCTCGGCCCACTCCAGTCCGCCACACGTCAGGAGCCCGGCTGCGTCTTCTACGACTGGGCGCAGAGCGTCGAGCAGCCCGGCACCTTCTACTCCGTGGAGGTGTGGCGCTCGCGCGAGGACCTCGACGCGCACATGACCACGGACCACGTGGCGACGGCCCTCACCGGTCTGCCCGACATGCTGGCCGGCCAGCCGCAGCTGATCGGGTACGACGGCGCCGAGCGGATCGAGCTGCCGCTGTAGGTCCGTCGTCTGCCGCAGGTCTAACTATTAGAAGCCGATGTATTAGAGGGCGAAGCGTCTAGGATGGGGCGCATGGGTCCTCCCGCCGTCCGTCCGATCGGCCTGGCGCTCGCTCGCACCGCGAAGGTGGTGAGCCGCGCCTTCGACGAGCGCCTGTTCGCGGCGGGGGGCTCGCAGCCGGTGTGGCTGGTGCTGCTGGCCCTGCGGACGGGGTCGGGCGGCACCCAGACCACGCTCGCCGAGGCCGTGGGCATCCGGGGCGCGACCCTCACCCACCACCTCGACGCGATGGAGGGCGACGGCCTGGTCACCCGCCGGCGCGACCCGTCGAACCGCCGCATCCAGATCGTCGAGCTCACCCCGACCGGTGAGGCGATGTTCGACCGGCTCCGTGAGGCCGCCGGCGCCCACGACGAGCAGCTACGCCGGGGGCTCGACGCCGACGACATCGCCCGGCTCACCGATCTCCTGGCGCGTATGCGCGCCAACGTCACCGACGAGAAGGCGGTGCCGCCGGTCTCCTGATCCGAGGCCGGCGGAATACCCCCGAGGGACCGACCGTTGACCGCACCAGAAGTTGACTGTTCAACTAGATGGAGGGCTTCGATGGCGAGCCAGACCCTGACCCCCACCGTGGACGTCCGGCGTGCGGCCGACCGCTTCGCCACCCGGACGTCCTGGCTGGACTCGAAGCACTCCTTCTCCTTCGGCCACCACCACGACCCGGCGAACGTCCACCACGGCCTGCTGCTGGTGAACAACGACGACGTCGTCGAGGAGGACACCGGCTTCGACACCCACCCGCACCGCGACATGGAGATCGTCACCTGGGTGATGCGCGGGTCGCTGGTGCACCAGGACTCCACCGGACACTCGGGGATCATCTACCCCGGCCTGGCCCAGCGGATGAGCGCCGGCAGCGGGATCCGGCACTCGGAGAAGAACGACTCCTGGCGCCTCGAGGCCGACCGCGAGCAGGAGCCGGTGCACTTCGTGCAGATGTGGGTCCTGCCCGACGAGAGCGGAGTGACCCCGGGCTACGAGCAGCTGGAGATCGACGGCGAGCTCCTCGACGGCGGCCTCGTCCCGGTGGCCTCCGGGATGCCTCAGCACGCCGACCACGCGGCGATCCGCATACGCAACCGCTACGCGGCCCTGCACGCCGCCCGCCCGTCGGCCGGGCAGACCATCGAGCTCCCCGACGCCCCGTACCTGCACCTGTTCGTGCCGCGCGGCTCGGTCGAGCTCGAGGGCACCGGGTCGCTCGGCACCGGGGACGCGGTCCGGTTCACCGCCACCGGCGGCCAACGGATCACCGCGAGCGAGGACGCCGAGATCCTCGTCTGGGAGATGCACGCCGGTCTCGCCGGCTGAGACCACCGCCCGGGCAGGATGACCCCATGAGCGATCTCGCCACCGCGCTGGGGGCCGACGACCATGAGGCCCGCACGGCCCGGATCGTGGAGACACTGGCCGACGCGTTCGCCGACCTCATGGCCGCGAGCCCGACGGCGTTCCGCGGGAAGTTCCGCAGGATGGCCGCCGACCCGTTCGCGTTCTACCGCGGCAGCGCGTGCCTGTTCTACGCCGACATGGTCGCCCTCGACGACCGGTGGGCCGACGAGCGCACGGGTCGGGTGTGGATCCACGGCGACCTGCACGCCGAGAACTTCGGCACCTACATGGACTCGGACGGTGTGCTCGTCTTCGACGTCAACGACTTCGACGAGGCCTATCTCGGACCCTTCACCTGGGACCTGCGCCGGCTGGTGGCCTCGGTGGCCCTGCTCGGGCGGCGCAAGGCGTTCGGTGACGACACCATCGACGACCTCGCCGCCCACTACGTGCGCGCCTACCTGGCGGCGGTCCGGTCGTTCACCCACGGCGACAGCGAGAAGCGGGTATCGCTGCGCCGCGACAACACCGACGGCCCGGTGCTCGAGTCGTTGCGCCGGGCTCGGGAGCGCAGCCGCGAAGCCCTGCTGGAGGGGATCACCGAGCTGGAGGGGCGCGATCGGATCTTCCGCGACGGCTCCGGGGTGCGGCGCCTCGACGACGCCGAGCGCGCCGAGGTGGTCGCCGCCTACGAGCGGTACCTCGCCACGATCCCGACCGGCAAGCGCCTGCCGCCTGCGGCCTACACCGTCGTCGACGTCGTCGGGCGCAGCGGCTTCGGCATCGGCAGCGCCGGCCTGCCCGCCTACAACATCCTCATCGAGGGGTTCAACGAGGCGCTCGACAACGACGTCGTGCTGTCCATGAAGCAGGCGGTCCGGGCGGCCCCGAGCCGCGTCGTCGACGACGAGCGCCTGGGCGCGGCGTTCACCGATCACGGCCACCGCACCGCCGTCTCGCAGCGGGCGCTGCAGTCGCACGCCGACCGGCTGCTCGGGCACACGCAGATCGGCGGCGTCGGCTACGTGGTCAGCGAGCTCTCGCCCTACGTCACCGATCTCGAGTGGGACGACATCGTCGAGCCCGACGAGGTCGCGTCCGTGCTCGGCCACCTCGGGTGGGCCACCGCCAAGGCGCACTGCGTCTCCGACGCCGATGCCGACCAGGACCTCGTGCCGTTCCAGGTCGAGGACGCCGTCCTCGCCGCGGTCGACGGGCAGGAGGACGCGTTCGTCGACGACCTCGTCGCCTTCGCCCGCGCCTACGCCGACGTCGTGCGCGCCGACCACACCCGCTTCGTCGACGCCTTCCGCTCCGACCGCATCCCGGGTGTCCGCGGCACCGCCTGATCCGTTCTCCCCGGGGGTGTCGGGGGTCTCGGGCAGGGTGACCACCAGCGGGACGGGCGGACGAGGAGGACGGCGATGGGGCGGTTGACGGGCAGGGTGGCGCTGGTCGCGGGGGCGACGCGCGGGGCGGGACGCGGGATCGCGGTCGAGCTGGGCGCGGCCGGGGCCACGGTGTACTGCACCGGGCGCTCGACCCGGGCGGCGCGCTCGGAGATGGACCGGCCGGAGACCATCGAGGAGACCGCGGAGCTCGTCGACACCGCCGGCGGCCGGGGTATCGCGGTGCGGGTCGACCACCTCGTCCCCGACGACGTCCAGGCGCTGGTGGAGCGCATCCGCGCCGAGCAGGGCGCCCTGCACGTGCTGGTCAACGACATCTGGGGCACCTCGACCATCGAGTGGGACGCGACCGTCTGGGAGTCCGACCTGGAGCGCGGGCTGCGCACGCTGCGCCTCGCCGTCGACACCCACGCGATCACCAGCCACGTCGCCCTGCCGCTGCTCCTGGAGACCCCGGGCGGGCTGGTCGTCGAGGTCACCGACGGCACCGACGAGTACAACGCCACGAACTACCGGGTCTCGTTCTTCTACGACCTGGCCAAGGCCGCGGTGGGGCGGATGGCGTTCGCGCTGGCTCACGAGGTCGGCTCGCGGGGGGCGACCGCGGTGTCGCTCACGCCGGGCTGGCTGCGGTCGGAGGAGATGCTGGACATCTACGGCGTCACCGAGGAGACCTGGCGTGACGCGATCGACGTGTCCCCGCACTTCGCCATCTCCGAGACGCCGGCGTTCGTGGGCCGCGCGGTCGTCGCCCTCGCCGCCGACCCCGAGCGGGCGCGCTGGAACGGGTCCTCGCTGTCCAGCGGCGGGCTCGCGCGGGTCTACGGGTTCACCGACGTCGACGGCAGCGCCCCCGACGCGTGGCGCTACCTCCCGGAGGTCCAGGACCCCGGTCGCCCGGCGGACGTCACCGGGTACCGCTGACCCGAGGCGGGCCTCGCGACGCGGCGCGGGCCACGATGGGTGCGACCCGACCGCGCACGTCCACCGGAGGCCCCCGTGAGCTTCGAGTACATCAGCGACCCGGGGGGCCGGCCGGCGTGGAGCGGGGTGCTCCCGGGTGGCACCGCGCCCTACATGCTGCGCCGGGGCGAGGGCGAGCACGCGAACCTCTTCGGCGAGCTGTTCACCGTCCTGGTCAGCGGGGACGAGAGCGGCGGGCAGTTCGGCGTGATCACCAGTGACCACCCGGCGGGCGACGTGATCCCGGCCCACGCCCACGACGCGACCCACGAGGTGTTCTTCGTCCTCGAAGGCGCGGTGCGGGTGTACGTCGAGGGCGCGGACGGCGGTCGCACGTCGCAGCTGTTGCGCCCCGGCGACCTCGGCTCCGTGCCGGCCGGGTTCGCGCACGCCTACCGTGCCGAGGAGGCGAGCCGGATGCTCGGCGTGATGTCCGGCGGGTTCGAGCGGTTCTTCCAGGCGATGGGCACGCCGACCGACACCACCGACCCCGACCAGCCGCCGTTCATCCCGGACCGGTCGCGGATGCAGGCCGCCGCACAGGCCCACGGCACGCGGTTCCTGCCGGAACTGCGCTGGCCCGAGGCGTGACCCCGCCCCTCCCCCCGCCCGCGCACGACACGCCCCTCCCGCCGGCGCGGGCGGGCGAGGACGGCACCCGGTGGGTCACCGGGGTGCCCTACGCCGCGATCCCCGGGCTCCGCCCGCTCGAGCTCGACCTCGTCCTGCCGCCGGCGTCCGACCGCCCGCCCCCGGTCGTGGTGTTCCTGCACGGCGGTGGATGGCGTCTCGGCAGCCGTCATTCCGCCGGGCCGGCGTTCGCGGGCGCGCGCCCGTCGCCGTTCGAGCGGATCGCCGCGCGCGGGGTGGCGGTCGCGAGCGTCGACTACCGGCTCAGCGGCGAGGTTACCTGGCCGGCGGCGCTGCACGACGCGAAGGCCGCCGTGCGCTGGCTCCGCGCGCGGGCCGCCGACGTCGGCGTCGACCCCGCCCGGATCGGCGCGTGGGGCGAGTCGGCCGGTGCCCACCTCGCGGCGCTGCTCGGGCTGACGGCGGACGACGAGGAGCTGGCCGGCCACGTCGGGATCCCGGCCGGCTCGACGGAGGTGGCCTGCGTCGTCACCTGGTACGCGCCCACCGACCTACCGGCCCTCGCCCCCGCGCTCGGCGCCGACCCGGCCGCCGCCGACAGCCGCGAGGCCCTCCTGCTCGGCGCGCCGCTCCCCTCGGTCCCCGCCCGCGCCCGGCAGGCCAGCCCGGTCTGCCACGTCGGCCCGGGAGCGCCGCCGTTCCTGCTGCTGCACGGCGCCGCCGACACGCTCGTCCCGTGCTCCCAGAGCGAGACCCTGCACGCCGCCCTGCGCGCGGTCGGCGGCGCGGCGGAGCTGCACCGCTACCCCGGCGCCGATCACCTGTGGCGCGGCGCGCCCGACGCCGCCGCCGACGCCCTCGAGCGCACCGCCGGCTTCCTCGCGGCGCACCTCCACGCGTGAGCGATCGTGGGCACGGAGCGGGAGGGGCCGGGCCAGGGGTCTCGTGGCGCACGGGGCGTGTCCCCGGGACACGCCTTCTCGAGAACGACCCGCGGGGGACCACGCCGGTCGGGTGTCACGCTGCCGGTCACTCACGACGACGCGAGCGCGATCGCCACCTCAGCGCCGAGAGCGATGTTGCCGCGGTACACAGCGATGTTCACCGCGAGGCTGGCGCCGTCGGTGGCGCGGCGCATGTGGTCGAGCAGGTAAGGCGTGGTGGCCTGGCCGGTGACGCCCCGGTCGTCGGCACCGGCGAGGGCCTCGGCGAGGACGGCGCGGTGCACCTCGACGTCGAGCTGGTCGGCCTCGTCCACCGGGTTGGCGAGCAGCACCGCGGCGCGCAGACCGAGCGCGTCGCGGGCGCGCGCCACGGCGGCGGCCTCCGCGGGCGAGTCGACCCGTTCGGGCACGGCGACACCGGAGTCGCGGACGTAGAAGCCGGGGAAGGCGTCGGTCCGGTAGCCGAGCACGACGACGTTGAGGGTCTCGAGGCGCTCCAGGGTCGCCCGCACGTCGAGGATCGACTTCACCCCGGCCGACACGACGAGGATCGGGACCCCGGACAGCGCCACGAGGTCGGCGGACTCGTCGAACGTCGTCGACGCCCCGCGGTGCACCCCGCCGAGCCCGCCGGTGGCGAACACCGCGATGCCGACGGCGTACGCGAGCAGGGCCGTCGCGGCGACCGTCGTGCCGCCACTGCGTCCGCGGGCGAGCGCGACCGGCAGGTCCCGCACGCTCACCTTCGCGGCGTCGGGATCCCCGGCCAGGCCGGTGAGCTCGGCGCTAGACAGGCCCACGACCGGCCGCCCGCCCACGACGCCGATCGTGGCCGGCACGACACCGGCGGCCCGCAGGAGGTCCTCCGCGTCGCGCGCGACCGCCAGGTTCGCCGGACGCGGCAGGCCGTGCGTGAGGATCGTCGATTCCAGCGCGACCACCGGGCGCCCGGCTTCCACCGCCGCGCGGACCTCCTCCGACACGACGACCGCCGACGTCTGCATGCGGCTCCTCCCCCGAGTTCGCGCGAGGGGTCCCTTCCGGCGCTCTATGCGCCGGAAGGGACCCCTCGCGCGAACCAGCATGCCCGGCACGGGCCTGCGAGGCTGGCGCGCCATGGGAGTCGCGGCGTCGCCGGCACGGTCGCGGGTCCGGCGGTGGGCGACGCGGGCCGGCGTCACCGTCGTCGTGCTCGTGGTGCTGGTCGTCGCGGCGTGCGGGGCGTACCTGGGCTGGGACCGCTGGCGGCCCGTGCACCTCGACGTGCCCGTGCCGGGGTTCGTCGTCGACGCCGCCGGGGTCGCGACGCACGTCGAGCGCTGGCCCGCCGCGCGTCCGTCCGGGCGCCCGCCGCTGGTGCTGGTGCCCGGTTTCGCCGAGTCGACCTACGTCTGGTCCCGTGTGGCGCCGCTGCTGGCCGCGGACCGCGACGTCTACGCCTACGACGTCCGTGGCTACGGGTACACCGACCACGTACCGCCCTACGACCTCGCCGCCGACACCGACCAGCTCGCCGGCCTGATCACGGCCCTGCGGCTCGAGCGACCGATCGTCGTCGGGCACTCGCTGGGGGTGGCGATCGCCCTGTCGCTGGCGCTGCGCACCCCGGGGTCGGTCACCGGGGTGGTCGCAGCCAACGGCGACGGCACCCCGTACTTCGCCGGTGACCGCTCGAGCTCCGGCAGCGGCGCGCGGCGCCTCCTGCTCGACCCGGTGGCGTCGGCCGCGGTGACCGTGGTCGTGCGCCACCGGGACCCGATCCGCTCCCTCGTCGCGGACCAGTGCGGCCCCGGGTGCCCGATGGATGACGCCGCGATCGACCGCTGGCGCGCCCCCTTCCTGCGCCCCGGTGGGGTCGGCGCGCTCGTCTCCGTGCTGCGCCGACCCCTCATCGGCCTGACCGACGCCCAGGAGTCGGCCGTCGCCGTGCCGACCGCGGTGCTGTTCAGCAGCGAGGACACGAGCTTCGACCGCGCCTCGGCCCTCGCCACCGCCGCGCGCCTGCGCACGCCGCTGGTCGCGGAGCTGGCCGGCGCCCGCCACCTCGCCCTGCTCGGCGAGCCGGAGCGCTTCGCGGCGGCGCTCGGCCCCCAGCTCGCGGCGCTCGAGGGACGCTGAGCCTGCTCCGGTGCGACGATGCACGCATGGCGGATCCCGCGGACCCGGTCGGCATCGAGATCGACGGCGAGGTGGCGGTCGTCGTCCTCGATCGCCCGCCGCTCAACCTGTTCGACGAGAGCGTCTTCGCGGCCTGGGAGCGGGTCGTCGCGGAGCTGGTGAGGATCACCGACCCCGCGCACCCCGACCGGGCGCGCGCCGTCCTCATCGAGGCCCGGGGGAAGGTCGTGTCCGCCGGCGTCGACGTGTCGGCGTTCGCCGCCGTCGCCGAGGGCCCCGATCCGGTCGGGGCCGGGGCGGCGCTGTGGGAGCGCCTGCTGCGCGTCGCCCAGCAGCTCGAGGACCTCCCGGTGCCGACCGTGTTCGCCGCGCACGCGCTGACGCTGACCGCGGCCTTCGAGCTGGCACTGGCGTGCGACCTGATCCTCGCCGCCGAGCGGGCGACGTTCGGGCTGGTCGAGGTCGTGGTCGGGCTGACTCCCTCGATGGGCGGACCACAGCGCCTCGCCGAGCGGGCCGGCCCGGCACGGGCGCGCGAGCTCGTCTACACCGGCGAGCGCTACCCCGCGTCGATGCTCGAGCGCTGGAACGTCGTCAGCCGCGTCCTGCCCGACGAGGGCTTCGCCCAGGCGGCGCGGTCGTTCGCCCGGAGCCTCGCGGCCGGCCCCACCCTCGCCCACGCCGCGACCAAGCAGCTCGTCGCGACGGCGGTGGCCCACGGCGCCCGGGCCGCCGACGACACCGTCCCCGCCGTCTCGGGGGCCCTGTTCGCCACCGAGGACCTGCGCGGCGCGGTCGCCTCCTTCCTGAGCGAGGGACCGGGGCACGCGACCTATCGCGGTCGCTGAGCCGCCGCTACGGTCGGGGATCCCCCACACCGAGGCGGCGTCGATGAAAAAGCTCGCCGAGCTCCTGGTCTGCTTCCTGCATCCGGTCGCGGTGGTGCTCGTGTGGCTCAACCTCGTGGTGCGCCCCGAGCTCAGTGGCACCGCCAAGCTCGTGTGGGCGCTCCTCGCCCTGGTTCCCGTGGTGCCGTTCGTCTACGTGCTCACCGGCGGCGAGCTCTGGGAGGGCAAGACCGGCACGGGCTCCGGCTCCGGCACCCCGGCCCGCCGGGTCGCTTGACCGGTCCCGCTCCCGACCACCCCGACCGGACGTTGCGCCGGCCGGTAGCGCAGGCCACCCTGGGACGCCCTCGCGCCCCGGTCCCCGGCGTTCCCCCGCCCGCGCCCGTCGCACGAGCCGCGTTCCGGGAGCCGCCGATGTCGTTCACCGACCCGACCGCCGACCGGACCCCGCGCTGCCTTCTGATCTACAACGACCCCGGGCATCCCGCCACGCCCGGCGGAGCGGGCTGGTTGCTCGTGACCGCCGTCGGCACCGAGCCCCCCGCGACGGTCGCGCTGGCCTCCCACGGGGCGGACCGGCACACCGGACCCCGCGCCGCGAAGGTCGTGGCGACCCGGGTGCTCGCCCAGCACGGGCACGAGGTCGCCGAGTGGCACGACCGCTCGACCGCGCCGCCGGTCTTCCGTGCCGTCCTGCACCCGGGCAGCACCGGACCCCTCCCCGACGACCCGCCCGCGCCGGAGACGGCCGACGCCCTGGCTAATCCGGCCGCCCCCGCCGCCCCCGCTGTCCGCGTCCGCCGTCTCGGGCGGGTCGCACGACACTGACCGGCGCCCGACGATCAGGGCACCGCGTCGGCGCCCTCGAGGTGACCCCGGAGGGACGCCAGGTCGGCGCGCACGGCCTCGGCGTCGCGGGCGAGGTCGTCGGCCGACATGTCCGCGCGCTGCCGGATCGTGAAGACCACCTCGGCGCCATCGGGATGGGCGAGCACCCGCATCGGGTTGTCGACCTCCTCCCCCGACGGCAGGGTCACCCGGTGGTCGAGCACGCCCCAGTCGTTCGGCGGTGCGAAGACCACGGAGACCCGGCCCAGCGGGGAGTCGACGACGAGCACACCGTCGACCACCTCGGCAGGCGCCGACGCGAGCCCGCCCGCCCACCGGTTCAGGTGCGCCGGGTCGGCGGCCCACCGGTAGACGGCCTCGGGGGGCGCGGCGATGACGACGGAGACGTGCACCGAGGAGTCCATGCGCGCCAGCCTGGCGGTCCCGGGTGCGCGGTGTCGTGGATCCGTCGGTCAGGAGGCACCGGAGCCGCCGGGCGTCACTCCCAGGGTGCGTGCGCGACGGAGTCCACGGCGATGGTCATGAGGAGCCGGGTCCCGGGTGCGCCACCGAAGTTCGGGTACGGCCGCCCGAGGTACTTCCACGAGATCTCCTCGATGCTCGCCGCCGCGCCCTCCGTGGTCACGTCGACCACGTGCCCACGCACGCCGTAGTAGCGCGCGGTGTCGTCGGGGTCGGCGACCGTGACGGCCACCCGGGGATCCCGGGCGACGTTGCGGGCCTTCTGGTGCCCGTCGACGACGTTGATCACCACGTGCTCGCCGTCGGTGGTCACCCAGGTCTGGGTCAGCTGCGGGGACCCGTCCGGCATGACGGTGGCGACGAAGCAGGGGCTGGGCCGGCGCAGGAGCGCGAGCAGGCCGTCGGGCAGGGGCGCGGTCGAGGGGGTCATCGACGACCATGCTGCCGGACGGCCGGTGCACCCGCCCCGCGGAGAGAGCATCATCGCCGTGGTGAGCCCCGATCCCGGCGCGACCGGCGCCGACCCGACAGAGATCGATCCCGCCGCGACGCCGTCGGGCGCGGGGTGCCGGGAGTGCGACGAGGTGGGCGGGTGGTGGTTCCACCTGCGCCGCTGCGCCGCCTGCGGGCACGTCGGCTGCTGCGACTCCTCGCCGTCGCAGCACGCCACGGCCCACGCCCGCGGCGCCGGCCACCCGGTGCTGACGAGCTACGAGCCGGGCGAGCTGTGGTTCTACGACGACCGCGACGGGACCGCGTTCGAGGGTCCCGACCTGGCCGGACCGCGGCACCACCCGGCGGAGCAGACCGTGCCGGGCCCGCCCGACCGTGTCCCCCGGGACTGGATGCGCCACCTCCACTGAGGCCTGCCCGCGCGACGAAGGAGAGCCCCGTGACCCCGCCACCGTCCCTCGGACGTCGCGACCACCCGACCCGCGACGGGCTCGCGGTGACCGTCGTCGACGTCCCCGAGGCCTCCCGCTTCGAGGCGCAGGTGGACGGCGCGGTCGCCGCCTACGCCGAGTACACCCTCGACGGCGACGACGTCGTGTTCGTCCACACCCTCACCGAGCCCGACTGGGGCGGGCGGGGCATCGCCACGGTGCTCGCCGCCGGGGCGCTCGAGCTGGTGCGCGCGGCGGGACGCCGGGTCGTGCCACGCTGCCCGTTCATCGCCGACTGGATCCACCGGCACCCCGAGGCCGCCGACCTCGTCGACGAGCGGCACCGCCGGCTCATCCGGCCCTTCACCCCCGAGGAGACCCCGTGAGCGATCCGGACGAGGCCGACGACAGGGTCGACGAGCAGCTCGACAACGCCGAGGCCCTCACCGACCCGCGCGTCGACGTCCTCGACGAGGGCTGGTCGCCGGTCGAGCAGCCCTGGGGTGTCGACGCCTGGGGCATCACCCCGGAGGAGGAGCGGACCGGGCAGCCCCTCGCCGGCCGCCTGCGTCGGGAGACCCCCGACGAGAACACCGACGGCGACGGTGACGGCCTCGGCGATGCGCGCGGCACCGACGGCGAGCTCTACGACGACGAGGTGGGCGACGCCCGCTCGGGACGTCTGGTCCTCGGCGCGGACGGGGACGACCTCGTCGCCGACGACATCGGCATCGACGGGGCCGGCGCGAGCGCGGAGGAGGCCGCGGTCCACCTCGTGGCGGATCCGGACGACCGGTTCTAGACGCGGTCCCGACGGTGCTCGGGCCCTCAGTGCGCGCCGAGGAGGTTGGTGCGGACCTCGAGCAGGTGGTCGCGCATGTGGCCGCGGGCGGCCTCGGCGTCGCGCTCGACGAGCGCCTCGACGATCAGGACGTGGCTCGTCTCGTAGCCGCGGCGACGGTCGGGGCTGGCGGAGCGCCGCTTGATGCTGCCCCACACCGGGAGGTCCCGGGCCGCGTTCATCGTGTCGAACAGCCGTAGCAGCAGGCTGTTGCGGGCGGCGGCCGCGATGGCCCGGTGGAACGCCGAGTCCCAGGCCTCGAAGTCCTCGTAGGTGCTCGCGGCGTTCCCCCGCGCGAGGCAGTGCCGGATGTGGTCGATGTCGGCCTGGGTGGCGTGCCGGGCGGCGAGCGCCGCGATCTCGGGCTCGACGAGCAGGCGCGTCCCCATGATCTCGGCCGGACTGGTCTGGAGCCCGTCCTCCGGGCCGGCTCCCTCGGTCTCCGCGAGGAACGTGCCACGCCCGACGTGGCGGGTGATCCGGCCCTCCCGCTCCAGGGCGCCCAGCGCGGTGCGGACGGCGGTGCGGGGCACGGCGAGACGCTGGGCCAGGGCCCGCTCGGTGGGCAGCCGCGCCCCGGGCGACAGCCGCCCCGAACGCACGCCCTCGTCGAGCAGGTCGCGGATCCGGTCGTCCACCGGCACCACGGCGGCAGCGTCGTCGGCCACCTCCACGATCGCTCCCCCTCGCCTCTGGTTCAACCAATACTCGACCAATATAGCGGAGCCGACGGGGGTGACAGTGACCATCGCGCGTCGTAGCGTCCGAAGAGCCGAACCTCGCCGAACCATCAGGTCGATTGGTTGCCTATTGGTTGATAGTGACGGCGAGGCCCGGAGACGACGAGGAGGCACGGCCGATGAAACTGGTGACGTTCCGGTCGCACGGTCGGGAGGCCGTCGGGCGCGTCGACGACGACGGCACCACGGTCCGCGACCTGGGTCCGGTGCTCGGTGACATGTCGCTCCTGGCGGTCGTCGAGGACTGGGGCCGGCTCGCCGAGCGGATCGGTGCTGCGGCCGACCTCCCCGTGGTCGAGGACGCCGAGCTGCGCGCGCCGTTCCCCGTGCCGCGGCGGGACCTGTTCGCGGTCGGCAAGAACTACCGGGAGCACGTCGCCGAGTTCGGCCGGTCGGGCTACGACACCCCGCAGCGCTCCGAGGACCTGCCGGACAAGCCGATCGTCTTCTCCAAGGCCACCACCGCGGTCACCGGTCCGTACGACGACGTCGAGTCCCATCCCGGGATCACCGCGGAGCTGGACTACGAGTCCGAGCTGGCCGTGATCATCGGACGGGGCGGGCGCGGCATCGCCCGCGAGGACGCCCTCGACCACGTCTGGGGCTACACGATCGTCGACGACGTGACCGCCCGCGACGTGCAGCGCGACCACAAGCAGTGGCTCCTGGGCAAGTCCCTGGACACCCACGCCCCGATGGGCCCCTGGGCGGTGACGGCCGACGAGGTCGGCGACTCGGGTGGTCTGGCCGCCCTCGAGGTCTCCAGCACCGTCAACGGCGAGCCACGGCAGAAGGCGCCGGTCGCCGACCTGATCTTCGACGTCCCCGAGCTGATCCGGGTCATCTCCGCGGGCATCACCCTGCTGCCCGGCGACATCATCGCCACCGGCACCCCGGCCGGGGTCGGCATCGGCTTCGACCCGCCCCGGTTCCTCGCCCCCGGCGACGTCGTCGAGTGCGCGATCTCCGGGCTCGGCGCGCTCCGCAACACCATCGTCTGAACGACCCGGCATCCACCAGGAGGACGAGCACGTGAAGGTCAACGGCAAGGAACTGGCGGTCGAGATCACCGGCGAGGGCCCGGTGGTGCTGCTGGTACACGGCCTCGGCGGGACGTCGAACTTCTTCCAGCCCCAGGTCGCCGCGCTCGCCGAGCGGTTCACCGTCGTGCGGCCGGACATGGAGGGCTCCGGGCGCACCGCGGTGCGTGGCCGGCTGACGATCGAGGGCTTCGCCAACGACGTCGCCGACCTGCTCAAGAGCCTCGACGCCGGACCGGCCCGGGTGGTCGGCCACTCGATGGCGACCATCACCGTCCGCCTGCTCGCCGCCACCCGCCCCGAGCTGGTCTCCCACCTCGCGCTGCTCGGCGCCGTGCCCGCGCCACTGCCGGAGGCGGGCCAGCAGGGCCAGCACGACCGCGCCGCCAAGGCCCGCGCCGGCGAGATGCCGGCGATCGCCGACGCCGTCATGGCCAACGCGACGGCCGAGGCCACCCGCCGCGACCACCCCGCCACCGCGGCCGCCGTCCGGGAGCTGGTGCTGCGCCAGGACCCCGAGGGTTACGCCCGCTCCTGCGAGGCGCTCGCCGGCGCGCCCGACCCCGGGCCGGTCGACCCGAACCTGCCCCTCCTGCTGGTCACCGGCGCCGACGACGGCGTCGGGAAGCCCGAGATCAGCCAGGCGCTCGCCGACGCCCACGGCGCCGCGACCCTCGACGTGCTCGACGACTGCGGGCACTGGGCGGCGCTCGAGCGCCCGCACGAGGTCACCGAGCACCTCCTCAAGTTCTTCTGATCACCGCGTAAGCCTCGACGACGAGGAGCCCGTCATGACCAAGGTCCTGTTCCGCAACGTCTCCATCCTCGACTCCACCGGCGCCGACCCCTACCCCGGCGACGTCCTCGTCGAGGACGACCGCATCGCCGCCGTCGGCACCGTCGACCCGGCACGGACCGAGGGCGCGCAGCTCGTCGAGGGCCGCGGGCGCACGCTCATGTCGGGCCTGTGCGACGCGCACACCCACTTCACCTGGAACAACTCCGCCGACCTCGACGGGCTGGGCCACATGCCCGTCGAGGAGCACCTGCTCTTCGCCGTCGAGTCCGCCAAGAAGTACCTCGACTCCGGCTACACGATGTGTCTCGGGGCCGCGTCGGCGAAGGAGCGCCTCGACGTCGTCTGTCGCGACGCCATCAACGCCGGGCGCATTCCGGGACCGCACTACCTCGCAAACGGACCGGAGATCGCCACGACGGGCGGCGCGATCATCAAGTCGATCACGAAGTTCGCCGACGGGCCCGAGGGCATGCGCAAGGCGGTCCGCGAGCTCATCGACATCGGCGTCGACCAGATCAAGCTGTCCATGACCGGTGAGGAGATCACCGGCACGATGCGCGCCGAGGACACCTACTTCTCCGACGAGGAGGTCGCCGCCGCCGTCACGGAGGCCCACCGACGCGGCAAGCGGGTCTGCGCCCACGCCCGCTCGGCGGAGAGCGTGAAGATGTGCCTGCGCAACAAGGTCGACATCGTCTACCACGCCTCGTTCACCGACGCCGAGGGCATGGACATGCTCGAGGCGAACAAGGACTGGGTGTGGGTCGGGCCGGGCATCAACTGGCTCGTCGCGACCCTCTACGAGGCCGAGGCGTTCGGCTTCCCGCAGGAGGCCGCCGAGGCCGTCGGGTACAAGAAGGAGCTCGAGGTCGCGATCGAGGGTCTGCGCGAGATGCACCGTCGCGGCATCAAGCTCGTGCCCGGCGGCGACTACGGGTTCGCCTGGACTCCGCACGGCACCTACGCCCGCGACCTGGAGCACTTCGTCGAGCTGCTCGGCTTCACCCCGATGGAGGCCATCCTCTCGGCGACCAAGCTCGGCGGGGAGATCATGATGCGTCCCGACGACCTCGGGCAGGTGCAGCCCGGGTTCCTCGCCGACCTGATCCTCGTCGACGGCGACCCCCTCGCCGACATCACCGTGCTCCAGGACCACGACCGGATCCAGGCGATCATGAAGGAGGGGCGCTTCCACAAGGAGGACGCCCCGCTGGTCACCCACAGCGGCCTCGACGCCCCCGCCGGTCCGGTCGGCGAGGCCACCCGGGAGTACGTCGCGGCCCGTCCCTGAGGTCCCACCGACCCCGGGTCGCGGCGGGTGCCCCCCGCCTGCCGCGGCCCGGCCCCTCGCCCGGAGGCCCACCCGTGCCCCTGCTCGTGTGCCGTACGTGCCCCCGCGACGACCGCACCTCGGGCGACTTCGGGACCGCCTTCGATCGCGCGGTCGCGGCCGCCGCCCGCGAGCGCGGCGTCCGCGTCCGCCACGTGCCCTGTCTCGGCGGATGCCCGTACTCCGGCAACGTCGGCCTCGACGCGATGGGCAAGGCGCGCGTCCGCTTCTCGAGCATCTCCCCCGACGACGCCGGCGATCTCGTCGACGCCGCGTCCGCCTACGACGCCTCTCCGTCCGGCACGCCGGGCGACTGGACGGTGCCGCCGTCGCTCGCGCCGCGGCTCACGGCCGTGACCCCGAAGCGGGTCCCCGCCAGGACACCGGGCGGCGACCAGCGGTGAGGCAGCAGGATGGCCCCCGGCCCGGATGTCCCGGGCCGCCCGCGGCCGAAGGGGTGTCACCGTGCTGCGCAGCACCGAGAGGTTCCTGACCACCCACGTCGGCAGCCTGCCCCGCCCGGACGACCTCGTCCGCACGATGTTCGCGCAGGAGGAGGGCGTGCCCGTCGACCAGGCCGCCCTGGGCGACCGGGTGCGCACGGCCGTCGACGAGGTGGTCCGGCTCCAGGTCGACGCCGGTGTCGACCTGGTCAACGACGGGGAGATGAGCAAGCCCAGCTACGCCTCCTACCCGAAGTACCGGCTCACCGGGTTCGACGGCGAGTCGGTGACGTTCCCGTACCGCGACCTCGCCGACTTCCCGGCGATGGCCGAGCGGGTCATGTCGGACCCCGGTCGCTCGCGTCGGCGGACCCCGGCGTGCACGGGCCCGGTCTCCGCCACCGACGACACGGCGGTGCACCGGGACGTCGAGAACCTGCTGGCGGCCGGGGCCGCGCCGGACGGGCGGTTCCTCACGGCCGCCTCGCCGGGTCTGATCGCGCTCTTCTTCGACAACCAGTACTACGGCTCCTACGAGGAGTACCTGTTCGCCATCGCCGACGCGATGCGCCCGGAGTACGAGGCGATTACGGCGGCCGGGGTCACCGTGCAGCTCGACTGCCCGGACCTCGCGATGGGGCGCCACGTCAAGTACGCCGACCTCTCCGACGAGGACTTCCGCGCCCGGGTCCGCCAGAACCTCGAGGCGATCGACCACGCGTGCGCCGGCATCGACCCCGAGTTGTTGCGGATGCACGTGTGCTGGGGCAACTACGACGGCCCGCACCACCGCGACATCCCGTTCGCCGAGATCGTGCGGGACGTCCTGCGCGCCCGCCCCGCCGCGGTCGCCTTCGAGGCCGCCAACCCGCGCCACGCCCACGAGTTCACCGTGTTCGACGACGTCGCCCTGCCCGCGGGCACCGTGATCGTCCCGGGGGTGCTGGAGTCGAAGACCAACGTCATCGAGCACCCCGAGCTCGTCGCGCAGCGCATCGCCCGCTACGCCGAGCGCGTCGGCGCGGAGAACGTCGTGGCCGGGACCGACTGCGGCTACGGCACCTGGGTGGGGCAGGCCGCCGTCGACCCCCAGGTCGTGTGGGCGAAGTTCGCGGCCATGGCCGAGGGCGCCCGCCTCGCGAGCCGCCGCGCGTTCTGACCGGGGCGGGCGGCGCGCGGCGGCCCGGAAGGCGCGCGGACAGCGTGGCGAACTCGCTCCGGTCGTTCGCCCGGCACGTGAACGCACGGTGTCGGGAGTCGCGCTACCGGCCCGGCGACGGCGCATGGACCGGCCCACGCCCCGGCCCGTCCCGTTCGGGCTGCAGCACCGTGCGGACCGGGGCGGCATCCGCGAGCGCCAGGACCTTCGCGTAGAGGTCCAGGTAGGCACGGGCCATGGTCTCCGGGGTGAAGCGGCGTTCGGCCTCGCGGCGGCACTCGTCGCGATGGATGCCGTCGGCCGCCGCGAGCGCGACGGCGAGGGCCTCGTCGTCGTCGGGGGGTGCGAGCAGCCCGGTCCTGCCGTGCTCGACGAGCTCGGGGAGGCAACCGCGGGCGTAGCCGATCAGCGGGGTCCCGAGTGCGAGTGACTCGACGATCCCGGTGCCGCCGGGCTCCTCCCACCGCAGGGGGCAGAGCATGGCGCGGGCGGTGGCGACGAGGTGGTCGCGGGCGTCGCCCTGCACGCTGCCGACCCAACGGACCAGGTCACCGTCGACGAGGGGGGCGACCTCGTCGCACCAGTAGCGGACGTCGGGGTGGACGCGGGCGGCCGGCAGGGCCGCCGCGAGCGCCGCCTCGTCATGGTAGGGGCCGACCGGTCCGGCGAGGACGACGCGCTGTCCGGTGCGATGGGCGATCCGGGCGGCGACGTGCTGGCCCTTGCCCGGGGTCACCCGGGCGAGGACGACGGCGTGATCGCCCACCAGCTGAGCGGGCCGGCGGGTCGCACCCACGGCGAGCGGCGTGGCGAGGTGGACGTGCCCGAGCGCGTGGGCCCGCAGCGCCATCGGTGCGCGGTCGAGCTGGGACGCCGACACCCCGTTGACGAACACCCGGCCCCCGCCGTCGAAGGCCCCGTACAGCTCCGGGTGCTTGGCCAGGTCCCAGTGCAGCGTGTGCAGTACGGGCGGTCCGGCCGCGGCCAGCGCCACCAGGCCCCACGCCTCGAGGTGCGAGTGCACCAGGTCGATGTCGGAGCGCGACCGCAGCTCGGCCAGGACCCGCGCCTCGTGGGCGGCGGCGACCCCCATGACCTGGTTGTAGGGGCCGGCGATCTCGGCGAACTGGGGTTCGGCGAACGCACTGATTCGTTCGTCGACGGGGAGGGTGCTGGCGCCGACCGAGGCCAGCACGACCCGCGTCCCCTGACGGCGCAGCTCCGGGACCAGCGTGGCGAGCACGTTCTCGATGCCGCCGTACCCCACCGGCGGGACGGCCAGCCAGGGGCCGGCGTCGATGAGGACGGTAGAGGTCACCGGAACGACCCGCCGGCCGCATCGGCCGGGCGTACCTCGCGCAGCGGTGGCCGCTCCCCCACGATGATGTCGGTGACCAGGACGTCCCGGTCGAGCCCGCCCGTCGCCGGTCCGAGGGTGCGGCGGAACTGGGTCAAACGGGTCGCCGGCGGGCTGGTGTGAACCGCGCGCCCCTCTCGCTCCAGCCGGAGGCACGCGGCGAGGTGGATCTGGGCCGACATCAGGCTCAGCGCCTGCAGGTCGTGGTGGCGGTGGACCCGCGAGCCGAGGTCGACCTGCGCGAGGGCGTCGAGCCCCACGAGGTCGAGCATGTCGACGAGCAGGCCGAGCTCCACGCCGTAGCCGGTGACGAACCGGACCTGCTCGAGGACTTCGCGCCGTCCCGCGTACTCGCCGGCCAGCGGCTGCACGAACCCGGCGAGCTCCGGCCAGTACAGGTTCAGCAGCGGGCGGGCGACCAGCTCGCTGACCCGGCCGCCCCCGTCGAGATCGGTGACGCCGTCGAGGACCAGCGGCCGGTGGTAGAGACCCTTGACGTAGTCGACCGAGGGATCGGTCAGCAACGGCCCGAGCAGGCCCGCGACGAACGCGGGGTCGAAGTCGTGGAGGTCGGCGTCGACGAACACGACCACGTCCCCGGTCGTGGCGGCGAGCCCCTTCCACAGCGCCTCGCCCTTGCCATCCATCGGCGGCAGGTGCGCGAGCACCTCGTCCTGCGCGACGACGGCCGCACCGGCCGCGGCGGCGATCTCGGCGGTGGCGTCGCGGGAGCGGGAGTCGATGACGACCAGTTCGTCGACCAGCCCGGCCTCCTCGACCAGTGCGCGCCGGATCGTGTCGACGATCGCACCGATCGTCGCGGCCTCGTTCCGGGCCGGGATCACGACGCTGACCCGGGTGGCGCCCTTCGCCTCGATCAAACGGCGGGACAGGCCAATCGGCCGACGCGCTGGCACGGCGCCGTAACCAGTCACTCACCTGCGGCAGCATGGCTCGTGGTGCCCGTTTCGCCCGCGCCGGAAGCAGGTACCACGGCCGGTGCCCGTCCGCCGGAGCACGCAGGAGACGCCATGGAACGCTGCCGGATCGGGATCGTCGGGGCAGGTGGGGTCGCCGCCCGCCACGTCCGCAGCCTCGCCACGATGCCCGACGTCGAGCTGGTCGGGGTCACCGACGTCGACCCGGCCCGCGCGGCGGCGTTCGGCACGGAGCTCGGAGTGCCGCCGGTGGTGGACCTCGCCGCGTTGCTCGGGCGGAGGCCGGACGCCGTGTACGTGTGCGTGCCCCCGTTCGCCCACGGCGAGCTGGAACCCACCGTCGCGGCCGCCGGGGTGCACCTGTTCGTGGAGAAGCCGCTCGGGCTCGGGGTCGCGACGGCCGAGCGGATCGGCGTCCGTGGAGTGCGCGGGCATGGTCACCGGCGTCGGTCACCACTGGCGGTCGTCGCTGGCGGTCAAGCGCGCCATCGCGATGCTGGCCGGACGTGCCGTGCGGATGGTCTGCGCGTCGTGGATGGACAAGGTGCCGCCGGTGTCGTGGTGGGGGCGGCGCGCGACGTCCGGCGGCCAGGTCGTCGAGCAGGTCACCCACGTCCTCGACCTGGCCCGGCTGCTGGCCGGCGAGGTGTCCGAGGTGCGGGCGTTCGGGGACGGGACGCCGCCGGGTCCGGACGCGGACGTCGACTCGGCCACCGTGGGGATGCTCCGCTTCGCCGGCGGCGCGGTCGGCACCCTGGCCGCCACGTGCCGGCTGGGGTGGAAGCAGCGCGCGGGGCTGGAGCTGTTCGCCGACGGCCTCGCGCTGACGGTCACCGAGGACGGGCTGACGGGGCGCAACGAGCGGGGACCGTTCGAGTACGGCGTCGACCCGGTCGCCGCCAGGATCGCGGCCGACCGCGCGTTCGTCGACGCGGTCCGCGGTCGCCCGACCGAGGGGGCCGGGGTGATCGTCGACTACGCCGAGGCCCTGCGCACCCACCGGGTCGCGTGCGCCCTCGCGGACGCCGCGACGGGGGCGCAGCCGTGACGGAACAGGTCCTCGTCGTCGAGGACGTGGGGCGCGTACGCCTACGGGCGCAGCCGCCCCGCGGCCCGTTGCCCGCGGGCGCTTCGACGTCGCCACCCGGTTCTCCGGGCTCTCCACGGGCACCGACCTGAGCTGGGTGAAGGGCACGAACCCCGCCCTGCACGCGACATGGGACCCGGAGCTGGGCCTGTTCCACCGCGACCGGCCCGGGGCGGGCTTCCCGGTGGAGAAGCTCGGCTACATGCAGGTCGGCGACGTGACCGCCTCGGCGGCCCCCGGTGTCGTCGTCGGCGATCGCGTCGCGATGACCTACGGCCACCGCACGGGTCACCGCGCCGATCCGGGAACCGAGCGTGTCGTGTCCCTCCCGGACGAGCTCGATCCCGTGCTCGGGATCTACGCGGCCCACATGGGCCCGATCTGCGCCAACGGCCTGCTGCACGCCGCCGACCTGGCCGGGGGCGCGGCGCTCGGCGACGGCGTCCGTGGCCGCCGGGTGGTCGTGACCGGCGCCGGCGTGGTCGGCCTGCTCACCGGGCTGTTCGCCGCGGAGCACGGCGCCGCCGAGGTCCTCGTCGTCGACCCCACGCCCGAGCGCCGCGCCGTGGCCCGGGCCCTCGGCCTGGACGCGGCCGACCTCAGCGGTCCCGACGGGCCGGACGCGGTCGCCGACCTGAAGCGACGGTGGCGGCGCGGCCCGCAGGACCACGGCGCCGACCTCGTGCTCCAGTGTCGCGGTCAGGCCGCGGCGCTCGCGCTGGCGCTGCGGCTGCTGCGCCCGCAGGGCACGGTGATCGACCTCGCGTTCTACCCCGGCGGGGCGCCCGAGCTGCACCTCGGCGAGGAGTTCCACCACAACGGTCTCGCCGTGCGGTGCGCGCAGATCGGGAACCCGCCCCGCGCCCTGTCCGGCACCTGGGATCGTGACCGGCTCTCGGCGGCGACCCTGGACCTGCTGCTCACCCGCGGCGGCGCCCTGGTCGAGCACGTCGTCACCGCCCGGGCGCCGTTCGCCACGGCCGCCGAGCACCTGACGGCCCTGGCGGACGGCCGCCGCCACACGGGCCTGCAGACGGTGTTCACGGTCTGAATCGGGCTCGCGGGCCATATCTGGGCGCCGCAGTGGGGACCCCCGTCTCCGCGGGTGCGCAGAGCATCCACCGAGGAGAGGAACGCGTCGTGACGGAGACCGCCACGGACGAGTCAGAGCGATCAGAGCGACGACAGCGGGCCCGACGAGGGGGGCGGGGCGCCGATCACGCTGGAGCTGGGCAACCAGGAGATCGTCCTGCGCCAGCGGTTCGAGATCATCAGCATCGCGAACGAGATCGCCATCGCGCTCTTCTTCACCGTCGGCAGCGTCGCCTTCTACTGGGAGGAGCTGTTCAACCTCGGGGTGACGCTGTTCGTGATCGGCAGCGTCATGCTCGGCATCCGCCCGGCGATCCGCCTCGCCCGCCGGACTCAGCTGCGCAACCTGACGAAGGGGATGCCGCACGAGGTCGCCCGCGACTTCTGACGGGGTCCGACCTCGGCGCGGTCGCGATCGGCCCGCCGGGGAGGATCACCGGCATGCACGACGCATGGATCGACCACGCGATCTGGTGGCAGGCCTACCCGCTCGGTTTCGTGGGCGCGGAGCGCGAGGCCCTCGCACCCGGCGCAGCGCCCGTCCACCGGCTCGAGCGGTTCACACCCTGGCTCGACCACCTGCTCGAGCTCGGCTGCTCCGGCCTGGCCCTGGGCCCGGTGTTCGCCTCGGGGAGCCACGGCTACGACACCGTCGACTTCTTCCGGATCGACCCGCGGCTCGGCGACGACGGTGACTTCGACGCGCTCGTCGCCCGGTGCCGGGAACGGGGCATCCGGCTCCTGCTCGACGGCGTGTTCAACCACGTCGGACGCGGGTTCGAGCGGTTCCGCGCCGCGGAGGCCGGAGACCTCGAGGCCCGCCGCTGGTTCCGGTGGGACGGCGACGAGCCGGCCGACTTCGAGGGACACAGCAAGCTGGTCGCCCTGAACCACGACGAGCCGGCCGTGCAGGAGCACGTCGCGGCCGTGATGGCCCACTGGCTGGGCCGCGGCGCCGACGGCTGGCGCCTCGACGCCGCGTACCAGGTGCCGCCGTCGTTCTGGCGTGCCGTGCTGCCGGGTGTGCGCGCCGAGCACCCGACGGCGTGGTTCGTCGGCGAGGTGATCCACGGCGACTACGCGGGGCTGATCGCCGGGTCCGGGCTGGACTCGGTGACCCAGTACGAGCTGTGGAAGGCGATCTGGAGCTCGCTCAACGACCGCAACCTCTTCGAACTGGCGCACGCACTGACCCGGCACTCGGAGATGCTCGACACCTTCGCGCCGCTGACCTTCGTCGGGAACCACGACGTGACGCGGCTGGCGAGCAGGCTGGACCGGAGCGAGCACCTCGGGCACGCCGTCGCCGTGCTGATGACCGTGGGCGGGGTGCCGAGCATCTACGCCGGCGACGAGCAGGCCTTCACCGGCGTCAAGGCCGACCACGAGTTCGGCGACGACGCCATCCGCCCGTCGTTCCCGGCCACGCCCGCGGACCTGGCCCCCTTCGGGGCCCCGGTGCAGGAGCTGCACCAGCGGTTGATCGGGCTACGGCGCCGCCACCCCTGGCTCGTGCACGCCCGCACGGGCGTCGAGCTCGTCACCAACACGCTCCTGGCGCTGCGCTCGTCGGGACCGGACGAGAGCCTCGTGACGCTGCTGTCCGTCGACGACGCCCCGCAGCGCTTCCCCGACGCCCTGGCGGGCCGGGCGCTCGAGGACGCCGCGGGCGGCACGCCGGACGACCCGCTCCTCCTCGCCCCGCACTCCTGGCGCGTCCTGACGGGCTAGCTGGACCGGCACAGGGCGACCACGGGGATGGTGCGGTCGCCGGCGGCGCTTTGATGGTCGGCGAAGAAGGGGTACGCCTCGACGAGCTCGGCCCAGAGCCGGTCGTGGTCGGCGCCGGTCAGAGGCCTCGCGACGGCCGGGTAGCTCTCGTCGCCGATCTCGACGGTCACCCGGGGGTCCGCGACGAGGTTGAGGTACCAGTCGGGGTGGCGGGCGGCACCCACGTTGGACGCGATCACCACGAGCTCCCCGTCGGACCGGTGGAACATCATCGGCATGGTCCGCGCGGCGCCGCTGCGCCGCCCCGTCGTGGTCAGCAGGAGCAGCCTGTCGCGCTGCATGCCCTGGATCGCCCCGCCTGTGCGGAACTGCTCGATGACCGACCGGTTGATCTCGGCGATGTCCATCTCGTTCTCCTGCTCCGCGTGTGTGACCCGCACCCTGCCGCAACGCCGCCGGCCCCGCCGGGGTTCCTCCCCCCATGAGCTCCGCCCTCGCCGACCCCGCCGCCCTCCCGAGCCTCGACGACCTCGACGGCGACGACGTCGCCGCCCGGCTCGACCGCGACGGGTTCGCCCGCACCGGCCCGCTGCTCTCCCCCGAGCAGTGCCGCGCCCTGATCGGCACCTTCGCCGACGACACGGCCTTCCGGGCCACCGTGCGGATGGCGCGCCTGTCGTTCGGCGAGGGCACGTACCGCTACTTCGCCGACCCGCTGCCGGGCGTGGTGCAGACCCTGCGCACCCGGATGTACCCGCTGCTGGCCGGCGTCGCGAACCGCTGGGCGGGGCTGCTCGGTGACGACCCCTTCCCCACCGACCACGCCGACCTCGTCCGGCGCTGCGCCGAGGCCGGGCAGCTCCGGCCCACTCCCCTGCTGCTGCGCTACGGCCCCGGCGACTACAACTGCCTGCACCAGGACGTCTACGGCGACGTGACCTTCCCGCTGCAGATGCTGATCATGCTCAACACCCCGGACGTCGACTTCACCGGCGGCGAGAGCGTGTTCGTCGAGCAGCGGCCCCGCCGGCAGTCCCGGCCGATGGTCGTCCGCCCCGGACTCGGCGAGGCCGTGGTCTTCCCGGTCCGGCACCGTCCCCAGCGCGGCGCCCGCGGCCACCACCGCGTCCAGCTGCGCCACGGTGTCTCCGCGGTGCACACCGGGGAGCGCCACGTCCTCGGGGTGATCTTCCACAACGCGCGGTGAGCGCTCGCTCCACCCCGGATCGGGTAGTCCGGGGGCGTGGCACTCGACCGCTTCGACGGCTGGATCGCCGGCCTGGGCACCGAGGCCGGCACCCGGGTGGTCATCGGGCACTGGCCGCACTCCCCGCTCGGCGCCTTCACCGACGTCATGATCGAGCGCCTGGACGGCCACCGGCTCCTGCTCGCCCCCGACCGGCCGGCCGCCGACTTCGTGACCGCCACCTACACGTTCGACGAGGTCCGCATCGGCCCCGTGGCGCACGAGATCCGGGGCGATCGCCGCCAGGTGGTCACCGAGGACCTGGAGTGCGCGTTCCGGGTCGGTGCCCGTCCTCCCCTCGGCCTGCTGCTGCACGCCGTCCCGCCCGCGCTCGCGACCTCGCCGCGCTGGATCGCCGGCATCGACGCCGTCGCCCGCCGGGTGCTGCCCGGCGTCCGGACCGTCGGCAGCGCCGGGGGCGGGCGGACCGAGTACTACGGGGCGCGGGATTTGCACCGCATCGTCGGGGCCGTCGTGCGGTGGGACGGCCGGGACCAGGGACCGCTCGCCCCGGTCCGGCCGCCGGTGCGCTTCGGCTTCGGCTCCACCCCGACCGCGCCGTCCCTGGTCCGGATCACCACGCTCGTCGAGCGGCAGGCGGACGTGTAGCGCGCGCCGCGCCCCGGGTATCGCCGCCGTCCACCCACTGCGAGGAGACCACCATGACCGGACCGACGGACGACACGAACGCGGAGGACACCCGGGAGATCGACGGCCCCACCGAGCGTCGCGAGGAGGCCGGGGACGACGAGGTGGCCCGCGCCCAGGAAGCCCTCAAGCACGACGACTCGGGCGGCAGCGACGACAACGAGGGGTGAGCTCCCCTCAGTCCTCGAGCGGTCGACCGGCCGTCTCCTCCATGAAGTAGATCGCCACCAGGGAGACCGCGCCGCCGATCATGAGCCAGTAGGCGGGCGCGAGCGTGCCGATCGTGGGCACCAGGGCGGCCATGAGCAGCGGCGTGGTCCCGCCGAAGATCGCGGTGCCGAGGTTGTAGGCGATGGCGAAGGTGCCGTAGCGGTGGCGGGTCGAGAAGAGCGCCGGCAACGTGGCGGGCATGGTGCCGAGCACGAGCACCAGCGCGGCCCCCAGGACGAGCACGCCGAGCGAGACCAGGACGAGGCTGCCCTGCCGCATGAGCAGCACCGCCGGGATCGAGAGCACGACGAACGCGGCGCAGGCGGTCAGCAGGACCGGCCGGCGGCCCACCCGGTCGGAGAGCGCGCCCACCGGGTTGACGAAGAACATCATCACGATCATCGCGCCCACCACGATCAGCAGCCCGGTCGTGGTGCCCAGTCCCAGCTCCCCGCCGAGGAAGTCGGGCAGGTAGGTCAGCAGCGTGTAGTCCGAGACGTTGAAGATCAGCAGGACGGCCATGCAGAACAGCATCGGTCGCAGGTAGCGGGTGAAGGCCTCCTTCACCCCCGGGGTGTCACCGCGCTCCTCCGCCGACTGCGCGGAGATCGCCCGGAACGCGGGGGTGTCCTCCAGGCGGTAGCGCAGGTACAGCCCGACGGCGCCCAGCGGGCCGGCGATCAGGAACGGGATGCGCCAGCCCCAGCCGAGCATCTCCGGAGACTGCTCCCCCAGCCCCACGGTCAGCCCGGTGGCGAGCGCCGCGCCGACGACGTACCCCGCCAGCGTGCCGAGCTCGAGGAAGCTCCCCAGGAACCCGCGCCGCCGGTCCGGCGCGTACTCCGCGATGAACGTCGCCGCTCCGGCGTACTCGCCGCCGGTGGAGAAGCCCTGCACCAGCCGGCACAGCACCAGCAGGACGGGGGCCCAGATGCCGACGGCGGCGTAGGAGGGCAGGACACCGATCGCCGTCGTGGCGCCCGCCATCAGCAGCATCGTGATCGCGAGGACCCTCTGGCGCCCGATCCGGTCGCCGAGCGGGCCGAAGAACATCCCGCCCAGCGGGCGGGCGAGGAACGCCACCGAGAACGTCGCGAAGGTCGCGATGGTGGCGATGCCCGACTCGGGGTAGAACACCGTCCCCAGCACCGTCACCAGGTAGCTGAAGATCCCGAAGTCGTACCATTCCGTGGCGTTGCCGATCGCGGCCGCGGCCACCGCCCGGCGGGTGTCCGAGGCGTCGACCTCGACGCCCGCCGCGTCCTGTTCCGTCTCGGTCATCCAGCCCTCCCGTGCCCGATCCCGCGGTTGGCGCTCCTGGTGCCCGTTTCTCGCCGGGCCCTCACCTGATTCGATTCCGGCGCCCCGTACCGGTACCCGAGATCGGATCGCGCGGGGGGATCGGGCACCCCCGGTCATGTCCGAACGCACCACGAGGGGACCGCAGCGCACCCCCGACCATCCCGACGAGGCGGCGTCGCCGGGGGACCACGACCAGCAGGGCGTCGGCCGCGGGCCCTACGTGCCGCCGGGGCGCGACTCCAGCGGGAACCCGCAGCCGTCCGTCCCCCACGAGGGCCTCCTCGGCCGGATCGCGGTGTCCCTCGTCGCGGGGCTGTCGGTGGTCCTGCTCGCCGTCGGGGTGGCCGGGCTGGTGGTCAGCGCGGACGCCGACTTCTTCGGCCAACCCGACACCACGGTCCTGGCCCTGCGCCTCAACCCCGCCCACAGCGTCCTGCTGCTGATCACGGCGATCGCCGGGCTGGTCAGCCTGGTGCGCCGCCGGTCCCTCCGGGTGTTCGCGGGCACGCTCGCCGGCGTCTACCTGCTCGTGTTCGTCCTCGGGGCGGCGTACAGCCTCAACACCGGCACCGCGACCTTCCTGGACGTGAACACCCCCGACCTGGTCCTGCACGCCGTCCTGGCCGCGCTGGGCTTCGTCGTCCTCATGATCTCGAGCGCCCGCATCGTGGAACCGCCGCCGGGCCCGCCGCCCTACCCCGAGGCGCTCCCCGAGAGCTCCGAGGACGCCGATGGAGGTCGTTCGTCGTGACCGTGCCCGCCCGCATCGTCGACCTCGGTCGCGTCACCGACGGCTGATCGAGGCGAGTCACCATGGACCGGCCGAGCGCCGACGACGCACTCGCGCAGCTCAGTCCCCGCGATCGCACGCTGCTGCGCGCGATCGGAGCGGGCCGTTGCACCGTTTCCCCCGGACCGGGAAGCGCCCTCCTCGTCGACGGCCGGTGCTGCGCCGACCAGTTCGCCGGGCACCGGTTGCTCGCCGCCGGCTGGGTGCGGACGGCCGACGACGCCGAGACCCGGACCGCAGGACGCCCGGTCGAGCTCACGCCGGCGGGACGGAACCTCCTCGCGGGGCGGGCCTCGTCCCCGGAGGCCGGTCGGAACCGAGCGGACGGGGTCGACCTCCCCGCCTAGCTAGGGCGACGGCGACGCGTGCACACCCGGGTCCGCGCGGCGCGCGATCTGGAAGACGTTGCCGAACGGATCCCGCACCATCGCTCGGCGGTCCCCGTACGGGGTGTCCCACGGCGGCTCGAGGCTGACCGCTCCGGAGGCGAGAGCCCGGTCGAAGGTCGCGTCGGGGTCGCCGACGTAGACGTAGAGGAACGCCGGGAACGGCTCGCGCCCGCTGCTGACCATGATCACCGAGTCGCCGATCGCGACCTCGGTCGGCCGGTCGGCCTCCACCACGCCGGCGCCGCCGAACACCTCCCGGAGGAACGCCACGGCACCGCCCGGATCACGGACCACCATGCGCGGCGTCACCGAGCGCAGACCCGGCGTCGGGCTCGTGGTGGCCATGCCGGCACATCCTGCCCGCCCGCAGCGGGTAGCAGGGGGATGTGTCCTCCCCCGAAGCAGGCCTCACCGTCGCCGTGACCGGGCCCACCGGCACCTTCGGGTCCGGTCTCGTCCCGCTGCTCCAGTCCGATCCCCGCATCTCCCGGATCGTCGGCATCGCCCGCCGACCCTTCGACCCGCTCGAGCGCGGGTGGACGAAGATGGAGTACCGGCGCGGGGACGTGCGCGAGCCTGACGCGCTGCGCGAGGCCGTGCACGACGCGGACGTCGTCGTGCACCTCGCCTTCCTCATCACCGGCAACGCCGCTCGCGACGAGATCCGCGCGATCAACGTCGACGGCACGCTGAACACCTTCCGCGCCGCCGCCGCGGCGTCCGCGCAGCGGTTCGTCTACGCCTCGTCGGTCGCGGCGTACGGATTCCACCGCGACAACCCGGTCGGGATGGACGAGGACTGGCCCGTCCGGCCGGCGCGGCGCCTGTTCTACGCGCAGGAGAAGGCCGAGCTCGAGGAACTGCTGCACAGGGAGGCGGCCGAGCATCCCGATCTGGCCCTGTACCTCCTGCGTCCCTCGCTGGTGCTCGGCCCGAACGCCGCCGGCGGGAAGGACCTCCTGCCCGACGCGCTCGCCCCGCTCGCCCGGTGGCTCTCCGAGCGGGTCGGCCCGCCCGACCAGTGGCCGATCCGGATCCCCGCGCTCGTGCCGGCGCTGCGCCTGCAGTTCGTGCACGAGGACGACGTGGGGCAGGCCCTGCGGCAGTGCGTCCTGGCCGAGGGGCCGCCCGGCGCCTACAACATCGCCGGCGACGGCGTGATCACCGCCGCCGACGTCGCCCGCGAGCTCGGCGCCCTCGCGATCCCGCTGCCCGAGGCGCCGGTCCGTGGCCTGGCCCGCGCGGCCGCGACCCTGCCGCTGCCGCCCGTCGCGCAATGGGTGGAGGCGGCCGCCCATCCGGCGATCATGGACACGACACGGGCGAAGGTGGAGCTGGGCTGGCGGCCGGAGTACACCGGCCTCGAGGCGCTGCGCGACACACTGCGCTGAGCAGAGGTCATTTCGCTCCTCGACCGCTGAACCCGCGCGAGTTCGGGCATCCGCGCATGCGGACCCGGATGCGGTCGTACGGAACGCTGACGAGGTGATACGGGGCGTGGAGACCGTCGGGATCGTGCTGGCGGTCGGTGCTGCCCTGGGCAACGCCATCGGGTCGGTGTGGCAGCGGATGGCCTCGCGGCACCACGACTCCTCGGTGCGCGCATGGCAGGGCGTGCGTCGCGCTGCTGCGCCGGCCCGCGTGGACCGCGGGGATCGCCGCCCACGTCGTCGGCTTCGTCCTGCAGGGCGTCGCCCTCGGGCTGGCCCCGATCACGGTGGTCCAGCCCCTGCTCATCGCCGAGCTCCCGTTCACCCTGATCCTGAGCGCGTTGCTGCTCTCGACCCCCATGGGTCGCCCGGCCTGGTGGGCCGTCGCCGCCACCGCGGGCGGCGTGGCGCTGTTCCTGTACTGCCTGGACCCGCACGGAGGGAACCCCCAGGCCACGCCGGCGTCCAGCTGGTTCATCGGGAGCGCGGTCGTGGTGCTGGCGATCGCCGCACTGGTGGTCATGGCGTTCCGCAGCGCGGGACCGCGACGCGGTCTGCTGTTCGGGGCGGCGACCGGCCTGACCTACGGGTACAACGCGGCGCTGCTGACCGGGGTGGCGGCGGCCTACACCCAGGGGCTGGCGGGCGTGCTCACCGCGTGGCAGACCTACGGCGTGCTCGTCGGGGGGACGCTGTCGTTCGTGTTCCTGCAGCAGGCGCTCCAGGCCGGGGACCTCGTGGCGGCGCAGCCCGCGATCACGCTGGCCAACCCCCTGCTCGCGCTGGGCTGGGGATTCGTGATCTTCGGCGAGCGCATCGAGGTGAGCCTGTGGACCGTCGGCGCGGTCGTGGGCGCGGCCGCGGTCGTCGGCGGCACCTTCGTCCTGACCCGAGAGGCGGCGTCGAGCGTGGCGCCGCCCGCATCGGTGCCGTAGCGCGCCTCAGCCCAGTCCCGCCCCCACCAGCAGCCCCAGGACATAGGTGATCGCCGCGGCGCCGGCACCGATGGTGAGCTGGCGGAGTCCACGGCGCAGCGGCGGACCGCCGGACAGCACCCCCACGGTCGCGCCGGTGAGCAGGAGGGCCAGCCCGACGAGCACCACCGCGGCGGCGAGGGCGGCGAAGCCCTCCCATCCGAGCAGGAACGGCAGCACCGGGACCGCCGCTCCGGAGGCGAAGAAGGCGAAGCTCGAGAGCGCCGCACCGATCCCGGTCCCCACGACGTCGTGCTGCTGTTCGGGCGCCGTCCGGGACCTCCCGCCCCCGTGCAGCACGGCTTCGGCCTGGTCCTGCGCCTCCTCGGCCTCCATCCCCCGCGCCCGGTAGACCAGCGCGAGCTCGTTGGCGTCGACGTCGAGGTCGGGCACCGCGCGCTGGGCCGCCGGGTCCGGTGTCGAGGCCGCCAGCAGCTCGCGCTGGGAGCGCACCGAGATGTACTCCCCGGCGCCCATCGACAGCGCCCCGGCGAGAAGGCCGGCCAGTCCGGTCAGCAGCACGGTGCTCGCGGCGACGCCACCGCCGCTCACGCCGAGGACGAGGGCCAGGTTGCTGACCAGGCCGTCGTTCGCGCCGAAGACGGCGGCCCGGAACGTGCCCGAGACGCGCTCCCGCCCCCGGGCGGCGAGCCCGCGCACCACCTCCTCGTGGATCTGCTCGTCGGCGGCCATCGCCGGGGTGGTGTCGACGTCGTCGGCCGCGTCGTGCGAGGCGCGCCGTTCGGCGCGCTGGGCCAGGGCGAGCACGAAGACCGAGCCGAAGCGCCGGGCGAGCAGCGCGAGCAGGCGCATCCGGATCTCGGTCCGGGGCGCGGGAGCCGCCGCCTCACCGAGCAGCGCGTGCCAGTGCGCGGCGTGCCGTTCCTCGGCCTCCGCCAGTCCCACCAGGATCTCGCGCTCGTCCCCGGACCTCCGCGTCGAGAGGTCGCGGTAGACCCGGGCCTCGGCGTACTCGTCGGCGAGGCGCCGTCTGCGGCGGCGGACGGTCGCGTCACGGGAAGCCACACGGCAAGGGTGCACGCTGCCGCCACCGTGGATGCGGCCGGCTGCCCGCTCTGCTCCGCCCGGCACCGGCGAGGGTCGTCGGTGTAACAGTGACGTTGCGCCCTGATCGCACGGACGCCGTTCGCGGGTGCCCCCGGGTGGGCACCTCCTTGCTCATGACCTTGAGCGTTCAGCCCGCCTTGAGCGTCCCGCCCACCGTCTACCGACCCCAGCGCGACACTCTGCTGCTCGACCAGGTCCTCACCGAGACCCTGGAGCAGGCGCGGGTGGGGTTGCGCCACGAGCAGGCCCTCTCCCCGTGTCGTGTCCTCGAGCTCGGGACCGGCAGCGGGTACCTCGCCGTCCGCGCGGCGTCCCGACCCGGGGTCGAGGTGACCGCCGTCGACGTGGCCGAGGAGGCGCTCGCCGCCGCCAGGGCGGAGGCCGACGCCCACGGGCTCGACATCCGCCTGCTCCGGGGCGATCTGACCGCCCCGGTGACGCGGGGAGGAGTTCGACCTCGTGTTCTCCAACCCGCCGTACGTGCCCGCCCCGTACCCGGGGTGCCGGACGACGGTCCGGCGCGGGCGTGGGACGCGGGCCTCGACGGTCGGGCCGTGCTGGACCGCCTGTGCCACGAGGCGCCGCGGGTCCTCGCCCCGGGAGGCCGGCTGCTGATCGTGCAGTCCGCGCTGGCCGACGTCGACGCCACGCGCGTCCTGCTCGAGGAGGAGGGCCTGGTCACCGAGGTGGCCGCACGGTGCGTGCACCCCTTCGGGCCGGTGCTCGCCGAGCGCGTGGACTACCTCGAGGGCCGCGGGCTCATCGACCCCGGCTGCCACCTGGAGGAACTGGTCGTGATCCGCGGGCAGCGGGAGTTCGTAGCGCACTCGTGAGTGCTTGCCCGTGCCGGGGCACGGGCAAGCGCTCCACGAGGCCGGAGGCCCGACGCTCAGCGACGGCGACGGGCCTCGTCGGTGGCCTCGGCGAGCTCCAGCGCCTCGGCCTTGCGCTCGGCGGCCTCGCGCTCGGCCTCCACGGCCTCGGACTCGGCCGAGACGCGCGTCCGGCGCGCCTCCTGCTCGTGCTCGTCGATCTTCTCGTCGGCCTTCGCCTTGTCGCGCTCGGCCTGCTCCTTGCGCTGCTGCTCGCGCTCCTCGGCCTTCTGCGCGCGCTGCTCGCGCTCCTTCTCGAGCCCTGCTTCTGCTCCTGCTTCTGCTCGCGGACCTGCTCGCGCTTCTGCTGGTCCTGCTCGCGCCGCTCCTGGAACCGGTCGTCGGCGACCTCACGGCGCGCCTGGGCGGCCTGGTCGCGCTCCGCGGCCTCGCTGTGCTGCTCGACCCGCGCCTCCTTCACGCGCCCCTGGGCGGCCAGCTCCGGGTCCCGGAGCACCGAGCCCAGGACCCCCCGGACCGTGGCCTCGACGCTGTCGAAGGCCAGGTTCGGTCCCCACTCCCGGTCCTCGCCGTGCCCGGTCACCCGGGCGAGCAGGTCGACCGGTACGCGCGCCACGCCGAAGCCCAGCGACACGATCGTCCGCGGCACCACTGCCACCGGATTGGCCATCTCAGGACTCCTCCACGTTCTCGAGCGCGGCCGCGTCACGGCGGGCCTGCTCGGCTCGGTTCTCCTCGTCGCGGGCGCGCTCCTCGGCGCCCGCCCGCTCGCGCACGGCGTCGACCTCGTCGCGGTGCAGCTCCTGCTCCCGCGCCTGCGCGACCTGCTCGGCGGCCTGGGTGCGCACCGCGGTGTCGCGGGCGGCCTGCGCCTGCTCGGCCTCGCGGTCCTGCTCGGCGCGCTCCTCGCGTGCGCGCCGTGACGTCCTCGGCGGCCAGCCGCTCGCGCTCGACCTGCAGCTCCTCCTCCTTGGCGCGGGCCTCGGCCTCGGCGCGCTTCTGCGCGGCGTGCTCCTCGGCCCGCTGCGCCTCCTTCGCGAGCTCGGCCTTCTCGCCCTGCAACTCCCCCTCGGCCCGCAGGTCGGAATTGCCGCTGACCGTGCCGGCCGCCTTCTTGACGGCACCGGCGACGCGCTGACCCATGCGCTCCGCCTTCGTGGACTCGCCGGGATCGGCCATGGTGCTCCTCCTCGAACTGCTCGGACGGGGCGTGTTACCCGTCCCGGCGCACGCTGACGCCCGTTCGGGGCACCTCGAACGGACGAGGGGCGCCATCATGGGTGGCACCGTGACAGGAGGTGGAGATGGGCGTTCGACGGCCGGACCCGGCGCGGTGGCTCTGGTATGCCTACGGCGGGAGTCTTCCGGAGCGCTACGCGCCGTGGGTGCTCCACGACACCACCTGCCGCACCTGGGCGCTGCGCCACGTGGTCCGCGCGATGGTCCAGATCGCCCCGATCGTGATCGCGATCATCGTCTTCGTCCCCGGGCCACTCTGGCTGCGCGTCATGTGCGCTCTCGGCGGCTCGATCATGGGCCTGATCTTCTCGATCAGCTACGCCCACGAGACCGCCGAGCACCGGCTCGTGAAGGCCGGCTACCCGCGGGGCACCGGTCCCGCCCGGCGTGCGGAACGGACGGCGGACAAGGACGCCGCCGCGGCCGAGCGCTACGCGGCGCGCTATCGGAACCCTCCGGAGGGCTGAGCCACTCCCGCGGTCGCGCCGTCGCGCCGGATGGCGCCCGGGGAAGCACCCGGTTACCGTGGCGGAGCGCTGTGGTCTGGGTCACACTGACGACCCTGCAGCGCACCGTCGAGGAGGCTCCATCCATGCCCGACACCGTGTACCGCGTCACCGAAGTCATCGGCACCAGCACCGAGTCGTGGGAGAAGGCGGCCCGCAACGCCGTGGAGACCGCAGCGAAGTCGGTGCGTGACATCCGCATCGGCGAGCTCCTGCGCTCGGACCTGGTCATCGAGAACGGTCAGGTCACCGGCTTCCGCGTCCGCCTCGCGATCTCCTTCAAGTTCGAGTCGGGCGACTGACGCGCCGACCCTGTCCGGGCCGGCGCGGCGCCGGCCCGGACAGGAGCCCGTCGATCAGGCGACGTCGTACCGGTCCAGGTTCATGACCTTGACCCACGCCTCGACGAAGTCGCGCACGAACTTCTCCGCCGCGTCGTCACTCGCGTAGACCTCCGCGAGCGCCCGCAGCTCGGAGTTCGAGCCGAAGACGAGATCGACGCGGCTCCCCGTCCAGCGCACCCCGCCCGAGCCGTCGCGCGCCTCGAAGGCGTCCTGGTCGTCGGCCACCGGCTTCCACTCGATGCCCATGTCGAGCAGGTTCGTGAAGAAGTCGGTGGTCAGCGTCCCCGGCCGATCGGTGAGGACACCCGTGGTCGACCCGCCGGAGTTGGCCCCCAGCACGCGCAGGCCGCCCACCAGCACGGTCATCTGCGGCGCGCTCAGGGTCAGCAGGTTCGCCCGGTCGACGAGCAGGTACTCGCCGGGCAGACGGTGCCCCTTGCCGCGGTAGTTGCGGAACCCGTCGGCGGTCGGCTCGAGGTAGGAGAAGGCGTCGACGTCGGTCTGCTCCTGCGACGCGTCGGTCCGTCCCGGCGTGAACGGCACCTCGACGTCGTGGCCGGCGTCCTTCGCCGCCTTCTCGACCGCGGCGGACCCGCCGAGGACGACCAGGTCGGCGAGCGAGACCTTCGTCCCGCCGCTCGCGGAGCCGTTGAAGTCCGACTGGATCCCCTCGAGCGTGCGCAGCACCTGCGCGAGGTCCTCCGGGTCGTTGACCTCCCACGAGCGCTGCGGCTCGAGGCGGACGCGCCCGCCGTTCGCGCCGCCGCGCTTGTCGCTGCCGCGGAACGACGAGGCCGCCGCCCACGCCGCGGAGACCAGCTGCGCGACGGTCAGGCCCGACCCGAGGATCGTCTGCTTGAGCGAGGCCACGTCGTCGGCCGAGACCAGCGGGTGGTCGACCGCGGGGACCGGGTCCTGCCAGAGCAGCTCCTCCTGCGGCACCCACGGCCCGAGGTAGCGCTGGATCGGGCCCATGTCGCGGTGCGTCAGCTTGTACCAGGCCCGGGCGAACGCGTCCGCGAACTCCGCCGGGTTCTCGTGGTAGCGCCGCGAGATCGGCTCGTAGATCGGGTCGAACCGCAGGGAGAGGTCCGTGGTCAGCATCGTCGGGGGCCGGGTCAGCGAGCCGTCCTCGGGGTCGGGCACCGTGTTGGCGCCGCCACCGTCCTTCGGCTCCCACTGGTGGGCCCCGGCCGGGCTCGTGGTGAGCACCCAGTCGTAGCCGAACAGGTTGTCGAAGAACTGGTTGCTCCACTGCGTCGGCGTGGAGGTCCAGGTGACCTCGAGGCCGCTGGTGATGGCGTCCCGGCCCTTGCCCTTGCCGAAGCCCTGCCGCCAGCCGAGGCCCTGCTCCTCGAGGGGCGCGGCCTCCGGCTCGGGGCCGACGTTGTTGTCGACCTCCGGGTTCGCGGCGCCGTGGGTCTTGCCGAAGGTGTGCCCGCCGGCGATCAGCGCGACGGTCTCCTCGTCGTTCATCGCCATCCGGCCGAACGTCTCGCGGATGTCGCGGGCCGCCGCCAGCGGGTCCGGGTCGCCGTCCGGGCCCTCCGGGTTGACGTAGATGAGACCCATCTGGGAGGCGCCCAGCGGCTTCTCCAGCTCGCGGTCGCCGGTGTAGCGCCCGTCGCCGCCGAGCCAGACCTGCTCGGGACCCCAGTAGACGTCCTCGTCGGGCTCCCAGACGTCGGCGCGGCCACCCGCGAAGCCGAAGGGGGTGAAGCCCATCGTCTGCAGGGCACGGTTGCCCGTGAAGATCATCAGGTCGGCCCACGAGACCGAGCTGCCGTACTTCTTCTTGACCGGCCACAGCAGGCGGCGCGCCTTGTCCAGGTTGCCGTTGTCCGGCCAGCTGTTGAGCGGCGCGAAACGCTGCATGCCGGCGCCCGCACCGCCGCGGCCGTCGTGCAGGCGGTAGGTGCCCGCGCTGTGCCACGCCATCCGGATCATGAAGCCGCCGTAGTGGCCGAAGTCGGCGGGCCACCAGTCCTGCGACGTCGTCAGCAGGGTGTCGACGTCGCGGGCCAGCTCGTCGAGGTCGACGGACTCGAACGCCGCGGCGTAGTCGAAGTCGTCACCCATCGGGTTCGCGACGGGCGGGTGCTTGCGGAGGATCTTGAGGTTGAGCTGGTTGGGCCACCAGTCCTTGTTGTCACCACCCTCGGTCGGATGGGCGAAGCGGTCCCCGCCGACCGGGCAACCGCCGGCCTCCTCCTGGTTCATCTGGCTCTCGACCGTGGTGTGGTCCTCGGACACGAATCCTCCTGGACTCGAAGGGATGATGATCAGTACGGGGTAAGCACGCGCTCGGAGTCCGACGCCGCTGGCACGCTGCGCAGTGTGGAGCTTTTTCTGGAACCAATCAAGAACAGGTCCCTCCGTCGCAGATCGTGACGCCGGAGGGGACGGCAGGGAATCCGGTCGACCACGGCGCCGACCCTCGACAGACTCGGCCGGTGACGCCCCCCGTTCTCGTCGTCGGTGGCGGCCCCGCGGGTGTGGTCGCGGCGCTGGAACTGGCGCGCCGCGCGGTGGCGGGCCGCTTCCGGGTCGGGCGGGTGTTCCTCGTCGGGGACGCCGCGCACACCGTCCCCGCGGCCGGTGGGCAGGGGATGAACACGGCCGTCCAGGATGCGCACGACCTCGGCCGGAAGCTCGCGGCCGTGCTCGGTGGCGCACCCGCATCGTTGCTGGACACCTACGAGGACGAGCGCCGACCGATCGCGGCGCGGTTGATGGCCGGCCTCGACGCGGTGGACGAGCACGGCGCGGCCCCGGACGTCCTCCAGCTGCGCACCACCTACCGTGGCGGCCCGCTCAGCGTGGAGTCCCGGCGCGCACCGGGCGCCGTACGCGCCGGCGACCGGGCCCCGGACGCCCCGCTCCAGCTCGCCGGCGCCGCCCCGAGCCGGCTGTTCGAGCTGATGAGGGACACCGAGTTCACGTGTCTCGCCTTCGGTGACCGCGCGGCGAGGGCGTGCGCGGGCCTCGCCGGCCGGTGGCCGCAGGCCACCGGCGTCGTCCTCGACGTCCGGCGCGACTCACCCGCCACGGCCGAGATCGTGCAGGGGATCTACGGCGTGCCGGAAGACTGCGCGGCCGCCCTCCTCGTCCGTCCGGACGGCCACGTCGGTCTCGCCGCCGAGGACGACATCGCCGGGCGCCTCGACGCCTACCTCGCCCGCCTGGGCCTCCCCGCCGACGGTCGGGGCTGACACCGTCCGCCCCGGCACGTCCCGCTCAGGCCGGGAAGGACAGGAGCGGCTCGCGGTGGTGTCGGGGGTACGGCGACGGGGCCGCGTCCCGGGCCCGGGCCTCCAGCAGCTCGGCGTACTGCCGCCGGGGTGAGGTCACGTCGTACGCGGCGCGGGCCTCCGCCGGCTCCCGCACCACCGGCCGCACCGGTGGTGTGCCGCGCAACACCGGCTCCAGGATGGGCGCCGTGCGCGGGCTGGCGAGCCGCAACGCCCAGAGCTGGAGCCACCGGCTGGCGGCGAGCATCCGCACCAGGGGCCGGGTGACCGCGATCGCGAGCCGGTCGGTGGCCCCGGACTGCGTCGTGGCCCCGAGCTTGCGCATCCACCGGGGCATCGTCGCGATGATCGCGCGTCGCGTGACGGTGTTGAACACGAACCGCGCCGGCCGGGGCATGCGCTCGGGGAGCACCACGGTGCCCGCGTCGAGCAGGAAGTTCATCATGTCCTGCGCGACCTCCGAGCCCACGAGGCGCGGGCGGTACGCCGCGAAGTAGGCGCGGATCGCCTCGCGGGAGCGCGGGACGTCGGCCGGATCGATGGTCTGGAACTCGGCCGCGCGGGCGCACTCCTCCCAGTACCGGTCCTCCTCCTCGGGCTCGAGCTTGCCGGGCCCGAAGACCTCGTAGGTGTAGAGGATGGAGTGCCACGCCGTGAGGTGGATCCACAGCTGGGACGCCGGGTCGTTCGCGTCGTAGCGGCTCCCGGTGATCGGGTCGTCCCCGACCGCCCGCGCGTGGATCTTCATGAGGGTGTCCGACGCGCGGAGCACCGACTCGGCGTCCCCGAACTTCACCGTCGCGAAGTACTGCATCGTCCGGTCGTAGCGCAGCTTCGGACGTGCCTTGACCTGCCCGGACTGCTCCACCGACGCCACCAGATGGGGGTCGAGCTCCTCGATGACGACCGCCCGGAGGAAGCCGAGCACGATCGAGGTGGGGTAGCCCCACACCTTCCACGTCACGGAGTCCGGCCCGAAGAAGCCGTAGTCCTGCTGTCGTCCCGAGTCCACCTGGACCTCCTCGTCGCGGCGATTTACCTGCGACGGAAGGTAACGGCAAACACCATGTATGCGCTACCACCGGTAAGAGTTACTTTGAGTCCACTTGCGGGTGGCACCGCTCGCCCGCCGACCGCTCGGGGCCTGGCGGCCGCCGCACCTGCCCGTCCGACGGGTTGGCAGGGTCTCCGGTGGGTGCCTTCACTGGGGGCATGGCGGCCAGTCGTGACAAGACGCGCGCGGTGCACCACCGGGTCCGGCTGCGGTCGGGTCACGAGGTGGTGGTGCGCAGCCTGCGCCCGGCGGACGAGGCGGGCCTCGCACGCATGTTCGAGAAGCTCTCGGACAGCTCGCGCTACCGGCGGTTCCTCAACGGCAAGCCCCGGGTCTCCCCCGCCGCCCTCCAGCGGCTGATGCAGGTCGACCACCGCGACCACGAGGCCCTGGTCGCGCTGCCCGGCCGTGGCACCGAGGTGATCGGCGAGGCCCGCTACGTCCGGAGTGAGGACGATCGCGCGGTCGCCGAGATGGCCATCAGCGTCGCCGACGCGTGGCAGCGCTACGGACTGGGCACGACCCTGGCCCGCGCGCTGGCCCACCGGGCGGCCGACGAGGGCATCGAGGAGTTCTCCGCGGAGGTCCTGGCCGACAACGAGGGCATCCGCCAGCTCGTGGAGCAGGTGGGCCCCGTCGAGACGTCCCCCCAGGGCTCGGGCCTGGCTGTGCTCCACATCAGTACCGACGGCAACGACGGCCCGCTCACCGACGAGCAGGACGGCGTCCTGCGCCAGGTCCTGCGCTCCGCCGCGCGCGGACAGTTCCTCGTCCTGCCCCGCCCCCTGCGGTGGTGGCTACGGCTCTCCGGACACATCACCAAGACCCTCCTGATGCCCGTCGGCGTCCTCCTCGGACGCCGCTGACCCGCCGCGGCACTCGACCTGGAGCCGAGGCGGAGTCATGCTCTGAGCCATGACGGCACCGGTCGACGAGCTCATGCAGGGTGCGGTGAAGGCCCGCCAGCGGGCCCAGAGCGCGCTCACCAAGGCGGTGCAGGAAGCGCGCGCCGCCGACTGGTCGTGGGATCGCATCGCGACAGCACTCGGTGGTTCCCCGAACGCGGAGACCCTGCGGCGGGCCTTCGACGTCGAGGCCACCGCCGAGGGTGGGGGGCACGGCTGCGACGGCCGGTGCGCCGGATGCGCGCCCTAGCGTCCTGAGCGTCCCGCACCGATCGGTGGCCGGAACTCCTTGCCCTCGGCGCGCTGGGCTCTAGGGTGCCTGTGTCCGGGTGGCGTGCAGAAGGTCGCGCACCCTTCCCCCACCATGCACGTCCCCCGGAGGCGCGTCGTGTCGGGCTTCGCCGTGTTCACCCGAGAGTTCCTTCGTTCGCCGTGGGCCACCGCCTCCCCGGTGCCGAGCTCGGCGGCCCTGTCCCGTGTCGCCCTCGCACCGTTGCCCGAGCGTGGGAACCCGGTCGTCCTCGAGCTCGGCGCCGGGTCCGGACCCACCACGAGGGCGGTCCAGCACCGCCTGGGCGGGCGTGGGCGCCACATCGCCGTCGAGAACAACCCGCGGTTGGCGGAGATGCTGCGCCGCGACCAACCCCACGTCGAGGTCCTCTGCGAGGACGCCCACGACACCGTGCGCCGGCTCGCCGCCGAGGGTGTGCGGATCGACCTGGTCTTCTGCGCCCTGCCCTGGAGCCTCACCGCCCCACCCGAGACCACGATCTTCGCCTCGCTGGCGCCGTTGCTGACGCCGACCGGCGCGGTCAGCCAGGTCCAGCACAGTTGGGTCCGGCCGCTGTCCGTCGCACGCCGGGTGCGACGCAACCTCGCGACCTACTTCGAGGAGGTGACGGCCAGTCGCACGGTGTGGCGCAACGTGCCCCCGGCGGTGGTCTACATCGCGCGCCGTCCCCGGGTCCTCCCCCACGCGTCGGGACCGGCCCCGATCCGCCACGACCTGGGCCGGCCACCGCGCGTCGCCGGCGCCCGGACCCCACCGGAATGGTCGTCACCCACGGCGTGAGCAGCGGGTGCGCGCGCCGACCTGGGTGGCACTGCGAGGATCGACGCCGACGGACCGTTTCAGCCGATGGGGCAGCCGATGCGCTACGAGGACGACGCCCAGCTCGACACCTCCCAGGTCACCGACACCCGGGGTGAGGGCGGCGGCGGGCCATCGGGCCTCGGGGGCGGCGGGCTCGGCGGGGGGCTGCTCCCCCTGCTCATCGGGCTGCTCTTCCGCGGGCGCAGCGGGAAGGTGAGCTGGGTCCTGATCCTCGTCGTCGTCGTCGGGTTCGTCGCCGTGTCGTACCTCGGCGGCGGGGCCGGGACGTCGTCGCGGGCGGCCGGCGGGTTCGGCGACCCGGGCGGGCCCGGACGGGCCGGCACCTCGGACCTCGCGAGCGAGTGCCGCACGGGCGCCGACGCCAACGCGAACCTCGACTGCGCGATCGTCGCGGACATCAACTCGATCCAGGCCTACTGGTCGGGTGGCGGCTACGCGCGGCTCGCCCCGACGGTGCGGGGGGCGCAGCCGCGCTATCAGGTCGTCGACACGAAGTTCTTCACCGGCTCGGTGACGACCGCCTGCGGCAGCGCCGACTCGAGCGCCGGGCCGTTCTACTGCCCGGGCGACGACCTCGTGTACATCGATCTCAGCTTCTACGACCAGCTGCGCCAGCAGTTCGGGGCGCAGGGCGGGCCGCTGGTCAACGCCTACGTGCTCGCCCACGAATACGGCCACCACGTCCAGGACCTGCTCGGGACCGAGGCGGCGGTGCGCTCGCGGCAAGGGGCGTCCTCGGACTCGGTCCGGCTCGAGCTGCAGGCCGACTGCTACGCCGGCGTCTGGATGAACCACGCGGCCCAACCCGCAGGTGGGCGGCCGGCGCTCATCGCCGACATCTCGACGGCCGACCTGGACAGCGCCGTGGACGCCGCCCAGCGCATCGGCGACGACTACATCCAGGGCCGGCTCGGCGGCGGGACGGTCGACCCCGACTCGTTCACCCACGGCACCTCGGCGCAGCGCAAGAAGTGGCTGACCAGCGGCTACGCGTCCGGGGACCCCACCCGCTGCGACACGTTCCGCACGAACGACCTCGGCTGAGCCGGGCCCGGGCTCCTCAGTCCGAGGCCGCCTGAGGGGACGGGCCGAGCGCGACGATGGCCTCGAACCCGGAGAGCTCGAGGACCCGGCGCGTCAGCGACCCGACCGGCGCGATGACCTGCAGCTCGATCTGCAGGACGTCGAGACGCGCCGCGAGGGCGAAGAGGACCCGCAGACCGGCGCTGTCGACGTAGTCGAGGTCGGACAGGTCGAGGCTGACCGACGCGAGATGGTTCGGGATCGCGGCCGAGAGCTGCTCCTCGACCGTGTCGACGTTGTCGAGGTCGACCTCGCCGCTGATCACGATGTGGACGCTCGACCCGTCGGGGTGGACCAGGACGGTCGCGCCGGTCATGGCGACTCCCTCGTCAGGTGGCGGCGGAGGAACACGGTGGTGCCCGCCGCTCCGCTGGTCACGTGGAAGTCGTCGCTGCACTGGCGCATGAGGGTGGTCCCCCGGCCGCGCCCCAGGCCGCGCGCCGTCCGCCAGTGCCCACTGTCCCGCACGGTCACGCTCACATCGTGCCCGTCGAGCTCCACCCGGACGAGCACGGTCCCGCCGGCGGGACCGTAGGCGTGCTCGACCACGTTCGAGCACGCCTCCCCCACCGCCACGATCAGGTCGGCGCAGGCGTCGGGGGACGCGCCCGCCGCGGCCAGCCACCGGCGCAAGCCCGACCGCACCTCGCCCAGCGCCCGCGGCGTGGCGGAGAGCACGACCTCCAGCGGCGCGACGCCCTCCGTCGGCAGGCGGCGCGCGACGAGCATCGCGACGTCGTCGACGGCGGGCTCGGCCCCGATGAGGCGTCCCAGCACCGTGGTGCACACCGTCTCGACCTGGTCGAGGACCACCGCGTCGGTGAGCTGCTCCAGTCCCGCGTCGAGGGAGAGGCCCCGGCGCTCGACCAGCCCGTCGGTGTACAGGAACATCAACCCACCCGGCGGCAGATCGATCACCGTGGTGCGTCGCGGCGGCCCGACCGAGACCCCCACCGGGAGGTCCACCGGCACCTGCACGAGGGCCACGCCCGCCTCGGGCGTGGCGACGATCGGCGGCAGGTGGCCCGCCGTGGACAGCGAGATCCGGTCCATCGACGGTTCGAAGATCGCGTACAGCACCGTCGCCATGACTCCGTCCTCGAAGTGCTGGACGTTGCTGTCGAGCCGTTCGAGGACCTCGGCCGGGTCCTCCTCGTCCAGGGCGAACGCCCGCAGCGCGCTGCGGAGCCGGCCCATCACCACCGCCGCCTGCAGTCCGCGCCCGACGACGTCTCCGATGACGACGCCGAGCCGACCCGACCGCAGGGTGAAGACGTCGTACCAGTCGCCACCCAGGCCGCCGGCGTCGCCGGGGATGTAGCGCGCCGCGAACTCCAGACCGGCCACCTGGGGCAGCGCGCCCGGCATGAGGCTGCGCTGCAGCGCCGCCGCAGCGGCACGGTCCAGCTCGTTGAGGTGGGTCCGTGTCATCGACGCGATCCGATCGGCCGCCAGCTGCAGGAGCTCCGTGTCGCCCTCGGTGAAGCGCCTCGTCCGGGTGGTGCCCACGTGCAGGACCCCGAGGACCGACCCGTCCGCGATCAGAGGGACACCCAACAGCGAGCAGATCGACTTGGCCCGGAGGATCGGGTTGAGGACGTTCGAGTGGTCGACCTGCTCGATGCTGACCGGGCGCCGCTCCGCGGCGATCCGCCCCGCGAACCCCTTGCCCAGCGGAATCCGGACCCCCTGCCGCACCTCCTCCTCGATCCCGCGGGCGGCCGTCGCCACCAGGTAGGTCGACGACGGGTCGAGCAGCAGCACGGCCGCGGTGTCGGCGTGGAGCAGCGACCGCACGCGATCGAGCAGTTCCACCAGGAGATGCTCGACCTCGAGGTGCGCGAGGGTCGTGTCGGTGACCTGCTCGATGCGGTGAAGCCGGTCCTCGTCGGAGAGCACCTCGGAGCCGCTCATGGCGCGGCACGCTAGTACTGCCTCCGGCGATTGCCCAGGCACGGTCGGGAGGCGGTGGTGCCGGAGCGGCCGGTGTTGACCACGCGGCGTGCCTGAACCGAGATCTGCAGGCCTTGTTGTGGGCGAAAACTCGCCGCCGATAGGCTCACCGGGTGGCGATCAGGCTGGCGGACCTACTCTCCGTGATCCCTGACGCTCTCGCGATCACCTCGGGCACCGACCACGCCGTGGAGTCGCTGACTCCGCTGGGCGGGCAGCTGCTCGGGAGCGGCGTCCGATCCGGCCGGCCCCTCGTCGAGGCCCTCCCGACCGCGACCCAGGAGCTGGTCGACGCCCTCGATGCGGCCTACCGCAGCGGTGGGGTGACCGTCGTGTCCCGGCGTGCGCTCGCCGACGTGAGCTCGCGCGCACCGGAGTTCGGCATGAGTTGTTCGCCGCTCGGCGACGGTGCCGGTGCGACCTCCGGTCTCCTGCTCCGCGTCCTCGGCGGGGACCCTCCCGGCGCCGGCGGACGGCACGGCGCCGTCGCCGAGTCCGGGCACCGGGCCCGGGGGTTCCAGCGGCTGACCGAGCTGCTCTCCGGAGCGGCGACCCCCGCGGACATCGGGCGGCTCACGGCGACGACGGCCGCCTCCCTGATCGGAGCCGACGCGTGCGGGGTCTACGCGCGGTCCGCGGGCTCGGACGTCCTGCAGGTCCTGCACTCGACGGGCTGGCCCGAGAGCACCTCCCAGCTCTTCGGCCGGGTGCCCATCCAGCGCGGACGACCGATGTCCGACTCGATCCTGACCGGCACCCCGGTGTGGCTGGAGGACGCCGAGCAGTGGCGGACGCGCTACCCGGAGATGGCCTCGGTGGGCGTCTCCGAGGGCCACCAGGCCAGCGTCTGCCTGCCGCTGCGCGTCGAGGACCGCGACCTCGGCGCGGTGGTGTTCAGCTTCTACCGGCCGCGGACCTTCGACACCGCCGAGCGGGAGTTCCTGGTGGCCGTCGCGGCCCTGTGCACCCAGGCGCTCGACCGTGCCCGCCTCTACGTCGCCGAGCACGAGGCGCGGACCGCCGCCGAGCGCGAGCGGGACCGGATGGCCTTCCTCGCGCGGGCGACCCGGCTGATGGAGGCGCCACTGTCGGTGGAGGACCGCCTGCGGCAGCTCGCCGACCTCGCGGTGACGGGGGTGGCCGACTGGTCCGCGGTGCACCTCGTCCGCGGCGACCACGTCGAGAAGGTCGCCGTGGCGCACCTCGACCCCGCGAAGATCGCCTTCGTCGAGGAGCTCGAGCGGCGCTATCCCCCGACGACCGAGTCGAAGGGCGGCCCCATCGAGGTCGCCCGCACCGGGGTCCCGGTGGTCATGCCGGACGTGCCCGACGACCTGCTGGTCGCGTCCGCGGTCGACGCGACCCACCTCGAGCTGATCCGTGCCATCGGGTTGCGCTCGGCGATCGTGGTGCCGCTGGTGGTCCGGGGGCGCAGCCTGGGGTCCCTGACGTTGGTGCACGCCGAGTCCGGGGAGCGCTTCGGCGAGGAGGACCTCACGTTCGTCGGGCAGCTCGCCGCCACGGCCGCGGTCGCCCTCGACAACGCCGCCCTCTACGAGCAGCAGCGCACGGTGGCCGGGACCCTGCAGACGGCCCTGCTGCCTTCCGAGCTGCCCGAGGTGCCCGGCGTGCGCTGCGCCGGCCGCTACCGCCCACCGAGTCCCGATCTCACCGACGTCTTCGTCGGCGGCGATCTCTACGACGTGCACGAGGACGACGAACGGGGACGGTGGGCCCTCACGGTCGCCGACGTCTGCGGGAAGGGACCGCAGGCGGCGGCCCTGACCGCGCTGATCCGCCACACCGTCCACGCCGAGGTGGGGCACGGCTTCGGCCCGGCGGACGTCCTGCGTCGTGTCAACGCCGCGATGCTGCGGCACAACGCGGGCGCCCGGGGCCGCTTCGCCACCATGGTCCACGGGCACCTGACGGTGGACCCGGCCGGCGTCACGATCTCGCTGGTCAACGGTGGCCATCCCCCGGCGCTCGTCCTGCGGGGCGACCGCGTCGAGTCCCTGGCCGTCCCCGGCACGCTGATCGGGGTCTACCCCGACCCGAGCCTCGCCGAGCTCGAGGTGCGGCTCGCCCCCGGCGACTCGCTGCTGCTCTACACCGACGGCGTGACGGAGGCCCGCGGACCGGACGGGTTCTTCGGGCCCGCGCGGCTCGAGGCCCTCCTGGCCTCCTTCGCGGGCGAGTCCCCCGACACCATCGTCGACGGGCTGCTCGACGAGATCTCGACGTTCCAGAACGGCCGGCTCCGTGACGACGTCGCCCTGCTCGTGGCGCAGGCGCAGCGATGAACGAGCCACCCCGACCCGCGGAGCCCGGCGGCGGCGCCGGCGCACTGCGCGTGGTCCGCCGGGCGGAGCCGCAGCGGCTGGAGCTGGTCTTCCACGGCGAGCTCGACATGGACACCCTGTCGATCGCGCAGCGGGAGGTCGCCGCCGCCGAGCGGGAGGCCCCACCCGTCCTGGTGCTCGACCTGGCGAGGATGGGGTTCGTCGACTCCTCCGGTGTCCGGCTGGTGCTGCTGGCCCAGCACAGCGCCGCCGACGCGTGCCGCCGTCTCGCGGTCCGTCTCGGTCACGGACGCACCCGGCGCATGTTCGACACACTCGGGGTCACCGACCATCTCGAGGTCCTCGACCTCGACGCCGGGGACGCACCGCCATGACATCCGCCCCCGCCGGCCGGCGGCCGGGGTCCACGGACCCGGGACCGGACCCCTTCCGCCACCTCGCCGTGGTCTACCACTCCGACGACGAGCTCCTCGACGGGCTCGTCCCGCTGCTGGGCGCGGCCGTGGCCCGCGACGACCTCGTCTGGGCCGCCGTCGCCGACGGTCCCCGCCGGGCCATCGAGGGCCGGCTGGGTCCGGACGCCGCCGGCATCGTCTTCGACGAGCCCGCCCGGCCGTACAGCTACAGCGGGCAGACCACGGCCGCGCACCGTGCGGACCGGCTCCGCGAGGTGATCGGCCCCGGCCGGTCCGCGCTGATCCTCAGCGACATCCCCACCCTGTGCGAAGCCGGGCCCCGGTCGTCCGCCGCGGACCTGTGGGGGGCGGTGGACGCCGGGTGCAACCTCGCCCTCAGCGGCCTACCGGTCACGTTGATCTGCCTGTGCGACGCCGAGAGCGTCCGCGACGACACCGAGCACTTCCTCTACTGGAACCATCCCGAGCTGATCGTCGCCGCCGCCCCGAGCCCCAACCCCCGCTACCGGCTCCCGCACGACGTCCTGGCCTCGACACCCGCGCCGCCGGCGCCCTCGCTCGGACCGCCGACCCAGGAGCAGACGTTCGCGGGCGGCGCCGCCCTGCGGGGCGTCCGGGGCTGGGCGAAGCGCCACGGCCTCGACGCCGGTCTCGATCCCGGCCGGATCGACGGGCTCGTCGTGGCGGTCTGCGAGCTGGTCAGCAACAGCATCGAGCACGGCGCCGGGCGCGGCACCCTGTCCTGGTGGACCTCGCCGGGGCGGGTCGTCGCCCAGGTCCACGACCCCGGGCGGATGGGCATCACCACGCCGGGCCTGCGCCGGCCCGAGGCGCTCGCCGTGCGCGGGCGCGGTGTCTGGCTCGCTCGCCAGCTCAGCGACGTCCTGCACCTCTGGACCACCCCGGAGGGCACCCACGCGCGCCTCGAGATCGGTCATGGCTGACGCGCAGGACGTCCGTCGGCTCGCGCTGACCCTCGCAGGCGTCGAGGAGATCGACAGCGAGGGCTTCGACTTCCGCGTCGGCGGCCGGGGCTTCGTCTGGTCCTACCCGGACCGCAGCGCCGGACGCCGCCGCGTGCTGCGCACCGACATCGCCGTCCTGTTCGTCGGCGACGAGGCCGAGCGCCAGGCGCTGATCCGGGGCGAGCCCGACCTCTTCTTCTCCACCCCGTCCTACGAGGGGCTGCCCCTCGTGATGGTGCGGCTCGAGAAGGTCGACGTCGCCCGCCTCACCGAGCTGGTCACCGACGCCTGGCGCATGCGTCTCGGTGAGTGACCGGCCCGGGACCGCTACGACGCCGCCTCGAGGAACCTCTCCAGCTCGGCGCGGGTGTCGGAGCCGCAGGGCTGGAAGACGACCTCGGTCACGCCCTGCTCACCGAGTTCGTCGAGACGACGCCGGACCTCGTCACGCGTCCCACTGATCGTCGCGTCGCGCAGCATCGCGTGGCCACCGGCGGCCCAGGCCGCCTCGTCGGCCTCGTTGAGGTGCACGCAGTGCCCCGAGTGCACCGCGAGGTGGCGCTCGTCGTCGGGAGCCTTCTCCACGACGTCCATCCACGCCGCCCCGCCGGGGAGCTCACGGACCGCGTCGGGCCCGCCGAACTCGTAGGCCCCGTGGTAGGCCAGCGCCCATCCCGGACCGCCCGCCTCCCGGGCGTGGGCGGAGTCCGCGGCCTCCGACTCGTCGAGCACGGTGCCCCAGCACAGGAACGGCACCCACGAGTACTCGTGCAGGAAGTCGGGCACCTGCAGCGTCGCGTAGAGGCCGTCCCCGTGCTCGTTCGCGACCTTGTTGCCCTTCGGCCCGAGAGCGCCGACGAGGATCGGGACGTCGACCGGCCGGGCCGGGGCGTGCCCGTCGGGGTGCAGCATCTGCATCCGAGCGCCTTCCCACTCGACGACCTCACCCTGCAGCAGACCCCGGAAGGCGCGGATGTAGGACTCCATGAAAGCCCAGGTGATCGCCCCGTAGCCCATCGCGCGGCGCCCGGTGAAGCCGGTGCCGAAGCCGACGGCGACCCGCCCGGGAGCGAGGTCGACGAGCGTGGCGGTGGCCGCGGCGTTGACCATGGGATGACGCAGGCTGGGGACCAGGACGCCGGGGCCCAGCCCGATCCGCTCGGTGCGCTGGGCGGCCAGGGCGAGCGTCATCCAGACGTCCGGACTCTGCTGGGGCGTGTCGTAGACCCACGCCCGGGCGTAGCCGAGGGTCTCGGCGAGCGCGATGTCGTCGGGCGAGCGCAGGGCGGTCGGAAAGGCGCAGGACACGTCCATGGGTCCTCCAGGCTCCGGCGGCCCGATTCGAGGCTGGCCCGGCCGCCACGAACGCCCAGCCTAGGGCCTCCGGCGACGAGGCTCCACCGGCCACGGCGGCACCCCGGCGGCGCCCGGAGGGAAGCGAACCGAGCAGGACAGCTCCGCCTACACGACCCCGGGCGCGCGCGGCGCTCGAGCCGTCCGGCCCCACGCCGCGATCATGGGTGCCGTGGCGAGATCGGGGACACGGTCGGCGGCGAGGTTCTCCAGGTGCCGGTCGATCTCGTCGGCGGTCGCGATGCCGCCGTCGACCAGCCGTGCGCGGATCTGCTCGACGGTGGCGATCTCCAGCACGGTGCACGCCGGCCCGGTGATCGGGAAGTGGGCATCCGCGGCGACCTCGAGCAGACCGTGCGCGCGCAACCGCCGCGGCAGGGTGCGCCCGTAGGCCAGGTCGGCGCCGCGCTCGGCCATCAGGGCGCGGAAACCGCGGCGCAGACGGTTCGCGAGCTCCTGGGCGGGGCCGTACTCGTCGGGGCACAGCAACGGTTGCAGGCCGGGGTCGGCTTCCTCGACCAGCAGCCACCCCCCGGGACGCAGGGCCGAGACCATCCGCGCCAGCGCCTGCTCGCGGTGCGGGACGTGAGTGAGCACGAGGCGTGCGTGCACCAGGTCGAGGTCGCGCGCGGGGGGATCCTCGACGCCGACGTCGTGGCGCAGGACCTGGAGGTGCCCGGCGGCGGGGCCGGCGAGCCACGACGTGTCGATGTCGGTGGCCAGGACCCGGCCGCTCGGACCGACGCGCCCGGCCAGCCAGTCCGGGACGCTGCGGGCGCCGGCGCCGACCTCCCAGCAGCGCCACCCCGCCTCGATCCCCAGCCGTTCGAGGTGGCGGAAGGTCGAGGGATCGAACAGCTCGGCGAGCGCCCCGAGACGGGTGCCCGCCGGGGTCTGCCGGTTGTCGAGCAGGTACCCCTCGTCCGTGGCCACGCACCGATCGTGGCGCGCGGTGGACGTCGTGGCGAGTCAGGAGCGCGCGGCCACGGGACCACGTCCGGCGGCTCCCGCGTCCAGGTACATCGTCATCCGCACCGTCGTCCCGAGGCTCGGGTCGCTGTGCACCTGCACGAGGTCGCACAGCTCGTGAGCCAGGCGCAGGCCGTAGCCCCGGCCCTCGGCGGGGCCACAGCGGTGACGGCCCACCAGCGGGTCGGAGATCCATCCACTGTCCTGGACCTCGCACACGACCGCGGCCGGCTCCGCCGCCTCCCAACCCGCTGAGCGGCCCTGCTCCCGCATCCACAGCGCGAGCAGACCCGGCCGCCCGGTGTGCACGACCGTGTTCACAGCGACCTCGTAGGCGGACAGGCACAGGTCGGAGACCCGGTCCTCGTCGAGGCCGGCACGCAGCGCGTGCTCGGCCACCGCCGTGCGCACCGTGCGGGGCCCGGTCGGAGCGCTGAACACGAGCGTCTCGCCGATCTCGGTCGGCTCGGCGAGCGGTCCGCTGGTTCGCAGAGCGAGCTCCGTGGGATCCGCGTAGTGCGCGCTCGTCGACGACTCGCCCCCCTCGATCAGGACGGGGTGCGTCCTCTCCGCGTCGGCGACGGCGGCCGGGTCGAGCGCACTCGTGTCGTACGGGCACAGGACCGACGCCGGGCGGTCCACCAGCGCGACATTGATCAGGGCCTCGTGCTGGACCGCCGCCGCGTACTCCGCCGGGGTACGTCCGGCCCAGATCGGCTCGCCGATGATGTGCACGCGGCCACGCTCGGCATGCTCGTCCACGAACGCCCGCAGGACCCCCGCGATGATCCGCCCGGGATTGCGTCCCGCGAGCGTCATGTCGTGGAAGACGACCTGGGACGCGACCGGCCCCAGCGCCGCCGCCACGATGTCGAGCTTGGCGGGCGGTGCCGCCATCATCACGGGCCGGCCCGCGTCCAGACCCTCGCGCAGGAACGGGAGCGTTCCCGCGAGGTACGACTCGTCGTCGGCGTAGAACAGGGCGGGGTGAGCCAGCCCGCCGACCTCGGTCCGGCGATGCTGCCCCCGTGCGCGCACGGCACTCACTGTCGCCACCTCGTATCGGCGTAGACGACCCATCATGCCTCGCCACGACCGTGGACGGCGCCCTGGCGGGCACCGTCCGACGAGCGGTACGGCCGGTCGGGGGAACGGTTGTCAGGCGCTGGCCTTCGGCACCCCCATCCCCGGGTCGATCCGCGCCGGACCGTTCTTACCGGGCTTGACGTCGAAGTCGAAGATCCCGGTGGGGATGTAGACCGTGGAGCACGAGTTGGGGATGTCGACCACGCCGGAGAGACGGCCCTCGATCGGCGCGGCGCCCAGGATCATGTAGGCCTGGATGGCGGAGTAGCCGAAGGTCGTCAGGTAGTCGATCGCGTGCAGGCAGGCCCGCTGGTAGGACAGGTGCGAGTCGAGGTAGCGCTGCTCGCCGTCGAGCGTCACCGAGGTGCCGGAGAACGCGATCCACTCGCTGTACTGCGGGTCGGTGTTGCCCGGAACGAAGATCGCGTTCTCGGAGACGCCGTAGGTCTGCATGCCGCCCTTGATGAGGTCGACGTGCAGATCGATGAACCCGCCCATCTCGATCGCGCCGCAGAAGGTGATCTCGCCGTCGCCCTGGGAGAAGTGCAGGTCGCCCATCGAGAGGTTCGCGCCGTCGACGAACACCGGGTAGAAGACCCGGCTGCCCTTCGTGAAGTTCTTGATGTCCTGGTTGCCGCCGTTCTCGCGCGGCGGTGCGGTGCGGGCCGCCTCGTGGCGGGCCCGCTCGAAGTCGTCGCCGGAGAGCGATCCGAGGATCGCCGCCTCCGGCTGGGGCGGCAGGGCGAGCGGCGGGACCCGCTGCGGGTCGGTGTCGATCAGGGCCTGCTCGCGGGCGTTCCACTTGCCCAGCAGGTCGTGCGAGGGCGCGGTGCCCATGAGTCCGGGGTGCACGATCCCGGTGAAGGCCACCCCCGGCACGTGCCGCGACGTGGCCTGACCGCCCCGGAAGTCCCAGATCACCTTGTAGGCGTCCGGGAACTGTTCGGTGAGGAACCCGCCGCCGTTCGTCGTGGCGAACACCCCGGTGTAGCCCCAGCCCTGCCCGGCAAGCGGGCCGGAGTCCTCCTGCGGGATCGGGCCGACGTCGAGGATGTCGACGATCAGGAGGTCACCGGGCTGCGCGCCCTCGACCGAGATCGGGCCGGAGAGCACGTGGACGTTGTTGAGCGGGGCGTTGAGGATGTCGTCGGCGGAGTCGTCGTTGACGATGGCGCCGTCGAACCACTCGCGGCAGTCCACCCGGAACGAATCGCCCGGCTTGACGTGCACCTGCGCGGGGACGTCGGGGTGCCACCGGTTGTGGCCGACGATCTGCTGATCGGTGAACTTCCTGCTGCTGTCGAGCGGGAACACCTTCTGGGGCATCGGAACTCTCCCTAGCTTCTGTGTCGTGCGGGTGGTCGGGACGGTCATGCGGCGACGGGATCGCCGACCGGGGTGGGTGTCGCCGGCGTCCGGGCGCGACGGGCCACGGGATCAGCGCGGCGAAGACGACCACGCCGAAGATCGCGAGACCGATCGCGAGCGGCGTGCCCACCTGCGCGTAGGTACCGGTCAGGAGGAGGAAGCGGATCACGCCCCACTACGGCCGGGGCAGCCCCGCGGTCCGGGGATCGAGCCGGGGCCGCCGCGGCCGGGAGGTCGGGGGCGGCGGCGCGGCGACGACCGCGGGTTCGGTGCGCGAGGCCTCGGCACGATCGATCGCATCGACCCGCGCGCGGTCGGCCCGTCCGAGCCTCGGTGCCGTGACCATCCGTCCGGCCTCGGCGCCGCAGGTCGGGCAGGAGATCGTCGGTGGTGCGGTGCCGAGGGCCCGCATCACGTCGACGGGGCCGTCCTCGCCACAGCGGTACGCGTACAGGGGCATCGGGACGACTCCTTCGTCGTGGTGCCGTGCCGCCGCCGATTCGTGCGGGCTCGAGCGCGGAGAGAAAGACACCAGCACGCAGAATTAATTTCCTAGGAAACTTAACGAGCGCCGGGCGGCGGTGTCAACGGCTACAGCTGCTGGATGACGTCCCAGGCCAGCCCGTCGGCGACGGCCAGGAAGACCTGCTGCCGCAGGTGCCGGTCGCGGAGCTCGACGGTGCCCCGGGGACTCTCGTAGGCGAGCCCGTCGGCCACCGACATCATCGCCGGCACCCGGGGCGAACCCGCCCGACGCATCAGCTCGGTGAGCAGCCGGACGCCCTCGTAGCACGACTCGCCCAGGCTGTTCAGGACCGGGGCGTCGTCCCCGAACCGGCGGAAGTAGGTCGCGGCGAAGTCGAGCCCCGAGCTGGTCGCGAGGTCCTCGAAGTAGCCCGCCGAGGTCATCAGACCGCGGGTGCCCTCCGCTCCGGTCGCGAGCAGGACGTTCTCCTCGATCAGGGAGCTGAAGCGGAGGATGTCGCGATCGAGGCCGCGCGCGCTGAAGCCGCGGTTGAACTCGACCGCGTCGTTCCCGATGAGCAGCATCAGCACGGCCTCGCAGCCGCTGCGCTCGACCCGGTGGAGGACGTCGCCGAAGTCGGACGTGCCGAGCGGCACGTACATCTCGTCGCAGACGGTCCCGCCGATCCGCCGGAGGTGGCGCGACGCCACCGCGGCCGACCGGCGAGGCCAGACGTAGTCGTCACCGACGATCGTCCAGCGCCGGACCCCCGCGGTGCGGGCGAACCAGTCCAGCGTGGGGCCCAGCTGCATGTCCGGGGTCTCGCCGGTGAGGAACAACCCCGGCCGGTGCTCGCCCCCCTCGTAGAGCGCGGTGTAGGCGTAGGGGACGCGGCCGTGGATCCGGGGCGCCACCGCCTCCCGGACGGCCGAGATGTGCCAGCCGGTGACGGCTTCGATCGCCCCGGCGCTGACCAGCGCGTCGACCTCGATCGCGACGTCCTCGGGTTCGGCGCCCCCGTCGACGAGCACCAGGCTCAGCTCCCGACCGAGCACACCGCCCTCGGCGTTGATCTCGTCCACGGCGAGGGCGGCGCAGCTCTCGCAGGAGGGCCCGAAGATGCCCGCGGGTCCCTGCAGCGGGACCACGAGCGCCATCTCGAGGACGTCACGCCCCCGCGACCGGCGCACGGTTCCCAGGCGGGGCACCGGGGGCTGATCCATCCCATGACGCTATCGACCCGATCCCGCCGCGGTGCTGCTCCGATCGTACGAGTTGCCCTCCCCCACGCCCCGCTACGATCGAGAGGTGCCGGCCAGCGCGGAACGAGCGACACGCGAGAGCGACGAGTCGCTCCGCCTCCTCTCGCTCGTCGAGCGCACCCTCACCCAGCGGCTCGAAGAAGCGCTGCGGTCGTGCGGGTCGAGCCTCGACCAGTGGCGGATCCTGCGCCTGCTCGTCGACCGGGGCGGATGTCCCATGAACGTGGTCGCCGACCACGTCCTGCTGCTGGCGCCCAAGCTGAGCAAGCTCGTGGACCGGATGGTGGCGGCGAACCTCGTCCAGCGCCGGAGGGACGACGAGGACCGCCGTCGCGTGCTGATCGTCGCCTCGGTGCGCGGACGGCGGGCGTTGGCGCAGTGGGAGGACGCCACCGCCGACGTCCGAGGGCAGTACCGCGACCTGCTCGGCGCCGACGCCGAGCAGTTCGAGGCGCTGCTGCGGCGTCTGCAGGACGGCATCGCGCCGGCGCGCCTCGGCGCCGGCGAGCAGGCGGCCGACGCCGACGGATGAGCGGCGGCGCGGCGCTCTCGCGCCCCCGGTTCAGGGGACGGGGCGTCGCGCGGCGGCAGTGATCACGGCGACGGCCTCGTCGGCGGGCGGGAGCGCCTCGATCTCGTCCGCCAGGCGGCGCGCGGCGGCGGCTCGCTCCGGGTCGGAGAGCACGTCGACGATCGCGCGCCGCAGGTCGGCCGGGTCGATCGCGCTGGTCGGAGCGCCCTGGTCACGCGGGCCGACCGCGACGCCCGCGCCGAGCTCGGCGACCCGGCGGGCGTTCTCCGGCTGGTCGGCGAACAGCGGCGTGATCACCAGCGGGACCCCGGCCGCCAGGGACCCGAGCGTCGTTCCCGAACCGCCGTGGCAGACCACGGCGCTCGCCCACGCGAGCACGTCGGCCTGCGGGACCCAGCGGGCGATGTGGACGTGCGGTCCGGGCGCGACCATCACCCCGTCCTCGATCCCGTGCCCGGTGGTGAACAGCACGCGGGCCGGGAGGTCGGCCACCGCCGCGAGGGCCACGTCGTAGATCGGCGCCGCCCACGGCACGGTCGCGGTCACGCTGCCGAACGTCACGTACACCAGCGGGCGGTCCCCACACCCGGGCCAGTGGTCGGGCAGCGGGCCCGGGGCGTCCTGCGGGGGCCGGAAGCGGTGGGTCGGCGAGAGGTCCGGCCCGTGACCGGCATCGAGCGACGGCGGGAAGAACGTCAGGTAGGGAGTGGCCGCGATCCTGCTCGTCAGGCCCGCGCGCCACGCCTCGGCCGCATCCGCCCCCATCTCCATGATCTGCCGTTGCGCGGAGATCAGCCCGACACCGACCTGGACGTGCGGGAGGCCCTCCTCCTCCGCCACCACCGCCGAGGCGAACTCCGCGGGCTCGCGGACGACGACCTCGGGCCGCCAGCTGCGCACGGTCTCGCGCATCGTCGGGAGCATCGCGCGGACGTTCAGCGTCGCGAAGACCTGCCCGATGACCAGCCGCTCGGCCTCGGCGAAGGATAGGTGCGGGACCCGGGCCCAGACCGGCCCGGTCTCCGCGTCGCCGGGCAGCGCTCCCGGAACGAAGGGCAGGGCCTGCTGCTCCGCGGTCGACGAGAGGCCGGGCGGGCCCACCAGCAGGACGTCGTGGCCGGCCCGGCGACAGGCGGCGGCGAACGGGAGCATCGGGGTGACGTGCCCCGCACCTCCGGTACTGGCGAACAGGATGCGCATCGCGGGCCTCAGCGGTGTTCGGGGTTCTCGAAGTCGAAGCGGCAGCCGGCGTCCCACTCCGAGCGTTGGTTGCCGTACGCGGGGATGCCGCCCTGGTCCTTGAGCATCCGCGCCACGTGCAGCAGGTTCCAGGTCATGAACGTGGTGTTGCGGTTGGTGAAATCGTTGGTCGGTCCCCCCGAGCCGGGGTCGAGGTAGGACGGCCCGGGTCCGGCCTCGCCGATCCAGCCGGCGTCGGCCTGCGGCGGGATCGTGTACCCGAGGTGCTGGAGGCTGTAGAGCACGTTCATGGCGCAGTGCTTCACGCCGTCCTCGTTGCCGGTGATCAGGCAACCGCCGACCCGCCCGTAGTAGGCGTACTGACCGGCGTCGTTGAGCAGGTGCGAGCAGGCGTAGAGACGCTCGATGACCTGCTTGGTCACCGAACTGTTGTCGCCCAGCCAGATCGGTCCCGCGAGCACGAGGATGTCCGCGGCCAGGACCCGCTCGTAGAGCCGCGGCCAGTCGTCGGTCGCCCAGCCGTGCTCGGTCATGTCCGGCCAGACGCCGATCGCGATGTCGTGGTCGATCGCGCGGAACTGGTCGACCCGGACCCCCTGCCGCTCGAGGATGCCGACGCTGACGTCGACCAGCCCCTGGGTGTGGCTCACCTCGGGCGACCGCTTCAGCGTGCAGTTGACGACCAGCGCCGACAGATCGTCGTACCGAGAGGACATCGCGCACAGGTTCCTCCGACCGGACGCGGCCCGCCAGACCCGTCCGTGACCGGGGAGGGCACAGGTGTTCCGCCGGAAGTCACGCCGGAGGTGGTGCAGGAACCCATCGAAGGAGGACGAGGATGCCCAGCGCCAACAGGACGACGACTCCGGTCGCCGTGGACGTCGATGTGATCGAGGGACGGTACGCCCCGTTGGGCGACTACACCGTCAGCTTCGAATTCTTTCCGCGGGACGTCGATCCCGCACCGTTCTTCGTCGGCCTGCCCGGCGACCGGTGCGGATGCCCGCACTGGGGCGTGGTCACCGAGGGTCGTTTGACGTTCCGGTGGCCCGATCACGAGGAGACCTACGAGGCCGGCGACGCCTACTACGCGCCGCCCGGACACCTGCCCTCGATCACCGCGGGGACCTCGATCGTCGAGTTCAGCCCCGGCGCCGAGCTCGCCACGACCATGTCGGTGGTCGAGAGGAACATGCAGGCCGCCGGGACGTTGTCATGAGCGCCGGAGCCGCCCCGCCGACCGACGCCCTCGGCGCTGCGCGGGACCGAGGCACGGGCCACGCGACGGCTGATGTGGTGGCGAACTTCGTGCACTTCCTGGAGACCGGCACGGTGCGGACGGGTCTGTTCGCGCCCGACGTGTTCGCGGACCTCTCGCTACCGCACTGGCGGCTCCAGACCGACACGGCCCCGGCGATCCTCGCCATCCGGGCCGAGGAACACGCCTCGCCCAGCGAGGTCTCGGTCGGGCGCGTCGAGCACACCGAGCACGGCTTCACCATCGAGTTCGAGGAGCGGTGGTACCACGATGGGCAGCGGTGGTACTGCCGGGAGATGATCCGCGCCGACGTCGCCGGCCGGAGCATCGTCGAGATGGCGATCTACTGCACCGGCGATTGGGACGAAGCGAGGCAACGCGAGCACGCAGTCACGGTGCGAACGCTCCGGCCGTGAGCTGTCGGACGACCTGTCCACCGACCGGGAACGCTCCTACGCTCTGAGTCCGTGGCCGGGTCCATGACCGTGGGTGATCTCCTCGACCGCGCCGACGCCGAGCGCTCGGCCGGTCGAGGGGACGCCGCGGCGCGCCTCTACGACGAGGTGATCGAGCGGTGCCGCGGTGTCGACGATCTCCCTGACTGGACCCGCGCAGTCCTCGGAGCAGCATCGGTCTACCTGTTCGGCGCCGAGCCGGGCCGCCTCCCGGCCCAGCTGTACGACGTCCTGGTGCGCACCACCGAGGACCACGACCGTGCGCGCGTCGCCGCCGCGCTCGCGCGGTGCTGGGCCTACGCCGGTCACGCCGACCGTGCGGTGCGGTTCGCCGACGAAGCACTGGAGCGCGCGGAACGATGTGCCACTCCGGAGCTCGTCGTCGACGGTCTCGACGCCGCACTGGCCGCGCGGTGGGGGCCCGACGAGCTCGACGCCCGCGTCCACCTCACCGCCCGGATGGACGAGGTCGCCGCGCACGTCCTCGACTCCGGGACGAGGCTGCAGGCGCACCTGTGGAGCTTGCAGACCGCGTGCGAGACGATGAACCCGGCGGCGATGCATCGCCACGTCCGCGCGCTGGAGCGACTCGGGGAGCGATCCGCGCGCGCACGGTTCTTCGCCGCCTCCCGACGACTCATGCTCGACCTGCTGAGCGGGCGCACCGACACCGCGGCCGAGCTCATCGCGACGGCCGCCGTGTCGTCGGAGCACGCCGGGCTGGCCGACGGCTGGATGGTCGTGGAGGCCATGAAGGGCTACACCGCGGCCCACGCCGGCGACACCACGACGGCGGCGACCGTCGCCGCCGGGTGCGAGACCTTCGGCACGGCCGAGGGATCGCCGGTGGTCTGCGCCGAGGCCGCCTACCTCTGGATCCACGCCGGCCGCCACGACCGGGCACGCGATCTCCTGCACGCCTTCTCCGGGTCGGTCCTCGACGACCTGCCGCGGGACGTGAACTGGCTCCTGACCCTGCAGTGCGTGCTCGAGGTCGCCCTGGCGGTCGAGCACGGGGAGCTCGTCGAGACCGCCGCCCGCCTCCTCACGCCCTACCCCGGCCGGGCGGTGATCAACGCCGGTGCGGTCATGTTCCACGGCCTCACCGACGACACCCTCTCGCGCGCGGCGGCCGCGCTCGGGGACGAGGACACCGCCCGCCGCCGTCGAGCGGCGGCTCTGACCGGCTACGAACGACTCGGAGCCACCTGGTGGCACGCCCGGCTCGCCGCACGACCCTCGGCGGCGACGCAGACCGCCGCCACCGTCGACCGGCCGACCGAGATGCACCCGACGACCCCGGGAGTGTGGTCGATCGGCGCCGAGGGTGGCGCGGTACCGGTACGCGCCCTCCGGGGCTTCGACTACCTGCGCGCGCTGCTGCTCCGACCCGGCGAGGAGATCCCCGCCGTCGATCTCCTCACCGACCGGACGGGCACCGCGATCCAGCCCGCGCTCGGGGACATCCTCGACCGTCAGGCCCTCGCCGCCTACCGCCGCCGACTCACCGACATCGACCGGGAGATCGACGAAGCGGATACCTGGTCCGACCTCGGGCGCATCGAGACGCTCCGGACCGAACGCGACGCCCTCATCGACGAGATCGCCGCCGCCACCGGACTCGCCGGAGCGCCCCGGACCGTCGGCTCCACCCACGAACGCGCTCGCGTCGCGGCCACCAAGGCCATCCACACCGCGATCCAGCGCATCACCGCACTGGACCCGCCCACCGGTCAGCACCTCCAGCGCACGATCCGCACCGGCAGGTACTGCTCCTACACCCCCCGAGCCGATGACCATCGACGATGGATCCTCGGCTGACGGTGCGCGCCTCGGCGGCTAGTGCGGCGGAACCCAGCCCTTCACGAAGGCGAAATGATCCTCGAAGCGGAGCATCGGGTCGGTGTACGAGCGCCGGAACTGATCGACCCCGGCCTTCAGCTCGCTCTCGCTGAACTCCCCCAGGACCGACATGTATCGCGATTCGAGCATGTGGATGTAGCGCTCGCGCTCGATCGCGACGTGGAAGGTCCGGAAGGTGACCGACGACCGGAGTCCGGCCGCGGCCACCATCTCCCCGATCTCCGCGGGATCGGGCTGCAACTCCTGGAATCGATCGTGCGCGGCGTGGAACAGCGGGTGGTTGATCCTCTTCGGGAGCATGACGATCAGGATCCGGCCGTGGCGCGAGAGCAGCGTGACGAGTCCGTCGAAGATCTCCTGCCGAGCGGCCATGTGGTGGACCGCTTCCTTGATGATGATCGCGTCCAGCGGCGCGGCGTCCGGGAGCGGAACGCGCCCCGAGGCGAGATCCTCCGCGCGCGCGTTCAGGGGTCGCAGACCCGGCGAGGCGGGGATCTGGTCGAGCATGGCGGGCACGGGGTCGACGCACAGGATGGGCCGCGTGGGTCGGACGTCCTCGTAGAGCTGACGCGTGTAGAGACCGGTGCCGCAACCGATGTCGGCGATCGCGTCGGAACGGGTCAACCGGAGCGCGTCGGTCATGGCGTGCGAGAACCGTCGCACGTAGTCGGGGTCGTAGGTCCAGTGCTCGTTGTAGTTCGCGGCCACGCGCCCGTAGTGCTCGGCGGTCTGATCGATCACGGCTGACTCCCACTCGCGGGCTCCGACGACGGTGTCGTCGCGTCAGCGTGACAGGTCGGCGGGGTCGCCGTCCCTCCGCGGGCTCCGTAGCCTCGGTCCCCGGGGAGGTGACCCATGGTCCGTCCGGACGTCGTCCCGGCCGAGGTCGCGCTGAGTGCGGGCGCCGACGGTGCCGAGGTCGCCCGCAAGCTCGCCGACCACGGCCTCGACGTGATCGCCGTCGGCCGCTCGACGGTGTCCATCCAGGCCCCGCCGGAGCGGATCGAGACCGTGTTCGACACCGAGCTCGACACGAAGGACCCGGGCCCCGCGCCCGACTTCGGTCCCGTGGGCGCCCGCGCCGCCTACCGGGCGGTCCGGCCGCTGCGCGTGCCCGCCGACCTCACGGGCGAGGTGGAGACCGTCGACGTGGTCGAACCGCCGCGCATGATGTTCTGACGGTCCGCCTCACACGTGCTTCCACGCGGCGAAGGCGTCGACGAGGCCGTGCCCGGTGGCGCCGTCCGGCCCGGCGCCGGCCGGGATCGGCACGCCTTCCGGGTGGTTCGGCACCGGGTTCGCCGTCGTGTTCGCGTGCCCCTTCGACACGTCGCGCGCCGTCGCCGTGAGGGCGGCCTTCACCTCCGCCGGCGACAGGCCCGGGTTCTTCTGCTTGAGCAGGGCCACCACTCCCGCGAGCTGGGGCGCGGCCGCCGACGTCCCGCTGATCACGCTCCAGCCGTCGCCGGGGCCGGTCCCGTCGTGGGCCGACACGTCCCGGTCGATGTCGCAGCCCGGTGGGAGCGGCAGCATGATGTAGTCCGCGTTCGGCCGCATGCCGACCAGCCCGGTGACGTCCGGGCAGCTGCGTCCCGGGTAGATCGCACTGGGGAAGGCGCTCGCGTAGTCCGAGGCTTGAACCGCGCCCGTCTCGTCGATGAACGCGCCACCCGCGGAGATCACGTCGGGGTGCATGCCGGGGAACGAGATGTGGCCGTTGCCCGAGGAGAACACCACCGTGATGCCGTCGGCGACGGCGTCGGTCACCTCGGCCTCGAGCACCTTCAGGTTGCCGGGCACGGCCGTCATCGGCATGCCCGTCTGATCGTTCCGCAGGTCGAACCCGAGGCTGACCGAGATGACGTCGGGTCGCAGCGCCGCGGTCGCCTTGACCGCCGCGGCGAGATTCGGGCCCGCCTTGACACCGACGAACGTGACGTCGGGGGCGACGGCGAGGATGTTGGCGGCCTCGGCGGAGCCGTGCCCCTCCTCGTCCTCCTCCACGTTCGTCGCGTCGGGAGCGAGCGTCCTCGACATCGAGTAGCCCTGCGCGAGGTAGTACGGGTGCTCGATGTGGAACCCACTGTCGATCATCGCCACCGTGACGCCGCGCCCGGTGAACCCCTGCCGGTGCACGGCCGAGGCGCGCAGCATCGCGGCCACGTCCCCGGGCACACGCAGGTGGTGCTCCCGGACCCGCGGCGGGAAGTAGTTCTCCATGAACAGGTACGGCGGCTGGACGTGCGCCCGCTCGACGAGGCCGGCCAGGCTCGGCGGCGGGGCCCACGGAGCGCCCGTGGCCGGAGCCAGGAAGCTCATCGCCGACGGTCGGGCGTGCGCCTGTCCGACCGTCTCGACGTCCCGCTGGGCGAGCTCGGTGCCGAAGGTCTCGGTGAACAGCGCCGGTGTGCACTCGACCGACACCGACAGCCGCGACGTCGCCAGCACCCGGAACCCGAGGCGGGCCAGCTCGGTCGCGGCGCGCTCGAGCTGGCCGGGGTCCGCGTGCAGCTCGCGCACGGTGGTCGGGCTGGGGCGCGCGGTGGCCGAGAACAGCGACGGCGACGGCGCCCCGGTCGGGCTGGCCACGGACACCTCGACGCTGACCGTCGTCTGCGCCGTCGTCATCGCCCGATCCCGTCACGTGGTGTGCCTGTGGTGTGCATGACCATCCCCCCGTTCGACGCAACCTCCGCGATTGAGGCCCCGCTACAGCCTGGCCCTGATCACGGTGCGTGAACCAGCGACTGAACGAGTGACGCCCTGCGGAGCGATGCTCATCGACGGTTCGGACGTGTGTCTGCGCCGGTCGCAGCGGCGATGTGCTTGGCGGTGTCGGCGTAGTGCCGGAAAGAGCAGACCTGGCCGTGGGCGTCGAAGGTCCAGAGGTGCAATTCCTCGTCGTGCAGTCGACCGCCGCCGGGCAGGTCGAACTCGGCGTGGATCTGCGCCACGATCTGATCTCCGATACCGATGACGTCCTGGACGTCGAACGCCCGCACACTCCACTCCGCGATGACGGCGAAGAACCCGGCGACCTCGGACGGTCCCCGACGAGGCGCGAGGTGGGCCACTCCGGCCTCGTGGGCGTAGTGGCGGGGCCAGACGTCCCAGGCGACGTCGTCGGCCAGCCGTTCCAGGATGGCGGGCACGTCCCCCCGTCCGAACGCGGCGTAGATCTCGGCGACGGCGCCGGCGTTCGTGGTCGTCGGCGTGGACGCGCTGGTGGTGTTGTCGATGCTGGTCATGGCTGCTCCTCGGGCTCGTGGGCCGGTCCGCGTCGACTCCGGGCCGACGCTGACGAGACCTGACGAAGTCTGGCGATCGCCGCTGATCGGTACATCGGTCGAACGACCGATGGCATCGACCTCAGCGGTCGGCGCCCGAGGACGGACGGGTGCTATGCGGGGAGCAGCCCGTGCTCGACCGCGAAGACGGCGGCGCCGGCTCGGGTGCGTCGTCCGGTCTTGTCGTAGACGTGCGCCAGATGATGTCCGACCGTGCGCTCGGAGACACCGAGCTCGGAGGCGATGGCCCGGTTGGACAGTCCCCGCGCGGCATGTCGCACCACATCGACCTCCCGGTCGGTCAGGCCGCACGGCGAGGTGCGCGGCAGCCGCGCGAGTCCGGCGCCGTCGATGACCGCGGCGACCGCGTCGGCGTCGAGGCGCCCGGCGGTCGCCTCGGCAGCGAGCTCTCGACGGGCGGCTTCGTTGGCCATGGCGGGCCGGTGTGGTCGGGGCTCACGGCACGCGGCGAACACGTCGGCGGCGGCCAGCAGACGCGCCGCCGGCGGAAGGTCACCGGCCCGAACCCTGCGGTGGTAGCCACTGCCGTCGCAGCGTTCGTGATGGCCCGCCGCGATCTCGGCCAGGGGATCGAGCCCCGGGCAGCGCCGCAGCACGCGCTCGGTCCAATAGCTGTGCAGTCGGACCCGTTCGTGGTCGGCGGCGCTCAGAGGCCCTGCCCGGTCCCACACCGAACTGGGCACGACAGTGCGTCCGAGATCGTGGAGCAACGCGGCGGCCCGCAGCTCCCCTCGCTCGCGCTCGCCCATCCCGGTCGCGGCCGCTGCCGCGTCGGCGACCGCAGCCACGTGGGGTGAGTGCCCAATCAGGTGGGTTCCCTTCAGGTCGGCGACCACCGCCAGCGCTCGACACAGGCGCTCCTGACCGTGCGCGTCCACGCGCGCACCCGGACCGGGTTCGGCGGCCTCGACGGCCACGAGGAGATCCGGCGCCGCGAGCGCCGCGATCAGCTCGTCGGCGTCGCGGACGAAGGCCGCGACGAGGTCGGGATCCAGGTGCCCGCCGGCGCGCCGCGTCACCTCCGTCGCCACTCCGGCGACGTCGCCGGTCTCGGCGTGGACGAAGACCGCCTGTTCGGCGACGTGCACGATCCGGGCGGCGTAACTCAGGTCGTCGCCCCGGCGCCCGACCGGGATCCCCAGCCCGTCCCATCGCTCGTAGACATCGTCGAGCGCGTCGAGAACGTCCGCGGACATCCCCAGACCACCACCGAGGGCCCGGCTGACCTCGCAACCACTTCGTGCCGCGTACGGGCCGACCGTGCCGGCGATCCGCCCGAACGTCGCGGCGAGCTCGCGCTGACGGTTCGGCTCCCACTCCCCGAACCGGGACAGCTGGCTGGCGAACACGTTCGGGTCGCCCGGGTCGAGCCGCTTGAGGGCCGCCTGGAACGCCGTGTCGTCCACGAATGTCGCCGCGTTCTCCGGGGCGTGCGCGGTACAGCCGATCGACCGGAGCAACGCGGCGTGGAAGACCGTCGCGCGCTCCTCGGCGGACATGTCGAGCCGCGTGGCGAATGCGGTGGCCAGCACGCAGGTCCGCAGACCCTTCTCGAACTCCACCCCGGAAGCCAGGTCGGTGGTGAGCGACAACGCCGCGAGCACCTCAACCGTCCGGATCACCGACCCACCGTAGGGCCGGATCCGTGTCAGCGATCCCCTCGGCAGGGAGTCATGTGCTCGTGCGTCGCTGCTCTCGGCGGTGGCTCCGCGCGCTGCGGCGGGCCGCCAGGCGCAGGATCGGCCCCGGTGGCGTCAGGCCGAGCTGGGCGAGCATCCCGGGCAGGTCCTCCTGGTGCCAGACCTCGACGAACCGGCCCCCGACGGCACGGAAAATCTCTTGGCCGGTCATGACGACCGGGCGGCCGGTGGGCGGTATCCCCAGAACGGCCAGGGGCGCCGGGGAGGTCACGATGCTCACCGATCTCTACCGAGGTGTGGATACTTCCCAGGGAAGTATCGTCGGGTGATGGACGGCTTGACAAGCACGTCGTACGCCCTCCTGGGACTGCTCGGGCTGCGGGAGTGGTCGGCGTACGAGCTGACCCGCCAACTGCCGCGGAGTGTGGGGATGGTGTGGCCGCGGGCCGAGGCCCGGCTCTACGCCGAGGCGAAGAAGCTCGCCGAGATGGGGCTCGCGACCACCCGCGCCGAGCCGACCGGGCGCCGGCCGCGCACCGTGTACGCCATCACCCAGGCCGGGCGCGAGGCGGTGGCCGAGTGGCTCACCCGGCCGGCCGCCGGACCGGTCGTCGAGTTCGAGGGGATGCTCAAGGTCTCCTTCGCCGACCTCGGCGAGCGCGACGCGCTGGTCGACCGCCTGCGCGAGATCGCCGAGGACGCCGAGGCCAAGCTGGCCGTCGGCACCGCGATCGCCGCGCAGTACATCGCGGGGGAAGGTCCCTTCCCCGATCGGCTGCACGTGAGCGGGCTGGCCTGGCGCTTTCTGATCGACCACTCCCGCGCGGTTCGGGACTGGGCGCGCTGGGCCCTCGACGAGGTCGCCACCTGGTCCGACACAACCCACCCACCTGGCGGTCCTCACGCCGCTTTCACCCGGTACCAGCGACCCGGCTCCGCCACCACGGACTGAGGATCGACGGCGGAGCGGTCGGCGCAGGCTCGGGAGTGGCCGTACACCAGCACCCGGCCCACCGGTCATCCCTCGGGATGGGGGACGTCTCCGTGGGTCACGACCACGCGTTGCGGGTCCTCACGCTTGTCGTGGAGGACGCTCAGAGCCGTGTTCACCTCGTCCAGGGGATAGACGTGGGTGATCGAGCTGCTCAGGTCGAGCCGTCCGGTCTCGACCAGATTCAGCACCTGACGGATCGTCGCCGCCGTGAATCCGTACGAGCCGAGCAGTTGGAGCTGCCGGCGGACGAAGGACGTGGGCGGGAGGACCGTGATCGGGTCGGCGCCCAGACCCGCGATGACGGCACGTCCCCCGACCCGCAGCGACTCGACGGCCTGGGCGATGGTCTCGCTGCGCCCGACGAACTCCGCCGCGACGTCGACGCCTCGCCCGCCCGTCGCGGCCAGCACGGCGTCGAGGACGGGCTCCACGGACGGATTGATCACCACATCCGCGCCGTGCTCGAGCGCACGCCGGCACTGCACGTCCCGCGTGTCGATCGCGATGACGGGGGACGCGCCGAGAAGGTGCGCGATCTGCACGCCGTGCAGACCCAGCCCACCGACGCCGATCACGGCGACCGACTCGCCGGCGCGCACGCGCGCGACATCGACCAGCGCGTGGAACGGGGTGGCGACCGCGTCGGTGATCACCGCGCCCACCGGGAACGAGACGTTGTCGGGCAGGCGACACAGATTGCGCGCCGGAACCACCACGTACTCGCCCAGCCCGCCGTCGGCCTGGATCCCGATCCCTCGCCGATTCAGGCAGACCTCGCCGTGTCCTGCGGTGCAGTTGGCGCAGGTGCCGTCGACCACGATCGCCGACACCGACACCCGGTCACCCGGCGCCCAGCTCCCGGCGGCGCCGCCGACCTGGTCGACGGTGCCGGCGATCTCGTGGCCCAGCGTGATCGGTAGGTACGGGGTGGGAGTGATCCCCTCGACCGCGATGTGGATGTCCGATCCGCACAGGCCGACGGCGGCCACGCGCACCACGACGTCGTCGTCCTCGACCGGTCGCGGGCGCGGAACCGTCTCGATGCGCAGCGGCTCGCCCGGGCCGTGGAACCGGGCGGCACGCATGACCCCCGCCGTCGCGTCGCTGTGCATCGCATCCCCTTCGAGTGCTGGTGCCCCGACGACGACGAGTGTGGCGCCGACCCCGGCCGGGCGGAACACCGTCGGAGGCCGGCACGTCGGCGTAACGCCGGCGCGGCGCCGTGCGAACCAGCGGAGCGTTCCCGGTGCGTCGCCGCCCGTCGACGGCACGAGCTCGTCGGCAGGGCCTCGAGGCGTGGCTCTCGGCGCACGGCTCGCAGATCGAGGTGCTGGGCACGGCGCCGACCGTCGCCGCGCTGCGGACGAGTCCGGCGTGGGGGGCCGAGGTGGTGCTGCTGGACCTGAACCTGCAGGACGGCTCGTCGGTGACGGACAACGTCGCCGAGCTCGTGGACGCGGGCTCGCAGGTGGTCGTGGTCAGTGAGAACGAGACGCCCGGCGCGGTGCGCGGTGCGGTGCGCGCCGGCGCCGGGGTTACGTGCCGAAGTCGGCGATGGCGTCGGAGATGCTCGAGGCCGTCATCGAGGTCCACGAAGACCGGACGTACATGAGCCGCGCGCTGGCCCCGCACTGCTCGCCGAGCCCGAGTCGAGCCGCCGAGCCTGAGCCGGCGGGAGCTGACGACGCTCCAGCTCTACGCGGGCGGCATGCCGCTTGAAGTCGGTCGCGCGACGCTCGACGTCACCGAGGGTGCCGTCAAGTCGTACGTCGACCGGGTCCGGGAGAAGTACGCGAAGGTGGGTCGGGAGGCGCCGACGAAGGTCGACCTCTACCGACGCGCGGTCGAGGACGGGCACCTGGCGGCGGACTGATCGCGCACGGGCGGCCCACCTCGGTGTCGAACCACCATCGCGTCGGGGTCTCGACCGTGACGACGCCGGTGGCCGCGAAGCCGGTCCACGCACTGTCGTCCGGGACGGGCAGTCCGTCGGACTCGATGACGACGAGCGCTCGGTCGTGAGCCGAGGGGCCGGTGAGCGTCAGCGTGAGGAATCCCGCTCCGCCGCCGCGGCAGATCGTGCGGATCATCTCGGTCAGGTGGACACGGTCGGCCCGGGCGAGACCGTCACCGACACCGAGGTCGTGCACCGTCAGCCCACCCCCGCGGGCGTGCAGCGCGGCCGTCTCGCGCGCGAGCAGGTGCGGGAACGGGGACTCCCCTGCTGCGGATGGCAACGGGGGCTCGTCCCGATCTCGACGGCGCGGGCGTCCGAGGGGAGCACCATCGTCCAGTTCGCCGCCGAACCGCGCATCCGCGGAGGTCGCCTCGGCCTGGTGGTGTTCACCCTCGGGGGCTTCATCTTCTTCCTCGCCGGGATGGGCGCGCACGTCGCGCTCGGACTGGCCGGACTCGCGACCCTGGGGCTGGGTATCTACGCCTGGGTCGTCACGAGGTTCGCGAGCTATCGCTACGGGCTCTCGGCCGGCGCCAAGGCGATCGCACTCACCGTGATCTTCGTCGGCCGATTCGTCGTCTGGTGCTCGATCATCGGCATCCTGGTGAACGTCGTCGCGGACTCGGCCTTCCGGGACTGACGCCGTGGTCACCGACGATCCCCTCGACCAGCTCTCCGCTCTCGCGCACCTGCGCGACGACGGCAGCCTCACCCCGGACGAGTTCGCGGCGGCGAAGCGCCTGGTCCTGCGCACCACGTCGGCGCCGCCGGTTCCCGCCGCGCGGCTCTGCCGAACGCGTGCCGGCGAACGCGGCGCCGTGGAGCGCGGCGGGGCCCACCGCGCTCCCCGCACCTCCGCCTCTCCCGCCGCCGCCGTTCCCGGGTCCACCGCCCCCTCCCCCACCCCCGCCGCCCCGATGCCCGGATACCGGGCCGACGGCGGGGTCGCCCCCGATGCGGGGAGTCCTGGAGTCCGTGGACCGTGTTCGCCCTCGCCGCCGCCGGGCTCGTGCTCGTGCTCGTGGTCGCCGTGGCGGTGGGGCTCACGCCGGGCCCGAGAGTCGCGGCCGCGCCGGCCACCGCCCCGGCCACGACGAAACCGGCGCCGACCGTCGCGCCGCCCAGCTACGGCGACACGCTCCGGGTGACCGCGGCGCAGGACCGGTCGGACGTGACCCGTCTCGCCGACCACTGGGTGGCCCAGGTCGCCTCGAGAAGGGAGAACGAGTACAGCCCGGCCGGGCTCGACGCGCGCACCGAGCACGCACAGCTCGCGGATCGGTTCCCGGGGGCGCTCCTCCTGTGGTCGGGGGACTACAGCAGCTATGCCGCGTCCGACTACTGGGTGACGATCGTCGGCATCCCGTTCGGCAGCCCTGACCAGGCGAACTCGTGGTGTGACAGCGCCGGCCTGGCGCCCGACGACTGCTACGCCAAGTACCTCTCGTCGAGGGTGGGCCCCGACGGCACCTCGGTCTACCGCCGCGAGGCCGGTGGTCAGGCTCGTGCACCGTTGGTTCGTTCGGGCGGCGTCGCCCGGGGTTCGGGAGAGTCGGTGTCGCTGTCGGGGCTGGGGCGGGGGTTCGGCAGCTCGGGCTCGCTGTCCGCGGGACGCGGCACGGCGTCGAGGGCCTGCCGGAGGGCGTCGAGGTGCTCGAGGACCCGACGCCGGTGCACGCCGAGCTCCTCGGTCGTCGTCTCGGCGGCCGCGATCCGGGTCTCGGCGGCGGCCTCGGCGTCCATGCGGCGCTGCTCGGCGCCGCGGCGGCGGGTCTCGGTGTCGGCCAGCGCGGCGGTGGCCTCGGCGCGGCGCGCGGCGAGCGTGGCGTCGAAGTCCTGCTCGGCGCGCAACCGGCGCTCGTGGGCGTCCTCGTCGCGGCGGGCCCGCTCACTCGCCGCGTCACGCTCGAGCCGTTCGATCTCGAGCCGGGCCCGTTCGGTCGATTCACGGGTGTCCGCCTCGGCGGCCAGCCTGGCCTCCTCGGCCTGCGTGGCGGCCTCCCGCGCCTCGCCGTGCACCTGGCGGGCCTGGCGCTGGGCCTCGGCTCCGATCACCTGCGCCTGCTCCTGAGCCTCCGCCACCCTTGCGCGTCCCTGGGCCTCGGTGGTCTGCCGGACGACGTCGGCGTGCTCGCCCGCCTCCTTGACGATCGCGCGGGCACGGTTGCGGGCCTGCTCGCCGACGTGGTGGGCGCGCGCGGCAGCCTCGTTCCGCAGCGACTCCGCCTCCTGCTCGGCCAGCCGCAGCATGTGCTGCATCCGCCCGGACAGCCCGTCCAGGCTGATCGGGGTGGCCGCGAGCCGGTCGATCTCCCGGCGGAGGCGCTGGACCTCGGCCTGGGCGCGGGCCTCGGCACGGGCCAGCTCGTCGCGATCGGTGGTGACCGCCCGCAGCTCGGCCTCCGCCCGGTCGAGCGTCTCCTCGACCTGGCTGCGGTCGTAGCCGCGGCGAACCACGTCGAATCCCGGCCCCCACCACGGCTCGCTGCGCCCGACCCGGTCCTCGCTGCCGGTCACTGCGCGGGGCTCGTCCGCACCGGGTCCCGAACCTCGGCCACCCGTCCTGCCCGCCGGCGTCGTGGGCTCCTCCTCGCCGCTGCCCCCCGAGCCACGTGCCACGCCTGCCTCCTCGCGATCGACCCCTGGCGCGCCCGCCCGTGACCCCTGAGGGATCGGGTGCGGTGTGGTCAGCGCCGCGGCCGACGCGAAGATGGGGCAGCAGTACTCGCACTGCCTCGTCTCATCCTTGCCGACGTCGGCGACGACGACAACGCCGCTGATTGCCGCAATCCCCGGCCCGGCGTTCGACCCTCCGTCACCCGTGACGCTGGGCTCTCGACGACAACGGTCAGCACGGCCAGAGGAGGCAAAAGGGTGAAATGAACCCATCCTTCGCCAGCCTGAGGCTACCCTGTGTCACATCGTGCCGGTCTGCTGACAAGAGACTGAGGCGGACCGCCGCGCCGCGGGCGGGCTCGAGCCCGGACCGTTCGCGGGAGGGGGATGGCCGTGTCGGCTGCGTTCGTCGGTCGCGGACACGAGCGATCCGTGATGATCGGCCTGCTGGAGAAGCTCGGGCCGGAGCAGGGGTGCTTCCTCTCCGTGTCCGGGGAGCCCGGGATCGGCAAGACCCGGCTGATGAGCGAGCTCTCGACGGCCGCCCAGGCCCGCGGACACCTGGTGCTCGGAGGGCGCGGCGCGGAGTTCGAGCGCGACATCCCGTTCGGCGTGTGGATCGACGCCCTGGACGACTACCTCGGGATGCTCGGCCGGAATGGGCTCGAACGCCTCGTGGGCGAGCGGGGCGCGAGACTGGCCGAGGTCTTCCCGGCCGTCGCCGGGCAGTTCGGGCTCTCCCGCGCGGGGCCGTCGGGGGGAGGACCGCCGCTTCCACGGCTCGACGCGACGTCGCTTCCCGGGGAGCGATACCTGGTGCACCGGACGGCGCGAGCACTGCTGGAGGGGTTGGCGGCCGAGCGTCCGGTCCTCGTCGTGATCGACGATCTGCACTGGACGGATCCCGCGTCGGCCGAGCTGCTGGCGCATCTGTTGCGGCACCCGCCGGCCGCCCCGGTGCTGGTCGCGGTGGCGTTCCGGACCGGACCGGGACCGGTCGGGGTGCAGTCCGAGCTCGGCCCGGCCATCCGGGACGGACGCGGGGCCGAGCTGAGCCTCGCGCCGCTGACCGCTGACCAGGCCGGTGAGCTCATCGGGACCCAACCCGCGGAGGTTCGCCGCGCGCTGTTCGAACAGAGCGGCGGCAATCCCTTCTACCTGCGGGAGCTCGCCCGGGCGCACGCGCGCGACGGGGTGCCGTCCTCGGTGACCGCGGCGCTGGCCCAGGAGCTGGCCGCGCTGCCGGCACCGGCTCGCCTGCTGGCCGAGGTCGCCGCCGTGGCCGGGGACCCGGTCGAACTCAGCGAGGCCGCGGTCGCCGCCCCGATGGGCGAGTCCGAGGCGACGGAGGCGGTCGGCGTCCTGGTGGACACCGGACTGCTGGTGCGCGCGGACGTTCCGCGTCGCTACCGGTTCCGGCACCCGATCGTCCGACGCGCGGTCTACGAGACCCTTCCCGAGGGCCGCCGAATCGCTGCGCACGCCCGGCTCGCCGCGATCACCTTCGGGCGGGGCGCGGAGCTCGCGACCCGGGCACACCACGTCGAGCGCTCAGCGGCGGCGGGAGACGTCGGCGCGGTGCAGGTCCTGATCGACGCGGCGCGCGGTGCGGCATCCACCGCTCCGGCGGCCGCCGGTCGCTGGTACGAAGCGGCGTTGCGGCTCCTCCCGGTCGACCTCGAGGACCAGCGGCTCGAGATCCTGGTCGACCTGGCCGGGACGTGGTCCGGGGTCGGTCGGTTGGCCGACGCCAGATCGCGCCTGCTCGAGGCGATCGAGATGGCCGACGCGGACGCGCTCCGGGTGCGGCTGGTGACCGGATGCGCGGCCATCGAGCGCCTCCTCGGTCGACACGACCTCGCCGAGAGCCGACTGCAGCGCGCGATCGGCGACCTGGCGGGAGAGCCGACCGCCGACGTCGGTGCCCTGTACCTCGAGGAGGCCGCGGCGAGCGCGTATCGCGGCGAGTTCGCCGAGGCCCACCGCAAGGCGGCCCAGGCTCGCGGGGTCGCGGAGCGGGTCGGCGACCCCGTCATCAGCGCGACCGCCGCCTCGATCGAGGCGTTCGCCTGGTCCTGCTCGCCCGGCGGTGCGGCGGCCGACGAGGCGATCGAGCAGGCGGCAGGGGCGGTGGACGGGCTCCCGACCGGGTCGGGCACCGACGCGCTGTTCTTCCTGGCGAACGCCGAGCTGTGGGGCGAGCGCCTCGCCCAGGCCGAGCGGCATTTCCACCAGGCCGTCTCGGTGTGCCGGTCCACGGGCCAGGGTCAGCTCCTCGTTCCGCTGCGGGCAGGGTGGTGCTACACGCTGGACATGCTCGGCGAGCTCGGCCGCGCCGCCGAGCAGGCCGACGCCGCCGTCGATGCGGCCCGTCTGACCGGCCTCGCCCAGCCCCTCGTCTGGGCGCTGATGGTCCAGGCCACCACGACGGCCACCCGCGGTGAGGTGTCGGCCGCGATGGTCCCGGCGGCCGAGGCCATGGACCTTCTGGAGGGCATCGACCAGGGAACGGTGCGCGACGCGAGCCATGCCTTCATGGCGGTCCTCTGCGCTCAGGCGGGCGAGCTGGAGCGCAGCGTGACCCACATGGTCGCCGCGGGTGCCCCGGACTTCGCCTCGTTCGCCATCGGTCGCCGCTGCTTCTGGTACGCGACGCTGGCCACCGTCGAGCTCGCCCTGGGTGATCACCGCGGCGCGGAGGGCTGGGCGCGACGCGGCGAGGACGCAGCCGTCACCGCCGGGTTGCCCGTCTCGGGGGCGGCCGTCCGCCGCGCGCGTGCCGAGTTGATGCTCGGCGCCGGCGACAGCGCCGGGGCGGCGGAGCTCGCCCTGGCGGCCGCCGCGGCCGCCGACGGCCGCCACGCGCGGATCGAAGCCGCGCGATCGCGCATCATCGCCGGTCGGGCCCTCGCTCGCCTCGGCGAGCGGGACCGCGCTCACGATGTCCTGCGGGCCGCCGAGGTGGAGCTGACCGACTGCGGTGCCTTCGGGTACCGGGAGGCGGCTGCCGCGGAGTTGCGCGACCTCGGGGGCCGCTCGACGCCTGCGGACTCCGTTCCCGAGGGCCCGGGGTTCTCCCCTCGGGAGCGCGAGGTGGCGACACTGGTCGCCGAGGGTGCCACCAACCGGCGGGTGGCCAGGGTGCTCGGGCTCTCCGAGAAGACGGTCGAAGGTCATATGCACCGCCTGTTCACCAAGCTCGGGGTCCGTTCGCGCGCCGAGGTCGCCGTCGCGATCACCCGCCTGCGCCAGGACTGAGCGGACCGAGGGAGGGTTTTCCCGCTCTGTTGCGCCCCGCCGACCTCCGCGCACGATGCGACGGTGGCGATGTTCCTGCTCTCGCACCGGCATCAGCCGGACGAGTGCCGCTTCGCGTTCGCCGCCTGGAACGGCTTCAGCAGCCCGCTGCGCGGCCACCCCGCCCTCGCCTCCTGCGAGCAGGGAGAGCACGAGGTGTGGTGGACCGTGCACGCGCCGGACGCCGCGTCCGCCCTGGGCCAGTTGCCGCCCTACGTCGAGCACCGCACCGCGGTCCGCCCGGTGGGTGAGGTGACGATCCCGTGAGGCAGGAGGAGCAGCGCCGCGGGGTGGCCGCCGGCGACGGGCGGGACAGGCGGTGGCGGCCATGAGCGGGACGGCCACCGACCTCATCTCCCTTCCCTCCGGTGGTGGAGGAGCACGGGGGCTCGGGGACACCTTCGCGCCCGATCTGCACACGGGCACCGGCAACCTGTCGGTGCCGATCCCGTTGCCGCCGGGTCGCCACGAGTTCGGTCCCGAGCTGGCTCTGGCGTACAGCACCGGTGGCGGCAACGGCCCCTTCGGTCAGGGCTGGTCGCTGGCCGTGCCCGGCGTGACCCGCCGGACCGACCGGGGCGTGCCGCGCTACGACGACTCGGACGTCTTCGTGCTCTCCGGGACCGAGGACCTCGTCCCCGTGGACGGGGGTGGGTTCCGGCCGCGGACCGAGGGGCTGTTCGCGAAGATCGAGCATCGGGCGACCGGGACCGACGACGACGTCTGGGTCGTCCGGGACCGGGACGGGATCACCAGCACCTACGGCACACCGGGCGCGGCCGGGGTCGACCCCGCGGTGATCGCGGACCCCGACCGCCCGGCACGGGTGTTCGCGTGGCGGCTGACCAGCACGGTCGACCAGTTCGGCAACCGCGTCGAGTACCGCTACGACCACGAGACCGGTGACGAGCCACCCCACCGGTGGGCCCAGACCTATCTCTCCGAGGTCCGCTACGCCGACGTCGACGACCCCTCCAGGACCGGGTTCCTGGTGACCGTCCGATTCGCCTACGAGCAACGGACCGACCCGTTCTCCGAGTACCGGGCGGGGTTCGAGATCCGGACGGTGCGCCGCTGCGCCGGCCTGGAGGTGTTCATCCACGCCGACGAGCAGCAGCGGGTGAGCAGCGCTCGGTTCGAGTACCGAACGGACCGCCACAACGGCGTGACGCTGTTGCGCGCGGTGCGTCTCGCCGGGCACGACGGCGAGCGGACCGAGGAGCTCCCGGCCCTCGAGCTCGACTACACCACGTTCGAGCCCGAGGCCCGACGGATCGTCACGGTGGACGGCCCGGAGGTGCCGCCCGGCGCGATGACCACCCCCGGGTTCGACCTGGCGGACCTCACCGGCGACGGGTTGCCCGATCTCCTGCAGGTCGACCAGCAGGTCCGGTACTGGCGCAACCTCGGGCACGGTCGCTTCGACCGGCCACGCCCGATCGCGGAGGCACCGGGCGGGGTCCGGCTCGGTGACGCGGGCGTGACGCTGCTCGACGCCGACGGCGACGGCCGGTTGGACCTCATGGTCACGGCGCCGCGGCTGGCCGGCTACTTCCCGATGCGCGTCGACGGGCAGTTCGACCGGCGTTCCTTCCACCGGTACCGGGACGCGCCCAGCGTCGACCTGACCGACCCGGAGGTCCGCCTGATCGACCTCACCGGCGACGGGGTCACCGACGCGCTGCGCACCGGGGCACGGCTGGAGTGCTTCTTCAACAACCCGGATCGGGGCTGGACCGACGTGCGCGCGGTCCGGCGCCGGGCGCCCGCCGACTTCCCCGACGTCTCCTTCGCCGACCCGAGGGTCAAGCTGGCCGACCTCTCGGGCGACGGGCTCACCGACATCGCCTACGTCACCCATTCCTCGGTGAGCTACTGGCCGAACCGGGGTCACGGCGACTGGGGGCCACGCATCCGCATGGCGCGCGCTCCACGGTTGCCCCATGACCACGACCCGGCGCGGCTGCTGCTCGGCGACGTCGACGGTGACGGCGCGGCCGACCTGATCTACGTCGACGACCACACCGTCACCGTGTGGATCAACCGAGGTGGCGAGGAGTGGAGCGACCCCGTCGAGATTCCGGGCACCCTCGCGATGAACGACCGCGTCAGCGTGCAGCTCGTCGACCTGCTCGGCACCGGCGTGGCCGGGGTGCTCTGGAGCGTCGAGGACGCGGAACCGGGCCGGCCGCACCTGTACTTCCTCGACCTCACCGGCGGGACCAGGCCGTACCTGCTGACCGCCGTCGACAACAACCTCGGCGTCCTCACCCGGATCGACTACGCGCCGTCCACCCGATTCGCGCTCGTCGACGCGCAGGCCTCCGCGACCCGCTGGCACACGCCGCTGCCCTTCCCCGTGCCGGTGGTGGCCCGGGTCGAGGCGGTCGACACCATCTCCGGGAGCCGGCGGACCACGTCGTACGCCTACCACCACGGCTACTGGGACGGCGTCGAACGGGAGTTCCGTGGCTTCGGCCGGGTCGACCAGCGCGACACCGAGTCGGTCGACGGTGAGTTCTTCTCACCGCCCACCGAGCTGCGCACGTGGTTCCACCAGGGTGCGGTGGGCGAGCGCGGCGAGGGCGTCCACGACGCCGATCACCGCGACGAGTACTGGCCGGGCGACCCGCCCGCGCTGCCGGGGACACGGCTCCCGGCGGGCCTGACCGCCGCCCGGCGCCGTGATGCGTTGCGGACCCTGCACGGAGAGGTGGTGCGCACCGAGCTCTACGCGCTCGACGGGACCGATCGGGCCGATCGGCCGTTCACCGTCACGGAGTTCGCCCACGACGTGCGCGCCGAGGCGGAGGGCGTCTTCTTCCCGTATTCCCGGGCGACCCGCACCACGCGGTGGGAGCGGGGTGACGAGCCCATGACGTCGATGACGTTCACCGACGGTCACGACCGCTTCGGCTTCCCGGGCGGTCGGACCGTCGTCGCCGTCCCGCGCGGGCGCGACCACCGGCTCGCCGAGAAGGCGTCTCCGTGCCTGGTGGCCCGCACGGAGACGGTCTACGCCCACCGCAGCGACGGCGACGTCCACCTGCTGGGCCGCGCCGCGCGCACCCGCGAGCTCGAGATCGTCGACGAGGGCGGGACCACCGTCCTCGACCTGGTTCAGGCCGTGGCGGACGGCTCGGTCGGCAGCTCGGTGGTCGCCGAGACGCTCCACTACTACGACGGCGCACCGTTCGAGGGGCTGCCCTCGGGTCAGCTCGGTGAGCACGGGGTGCTCGCTCGCACGGAGTCGCTGGTGCTGACCCCCGAGACCGTCGCCGCCGCCTACGGGCCCCGTCCGCCCTTCCCCCTGTCCGGCGACGGCCCGGACGAGGAGCATCCGGCCGAGTTCGTCGACCTGCTCCCCCCGCTGGCCGGCTACCAGCGGCGCGGCGACCGCTTCTACGCGGTCACCGCGCGCCACCGCTACGACTGCCAGGACCCTCCGACGGGGCATCCGCCGCGCGGGCTGTTGCTGGCCACCCGGGACGCGCTGGGTCACGAGACGACGGTGCGCTACGACCCGTGGCGGATGTTCCCCCTCGAGCTCACCGACCCCGCCGGGCTGACCACCTCGGCGGTGATCGACTACCGGGTGTTCCGACCCTCCGAGGTGACCGACCCCAACGGCAACCGCACGGCGGTCGGGTTCTCCCCGCTCGGCATGGTCGAGAAGGTCGCGGTGATGGGCCGGATCGGCGCGAAGGAGGGCGACACCCTCGACGAGCCCGGGACCCGGTTGTTCTACGACCTGACCGCCGTGGCCGAACGGGGCCGGCCGACGTCGGTGCGCACCGTGCGGCGGGTGCACCACGTCTTCGGGGCACCCGACGACGACCGGGATGCCGTGATCGAGTCGGTGGCGTACGCGGACGGCTTCGGGCGGGTGGTGCAGGTCCGCAGCCGCGCCGCCGAGGCGAAGTTCGACGACGACGGTGTCGCCGTGCTCGATCCGGAGTCGGGTGCGGGTCAGCGGTGCCTGCGTCTACGACGACAAGGGACGCGTCGTCCGGGCGTTCGAGCCGTCGTTCGGGACCGGGCTGGACTACACCGAACCCGCCCTCGGCGGTGCCGCGGTGACGACGTTCTACGACCCCCTCGGGCGGGTGGTGCGCGCGGTCAACCCCGACGGCTCCGAGAAGCGGATCGTCTACGGCGTCCCGAGGTCGCTCTCCGAGCCGGACGGCGCCGTCCCGACGCCGTGGGAGATCTTCACCTACGACGAGCAGGACAACACCGCGCGCACCCACGGCCGTGACGGGCACCCGCACGCCGATACCCCGTCGAGCGTGGAGCTCGACGCACTGGGCCGCGCCGTGCGCACGGTCGAGCGGGTGGGTCCCGATCCGACGGCGATCCGGCTCACGACCGCCGTCCAGTACGACATCCAGGGGAACCCGCTCGCCGTCATCGACGCGCGGGGCCGCGTCGCCTTCCGGTACGTCCACGATCTGGCGGGGCGCGTGCTGCGGTCCGACAGCATCGACGCCGGCGTGCGGACGACCGTGCTCGACGCCGCCGGCAACCCGGTGGAGAGCCGGGACGCCCGCGGCGCGCTGACGTTGCAGGCCTACGACGTGCTGAGCCGTCCCCTCCGGCTGTGGGCCCGCGACGACGACGCCGAGGCGATCACCCTGCGGGAGCGGACCGTGTACGGCGACGACCCCGAGGCCGGGTCCCGGGCCCAGGCCGCGGAGGACAACCTGCTCGGACGTCCGGTCCGGCATCTACGACGAGGCCGGGCTGCTCACCGTCGAGCGGTACGACCTGGGCGGGAACGTGGCGGGCAGCGTCCGCCGCGTGATCGCCGACAAGGCGATCACCCTCGATCCTCCGTTCCGCGTCGACTGGCAGCCCGGGCGCGGCGAGACCTCCGCCGAGCGCGCCGAGACACTGCTCGACCGGCGGGACCTACACCACGACGACCGTGCACGACGCCCTCGACCGACCGGTGTCGCTGACCTACCCGACCGACGCCGAGGGCAGGCGCCGCGAACTGCGCCCGCACTACGACGCGGCCGGCGCGCTGGAGCGCGTCGAGCTCGACGACGACGTGGTCGTCGAGCGCCTCGCCTACGACGCCCGCGGTCGGCGGGTGCTCGCCGTGGTCGGGAACGGGCTGCTGACCCGCTACGGCTACGACCCGAGAGGGCAGCGCCTCACGCGCCTGCGGACCCACGGCCACACCCGGCCCGACCCCTTGACCTACCGCCCGACCGGTCCGGCCCGGCAGGACCTGGCCTACGTCCACGACCTCGTCGGCAACGTCGAGTCGATCCTGGAGCGGACATCGGGCTGCGGTGTGCCCGGAGGGCCGGGCGGCCCGGACGAGCTGCGTCGCGACTTCGGCTACGACCCGCGCTACCGGCTGGTCTCCGCGACCGGGAGGGAGTGCGCCCTCACGGCGGACCCGTCCGATCCCGCTCCGCGGTGCAGCGACGCCGACCGCACCCGCTCGTACCAGCAGGGCTACACCTACGACGAGGCCGACAACCTCGTGGCGATGCGGCACACCGCGGGCGCCTCGAGCTCGACGCGGGTCCTGACCCTGGCCGAGGGCAGCAACCGGCTCGCGCGCGCCCAGGTCGGCTCGACCACCGTGGAGTACACCTACGACGCCGCCGGGCACGTGGTCGGCGAGTCCCCCGCGCGGCACCTGACCTGGGACCACGCCGACCGCATGCGGGAGTTCCGGCTCCAGCCGGGCACCGCCGTGTCCCTGCGCGCGGTCTATCTCTACGACGGGGCCGGGCGTCGGGTGAAGAAACTCGTCCGCACGCCGGACCGGACCGAGAGCACCGTCTACATCGACGAGCTGTACGAGCACACCCGGGTCACCACGTCCGGGCGCACCGACGAGCACACCGTGCTGAACGTCGCCGACGACCAGGCCCGGGTGGCGCGGATCCGGGCCGGTACCCCGCTGCAGGACGACCCCACTCCCCCGCTCACCTACGAGCACACCGACCATCTCGGGTCGGTCAGCCTCGTGACGGACGAAGCCGGCCGGCTCGTCGACCGCGAGGAGTTCACGCCCTACGGCGAGACGTCCTTCGGCTCGTACGCCCACAAGCGATACCGGTTCACCGGCCAGGAGCGCGACGGGGAATCGGGGCTCGCCCACCACGGGGCCCGCGCCTACGCCCCCTGGCTGGGCCGGTGGACCAGCCCCGACCCGGCCGGCCCGGTCGACGGGACGAACCTCTACTCCTACGCCCGAGGCAACCCGATGCGGTTCGTCGACCCCACCGGTCACGACTCGCAACCCGACGCGGCAGCGATGAAGCGGTTCGCCGACGCGTCACCCGAGCAACGGGCGACGATGGTGAGCGCGGACACCCTGGCCGCGGTGTTCGGCTGGACCACCGCCCAGGCGGCGGACTTCCAGAACCGGGTCAAGGAGTGCGCCGTGAGCGGCTGCCCGAATCCGCCCAAACTCCCCGCGCCGTTCGACCCGATGGCCCCCGTCCTGCCCGCGATGTCGGTGGCCAGCCCCAACCTGACCCGGGAGAACCCGACGACGGAATTCTTCGGGAATCTGGACAAGCTCCGGAAGAACCCGATCGGCACGGCGAGTCTGGTCACCCAGATCGTGGCGAACTGGAACGACCCCAAGCGGATGAAGATTCTGGCCAACGCCGCGGAGATGATCGACGGGCTCGTCTCGGTCACCAACGGGCAGTGGGTTCCGTCCGGATCCAGCCCGGCCAACCCGAACACGAGGTCGAGCATCGGCGGCAACCTGACCTCCAAGGAGCTCGCATCGGAGATCGATGCCGCGAGGGCACCCAGGGCCGTCCAGCCAGGGAAGGGCCCGGCCACGCCACCGTCCCCGGCGCGCTTCGAGTACGGCGACATGCCGCTGCCATCGAGCGGCTCGTGGTTCGCCACAGAAGCAGCGGTCAAGCAGTCCATGGCGGCCTTCCTGAAGGCCTTCACGCTCCCGCTCTCGAAGCCGCCCGCCCCGGTCAACGCCCCCCGCGCCAACTCCCCCGCTCCCCCCGGGATCGGCGCCACGAACCGTGCCGGAAAACCGACGAAGAAGCGATGAACCCGACCGCGGCAGCACCGTCGCGGGCGCACACGAGACAGGCGGAGACCTGATGGCGACGACCCAGACCAGCGTGGGGGCGAGCGTGCACATCACGTCGCCCGCCAGCGGGAGCCCGGCCTACGGGCCGACGGTCACGATCAGCGGGAACGCCACGGCGGTGCGGATCACCAGTGGCGGCGGGGGGCCGGCGGACGACACACCGCTGCCCGTGACGAAGGTGGAGGTGCGTCTCGGCGACGGCTCGTTCACGGCCGCGAGCCCGGTCGGCAGTTCGTTGACCGGCTGGACGGTGACGCTCCCCGTCCCGGGTGGGCAGCCGCAGCGCACCGTCACCGCGCGGATGACCTTCCGGACCAGTACGAGCGGCACCGCGACCGACACCCGGTCCGAGAGCATCGTGCTGACCACCGACGGCGCCGGTCCGACGATCACGATCACCACGCCCCAACCGCACGCGCTGGTCCCATTGACCGGGCAGCAGGCGGGAGCCCAGAAGGCGGTGCCGGTGACCGGGTCGGTCACGGACTCGCAGAGCGGCGTCGCGAAGGTCGAGGTGGCCGCACCGGGCAAGCCGTTCGCTGCGGCCGGCCTGATCGCGGTCAAGGGTCGGTGGAGCACCACGGTCACGATCACCCCGCCGCTCGGGGCCCAGACCATCCGGGTCCGCGCCACCGATCAGCGCGGCAACGAGTCGATCGCGACGGTCGAGGTCGACGCCGCCCTTCAGCTCGGCTCGCTCGACCCCGCCAGCACCGCGGACTACCTCGGCGACCTGCTGTTCTTCGCCGACCAGCGCATCACCGGCTCGATCACCCCGGAGCTGCTGGCCGCGACGTTCCACCAGCGGTTCGACACCGCCCGGCAGCCGGACACGGCCGCCGTGGCGACCGCGCCGGTCCCGCAGGCCCGCATCGCGGTCGAGGCGCTCCGCAGCTACCTGGCCCAACGTCTGGGGGCGAGCCCGCCGCCGGCCGTGACCGCGGCCCGTGACCGCGCCGAGCGGAGGTTCCTGCGGGACACCTACCACGCGATGCTGCGCGCGCAGGGCACCTCGGACGCCGAGCTCCGCTCCGCGCGCGCGGCCGGAGAGGCGTTCCGGGCCGCGCTGGCCGAGCGCCTGGGCGTGGGGTCACTCTCCGTCGGGGAGCTCGACGCGATCGCGCTGGACCCCGACACGGTGAGCGGCGCGGTCCTGGAGCAGGTGTACGGCGTCGTCGACGTGACGCGCGACCCCTACGAGACGGCGGCCGTCCCGGTGGTGCTGGACCGGCAGCTCGTCGCGCTCCGCAGCCGGTGGCAGCGGGAGGACGAGGAGGCCGGCATCGCGCTGGTCGATCCCGACGTGCTCACCGCCGGGGACGTGGTCGCCGACAGCAACGCGGCCTCCTTGCTGACGGCCCGGCGCGCGCAGGTCGACGCGGCCCTCGGCGCCCTGCGCACGCAGCTCTCCCAGCACCTCGCCCAGCCGGGATCGACGCACGCGGGGGTGTTCGCGGCCCTCGTCGGCGGCGTCCTCGGGCCGAGCGCGAGCGGCGAGCTGGACGCGATCGTCGCGGCGGCCCGCGCGGGTGCCGACGTGACCGCCCGGGTGGCCGCCCTGCACCTCGACGGCGCCGGGTTCCGGCGACTGACCGCGATCGGGGCGCTGGCCACCTCTGCCGCCGTGCGCGAGGCGGAGTGGAACGACGTGGTCGCCGTCCTGGTCGGCGTCCGGAAGCGGCGCGACTTCCTCGCCACGTGGCGCCAGGAGGAACGGGCCGCGGCGCTCGTGCTCGCCCCGGGACAGTTCCTGGCCTCGGCCCGACCGGCCCCGCTGGACGGCCTGCGCGATCTCCTCGCCTCCGCCCGGGCCCGTCTGAACTGGGAGGACACCCTGCGCGCCCGGGAGGCCGAGGAGGGTGCGGTGCGGGAGGCGTTCACGGCGGCGGTCGGGGACGCCGAAGCGGCCACCCTGCGGGCGCTGCGCGACGACCTGATCGCAGTCGCCGGTCTGGCGGCTCCGACCGGCGCCTCGGGACCCGGTCTCGAGGTCGTCCGGGACCGACTCGGCGACGAACTGCTCCTCGACCTCGGCGCGGGCGCCACCACGACCACGCGCCGGGAGCAGGCCGTGGACACCATGCAGAGCGCACTGTTCGCCGTGCGCACCCGACGCCTGACGACGGTCTCGCCACTGGTGGGGCAGTTCCCGAGCCCGGCGGCGAGCACCTGGACGCTCGAACTGAGCTCCGGCTACACCGAGTCCTCGTTCGACGAGGAGTGGCGCTGGATGGGCACCTTCGCCACCTGGCGAGCGGCCATGGCCGTGTTCGTCTGGCCGGAGAACGTGCTCTCGCCCACGCTGCGCGCGACCCCGTCGACCCCGCCCCTCGCCGGGCAGGACGTCGCCGGGTTCAGCACCGCGTCGTTCCGGGCACTGGCCGGCCGGCTGCGCACCACGCCGAACCTCACCCCTGTCCAGGCCCGGGCCGAGGCCCGCACCTATCTGAACGACCTGCGGCAGGAGTTCCCGACCCAGCTCCCCGCCGCGTTGCGCGACGACGCCGCCGTGCAGATCACCGAGCTCCTCACCGACGCCCAGCTGGCCGAGCGACGGGACAAGCTGCTGGCCACGGCCGCGAGCGCGGGCGTCCCCGCCCTGTTCGCGCCCGTGACCGTCGGCGGGACGACCTTCAACGCCCTGTTCTCCACCACCAAGGTCTGGCTCGCCGAGGTGTTCATGTTCGTCCCGCTGGCCCTCGCCGCCCAGCTGGTCGACTCGGGTCAGCACCTGGCCGCAGTGAGCTGGATCCGCACGGTCTACGCCTACGACTTCCCGCCGGACAAGCGCCGCATCTACCGGGGGCTGGTCCTGGAGGACCGCCAGGACCTGACCAGCCTCGTCCGGTCGACGAGCTGGCTGCTCAGCGGTCTCAACGCCCACGACGTCGCGCAGACCCGTCCGCGCAGCCACACCCGGGCGGTCATCCTGTCGCTGGCCCGCGTGCTGCTGGGTCTCGCCGACGCCGAGTTCGTCCGGGAGACACCCGAGTCCCTGACCCGGGCCCGCCTGCTCTACGACTCGGTACTCGACCTGCTCGACCGGCCCGAGCTCGCTCCGCTGGTCACCGCTCAGGGCGCCCAGCTACCGCAGAACCCCGTGCTGGCGGCCGCACACGGCCGGGCCGAGGCCGGCCTGCGCAACCTGCGCCGCGGTCTGAACGCCCTGGGCCTGGAGCGCAGCAGCTCCCGTCGCCCCACACCCTTCCGCTACGCCACGCTGGTCGACCGGGCCGGGCGATTGGCAGCGACGGCCCAGCAGATCGAGGCGTCGTACCTCTCGGCGCTGGAGAAGGCCGATGCCGAGGAGTACAACCTGCTGCGGGCCGAGCAGGACATCGCGGTGTCCGCGGCGGGTGTCACCCTGCAGTCCCTGCGGGTGGAGGAGGCGCGGTCCGGCGTCGTCGCGGCCGAGCTCGGGCGCAGCCGGGCCGTCGTCCAGCGCGACCATCTCCAGGAGCTCGTCGACGAGGGCGTCTCCGGCTGGGAGCAGGCCGCGGTCGCGGCCACGCTCCTCAGCGCCGCGGCGAGCCTTCCCGGCATCGCGGTCTCGCCGGGGGCGGTCCTGGGCAACGTCCTCGGGGCCGCCGGTTCGGCGGCCTCGGCCAAGGCCGGTTTCGAGCGGCGCGAGCAGGAGTGGCGGGCGCAGCTCGCCCTCGCCGCGCAGGATCTGCTGATCGTCGACCAGCAGATCGCCCAGGCGACGCTGCACCTCGACGTCGTCGACCAGGAGAAGCAGATCGCGGAGGTGCAGCTGGAGAACACCCGCACCACGCTGGATTTCCTCGCCCGGAAATTCACCAACGCCGAGCTGTTCGACTGGATGAGCAGCGTCCTGGGCGAGGTCTACCGGACGTTCCTGCAACAGGCCACGGTCATCGCGCAGCTCGCCGAGCAGCAGCTGCGATTCGAACGCCAGGAGCGGTTGCCCGCCTTCATCCGGGCCGACTACTGGGAGCCCCGCAACGACACCGCGCCCGGCGGCCCGGATCGGCGCGGGATGACCGGGGCCGAGCAGCTCCAGCGCGACCTCGCGCAGCTCGACCAGTACGCCTTCACCACGGACCGACGTCGCATGCAGCTGACCAGGACGCTGTCCCTGGCCACGCTCGACCCGGTGGCCTTCCTCCGCTTCCAGCAGACGGGGCTGCTGGTGTTCGCCACCCCCACCGAGCTCTTCGACCGCGACTTCCCCGGCCACCACGCCCGGCTCGTCAGTCGCGTCCGGACGTCGGTCGTCGCGCTGGTGCCACCCACCGAGGGCATCCGAGCCACCCTGACCTGCGGGGCGACCTCACGGGTCGTCGTCCTCGGGGACGGCGGCTTCGACACCGTCGTCGTCCCCCACGGGCCGGAGTCGGTCGCGCTCTCGTCCCCCCGGGACGCGACCGGGGTGTTCGAGCTCGACGCCCAACCCACGCTCCGCACGCCGTTCGAAGGCATCGGCGTCGACACGATCTGGCAACTGCGGCTCCCGAGGCCGGCGAACCCCTTCGACTTCCGGACCATGATCGACGTCCTCCTCACGGTCGACTACACCGCCCTCGACAGCGCCGTCCTGCGCGACCAGGTCATCCGTTCCTTCGACACGCGGGCATCGGTCGAACGCGCATTCAGCGTCCGCCACGATTTCCCCGACCAGTGGTACGACCTGCACAACCCGGACCAGTCCCCCACCCCCATGCGGATCAGTCTGGGCACCGTCCGCACCGACTTCCCCGCCAATCTCGAGGGCCTCCGGCTCGAGCAGATTCTCCTGTTCGCGGCCGGCATCGACGACGAGCCGGTGGCCGTCACGGTCGAAGAGCTCAGACTGACCCCGACGAAGGGGGAGCCCGTCTCCGGCGAGGGCCCGGCCACCGCCGCCGACGGCCTCATCAGCACCCGCCGGAACAACGGTCGCCCCTGGCGCACCCTGCTCCGACGATCGCCCGTGGGTGAGTGGGAGCTCGCCCTCGACGAGGAGCTCCAGCTCGCGTTCAAGGAGGGGCGGGTCGCCGACATCGTGTTCGTGATCTCGGTGACCGGCCAGACCGCGGCCTGGCCGAGCTGAAGATCCTGGCGCCGGACGCCGACCGAGCCACGGAGAGGGGGAGGTGCCGAATTACGATGGTCCGGTGCCGATGACCGCGAAGTACGCCACCACCTGCGCGGTCTGCGCCTCTCCCGTCCGCCCCGGAGAGGCCATCGCGCGGTCCGGTGAGCGTTGGGCGCACGCGGCATGCGCGGACACCGCGCCCGGCACCTCCGGCGCTCCCACGAGGGCCAAAGCAGGCGGCCCGGCGAAGACGAAGAAGGCGGCGCGGCCGGACATGCCCGCCGCCGAGGGCGCCCTCGAGGTGTGGACCGACGGTGCGTGCTCGGGCAACCCGGGACCCGGTGGATGGGCCTGGGCCACCCGGGACGGTCGGCAGGCCAGCGGCGGCGAGCCCGGCACCACCAATCAGCGCATGGAGATCCGGGCCGCCCTCGAGGCGGTGCGCGCGCTCGACGGTCCGCTCGTCGTCGTGAGCGACTCGACCTACGTCGTGAACTGCTTCCGCGACGGGTGGTGGAAGGGATGGCTGGCGCGGGACTGGACGACCAGCGCCCGCAAGCCGGTGGTCAGCCGCGACCTGTGGGAGCCACTGATCACCCTCGTGAACTCCCGCGGCGACGTCTCCTTCCGGTGGACCAAGGGCCACGCGGGCGACGAGATGAACGACCTGGTGGACCGGCTCGCCGTGGAGCAGTCGAAGTCGGTGCCCGCCTCGTAGCCGCGGCGTCGGATCAGCCGACGACGAGGGGCCGGATGCGTTCGGCCACGAGCTCGAGTTGCCGGAGCGGATCGCGCAGGGGCCAGAGCAGCACCGTGCCGGCACCGGCGGCCGCGTAGTCGGAGAGCACGCGCGCGCAGTGCTCGGGCGACCCGATCGGCAGGTGCGCGGCCAGGTTCTCGGGGTCGCGTCCGAGCAGCGGCGCGAGAAGCTCGCCGATCAGCCGGCGCGCGTCGGCCCGGTCGTCGGTGACGTGCAGCCAGGTGGTGGCGACCAGGTCGCCGAAGGTGGCGGGATCGCGGCCGTCGGCGCGGAGTTGGGTGTCGAGCTCGGCCCGCGCCGCCCGGAAGCTCGCGGGTTGGGTGTTGTAGGCCGAGGCCAGCCACCCGTCGGCGTCGCGGGCCACCGCCCGCAGCCGCGCCGGGGAACCCCAGCTGGCCGACCACACCGAGACCGCGCCCCCCGACGGGGCCAGTCGGGCACCCCCCACCGCGTAGAAGCGCCCGTCCGGGACGGGCTCCCCGGCGAGCAGCGCGCGGACCAGCCGCAGGGCCTCGTCGAAACGCGCCCACCGGTCCTCGAACGGCACCCCGACCAGATCGTGATCCACCCGCGACGATCCCGGGCCCAGCCCCGCGACCACCGGGCCCTCGGCCAGAGCCGCCAACGACGCCAGCCCCTTGGCGAGCACGACCGGATGGCGGATCACCGGTAGGGCGACGCTGGTCACCAGGCGCAGCCCACCGGTGACGCCGCAGACGGCGGCCAGCGCGGTCGGTCCGTCGAGCCACGGGGTACGCCACACGAGGTGGTCGTTGGCGGCGAGGGCGGTGAAGCCCAGCTCCGCCGCGAGCGAGGCGTAGCTCCGCAGGTCGCGACCGGACGGGAGCCCCTGGCCCAGATCCGCGAGTGGCAGATGCACGCCGAGGTCCATCGGTCCACCTCCGCACGGCCACGACACGACGGTCGCCTCGACCCGCCGGCTCCCGGTACCATCGTTGCAGCTCAGAGGCCTGCCGAGTGGGCGCGGCCGGGATCGGCGCCGCGACCGACGGCCGGGCGCCCCTGTGCCGAGAATTCTGGACCCACGTCGTGACGGCGCCGCTGTCGATTTCGACGTGCTCGCGCGTCGAAGAGATGAGCCCCCACTCCGGAGGGGCCAGGCCACCTGAGGAGCGACGACCGTGTCCGAGTACCTGATCCTGATCTACGACAACGAAACCGCCGGGACGCCCGAGGACTGGGGCCGGCTGATGGCCGGGCACCAGCAGTTCGCGGCCCAGCACGAAGCCGCTCTGCGCGGCGGGAACGCCCTCCAGCCGACCTCGACCGCCACGTCGATCCGGCCCGACGGCGCCGGTGGGCTCACCGTGACCGACGCCCCCTTCGCCGAGACCAAGGAGGCGCTCGGCGGCTACTACGTCGTCGAGGCCGCCGACCTCGAGGCGGCCATGGCGATCGCCCGCGACGTGCCCACGGTCGCCGGCGGGGTGGAGGTTCGGCCGATCATGACGTTCGCCTGACCGACGCCGAGATGACCGGTGATCCCCATGTGGGCGCCGCCGTTGCCGACGCGCACCGCCGCGAGTGGGCCTTCGTGCTCGCCGCGACGGTGCGCGTCACCGGCGACCTCGACCTCGCCGAGGAATGCGTGCAGGACGCCTACGCCAAGGCGCTCACCGCCTGGGCCGCCGAGGGCGTGCCCCGCAGCCCCGGTGCCTGGCTGACCACCACCGCCCGGCGCCGGGCGCTGGACCTGCGCCGACGACAGGCGACCGCCGCGCGCTCGCTGCCCCTGCTCCTCGTCAGCGACATCGACACGGACGCCGACCCGGGCGCCGCGCCCGCCGCCGAGGACGACCAGACGGACATCGCCGACGACCGCCTCCGCCTCGTGTTCATCTGCTGCCACCCCACACTGGCCCGCGACGCGCAGGTCGCCCTCACCCTGCGCCTCCTGTGCGGGCTGTCGACCCCGGAGGTCGCCCATGCCTTCCTGATCAGCGAGTCGACCATGGCGGCCCGGATCACCCGGGCCAAGAAGAAGATCTCGGCCGCGCGGATTCCCTACCGCCTCCCGCCCCGCGAGGAACTCCCGGCCCGGCTGCAGGCGGTCTGCGAGGTGGTGCACCTGCTGTTCACCACCGGCCACGCCGCCCCGGCCGGCGCGGCCCTCATCCGGCGTGACCTCGTCGAACGCGCACGCGACCTCGCGCGCATGCTGCACACCCTGCAGCCCGACGACCCCGACGTCACCGGGTTGCTCGCCCTGCTCCTGCTCACCGACGCCCGCAGCCACGCCCGCCTCGACCATCACGGAGAGCAGGTCCTGCTCCCCGACCAGGACCGTCGGCAATGGGACCGCGCCGCGATCGAGGAGGGTGTGGCCCTGGTCCGCGATGCGCTGCGGCGCCACCCGCCCGGACGGTTCGCCCTCATGGCCGCCATCTCCGCGGTCCACGACGAGGCCCCCAGCTGGACCGACACCGACTGGAACGAGATCGTCGGGCTCTACGACCTGCTCATCCAGCTCTGGCCCTCACCGGTCGTCGCGCTCAACCGAGCCGTCGCCCTGGGTTTCGCCGACGGACCCGCCGTCGGCCTGGAGGCCCTCGACCGTCTGACCGCCGAGCCCCAACTCGCCGGCTACGGCTACCTCCCCGCGGCCCGCGGCGACTTCCTGCACCGACTCGGGCGCACCCACGAAGCCCGCACCGCCTTCCACGAGGCGCTGATGCTCACCGAGAACCTCACCGAACGCGAACACCTCACCCGACGTCTGCACGCCCTGGGGGGCTGAGCACCCGACATGTACGGTCGCCCGCGAGCGGCGCAGCCGGTTCCCGGGAAGGAATGAGGCGCACGATGTCGGTGCACGTCGGGTCGCTGTTCACTCAGGGCACCGTCTTCGAGAACGAGTCGGGGAGCATCGCGCAACTGACGTCCGAGTCGCTACCGATCCTGGACGGTATGTCGATCAAGCGGATCGTCCTGGCGCCCGGTGCGATCCGGGAACCGCAGTGGAACGTGAACGCGAATCAGATCGCGTACGTCGTCTCGGGCACCGTGCTCGTGTCGATGCTCGGCAACGCCGACAGCTTCTCGACCTTCGTGGTGACGCCGGGCCAGATGTACCACGTCGAGTCCGGAGCCGTGTATCACATCGAGAATGTCGGCGCGGACGAGGCCGTGGTGATCGCGGCGCTGCGCAGCGAACGTCCGCGGCATTTCTCGCTGCAGGACAGCTTCAGCGCGATGACCGACAACGTCCTCGGCAACACCTACGACCTCGCGGCGTCGGCCTTCGACGTCTTCGACCGCCACGGGTCGTCCCAGATCGTCCGGCGCGAGGGCCCGCCCAGCATCCCCGCCTCCGCCGGCCTGCCCAACGCCCGCCTGTTCGACGTCGAAGGGCAGAACCCACCCCTGTCCTACAGCTACGGCGATGCCCGGCTCGCGCGCAAGCAGTTCTGGGCCGCGCTGGACGACCTGTCGATGTACTCGCTGCGCGTCCGGGAGAACGGGATGAGAGAGCCGCATTGGCATCCCGTGACCGCGGAGCTGGGGTACGTGCACCGCGGCCGCGCCCGCATGCGCGTCCTCGACCCGGACGGCACCCTCGACGAATTCCTGCTGGAGGAGGGGAACGTCTACTTCGTCCCGCGCGCCTATCCCCACCACATCGAGGTCCTCGGCGAGGGGGACTTCCACTTCCTGATCTTCTTCGACCAGCCCACGCCCGGCGACATCGGCTACCGCGCCACCGCCTCCGCGTTCTCTCGTGAAGTGCTCGCCGCGAGCTTCGGGCTCCGGGAGAAGGATCTGCCGTCGTTCCCCTACACCCCGGTCGACCCGCTGATCGTGAGCCGCATCAACCCCCGGGACCCGACCTCCTGATCGGGACCGCCGCGGCGCTCGGCGGCCCCGTGAACCCCTGGGCCGGACGGGGGAAGTTCGGCTCGGCCGATGGATCGCCGGTGTCGGTGGGTCGACAATGCCGCTCTCAGCCCGTCACGGACGTCCCGCAGCGGGCTCAGGGCAGGAGCGCATATGGGGCGCGATGAGCCGACCAGAGAGGTCGCGACGTTCTGCCCGCTGTGCGTGTCACGGTGTGGTGCGACGGCCACGGTCCGCGACGACGAGTTCATCGCACTGCGGCCCGACCCCGAGCACCCGACGGGCCGGGCGCTGTGCGTGAAGGGCAAGGCCGCGCCGGAGATGGTGAGACACCCCGAGCGGCTGCTCCATCCGCTCCGGCGGACGAATCCCAAGGGTGCCGGTGACCCGGGCTGGCAGCGCATCACCTGGGACGAGGCCCTCGACGCGGTGGCGGGCCGGCTCGGTGCCCTTGCGCGTGATCACGGCCCGGAGTCCGTCGTGTTCGGCAGCGCCTCGCCCTCGACCTCGGCGATGTCCGACTCGGTCGACTGGCTGGTGCGGCTGAGACGGGCGTTCGGCAGCCCGAACATGTGCATGTCGATGGAGCTGTGCGGGTGGGGCCGGTCCCTGGCCTCGCTCTACACCTACGGGTTGCCGGTGCCGGGCGGCTACATGCCGGATCTCGATGACGCGGGGTGCATTCTCTTCTGGGGATACAACCCCTCGATCGCCCGTCTCGCGCACGCGACGAGCACGGTCGCCGCGCTACGGCGAGGCGCGCGCCTGGTCGTCGTCGACCCCCGACGCGCGGGTCTGGCGACGAAAGCGGACCACTGGCTGCGCGTCCGTCCTGGCACCGACGCCGCGCTGGCGCTCTCGCTCACCCACGTCATGATCGAGCACGGCTGGTACGACGAGGACTTCGTCCGCCGCTGGACCAACGCACCCCTTCTCGTGCGCACCGACACCGGCCGCCTCCTGCGCGGGAGCGAGGTCGCCGCCGAGGGCGACCCGGACCACTACGTCGCGTGGGACCAGGACCGGGGCGCGCCCACCACGTACGACCCCGCGCACGGCCGGTACGCGACGGACGAGGATCGGCTTGCGCTCTTCGGCACACACCAGGTCACGACGACGAGCGGACCGGTGACCTGCCGGCCCGCGTTCGACCTCGTCGCCGCACAGTGCCGCGCGATGGAGCCTGCTGTCGCCGAGGAGATCACCACGGTCCCCGCCGCCGACATCGAGCGCGCCGCACGCACGCTCTGGGAATCGCGACCGCTCGCCTTCTACACCTGGTCCGGCCTCGAGCAGCACAGCGGCACGACGCAGATCACGCGTGCGGTGAACCAGCTCTACGCCCTCATCGGGAGCTTCGATGCACCGGGCGGCAACGTGGCGTTCCCCAAGGTGCCCACCAATCCCGTCGACGGCGCCCCCCTGCTCGCCCGCGAACAGCGCGACAAGACCATCGGAGTGACGCAACGCCCGCTGGGGCCCGCGCGCTTCGAGTTCGTGACCGGCGAGGACTTCTATACCGCAGCGCTCGAGGGCCACCCCTACCGCGCCCGCGGATTGGTCAACTTCGGCGCCAACCTCGTGATGGCGCACGGCGACAGTGCTCGCGGCCGCGACGCACTCGCCTCCCTCGACTTCTTCGTGCACGCGGACATGTTCATGAACCCGACCGCCGAGCAGGCCGACATCGTGCTGCCGGTGACCAACGCCTTCGAGGCGACGGCCCTGCGGATCGGGTTCGAGATCAGCGCGGCGGCGCAGTCGCTGGTTCAGCTGCGCCAGCCCCTCGCGCCCGCACGCGGAGAGGCGCGCTCGGACCTCCAGATCATCTTCGATCTTGCCGTGCGCCTCGGATTGGGCGAGCACTTCTTCGACGGTGACATCGAGGCGGGGTTCCGCCACCAGCTCGCGCCGAGCGGCGTGACCCTCGAGCAGCTCCGCGACGAACCGTCCGGCGTCCGTGTGCCGCTCGAGACCCGCCATCGCAAGCACGCCGACCTGGTGGATGGCGCACCCCGCGGCTTCCCCACGCCGACTCGCAAGATCGAGCTCTATTCGGAGGTGCTCTTCGACGGCGGGTACCCACCGCTGGCGACGTTCGACGAGCCGGGCATCAGCCCCCACTCACGGCCCGACCTCGCCGGTCGTTTCCCCCTGATACTCAGCTGCGCGAAATCGTTGTGGTTCTGCGAGACCCAGAACCGCAACGTGGCGAGCCTGCGCCGAGGCGCGCCGGATCCACAGATCGAACTGCATCCCGGCACCGCGGCCGCCCGCGGCATCGCGGGCGGAGACTGGGTCCGGCTCGACACACCGCACGGCACCATCCGCGCCCGCGCCAGACTGAACACCAACCTCGACCCACAGGTGGTGTTCGGCCAGCACGGCTGGTGGCAGGCGTGCGCCGAGCTCGGCCTGCCCGGCTACCCACCCTTCGGCCCCGACAGCGCCAACCTCAACCTGGTGCTGAGCCAGCAGCCCAGTGATCCCGTCAGCGGCACCTCGCCACTGCGCGCGTCGGTGTGCAACGTCGCGCCTCTCGCGGCGGCACCGAGCGTGGCCGGTCCGGTGTAGAGCCGGCGCCCGGAGGGCCGTGCGTGTCGCCGGCGGCCGGGTGCGGACCTCCTGGCGGCCGAAAGCGTCAACCGTCGGCGCGCTCCGCGACCTCGGCGAGCCGGTCGAGCGACGCCTCGAGTTGGTCGGCCGTGGTCTCCCGGGCCCTGGCGAAGCGCCCCTCGTCGGTCAGTCCCGACCAGTCGTAGGTGTGCGTGACCAGCGTGCGCGACTCCCCCACCGGCTCGAGCTCCCATCGCCACAGGTGTCCTGCCGGCTCCTGTCCCGGATCGGCGGGCGTCCATGCGACACGGCGTCCCTCGACGAACTCCACCACGTGGTTCTCCCGCACACCGCCCTGCGTGAGCGTCATCGTGAAGACCTCGCCGACCGCGTGGACGCGCTGCCCGACCGCGGCCTCCGCGAGGTTCGCGTTGCCGTCCCAGTCCGGTTGCCGAGCAGGGTCGGCGATGAGCTCGAAGATCTGTTCAGCGCCCGCCGCGATCTCCCGCCCGACGCGGACGACGTGCGACGCGGCTGTCGGTTCCTGCTCGTCCATACCCCCGACCCTGCTCGCCGAGCTCCTCCGCGACAAGGTCACGAGCCGGACATCGCACCGTGGCGGCGAACTCGCCGGGCAATCAGTGGAAGGAGGCTCGCGGGGCTCGAGCGACTGACCGTGGACCGCTCCCGCTCGGAGCGCGGAAGGCGTGCTCGCCCACGTCTACGGCGTGGCCCACGCCTACAACAAGGCACTCTTCCTCGACGAGCTCAGCGACACAGCCATCGACGTCCTCGCCGACCACTTGCCCGCCAAGAGCTCCCCTCTGAGCCTTCTCCCGATCTTCCCACTGGGTGGAGCGTTCGCCGACATCGACGACCGACGCCACCGCTTTCGGCGGCCGGCGCAGCTCTCGCTTCGCGGTCAACATCGACGCCGTCGCCCTCGACCCGGACGGTATGGCCACGGACCGGGCATGGGTCCGGGTCCATGTGGGAGGCGCTGCTCCCGTTCGCCGCCGACGGCGGAAGCTACGTGAACTTCATGACTGACTACGAGCCCGACCGCGTCCGAGCCACGTACGGCCCGACCAAGTACGAGCGGCTCGCTCGGATCAAAGCGGCCTACGATCCGCGGAACGTCTTCCACCGTAACGCCAACATCGAGCCGGACCCACGGGCCGTCACCCCCTAGACCGGGCCGCGGACGAGCGGTACGAGCAGGCCGCCCGCAGCGCGACCGCAGATGTTGATGAGCAGATCGGCAGTGTGTCTCGCTTCCCGACCAGATCGATGCGCATCAGAGTGGACCGTCAACACCCTCGAATCGGACCGTAGGTTCTGGATCAACATCCGTGCCTCCGGTGCACCACCTGGTCGGCCCGTCGGCCGGCGGGCTAACCGGTAGAGCACCGGAAGGTCGCGTCGTCGTCTCTGGCGAAGGGCCCAGAGAAATCGGCTGATCGGCGGCCTGCGCCTTACACTCCCGCCCGTGGGCGACGCCGGGCGCGACAGTGCAACGGTGTCGGTTGCCGAGCTCCTGGGCATGCTGTCACTGTCGGCCGACCTCGGTCTGGGTCAGCCCATGGAGCACGTGACGAGGTCCTGTCTCATCGCCGTTCGGCTGGCCGAGCGTATGGGGTTGGCCCCCCTCGACCGGGAAGACACCTACTACCTCGCGCTGCTGGCTTGGGTCGGCTGTACCGCCGACTCGCACGAGACCGCGGCCCTTTTCGGTGACGATCTGGAGCTGCGGGCCGGGGTGTACGGCGTGGAGATGAGCAGTCCAGCACTGCTCGGCTACCTGCTTCGCCGCGCCGGCGGCGGCGGTTCACCACTGCGCCGGGCACGGGTCGCCGGGAAGCTGCTGGTGACTGCGGGCAACCAGGTGGCACAGACGCTGATCGCGCACTGCGAGGTCACGGGGCAGTTGGCAGCGCGGCTCGGACTCAGCGAGCGGCTGCGCGCGTGCCTGACGCAGATATTCGCCCGCTGGGACGGCCATGGAACCCCCTCAGGGGTGGGAGGCGAAGCGATCGCCCTCCCGACCCGCCTCGTGCAGCTCGCCGATCTGGTCGAGGTGCACCACCGCTACGGCGGGGTGCCGGCCGCGCTGGACCTCGTTCGCCAGCGCAGCGGAAGCTCGCTCGACCCCCACGTGGTGGCCGAGTTCGTACGGCACGGCCCCGAGCTGCTCGACGACCTGCCGATCGACTCGAGCTGGCGCGAGCTGACCGATGCCGACCCAGCCACCCGCGTCCTGAGCGGGGCCGAACTGGACGAGGCGCTCGAGGCCTTGGCCGACTTCGTCGACCTCAAGTCTCCGCATTTCGCGGGTCACTCCCGTGGAGTCGCCGACTTGGCCGCTGCCGCCGCCCGGCGCGCCGGACATCCCGGCGAGGAGGTGCAGACCGTTCGCCGGGCCGGGTTGGTGCACGACCTCGGCCGGTCCGGGGTGCCCAACACCATCTGGGACAAGCCCGGGCCGCTCACCGCGCTGGAGCGCGAGCGCGTCGAGCTGCACGCCTATTACACCGACCGGATGCTTCGCCGGGTGCCGACGCTCGCGGAGCTGGCTGTCGTCGCGTCCCTGGCCCACGAGCGGCTGGACGGCTCGGGTTACCACCGCGGGCTGCAGGCCCCGATGATCCCGGCGCCCGCCCGGCTACTCGCCGCCGCCGACTGCTACCACGCAATGATCGAGGCTCGGCCGCACCGCCCTGCCCGTCCCCCCGACGAGGCCGCTCGCGAGCTGCGCGCCGAGGGCCGCGCCGAGCGGTTGGACCGAGGGGCCATCGAGGCGGTGCTGGACAGCGCGGGGCACCGAGCCCGCCACGCCGCGGGCGGGCCGGCCGGACTCACCCCGCGGGAGGTCGAGGTCCTGATGGTGGTGGCGAGGGCGGCCTCCACCCGGCGAATCGCCCACCAGCTGGGCATCACACCGAAAACGGCCGGCAATCACATCGAACGGATTTACACCAAGATCGGTGCGACCACCCGGGCCGGTGCTGCGCTGTTCGCGATGCAGCACGGGCTGCTGCGGAGCCTCGAACCCATCGATCGATGAGGAGAACTCCTCATGACCGCGGTCGCGTGTGAACCTAGCGTCCCGGCCATGAACCAGATGTGGTCTGACACAGCGCACGTCGCTGCGCCACCAAACGCCGTCCTTTCACGATTCATCGACCTCGACCGGCTGCCCGAGTGGAGACGTCGCGGGCTTGCCCGCGAGATGCGGGCCCCCCTGGTCGCACCGAGCGGTGTCGTCGAGGAGCTGGCCCGATGAGCACAGTCGCCGCGCGGACCACGACACTCGGCACCGAGCTTGTGCACGCGCTCGTTGCGAACGACCTCGACACCGCGCGGACACTGCTCGCCCCCCACATCGCCTTCCGCGCGCTGCTGCCACAGCGCGTCGTCGAGCTCGGCGACAGGGACGAGGTCATGGAACTGCTCGCGGGCTGGTTCCCGAGCGGTGCTATCGACGAGCTGCAGGCGCTCGACACCGCCACGATCGTCGATCGACAGTACGTCGGCTACCGAGTGCTCTGGCACAACCCGGCCGGCGAGCAACTCATCTTCGAGCAGCGGGCGTACTACGATGTCGACGACACCGGCATCAGCTGGCTGCACTTGATGTGCACCGGCCACCGCCGCGCACCATCGGTTGGAGGGGCCAGCGATGAGTGACAAAGTCGTGGTGAACCTGGCCTCCGGGCTCGAGGATGCCGAGCGGGTGACAATCGCATTCCTGGTTGGGGTGGCAGCCTCCGAGAGGGGCCAGCCGGTGCGGATGTTCGTGACCAAGGAAGCCGTGCGCCTGGGATTGGTCGACGGCATGGTGGGAATTGCATGCGACGGTTGCCCACCGCTGCCTGACCTTGCCGAACGGTTCGCGGCCGCTGGCGGCCGGCTGCTCGTGTGCCCGATATGCTTCAACGCGCGCAAGCTCGATGCTGCCGGCCTGGTGGATCACGCCGAACTCGCGGGTACCATACCGATGTTCGAGTGGATCGGCGGCGAAGCTGCCACAGTGTTCAGTTACTGACCATCCTCTTTTCAAGGCGATGCCACCATCCAGCGGATAGCGCAGTATTTTGAAGATCCGGTCCGAGTGGTGGATCAGGACGACCTCAAACTCGGGTCGAGGGCGCAAGGTCTTCGCGCTCACCGCTGGACACGCTGCTCGAGCCGCTGGCGGCAAGAGTGCTCCCGCACGCGCGCGCTGACGCAGGCCAGGAGAGCGACCGCCACCATTATCCCGGCCAGGATCAGGGCGCAGGCCTGCAGGCCGAGGCCCTCGAGCACCACGCCGCTCCCGAGGGGGGCGCCGATCGCCGGGACCGTCGCCACGAGCCCGGCCGTCGAGAACACGCGCCCGCGGACGGCCGCATCGGTCACGGCCAGCCATCGACCGCCCAGGAACGCGTCCCAGACCGCCATCACCATCATGAGGACGCCGAAGGCGGCGCCGATCGCCCAGGTGGCCGTCGTCGCCTGGACGGTGAGCACGGTCCCCGCGCCGACGGCGGGCAGGGCGACGAGCAGCGAGCGCGGGGAGACGACCCGTCGGAGTCGGGGCGTCACCATCGCCCCGGCCAGCCCACCGAGGCTGCCGAACGCGAAGACGAGACCGGTGGCCAGGGGTGACGAACCCGAGTCGCGGAGCTGGACGATGATCAGCAGCGCCATCGACGCGACAACGAGCTCGTTCATCGCCGTGAACGCCGCCGTCACGCGGACGAAGCGCTGGCGCCAGAACGCGGCCAGGCCGGCTCCGATCTCCTGGAGGGGGTGCCGCTCGACGGGAGGAGCTGCCGTGCTCAGCGGCGTGCGGATCAACACCGTGCACACCGCGGCGAACAGGTAGGAGAGCGCGTCGAAGAGGAAGGGCAGGCCCCGGGCGATCGAGAACAGGGCGGCGCCCAGCGGCGGGCCCGCAAGTCCCACGCCGTGGCTCCGGGCTTCGGTCAGGGCCACCGCGTCGGGCACCTCGTCCGCGGTGACCACCTGGGGCAGCGAGACCGCCTCGGCGGTGCCGCGGGTACCCCACCCCACGCCGAGGATCGCCCCGGCCACCACGAGATGCGTCAGCGAGTACCTGTCGGCGAAGGCGGCGGCGGCGAGCGACAGGGTCGCGGCGCCGGAGGCCACGTCGCACCCGATCATCAACCGGCGCCGGTCGAGGCGGTCGGCGAGCCATCCGGCCGGGAGTTGCACCAGCGTCGACGCGCCCAACATCACGGTGCCGGCCACGCCCGCCTGAGTGGCGGACCCCGTGGTCGCGATGGCCCACAGCATGTAGGCGACGTGGAACCCGCGACTTCCGAGCTGCGACACGGCCTGGCCCAACCACAGCAGACGGAAGTCACGTCGGCCCGTCAGCCTCATGTTCATCGCGGGGGGCTTGGATCGGTCACGGGCTCCGCCGCGGGGACACCGACAGCGGCGACCGCGAGTACCGGCTCGGCGCGGTGGTCGAGCCCGAACATCGTCTCCAGGTCGTCGTCGGACACCGCGGTGACGACGGTCGCGCCGAGCCCCATCGCCGCTGCCGTGATCAACACGGTCTGGCTGACGTGGCCGAGCCCGATCAGCACGTCGCGCAACGCCCGCCCGGACTGGTAGCGCCACTGGGTGCGGGCGATGACGGCGCTGTAGACGAGGATTACCGGCGCCTCCCGCAGCCAGGGCTGACCCCCGAGGGCGGCTGCCTGCGCGTCGTGCGAGGGCAGCTGGCCGACCTTCTCGAGCGCGTCGGTGCCGGGCGAGAAGTGGTACAGCCCCGCCTCGACACCGTCCACGTCGCGGACGATCGCGTAGATCTCGATGGGGTCCGGGCGCCGGCCGAGGGGCTCGCCTTGAACACGACCGTCCCGTAGAGGGAGTCGTCGCGGCGCTCGACGATCCCGCCGCCGAGTTGCAGGAGCGCGGTGAGCTGGCCGAGACCGACGGCGCGCGGTGCGAACTCGCGGACCGACCGGCGGGAACGCAGGGCGTCGACGACGTCGGGGTGCTTCCATCCGTCCGAGGCGGGCGGATCGGCGGCCAGCGCGACGGTCGGCGCGTCCGGGTAGGTCTTGAACGGCGGCGGCGGCGGCGCGTATCTGGCCTTGTCCTCCAGCTGCGCGTCGCCGTCCTCCTCCGAGAGGTAGGCGGTCGTGGACAGGGTGCGGGTGGCGAAGTGGTACTGGCGGGCGGCGACGCCCCACGGCTGCCAGTCGGCGAGGACCTGCACCTCGTTCTCGTGCGCGGGCGAGCCCCATTCGAGCAGCACGCCGGCGTCGATCAGCCGGGCCGTGACGGCCAGCTGCTCGGGACCCAGCTCCACGTCGTCGAGCTCGCGCCAGGTCGCGAAGGTGCGCAGCAGACCCTCGCTCGCGGCGGTCAGGGCCAGCTGGCGGTGATTCAGCGCGTCGTCCCAGACGAGCTTCCCGCCGTGCCAGAACAGGGTGGCGCACTCGGCGACCTTGACCTTCATGGGTTGCTCCCCTCAGGAGGTGATGCGTCGTGGGTGAAGCGATCTGTGAGCAGGTCGACCACCGCCTCGGTCACCGTGGCGACCCCGGCGCGCGACTCGAAGCTCAGCCAGTCCCCTGTGGGGTTGACCTCGAGGAAGACCGGCCCGTCGGCGGTTTCCAGCACGTCGAACGCTCCGACGTCGAGCCGCATGCGGGACATGAGCCGGTGGAGCGGGCGGCGCAGGTGTGCCGGCACCGCGGTCGGGCGGACAGTGACGCTGTCGGGCTCGGTCCACGGCGCCTCCGGCGAGGTCTTGACCACCTCGAAGGCGAAGAGCTGATCGCCGACGCCGTAGATGCGCAGCTCTCGCGTCGAGGCGACGAACTCCTGCACCAGGACGGGCGCCGGCTCGGCCGCCCGGTCGGCCAGGTCTCGCCGGGCCACGCGGCGGGGAAGGACGGCGACGAGGCGGCCGGGAACAACCTCGACGAAGTGGTCAGCGAGCGTCTTCACGATGAGGTCACCGTCGCCGGGCATGCTGCGGGCAGCGTGGGCGAGATCGGTCGTGACCACGCTCCTCGGCACGCGAAGGCCGGCCTGGACGGCAGCGGCGAGCTGGGCAAGCACCCCCGGTCGGGACATGTCCGCGTCGCCATTGATGGTGTCGCTGCCCGGGTCCTCGGCCATCGCCGCCGCGATCGCGGCCCAATTGTCGGTCACGTACGCGTCAGCGGCGTCGTCGCCGGTGGCCGCGATCGAGGACCGGTAGAACGAGCGGACCCAGCACACCGTCGGGACGAAGACGCCACCGTCGAACGCGCACGTACCCGACGACACATCCCAGTGCAGGGGGGCACGTCCGACGCGGTCGCTGTCGAACCTGATGACGGGCACGTTGCGTGCCGCGAGGCGCAGGGAGAGCTCGTCGGCCTCCTGGTCGCCGGCTCGCGTGATGAGGACCACGGCCCGTCCGGGCACGATCTTCCCGGACGGACGGCCGATGCACACCTGGAAGTCCCTCGAGTCCGCCGAGAGGACCATCTCGTGGTTGCTCGACGAGAACAGCAGCGGGCTGTGCATCGGCCGTCCCTTCTCGCGATCCGGACTCCTAGTGACAGCCCTTGCCGCACGGCGGACGCGCCGGCGCGAGGTACGCGGAGGCGAACGCCTCGAACGTCTCGCCCTCCGTCCGGGCCCACTGGCTCAAGGCGTCCTCGTCCTCGGTGCGGAGGTCGAGAAGAATCCTCGCGAGTTCCTGGACATTCGACATGGCAACCACTCCTTCTCTCGGTGTGCGACAGTTGGTGTCGCCCCGTAAATATCGCCGGTGCTCGCGGCCGAAGGGATAGGGCAGCGCCCACTCCCGGGCGGGTCGATCCCTCTTCTTCCGGTAGGGAGAACCCGACCCGAAATCCCCCGTACGTTCGCTGACACCGGTGATCGTTCCGCGACAGGACGACAGTGTCAGGAGCAGCGATGACCGCCGGGCCACTGGTGGTCACCGACGCTGCCTGGCCTACTCGCCGGTCCGCCGAGCTCGTTGCCCTGCTGGCGCTGTCGGAGGGCCATCGGCTGGTGCGCGACCATGTGATCGAGGCGCTGTGGCCGCATCCGTCGCCCGCGGCCGGCGCGGCGAACCTGCGAAAGGCCGCCCATTTCGCCCGGCAGGCGCTCGGTTCCGAGCGCGCGGTGTGGCTGGCCGGTGGTCGGGTGGCCCTGTTCCCGGACTTCGTCGTCGACACCGACGCCGCAGTGTTCGAGCGTCAGGCTCGGACGACTCTGCGATCCGGGGATCGTGCGGCCGCGGCGGCTCTGGCGGCGAGCTACACGGGGGACGTGCTGCCCGATCTCCTCTATGCAGAGTGGGCCCAGGAACCGCGGAACCGGGTGCGCTCACTCCTGGTCGCCCTGTTGCGACTCGGTGAGCAGTGGGAGCGGCTCATCTCGGTCGAACCCGCCGACGAGCAGGCGTACCGCAAGCTGATGCGAGCTGCGCTGAACGTCGATGCCCCGCACACGGCGATCCGCTGGTACGGCCGGCTGCGCACGAACCTGGAGCGCCAGCTCGGGCTGGCGCCGTCGCCGAAGAGCCGAGCGCTGTACGAGGAGTGTGTCGCCGGCTTGCCACCTACTACCTCGGCCATGGTGGGCCGCCAAGCGGAGTTGGCTCGCCTGACCGCGGCCCTGGGCGGGGCCGCCACAGCGGACGGGCCGTCCGCGCTGATCGTCCGTGGCGCGCCCGGTATGGGGAAGAATCAACCCTGTGCCGTGAGCTCGCCGCCACCGCCCGGGAGAGAGGCTGGCGCGTCGCCGTGATTGCGGCAAGCCCGGCCCGTTTGAGGAACACCGTCCTGACACCGTCGCCGGCATGCGCAACCACAGCACCACCATCGCCACGGCCGTCGGACTGCTCAACGCAGGCGACGTCGACGGCTACGTCACCACCCTCTACCACCCCGACGCGACGTTCCACGGCTTCCCCCCGGACGTCCCTGCCGACCGGGACGGCATCAGCGAGTTCTTCCGGGCCCTGCAGACCGGCATGCCCGACGCCACCATCGCCGCCCTGGACCTGCTCACCGACCAGGACCGGGTCGCGGTGCGGTTCGCCCTCACCGGCACCCACACCCATGAGCTGTTCGGGGTATCCGCCAGCGGCGCCCGCATCGAGGTCGACGGGATCACCATCCTGCGCTTCCGCGACGACCGCGTCGCGGAGCGCTGGAACCGGCTGGACGACATCGCGTTCCTCAGCCAGATCGGGGCGATGCCGGCCGCGGCCGGCGCCTGACCCCACCCGGACCAACAAGCCGGGGCCAGCTGCGTACTGCGCGCCAATTCGGTCAGGCGCCGCGACTGCGAACTGGCCCCGGCCGAGTCCGTCGGGCCGGCCTCACATGCAAGCCGTACCGGACCCTGCCACCACCGTCCGGTCGCGGAGCACCCGACCGCTCGGACAACATCGTGCAGCTCGCGAGCGCTCTGTCGCTCCCGTCACGCTCCCGGTGGGCGGTACCGGATTCCTTGTGCGCGCTGCATCGCGTCCATCGTCTCCTCGACCGTGAGCAAGACGGTCGTTTCGTACCTGCTGAGCGCGCCGCCTCCCGAGATCGCCAGCGCAACGGCAGCCATGGACACGTTGTCCGGCGCCTCCCACAGGTTGTAGGCGTCATATTCACCGAACGCGTACCAGAACCCGTGGAGCTTTCCACCCACCGCCTCGATGTACGTGCGAGCCGCTTCGCGTCGATCCTCCGGTTGCTGCGACAACCTCGCCCAGGTTTCGGGCGTATAGCTGAACCGGGTCAGGTAGAGCGCCATGGTCGAACCTCCGGAATCGTCATCGTCGCCGAGAAGGGTAGGTCCCGATTCTGCGCGCACCGCACAGACAGCGACCCGGATTGCTCCGGCGACTCCTGCCGTGAGAACTGTTCCGACTCGGCCGAGACCGACTCGCGGTCAGCTCCGGGCGTAGGTCTCGGCGGTCTTCGACTCGAACTCCAGCCCGACGACCTGCTCGTCCCCGAGCACCCAGGCGTCGTGTCCGGGGGCGATGCGATAGGTGTCACCGGGGCTGAGGTCGGCCTCGGTGCCGTCGTCGGCGACGACGTGCATGCGGCCGGATACGAGGTAGCCCAGGTGAGCCGCCTGGCAGCTCTCGGTGCCGGCGACGGGCTTGACGCACTCGGACCACCGCCAGCCGGGCTCCAGGGTCATCCGGGCGACCGTGGCGGCTCCCAGCTGCACGACGGCGAGGGTGGTCTTGTCCGGGGTCCGTGACTCGTCGGGGGCGTCCATGCTCTTGATGTCGATCGTGGCCATGTCTTCTCCGTAGGTTGCCAGGACGGTCTGCGTCAGGGGGTCTGGGCGCGGACGACGTCGAGGTTGCGGAAGGAGACCTCGCCGCCGGCCAGGGCGGACAGTCGCTCGGCGATGGCGGCCGTGGCCGGATGCTTCGAGTTCGTCATCGCGTCGTCGTAGCTGGGGAACTCGACCAGCTCCACGTACGTGCCGGGACGGTCCCGGTCGCCGCCGAGGACGAACCACCGCGCGGTGCGATCCGACCCGATGTCGCGCAACCACTCCGCCACCGCGCTGTCGAACTCCTCCAGGTCGTCCGACCGGAACTCGATGAGCTGCACGAAGGCCCCGGGCGACGTGTCGATTGCGGCATCGCGCAGGCCGCCACGGAGCATCTCGCGCAGGTCGGTCCCGTCGGTGTGGCCGTGCACGGCCACCGCGTGATGCGCGGCCGCCTCGACGACCTCGGCCTCCTCACCGGTGAGGGTCAGCGTGCAGCCGCTCTCACTCGGCATATCCCGGCAGTCGACGACCTTCCGTGGCATGTCAGCCCCATTCTAGTGGTCCAGATCACACCAGCGTAGCAACCTCTAGGCAATCTAGCTATCAGGTAGCCTAGGGAATGTGATCGAGTACTCCGAGTTGGTCCGTGCCGTCCGCGACTTCGTCCTCGCGGCCGACCTGTACCGGGCCCGGGCGGGCCGAGAGCGCGGTCTCAACCCGAGCGCGGTGACGGCGCTCGCGCACCTGCGCCTCGAAGGGGCGCGGACGCCGACCGAGCTCGCGCGGCAGCTGGACATCACCACGGCGTCGGCGACCGATCTCCTCGATCGACTCCAACGCGACGGCCACGTGCGGCGTCGCCCACATCCGACCGACCGCCGCAAGCTGTTGGTCGACCTCACCGACGACGGCGCCGCCGCGATCGACGACATCCTGCGCGGCTTCGCGACCGGGCTCGGCAACTCCGTGGACCACGGGAACCGGCAGGAGCACGATTCGGTCCTGACGTTCGTGCGCACGGCACGTCGCGCGCTCCTCGCCGAGCAGGGCGAAGCATCATGATCCACTAATCGAGGAAGAGCCGGCAGAGCAGGTCGCCGATCCACTCCTCGAATCGTTGTGGGCTCCAGCCGCGTTCGAGCGTCCGGCGGTACACCATCGGTGTCGCCCCCGACCAGAGCACGTCGGCCACCGAGTCCTCGTCGTATCCGGGCCGTAGCACTCCCTTCTCGAGGAGCGCGGCAGCCACCTCTCGGGCTCCGGCGAGCCGCTGGCGCTGGAGCATCTGCCACAGCTCGGCGACGTCCGGGTCGGCGTCGGCGGCCGCCGCAGGTCTGCACCGGCGTGCAGCTTCACGTTGACCGCCGAGCCGGAAGAGGGTCGGGTCGCGTGCCCCTCGCTCGGATCAAGTCTGTTGCCGCCGTGCCGAGCGGCTCACTGTCCGGTCGCGCGGCCGGGATCGAACCTGCGACCGACGGCTCGATCATCCAACAACTGCGCGAACCATCAGCTCAGGCCATTGCGAGCTCGGACGATCCATGCCGCGGAGCGGTAGAAGACGCCGCGATGCGGAACGTAGTGGGCGACGAGGTCGTCGTGGAGAAGGTTCAGTGCTCGGGCCCGGGTGTCGGCATCGAGGTCGGCGAGCAGCCCGGCGTGCTGGCCGGACTGGAAGGCCAGTGCGTCGTCTGGGTCGACGCCGAGGTTGATCGGGCTCTCGATGCTCACGAGTTCGACGTCCGCGAACCCGGCGTGCTCGAGGAGAGCGTGGACCCGCTCGGGATCGGCGAGCGAGAGCGGGCTCGGCCCTTGCGCCGGCGGGAGCGGGGTCTCGCGACCTGGGCTGAGCGCGTCGAGGACCCGGTGTATGAATTCGTTCCGGCCGAGGGACTGCCAGACGAGCAGGACCAGCCGTCCACCAGGTCGGAGCGCGCTGCGGACGTTCGTGAAGGCGGCGAGGGGATCGCTGAAGAACATCGACCCGAGATGGCTGATGGCGATGTCGACGCTGGCCGGGGTGAACGGATGCATCTGAGCGTCGGCCTGGGTGAAGGTGACGTTGCCGATCTGCTCGACGGCGGCGCGTCGGCGGGCGGCCTCGAGCAGGCGCGCGGAGAGGTCCACGCCGTAGGCGTGTCCCCGGTGGGCGCGCCGCGCGGCGTCGCGGGTGCTCTGTCCGGCACCGCAGCCGATGTCGAGCACCTGGTCGTCCGGTTCGACGGCGGCGGCCTGCTCGAACGCTTCGCGGTAGGCGGGGACGCCGCGGTCGAAGCGGTCGGCGTTGTCCGCCCAGAACGCACCCCTCCCCCCGTCCCAGGCCTCCCACTGCGCAGCGTTCGGGGCGTCTTCGGCGGGCACATGACACACGCTGCCAGCATCGCCACGGGTTTGACGAGGCCGCCGCCCTGGACGAGCCGACCAGCGCCCGGCTGCGCCTCCCGCGGCCGCTGGCCACCTCCCACGTCCCCGTGCCCTGCCGGCGCGCGTCCGTGCGAGGCAGACCCACGGCGTCGACGGCCGCCGGGTCGAAGAGACGAGGCGACCCGACAGCGGAACGCCCGGTCCCGCCCGTCAGGGCGGGCTCGAATTCCTACAGGAAGCCCTCACCGAGCTCTCCCGCTGACAGGGAACCGGGTCGTCGGCTTGTGGTGCGCGGCGCCTCGGTAGGAGTGACGTCCGCTACCGGAGGGCCCTGTGAGGGTAATGGTCCGCTTGAGCCGCGGCGAGCTGTCTGCTGTGTTGCAGTAGCGCCGGATAATCCCTGGCGACGCCGCGTAACAACGCTTCGATGGCGCTCTCGATTTCGGTGTTGCTGGTGGGGGCGTGCCTGAACAGGACTCGGTAGTGGACCAGGGAGCCGAGCATGTCGAGGATGAGTTCACGGTCGATGTCGGCGCGCAGATCGCCCCGGACGATGGCGCGATCGAGCATCCGCGCCACCGCCGCGCGTGGGGGGTCGAACAGGGTGGCCATGAACTCGGCCTGCAGGTCGGGTTCGGCGCTGCACTCCGCAAGCAGGGGTCCGAGCACGTCGGGTCGGATAGCACCGAAGGCAGCGACGAACACCCCCAGGCCCTCCTCCAGGTCGCACAGGGTGCAACCGCGGTCAGGGGCTTCGGCCACGTCGAGGCGGACCGCGAGCGCAGCCAAGGCCAGGCGGGGGCGCCCCGCCCACCGGCGGTAGATCGCGGGGCGGTTGGTGCCGGCTCGGCGAGCGACCTCCTCGACCGACAGCGCCGAGTAGCCCGACTCGTCGAGCACCGCGGACGTCGCCTCGAGCACGGCGGCGTCGATGCGCGGGTCGCGGGGACGACCGCCGGCCGCGACGGCAGGACGGCGTGGTTGATCAGCAGGCACATCGCAGTCTAGCGTTCTGTTACGTTCCATATCGTAACGATACGCGCCATCTGCACCCGTTGGAGGCCAAAGCCATGCCTGCGGAGCTGAACCACATCATCGTCGAGGCCCGCGACAAGCGCGGCGCCGCGACCTTCCTAGCGACCCTGTTGGGTCTACAGGTGGGCCGGGACTACGGCCCGTTCGTGCCCGTCGAAACCAGCAACGGCGTCACCTTGGACTTCCTCGACAGCGACGCCGACGAGATCACCGCTCAGCACCTCGCGTTCCTCGTCTCCGAGGACGAGTTCGACGCGATCTTCGCCCGCATCCGCCGGGCCGGGCTGACCCACTATGCCGACCCCGCACGCCAGCAGCCCGCCCAGATCAACCACAACGACGGCGGCCGCGGCATCTACTTCGACGACCCCAACGGCCACAACCTCGAAATCCTCACTCGGCCGTACGGCAGCGCCTGAGCACGACCCCGTGATCGCCACCGCCGGCGCCCGGTCGGATCAATCTCAGCTCGGCCGCCACGATCCCTGGAGGACTCACCATGACCGAGATAGCCGAATGCGGGTCACGAACCACCATGAGGACCGGATCCACGCAGGCCGCACGAGCAGCCGTGACGACGCGGCAACGCGACCAGGAGCGTTGTTCGCGACATCGCGATCGCACCGACCGTCGACGAGCATCGAAGCTGGCATTGTTGTCCTTCGCGATGCTCATCGTGTCCCTCGACCAGTACATCGTGGTGGTGGCGCTACCTGACATCGGCCGCGACCTCGGGTATTCCGCGCAGACCCTGCAAACGGTCATCAGCGCCTACGCCGTCGCGTCGAGCGGGTTCCTCCTGTTCGGCGGGCGGGCGGCGGACCTGCTTGGTCGGCGTCGAGTACTGGCGGCCGGGCTGGCCTTCTATGCGATCGGATCGCTGGCCGGTGGGCTCGCGACCGGCCCCGCGGTCCAGCTCAGCGCACGATTCGTCCAGGGCCTCGGGGGCGCCCTGGTCTTCCCTGGATCCTTGGCCCTGATCAACACCATTTTCTCGGAAGGGCCCGCCCGTAATCGCGCGCTGGGCGTATGGGGTGGCTCGGGTGCCGCGGGCCTCGTGGTCGGTGTCCTGCTCGGCGGGGTCCTCACCCGGGCCTTCGGGTGGGAGGCCGTGTTCTACGTCAATGTGCCCCTGGCGGGCGCCGCGCTCGCCCTCACGTTCGTCCTGATCGACCGTGATCGGCCCCGTGACAGAACCCGGGCTTTCGACCTTCCCGGGGGACTCTCCGCCACCGGCGCCGTCACTCTCTTGGTTTTCGCGCTCGTCCAGGGTTCAGAGCTCGGATGGACGTCCCCGGGAATCGTCGTCGCGATCACGATCGGGATCGCACTCCTGGGAGGCTTCGTCAAGGTCGAACAGCGCAGTGGCGATCCCCTCGTACCGCCCTCGCTGCTGCGTAATCGGAACCTCTTGGTTGCCACCGCCCTCGCGTTCATGTTCATGGCGACCTTTGGCTCGTCGCTCTACTTCCTGTCCATCTACTTCCAGGACGTCCGTGGTTACGATGCCCTCGGAACCGGGGTCGCGTTCCTTGTACCGACCGCTGTCGTCGTCACGGGATCGGCCGTAGCCGGGAGAGTCGTCACTCGACTCGGGCTGCGACGCACTCTGCTGACCGCCCTCGCCATGGGCGGCGCCGGCGCCATCGGTCTGGCCCTCGCCATAACACCAGACGCTTCTTACGCAGCGCTCGTGCCCGGCCTCGTCGCCATCAGTCTTGGCGACGGCATCGTGTTCACCGCCATGTTCATCGCCGCGTCCATTGGAACACCCGACCACCAACAGGGCGTCGCATCCGGTATCGCGTCCACCGGCTCTGGGATCGGCGCGGTCGTCGGGCTCGCCCTGCTCGTTCTCGTCGCCAATAACGGGATCGACGGACTCGCCGGGGAGCAACTGCGTGACGCCACCGCCGAAGGCATCAAGAGTGCCGTCTTCGTGATCGCCGGCGCAATACTCGCCACCATGCTCATTGCCTGGCAGCTTCGGGAACCCCCGCATCCCACTGCACCGACCGAACGCTGAGAAGCACCGCCTTCGCGCGATCGCCGTCGACCTCATCAAGGACGCTCGCCTTCTGGCCGCAACCAGGTCGGGCCTTCTTCACGTCATCCGGCTGCGCCGGAACCTCGGGGTGCGTGCGAGCCGCGTCCCGAGCCCGTCGAGGGTGGTGTTCTGCCGCGGCGAGGGCCACTCTCGGCGGACGTGACGACCCCGCCAGCACCGTGCGTGGCGAACTCGTCGGGCCTGAGCGCGTTGCGCGACGCCGCCGGCTTCTACTCGCAGCTCTCCGGGGTGCTGGCCGGGTTCGCGTTCGCGGGCCTCGTGGCCCTGATCGCCGCACGGATCGGCGCACGTAGCTCGTACGGTGATCTCGCCGTCGCCTACCGGCCCACGGTCAGCGCCTTCGTCGGCCTGGTCGCCGCGAGCCTCAGCTTCGCGCTCGTCGCCGGCGACCCGACCAGTCTCGGACGCGCCTCCTCGCTCGAGACGGCCGCCGGCCTGGGCTTCGCCGCGGCCGTTCTCACCCTGCTCTACTCGATGCTCGTCCTGCTCCACGCTGTCGAACGCGACGTCCCGGACGACACCGGCTAGACCCGCAGCGCCTTCTCGCTGTTGCAGGGCGCGTTCGTCGTCATGGTCTGCCCGCTGACGGTGCTGGTCTTCTCGGCCGGCATGCACGACCACATCCAACTGCGGACGGGCTCCACAAGCGGGTTGCAGGGTCTCGATGTCGCCAGCCTCGTCGCCGTCGGTGCCGTGCTCGTCGTGGGGATCCTTGCCCGTCGATTCTCGCCGCGGCTGCGGGCGCGCTGGGCGGCGTCCCGCGACCGGCTACCCGCGATGGCGATGGGGATGGCCCTGGTCGCGGTCGTCGTGTCGGCCGTCGTCGTGATCGTCGCCGAGCCGTGCCGGCCGAGCTCGGACGTCCTCCCCGCGATCGAACTCGCCCTCGTCGCGATCTTCGCCGCCGCCGCGGCTGTGTCGGCCGCGCGGCTGGATTGACGTTCCTGTCGAGCGACCGTTTGACGTGGATAGCATTCCTACCCATCATGGGTAGCGCCGTCCTGGCCATCGGCTCCATCGCCTCTCTGGCCTCGGTCGGCAGCATCGCGAGCGTCGGGTCCGTCGGCTCGATCGCATCGATCGGCTCGATCTACTCCATCGGGAGCCGTCACCAGGTCGGGGCCTTCTTCAACATTCCCGTCGTCGAGAAGCTCACCGCCAGGTTCGGTCAGCGCCTCCGGGCCCGACGCGCGAACCGTCGGTGACACCTCGGCCGCTGGGGCCCTGGTCACAGAACGATCACGTTCGATCGGGTCACCCTGCGCCGCAGCGCAGGGCGGGAACATTCCGGCTGCGCGCACCGTCACAGGGTGACCGACGCACCCCAGGAGCACCTCATGACCGACGACTTCACCTTCGACCTCGACACCGACGGTGACGGCTACGGCGACGCCGCCTACGTCGACGCCAACTCCGACGGGGTGTACGACACGATCGTCTACGACACCAACGGCGACGGGCTCATCGACGCGATGCGCAACGACGCCGACGGGGACGGGTCCTACGAGACCGTCGTGCGGGACCTCGACGGGGACGGCCGCTTCGAGACGGCCGCCACCGACACCGACCGCGACGGCTACGCCGAGACGGTCCTCTCCGACACCGACGGCGACGGCCGCTTCGAGAGCATGGCCGTCGACACCGACCACGACGGCACGACCGACCAGGTCCTCCCCGCCCCGGCGACGAGCGTCGCCGACGGCACGCCGCCGTCGACCTCCTCGGGGGCGGGCTCCTCGGGCTATCCCGCGCCGGGCTCGTACGCCGCCACCCATCCCGCGGCGCAGGCGGACTTCCAGAACGACGCGATCAACACCCAGGGGACGGTGACGCGAGCGCCGCTCCAGCCCAGCGGCGTCACGTCGTCCTACGACAGCAGCGCGAACTCCGAGGTCTTCACCGCACGTGACGGGCGGACCTACGACAACCCCTACGACGCCCGTGACCACAACAACGGCTACTGACGCCTCGGTGTCCTGGCACGAAAGGCTCGTCCGGCGGGAACGCAGGGGTACGGGGAGGTCCTTCCCCGCGACCGACGGGGCCTGAGGGTTGGCGTCCACGGACCGGACGAAGGTCAATCGGCCGCCGGCCCGTCGCCTACTGGCTCCGGATCGCCTCGCGTGCGGTTGCGCCGCCCACCGCCGGCGGATCGGGGCGGCGCCGACCGCATGTGATCGCGAACTGCCGGTGAGCGAGCGAACCCACGGTCAAGCCCGATCTTCCCCGGCGAACGGGCCGGCCTCCCCACCGGGGATCGACGCCGAAACCCCGACCCAGATTCCCGCCGGCGGATGGCGCCAGATCGTCCGCCGCGCGTTCAAGGAGAGCAGCGCCGACAACATCAGCATGCTCGCCGGGGGCGTGGCTTTCTTCGCGTTCCTCGCGCTGTTCCCCGCGATGATCGCGTTGCTGACCCTCTACGGGCTGGTGGCCGACCCCGCCGAGGTCGCCGGCCAGCTCTCCGGCCTGACCACGGTGCTTCCGTCCACCGCTCAGCCACTGATCGCCGAGCAACTGATGTCGATCAGCCAGGGCGGGGGCAGCACCCTGAGCGTCGGGCTGGTCGTCGCGCTGCTGGCCGCAATGTGGAGTGCCTCGAGCGGCACCCAGTCCCTGATCAACACGATCACCCTGGCCTACGACGAGCAGGAGAACCGCGGTTTCCTCAAGCTCCGGGGCACCGCCCTGGCCCTGACTCTGGGCGCCATCGTGTTCATCCTCGTCGCGGTAGCGCTGGTCGTGGTGGCCCCCCTCGTCCTCAACGGGCTGCCCCTCGTCGGGCGGGTCCTGGCACAGATCGTGCGCTGGGTGCTGCTGCTGGCGATGGTGACCGTCGCCTTGGCCGTGGTCTATCGGTTCGGTCCCGACCGGGAAGCCCCCCGGATGCGCTGGGTCAGCCTGGGCGCCACCGTGGCGACCGTGCTGTGGCTCGTCGGCAGCGTCGCGTTCAGCGTCTACATCGACAACTTCAGTAGCTACAACAAGACCTACGGCACCTTGGCCGGGGTAGTTGTCCTGCTGCTGTGGCTCTACCTCACCGCCTACATCGTGCTGCTCGGCGCCGAGATCAACGCTGAGGCCGAGAAGCAGACCGCCCGCGACACCACCCAGGGCCCACCTCAGCCCCTCGGACGCCGCGACGCCGTGAAGGCCGACACCACACCCCTCCAGTCCTGACCAGGGTCGACCCCGGTGTCCCGGGTGCACATCCTCCCCTCGGTGCGGCGAACTGCGAGCTGTGGGACGGCGAGCCGAGCGGGGAGCGGACAAGGGCGAGCCCGGTCGCCGCCGGCAGTCCGGACTTGCACCTCCGTGCCGCCGGCCGCGCCGAGCCGGGAGGCATCACCCCAGGTCGCAGGCGAGCGCCGGGCGCGGTCCCGGCTCCTGTGACCGCCACTCCTCCAGAGATGCCTTCCAGGCGCAGCCCCCTCAGTAGGCGATCGGGCACGTTCGGTCATGATTCCCGGCGTTGTGCGGTAGGGCATCAGGGCAGCTCGGCGGGGAGAGTGTGCGACGAGCTCCTCGGCAAGTTGTCGAACGCCAAGTGGTGGGACGGGCGCGCCCACGCCGACTTCCGGAGATCGGCACCCCTGGACTCTGCTTCGGGGCACGCCGTCGACCGGACGGCTCGGACGAGCAGAATCCGTCGATCACGCGAGCGCAAGCCGTCCTGTACAAGGCGCGTGCTCGAGATCCTCGTCGTGGCGCGGAATGCTTGTTGTTGCTGACATGGATTTTGTTGCGTGAAGAGGACTCTTTGGCCGCCCCGTAGCGGCCGAGCGCTACGGCGTACGGGTGGTCAACCGCCCGGTTAGGTGTACCCGCATGGACGATACGCAGCGGAGTGCTACCGGCGACAATTGGACACTCTCGAGCAGAAGGAGCACAGGACGCGCGACCGCACGTCGTGGCACGGCGAGCCGGCGCCGGGCCCTCTGCCCGAATCTTTTCGCTGCGGATGCGCACCCTTGGCTTCAATCCAATAAGTGCCAACGACTGTGCCAGCACGGGAGTCGCTCTACGAGCGGGCACACGGTGCGCCAACGGCAGCTCGATGGCACAGCGCCGTCGGATCAACACGGGATGTGACATGACCACTTCCAACGGTACCGGCGACGCCGCGTTCTCGGATGCGTCGACGCTCGCCTCGAATTCGGATTTCCGTCGGCTGACCGAACACGCCCTCCAGGCCGTTCACAAGGCGATGGACCAGGCCGCGGCCCACGTCGTCGCTCCTCAGGCGTACCCCTTGCCCGACGAGGCTGGCAGCCTCGAGCAAATCTTCCATACCCGGCTCGCGCGCCTGCCGGCGGAGACCCGCGAGGGGTTCGCCCGGCGCGCGCAGGAGCGGCTGGCCGCTCCTGCCGCCGAACGGCAGCAGCGGTACGGCGCCTTCGTCGACGATGGCGCCGGGCCGCGATCAGTGGTCCGGCGGGCGTTGAGCCGTCCCATCCCTGCCCCACTCGCCGCGCCCGCGCGTCGACTGCGGGAGCACGGCTCGTGGCCCGACCTCGCACAGCTGCGGGAAGGACGCCACGCGTCTCGCCGAGAGCGCCGCGCCCCGGGGCTCAAGCCGGACACCAAATCGGACACCGGGCCGGTCCTAGCGGCGACGAGCGCGACGTTGCGAGTCCACGAGGTCCGATGCGAGAGCACTACCGAGGGCGAATGGGGCCAGGACGAGATTCGGATCGCTGGAGCCGGCTATGACCTGTACTCCCGGTCCGAGTCGTTGTCCGAGATCGTGAAGGTGCGCAAGTTCAAGAAGGACGAACGGCACACGTTCTCCCCGCCGTTGGAGCTGGTCACCGTTCCGGTGTTCGGTCACGGCGTCCTGGACGTCGTACCGTTCGGCACGATCTACCTTGCCGAGCGGGACGCTGGCGGTTTCCGCAACGCGATCACCGAAATCCACTCTCTGGCCGACTCCGAGTTGCGCGAGGTCGTCGTCGTCGCGGTCGCCGCCCTCGTGGTGGTTGCCCTCGTGGTCTCTGGTGGCATCGCTGGGGCCCTGCTGGGCGCTGCGGCCGGCGCGGCGTCGGGTGTCGGGGGCTCGATCATCGCCGCCTCGGCGTTGGGCGTGTTCGGCGCCCTCGCCGGCGCTGTGGTGGGCGCCGTCGCCCTGCTGGCCACCGTGCCGGTGTTCGATGCCGTCGCGCGCTGGCTCAAGGACGACGTGTTCCCCCCGCAGGACGTCGCGCTCCACGTCCGCGCGAACAGCAACCCCGACGCTGCTCCCACTCGCGCCCCGGTCACTACCTCGCTGCGCGGCGGGACGTACACCGTCACCTACGACTGGGATATTCGCTACGGCTACCTCAGCGACGCCGACGTAGAACCTCTCCGGCCCCCGACCGAGGCGACGAACCCGACCCGCGCTCGCCGCAACCTCAACAAGATCGACCACATCGTGGTCCTCATGCTGGAGAACCGCTCGTTCGACCAGATGCTGGGCTACCTGTCCATAGAGGGTCAACGGAACGAGGTCGAGGGGCTACGGGACGGCCTCACCAACGCCCTGCACGACTGCGACGGACACGTCGTGGAGCAGATGCGACCCCGTCCGTTGCCGGACACCGCGTTCCTCGACGACCCCGGTCACAACATCAACCGGGTCAAGCGTCAGCTCTGGGGAATTCCGGCCGACCTCCCCGCCGGCGAGAGCATGCCCGAGGCCTCCCCGAGGATGAACGGGTTCGTCGACGACTTCAAGTACGTCCTCGACGTGCACGACGGCATTCCCGCGGAGCGGCGCTGCGACCCGGTGCCGACCGACCGGCGGGCTCGCATCGGCGAGATCCTCGGCTACCACCGCGCACACGACGTGCCCGCCTTCGACCTCCTCGCCACCGAGTTCGCGATCTGCGACCACTGGTTCTCGGCGTATCCCGGCAACACGTGGGTGAACCGGACAATCGCGAAGACCGGCCGGGCCGCCCGCCGCGCCGACGGCACGCTGATCACCGACAATGACATGCCCGCCAACGAGCGCGCGTTCGTGCGCCTCCTCGACGAGCACGACGTGTCCTGGGCCTGGTACTCCCAGGACATCCCGTCACTGGCCTGCATCGACACCGGCGCCGCCCTGGGCCACCTCGGGCGTCTGCGCGGCACCCAACGTTTCCTGACCGACGTCGCGACCGGGTCGTTGCCCAGCGTGTCCTGGGTCGACCCCAACTTCGTCGACGTCGGACCGGCCAGCGACGACCTGGCGCTGCTCGGACAGCAGCTCGGCTGGAACGACGACGCGTGGGTGAACTTCCCAGACACCGCCAACGACGACCACCCGCCCACCGACATCACCCACGGGCAGGACCTCGTTTTCCAGATCTTCTGGGCGCTGTTCAACAGCCCCACCTGGTCACGCACTATGCTCGTGATCACCTACGACGAGCACGGCGGCTTCCACGACCACGTTCCGCCGCCGAAGAACCCGGCTCCAGAAGGTCCCGCCTTCACCTGGCTCGGCGCCCGGGTGCCGACGCTCGTGGTCTCGCCGCACGTGGGACGGGGCCTGGTGTCGAAACGGCCGTTCGACCACACCTCGATCATCAAGACGATCCTGACGAGGTTCGACATCGCGGTCCCAGGGGATCTGCCGCGGGTCGCGGCGGCCGACCATCTCGGGTGGTTACTCGACGCCCCCGCACCCCGCTTCCCGATCGGCGACGCGAGCGTGCGCGCCCTGTCTCACCGCGCGGCCCTCGCCACGACCGGCGAGCGCCTGCGGTGGAGGGCGGCGACCGCGCCGCGCCCCACCGCCGCTAGGTGTACTGACCGGACAGGTTGGTCAAGCGGGTGATCGGGGGTTGCCGGTCGATGGCGGTGTGGGGCCGGTGATGGTTGTACTCGTGTAGCCAGCTCGGCAGGGCGTGTCGGCGCTGGTCTTCGCTGAGGTAGAGCCGTCGGAACGCCCAGCCCTGGGTCATGGTGCGGTGGAACCGCTCGATCTTCCCGTTCGTCTGGGGCCGGTAGGGACGGGTGTGTTTCGGGGTGATTCCGAGTTCGGCGCAGACAGCCCGCCAGGCGCGGGAGCGGTAGGCCGGCCCGTTGTCGGACAGGACCCGCTCGACGATCACGCCGCGGGCGGCGAACCACGCCACCGCGCGACGCAGCACGCCGGTGGCGGTGGCGGCGGTCTCGTTGTCATGGATCTCGGCGTAGGCGACCCGGGAGTGGTCGTCGAGCACGGTGTGGACGTACGCGGTGCCCATCTTCGGGTTGCGGTAGGCGTTGCGGGGTTTGTTCGCGGTCGCCGCCCGATGCCGGCGACCCTCCCGACGACCGACGAAGCGCCATCCGCCCTGGTCAGGGACGTTTCCCAGCTTCTTGACGTCCACATGGATCAACGACCCGGGGTGAGGATGCTCGTAGCGCCGCACCGGTTCCCGGGTCGCGCGGTCGACCTGATTGAGCCGGCTGATCCGGCAGCGGCGCAGCACCGCGTGCGCGGTCGACGCCGCGATCCCGACCCGGGCGGCGATCTCCACCGGGCCCAGGCGCTGCTTCGAGGCGCAGGTGCACGATCCGGCGCGTCACCGGTCGTGGGGTGCGGTTCGGGCTCGAGTGCGGGCGACTCGAACGATCCGCCATGCCCGCCTCACCGGCCTGCCGGTAGCGCTCGGCCCACCGTTTCGCGGTCGGCCAGGACACCTGGAACCGTTCCGCGGCCCGGGCGATCGGCCAACCGTCCTCGACGATCAGACGCGCCAACCGCAATCGGGCTCGCGGAGTCAGCGCAGCGTTAGCGTGGGCCACGGAGGACCTCCCGGGCTTGTCGGAGTAGAGCCGTCAGACAGCTCCACACCACTCCCGGGAGGTCCTCCCTCCAAGATCATTCACATCGTGTCGTCACACGACCTCGACCAACGTCTCCGGTCAGTACAGCTGATATGGAGTGCAGTCCTGTCAAGTGAGCAGGGTTGTTCGGCCCTCGATGTGGTGCATCGTGGCTGGTCAGCGAGCTATGGGTCCGGCGGGGCCAGGTGGGTGGAGGCGTGTCGGCTCGACGCGCGGTCAGGCTGATATGCGCGGGTTGGTTACCGCATGACCGGGTGTTCGTCGGGAGCGTTCCGCGACCTAGGGGCGAGCGTCGCCCCCGCTCGATGACGCATCGGGCGGAGCTGCTCATAGCTGGATCGCGGGTCGCTCCACGCGCTGCCTGCATCTGCACCCGGCGCCCGCCGGGGCTTGTGGGGCAGCCGTGTGTCAGGCGGCTGCGCGGTGGTGCTCGTCGTGCTGGTCCTGGTCGTGCGGGTCCTGGTCGAGCACCGCGAGACTCCAGCACCAGCCGGCGAGCTCGCGGGCAACGGCGACCACCGACACCGTCGGGCGTTTGCGGCGCTGCTCGAGGCGGCACCAGCGTTGGTGCAGGCGGCGGTTGCCGGCCTCGGCGCGGGCCCGCACCGCGGGGCTCTGGCTGTCGGCGCGGCGGGCGCGTTCCCGGCTGGGCGCAGCGGGCGGCGGTGGTGCCAGGCCGCTTCGACCAGCAGCCGACGGGCGTGGCCGTTGCCGGTCTTGGTGATTCCGCCCTGGACCCGTCGGGCTCCCGAGGAGAACTCCGAGGGCACCAGCCGAGGTAGGCCCCGATGGTCGAGCCGGTGAAGCGGTGCCAGTCGGCGACCTCGACGCAGAGCCCGACAGCGGTCAGCGTGGAGACCCCGCGCAGGCAGCGCAGCCGTCCCACCGGCCCGGCCAGTGGCATCGTCTCGGCCATCTCTTCGATCGCGGTGTCGAGCCGGTCGCGGCGGGCGTGTACCGAGAACACCGCGTCGAGGGCCTCGTCGAAAGCCAGCTGCACGCCGCGCCGCTCGAAGTGCTGGCCGCGCAACCAGTCGGTGTGCTCGCCGGTCCACGCGCTGCGTTCCCAGACGATGCCCTGGCGCAGCAGCAGCTTGGAGAGCCGGTGCCGCGCGCGCTCAGATCCCGCGAGCGTCTTCGCGGGCTCGCACCAGGTCCCGCGCGGCTTCCTCAGCCTCGGAGGGGACACGCACCGCAGGCAACTCACCGATGCGCAGCAGCCGCGCCAGCCGCTCAGCGTCGCGGCGATCGGTCTTGACCTTGTCCCCCGGCGGCCGCTCGAGCTTCGAGGGGGCCACCACCTCGCAGCGCACCCCGGCCGCGGCCAACGCCCGGGCCAGCCCGAACCCGGTCGGGCCGGCCTCATAGGTCACCGCCACCGGCCCCGGCAGCGCGATCACCCAGTCGACGATCGCCTCAGTTTGCGGTGCCACCCGTTGGGTGCGGATCCGCACGCCTCGTCGTCGATCGCGCACCCCACGACCGAACGAGCATGAACGTCCAGACCCACCACGTACGCTCGCAACACCCGGCGCCCGTAAGCGGCACGTCACGAGGCGACGGCGAGGAAGAGGAGGGGGGAGCTAGGCCACCAACCGAGCTCGAGGAACAGATTCACACCGCACGCAACGGCTTCGCCGACACCCTCCGCAAGCGCTCGCCCGCTCCTCAGCCCCGCCTGCCCGGACCACGCTCCCCCGGCCGCCCTGCGGGCAGGCAGCCTTAACCCCAGGAGCGTCACCCCCGCTGTCATGCTCCTCGGTGCTGTCTCCCCTGCTGTCCAGCTGAAAGATCAGAACACCCGGTAGGCCTGGTCGCGGGCGGCGGTGACGGGCATGTGGTCGGGTGTGTGGCTGACCGCCAGTTCAGCTTGGACTCCGCGACTGCGGCCCAGAGTGTCACCTCGCAGCCCCGACACCGGGATCAACACGACCCGCCACGACGAAGAGTCGAGCGAGAGCCGCGCAGCTCCTTGGCGATGTAGTTTTCATGCCCGTCGCCCTCGAGCTGCTCGCTGCGTGGTCGCGCTCGTCTGAGCGCGAGCCGGACCTCAGAATCTGCATGATCGTCGCTCGGATCACGTTTGCGTGTTCCTCGGTCATCGGCGCCACCATCGTCGGTCGGCCTCCGGCGATGGGCACCTTCCACAGTCCGACCGTGCCGGTGGTCGTGAAGAAGAAACCCGTATCAGGGTCATTGTCGGCGCGCAGGACATCGGTGGGGTCGAGCCGGGTAGGCGGGAGGATGTCGGGCGTCCGGTAATCGGTGTCGAAGATTCGCCGTGGCGGCGTCGTCATCATTGTCGACTGCTCATCCGGACGTTCGACACTCTCACCGGTCCGACCGTTGAAGTCGTTGACCGAGAGTTTGACATCTGGGGCGCGGCCTGCCTCGGGGAAGCGGAAGAACGGACCGTGTGGGCCGACCTGTTGCTCGCTGCCCGGGATCGTCCGTCGGTAGCCGGGCCCGACCAGAATCATGTTGTTGGCGTCGTCTGCGGTCAGGTACCAGAAGTTCTCTGAGCCCGGGTCGTACGCGACACCCAACGTGCGGACTGGGTCGACGACCTCGAATCCGCTGTGATCGGCCGGCGGGACGACGTCGACGAGCGTGTGGGTCGGCATGTCCCAGTAGGCCGGTACGTAGTCCTGACCCACCTTGTGGATGAGGGCCACCTTCGTCAGCGACTGGTTGAAGGTGGTCCTTGCAACGTCGTCCAGCACCGACCCGTCACCCATGAAGATGTCTTGGCCTACGTTCATGTCCATGGTGGCGATCGAGCCGAGCCCGGAAGGGATCACGGCGAGCGGTCGCCCGTCGACCTGGGAGTAGACGCTGAGGTTGAGCGAGCGATCTGCGGTCACGACGACTGGCTGGGGAGATCGTGCCGGGGTGGGAGCGGGGCTCGCCGTCGCTGCGGGAACCGGCGCTGCGGCGGGAGCCGCGACAGAGGACTCCGGGGTCGACGTCGGGGTCGGGGACCTGCGTGAGTTCGACGCGAGGACCACCGTCACCGCCACGACGAGGATGGCAAGGCCCACGGCGACCATGACCGTCGCCACCCTTGCTGCGCTCCGGGGTGTGGGAAGAGGCAGCGGCACAGTCGGCGAGTCGTCCCCCACATAGGGGCGGGAGGCGGCTCCCTCCGGCAGCGGCAGGCTCCTACTCCCGCGATCCGGGCCTCGATGCGTCGTCGTCAGAACAGGCTCCTCAGATGGGTGGGCGCCGGCTTATCGAGCCGACGCGCAGGGGACTGTGGGGCGAGGAGCGCCGACGCTCGTACACAGGTCGCGCTTCCGTGAAGAGAGATCGCTTGGCCACCTGGCGGTGTTAGCTGCCGGCGTCTCGGCGCCACCGCTCGCATCTCCGCCCGACTGGCGACGCGGAGCGTCGTTACTGGCCGACCCTCATGCCGACGGAGGTTCCGCCGCCGGCCCGGGCCCCACCCGCCCCGGATCAGCGGCTCGCACTTCCTGGCCACGGCTGACATCGGCATCCTGACGACCTCGGCGACCAGTTCATCCCTCGCCGTGCTCGCGGCCCGCCGCTAGACCTCGGCGAACCCTCCGACTCGATGAGGACCGAACCGAGAACCCGGGGGCGCCGGGGTCATCGCTACCGCGCAGATCGTGGGCGAGTATGTCGTTCCGAGGTGCGGCTGGACGGGCACCAGCTCAACCGGCGCTGTTCGGTGCCGGCGTGAGCAGACGTCGCAGGATCTTGCCGGCCGGTAGGCGAGGGATTTCTTCGACGAAGGTGACGGCGCGGACACGCTTGTGGGGTGACACCCGCTTGGCGACCCATGCCATGAGTTCGTCGGGGTCGATGCTCTGGCGGGCCACGATGTAGGCGTGCGGAATCTCCCCGGCGTCGGGCTCGGTGTCTGCCGCGACCGCGACGTCGGCGATGTCGTCGCGGGTCAACAGCATCTGCTCGAGCTCGGCGGGTGCGACCTGGTGGCCCTTGTACTTGATGAGGTCTTTGAGGCGGTCGACGATCCGCACGGCTCCGGTGTCGTCTTCGGTGCCCAGGTCCCCTGTGCGCGCCCACCCGTCAGCTGTGATCAGGGCGGTGGTGGCGTCGAGATCGTGGAGATAGCCAGGCGTCACGGCGGGCCCGCGGACCCAGAGCTCACCGGCGGCGCCAGGTTCGACGTCGGCGCCGCTGACCGGGTCCACGACACGAAGCTCGACCTGGGGAAGCACATGCCCGACGGTGCCGGGAAGGCTGGGCCCGGTCACCGAACCCATCGCGATCCACCCGATCTCGGTCATGCCGTAGGAGTTGCACACAGCCGCACCGAGACGCCCCTCGCACGCGAGGTGGACCTCTGCTGGCAGGGGTGCACCCGCGGAGGCGATCACACGGAGCGCGGTGAGGTCGTAGCCGTCGACCGCGGGGTGGGCACCGAGTGCCCGCAGGATCGGCGGAGCCAGCATCGCGACGCTCACACGCTGGTCCTGCAGCGCACGCAGGAACCCGGTCAGCTCGAAGCCCGGCAGAGTGACCAGAGGTACGCCGGCCGTCAATGCCGTGAGCGCATTCGTCAAGCCGGCCGCGTGACTGAACGGCAGCAACCCCAAGACGACGTCGTGTGCGCGCAAACCCCATGCCAGAGCGAGTTGCCGGGCGGAGACCTCCATCCCACGACGGGTCAGCTGGGCTGTCTTAGGTCGACCGGTCGTCCCGCTCGAGGTCATCAGGACGATCACGTCATCGGCGCGGAACCCGGGAGCCGGGGTCTGCTCCACGACCTCGGCCGGCTTCCCCTCGCCGAGCACCTCGAGGACGACGTCCGGGTCGAGCGCTCCGTCCAGCCGTGACGCCACCGACGGGTCGGCGACGAGATGGGTGGCCTCGCATCGTCGCAGCTGTTGGGCGATCTCCCCGGCGACCCCGAGTGGGCTGACGGTCGCGACCACCAGGCCGGCCGTGACTGCCCCGAGCAACTCCTGCAGCCACGCCGCCCCGTTGACGCCGCTCAGCGCCACCGTGGCACCCGCCGGGGCACGGGCGCGCCACCGGTCCGCCGCGACGCTTACGGCGTCGGCAAGATCGCCGTAGCTCAGCACCCGGCCGCTATCGGCCTCGGCGACCGCAGTGCGGTCCCCACGTTCACCGAGCCGCTCGACCAGCGAGTCGCCCAAGACACCCTCGACCCGCACGTTCATCCGCTCGACCTCGACTCCCGGGACTCCCGCCAACCCTCGCGCGGGCTGCCATCCGGACGGAACGCCCAACACGGACGAGCCGCCACTGAGAACTCAGAGTCACATTCCAGGTGCGATCGACTCAATCACAGAGCGCCACTTTCACCTGAACCGCCCAGAGGAGGCCAAATGCGCAACAGGCGGTCTACAGGCCGAGCGCCTCCGCCTGGTCCCGCGCCGCGGGAAGACCGGATCGTCACGAGGAGTCAGGCTGTCGTCGACAAGATCGTGGACGCGAGCCAACTGCACCCGCCGCCGCTCCCAGCCCCGACACCCACAGGACCCGAAACAACAAACGCCCGCACCCACACAACGTGGGTTCGAGCGTCCGGGATGTCCTGAGACATCACCACGTGGGCGCGGCAGGATTCGAACCTGCGACCGACGGCTTGTAAGCACAATCGGGCTCAAAGCTGCGCTCACCAGCGAAAACGCAGGTCACCGGCAAGCGCTGTGCGCATCATTGCCAGGCCCCGATCGCCAGCAGCTCGCGTACGCAAGCTGCTGGCGCGTGGCCCAGGTTCGGCTGTCGAGCAGCTCGACCCGGTCGGGCTAAGCGGTGACACTTCCTCGGTGGAGATGGTGGCGCAGGTCCGGCTGCTCGGCCGGTTCGACCTGCGCATCGGCGGGCAGGGGGTGTCGCCGCTGGCATCCGCGCGCGCTGAGTCGGTGCTCGCCCTCCTCTTGCTCGACGGCGGCTGGGCGATCTCCCGCCGACACGTGGCGTCGATGCTCTGGCCGGAGTCGTCCGAGGCGCAGGCGCGCACCAACCTTCGCCATGTGGTGCACACGCTGCGCCAAGGCCTGCCCGGCCTGGAGCGTTATGTCCAAATCACTCCGCAGACCCTCCGGTGGCGTCCCGAGGCCCCCGTGGAGCTCGATGTCGAGGTCTTCGAACGGCTCGTAGCCGGTGATGCCGGCACGGACGACCTGGAGGCCGGGCGTCGGATGCAGCAACTTCGCGACGCGCTCGCCCGCTACCGCGGTGACCTCCTCGAGGGCTGCGACGACGAGTGGCTGCTCGAGGCGCGGGACCGTCTCCGGCGGCGGTTCCACGACGCCCTCGCGGAGCTCGTGAGGTTGTGCGAGGAGCGCGGCGCGCTCGTGGAGGGGATCGAGCAAGCCGAGCGGCTCCTACGCTCCGATCCGCTTCGTGAGGAGACCTATCAGCGGCTCATGCGCATGTACGACGCGAGCGGGGACCGCGCGCGGGCGGTGCGCACCTACCACGTCTGCAGCTCGACGCTGGAGCGCGAGTTGGAGGTCGAGCCCTCATCGGCCACGCGTGCCACCTACGAGGCTCTGTTGCCCGCGCAAGGGGATACCGATCACGAGCCGTCGGTCCAAGCGGGCGGCCGGCTCGTGGGACGCCGACCGGAACGGGCTCGGCTGGCCGATCTGTGGCGGTCTGCGGAGGGGGGCCTGGGCCGGCTCGTCCTGGTGTACGGGGAGCCCGGGGTGGGGAAGAGCCGGCTCGCCGAGGAGCTGGCCGCGTGGTGCACTCACCGGGGCTCGAGGGTGGCGGACGCCCGCTGCTACCCCGCCGAGGGTCCGCTCGCCTTCGGCCCGGTGGCCGCCTGGTTGCGCAGCGACGCTCTGCACGCGGTCCTACGGCAGCTCGACCGAACTCATGTCACCGAGATCGCGCGCCTGTTGCCCGAGCTCCTTGCGGACCGGCCCGACGCCGCGCGGCCAGCACCACTGCCGGAGGCCGAACAACGGCACCGGCTCTTCGACGCGGTGGCCGCCGCAGTGTTGGCCGGTGACCGCCCGACCCTGCTCGTCCTCGACGACGTCCAGCACGTCGATCGAGAGACCTGCCGGCTGCTGCATTACCTGCTGCGGGCACGACCCAGGGTTCGAGTCCTGGTGCTCGCGACGGCGCGGCGAGAGGACCTCGAGCCCGGCCATCCGGCCCTCGGGCTGCTCGTCGACCTGCGGACGCGCGACCGCCTCGAGGAGATCGATCTGGCCCGGCTCGACCGCGCCGACACCACGATGCTCGCCGGACGGGTCGTCGGCGCACCGCTGGGCGCGGTCGAGGCCGAGGCGCTGTTCGACGAGACCGAGGGCAACCCCCTGTTCGTGATCGAGGCGTTGCGGGCCGGCTGGACCTCGGAGCGTCCGCTGAGCCCTCGGGTGCAGTCGGTGATCGAGGCGCGACTCAACCGGCTCAGCGAACCTGCCCGCGACCTCGCAGCGCTCGCGGCCACCATCGGACGCGGGTTCGACGTGGATGTCCTGCGAGCCGCGAGCGACACCGATGACGCTGCCCTGGTGCGCGGCCTCGACGAGCTCTGGCGCCGGCGGATCGTCCGCGAGCGGCGGGGCGACGGCGCGGGCGGCGGCTCGTACGACTTCAGCCACGGCAAGATCCGGCAGGTGGCCGCCGACGGAACAGCTCCGGCGCGGCGGCGTCGGCTCCACCACCGCATCGCGATCGCATTGGAGCGGGTGTACGCCACCGAGATCGACCCGGTGAGCGCGCAGATCGCCGTCCACCACGAACAGGCCGGCGCCACCGGCCCCGCGGTCGCCTGGTATCGACGGGCCGCCCGAGCGGCCCAGCTCCTGCACGCCCACCACGATGCAGTGCGCCTGCTCGACCGCGGGCTGGCCCTCCTGGCTAGCGTGCCCGCATCCGCATCGTGCGACGCGAGTGAGCTCGAGCTGTGCACGGACCGGCTCGTCCCGCTGGTCGAACTCGCCGGCTACGCGTCCCCGGAGATGATCTCGACCCAGGAGCGGGCGCTCGCCCTCACCGACGCTCGGGGCCTCGACCCGTCGCCTCCCCTGCTGCGGTCGGTGGCCCTGAGCGCCCTGACGCGAGCCGACTTCCCCGCCGCGACCCGGTTCGGGTCTCGGCTCCAGGAGGCCGCGAAGCGGTCGGACGATCCGGTCCTGGACGTCGAGGCGTCCTATGTCCTGGGCATCGCGTCGTTCTGGCAGGCCGAGCTGCCCTCAGCGCGGCGACACTTCGAGCGCGCCGTGGAGTGGTACCGACCCGAAGACCGGTTGACCCACCTGGTGCACTACGCGCAGGACCCGAAGGTGGTGTGCCTGGGCCGGTTGGCCAACACGCTGTGGTTCCTCGGCCGCCCGGACGCCGCGCGGCGGACCGCGGCGGCGGCGTTGGCGTGGGCGGCCGAGATCGACCACCCCTTCAGCTCCATCATCGGCCACACCTTTGCCGCCCTGCTCGCCCTCGACATGGGCGACGACACCGCCGTTCGGGAGCACGCGGCGGGTCTGGCGAGCGCGCAGGACCAGACCGTGAACCGACACGTGGCCGAGGCCTTCGGCGGGTACGTCGCCGTGCTCGACGGGGCCGGCGACGCAGGAGTCCAGCTCGTCCGGGCCGCGGTGGCGAGCACCGGTCCGGTCGGCGCGGCCCCTGGCCAGCAGGCACTCCTCGTTCGCGTCCTGCTCGCGGCCTGCGTCGCGGCCGGCGATCGTGCCGGCGCACGCGGCGCCGCCGACCGATTGCTCGCCATGGGAGGACCGGCCCGGCTCTGGGCGCCGGTGGCCCGCGCGGTGCGGGAGGAGCTGGCGACCCGTAGCTGAGGAACGGTTGCGGAACGCCCTTCCGCGCACCCTGCACGCGATCACTCGAGTGCAGGAGGGACCGACCATGACCGACACGCTGGGCACCGCGCTCCAGGATGGCTTCGACGGCGGGTTCGACGGCGAGGTGTTGCGGCCGGGCGAGGACGGTTACGACGCGGCGCGCGTCGTGTGGAACGCCGCGATCGACCGGCGACCCGCGGTCATCGCGCGCTGCCGTTCCGCGGCTGACGTCAGCGCTGCCCTCGGCCACGCGCAGCGGCTCGGTCTCGAGATCGGCGTTCGCGGCGGAGGGCACAACTACGGCGGCGCCGCGGTCCCCGAGGCCGGGTTGATGGTCGACCTCGGCCCCCTCGACGCGATCACCGTGGACGCCTCGGCGCTCCGCGCACGTTGCGGCGGCGGCGTGCGCCAAGCGGCTCTCGACGCCGCGACCCAGGAACACGGGCTGGCGGTCACCGGCGGAACGATCAGCCACACCGGGGTCGGCGGCCTGACCCTCGGGGGCGGGATGGGATGGCTGAGCCACTGCTGTGGCTTGGCGGTGGACAACCTTCTCTCCGCGGAGGTCGTGCTCGCCGACGGACGCTGCGTGCGCGCTTCGACCGAGGAGCACCAGGACTTGTTCTGGGCGCTCACCGGCGATGGGGGAAACTTCGGGGTCGTCACCGAGTTCGAATTCCGGCTGCACCCCATCGGACCGGTCGTGCACCTCGGATTGCTCTTCTGGGAGCTCGAGCGCGGCGCTGCGGCCCTGCGCGTCGCCCGAGACGTGGCTGCCAACCTGCCCGGGACGCCGGCGCCATGATCGTCGCGCTCAATGATCCTAGGGCCCCGTTCGTCCCGCAGGAGCACCACTTCGCCCCGGGCGTCGCCCTCATGATCGTGGGGTTCTCCACCGCCGCCGCGCACGCCACGCTGCTCACGTCGGCGAAGGAGGCGCTGGCGCCGCTCTTCGAGTTCCGCACCGACCTGCCCTACACCGCCCTGCAGGCAATGTTGGACGACAGTTCGCCCTACGGCGTGGCCCACGCGTACAACAAGGCACTCTTCCTGGATGAGCTCGGCGACGCAGCCATCGACGACCTCGCCGAGTGGTTGCCCGCCAAGAGTTCTCCACTGAGCCTTCTCCCGATCTTCCCGCTCGGCGGTGCGTACACCGACGTCGACGACGACGCGACCGCATTGGGCGGCCGACGCAGCTCTCGCTTCGCGGTCAACATGAACACCGTCGCCCTCGACCCGGACGGTTTGGTCACGGACCGGGCCTGGGTCCGGTCCATGTGGGAGGCGCTGCTCCCGTTCGCCGCGGACGGCGGAAGCTACGTGAACTTCATGACCGACTACGAGCCCGACCGCGTCCGAGCCGCCTACGGTCCGACCAAATACGAGCGCCTCGCTCGGATCAAAGCGGTCTACGATCCGCGGAACGTCTTCGACGGCAACGCAACATCGAGCCGGACCCACGGGCGGTCTGCCCCTGAGGACCCGAGGCGGTGCCCTCCCACCGGCGGGCTCGGCGCGCCCGCCCTCAATCTCTCCGAAACCTAGACAGCGGACAACTGCCCGACATCGTCCCGGTCGGTCCCGGGCCTCGACGTCGACCTGCTCCACAATCGGACCACCGCGCGCTCGGGTCGATGTCGACGAGCAGGGACTTCGCCAGCGAGGTGAGACCTTCTTTCTCCGGCTCGGGTTGCGCACGAGGATGCGTGAATGGCGAATGAGTCGGTTGCCCCGCGTGCGGCGCAGCTCGTCGAACTGGCAGGGCTGCTGCGAGCCGGCCGCGGCGGCCTCGCACTGGTGACCGGGGAAGCCGGTGTCGGCAAGACGTGGCTGGCCGGGGAGACCGCCCGGATGGCACGGGGGCTGGGCGCCGCCGTGGCATGGTCGGCGTGCTGGGAAGGTGATGGGGCGCCGGCGTTCTGGCCGTGGATCCAGCTGCTGCGGGAGCTGGGGGCCACCGCCGTCGCCGAGCTGTTTCTCTCCGGCGGCGACGATCGCCCGACCGAGCCCGCCGCGCAGCGGTTCCGGCTGGTCGAGGCCGTCGATGGCGTCCTGCGTGGGGCGGAGCCGCTGCTGCTGCTGATCGATGACCTGCAGTGGGCCGATCCCAGTTCGGTGCGACTGTTGGAGCTGCTCGTCCCGATGCTCGCCGAGCGGGCGGTCACCGTACTCGGCACCGTCCGCAGCGAGCCGGAGCAGCCGACCGCGGTCGCCGAGTTGCGGGCGACCCTCCGGATCCGGCTCGGTGGGATGGCGCCGGCCGAGCTGGCCGTGCTGCTCGGTGGGCTCGACGCGGGTGAACTGGCCGCCGTGCATGAGCGCACCGGTGGGAACCCGCTCTACGCCACCGAGCTCGTGCGGCTGGCTCAGGCCGAGGGCGTGGGTGTCAAGGACGCCGCGGTGCCGGGATCGGTGCGCGCTGTCCTCGGCAGGCGGCTCGACGCGCTGTCGCCCGATGCGGTTGCGGTGCTGCGGGTGGCCGCGGTGCTGGGGTCCCGGTTCCGCTTCGATCATCTCGCCGCGGTATTGGGCGGGTCGTCGGCCGCGGCGTGCGCCGTGGATGAGGCGACCGCGGCAGGGCTGGTCCGTGGCGACCAAGAGGGCCGGCATGAGTTCGCGCACCCGCTGATCCGCGAGGTCGTCTACGACGGCCTCGGGATGCTCGGGCGGATCGCGGAGCATGAGCGGGTGGCCGATGCGCTGGCGGCGTTCGCGGAACGCGGGGGGGTGGTCGTTCCGGCCGTGCTCGCCGTTCACTACGGGCACGCGACCCCGGTCGGTCGAGCGGCCGACGCCGTGCGGCACGGCCTGGCGGCGGCCGAGTCCGCGCGCGTCGCGTTCGGCTACGAGGAGGCGGTCCGGTGGCTCCGCACCGTCGTGACGCTCCTAGGGACGGCGCCCGGTGCCGCCAACCGCGGCGCGGTGCTGCTGGCGCTGGCCGAGGCCGAGCTCGCCGCCGGCAACCCGGACACGGCACGGGCGGCTGCCGTGGCGGCCGCTGAGGTGGCCCGGAGCACCGGGAACCACGAGCGGCTCGCGCTGGCGGCACTGGCGCTCACCGGCGGGGTGGATGGGTTCGAAGTCCCCGCTGCCGACGCTTCGGCGCTGGCTTTGCTGCAGGAGGCTCGTGCGGCTCAGCCGGCGGGCTCGCCATCGTGGGTGCGGCTCACGGCCCGGCTCGCGGTTGCCCTGACCCGCGATGCGCCTCGGTCTCGCCGCACGGCACTGGCCGACGGGGCGGTGGCCGCCGCGCGCGAGCACGGCGATCCCGCACTGGTGGCCATTGCGCTCGCGGCGCGTTGCGACACCATGGCCGGCCCGGGCGACGCCGAGCACCGGCTCACCGACGCCGAGGAGATCATCGCCCTGGCCCGGGTGGCCGCAGACGCGCGGGCGGAGCTCTTGGGCAGGCGGCTGCGGCTGGTGGCGTTGCTCGAGCGCGGCGACGTGACCGACGCCGACTTCGAGATCAGCACGTTCGCGAGTCGCCTCGCCGCTGTGCAGCAGCCCCTCTACGCCTGGTGCCCGCCGCTGTGGCGGGCGGCGCGGGCCTGGGCGGCCGGTCAGGAGCGCGACGCGGCCGCGCTGCTCGACGACGCCGCAGCTGCCGGGGAGGGGGCCGGCAGCGCGAACGCCGAAATGCTGGTCACAGTGGCGCGATGGCTCGCCCTCGTCGCGGACGGCGACGGGGAAGCCCAATACCAGCTGATGACCGGAGTCGGCGCGGAGGTTGGCTACGTCGGCACAGACTTCGAAGTCTCGAAGGCGCTTTGCGCCGCAAGCGTGGGCCACCTCGACGCCGCACGCGCCGCGCTGGATCGCCTCAATGAGCCGATGCGATCCTCACCGGTCGACTCGGAGTGGACGGCGATGCTCGTCCAGGCGACGGCCGCGGTCGCCCTGGTCGGCGGGCACCCGGTGGCAGTGTGGCTGTACGAGGTGTTGCTGCCGCACCGGCACCGGCACGCCGTCGACGGCATCGGCGCGTTTCTGCACGGCAGTGTCGAGCGCCCCCTCGGGACACTGGCTGCTGTGCTGGGCCGGACCGAGGACGCGCGGGCGCATTTCGCCGTGGCCCGGGCCGCGCACGTGGCGATCGGCGCGGTGCGGCTCGTCGAGCTCACCGACGCCGACGAGCGACGCGCGCTCGGCCCGGCTGCCGCCTGCCGCCCTGCCGCGGACGGGGCGGTGTTCGGCCGCGACGGCGAGGTGTGGTCACTCGCGTTCGCCGGCCGGGCAGCGACCGTCCGCAACAGCAAGGGCATGACCGACCTGGCGGTCCTGCTGGCCCGCCCGGGCACAGCGGTCCCGTCGGTCGAGCTGGCCGGCGTCGTCGACGGCGGGGATCTCGGCGACGTCGTCGACGGTCAGGCCCGATCGGCCTACCGGACCCGGCTCGCCGAGCTCGACGCGGAGCTGACCGCCGCCGACGATGACGGTGACGCGACGAGGTCGGCCCGCGCGCACGAGGAGCGGGCGGCACTGCTCGTGCAGCTCGGGCAGGCGTACGGGGTCGGTGGGCGGGCACGCCGGGCCGGCAGCCCCGCCGAGCGCGCCCGCACCACGGTGACCTGGCGCATCCGCGACGCGTTGCGGCGCATCGAGAGCGTGCATCCCGAGCTGGCCCGGCACCTGCGCCACAGCGTCCGCACCGGCAGCGCATGCAGCTACGAGCCCGAGACGCCGGTGCCTTGGCAAGGCCTCACATCGTGAGGGCCGGCCCCACGCCTCCTCGGTGAAGGCACGAAAGTATCCCGAGAGGAGGCCATCATGGCCGTTATCACCCCGGCCACCGCGGACCAGGTGGAAACGATGGACGGGTTCGAGGGCCGGTTTACCGAGCGCGACGGGATCGTCGTCGGGTTCGAGACCTACACCGCAGACGCCGATCCCGCCGAGCTGTTCCGGGGGCTCCCCGACAATCGCTGCCAGTGCCCGCACCACGGCTACGTCCTGCGCGGCGAGCTGATCTTCCGCTACGCCGACGGCACCGAGGACCGGATCACCGCAGGCCAGGCCTACACCGCGCCCCCCGGGCATCTGCCGGTGTTCACCGCCGGCACTGAGCTCGTCGAATTCAGCCCGGCCGCCGAGATGGCCGCGACCATGCAGGTCGTGCTGGCCAACCTCGCCAAGGCCGAGGCAGGGATCGAGGCAGGGGCCGAAGCATGAGCACCGCGACCGGCACCGCATTGCGGGCCTGGGACCCGCACCTGGCTCAGGTCGTCGACGCGATGCCCGAGCGTCCCGACGCCGGGCAGCTGCGCGCCGTGGCCACCGCACTTGCCGGCGCGGCGGCGCGCCACGACCTCCCGGTCAGGCCGGCGCCCTCCGGGGACCGGATCGTGCTGGCCGGCGGCGCCGGGGAACCCTACCTGGCCATCGGCGACTTCCCCGCCGACGAGTCGACCACCGTCCACGACCACGGTGTGTGGGGCGCCGGGCTGGTGCTCGCCGGAACCGACCGCTGGGAACGGTTCGACGCCGCCACCCGCCTGGTCGAGGCACGCGAGCTCCGTGCCGGCGACACGTTCGTCATCAGCGCACCGCCCGACGACGTGCACCGCCAGACCGCAGTCGGTGGCCCGATCCGGGAGCTGCTGCTCTTCGCCGTCGACCCGCACACCGTCCCCCGCACCGACCGCCAGCCCGCCCACAGCCCGGTCGAGCGAGCCGTCGCGGCGCTGCTGCACGGCGACCACGCCGTCATGGCGGCCCTCTACGCACCGGACGCGCTGCTGGACGTCAACGTGCCGCAATGGTGGTTCCAAGTGACCGGCCGGGCGAGGATCGATGCGCTGCTACGCGAGGAGCTGGACGTGCCAGGCCGGCGGTGCACGGCGCTGCGCCGGACCGACACCAGCGAGGGCGTGCTCGTGGAGACCGCGGTCCGGTTCCCGGCCCCCGACGGCGAGCGGTACTGGCGCGACCAGCACCATCTGGTGTTCGACGGTGGCCTGGTCGCCGAGCACGTCGTCTACTGCACCGGGATCTGGGACGCGACGACCGTGGCCCGGCACACCACTGACGTCGAGCTGGTGCGACCGTGACCACGGCGGTGGACGCGCGGGCGGTGCTGGCCGCGGCGGTGGAGCGGGCCGTGATTGATGGTCACGACGGCCGCTCGGGCAGCACCTTGGAGCGGGTGCGCCTCGGCGACGGCACCGGGCTCGTACTCAAACGCTCCCGGCCCGAGACCGACCTCGTGACCCTCGTGACCGGGGGCGTCGACCGGGAGCTGGCGCTGCTGGAGACCGGCGTGCTCGACCGGCTCCCGCCCGGGGTCGGGCACGCGCTGGTCGGAGGCTGGCGCGAGGACGGTGAGGTCGTCCTGCTCATGCGCGACGTCGGGCCCGCGATCCCCGGGTGGGGCCGCATCCTCGATCGCGACGAGTGCCGTCGGGTGCTGACTGCGGCGGCCGGCGTGCATTCGACGTTCACCGCGGGTCCTCCCATCGCCGCCCCGGTCGCGGCGGGTGTGCGTGCCACCGCACTGTGGCCCTACCGGATGCGGGCGCTGGCGGGCATGGCGAACCCGTTGCCGGAGATGGTGCTGCGCGGGTGGTCCCGGTTCGCCGAGCTCGTCGCGGGGCCGGTCGCGGACGCCGTGGCCCTCCTGCAGGCCGATCCCGCGCCGCTGATCGCGGAGGTGGACCGGCGTCCAGCGACGTTGCTGCACGGAGACCTGTGGCTGGTCAACCTCGCTCTGGAGCCAGGCCAGGTGACGCTGCTGGACTGGAGCCTGGCCACCTGGGGTCCTCCGCTGATGGAGTTCGCCACATTCCTCACCGGAGCCTTTTCCCAGGTGAACGCGACCTCGGATGAACTCGTCGACGACGTGCGGGCCACCGCAAGCCTGTCCGATTCCGACGTGGACCTGATGCTGCTGCTCGGGCTCATGGAGCTGGGCTGGAACAAGGCGCTCGACGCCTCAGAGCACCCCGATCCGGCCAAGCGGGCTCACGAGCGCGCCGAGCTGGCCTGGTGGGTCGAGCGCGCGACCCCGGCGTTGACGGTGCTGCAGGGAGGGCGCCTCGGTCGGAACCTGACGGGAACGTCGTGATCGGACCGCGCGGCATCACCCCGAGGGCTCCGAGCTGGCGCAGCACGATCGTCAGAACGGAAGGGGCGGGGAGCCCGACCAGGTCGGCCGTCCACTCCTCGATCGGCACGTGATCGGTTAGCGTCCACCGCCCGGAGGTGTGTGTCCGCTCCAGGGGCGCGCGAGCTCGAGCTGGCCGGCGAGCCGGAACAGGGTCGCCTCGTCTCCGAAGCGGCCGAGGAAGTGGACGCCGATCGGTAGGCCCGTCCCCGTTCCAGAACAGCGGCACCGACATCGCCGGGTTGCCGGTGATGTTGGCGACGACTCCGGCGTAGGCGACGGTCTTGCCGCCGACCTCGAGCGCCCGGCACGGCTCGTCGGAGTGGAGATGATCTCGCCGATGCGGGCCGGCGGGGTCGACAAGCGTCGGGGTGAGCCAGACGTCGACGCCGGTGAGGAATCCGGCGACGTGCGCGCGAATGATTGGCAGTCCTCGATCGCCCGGAGGTAGTCGCGCGGCGGACACCTCCCGGCCCATGCTCCCAGTAGGCGCGGGTCAGCGGCTCGAGGTCGTCCGTCGCCCGGCGCCCGGCCGAGCCGCCGGGTCCAGTAGTCGACGATCCAGGCGGTCGTCGGCGATGAACACCGTGCCGATCGCGCGCCGACCTCGGGGGTGAGGCCGGGCAGCTCGGCCTCGACGCAGGTCGTGGCCCAGCGAGGCGCACAGCCCGACGGCGTCATCCAGTGCCGCGACGCAGTCGGGATGAGCGGGCAGCCCGTCAGGCGGTGCGGGCGGTGTAGCCGATCCGCAGCCGGCCCGGGTCGGCTCCGACCTCGGCGGCGAACGGCCGGGCCGCGGTGGCGGGGCCGGGTACGGGTCGCCGAGGGCGGGTCCGGCGGTGGCGTCGAGGAGCGCGGCGCTGTCGCGCACGGTGAGGGTGAGCGCGTGCTCGCAGGCCCAGCCGCTGATCACGTCGCCGTACTCGGGACCGAGCGGGTTGCGGGCGCGGGTGGGCTTCAGGCCGAACAGGCCGCACGCCGAGGCTGGGTAACGGAGCGAGCCGCCCAGGTCGTTGCCGTGCGCCACCGGCACCATCCCCGAGGCGACCGCCGCCGCCGATCCGCCGCTGGAGCCGCTGGTCGAGCGGTCGGGTCCCACGGGTTGCGGGTGGGGCCGTGCAGCACGGATTCGCAGGTCGGCGCCATCCCGAACTCGGGCGTGTTGGTCTTGCCGAGGATGACAGACCCGCGGCCGACGCTGCCGGCGGACCAGCTCGCTGTCGTAGGTGCGAGACGAGGCCGTGCAGGAACCGGGAGCCCTCGTGGAACGGGACGCCGGCGATCTCGGTGATGAGGTCCTTGACCAGGAACGGAACCCCGGCCAGCGGGCGCGTCCTGGGCACGGTCGCGGCCGGAGCGAGCGCCTGCTCGTACATCGGCGTGACGACGGCGTTGAGCGCCGGGTTGAGCGCCTCGATGCGCTCGATCGCCCACCGGTCGAGCTCGACCGCGGTGAGCTCGCCCGCGTGGACCAGCGCGGCCTCGCGACCGCGTCGAGCTCCGCGAGTCTCGCTCGGGCGCTCACGAGGTCACCGTGGCGGCGAGCCACGGCGGACGAATGCACTTCGCCGAGCGGGTCGATCCTCGGCGTTCGGGCAGACCGGCCTCGGCGAGGGCCGCGCCGGAATTCGGGGCTCGCGGCTGAACTCCTCGAACGACGGCTCGACTCGGGCAGGCGTCCAGCACGATGATCCCGTGCTCACCCACCGCGCAGATGTGCAGCTCCAGCGATCTCCGGCGGGAGGTCGCGGCCAGGAGCCGCTCGTGGACCGCGACCAGCTCGGCTGGGGTCACCCTCGAAGTGGTAGGCGGACAGGTAACATCGGATCGCGCTCCTTGTCTGCCGTGGCCGGGCACACCGGGACGGCGCGAGATGCGGACCTCGCGGGCCGCGAGGCGCCATCTCGCGCCTGATGGTCGAGCGCCGGAGAACGGCTTCGGCTCGGCGAGAGGACAGCGACGTGAGCACAATGGAGAAGACACCGCCGCCCACGGCGAGATCGACCTGGAACCGACAGGCGGAGGCCTCGAGGCGCAGATGGGCAGGCTGCTGTCGAGCTCGGCAGCTCGGCTGGGGGTCTTGCTGATCTCGCTCGGCACCCGGAGCGGGCTGTGGTCCGCCCTGGCCGGCGCCGGGCCGCTGACGAGCGCCGACGTCGCGGCGAAGGTCGCGGTGGACCGCGCGCTGGTGCGGGAGTGGCTGCGGGCCCAGGCGGCCGGCGGGTATCTCGAGTACGACAGCGAGACGCGACACGTTCACGTTGCCCGACGGCCGTCGCGGCGGCCTTCGTCGACGGCCCGGGCGGCGCCGCTGGTCGAGGCGTGCGTGTACGATGGTGCTGGTCGATGGCCGAGGGCTTCGACGACTTCAGCGAGGCCTTCCGCAGCGGACAGGGCTTCGGGTGGCACCAGCGCACCCCGCAGCATTGGCACGGCACCGACGCGTTCACCCGGGTCGGCCCTGCCGGTCGAGCTGGTCGGCTGCGGCGATCGCGCAGCTCGCCGGCGTGCCGCGAGGTACTTCGGACGCGGGCGGCACCGTGCTGGACGTCGGCTGCGGCTACGGCACTCCGACGCTGGGGATCGCCGAGCTGCACCCGGCGGCGCAGCGTGCTCGGCGTCGACTACCACGACGCCTCGATCATGCATGCCCGCGACGGCGGCCGCCGAGGCCGCCGCCGGCCAAGTCCGGTTCGAGGTCGCTGCGGCGAACGATCTGCCCGACGCACCCGACGCGGCGCCGGCGGCTATCGACCTGATCACGTTCTTCGACTCGTTGCACGACATCGGCGACGCCCGAGGCGCCCTGGCTCGGCGCCCGGAGCGGCTCTCGCCGCACGGAGCCGTGCTGCTCTTCGAGCCTCTCGGCGCTGACAGCGTGGCCGGGACAACCTCAACCCGAGCGGACGGATGTTCTACGCCGATCTCCACCCTCGCCTGCACGCCGAACGCGGTGTCGCAGCGGACCGCGACCTCCTCGGAGCCGCTGGGCGCCCAGGCCGGCGAACAGCGCGCTGCGCGAGTTCGCGGCCGAGGCCGGGTTCGGCACGGTGCGTCGCCTCGACGTGCCGGCGCCGTTCAACCTGGTCTTGGAGCTGCGCCCCTGAACCGAGCATCATGCCGTCATGGGTCGCTCCGAGCGGCTCGTCGGCCGGGAGCACGCGCGCGACCGTCCTGGACGAGGCCCTCCACGAGGCGAGGTCGGGAGCCGGGCGGCTCGTGCTGATCAGCGGCGAGCCGGGAATCGGCAAGTCGGCGGTGCTGTCGTGGGCTGATCGAACCGGGCCAGCACCGAGCTGTCGCGTCCTGCGCGGGTTCTGCTGGGACGGCAGCGGGTGCGCCGCCGTACTGGCCGTGGACCCAGGTGCTGCGGGCACCGGACTGCCGGCCGGCGAGCTCGGCGAGGCGGGCTGGCTGGTCGGGTGCCGCCGGCCACGCCGAACCCGGTGACGCGCTCGCCGCCGCCGACGCGCGGTTCCGGCTCTTCGACGCGGTGGCCCGCAGCCTCGCCGGCGCTCGGACACCGTCGCGGCCCGGTCGTGGTGGTGATCGACGACCTGCACTGGGCCGACGAGCCCTCGCTCACGCTGCTGTCGTTCGTGACCCGGGCGGTGGCGACCAGCCCGGTGCTGCTGCGTCGGCGCCTACCGGGACGACGAGGCGCCGCCGCGGCTGCAGCAGCTGGTCGCCGAGGCGCAGCACGTCCCGCTGCCCGGCCTGAGCACGGGCGAGGTGACGAGATGGTCGAGGTCGTTGCCGGGTGAGCGGCGACCCCCGCACGCTGACGGCCCGGCTGTGGGAGCGAGCGGCGGCAACCCGCTTCTTCGTCCAGCGAGCTGACCCGACTGGTGCAGGCGCAGGGCACGAGCCAGCACCGAGCCACCTACCGGCCGGCGTGGTCGAAGACCGTGCGCCGGCGTCTGGCGCGGCTGCCCACCGACTGCGTCCGGCTGCTGGACTGGGCCGCGGTCGCCGGACGTGACATCGACGTCGCGCTCCTGGTGCGCAGCGGCGCGGTCGCGGACGAGGCGACCGCCCTCGACACTGCTCGACGCAGGCACGCCAGGCCGGCGTGATCACCGCGGCGAGACCCTGCGCTTCACCCACGACCTGTACCGCGAGGCGATCGTCGAGGGGCAGGCCGGCGGCCACGAACGCGGAGATCAATCTCGCGCTCGGCCGGGCGCTGCAGCGCGGGCACGGCCCGGCGGCGCGGCGCGGGTCGCGGCGCACCTGCTCAAGGCCGGGGCCGGGCGCGCAGCACGAGGCGGTCGAGTATTGCCTGCGGGCGGCCCGCGAGGCGACCTCGCGACTCGGCCACGAGGACGCCTGCACCCACTACCAGCGGGCGCTCGCGCTGATCGACGACGGGGATCCGCGGCGTGCGGCACCCTCTGCTCGACCTCGCGGCCGCGCACGCGCGCACCGGACGGGCGAGCTAGCGCGGCGGCGCTACCGGGAGGCCGCCGAGCTGAGTCGCTCCGGCTGGAGTGGCTCGGACGATGACGCGACCACGCTGGCCCACGCCGCACTCGGCATGCAGTCGCTCGGTCACCGGTCCGGGGCCCAGGACGCCGAGGTACTCGATCTGCTGCGGCGAGGCCGCCCACGCCTCGAGAGCCCCGGGGGCCCGCTGACCCTGCGATCCCGCGTGCTCGCCGCGACGACCCGGGCGCTGCGGCACAGCAACTACGCCGAGCCCGATCCCGCGCTCGTCGAACCCGGCGCACCGGGCGGTCGAGCTGGCCGACCCTGGCCGGCGACCCCGCCGCTCTCGCGACGGCGCAAGCTCGCCGTGCACGACGCGATGTGGGCACCCGGCACAGCGCCGCCGTCCGCCTCCTCGTCGCCGACCGAGATGCTCGACGCCGCCGAGCGCCGCCGGCGACGCCGACCTCACCGCCCAGGCGCACCTGCTGCGCGCGACCGCGCTGCTCGAGCTCGGCGATCCCGCCCGGACGCGACGAGCTCCTCACCTACATCACGCCTCGCCGGCAACCTCGGCCACGCTCGGGGGCGGTGGGGCGCGCTCACCCGCCAGGCGACCTACGCGCAGCTCGCCGGGCGGGCCGAGGAAGCGGCCCGGCTCGGCGAGCAGGCACTCGAGCTCGGCGAGGCGATCGGGGAACCGGACGCCCTGGGCTGCTTCTTCACCCACGCTGGTCGCCTGGTCGCCCTCGGTGTGCCCGCACCCGACACGGCCCTGGACATGGCCGACCCGATGTGGCCGCGTGTTCCCGCTGCTCGTCGGCCTGGCCACCCGCGGCCGCGGGGCGACGTCGGCCACCGCGCGCGCAGCTGCTCGGCGACTTCAGCGTGCTCGACGTCTCGGCCTCGACCGGTCTCGAGGCCCTGGCCGTGGCCGCCGTGGTCTTCGCCGTCGTCGGCACCGCCGAGCAGCGCCGGTGGGCCTACGACCAGCTGCGCCCGTACGCCGGCACCCACGTCGTCGTCGGCGGGTGCGCCGCCTACCACGCCGCCGTCGACCACCACCTCGGCATGCTCGCCGCCACTCCGGCGACGACACCGCAGCCGAGAGCCATTTCCGCCGCGCGCTCGTCATGCACCAGCGACTCGGCGCCGCGGGGTGGGTCCGGCTGTCGGAGCAGGCCTTGGCGGACGTGCGAGCCCGCTCGTCGGAAGTGGCCAACGAGTTCCGCCTCGTCGACGAGCGATGGTTGATCACCTACGCCGGCCGGCAAGTACAGCTACCGGATGCCAAAGGTCTGCGCGACCTGTGGGTGGTACTCGGGGCAGCGGGCGAGCCCGTCCACGTGCTCACCCTGCTCGACCCCGACGCCGCGCCACACCTGAAGGGCCTGGGCGCGGACCCCGTGCTCGACGAGCGAGCCAAGGCCGAGTATCGCCGGCGCCTGGACCACCTCGCCCAGGAGATCGACGACGCCGACGACCTCGGGCGCGGCGATCGCGCCGAACAGCTACGCACCGAACGCGAGGCGCTCGTCCGCGAGATCGCCTCCGCCGCCGGCCTCGGCGGGCGCACCCGACCGCTGGGAGACCAGGCCGAACGTGCCCGAAAGACCGTCAGCGCTCGCGTGCGAGACACCCTCACCAAGATCGAATCAGCCCACCCGCACCTCGCGGCGCATCTGCGCAGCGCCGTTCGGATGGGCACCACCTGCTCGTACTCGCCCCCCGAACCCACCTCCTGGCGCCTCCGCTGAGACACGCTGCCCGGGATCACGGCTATGGGACGATGGTGTTGGTGCCGGGGTCTGGTCGGATCTGGTGAGTTCGACGAGGTCCTCGTCCTCGTCTTCGTCCTCGTGCGCGACTGGCCGGCTCGGACGTCGTAAGCTTGGTGGAGCGGGTCTCGGAGCTGCCGTCGGACGCCATCCGGATACCCGGAGCACGGGGGGCTGCGGCATCCAGCGGGTGTTCGTGTGCCGGGCACCCGTGCTGGGTCTGAGCTGCGACTAGCTGTACTGACCGGAGACGTTGGTCGAGGTCGTGTGACGACACGATGTGAATGATCTTGGGGGGAGGACCTCCGGGAGTGGTGTGGAGCTGTCTCACGGCTCTACTCCGACAAGCCCGGGAGGTCCTCCGTGGCCCACGCTAACGCTGCGCTGACTCCGCGAGCCCGATTGCGGTTGGCGCGTCTGATCGTCGAGGACGGTTGGCCGATCGCCCGGGCCGCGGAACGGTTCCAGGTGTCCTGGCCGACCGCGAAACGGTGGGCCGAGCGCTACCGGCAGGCCGGTGAGGCGGGCATGGCGGATCGTTCGAGTCGCCCGCACTCGAGCCCGAACCGCACCCCACGACCGGTGACGCGCCGGATCGTGCACCTGCGCCTCAAGCAGCGCCTGGGCCCGGTGGAGATCGCCGCCCGGGTCGGGATCGCGGCGTCGACCGCGCACGCGGTGCTGCGCCGCTGCCGGATCAGCCGGCTCAATCAGGTCGACCGCGCGACCGGGGAACCGGTGCGGCGCTACGAGCATCCTCACCCCGGGTCGTTGATCCATGTGGACGTCAAGAAGCTGGGAAACGTCCCTGACCAGGGCGGATGGCGCTTCGTCGGTCGTCGGGAGGGTCGCCGGCATCGGGCGGCGACCGCGAACAAACCCCGCAACGCCTACCGCAACCCGAAGATGGGCACCGCGTACGTCCACACCGTGCTCGACGACCACTCCCGGGTCGCCTACGCCGAGATCCATGACAACGAGACTGCCGCCACCGCCACCGGCGTGCTGCGTCGCGCGGTGGCGTGGTTCGCCGCCCGCGGCGTGATCGTCGAGCGGGTCCTGTCCGACAACGGGCCGGCCTACCGCTCCCGCGCCTGGCGGGCTGTCTGCGCCGAACTCGGAATCACCCCGAAACACACCCGTCCCTACCGGCCCCAGACGAACGGGAAGATCGAGCGGTTCCACCGCACCATGACCCAGGGCTGGGCGTTCCGACGGCTCTACCTCAGCGAAGACCAGCGCCGACACGCCCTGCCGAGCTGGCTACACGAGTACAACCATCACCGGCCCCACACCGCCATCGACCGGCAACCCCCGATCACCCGCTTGACCAACCTGTCCGGTCAGTACAACTAGCTCACCGAGCGGCTGCCGGTCTGGGACGGCACGAGGTGCGCCGGCGCATGGGGATCGAGTCGAACACAGCTCGTCGACCATAAGCAGAGCGAGATCGCCGAGCTGGAAGGGTCAGCTGTCGTGACCCGGGACGTTGTTGACAGCGGCGTGTCGGGTTGATCGAGGGAGGGCCCCCGGTGCGGGGTGGGTGTGTCGGACGCACTCGCCCGCACACCGGAGGCCCTCGATGGCAGCCTGGGTGCGCAACCACTCCCGCACGCCCCGGCGGCAGCGCACACGCCGCTGAGACCTCGTCGCAAGGCTGCGCGACGGTGGTCGGGTCGAACTTGGCCATTTCAAACCTCGCACCGCCCTTGAACTTCGACTGCGAGAAGAGGGAGCGCCCCTCGACGCGCAGTTTCTCGAATAATGCGGAGCCAAGGAACGATGCCCCCCTCGAGTGCAGATCGCCCCCGACGTGAACTTCGGTGAAGTCCGCATGACCGTCGAAAAGACATCTGTCGAGGATTAAGCGCGCCGGCTTGCATTTGCGGAAATTCAGGTCGGCAAGATACGCATCGGCGAGGTTAATGTCAAACTACCCCGACCTCCTTCCTCCACCGGACGGGTATAATCGCGCAGTACCTCCTGAACAGCCCGCCGAACAAGGAGCTCTTCATAGGCGAGCTTCAGAGCCCCTTCGTCCTCACGTGTACTGAAAATGGCGTACGCAAAGGGCATCCGCAAGTAAGCAGTCAAGACGTGGACGATGGTCGTGCGCTGTCCGGTGTTTTCCTCGGCCAATCTCTCTAGCGCGTACACCCCACCCAAGTCGAACCGGAGCCTTATCGTTACCGAGCTGCTCGACCGCTCGTCCATATTGCTCGGTTATCCTGCGAGCAAGGGCGTCAGAGTCAGCCTGTGCAAGCTCGAGATTCTTCGCGTTCTGAACTAGCGCAGAAATCTTCTCTGTCGACCTTTGTCGCCAAAAGGCCAGAATCAGAGCAAAGAAGCCTCCGGTTCCAGCGCCAACCGCGAATCCCGTGCGGACTGCATCAATGCGATCGGCGGGCTCTGCCTCCGGTAGGTTGACGAGGTCGAGCAGCCAGATCGTGACCACCATCGTGGCCACCGACACCAACACGACCGCGAGAAGAAGCCACCACGCGGAGAGCGGGCGGATACTCGAGGGGGGCTCGTCTGGCGGACGAGAGCCGGGCTCAACGCTCATGTCATCGGAATCGACTCGACGGATTATTGCGGGAACCGGCTATGACTGAAGTCATTGAACACCATAGGAGCTTCGTAGGTACCTGCGTGTCAAATTCAACTGCTGTCCGGCGCCGGTACGAAGAGCCGATTGCGACTAAACGCCGACTTGGTGTAGCTACGGTCGAGTGCTTCGCCACTCTGCGATCGGCCTGCACGTCGATCATGTCCGGATCATACGGACGGAATCCCAACCCGCAGAAGGTGCGCGCCCGACCGTCACGACGCCCGGGCCCATCTCGCCGGCGAAGACGAGGAGACTTCGTCAGCGCCGTCGTCCACGACATCGGCGACTTGCTCGCCCCGGCCAACCACTCTGAGGTCGTCGTGAGGTGAGGTCGAGTGCGTGGACGCGGCCGGGTGCTGGTGCCGACCGCGAGCCGGAGCCGGTGGCGGTCCCCGGCTGGGACAGGGCCCCGGAGCCCGATCCGTTGACGTTTCGTTTCGCTCTGGCCGCCTCGAGCGCTGTGCTATCTAGCCGCCAGGTTGGCAACGAGTATCACCCTTGCCCTCTCGGGGCTGAACCCGCGGAGATCGTGACCGGCAGGAGGACCAGCATCACTTCAGTGACGAGAGCGGCGTCGCGCCCGACACCGCTATCCGGACGCCGAGCACTGTGCGCCCGACAGACCTCGTCGCAGACCGAAATCAGCGTCGCAGAGATCACTCCAGACGATCTACCGTGACTCGTTGTCGCAGGTCAATGGCTTGATCGGTGGGCGCGGTGGGATTCGAACCCACGGCCTACGGCTTGTAAGCACAATCGGCCTCTACGCAGTGCTGACCAGCATCGACGCAGGCCACACGAGAGCGCTGCGCCAACTGTTATCCAGTCGCAGAACGATCACTTTCGATCTTCCCTGGGGCAACGAGGCGATCAAAGCGCCGCTGAGAGCCTCTCGGGCACCGCGAGGTGACTCTACCCCCCCCCCCCCCCCGGGCACCGAGGCGTCCTTGTCCCACTGCAATGCAGGCGCGGAACGATCACTTTAGATCATCCCCAACGGGCCTCATCCGAGGTTGCGTAGGGGCTCGGTCTGCTGGCGCTGCATCCATTCCCGGATGGCCGCCTCGGTCGCGGCCAGCTCCTCCTTCGGGCTGAAGATCACGAACTCGCTGCCTGCTTCAGCGGCTGGGACGTGTCCGGGTGGCATGAAGAAGGCGTCACCCGCTCCGTACTCCTCCTGCTTGTCGTCGTAGTCGACAGCCATCCGGCCGCTGATCATGTAGCCCCAGTGTGGGCACCGGCAGTGGCTGCCCGGCAGCCCGGCGAGCATGTCTTTGAGCGAGTGCGTCTCGCGGATCGTGACGAATTGGGCTGTGTAGTCGTCGAGGTGGGCAGTGCGATCGACGGCGAGCCCGAAGTCCTGCTCCTGCGCGGTTTCCCTGGATGTGCGTGGCATGGCGTTCCCTTCGTTGTCGCGCCCAGCGCGGCTGCTGGGTGCACGGGAACGCTAGGAGTCATCGGCCGGCTTCCTCATGGGGCGAGTGCCCCATCTTTCATGCCTCGGCGGCGCGGTAGTCCTGCTCGGGCAGCAGCCCCTGCTGCATCGCGAACAGGCTGGCCGTCGCCCGGCTGGATGCGCCGATCTTCACGTAGATGTGCTCGATGTGGTGGCGCGCCGTCTTCGACGAGATGAACAGGCGTTCGGCGATCTGCTTGCTCGACAGGCCACGGGCCAGCAAGCGCAAGACGTCGACCTCCCGGGCGGTCAGTCCGGCCGTGTGAGCGCGCCGTCGGGTGCGCGCGTGCCCGGTCGCCTCGAGGACGCCTGCCACGGCCGCGCCGTCCAGCCGTCCGGCGACGACGTCCTCCTTGAGCTCGGTCGCCGCCGCCACCGCGGGCAACGCCTCCCGATGCGCGCGCGGCTCCACCATCGACTGATAGGCGTCCGCCGCGGCCAGGATCCGAGCCGGCGTCGAGATCAGCGCGCCAGGCAGCCCACGCGGGTACCCCGACCCGTCGAGGCGCTCCCGGAGCTGCACCGCGACCGCGCCATAGGGGGCGAGCCAGGGTGATTGCCGCAGCATCCGCTCGGTCAGGTAGGGGTGCATCCGCACCCGCTCCCACTCGCCTGCCGCGAGGGTCCCGTGCTTGTCCCAGATAGCGTTGGACACGCCGAGCCGACCGAAGCCCGCGACGAGGGCAGCCCTTCGCAGCACCGTCGTCTCCCCCGGCGGCAACGACATCGCCGTGGCGACCACGGTGACCAGCTCGGCCACAGCGCGCGCGTGGCCCAGCGTGTAGGGCGACTTGAGGTCGACGAAGTCGGCGACACCGGTGAGCGCGGTCTCCACTTCCTCGTCGCGAAGCACCATGCGCAGCTCCGGCTCGGCCGAGATCACGCTCTCCCACGACTGCGTGTCGTCGAGGTCGCCGAGGATTTCGGTGCCGTGCTCGACCAGCATCTGCACCAGGGTCGGGTCGAATTGTCCGCCAGCTCGCTCCTCCGCCAGTGTAAGAGCGGCATCGATCCCTCCGAGGCGATGCGCCACCTCGACGTACTCCGCCAGCTGTGAGAGCCGCGACGCGAGCGGGATGGCCTCGCCGGCGAGCTCACCCGGCCAGCCGCGACCGTCCCATCGTTCGTACGCCGTCGCGACGGCCTCCTGCACGCTTCCCGGCAGCGACAACTCGCGGGCCAACGCCCGTGCCAGCTGCGAGTGGCTCTCCACCATGTGGTCGACTTCCTTGTGGCCGGAGACGAAGAACTCCAGCCCGACACGGAGCCGGTGCAGCGGCTGGTTGCCGGCCCCCAGCATCAGCATGCCGCTGAGCGTCCCGCGCAGGCTGCGCATGTCGTGGTCGTACTTGGTCGCCTTGAAAGCGATGTCGTCGCCCCACCACTTCACCTGCTCGTGCGCGTCGGTGTGGCAGCCGACATCGACGAGCAGCGCGGAGTAGTAGACGGCTGATCGCCGCGGGTCGTCGAGGCCGACGTGATCGGCGAGCCGCAAGGCGATCAGGCATTGCCGCAGCACATGCTCCATCGGCTGCCCGAACCCCAGATCGATGCCCAACGACAGCGCCGCGACCAGCTCGACCAGCCGTGGTCGCGGCGCGTTCGCATCGGTGACGGTACGCGTCCCCAGCGTCTTCATGGCTTCCCTCGTCGCCCGACGACGTGGGTGTAATCGGCAAATGTGCTCACCCAGATCGGCGAGCCTATGGTATTAGGGGACGCGATGGGGTCCACGACGTCACACACGAGGTCGAAGCACCGTGTCCGCTTGATCACTTTCGCAGGCGTGTCTCCGCCTTCGAACGGTCGATCGACGGTGTGGTCGTGCCGATTCCGCCTCGCGGCGAGCTTCTCCGGTCCGCTGATCCGTTGCTCGTTCCGGCGGAGGAGGTACCCGGAGAGGGAGCCAGGGTGGTCCGCGCCTGGCGGTACGCCCGTGGGTCCGACGGCTCGACCTTCCTGTGGGCGGGCCGCGGTAAGGCGGCGGGGCGCGGACCGGGAGCAAACGGCCTGGCGTTCGACGTCGTCGAGCCGTGGCAGCCGCCGTCGACGCCCGAGGGTTGACCCAGCATTCCGTGGGCGGCGTACGGCTCTCTGGCACCAAGGTTGTGCGCCAGCGGCGTGCCGATCTGGGTCGTGTTCGGCGAGCGCGACGATGTGGGGCTCGCCGACACCGAGCGCGACGTGCTGCTGCGGTGCCCCACGACCAGCCTCGTCACGATCCCCGGCTGCGGCCACATGATCCCCGACCAGGAGCCGGGCCGGGTGGCCGACCTCGTCGTCGCCGCTCTGGCTGCGGCGGGCTGATCCCACGACCGGACCCTCTCCCGCTACGATCTCGGTGCGCGATCGGGTCAGGGTGGCTGGTGAACGCCTGATCGGCGGCTGCCCGTGGTCCGGTTCCCGGAGCAGCGCGGGGTGGTGACCCGATCCAGTGCCGCGGGTGCGTGCTCTATGGAGTCCCGCGCCGGGGCAGCGGGCTCGTCGACCGCTCCCCGCTGCGATGTCTGCGGTGCGGCTGCTGGTCGGGACGCGGCCTCGGGCGCGGGGGCCTCGGTGGCGGCACCGAATCGGCCGGTGGCGGCCCGGAGCCGAACGCGAGCCCACCTCCGCTGAGCCGTTTGCAGTACTCCACGGATTGAGCCGTCTGCGCGCCGGCCGCACTCAGCGAGTCGTACGCCTCGGTGAGCTCGCGGCGCAGCTGCTCCTCGGAGGACGACGGCGCCGCAGCCTTCGTGATCTTGTACAGCTGCGTGTACTCACCCTCGATGTTAGTCGCCCTACCCAAGCCATCCTGCAGCTGCTCGGCGGCCGTGGCCAGCATCACGGAGATCACCCCGGCCTCGACCTTGAGGGCATCCTCGAGCTGGGTGATGGCGCCCAGCACCTTGCCCTGAATCTCGGTCTCGAGGCTTACCGCTTCTCCAGCCGCCGAATCGTCCTCGTACCAGTTCGTCACCGCTGCCTTCGCCGTGCCCTCCTCGGGGGGTTCGCCCGTAGTGATCACCTGCTCGGTGGGAACGTGTTGCGCGACCTCCCGGAGGGCCGGAGCGACGTCTCGCACCTTCTGGGACAGCTCGTTGACGAGTCCGAGAAGCTCCGTCAGCTGCCCGAAGGACCCGACGGGTAGGCCGGTCATCGCTGAGCCGACGATGCTCAGCACCTGACCGGACTTGACCAGGATGTCGACGTAATCGTTCGAGCTCTTGGCCGCCCTGATGAGCTGCTCCCGCGCGTGCGTACCCGTGTAGGAGGTGCCGGTCTGCACGGAGCGAACGATGGGCCGACCGACGCGGATGTACAGGCCGCCGTGGTTCTGGCGGACGTGGAGCAGCGAGTCCAGTCCTTCGACGATGGAGTGGCAGCGGTGCCGGACCGCGACGTCACGCATCTTCTCCAGGGCGTTCCTCCCCGGCGGGACGACAGCCGGTCCCAGCTCGGACCGGAGAACCTCCGCCGCCCGGTCGCAGAGCACATCGACGGCCTGAGCCAGCGACAGGTCGACACGGCTGAAGCCGGCCTCCAGCCGGCGGCGGGCGTCGCTGTACACCTCCTCACGCGTCCGGTCCGGGTGCGCGCTGATGTCATCGGCGTGGAGGCGGCGCCAGTCCTCAGGGGTTCCGGCGCCGAAACCCTCGCGGCACCACTTCCGCAGCTCCTCGGCGACCGCACCGATCTCGTGATGAAGCCGCGCCTCCTCGGAGCGCTCCGACACCGCGCCGAGGTACATGTCGGTGACGCGTGCGAGGCCCCTCGCCACGCGACCGCGTATGCGCCGGCCTTCTCGCATGAGCTTGCTCAGGTCGACGCTCTCGGCGGCGTCGCCCAGGCTCTTCAGCTCGTTGAACTCGCCGGCGGCCGTCATGATCTGATCGAGGGTCGCGCGCAGGTCGCCGTGCACGGCCCCCATCAACGCTTCGTCCATGGACTCCAGTCGGCTCGCGAGACGCCGAATGAGGAGCTGCATGGCCCCGACCACCTGGCTCCGGTCGTTCGCCTCAACGATATGTGGGGACAATCCATCTGTACGGAGAAAGCCTTGCATGTCGCGTGCGAGCTGGGCGAACCCCTCATCGTGCGGGTAGTGCTCCCGATCGCGATTGATCACCCAGAAGACGAAGTCGTTGAGCGGGATCATGTCAGCCGCCCTCTTGGCGATCCGCACGGCCTCCTCGTCGACCGGTCGTGTTTGCATGGACTGCACGTTCGGGCGCCGAATCGTCAGGAGAACGTCGATGTCATACCGGATTCTCCGGATTTGTTCCTCGACGTCGATGCCGGACTCTCCGAACCCAGGTAGGTCGATCAGGCCGAGACCGTCGATACCAGCTTCGCCGAAGTTGGTGCGGATCGACACCCGCCGAACTGCATGGTACGGCCGCTCCATGTCGCTGTCGTTCTCGGGCTGAGCGACGTACGGGCGAATCTCGGTGCGCCCTATCTCCCGGGGCCGCTGGCCAAGCATGTTCGCGTAGGCGGGGAGGGATTCCTGAGCGACCCGCAACTTCTGCAGATATGAGCGTTCAGTTGGCTTCTTATCGGGATCCTGTTCGGAGTAGTAGCTGTTCGCGAGTACGTATTGAGTGATGCCGCCCGGAGGCAGCGCGAGCGCCGCACCCCGATAGAGAGGCGCGAGATACTCGGAGACGTACGTTTCCCAGCTGTGGAAGTGCAGGCGAATCGACTCGCCGTCCTCGTCGTGGAAGATTTCGCTCGGCGCTGCCGTCGTCGATCGGAAAGCATTCGACGGGATGACAGTGTCAGGGAGCGTCGTCGCAGCCCGGAGAAAAGAGCTCTTGCCTGACTGCGTGTGGCCGAGTGCGCCGACGTTCACCGTGTCGCGATGGAGCCGCCCATACAAGGAGGCCAACCGCTCGTCGAGGCTCCGCACGTCCCGCTCGGTGTCGACGAGTTGCTGCACCGGGCTGTGCGTTCCGCGTAACAGTGCCGCGAGAGTAGCGGACTCAGCTTCAAGGTCAGCGTCACTCGCACCAATGCGGTCGAGCACGACCAGCGCACTCCGCATGCTCGTGACGAGTTCCTCGCGCGACCGCGTGACCGACCGCCACGCCTCGAGAAGTGCCTCGACCCGCGGACGGTTGGCCCTCCGCGCCGTGATGCAGGCATTGATCGCTTCTTGCAGCGCGACCAGCTCGTCGCTCATCGCCGTCTCCCCCGTCGTGGACCGGGACCCCGTGGACGCCAGGCGCCTCAGCACCAGGGGTTCTCAATGCCTACACCTGACGGGACCAAGGGTGACAGCATTCCGCCGCTACGCGTGTCGGCTACTTCGGTGACATACCCCGACCGGCGGCCACAGACAGACCAGCGAGATGACAGGCGGTCGACCGAGCCCCGCAGCGCCCGGCGGACTCCGGAGGCCGCATCGTGAGACCTCGCACGCATGGCTCTCGCCCCATGAATTGTTCAACAGCCGGTGTGCTCGCCGCACGGGCCCGTGACGACCTCGGTAGACAGCACCTCGCGCTGGCGCTTCCCTACGCACCGGCGACCCTGCGAAGACGATCACTCGGAGGGGCGGATCGGGGCCCGCCGTTGATCTACCTGACCGCTCGGCGCTCCTTAGCGCGCAGGCACTGTTATCCAGTCGCCGTGCACTGTGCGCTCGATAGACCCTGTCACAGGCCTCAACACCCGTCACAGAGATCACTTCATCCACTCGCCCTGACACGCGTTATCGCAGGTCAGAGCCCTGACAGAGTGGGCGCGGCAGGATCGAACCGCGACCGCCGGCTTGTAAGGCCGGTGCTCTTCCGCTGAGCTACGCGCCCGGTGCCCGGTCCGTCGGCGGAGGCCGAGGGACCGGGGTGATCGTCGTCAGGCGGCGATCGACTTCAGCGCGTCGCGCCAGCCCTGTTGGTCGCGGGCGTCGCCGGGGCCGTTGGCCTCGGCGAACCGGACGATGCTGTCCTTGTCGATCAGGAACGTGCCGCGGATGGCGAAGCCGGCGTCGGAGTTGAACACGCCGAAGCTCTCGGCCGTGGCGCCGTGGGGCCAGAAGTCCGAGAGCAGGGGGAACTCGTAGCCCTCCTGCTGCGCCCAGGCCTGGAGCGACGGGGTGGTGTCGACGGACACGCCCAGGATCTGGACCTCGTCGTTCTGGAACGACGAGAGGTCGTCGCGGACCGAGCACAGTTCACTGGTGCAGATGCCGGAGAACGCGAACGGGTAGAAGACGACGAGGACGGCTTGCCGGCCCTTGAAGTCCGAGAGGGAGACGGTCTGGCCGTCCTGGTTCTTGAGGCTGAAGTCGGGAGCCTTCGAGCCCACCTCGACCGGCATGTCCTTCGGTCTCCTTCGGGGTCCGGGTGCGGAACCCGGTCAGCCTAGCGAGCCCGGTCGCCCCGCCACCTCACCACGGGAATCCGCCCGGCTCAGCGGCGTCCCCGCGACGAGGCCTTGGGCGCGACGAGGCGTGTGCCGACCCAGCCCTCGGAGAGGCTGACGTTCGAGGTCTGCGACAGGCCCGCGGTGGGGGCCGCCTCGGCGATGTCGGAGGGCTCGACGTGACCGTCGGTGCCGGTCTTCGGCGTGAGCACCCAGACCACACCGTTCTCGGTCAGCGGCGTGCGCGCGTCGACGAGGGTGTCGACGAGGTCACCGTCGCCGTCGCGCCACCAGAGCAGGACGACGTCGACGACCTCCTGGGCGTCCTCGTCGAGCAGTTCCTCCCCGGCGCGGTCCTCGATCGCGGAGCGGACCTCGTCGTCGACGTCGGAATCCCACCCCAGTTCCTGGACGATCATTCCCGGCTCGACGCCGAGCTTTCCGGCAAGATCGGATCTGTCCGAGTCTCCCGTGGCCGCGACCACGCCCGTTCCTCCTCGTCGTCATGCGGGATCCGCGCCGAGGCGAAGCCCGTCTCACCCATCCGAAGCGCCCAGCGAACACGGCTGCGGCACACCGCGCAACCAGCCACGCGGGACGGGGTTCCCGCAACGGTCCCACTGCTACCGGGCGGTAGGCGTGACGTGCGGGTCTCCGGCGACGACGATGGCCCCGCGGGACATCCCCCGGACGGGCAGAATCGGTTCCGAACCCGTACGACAGCCACCGCACGGCCCGAGCCGTCGAACCGTCAACGACGAGGGAGTTCGATCGTGACCACCCAGCACGGCACCGGTCAGCGGAGCAACGGCCAGCAGGCCGGCCAGAAGGATGTCGACGGGGGCCCGAAGGACGGGCGGGTCCACATCATCCGTGACGGGCTCTCGTCGCACCTGCCCGACATCGACCCCGACGAGACGGCCGAGTGGATCGAGTCCTTCGACGCCGTGCTGTCCGGCCACGGGGAGCAGCGGGCGCGCTACATCATGCTGCAGCTGCTCCAGCGCGCCCGTGAGCGCCGGGTCTCGGTGCCCTCGCTCTACGCCACCGACTACGTCAACACGATCCCGACCGACCAGGAGCCCTGGTTCCCGGGTGACGAGGACACCGAGCGCCGCTACCGCGCCTGGATGCGCTGGAACGCCGCGGCCATGGTGCACCGCGCCCAGCGCCCGGGCGTCGGGGTCGGGGGACACATCTCGACCTACGCCTCGGCCGCGAGCCTCTACGAGGTCGGCTTCAACTGGTTCTTCCGCGGCAAGGACCATCCCGGCGGCGGCGACCACGTCTTCATCCAGGGTCACGCCTCCCCCGGCATCTACGCCCGCGCGTTCCTCGAGGGCCGGCTCGGCGCCCAGCAGCTCGACGGGTTCCGCCAGGAGCTCTCGCACGCCGGCCCGGGCGGTGGCCTGCCGTCCTACCCGCACCCGCGGCTCATGTCATGGTTCTGGGAGCACCCGACGGTGTCGATGGGCCTGGGTCCGATCAACGCGATCTTCCAGGCGCGCTTCGACCGCTACCTGCACAACCGCGGGATCAAGGACACCAGCCAGCAGCAGACCTGGGCGTTCCTCGGCGACGGCGAGATGGACGAGCCGGAGTCGCGCGGCGCGATCCACGTCGCGGCGGCCGAGGGCCTGGACAACCTGAACTTCGTCATCAACTGCAACCTGCAACGCCTCGACGGGCCGGTGCACGGCAACGGCAAGGTCATCCAGGAGCTGGAGGCGTACTTCCGCGGCGCCGGGTGGAACGTCATCAAGGTGGTCTGGGGCCGGGAGTGGGACCGGCTGCTGCACGCCGACCGCGACGGCGCCCTGATCAACCTGATGAACACCACGCCGGACGGCGACTTCCAGACCTACAAGGCCAACGACGGCGCCTACGTCCGCGAGCACTTCTTCGGGCGCGACCCGCGCACCAAGGATCTCGTCAAGGACATGACCGACGACGAGGTCTGGAACCTCAAGCGCGGCGCCCACGACTACCGGAAGGTCTACGCGGCCTACGAGGCGGCGTTGGAGCACCAGGGCCGTCCGACGGTCATCCTGGCGAAGTCGATCAAGGGCTACACGCTGGGTCCGACGTTCGAGGGGCGCAACGCGACCCACCAGATGAAGAAGCTGACGCTCCAGGACCTCAAGATCTTCCGTGACGAGGTCCGGGTGCCGATCAGCGACGCCGAGCTCGAGCGCGACCCCTACCTGCCGCCGTACTACCACCCGGGCGACGACGCCCCCGAGATCCAGTACCTGCACGAGCGCCGCCGCCAGCTCGGCGGGCCGGTGCCCGAACGGCGGCTGACCAACAAGCCGCTGGTCCTGCCCGGGGACAAGGTCTACGACGTGGTCCGCCGGGGCTCCGGCAAGCAGGAGATCGCCACCACGATGGCGTTCGTCCGGCTGGTGAAGGAGCTGACGCGCGACGCCGAGATCGGCAAGCGGGTCGTCCCGATCATCCCGGACGAGGCGCGCACGTTCGGGATGGACGCGTTCTTCTCCAATCTCAAGATCTACAACCCGCAGGGTCAGATCTACACCTCGGTCGACGCCGACCAGCTGCTCGCCTACCGCGAGTCCGAGCAGGGCCAGCTGCTGCACGAGGGCATCAACGAGGCGGGCTCCGTGGGGTCGTTCACCGCGGTCGGCACGTCGTACGCCACCCACGGCGAGCCGATGATCCCGATCTACATCTTCTACTCGATGTTCGGGTTCCAGCGCACCGGCGACGGCATCTGGGCGGCGGCGGACCAGATGGCGCGCGGGTTCCTGCTCGGGGCCACGGCGGGGCGCACGACCCTCGTCGGTGAGGGCCTGCAGCACAACGACGGGCACTCGGTGCTCCTCGCGGCGACCAACCCGGCCGTGGTCTGTTACGACCCCGCCTACGCCTACGAGATCGGGCACATCGTGCGCGACGGGCTCGCCAGGATGTACGGCGAACCCGGCTCGCGCGACCCGAACGTCATGTACTACCTGACCGTCTACAACGACCCCTACCGCCAGCCCGCCGAGCCCGAGGGCGTCGACGTCGACGGGCTGCTGCGCGGGCTGTACCGCTACGCCCAGGCCCCGGGCGGGCCCGGGCCGCGGGCCCAAATCCTCGTCTCGGGCGTCGCGATGCCGTGGGCGATGGCGGCGCAGGAGAAGCTCGCGCAGGAGTGGGGCGTGCAGGCCGACGTGTGGTCGGCGACGTCGTGGGGCGAACTGCGCCGCGACGGCGTGGAGTGCGACCGGTTCAACCACGCCCACCCCGAGGCGGACCCGCGCACCCCGTACGTCACCTCCGCGCTGGCCGACGCCGCCGGCCCGGTGGTCGCGGTCTCGGACTGGATGCGCGCGGTCCCCGACCTCATCCGCCCCTGGGTGCCCGGCGACTTCGTCGTCCTCGGGACCGACGGGTTCGGGCTCTCGGACACGCGCCCGGCGACCCGTCGCCACTTCGCCGTGGACGCCGAGAACATCACCGTCGCCGTCCTGGCCGCCCTCGCCCGCCGCGGCGAGGTCGACCGGGCCACGGTGCGCCAGGCCGCCGAGCAGTACCGCATCGACGACCCCCAGGCGGCCGGGCCGCAGACCTCGGACGCGGGCGTCGCCTGACGGACCCGGAGCGACCGTTCGGCGACAGGTGCCCCGACGTCTTGCCGTTCAGGGCTGGTCGAATCCCCGTGCTCTCCCTATAAGCTGTCGCCGTCGTGTCGCGCCGGACGTCCCCCAAACGACCGGGTCGACACGGCATCCGACGTAGGAAACTCGTCTTTCCAGCGGCGGGTCTGAAGGCCGGGGCCGGAACAGCGCCTCGGGACATCGGTAAGAGGAGCAAGAATGGCAGAAGGCACCGTCAAGTGGTTCAACAGCGAGAAGGGCTTCGGCTTCCTCGCACCCGACGGTGGTGGCGCTGACGTGTTCGTCCACTACTCGGCAATCCAGTCCCGGGGTTTCCGGACCCTGGACGAGGGCCAGCGCGTCTCGTTCGACGTCGAGCAGGGCCAGAAGGGCCTGCAGGCCGTTCAGGTCACGCCGCTGTAAGCAGCAGGGCGGAGTACCTCACGAACCCGGGGGCGGGGCGTCCACCGACGCGCCGCCCCCGGCGTGTGTCCGGCGCCGGAAACCGCTCGCGGCCCGGCGGACCGTGGGAGGCTCGCTGAGGTGACCGAGGCGGCGACACCCCCCGTGGAGGACGCCGGTGCCGGTGTGGGCGCGGTGACGCTGCGGCGCCTCGAGACCGCCTCCGGGCAGCTCGCCGCGGCGGGCGTCGCGACGATGGCCGAGCGTCTGCCCTGGTTCTCCCGGCTCACCGCCGAGCAGCGCTCGGGGGTCCTGCTGGTGACGCAGACCGGCGCCGCGAACTTCGTGACGTGGCTGCGCGACCCCGCCGCCACGCCCCACCTCACCGCGGAGGCCTTCCGCTCCGCGCCCCTCGACCTCGCCCGCCGGGTCACGCTGCGCCAGACCGTCGAGCTGGTCCGGATCGCCATCGAGGTCTTCGAGCAGCGCATCCCCACCATGGCCGGCGATCCCGCCGAGCACAGCGCCCTCGTGCACGCCGTCCTGCGCTTCGGCCGGGAGGTCGCCTTCTCCGCGGCCACCGTGTACGCCAGCGCCGCCGAGGCGCGCGGCGCCTGGGACGCCCGCCTCGAGGCCCTGGTCGTCGACGCGGTGGTGCGCGGCGAGGCCGAGGAGGTCCTGCTGTCCCGGGCCGCGGCGCTGGGCTGGGATCCGTCGAGCGAGGCGACGGTCCTCGTCGGGGAACCCCCCGCCGAGGAGCCACCCGACCCGCTGCACGCCGTGCGCCGCGCCGCCCACCGTGCCGGCGCCACGGTGCTGCTGGGCACCCACGGCGCGCGCCTGGTGATGATCGTCAGCGGCCCGACGGGCCCGGGTGACGCCCTGGGCGAGCTCTCGGCCTCGTTCGGCGTCGGGCCCGTCGTCGCCGGCCCGACCGTCACCGGACTGGTCGCCGCCCACCACAGCGCCGGCGCCGCCCTCGCGGGCCACCGCGCGGTGGCCGCCTGGCCCGGCGCTCCCCGCCCGGTGGCCGCCGAGGCGCTGCTCCCCGAGCGTGTGCTGGCCGGCGACGCCGGGGCCGTCGCCCAGCTCGTCCGCGACGTCGCCGCACCGCTGCGCGAGGCCGGGGGTGGGCTCACCGAGACCGTCGAGGCGTACCTCGACCACGCCGGCGTCCTCGAGGCGTGCGCCCGCCACCTCTTCGTCCACCCCAACACCGTGCGCTACCGGCTGCGTCGAGTGGCCGACCTCACCGGGCGGCATCCCGGCGACGCCCGCGGCGCGCTCGCACTCCGCCTCGCCCTGACCCTGGACCGTCTCGACCCGGCGTGAGCCGCTGACCTGCGCCGATGCGGGTGACGCTGGGCGCGGGCCGGGCGCATGGCCGAGCACCGTTGTGGGAACCCGACAACGCGTACCGGCCGGAGTTCGTCCAGCCGACGCCTTCGGCCCGGCGCACGGGCCGTGATGGGGTGACCACCGTGATCGCGATCCTCGCCCCGGGTCAGGGCGCCCAGAAGCCGGGCATGCTGACGCCGTGGCTCGACCGTCCCGGTGCTCGCGAGCGCCTGGAGGCCTTCTCCGACGCCGCCGGCCTCGACCTGGTGCATCTGGGGACCGAGGCCGACGCCGCCGCCATCGAGGACACGGCGGTGACCCAGCCGCTCCTGGTGGCCAGCGCGCTCCTCGTCGCCGACCAGCTGGCCCGCGCGGTGACGCTGCCCGACGACGCCGTCGTCGCCGGCCACTCGGTGGGCGAGCTCGCGGCCGCCGCGGTGGCCGGGGTCCTCGCCCCGGAGCGTGCCGTGGCCCTGGCCGCCGTCCGCGGGCGCGAGATGGCCGCCGCGTGCGCCGAGGAGCCCACGTCGATGGCCGCGGTCCTCGGCGGCGACGCCGACGCCGTCCTCGCCCGCCTCGCCGAGCTGGACCTCGAGCCCGCCAACCGCAACGGCTCGGGCCAGGTCGTGGCCGCGGGCCGCCAGGACGCGGTCGACGAGCTCGTCGCCGAACCGCCGGAGGGCGCCCGCGTGCGCGCCCTCCCGGTCGCCGGCGCCTTCCACACCCGCTTCATGGAGCCCGCCGAGAAGGCGCTCGGCACGTGGGTCGGCGAGCACCGCTCCGAGCTGGCGCCCGCCGACCCGCGGTACGCGCTGCTCTCCGACGCCGACGGCGCCGTCGTCACCGACGGCGGCGAGTACCTCGACCGTCTCGTCGCCCAGGTGACCCTCTCGGTGCGCTGGGACCGGTGCATGGAGACCCTCGACCAACGTGGCGTCGACGCTGTCCTCGAGCTGGCCCCCGGTGGCACGCTGACGGGCATGGTGAAGCGCGCGCTCAAGGGCACCGCCACCCTGGCGTGCAACACCCCCGACGACCTGGAGCAGGCCGTCGAGATGGTCGCCGAGCACGGTGGGACCCGCGCATGAGGATCAGCCTCCCGCCGACCGTCGCGGGCGCGCGCCTGCTCGGGTTCGGGAGCACCCAGCCCGACACCGTGGTGACCAACCACGACCTGGAGAAGCGCGTCGAGACCAACGACGCCTGGATCCAGAGCCGCGTCGGCATCATCGAGCGGCGCTTCGCCGGCCCCGACGACTCCGTCGTGTCGATGGGCGTCGACGCCGGGTCCAAGGCCCTCGCCGACGCCGGCCTCTCCCCCACCGACCTCGACGCGATCATCGTCGCCACCTGCACGATGGCCAAGCCGATACCGAACGCCGCGGCACAGACCGCCGACCGCATCGGGATCAACGGCATCGGCGCGATGGACGTCAACACCGCGTGCGCGGGCTTCTGCTACGGCACCGGCCTGGCCGCGGACATGATCCGCGGCGGCACCGCGCGCCACGTCCTCGTGATCGGCTCGGAGAAGCTCTCCGACTGGCTCGACATGGACGACCGCTCGACCTGCATCATCTTCGCCGACGGGGCCGGCGCCGCGGTCGTCGGACCGGCGGCGAGCGAGGACGAGGTGGGGGTCGGACCGGTGATCTGGGGCGCCGCGGGCGACCTCGTGTCGACGATCCACATCGACGAGACCGACGCCCTGCGCCAGGAGGGCCAGGCCGTCTTCCGCTGGGCCACCACGAGGATCGCCCCGGTGGCGCTGCGCGCCGTCGAGGCGGCCGGCCTGCACCCGTCCGACATCGACGTCCTGGTCCCGCACCAGGCGAACCTGCGCATCGTGGAGGCGATCGCCAAGAAGCTGCGCCAGGCCGGTGCCCCCGACGACCTGCGGGTCGCCGACGACATCCAGTACTCCGGGAACACCTCGTCGGCCTCGATCCCCATGGCCATCGACCACATGCGCGACGCCGGCCGGGTGCGCTCGGGCGACGTCGCGCTGCTGGTCGGGTTCGGGGCGGGCCTGTCCTACGGCGCGCAGGTCGTGGTCCTGCCCTGATCCGTCCCGCCGTGCCCTACCGTCCCGCACGACCCGAGACACGACCCGTCCAGCAACAGAAAGGGAGCCCCGTGGCGACCAGCGAAGAGATCCTGCCCGACCTCGCGAGCATCGTCGAGGAGGTGGCCGGCGTCGACGCCGCCGAGGTCACCTCCGAGAAGTCGTTCGTCGACGACCTCGACATCGACTCGCTGTCGATGGTCGAGATCGCCGTCCAGGCCGAGGACAAGTTCGGCGTCAAGATTCCCGACGACGAGCTGGCCAAGCTCACCACGGTCCAGGACGCCGTCGACTACATCTCCTCGCACTCGTGAGCGCCACCGGCCAGGGGGTCGTCGTCACCGGGATGGGGGCGACGACCCCGCTCGGCGGCGACGTGGCGACCACGTGGGACGGCCTCCTGGCCGGTCGCAGCGGTGTGTCGCGCCTCGAGCGCGAGTGGGTGGACACGTACGAGCTGCCGGTGAAGATCGCCGCGCAGCTCGCCACCGAGCCCGACCTCAAGCGGGTCGAGGCGCGGCGGCTCGACCGCAGCGAGCAGGTGGCGATCGTCGCCGCCCGCCAGGCGTGGGCCCACGCCGACCTCGGCGACTACCCGGCCACCGAGGACGGCTCGCCCAAGGTCGACGGGCTCCGGCTCGCGGTGGTCATCGGCACCGGCATCGGCGGCGCGACCACGCTGCTGGGCCAGGACGACCTGCTCGAGACCGAGGGCCTGCGCAAGGTCGCGGTCCTGACGATCCCGATGCTCATGCCCAACGGCCCGGCCGCCCACGTCGGGCTCGAGTTCGGCGCCGCCGCCGGCATCCACGCCCCCGTCTCGGCCTGCGCCTCCGGCGCCGAGGCCATCGCCTGGGCGTGGCGCATGCTGCGCGCCGACGAGGTCGACGTCGTCGTCGCCGGCGGCGCCGAGGCGTGCATCGCGCCGATCACCCTCGCCGGCTTCAGCCAGGCCCGGACGATGGCCCTGAACCGCAACGACGAGCCCGAGCTCGCCTCGCGGCCCTTCGACGCCGACCGCAACGGCTTCGTCCTCGGCGAGGGGGCGGGCATGGTGGTGCTCGAGCGCGAGGAGTTCGCCGCCGCCCGCGGGGCGACCGTGCACGGCCGCGTGGCGGGCATCGGCACCAGCGCCGACGCGTACCACATCACCGCCCCCGACCCCGAGGGCAACGGCCAGTCCCGCGCGATCGCCGCGGCCCTGCGCACCGCGGGCCTCGAGCCGACCGACGTCGGGCACGTCAACTGCCACGCCACGTCGACGGTGGTGGGCGACGTGGCCGAGACGGTCGCGGTCAAGAAGGCGATCGGCGAGCACCCGGTGCTCACCGCGCCCAAGGGCTCGCTGGGGCACCTCCTCGGCGCCGCGGGCGCGGTGGAGTGCATCGCGACGATCCTCGCCGTGCGCGAGGGTCTCGTCCCGCCGACCAGCAACCTCGAGAACCTCGACCCCGACGTCACCCTCGACGTCGTGGCCGGCGACGCCCGCAAGGTCTCCCTCGAGGCCGCGATCAACGATTCCTTCGGCTTCGGCGGCCACAACGTCGCCCTCGCCATCACCCCGGCGTAGCAGCTCGCCGTTCGCTCGGCGCGGCTAACACGGCGTGCGGAGCTGGCTGCCCGCGCGGGGCACGAGGAGGCGCAGGCCGTCCTCGCCGGTCTCGACGACCGCGCTGACCTGCCAGCAGAGGCGGGGGACGCGCACGTCCGGCGGGGCGTCGGCGGGGTCCTGGGTGGTGATGTAGCCCAGCGGGACGACGAGCTCGCCGCGGCCCACGGGATCGATGCGGCGCAGGACCATCGAGCCGGTACGCACCGTCCGGGTCTCGGTGGCGAACACGCCCGCGTCGGTGCGGACGCCGGCCGCGAGGGTCGCGCGCCAGGCGTCGTAGGACCCGCTGTTGCGGGCGTCCACCGAGCGCTGGACGAGGTCGCGGACCGCGCTCGCCTGCGGATGGGCCGCAGCGGCGGCCGACAGCTCGACCGTCGGCGAGCCTGCCGAGCCGTCCGCAGGCAGCGGCGCCCCGGCCAGCACGGGGCCGGTGTCGCCGATGGCCGCCCGGGCGACGGAGGCGGCCCGCGCGCCCAGCATCGCGCCGGCGACCACGAGCAGGACCAGGACGATCACGAGCACGACGGGGACGAGGACCGCGGGGCGCACCATCGGCGCCACACCGCGGATCCGCTCGAGCATGACCTCCAGCCTGCCAGCCGACGACGACGGCGGTGTCATCCCACCTGGTGCAGCCAGCCCGCGGGCGCACCGTCGCCGGCGTAGCGGAACTCCTCGAGCGCGGCGTCCCACCGGGTGCCGAGCAGGTCGTCGAGGCGCCGTCCGAGACCGTCGCGGGAGGACGCGCCGGTCATCGCGGCGCGCACCTGGTCCTCGCCGAGGACGATGTCGCCGTTGGCGCTGGTGCGCCCGTGCCAGAGGCCGAGCCCGGGGACGTGGCTGAAGCGCTCGCCGTCGGTGCCGGGCGAGGGGTCCTCGGTGATCTCGAAGCGGAGCATCCCCCAGGCGCGCAGAGCGGTCGCCAGACGGGCCGCGGTGCCCGCGGGTCCTCCCCACGTGCACTCGGCACGCACCAGTCCCGGCGCCGCGTCCTGCGCGGTCCAGTCCAGTACGACTCGGGCGTCCAGGACGCCCGAGATGGCCCACTCGACATGCGGACTGACCGCAGACGGCGACGAGTGGACGTAGATCACGCCACGGGTGCTCACTGCTGACCTCCGGCCTCGACGAGAAGCGTCTTCCCCAACGTCCTCGCGCGCGACCGGTGTCGGCGAGCAGTGTGCACCGAGGGACCGGTGTGGCGCCAGTGCTCCCGTGATCCTCGGCGTGTCGCGCTGCGTGTCCGTAGAGTCGCCGCACCGTGACCGAGGAGAGCCGGCCGGACACCGGGCGCGACGCGCCGGCCGGGTTCGGGCAGGTCTTCGCCGAGCCCCAGTTCCGCGCCCTGTTCCTCGCCCAGCTGCTCTCGGTCCTCGGCGACCAGGTGGCGCGCGTCGCGCTCGCGGTCCTGGTGTTCGCCGAGACGTCCTCGCCCGCCCTGACCGCGCTGACCTACGCCCTGACCTTCCTGCCCGACCTCGTCGCCGGCCCGCTGCTCTCCGGCATCGCCGACCGGGCACCGCGGCGCGCGACCATGGTGGTCTCCGACGTCGCCCGCGCCGCGACGCTGGCGACGATGGCGATCCCGGGCGTGCCGTTCTGGGCGCTGTGCGTCCTGGTCGCGGTCGGCCAGGTGCTCGCGGCGCCGTTCGCCGCGGCGCGCGCGGCGATCCTGCCCCACGTGGTCACCGGCGAGCGCTACGTGGTGGCGTCCGCGGTGTCGGGCACGACGTACCAGAGCGGCCAGGTGCTCGGCTTCGCGCTGGGCGGACCGCTGGTGGCCCTGGTCGGCGTCTCCCCCGCCCTGCTGGCCGACGCCGCGACGTTCCTGCTCTCGGCCCTGGTGCTGCGGCTCGGCGTGCGCGAGCAGCGCGCCGACCCGACGGCGCCGGGCGCGCCGCGCAGCACGGCGTCCAGCCTGGCCGCCGGCGCGGCGGTGGTGTGGGGCGACCGGCGGCTGCGCGCCCTGGTCGCCCTGGCGTGCGTGTCGGCCTTCGTGGTGACCATCGAGGGGCTCGCCGCGCCCTACGCGGCGGAGCTCGGTGGCGGTCCCGTCGCGGTCGGCCTGCTGCTGGCCGCGAACCCGCTCGGTGCGGCGCTGGGCATCGTCGTGCTCGCCCGCCTGGTGCCCCCGTCACGGCGCGCCCGGCTCTTGGGCCCGCTGGCCGTGGCGTCCTGCGTGCCGCTGCTCGCCTCCGCACTCCACCCGCCCCTGGTGGCGGTGATCGCCCTCTGGGCGGCGTCCGGGACGGCCTGCGCCTACCAGGTGCCCGCCAACGCGGCGTTCGTCGCCGCGGTCCCGGACGCCCACCGGGGGCAGGCGTTCGGGCTCGCGGTGACCGCCCTGCGCGTCACCCAGGGCGTGGGCGTGCTGCTGGCCGGCGTGCTGGCCGAGCTGACCGCGCCCGCCACCGCGGTCGCGGCGTCGGGCGCGGTCGGTGTGCTCGCCGCGCTGGTCTGCGCCCGGGCGTGGCGCCGGGCGCGCCGGCGGGTGTGAGACCTCGGCGGGTCCGGGTCAGCGGTGCCGTTGGAGTCGCGAAGTGCCAGTTGGAGTCCGCGAAGTGCCAGTTGGAGTCCGCGAAGTGCCAGTTCGAGTCACGGTGCCAGTTCGAGTCGGCCATGGGAGATCCTTCTTTCGTCAGGGAGGGGGTCGGGATCCGGCGTCGGTCCGCACGCGCGGGTGTCCACACGGACGTGGGGCATCGCATACGGTGTGTGGCGAACTCTCGGAGTCGGATGCGATGTCCCGCTCGGCTCTTCCGCTGTTGACGCAGAGCGACCGATCTGTCACCACCGAGAGTGTCGATCACCACAGCCGTCTCTTCATGCTGCCAACGACTGCGAGGCGTGACCAGACGGCGACTGGGCGTCAACCATCGGGGTGATTAGTTCCCAATGGGTGACGCGGACTCCCGAGAATCCAGAGACCGCCGGTACCGTCATCTTCAGGCCGCGGACCGCCTCCGGCGGTTCTGGACGGGTCGAGGAGGTCACCAATCGTGACGGCGAGCGCATCGGATCCGGGGCCACATGAGCCCCGCCCGGCGCTCTCCGCGGCGGCCGATCCACCCCGCCCCGACCCCCTCGGCGCCGCCCCTCGGGCCGCGGCCCCGCACGTCCCCGCGACGGCCCCGGCCGTCGTCCCGACGCCGACAGCCCCCGGGCCGTCGCCCTCCCCGAGCCCCCTGGTGGTCCCCACCGTGACCGAGGACGAGGCCGCGCCGTCCTGGCGCCGCCGGTGCGATCCGCGTCGCTGGAGCCTCTGGCAGGCCCCGCGACGCGTCGTCGTCGCCGTCCTCGCCGTCGACGTGCTCGCGGTCGTCGTCGGGGTCCTGCTCGCCGGTGCCGAGCCGATCGGCCCCGCCGACGTGCGGATGCTCGGCCTGCTCGCCCTCGGGTGCGCCGTGCACGTGGAGGCCACGCGCGGGATCGAGAAGCGACGCGAGGTCGTCTCGACGGGCCGGCCCTACATCGAGCTCAAGTCGATGTGGAGCTTCGCCGGGCTCCTGCTGCTGCCGATCGGTCTGGCGCTGGCGCTGGTGGTCTTCACGTTCGCCTACTGGTGGCTCCGGGTCGCCCAGCGCCCGGTGCCGCACCGCTGGACGTACTCCGCGGCGACCGTGGTCCTCGGCTCCTCCGCCGCCTGGATCGTGCTCGGCGCGGTGCCCGGTGACGTCCTCACGCTCGTCTCGGGCCCGTCCGGCCTGCTGGTGGTCGTCGGCGCCGCGCTGACCCGCTGGCTGGTCAACCACGGGCTCGTCGTCGCCATGATCTCGTTGAGCGCACCGGGCACCCCGTGGTGGCAGCGCCTGGGCGCGCCCACGGACACCCTGATCGGGCTCGGGGCGCTCGCGCTGGGCGTCGCGCTCGCCGTGCTGGCCACCCAGACGCCCTGGCTGGTCCCGGTCCTGCTCCTGCCGGTGATGGGCATGCACCGCGGCTTCCTGCTCCAGCAGTTCGCCTTCGCCGCGCGCACCGACCCCAAGACGGGGCTCGCGAACGCCGTCGCGTGGCGCGACCAGGCGGTCCGCGAGATCGCCCGCACCCGTCGCCGCGACGGGACGCTCGGCATCCTCATGGTGGACATCGATGCGTTCAAGGTCATCAACGACCGCCACGGCCACCTGGTGGGCGACGCGGTGCTGCGCGCCGTCGCCGACACCCTGCGCGCCGAGGTGCGCGCCTACGACGCCGTCGGGCGCTTCGGGGGCGAGGAGTTCGTCGTCCTGCTCCCGGAGGCCGGGCCCGACGAGGCCGCCGGCACCGCCGAGCGCCTGCGGCGACGGATCAGCGAGTGCGAGGTCGTGGTCTCCCCGGCCCTCGGAGGCGGGACGGTGCAGGGCCTCACCGCCTCGATCGGCGCCGCCACCTACCCGCGGGCGTCGACCGACCTCGAGGGCCTGATGAGCTCCGCCGACGCCGCGCTCTACGCCGCCAAGCACGGGGGCCGCAACCGCGTGGAGTGCGCTCCCCCGCGGTGAGCGCCCGGTCTACCGGAAGGCCGCCAGCCCCGTCACGGCCTGGCCGATCGACAGCGCGTGCATCTCCTCGGTGCCCTCGTAGGTCAGCACCGTCTCCAGGTTGGTCATGTGCCGGAAGACCGGGTACTCGAGCGTGATCCCGTTGCCGCCGAGCACGGTCCGCGCGGTGCGCGCGACGTCGAGGGCGGCGCGGACGTTGGCCATCTTCCCGAAGCTGACCTGCGCGGGGTGCACGGTGCCGGCGTCCTTGAGCCGCCCGATCTGCTGGGCGACCAGCGAGGCCTGGTTGACCGCGACCACCATGTCGGCGAACTTGCGCTGGGTGAGCTGGAACCCGGCGATCGGCTGCCCGAACTGCACGCGGTCCTTCGCGTACGCGAGCGCCGACTCGTAGCAGGCCCGGGCCGCCCCGACCGCCCCCCACAGGATCCCGTAGCGCGCCTCGTTGAGGCAGCTCAGCGGGCCCTTCAGTCCCTGCACCGCCGGGAACATCGCGTCCGCGGGCAGGCGCACGCCCTCGAGGACCAGCTCGGCGGTCAGGGAGGCGCGCAGCGAGAGCTTGTGCTTGACCTCGTTCGCCGTGAACCCGGGGGTGTCGGTGGGGACCACGAAACCCCGGATGCCCGCGCTCCCCGCCTCGGGATCGGTCTGCGCCCAGACGACGGCGACGTCGGCGAGGGTCCCGTTCGTGATCCACATCTTGGACCCGTCGAGCACCCAGTCCGCCCCGTCGCGGCGTGCCCTGGTACGCATCGAACCCGGGTCGGAGCCCGCGTCGGCCTCGGTGAGACCGAAGCAGCCGAGCGCCTCGCCGGTGGCCATCGGCGGGAGCCAGCGCTGCTTGTGCTCCTCGGTACCCCAGCGGTGGAGCGCGAACATCGCGAGCGAGCCCTGGACGCTGACGAACGAGCGCAGGCCCGAGTCGATCGCCTCGAGCTCGCGGCAGGCGAGCCCGTAGCTGGTCGCGTTGGTGCCCGCGCAGCCGTAGCCCTCGAGGTGCATTCCGAGCAGCCCGAGCGAGCCGAGGCCCTTGGCGATCTCGCGCGGGAGGGTGTTCGACTCGTACCACTCGCTGATGCGGGGGGCGAGCTCCGCCTGCGCGTAGTCGCGCACGGCGTCGCGGATGTCGCGCTCCTCGGCCGTCAGCGCGGCGTCGACGCCGAGGAAGTCACCGGGGTCGGGCAGGGCGGGGCGGTCGCTGGCCATGCCGTCACGGTAGGGCGTCGACGGCGTCCGGTCCCGCCCAGAAGGCGGCGAACCCGGGGTGCAGCGGCAGCGCCGCGACCTGGGCGACGGGCGTCCAGCGCAGCTCGGTGGCCTCGCCGTCGGTCGGCTCCAACGCCGGGGGCGCCTCGGTGTCCATCCGCGCGTGCACAGTGATGTAGGACCAGCCGCCGTGGTCGTCGACCGTGCACCCCGTGAGGTGGACCCGCGCCGGGTCGAGTCCGGTCTCCTCGACCGCCTCACGCAGCGCGGCCTCCTCGGCGGACTCGCCGCTGTCCCGCGCGCCGCCGGGAATCCCCCAGGTGCCGCCGTGATGGCTCCACCACACCCGGTGCGCCAGCAGCACGAGATCCTCGCCCGGGTCTGCGTACCGCACCAGGAGCCCCGCGGCCCCGAACCGTCCCCAGTGCCGGTGGCCGGCGTCGCACACCACCCACCCGTCGCCGTCCCCCGCAGCGCCCGATCGTCGGGCTCCGCCGCGCTCTGCGTCCACGGGGGCCGACAGTAAGCGGTCTCGGGGCATGCCGCCGGAGCCGGCGGGGACGCCGCGGAGGACGATCGTGGTCATGGGGAACGCTCCGACGTTCGGCGTCGAGGAAGAACTGCTCCTGGTCGACCCGGCGACCGGTGCTCCGCGCGGCCGTGCGGAACCGGTGCGGGAGGAGGCGGCGCGCGAGGATGGGCGCAGCGAGGGTGGCGGGCTCGACGGCGAGATGCGCACCGAGCAGGTCGAGACCGCGTCGCAGCCCCACGACGACGCCGGCACCCTGGCCGCCGACCTGCGTGATCGCCGGGTGCGCGCCCGGGAGGCGGCGCGCGCGGCCGGCGTGGACGTCGTCGCCCTGCCCACGTCCCCGGTGGCCGCCGACCCCGACCACGGCGACGGCATGGTGCCCGGCGGCCGGTACGGCGAGATCGCCGAGCGCTTCGGCCCGATCGCCTCCGCGCAGCTGACCAGCGGGCAGCACACCCACGTCGCCGTGGAGTCCCCCGAGGAGGGCGTCGGGGTCCTGGACCGTGTCGGGCCGTGGCTGCCCGTGCTGCGGGCGCTGAGCGCGAACTCCCCGTTCTGGCGCGGCCACGACACCGGCTACGCCAGCTACCGCAGCGTGGTGTGGTCGCGCTGGCCCTCCGCCGGTCCGACGCGCGTGTTCGGCTCGCTGGCCGCCTACGACGCCGTCGTCGGCACCATGCTCGAGACCGCCACCCTGCTCGACGAGAAGATGGTCTACTTCGACGCCCGCCTGGCCAGGTCGCTGGGCACGGTGGAGATCCGGATCGCGGACGTGGCCACCGAGCTCGACGACGCGGTGCTCGTCGCCGTGCTGGCCCGGGCCCTCGTCATGACCGCCGCCGAGGCCTGGCGCCGCGACGACGCGCCGCCGGAGCACCCCGTCGAGGCCCTGCGCCTCGCACACTGGGGCGCCGCGCGCTGGGGGCTCTCCGCCGAGCTCGTCGACCCGTCCACCGGGCATCCCCGGCCGGCGGGGGAGGTCGTCGCCGCCCTGCGTCACCACGTCGCCCCGGCCCTCGACCTCACCGGCGAGACCGACCTCGTCGACGAGGGCCTCGCCCGCCTCCGCCCCTCCCGCTCCGGCGCCGAGCGTCAGCGTGCGGCCGCCCGCGACGGCGGGGGTCCGGCCGCCGTCGTCGCCGACGCACTGCGTCGCACCCACGCCGAGTGAGCCCGGGACCTCCGCGGCCCGCCACCGCGCACCGCGGGACGCGCCCGGGTGGCGGTCAGCTCGCGCGGCGGGCCATGCCGCGGGCCATGGTGCCGAAGACGGCAGGCGCCCCGGCCCGCAGCGCGCGGCCGTAGACCGCGCCACCGAGCCCCGAGGCCGCGAAGCACAGGGCGACCCCGAGCCGTGACGCGCGTCCGGTGACGTCGGGCGAGACGGTGAACTCGAGCCACATCCGGCCGGGCTGGCGCAGTTCCGAGCGCAGGCGCAGCCGGTGGCCCTCCTCGACCGCCTCCACCCGCCATCCGTCGACGACGTCACCGATCTGAAGCGGCCGGCCGTGGGGACGCCCGCGGTAGGCGCCGACGCCGCCGAGGAGCTGGTCGGCCCAGCCGCGCAGCGTCCACACGCCGGGCGGGGCGTACCAGCCCTCGTCGCCACCGACCCCGTCGACGACCGCCCACAGCGCGGTGGGATGGGCGTCGCTGGGCTCCTCGGCGCTCCACCGGTAGACCGCTCCCCCGGAGCCCTCGGGGTCGGTGGGGCCGGCGAGGGCGGGGTCGCGCTCGGCGTGCGGCTCACCGCCGGCGTCGAGGGCGTCGAGGGGGTCGACGCCGTCGCGGCGGCGCCCGAGCGCGGCGCGCACGGCGGCGTCGTAGGTCGTGCGCCCACCCGGGGGCGGCCCGATCACGTCGAGGACGTCGGACTCGGTGCAGACGAGCTCGTGCTCCAGCGACTCGATCAGCGGCGTGACCAGGCCGCGCGAGAGCGGGGTCAGGGCCTCGACCACCCAACCGGCGAGCGCGGGAGCACCGGCGGGCACCGGGATGGGCAACGGCACGGTGGCGGCCTGCGACAGTCCGGCGACGCGGAGGTAGCGGCGGACGAGCTCGAGGTAGGTCAGGACGTCCGGCCCGCCGATGTCGAAACGACGGTCGATCTCCGGCGGCAGGTCGAGCGACCCGACGAGGTAGTGCAGGACGTCCTCGACCGCCACCGGCTGGGTGCGGTGGTGCAGCCACGGGATCGCGGGCAGGACCGGGACGCGTTCGGCGAGATACCGGATCATCTCGAAGCTCGCCGACCCCGACCCGACGACGATCGACGCCTCGAGCGCGACGGTGGGCACCGGGCCGTCGAGGAAGACGTCGGCCACCTCGGCGCGGGAGGTCAGGTGCCGCGATGCCGTGTGCCCCGCGCTCGGTCGCAGACCTCCGAGGTAGACGAGGCGACGCACCCCCGCGGCGGCCGCGGCCCCGCCGACGACGTGGGCGGCGCGGCGATCGAGCTCGGGGAAGTCGGGCTGGTCGAGGGCGTGCGCGAGATGGACGACGACCTCGGCGCCCGACACCAGCGCGGACACGGCGCCGGGATCGGCGAGGTCGCCGTGGATGACGTCGACACGGTCGTCCCACCCGGTGGCCGCGAGCTTGGCCGGCGAGCGCACGAGGACGGCGACGTCGTGACCCGCGCGCAGCAGGCGGGCGACCAGGCGGACCCCGATATAGCCGGTTGCTCCGATCACCGCGCAGCGCATGGGCCTCATCCTGGCCCGGTCGGGCTCACTGCGAGACGGTGGGCTTCCCCGGTTGGTCGGCCGCGCGCTGGTCGACGAGCAGGCCGCCACGCCCGGCGCCGATGAGCACGAACTGCCACACGGCGAAGGCGAGGAGCACCGCGCCGATGATGGGCTGGCCCAGCACGAGCGCGACGATGCCGCCGGTGAGCACCGCCCAGATCACGAAGTCGCGGACGTTGCGACGCACCCGTTGCACTCCGCAACCTCCGATCCCGTCGACACCCCGGAACGAGGGTCGCCCGATCGTGATCGACGGCTGCGCTCAGTGTGGCCGCTGACACGCCGGAGCGCAGGCCTCTTCGCCGTCCTCACCCGTTCGTCCCAGCTGGTGACCGCGAGCAGAGTCCTACATGTGACCAACGTCACTGCTGCGTCCGAGCGTGGCGTGGATCAAAATCGTTTGCCTCGGACGTTGTGAGGCTATTCGATGGCGTTCGGCTGTCGCGGGGCTCGCGTCTGCTCGGAAGCCCGCCCCGACGACGTTGTCGACGGATCGGGAACCGAACGGGTCTCCCCGACGTCCAACTGAGCATCAGGTGCTCCGGATCGCCGGAGCCGGGTCCCGCCGGGACCCGGCGGGCGTCCGTCACTTCGGCAGTACGACTCCAGGCCCGGACCCGCCCGGCGCACCGCAGGGCCGCCTCGGGGCGCGCACGCGCGCCCCGGTACGGGCCCGGCGCAACGCTCGCTCGACCCCGACGACACACGAGAAAGGACAGCAGGACCATGGACTGGGAGCTCGCGGCCTGCCGCGACCACGACCCCGAACTCTTCTTCCCCGTGACCGCCCACGGTCCCGGCCTCGATCAGCTCGCCGCGGCCAAGGCCGTCTGCGCGACCTGCCCCATCCAGACCGCCTGCCTGCGCTGGGCGCTGGACACCGGCCAGGAGGCCGGCGTGTGGGGTGGCACCGGCGAGGACGACCGGCGCGCCCTGCGCCGCGCGCGCACGGTGGACGTCTCCGGTGTCTCCGCCGCCTGACCCACCTCCGACGACGAACGGCCCGCCCCCGAGGGGGGCGGGCCGTTCGTGTGTCCGGGGCCGTCAGCTCCGGCCGGTCACCTTGCGGGCGGTGAACTGCAGGACCTGGCCACTGGTCGAGATCACGGCGCCGGCGACGCTGAACGCGGTCTTCACCGCGATCGAGGCCGCGTTGCCCGCGATGCGCACCGGGTTGTACGCCGGGGCGTTCTGGCGCACCCGGGCGGCGGCCTGGTCGACGGCGGCGTCGACCTGCTGCGCGGCGGACTCGGCCGTGCGTCCGACCTTGCGGGCGCTGGCAGTCCCGGCGTCGTCGATCTCCTCGGCGACCCCGGAGGACACGGTCGCGGCGCGGTCGCCCGCGTTCGCGACGGCGCCGCCGGCCTCGTCGGCGCGCTCGGCGGCCTCCCGTCCGGCCCGCTTCGCCGTGCCCGCGGTGTCCTTCGCGATGCGCTCGCCGGCCCGCGAGGTCGTGGTCGCCACCTGCTCGCCGCTGGTCCGGGCGATCGTCGCGGCGTCCTTCGCCGCGGCCTCGACGTTCTTGTCACCCGACGCGGCGCTGGTCGCCTCGTCGGCGAGGCCGGAGGCGCCTGCCTCCGCCTGGGCCACGGCCTTCTTCCCGCTGGTCTCGGCGCGGTCGGCGACCTTCTGGCCGGTCGCCCGCGCGTCCGCCGAGACCTTGTTCGCGCTGGTCGACGCCTTGTCCGCGGCGGACTGCCCGGTGGCCCGGGCACCTTCCGCGGCCGCCTTGGCCGTGGACTTCGCGGCCTCGGTGGTGGTGTTGTCCTCGCCGGCGGCCACGGTGTGGGTATCCCGCACCTTGCCGTCGGTGCCGTGCACGACGACCTTGCCGCCGCCGTCGTTCGACACGATCTCGGTGGCCCGCTCGACGGCTTCCGCCTGCGTGGCCGCCTTGGCGCTGGCGCGCTGGGCGCCCTTCTTCTGGACCTGCCAGCCGTCCTCGGTGGGGACGACGTACCGGTCGGCCATGGGAATCTCAACTCCTGTCGTGTCTCATCACTCTTGGTCGCGAACGTTCCCCGCCCGCCACCAGCACAAACGCCCCGCGAGCCACCGTGGGCTCACCCGTTCAGCGCGGCCGCCGCCCGATCCTGGAGGGCGAGGTAGCGCCGACCGGCCTCGTCGCGGACCTCGGCCAGACGGTCGAGCCACTCGGCCTGGGGCGATCCATCGGGGACGAGGGCGGGCCCGTAGCGGCGCACGAGCTCGGGCCCCACGATGGACGCCGCGGTGGCGACCGTCGCCGAGCCCGCGGCCTGGGCCCAGGCGATCGGGCCGAGGGGCACGCAGCCGAAGAAGTGGCTGAGCCCCGGGGTCTGGATCACCGCCACCAGCGCGCCCGCGGAGATCACGCCGGCGCCGATCACCATCGGGCTGCGGCTGCCGCCGGCCACCACGGTCTGCCCCAGCTGGGTGCCGACCAGAGCCGCGAGGGCGACCGTCCGGGCCCGCGCCGGGCTGCCGTACGGGGTGGCCTGCGCCTGCGCCCACGCCAGGCTCGCGCCGCCCGCGGTGGCCATCGCCCGCAGCGTGATCTCCCGGTTGAGCGCGTCGCCCAGCGACGCCTCCGGCCCCTCGGCGAGCAGCGACGCCGCCGCGGCCGGCTCGGGAGCGCGCACCGCGAGCGCCAGGGACGGGGCGAGGTCGGTGAGCAGGTTGACCAGCAGCAGCTGGCGGGCGTTGAGCGGCGAGACGCCCGTGACCGCCGCGCCGAGCACGGTGAACGCGATCTCACCGAGGTTGCCGCCGACGAGCACGCCGAGCGCCTCGCGCACCGACGCCCACATCGCCCGGCCTTCCACGAGCGCGGCGAGGATGGTCTCGAGCCGGTCGTCGGTGATGACGAGGTCGGCGGCGGCGCGCGCGGCGGGCGTGCCGCGCCGTCCCAGGGCGATGCCCACGTCGGCGAGCCGGATCGCGGGGGCGTCGTTGGCGCCGTCGCCGGTCATGGCCACCGTGCGCCCGAGGCGCTGGAAGGCCTGCACCGCGCGGACCTTGTGCGCGGGCGTACCGCGGGCGATGACGCGGACCTTGGGCAGCACGTCGTCGAGGGCGTCGTCGTCCATGGCGTCGAGCTCGGCACCGGTGACCACGATCCCGCCGTTGAGCACGTCGAGCTCGGAGGCCACCGCCTCGGCGGTGCTCGGGTGGTCCCCGGTGATCATGACGACCTGGACGCCGGCCTCACGCAGGTCGCGGACCGAGGCCTCGGCACCGGCGCGCACCGGATCGGTGAACCCCACGAAGCCGGTGAAGCTCAGGCCCTCGACGTCGTCGTCGGTCACCTCCGGCGCACGGCCGCCGTGGTCGACCGGGAGGACGCGCTCGGCGACGGCGAGCACGCGCATGCCCTGGCCCGCGAGCAGCTCCGTGTGCTCGACGAGGCCCTGGCGCGCCTCGCCGGTCAGCGGGGCACCCGCCCAGTCGGCGCAGCGGGCGATGACGACCTCGGGCGCGCCCTTGACCGAGATCAGGCGGCCGGGTCCGTCCGCGCCGTCGGTCTCGCCCAGCGTCGCGTGGTAGCCGCGGCTGGGGTCGAAGTCCAGGGAGGCGACCGGCCACCAGCCGGGGGTCTTGTGCGCGGCGTCGACGTCGAACGACTGCGCGCCGAAGACGACGGCCCGGTCGGTGAGGTGGGCGAGGCGCTCCCCCGGCTTGGGGCGCGGCGTGGCGCGCAGCGCCGCGGCCAGCACCCGGCGCTGACGCTTGCGCAACCGGTCGGTGGGGCGCAGCTTCACGCCGTCGGAGATCGCCGAGAGCGCGAGGCGGCCCTCGGTGAGGGTGCCGGTCTTGTCGAAGCACAGGACGTCGACGCGGCCGACGGCCTCGATGGTCTTCGGGTTGCGGACCAGCGCGCCCTCGGCGGACAGGCGCCGGGCGGAGGCGAGCTGGGCGGCGGAGACGATGAAGGGCAGGCCCTCGGGAACGCTGGCCACGGCGAGCCCGACGCCCGAGTGCAGGCTCTCCTGCACCGGCAGCCCGCGCAGGACGCCCGCCCCGACGACGGCTCCCGCCGACGCCAGCGCGAGCGGCGTCGTGATCTTCGTCAGGGCGGCGAGGCGCTCGTCGACGCCCGCGACCGGTGCGTTGGCGCGGGCCGCCGCGGTGGAGCGTCCGACCTCGGTGCTCGACCCGGTGGCCACCACGACCGCGCGGCCGCGCCCGGTGGCCACCGTGGTGCCCTCGTAGAGCATCGACGTCCGGTCGGCGACGGTCCGCGCGATGACCGGGAGCGGCGACTTGACGACGGGCAGCGACTCGCCGGTCAGCGAGGACTCGTCGACCTCGAGGGCGTCCGAGCGCAGCACCCGGCAGTCGGCGGGGACGACGTCGTCCGGACCGAGCTCGATGACGTCGCCGACCACGACCTCGTCGGCACCCAGACCGGTGGCCGCGCCGTCGCGCAGCACGCGGGCCCGGGTGGAGGAGCGCTCGAGCAGCCCGGCGACGGCGCGGTCGGTGACCACCCGCTGGACGCCGCCGAGCAGGGCCGAGGCCGCGGTGACCCCGAGGACGATGGCCGCGTCGACGACGGCGCCGATGGCCGCGGAGAGCACGGCGCCACCGGCGAGGACCGGGGTCAGCGGGTTGTTGAGCTCGTCCAGGAAGGCGCGCCCGAGGCTGGTCTGGGTCTCCTCGGCGGCGGGGTCGTCGCGCAGCCGGCGGCGCGCCTCGTCGTGGGTGAGGCCGCCCTCGGCCGTGTCGAGGCGGGCCAGCACGGTCGCGGCCGGCATGACGTGCCACGGGGTGCGGCTGACGCCGGGGACGACGACACGGCGTCCGAGCTCGGTGGCCGACCACGCCCCGGCGCCGAGTGAGACCGCGGCGGCGCCGTTGACCGACAGCCCGGCCAGCGACGACCCGCGCGGTGCGGTGCCCGCGGTGGCCATCGCGGCACCGAGGACGGTGCCGGCGCGCGCGAGGTTCACCGAGCGGCTCGACACCCCGCGCGCGACCTTGACGCCCTCGATGAGCAGGGCCGCGGTGCCGAGGTCGTCGCCGACCAGGACGTGGGCGCCCCACGGGGCGGTGCCGTCGGGGCGCGAGACGCCGACCCCGAGGTCGGCCGCGGCCAGCGCGCGGCGCTCGCGGGAGACCACGAGCACCCCGGCGCCTGCGCTCTGCAGCGCGCGCACCGACCCGAGCAGGGCGTCGCCGGCGGCGACCGCGCGGTCGGCGACACCCGGGCCGGAACCGTCGTGGACGCCGAGGATCAACGACAGGCCGGCGCGGCGGGCGGCCGCGGCGAGGGCCTCGGCGGCCGACGCCGGCTCGGGCAGCACGCCCACGACGGCGACGAGCCGGTCGTCGCGCACCAGTCCGAGGACGTGGGTGGCGCCGTCGGCCGAGAGCGCATCGCGGGCCTGCTCGGCGAACCCCGCCTGGACGTCCGGGCCGGGGCGGGCAGGTCGTCGAGCGCGGCCAGCAGCCAGTGCTCGCCGCCGTCGGTGAGACGGCGCGGGAGCGTGGCCCCGCTCGGGTCGAACAGCTCGTGGACCCGGGGCACGAGATCGGCAGGCGCACCACTCACGCCGTCGGCGTCGGGCACCGCGACGAGGTCGCCGAGCATGAGCACGCCGGTGGTCAGGGCCTCGGCGTCGAGCACGACGGTGTCGATGCGGTCCATCCGCCGCAGCACGGTGGGCTCGACGACCAGGGCACCGCGCTTGGCGAGCACGCGGGAGAAGGTCGTCGCGAACCCCTCGCGGCCCATGCGTCCGGCCTTGGGCAGCGTGGAGAGCGCGACGCCCGCGGCGCGGCGGGGGCTGCCGGAGACGCCGAGGGTGCCGGCGAAGCCGCCGAGCGCGGCCACCCCGACCTGGTCGCCGTGGCGCTCGACCGGCCCGAGGGGCAGCGGGACGGGCCGCTCGACGAGCATCGCGTCGTCGGCGACCGCGACGGCGTGCTCGGCGCTGGCCAGCAGGCGTGGCTCGGCGCCGCTCCAGGCGGCGTCGCGGGAGCGGACCTCGGCGACCTGCAGCGCGCGGTAGGCGGCGTCGACGAGCAGTCCGCTGGACCCCTGGCCCAGGGCCTGGGCGGCGGCGTTGGTCAGCGCGAGCAGGACGTCGGCGCGCTGGCGGCCCATCGCCCGCTCGACCGCGGCGCGCAGCCGCGGCTGGTGGTCGACGAAGGACGCCACCGAGGCGAGCTCGACGGGCAGCGGAGCCGTGCGCAGCAGGCGTCCGATCCCCGCGACGCCGAGCCCGGCGATGTCGGCGGCCAGCGCGGTGACGGCCTGCGCGACCGCGGTGGAGGAGTGCCCGGCCGCGGGGTGGCGACGCACCCCGTCCTGCTCCTCGCGCTCCTCGAGGATCTCGACGAGGTCGATGAGGTCGTCGACGACCTCGTCGAGGGCCGGGTCGGCGTCCTCCGGGTAGGTGTCGTCGCCCTCGCCCGCGGCGAGCGCCACGACGACCACCCCGAGCACCGCGTTGACCGACGCCCACTCGACCCCGGGGTGCGCGGCCAGGGCCTTCTCGACCGCGCGGGCCAGCTCCTCGCCCGCCTCGTCGACCACGCCGGGCACGCCGAGGTGCACCCGGCCGGGGCCGCGCCAGACCCGCCGGCCGCGGCGCTTCGACGGGTCGACCCGGTCCCACACCGCGCGCGCCAGACCGAACGGGTCGGCCGCGCGCTCGAGCAGACCGCGGGCGTCCGGCGGCGACGCGGGCGACGGCGTGGAGCGGCGGGCCATGGAGGTGGTGACGTCCTTCGCTGGCGGGATACCGGAGGTGCGCGGGAACCGGTGATCGGATCCTGCCCACTTTACGGCTCAGGCTCCCGCCACCGGTGGGTGACAGCCTACGGGCGCTCGAGCGCGGGCGGCGGGATCGATGCGGTCCCGGACGGGGTCGTCACGTGACGATCATCGCCCGGCAACGACCCCGTCAGGCCCTGGTCGGTCCCGGGGTCCTCGGACGGCGTGCGGGCCGGCGCGCGGCGCGGGGCGGACCGGGCGGCGAGGCTCGCCACCGCCTGCAGCGCGCGCCCGGCCGGCGGCCAGGACGCGAGCCGCAGGGCCGCCGACCGCAGCGCGGCGACGACCCGGTTGCCGGGGAGGAAGAAGTGTCGCGAGCGGCGCGCGGCGGTGCCGGCGGCCGCCGCCTGGGGACGGTGCGCGGCCTCCCAGGACGCCAGCCCGGCCTCGACGTCGTCCGGGTGGGCGGCCAGGTGCGTCCCGAGGCTCTCGCCGCCCACGAGCGCCAGCGCCGACCCCTGCCCGGAGTAGAGCGTGGGGCACCAGGCGGCGTCGCCGACGAGCACGACCCGTCCTGCCCGCCACGATCCGAGCCGGATCTGGGCGACGCTGTCGACGTGCGTGGCGCCCGCCTCGGCGACGCCGTCGAGGATCTCGGGCATGAGGCCGGCGAAGTCGCCGTAGACCGCGCGCAGAGCCGCGACCGGGTCGTCGGCCGCCGCGCGGGCGTCGGCGGCGGCGGAGCGCCCGGCGCGGTAGGTGAAGAAGACGACCGGGTCGTGCCCGTGCACGGCCATCAGGTGGGCGGTCCGCCCGGGCTCGGCCAGGACGACGTAGTCGCCCTCGCACAGCGACCCGGGCAGGCGCGGCAGGACCGAGGAGATCACGACGTGCTCGAACTCCCGGCGGTACCGCTCGGCCGGGCCGAAGACCATCGCCCGCACCGTGGAGCGCACGCCGTCGGCGCCGACCACGAGGTCGAACCGCTCGGTGGCGCGCCGGCCCCCGGGACCGGCCAGCACCACCTCGACGCTGCGGGCACCCGGACGCACGCGCACGGGGGTGGTGGCGAAGCGGACCTCGAGCTCGTCCGGCCGGGCCTCCCACAGCGCGGCCTCCAGGTCGCCGCGGACCAGGGCCAGCGCCTCGGGGTCGTCGCCGAGCGAGGCGTCCACCCGGGACACGGTGCGGCCGCGACCGTCGACCCCGGTGACCACGCCGTCGGCGGGCAGGCGGGTCTTCAGCGCGTCGGAGGCGCCGAGCCGGTCGGCCGCCGCGAGTCCTTCCGGGGCGAGCCGCACGAAGTAGCCCCCCGTGCGCCGCGAGGGGGCGCGTTCGCAGACCACGACGTCCCAGCCCGCGCGGTGCAGGGACGCGGCGGCGGCGAGACCGGCCACCCCGGCGCCGACCACGAGCGCACGCGACCGCCCGTTTCGCCCGGTCCGTTCCACGAACACAGAGTAGGCACGGAACGTCCGGACCCGCCGGGTCGAGGCGCCGCGAGGTCTCCCGCGACGCAGAAGGCCCCGCCGTCCGGTAGGGGGACGGCGGGGCCGACGAGGGGGTGCGGTGGGAGGCGGCGCGTCAGGCGCGGACGGGCCCGACCCGGCGGAAGTGCGCGCACTCGCACTGCGCGCAGTGGTCGCCCAGGTAGTAGTGCTCGTGCGACTCGCGCGGGTGCTTGCAGGCGCAGAGATCCACGAGCGGTACCCGGGCCAGGGAGGGCGGGATGGTGGCGCGCAGGACGGGTCGGTGGGACCGGCGGTGGTCGATCAGCTTCATGGTCAGTGTTTCCGTGGGGTTCGAAGGGCGGGCGTGGGCACTTCGGTCCCGCTCGTGCGGTGGGCACGTGCGGTGGACCCGGACCGTGGTGTGGCCTCGACCCGGGTCACGGCGAGCTCGCGTCGCACTCGGGCGAGTTCCCGGTGGGTGCGGTCGAGCTCGTCGTGGGCCTGATCGCGCTCTCGCGTGACCAGAGCCACCTCGTCCTGCAGAGACACGACCATGGCGGCGGCGGTGAGGGTGAGGCCCTCGTCGAACAGCTCGCGGATCCGGGCGGCGAGGGTCAGCTGGCGGCGCGTCCACCGTCGATGTCCGCCCGCACTGCGCTCCGGGCGGACCATCCGACCCGCATCCAGACTCCGGAGGAACGCCGGTTGCACGCCGAGGAACTCCGCCGCCCGACCGGTGGTCAGAGCGGGGACATCCTCCTCGTCGAGGCTTCCGTCGCCCACGGCTTCCGTCGCGTCCTTGTTCGCTCTCTGCGTTGCCCGACCCCGCTCTCCAGCAGGCCGGACATGCCGAAGTTCTACTCGCGACTACAACTTCTGTCAATCATCGAGGACCGTCGCCACCCGGAGGTGGCGCACCTCCCGCAAGGCGTCGGCCCGGATGGACGCGTCATCGACCGCTGTGCGCGTGAACATCACTCGAATTCGTGGATCCGACCGGTCGATCTACCCCGATCCGGGTAATAGGAGTGGAACGATGGTGACAGTGGCGCCGTCGTGCCGAAGGGGGGCCGTTGATGTCCGACACCGGCTCCTCAGGCGTGCCCTCCTCTCCCCCGTCCCTGCCTGACCGTCTCCACCAGCGGTTCGTCCTCGAGGAACTGATCGGCCGCGGGACGTGCTCCGAGGTCTACCGCGCCCGCGACCTCCTGCTCGACCGCGAGGCGGCCGTCAAGATCTTCCCGGTGGCCGACGACCCGCGCATCGCGCGCGAGGTCTCGCTGCTGGCCTCGCTCGACCACCCCTCGCTCGTCGCGATCTACGACGTCGGCGAGGTGGACGGGCGCGCGTTCGTGGTGATGACGCTGCTCGACGGCGGCAACCTGGCCGACCGGCTGACCGGTGGGCCCCTCCCGGTGGCCGACACGCTGCTCGCCGTGGCGGCGGTGGCGGACGGTCTCGGCCACGTCCACCGCGCCGGCGTGCTGCACCGCGACGTCACCCCGCGCAACGTCCTGTTCGACGTCGACGGGCGCGCGCACCTCTCCGACTTCGGCGTCGCCCTCGTCGTCGACGCCCCGCGCATCACCGACACCGGCATCGTCGTGGGCTCCGCGCCCTACCTCGCCCCGGAGCAGGTGCGCGGCGAGACGGTCGGGGCGCCCGCCGACGTCTACGCCCTCGGCCTGGTGATGATCGAGGCGCTGACCGCGCGCCCCGCCTACGCCGGCGACCCGCTGTCGGCGGCCACCGCCCGCCTCGAGCACCGGCCCGAGATCCCCCCGGGGCTCGACGCCGACGTCGTCGCCCTGCTCACTGCGATGACCGCCGACGACCCGGCCGACCGCCCGAGCGCCGACGACGTCTGTGTCGGCCTGCGCCGCGCCGCGCTCGCCGCCGAGACCTCCGCGACCATCGTGCCGGTCGCGCCGATGGCCGGGGTCGGCCTCGCCTGCGCCGTGGCCGGTGCGGCCGCCGGCACGTCGGCGGCCGCGTCGATGACACCCGCCGTCGGGACCGCGGACGCGGCCGCCGTCGGCCTGCCCGCCGCGGCCGCCGGTTCGCTGTCGGTGGAGGCGGCGGACCCGACGGTCGGCGCGGGCCCCGCCGAGACCCCGTTCGAGGCCCGCACCAGCGTGGCCGGTCCAGGGCTCGCCGCCAACGCGCGCGCGCTGGTCGTGGTCGGGTCGGTGCTGGCCAGCATCGTGCTCGCCGGCGGCGTCGTCGTCGCGTCGGCCTGGACCGTCGACAGCGCCGCCGCCACCGCGCCGCCCTACGCGACCGTGCCCCCGCCCACCGCCGAGATCGCGGGCGGCGCCCCGGACTCCGCGGGCGGTGGCAGCGCGCCGGGCTCGTCGGGCCGCTCGTCGTCGGGCTACTCCGACGTGGAGAGCACGGACGGCGGATCGGCCCGCCCGGTCTACGGCGCGCGGGCCACCCAGGGCGCCGAGGACGCCACACCGTCGGAGGTCACGTCGTCGCCCGAGCGCACCGGAGCGGCCCGGCCCTCCGGGGAGGCCACGCCGAGCGCGACAGGGTCGCCGTCACCGTCATCGTCCTCCGGCGAGCCGAGCTCCCCGAGGTCGGAGCCCACGGCCCCGGGGCTGCCGTCGATCCCCGGTCTGCCGTCGCTCCCGGACCTGCCCTCCGTGCCCGACCTGCCCTCCGTGCCCGGCCTGTCCGGGTCGGGGCACACGACGGACACCTCGACTCCCCGCTCGGAGACGACCTCGCCGTCGGGGACGTCCTCACCGACAGCGTCCCGGGAGTCCTCGTCCACCACCCCGACGACGACCGCTCGGCGGACCGGTGTGCTCGACCGGTCGCTCGAGGCCCTCGGCGAGCTGTGAGGACCGGCGCGCCGCCGGGGGCGTGCGATCAGGGGCGCGCCGCGCACGGGGCACCCCAGATGCCGACGCGGCTCGCGGCCGCCCGGCCCTGCTCCTCGGCGAAGACGGCGGCGTACCACAGGGGCCGGGAGGTGTCGGCGCGCCCGATGCCGTCCATGAGTGCCGCGTCGGTGTAGCTGAGCTGGGACCGCAGGACCACGTAGGACAGCCGGCGCCCCCGGTCGTCGAACTCGGGCTGCGTGGGGTCCGGGACGAGCGTCACGGTCTGGCCGGACAGCCTGCGGTCGGCGTACTGCAGGGCCTCGCGGCTGCCGCACTCGACGCCGGCATTGGCAGCGGACGCCGGGTCCGGGGTGTCCAGTCCGAGGATGCGCACCGGCATCTCCGTGGTACCGACCCGCACGACGACCTCGTCGCCGGTGACCACGCGGGTGACGTCGGCGAGCATCGTCGGGCGTGAGGGCAGTCCCGCGGAGGACGCGGCCGGGATCGCCGCGGCGCCGCGGCCGGTGGTGGTGTCCCCGCCGTCGGCGGCCGGGGGCGAGGACGTGCGTCCGATGAGCAGCCCGCCCGCGAAGATCGCGGCGAGCAGGACCAGCGCGGCGATCACGACCCCGACGACGACACCGCGTCGCGACCCGGGCGCCCCGTGACGCGCGTGCCGTGAACCGGTCACCGTTCCTCCTCGGCCTGACCCTGCGGGACTCGTCCCCGGTCCGGCCCTGCCCATCTCACCGTGCGTTGACCTACTCCGTCCACCGGGCCCGGACGGTTCACCCGATCTCCCTCATCGGCGTCGCAGGACCATCCTCCCGCGTGTCGGTCCGTGACGTCAGGGGCGGGCGAGCGCGAGGGTCCGGACGTCGAGACGCTGCAGGACGCGGTCGGCGAGCTCGGGGTCGGTGCCGGGCTCGGCGCGCGCCGCGAGGACTTCGCGGCGCGCGGCGGCGAGCGCCACGGCCTGCAGCCGACCCCACTGATCGCGGCGCCGGGCGAGGGCGGCGAGACGGTCGCGGTAGTCCTCCGCGACCTCGTCGCCGACCGCCGCGGGCACCGCGGTGGTGTCGTCCCCGGCGAGCGTCGTGCCGAGGCGGGCGAAGCGGGCCCGCAGCTCGCCGAGCACCTCCTCGCCGACGGCGTCGTCGACACCGATCGCCTCCCGGTCGAGCGCGGCCAGCTCGGTGAGCGCCGCCTGCCGGGCGCGGCCGGCGAGGCGGCGCTCGGCCTCCTGCTCGGCCTCCTCGCTGGCGCGCACTCCGAGCAGGCGCAACAGCAGCGGCAACGTGAAGCCGGGCCCGAGCAGCGTCACGACGATCACCGCGGCCGCGATGACGGTCAGCTCGGCGCGGCCGGGGAAGGGCGTCACGCCGTCGTCGGTGGTCAGGGGCAGCGCGAGCGCCAGCGCGAGGGTGGCGAGGCCCCGCATGCCCGACCAGGTCAGCACCACGGCCTCGCGGGCGGTCCGGGGCGCCGCGGAGCCGAGCGAGGTGCCGCGTGTCCCCGGGCCGGCGCGGGCGAGGCGCCGGCGCACGACGAGCAGGCTCGCCGCCATCCACACCGCCCGCACGATCAGGACGACCGCGCACACGATCCCGGCGTGGGCGAGCATCCGCCCGAGCCCGTCGCCGGCCCCGAGGACCACCTCGCGCAGCTCCAGGCCGATGAGGGCGAAGGCGACCGCGGTCACGAGCATCTCGACGACGTCCCAGAACGCGCCGTCGGTCAGGCGGCGCCGCGAGTCGTCGGCCTCGCTGCTCTGGCGCATCTGCAGGGCGGCGACGACGACCGCGATCACCCCGGAGGCGCCGATCGCGTCGGCGGCGAGGTACACCCCGAACGGGAGCACGAGGGTGAGCGCGCTCGGGGCGACCTCGTCGGTCAGCCGGCTGATCACGGCACGGACGACGGACGCGGCGACCAGCCCGACGACGACCGCGGCGACGGCCCCGTAGACGAACCCGAGCGCGAGGACCGCACCGGTCGAGGTGCCCGACACGGTGGCCGCCACCGCGGCCTGGAACACGACGAGGGCGGTGGCGTCATTGAAGAGCCCTTCGCTCTGCAGCGTCGCGACGAGGCGGCGCGGGATGCGCAACGGCCCGGCGACCGCCTCGACGGCCACCGGGTCGGGCGGGGCGACGGCGGCACCGACGGCGAGCGCGGCGCTCGTCGCGAGCCCGGGCACGAGCCAGACGACAGTGCCCGCCACCGCCGCGATCGTGGCCAGCACGAGCCCCACCGCGAGCAGCGCGATGGTGCGCCAGCGCGTGCGGAACAACGCCCAGGAGGCGCGCTGGGCCGTGGCGAAGAGCAGCGGCGGCAGGAACAGCGGCAGGATGAGCTCGGGGTCGATGTCGGGGGCCTCGATGCCCGGCACGAACGCCGCCGCGCCGCCGACGACGACCATCAGCGCGGGCCAGGGCAGCCGCAGCCGGTCGCCGACACCGACCAGGAGCACCGCGGCGACCATGCCCCCGACCACCAGGATCAACACCGTCACGGCGTCGCACGCCTCCCTCCGGGGTGGTCGGTCGATGCGCCACCCTCCCAGAGCGCCGGCGCCGGGAGCGGGCTCGCGCGAGGGCCGTCGGCCCGCGCCTCACCCCCGCGCCCCGGGGCGGAGCGGTGGCGCGGCATCCTGTCGCCGTGGCGGGATTCCGGGATGTCGTGGGTCGGGTGCTGCAGGCCGGGCTGGACCTGCTGAACACGCAGGCGCCGGAGGGTGCCCGGCGGTCCGGGCCGGGCCCGGCTCCCGGGCCCGGCGCGGTGCGCACCGCGCCGACCGGTGAGCGCGCGCGGCAGATCTCCTACGCGCCGGACATGGACGGCGCCGCGGACCCCGGTGAGATCGTCTGGACCTGGGTGCCGTTCGAGGAGGACCCGGCGCAGGGCAAGGACCGCCCGGTGCTCGTCGTCGCCCGCGCCGGCGGGGACACGCTGCTCGGACTGATGCTGTCCAGCCAGTCGCACCGCTCCGACGACGCCAACTGGGTCGGCATCGGCTCCGGGCCCTGGGACGGGCAGGGACGCGACTCCTACGTCCGCCTCGACCGCATCCTCGAGATCCCCGAGCACGGCATCCGCCGCGAGGGCGCCATCGTTCCCGCCGACCGTTTCGACCGCGTCGCCGGAGAACTGCGCCAGGGCTACGGCTGGAGCTGAGCGCGCCCCTCGTGCCTCCTGCCTCCGGGCGAAGGGAACATTTCGTCGCTCTATGCGCCTGAAGGTGCCCCTCGCGCGAAAAGAGCAGGCAAAATGCCGCCCTCGGAATGGTCATCACACCGAGTCGCGCGCATTCGGACACGAACGGGTTGCTAGCGTGCGGCAATCCGGTCACGGTCCCGACGCGCTCCCCCACCGTTCGTCGCGGGCCGTAGGACGAAAGGGCGACCCCGTGACGACCCGTGCCATCTCCCTGCCCGCCCCGCGCACCACCGCGCTGCCCGGCCTGCCCCGCCCCGAGATCGCGCTGGTCGCCGCCGTCGCGGCGGGCGCCGCCCTCGGCGCTCTCTCGGGTCCGGTCGCGACGGCGATCCCGACGGTCGACGCCGTCACCGCGGACCTGCACCTGACGGCGAGTCACGGCGCCGGCAGCAGCACCGACCACGCCGCTCTGCGCGACGTGATGCCGGTGGCGGCGACGAGCACGGCCGGAACCGCCACCGCGACCGCCGCCCTGGCCAAGAGCGCGCAGCGCAACGCGCACGCCGTCGAGGTCGAGGCCGCCATCGACCGGTTCCAGAGCCGGATCGGCACCACGCGCTACGAGGGCTACTGCGAGCGCGCCGTGGAGAACGCGTACGGCACCCAGGGCCACTACGCCAGCGCGATCGACGACTGGCACGCCCGCGACCAGCACGCCGACTGGCGGCACGCGCCACGGGGAGCGCTCGTCTTCTACAACACCTCGTCCAACGGGCACGTCGCGGTGAGCCTCGGCGACGGGCGCGTGGTGTCCTCCAGCGCCCACCACCAGGTCGGGATCGTGCCCGTCGACTACTTCCAGAATCCGCTCGGCTGGGCGCCGTCGCCCTACTGATCCTCGGCGACCGCGAAGGGGGTTCCCCGAGGACCCCGAGCCGCTAGCCTCACGGACCGCACCGACCGGGGCGACGTCGGGAACCGTGAGGGGGGCCGCGTGACCACGTCCGTGCGCACCGATCCGCCCGCCCCCGGCCGGACGACGCTGGGCGACCGGCTGCGCGAGGCGCGCGACCTCGCCCGCGGGACCCGTCCCGGCCGCCTGGTGACCCGGGGGGCGGGCGCGCTCGCGCTCGTCCTGCTCGCCGGCGTCCTCGCCCTGACCGCGGTGGTGGCGGGTGACGACGCCGTCGACGACGTCGCCGGGCGCAGCGGCCCGCTGGTGCTCGCCGGCCAGCAGCTCTACGGCGCGCTCTCCGACGCCGACGCGTCCGCCGCGCAGGCCTTCCTCGCCGGCGGCGCGGAGCCACCCGAGCTGCGCCTGCGCTACCAGGACGACCTCGCCCTCGCCGGGACCGCGCTGACCGCCCTCGCCGGCAGCGACCCCGGCGACCCCGCCGCGACCCGCCTGGCCACCGGGCTGCCGGTGTACGCGGGGCTGGTCGAGACCGCCCGCACCACGAACCGCCAGGGCCTCGCGGTCGGGTCGGCCTACCTGCGCGAGGCGTCGGCGTTCCTGCAGTCCGAGCTGCTGCCCGCGGCCGCCGACCTCTACGACCGGCGTGCCGCCGAACTCACCGACCGCCAGGAGACCGGCGACGGCACGCTCACCGCCCTCGCCGCGCTCGTGGTCGGGATCGCCGCCGTCGTCGTCCTGGTGCGCCTGCACACCGACGTCGCGCGGAGCACCAAACGCCGCCTCACGCCGGGCCTGCTCGTCGCGGTCGCCGCGGTCGTGGTCGCGCTGCTGTGGGGGGCGGCGGCGATGGTCACCCAGGCACTGCTGGTGACCGAGCAGCGCGGCGACGGCACCGGCCCCGCCGGGCTCGTCGTCTCGTCCCGGTTCGCCGCGCTGCAGGCCCGCACGGCCGAGACGCTCACCCTCGTCGCGCGCGGCTCCGGCAGCGCCTACGAGGACGAGTGGAACCGCCTCGTCCCCACGCTCACGGCGCCCGACGGCGACCTCGCGCGCGCGGCGGGCGCCGCCCCCTCGGTGCGCGGCGACCTCGACGGCGCCCAGGACGCGGCGCGCCGCTGGGCCGGGGCGCACACCCGGCTGCGCGCCCTCGACGACGGCGGCGACTACGACGCCGCGGTCGCCCTGGCGCTGTCCACCGCGCCCGGCGGTGCCGCCGCGGAGTCGGCGCGGGTGGACGCCGCGCTCCAGCGGGCCATCAACGCGCTGTCGGCGCAGGCCGCGGACGACGCGGAGGCCGCCTCGGCGGCGACCACGCTGCTCGGCATCGGGGTCGTCGTCCTCACCCTCGTCGCCGCCGGCGGGATCGTCGCCGGGCTCTGGCCGCGGCTGCAGGAGTACCGGTGACCCGGCCACTGCTCGTCCTGCTCGCCCTGGCGGCGCTGCTGGCCGGCTGCGCGACCACGGCGCCCCCGACCACGGCGCCCACCGCGGTCCGCCCCACGCCCGCGGGCACGACGGTGCTCACCGGACCCCCGCCGGCGGCGCCCGACCGCTCCTGCGACCCCGAGGCCAGCCTCGCCCCCGGGGGTCCGGCGCCCGCGGCCGGCGCGATGCCGCCCGGCTCCACGATGGCCGCGATCGTCGCCCGCGGCTTCCTCGTGGTCGGCGTCGACCAGAACACCCGACCCTTCGGGTACCGCGACCCCGCGACCGGCGCGCTCGCCGGCTTCGACATCGAGCTCGCGCGGGAGATGGCGCGCGCGCTGTTCGGCGACCCCACCCGGATCCGCTTCCGCACCGAGAGCTCCGCGCAGCGCCCCGGCAACCTGACCTCGGGGGCGGTCGACCTCGTCGTGCAGACCATGTCGGTGACCTGCGCCCGCCGGAGGCAGATCGAGTTCTCGTCGGTCTACTACGAGGCCGCCCAGCGGGTCCTGGTGCCGCGACGCTCGGCGGTCCGGTCGCTCGCCGACCTCGGTGGACGGCCGGTCTGCTCGATCGCCGCGTCGACCTCGATCGCCGCCGTGCAGGCCGCGCCGTCGCGGCCGATCGCGGTCGCGGTCCCGCAGAAGAGCGACTGCCTCGTGCTGCTGCAGCAGGGGCAGGTCGACGCGATCTCCACCGACGACACCATCCTGGCCGGGTTCGCCGCCGAGGACCCGACCCTCGAGGTCCGCGGGCCCAGCGTGGGCGTCGAGCCGTACGCGATCGGCGTCGCCCCGCAGCACACCGACCTGGTCCGCTTCGTCAACGCGGTGCTGGACCGCCTGCGCGCCGACGGGACCTGGGCCCGCATCTTCACCGACACCTACGGCGGCGGCGTCCCGGTGCCGGCCCCGCCCGCGGCGCGCTACCGGGCCGGGACGTGAGCCCGGCGATGAGCGTGGACGCCGTCGACACCGCCCTACGCGACGCCGAGGCCGCGGTCCGCGACGCCTCGGCCTCCCTGGTGGCCCTGGAGGAGCACCCGGGCTACCGCCTGCTGCGCACCTGGCCGCTGCGCGGACGCTCGGCGCGCCGCTGGGAGGAGATCGCGGTGACCGTCGCCGACCTCCATGCCGACTTCGGGCGCTACCGCGACGTCGTCGCCCGGGCGCGCGCCGCCCGCGGGTCCCGCGTCCGGCCGGGCCTCGCCGAGATCGAGGAGGTCGAGGCGCTGCTGCACGGCGAGTCGGTGGTCCTGGCCGACGAGGAGATCCCCCTCCCCCGCCGGGGTCTGCTCGGGCCCGCCGCCGTGGTGCACCGCATCAGCCCGCCGGACCTGCTCGCCCGGATGTCCGCGGCCTTCGACGCCGCCACCGCGGTGGTCGCGGACGCCGCCGCGGTGTGGGACGCGGTGGCCGCCCGCCTCGATCCCGTCGACACCGTCCTCGACGCCGCGACCCGCGATCTCGACGGGTCGCCGGGCCCGACCCCGTGCTCGACGCCCACCGACGCGACCTCGCCGCCGCCCGCGACGCGGTCGCGACCCTGCGCCGCGACGCGCTGGGCGACCCCCTGGCCCTCGACGCGCACCACCCCTCGACGAGTCCCGGGTGGCCGCCGCGGCCGCGCGCGCGGCGGCCGTGCGCGACGCCGTCCGCTCGCTGGTCGGGGTCCGCGCCGCGTTCCCCGACCGGCTGCGCGGGCTCGACGACGCCCTCGAGGCGCTCGCCCGCGACGAGAGCGCCGCCGCCGAGGCGGGCGCCGCGGTCGCACGCGCGGTCGCCGGGGACCACCCGCCCGCCCCGCCCGCCCGCGCCGCGGCGCTGCGCCGCCGCCGCGACGAGGCCCGGGCGGCCGCCGAGCGCCGGGCGCTGGGCCGGGGCGGACGCCGTCCTGCGGGCGACGCAGGACGAGATCGCCACCGCGGCGCGGTCGCGCGCGCCCACCGCGACGAGCGGCGCGAGGTGCTGGAGCGGCGCGCCGAGCTGCGCGGGCGGTTCGACGCCCTGACCGCCAAGGCGATCGCCCGTGGCCGGGCCGAGGATCTCGCCCTCGACGCGCTGCGCGCCGAGGCGCACGATCGGCTGTGGAGCGCGCCCTGCGACCTGGCCGCCGCGACGGTGGCCCTGCGCCGCTACCAGCGGGCGCTCGAGCAGCCACGGGGAGGGACCGTGACCGCCTGCGTGCGCTCGGGCTGCGACGGCGCGATCGCCGACGACGGCTACTGCGACACCTGCGGCCGCGCCGCCGCCGCCGCGCCGCCCGCACCCGTCACCCCGCCGGGCCCCGCCACCGCGCGCGACCCCCGCCGCCCCGGAGAGCCCCGCGCGCCCCGGCCACCGCCGCCACCGCGGCGACGCGGTGGGTGGAGGGCGGCGGCGAGCCCGTCGGGGCGGACGCGGTCGACGTCGAGCCGGCGGCACATCGGCGGCGGGCTGGTGGAGATCGCCGCCCAGCCGCGCCGCGACCCCGCCGACGCCGTGCTCACCGACCCGCAGGTCCCCGAGCGCAGCCGGTTCTGCGGGCGGTGCGAGGCGGCGGTGGGCCGCGCCGACCCGAGCCGCGACCGGCCGGGGCGCACCGCGGGGTTCTGCCCGCAGTGCGGCACCGCCTACTCGTTCGTGCCCGACCTCGCCGCCGGCGAGGTGATCGCCGGCCAGTACGAGGTGGTCGGATGCCTGGCCCACGGCGGGCTGGGCTGGATCCACCTCGCCGTCGACCACGCCGTGGACGACCGGTGGGTCGTGCTCAAGGGCCTGATCGACACCGGGGACGAGGCCGCGCTGGCCGCCGCGATCGCCGAGCGCGGCTTCCTGGCCCGCCTCGAGCACCCGCGCATCGTGCGCATCTACAACGTCGTCGAGCACCGCGGCGCGGTGTACCTGGTGATGGAGTACATCGACGGCCGGTCGTTGCGCCAGATGCGCGACCCGCGCACGCCGATGTCGCCCGCGGAGGCGCTCGCCTTCGTCCTCGAGGCCCTGCCCGCACTGGCCCACGTCCACGAGCTCGGGCTGCTCTACTGCGACTTCAAGCCCGACAACGTCATCCAGTCGGGCACCGAGCTGCGGTTGATCGACCTCGGCGCGGTCCGGCGGATGGACGACCCGGGCGGCGACGTGTGGGGCACGGTCGGCTACCAGGCGCCCGAGATCCGTGCCGACGGGCGCGGGCCGACGGTCGCCTCCGACGTCTACACCGTGGGCCGCACGCTCGCGGTGCTGACCATGAACTTCGACTTCTCCCGCGCGCTGGCCCACCGGCTCCCCGACGCGATCGACGCGCCCGTCCTCGCCGAGCACGACGGGTTCCGCCGGCTGCTCGAGCGCGCCACCGACCCCGAGCCCGGGCAGCGCTTCGCCTCGATCGGCGAGCTCGCCGAGCAGGCCACCGGGGTGCTGCGCCAGGTCGTCGCCGCCGACGCCGAGGTGCCGCCCCCGCCGCGGCTCTCGACGGTGTTCGGGCCCCTGCGCGGCGTGCCGGCCGTCGACCTCGAGGGCCCGCCGAAGCTCGCCGACCTGCCCGTCGCCCTGCCGATCCTGCGGACCGACCCCGACGACCCGGCCGCCGCGGCGCTGTCGTCGTCCGACGCCCGCGCGACGCTGGCCGCGCTCGCCGAGCTCGCCCGCCTCGACGGGCGCGCGGTCGACTCCGAGCAGGCGCGGCGCCGGCGCACGGTGCTCGCCCGCGCCGAGCTCGGGGACCGCCCGGGCGCCGAGGCGCTGCTGGCCGGCGCCCGCACCGGCGACGACGCCCGGTGGGCGTGGGTCGACGCGCGTCGTCGCGGCCGCCGCGGACGACCCGGGACGGCTGCGCCGCAGCGCCGAGGACGTCGTCGACGCGCTGCCCGGCGAGCTCGCCGGCTGGTTCCTGCTGGCCGTCGCCCTCGAGCACGCCGGCGACCCCGCCGGTGCTGGCCGGGCCCACGAGCGGGTGTGGCGGATCGACCGGGCCTGGATCCCGGCCGCCTTCGGGCTGGCGCGCGCGCCGGGTGGCCGCCGGCGACGTGGACGGCGCGGTCGCCGTGCTCGACGAGGTCCCGACGACCTCGGCCCACCACGGGGACGCCGCGGTCGCCGCCGTCCGGCTCCTCGCCGGGACCGGCCGCGAGCGGACACCCGACCCACGACCAGCTGCTCGACGCCGGACGCGCGCTGCGGGGCCGGTCGAGCTCGACGTCGTCACCCGCGCCGCGCTCGAGGCCGAGGTCCTCGAGGCCGGCCTGGGCTGGGTGCACGCGCGGCCCGAGGGTCCCGACGCCGACACCGGCGAGGTCCTGCTCGACGGGCCCCTGCACGCGCGCGGGATCGGGTTCGGGCTCGAGGCCCGCCACCGCACGCGGGCCCGCTACGCGCGGACGCTCGGCGAACGGATCGCGCTCGTCGACCGCGCCAACGATGCCCGTCCGTGGACGAGGGTGTAGGGAGTGCCCGTGCCCATCGACCCCGCGCCCGTGAGCCCCGCCGTGTCGTGCGGGGCGATGCGGCGAGCCCGCCGACCCCGACGACCGTTTCTGCGAGGCCTGCGGACGGGCGCTGCACGCGACCCCGAGCCGGCCGCCGAACCCGACGCCCGAACCCGACAGCGCGGCCGTCGAGACCACGCCCGCCGTGCCGTGCGGGGCGTGCGGCTCGGGCACGGTGGGGCCCGACGGGCTACTGCGACGAGTGCGGGCGACGCCCCGCCGGGGTCGACCACGCCGAGGAGGTGCTCGCCGACCCGCCCGAGGGCACGACCGGACCGGTCGTGCGCGGCGCCGGGGTCACCGACCGCGGCCATCGGCGGCGGCGCAACGAGGACTCCTACGCCATGGTCCGCACGCAGGCCCCGGACGGCATCTCGCGGATCGTCGCGGTGGTCTGCGACGGGGTCGCCTCCGTGCCCGGCGGCGCGACCGCCTCCCGCACGGCGTGCGACGTGGCCGTCGCCGCCGGCAGCGACGCCGTCCGACGCGGCGAGGACCTCGAGACCGTGGCCGCGACGGCGGCGGAGGCGGCCCGGCGCGCGGTCGCCGCCCTCGCCCCGGGCGGCGGCGCTGCGCCCGCCTGCACCTACGTCGCGGCGGCCCTCGACACCGAGCACGCCGTCGTGAGCTGGGTCGGTGACAGCCGCGCCTACTGGCTCGTCCCGAGCGCGCCCGACGAGTCCGCGGTGCTCACCGAGGACGACTCGTGGGCGGCGGAGATGGTCGCCGCGGGGCTCGTCGGCGCCGGCGACGCCTGGCACGACCCGCGCGCCCACGTCATCACCCGGTGGCTGGCCGCCGACGCCCCCGACGTCGTCGCCCGCGCCGCGACCGTGCCGCTCGAGGGCGACGGGGTGCTGATGCTGTGCAGCGACGGCGTCTGGAACCACCTGCCCGACCCCGCGACCCTGGCGGCGATCCTCGATCCCGACCGGATCGCGCACGGCGGCGTACACGAGGCTGCCTGCGCGCTCGTCCAGGCCGCCCTGGACGACGGCGGTCACGACAACGCGACGGCCGTCGTGCTCGCGGTCGTGCCCGGCACCGACCCGGTGCCCGCCCCGTGACGGCCCCCTCGCCCGGCTTCACCCTGGAGGCGTTCCACAACGAGTACCTGCCCGAGCACTCCGGCGACGTCGACGCCGTCGTCTCGGTGCGCGGCTCGGGGCTCGGGGCGGCGGCGGGGGCGGGGCCGACCGCCGGGGCCGCGCAGGTCATCATGATCGACTGCTCGGGCTCGATGGACGACCCGTCGACGAAGATCCGGGCGGCCAAGCGCGCGGTGCGCGCCGCGGTCGACGCCCTGCCCGACGACACCCTCGTCGCCGTGGTCGCCGGACGCCACGACGCGCGCATGGTCTTCCCGCCCGACGAGCGGATGGTCGCGCTCGGGCCCGGGGTCCGCTCGCAGATCGGCGCCGCGGTGAACCGCCTCAAGCCCTCCGGCGGCACGGCCATCGGCACGTGGCTCACGCTGGCGCGGCGACTGCTCGCCGCCCACCCGGGGCGTCTGCGGCACGGCATCCTGCTCACCGACGGCCGCAACGAGCACCAGAGCCCCGAGGACCTCGCGACCGCCCTCGCCGCGTGCCGGGGCGTGTTCACCGCCGACGCCCGGGGCATCGGCACCGGGTGGAAGGTCGAGGAGGTCCGCGGGATCGCCGAGGCCCTGCTCGGCACGGCCGACATCGTCGCCGAGCCCGACCGTCTCGACGCCGACTTCGCCGGCATCGTCGCCCGTGCGGTCGGGCGTGGGGTCGGCGACGTCGGCCTGCGGGTGTGGACACCGCGCGGGGCGACGGTGCGCTCGCTCAAGCAGGTCGCGCCGACCCTGCTCGACCTCACCGACCGGCGCACCGTCCACCCCGAGCGACCGCTGATCGGTCTCTACCCCACCGGTTCGTGGGGCGACGAGACCCGCGAGTACCACCTGCGGATCGCGGTCGACCCCCTCGACGTGGGCGAGGAGATCCTCGCCGCCCGCGTCGCCGTCGTCGTCGACGGCGAGGCGCTCGGGCCGAGGCGCGCGTCCGCGTGGAGTGGACGACCGACGCCGCGCTGTCCACCCGCCTCAACGGGCGCGTCGCGCACTACACGGGCCAGGCGGAGCTGGCGGAGGCCATCCAGGACGGGCTCGAGGCCCGGCGCGCCGGGGACGTCCCGACCGCCACCGCCCGCCTCGGGCGCGCGGTCCAGCTCGCTGCCGCGTCCGGCCACGACGACACCGCGGCGCTGCTCGAACGGGTCGTCGAGGTCGACGACCCCGCCACCGGCCGCGTCCGGCTGCGCCGCGGGGTGCAGGCCGCCGACGAGATGACCCTCGACGTCCGCTCCACCCGCACCGCCCGGGTCCGCGAGAAGGACCAGTAGCAGGAGATGCCGGTCTGCCGCTTCGGGCACGCCTCGGGCACCGACGACTTCTGCGACGAGTGCGGTGTCCCGATCGCCGCCGCGTCCTCCCCCGCGCCCGCCCCGACGCCACCTGCGGAGCCCGCGGGCGCCGGCGAGCCCTGCCCGGTCTGCGGCACCCCCCGCGCCGGCCGGTTCTGCGAGGAGGACGGCTACGACTTCGTCCTCGCCCCGCCGGTGAGCGCGCCCGGCACCGAGTCCTTCCGGCGAGGGTGCCCCTGACCCCGGAGGCCGGCGGCTGGGTCGTCGCACGTCGAGGCCGACCGGAAGTGGTTCGCGATCGTCGCCGAGCGCCGCGGTCCGGACTTCGCGTCGGTGACGTTCCCGAGCTACTACCCGCGCACGGAGGTGGCGCTGCGCGGGCCGGAGGTCCGGATCGGGCGGGTGCGCGGCACGGCGTCGCCTCCGGAGATCGACCTCACCGGTCCGCCGTCGGATCCCGGGCGTCTCCCGGCTGCACGCGGTGCTGCTCGAACGCGCCGAGGGCGGCTGGGCGGTGCTCGATCCCGGGTCGACGAACGGCACCTCGGTCAACTACGCCGAGGAGCCGATCGCCACCGACACCGCGGTGCCCGTCGGCGACGGCGACCGCATCCACGTCGGCGCGTACACGACGCTCGTCCTGGCGCGTCTACAGCGGTGAGCGCGCGGCGAGGTGCGCGGGGGTCATCGACATCGCGACCATGACCTCGCTGCCGTCCCGGTAGGCGCGGTCGGGGATCTGCTCGAGCTTGGTGCGGGTCCTGGCGTCCACTCCGTAGTCGTCGGCCACCGCCAGGAGCTGCCAGCGGCGCATCGGGAACGAGACCCCGATGAGGACGTCGCGGAAACCGGCCACGCCTCCTGCGTACCCGCGGTCACAGGTATCGGGCAACGTGACGAGGCCCCTTGTGATCTTCGCGGCGTTCAGGCCACCCCGACCGGCCGGACGCCGTGGAGCAGGGCACCGGTCAGGCGGGCGCGCGGGTCGGCGGCCACGTCGAGCGGGTCGGGCTCGACGCCCGCCCGGACGAGCAGGTCACCGAGCGCGGCGATCATCGCCCCGTTGTCGGTGCACAGCCGGATCGGCGGGACGCGCAGCGTGATCCCGGCCGCGAGGCAGCGCTGCTCGACCAGGGCGCGCACCCGGGAGTTCGCGGCGACCCCGCCGACCATCAGCAGGGTGTCGGCGCCCTCGTGGCGGCACGCCGCGACCGCCTTGCGCGCCAGCGTGTCGGCCACCGCCTCCTGGAACGACGCGGCGACGTCGGGCACCGGCAGGGTGCCGGAGCGGGCCTCGACCCAGCGCGCGACCGCGGTCTTGAGCCCGGAGAACGAGAACGTCCACGGCGGGTCCGCGGGCCCGGTCAGGGGCCGCGGGAACGCGACGGCGCCGGGGTCGCCGTCGCGCGCGGCGCGGTCGATGGCGGGCCCCCCGGGGTAGGGCAGGCCGAGCAGGCGGGCGACCTTGTCGAACGCCTCGCCGGCCGCGTCGTCGACGGTGTCGCCGAGGTGGACGACCTCGTCGCGCGCCAGGTCCCCCAGCGAGAGCAGTGAGGTGTGGCCCCCGGAGACGATCAGGGCGACGCACCGCTGCGGAAGCGGACCGTGGTCGAGGACGTCGACCGCGGCGTGCCCGGCGAGGTGGTGCACGGCGTAGAGCGGGACCCCGGCCGCGAGCGCGTAGGCCTTGCCGGCCGCCAGCCCCACCTGCAGCGCAGGCGAGAGCCCCGGGCCGGCGGTGACGGCCACGGCGGTGACGTCGGCGAGCGAGACGTCCGCGCGCGTCAGGGCCGTGCGCACCATCGGCGCCATCGCCTCGAGGTGGGCGCGGGCCGCGACCTCGGGCACGACCCCGCCGAAGCGCGCGTGCTCGTCCATGCTCGAGGCGAGCGCCTCGCCGAGCAGGACCCCGCCCGAGACCAGACCCACGCCGGTCTCGTCGCAGGAGGTCTCGATGCCGAGGACCAGGGGCGTGCTCACCCGGCCATTCTGCCCGCCACCACCGCCGGCTCCTCGCCCGTGCCCGGGCCGCGATGGACCAGCTCAGCGTGCCCGGTGCCGCGCCCAGGTCCGGCCCGGTGAGCGGTCGGGATACGCCGGGTCTCGGGGGTGCCGAGCAGGCGGTCGAGGGCCGCGGCGGACGCCCGGGCGGGCACGGCCGCGACGAGGGCGTTGCGCACGGCCACGGCGACCGGTGAGCGCCAGGCGGCGACATCGCCGGTGCGGCGCGAACGGCGGGCCACGGACTCGGCGGCCCGGCGCCGCCGACGCTCGTAGGCGGCGAGGCTCGCCGGGTCCTCCCGCGCCTCCTCGGCCAGGACGACGGCGTCGACGAAGGCCTGCGCCGCACCCTGGCCGAGGTTCGGGGTCATCGCGTGGGCGGCGTCGCCGAGCAGCGCGACCCGCCCGTGGTGCCAGGACGACGGCGGGCGCAGGTCCGCGAGCGGGTGCACGAGGACCGGCCCCTCGACCGCGGCGAGCACCGCAGCCACCGGGTCGCACCAGCCCGCGAGACGGTCGCGTAGCCAGGGCAGCAGGTCGACATCGGGCGAGCCGGTCGGGTCCGCCGGGACGTCGCACGGTCGGGACCATGGCGTAGAGGTAGGTGCGGTCACCGGGCAGCGGGGCGAGGCCGACGAGGTCCCCGTGCCCCCAGCTCTCGCCGCCGACGTCGAGGCGGTGCGCGGCCACCAGCCGGAACGCGGTGTGGCCGGTGTCCCGCGGGGTCGCCTCGGGCCAGAAGGCGGCGCGCACCGTGCTGCGCAACCCGTCGGCGGCGACCACCAGCTCGGCCTCGTACCGTCGGCCCACCTCGTCGTGGACCACCGCGGGACGGTGCGCGTCGCCGGGCTCGACCCGCCGGACGCCGACGCCCTCCCGGAGGTCGGGAGCGGCGGCGCGCAGCAGACCGTGGAGGTCGGGACGCAGCAGCACGACCACGCCGTCGCCCTGGCGGCGTCGCAGGTCGGCGGCGTCCACGCGGGAGAGCCACCGTCCCGACGACGTGCGGATGCCGCCGCCGATCTCGACGGTGCCCAGGGCCCGGGCCCGCACGCCGACCCCGAGGGTGTCGAGCGCCCGCAGCGCGTTCGGCCAGAGCGCGATGCCGCCGCCGGCCTCGACGGCCCTCGGACGCTTCTCGAGAACCGTGACGTGCCAGCCCCGCTGCTGCAGGGCGACAGCGCTCGCCAGCCCGCCCAGCCCCGCACCGACCACGATCGCCCGCTCCACGGCCCACGCTCCTCTACATCTGTAGTAGCCGGTACTCTACGGCTGTAGAGGACACCGTGGAAGGGCGAATGTGGACCGACGGGACCTGCTGGCCGACGCGGCGATCGCGGTGCTCGCCCGTGCGGGCAGCCGCGGGCTGACCCACCGCGCGGTCGACGGCGTCGCCGGCCTGCCGGAAGGCACCAGCTCGTACTACTTCCGCACCCGGTCGGCGCTCCTGTCGGCCTGCGTGGACCGGATGGCCGCCCGGACGCTCGCGGAGATGGCGAGCGGGCCGGCCGCCGGGCCCACGACGATCGACGGCCTCGTGGCGGCGTCCGTCGCGACGGTCGGGCGCTGGCTGGCCGACGACCACGAGCGGCTGCTCGCCCGCTGGGAGCTCGCGCTCGAATCGACCCGCCGTCCCGAGTTGTCGACCGCCCTGCGCGACGCGGGCGCCCGGGTGCGCGAGCGGGTCGCCGCGACGATGGTCCGGCTCGGGATCGCCGAGCCCGAGCGCCGGGCCGACGACCTCGTCGCCTGCCTCGACGGCCTGGCGTTCGACCAGCTCGCGGGCGCCGGCCGCGGCGCGCGGGACGCCGAAGCACTCCGTGCCGCGATCACCGACGTCGTGTGGGGCTTCACCGCCGATCGGCGCTGACCGGTACCGCCCGCCGATCGCGCGCCACGAGCACGAGGACCACGATCGCCAGGACGATCTCGGCGACGAACCCCGCCTGCTGGGCCACCGCGTCGGTGAGCGGGAAGTGCTCGAGGTGCGCGAAGTGGAAGGCCGCGTGCGGCACGGTGAAGGTGAGGAACGCCGCGACGGCGAGGATCACGACGCGGCGGTCGAGCCACCACGCCGCGAGCGCCAGGGCGACGCCGAGCGCGAGGGTCCCGGCGCCGACATCACGTACGAGGTGCTCGTTGTACGGCGGCAGCAGGGCCACCCACCCGGTGCCGCCGAGCGGGAAGTGGTCGAAGAACCCCTGCGGCCAGAACAGCGCCCACGCCCCCGTCACGGTCTGGACGGCGGCGAGGACCGCCAGCAGCACCCGCGCGCTCACGACCGTGCCCCCGGCCGCGCGGTGAGGAACTGCTCGAAGGTGACGACGCCCTCGGCGTGCTCGGGCGCGAGGTGGGCGCCGGAGCGGTAGCCCCGCACGATCGCCCCCGGTGCGCGCACCGGCAGCACGGGCCTGCGGCGGCCGGTGGCCCGCAGCCAGGCGTGCGCGAGGTCGGCCATCGACCGGACCTCGGGACCCCCGAGGTCCGCGGTCCGACCCTGCGCGGGGCCGGCCGCGAGCCCGGCGAGGCGCCGCGCCACGTCGGAGACCGCGACCGGCTGGACCGACGTGCCGGCGAGCACCGGCAGCAGCCCGGTGCGGGCCACCGTGGCGAAGAGGCCGGCCACCAGGTCGTGGAACTGCGTGGCGCGCAGGATCGTCCACGGCAGCCCGGAGGACTCGACGACGCGCTCGGCGCGGACCTTCTCCCGGTAGTAGCCCAGCGGGATGCGGTCGGCGCCGACGATCGAGACGTAGACCAGGTGTGGCGTGCCGGCCCGCTGCGCGGCCGCGACGAGCCGCGTCGGTAGCCTCGGCGTCACCGCGGGCCGCCGTCGCGCAGTGCACGATCACCGAGGCACCCGACACCGCGTCGTCCAGGCCCTCGCCGGTGCGCAGGTCGCCGACGACCCGCCCCGGGCCCGCGCGGCGGCTGAGCACCCGCGGCTCATCGAGCCGGCCGACGAGCGCGCCGCCGAGCCGCCCCGTCCCTCCGGTCACGAGCACGGTCATGGCGTCCTCCCGTGGTGCGCTCCGCGCAGGTGAGCAGAAAGAAGTGCTGTAGCACTTCTTTCTGCTCACCTGCCGTCAGGCACCCTCAGCGTCCCCCTCGGCCTCGAGGAAGGCGGCGCGGATCTGCTCGACCATGTCCGGGTCCGGCTCGGCCCACAGACCGCGGTCGACGGCTTCGAGGAGGCGCTCGGTCATCCCGTGCAGCGCCCAGGGGTTGGCCTCGCGCAGGAACTCGCGGTTCTGCGGGTCGAGGACGTAGTTCTCGGTGAGCGAGGCGTACATCCAGTCGCTCACGGTTCCCGCGGTCGCGTCCCAGCCGAAGAGGTAGTCGACGGTCGCGGCCATCTCGAAGGCGCCCTTGTAGCCGTGGCGGCGCATGGCGGCCATCCAGCGCGGGTTGACGACGCGGGAGCGGAAGACGCGCGCGGTCTCCTCGATCAGCGAGCGGGTGCGCACGTTCTCGGGTCGCGTCGAGTCGCCGACGTACGCCGCCGGTGCCGCCCCGGTGAGCGCGCGGACCGTGGCGATCATGCCCCCGTGGTACTGGTAGTAGTCGTCGGAGTCGGCGATGTCGTGCTCGCGGGTGTCGATGTTCTTGGCCGCCACGGCGATGCGCCGGTAGGCCGCCTGCATCTCGGTGACCGCCGACTCCCCGTGGCGCCCGCGGCCGTAGGCGTGCCCGCCCCACGTCGTGTAGATCTCGGCGAGGTCGGCGTCGCCGCGCCAGTCGCGCGAGTCCATGGCCTGCAGCAGGCCCGCCCCGTACGCCCCGGGGGGCGAGCCGAAGATCCGTGTGGTGGCGGCCTGCCAGGACGACCCGGACGCCGCGTCGGCGCGGGCGTGGGCGGCGACGAAGTTGTCCTCGTCCGCCTCGTCGGCCCCGGCGACGAGCTGCACCGCGTCGTCCATCGTCGCGACGACGTGCGGGAACGCGTCGCGGAAGAACCCGGAGATGCGCAGCACGACGTCGACGCGCGGGCGCCCGAGCTCGTCGGCGGGCACCAGCTCGAGACCGGTGACCCGTCGCGACGCCTCGTCCCACACCGGGCGCACCCCCATCAGCGCGAAGGCCTCGGCGATGTCGTCGCCGCTCGTGCGCATCGCCGCGGTCCCCCACAGCGAGAGCCCGACGCTCGTCGGCCACTGGTCGTCGTGGTCGGCGCGGTAGCGCTCGAGCAGGGAGTCGGCGAGCATCTGGCCGGTCTCCCAGGCCAGCCGCGACGGCACCGCGCGGGGGTCGATCGAGTAGAAGTTGCGCCCGGTCGGCAGGACGTTGACCAGCCCGCGCAGCGGCGACCCGCTCGGGCCCGCCTTGACGTGCCCGCCGTCGAGGGCGTGCAGAACGCCGGTGATCTCCTCGGTCGTGCGGTCCAGGCGCGGCACGACCTCGGTGGCGGCGAAGGTCAGGATGTCGGTGACGGTCCCGTTCTCGGCGCCCAGCACCTCGAGCGTCACGTCGGGCGCGTCGGCGATCGACCAGGCCCGCTTCTCCATCCCCAGCACCAGCGAGTGGGCGGTCTCCTCGAACCGGTCGGTGTCGGTGCGCGAGGCCGACCCGTCCTCGACCATGCCCAGGGCCTCGCGCAGCCCGGGCAGCGAGTTCGTGCCCGACCACAGCTGCCGCGCGCGCAGGATCGCGAGCACCATGTCGACGCGCTCCTGGCCGGTCGGCGCCTGGCCGAGCACGTGCAGACCGTCACGGATCTGCGCGTCCTTGATCTCGCAGAGCCAGCCGTCGAGATGCATCACGAAGTCGTCGAAGCGCTCGTCCTCGGGCGCCTCGTCGACGCCGAGATCCGAGTCGAGCTTCGCGGCCTGGATGAGCTGCCAGATCTGGCCGCGGATCGCGGTGATCTTGCCGGGGTCCATCGCCTGGATCGACGCGTACTCGTCGAGCAGCTGCTCGAGCCGCGCGAGGTCGCCGTAGGACTCGGCGCGCGCCATCGGCGGGACGAGGTGGTCGACGAGGGTCGCGTGCGCGCGTCGCTTGGCCTGGGTGCCCTCGCCGGGGTCGTTGACCAGGAAGGGGTAGACCAGCGGCAGGTCGCCCAGGATCGGGTCGGGCGCGCACGACGCCGACAGCGCCGCGGTCTTGCCGGGCAGCCACTCGAGGTTGCCGTGCTTGCCGACGTGCACGAGCGCGTGGGCGCCGAACCGGGTCTGCAACCAGCGGTAGGCGGCCAGGTAGTGGTGCGAGGGCGGCAGGTCGGGGTCGTGGTAGATCGCGATCGGGTTCTCGCCGAACCCGCGCGGCGGCTGCATCATCACGACGACGTTGTCGCGCTGCAGCGCGGCGACGGTGATGGCGCCGTCGTCGACGAACATCGAGCCGGGCGCCGCGCCCCAGTGCTCCTCGACGCCCGCGCGGAAGTCCTCCGGCAGGGTCGCGAACCAGCGTGTGTAGTCCTCGACGGGCACGCGCGCGGGGTTCGCGGCGAGCTGCTCCTCGGTGAGCCATTCCTGGTCGTAGCCGCCGGCGTCGATGAGCGCGCGGATCAGCAGGTCGCCGTCCTGCTCCGCCAGTCCGGGCACGTCGCCGACGGTGTAGCCGGCGTCGCGCATGGCGCCCAGCAGTCGCACGACCGAGGCCGGGGTGTCGAGGCCGACGGCGTTGCCGATGCGGGCGTGCTTGGTGGGGTAGGCGGAGAGGACGAGCGCGATCTTCTTCTCGGCGTTCGGGACGTGGCGCAGACGACCGTGGTTCACCGCGAGCCCGGCGACGCGGGCGGCGCGCTCGGGGTCGGGCACGTAGACCGGGAGGCCGTCGGCGTCGATCTCCTTGAAGCTGAACGGCACGGTGACGATCCGGCCGTCGAACTCCGGGATCGCGACCTGGTTCGCGGCGTCGAGCGGGCTCACGCCGTCGTCGTCACCGAGCCACTCCTCCCGCGAGCGCGTCAGGCACAGCGCCTGCAGGATCGGCACGTCGAGCCCCGCCAGCGCTCCGGTGTCCCAGCTCTCGTCGTCCTGGCCCGCGCTCGCCGCGGCCGGCCGCGAGCCCCCGGCGGCGAGGACCGTCGTCACGAGGACGTCGGCCTCGCGCAGGACCTCGACCAGCGCGTCGTCGGGGCTGCGCAGCGACGAGCAGTACACCGGCTCCGGGACCCCGCCGGCCGCGACCACCGCGCGGCAGAGCCCGTCGACGAACGCCGTGTTCCCCGACACGTGGTGCGCGCGGTAGTAGACGATCGCGACCCGGGGACCGGCGTCGCGGCTCCCCGGCGCCCACCCCTCGAGCCGCCCCCACGAGGGCAGGTCGGCGGGCGCGGCGAAGCCGTGGCCGGTGAGCAGGACGGTGTCGGAGAGGAAGGCGTGGAGCTGCGCGAGGTTCTCCGGGCCGCCCTGGGCGAGGTAGAGGTGCGCCTGCGTCGCGACCCCGACCGGCACCGTGGACGTCGCCATCAGCGGGGCGTCCGGCGCCTGCTCGCCGCCGAGCACGACGACGGGGCGCGGCTGGGTGCGGTCGAGCAGGGCGTCGAGGCCGTCCTCCCACGCCTGGCGCCCGCCGAGGAGCCGGACGACGACCAGGTCGACGCCGTCGAGCAGCGCCGGGAGGTCGTCCACGGCGGTGCGCGCCGGGTTCGCCCAGCGCCACTCCCCGCCCTGTCCCGGCACGCTCGCGCGGGCCGAGAGCAGGTCGGTGTCGGACGTCGAGAGCAGCAGCAGCACCGGCACTCCTCGTCAGATGGAAACATCTGAACATCTAGATAGCTGTTCGTTCCTCGGCCTGGTTACTGTGTCACGGATGCCCGAGTCCCGACGACGTGACGCCGGCGGCCCCGGCCACTCCACCACGCCCACCACCGCGACCCGGACCGGTCGGCGTCCCGGTCCCGACGCCTGCCCCGGGGCGTGGCGACGGCACGAGGCGGCGGACGGGTCGCTGGCCCGGTTCCGGCCGGTGGGCGGTGCGGTCGGCGCGGACGAGCTGCGCGTCCTCGTCGGCGCCGCGGCCGTCGGCGGCTCGCCACTGGAGATCACCTCGCGCGGCTCGGTGCAGGTCCGGGGCCTGAGCCCCCGGCGTGCCGACGACCTCGCCGACGCCCTGCGCCGTGTCGGCGGCGCCCGCCCCGACGCCCTGCTCGACGACCGCGGGCGCGACGTCCCGTGCGGGCTGCTCGCCTCTCCCCGGTCCGGGCGCCTCGACGCCGCGGCGGGCACGGTCGCCGGCGCCCTGCGCGGGCGCACCGACGTCCCCGGCCGTCTGCTGATCGCCCTCGACGACGGCTCGGGCGACGTCAGCGGCCAGGACGCCGACGTCACCGTCGTCCGCGATGCCCTGCTCCTCGCCGGCACGGACACCGGCCTGCGGCACACCGACCCCGCCGCCCTCGCCCTCGCCGCCGTCGAGGCCTTCCTCGCCGTCCGCGGCGAGGTCTGGCGCCTCGCCGAGCTCGCCGACGGGCGCGCGCGGGTCGCCGCCGGGGTGCGCGCCCGGCTCGCCGCCACCGAGCACGCCCCGTCCGTGGTCCCCGGCCCGCCCGACCCGATGCGCCTCGGTCTCGGTGCCGACGACGTCCTCGAGGTGCTCCCGCGCCTCGGCGAGCTCACCCCGCGGCTCGGCGGGGTGCTGGTCGCGCTGATCGACGCGGGCGCGTCGCTGCGCGTCACGCCGTGGCGCACGCTCGTGCTGCGCGACCTCCCCGACCCCGGCGGCGCGCTCGAGCGCGTCGCCGACCTGGTCGAGACCGGCCCGTCGCGGTGGAGCGGACTCTCGGCGTGTGTCGGGGCACCGCGCTGCGCGAAGTCGCACACCGACGTCCGCGCCGACCTGGCCGCCGCGGTGACCACGGGGCGCGCCGGTGGGCTGGTCCGGGCGCACTGGGTGGGCTGCCACCGGGCGTGCGGCACCCCCGGCGGACGGGTCGCCGTGGTGGAGGGCACTCCCTCCGGCGCCTATCGGACCGTCGTGCGGGCGGGCAGGGTGGAGGCGTGAGCGCGCCGGGCACGAGCAACAGCGCCGTCCCCGCCCACATCGTCGACGGGCCGGAGATCTACCGCCGGTCGTTCGCGATCATCCGGGCCGAGGCCGACCTGTCGCACCTGCCCGAGGACGCCCACGACCTCGTCGTCCGGATGATCCACTCGTGCGGGATGGTCGACCTCGCCGCGGACACCGTCGTCTCCGACGGCGCCGTGGCCGCCACCCACGCCGCGCTGCGGGCCGGCGCCCCGGTGCTCTGCGACGCGCAGATGGTGGCCAGCGGCATCACGCGGCGCTTCCTGCCCGCGGGCAACGACGTCGTCTGCACGCTGAACGCCCCCGAGGTCCCGGCCCGCGCCGCGGCGATGGGCACGACCCGCAGCGCCGCCGCGCTCGAGCTGTGGCGCCCGCTGCTCGACGGTGCCGTCGTCGCGATCGGCAACGCCCCCACCGCCCTGTTCCGGCTGCTGGAGATGATCGAGGACGGCGCGCCGCGCCCCGCGGTCGTGCTCGGGCTGCCGGTCGGGTTCGTCGGGGCGATGGAGTCCAAGGCGGCCCTCGCCGGGCACCCGGCGGGCTTGCCGCACGTCGTCGTGCACGGCCGCCGCGGCGGCAGCGCGATGGCCGTCGGCGCGGTCAACGCGCTGGCCCTCGGAGCCGGCGCGTGACCGGAACGCTCTACGGCGTCGGGGTGGGTCCCGGCGATCCGTCGCTGATGACGGTGCGCGCGGTGGACCTGGTGCGCGGCGCGGACGTCGTCGCCTACCACTGCGCGCGCCACGGGCGGTCGAAGGCGCGCGCGGTCGTGGCGCAGTACCTCGGCACCCAGGTCGAGGAGCAGCTCACCTACCCGGTGACCACCGAGGCCGTGGACTCCCCGGCCGACTACCAGCGCCTGATCGACGCCTTCTACGCCGAGGCCGCCGGCCGGCTCGCCGCGCACCTCGACGCCGGGCGCGACGTCGTCGTGCTCGCCGAGGGCGACCCGTTCTTCTACGGCTCGTACATGCACCTGCACAAGCGCCTCGCCCACCGCTACCCGAGCGAGGTGGTGCCCGGGGTGACCTCGGTGAACGCCGCCGCGGCGGCCCTCGGACGCCCGCTGGTCGAGCGCGACGAGGTGCTCACGATCCTGCCCGGGACCCTGCCGCGCGCCGAGCTCGCCGAGCGGCTCGCCCGCACCGACGCCGCCGCGATCATGAAGCTCGGGCGCACCTTCACCGCGGTGCGCGGCGCGCTGGAGGACAGCGGCCGCCTCGACGAGGCGTTCTACGTCGAGCGCGCCACCACCCCGGACCAGCGTCTCGGCCCCCTCGCCGCGGTCGAGCCCGGCTCGTCGCCCTACTTCTCGGTCGGGATCGTGCCCTCGCGCGTGCACGCCTCGACGGCGGAGCGGGCGCGCGCCGAGACGGAGGCCGCGGCGTCGGCGGAGCGCGGCGGACTCGTCGTGGTCGGCCTCGGTCCGGGCGGGCGCGACCGCGTGACCCCCGAGGCCGAGGCCGCGCTGGCCTGGGCCACCGACGTCGTCGGCTACGCGACCTACGTCGCCCGTGTCCCGCCCAACCCGCGCCGCCGGGTGCACGCCTCGGACAACCGCGTCGAGTCCGAGCGTGCCGCGTTCGCCCTCGACCTGGCGCGCGGCGGGCGCCGCGTCGTCGTCGTGTCCTCGGGCGATCCCGGGGTGTTCGCGATGGCGAGCGCGGTGGTCGAGGTCGCGGTGGACTACCCGGACGTCGACGTGCGCGTCGTCCCCGGGGTGTCCGCGGCGCAGGCCGTCGCCGCCCGGGTCGGCGCGCCGCTCGGCCACGACTTCGCGATGCTCTCGCTCTCCGACCGGCTCAAACCGTGGGACGTCGTGGAGCGTCGCCTCGCCGCGGTGGCCGACGCCGACATGGCACTCGCGATCTACAACCCGGCCTCGCGCTCGCGGACCTGGCAGGTCGACGCCGCCCGCGAGGTGCTGCTCAAGTACCGCGACCCCGCGACGCCGGTGGTCCTGGGCCGCGACGTCGGCGGCCCCGAGGAGTCGGTCCGCGTGGTCACGCTCGGCGCACTCGACGCCGCCGACGTCGACATGCGCACGCTCCTGCTCGTCGGCGCCTCGACGACGCGGTGGCCCGGGCCGGACACGGTGTTCACACCACGCCGCTACCCCTGACCCCGGTCGAGCAGCGTGCGCAGCATGGCCCGGAGCCGGCGACGGCCGTCCTCGCCGAGAACCGCGGTGATGTCCTCCTCGAGTCCTGCGATCGTGGTGATCGCCGCAGCGATGCACGCCTGGCCCCGCTCGGTCAGCACGATCAGCTTCGCCCGCCGGTCCGAGGGATCGGGACGGCGCACGACGTAGTCGAGGGCCTCCAGCTCGTCGACGAGCTCACCCATGGCCTGCGGCGTCATGTTGGCGCCCCGGGCCAGCGCCGTGAGCCGAGAGCCTCCTGGCTCGATCTGCGCGAAGACCGCCGAGTGTGACGGCTTCTGCGGGAAACCGGCACCGACGACACCGTCGACGATCTTGAACCCCAGCAGGCTGTACGCCTGGCCCAGCAGCGCCACCGTGTTCTGTTCGTCCCCGCGCGGCGACTCGGGTGTCGACAAGCTCATTCCCTTCAGGCTACCTTAATAACAGGCTACCTTAAGATTCTAGTCGCGGCCGATACCTGGGAGAACGAACGATGGACACCCTCCGCCTCGCGCGCACACTCGCCCTGATCTGCGTCGTGGTCACTGCCGTCGGCATCGTGATGATCCTCATCACGATCTTCACCGAATGGGACCCGACCTGGGAGTTCTACTTCCGGGCCCTGCTCCACCTCTCCGAGCTCGCCGGGGTGGTCGCGCTGGCGCTCTGCGGCGCGACCCGATCGGACTGGCTGAGCCGGATCGGCCTCGGGATCGCGATGGTCGGCCTGGTGCTGACCAGCCTCGCCGAGGCGGTCTCTCCGACCAGCGAGTCGTTCGCCGACGCCCTGTTCTCCTTCGCGCCGACCCTGACGGGCGTGGGCATGGTGCTCGCCGGGATCGCGGTCCTGCGCGCCCGCCGGTGGGCGGGCTGGCACCGGTTCGTCCCGATCGCCGTCGGCGTCTACGTCTTCGTCGCCCTGACCCCGGCGCTCATCGTCTCGGGTGGCCCGCCCGCCACCGCCGCGCTGTGGGCACTGCTCGGCTTCGAGGTCCTGTGGCTGCTGCTCGGCGCCGCCGTCCTGACCAGCGCGACGGTGACCGCGCGACCCCAGCGCGCCCGCGTCCCGAGCTGACCCTCCCCGGTCCGTGCGTGTGATCCGCGCCCACGAGCGGGAGGATCGCGCACATGCAGCCTCACGATGTCGACGCGTGGTTCGCCGAGCACCTCCTGCCCTCGGACCCGGCCCTCGACGGCGCCCTCGCCCGCGCCGAGGAGGCGGGTCTGCCCCCGATCGCGGTCTCGGCCGCCCAGGGCCACTTCCTCGGACTGCTGACCCGGATCCGGCGTGCCGAGCGCGTCCTCGAGGTCGGCACGCTCGGGGGGTACTCGACGATCCACCTCGCCCGCGGCATCCCGGTCGGCGGTCGCGTGACGACCCTGGAGATCGACCCGCACCACGCCGAGGTCGCCCGGACGTCGTTGGACGCCGCCGGGGTGGGCGAGCGTGTCGACGTCGTGGTCGGCCCGGCCCTGGACATGCTGCCGGCGTTGCGCGGCCCCTACGACCTGGTGTTCATCGACGCCGACAAGGCGAACAACGCCCGCTACGTCCGCGCGGCCCTGGCGCTCTCGCGGCCGGGCACCGTGATCGTCGTCGACAACGTCGTCCGCGACGGCGCCGTCGCGGACCCGGCCGACGACAGCGCCACCGTGCGCGGGGTGCGCGAGGTGGTCGACCTCGTCGCCGGCCACCCCCGCCTGGACGCCACGGCCCTGCAGACCGTCGGCGCGAAGGGGTGGGACGGCTTCCTCCTGGCGCTCGTCACGGACTGACCCTCACGGGTCGCCCTTGACCCACTGCCACGCGTCGCGGGCGTCGTCGCGGTACACGACCGTCCCGCACGTCGGGCACATCAGCTCCGACGCCCAGTACGACGACGACCCGCTCGACACCCACGTCGTCATGACGAAGTCGTGCTGCACGCCGTTCACGCACAGCAGCCCGCCCATGTCCGGCATCGCTCGGCTCCCGTCCTCGGCGTTGCGTCATCCTCCCGCGGGCGCGGGCCGGGGCACCAGGTTCGGTGTGCCCGTCGTCGTGGCAGCACACGGCCTCCCGTGGGACCGCCGGACGGCTCACGTAGCGTCGCCGCGCGGTAGAGGCGGATCGCGACGGTCGCGTCGGCGCGACACAGGGGGACGACATGCCGTTCGAGAGCCCGGATGTTCCGCTCGAGGAGCTGCTGAAGCTCGCCTCGACGGGCAAGCTCCAACTCCCTGACTTCCAGCGGGGATGGAAGTGGGACGACGACCGGATCCGGAGCCTGATCGCGAGCGTTGCCCAGGGCCACCCCGTCGGCGTGGCGATGACGCTCGAGGTCGGTGGTGGCGGGACGAACTTCGCGCCGATCCCCATCTCGGGAGTGGACCGCAACGGCGTCGTGCCCCCGGAGCAACTCCTGCTCGACGGGCAGCAGCGCACCACGTCGCTGTACCAGGCGCTCTACTCCGCGCGCGCGGTAGAGACGAAGGATGCCCGCGAGAAGCAGGTACGACGCTGGTACTTCATCGACATCGATGCGGCTCTGAGTGAGGACGCCGACCTCGAGGACGCCGTCGTCTCCGTGCCCGAGGACATGCTGGTACGGGAGAACTTCGGTCGGGACGTGAGCGCGGATTACTCGACGACATCGTCCCAGTGCGCCGCTGCCGTGTTCCCGGTGGGGATCATCTTCGACCAGACGGCCACCAACAACTGGATGGTGACATTCCTCCAGCAGGGTGCCGAGATGAACGAACAGCTCAAGCGCTGGACCTCGTTCCAGGAACGGGTGCTCAAGAACGTCACGGACTACAAGGTGCCGGTCATCCGACTCACCAAGGACACCTCCAAAGAGGCTGTGTGCGCGGTCTTCGAAAAAGTCAACACCGGCGGCGTCCCGCTCAACGCGTTCGAGCTCCTGACGGCGACCTACGCCAGCGACGGATTCCGACTCAAGGACGACTGGGCCGCACGTCGGAAGCGCCTCGATGTGCACCCCGTGCTGAGGTCCTTCGAGAACACCGACTTCCTCCAGGCCGTTTCCCTCCTCGCCACCGGTCGTCGTCGCGGCCCCAACGCCCCGGAGCCGGGCTCGACGTCCTGCAAACGCCGCGACATCCTGCGCCTGAGTCTCGAGGACTACCGCACCTGGGCCGAGCCGGTCACCGAGGCGCTCGAGTGGTGCTTCGAGTTCCTCTCCCACGAGCACCTCTTCCGTTCGAGCGATCTCCCGTATCGCACCCAGCTCGTTCCGCTGGCGGTCATCAGGGTGATCCTCGGCGGTGCGGCCGACTCCCACGCGAACAGGGCGATGATCCGGCGCTGGTACTGGTCCGGGGTGCTCGGCGAGATGTACGGCGGTAGTACCGAGACCCGCTTCGCCCGTGACGTCGAACAGGTCCCCGCCTGGATCGCCGGCGGACGCGAGCCCGGCACCGTGAGCGACTCCGCGTTCTACGCCGTACGACTCCTCACGCTGAAGACCCGCAACTCTGCTGCCTACAAGGGCGTCTACGCCCTCCTGATGAAGCGCGGCTGCCTCGACTGGATCAAAGACCGGCCCATGAGCATGGCGTCGTTCTTCAGCTACAAGATCGATATCCATCATATCTTCCCGAAGGCCTGGTGCGAGAAGAACGGGGTCGATCCCGACCGCCGGGAGAGCATCGTCAACAAGACGGCCATTTCCTTCGACACCAACAGGATGATCGGCGGTCACCGACCCTCGACGTATCTCAAGAAGGTCGAAACGAAATCAGGCCTCACCAGTGACGACCTCGATCGGGTTCTCGCCACCCATTTCCTCGATCCTGCCGCCCTGCGGAGCGACGAGTTCGATCGGTTCTTCGACCATCGTCGGAGGTCGTTGCTCGACCTCATCGCGGACGCGATGGGCAAACGAGCGATCGACGACACCACGGAGTGCGACGAGCGACTCGAGGCCGCCCAGTTCGAACTCGAGTCGGAGGATCTCCTCGATGAGGACCCGGTGCTCGAAGAAGCGTGATCCTCAGAGGGACCGCCCGATACGGACGATGACCTCCGTGACGGTCGTGCACGCCCGGACGCCGACCGGCAGCGGCGGGCGATCGACCATGACCACCGGGAGGCCGCGTTCGCGGGCGGCGACGAGTTTCGCCTCGGTGGCACCGCCCGAGTCCTTGGCGACGATCATGTCGATGTCGTGGCGGTCGAGGAGGGCGCGCTCGTCGTCGAGCGCGAAGGGACCCCTCGCGAGGATCAGCTCCGCGCGCGCGGGCAGGACGGCGGGCGCCTCGATGGCGCGCACGAGGAACCACGCGTCGGCGCCGACGAACGCCTCGACCCCCTGACGGCCGATCGCGAGCAGCACGCGGCCGGCGCACCGGGTGGCCGCGTCCTCCAGCGAGGCGACCCGCCGCCAGTCGTCCCCGGGGCCCGCGGTCCAGCCCGGGCGACGCAGGACCACCAGCGGCGTGCCGGTGCGCGCGGCGGCGGCGTGGGCGTGGGCGGTCATCGTCGCGGCGAAGGGGTGGGTGGCGTCGACGAGGACGTCGACCCTCGGCCCGTCGTCGGGGTCCAACGCGCGGACGAGCCCCTCGACCCCGCCGAAGCCGCCGGTCCGGACCTCGCCGGCAGGGAGGCGCGGATGGCGGGTGCGCCCGGCGAGCGAGGTGGTGACGAGGTCGCCGCGCGCGTGCAGGGCCGTCGCGAGCTCGCGGGCCTCGGCGGTGCCCCCGAGGACCAGGACGCGCGCGCTCACCGGAGGATGGCCCCGTGACGCACGCGGACCCGGGCGAGGCCCCGGAAGGCACGCCGCTGCGCCACGGCTGGACGACCGGCGCGTGCGCGACCGCGGCGACGGCGGCGGCGACGTCCGCGCTGCTCGGCCGCGGGTTCCCGGACCCGGTCGCGATCGTCCTGCCCCGCGACCGGCGCCCGGCGTTCGCGCTGGCCGGTCACGAGCTCGGGGACGGCTGGGCGAGCGCGAGCATCGTCAAGGACGCCGGCGACGACCCGGACGTCACCCACGGCGCGCTCATCACCGCGACGGTCCGGTTCGCCGGCGACGACGTGACGTTCCGCGCCGGGGAGGGCGTCGGGACGGTCACCAAGCCGGGCCTGCCGCTGGCGGTCGGTGAGCCGGCGATCAACCCCGTGCCCCGCCGGCTGATGACCGAGCACGTCCGCGCACTCACCGACGCGGGCGTCGAGATCACGATCGGCGTCGAGAACGGCGCCGAGATCGCCCGGCACACCTGGAACCCGCGCCTGGGCATCCTCGGCGGGCTCTCGATCCTCGGCACCACCGGCGTCGTCGTGCCCTACTCGTGCGCCGCCTGGATCGACTCGATCCGCCGCGGCGTCGACGTCGCCCGCGCCGCCGGGCACCGCCACGTCGCGGGCGCCACCGGCTCGACCTCCGAGGAGACCGTCGCGCGCCTGCACGGCCTGCCGGAGGACGCCCTGCTCGACATGGGCGACTTCGCGGGCGCGGTCCTGAAGTACGTGCGCGCCCACCCCGTCGAGCGCCTGACGATCGCCGGCGGCATCGGCAAGCTCACCAAGCTCGCCCAGGGTCACCTCGACCTGCACTCGAAGCGCTCGCAGGTCGACTTCGCCGCGCTCGCCACGATGGTGCCCGACGCCCTCGCCGACCGCGTCCGCACCGCCAACACCGCTCTCGACGCGCTGCGGATCTGCGCCGAGCACGGCGTCGCCCTCGGCGAGCTCGTCGCCGCCCGCGCCCGCGACGAGGCCCTCCGCGTCCTCGACGGCGCCCCGGTCGCCGTGGACGTCGTCGTCATCGACCGCGCCGGCACGATCGTCGGACACGCGGGCCCCTGACCGTTCGGCGCGAAGGGACTGCGCGCGAGGGGCCTGCGCGCGAGGGGACCCTTCCAGCGCATAGAGCGACGGGACGCGCCCTTCGCGTACGGACGCCGCTGTGATGCGCCGGACGCCAGGGGAGTATTCCGTCGCTCTATGCGCCGGAAGGGACCCCTCGCGCGGAACGGTCACGGGCGCGCGCGGGCCGCGGAGTAGAGGTGGCTCTCGTCGCCGCCGGCCTGCCCGACGACCGGACCGACGATGATCACCGCGGTGCGGGCGATGCCGGCGTCGGCGACGCGGTCGGCGATGTCGGCGAGGGTCCCGCGGACGATCACCTCGTCGGGCCGGGAGGCCCGGGCGACGACGGCGACGGGTTCGGTCGGCGGGCGGTGGGCGAGGAGGGCCTCGACCACCGCGGCGCAGCGCTGCACGGCGAGGTGCAGGACGAGGGTGCCGCCCGCGGCCGCCCAGGTCGCGAGCGATTCGCCGTCCGGCATCGGCGTGGCGTTGGCGGCGTCGCGGGTGAGCACGACGGACTGCCCGACGCCGGGCACGGTGAGCTCGGTGCGCAGCGACGCGGCGGCGGCGGCGAACGCGGGCACGCCGGGGACGATCTCCCAGGGCACGCCGGCGGCGTCGAGGCGGCGGGTCTGCTCGGCGACGGCGGAGAACACCGCGGGGTCCCCGGAGCACAGCCGGGCGACGTCGTGGTCCGCCGCGTGCGCGGCGACGAGCTCGGCGAGGATCTCGTCGAGGGTCATCCGCGCGGTGTCCACCCGGCGCGCGTGGGGCGGGCACTGGGCGAGCAGCTCGTCGCCCACCAGCGAGCCGGCGTAGAGGCACACCGGGCTGGTGGCGATCGCCCGCAGGCCGCGCACGGTGATCAGGTCGGGAGCACCGGGGCCGGCGCCGACGAAGCGGACGATCACGTGGGGTCCTTCCGTTGCACCAGCTGGGTGACGCCGGCGAGCGCCCGCCAGCCGGCGAAGCGCCCGACCGGCTCGGCACGCTCCACCCCGATCCGGCGCAGCGTCCCACCGTGGGCGACGCGGGCGGCGGCGAGCGCCTGCTCGCCCTCCACGGTGACGGCGTTGGCGACCAGGCGCCCGCCGGGCCGGATCGCATCCCAGCAGGTCGTGAGCATGGTCGGGGCCGACACCCCGCCGCCGACGAACACGGCGTCCGGCGCGTCCAGCCCGGCCAGCGCCGCCGGGGCCCGCCCGACGACGACCCGCAGGCCGGGCACGCCGAGGCGCGCGGCGTTGGCCGTGATCCGCGTCGCGCGATCCTCCCGCGCCTCCACGGTGACCGCGCGGCACGCCGGGTGGTGGCGCATCCACTCGATCCCGACGCTGCCGGCGCCACCCCCGACGTCCCAGAGCAGCGCGCCGGGCACCGGGCGCAGCGCCGCGACCGTCAGCGCCCGGACCTCGGCCTTGGTCAGCTGACCGTCGTGGTCGTAGGCGTCGTCGGGCAGGCCCGGAGCGCGTCCGAGCAGCGGGTCGGCGGGCGTCGCGGGACAGGCGACGGCGACGACGGCGAGCGCGTCGCCCGGCGGGTGCGCCCACGACACCGCGGTGCCGTCGACGCGCGTCTCGTGGTCCGCGCCGAGGGACCCGAGCACCGTCAACGACGCCTCGCCGTAGCCGGCGTCCACCAGCAGCGTCGCCAGCGCCGCCGGCGCCGAGGTCTCGCTCACCAGCACCAGCAGCCGGCGCGACGGGGCGAGCGCGGCGCGCACCGCGTCGAGGGGCCGGGCGACCGCCGAGAGCACGTCGACGTCCTGGACCGCCCAGCCCAGCCGGGCGCACGCCAGCGCGACCGACGAGGGGTGGGGCAGCACGCGCACCCCCTCGCACAGCGCCGCGACCGCCGCGCCCACCCCGAAGAACATCGGGTCACCGCTGGCCAGGACCACGAGCCGCCGGCGCGCGTGCTCGCCGACCAGCCCGGGAAGCGCCGGCATCATCGGCGACGGCCAGGGCTCGCGCCGTGCGGGCACCGACGACGGGAGCAGGTCGAGCTGGCGCGCCGATCCGAGCACCACCTCGGCGTCGGTGAGCGCGGCCCGGGCGGGCTCGGCGAGCCCGGGCCAGCCCTCGGCCCCGACGCCGACCACGGTGACGCTCACCCCGACAGCCTAGGGAGCCGGCCCGCGATCGGCGCCGCCCGTGGGTTACTGGCTGGTATGTCGCCCGGCGAGCGACATACCAGCCAGTAACCGCCGGACCCCGGGAACCGCCGGACCCCGGCAACCTCACCCCCCGTGCGCGGCGAGGCGGGCGTCGAGGTGGGCGCGGACGGGGGCGAGGTAGCGCGCGGCGAGGGCGCCGAGGGCGCGGCGCACGTCGTCGCCGGGCCAGTCGGGTGGTCGCAGGGCGGGCGGGAGGCCGGGGTCGCGCAGGAGGTCGACGTAGACCTGGTTGGTGTGCTCGGCGAGGCGCCGGACGCTCGCGGCGGTGGGCGGGGGGTCGTCGGGCTCGTCGACGAGGGCGCGCAGGGCCGCGAGGTGGGCGCGCAGGTCCGCGGCCAGGGTGGGCAGCTCCCAGGCGGTCGCGGCGACCCGCGCCGCGTCGTCGGCGTCCATGCCCAGGCGGGCGCGGTGCACCGCCGCGCCGGGCGGGACGTCGTCGAGGACCTCGGCGAGCTCGTCGGCGCGGTCGGCGACGGCGATCAGCACACCGGGCTGCATCGGGGCGTACCCCACGAACCCGGCGAGGCGGCGCAGCCGGTCGCGGTAGGCGCGGTGGCGCTCGGGGACCTGGTGCAGCAGGGCGTGGAAGTGGCCGGGCCAGGCGACGGTCGCGCCGCGGTCGTCGCGCAGGCGGGCGGACCGGGCGGCGAAGGTGCCGGCGAGCCGGTAGTGGGTCGCGCGCCCCACGCGCTCGCCGTCGAGCTGGCCCTGGCCGCGCATCCGGTGCAGCTGCTGGCGCGCGGCGGCCGGGGTGAGACCGAACTCGCCGAGCATCCCCACCAGGAACGGACCCGGCAGCGTGGCGCGCCCCGAGACGCCGAAGAGGAGCGCCACCAGACCCACGGTGGGACTGCGAGGCGTTACACTTCCGCTCACGTTCGTGATTATCCCTGTCACAGATCGGGCGTGTCGATGTCGAAAGTCCTGCCCTGGCTCCTCACCGCTGTGCTGAGCGTCGGGGCGCCGATCGTGATCTACGACGTCGCCACCGACCGCGGCCTCCCGCCCGTGACCGCGCTGATCCTCAGCAGCGTCGGCCCGCTGCTCGAGATGGCGATCACCGCGGTCTGGCGCCGGCGCCTCGACGAGTTCAGCACGATGGTGCTGGTCTTCCTGGTGATCGGGATCGTCGCGTCCCTGTTCTTCGACGACCCCCGCCTGCTGCTGCTCAAGGAGTCGGTGGTCACCGGGCTGTTCGGGATCGTCCTGCTGGTCACCGTGCCCACCAACCGGCCGTTGATGTTCCTGTTCGGGCGGCGCTTCGCCACCGGCGGCGACCCGGAGCGCGTCGCCTGGTGGAACGGCCTGTGGGCCTACCCGGGGTTCCGCCGCACCCAGCGCGGGCTGACGTTCATGTGGGGCGCGACGTTCGTGGTCGAGGCCGTCGTCCGCGCCGTGCTGACCTACCGGCTCTCGACCGAGACCATGGTCGTGGTCAACGCGGTCGTGCCGCTGGTGGTGATCGTCGCGCTCGTCGCCGCGACCGTCGTCTGGGCGCGGCGGTCCCAGCGCGCGGGCGAGGCGCGATCGGCGGCCGCGGGTGTCGCCGTCGTTCAGGAACCCGCGTAGCGCAGCGCGGTCACCAGCAGCACCGTCCGCTCGCGCTGGTCCACCAGCGTCGCCCGGGCCGCGCGCAGGCGGCGCCCCCCGTGCTCGACGTGGGTGCGGGCCCGCAGGACGGCGCCCTCGACCGGCACCGGGCGCAGGAAGGTCGCCGTCGCCTCGTCCGGCGGGCCGCCGAGGTCCACGGCGAGCGCCCGGACCGCCACCGAGGCGAGGACACCGCCCTGCACGACGTCCGCGGTGTTCCCCGAGCGGGCGTCGGGCCGCACCGAACCGTCCGGGTCGATGTGGACCAGGTCGCCGACGCCGACCGGCGGCGTGCCCCACGTGTCCTCGCTGCGGGTGTAGGACGCCGCGACCTCGTCGGCGAGCACGGCGTTGCGCGCGGTGGCCCGCGCGATCACGCGACCGGCGTCGTCCACGATGTCGGCCGTGCTCAGCGCGCTCCCGCCGAGGTGGTCGAGCAGGCAGCCGGTGGCGTGCAGGGTCCCGGGGGCGGGGTCCCGGACGTGCACGTGCAGCGTCAGCCGCATCGTGGTGATCCGCTCCCCGGCCGCCAGCGTGCCGGTGACGGCGAGCCCCGCCGCGTAGTCGGCGAGCAGCCACAGACCGGCGTCGAGACCGTCCGCGGGCGGGACCGGCAGCGTCGCCGTGCACCGTCCGGGCTCGATGTCGACCAGGGAGGCGCGCACCGCGGCGTGCACCGGCGCGAGCGGCGTGTCCTCGGCGACGGCGCGGCGCAGCTCCGCGATCGGCGCGTCGCTCACCGGCGGGGCGTCACGACCGTGCGCCCGCGGGGATCTTCGGGGTGACGCCGGTCAGCTCGACGGCCTTGTCCCAGAGACGGCGCTGCACCTCGCGGTCGTGCGATGCCGGCGTCGAGCCCACCGGCACCGGGTGACCGGTGGTCTCGCCCCACCCGTCGGGACCGATGTAGGAACCGCCGGGCAGGTCGGGCACGGTCGCGGCGTACAGGGTGGGCAGCGCACCCATCTCCGGTCCCTGGGCGACGACCTTGTTGGCCAGGCCCATGATCGCGTCCTGGATCGACTCGGTGCGCGACTGCAGATTGGTGGCCGTGTAGCCCGGGTGCGCGGCGACCGAGCGCAACGGCGAGCCCGCCGCGACGAAGCGGTGCTCGAGCTCGTAGGCGAACATCAGGTCGGCGAGCTTCGACTGCCCGTAGGCCGGCCAGCGCGAGTAGCGGCGCCGACGCCAGTTGAGGTCCTCGATGTTGATCGACCCCATGCGGTGGGCCTGGCTGGAGAGGGTGACGACGCGGTCGTCGACGTGGTCGAGCAGCAGGCCGGTGAGCGCGAAGTGACCCAGGAAGTTGGTGCCGACCTGCATCTCGAAGCCGTCGGCGGTGCGCCGCTCGGGGATCGCCATGAGGCCCGCGTTGTTGACGAGCACGTCGATGCGGCTCTCCAGCCCGGTGGCGAAGGCGCGCACCGAGGAGAGGTCGGACAGATCGAGCGCGCGGACCTCCGTGCTGCCCCGGGCGCCGGACGTGTCGATCTCGGCGGCCGCCTCGGCCCCCTTGTCGACGTTGCGGCACGCCAGCACCACGTGGGCGCCCGCACGCGCCAGCTCGCGGGCGGCGACCAGCCCGATGCCGGAGTTGGCGCCGGTGACGACGAACGTCCGTCCGGTCTGGTCGGGGATGTCGGCGGTGGTCCAGGCAGCCATGAGATCACCGTGCCCCTCGCGCCCGGTCGGCAAACGGCCGTGCGTGTTCTCCCACGTCGGACGACGGCATCGTGAGGGTCAGCGCGCCAGCACCTCGGCGAGGACACGGTAGACCTGATGGTTGACGCCCAGCCCGATATGGCTGCCCGTGACCTCGCGGAGCTCGGCGTCGTCGGGGCGGCAGGCCGAGGGGCGCACGATCCCGTCCTCGCCGCTCCAGATCGAGGTGATCGGCGGGGCGGCCGGGGCGGTGAGGTCCGACGAGTACGCGCAGGGGCACGCCACGGTGAGGCACTGCGGGCGCGGCGGGCGGTGGGCGAAGAACACGCCCTGGGCCAGACGCGCCCCGCTGACGGCGGCGAGGGTCAGGACCGACGCGTCGAGCTGGCCGGCGAGCGGGCTGCCCAGGGTCACGACGCAGCGCACGTGCTCCGGGCTCCGCGCCGCCAACGCCCGGGCGAACAGCCCGCCCCGACTGTGGCCCACCAGGGCAACCGGCTCCCCCGCACGCTCGGCGACCCCGGCGAGACGACGGTCGAGGCGGCGCACCGCGGACTCCGAGCAGTCGACGTTCCAGGCGATCTCCGACCGGTAGGACCGGTACCCGATCCGCCGCAACCAGCCGTGCATCACCGCGAGCGTGAGGTCGCCGGCGAGGAAACCGGGCAGGAGCATCACCGGCGAGCCGTCGCCCGCCGGGATCCCCTCGCCGCGATACACCCCGCTCACCATCAGGCGGGCCATCTCGAGGTGGATCCGGGCCTCGCCCAGCGGGTGACCCCACCACCGCAGCGGCGGCGGGATCTCGTCGGCCGGCATCGGAGGCCCGGTCCCCGTCGACACGGTTCCGATGCTCGCACGGGCCGCCGGGACCGGCGAGATCAGGAACGCGTGAGGGCCACGAGCTCGCGGACGCCGGCGTCGGGGAGGTAGGCGCGGGCGATGCCGAGGCCGACACGCGGGAGGTCGGCCTCGTCGCGGTAGACCAGGAACATCGGCTCGTGGCGGGGCCGGAACTTGGCCTTGAACTGGTGCAGCGAGCGGAAGCCGTAGTAGGGCTCGAGGAGCTCGCCGAGCTGGTCGAGGACGCGGTCGAGGACCGGTTCGGTCCCGCCTTCGGCCCGGTCGGAGCGGGCCAGCGGGGCACCGGAGAGCGACACGAACCGGGCGCCCTCGTCCCGGAAGGCGAGGCAGGCCGAGGCGATCAGGTACTCCACGACGGCGCGGAACCCGTCGGAGCGCCGCCGCATGACGTCGAGCGTCCAGCCCGCGACGACGCCGTCCGCGCCGTAGACCGGCAGCCACGAGGTGACGCCGTGGACGGTGCCCTCGGTGTCGACGGCCAGCCCGGTGCGGACCTCGGGGTCGAGCGCCTCCTCGACCCCGCCGAGGGTGAAGCCCATCTCGGGCAGGCCCTTGTCTCCGACCCACTCCTCGGAGATGGCGCGGACCTGCGCGACGACGGCGCGCGGCTCGTCGGCCAGGCGCACGAGGCGGTGGGAGATCCCGGCCTTGCCCGCGCGGTTGAAGGCGCTGCGCACGTTCTGCCAGGGCTTGCCCGTGAACTCGAGGCCGTCGAGGTCGATGAGGGTGTCCTCGGCGACCTGCAGCGCGCGCCAGCCCTGGGCCTCGGCGGCGCGGGCCAGCGTCGCGGTGCTCGAGAAGAAGCACGGCACCCAGCCCGAGCGCTCGGCCAGGGCGCGGAAGTCGACCAGCGCCCCGTCGAGGTGGGCGGCGTCGACGACGGGATCGCCCAGCGCGACCGCGACGCCGGCGTGCACCCGGTAGGCCACGACGCCCCCGCCGGTGGCGAGGTAGCGGTTCTCGGGCCAGGTCGTCATCCACGAGATCGTCGAGCCGCCGTGGGCGTGCAGGGCCTCGCGGGCCACCTCCGGCCCGCCGGCCGCGGCCCCGGAGCGCCGCCGCAGGCGTCGCTGGCGGAGTCGCGACGGCACCCCGAACGCCCGCCGCCCGACGATCAGCCAGCCGAGCTCGGCGGACCACAGCACCGCGCTGGGCACGAAGATCGCCAGCCCGACGAGCTCCACCTGGTCGAACTGGTCGGTGATCCGGGCGTAGACCACGACGCCGACGACCAGCAGGCCCAGCAGCGCGTAGAAGGCGCCGACGACCAGGGCCAGCACCCACGCCAGGCGTCGCCCGCGTCGCAGACCCTCGGCGAGCAGGAGCGCGAGCACGACCGACACGGCGGTCTCGACGACGCCCGAGTCGTCGGCGGTGTTGCCCAGCGGGCCGACCACGGGCACGACCGAGATCACCAGGCGGATGGCCGCGACGAGGACGAGCCCGGCGCATGCGACCAGACGCCACTCCCGGCGTCCGATACCGCTGCCCTCGGAGGCCGGCTCGGCGCCGGCGAGACGGCGGGCCAGGGGCAGGGCGACGACCAGCGCGAGGGCGTGCTCGAGGTCGGCGAGACCGCCGAGGAACAGCAGCCCGACCACGACGTAGCCCACGAGCACGAGCCGCAGCCGCAACCGCCACGGGGCCCGGACCGTCGCGGAGGCCATGGCGAGCACCGCGAACATCCCCGCGGAGAACCCGGTGTCCAGCGACGCCGCGAGGCCGTCGGCCCAGGCCCAGGAGGTCGTGTCGACGGCGAGGACCAGCCCGGCGGCGGCGATCACGGCCCCGACCTGCCCGACGACGCACACCACCGCGGTCCGCATCGTCCCGCAGCGCCACTCCGCCCACCCGACGGCCACGGCGAACAGCCCGAGGGTGAGGACGTAGAGCGCGGGGTGGCCGGCGACCAGCGAGCCCGTGACGACCGTCCACCAGTGGCCCTCGAGGAAGGCGGGCGGGCCGTAGGCGACCTGCGCCGCCCAGGGCCGCGCCAGCAGCGGGCTCCAGAACGCGCCGGTGGCGACGGAGGCCACCACCATCGCGACGACGACCGCGGCGGTGAACGGCACCCGGCGCGCCACCGCCCACACCCCCGAGGGCACCGCGGCGGTCTCCGCGTCCGGCGCCTCGCCGTCCGTCGCGGCCGTGCCCTGCTCCGGGTCGTCCGTCGTCGTCATCGTCCGCCCCTCCCCCGCTCACGGTGAGCAGTCGCCGTTGCGCCCAACGGGTGATGGGTCAGAGGAAGTGTCCGCCCCGAACACTCCCGTGAGCAACGGTCGGTACGCGACGTGCCCGGACGACCGCGCCGAGTCAGCGACGGGGGTACGTCAGGCGCCGCACGACCAGCTCGGCGGGGCCGCGGTGGCCGGCGAGGGCGAGGCGGCCGGCGACGAGGACCCCCAGCAGCCAGGTCGCGAGCCCGACGAGGGTGGCCTCGGCGACGCCGGCGCTGGCCCCCCAGCCACCCGCCCACAGCGCGAACACCGCACAGAACACCACCGACTGGGACAGGTACAGCGTCATCGACCAGGTCCCCGCCGCCGCGAGCATCGCGCGCAGGCGCCCACGGCCGACCGACATCAGACCGAACAACCCCAGGAAGCCCAGCGCCCCGGCGTAACCACCGGCGGTGTGCGCGGCGCCCGCGAGACCGGCCACCCCGACCGGTCGGCGCCCACAGCCCCGCCGCGGCCAGCGCCAGCGGCAGGCCGAGCACGACCGCGGCGAGGAGCCCGCCGACGGTCCAGCCCGCGAGGACCCGCCGGTGGACGGCGGGGTCGACGAGGATCCCGCCGCGCCCGATCACCACCCCGACCAGGACGCCGGGCGCGGTGAACAACGCCGAGTACAGCGTGGTGTTCAGCCAGGCCTCGGGGTGGGCGGCCAGCGCGGTGAGATAGCTCGACGCGCCGATCGAGGGCACCGTCGGCACCCCCTGCGGCATGCCGGTGAACGACCCGAGGACCACGGCCATCGCCGTGATCACCGCGGCCACGACGAGGAGCGTGCGCGACGACGCCGGCCCCGCGCCGACCCCGGCCAGCGCGGGCGCGATCAGGAGCGCGACCAGTCCGTAGGCGCCGATGATGTCCCCGGGGAAGAGCACGATGCCGTGGACGGCCCCGACCCCGATCAGCACCAGGGCGCGGCGACGCAGCACCGACTCGGTGGTCGTGTCGGCCAGCCGGGCGAGCCCGAACCCGACGAGGGCGGCGAACAGCGGGTAGGCCCGCCCGTCGACGAGCGTCATCTGGACCACGACGACGACGCGGTCGAGGGCGTCGAGTCCGGCGGCCGGATACCCGCGCACCCCGATCGGCCGGGCCACGAGGTAGAGGTGGACGTTGGCGACCGCGATCAGCGCGAGCATCACCCCCCGCGCCAGGTCCGGCGCCACCCTCCGCGCACCCAACCCGATCGGTCCCTGCCCGATCGGACCGTGCCCGATCGGACCCCCTGCCGGTGCGGTCACCGCGCCGTCCTCCCGTCCTCGCGTCCTGCCGGACGGCCTGTGGCCCACGGTGCGGACCGGGGAGATGACACCATGGGGCGGTGCACCTCACCGACACCCCGGACGGCACCCCCGTCGACGGTGACCACCGCGTCTGCGACGCGATCTCCGCATTGCCCGACGCGACCACGATGCACTCCTGGGTCACGCGGTTCGCACTGCTCGCCGACCCCACCCGTCTGACGCTGCTGCTCTGCATCCACTCGGCGGGCGAGATCTGCGTGTCCGACCTGGCCATGGCCGCCGGTCTGAAGGACACCACCACCTCGCAGGCCCTGCGCCTGCTGCGCGCCCAGGGCCTGGTCACGAGCCAGCGCGCGGGCCGCGTCGTGCGCTACCGGCTCGCCGACGAGACCGCGCACGCCCTGCTCCACCAGGTCTGCGGCGCGCACGAGCGCACGCCCTCCGCGAGCTGACTCAGCTCGCCAGCACCTCGGCGAAGATCTGCTCGAGACGGCGCGTCTCGACGAGGAACGCGTCGTGGCCGAACGGCGACTCGATCAGACGCACCGGCTCGCACCCCGGCACGAGGGCGGCGAGCTCCTCCTGCTGGGCCAGCGGGTAGAGCCGGTCGGACGTCGAGCCGGCCACGACGGTGCGCGCGGTGATCCGCGCGAGCGCGTCGGCCGTCGAGCCCCGCCCGCGCGCGACGTCGTGGTGGTTCATCGCCTCGGTGAGCGCGACGTAGGTCCCGGCGTCGAAGCGGTGCACCAGCTTCTCGGCGTGGTGGTCGAGGTAGGACTCGATGGCGTAGCGCCCGCCGGCGGCAGGATCCTCGCCGGGCTGGGCACGCCGCCCGAAGCGCTCGTCGAGCTCCTCGGCGCTGCGGTAGGTCGCGTGCGCGATCCGGCGCGCGACGCCCAGCCCCAGGTGGGGGCCGTGCCCGCGCGGCGCGTCGTGGTAGTCGCCGCCCGCCCAGCCGGGGTCCTCCCGGATGGCCGTGAGCTGCGGCGACGCCCACGCGATCTGATCGGCCGAGGCCGCCGCGCCGCACGCCAGCAGCAGCAGGCGCTCGACGCGCTCGGGGTACATGACGGCCCACTCGACGGCGCGCATGCCCCCCATCGACCCGCCGAGCACCACGGCCCACGCGTCGATCCCCAGCGCGTCGGCGAACCGGGCCTCGAGGGCGACCTGGTCGCGGACGGTGGTGCGCGGGAACCGCGAGCCCCACGGACGCCCGTCGGGGGCCGCACTCGAGGGGCCCGTCGTGCCCTGGCACCCGCCCAGGACGTTCGGGGCGACGACGAACCACCGGTCGGTGTCGACGGCGCGCCCCGGACCGATCAGACCCGCCCACCAGCCCGGCGTGGGGTGGCCGAGACCCGCGTCGCCGACGACGTGGCTGTCGCCGGTGAGCGCGTGCAGGACCAGCACGGCGTTGTGGCCGTCGTACCGGCCCCAGGTCTCGTAGGCGACGCGCACCTCGGGGAGGGTGTCGCCGCTCTCGAGGCCCAGGCCGTCGACGGTGAGGAAGAGGCGCTCGCCGACCGGGTCCCCCTCCCGCCAGGCGCCGCTGGCGGGAGGGAGGACCGGGACGGTGTCCCGGACCGGGAGGGTCACACGTGCGACTTGGCGGCGGTGAATCCGGCCTCGAGGTCGGCCTTGAGGTCCTCGACGTGCTCGATGCCCACGGCCAGCCGCACCAGACCCGGGGTGACGCCCGCGGATTCCTGCTCGTTCTCGGCGAGCTGGCTGTGCGTCGTCGAGGCCGGGTGGGCGATGAGGCTGCGGACGTCGCCGATGTTCACCAGCTGCGAGTGCAGGGTCGTGCCGTCGACGAACGCGCGCCCGGCCTCGACCCCTCCGCGCAGGTCGAAGGACACGATCGCGCCGACGCCCTTGGGCAGGTACTTCTTGCCGGCCTCGTACCACGGACTCGACGGCAGGCCCGCGTAGTAGACCTTCTCGACCTCGTCGCGCGCCTCGAGCCACTCGGCCAGGGCCTGGGCGTTCTGCACGTGACGGTCGATGCGCAGCGACAGCGTCTCGATGCCCTGGATGATCAGGAACGAGTTGAACGGGGCGATGGCCGCGCCGGTGTCGCGCAGCACCTGCACGCGGAGCTTGGCCGCGTACGCGCCCGGCCCGAGGGCCTCCCAGTACTTCAGGCCGTTGTAGCTCGGGTCGGGCTCGGTGAAGCCGGGGAACCGGTCGCCGTGGGCGCCGAAGTCGAAGGTCCCGCCGTCGACGACCACGCCGGCGATGGTCGTCCCGTGCCCGCCCAGGTACTTGGTCGCCGAGTGGACCACGATGTCGGCACCGTGCTCGATCGGGCGCAACAGGTAGGGCGTCGGCACCGTGTTGTCGACGACGAACGGCACACCGACCTCGTGGGCCACGCCGGCCACGCCGGCGACGTCGAGCACGTTCGAGCCGGGGTTGGCGATGGTCTCGGCGAAGAACAGCTTGGTGTTCGGCCGGACGGCGTTGCGCCACTGCTCGAGGTCGTCCTGGTCCTCGACGAAGCTGACCTCGATGCCCAGCTTCGGCAGCGTGTAGTGGAACAGGTTGTACGTGCCGCCGTAGAGGCTCGGGCTCGACACGAAGTGGTCGCCGGACTCGGCGATGTTGAGGATCGCGGCCGTGGTCGCGGCGCTGCCCGAGGCGAACGCGAGCGCGGCGACGCCGCCCTCGAGCGTGGCGACGCGCTGCTCCAGCACGTCCTGCGTCGGGTTCATGATCCGCGTGTAGATGTTGCCCGGCTCGGCGAGGCTGAACAGGTCGGCGCCGTGCTGCGTGTCGCGGAAGACGTACGAGGTGGTCTGGTAGATCGGCGTGGCGCGGGCGCCGGTGGCGGTGTCGGGCGCGGCGCCTGCGTGGATCTGCTGGGTCTCGAACGACCAGTTGGTGGCTGGTTCGGTCATGGTGTGCTCACTCCGTCGAAGAGGGGTCGGGCGGACGGGCCGGTGGGGTGCTCCCCCTCACCGACACAGTTCGTCGAAAGCATCGAGACGTCGACTCGGCCAGAACCCTTCGAGATCACCACAGACCACGCGCCGAATCCTCGCGCGTACCTCCGACGGGGGCAACAGCGACCCCGTCACCCGCGGTCCGGCGCGGACCCGTCGACGGCGGCCGGGACGACGGCCAGGCTGTCCTCTGACGGCAGAGGCTCGCCGGACACCACGACGCCTCGACCACCGAGGAGACGATCATGAGTGATGACCCGGCCCGCATCCTGCTCTCGGACGCGTCCTACGACGGCCAGTTCGCGCGCACCCTGACGGCGGCCTACGCCGGCGCCGCCGATCTCGGCGAGGCCTACGCCACGGCCCGCCGTGTCACGCGCCCGGACGGCGAGCGCTGGTGCACCGAGTGGAGTGCGACGGCGGCACGTGTGCGGGCCGAGGCCGAGTCCTCACTCGCCCGCGGCCACCGCCGCAGCGCGCGGTTGGGCCTGCTGCGGGCCTCCGAGTACTGGCGGCAGGCCTTCTACTTCGTGCGCCACGACCTCGACGCCCCGGCCCTCCAGCAGACCTACGCCGCCCACCGCGATTCCTTCGTCGCCGCCCTGGACCTGCACGAGCACCCGGCCGAGCTCGTGCGGATCCCCTACACCGACGAGACCGGCGCGACCACGCTGCGCGGATACCTCTTCTCCCCCGACGACTCGGGCCGCGCGCGGGCGACGCTGGTGTTCCCCTGCGGCTACGACTCGACCGCCGAGGCCGGCTGGCTCGACGTCTCCGAGGCCCTCGCCCACGGCTACCAGGCGCTCGCCGTCGAGGGCCCCGGGCAGGGCGAGACGCTCTACGTCCAGCGCCGGTACTTCCGGCCCGACTGGGAGCAGGTGCTCACGCCCGTCGTCGACTGGCTGCTCACCCGTGCCGAGGTCGACCCCGCCCGCATCGGGCTGGTCGGGCGCTCCTTCGCCGGCTACCTCGCCCCCCGCGCCGCCACGGTCGAGCACCGCTTCGCCGCCATGGTGGCCGACCCCGCGCAGCCCGACATGGCCGCGCACCTGCCCTCCGGGCTCGCCGGGGCCGTCGCCGTGCCGGTGGTCGAGGCGATGACGAAGATGTCGGCGCAGCGCCGGGAGTTCTTCGGTGCCCGGATGGTCGCGCACGGCCTGACCTCGGTGGAGGAGTACTTCGCCGAGCTCGAGCGCTTCAGGATGCTCGACCGTGCCAAGGAGATCACGTGCCCGACGCTGGTCGTCGAAGCCGAGCACGACTTCGCCGGCGGGGGCGGCGCGACACTGGCCGCGGCGATGACGGCGCCGACCACGCAGGTCCCGCTCACCGCCGCGACCGGCGCCGACGGGCACTGCGCGGGGACGGGTCGGCTGCAGTGGGCGCGTGTCGTCTACGACTGGCTGGACGAGGCGCTCGCGTAACCCCTGGCGTCCGCGCGCCGCTTTTGGCAGCCTGCCAACATGACGTCGACGACGGTGGACCTCGGCGACCGGGCCTTCTGGGCCGCCCCGTGGAGCGAGCGCTACGCGGCGTTCGCCGCCCTGCGGACCGACGGTCCCCGCACCATGTACGACGAGCCCGAGTTCGCGGGCTTCCCGACCGGCCCCGGCTTCCGCGCGATCAGCCGCCACGCCGACGTCGACCACGTCAGCCGGAATCCGGAGCTGTTCTGCTCCGGGGAGGGCGCGGTCTCGATCCTCGACCTGCCCGCGGAGGCGCACGAGTTCTTCGGGTCCCTGATCAGCATGGACGCACCGCGCCACACCAAGATCCGTCGGCTCGCGGCGCAGGCGTTCACCCCCAAGCGCATCGCGGGGCTCGTCGACGACGTCGAGCGGGTCGCGGCGTCGGTGGTGTCGTCCGCGCGGTCCCGGGCCCTCTCCGGTGACGGCACCTTCGACCTCGTCACCGAGGTCGCCGCGCCGCTCCCCCTGCTGATCATCTGCGACATGATGGGCATCCCCGAGTCGCGTCGTGCCGAGGTGTTCGCGCACTCCAACGTCATCCTCGCCGGCGACGACCCGGAGTACGTGTCGGCGGAGGAGACGATCCTTCAGGACTACCTCGCCGCCGGTGCCGGGCTCTCGGGCCTGCTCACCGAGCTCGCCGCCGCGCGCGAAGCGGAGCCCACCGACGACGTCCTGTCGGCGCTGGTCCACGGCACCGTCGACGGCGAGAAGCTCACGCACCAGGAGATCGCGTCGTTCTTCATCCTGCTCTGCGTCGCCGGGCAACGAGACCACCCGCAACGCGATCACCCACGGGGTGTGGGGCCTGCACCTGTTCCCCGCGGAGCGGTCGCGGTGGGCCGCCGACGTCGAAGGCCTCCTGCCCACCGCGGTCGACGAGATCGTCCGCTGGGCCTCACCCATCAACTGGATGCGCCGGACCGCCGTGTCCGACACGACGATCGGGGACGTCGCCGTCTCGGCCGGCGACAAGCTGCTGCTGCTCTACGGGTCCGCGAACCGCGACGAGACGGTGTTCACCGACCCCGACTCCCTCGACCTCGGCCGCTCCCCGAATCCCCACCACGGATTCGGCGCGCACGGCCCGCACTTCTGCCTCGGCGCCCACCTCGCCCGCCGCGAGATCGGCGTCGCCTTCCGCGAGCTGTTCGCGACGATGCCCGACCTCCGCGTCGTCGGCGAGCCCGACCGCCTGAGCAGCATCTTCGTGAACGGGATCAAGCACCTGCCTGTGGCCGTGTCCGACTAGATCGCCACGACTGCTCCATCCACCCTCTGACGTGAGGGATACCGAGCAATCGCGGCGATCATCGGGAGAAGATCCGTTCTTCGGTGACGATCCCCCGCAGATGTGCGGGGGATCGTCACCGGGATCGAGATCTTGTCGTCAGACGCTCGCCGTCTCGCGTGTGACCGCGTCGTCGCCGAGCTCCGCGTCCACGTCGGCCGCCACTCGCGCGCGGGCCAGCACCCGGTGCCGCAGCCCGAAGGCGGCGAGGGTCGAGAGGATCAGCACGCCGACCACCGCGGGCGTGCCCAGCCCACCGGGCAGGTCCTCGAAGGCCATCGACTGGACCTGGCTCGCCGTGGTCACCGGCGAGCCCCCGTCCTGACCGGCCAACGTGCGCAACGGACTCCCGGCCGGCGCCAACAGCAGCCCCGGGTTGTACGCCCCGAACCCGGCCGCCCCGCCCGGCAGGCCCGCCAGCAGCCCGCCCGGCGCGCCACCGGATGTGGTCGGCACGGGCCGAGCCGCGGCCGCCGCCGCCGCGTTCTGGGCGGCCGCCTGCTGCGCGGCAACGGCGGCGCGGTAGGCCTGGTCGCGAGCCGCCGCGTCGCGAGCGGCCTGCACGCGAGCCGCCTGCTGTGCCTGAGCATCCAGGGCGGCCTGCTCGCGATCCGCCCGGTCTTGAGCCGCCTGCAGTCGCGCGGCTTCATCGTCAGCGGCCTCTTGAGCCGCAATCTCCTCGGCTGTCGGCCCCTGGGAAGCTGCTGGAGCTGTCGTTCCTGCGGACACGATCTGTCCGATCGTCTCGCCAGAGACGTTCACGCACAGGCCGCCGACGACGCGACCGAGAAGGCTGGCCTGGCATTCCGCCGCTGTGACCGGGTCAGTCGGATCCGCGTGCGCCGTCCCCATCCCCAGGGCCATGGCACCGGCGAGGAGGCCACCGACGATCACGCTGGGGAGTGTCTTACCGGGACGTGCCGTCATGCTCGAACCCCTTCGACCGGACGTGGTCGCACCCGTGCGTTCGGGTGGACTTGCGACCTCATCGGCGGGGGGTGACGGGCGTTACCCACGGGTTCGTACATGGGTGAGATTCACTGGATCGGCCCTGTACTGCTCCGCCGGAGGGAGCTGACCACACCGCCGGATGCGCAGGAGCGGGGCGGAGGACGGGCTGGGCTCGGTGGCACAACGAGCGCACCCAGCTGGGGGTGACGCGCGTGCTCCGAGCACGAGCGCGGTTGCGGTGCGTGACACTTCCACCATGAGTGGGGAGTCGTTGCGCCTGGAGTTCCGCCGCCAGGTGCGCGAGCGGGTGCTGGCGGCCGCGCACCAGCACACGGTCGAGCGCGGGTGGGAGCGGGTCCGTGTGGGTGAGGTGGCCGTCGACTCGGGGGTGTCGCGGCCGACGCTGTACCGGGAGTTCGGCAACAAGGACGGGCTCGGCGAGGCGCTGATGACGCGCGAGGCCGAACGGTTCTTCGCCGCGATCGCCGAGGTGCTCGCCCAGCACTCCGAGGTCGGCGAGGCGATCTCCGCGGCGACCCGTCTGACGCTCGAGCAGTCGGCGGCGAACCCCTTGCTGCACGCGGTGCTCACCGGCAGCCGCTCGGGCGACGCGGGGCTGCTGCCGTTCCTGACGTCGCGCTCGGAGTCGATCCGCGAGTCGGCGCGCGCCCTCCTGACGGGGTGGTTCAGCGAGCGCCGCCCCGATCTCGAGCCGTCCACGGTCGACGAGACCGTCGACGCCGTCGTCCGGCTGGTCATCTCCCACATCGTCGCGCCGGCACTGGACCCGGTCGAGGTCGGCCAGCGGGTCGCCCGGCTGGCGGCGGCGTCGCTCTCCCGCCCGACCGTCCATCTCTGAGGCGCCTTTGCCTCGAACTGAGACAAAAATTGGGTCTTGTCTCAGGGCGCGTCACATTGGACACTGATGTGTGCCCACAGTGACGTAGGGAGGGCCCCGATGAGCACCGACATTGCTCCGGAACCGACGACAGAGCCCGCCGCCGGACGACCCTGGCGCGACCGCAAGCGCTACCTGTGGCCCCTCGCCACACTGATGCCGGCGATGCCGTTCCTGGGCTGGGGGCTGGTGACGCTGAGCGGGTCGTCGTGGGGCTGGTGGATCGGCCCGATCATCCTGTTCGTCATCCTCCCGGGCCTGGACATGATCTTCGGGGCCACCGACGACAACCCGCCGGAGAGCGAGCGCGAGCGCCTCGAGGCCGACCGCTACTACCGCTGGGTCACCTACCTGTTCCTCCCCATCCAGTTCGCGGGGCTGGTGTTCTCCTGCCACGTGTGGACGGCCTGGGACCTCCCCTGGTACGCGAACCTCGGGCTCGCCCTGACCAACGGCGTCGTCAGCGGCGTCGCCATCAACACCGCCCACGAACTGGGGCACAAGCGCGAGAACGTCGAGCGCTGGCTGTCCAAGATCGCGCTCTCGACGTCGGGCTACGGCCACTTCTACGTCGAGCACAACCGCGGCCACCACGTCCGCGTCGCGACCCCGGAGGACCCGGCGAGCTCACGGCTCGGCGAGGGCTTCTGGACGTTCCTGCCGCGCACCGTCTGGGGCAGCCTGCGCTCGTCGTGGCACCTGGAGTCCAAGCGCCTGTCGAAGACCGGCAACCGGCCGTGGCGCAACGAGAACCTCATCGCGTGGTCGATGACCGTCGTGCTGTTCGTCGCCCTGACCGTCGTCTTCGGGTGGGCCGTCTGGCCGTGGCTCGCGATCCAGGCCGTCGTCGGGTTCAGCCTGCTCGAGGTCGTGAACTACCTGGAGCACTACGGCCTCAAGCGCGCCAAGCGTGAGGACGGGCGCTACGAGCGCACCGACCCCCGCCACAGCTGGAACGCCGACCACACCGTGTCGAACCTGCTGCTCTACCAGCTGCAGCGCCACTCCGACCACCACGCCAACCCGCTGCGCCGCTACCAGGCCCTGCGCCACTTCGAGGAGTCCCCGCAGCTGCCCTCGGGCTACGGCTCGATGATCGTGGTCGCGCTGTTCCCGCCGGTCTGGCGGGCGATGATGGACCCCAAGGTGCTGGCCCACTACGACGGCGACGTCACCCTCGCCAACATCCACCCGCGCAAGCGCGAGCGCTACCTCGCTCGGTACGCCCGGACATAGAACCGCCGACGCGGGTGTTGCCCACGAGAGTGAGCGACTCAGAACGACGGTCCGGCTCCGCCGCGCTGCGCGTCCCACCCGCCGACACCCTCGACCCCGTCCGCCGCGGCAGGCTCTTCGCCGCGGTGGCCGGGGTCGTCGTGCTCTTCCTGGCCGCGTCGAGCGTGCCGAGCCCGCTCTACGTCGTCTACCAGGCGCAGTGGGGGTTCTCGGCGGCGACGCTCACGCTGATCTTCGCGGTGTACGTGCTCTTCCTGCTGGCATCGCTCCTGGTGGTGGGCGGGCTGTCCGACCACGTCGGCCGGCGTCCGGTGCTCGCCGTCGCGCTCGCGGTGCAGACGAGCGCGGTGATCGTGTTCCTGCTGGCCCAGAACGTGGAGATGCTGCTGATCGCCCGCGCGGTCCAGGGGGCGGCCACCGGAGCGGCGATCACGGCGATGGCGGCGACGCTGGTCGACCTGAACCCCGGCGCGCGCCGGTCTCGCGAACGCCGTGACGCCGCTGGTCGGCCTCGCCGTCGGGGCGCTGGGTTGCGGGCTGCTGGTCGAGTTCGCGCCGGCGCCGACGCGCCTGGTCTACGTCCTGCTGCTCGCCGGGTTCGCGGTCGTCGCGGTGGTGCTGGCGGTGCTGCCCGAGACCGCCCAGCGACGCTCCGGCGCGCTGGCCTCGCTGCGTCCGCGGGTGCGCGTTCCCTCCGAGCTCCGCGCCGAGGTGCTGAGCATCGTCCCGGTGCTCGCCGCGAGCTGGGCGCTCGGTGGGCTCTACCTCTCGCTCGGCCCGTCGGTCGCGGCGAGCCTGTTCGGGCTGGCGCAGCCACCTCGTCGGCGGGCTCGTCGTCACGCTGCTGTGCGGGGTCGGGGCGCTCAGCGCGCTCGCCGCCTTCCGTCGCCCGCCCGAGCGCCTGCTCGCCCCCGCCGGGGCGATGCTCGCGCTCGGCACCGTCGTCACCCTCCTCGGCGTGACGACGACCTCGGTGCCGGTGGCCGCGCTCGGGACGGTGCTCGCCGGCACCGGGTTCGGCACCGCGTCGCTGGCGTGCTTCGGAACGCTGGCGCGGATCGCCGGCCCGGAGGTGCGCGGCGAGCTGATGGCCGTCGCGTACACGGTCGCGTACCTCGCGTTCAGCGTTCCGGCGGTCGCCGCCGGGGTGGCCACGGTCGAGATCGGCCTGCGTCCCGTCGCCGAGGTCTACGGGCTGGTCGTCGTGGCCCTCGGCCTGCTCGCGGTGGTGGCCCGGCTCGTCGTGGTCCACACCCGGCGGGGGGCCGCTGCCCGGTCGTAGGGTCGTGGGAGACCCGTCCCGATCACCCCAGGGAGCTGTCCCCGTGCCCACACCCCCGCTGCCCGACGACGTCCAGGCCCTGCTCGCGAAGCCGAACCCCAGCGTGGTCACCTCGGTGCGCCCCGACGGCCAGCCGGTGTCGGTGCCCACCTGGTACCTCTGGGAGAACGGCCGGGTGCTGGTGAACATGGACGACGCCCGCAAGCGTGTCGACTACATGGAGAACGACCCACGGGTGTCGATCTCCGTGCTCTCCGAGGACGACTGGTACACCCACGTCAGCATGCAGGGCCGCGTGGTCGAGTGGGCCGACGACCCGGACCTCACCGACATCGACCGCTGCGCCCGGCACTACACCGGGAAGCCCTACCCGATCCGCGACCGCGGGCGTGTCTCGGCGTGGATCGAGGTGGACCGCTGGCACGGCTGGGGCGCGGTCAAGGCCTCGGATGTGCCCGACAACGCTGGGTGACGGGGCCGGCCACGCTGCGCACGGCCATGGTTAGGCTTGCCTCTCTCGGCCGGGACCGTCCGGCGTGAGCGTCGAGACGGAGGTGCCGGTGGTCCTGGCCCGTGGGTTCGGCCCGGTGATCGAGTCGATCCACTCCTCGGTGCTCGACGCCGTGGGCGGGACACCGCTGGTGACCCTGTCGCGGCTGTTCCCGCAGCCCGGGGTCGAGGTGCTCGCCAAGCTCGAGCTGATGAACCCCGGCGGGAGCATGAAGGACCGCTCGGCGCGCTACATCGTCGGCGGCGGCCTCGGCGACGGCTCGATCCCGCCGGGGTGCCGGCTGGTCGAGTCGAGCTCGGGCAACTTCGGGGTCGCGGTCGCGATGGCCGCCCGGTTGCACGGGCTGCGCTTCACCTGCGTGGTCGACCCGCAGGCCAGCGGGGCCAACATCGCGATCATGCGGGGCCTCGGCGCGGACGTCGAGGTCGTCGGCGAGCGCGACGACGCGGGCGGGTACCTGCACACCCGCCTCTCGCGGGTGCACGAGATCCTCGCGACGACGCCGGACACGGTGTGGATCAACCAGTACGCCAACGACCGCAACTGGCTCGCGCACTACCACGGCGCCGGCGCCGAACTGGTCGACGAGCTGCTCTACCCCCCGACGCACCTGGTGGGCGCGGTGAGCACCACCGGCAGCCTGCTGGGGTGCGCCCGCCGCCTGCGCGAGGTGTTCACCGACCTGCGGGTGGTCGCGGCCGACGCCGTCGGCTCGGTGATCTTCGGCGGGCCCGGCGGACCGCGTGACCTGCCCGGCATCGGCTCGAGCCGGGTGCCCGAGCTGCACTCCCCCGCCGAGATCGACCGCGTCGTGCACGTCGACGACGCCACCGCCGCCGAGGCGTGCCGCGACCTGCTCGCCACCGAGGCGATCTTCGCCGGCGGATCGACGGGCTCGGTGGTGACGGCGGTGCGCCGGCTCGTCGACGAGATCGAGCCGCCGGCGCGGATCGTCGCGATCTTCCCCGACCGCGGCGACCGCTACCTCGACCGCGTCTACGACGACGGCTGGCTGGCCCGGGCGCGCGAACGGCGCGCGGCACGGGCGTGAGCGACGCCATCGGCTCCGGGGACGAGCGGCTGGTCCTGCGCGACCTGCTCGACGCCGCCGTCGCCGAGGACCTCGCGAGCCTGGCCGACCGCCCCCTCGGACCGGGCCCCGAAGGGCGGGCGGGGTCGTGGGTGCAGGTGCCCCTCGCCGATGGCGGGTGGCTGGCGTGGCCGGGCCGCCCGGGCGGGCGCCTGCAGCTCACGCGCTACGCCGACGGCCCGGTCCTGACCGGCGGTCCCGGCCGGCCGACCCGCGAGGTGACGCCCGCCGAGGTCGTCGGCCTGCTCGCGCCGCACGCCCCGTGCCGCGACCTCGTCGCCCGCGACGTCGCCACCGCGGTGGAGCACGCCGCAGCGACCGCCCACCCTGGTGACGGCGACGACGAGGTGCTCGCGGCGTCACGCGGTCGCCCGTTCCACCCGACCGCGCGGGCGGTCGCCGGGTGGCGGGGCGAGGACCTCGCACGGTGGGGACCGGGCCGCGACGTCGCGCTCGACTGGGTCGCCGTGCGCCATGACCACCTGCGTCTCGGGAGCGGGACGGGGTCGTCCGCCCTGCACGCCCTCGTCCCGGGCGCCGAGGCCCTGGTGATCGATCCGGAGTACCGGGCGATCCCCGTGCACCCCTTCGACCACGACCACGTCCTGCCGGAACGCTTCGCCCGCGAGCTCGCCGAGGGCATCGTGGTGCCGCTGGCGCGCGGGGTCGGTGTCGGGCGGGCCACGGCGGCGGTGCGCACCCTCGACCTCGGTGGCGACCGGCACCTCAAGCTGCCGCTGGGGGTCACCACGCTCGGGTCGGCGCGCCTGCTGCCCCCCCGTTACCTCGACAACGGCGAGCGCGGCGAGCTCGTCCTGCGTCGCGTCCTGGCCGCCGACCCGGCGCTGGCCACCCGGGTCGACGTCGCCGACGAGGCCACCTGGGCGGGGTTCGGGAACCCCGACGGCTCCGACGAGTTCGACGACCGCCCCGGCCACCTCGCCGCGCAGGTCCGGCGCCTCCCCCCGGCGCGGGGTCGTCGCCTGCCCCTGGCCGCGCTCGCCGCGCCCGCCTGGGACGTCCTCGCCGACCGGCTCGGCGACCCCGAGACGGTGTTCCCCGCCGTGGTCGGGGCCGTGGTCGACGTCGGGATCGGGTTCCTGCGCCACGGCGTGCTGCCCGAGATGCACGGCCAGAACGTGCTGCTCGACATCGAGCCGTCCGGACGGGTGCGGCTGCTGCTGCGCGATCACGACACCGTGCGCATCCACCCCGCCTGGCTCTCGGTGCCCGACCCCGGGTACCGGCTGCGTCCCGGGGCACGGCAGTCGCTGCGCGCCGACACCGCCGCCGACCTGGTCGCCTGGTTCCAGACCCTCGTCGTGCAGGTCGGGCTGTACGGGATGGTCGACGCCCTGACCCGGCACCTCGGGGTGAGCGAGCACCGGTTCTGGACCGTGGTCCACCGCGCGGTGGTGCACGCGGTCGACGCCACCCCGAGCCCGACCATCCGCGCGGCCCTGGTCGCGACCCTGCTCACGGCCGACGAATGGCCGCACCGCTCGGTGCTGCGCCCGCTGCTCGAGAGCGGGCCCTCCCGCGGGGCGAGCATGCCGGCCGGGTGGACCCGCGTCCCGAACCCGCTGCGCGCATGAGCCCTCCCGTCTCCCGGGCCCTCACCCAGCTCGTCGAATCCCTCGTCCTCGAGGACGCCGTCGACGTGGACGGCGACGGCGGCCCGGGGACCCGCGCCGGACCGTTCGCCCTGCGCTTCGTCCGCACGCCGTCGTTCGGGCGGGTGCGGCTGACGGCGCCGGTGACGCGGGTCGGGTCGGACGCGCCGGTCACCGCCGCGGCGTTCCTCACCGAGGCGCCGGTCCACGCCGACCCCGCGTGCCGGGCGCGCCTGGTCGCGGAGCTGGCGGCGACGGAGCACGCCGATGCGCTGCTGGTGCGCGCGCCAGGGCCGCTCGACCCCGACGCCGGCCACGACGCCCTGGAGGCGCGCACCGCCGACGGGCACCGCTACCACCCGGCGTACAAGTCGCGCACCGGCTTCTCCGACGACGACCAGCGCGCCTACGCCCCCGAGTTCGCGCCGACGGTGCACCCGGTGTGGGTGGCGGTCGATCCGGGAGACGCCGACGTCTCCGCGGCGGCCGGGCTCGACCCCCGCGCCCTCTGGGCCGCGCAGGGGGTCGCCGTGCCCGACGGGGCCGTCGCGATCCCGGTGCACCCCTGGCAGTGGGAGCACCGGGTGTCGGCGATGCCCGGGGTGCGGGAGCTCGATCCCGACGGCCACGACTACCGCCCCCAGGCCTCGATCCGCACGCTGGCCTGCGTCGACGCGCCGCGCCTGCCCTCGCTCAAACTCTCGTTGTCGATCACCAACACGTCGACGTCACGGGAGCTCGCGCCCTACACGGTCCGCAACGCCGCGGTCGTGTCCGACTGGCTCGCCGGGCTGGTGGCCGGCGACCCGGTGCTGCGCGACAAGGCGCGGGTGATCGTCCTGCGGGAGGTGCTGGGCACCACCGCCGGGCCGGCACTCGCGGCGATCTGGCGCGAGAGCCTGCACGTCCACCTGCATCCGGCCGAGCGCGCCGTCCCCGTCCCCGGGCTGGCCTCCCGCTCGGTCGAGGGCGTCCCGCTGATCGACCCGTGGATCGCGGCCCAGGGTGCGCGCGGCTGGACCGAGCGGCTCGCCGTCGCCGTGGTGCTGCCCCTGGTGCACCTGCTCGTCGTGCACGGGGTGGCCCTCGAGGCGCACGCGCAGAACATGCTGCTCGTGCACGCCGGGGGCCTGCCGACGCGGGTGGCGCTCAAGGACTTCCACGACGGCGTCCGCTTCTCCCGGTCGTTGCTGAGGGCCCCGGCGCCGGCGTTCGAGGCCCCGCCGGCCAGTCACGGCAACGCCAACTCCTTCCTCGAGACCGACGACCCCGCGCTCGTGACCGGGTTCCTGCTGGACTGCCTCGGCTTCGTGAACCTGGCCGAGATCGCGTTCCTCCTCGCCACCGAGTACGGGTTCGGCGAGGAGGAGTTCTGGGCGGTGGTCCGCGGCGTCGTCCGGAACCACGCGGAGCGCGTCCCGGAGTTCGCCGCCCGGCTCGCGACCTTCGACGTGTTCGCCCCGACGCTCCAGGTCGAGAAACTCACCACCCGCCGCCTCCGGCCGGACACCGAGCTGCGCGTCCACACGGTGCCGAGTGCCTTCGGCAGGTGAGCAGAAACAAGTGCTGGAGCACTTCTTTCTGCTCACCTGCGCGACAGCGCACCTGAGCCCCGCGCCAGACTGTGCGCTCGTGTACGGGCTCTTCGTGGCGACGCCGTCGCCGGCGATGGTGGAGATGGTGGCCGCGGCCGGCTACGACGTCGCGATCATCGACGCCGAGCACGCGCTGCTCTCGCCGGAGACGCTGCAGCACATGATCCGCGCCGCCGAGGCCTCCGGGGTCGTGCCCTGGGTCCGGGTGCCCGAGCACGACCCCGGGTTCGTGCTGCGCGCCCTCGACGCGGGCGCCACCGGCATCGTCGTGCCCCACGTCCGGACGCGCGGCGACCTCGAGCAGGTCGTCGCGGCCGCCCGCTACGCCCCGGAAGGCCGGCGGTCGCTGAACGGCGGGCGGATGGTGCGCTACGGGCGCGACGACCCCGCGGCGTTCGTCGCGAGCGCCAACGCGCGGGTCACGGTCGTCGCCATGATCGAGGACGCGGAGGCGGTCGACGCCATCGACGACATCGTCGCGACCCCGGGGCTCGACCTGGTGCTCGAGGGCGCCGCGGACCTCTCGGCCTCCCTCGGCGTGCCGTGGCAGACGCGCCACGCCTCGGTGGTGGCCGCCGTGCGGCGCGTCTTCGAGGCTTGCCGCGGTGGCGGGGTGCCGTTCTGCGCGATCCCCCGGATCGTGGAGGACCACGCCGCCTGGCGCGCGCTCGGCGTCGAGCACTTCGTCCTCGGCGAGGAGCGCAGCCTCGCCGCCCGGGCCCTGCGGGCCCACCGGGAGGCCCACACCGATGCGTGACCTCGCCCCGCTGATCGCCGATCGGGCGGGCGGCGACGAGCCGGTGTGCTTCTACGCCCACGACCTCGCGGCGCTGGCCTCCCATGCCGCGGCGGTCACGACGGCGCTCCCGGACCGCGCCCGGATGTTCTACGCGGTGAAGGCGAACTCGGCCGCGCCGGTGCTCGCCGCGCTCGACGGCGTCGTCGACGGGTTCGAGGTGGCGTCAGGGGGCGAGCTGGCGGCGGTCCGCGCGGTCAGCGACGCGCCGGTGCTCATGGGCGGGCCGGTGCCGACGCCCTCGGAGTTCGCGGCGGGGCTCGCGGCGGGCGTGACCCGCTTCCACGTCGAGAGCGTGCTCGGCCTGCACCGGTTGTCGACCGCGGCGGCCGCGGCGGGGGCCGTCGCCGAGGTGCTGCTCCGCGTGAACCTCGGCGGCCCCTTCCCGGACGCGACGCTGGCCATGGCCGGGCGGCCGACGCAGTTCGGGCTCGACGAGGCCGACGTCGCCGGCGCGATCCGCGCGGCCACCGACCTGCCCGGCGTCCGGTTCGCCGGCTTCCACCTGCACTCGCTGTCGAACAACCTCTCCCCCGCCACCCACCTCGCGATGCTCGCCCAGTACCGCCACACCGTCCTGGACTGGGAGTCGCGCTACGGGGTGCGCGCGGAGGTCGTGAACGTGGGCGGCGGGATCGGGGTCGACTACGCCGCGCTCGACCGCCCCTTCGACTGGCCGGCGTTCTGCGACGGCCTCACCCGCCTGCTCGCGACGTTCCCCGACCACTGGCGCGAGATCGACTTCGAGTGCGGCCGGTTCCTGACCGCGCGGTGCGCGGCGTACGTCGTCGAGGTCCTCGACGTCAAGACCACCCACGGCCGTCCGTACGCCCTGGTGCGCGGCGGCACGCACCACTTCCGGCTCCCGGTGTCGTGGCAGCACAGCCACCCGTTCCACCTCGTGCCCGTCGAGGCGTGGCCCACCGGGCTGCCGCGGCCGTCGGTGTCCGGCGAGGTGACCGTGTGCGGGGAGCTGTGCACCCCCAAGGACGTGCTCGCGTGCGCTCCGGTCGAGCGCGTGCGCGCGGGCGACGTCCTCGTGTTCGAGGCGGCTGGTGCGTACGGCTGGGACATCTCCCACCACGACTTCCTGCGCCACCCGCACCCGGAGATGCTGTTCCTGTCCTGAGCTCCGGAGCCGGAGTAGCGTCGGCGGCGACGGTCCCGGGGCGCAGCTCCGGATGTCGCGTCCGGGATCCACGAATCGGTGCCCGCACCTCCCCGGACTCGATCCCAGCGATCCGAGTCCCCCGGGAGTGCCCGTGTCCGACAAGTCCCCCCGCCAGTCCTCCTCGAAGAAGTCCGAGAAGACCCTCAAGGAGAAGCGGGCGATCAAGAAGACGAAGAAGTCCGGCGAGTCCGACGGCGGCAGCCCCTTCCCGACACGCTGACCCTCAGCGGCTGGACTGGACCGTGCTCCCGTCGATGGCCCAGGCCCCACCGTCCTGCGGGGCCATCCGGAAGACGGTCCGCTCCTGGACCTCGCGGCCGTCCCGGTAGGTGTAGCTGACCGTGGCGTCCACGGAGTCGTTCCCGGCCGGCGACACCGACCGCACCGTGACCAGGGAGACCGCCGACCAGAACCGGCGGTAGCTGTCGAAGCCGCCCGCGGTGCCGCTCTGGTAGTCCGGCGTGAGCCGCTGCCAGCCCTCGTCCAACCGGTCCGGGAGCAGGGCGTAGTAGTCGACGACGGCCTGCTGCTGGGCGCGCTGCTCCTCCGTGCCCCCGCTCGGCGTCGCCGTCTCCGCCCCCGGCGCGGCGGTCGTGCCGCTCGACGGCGTGTCGCCGCCCGAGCCCAGCAGGGCTCCGCCGCTCGTGCCCCCGGTCCCGGAGAGCACCACGACGGCGACCACCACGGCGATCAGGACCACCACGGCGGCCCCCACCGCGATCCACCGGCCGCGCCTGCGAGGTCGCTCGCCGTCGTCCTGGGCGGGCGGCCCCTCGCCGCCGGGCGCGTGGGCGGGCATCGCGGGAGTCGGCATCGCGGGTGCCGACATCGCGGGGGGCGGCATCGCGGGGGTCGGTGGGGCCGCGGCCGGGGTCGTCCTGTCGGCCTGGGTCGTGCTCTGCGGAGTCGTGCTCTGCGGAGTCGTGCTCTGCGGGGGCGTGAACGGGGGGCTCGTCGGCGGCGGGGGCTCGCGCCGGGGCGGCGCGGCGGCCGGTGGCGACACGGCGGGGTTGGCGGCCGCGGCGCTGAGGACGGGGTGCCCGACGACGGGCGTGCTCGGTCCCTGCTCGGTGGGGGTCTGGGCGGACACGTAGCGGCCGAGCTCGTCGCGGATCTGGTACATCTCGGGCCGGCGCTCGGGGTCGGGGTCGAGCAGTCGCGTCAGGAGCGGCGTCAGGGGTCCGCTACGGCGGGGGGCGATGTAGTCGCCGGTCGCGACGCGGTGCAGCACCGCCAGCGCGTTCTCGGCGGTGCCGAACGGGGGCCCACCCTCGAGGGCGGCGTACAGGGTGGCGCCCAGGGAGTAGACGTCGGAGCGGAAGTCGGCGTCGGCCCCGCGGGCGACCTCGGGGGCCAGGTAGGCCGGCGTCCCGGCCATCATCCCGGCCGAGGTGATCGTGACGTCGTCGACGGCCCGCGCGATGCCGAAGTCGGTGACCTTCACGACCCCGCCCTCGCCCAGCAGGACGTTGCCGGGCTTGATGTCCCGGTGCACCATGCCGACCTCGTGTGCCGCGGTCAGGGCGTCCGCGACCTGCCGGCCGAGCCGCGCCACCGCGTCGGGCGGCAGGGGCCCGTCCTCGGCGAGGACCTCGGCGAGGCTGCGGGAGGGCAGGTACTCCATCACCAGCCACGGCTGGTCGTCGTGCTCCACCACGTCGAACACCGCGATCGAATGGGGGTGGTGCAGCCGCGCGATCATCCGGCCCTCGCGCATGACTCGGCGGTGGGCCTGGTCGCGCGACTCCGCGTCGGCGCTCGGCGGCACCGTCACCTGCTTGACGGCCACCGTGCGACGCAGGCGCTCGTCCTCGGCGCGCCAGACGACGCCCATGGCGCCGCTGCCGACGGTCCGGTCCAGGCGGTACCGGTCGCCGACCACCTCGTCGTTCTCGGCCACCGTCCCCCCTGCCCGTGCGCGTGTGGGGTGGAGTGTGCCGCACGTCGAGCTGGGCGTCCCGGCGACCGGGGATCAGGCGGGCGCGGTGCCCGTCGGGATCGGGAAGCCGCCGGTCATGAGCTCGTAGCTCATCTCGTGGACGTCCTGGGTGGTGCGCAGCGCGATCCCCCGCCGGTCGGCCTCGGCACGCGCGGCGCCGAAGGTCGCGTCCGAGTCCTCGTGGGTGCGCCCGCGGGTCCAGTAGCGGATGGCGTGGCAGTGCGCGCGGTCGAGCCCGCACCCGAGGCGCAGGTGCTCGCGCAACCGCCGCACCGCGTGCCCCTCGCCGGCCACCCACGCCGCAAGGGGTGGGCGCGCCGCCGTCTCGGCCAGGACGGCGTCCTCCAGGGTCTCCCCCCGTGCGCGGTGCACCCAGACGACGCGCGGGAGGTCCTGCTCGTCGGCGTCGTCGTGGACCTCGACGATCGCCCGCGCCCGCGGGTCCGCGAGCAGCGTCGCGATCGCGGGCAGCGCGGTGTCGTCACCGGCCAGCAGGTGGGCGCCGGCGTCGTCCGGCGGCGTCCAGCCGCCGCCCGGGCCCACGACGCCGACCGGGTCACCGGGCCCGACGCCGCTCGCCCACCGGGTGGCCGGCGTGTTCCCGTGCAGGGCGACGTCGATCACGAGCTCGCCGCGGCGCGCATCGTGGTGGCGCACGGTCATGCTGCGGCCGTGGGGACGCCGGCACCCCTCCGGCCAGCGCAGACCGGTCGGTCCGGCGACCGGGAGGACCACGTCGTCGCCGGGCTCGCCGAACAGCAGCCGCACGTGCTGCGCGGGGCCGACGGGAGGCAGCGCCCGCAGCGCGTCGCCGGTCAGCGTCACCCGCTGCATCCGGGCGGTCAGCGGCTCGGAGCGCGCGACCGCCAGTCGCGGCAGCACCGCCATCCTCGCCACGCAGCCGACTCCCTTCCCCCGAATGCGAGGAAGGCTAGCCTCACCAAGCTGAACCGGTCCACCCGACGCCCGGCCCGTCGCGACGAGCGTCGACGTGACCGCGCCGGGCGGAACCACGCTCATGATCACCCGAGCTCGAAGACCTTGCGCGCGGTCTCGCCGAGGATGTTGCGCTTGGCGTGGTCGCCGAGGAACGGGAGTGCGGCGATGCGGCCGGGGACGTCGAAGTCCCAGTGCGGCCAGTCCGAGGAGTACATCAGCGAGTTCTCCGCGTCGATCGCCTCGAGGGTCGCGGCGAGGAGCTTGTCGTCGGTCCACTCCATGGGCTGGGAGGTGTAGAACATCTCGCGCATGTAGTGGGACGGCGGCTTCGTGAGCAGCGGAGCGTCGGACTGGCGCATGTAGTACTCGTGGTCGAGGCGCTGCATCATGAACGGCACCCAGGCCAGGCCGCTCTCGATCCAGATGGTCTTGAGGCCCGGGAACCGCTCGGGGATGCCGTTGATGACCCAGTTGGTCATGTGCGTCATGTTGCAGGTCACGAAGCTCATGGCGTGCGCCGAGAGGAACTTGTTCATCGTCGACGTCATGGTGTCGGCCTGGTTGGGTCCGGCGTGGAACCCGATGGGGAGGCCGCGGCGTTCCAGTTCGCGGTAGACCGGCATGTACGCGTTGCGGTGCACGCCGGCGTGGCGCTGGCTGGTGACCAGGAACCCGATGACGCCGGGGTGGTCGGCGAACTCCTCGATCGTCGCGAGGCAGGCGTCGGGGTCCTCGAACGGCAGCCCGAGCATCGTCTTCACACGCGGCTCGCGCGGCAGGATCTCCGCGGTGAACCAGCGGTTGTAGGCCTGCAGCAGTGCGGTCGCGATCTGTGGCTGGGGGTGCAGGCCCGTCTCGAGCATGGGCTGCGGGAAGACGACCTGGACGTCGATGCTCATCGCGTCCATCGCCCGCCGCACGAGGGTGACGTCGCGCTCCCCGCCCGACTCGGCGTCCGGGGTCTGCTCGCCCAGCGACGCCTGGTGCGGGATGCGCCCGGAGACGTCCTGCATGGTCAACCCGGGCGAATGGTTGTGCAGGGCGAGGCGTGCGGCGTTCGGCCAGTTCCGCATCATCTGGCTCGCGGTGTCGCGCAGCACCGGGCTGTCGAGGTAGGTGAGGATCTCCGGCCACGAGTCGAGCTCGACGTGATGGGAGTCGACGTCGACGATGAAGTAGTCGTCCAGGCCGTAGCGCTCGGTGTCGCGGGCGGCGTTGGCGAGGATCTCACGGGTGTCTGTCCGCGTGGTGATCTCCTGGGTGTCCAGGCGGCGGACCCCGGTCATGAGCTGCTCCTCGAGAACCAGAGGGCCAGGTCGAACGGGTTGAGGTCGTGGGCGCGGAGCACCGCGGTCGCGAGCACGACGGACTCGGTCGGCGTGAGGTCCTCTCCGGTGGGCGCCGAGGCACCCTCGTCGGCGGCCACCGCGTAGCTCCGGGCGGCGACCGCGACGAGCCGGCGCGCGACGTCGGGTCCGAGCGCGGCGATCGCGCCGTCGCCGAGCCCGGCGTCGACCTCGGCGGTGAGCTCGTCGACGAGCGCGGCGATGCGGGCGGCGCGCTCAGACGGTGACATGGATCCGCCCCCCGGACTCCGTGACGGGGATCGGGCGCAGTGCGAAGTCCGGCCGGCCGGGGTGGCGCCCGGTCGTCACGTCGTACTCGAAGCCGTGCCACGGGCAGACGATGTGCATCGTGTCCTCGTCGAACACCAGCCCCAGGCTGCGCTGCGCCTCGTCGAGGCGCTCCCGCACCCGCGACACGATCCGACCCTGGCACGCGGGCCCGCCCTGGTGGGCGCAGACGTTCTCGTAGGCGTGGAGCCGCCCGCGGAAGCGGAAGATCCCCACCGTCACCGGCCCGACCGCGACGACCAGCCGCCCGCGTTCGGGCACGTCCTCCACGGCACCGACGTCGTGGCGGTGCCCCGGAGGTGCGCTCGTGGTGGTCATGCCACCACGGTGCTCCGCGTCGCCCCCGGTCGTAAAGCGGTCGGGTCCTGGGCGGCGGAGTTCGGGCCGGGCCGGCGGCCCCAGGGGGTTTCGCGGTGGGCGGGCGGCGGAACCTGGTGATCGGACAGGGCGACGCGGAGGAGACGGTGTGGCGGGACGGGGCAGGCAGGACATGGACGGGTACGTCCCGGCGCACCTGCGGGAGTCCGACGAGGAGCCGCCGCCCTGGCCGGCGCACGAGGTCGTGCCGGGCATCTGGCAGTCCGGGAGTCCCGAGCCCGGCGAGCACTGGGACGCGGTGTTCGACCTGCACGGCTCGGCCCCGCCGCTCGAGGACGTCGAGTTCTACGTGCACTGGCTCATCGAGGACGGCCCGGCGCCGGAGTTCGCCGTCCTGCGTTCGCTCGCCGACCTGGTGGAGGACCTGCGCCAGGACGGCAAGCGCATCCTCATCCACTGCGCGGCCGGGATCAACCGGTCCGGCCTGCTCTCGGCGGCCGCGCTGATCCGCGGCGGCTGGGACGTCGATGACGCGATCGACGCCGTCCGCGACGCCCGCCACGGCGCGCTGAACAACCCGAACTTCGTCGACCTCCTCCACGATCCGCGGTGGACCCCGAAGCCGAGCGAGTGAACGGTCGGACGTCGCCGACTAGGGACGCGCCGGCCCCACGCGCACCACGAGCTCGTCGAACAGCCCGAGGAGCTCCCCGACGTCGACGGGCGCGAGGAGCTGCTGCTGGCCGACGAGCACGGCGAGGGCGAGGGCGGCGAGGCGGTCGCGGCGGGCAGGGTCCGACTCGACGGCGCCGAGCGTGGCGGCGACGCTCCGGCGGCGCTCGACGTCGACCCGGCGCTGGACCTCGGCGACCCGCGCGTCGCCGTGCGCCCAGGCGCGGATGGCGGCCTCGGCCTCGTGCGGGAACGTCAGCGCCAGGTGCTTGAGGACGTCGAGGCGGCCCTGCGGCTCGGGCTCGCGGGCGGCGATCTCGACGAGGCGGTGGGTCTCGGTGGTCTCCCAGTGCGCGAGCAGGGCGTCGACGAAGGCGTCCCAGGACCCGAAGTGGTGGTAGAGGATCCGCTGGTCACCCCCACCGCCCGGCAGAGCGGCGCGAGCCGGAGGCCGGTGCGCCCCTCGTGGGCCAGCAACCGCATCGCCGCGGTGAAGAAGCCCTCGCGATCGGTGACCGTCACGCATCCACCCCCTTGCCAGGGACCGTAGCAGCTCCTATGTTTCCGTAAGTCGACCTACGTCGGACGAGGAGGCACCGTGGAACGCACCGCCTGGCAGGCACGGATCGCCGCCCTGCACCCCGTGGACGACGCCGAGGAGATCCACCGGATCACCACCGCCATCGAGTTCCCGTGGGACGTGCGCCAGGCCCTCGGCCTCGCCCTGTTCCGGACCTACGCCGTGCCCTCGATCGGCGGCCTGCTCGACCGCACCGGCGAGTTCACCGCCCGCACCCAGCGCCGCTACGACGACACCGTCCTCCTGCTCGGCGCCACCATCGAGCCGGGCTTCGGCCACGAGGACGCGCGCACCGCGATCCGGCGTATGAACCAGATGCACCGCCGCTACGCCATCCCCGCCGACGACATGCGCTACGTCCTCGCGACGTTCGTGATCACGCCACTGCGGTGGCTCGACGCCTTCGGCTGGCGCCCGCTGCACCCCCACGAGCGGCTCGCGGCCGTCGCGCACTACCGGACCCTCGGCCTCCACATGGGCCTGCGGGATCTCCCGGCCGACGAGGCGGGGTTCGCGGCGCTGCTCGACCGCTACGAGGCCGAGCGCTTCGCCCCCGACGCCGGCGCCCGGCGCGTCGCCGACGCGACGCTCGCCCTGCTCACGACGTTCCCACCGTTCCACCACCTGCCGGCACGCCTGGTCCGGCGCGCGACGACCGCGCTGATCGACCCGCACGTGCTCGTCGCCCTGGGCTACGCGGTCCCGTCCCGCCTCGAGCGCCGCCTCGCCCGCGCCGCGATGCGCGCACGGGCGGCGGTCGTGCGCCGCCGCCCGCCGCGCGAGGCCCCGGTGACGATCGCCGACCTGCCCGAGGTCCGCAGCTATCCCGACGGGGTGTGCCTCGCGATCGCTCGGCACGTGAGCGTCGCGCCCCTCCGGGGGAGAGGATCGCCCCCATGGAGCCGCTGGGAGTCGCCTTCACCCGCATCGCCGCGGAGCACCCCGACCGCCCCGCGGTCACCGACGACGCGGGGTCGAGCACGTTCGCCCAGCTCGAGGCGCGCGCCAACCGGTGGGCCCACGCCCTCGCCGCGCGCGGGGTCTCCCCCGGCGCCTTCGTCTCGATCGGCCTGCCCAACTCCGTCGAGCACTACGCGGTGACCCTCGCCGCGTGGAAGCTCGGCGCGGTCCCCCAGCCGTTCTCCCACCGGCTCCCGCCGTCCGAGATCGCCGCGATCCTCGAGGTCGTCGAGCCCGCCGCGGTCGTCGACGCCGGCACCCCCTCGCCCACCGGCCCGGACACCCCACCGCCCCCGGCGCCCGCGCCGCCCGCGTGGAAGGCGCCGACCTCGGGCGGGTCGACCGGCCGTCCGAAGGTCATCGTGGCCGGCGAGCCCGGCGTCTTCGAGACGATCACCGGTCGGGCGGCGGTCTACCGCATCGAGCCCGACGGGGTCTTCCTGTGCACCGCCCCGCTGCACCACAACGCGCCGTACCTGTTCAGCCTGGTCGCGTTGCTGCTCGGGAACCACATCGTCGTCATGGGGCGCTTCGACGCCGAGCGGGCCCTCGACCTCGCCGAGACCCACGGGGTCACCTGGTTCTACGCGGTGCCGACGATGATGCGGCGCCTGCTGATGATGGATCAGCGGCTGCCCCTGCCCGCACTGCGGACGCTGTTCCACATCGGCGCGCCGTGCCCGCCCGCGGTCAAGCGCGGGATGATCGACTGGCTGGGCCCCGACCGCGTCCTCGAGGGCTACGCCGGCACCGAGGCCCAGGCGCGCACGTCGATCACCGGGCGGGAGTGGCTGGCGCACCCCGGGTCGGTGGGCCGGGTGACGGGCGGGGAGATCGAGGCGCGCGACGACGACGGGCGCCGCTGCGCGCCCGGGGAGGTCGGCGAGCTGTGGATGCGCGCGGCGCCGGGGCGCCACGACCTACCGCTACCTCGGCGCGGACCCGCGCGCCGACGGCGCGGGGTGGGAGTCCCTCGGCGACATGGGGTCCTTCGACGCGGAGGGCTACCTGTACCTGGCCGACCGGCGCAGCGACATGATCGTCGTCGGCGGCGAGAACGTGTACCCCGCCGAGGTCGAGGCAGCCCTGCTCGAGCACCCGCGCGTGGTCTCGGCGGTCGTCGTGCCCGCGCCGGACGACGACCTCGGGTCGGTGCCGCACGCCGTGGTGCAGACCGAGACCGAGGTCCCCGACGACGAGCTCGACGCCCACGTCACGGCGCGCCTCGCCCGGCACAAGCGCCCGCGCGCCTACACCCGCTCGACCGAGCCGCTGCGCGACGACGCCGGGAAGGTGCGGCGCAGCGCGCTCACGAGACCGTCGTGTGGCCCTTGATCAGATCGAGGCCGTCGCTGTAGTGCGTGGTCGCGGCGCGCATCCAGATCTCGCGACGCTCCTCCGGGGTGGGCTCCGGGAAGCGCTCGCAGGTGTGCGAGCGCCCGCCCGCCGCCTCCGCGGGACCCCACACCTCGACGTACTCGAAGGGATGGTCGGACCCGTCGACCAGGGCGCGCGCGAGCACGACGGCGTCGTCGTGGTTCGGGCTCCAGGCCAGGGTGCGCCAGCCCCGCTCGTCGGGGGTCCGGGGCGGCGGCGGCTCCCACGCCCGGACCTCCCAGCACGGTCCGGAGACCGTCTGGTCGCGATGCTTGCGGTCGGACAGCGGCCGTTCGCCCATCACCGTCACGCTCCTAGCGGAAGGGAGGCGCGTCGCTCGTGTGGCGCGTCATCTACGGCATACACCTCGCCGACGACACCGTCGAGTGGACGAACTTCGCCATCCGACCGGGCCGGGAGCAACGTCGGAAAATCCTGATCACATTCCGCTCGCCGCCACCGGTGCGGCCTCGTGGAGCAGGGGCTTCACGCGCTCGCCGAAGCTCGTGATGCCGCCGACGAAGTCCGGCCAGGTGAGCAGCGCGCCGTCGATCCCGGTGCTCACCGCGATCTCGTCGAGCTGGGCCGCGACGCGCTCGTAGGAGCCCTTGACCACGGGGATCGACAGGAACGCCATGTTGCCCTCGTCCGCCGAGCGCTCCAGCGACGCCAGCAGCTGCGCGGACGTGCCGTCGGGGTTGGTGTCGAGCGAGGCGCCGGTGGTCATGTAGCTGATCGCCTCGAGGTCGGCGTGCTCGACGATGTGCGCGCAGCGGCGGTCGGCCTCGGCGTCGGTCTCCTCGGCGATCACGACGTAGAGCGCGAAGGTCCCGACGTCGCGCTGCGCCGTCCCGCCGAGCTCCTTGACGCCGGAGGCGATGCCCCGACCTTCGAGCGCTCGGCCATGATGAAGTTCCGGTCGCCGTAGGTGGCGGTGAACTGCTGGCCGGCCGGCGACTGTCCGGCGCACACCACCGTCGGGGTGTGCAGCGGGCTTGGGGCGCATGTCGGCGTCGACGAGGTCGAAGAACTCGCCGTGGAAGTCGACGCGGTCCTGGGTCCAGAGAGCGCGCAGCACCTGGGTGTACTCGGCGGCGTAGTCGTAGCGGCGGTCGAAGTAGTCGTCGCCGGGCCAGATACCCATCGCGGTGTACTCGGGCTTGTTCCAGCCGGTGACGATGTTGAGCCCGCAGCGCCCGCCGGAGATCTCGTCGATGGTCGCCACCATCCGCGCGGCCATCATCGGGTGGGTCGCCAGGGTCGTCACCGAGGGGTAGAGCCCGATCCGCTCGGTCACCGCGGCGAGCCCGCCGAAGAGGGTGAACGACTCCAGACACTCGCCCCAGAAGTCGCTCGGCCCGCCGGAGCCGCGGTGCTTCATCATCGAGAGCAGGAAGTCCAGGCCCTGGCTGCTCGGCCTCCTGCGCGATGGCCACGTTGTGGTCCCAGCTCGGCCGGTACTGCGGGCTGCCGGTCGACATGATGTAGCCGTTGGTCGCGTTCGGGATGAAGACGCCGTACTGCATGCGGGCTCTCCTAGGTCGACGGTCGGGCAGATCGGTCAGGGCGGTCAGGGCGGCCACCGCGGTCTCGACGTCGACCACGTCGGCGTACTTGGCGTCGAGGTCGGCCAGGTTGTTCTCGTGCAGCGCGCGGCTCCGGTCGCCGCACGCCGGGGCGACGACGATCGGGACGGAACCCCGCGGCGAGGGCGTCGGTGGCGGTGGCGCGCACGCACCCCGAGGTGGAGACGCCCGCGACGACGACGGTGTCGACGCCGCGGGCGTGCAGGGTCGCGGCGAGCGTGGTGCCGGCGAACGACGAGGCGTGCTGCTTGACCAGCACCGTGTCCCCGGGACACGGCGTCCGCGCGAGCTCGCCCCACCCGCCGGGCGCGCCGTCGGCGAAGCAGGCCAGCGCGGGCACCTTGGCCGCGAAGAACCCGGCGTCGGCGAGGTCGGCGGCGTAGCGCACCTGCGTCCACACCACGGGTACGGCGGCCGCGCGCGCTCCCGCGACGAGCCGGTCGCACTCCCGGAGGACCCCCTCCGGCACCGACGGGTCCTCGCCGCCGAGCCAGAACGGCCCGCCCGGCGCGACGTACGCCCGGACCAGGTCGACCACGACCACGACCGGCCGCACCCCCCAGCCCACACGCCCGGCGAAGGAGCTGCCGTGGGGATTCATCCGCGCTCCCCCACCATGACGGCGCGGGCGTTGCCGATGTGGCTGCGCATCACGGCACCGGCCCAGTCGGCGTCACCGGCGCGCAGGGCGGAGACGATCTCCGCGTGGTGGGCGAGGCTGCGGGCGAGGGACGCGGGATCGTAGGTGTGGAAGGTGCGCACGACCACCGGGATGTGCACGACGTTGGCGAGCGCCGTGGACAGCGCCGGGGCGTGGGCGAGCGCGAGGAGGCGGGCGTGGAAGTCCCGGTTGAGCCCCACGAGCGCGTCGAGGTCCTGGTCGGGACCGGGTGCCCCGGCCGTGAGCATCGCCGTGGCCAGCGCGTCGAGGGCGTCGAGGTCGGCGTCGGTCACGTGGGCGACCGCGCGGGCGGTGGCGCGGGGCTCGAGGGCGAGGCGGACGTCGAAGATGCCGTCGAGGTCCTCGCGGGAGAACGACACCACCCGGGCGCCCCGGTGCGGCAGCACCTCGACCAGACCCTCGGCCGCGAGCCGACCCAGCGCCTCGCGGACCGGGGTGCGGGAGAGCCCGAGCCGCTCGGCGAGCTCGACCTCGCCCAGGTGGGCGCCCGCGGCCAGTTCGCCGCCCAGGATGGCCTCACGCAGCGCGGCGAGGGCGCGCTCGGACGCGCGTCCCGTCCCCGGATCCGCTACCCGCGTCATGGCACCCTCCCGAACGTTGTACGCAACGTAGGGTCGTGCGACTGTCGGGACAAGGGCGCACGCGGCGGTCATGGAGTCCTGCTTGTCGCGACGCGTCAGGATTGTGTACACCAAGGACAGGAGACGCCGTGGGAGCCCTGCTGAGCCACCCCGGGAACCGGCGCCGGGGCCTACGCGCGCTGCTCGACGCCACCGACCACGGCGGCCCGGTACTGGCCCCGGGTGCCTACGACGCGCTGTCGGCCCGCCTGGTCGAGCAGGCCGGCTTCGACGTCGCGTACATGACCGGGTTCGGGACGACGGCGTCGTTGCTCGGGCGCCCCGACGTCGGGCTGCTCGGGCAGGCCGAGATGGTCGACAACGCCCGCCGGATCGTCGCCGCGGTGGACGTCCCGGTGATCGCCGACGCCGACACCGGCTACGGCAACCCGATCAACGTCGTCCGCACCGTGCGGGAGTACGAGCAGGCCGGGGTGGCCGGGCTGCACCTCGAGGACCAGGTCATGCCCAAGCGCTGCGGGCACATGGCGGGCAAGGCCGTCGTGCCCTGCGAGGAGATGGTCGCCAAGATCCGCGCGGCGGTCGACGCGCGCACCGACCCCGACCTCGTCCTCATCGCCCGCACCGACGTCGCGGCCGTCGAGGGCGTCGACGCCGCCGTCGAGCGGGCCCGGCGCTTCGCCGACGCCGGCGCCGACGTGCTCTTCGTCGAGGCGCCGTCCTCGGAGGCCGACATCGAGCGGGTCGCCGCGGCGCTGTCCGACCAGAAGCTGGTGTTCAACTGGGCCGAGGGCGGGCGCACCCCGCCGCTCCCCCTGGCGCGCCTCACCGAGCTCGGGTTCGCCCTCGTGCTCTTCCCGGTGGCGACGCTGCTGGCCGCGGACGGCGCGATCCGCGCGATGCTGACCCGCCTGCGCGCCGAGGGCACGCCCGCGGGCTTCGTCGACGAGCTCGGCGGCCTCGACGCCTTCGCCGACCGCGTCGGGCTGGACGAGGTCCGCGACCTCGAGGAGCGCTACCGCGCCTGACTCCCGTCCCGACGCCGGGTCCTCACGACACCCCGCCGAGCACCCCGCGCATGAGGTCGATCTCCTGTCCCTGGGCGCGGACCACGGTGTCGGAGAACCGGCGCAGGGTCGGATCGGTCCCGGTGGCGAGGTGGCCCCGGGCCATCGTCGATCGCGCCCTCGTGGTGGGCGATCATCGTCTCCAGCCACAGCCGGTCGAACGCGACGCCCGACGACGCCCCGAGACGGGCCAGCGTGGCCGGGGACGCCATCCCGTCCATCCCCGGGCCCATCGCCCCCGCGGGGTCGCGGCCCCACGACCGCAGCAGCCCCTGGAGCTGGCCGGATCTCCTCGACCTGCTCCCGGTCGATGCGCAGCGCCAGCTCGGCGACGCGCGGGTCGGCACTGCGCCCCCCGACGAGGGCGGCCAGCTCCAGGGCCTGCTCGTGGTGCGGGATCATGGCGCGGGCGTAGGCCGTGTCCGCCGCCAGGGGGTCGGCCGGGGGCGCCACCGGCGCGTCGGCACACCCCGCGAGCAGCAGGGCGCCCAGCAGCGCCGCGAGCAGGCCCGCGAACCTCGTCGTCACGCCCCGATGGTCCCCCGCCCCGTGTGCTGTGGGTGCGTGCCCGTGCCGAGGCACGGGCACGCACTCACGAGCGCGTCAGCGCAACGCACGCCGCAGGAGCTTGCCGGTCACCGTCTTCGGGATCTCGTCGAGCAGCTCCACCTGGCGGGGGTACTTGTAGGCCGACATCCGCTCCTTGCAGAAGGCGATGAGCTCGTCGGGCTCGACGGTGTGCCCCGGCCGGATCGAGACGAAGGCCTTCACCGTCTCGCCGCGGTACTCGTCGGCGACCCCGACCACGGCGGCCTCGCGGACCGCGGGGTGCTCGTAGAGCACGTCCTCGACCTCGCGCGGCCAGACCTTGTACCCGCCGGCGTTGATCTGGTCCTTCTTGCGGTCGACGACGTAGAACCAGCCCTCGGCGTCCATGTAGCCGACGTCCCCGGTGTGGAGCGCGACGTTCCCGTCCGCGTCGCGCAGGGCGTTCTCGGTCTCCTCGGGCTTGTTCCAGTACCCGGGGACGACCTGCGGGCCGCGGGTGACGATCTCGCCGACCTCGCCCACGTCGGCCTCGGTGCCGTCGTCACGCTCGATCGAGACCACCGTCGAGAACACCGGCACCCCCACCGACAGCGCGCCGGAGGCCTCGTCCACCGGCGCGCCGGCCCCGAGCGGGACGCCGTGCGAGGGGGAGTTCGTCTCGGTGAGCCCGTAGAAGTTGTGGATGTAGTGCCCGAACTGGTCCTGGAACGCCTTGATCGTCGTCGGCGGGATCGGCGCGCCCCCGGAGTAGATCTTGACCAGCGAGGACAGGTCGTCCTTCTGCGCCCCGTCGGCGTTCATCATCGCGATGAACACCGTGATCGAGCCGATCGAGAAGGTCGGACGGTGCTCGCGGATCGCGTCGAGCACCACCTGCGGCTCGAACCGGTAGGCCAGCACCAGCGGCATCGGGCACCAGCAGGGCGATGGCCAGGTGCCCGACGACCCCGGTGATGTGGAACAGCGGCGCGACGCCGAACACCGAGTCCTCCGGTCCGAGCTGGATCCAGTCGCGGTAGGTCTGCGCGTTGAAGACGATGTTGCGGTGGGTGTTCATCGCCCCCTTGGGCGGGCCCGTGGTCCCCGAGGTGTAGCCGAGGAACGCGATGTCGTCGCCCGTGAGCTCGACCGGCTCGGGCGTGCGCCCGGCCGTGGCCTGGAGCACCTCGGTGAGGTCCTCGGTGCCCTCGTGGCTGGTGCGCGTCGACCCCGGCGAAGAGCCGCTCGTCGGCGCGGGTCTGGTACTCCAGCGGCGAGGTGGTCCACGCGATGCGCAACGACGGGATCGTGGGGACGACCTCCGCCGCCACCTGCCCGAACAGGTCCTCCTCGGCCAGCAGGGCGGTCGCCTCGCAGTCGGTGAGCAGCGTCGTCAGCTCGCGCTGGCGGCTCATCGGGTTGATCGAGACGACGATCCCGCCCGCCTTCCAGGTCCCGATCACCGCGATGATCACCTGCGGGATGTTCTGCAGGTAGGTCGCCAGCCGCTGGCCGCGCTCGAACCCGCGGTCGGCGAGGGCCACGGCGAAGGCGTCGGAGAGCCGGTCGAGCTCGCGCAGGGTCAGCGTGCCGTCGAAGTACCGGACGATCTCGACGTCCGGGGCCCGCTCGAGGGAGGCCTCGAACATGGCGAGGGCGCTCGGGTACTCGACGGTGAGGTCGTGGTCGTAGTCCTCGCGGTAGCGCGCGAGCCAGGGCCGGTCCGCGTAGCTCATCGGATCGCCACCGGGTTGACCGGGGAACCGGTGGCCTCGTGGATCTTCAGCGGGGCCGCGGTGTACAGGAAGTCCCACCGCCCGTCGGCGGCGCAGGCGTCGGCGAGGTCGTCGAGCCAGATGATCTCGGTGAGGCTGACCCCGAGGTTGCGCAGCAGTGCGGCGTGCAGCGGCAGTGCCACGCCGGTGCCGGGGTCGTAGGTCACCTCGTTGGCGATCGTGTCGGTGACCAGGTTCGGGATCTCCTTGCGCCGGAACCACTCCACGAGCTCCCGGGAGTAGGTCAGGCCCGGCTCCACGAAGTCGGCGTAGAACTCGTCCTTCTCCACGGCGTAGAAGTACTTCAGCCAGCCCGTGCGGATGCAGACGATGTCGCGGTCCTCGATCGAGGTGCCCTGGGCCGCCGCCGCCTCCTCGAGGTCGGTGTGGGTGAACGTCTCGCCCTTGTCCAGCCACTGCTTGCCGCGGTGGCGGGCCATGTCGATCAGCACCCCGCGGCCGACGACGCCCCGCTCGGCGATCGGCATGATCGACGCCCAGCTCATCCCGCCGCCGTTGGTGGTCGCGGCGTCCGCGCCGTTCCAGAGCGTGTCGTCGTACCAGGCGTGGCCCAGCGCGTCGTACTGCGAGGAGCCCTGCAGGAACATCGTCGCCTTGTCGTCGGAGGCGCGGATCCCGCCGGGGAACTGGGGCCCCCGCCGCCGGGGGCGAAGGCGTCCTGGTCCCAGACCATCTCGCGCTGGATGCCCTCGCGGCCGGGGAAGACGGGGTCGCCGTGCGGGTGCCCCATCGGGCACTGCAGCGTGTGGACCTCGCCCTTGCGGACGCTGGCCACCCCGCGCATCACCTGGTTGGAGTCGAGGTAGTTCAGACACCCGACCTCGTCGTCGTCCCCCCATCTGCCCCAGTTCGTCGGGGTGTCGCTCCCCAGCAGTTCGGCCATGGACGGCGCATCGGTCATACGGCCCCTCCTCGTCGAGAGCGTGATCGTCCTCACCGTGCCCCGCGCCCGTGGCGCGGACAACCCCGTCGGGTGCCCACCTCCTGGTCCCGGGCCGCGGCGCATGGTCGGATCGTCCGGTGCGCCCGACCTCAGAGAACGCTGCTGTGCCCGAATCCCCGACCGGCCTGCTGCCCGGGGTGCGCTCCGCGTTCACCGACGCCCGCCTCCGCACCCACCACCTCGAGGCGGGGCCGGAGACGGGCGACCCCGTCGTGCTCGTCCACGGCAACCTGTCCACCGGGCGGTTCTTCGAGCACCTGATGCCCGGCGCCCCGGAGCGGTGGCGGCTGCTCGCGCCGGACATGCGCGGCTTCGGGCGCAGCGACCCCGCCCCGCTCGACGCCACCCGCGGGCTCGGCGAGTGGGCCGACGACCTCGACGCCTGGCTCGGCGCCCTCGGCGTCACGGCGCCGGTGCACCTCGTCGGGTGGTCGACCGCCGGCGCTGCGATCGCCGCGCTCGCGCGGCAGCGCCCGGTGGCGTCACTGACGTTCCTCGACCCGGTGTCCCCCTACGGCTTCGGCGGCACGCATCCCGACGGTCGGCCCTGCTGGCCCGATCACGCCGGCTCCGGCGCCGGGGTGGCCAACCCCGAGTTCGTGCGCCGCCTCGCGGAGGGCGACCGCTCCGGCGACAGCCGGCTCTCCCCGCGCGCGGTCATGAACGCCACCTACTGGGCCGCGGGGCACCGGGAGCCGCCCGAGCGCGAGGACGTCCTGGTCGACGAGATCCTGCTCGGCCTCTTCGGCGACGACGGCTACCCCGGCGACGCCGCGACCAGCGAGAACTGGCCGGGGGCGGCACCGGGCACGCGCGGCATCCTCAACGCGCTCTCCCCGAAGTACTGCGACTGGTCGTTCCTGCCCGAGATCGACCCCAAGCCCCCGGTGCTGTGGACCCACGGCAGCGCGGACGTCGTCGTCGCCGACGGCTCGGCCCTCGAGCTCGGCACCCTCGGCGCCGCCGGGTCGGTGCCCGGCTGGCCGGGCGCGGACGTCTTCCCGCCCCAGCCGATGGTCACCCAAATCCGGGCGGTGCTGGAGCGCTACCGCGACGCCGGCGGCCGGGTGGAGATCGAGAATCCTGGAGGGGTCCGGTCACGGACCCCACGTGGACGCGGCGTCGCGCTGGTCGTCGACGTTCTTCGCGTTCCTGGACTCGGTCTCGGCCTGACGGGCGGGCGCCGGCTCCTGGTCGGCGACCTCACCGATGCCGATGAGGCGCAGCGCCCGCGCGGCCTGCCCCTGCGCCCCGCGCAGCACGAACCCCGCACCGGCCGACCGCGCGTCGTGGGAGGCGTCGACGAGCACGCGCAGCCCACTGGAGTCGCAGTAGGTGACCGCGGCGAGGTCGACGACGAGACGGCAGGGCCGCGCGTCCAGCGCCTCGCGGACGGCGGCGACGAACTCGTCCTGGCTGTCGTAGTCGAGATCGCCGCCGACCACGACGACCACCTCACCGCCGCCGGTGGCGCTCGTCGAGACCCGGAGCGGGGTCACGGCGCGTCGCGGGAGTGATCGGTGTCCACCGCGCCTCCCTCCCCGGGACCGTGGGCGCCTCGTTCCGCGCCGGCCACGCCCAGACTGCCGTGTCCGTACAGGGTCACGCCAGCCGAAGGGCCTTGTCTACGTGCGAAAACGTGGTGACGAGGCGGCAAAGGGGGACTCGTGGCGCACCGCTCGGGTCGGCCGCTCCCGTTCCGGGTAACGGCCCGCCATGAGCATCCGTCTCGAGCAGGCCCAGAGCATCGTCAGCGCCGCCCTCGCGCACGCACGGGCCCAGGGGTTCAAGCCCATGACCGTCGCCGTCCTCGACCCGGGGGGCGCGGTCGTCGCCCTCGGGCGGGAGGACGGCTCGGGCTTCCTGCGACCCGACGTGGCCGTGGCCAAGGCCTACGGCGTGCTCGGCCTCGGGATGGACAGCCGTGCCATCGCCGCGCGCGCGGCGGACTCGGCGGAGTTCTTCACCTCGGTCGCCGCGCTGGCCGGCGGGAAGGTCTTCTCGGTGCCCGGCGGCGTGTTCGTCCACGACGACACGGGCGCCCTGCTCGGTGCGGTCGGAGCCAGCGGCGACGCCTCGCTGGCCGACGAGGAAGCGGTCGTCGCCGGTATCGAGGCCGCCGGTCTGACCGCCCGCACCGGCGCCGAGGAGTAGGCCCGACGCGGGGCCCCTCACCGGCGCGTCAGCCGCCCGGGAGCACGGTGCCGAGGTCGAGGGCCACGGCGGCGTCGTGGATCGCGGCGGCGAGGGCGACGTCGAGGACGCCCATCCCGAAGGGGTTGGAGAGGACGACGTCGGTGTCGCGGGCGCGCCCGGGGTGGGTGCCGGCGACGACGGCGGCGAGCGTCGCGTCGACCGCACGGGCCCCGGGCGCGATCTCCCCCGGCGCGCACACCCGGCCGTCACGGATCATGCGCCCGAGGATGCGGCGGTCGTCGGCGGCGACGAGGCCGTAGTCGTCGACCACGAGCAGGTCGGCGCCGAGGACGACCTCGGGCAGCGCGTCGTCGAGCGAGACGTGGGCGACCAGCGTCCCGGGCGCGAGCCAGTCCAGGGCGAGGTAGCCCGTGGTCGTCGTGGTCGTGCACACGACGAGGTCGGCGCCGTTCACGGCGGTCCGCGGGTCGTCCGCGATCCCGGTGCGCGGCCAGTGCGCGGCGGTCGTCCGGGCGCGGGCCGGGTCGAGATCGTGGAGCACCCAGGTGGCGTCGGGGTACTCGGCGGCGAGCAGGCGCAGGTGTGCCTCGCCCAGGGCCCCGCAGCCCAGGACGGCGACGCGGCCGACCGGGGCAGCGGCGAGCAGGCGCGCCGACAGCACCGTGTACGCCGCCGTGCGCGTCGCGGAGATCCACGCGGCCGAGAGCATCGCCACCGGGCGGGCGGTGTCGGGGTCGAACAGGAACGTCCAGCCCGCGGCGCGCGGGAGACCGCGACCGGGGTTGTCGAGGCTCGAGTTGATCATCTTGAGACCGACGGCGGGCTGTTCGCCCCAGACCGCGCCGGGCAGTGCGAGGCTGCGCGCGGACGCCCCGGACGCCGTGCGCCAGGGCAGGTAGGCCTCGTCGGGGAGCGTCGTCGCGCCGCGCGCGTGCGCGGTCAGCGTGGCGGCCACGACGGCGACCGGGTCGACGTCGCGCGCTGCCGTCACGACGTCGCCGTGGCCGAGCACCCGCAGAGCCGGTTCGTCCGTCACCGCGCGCATCCTGCCCGCCCGGCCCGACTGGTCCCCCACCCGGCGCCGGAGCAGAGTGGGCCCCGTGGAGGGCGACCGCGCTCGGATCGTGGACGACGGGGTGGGCCGGCGCGCCCTCGCCCTGTTCGCGCCCTATCGCGGGCGGCTGTCGCTGATCGCGCTGGCCATCCTGATCACCTCGGCGCTCGGCGTCGTGACGCCGTTCCTGACCCAGCGGGTGTTCGACGACGCCCTGTTCGTCCCCGGCGGCCCGCGCGTGGGCCTGCTCGCGGTGCTGGTCGGCGCGATGGTCGCGATCGCCGCGGTCTCGGCGCTGATCGGGATCGGCCAGACCTACCTGACCACGGTGCTGGGCAACCGGGTCATGCAGTCGTTGCGCGACCGGCTCTTCGCGCACCTGCAGCGCATGCACCTGGGGTTCTTCACCGGCACGCGCACCGGGTCGATCCAGTCGCGCCTGGACAACGACGTCGGCGGGGTCCAGTCGGTCGTCACCGACACCGCGTCGTCGATCCTCGGCAACGTCGTGACCGTCGCCGCGTCGGTGGTGGCCATGCTCGCGCTCTCGTGGCAACTGTCGCTGGTCGCGTTCGTGCTGCTGCCGGTGTTCCTGGTCCTGCAGGTCCGCGTCGGGCGGGTCCGCCGGAGGATCGCGGCCCGCACCCAGTCGTCGCTCTCGGACATGAGCGCGATCACCCAGGAGACCCTGTCGGTGTCCGGGGTGCTGCTGGCCAAGGTGTTCGGCCGCCAGGCCGCACGAGATCGAGCGCTACCGCGACGAGAACGACCGGCAGACCACGCTGCAGATCCGCCAGACCATGAGCGGCCAGTCGTTCTTCGCCGTGGTCACCGGCTTCTTCGCGCTCATCCCCGCCGTGGTCTACCTGGTGGCCGGGCTGCTCGCGTCCCGCGGTGACGCCGGGATCTCGGCGGGCACGCTCGTCGCGTTCACGACGCTGCAGACGCGGCTGCTGTTCCCGATCGTCAACCTGCTGCGCGTCTCGCTCGACGTGCAGACCTCGCTCGCACTGTTCGGGCGCATCTTCGAGTACCTCGACCTCACCCCCGAGCTGCGCGACGACCCCGACGCCCGCCCGCTGGCCAAGGCCGACGCCCGCGGCGCGGTCGAGCTCGACCGGGTGTGGTTCCGCTATCCCGGGGACGAGGACGCACCGGTCGGGCCGTGGGCGCTCGAGGACCTGTCGCTGCGCATCGCGCCGGGGCAGCTCGCCGCGGTCGTCGGACCGAGCGGGGCGGGCAAGACGACGCTGTCCTCGCTCGTCCCGCGCCTCTACGACGTCGACGACGGCGCCGTGCTCCTCGACGGCACCGACGTCCGCGCGCTGACCCTGGACTCGCTGCCGGGGCTGGTCGGCATGGTGACCCAGGAGAGCTACCTCTTCCACGCCAGCATCGCGGAGAACCTGCGCTACGCCGCCCCGGACGCGACCGACGAGGACATCCGCGCCGCGGCCCGCGCGGCGAACATCGCCGAGCACATCGAGTCGCTGCCCGAGGGCTACGACACGATGGTCGGCGAGCGTGGCTACCGGCTCTCCGGCGGCGAGAAGCAGCGGGTCGCGATCGCGCGCGTGATCCTCTCCGACCCGCGCATCCTGGTCCTCGACGAGGCGACGAGCGCCCTCGACACCACCAGCGAGCGCCTCGTGCAGCAGGCCCTGGAGACGGTGATGGCGGACCGGACGACGATCGCCATCGCCCACCGCCTCTCGACCATCCTCTCCGCGGACGTGATCTTCGCGCTGGACCACGGACGCCTCGTCGAGCAGGGCACCCACGACGAGCTGCTCGCCCGTGGCGGGCTGTACGCGCGCCTCTACGCCGAGCAGTTCGGCGGTGGCGCGGTGGAGGCCCGGTGCTCCGACGGCGTGCTCTTCGCCGACGGTCAGGTGATGGCGCAGCGGCCGCCTGCCGCCTGAACCGTCACCGGTGCTGTCGCCTGCTGCCGCCGTGCCAGTCCTCCTGGACGCCGACGTCCCCGGTGCCCACGCCCGACGCCGGCAGCTGGGGCCGCTCGCGCAGGCTGCGCTTGAGCTCGGCGAACCCGGGGAACCGGACGAGGCCGACGACGTGGTCCCACAGCTCGCCCGCCTCCTCCTCCGACGGCAGTCGGCTGATCACCGGGCCGAAGAACGCCAGGCCGTCGGGCGGGTCGAGGTGCAGGATCGGGGTGCCGACGTCCTTGCCGGTCGCGGCCAGCGCCTCGTCGGTCTCGGCCTGGACGTCTCCGTCCCAGGCGCTCTCCTCGAGGGCGTCGACCAGCGTGGCCGGCAGCGCGGCGGCGTCGAGGATCGGGGCGACGAAGTCCGCGGTGCCGCGGCGTCCACGGTCGGTGGCGGTGTCCGGGACGGGCCCTCGCTCGAAGATCGCGTCGCCCATCGCCGCGTAGAGCCGGCCGACGGCGTCGCTGCCGTGCTCCTCGCGGGCGCGCGCCGCCACCCGCAGCAGCCGGAGGCCCGCGGTGTGGCCGGCCTCGTACTCCGGCGGGAACTGCGCGTCGTAGTCGACGTGGGCGTTGACCAGCCGCAGCGAGATGAACCGCCAGTCGACGGTCAGGTCGCGCTGCGGCGCCACCGTCCGTAGCCATTTGCTCGTCATCCAGCAGAACGGGCAGACGGGGTCGAAGTAGAATCGGACCTCGGTCACGCGGGGACGCGTGCGGGACGGACGACCGACTTGATCGCCTCCGGGTCGCGGCGGGCGGCGAGCAGGGCGCCCTCGGCGTCGTCGAGGTCGTGGTGCGAGGTGACCATGTCGTCGAGCCGCACGGCCCCGGACGCGGCCAGCGCGATCGCCGCGGGATAGACGTGGGCGTAACGGAACGTGCCCTTGACCGTCAGCTCGCGGGTCTGCACGAGGTCGAGGGGCAGGGTGACCTCGGACCCGGTGCCGACGAGCACCACGACCGCCGCGGGGGTCGTGGCCCGCACCGCGACGTCGACGGCGGCCTGCACCCCGGTGCACTCGAGCACGACGTCCGCGGCCGCGGGCTCCTCGCCGGCGCTCGGGTCGATCGCGGCGTCGGCGCCGAACGTCAGGGCGACGTCGCGGCGGTGGGCGACGGGGTCGGTCACGGCCACGTGCGCGGCGCCCCGGGCGCGCGCGACCTGCAGGCACAGGAGCCCGACCGGTCCCGCCCCGCTGACCAGGACCCGCGTGCCCGGGCCGATCTCGGCCTTCGCGCTCGCGTGGACGGCCACGGCGAGCGGTTCGATCATCGCGGCGGCGTCGTCGGAGAGCGCATCGGGCACCGGGTGCGCCCGCGCCGCCGGGACCACGACGTACTCGGCGAACGAGCCGTCGACCGGCGGCGTCGCGAAGAAGACGATGTCCGGGCAGAGGTGGTAGCGCCCGCGGCGACACTGCTCGCAGTGCCCGCAGTTGGTCTGCGGCTCGACGGCGACCCGGGTGCCCACAGCGGGCTCCTCGACGCCGTCGCCGAGGGCACTGACCACGCCCGAGGTCTCGTGCCCGAGCACGAGCGGGGCGTGCATGACGAACCCGCCGATGCGCCCGTGGTCGTAGTAGTGGACGTCGGAGCCGCAGACGCTGACCGAGCGGACCGCGACCTGTACCTGCCCCGCCGCGGGCTCGGGGACCGCGCGGGTCTCGACCCGCATCCGTTCCGGGGACTCCAGGACCGCCACGCGCTGCTCCGCCATGGCTCCAGGGTGCGCCACGACCGGCGCGCCGTCACCCCGATCGTGCCGGCCCGGCGGCCTCCACGGTCGTCTGCACGAGCCACTCGGCGACGGCCAGCAGCTTCATGTTCGACTGCTGCGACGCCTCCACCAGCATCGCGAAGGCCCGGTCGGCGTCGACCCCGTCGCGGTGCATCAGGATGCCCTTCGCCTGCCCGATGACGTCGCGGCCCGCCAGCGCCGTGGTCAGGCCGGCCTCGGTGGTCGAGCAGTGCAGGGCGATCGCGGCATGGCTGGCGAACAGCTTCCCGAGCAGGACGGCGCGCTCGTCGAAGACGTGCGGTGCGGGGGCGAGGACGCTCAACGAGCCGAGCTCGCGGTCGTCGGCGAGGAGCTGGAAGGACATCATGCTGCGCACGCCGAGCTGCGCGGCCGCGGCCCCGAAGCGGGGCCACCGGGGGTCGTCGGCCAGGTCGTCGATGACGACCGACTCGTTGTCGCGGATGGCGTCCAGACAGGGCCCCTGGTGCTCGGAGATCTGGACCTCGTCGACCGCGCGGACGACCTCGCCGGTCTGCGCCGGGACGGTGAGCTGCGACTTCGGCCCCACCAGCATGATGCCGGCGTCCTGCGCGCCGTCGACCATCTCGACGGCCGCGTCGACCACCGCCTGGAGGGTGTCCTCCACACCGCGCTGCCCGTGGAGTCGCCGCGCGACCTCCAGCAGGGCGTGCGCCAACGCGCCGTCCTCGGTCTCGCTCACCCGTGCGCTCCCTCCGCGGTGCCTGGCCGGATCGGGGAGCTACCCGCTCGCCCCGACGGCCCACACACGCGCGGACGGGCGCGCGGGCCCGGTCGAGGGGGCGGCCGGGGTCCGCGGCGGGTCTACCGTCAGGCGCCGGCCCGTTCACCGCGGGCGTGGTGGTGCACCGATCGTCGGTGCGCCCTGCGGCGAACGCCCGAGCGTCGGGCGCCGTCCGGCCGGACTCCGGCCGCACGGTGCACAACCGGCGTCCCCGGCGGGCACCTGCGGGTCGGAGCGGGAGAGGAGGACGGGAGCGGGTGACGGGTGGACCGCACGGCACGCACCGCGGACGCGTCGCGGACCCGCACGGCGGCGCGCACTGGTGGCGCGGGCACGGCCCCCTGGGGGGCGGGAGCCACGCCGCCGGTGCTCCGCGCCGACGGCGCGTAGTGCTCGCTCTCGTGCTGCTCGCCGCGGTCGCGGTGGTCGCGGCCGGGGTCGCGGTGATCATCGCCGGGCGGGACGCCGGGAACGCCGACGCCGCGTCCGCCGGCGCGCCCCCGACCGCTCCGGCGCCCGCCGGCGGAGGTGCTGCCGGTGGAGGTGCTGCCGGCGGAGGTGCCGACAGCGCGGCGCTGCAGGCGCGTCTGGACGGGGTCCTCGCCGCCACACCGGTGCGGTTCGCCCCCGCCGCCGTGGAGCCGCTGTCCCGGTCCGGTCTCGCGCCGCTGGCCGCCGCGCTGCAGGCGGCTCCGGGGGTGCCGGTCACGGTCGAGGGCTACACCGCCCCGATCGGCACCGACGGCACGCGGTCCCAGGAGCTCTCCCGGCAGCGCGCCGAAGAGGTCGCGGGCGATCTGGCGGCCCTCGGCGTCGACCCCGCCCGCCTACGGACCGCCGGGCTGGGCGACACCCGCCCCCGGGCGACCCTCGACGAGAGCCGCCGGGTCGAGCTCCGAGCGGGCTGACGGCGCCTACCGTGGCACCCATGACCGTGGTGAGCCCGGCGCCGGTGGTGGACGCCCTGCGCGCGGCGCTCCCGCGGGGCCGGGTGCTCGCCGATCCCGACGTCGTGGCGAGCTACGCCCACGACGACGCCGAGTGGGCGGCGCACGGGACCGCCGTCGCGGTGGTGCGGCCCACGACCGCCGACGAGGTCCGCGACACCGTGCGCGCCTGCCTGGCCCACGGGACCCCGCTCGTGCCGCGGGGGGCGGGCACCGGCCTGTCCGGCGGCGCCAACGCGACCGACGGCGCGGTGGTGGTCTCGCTCGAGCAGATGACCGCGATCGTCGAGATCGACCCCCTCGAGCGGCTCGCCGTGGTCCAGCCCGGGGTGATCAACGACGACCTGCGCGCCGCCTGCGCGGCGCAGGGTCTGTGGTACCCGCCGGACCCCGCGAGCTCGCCCTGGTCGACGATCGGCGGCAACGTCGCGACCAACGCCGGCGGCGTGTGCTGCGTCAAGTACGGCGTCACCCGCGACTACGTGCTCGGTATCCAGGTGGTCACCGGCACCGGCGCGCTCGTCCGCCTCGGCCGCCGCACGGCCAAGGGCGTCGCGGGCTACGACCTCGCCGGGCTCATGGTCGGCTCGGAGGGCACCCTCGGGGTGATCACCGAGGTGACCGTGAAGCTGCGCCCCCGCCGCGAGCCCGAGCGCACCGTCGCCGGCTACTTCGCCTCGATCGTCGACGCCGGGCGGGCGGTGGCGGCCGTCGGCGCCGCCGGCCTCACCCCGTCGGCCCTGGAGCTGGTCGACCGCACGTGCCTCGAGGCCGTCGACGCCTGGAAGAACATGGGCCTGTCCACCGACGCCGACGTCGTCCTGCTCGCCCGCACCGACACTCCGGGCGCGGCCGGTGACGAGGAGGCCGCCGCGGTTTTGGCCTGCTTCGAGCGCGAGGGAGCGACGTGGGCGGTGCAGTCGACCGACGCCGAGGAGGCCGACGCCCTCTTCGCCGCGCGCCGCCTGGCCTACCCGGCGCTGGAGCGCCTCGGCCCGGTGCTCACCGAGGACGTCTGCGTGCCCCGCGCCGCGGTCCCCGAGATGCTCGCCCGCATCCAGGAGACAGGCCGCCGCCACGACACCACGATCGCCAACATCGCCCACGCCGGGGACGGCAACCTCCACCCGCTGCTCATCACCCCGGCCGGCGACGAGCCCGCGCGCCTGCGGGCCCAGGCGGCCTTCGAGCAGATCCTCGTCGACGCCCTCGACCTCGGCGGCACCGTCACCGGCGAGCACGGCATCGGACTGCTCAAGCGCGCCGGCCTCGAGCGCGAGCTCTCCGGAGAGGTCCTGGCCATGCAGCGTGCGGTGAAGGCGGCGCTCGACCCGCAGGGGATCCTCAACCCGGGCAAGGCGATATGACCTCGACGGTCATCGGGAGCTGGTCGCGCCCCGGGACGGGACCGCCGTGCGGGGGGTGCGCGACCGGGTCGGCTCGGCGGCCGTGACGGCGGCGGACTCGGCGGCCGGCGGGGTCTCGGCGCCGAGGCAGGGTGCGCCCCACACGCCGCGCCCGGCAGCGCGGGCGCGGTCCTGGGCATCGCGGACCGCGGGCATCCGGTCGGGGCCGGCCTCGGCGTCGTAGGCGCGGGCGATGCCGGCCTCGGCGGCGAGCACGGCGTAGTCCCCGGACGACAGCACCGCGGTGGCGAGGCGCCGGTCGAACCGGTCGGTCCCGGGCCCGCCCGCCGGGACGAGGTCGACGGCCCGGCCGCCGAGCACCCGGGCGGCGAACGACGTCGCCTGCGTGCCGTAGCACGCCCCCGGCGGCTGCACCCCCACCGCGCGCACCCGGACGGTCGGGCCACCGTCGGGCAGGCGGGCGTCGAAGGTGACCGCGTCGACGACGCGGACCACGACGACCCGCTCGCCCGCCGGCCCGGCGAGCGCAGCCGCGGCACTCGGGCGGGGGGCGGGGGCGGCCCCGACGACCGGTGCCGGGCCCTGCAGCACGACGAGGGTCAGGACCGCACTGACCGCGCACGTGGCGACGGCGGCCCCGAGGACGAGGCGGGCGAGCAGGGCGCGGGACACCCCCACATCGTGACTGATCGTGATGCGTGATCGACGCTCGGTCACCAGAGCGTCGCGTCACTCGATCAGGTCGCCACCACGGGCAGGTGGCGGGTACCGAGCACACTTCGCGTGTACGGCTCCTGCGGGCCTGCGGCCACGGACAGCCCAGCGTAGCGAGCGGTCATCTCCTCGAGGGCGACACGTGCCTCGAGGCGGGCGAGCGGCGCGCCGAGGCAGAAGTGGATGCCGTGGCCGAAGGCCAGCTGCGCGCCGCCGCCGATCCCCCGCCGGGTGGGGTCGAACCGCTCCGGGTCCGGGTGGGCGGCGGGGTCGTGGTTGGCCGAGAGCAGCCAGGGCATGACCAGGCTGTGGCGCGGGATCGTCGTGCCCGCGACCTCGACGTCGCGCGTGCTGACCCGGCCGGTGAGGGGGAACGGTGCGCGCAGCCGCAGGACCTCCTCGACGGCGGCCGGGATGCCCGCCGGATCCGCGCGCAGCGCCGCCCAGGCCCCCGGGTTCTCGTCGAGGGTGCGGACGGCGTTGCCGAGCAGCAGCGTGGTGGTGATGTGGCCGGCGAGCAGCAGCAGCATCGAGAAGTTCGCCGCCTCCTCGTCGTCGAGGCGCCTGCCGTCGACCTCGGTGCCCACCAGCGCCGAGATCAGGTCGTCGGACGGGTCCGCGCGCCGCGCCCGGCACCAGCCGGCGAGGTAGTCCGTGATCTCCCCGATCGCCGCCTTCACCTCCGGCGAGCCCGCCGCCTCGGTCGGGTCGTCGACCTGCATCGAGAACAGGCCCTCGGCCCAGCCCCGGAAGCGCGGGTGGTCCTCCTCCGGCAGCCCCAGCAGGTCGGCGATCACCGTCACCGGCAGCGGGAAGGCGAGCGCGTCGACCAGGTCGAACTCGTCTCGTCCGCCGTGTCCAGCATCCCGCGGGTCAGCTCCCGGATGCGCGGCTCGAGACCGGCCACGCGCTTCGGGGTGAACGAGGCGCTGACCAGCCCGCGCAGGGCCTTGTGCTCGGGCGGGTCGACCCGGGTGAGCATCCCGCGACCCAGCCCGGCCGTGTCGGGCATGACGACCGAGAAGTCCGAGGAGAAGGTGGCCGGATCGCTCGTCACGGCGACGACGTCGTCGTGGCGGAACACGTGGTGCAGGCCGTAGCGGTCACGCCAGACGGGCGCGGTCTCGCGCATCTGGGCGAGCCAGGCGAGCAGGGCGGGCTCGTCGTCGGTGCCGGGCGGCAAATCCCTCGTCGTGGCGGACATGGAGCGGAGCGCAGCGGGACCGGGGGTCGTGGTCATGACTCCTCCTGCGGGAGTGCGGAGACGAGATGGTCGTAGGTCTGGTCGTAGAGCACGGCGAGCTCGGCGGCGGCGGACCGCAGGGCGGCCGGGTCGGGCGGGCCGGGCGGGGTGAAGCCGCGGCGCACCACCGCGGCCAGGGCGTCGGCGCGGGCGTCGACGCCCATCCCGGCGGCGACCGGGACGAGGTGGTCGAGGAAGAACCCGGCCGTCGCCGCCCCGAACCGGTAGGCGAGGTCGGGCGTGGCGGCAGGGTCGTCGGCGAGCAGCCCGTGGCGGTGCAGCAGCGGGAAGTACTCGCGGGTGAAGTCCGACTTGTCGACGACGATCTCGAGGCCGGCCTTGGTCTCGCCGATGATCGCGCCGAGGGTCGCCGCGTCCCCGGTGTAGAGCGCGCGGGTCAACGGGCGGCGCTGGACGGCGAGGAAGGTGCTGCGCATCGTCGCGTCGAGGGCGGCCTCGGCCGGGTCGGCGGCCAGGGCCGTCCGCAGGTCCTCGGTGATGTCGACGGAGTCGCGCACCAGGACACCGGCGAACAGGTCGAGCTTGCTCGCGAAGTGCAGGTACACCGTCCCCTTGCCGACCCCGGCCCGGCGCGCGACGTCCTCGATCGTCACCCGGCGGTAGCCGTGGGCCAGCAGGAGCTCGCCCGCGGCGTCCAGCATCCGCATCGCCCGGCCCACGACGGCCTCCTCGTGACTGGTGACCAACTTCGATATCTGGTCACGAGTCACGGTAGACCCGTCCGCGCCGCGACACCAGAGCTCGGCGGGGGTGCAGGGCGATCGTCGAGACGGCATGCTCTGGCCATGACGCGAACGGTGCGGATCTCCGAACGGATCCCCGGAGGTGCGCGGTGACCGGGTCCGACGACGCCGTCCCCACCGAGATCGCCGAGTGGTTCTCTGCGCAGGTGCCCGAGGCCGAGGGCACGCCGCGGTTCGAGCGGATCACCGGTGGCCGCTCCAACCTGACCTACCGGGTCACCGACGACGCCGGCACCACCTGGGCGCTGCGCCGCCCACCGCTGGGCGGGGTGCTCGAGACCGCCCACGACATGGGCCGCGAGTGGCGGTTCCTCACCGCGCTCTCCCCCACCCCGGTGCCCGTCCCGACCCCGGTCGCGTTCTGCGACGACCACGACGTCTGGGGCGCCGACTTCTACGTCATGGACTTCGCGCCCGGCACGGTCCTCGGCGACGCCGACGACGGCGCCGAGATGCCGGAGTCCGCGCGCGCCCGGGTCGGACCGGCCACCATCGACGTCCTCGCCGCCCTGCACGCCGTCGAGCCCGCCGAGGTGGGTCTGGAGGACCTCGCCCGCCCCGGCAACTTCGTGTCCCGCCAGCTCAAGCGGTGGCACCGGCAGGCCCACCAGTCGTCGCTGGAGGACCTCAGCGCCATCGACGCCGCGCACGACGCCCTCGCCGCGCGGGTCCCCGAGGGCGCCCACGGCATCGTCCACGGCGACTACCGCGCCGGGAACATCGCCTACTCCCCCGAGGGCGAGGCGGTGGCCGTCTTCGACTGGGAGCTCGCGACCCTCGGCGACCCGCTGTGCGACCTCGGGCACCTGCTCGTGTCGTGGAGCGAGCCGGGCGACCGGATCCCCTCCGCGCTCGCCGGGCCGACGCAGGCCGGTGGCTACGCCTCCCGCGCCGAGCTCGTCGAGCGCTACACCGCCGCGACCGGCGGCACGAAGCCCGACGTCGACTTCTACACCGCCTTCGCGCGGTGGCGGGCGGCGTGCATCCACGCCGGGGTCTGGACCCGCTACACGGCGGGCGACATGGGCGCCGACGCCGACCCTGACGAGGTCATGGGACCCGAGGGGATCATCGAGCAGGCCGAGACGGCGCTCGCCGACCTGGAGTAGGGCGTCGAGGAGTCAGCCCCGGGGCTCCGGTTCGGCGCCGTCGAGGGGCTCCTCGTGGTCGGAGCCGGGGACGTCGCCGCCCGGGGTGGCGACCGGGGTGTAGGAGGGCTCGCCGTCGACGGGCGGCTGGTCGGCCGTGGCCTTCGGGTCGTGGTGGTCGCTGCGCTCGCCGGCCATGGGTGGTCCTCCCGGACGTCTACCGCGCGCCCTGCAACGAGGAGCTCTCGGCGAGCCGGGCGGCGGCGAGCTCGCGGAGGCGGAAGCGCTGGACCTTGCCGGTGGCCGTGCGCGGGACCTCGTCGATCTCCAGCACGTGGCGGGGGCGCTTGAACGAGGCGAGGCCCTCGCGGCACCACGCGACGAGCTCGTCCTCGTCCACCACGGCGCCGTCGCGGGGCACGACGCAGGCCACCGGCAGGTCGAGGCCGTCGGCGTCGGGCACGGCGACGACGACGACCTCGGCGACCGCGGGGTGGGCGACGAGACGGTCCTCGACCTCGGCCGGGGTGACCCAGATGCCGCCGACCTTGAGCACGTCGTCGGTGCGCCCCAGGCAGGCGTAGGTGCCGTCGGCGTTGCGCACGTAGGTGTCGCCGGTGCGCAGCCACTCCCCCTCGAACACCAGCCGGTTGGTCTCGGTGCGGCACCAGTAGCCGGTGCAGATCGAGTCGCCGCGCACGTAGAGCGTGCCGGTCTCGCCGTCGGGCACGAGGGATCCGTCGGTCGCGCGGATCTGGACGTCGTAGCCCGGCACGGGGACGCCGGACGTCCCGGGCACGACCTCGCCCGGCCGGTTGGACAGGTAGATGTGCAGGGCCTCGGTGGAGCCGATGCCGTCGAGGACCTCGACCCCGAAACGGTCGCGCATCCCGTGGACCATGCGCGCGGGCAGCGCCTCCCCCGCCGACGCCCCCTGCCGGACGGTGGCGAAGGCGGCGGGGTCGACCTGGCCGGACTCCGCGGCGGCGAGCAGCGGCCCGTAGGAGCTCGGGGTCCCGAAGAACATCGTCACGCCGTGCTGCGCGACGAGCTCCCCGAGCAGCGCCGGGGTCGGCCGCGAGGGCTCGAGCACCGACGCCGCCCCGACGGACAGCGGGAAGAACATCGAGTTGCCGATGCCGTAGGCGAAGAACAGCTTGGCGACCGACAGGCACAGGTCGTCGGGACGGATGCCCAGCACCTGGTGGCCGTAGGTCTCGCAGACGAACCGGATGTCGGTGTGCCGGTGCATCGCGGCCTTCGGCTTACCCGTGGTGCCCGAGGTGTAGAGCCACAGGGCCTGCGACTCGTCCCAGGTGGCGTAGGGCGGCGGGGCGCCGACCTCGGCGCCCGCCGCGAGCATCTCCGCCCAGGTCCGCACCGTGACCCCGGGGCCGTAGCCGGAGGCGTCGTCGCCGGTCACCACGACCTCGGCGAGGTCGCCGCCGTCGTCGGTGACGATGCCGACCGCCGTGCGCGAGACCTCGGCGAACTCCGCCGAGCACAGCAGCAGGCGGCTGCGCGAGTCGGCGACGAGCACGGCGAGCTCGGGGCCCCGCAGCATCGTCGACACCGGCACCGCCACCGCGCCGATCCGCATCGCCGCGAGGATGGCGGCGAACAGCTCGACCTCGTCGACCATGCACAGCACGACGCGCTGCTCGGCCTGCACGCCCGTCGCCGCGAGCCCGGCGGCGACGCGCTCGACCTCCCGGGCCAGCTCGGCGTAGGTCAGCGTGGCGGACGGGGCCCGCACGGCGACACGGTCACCCGCACCGGCCTCGACGTGCCGGTCGACCAGATACCGCGCGGCATTGAACGACTCCGCCATGCCCTGCCCGTCCTCGTGGTGGTCTCTTCTCCGGCGATCGTGACGTGCCGCAGGGCTCAGTGGAAGTGGGCTAGTTGAAGTGGACGTACTCGAAGTCGGTGGGCTGGGAGTTGATCCCGTTCGACGGCGGGGCGATCCAGCTCGCGATCTTCCCGGGCTCGAGCACCGGGTGCATGAGGCCGCGGACGTGGGTCTTGTCGACCTCGGTCGGCAGCCACCGGTGCTCCTGGGCGGCCCATTCCTGGGCGGAGACCATCGCCCCCTCGGGGGTGATGTGGTGACCGGCGAACGCGCCGACCTGCCGGTTGAAGCCGACGTGGGGCAGGGAGAGGCGCGCGTCGATCCCGTTCTTCTCCAGGATGCGGTTCCAGCGCTTGAGGCCGTTGCGGCAGTCACCGATGTACTCGCTGCGCAGGTCCTGGTTGAGCGCGAGCAGGGCCGGCACCTCGGTGGCGGTGATGGCGCCGTCGCGCACCGCGTCCACCGCGCCCGCGTCGTCGGCCAGCACGTGGTCGTCCTTGCGGCGCTCCTCCTGCCAGCGACCCTTGAGGCCGGCGGTGAAGTAGTTGGCCGCGTTGGTCGACGACTCGTTGCCGAACAGATCCAGCGACACCGTGTAGTGGAAGTTGATGTACTTCTGGATCATGTCCAGCGGGATGCCGCCGGCGCCCGCGACCGCCTCGGTGTCGTGGTCGCGCATGAGCTCGGCGGTGCGGGCGACGACCCGGTCGATGCCCGTGGTGCCCACGAACATGTGGTGGGCCTCCTCCTTGAGCATGAACTCGCAGGTCCGGCTCAGGGGGTCGAAGCCCGACTCCTTCAGCGTGCCGAGCTGGTACTTCCCGTCCCGGTCGGTGAAGTAGGTGAACATGAAGAACGACAGCCAGTCGGGGGTCTCCTCATTGAAGGCCCCGAGGATGCGCGGCGAGTCGTCCGACCCGGAGTTGCGCGCCAGGAGCTGGTCGGCCTCCTCGCGGCCGGCGCGCCCGAAGTAGGCGTGCAGCAGGTAGACCATCGCCCAGAGGTGGCGGCCCTCCTCGACGTTGACCTGGAACAGGTTGCGCATGTCGTAGAGGCTCGGCGCGGTGGCCCCGAGGAAGCGCTGCTGCTCGACCGACGCGGGCTCGGTGTCGCCCTGGATCACGATGAGGCGCTGCAGGTCGGCGCGGTACTCGCCCGGGACCTCCTGCCACACCGGCTCGCCCTTGTGCTCGCCGAAGGCGATCTTGCGGTCCGGGTCGTGCTCGGAGAGGAAGACACCCCAGCGGTACTCGTTCATGGGGACGTGGTCGAAGTGCGCCCACCCCTCGCGCCCCACGTCGACCGCGGTGCGCAGGTAGACGTCCTTCGTGTCGACCGCGGGGCCCATGTCGGCCCACCAGTCCAGGAAGTTCGGCTGCCAGCGCTCGAGGGCGCGCTGCAGCTTGCGGTCCGACGCGAGGTCGACGTTGTTCGGGATCTTCGAGTCGAAATCGATCTTCGGTCGAGCGCTGGTCATGTGGTCACACCCGCTTCTTGTCGAAGTCGGCCTTGCGGCCGGTGCCGTACTTGCGCAGGGCACCGTCGGGCCCGCTGGCGTTCGGTCGGACGAAGATCCAGTTCTGCCACGCCGTGAGGCGCCCGAAGATCCGCGTCTCCATGGTCTCGGGGCCGACGAACCGGTGGTTGGCCTCCATGCCGGTCAGGGCGTCGGGACTCAGCGAGGCGCGCTCCTCGAGCAGGATGCGGATCTCGTCCTCCCAGTCGATGTCGTCCGGGGCGTCGGTGACCAGACCGGCCTCCTCGGCCTCGGCGCCGGTGAACCGCGACCCCGGCTCGAGCGCCGCGAGGGTCTCGGCGTCGCCGTGGAACCGGGACTGCAGCCGGGTCAGGCCGTTGCCCATCGGGAACGCGCCGAAGTTGGACGCGGTGAGCACGATCTGCGCCGGGTCCTGCTCCTCGTCGCGGTCCTCGAACGTGCCCTCGAGCATGTACTGGCGGTCGCAGGCCAGGGCCAGCTCGAGCAGGGCGCCGGCGAAGCAGCTGCCCGGCTCGATCAGCGCGATCAGCGTGCGGCTGGTGACGTCGAGGCGCTTGAGCGTGCGCTTGAAGTAGTGCCGGATCTCGTTGACCAGCCAGTCGGACCCGGAGTGCTCGGCGATGGTGCGCTCGAAGGCGAGCGCACCCTCGATCGAGCCCGCGGTCTTGATCAGCCAGGTGCCGATCTCGAGCTCGTTGGTGCGCAGCCGCAGGATGAGGTCGTCGAGCTCGCGCGTCATGGCCAGCGGCCAGAAGTCGGCGCCGAGGGCGTGGATGCGCTCGAGCGACTCGGGCACCGCGGTCGGCTCGGGGCCGAGCACCGTGATGGTGGCGGTGCGGGCGTCGCGGTCGATCTCCGCGCGGACGTGGGGGTAGCGGATGGCGTCCCCGGTGACCTCGCGCTGCAGCGGGGGCAGGTCGACGCCCGCGCCTTCGGTGGGGCGGTGCGAGCCCTCGGCGGCGGTGGCGGCGCGCTCCCGGACCGTCTCGTCCCACTTCTTGCGCGGGACGGCCTCGTCGACGAGCTTCCAGTCGACGGCCTTGCGCCCGCCGAAGCCCTCGCTCTTGGTGGCGAAGACGTCGGCGCGGTCCTTGCGGACGCCGCGCTTGTCGGTGACCCGCGTCAGCCCCCCGGTGCCGGGCAGCACGCCCAGCAGCGGGATCTCGGGCAGGCTCACCGCACTCGAGCGGTCGTCGACCAGCAGGATCGTCTCGCAGGCCAGCGCCATCTCGTAGCCGCCGCCGGCCGCGGTGCCGTTGAGCGCCGCCACCCAGGTCTGGCCCGAGTGGGCGCTCATGTCCTCGATGCCGTTGCGGGTCTCGTTGGTGAACTTGCAGAAGTTCACCTTCCACGGGTGGCTCGACGCCGCCAGCATCCGGATGTTCGCCCCGGCGCAGAAGTTCGAGTCCTTGCCGCTGGTGAGCACGACCGAGTGGACCTCGGGGTGCGAGAAGCGCAACCGCTGGGTGAGGTCGTAGAGCTCGATGTCGACGCCGAGGTCGTACGAGTTCAGCTTGAGCTCGTACCCCGGCACGATCCCGCCGTCCTCGGCGACGTCGAGGTAGACCCAGGCGGTCTCGCCGTCGACCTCGTAGCGCCAGTGGCGGTACCGGTCGGGCGCGGTGTCGAAGTCCACCGACGGCACGGGGGGCGCGGTCGCGGTGGCGTCGTCGGGCGTGGTGGCCGGCGCGTCGTCGAGAACGGTCACGGGAGGTCCTCCTCTGTCGTGCGTCGCAGACTCTACAAGAAACCGACGCAAGCGGGAAGAGTTGTAGACAGTCAGGGCCGCCCGCGGCGCGTTGACGATCGTCCGAGCCTCTCCCTACGTTGTGACCTGGGTCGCAGTGCGCGGCCGGCCGGCACGCCGCAGTGCCAGCGGGAGGACACCTCATGAGCGCGTTCGCACTGACCGGGCGCAAGGTCCTGATCACCGGCGGCGCGCGGGGCCTCGGGGCGGGGATGGCCACCGCCATGGCGGCGGCGGGGGCGGCGGTGATGATCGCCGACGTCAGCAAGGACGTCGGCGAGCAGACCGCCGCCGGCATCTCCGGACCGGGCGGCACCGCGCGCTTCGTCGAGCTCGACGTCACCGACGACGCCCAGTGGGAGGCCGCGGTCGCCCACACGGTCACCGAGCTCGGCGGCCTCGACGTCGTGGTCAACAACGCCGGCCTCGAGGTCACCGCCCTGCTCGTCGACACCGAGCCCGACGACATCCGCCGGATGCTCGACGTGAACCTGCTGGGCACGATGCTCGGCATCAAGCACGGCTTCCGGGCGATGCGCCCGGGCGGGCCCGCCGGCCAGGGCGGCGCGATCATCAACCTGGCGTCGGTCGCGGCCAGCATCGCCTTCCCCGCCATCGCCGGGTACTCGGCGACGAAGTCCGGGGTCGACCGGCTCACCCGCGTGGCCGCCATGGAGTCGGGCAAGCTCGGCTACGGGGTCCGGGTCAACTGCCTCTACCCCGGCCTGGTCGCCACCGACATGGGCATGAAGCTCGCCGTCGAGACCGCGGGACTCGGGTTGTTCGAGAGCCCGGAGGCGGCCGTCGGCGCGGTCGTCGAGCTCACGCCGTCCGGGCGTCTCGGCGAGGTGTCCGACATCGCCGACGCCGCCGTCTTCCTGGCCTCCGACGCGTCCCGGTTCGTCAACGGCGTCGCCCTGCCCGTCGACGGCGGGATGGGGATGTGAGATGAGGACCGCGCACGGCAGGACCGGGGCCGTCTCCGACTGACATGTCCCTCACCTCCTACCTGGACAAGGGAGCCTCACTCGGGCGCAGCGCCCCCTGCCTGACGCTCGACGGGGCGTCGCTGTCCTACGGCGACGTCGTCGACCTCAGCCATGCGGTCGCCCGGGCCCTGCGGCGCTCGGGCGTCCGCCCCGGGGACAAGGTCGGCATCCTGTCGGCCAACGACCCGACGGCGTTCGCGTGCGTGTTCGGCATCGCGCGGGCCGGGGCGGTGTGGTGCCCGGTCAACCCGCGCAACGGCGCTGCGGAGAACCGCGAGCTGCTCGAGCTCTTCGACTGCGCCGCCCTGGTGTTCCAGCGCGGGTTCGCCCCGCTGGTCGCCGAGATCGCGGGCTCGCTCCCGGCCCTGCGCACCCTCGTGTGCCTGGACGGTCCCGAGGGTGCCGCCCCGGGCTTCGACGACTGGCTCGCCGCGGCGGCCGGCGACGCCCCGGCCGAGGCCGCACCCCCGGACGACGTCGTCGCCCTCGTCGGCACGGGCGGCACCACCGGGCGCCCCAAGGGCGTCATGCTCACCGACCGCAACCTCGAGGCGATGTCGGCGGTCACGCTGATGAGCTATCCCTTCGCCGACCGGCCGGTGTACCTCGCGCTCGCGCCGCTGACCCACGCCGCGGGGGTGCTCTGCTTCCCGGTGATGGCGTGTGGCGGCGAGGTCGTCGTGATGGCCAGGCCCGATGTCGGGGCGTTCCTCGCGCTGGTCGAGCGCCACCGCGTCACGCACACGTTCCTGCCGCCGACGCTGATCTACATGCTGCTCGGCCACCCGGCGCTGGACACCACGGACCTCAGCTCGCTGCGCTGCTTCTGGTACGGCGCCGCGCCGATGTCGGTGGCGCGCCTCGAGGAGGCGATCCTCCGGATCGGGCCGGTCATGGCGCAGCTGTTCGGCCAGTCCGAGGCGCCGATGATGGTCTCGACGATGGCGCCCGCCGACCACCTTCGACCGGACGGCTCGATCGCCACCGAGCGCCTCGCCTCGGCGGGCCGGCCGTCGCCGCTGGTCACCGTCGCGATCATGGACGAACACGGGGCCCTGCTCGGGACGGGTGAGCGGGGCGAGATCGTCATCCGCGGCTCGCTGGTGATGGCGGGCTACTACCGCGATCCCGAGGCGACGGCCGAGGTCTCCGCACACGGGTGGCACCACACCGGCGACATCGGCTACCTCGACGAGGACAACGTGCTGTTCATCGTCGACCGCGCGAAGGACATGGTCATCACCGGCGGGTTCAACGTCTACTCCGCCGAGGTCGAGCAGGCCCTCATGGCCCACGACGCCGTGCGCGACTGTGCGGTCGTCGGTCTGCCCGACGAGAAGTGGGGCGAGCGGGTCACCGCCGTCGTCCAGCTCCAGCCCGACGTCGCGGTCACCGCCGACGAGCTCACCGCGTTCGTCAAGGCACGGATCGGCAGCGTGAAGGCCCCCAAGCAGGTCGAGTTCTGGGCGGATCTCCCCGCTCGACCGTGGGCAAGGTGCTCAAGACCGACGTCCGGGCGGCGCTCCGCCGGGCCTGACCGCGGGCGTGTGGCGCGCGAGACAGCGCGCCGCCGAGCCACGCTCCTCAGAAAGATGTATGTTCCCATCATTTGATTGGTTCGTACATCCAAGAAGGTGGGGTGAGCGCCGTGCCCGTCGACGACACGCTCGTCGCCGCGAGCGCCGTTCCGGACTCCCGCCGGGTCCACGCCGACCGGCTGGCCGGCGAGCTGATCGGTCTCCTCAAGCGGATGGACCGCGCCGGCCACCACGCCACCGGTGACGTCGAGCGCGCGGCGTACGCCCTGCTCGCCGTGCTGGTGACCACCGGGCCGCTCCGCGCGAAGGCGCTCGCGGAGACCGTCCGGTCCGACCCCTCGACGGTCAGCAGGCAGATCGCGGCGCTCGTACGGGTCGGCTACGTCGAACGTCGCGCCGACCAGGCCGACGGGCGCGCCGCCGTCCTCGGCGCCACCGACCTGGGCCGGCGGACCTTCGAGGCGCACCGCGCGCGGCGCGCCGAGAAGCTCGCGGCGCTGACCGCGCACTGGCCCGAGGGCGACCTCGTGCGGCTCGGCGAGCTCGTCCACCGCCTCGCCGCCGACCTCGACCGCTCCCACCCCGGCACCGTCACCGCCTCCCCCGTGAAGGACACGTCACCGTGAGCACGCACGCCCTCGCCCGCAGGCCCGCACCCGCGGCGCCCGCCGACGCCTCCGGTCGCCTCTCGCACCGCCAGATTCCTCACGATCCTGGGCGGCCTGATGCTCGGGATGTTCCTGGCCGCGCTCGACCAGACCATCGTCTCGACGTCGATCCGCACGATCGCCGACGACCTGCACCGCCTCGACCTGCAGGCATGGGCGACCACGGCATACCTGATCACCGCGACGATCTCGACGCCGATCTACGGCAAGCTGTCCGACCTCTTCGGACGCAAGCCGCTGTTCCTCACCGCGATCTCGGTGTTCCTCGTCGGATCGCTGCTGTGCACGATCTCGACCTCGATGTACGAGCTGGCCGCCTTCCGCGCGATCCAGGGCCTCGGCGCCGGCGGACTGATGTCGCTGGCCCTGGCGATCCTCGGCGACATCGTCGCGCCGCGGGAGCGCGCCCGATACCAGGGCTACTTCCTCGCGGTCTTCGGCACCTCGAGCGTCATCGGGCCGCTGATCGGCGGGGCGTTCGCCGGCGCGGGCACGATCCTCGGCATCGAGGGGTGGCGCTGGGTGTTCCTGGTCAACATCCCGATCGGCCTGGTCGCCCTGGTCGTCGTGACGAAGGTCCTCAACATCCCGCACACGAAGCGCCCTGCGCGCATCGACTGGCTCGGTGCCGTCGGCCTCGTCGTCGCGATCGTCCCGCTGCTGCTCGTCGCCCAGCAGGGCCGCGAGTGGGGCTGGAGCTCCGCCTCCTCTTTGAGCTGCCTCGCGATCGCCGTGGTCGGGCTGGTCGCCTTCGTCCTCGTCGAGCGGGCGGCGGGCGACGACGCGCTGCTGCCGATGCGCCTGTTCCGCAACCCGACGTTCAGCCTGACCTCGATCGCGGGCGTCGTCGTGGGCATGGGGATGTTCGGGGGCATCGCCCTGCTCCCGCAGTACCTGCAGATCGTGCGCGGCGCGACGCCGACCGAGTCCGGCCTGCTGATGCTGCCGCTCGTGCTCGGCCTGATGATCGGGTCGGTCTTCTCCGGCCAGCTGACGTCGCGCACCGGTCGGTACAAGATCTTCCCGGTGGTCGGGACCGCCCTCATGGTCGTGGCGATGGTCCTGATGTTCTCCCGCGTCGGCGCGGACTCCGCGCTGTGGGAGGTCGACCTCTACATGCTGCTGTTCGGCCTCGGCGTCGGGAACTGCATGCAGACGCTGACCCTGGCGGTGCAGAACGCCGCGCCCGCCCGCGACATGGGCGTGACGACGTCGTCGTCGACGATGTTCCGCCAGCTCGGCGGCACCCTGGGCACCGCGGTGTTCCTGTCCATCCTGTTCTCCACGCTGCAGGACAAGATCGCCGGCGCCTTCGCCGCGATCGCCCCGACGGCCGCGTACCAGGCCGCGGCGACCGACCCGGCGGTGCTCGCCAACCCCGTGAACCGGCTGGCGACCGATCCCGCCGCCGCGGGCGCGTCGGTGCTGCAGGACTCCTCGGTGCTCCAGCAGATGGACCCGCGGCTCGCGCGACCCTTCCTGGTCGGGTTCTCGGACTCGATGGACCTCGTGTTCCTCGTGGCCGCGGGCATCGTGGCCGTCGCCTTCGTGGTGCTCCTGTTCCTGAAGGAGCTCCCCCTGCGCACCCAGTCGGGCCTCGAGGCCCGCAGCGCGGAGCTCGCCTCCGACGGCGCGACGCTCGACCCGGTCGGCGTCGAGGCGGTCACGACGGACCAGGGCCCGAGCACGACCGCGGTCACGACGCGAATCCCGAGGCACGGCCCCGACGACGTCCCGGTCACCACGCCGATCCGGCTCCCGGCCGCGGCACTGGTCGGTCCGGGCGCCACCGGCCGCGTGCTCGACCCCCGCGGACGGGTGATCACCGGCGCCACCGTCACGCTCGTCGACGGGGCCGGCGCCCAGATCGACCGGGACCGCACCGGGGGCGGCGGGGTGTACCGCGTGTCGGCCCGGGAGGCGGGCGGCTACCTCGCGATCGCCGTGGCCCCGGGCCACCAACCGGTCGCCTGGCGCGTGACCCTCGGCCCCACCGGCGCGCGCCAGGACGTCGTCCTCCCGGAGTCCGTCCCGGTCGAGGTCTGAGGCGGCGCTCGCGGCAGGGTTCCTGCGGCAGGGTTCCGCGGACCCCCGGAACGCGCGACCCCCTCCGGGGGACCTGTCAGATCAGGACCGCGAGCAGCACCGAGGCGATCTCGGCACCGAGCTCGCGCGGTGATTGCGCCCCCGCCGGGTCGTACCACTTGTAGACCCAGTTCGCGGCCCCGAGACAGGTGTTGACGTAGGCCTTGGGATTCATCGCCGGGTTCGCGCCCGTGGTGGCGAGGTGGGCCAGGACGGCCTGGAGAACGACGTCCTCGAAGGCGCGGCGACGCTCGAGGATCGGTTCGGCGAGCTCGGGCGGCAGCTCGGACTCCTCCTCGAAACAGATCTTGAGGAGGTTCTGGTGCTCGCAGGTGTAGGCGACGCGCTCGACGATCAGCGCGCGCACCGCCTCGAGGGGCGTCGACGCCGCGGCCACGATCTCCCGGGCGCTGTGCAGGCTCTCGTCCAGCACCTCCTCGTAGATCTGCACGAGGAGGTCCTGCTTGGTGCGCACGTAGTGGTAGAGCGCCGGTTTCGACAGCCCCACCCCGGCTGCGACGTCGTTCATCGAGGTCGCCCGGTAGCCCTGGCGACTGAACACGACGACGGCTGCTGCGAGGATGCGCCGTCGCTGCTCGTCGGCCCGACTCATTGCGACATCCGCCCCCATCCCGCGACCCTAGAGCTTGACCCCACCCTGTGAGGCAGCATACGTTCGTCCGACCGGTCGGTCGATAGACCGGACTCGATCATGGGAGAAGCGTGGCGTACGAGCTCGGCGAGGCCCACGAGGACTTCCGGCGCGCCTGCCGGGCGTTCACCGACGAGCGGGTGCGCCCGGTCGTGGAGGAGTCCGAGCGTGCCGGACACCCGCCGGAGCGGCTGTGGAAGGAGATGGGCGACGCCGGCCTGCTCGGCCTGCTGACCCCGGAGGAGTTCGGCGGCTCGTTCGGGGACGGGGGCGAGGCCACGGCGGTCGCCGTGCTCGCCGAGGAGCTCTCCCGCGCCTGCGGCGGCATCGCCGTCGGCGCCCTCGTCAGCGCCTACATGGCGGCCCCCCACCTGATCCGCCACGGCACCGCCGACCAGCGCGAGCAGTGGGTCGCCGCCCTGGCCGCCGGCCAGGCCGTCGCGGCGATCGCGGTCACCGAACCGGGGGCGGGCTCCGACGTCGCCGGCATCACGACCCGCGCGCGGCGCACCGAGGAGGGCTGGGTCCTCGACGGCACCAAGATGTACATCACCAACGCAGGACTCGCCGACGTCCTCGTCGTCGGCGCCAAGACCGACGCCGACGCCGGGCACCGCGGCATCACGACGTTCGTGGTCCCCGCCGGCACCCCGGGACTGTCGGTCGGCGCGCCGCTGAAGAAGCTCGGATGGCACTCCTCCGACACCCGCGAGGTGGTCCTGGACGGCGTCACGCTGCCCGAGGACGCCGTACTCGGGGGCGTCGACCGCGGCTTCTACCAGATCATGGATGCCTTCCAGCTCGAGCGCGTCGCCCTCGCGGCGATGGGCATCGGGCACGCCGCCGAGGCCATCACGATGATCACCGAGTACGTGCGCGGCCGGGAGGTGGCCGGGACCCCGCTGGCGGGCCTGCAGACCATCCGGCACCGGATCGCGGCGATGGAGGTCGAGCTCGACGCCGCCCGGGTGCTGACCTACCAGGCCGCCGACCGGCTCGACGCGGGCCATCCCGACACCGGACGCTCGGTGGCCGCGGCCAAGTACTTCGCCGGCAAGGCCGCGTCGTGGATCGTCGACGAGGCGGTCCAGCTCTTCGGCGGCGCCGGTTACCTCGAGGAGACCCCGGTCGTGCGGCACTACCGCGACGTGCGGATCCTGCGGATCGGCGGCGGCACCGACGAGATCCAGCTCGAGATCCTCTCGAAGCGACTGGTCCCGTGAGCACGGCGCCCGCCCACGACGCTCGTCGTCCGTGGGAGGTGTCGGCGGCCCATCCCCCCGGGCCGCCGGCACCTCCCTCGGGCGACGAGGTCCTGGCCGCGGCGGACACGGCACGCGCCGGCGGGGACACCAGCCGTTGGCCCGGGAAGCTCTCGCCGCGCGACCGCCTGGCCGTGCTGCTCGATCCGGACAGCTTCGTCGAGGACGGGCTGCTGGCCGCGAACCTGAACTCCGGCATGCCCGCCGACGGGGTGGTCACCGGGGTGGGCACCGTCGAGGGCCGGCCGGTCGCGGTGATCGCCCACGACTTCGGCGTCAAGGCCGGCTCGTGGGGCGAGCTGACGTGCGAGAAGCAGATCCGCATCCTGGAGCGCGCCGACCGCGACCTGCTCCCGGTCGTGTACCTCGTCGACTCCGCGGGCGGTCGCCTGACCGAGCAGATGGGCTTCTTCCCCGGACGCCGCGGCGCCTCACGGATCTTCCAGCTGCAGGTCGCCCTGTCCGGCCGGGTCCCGCAGATCTGCTGCCTGCACGGCCCGTCGGCGGCCGGCGGCGCCTACATGCCCGCGTTCACCGACTGGGTCGGCATGGTCGACGGGCAGGCCTCGATGTACCTGGCGTCACCGCGGGTGGCCGAGAAGGTCACCGGCGAGAAGACCACCGCCGAGGAGATGGGCGGCGCGCGGATGCACGCCGAGGTCTCCGGCTGCGGCGACGAGGTCTTCGACGAGGACTGGCAGGCCGTGGCCGCCGCGCGCCTGCTGCTCGGCTACCTCCCCGACGACTGGACCCGCCGGCCCGCCGACGCCGAGCCGTGCGAACCGGAGACCGCGGGCTGGGACGGCGTCGTCCCCGAGGACCCGAACGTCGGATACGACATCATCGAGGTGATCGACCGGCTCGTCGACGGCGGCACGTTCTTCGAGTTCAAGCCCGGGTGGGCCCAGGAGATCGTGGTCGGCCTCGCCCGCCTCGGCGGCCGGGTCGTCGGGCTGGTCGCCAACCAGCCCCAGGTGCGCAGCGGCGCCATCCAGGTCGACTCCGCGGACAAGGCCACCCGGTTCATCTCGCTCTGCGACGCCTTCAACATCCCGCTGCTGTTCCTGCAGGACGTGCCCGGCTTCATGGTCGGCGTCGCCGTCGAGCGCCAGGGCATCATCCGCCACGGCGCGAAGATGATCGCGGCGATGGCCTCGGCCGAGGTCCCGAAGTTCTCGATCGTGCTGCGCAAGGCCTACGCCGCGGGCTTCTACGCGATGTGCGCGCCGGGCTTCGAGCCGCGCGCGACGATCGCGCTGCCCAGCGCCGCGATCGGCGCGATGGGGCCCGAGGCCTCCACCAACGCCGTCTACGCCGGCAAGATCGCCGAGATCGAGGACGAGGACGAGCGCGCCGAGTTCGTCGAGGCCCGCACCGCGGAGCAGCGCGCCGACGTCAACCTCCTGCGGATGGCCTCCGACCTCGTCGTCGACGCGGTCGTGCCCGGCGAGCAGCTGCGCGCGGAGCTCCTCGCCCGCCTGCGCCACGCGGACGGCTGGACCCGGTCCGGCCCGCGCCGCCACCATCTCGTCAGCCCCGTGTAGCCCAGCTCCGCTGCGCTCCGTGTCCCCTTAGGAGACGATCATGGATGATCGCGACACCCTGGGCGCGCTGATCTCCGCGCCCCTCCTCCCGCTGCCCGAGAAGTGGCGCTCCGCCGGCCGGACCGAGGACATCGCGCACGCCCGCGCCCTGCACGACGCCGACCCCGACGACTACTGGGTCTGGGTCGCCGAGCAGCACCGGTGGTTGCGGCGCTGGGACACCGTGCGCACCGGCGAGCTGGGCGACTTCCGCTACTTCGACGGCGGGCTGATCAACGTCGCCGACAACTGCGTCGACCGGTGGGCCGAGGACCCGGCCACCGCGGACAAGCCCGCCGTGGTCTGGGAGGGCGAGCCCGGCGACACCCGCACGGTGACCTACGCGGAGCTCGCCGACGAGGTCTCCCGGCTCGGCGCCGGACTCATCGCCCTCGGGGTCGGGCGCGGTGACGTCGTCGCGATCTACATGCCCAACCTCGTCGAGGCGTTCACCGCGATCCACGCCTGCAACAAGATCGGCGCCATCTACACCGTGCTGTTCTCCGGTTTCGGGCGCGACGCCGTCGCCTCGCGGCTGGCCGCGGCGCGGGCGAAGGTGGTCGTCGTCGCCGACGCCATCTACCGCCGCGGCAAGCCGGTCCCGCTGCTCGAGACCTTGCGGGCGGGGCTCGCCCCGTCGTCCGGGTCGGACGCGCCGGTCGTGGAGCACACCGTCGTCGTCGACCGCACCGGGACCGGTGTCCCGCTCCTCGAGGGCGAGACGTCCTACGCCGAGCTCGTCGCGGCCCACCCCGAGGGCTGCGACACCGTGGCGCTCGATCCCAACGAGCCCGCGTTCCTGATCTTCACCAGCGGCACCGAGTCACGCCCCAAGGGCGTCGTGCACTCGGTGGGCGGCTTCCTGCTCGGCACCTGGGCCAACACCCACTGGCAGGCCGGACCCGAGGGCGACGACGTCTACTGGGTCGCCGCCGACGTCGGGTGGTTGACCTTCCCCATCCAGGCCGTCGTCGGCGGGCTGTCCCACGGCTCGACGATCGCCTGCTACGAGGGCGCCCTGGACACCCCGGGGCCGTCGCGGTTCTACGACGTCTGCGCCCGCCACGCCGTGACCCAGGTGCTGTGCGCCCCGACCGTCCTGCGGATGCTGCGCAAGTTCGGTGACGATCTCGCCGCCGCGCACCCGCTCCCCCTCCTGCGGTTGATCACCGTGCAGGGCGAGCCGCTCGACGGCGAGACGTTCACGTGGGCGACGGAGACCCTCGACGTGCCGGTCGTCAACGCCTACGGCCAGACCGAGACCGGCTCGACCTGGACCTATCCGGTGGCCGGGGTCGACGACCTCAAGGCCGGCTCGACGGGCACCGTCCTTCCCGGGCACGCCTACGACGTCGTCGACGACGACGGCACCTCCCTGCCGCCCGGGGTCAAGGGCAACCTCGTCATGACGCGCCCGTTCCCGACCCTGGCGCGCACCGTGTGGGACGACCACGAGCGCTACCTGAGCACCTACTTCGGGCGCTTCCCGGGCCGCTACGCGACCAACGACGAGGCGGTCGTCGACGCCGACGGGCACCTCTGGGTGCTCGGGCGCGCCGACGACGTCATCAACGTCGCCGCGCACCGGCTCTCGACCATGGAGATCGAGGCCGTCGTCACCACCCATCCGCGCGTCGTCGAGGCCGCCGTGGTCGGGGTGCCCGACGACACCAAGGGCACCGTCCCGATCGCGTTCGTGACGCTCTCGGAGGGCGACAGCGAGGGTGTCCCCGACGAGGTGATCCGCCTGGTCGGCGACACCATCGGCGGCATCGCGCGCCCGGACCGCGTGATCGTCACGACCGCCATGCCCAAGACGCGCACCGGCAAGATCATGCGTCGGCTGATGCGGGAGGTCGTGCTCCACGGCGAGGCGCGCAGCGACACGAGCGCGCTCGACGACCCGTCGAGCCTCGACACCCTGGCGAGCGCGGTGGGAACCTCAGCCCGGTGAGCGGTCTGTGGTTCGAGGAGCTCGAGGTCGGCCGGGTCGTGGAGCACGCCACCCGGCGGACGGTCACCGAGACCGACAACGTCCTCTTCACGACGATGACCATGAACCCGGCGCCGCTGCACCTCGACCACGCCTACGCGGCGGGCACCGAGTTCGGACGCCCGCTGGTCAACAGCATGTTCACCCTGGCCCTGGTCGTCGGGCTCTCGGTGCACGAGCTGACCCTGGGCACCATCGTCGCCCAGCTCGGGCTCGACGACGTCGTGTTCCCGAAGCCCGTGTTCCAGGGCGACACCGTGCGGGTGGAGACCGAGGTGATCTCCGCCCGCGCCTCGAACTCGCGACCGGACGCCGGGCTCGTGGTCTTCGAGCACCGGGCCCGCAACCAGCGCGACGAGCTCGTCTGCCGGTGCCGGCGGACGGGGCTGATGCACCGGCGGCCGGCGGAGTGAGGGTCCCGCGCAGCCTGCTGTTCGTGCCGGGGATGCGCGCCGACATGGTGGCCAAGGTGCCCCGCTCGGCGCCCGACGCCGTCGCGGTCGACCTCGAGGACGCGGTCGCCGCCGGCGACAAGGAGACCGCCAGGACGATCGCGGTGGACGCCGTCGCCGCACTCCCGGCCGGGGACACCCTCGTGCTGATCCGGGTCAACGCGCCGGGAACCCCCTGGTACGCCGACGACGTCGCCGCGGTGGCCGGCTCCGCCGCGCACGGCCTCGTGCTGCCGAAGCTGGAGTCACCCGAGCAGATCGCCGACGTGCGCACCCGGCTGCGGCGTGACGACATGGCGATCATCGGTGGGCTCGAGACCGCCCGCGGCGTCGCGCGGTGCCGGGAGCTCATGGACGGTCTGCTCGCCGCGTACTTCGGCGCCGAGGACTACATCGCCTCCGTGGGCGGGCGTCGCACCGCGGGCGGGCAGGAGGTGCTGTGGGCGCGCAGCGAGGTGGTGCTGGCCGCCGCCCTGGCCGGGGTCGGAGCCCTGGACCAGACGGTGGTCGCCGCGAAGGACGCCGAGGCCTTCCGGGTCGACGCCGCGCAGGGTCGCGACCTCGGCTACGACGGCAAGATCTGCATCCACCCGTCGCAGGTCGCCCTCGCCCACGACGCGTTCACGCCGACCGACGACGAGGTCACCCACGCCCGCGCCGTTCTCGAGGCAGGTCGCTCGGGGGTCGGCGTCGTCGACGGCGAGATGGTCGACGACGTCCACCTCCGGATGGCGCAGGCCGTCCTCGGGCGCGTCCGCCCCTAACGGTGCCCGGCGATCCCGCGCGGGGTGTAGAGCTCGTCGAGCTCGGCGGTCTCGGTGTCGTCGAGCTGCAGGTCGACGGCGGCGATCGCGTCGGTGAGGTGGTGCTCCTTGGTCGCGCCGACGATCGGGGCGGTGACACGCCGGCCGGTTGGCCACCCACGCGAGGGCGACCTGGGCGCGGGTGACGCCGCGCTTCTCGGCGATCTCGGCGACCTTCTCGACGATGTGGCGGTCGGAGTCCTGGTAGAGCGACTTGCCGAACTCGTCGGTCTCGGCGCGGTCGGTCGTCGTGTCCCAGTCGCGGGTGAGCTTGCCGCGTGCGAGGGGACTCCACGGGATCGCGCCGACGCCCGCGTCCTGGCAGAGCGGGAGCATCTCGCGTTCCTCCTCGCGGTAGAGCAGGTTGTAGTGGTCCTGCATGGTCACGAAGCGCGCCCACCCGTTGGCGTCCTGCAGGGCCAGGGCCTTCGCGAACTGCCACGCCCACATCGACGACGCCCCGAGGTAGCGGGCCTTGCCCGCCTTCACCACGTCGTGCAGCGCCTCGAGGGTCTCCTCGATCGGCGTGTCGTAGTCCCAGCGGTGAATCTGGTAGAGGTCGACGTAGTCGACGTCGAGCCGTCGCAGCGACGCGTCGATACCGCTCATGATCGCCTTGCGCGACAGGCCGCCGGCGTTCGGGCCCTTGCGCATCGGCATGAAGATCTTGGTGGCGAGGACGATCTCGTCGCGGTTCGGCCATCTCCCCGAGCCAGCGTCCGGTGATCTCCTCGCTGGTGCCGTCGGAGTAGACGTCGGCGGTGTCGAAGAAGTTGATGCCGGCCTCGAGGGCCGTGGCGAAGAAGGGCCGCGCCTCGTCCGCGCCCAGCGACCACGGGTGGCCGCCGCGCTCGGGGATCCCGTAGCTCATGGCGCCCAGGCAGATGCGGGAGACATCGGTGCCGGTCGTACCGAGTTTCGTGTACTCCATGCTCCTGCGTTTCCCCCCGGCCCCGGCGGCCGAACCGGGAATCGACTGGCGGTCGACCCGGGTTGAGGTCATAGCGTCGGGACGACGCCGTCCCCCACCGGTCGATCTCCCCATCCCGCCACAGAACGGTCTCCCGCCCATGAGCACGCACGCCGCCGCCGCTCCTGCCGTCGCCGCCGGGCGCCGGCGCTGGGCGATCCTGGGCGTCATCGGCGTCGCCCAGCTCATGGTGGTGCTCGACAACACCATCGTGAACATCGCCCTGCCCTCGGCCCAGGCCGACCTCGTCTTCAGCGACGCGCAGCGCCAGTGGATCGTCACCGCCTACGCCCTGGCGTTCGGGAGCCTGCTGCTGCTCGGCGGGCGCATGTCCGACCTGTTCGGTCGCCGGCGCGCCTTCGTGACCGGGCTGGCCGGGTTCGCCGTCGCCTCGATGGTCGGCGGCGCGGCCGTGAACGTGGAGATGCTGATCATCGCCCGCGCCGCCCAGGGGCTCTTCGGCGCGCTCCTCGCCCCGGCGGCCCTGTCGCTGTTGACCACGACGTTCCCCGGCGGCCGGGACCGGGCGCGCGCGTTCGGCGTGTTCTCGGCGATCGCCGGCTCCGGAGCCGCGACCGGCCTGCTGCTCGGCGGCGTGCTCACCGAGTACGTCGACTGGCGCTGGTGCATGTACGTCAACGCCGTGTTCGCCGTCGTGGCGATGGTCGGCGCCCTGGTCCTGCTGCCCCCGCTCGGCTCGCAGCAGCGCCCGCACCTGGACCTCGCCGGCACCGCGACCGCGTCCGCCGGCCTGTTCTGCCTGGTCTTCGGTCTCGCCGAGGCGGAGACGGCCGGCTGGAGCTCCCCGCTGGTCTCCGGCTTCCTGGCGGGCGGCGTCTGCTCCTCGCCGCGTTCGTGCTGCTCCAGCGCAAGGTCCGCGCCCCGCTGCTGCCGCTGCGGGTGATCCTCGACCGGACCCGCGGCGGGGCCTACCTGGCGATCCTCGTCCTCGACGTCGGGGATGTTCGCGGTGTCGCTGTTCCTGACCTTCTACCTGCAGCGCAGCCTCGGGTTCTCCCCCGTCCTCACCGGCGTCGCGTTCCTCCCGATGGTCGCCTCGATCGTCACGGCCTCGACGACGGTGCCCTCGACCCTGCTGCCGCGCTTCGGGCCCAGCCCCCTGGTGGCGGCCGGTCTCACGCTCGGCGCGGTCGCGATGGCCTGCTCGCGCGCCTCGACGTCGACAGCTCCTACGTCGGCGGCGTCCTGCCCTCGCTGATCCTCCTGGGCCTGGGCATGGGCACCGCGATGTCGACCGGGATCAACACCGCGACCCTCGGGGTCGACGCCGCGCGACGCCGGCGTCGCGTCCGCGACGGTGAACACGATGCAGCAGGTCGGCGGGTCGGTCGGCACCGCGCTGCTCTCGAGCATCGCCGGCACCGCGGCGGCCGCCGCGCTCACCGCGGGTGGCGCGCCGGCCGCGGCGACCGTGACCGGGTACTCCGCGGCGTTCGCCACGGCCGCCGCGGATCTTCACCGTCGGCGCGGTGGTGTGCGGGCTGCTCGTGCGCCCCGGCCGCCCGCAGGCCGCGGAGGCGACGACGACCACCACCACGCCGGCGGCGGACCACGCCGGAGGACGAGCGTCCCGGCGTCCGCGGCGTCGTGCGCGACGCCGAGGGTCGCGCGGTGCCCGGCGCGACGCTGACCCTGGTCGACGGCGCGGGCCGCGAGGCCGGGCGCGCCGGTGGCGGACCCGGCGGGGGCCTACGACGGCTCGACACCACCGGCACCGGCGACCACCTGCTGGTCTCCGGCGCGGTGGGCCACTCCCCCGCCGCCGCCCGCCTCGTCGTCCGCCCGGACCGGACCGCGACCGAGGACGTCGTCCTCGCCTCCCCGGTCCGCACGCCCTGACCCGACACGGTGCGGTCAGGACGTGTGGTGGACCTCCTGGCGGCCGTGTACCGGCGTGGGGATGCCGACCTGGCGCGCCTTGAGCTGCAGGGCGAGGTAGAGCGAGTAGAAGCGCGACTGGTGCAGGTTGCCGCCGTGGAACCACAGCGCCTCCTGCTGGGTGGGCTTCCACATGTTGCGCTGCTCGCCCTCCCACGGCCCGGGGTCCTTGGTGGTGTCCGAGCCGAGGCCCCACACCTTGCCGACCGCGTCGGCGATCTCCTGGCCGATGATGTCGGCCGCCCGCTGGTTCATCGAGCCGTAGCCGGTGGCGTAGACGACGAGGTCCGCCTCGAGGCGGGTGCCGTCGTCGAGCACGACCTCGTTCTCGGTCAGCTCGGCGACCTGTCCCTTGGCGAGCTTGACCTTGCCCTCGGACACCAGCTCGGCGGCGCCCACGTCGATGTAGTAGCCCGAGCCGCGGCGCAGGTACTTCATGAACAGCCCGGAGTCGTCGTCGCCGAAGTCGAGGTCGAAGCCGGCGTCCCGGAGGCGCTGGTAGTAGTCGGCGTCCTCCTCCCGGGTCGCGTCGTAGGCCGGCTTCTGGAACCGGTGCATGATCCGGTACGGCAGCGACGCGAAGATCATGTCCGCGGTGCGGGTGTCGATCCCGTTGTTGACCGCCTCCTCGGAGTAGAGGTCGCCCAGGGCGAACTTCATCAGCGAGGCGGAGCGGATGATGTGGGTCGAGGACCGCTGGACCATCGTGACGTCGGCGCCCACCTCCCACAGCGAGCCGCAGATGTCGAACGCGGAGTTGTTCGACCCGATCACCACGACCTTCTTGCCCTTGTAGGCGTCCGGGCCCGGGTGCTGCGAGGAGTGCTGCTGCTCGCCCTGGAACCGGTCCCGGCCCGGGAAGTCCGGGATGTTCGGCTTGCCCGACACCCCGACGGCGAACACGAGCTGGCGGGGCGTGAGGGTGACCTTCTCCCCGGCGCGGTCGACCGTCAGGGTCCACTGACCCGTCGACTCGTCGTAGGTCGCGCTCTGCGCCGTCGTGGAGCCCCAGTAGTTGAGCTCCATGACCTTCGCGTACATCTCGAGCCAGTCGGCGATCTTGTCCTTCGGCGAGAAGACCGGCCAGTTGTCGGGGAACTTGATGTAGGGCAGGTGGTCGTACCAGACCGGGTCGTGCAGGGCGAGGCTCTTGTAGCGCTTGCGCCACGAGTCGCCCGCCCGCTCGTTGCTCTCGACGATGATCGTCTCGACGCCGAGCTGCCGCAGCCGGGCGCCGAGCGCGATCCCGCCCTGCCCACCGCCGACGACGACGACCTCGGGCTGGCGGGTGTAACCGAGCTCGGCCGCCTCCTTCTCGCGCTGCTCGGCCCAGGTGATCCGGTCGGGGTTGGCGCCGTGCTCGGTGCCGAAGGGCCGGTCGGCGTTCGGGCTGGCCGGCTCCTCGTGGCCCTTGATCTCGTCGAGGGTGGTCAGCAGCGTCCACGCCTTGTCGTCGGCGTCCAGGCGCAGGTGCCCGGTCCCGCGGCCGACGGCGGTCTCGAACGTCAGCCAGGCCTCGGTGACGCCGTCCGCCTCGGTGGGATCACCGGTGACCTCGAAGCTCACGGGCGTGACGCCGCGCGCGGCGTCCGAGCGCACGAGGTCGGCGACGCCGGCGGGGCCCTCGACGGTGATCAGGTTCCAGGTGAACGACACGAGGTCGCGCCAGTAGCTCTCCGCCGCGAACAGGCCGGCCACCCGGTCGGCGTCCTGCGCGGAGAGGGCTTCGGAGAACTCCGACAGCCAGGTGTCCACCCGGCGTGCGGCGTCGGTGCGGGGACGGTCGACCGTCTGAGTCACGTGCTACCTCCGTGGCGTGTGGCGTACACGACACCTCACCAGGTGGGGACCCGCACCGCACGCGTTGCACGGAGGTTGCAGCGGGTGACGTCGTCGGGACGCACGCGGCCCGCGTCACGGTCCGGGGCCGGCCGGGCGCCGGTCGGTCCGGGTCACGAGCGCGACCCCGCCGAGCAGCAGGACGACGCCGAGCACCGTCGGCGCCGCGAGGTCCTGACCGAGCCAGAGCGCCGCGACCAGCGCGGCCCCGGGCACCTCCAGCAGCGTGACGACGGCGACCGTCGAGGCGCCGAGGGTGCGCAACGCCCGGTTGAACAGCGAGTGCCCCAGGAACTGCCCGCACACCGTGATCGCGACCAGGAACAGCCACCCCACGGCCGGGTAGCCGCCGAGCGGGACCCCGGCGACGAGCCCGACGACCAGCAGCAGGACGGCCGCGCCGCCGTAGCAGGCGAGGGTGTAGGTCGCGGTGTCGAGCCGGGCACGGGCCGCGCCGCCGACCACGAGATAGCCGGCCATCGCCATCCCGCCCGCGAGGGCGAGCGCGTCACCGGCCACCGCCCGCGCGGAGGTGTCGAGGTCGACCCCGGCGACGACGAGCACCCCGACCAGCGCGACCGCGACGCCCACCCAGACCCCTGCGGGCACCCGGTGGCCGCGCAGCCGGTCGAGGACGGCGGTCCACAGCGGCGCGGTGCACACCAGCGCGGTCGAGGCGGCCACCGAGGTCATGCCCAGGCTCGGGGTCCACGTCCCGAAGTGGACGGCCAGGAGCGCGCCTGCGGCCAGACACGTCGTCGCGTCGCGGCGCCGGAAGCGTCGCCTCCCGCCCCCGACCGCGACCACCGGCGCGAGCACGGCGCCGGCCATCGCCGTGCGCCAGAAGGCGATCGCCAGCCCGGGCAACGCCGAGGCCGTCGCCAGCGGGGCGGAGAACGAGACCCCGAGCACCGCGACCGCCAGGAGCGCGCCCTCCACCAGGGACGACGGTCGGCGCACGACGCGACGTTACGACCGGGCCCCAGAATTCGCGTGACGGCCGGCCGGCGCCGGCGCACGATCCGGGCGTGGCACCCGCCGGCCTCCTGGCCTTCGTCCTCGCCTCCGCGGTGATCGTCGCGATCCCCGGGCCGAGCGTCCTGTTCGCGGTGGGGCGAGCGTTGTCGGCCGGGCGGGCGCGCGCGCTCGCCGCGGTCGTCGGCAACGCGACCGGGGTCTCGCTGCAGATCGTGGTGGTCGCCGTCGGCCTGGGCGAGGTGATCGCCCGCTCGGCCGTCGCCTTCACCGTGATCAAGCTCGTCGGTGCGGTCTACCTCGTCCACCTCGGAGTCGCGGCGATCCGGCGCCGCGATGCGGCGTGGACGGCGCTCGCCACCACGCACCCGCCGCGCGGCGGTGTGCGGTCGATGGCCGACGGCGTGGTCGTCGGCGCGATGAACCCCAAGACGGTCGTGTTCTTCGTGGCCTTCCTGCCCCAGTTCGTCGACCGGTCGCACGGGGTCGCCGGGCAGATCGCCGTGCTCGGCGCGGTCTTCGCCGCGATCGCGGTGACCTTCGACAGCGTCTGGGTGGTGCTCGCGGGCAACGCCAGGACGTGGTTCGCCCGCTCGCCGCGCCGCCTCGCCGCGGTCGGCGGCGCCGGCGGCCTCGCGATGATCGGGCTGGGCGCCGGGCTGGCGTTCACCGGTCGGCCCGACTGACGCGGTCCGGGGACATTCACCCGTCAGCTCTCCTCCAGACGGCCCAATCGCTGACGGCAGGTAGACGTGATTGCCGCCGACGGCGGTGGCGGTGTTCACCCGTGGCCGACTCGCGGCCTCACCCGCCGCTAGCGTCGTGGATGGCGGGGTGACCCGACCGAACCGTCCCCGGATCGAAAGGACAGGCCGCCGCATGCCGTTCTCGCCCACCGATCGGACGGGCGCGACGCTGGCTCACCTGCCGCGCCCCCGTCCCTCGTCGTCGACGATGCCGACCTTCGACGAGAGCGCCCACTACGACGTCGTCCGCGACAGCGTGATGGCCGAGGAGCACATCTACGGCGCCTACGCCGGGGAAGGCCCCGGGGTCGTGCTGTGCGGCGTGACCAACCGCCGCGTGCTCCTGTTCGACCGCGCCTACCCCGGCGGACGGTCCGCTCTCACGACGGTGCCGTACAAGAGCATCGTCAGCGTCTCCTACGTCTCACGCGACGACGAGCCGATCTTCGCGCGGACCATCGCGATCCAGGTCGGCCGGACGTTCTACGAGATCACGTGCCGCGGCGAGGAGCAGGCCGCGGAGATCCACGATCTGATCACCTGGCACCTGATGTGAGCGCGGGGACGGCGCGGGCGGCGAGCTCCGGCAGGCCCATGGCGGCGATCCCGGCGCGCTGAGCGATCCGGACGGCGTCGGTGATCAGCGCCGGACACGTGCACACCAGCGCGTCGATGTCGCGTCCCATGAGCTCGCCGATGCGCGCCGCGAGACGTATCAGCGCGTCCTCGGTCGGCTCGAGCAGACGCTCGTCGACGAGGTGCACGTCGATGGTCCCCGGCGCGTGCTCGGCGACCAGCCGGCGCGCGGTCTCGACGTGCTCGGCCGCCACGTGCAGGAAGCCGACGGTCGCCATGGTCACAAAGGGTGCCAGACCTCCGGTGTCATTGCACACCACGGCGCCCGGGGCGCAGGCCCCGGCGCTGCTGCGCGCGGAACACGATCCACCCGGTCACGAAGACGGCGGCGAGCCGGGAGGCGCGGTCGTCGCCACGGCCGGGAGGATGGCGAGCGGGAGCAGGACGCCCACGAACTGCTCGCGGAACGCCGACGGCGGCGCCCGCGCGGACAGCACCCTCGCGGGCGGGTGGGGCAGGTGGGGCTCGAACCCACGGCTGACGGATTATGAGTCCGCTGCTCTGACCAGCTGAGCTACTGCCCCCCGACGCCGTCGTCACGGTCAGGTGTCGACGGCGAGCCGCAGCGTACGACAGTGCGCGCGGTGGACGGCCGGCACACGGGCGGTGACGCCGGCGTTCGTGCGTCGATCACATGACGACCGGTCCCCGCCCCTGGACAGGGCGCGAGGGCTGGGTGACGCTGGTCGGGACGAACGCTCGGACCATCTCGGAGGCCGCCATGCGCCTGGGACGACGACTCTCCTCCGGCATCGCCGAGGATCCACCGGTCACCGGCGAGACGACGGTGACCGCTCCCCCGGCCGAGGCCCCCGCGCCCGCGCCCGCCGAGGCGCGTCCGGAGACCCGTGAGCACGCCCCCGCGCAGCTCGCCGAGCACTAGGTTCCGTCGCCGGCGCGTCACGCCGCCGGCCCCGCCGATCACGGGGTACAAGATCGCGTATCCGATGATCTCGGCGGACGCCCGGCGCGTCGGGTTCAACGGCGTCGCGCTGGGGCGCACGCAGGTCTACGGCGCGGTCGCGGACGCGGTCTGCATCCAGAGCCCGCGCCACCGCTGCCCGTCGTCGTGGTGCGACTGCGGCTTCTACTGCTTCCACACCCTCGACGACGCCCGCGACCTCGCGTGCGACGCGCAATACCAGCACAGCGTGCTGCTCACCGTCGCCGCGTCGGGTCGTTTCGTCCGCTACGAGCTCGGCCTGCGCTACGCCCGCCAGACCGTGCAGGCGGTGCGCGTGGGCCGGTGTGCGTGCGGTCGTGGTGCCACCGCGCTCGCCGACGGCGGGCCGGGCATCGTCGGCTGGCGTCGGCTCCACCCGGTGTGCGGGCTCTGCGCCGGTCCGCGCCCGGTCCTGACCCTGGAGGCGTTCGGATCGATGGCCGGCGGGATCCGCGTCGCCGGCGACGAGGGCGTGGCCGAGTCGGTCCTCGCCCCGCTGTCCGGCGCGAGCGGCGCGGGCGCGCTCGGCGAGCACCTCGACGAGGCCGCGCTCGTCCCGCTGCTGAGCGCGGAGGTGGCGCTGCTGCAGGCCCGTCTCGACCAGGTGCAGTGCCGCCTGGAGCAGCTCACCCACCGACCGGACTGACCGGCGCGCGACCCACGTGGCCACGTCCGTCGGCGTGCGGTAGGCAGTCCCCGTGACCTCCCTCGTGCTCGGGCCCCTCCTGCGTCACGTCGGGACCACCACGGCGACGATCTGGGTGGAGACGAGCGAGCCGTGCACCGTCGAGGTGCTCGGGTCCTCCGCGCGCACCTTCGAGGTGTGCGGCCAGCACTACGGACTCGTCGTGGTGCGTGATCTCGAACCCGCCACGTGCCGTCCCTACGAGGTGCACCTCGACGGCGAGAACGTGTGGCCGGCCGTCGAGGCCGCGCTACCGCCCAGCCTCATCCGCACCCGTCACGCCACCGACCACGCCGCGGGGGCGCAGCACCTCTCCCTCGTCTTCGGCTCCTGCCGCTACCCCCCGACCGACGACCCCGAGCTCGAGGCGAGCCTGGGGGTGGACGCCCTCGACGCGTACGCCGTGCGGTTGATCGAGCGCGTCCGGGCCGCCGAGGTCCCGGGCGACGTGCTGCCCGACGCGGTGTGCCTGCTCGGCGACCAGGTCTACGCCGACGAGCTCACGCCGCGCACCGAGCGCTGGATCCGCGCGCGCCGCGACCCCGACGTCGAGGGCGGGCCGGGCCTCGAGATCGCCGACTACACCGAGTACGCGCACCTCTACCACGAGTCGTGGACCGACCGGGAGCTGCGCTGGTTGCTCTCCACCGTGCCGACCTCGATGATCTTCGACGACCACGACGTCCGCGACGACTGGAACACCTCCCAGGCCTGGCGCACCGAGATGGCGTCCCAGCCGTGGTGGCCGCAGCGCATCCGCGCCGCCCTCGCGTCGTACTGGGTCTACCAGCACCTGGGCAACCTCGACCCGGCGACCCGTGACGAGGACAAGCTCTACCAGCAGGTGATGGCGGCCGAGGGCGACGTCTACGACCTGCTCGCGGAGTTCGCCGGGCGCGCCGACGCCGAGGTCGGCGAGCCCACGGGCGTGCGCTGGAGCTACCGCTGGGACCTCGGGCGCACGCGCGTGCTCATGATCGACTCCCGGTGCGGGCGGGTGCTCAACGACGACGAGCGCCTGATGGTCAACACGCACTCCTTCTCGTGGATCGAGGAGAACGCGACGCCGGGGCCCGACGAGCAGATCGACCACCTGCTGCTCGGGTCGTCGATCCCCTGGCTGATGCCGCCCGCCGTCAGCCACGCCCAGTCGATGGACGAGGCCGCCGCGGCGCGGGGCAGCTCGATCGCCGAGAAGCTCCGCCAGGCCGTCGACCTCGAGCACTGGCCGGCGTTCCGTGCCTCCTTCGACCGCCTCTCCCGGATGATCCAGCGGGTCGCCTCGTCCTCCTCGGCGCCGGCGCACCGTCTGCGTGCTCTCCGGCGACGTGCACCACAGCTACGCCGCCCAGGCCGACTTCGGGCGACCGACGACCTCCCGGGTCTTCCAGCTGACGTGCTCGCCGGTGCGCAACGGCGTGCCGTGGTTCATGGAGTACGTCTTCGCCCTCGGGTGGCGCCGGAGTCTCGACCGGGTGGGGCGCGTGCTCGCGCGGCGCTTCGGGGTGGCGGACCCGCCCCTGAGCTGGTCGCCCGTCGGCGGGCCGTGGTTCGGCAACGCCGTCGCCTCCCTGGAGATCACCGGCCGCGACGCCCGCCTCCGCATCGAGCGCTCCGGGCTGCGCGGGGGCCTCGAACCGGTCACGGACATCCCGCTCACGTGAGGTGAGCACCGCCCCGACCCGATCGGCTGTCGGAGCACGGTGGTGGGATCACGTCGCCCGGAACCGATCGACGCCCCGGTGCGTCGAACCGGGTGGAAGTCCCTCGTCGCGGGCATGTCGCTGCGCGACCGCGCGACGGGGGCGACCTACCGTCGTCAGCGAGCGGAGGGAGTGGGCGTGCGGTTCGTGCACACCGCCGACTGGCAGCTCGGCATGACGCGGCGCTTCCTCGGCGCCCGTCCCTCGGGACCCACGTCGGTCACCGGCGAGGCGCAGGCGCGCTTCGCCGAGGCCCGGCTCGACGCCGTGCGCGCCCTCGGCCGCCTCGCCGACGCCGAGGGCGCCGACTTCGTGCTGGTCTGCGGCGACGTGTTCGAGTCGAACCTCGTCGGACCCGACGTCGTGGCCCGCGCCTGCGAGGCCATGGCCGCGTTCCGCACGCCGCTCCTGCTGCTGCCCGGCAACCACGACCCCGCCGACGCCGCCAGCGTGCTGCGCCGCGCCGACTTCACCCGACGCCGCCCCCCGCACGTCACCGTCCTCGATACCCCCGGGGCGCACCAGATCGCGCCCGGTGTCGAGGTCGTCGCCGCACCGTGGCGCTCGAAGCATCCCCTGAGCCGACCTCGTGGGCGAGCAGCTCGCCGCGCTCGGGCCTGCGCCGCCGGGCACGCTGCGCGTCGTCGCGGGCCACGGCGAGCTCGACGTCCTGAGCCCCGACCCCGGGGAGCCCGCCGTGGTCCGGCTGGCCGGTCTGCGGGCGGCGCTGGCCGACGGTCGCGCGCACTACGTCGCCCTCGGCGACCGCCACTCCCCGTGGGTCGACCCCGACGACGACCGGATCCGCCACGCGGGCACCCCCGAGGTGACCGACCACGACGAGGCCGACCCGGGACACGTGCTCGTCGTCGACCTCGAGGCCGGCGCGGCGCGGGTCCGCACGGAGCACGTCGGCCGCTGGCGCTTCGTGCGCCACCAGGCCCACCTCGACACCGACGCCGACCTCGACACCCTCGACGCCTGGCTCGGCGCGCGGCCGGACAAGGAGCGCACCGCCGTGCGCCTCGCGCTGGTCGGCACCCTGTCCCTGCGTCAGCGCACCCGCCTCGACGACCTCCTCGCCGAGCATGCGCACGTGTTCGCCGCGGTCGAGACCAGCGAGCGCCGCTCGTCGCTGGTGACGGTCCCCGACGACGCCGACCTCACCGACCTCGACCTCCACGGCTTCGCCGCCGACGCCGCCCGCGAGCTGCACACCGCCGCCCTCGGCGCCGGCGGCGTGGCCGGGGGCAGCCAGGACGCCCTCGGCGCGCTACGGCTGTTGCACCGGCTGGTGGGGACCGGAGCGGCCCATGAGGCTGCACCGCATCCGCCTGCGCGACTTCCGAGGCGTGCACGACCGCGAGGTCGCCCTCGCCGACCACGGCGTCACCGTGCTGCAGGGCGACAACGAGGTCGGCAAGACCTCGACGCTCCAGGCCCTCGACCTGCTCTTCGACGTCGCCGACACCTCGCGGCGGGCCGAGGTGCGGGCCGCGCAACCCGTCCGGGGTCGACGCCGGGCCCGAGGTCGAGGCCGAGGTCTCCAGCGGGCCCTACCGCTTCGTCTACCGCAAGCGCTGGCTGCGCCGCCCGCGCACCGAGCTGGCGGTGCTCGAGCCGGCCGCGGAGCAGTTCACCGGCCCCGAGGCGCACGCCCGGGTGATCGCGATGCTCGACGAGACGATGGACCGGGTGCTCTGGCGGGCGCTGCGGGTCGAGCAGCACACCGCCCTCGGCCAGGCCGACCTCGCCGGGCAGGACGCGCTGACCCGGGCGCTCGACCGCGTCGCCGACCCGGCGGGGCCGACCGCGCTCGCCGCCCCCGACGGCACGGCCACGCCCGGCGACGACGGCCTCGTCGAGCGTGCCGAGACCGAGCTGCGTCGCTACCTCACCTCGCAGGGCCGCACCACCGGCGAGCTGCGCGCCGCCGAGGTCCGGCTGGCCGCGGCCCGCGAGGAGCACGAGCGCTGCGGGGACGCGCTGGACGCGGTGGAGCGCGACGTCGCCGCCCGCGAGCGCCTCGACGCCGACGCCGCCGCGCTGCGGGCCCGGCGCCGCGCCCACGGCGCCGAGGTCGCCGCGCTCGAGGACCGGTGGGCGGCGCTGCAGTCACGCCTGCGCGAGGTCGAGGCCGCCGCCGAGCAGGCCGCACTGGCTCGCGAGCGCGCGGCGGCGGCGCACGACCGGCGCGCCGCCCGCGACCGGCTGATCGCCGACCTCGGCGCCGACGCCCGGCGGGCCGGGGAGGCCGACGCCCGCCTCGCCGAGCACGAGGCCGCCCACGCCGCCGCCCGCACCGAGCGCGACGCACGCCTCGCCGCCGACACCGCCGCCCGCGAGCTCGCGAGCGCGGCCCGCGGCGCGGCGCGCGAGGCCGAGAGCGCCCTGGCCGACGCCCACGACCGCGCCGAGCTGGCCGACCTCGACGAGCGCCTGCGCCGGGTCGAGGCCGCCTCGACCGGCCTGGCGGCCGCGACCGGGGTGCTCGACGCGGCCACGGTCGACGAGGACGCCCTGGAGCGCCTGGAGGAGCTCGCCCGCGACGTCATCCGCGCCGAAGCCGCCCGCGACGCCGCCGCCGCGCGGGTGGAGCTCGACGTCCCTGCCGAGGGGCAGGCCCTCGCCCTCGAGGTCGACGGCGACACCCGCACCCTCGAGCCCGGGTCCTCGCACACCCTGCCGCTCGCGGGGCCCCTCGCGGTGACCGTGCCCGGCGTGCTCGGCCTGCGGGTCCGCCCCGGGCAGGACGACCACGGCCGCGTCGACGCCGTCCGCGACGCCGTCCGGGTCCTCGCGCAGGAGTGCGCCGCCCTCGGCGCGGCCGACCTCGACGCCGCCCGCGCGTCCCGCCGCGCCGCTCTCGACGCCGCCCGGAGCGCAGGCGAGCACCGCGCCGTGATCGATCGTGAGCTCGCGGGCCGGACGATCGACGAGGTCCGCACCGAGCGCGACGGGCTGCGGGCCCGCCTGGGCGAGGCCGGGGACACGGTGCCCGCGCCGGCGGTCCTGCGGGGCGTCGCGCTGGAGGCCCGCCGCACGGCCGAGGACGCCGCGGCGCACGCCGAGGACACCGACCGCGCGCGTCGCGAGGCCGACGACGCGGTGCGCGAGGCCGAGACCCACGCCGCCGTGCTCGCCGAGCGCGCGGCCGACGCGCGCCACGACCACGAGCGCCGGGCCGCGGAGCTCGCGGCCGCCCGCGAGGGCGAGACCGACGACGCCGTGCGCGCCGCCGAGACCGAGCGGCTCACCCGCGCCCGCGAGGCCGAGCGCGGCCACGAGTCGCTCGCCGCCGCCCTCGCCGAGGACGACCCCGGGACCGTCGAGGTCCGGGTGGTCAACGCCCGCGCGGTCGACGACCGGTTCGCCGCCGAGGCGGCCCGGCTGGAGCGGGAGCACGCCGAGACCACCGGTCGCCTCCAGGCCGCGGGACACCAGGGTTGGCACGACCAGCTGGTCGCGGCCGCGGGCGAGCTCGCCGACGCGCAACGCGACCACGACGCGACCGTCCGCCGCGCCGCCGCCGCGGCGCGGCTGCACGAGACCCTGGCCCGCCACCGCGACGCGGTCCGCCGCTCCTACGTCGCCCCGTTCCGGCGGCAGGTCGAGCGCCTGGCGCGCATCGTGTTCGGGCCGGGTCTGGCGCTGGAGATCGACCCCACGCTGCGCATCACCCACCGCACCCTCGACGGCGTGACGGTGGCGTTCGAGGCGCTCTCCAGCGGCGCCCAGGAGCAACTGGGCCTGTGCGCCCGCCTCGCCTGCGCCGCCCTGGTCGACCCCGCCGACGGGGTCCCGGTGGTGATCGACGACGCCCTCGGCCACAGCGACCCCGAGCGGCTCGCCCGTCTGGGCGCGGTGTTCACCGCGGCGACGGCGGGCGGCGCGGCGGGGCAGGTCGTGGTGCTCACGTGCACCCCCGAGCGCTACCACGGGGTCGGCGCCGCGACGGTCGTCGCGCTGGCCCCCTCGAAGGCCCCGGTCGAGCGGGCACGACCCGGACGAGCGCCGGACGCGGCGACCGGGCACGATCACCGTGGGGCCCTCGGGGCCTCCACGGATGTCGGGGAGCAGTACCCGGTCGTGCTCCCCCGGGAGCGGGCCGGTTGACCCGTCGTCGGGGCGCGGGAGCGGGGCGCCCCGGCGGCGACGGGTCCGGTCGCGATCAGCCGTCGCGGCCGGGGCCCCGGCCCAGCAGGCGCCGCAGCCGGGCGCGCCACGTGGGCGCCGGGGCCGGTGGGATCCTCACCGCCGGCGCCTCCTCCCGGACGCCCGGCGTCCGCGCCGCCCGCCACTGCGCGACGACCTCGTCCGCGCGCGGCATCGACACCGCGATCCGCGGGCCGTCCGGCGTGCGCAGCCAGGCCGCGACCCGGGTGGCGAGCGCGGCGACGACGTCGCGGACCTCGCGCTCGGTGTCGCAGTCGCGCACGGTCTCGGGCAGGCGCGCGATCTCCTTGCGCAGTCGCAGCGGGGTGGGCAGCAGGGCGTCGTTCGGGAGGCCCTCGCGGCGCACGTAGCTGCGCAGCCACCAGTTCGGGTCGTCCGGGCCGTGCAGCCCGGGCAGGGGCTTGCCCGCGCCGGCGAGGTTGTCGAACGCGCCGTTCTCCTGGGCCTCGCGGATGCGCTGCTCGACCAGGCCCCCGTAGCGCTCCTCGAACGCGTCGTCCCTCATCGGACCGGCAGCGCGATCGCGGTGACGACCAGGCCGTCGCGGACCATCCACCGCCCGATGAAGGACGTGACCGTCGCTCCGTCGAGCACCGGGCCGTCCACCCGCAGCGTGGCGGTGAACGTGCCGTCGAGCGCGGGCGTGAGCTCGGCGTCCTCGAAGCCCAGCCACCGACCGGTGAGCGGGAACCACGTCTTGTAGACGCTCTCCTTGGCGCTGAAGAGGATCTTGTCCCAGGCGACCTCGGGACGCTCCCGGGCGAGCTGGGCGAGCACCGCCCGCTCCCCCGCGTCGGAGACCGCGTCGAGGACCCCGTCGGGCAGCGGGGTGTGCGGCTCGGCGTCGAGGCCGAGCGACCGGACCTGCGCGCGCCACGCCACCGCCGCAGCCCGGAAGCCCGCGCAGTGGGTGATCGCGCCGACCACGTCGTCGGGCCACCGCGGCGCGCGCCGCTCCCCCACCGGCACGGCGTCCGTCGGTCGCCCGAGGCGCGCCAGCGCGGCCCGGGCGCACACCCGACCGGTCGTGAACTCGGCCCGCCTGCTCGCGACCGCACGGGCGACGGCCTGCGCCTCGGCGGGCGGGAGCACCGCATCGGGGTCGTCGTCCGCGGCGGTGACCACGACGACGCCCGCGGGCAGCAGGTGCTCGAGCGGGGAGGTCACGATCGTCCCCACGGCGCCCCCTGAGCCACCGCCCACGCCGTGAACGGGTCGCGCTCCTCGCCCACCGGGCCGGGCAGGATCTCGCGCAGGGCGCCGCGCACCAGACCGTGGCGCTGCCACTCGCGTGGGTAGCCGACCGAGACCTCCTCGAAGCGCACCCCGTCCTCGACGGTGGTGCGCGGGACGTGCAGGTGGCCGTAGACCACGGCGGCCGCGTCGTAGCGGGTGTGCCAGTCGGCGGTGGCGGTCGTCCCGCACCACAGCGCGAACTCGGGGTGGCGCAGGATGCGGGTCGGCAGCGCGGTCAGCGGCCAGTGGTTGACCAGGACCGTCGGCATGGTCCTGTCGCGGGACTCCAGCCGTGACCGGGTCCGCGCGACCCGGTCCGCGCACCACGCCGCGGCGTCGGGAAACGGGTCGGACGACATCAGCATCTCGTCGGTGCACACCACTCCGGCCTCGCGGGCGACCCCGACGGCCTCGTGGATCGACAACGCCTCGTCGATCGACGGCGGGCGCACCGAGTAGTCGTAGAGCAGGAACAGGGGGCAGATCAGGGCCGGTCCGCTCCATCGACCGTCCTCCCGGCTCCCGTCCCACACCGGCCACGGGTCCTCCGGGGTCACGATGCCCAGGGCCCGGATCTCCTCGACGAGGTGGTCGTAGCGGGCCGGCCCCACGAGGTCGACGTCGTCGCCGGGCGGGGTCCAGAGCTCGTGGTTGCCCGGCACCCAGATCACCCGCGCGAAGCGCGCCGCGAGGATCTCGAGCGCCCAGAGGGTCGTGGCGACGCGGTCGCCGACGTCGCCGGCGACGATCAGCCAGTCGTCGGGGTGGGTCGGCTGCAGATCGCGGACGATCGCCTCGTTGTCGTCCCGGTTGACGTGCAGGTCGCTGGTGGCCAGCAGCCGCGGCCCGCTCATCCCGACGCCCCTTCCTCCGGTGTCCCCCCGAGCCTACGACGGGCGTCGGGCCGGGGCCGCGGCCTCACGACAGGGCTCCCGGGAGGTGTCCGGGACCCTCCCGGCTGGGAACATGACGACGTGCCGCCGCGCTCCCGATCGTCGCTGCCGATCCCCGCGCGCATCCGATCCATCTGGGCCGAGGGCGACTACGACCGCGCGGGGCTGCTCGACGGGCTGGATCGCGACCAGCGGCGGACGCGGCTCTCGGTGCTGGAGTCGCTGGCCGCCGACGGCGTCGACATCGCCGCCATGCGCGACGCGATCGACCGTGACCGCCTCGGTCTGCTCCTGCTCGAGCGCACGCTGCGGCCCGAGGACGGGCACTCGATGATCGACGTCTGCGCGGCCTCCGGCCTCGACGCCGAGGTCGTGCGCCGCTGGTTCCAGGCCCTGGGCCGCCCGATCGCCCCGGACGCCACGGAGCCGATCTACACCGACGAGGACGTCGAGATCGCCCAGCGCATCGACGGCTACCGAGGGCTCGGGTTCTCCGACGAGGAGATGATGCCGGTCGTGCGGGCCGTGGGTCGGGGCGTGCTCAACATCGCCGACGCCCTCGGTGGCCTGCTCGGTGAAGCCCTGCTCAGCCCCGGGGAGCCCGAGCCCGAGATGGCGCTGCGCTTCGCCACGGAGGCCCGCCGGATCGCCGAGGAGGACTCGCTGCACCTCGTGCACCTGGTGGCGGCGGCCCTCGCGGACCGGATCCGCTCGCACGCCCTGGCCGCGGAGACCTCGAACGCCGGACGGCTGCGCGGCGCCCAGGAGGTGACGGTGTGCTTCGCCGACCTCGTGGGCTTCACCGACCTCGGCGAGTCCGTCTCCGCGGTCGAGCTCAGCGAGGTCGCCGAGCTGCTCTCGGCCTGCGCCACCGAGGTCTCGTCGTGGCCGGTGCGCCTGGCCAAGACGATCGGCGACGCGGTCATGCTCGTCTCCCCCGACCCGACCGCCCTGGTCGGCGCCGCCGTCGACCTCGTCGGCGTCTGGTCGACCGAGGGCGACGGCCGACCCGGCCTGCGCGTCGGGGTGGCGAAGGGGATCGGGGTACCCCACGCCGGGGACTGGTTCGGCCCTCCGGTGAACCTCGCCAGCCGCATCACCGAGACGGCCCGCCCCGGCTTCGTCACGGTCACCGGCGAGGTGTACGAGGCCATCCAGGCCGCCCACCCCGACGGCCTCCCGTTCCGTTTCCGCGCGGCCGCCCCGCGCAAGTTCAAGGGCGTCCGGGGCGCGCAGCGTCTCTACCGCGTCCAGAGCCGCGTCACGGGATGACGGCAGCGAATGCGCCGGACGATCGGCGGTGTGCAGGGTCTCGACACGTGCTGAGCTGCGCCGATGGTGGGCCGGGAAGCCCGCTCCCCAGCTGCTGTCCCGGCCCACCATCTCGCCTTCGGCGCCCCCGGGGCGCCGGCCACCGGGACTGTGCGCCGGCTCGTGAGGAGCGTGCCGTGTCCTCGACGCGCGACACCAGGGGCCGGCACGGACTCCACTCGACCGGGTGGCGCGTTCACTCGATGCGGGGAGCGCGTGGTCTCACCCCTCGCAGCCCCCACCCGTCGGCCGTTCCTCAGATCGGCACCGAGTCGTACTTCGCGGAGATCGCGGCCCGCACCTGTGGGTCACGGATGCTGTCGGGGCCGAGCTCCCCGAGCTCGAAGAACATCTCCTCCTGGCCGCCGGGCACCATGAGCACGAGGCACCGGCCGCCCCCGGGCCCGGCGGCCAGCACGTGGCGGGTCTCCCGCGGCACGAGGACGTAGGAGCCCGGACCGGCCTCGACCTCCTCCTCGCCGACGGAGAAGGTGAAGGCCCCGTCGAGGACGAAGAAGGACTCCTCCATCCCGCGGTGCAGGTGCGGCACGGTCCAGGGACCCTCCCCGCCCGTGAACTCGGCGAGCGTGAAGGTACGGCCGGTGGTGGCGTCGCCGGCGGCGAGGACCCGCATGCGGATGACGCCGAGGTCGACGACGCGCCCTTGGTCAGGTCTCACGGTGTGGGGGTGTCCGGGGAGGAGCATGGCGGCGGCCTCTCGAGCCTCATGGCCGGTCGATCCGGCCTCTCCCCTGTGAGGGTCCTCAGCGCGGCACCCGGTGGCACGCTCAGAAAATGAAGTTGTCCGGCGGGGGCGCGGTCGGCACGCTCGACGGGTGCGCACCTACGGGCAGTTCTGCCCCATCGCCCGAACCTCGGAGCTGATCGCCGAACGCTGGACACCGATCATCATCCGGAACCTTCTCAACGGCTGCCGCACCTTCACCGAGATCCGGCAGGGCGCGCCGGGAATCTCCACCGCCCTGCTCGCCCAACGCCTCGAGAGCCTCGAGCGCCACGGCATCCTCGAGAGCAGGGTGAGCTCCACCGGCCGCGGCAGGGTCTACCTGCTCACGGAGAAAGGCCGTGGACTGAAGGCCGTCTGCGACGCGATGGGCCAATGGGGAGCCCGATGGCTGGAGATCGAGCCCCACCATCTCGACCCCGCGTACGTGCTATGGGTGACCACGAAACTCGTGGACGTCTCGACGCTCCCCGAACGGGTCATCGTGGTCCGGTTCGACATGAAGGATCGACCGGACGAGCAGTACTGGCTCATCCTCCGACGGCCCCATCCGGAACTGTGCACCAGGGGACTGGGCTACACCGAGGACATCGTCGCCCGGACGGACTCCGCCTGCCTCGTCGACATCCACCTCACACGCACGTCCTACGCGGACGCCATCCGCAGCGGCCGCCTCGTCCTCGAGGGTCCGGCGTCGCTCACGCGCGCGTTCACCACGTGGATCCGACCCAGCCCGTTCGCGGCCTCGACGCCGGGCACTGCGGCCGAGCGCGCGGGCCGCCACGATCCCGACCGGCTCTGATCCGCGAGAACGCGCACAGCGGTCGAGGTCGGTGACACTCGGGGCAGTACCACATCACCCTGATGCAGTAGTTGATCTCGGCACGATCGGGACATACGCTACCCAACGTCCGCATGAGAGGGGCGCCTCCGGGCCGGTCTGCGGCAGAAGTGGCCACAGCTCCGTGCCTCGCTCCGCAGCGGCACGCACGTGCCCCCATGCCCGCCCGGTGCCCGGCGATTGGACGACATGACCCCGCAGCAACCCGGACCCTACGGCGAGCAGGGACCGTGGAGGCCCCACCCGAACGGCCCGCAGTCGCCCTACGGCGGTCCACAGCCCTGGGGCCCGCCACCGCCCCCCAGCGCCCAGGTGCCGCTTCCCCAGCACCCGCCCTACGGGCCGGCGCCCGGCGGTCCGCAGCAGGCTCCCCACCCTCCACCGAAGCGGGCCTCGGACCGGAAAGGGTGCTTCTTCGCCGCGCTGCTCATCGTGGCCGTGATCGCCGTTCCCGGCACGATCGCCTATCTCACGACGGAGCGCGGCCCGCTGGCGTACCAGGGGCGCGAGTACACCTGCGAACAGATTTCCGGCACCGACAGCTGCAACACCGAGACCAACGAACTGTTCCAGGATATCAAGGGAAACATCCCGCCGGCCTACGAGAGCGGTCGCCTCGGCGTCGAGTACAACAATCACGCAGCGCACCCGTTCGCCGACACGGCCAACCTCATCTTCATCGCCTGCGCCGACAAGAAGCAGGGCCTCACCGCGCAGGAGACGGTCGACAGGCTCAACGCCCGTCAGCCCGGCTCGGCCTCCCTCGCGGCCGAGGGGCCCGTGTACGACGTCGCGGCGTCCATGGTGTGTCCGTAGTCCCGTGGCCGCGCCGGGCCCGGGAGACCGAAGTACTACTTTGATAACTACTGATCCTAGTGTAGGATCGACGCCGTGCTGATCATAGCTGGATCGACCCGGGTGGCCCCGGAGCGCCGCGACGAGCTCGTCGCGATGTTCGAGGACCTCGTGCGCCGAGCGAGGGCGGCTCCGGGCTGCCTCGATGTCGCCGTCACGGCCGATTCGCTGGACCCGGGACGGATCAACCTCTTCGAGCGCTGGGAGTCGCAGGCGCACCTGGACGAGTGGCGAGCCGTCGCGCAGGGACCCGACGTCGGCGCCGAGCTCCTCGCCAGCGATGTGAGCATCTTCGACGTCGCCGGCGAGCGTCCCCCGTTCTGAGCCCCACCCTCCCGGGCGCGTGAAGGAAGAACCGCCGACGTCGGCGGGCGTGGGCTACGCGTCGATGTCGTGGGAGTCGGCACTGCCCACGTCGTCGTGGCTCGAGGTCGCTGCCTCGTGGCCCTCGGCCTCGTGCCCGCCGGACGAGTCGTGGCCGTCGAACGCATCGGAACGCTCGTGGTGCGTCGCGGGTTCGGACTGCTCGGTGACGGTGGAGCCACCGTGACCGGCGCCGGATTGCTGCGGGTTCTCGAGGATGCCGCCGCCGTTCTCGTCACCGCCGGAGGTGAGCGGTGAGTCAAGGTTCGAGCCGCCGCTGCCGTGGTCGAGGCCGTGAAAGGTGACGTCGCCGGACGTGGCCTGCGGGTCGACGGTGGAACCACCGGGGCCGGCCCCGAATGCCTGCTGGGTCCCGGCGCTACCCCCGTCGTCGTCGGTGGGCATGTAGATGCGGTGTCCGGCGGCATCGAGCCAGTACGGGTTCGCGACCTCGTCGTACATCACGGGCTCACCGTGCAGACCCGTCGGCGGGGTCTGGTCGACGTTCGTGCCGGCTCCGAATGCCTGCTGGGTCTGGACGACGTCCCCACCGCCGCCGGTGCCGGTGGCCGGCAGGGTGACGGTGGAGCCACCGGTGTCGGCTCCGGACGCCTGCTGGCCGTCGGCGACACCCGCGCTGTCGTCGGCGGTCATGTAGATGCGGTGTCCGGCGGCATCGAGCCAGTACGGGTTCGCGACCTCGTCGTACATCATCGGCTCACCGTGCGGACCCGTCGGCGATGTCTGGTCGGCGACCGACCCGCCCGACCCGGCACCGGCCGCGCCGAAGACGCCGCTGTCGTCCCACCTCGTCAGGGCGTCGGAACCCGGGTCCCCTGTGCTCACGTTTCCTCCCGGGTGATCCTGATCGCTGTCGGTACGGCGAGACACGGACCCCCCACGGTCGTCGGAGTCCGACGACGCGGGAGACCGTCATGCCGACCTGCGGTCAGGAGCAAGCGCGACGACGCCGCCCCACGCAGCCCCGATGGTGGACGGTACAGCCACGGGGCTGCTCGGTCGCCGCTCGTGAACCATCGGGCGTCGGGCCGGTTCAGTCGCTCAGGTCGTGGACGAGTCGTCGCTCGTGCAGCTCGATGCCACCGGGTCCGTGGTCGACCTGGGTGCGTCCGCTGTCGGTCCAGCCGCGGCTGATGTAGAAGCCCAGGGCGCGCTCGTTGGTGTCGAGGACCCACAAGCCGGCGTGGCTGAAGCCGCCGGACCGGAGGCGGTCGAGTGCGGCGGCGTGGAGTTGGGTACCGATGCCGCGACGCCAGACGTCGGGCGTGAGGTAGAGCGCGTAGAGATCGCCGAGAGTGGGGTCGGCGCGGTCGTCGGGGATCAGCGGCGGACCCGTCGCGGCGAAACCGACGATGGCGTCGTGGACGACCGCGACGACGGCGCCGGTGCGGGACGGCCGGCCGGTGAGCACCTCCGACCACTGCCGTTCCCGGTCGTGAGCCGAGAGGCCTGCGAGGACGTCGTCGGGAAGAAGGCCTCGGTAGGCGGCGCGCCAGGACTGCACGAGCACGGTGGCAATGGCGCGCGCGTCGGCCGGCGTGGCGTCTCGGAGTTCGACCACGCTCCCGAGGCTTCCACAGGAGAAGCGATCGCCCTGCCCGGGACCGGCGACGTGTTCGACGTTTGACCCTGATTGGCCCGTGATCCTCGAGGGTTCACTGCATGCCCCTATTTGATCTTCGACAATTTCATCGACCTTGACAACGATTGACCCCACGCCTCGTCTGAGCAATCATCACGTGATGGGCGCCGTTCTCACGAGCATGATTGCGGTAATCGGGACATTGCTGGGATCCTTCAGCACGTTTGTGTTCCAACGTCGGACTGCTCTACGTGCAGAGGCAGTCGCGTTTCAAGAACGGCTACGGCAAGATCGACGAATTGCGTGCGGCGATTTCGCCGCGGCCGTTACCGAGGTCAAGCGCGCAGTGATCACTGCGTGGTTCCACCGGAACGAGAAGGACGATGAGTGGCGTGCCGCGATGACGGAGGCCGACCGGGCGGGAGCTGTTGCCGAGGGCGCGCAGGTGCGGATGACGTTGATCGTCGAGGACGAGACCGTTCGACGGCGAGCTGACGAGCTGTCCGCGTACATCAGCGTGCTTCGTGCAGCGACCAACAAGGGCGATCTCGAAACTCGCGAAGTCGAATTCTCGTCAAGGCGATCCGCTTTCGTCGACGCCGTCAACCGACTCATAGCGGGAACGTCCTAGCTGACGCAGCATATCTATGGCCTCACTTGATGCCAAACAACGACGTTGCTGATCGTGCACGATCCTTCTCTTACTGCGAAGGTCAGACGGTTCGCTCCATTGCGTACACCGGTCTCTACGACTTCGTGAACCGTCTGCTCGCTTCCCGGTGAGTAGCGCCTTATAGAATTGTAGTCACCGAGGTCGACAGCTAGTTCTACTACGCTGTCATTAGTGAGTTTGAACTGTAGTATCGCGTGCTCAGAACCAGGCCCGAAGACGTTGGTCAGATTGAAGTCGAGCGTTCGGTCGATATCGGCGCCGATCGCGAGGCGGATACGTCTGACAATAACAACCACGAACTTGGAGGCGGTGGCCTGCGGCGGATCAAAGATGTTACCTGTCACGGTAGGCTCCCTCTTGCCGATGCGATATGTGTTTTAGTAGCTCGCTCGGACAGCCTACTCAACTGACAGATCCTCGCGCATCCGCCGTTCAGCTATTCTTCAAGACCGGGGACTGCACCCATCCGCCGTCGACACCGTGTACGAGTACGCCCGGCGCATGGTCGACGAGAGCGGCGACTCCGCGGAGCATCCAGGACGCCCTGTAGCCGTCCTGCCAACGCCACGGCTACTGGCGCCTCAGTTGGCTCCCCACGGTGACGCGGACCAGCAACCCCTGCAGACCAAGATCGACAACGTCGGTTGGGCGTCGCCGTCTGTCGTTGTGGGATCTGCCTTCAGGCATCCGATCGATCAGCGTTGAAGTCCGCGTACGCTCTATCCAGGTACTTTGCCAACTGAACATCACGGTCAGATATTTTGTGACCGATGTCAAATGTTGTCAGATGCACGTACAGTGTCTTGAATATATTCTCCCAGTGAGGGTGATGGATGGCGATGTCGCAACCAGGAGCAACCTCAGCCATAAAATCTATGGCCGACTGGAAAGAAGGAAAAACGTACCGGCGGTAGAATTCCTCTCTGATATGACCCCTACCATATTCCGCCTGCTGAGTGCGCCAGCTCCACTCCGATAAGGAGCCATTCAATGCTAGGGCGATCTTCTCTGGAGACAGCGGGTCCGGGCGGTCGGAGGAAGGTATTGGGTACGGCGAGTAATCTACACCAGAGGAAGCCCGCGCCGATTCGCGCATCCGAATACTAGAGATCAAGAGCTTTACATCATGAGACCAATGGTCTCGGCGCAAAACGAGGCGTTGCCGTCTCGCCAAGGCCGCAATAGAATCTGGCAGTTTATCTTCGCGCAGCGTGACATCACCATCAACGCAAACAGGCACGATTCGCTTGTTCGTCAAGAGCGCAAATTCGATCTCTTGTCGTACCCAATCGTCCGGCTGGTCTATTCTTCTATAACCCCATTCATCCGCGAGACGGAGCCAATTCGGACCAATAACTACGATCACGACATGCGCCGAATCCAACGCACCCCTCAAAGTGTCAGGCCATTCTGCGCCCGGCTCTATTGAGGACGTATCGAGAAAGACGGCACCCGCACCCAATATGAGCTCGAGAGACTGTGCTATCCGTCCAGCCTGGTGACCCGAATCATCGCGACGGTAGCTCACGAACACCTGCGCAGCCAATTTACGTACCCCCATACGCTGAGGTGACCAGTCGACATCAGCATCTCAAGGTGATGCGCCTGGCGGTACCGCCGCGGGCGACTCTCCCATACGTGCGTGTTGTCTCGGCGTCCTTGACCCCCAGGACGAGGAACGACGCGTTCCCGCACGTGATGCGCTCGGGCTACTCGTCGGGCGACGTGCTCGACGTGCGGTCCGGCGGGGCTCGTGGTCCCCGTGCGGTCCCCAGTGCTTGATCTTCGACAACTCCATGAGCGAGCCATCGGAACCAAATCCTGGCCCGGCACCCTCCGCGGCTGGTCTGACCGGCACAGAGCCGGGGTCATGTCCAGGTCCGTCCGCAGGCCTGCTCGTACCGGCCTCGCCGGAGCACTTCGGGGCGTAACGGTCATCGTCTGGTGGACGACGATCACGTGGTAGATCGACGAGCCAGGATCGGCTCCGCCAGTGTGCGCAAGGAGTGTGCCGTGCTCGCAGGATCACGCCGACTGGTCGTGTGGATGCTCACCGCCGCGGTGGTGTTGGTCGCCTGCGGTGGGCCTACGGCGACACCGACCGGCTCGCCGAGCGGGTCGCCGGCGCCGGGATCGACGACCGGCTCCACGCCGGGGCCAGCGACAACCACGACGGCGCCGCTACCGGTGCGGGCCTACGTCACCAATAGTGGTGACAGCACGGTCACCCCGATCACGCTCGCCACCGGAACCGCCACCCCCGGCCCCCCCATCCCCGTCGGGAAGACGCCGGTCGGGGTGGCGTTCAGCCCCGACGGCGCCACCGCCTACGTCACCAACGGGGCTGACGGCATGGTCACCCCGATCGCGGTCGCCACCGCCACCCCCGGCCCGCCCATCCGAGTCGGGAACACGCCGTCCAGCGTGGCGTTCAGCCCCGACGGCGCCACCGCCTACGTCACCAACGAGTACTACGGCGCCGTCACCCCGATCACGGTCGCCACCGCCACCCCCGGCCCACCCATCCCCGTCGGAACGAACTACTCGACCAACCTGACTGGCGTGGCCTTCAGCCCCGACGGCGCGACCGCATACGTCACCGACTTCAACGCCAGCGTCACCCCGATCACGGTCGCCACCGCCACCCCCGGCCCACCCATCCCCGTCGGAGGAGCACCGACAGGTGTGGCGTTCAGCCCCGACGGCGTCACCGCCTACGTCACCAGCTACTACGGCGGCACGGTCACCCCGATCACGGTCGCCACCGCCACCCCCGGCCCACCCATCCCCGTCGGAGGACCACCGACAGCTGTGGCGTTCAGTCCCGACGGCGCCACCGCCTACGTCACCAGCAACCTGAGTGGTAACGGCACGGTCACCCCGATCACCGTCGGCAGCGCTACCCCCGGCCCCGCCATCCCCGTCGGAGGCTTCCCGAGTGGTGTGGCGTTCAGCCCCGACGGCGCCACCGCCTACGTCGCCAACCGGTCCGGCGGCACGGTCACCCCGATCACAGTCGCCACCGCCACCCCCGGCCCAACCATCCAAGTCGGGAACCAGCCGATCAGCGTGGCGTTCAGCCCGCGTCGAGCCGGGTAGCCGCCTGGTCGGAATAAAGGGCTGACACGATCAGGACCGGCGTATTCGTCGTGATCCCAGCTGGAGGTCTGTCGGCCCCGGTAGGGGTGGCGGGGTGCTCCCCCGCCACGCTTGGAGCGCCTGAGCACGGGGCGCGGAGGCTCATGATCAAGGGCGAACGACCCACCGCCCCCTGTACGTGATGTATTGACCTTGTGAATCCCCCCGGCGTGTCCGGAGACTCGATCTTCTGAGGAGATGGAGTCATGACAGGTCGACCCCGCCAGCAGCAGTACCCGCCGGAGCTGCGTGAGCGAGCGGTGCGGATGGTCGCCGAGGTCCAGGCGAACTACGACTCGCAGTGGGCGGCGATCGGGGCGGTGGCCCACAAGCTCGGGGTCGGGACCGCGGAGACGGTGCGCAAGTGGGTCCGCCAGGCCGAGACCGACGCCGGATATCGGCCCGGCACGACCAGCGCCGAGTCCGAGGAGCTCAAGCGGCTGCGACGTCAGGCCACGGCCGACCGAACCGTGTCCCTTGGGACACTGCCGCTCATCTCCGCCTGGGGTCAACGACCCTAGGACGAGCTCGAATGGCCTTCGACCGGTCTTACCGAAGCTGTCGCGTGGCGACCGAGCCCGAAGGTTGGTCGCGGCGTACTCGAGGACTGGTGAAACGATCAGGTTAGACTCACCCCAGCGAGAGGATTCCCACGTCCGGCCGTTTACACCGCACGTGAGACGCGACCGCATGCTTTCACCAGTTCCAGGATGCGTCTGAGAAGGAATGCCGTGAACGCACTTCAGATGGCGACGGCCGAGCGGACCGACCTGGCGAATCTTCTGGCGACGCTGAGGCCCGAGCAGTGGGAAGCCCCTTCGTTGTGCGAGGGCTGGCGTGTCCGCGACGTGGTCGCGCACGTGATGAGCTTCGACGTCAGTCCACTTGGGATGTTTCGCCGTGCCATCCGCGGTCGGATAGTCCACATCAACCAGGTCGGCGTCGACGAACTGGCGCTGATGGGTACCGACGAGCTCCTCGACAAGCTTCGGGCTCACCTGAGGCCACAGAGGCTGGCCGCGATCTTCGGAGGACGGCTCGCCCTGCTCGATGTCACCATCCATCATCAAGACATCCGCCGGCCACTCGGTCTGCCACGCGAGATTCCGGCTGAACGGCTGCGCCTGGTCCTGGACTCCAGCGTGCGCAGCCTAGAGTTGCCGACGTGGCGCATCGCCCGCGGTGTACACCTGGTCACGTCCGATTTGGACTGGAGCCACGGCTCAGGGCCAGAGGTTTCAGGGCCGGCCGAGGCCATGCTGATGGCGATCACCGGTCGGCCATGCGCCGTCGGTGAGCTGACCGGTCCAGGGCAGCCGGTGGTGGCCGCCCGCCTTGCCCGCTGACTTCATCGGCGCGCCATCCGTCCCGATCACATCGCCGACCTCCTCGCAAAGATCCCCGAGCAGGCGTGGACACCGACGCTGGACGCCGAGGGCGAGGTCCGCGACGGCGCCTGGGTCGCTGAGCCCGACCGGGCTGCTCAACCTCTCCCGGTGGCCGGCCGGAATGCGGGTGATCGCCCGGGCGGAGCGCCCGCACCCAGGCGCCCAGCTCCGGATCACCGATGCCGACGGCAATCGGGTCACCGCGTTCGCCACCAACACCGCCCTCGGGGGGCCCGGCGCTCAGATCGCCCACCTGGAACTGCGCCACCGTCGCCGGGCCCGCTCCGAGGGCCGCGTCCGCGCGGCCAAGGACACCGGGTTGTCCAACCTGCCGCTGCACGGGTTCGACCAGAACCGCATCTGGTGCCAGATCGTGCAGCTGCCTGCGAACTGATCTCCTGGACCCAGATGCTCGGCTACGCCGAACACGCCGCGCGTCGATGGGAACCCAAACGACTGCGACTGCGGCTCTTCGCTAGCGCTGCCTTGCTTACCCACCACGCTCGAGTGCTCGTCGCGCATCTGGCCGCCGACCACCCATGGACCGACCTCGTCCTGTCCGGACGCGCCGCGCCGCGCCGCGCCGCGCCGCGATCACTGGCGTCCCCACCCGCCCCGGCTGACCGAGTCGACAGGCCCACTCCTCGAGCCAGGAACCCCATCGGCCCGTGGACCCGGCGCCCGCCCGAGAGCGGTCAGCTTGTCGTGCCCTCCGGGCACAGTCACCGCCGACAACGGCCACCGAGTCGCGAAACGATCACCATCAACGAGATCACGAAGAATCCGGGCTAGGCCGGCGGGCCGTCACGAGCGATGTGGCCGACGCCCTCGACCGGGCTTACGGCGGGTAGGCGAGAGGTCCGAGCGATGAATCCGCCCAGTTACCGCCCTGGAGATCTTACTAGGAGCCCGGTGGTCAACGCTGTGACCTGGGGAAAGGGCTCCTCCGACTGGACTCGAACCAGTAACCCTTCGGTTAACAGCCGAATGCTCTGCCAATTGAGCTACGGAGGACCGCTGACCGGCGCCGCGGCGCCTGTCTGATCAGACCGTACAACACGGGCTTCACCGAGTTGCGTGCTGGGGTGGGGCAGGATGGGAGGTCACGGCCGTCGGGGAGAGGAACAGCGATGATGATCCCGTTCATGCTGGGTGCAGGCGTGGGCTACGTGCTGGGCACGCGTGCCGGGCGCGAGCGCTACGAGCAGATCGCCCGCGCGTACCGCCGCGTGGCCGATCACCCGACCGTGCAGGGCGCGGCGGGCGTGGCGCGGGCCAAGGCCGGCGAGGCCGTCCACACCGGGGTCGCGAAGGCCCGTGAACGGATCTCCGGGCCGCATCAGCCCGCCGCGCCCGGGCGCGCGGCGACCAACGGCACGACGCCGCCGAACCCGCGGCACCGGGCCACGATCGTCGACCGTTGACGATCAGCTCGCACGGAGCACGACGAACACGCGCCGGAACGTGAACCACGTCGTGCCCTGGGTGTCGCGCGGGTAGGCCTCCCGCAGGCGCGGGGCGAGCGCGGCCCGCAGGCGCGTCCAGGCGTCGTCGTCGAGCATGCCGCGGACCGGCCGCAGCGCCGTGCCGGAGATCCACTCCAGGACCGGGGCGTCACCGGTCAGCGGGTGGACGTAGGTGGTCTCCCACGCGTCGACCGTGCTGCCCGGACGAGCGGCGGCGAGGAGGGCGGCGTACTCCCCCGGCGCACCGACCCCGTAGGCCGGGAGGCCGGCCGGGACGAGGTCGCGCCACGCCGGCGACGCGAGCAGGTCGCGGGCGATGGTGTGCGACAGCGCGTCCTCGTTGCCCGGCACCTGCACCGCGAGCCAGGCGCCTGCCGGTAGCGCGGCCGCCCAGGCGGCCATGAGCTCGCGGTGCCCGGGCACCCAGTGCAGGACGGCGTTGGTGACGACGACGTCGGTCGTCGGGCTGGGTCGCCAGTCGCGGACGTCGAGCACCTCCGCCGCGACCCCGGCGGCGCGGGCGGCCTCGACCATCTCGGGGGACGAGTCCGAGGCCAGCACCCGTGCCTGCGGCCACCGCTGCGCCAGAACCTCCGTGAGGTGCCCGGGACCGCAGCCGAGGTCGACGACGTCGCGCGGTGCCTCGGCGCCGACGCGGGCGACGAGATCGAGGAACGGCCGGGCGCGGTGGTCGTCGTGCCGTCGGTACAGCTCGGGGTCCCACGGCAAGGTCGTCATCACGGGTCCTGCCTCCGCGTCACGCAGTGCGCCACGTCCCGCCACCCGCAGCTTCTCCCCCACCCCCGCGGCGAGGGTGCGCACGGCGTCCGGTTCGGTGCCGGGGTCGGCGCGGACGTGGAGGACCACGCCGACACCGGGTACGCGGCGCTGGACGAACCAGGCTCCGCCGCCCGGGAGCAGATGGTGCTGGCTGTCCTTGATGGCGGCGGTGACCCGTCGGTGCACGGTCTCGGGCAGGCGGCCGGGCTCGAGCAGCGGGACGCGGCGCGGTGGCAGGTCGGTCAGGAGCACGACGCCGCCGGGCAGGTCCTCGGACTCCTCGGCCTCGAGGACGGTGAGCGCCCCGCCCTCCCAGGTGGCCTTCGTGACCAGGTGCCACGGCACGCGACGCGCGGCCTCCCCGGACGCCGCGGGCGGCAGCCAGAGCCCCTGGTCGGTGGCGAGCACGACCGATCCGCGCGGACCGCTGCCGTCGGCGAGGACCCGCTCGGAGGTCGCGAGCGTGCCGGTGAAGCCCTCGGGCACGACCTCGCGTCCGGTGAGCAGGGCGGCGAGGCGGGTGCGGAAGCCGATCGGGCTCACGGCGCCAGGGCCCCGGCCGCCTGGTTGCGCAGCGCCTTCTTGTACTGCTCGAGGGCGACGAGGTCGCCGAAGAGCTCGTGGTACTCGTCGGCATCGGTCACCGGTGACAGGCGCTGGAGCCGCGACTTGATCTCGGCGACCTGCCGTCCGACCAGCGCCTCCTGCAGCCCGGCGAGCATCCCCGAGACGTAACGGTGGTCGTCGGCCTCACGGGACTGCAGCGCCTCGACCGCGAGCTCGCTGACCAGCGGGCGGTAGCCGGTCGCGAGCTCCTCGCCGACGGCCTGCATCCATCCGGGCCCGGACAACCCGCAGGCCGTGCCGCCCGCGGCGAGGACGGCTCGGTGCACCGCGAGGTAGGCGGGGTGGCTGAACGCGTCGTCGGGCAGCGTGTCGTACACCGGGCCGGCGAGCGCCGGGACCTGCAGCGCGGCCTTGAGCACCTCGCGCTGCACCCGCAACCGGGGGTCGCGGCGGTCGGGCAGCTCCGGGCCCTCGGCGCGGGCCTGCTGGGTGGCCGTGCGGCGTTGGGTGCGCCGGGCCGGTGCCTCGACGGGCGCGCCCGCCGTCTCGCGCACGCGGCGGACGACGGTGGCCTCGTCCCCCCAGCCCGTCCAGCCGGCGAGGGTGCGGGCGTAGCCGTCGCGCAGATCCTCGCGGCGGATCTGGGCCACCAGCGGTACCGTGCGCTGCAGCGCGGCGGTCTGCCCCTCGATGGTGGCGAGGTCGTGCTCGGCGAGGATCGTGCGGATCGCGAACGCGAACAGCGGCTGGCGGCGGGCCACGAGGTCGCGGACGGCGACGTCGCCCTGGGCCTGGCGCAGCTCGCAGGGGTCCATGCCGTCGGCGGCGGTGGCGATGAAGGTCTGCGCGGCGAACTGCTGGTCGCCGTCGAAGGCCTTGATCGCCGCGGCCTGCCCGGCGGCGTCGCCGTCGAAGACGTAGATGACCTCGCCGCGGTCGAACGAGTCGTCCATCAGCAGGCGGCGCAGCACCGCGACGTGGTCGTCGCCGAACGCCGTGCCGCAGCTGGCGACCGCGGTGGGCACGCCGGCGAGGTGCATGGCCATGACGTCGGTGTAGCCCTCGACGATCACCGCCTGGCGGCTGCGGGCGATGTCGCGCTTGGCCTTGTCGAGGCCGAAGAGCACCTTCGACTTGTGGTAGACGGAGGTCTCGGGGGTGTTGAGGTACTTCGCCTCGATGCGGTCGTCGTCGAACAACCGGCGTGCACCGAAGCCGACGACGTCGCCGCCGAGGTCGCGGATCGGCCACAGCAGACGCCGGTGGAACCGGTCACGGTGCCCACGCTGACCGGCGACCGACAGGCCCGCCTTCTCCAGCTCGTCGAGGGCATAGCCCTTGGCCAGCAGGTGCTTGGTGAGCTGCTCCCACCCGCTGGGGGCGAACCCGCAGCCGAACGCCTCCGCCGCGGCCTGGTCGAAGCCCCGCTCGGCGAGGAACTCCCGCGCCTTCTGGGCCTCGCCCGGCGCGCGCAGCTGCTCGGCGTAGAACTCCTGCGCCTGCTTGTTGGCGGCGAGCAGGCGGGCGCGCGTGCCGCGATCACGCTGGACGCTGGACCCGCCGCCCTCGTAGGTGAGCTGGAAGCCGACGCGGTCGGCGAGCTTCTCCACGGCCTCGACGAATCCCAGCTGCTCGATCTTCATCATGAAGTCGATGACGCTGCCGCCCTCGCCGCAGCCGAAGCAGTGGAACGTGCCGTGGGTGGGGCGGACGTTGAACGACGGCGACTTCTCGTCGTGGAACGGGCAGAGCCCCTTGACCGAGCCCGCCCCCGCGCGGCGCAGGGCCACGTACTCGCCGATGACGTCGTCGACGGGGTTGCGGTCGCGGACCTCGGCGATGTCCGCGTCCCTGATGCGTCCCGCCACGCTCCCAGTGTAAGGACGGCTGCCGGCGGCGGGGCGCCGGTCGGTAGGGCCGCGGCCCCGCTAGAGCCGCCAGTTCAGTGGCTCGGCGGGGTCATAGCGGCACGACGTCCCGGTGAGCACCGAACGGTCCAGGTGGGCGCCGAGCTCGGGGTGCGCGGCGCCGATGCGGCGGATGGCCTCGCGCACCCGTGCGGTCACGGCCTTGCGGGCGCGCTCGGATGTGCTCGAGCCGAGTGCGCGCGCCCGTCCGCCCAGTCCCGAGGCCCGGCCCAGCTCGGCGAGAAGCGCGGCCCGCTCTGTCTCGAGCCGGCGCGCCCGCTCGAGGTCGTGGTGCTCACGGGCGCGGGCCAGGTCCTCGTCGAGCTCGGCCCACCGTCGCCGATAAGCCGAGCGGGCGGTGGCGTCGAGCCGCGGTCCGGCGTCGTCGTCCCACGTCGACGCGCGGACGAGGTCCAGCACTCCGACGTCGATCCCGGGGCGCGCCAACAGGACCGCGAGGTCGGAGAAACCCTTGAGGTCGGGCAGGTGCACCGCCCGGTCGCCGTGGCGAACCCGCCAGAGCTCGCCGTCCCGGCACAGCTCGGCCTCCGCCCCGTCCGCCCCGGCCCGCGGCACCCGGCCCACTGGCCCGACCCGGGCGCGCTCGAGGCGTGCCGCCACCGCCTGCAGGTCGAGCTCCCGGACCAGCCGGATGGCGCGCTCCCCGGGCCCGCGCTCCGCTCCGGTACCGACGGTCCGGTTCCCCGGCGCCGCACCGCCCAGGGCGGCGAGCTCCGCCGCGGACTCCGCCTCCCATGCGGGCGCACCGAGGCGGCGATGCACCGCCATCGCCTCCTCGAGCCATCGTTGCGCCTCCTCACCACGGTCGAGCGCCGAGGCGAGGACGCCGGCCCAGTGGGCGTTGCTGCCCATGAAGCACACCAGCGCCCCGTTGACCCCACAGGAGTTCGTGACCGGGGCGAGCTCGGACAGCAGCTCGGTACAAACCGCACGGTCCCCGAGCCGGGCGGCGGCGGTCGCCATCCCGCCCACGAACACCGGCCACAGATAGGACCTGTCGTCGCGCCACGTGTCGAGGGCGAGAACGGTCTCCAGCTCCCGGTGGGCGGCGGCCAGGTCGTCAGGGGTCCCGGCGAGGGCGTACAGCCCGGCGGCCACGGCGTGGGCGTGGGAGGGCACCCCGACCCACCAGCTCACGGCCTCGGCCGCCGTCGCCCGGAGACTCTCGGGTTCGCCGCGGGCGCGGACCAGACCCAGCTGCTGGGACATGCGCACGTTGCCGGTGTCCGGCTCGCCGATGCGCTCCCCGAGGGCGGCGGCCTCCTCGATCTCCCGTTCGGCCTCCTCCCATCGGCCGTCGACGACGGCCAGCGCGGCGCGACGGGTCAGCGCCAGGTAGTCGTGGCGGGGCTGTCCGAAGCCCTCGGTCACGCGCAGGAAATCGGCGAGCGTCGCCCGGAAGGCCGCGGACCCCGCCTCGAGCTGGGCGTTCGCCGTCAGCAACAGACCCTCGGCGTGCCGCTCCGCATCTCCGCTCCGCGCCGCCAGATCCGTGATCTCCCGGGCCAACCCGACCCGTTCCACGGCCCGACCGGGGGTCCACGACACGTCGTGGCGGGCCAGCAGGCACGCCGCCAGGGTGTCGGGGTCGTCGAGGTCCCGCGCCAGCGCGATCGCCCGCTCCGACAGCGGGCCGGCCCGAGGTCGCTGGGCCGGGACGGAGTGGTGCAGCTCGCGCGCCAGGCCGGCGGTGACCTGGGCCTCCAGCACGGTCCCCGTGCCGTCCAACCCGGCCAACGCGGCGTCCAGCACCTCGACCACCGCATCCCGGGGCATGGCGAAGCGGGCGCCGAGTGCCTGCACGCCGAGGGCGGCTCGCCCGAGTCGCAGCGCGTCGCCCGCCGCCACGGCCCGGTCCCGGGCGTCGTCGAGCAGGGTCCGCGCCGCTCGCGGATCGCCGCTGCGGGCCCGGACATCGGCCTCCTCGACGAGCAGCTCGACGAGCACCGGGCCGCTGTCGGCAGTGCCGGCGTCCTCCAGCGCACGCCGGACGCGGGCGAGGTGCGCGGCGGCCTCGCCGAACGCCAACCGGGCACGCTCGGCGCGGGCCGCGGCGCGCGCCCACCGCACCGCGCGCTCGCCACCGCCCAACGGGACGGTCGCCGCGCAATGCCGGGCGAGATCCTCGGGGGCGACCGCGGCGCCGCGGGCGTGGCGGTGCTCGAGAGCGTCCGCGATCCGCCGGTGCAGCTCCAGTCGCTCGGGCACGGAGATGGAGGCGGCCACCGTCTCCCGGAACAGGTCGTGGGCCAGCCGCGCTCGCGACCCCACGACGACGAGGTCGCCTGCGACACGGTCGTCACCGGCGCCGGCGAGGTCGGCGTGGCCCGCGTCGCCGCCGTCGACACGGACCAGGAGCCCGGCGCCGACGCCGTCGGCGACGAGGCGCGCGACGGTCGCGGGGTCGGTCCCGCACACCTCGGCGAGGACGTCGGGCAGTAGCTCGCCCCCGGCGACCGCGGCGGCCTCGACGAGCGCGCGGCAGTCGGGCGACAGGTCCCGGACGCGACGACCCACGAGGTCGCGCACGGCTCCGGGGATCTCGGCCGGTGCCTCCGGGTCCAGGAGAAGTTCGGTCAGGTGGCGGGCGAAGAAGGGATGCCCCCCGGTGCGCCGGTGCACCTCGCCCGACCACCGTCGTGCCGCGGACTCCCCGGCCGCGACGGTCACCAGCTCGCGCACCTCGTCCCGGGAGAGACCGCGCAGCGGCACCTCCTCCCCCTGCGCCGCCACCTCCGCGAGCGCGCGGATCGTGGCCTCGGCGCCGGGCTCCGCAGGCCGGTAGGCCCCGAACAGCACGAGCGGAACCGGTCGGAACGCCCGGGCGAGGAAGCTCAGCAGCTCGATGGTCGACTCGTCGGCCCACTGCAGGTCGTCCAGGACCACCATCGAAGGCGCCTGGGCCGCGAGCCGCTCCAGGAGGTGGGCCGCGGCGTCGAACAGGCGCAGGCGGGCGGTGCCGGAGTCGTCGGGATCCGGCGACCGGTCGGCGCCCGGGTCGGCCAGCTCGGGCATCAGCCGTGCCAGCTCCACGGCGTCGGCGCCGAGGCACTGTCGCGCGCCGTTCGGGCCGGCCGCGGCGAGCAGCCCGCGCAGGGCCGTCGTCCACGGCCAGAACGCCGGCGCCCGTTCGGCGTCAGCGCACGTACCCCATCCGACGGACCAGCCGCTGCGGCCGGCCGCCTCGGCGAGCAGCGTCGTCTTGCCGATCCCGGCCTCGCCGTGCACCAGGACCAGGCGGGCCTGCCCCGTCGTCGCCTCGTCGACCGCGCGGCGCAGCTGGGCGAGCACCCGAGCACGCCCGATGAACATGTCCGAATCGTGCCACTGTGCCGAGTGGTCGGGGAGCCGCTGCGTCACGAGCTCCGCCGCGCTTCGTCTCGCCAGATCCCGACCAGCGAAACCGCGTCGCCGTTCCTGGCGGCCTCAGCGCGTTTCCTGGCGCCTCCCGGTCAGAAGCGTGTTCTGCGACGTCACCGAGGAGTTCGCCATGACCGTCATCTTCGACCCGGAGCGGTACAAGTCCACGACCCGTGCGCAGTGGGAAGAGGCGGCGGCCGCCTGGCGCGCCTGGGGACCGACGCTGGAGGACTGGCTCGGTGAGGCCACCACCGTGATGCTCGACGCGGCCGGGGTCGGTCCGGGCAGCGCGGTGCTCGACGTCGCGGCCGGCGCCGGCGGCCAGACCGTGACCGCGGCGCACCGCGCCGGGCCCACCGGCTCGGTGCTCGCCACCGACATCTCGCCGGAGATCCTGCGCCACGCCGCCGACACGGCGCGGGCCGCGGGCCTGGACACGGTGCGCACCCGGGAGCTCGACGGCGAGCGGCTCGACGTGCCGGCGGGCGCGTTCGACGCCGTCGTCTCCCGACTCGGGCTGATCTACTTCCCGGACCGGGCCACGGCGCTGGCCGGTCAGTACCGGGCGTTGCGTCCCGGCGGCCGGGTCGCCGCCGTCGTGTACTCGACTCCGGAGCGTAACGCGTTCTTCTCGATCCCGGTCTCGGTGATCCGGCGCCGCGCGCAGCTGCCGCCACCGGCCCCCGGCCAGCCGGGCCCGTTCAGCCTCGGCGGCGACGGGGTGCTCACCGAGGCATTGCGCCTGGCGGGGTTCCGCGACGTCGGGTCCCGCACCCTCCCGGCGCCGCTCCGAATGCCGCACGCCGCGGACTGCGTGCGCTTCGAGCGGGAGTCCTTCGGTGCGCTGCATCAGATGCTGGCCGGGCTGGCCCCCGAGGAGCGGGAGGACGCCTGGCAGGAGATCGGGGCGGAACTGGCGCGCTTCGAGGGTCCGGGGGGCTTCGAGGGCCCGTGCGAGCTCGTCGTCGCGTGGGGTGTGAAGTGACCGGGCAGGTGCGCGTCGCCGCCGTCCAGGCCACGCCGGTCTTCCTGGACCGTGACGCGACGGTCACGAAGGTGCTCGAGCTGACCGCGACCGCCGCGGCCGAGGGCGCGGGGCTGGTCGTGTTCCCGGAGGCGTTCGTCCCCACCTATCCCGACTGGGTGTGGCGCACACCGGCCTGGAGGGACGGCCCGTACTACGAGGCCCTCTGCGACCAGGCCGTGACGGTGCCGTCCGGAACGACCCGGCGCCTCGGGCAGGCTGCCCGCTCGGCCGGCGCGTGGCTGGCCATCGGGGTGAACGAGCGCGACGGCGGAACGCTCTACAACACGCTGTTGTACTTCGCCCCCGACGGTGCCCTCGCGGCCCGACACCGCAAGCTCGTCGCCACCGGCGGGGAGCGCACGGTCTGGGGGCAGGGCGACGGATCCGGGCTCACCGTGCTCGACACCGCGTTCGGTCGGCTCGGCGGGTTGATCTGCTGGGAGAACTACATGCCCCTGGCGCGGGCGGCGCTCTACGCCCGTGGCATCGACGTCCACCTCGCGCCCACGTGGGACACCAGCGACGCCTGGATGGCCACGTTGCGCCACATCGCTCGCGAGGGCCGGGTGTTCGTCGTCGGCACCAACTCCTACCTGCGTGGCAGCGACGTCCCGGCGTGGCTGCCCGACCGGGATGCGCTCTACGGCGCCGAGGAGGACCGGCTCTCGCATGGCGGCACCGCTGTCGTCGGACCGGACGGGAGCGTGCTCGCCGGCCCCCTGTACGACGCGGAGGGCATCCTCTACGCCGACATCGACGTGGCGACCATCCGCCGGTCGCGGCGGGAGTTCGACCCGGTCGGGCACTACGCGCGCCCCGACGTCTTCACCCTCGCCGTCGACACCACCGAGCGGACCGGGACGCGTTGGTAGGCCTGCCGAGCACGGGGCCGGTCCGTCAGCGCCCGAAGCCCTCCCGGTCGACGACGACGTGGTCGATGTCGATCAAGACTCGGCGGGGCAACGTGCCGATGACCATGGACTAGGAACCGCCGAAGGTCGCGCGGTCGACGGCGGCGCGGTCGATCTCGCCGTTCCCGACGGTGCGGCCGTCCTGGTCGACGGCGGTCACGGTGAACGAGAGCCGGGAGCCCTCGTGCGCGGTGAGTTCCGCGGACACCTCGATGCGGCCGCCGACCGGGGTGGGCCGTTGGTGGCGGACGCGGACGGACGTTCCCACGGAGGTCTGGCCCTCCGCCAGGACCGGGGCCGCGACGGCGATGGTCGCGGCCTCCATCCAGGCGATCATGCGGGGGGTGCCGAGGACCGCGAGGTCCCCGCTCCCCAGCGCCGCGGCGGTGTCGGCGTCGGTCACCTCATGGGTCAGAGCGGCGATGTCGGATCCTTCCTCGCGGTGGGGCCGGACCGGCCGACGCGGCGCGCTCGTCGACCCGCGTCGGCGAGCCCGTGAGTGCCTACCCGCGCCGGAGCACGGGTAGGCACTCACGGGACCGGAGGTCACATGCTGGGCGCGTCGGCGTTGCTCGGCGTGGTCCTCTGCGAGGTGATGTCGTCGAAGCGGCGCTTGATGTACTCGCCGCAGCGGACCGCGAGGGCGCCGATCGTCGAGGTCGGGTTGACCGCGCCGCCGGTGGTCAGCGAGCTGCCGTCGACGACGAAGAGGTTCGGCAGGTCCCAGGTCTGGTTCCACTTGTTGAGCACCGAGTCGTCGGGCGAGTTGCCCATCCGGCAGGTGCCCATCAGGTGCCAGCCCGGCGGCGGGTAGAGCACGCCGGTGTCGTTGGTCTCGACCGCTCCGACGGCGCGCGTGGCGTCGAAGATGCGCTCGATGCCGTACTTCGCGAGCGCGACGTCGTTCTCGTGGAGCTCGTAGTTCACGTGCGCGGCGGGGATGCCGTCGGAGTCGGTGACCTCCGGGTCGAGCGTCACGCGATTGGTCTCGACCGGCAGGTCCTCGCCGAACATGAAGACCATGAGGTGGTTGGCGAAATGGTTGTCGAAGAACTCGCGGTGCTTGGTGCCCCACGGCGCGGTGTACCCGGTGTGGGTGCCCATCGCCGCGTAACTCGGCCCGAAACTGCGGGCCACCTGCATCCCGAATCCGTTGACGAATCCCCGGCTCATGTCGGTGTGGTAGAACTCGTGCGAGTACAGCGGGGCACCGAACGAGCCCTTGAAGCCCTCGACGGGCTCGTCGAACCACGAGTCGCAGAACGCGAACACGTGGTGCATCAGGTACTTCCCGACGATCCCGTTCGAGTTCGCCAGCCCGTCGGGGTGACCGTTCTGGGCGCTTTGCAGCAGGAGGCGCGGTGACCCGATGCCGTTCGCCGCGAGCACCACGACCTGGGCGCGGATTTCGTGGCGCGCCCCGGTGGTGCGATCGATGTAGATCGCGCCGGTCGCCCTGCCGCCCTCGGCGGTGATCGTCTCGACGCGGGCCATCGTGCGCAGGTCGGCACCGTCGCGGACGGCGTAGGGCCAGTGCGCGTTGGCCGGGGTCGACAGTGACCCGCGCGGGCAGCCCGAGAGGGCGTTGCCGTCGCCCACGTCCGCCTCGCGGTTCTCGCGGGGCCTGGTGATCACGGCGTTGTCCGAGGGCCACCAGTGCCAGCCCAGGTCGCGCGACGCGCGGGCGTACTTCAGGCCGAGCTTGCCGGGCAGCACCATCGGGTCGCGCTCGGCGTTCTTGCGCGGCGGGTAGGACGGGTCGCCGATCATCCCGGAGATGCCGTAGATCGCGTCGTTCTCGTCGTAGAACGGTGCGAGGTCCTCGTAGGAGATCGGCCAGTCGATCGTCCCCTCGAGACCGTGCTCGGTGCCCTTGCGGAAGTCGACCGGCTTGTACCGCGGCCAGTGACCCGCGTAGTGCACCGTCGAGCCGCCGACGTTGTTCATCATGTACGGCGTCGTCGTCCCGGTGACCGGATAGTCCTCGGGGAGCTGGCGCACGTTGGGGTCGTAGGCCCACCCGCGCTGCTTCTCGATCTCCCACTCGTCGTGGTAGTGCGGGTGCTCCGAGGGCTTGACCCAGGGACCCTGCTCCAGACACACCACCTTCATCCCGGCGGCGGCGAGCTTGAGGGCGACCCCGGCGCCGCCGGGGCCCGCGCCGATGATCAGGACGTCGGTCTCTTCATAGCTGGCCATGACGCTGTCCTCACGTGGTCCAGGTGAGCTGGGAGAGGTCGACGCGGGTGACGGCGTCGGTCTCGAGGTAGGAGCCGGGCCCGCCGGCGTTCGCGAGGGTCTCCTCGTCCCACGGCTCGAGGGTCTCGAGGTAGCCGTAGGGCAGTGGGGGGCCGTGGTAGTCCTTGCCGGCCCGGATGTTCCTGCGGATCGCGAGGACGACCTCGGGGCGGGAGTAGTAGCCGTAGTAGACGAGGGCGCGCAGCTGCTCGAACAGCGGGTCCTCGGCCCGCTCGAGCGCGGCGATCGTGTCGATGCGGTCCTGCTCCTCGGCGGCGAAGAAGCCGGGGCCGAGGCGGTCGAGACCGGCCTTGAACTCCTCCTCGGTCGCGAACGGGAAGTGCTTGTTGCGATAGCCGGACGGGGTGACGTAGCGGCCGATGAAGGTCACGATCCCGACCTCGCTCGGTGCGGGCCAGCCCGGCGACGGCGGGATGATGGTGTCGGCGGCCGCCTGCAGGATGGCGATCTGCTGCTGGTCGAACACGACGGGGCGCTCGAGCCCACCCAGGCGCGGGCGACCCGTCTCGAAGTAACTGCCGCCGTGGCCGGGCGACAGGCTGGTCTCGGGGGCGCCGAAGGGAGCCGGCTCCTCACCCAGGGCATCGTTCATCGGGTGGTCTCCTCTCGAGGGACGGTGTGGGCCTACAGCGGGGCGCCGGCCCAGTCCGTCGCCTCGCGCAGCGGGTCGAGGTTGATCGCGACGTGCTTGACCTGGGTGTAGCCGTGGATCGCCTCGAGGCCTTCCTCGCGCCCGGTGCCGCTCTGCTTGTGGCCCCCGTGCGGGGTCATCGGGAGCTCGCCGAACCAGTCGTTGATCATTACGCCGCCCACCTGGAGGCGGCGGGCGGTGGAGAGCAGGCGGGTGATGTCCTTGCCGAGCAGCACCGCGAACAGGCCGTAGATGCTGTCGTTGACCTTCTCCACGAGCTCGTCCTCGGTCGACCAGGCGAGCACCGACGCCACCGGTCCGAAGATCTCTTCCTGGGCGATGCGGGAGGAGTTGGAGACGTCGGTGAACACCGTCGGCTCGACGAAGTAGCCACCGTCGGGAGCGCCGTCGGGGCGCCCGCCACCGTAGAACAGCGTGGCCTCGGACTTGCCGACCTCGATGTACTCCCGCACGCGGTCGTACTGCTTCTGCGACACCAGCGGCCCCATCTGGGTGCCCTCCGCGAAGCCGTCGCCGATGCGCGCGCTGTCGAGGCGCGCGGAGAGCTTGCGCAGGAACTGGTCCTTCACCTCGGCGTGCACGAACAGCCGGGTACCGGCGACGCAGACCTGCCCGGTGTGCGAGCAGAAGCCCTGGACGGCGGCCTCGACGGCCTCGTCGAGGTCGGCGTCGGGGAAGACGATCGTCGGGCTCTTCCCGCCGAGCTCGAGGTTCACCTGCGCGATGTGGTCGGCCCCGAGCTTGGCCACCTGCTTGCCGGTCTCGGTCGAGCCGGTGAAGGTGATGCCGGCGACGTCGGGGTGGGCCGCGAGCGCCGCGCCGGCCTCGCCGCCGTAGCCGGTGACGACGTTGAACACGCCGTCGGGGAAGCCCGCCTCCTTCACCAGCTCGGCGAACTTCAGGGCCGAGAGCGAGGTGTCCTCGGCCGGCTTGACCACGCACGTGTTGCCGAGGGCCAGCGCCGGCGCGACGGACCGGGTCAGGATCAGCAGCGGGTAGTTCCACGGCACGATGTGCGCGGTGACCCCGAGCGGCTCGAGGATCGTGAACGACAGCTTGTTGCCGGGCACCTCGATGGTGCGCCCACCGACCTTGTCGGCGGCGCCCGCCCAGTAGTCCAGCCACAGCGGGATGGCGCCGACCAGCTCCTGGGCCTTCGCCAGGTAGTGCCCGGAGTCCAGCGCCTCGAGACGGGCGAGCTCGTCGGCGTGCTCGGCGACGAGGGCCCCGAGCGCGCGCAGCAGGCCCGCGCGGACGACCGCGTCGGTGAACTGCCACTCGACGGCGACGCGCTTGGCCGCGGCCACCGCCCTGTCGACGTCCGCGGAGTCGCCGCGGGGAACCTCGGCGATGGTCGCGCCGGTGTTCGGGTCGACGGTCGGGAACGTGGCGCCGGCGCCGGCCGACGCCCACCCCCCGTCGATGAACATGTGCGCGTCGTCGACCGTGCGTGCGGTCGCGTCGAAGGCCAGGGTCATGGGCCACCTCACTGTGATCGGGTCTGGGATCCGCGCGTCAGCGCCCGGTGTGCTCGCGCTCGTCGACGACGCGGCGGGACTTGTGCTCGGCGCGTTCGAGGGTGTCGGCGTCGACGGACTCGAAGGTCACGCGGACGCCGAGGAAGGACTGCAGGCCGGAGCCGGTGTCGCGCTCGAACGCCTCCCGCTCGCCGGCCGGGAGCGTGGTCTCGGCGCGGACGATCATCTCGTCCATCGACCCGGTGCGGCGCACGACGATCTGGTGCTCGCCGCCGTAGCCCTCCACGCCGCGCAGGTAGTTGTCGACCTCCGTCGGGTACACGTTCTCCCCGCGGATGTGGATCATGTCGTCGATCCGGCCGTACACGCCGGCCGGCAGCTTCGGGTACGTGCGCCCGCACCCGTTGTCCTCCATCACCCAGCGGGTCAGGTCGTCGGAGGCGAGCCGGATCATCGGCTGTGACGTGCGCTCGAGGTGGGTGTAGACCGGGGTGCCCTCGGAGCCGTACGGCACGGTCCGGAACGAGTCCGGGTCACAGACCTCGTGCCAGACGATGTCCTGCCACAGCAGCATCCCGTCCGGGGTCCCGGCGGTGGCCGACGCCGACATGAACGGCGTCATCTCGGCCATCGTCCCGCAGTCGACGACCTGGGCACCGAAGGCGGTCGCGATCGCGTCGCGCACGGCGGGCACCGACGCGCCCGGCTCGCCGGAGAAGAACATGACCTTCAGCCCGAACTCCCGGGGGTCGACCCCCTCCTGCTCGGCGACCTCGGCGAGGCGCAACGCGTAGGACGGCGTCGCGTAGAACGCCGTGGGCTTCATCCGGGCCAGCCAGGTGACCGCCCGCGCGGTCATGCCCTGCGCGCCCGCACCGAAGGGCAGCACGCGGCAGCGCAGACGCTCGGCGCCCGCCATCGCCCCCCAGGAGCCGAGGTAGAGGCTGAACAGGGCCGCGACGAACACCGTGTCGCCGGGCCGCACGCCCATCCCCCACAGGATCCGGGCGTGGTTGTCGGCGATGACCTCCCAGTCGGCGCGGCCGATGCCGAACGCGGTCGGCGCCCCGGTGGTGCCCGAGGTGCCGTGGATGTGGTGGACGTCGGACTCGTCGATGCACAGGTAGTCGCCGAACGGCGGAGCGTCGGCCTGCGCCTGCCGCATCTCCGCCTTGGTCACGACGGGAACCTGCTCGAACGCCTCGAAGGACGTGATGTCGGCGGGCTTGAGGTCGACCGCGTCCCACTTGCGCCGGTAGAACGGCGAGGTCGAGTACGCGTACTCCATGACCTCCCGCAGCCGGACCAGCACGGCCGCGTCCCGCTCGGCGGGGTCCATGGTCTCCCGGTGCGGGAACCAGTACGGCGACTCCGGGTCGGGCAGGTAGCTCTGGTCGTAGCGGGCCGGGAACCGCCACTCCTCCATCGATGTCACTGCTGCCTCCCTCCGGCGCTCGATCTCGGCGTCGTTCCAGGGCGTCAGGGCCTGGTAGTCGGGCACGAAACCGAGGCCCTTGTCGGCGTCGGGCGAGGGCGCGTCCTGGCTGGTCGCGACGTCGACGACGGCGGGGGCGTTCTCGAGGGCCCGCCGGATCGCCGCCTCGAGGTCCGCGGGGTCGGTGACGCGCTCCCCGTGGGCGCCGAGGCTGCGGCCCAGCGCGGCGTAGTCGGAGTCGGCGAGCTCGGTGCCCACGACCAGGCCGTAGTTCTCCTTCTGGTCGTAGCGCTCGATGTTCCAGGCGGCGTTGTTGGACACGATCACGACGATCTTCGCGTCGTGCCGGACCGCGGTGTCGATGTCGGTCGCGGTGATCCCGAAGGCGCCGTCACCGGTGACGGTGACGACCGGCCGTCCGGGGTACGCGAGCGCGGCCGCGATCGCGAACGGGGTGCCGACGCCCAGGCAGCCGAACGCGCCCGGGTCGAGGTAGCGCGCGCAGCGGGTGATGCCCAGGCGGGCGAAGGACAGCAGGTCGCCGCCGTCGGCGACCATGATCGTGTCTTGCAGGTCGAGTCCGGACCCGTCGAGCGCGGCGAGCGCGGCGAAGATCCGATTGGGGTGCATCCGGCCGTCGTCGCCCGCCGGCGCCTCGGCCATGGCGGCCTTGTACTCCGCGGCCCGCTTCTCGTGCTTGGTCCGCAGCTCGTCGCGCCAGGTGGTGTCCGGGGTCCAGCCGTCGGAGCCGTCGAGCGCCTCGGCGAGGGCACTCAGAGCCGCCGCGGGGTCGGCGAGGATCTCGACCTCGCCGCGGCGGTTGTCGATCAGCTCGCTCGCGGTGTCGGCGATCCGCACCACCCTCGCGTGCGCGAAGACCGCCGGCGAGCCGAAGCCGAGCTGGTAGTCCAGCTGGCGCCCGACGGTGATCAGCAGGTCGGTGTCGCGCATGACCGCCGAGCGGGCCGAGCCGACGCCGGCCGGGTGGTCGTCGGGGACGAGGCCGCGGCTCTCCTGCGTGTCGAGGTAGGCGGCCCCGCTGGCGTCGAGGAAGCGGACCAGCTCGCGACCATCGGTGACCCGCGCGCCCCGGCCGGAGATCACCGCGGGCTTCTGCGCGCCACGGACGAGCTCGGCCACGGCCGCGACGTCGTCGGGGTGGGGCTGCGGGCGGCGGCGCGGCTTGGCGCGCAGGTGCTCGGCGGTCACCAGCGCGGGCGGCACCTCCTCGCGCAGCACGTCGGTGGGGATCTCGACGTACACCGGCCCCGGTTCGCCGCGGTCGCCCGCCGCACGCGCCCAGGCCTCGTCGAGCTCGCGCAGCACCTGGTCGGCAACCCGCAGCGTGCGGCTCAGACGCGTGACCGGCGCGAGGATCTCGGTGTGCGGAATGTCCTGCAGCGGGCCCATGTGGGACTGCGGCCGCGGCGGGCAACCGCCGAACACCAGGATCGGGATGCGGCTGATCGAGGCGTTGGCGACCGCGGTGACGGTGTTCGTCACGCCGGGCCCGGCGGTCACCAGCGCGACCCCGGTCTCGCCCGTGAGCTCGGAGTGGGCGTGGGCCATGTGCACGGCCGAGCCCTCGTCGCGAACGTCGACGATCCGCACGCCGAGGCGCGCCAGCCGGTCCCAGACCGGCTGGATGTGTCCCCCCTGCAGGCCGAACACACGGTCGACCCCGTGGTCGCGGAAGAACCGCGCGACGAGGTCGGCGACGACGACCGGGGCCTGCGCGGAGTCGGCAGCCATCCGATCCCTCCTCGTTGAGTGATCCACAGCACGTGACGACGGACACCCCACCGTGAGGTATTCTGAATTCAGAAGTCAAGAGTGGCGCGACAATCTCGGCTGGGTCGGCGCGCTACCGTGGTGATCGACCACCGCGGACGGGAAGGATCGGAGGCGGCCACCGTGACGGCTCTCCCCACGCCGCCGTCGCGTACCGAGCAGGTCTACGACGCGATCGTCGAGGACATCTGCACCGGACGGCTGGCGCCCGGCGCTCCCCTCCGGCAGGAACAGCTCGCCGACCGGTTCAGCGTGTCCCGCCAGCCGGTGCAACAGGCACTCCTGCTCCTGCGCAACCAGGGCCTCGTTCGTGAGTTCGGACGACGAGGGCTCGAGGTCGTGCCGGTCGAGCGGAGCTTCGTCCGCGACCTCTACGCGCTGCGCGCCCTGCTCGACAGCTACGCGGCGCGACTGGCCGCCGAGCGGCGCTCCGAGGCGTGGCTGGAGGAGACGGCCGGCATCGTGCGCACCGGAGAGCGGGCGTTCGCCGACCGCGCCTTCGCTCGCATGATCACCGCGGACGTCGCGTTCCACCGCGCCGTCGTCGACGCCGCCGGGAATCCCCTGCTCACCGAGAGCGCCGGGGTGATGTGGCGCAACGTCCACCGCGTGATGGGCGAGGTCCTCCTCCAGGGCGGCTCCCCCGCGTGGGTGTGGGAGGACCACGCCGCGATCCTCGACGCCATCACCCGTCGTGACGGCCCGAAGGCCGAGGAGCTGGCCCGGCGCCACGCCGAGCACGGGGAAGAACTGATCCTCGACGCGATGTCGGACGAGCGGCCTGACGGCTCCTCGTGAAGGTCTTGATCACGCCGTCGCGTCGCGGTGCAGGCCGAGCAGGTGCCGGTAGGACGCGGCGCTCGCCGCGGTGAACGCGCGCTCCTCCTCCGTGGTCTCCCGACGGACCTTGCCCGGCACGCCCGCGACCAGGGAGTTCGGCGGGATCGTCACGCCCTGGGAGACGACGGCGCCGGCGGCGACCAGCGAACCGCGGCCGATCACGCACCCGTTGAGCAGCACGGCACCCATCCCGATGAGGCACTCGTCCTCGACGGTGCAGCCGTGCACCACCGCGCGGTGTCCGATGGTGACGTCCGCGCCGACGGTCGCGGGGAAGCCGGGGTCGGCGTGCATCACGGCGCCGTCCTGCAGGTTGCTGCCGGGGCCGATCGAGATCGGGTCGTGATCGGCGCGGACGACGGCGGTGTACCAGACACCGACGTCGGCCCCCAGCGTCACCTGCCCGGCGACGACGGCGCCGGGCGCGACCCAGGCCGAGGGGTCGATCTCGGGTGAGTGGCCGTCGACGGTGATCAGCTGCACGACGTCACCCTAGCGAGGCTGCGTCGCGGCGCGGCCGGCCTCGCGCAGGCGCGCGCACCAGCTCCCGGCCTGGGCGTCGGTGAGGACCGCCACCTGGTCGACGACGACGCGCCGGCGGGCGGCGTCGCCGTCGGCCGCCTCCCACGCCGGCACGAACGCCGGGTCGAGGGTGCGCGGGGCGCCGGCGTCGAGCCGGTCGACGAGCTCGGCGAGGAGGTCGCGCTGTCGGGCCTGCAGGGCGAGGCGCTGGGGATCCCGCATCACCCAGCGCAGCGCGGCCGCCTTGAGCAGGGCCACCTCGGCCCGGACGTCGGCGGGGACCACGAGGTCGGCGTCGTGGCCGACGAGGTCGGCGTCGCCCGTGACCTCCCGGGTGGCGTCGACGGCCGCGGTGACGAAGCGGCCGACGAGCTCGCTGGTCAGGCGCTTGAGGGCGGCCATCGCCGCGAGCGAGCCGTCGTGGTCGCCGGCGGCCCGCACCGACGGGAGCGCGGCGAGGGTCTCCGCCGCGGCCTCGAGGGCCTCGGCCGGGAGGGCGGCGAAGCTCTCGGCGGCGAGCGCCGCGATCTCGGCGCGCTCGGCGGGGCGGCCCAGCCACGACAGCACGATGCGACCGGCGAGGATGCCGTCCTCGAGGTCGTGCACCGAGTACGCGACGTCGTCCGACCAGTCCATGATCTGGGCCTCGACGCAGCGCCGCCGCCCGGGCGCGCCCGCGCGGATCCAGGCGAACACCTCGGCGTCGTCGTCGTAGACCCCGAACTTGCGGGTGCCGGGCTCGTCCCCGGCGAACCACGGGTACTTCAGGCACGCGTCGAGGACCCCGCGCGTGAGGTTGAGCCCGCGGCAGCGCTCGTCGTCGAGGACCTTGGGCTCGAGGCGGGTGAGGATGCGCAGGCTCTGGGCGTTGCCCTCGAAGCCCCCGCAGTCGGTGGCGAGCTCGTGCAGCGCGCGCTCGCCGTTGTGGCCGAACGGGGGGTGCCCGATGTCGTGGGCGAGCCCGGCGGTGTCGACGACGTCCGGGTCCGCGCCCAGCTCCTCGGCGATCCCGCGCCCGATCTGCGCGACCTCGAGCGAGTGGGTCAGGCGGGTCCGTGGCACGCCGGTGATCTCGGCGTCCTCCCCCGGCCCGACCACCTGGGTCTTGCCCGCGAGCCGTCGCAGCGCCGCCGAGTGCAGGACCCGGCCCCGGTCGCGGGCGAACGGTGACCGCCGGTCGCGGGCGGCCTTCGGGGCCTCGTCGAAGAGCCGGGCGCCACGGTGGGCGGGCGCAGCGGTCATCCGAGTCCGGGATCGGAGAAGTCCGACGAGCCGTGCGTGAGGTGGTAGTACACCAGCGCGCCGGTCTCGCGGACGATGTAGCGGAACTGGGTCTCGCGGGTCCGCACCACGGGGCCGGACTTGGTGGGCGAGGTCGTCGCCTCCAGCCCCACGTCGGAGGCCATGGTGCGCGAGCGCAGGGAGTGCCACGGATCGCTGACCAGCACCGCGGAGGTCCACCCGCGCTGCTCGGCGACCTCGGCGACGGCCTGGAAGCTGCCGTAGGTGTCGCGGCCCTGGTCGACGGGCATCAGCGCGCGGCCCGGGACACCCTGCTCGATGAGCCACTGCTCGCCGGCCTGCGCCTCGGTGTAGGCGTCGCCGGAGGCGGCACCCCCGACCGTCACGATCCGCGGGGCGACGCCCTCCTCGAACAGGTCGAGGGCGTGCTGGAGGCGGGCGCGGAACACCGGCGACGGGCGTCCGTCGTACTGCGCGGCACCCAGCACCACGATCATGTCCACGGGCTGGCGCTCGTCGACGCGCCCGAGCTGCCAGACGCGCACGGCGGTGCCGGCGACGAGCAGCACCGCGACGACGAGCGCGCCGAGCACGACGCGCGGCGCCCACTTCAGCGCCGATCGCCCCGTGGCCCGTCCCGCGGCGTGCGGGGTCGCGGGCCCCTCCCGGAGGCCGGTCACGCGCCGATCGGTCCCGCCGCGCGACCCAGCGCCGAGGGATCGCGCCCGCTGCGGACGGCGAGGACCTCGGCCACGACCGACACCGCGGTCTCGGCCGGCGTGCGGGCCCCCAGATCGAGCCCGACGGGGCCGTGGATGCGGTGCAGCGCATCCTCGGTGACGCCGGCGTCGAGCAGGCGCTCGCGGCGTGCGGACTGGGTGCGCCGGGAGCCGAGCGCTCCGAGGAAGCCACGCCCGGCGAGCCCCGTCCGCAGGACGGCGTCGAACGCCGGGTCGTGGTCGAGCAGGACGAGGACGTCGGCGTCGGTGAACGCGGCGACGGCGGCGTCGGCCTCGGCGACCGTGTCGGCGCGGCGGTGCGACCACCCCAGCACCGTGGCCTGGGCGGCGAGGGCATCCGCGATGGCCCCGCCCCCGACGACCACGACGGTGGGCGTCGGGACCCAGAGGTCGACCAGGACGTCCAGCTCGCCCAGCCGCGCGCGCTCGGTGACGGTGGCGCCACGGCGCAGCAGCGTCCGGACGTGGGCCTGCGCGGCCCCGTCCGCCACGGCGTCGCCGAGACTGCCGTCGACCGTGTCGAGCTCGGGACCCGTGATCGCGACCGACACCGCGCCGTCGGCGCTGGAGACCAGCGCGGCGGGCACCCCGCGAGCGAAGGCGTCGGCGAGCGCGCGGGCCGGGACGGCCCCCAGCGGGTGGCCCAGCAGCGTGGCGCCGCCCGCGCAGGCGAGACCCGCGGCGAGGGCGTCGGACTCGGCGACGTGGGCCTCGACGACCGCCGGGGCGTGGCGCGCGTCGCGGGCCAGCGCGGTCGCCCGCTCGTCGAGCGCGCCGCGCAGCAGGACGCCGTGGAGCGTGCCGTCGGCGGCGGCCACCAGGAGCTGGCCGGGCTCGACGGTGCCGAAGCCGTGCCGGTCGAGCACGCGGACCACGGCGCGCGCCTCGTCGCCGCGCGCCAGGACCTCCGCCACCGAGGACATCACGCTCCCAGGGTAGGCGAGCCGGTCAGCAGCCGATCAGACGCGCGGCGAGGTAGGACTCGAGCTGGTCGAGCGCGACCCGCTCCTGGGTCATGGCGTCGCGGTGGCGCACCGTGGCGGCCTGGTCGTTCAGGGAGTCGAAGTCGACCGTGACGCAGAACGGGGTGCCGATCTCGTCCTGGCGCCGGTAGCGGCGGCCGATCGCCCCGGCGTCGTCGAACTCGACGTTCCAGTTCCGGCGCAGTCGCGCGGCGAGGTCGCGGGCCACCGGGGACAGGTCGGCGTTGCGGCTCAGCGGCAGGACGGCGGCCTTGACCGGCGCCAGGCGCGGGTCGAGCTTGAGCACGGTGCGCTTGTCGACGCCGCCCTTGGCGTTGGGCGCCTCGTCCTCGGTGTAGGCCTCGAGCAGGAAGGCCATCATCGGGCGACCGACACCGGCGGCCGGCTCGATGACGTAGGGCCGGTACCGCGAGTCGGTGGCCTGCTCGTAGTAGCTCAGGTCGACGCCGCTGTGGTTCGAGTGCGTCGTGAGGTCGAAGTCGGTGCGGTTGGCCACGCCCTCGAGCTCGCCCCACTCCTGGCCGGCGTTGAACGCGAACCGGTACTCCACGTCCACCGTGCGCTTGGAGTAGTGCGAGAGCTTCTCCTTGGGGTGCTCGTAGTGCCGCAGGTTCTCGGCGGCGATCCCCAGGTCGGTGTACCACCGGGTGCGCTCGTCGATCCAGTACTGGTGCCAGTGCTCGTCCGAGCCCGGCTCGACGAAGAACTCCATCTCCATCTGCTCGAACTCGCGCGTCCGGAAGATGAAGTTGCCCGGGGTGATCTCGTTGCGGAAGCTCTTGCCGATCTGGCCGATGCCGAACGGCGGCTTCTTGCGCGCCGCGGACATCACGTTGGCGAAGTTCACGAAGATGCCCTGGGCGGTCTCCGGGCGCAGGTAGTGCAGCCCCTCCTCGGACTCCACCGGGCCCAGGTAGGTCTTGAGCATCATGTTGAACTCGCGCGGCGCGGTGTACTGGCCGCGCACGCCGCAGTTCGGGCAGGGCACCGTCGAGAGGTCGTAGCCGACCTTGCCCTCGGCGTCGACGGTCTCCAGCGACGGCCCGCCGGTGCGCTCGGCGAAGTCCTCGGCGAGCTGGTCGGCGCGGAAGCGGCGGTGGCAGTTGGTGCACTCGACCAGGGGGTCGGTGAACACGTCCACGTGGCCGGAGGCGACCCAGACCTGGCGCGGCAGGATGACGCTGGAGTCGAGGCCGACGACGTCGTCGCGACCGGTGACCATCGTCCGCCACCACTGGCGCTTGATGTTGTCCTTGAGCTCCACACCGAGGGGCCCGTAGTCCCAGGCCGACCGGGTACCGCCGTAGATCTCCCCGGAGGGGAAGACGAAACCGCGGCGCTTGCAGAGGTTGACCACGGTCTCGATACGGGCGCTGCCGGTGGGGGTGGGCACGGTGGGACTCCGGAATCGCAGGATCGTGCTGTCGGGTGCGTGCACCCAGCGTAGCGAGGCCCACCGGTCCCTCTCGCGGTCAGGACCTCCCGTGCCCCGTCCGGTCGGTGAGCACGCTGTCGTGCTCCACCGTCCCGTCCGGGCGGCCGCTCACGGCGCGCTCGAACGTCGACGGCTCGTCGGTCAGGGCCTCGGACAGGAACGGGACGACGTGCTCGCGGACCTCGAAGGGCGCCAGGGCACGGCGGTAGGCCGTGAGCGAGGTGAAGGTCGCGACGAGGACCCAGCGGCCGGGCTCCTCGGTGGCGCGCCCGAGCTCGACGGCGAGGCAGTCGGGCTGGGCGGCGAGCAGGGCGACGGCCCGGCGGGCGCGCGCCAGGAACGCGTCGGTCTCGGGCGGCGCGAACCGGCACACGAGCAGCATCCCGACGCCCTCCCCGTCCCCCGTTGGCGACATCGAATGTCAGTATCGACGAGAGCCTAGGCTGGTGGGGTCCGCCAGCGCCGACGACGGGAGGTCTCCGTGAGCGATCGCGGGCGCGCCCGTCCGTTCGCGACGCGGCGCGGGCGCCTGCTGCCCGGCGAGGGACCGCTCTCCCGCGTGCCCCCCGTCGTCGCGTTCGCCGTGGTGGTCGCGGTGTTCGCGGCCGGCGTGATCGTCGGTGGCGTGCTCGGCGCGGTGCTGCTCGGGCTGCTGGCCGCGGGGGTCGCGGTGCTGCTGGGCACGACGTGGCCCCGGCTGACCACCCCCGAGCGTCTGGGCCGCGCCCTCGTGCTCGTCGTGCTGGTGGCCGTCGCGATCGGGACGGCGCTGCGGTGACCGCCCCACCGGCGCACGACGCGCCCGCCCCCGACGCGCCCGCCCCCGACGTCGACCTGCCCCCCACCGCGACGCTGACCGCGGCGGGCGACCTGCTGCGCGCCCTCGCCGCACCGGTGCGCATCGCGATCGTGCTGCAGCTGCGCACCTCGCCCCGCTGCGTGCACGAGCTCGTCGACGCCCTCGCGGTGACCCAGCCGCTGATCAGCCAGCATCTGCGGGTGCTCAAGTCCGCGGGGGTGGTGCGCGGCGACCGCCGCGGGCGCGAGGTCGTCTACCGGCTCGTCGACCACCATCTGGCCCACATCGTTCTCGACGCCGTCGAGCACGCCCTGGAGGACACGTGACCGCGCCGCGTGCCTCCGCCGTCCCCGGTCAGCGCGCCACGCGGCAGCGCGCCGCGATCGGCGAGCTGCTCGACCAGCTCGCCGACTTCCGCTCGGCGCAGGAGATCCACGAGGAGCTCCGGCGCCGCGGCGAGGGCATCGGGCTGACCACGGTCTACCGCACCCTGCAGACCCTGGCCGACGCCGGCGAGATCGACGTCCTGCGCTCGGGTACCGGCGAGGCGTCCTACCGGCGCTGCTCCCAGCACCACCACCATCACCTCGTGTGCCGCCGCTGCGGGCACACGGTGGAGGTCGAGGGTGCGGCCGTCGAGCAGTGGGCCGACCGCATGGCCGCCCGGTACGGCTTCGCCGAGATCGACCACACCGTGGAGATCGTCGGCCTGTGCGCGGAGTGCCGGACGGCCTGAGGATCTACCCCGGGTCGGCGCTCGGACGGCCCGCGTGCTCCTGGTCGGACACGTGGCGCGCGTCCTGTGCCTCCACGGTGTGCGCGCCTGGGGACTCCCCGGGTGGGGGCGCGCCCACCCCGGGCGGCCCCTCCGCCTCCTCGGCGCGGCGTGCGGTGTCGGCCGGGAACGGCTGGACCCGCAGGTAGAAGTCGTCGCCGTGACGGTCGGTGCCGTAGTCGACGGCCTGCTCGACGATCTCGCTGCTCTTGGTCTCGCGCAGGACGATCGGGTCGCGGCGGAGGTCGCGCATGAAGGCGACGCACAGCAGGACCATGATCACCACGAACGGGGCCGCCACGAGGATCGTGAGGCTCTGCAGTCCGCTGAGGGCGTCGTCGCCGCCCACCAGCAGCATGATGATCGCGACGGCCCCCATCACCGTCCCCCAGAACACCACGACCCACCTGCTCGGCTCGTCGGTACCGCGCTGGGACAGCGTGCCCGTGACGATGGACGCGGCGTCGGCGCCGGAGACGAAGAAGATCGCCACCAGGACCATCACGAGCAGGCCGGTGACCGTCGCCCAGGGGTAGGCCTGGAGCACGCCGAACAGCTGCTGGTCGGTCTCGGCGGCGGCCGGATCCAGGCCGGCCTGCTGCTGGCTGATCGCGGCGCCGCCGAAGATCGAGAACCAGAGGAGACTGACCAGGCTGGGCACGAGGATGACGCCGCCGACGAACTCGCGGATCGTGCGGCCACGGCTGATCTTGGCCAGGAACATCCCGACGAACGGGGTCCAGGAGATCCACCACGCCCAGTAGAAGACCGTCCACTGACTCAGCCACTCGAGCATCGGGGCGCCGCCGGTCGCCTCGGTCCGCCCGACCATCTCCGCGAAGTCGCCGACGTAGGCGCCGATGGCGGTGGGGAGCAGGTCGAGGATGATCACCGTCGGACCGACGACGAACACGAAGAGGGCGAGGATGCCGGCCAGGACCATGTTGATGTTCGACAGCCACTGGATGCCCTTGGCCACCCCGGACACGGCCGACAGGACGAACGCCGCGGTGAGGGCGATGATCAGCACGACCAGGACACTGTTCGGGGCGTCGGCGTAGAACCCGGTGGCGGACAGGCCGCCGCGGATCTGCAAAGCGCCCAGCCCGAGCGACGCGGCCGACCCGAAGATGGTCGCGAAGATCGCGACGATGTCGATGGCGCGGCCGATCGCGCCGTGTGCGCGCTTCTCGCCGATCAGGGGGATGAACGCCGAGCTGATGAGCTGGCGGCGCCCCGTGCGGAAGGTGGAGTAGGCGATCGCCAGGCCGACCACGGCGTAGATCGCCCACGGGTGCAGCGTCCAGTGGAACAGCGACGTCGCCATCGCGGTGCGCAGGGCCTCGACCTGGTCGCCGGGCGGCGCGGAGCCGGGCGGCGGCTTGGTGAAGAACGACAGGGGCTCGGCGACGCCGTAGAACATCAAGCCGATGCCCATGCCGGCGCTGAACATCATCGCGATCCAGGACACCGTGCGGAACTCGGGCTCCTCGTCGTCGCCGCCGAGCCGGATGCGGCCGTAGCGACTGGCGGCGAGCCACAGGGCGAAGACGACGAACCCGGTGGCGGCGAGGATGAAGCCCCAGCCGCCACCCCGGATCAGGCCGTCGAGCATGGCGTCGGACACAGCGCTGAGGGACTCGGTGCTCCACACGCCCCAGAGGACGAAGACGACGGCCAGGCCCGCACCCACGCCGAAGACGACCCAGTCGGTGCCGTGGCGACGGTCCGCCGCGCTGGCGGGGACCGCGGAGCCTCCTCCGTCCGGCGGCGATCCGTGCTGCTGTGTCATCGGAATGCGCCTCCCGGGCGGGAGGCGTCCTCCTCTCCGGATGGACGGCTCGACGGAGTGTAGGTCCCGATTCGGACATTCGTGCGTGAATCGACTGATTCGCCGAATGGCCTCAGCCGGAGGGGCCTGAGGGCCGACAGCTACGCTCCGTCCCGGCACCGAGGGGGGTGGACTTGACCGAGCCGGAGATGTTCGGGCAGTACGAGATCCTGTCCCTGCTCGGGCGGGGCGGGATGGGCGAGGTTCACCGCGCCCGCGACACGACGCGGGGTCGCGTCGTGGCCCTCAAGCGCCTGCACCAGATGCTCGGCACCGACGAGGAGTTCCGCAAGCGCTTCCGGCGCGAGTCCGAGCTCGCCGCGCGGCTCTCCTCGCCGCACGTCATCCCGGTGCACGACTGGGGCGAGATCGACGGCCGCCTGTTCATCGACATGCGCCTGGCCGAGGGCGTCGACCTCGCCGCCCTGCTGCGCACGACCGGCCCGCTGCCCCCGTCCCGTGCGGTCGTCCTCGTCCGCCAGGTCGCGGCCGCTCTGGACTCCGCCCACGACGCCGGGCTGGTGCACCGCGACGTCAAGCCGTCCAACGTGCTCGTCGCCGACCATCGGGGCCACGACTTCGCCTACCTGGTCGACTTCGGCATCGTCCGCGCGCTCGACGGCGCCGGCGACACGTCGCTGACCGGTACCGGTCTGGCGATCGGCACGCTGGCCTACATGGCGCCCGAGCTCTTCGGCGACGGCGCGGCCTCGGCCCGCAGCGACGTCTACGCCCTGGCCTGCGTGCTGCACGAGACCCTCACCGGAAAGCTGCCCTTCCCGGTCAGCAGCGGGCCCGCCCTGATGCACCATCACATCAGCGTGGCCCCGCCCCGCGCATCGGAGCAGGTCCCGGGGCTCCCACGGGGCCTCGACGAGGTCATCGCCCGCGGCATGGACAAGGATCCGGCGCGCCGGTACGCGACGCCGGGCGATCTCGCCGCCGACGCCGCCCACGCGGCGAACGGCACCGCGCCGCCGGCACCGCCGCCCACCCCGGTCCCCGAGAGCGTCCGGGACACCTGGATCCCCGCTCCGTCCACCTTCCCGCCGCACCGGACCGACCACGGCGGCCCGCCGCCGGGTCCGCCGCCACGGCCCTGGAGCCCGGTCCCGCCGCCGGGACCGCCGCCGACACCTCTCGACGAGACGGATGGTCGGTCCCGCCGCGGCTGGATCCTCGCCGCCGCGGCCGCGACCGTCGCGGTCGTCGTGGCCCTCGTCGTGACGCTGGTCGTCGTCACACGCTCGGGCGGGTCGACGGGCGGGGCGAGCTCGACGGCCAACATCTCGCTGGCCGGACAGACCTACACCATCGGCGGCAAGAGCTTCGACGAGCAGCTCGTCCTCTGCAAGATCAGTGTCCAGTTGCTCCAGGCACGGGGCGCCACCGTCACCGACCGGTGCAACATCCCCGGCTCGGCCGCGGCCCGCACCGCGCTCACCAGCGGGCAGATCGACATGTACTGGAACTACACCGGGACCGGCTGGGTCACCGACCTCGGACGGACCGATCCCAGCCAGGACCCCCAGCAGCTCTACCAGGCGGTCCGCGCCGCCGATGCGCCGAACGGCCTGACGTGGCTCGCGCCCACCCCGTTCAACAACACCTACGGGATCGCGACGACCCGGACGTTCGCCGCGCAGAACAACCTGCGGACGGTCAGCGACTTCGCCCGGTTCGTGAACTCGGGGAACGCCAACGCCACGCTGTGCGTCGAGTCCGAGTTCGCCGCCCGGGACGACGGCCTGCCGGGGATGAACCGGGCCTACGGCATCACGGCGCCGTTCTCGGGCCCGCCCGCGGTCACCACCCTGGACACCGGCGCGATCTACCAGGCGGCCGCGAACGGCACCCCGTGCCGCTTCGGTGAGGTCTTCACGACGGACGGGCGGCTCCCCGGGCTCGATCTCGTTCCGCTGGAGGACGACCGGGACCACTTCCCGGTGTACAACGCCGCGCCGGTGTTCCGGACCGCCGCGTTCAACCGTCAGCCGGAAGTCGGCCCGCTGTTCGACGACGTCTCGCGGCGACTGACCTACGACGTCATCCTCGGGCTCAACGGTCAGATCTCCAGCCAGGGCATCGATCCCGGTGTGGTCGCGGCGACCTGGCTGCGCCAGCAGGGCCTCGTCACCTGACGCCTGATCGGTCGGCGTCCGGTCGGTCGGCGTCCGGTCGGTCGGCGTCCGGTCAGTCGGCGTCCGGTCGGTCGGCGTCGAGCAGCTCGGCGCGGACCTGCGAGGCCGTGGAGACCACGAGCATGAGCAGCGTGCCGAGCGGGCCGGCGGCGAGCCCCTCGGCCGGGAAGGCGTAGCGCAGCGTCACGTCCCACCCCCGCTCGGTGTCGATCGCCCCGAGGGTGCCGAACAGACCCTGGCCGGCGCGCTCGGCGACCCGGCGCGGGGTGTCGTCGGACGGCAGGTCCCAGGCCACGACGCAGGTCAGGCTGAGCACGGCGAGGCCCTCGACGAGCTCGACGCCCTGTACCGCGCCCGGCACGTCGCCGTGACGGAAGGACAGGGCGCCGTCGTCGTCGACGCGCACGTCCACGAACTGCTCCAACGACTCCCGGGCAGTGATCAACAGGCTGGCGGTGGTGGCGGCCTCGCGGCTCACGGGCTGGTGCCTCCGGCGGCATCGAGGGCGCCGCCGTACCGGCGGTCGCGGCGGGCATAGATCTCGCACGCCTGCCACAGATGGCGGCGGTCGAAGTCGGGGAAGAGCGTGTCGAGGAAGACCATCTCGGCGTACGCCGACTGCCAGAGCAGGAAGTTCGACGTGCGCTGCTCGCCCGACGAGCGCAGGAACAGGTCGACGTCGGGCATGTCGGGCTCGTCGAGGTGGCGGGCGAGGGCCTTCTCGTCGATGCGCTCGGGATCGATCTCACCCCGGGCGGCCCGGCGGGCGAGCTCCTTGGCGGCGCCGACGATCTCCTGGCGGCCGCCGTAGTTCACGCACATGGTCAGGGTGACGACGTCGTTGTCGCGGGTGAGCTCCTCGGCGATCTCGAGCTCCTTGATCACGCTGCGCCACAGCCGCGGACGCTGCCCCGACCAGCGCACCCGCACGCCCATCGCGTGCATCTCCTCCCGCCGCCGACGGATGACATCGCGGTTGAAGCCGAGCAGGAAGCGGACCTCCTCGGGGCTGCGCCGCCAGTTCTCCGTCGAGAACGCGTACGCCGAGATCCACTTGACGCCGATGTCGATGCACCCGCGGACGACGTCGAGCAGCTGGCCCTCGCCCTCGCGGTGCCCCTCGATGCGCGGCAGCCCCCGCTGGTTGGCCCAGCGGCCGTTGCCGTCCATGACCAGCGCGACGTGGTTCGGCACCAGCTCGGCCGGGATGTCCGGCGGGCGCGCACCGGACGGGTGCGGCGTGGGCGCCATCACCGTCGGGTCACCGCGCCCGCGCATCGGACGCCCGGCGGTGCGGCCGCGCTCCGGTCGCAGGCGGCGGGGGCTCACGGCGCTCCTCCGGTGACGACGGCGTCGGCGTCGGCGGTGGCGGCGTCGGCGGTGGCGGCGTCGCGGCGTCGGCGTCGGCGTCGGCGGTGGCAGCGTCGGTCTCGGGGCGAGGGTGCCCCTCGCTCCCTGCGGGGCGGCGGTCGACCAGGGGCAGGGAGCGCAGCGTGCGCTCGAGGTGCCACTGCAGGTGGGCGGCGACGAGACCCGCGGTGTCGCGGCGCGCGGGAGGCTCGGTGCTCTCGGCGGTGGCCCAGTCGCCGTTGCGCAGCGCCTCGAGCAGCCGCCAGGTCTCCTCCGACGGCACCACCGACCCCGAGGGACGGCACCCCTCGCACACCGCCCCGCCCGCCGGGACCGAGAAGCGCCGGTGGTAGCGCTCCCCCTCGACCCCGCACCGCGCGCACTCGGTGATCGCCGGCGCCCAGCCCGCGATGACCATGGCGCGCAGCAGGAAGGCGTCGAGCACGAGGTAGGGGTCGCGGCGCCCGCCGGCCAGCCCGCGCAGCGCGCCGACCAGCAGCAGGAACAGCTCCCGCGCCGGCTCTCCTTCCTCGGAGGTCAGCCGGTCGGCGGTCTCGAGCAGCGCGCAGCCCGAGGTGTAGCGCGGGTAGTCGGCCGCCAGCTCACCGCCGAACGCGTCGATGGTCTGCACCTGCGTGACGATGTCGAGGCTGCGCCCGGTGTGCAGCTGGAGATCGACGTGCCCGAAGGGTTCGAGCCGCGCCCCGAACCGCGAGCTGGTGCGCCGCACGCCCTTGGCCACCGCGCGGACCTTGCCGTGGCGCTGGGTCAGCAGCGTGACGATGCGGTCCGCCTCGCCGAGCTTCTGCAACCGCAGCACCACGCCGGTGTCGCGATAGAAGCCCACACCCTCATCGTCGCACCCCGGACCGACGTGGGCACCGCGCGCCGCCCACGGACCGAGCGGGGGGCTCTTGTGACGCCCAGTGTCAGCGTGGACGCCACGCTGACGGTTCTCAAAAGCCCAGACGACGCAGCTGACGGGGGTCGCGCTGCCAGTCCTTGGCCACTTTGACGAACAGCTCGAGGTGGACACGGGTGCCGAGGAGGGCCTCGATCTGCTTCCGCGCCGTCGTCCCGACGTCCTTGAGGCGGGCGCCGCCACGGCCGATGACGATGGCCTTCTGCGACGGGCGCTCGACGAAGATCTCGGCGCGGACGGTGAGGACCTTGCCGGGGCTCATGTCCTCGATCACGACGGCCAGGGAGTGGGGCAGTTCGTCGCGCACGCCCTCGAGCGCGGCCTCGCGGACGAACTCGGCGATCAGGGTGGTTTCGGGCTCGTCGGAGAGCTCCCCGTCGGGGTAGAGCGGCGGGCCCGGCGGCATCTGGGCCAGGAGCAGGTCGGTGAGCAGGTCGACCTGCACGCCGCCGGTCGCCGAGACGGGGACGATCTCGGCGAACTCGGCGAGCTGCGAGAGGGCCAGCAGCCGCTCCGCGATCACCTGCGGGCCGACGAGGTCGGTCTTCGTGAGCACGCCCAGCACAGGGGTGCGCCCGGAGATCTCGCGCAGCTCGGCGGCGATGTACTTGTCGCCCGGCCCGATGGTCTGGTCGGCGGGCACGCAGAAGCCGATCGCGTCGACCTCGGCCCACGTGGTGCGCACGACGTCGTTGAGCCGCTCGCCGAGCAGGGTCCGCGGGCGGTGCAGGCCGGGGGTGTCGACGAGCACGAGCTGGCCGTCGTCGCGGTGCACGATGCCGCGGATGGCGTGCCGCGTGGTCTGCGGGCGCGACGAGGTGATCGCGACCTTCGACCCGACCAGCGCGTTGGTCAGCGTCGACTTGCCCACGTTCGGTCGCCCGACGAAGCAGGCGAACCCCGAGCGGAAGCCCGCCGGCACGTCCGCGGAGACGCTCACGCCGCCACCGAGGCCTGCAGGCGGGCGACGATCTCGCGGCCGATGGGCAGCGCCGCGGTCGCGGCGGGCGAGGGGGCGTTGAGCACGTGCAGCACGCTCGGACCGGGGCCCGCGGAGTCCTCGACGAACAGGAAGTCGTCGACCAGCGCCCCGTCGGGCCGCACGGCCTGGGCGCGGACCCCGGCGCGGCGCTCGACGTCGTGCGGCGGATGGAGGTCGGCGGCGGTGACGCCGGGCAGCATCCGCGCGACCGACGCCGCCATCGCCCGCTTCGACAACGACCGCGCCATCTCCCCCAGCCCGTAGCGCCACTGCTTCGCGGCGAGGGCGAGGAACCCCGGGTCGGTGAGCGTGCCGGCGAGCTCGCGCACCTTCAGCGTGCGCCAGTCGTAGCCCTCGCGCGCCAGCGCGAGGACCGCGTTCGGGCCGACGTGCACCGAGCCGTCGACCCCGCGGGTGGCGTGCACCCCGAGGAACGGGAACGCGGGGTCGGGCACCGGATAGACGAGCCCGCGCACGGCGTCGGCGATCGGTCCCCGCAGGTCGGAGTACTCCCCGCGGAACGGCACGATCCGCACGCCCGGGTCGAAGCCGGAGGCGCGGGCGATCTCGTCGGAGCGCAGGCCCGCGCACACCACGACCTGGCCGGCGAGCAGGTCGCCCCGGTCGGTGTGCACGACGACGTCGGCGCGCCGGCGGGTCACCGACCGCACCGCCCGCCCGGTGTGGATCACCGCGCCGCGCGCGACGGCGAGCTCACCGAGCTTCTGCGTGATCGCCGCGAAGTCGCAGATCCCGGTCGAGGGCACCCACAGCCCGGCGATCGCCGAGACCGCGGGCTCGCGCTCGCGGACCCCGTCGGCGTCGAGCTCGGTGACCTCGACCCCGTTGGCGCGCCCGCGTCGCACCAGCTCCGCCATCCGCGGCAGCTCGTCGGCGGCGGTGGCCACGACGACCTTGCCGCACTCGAGCCACGGCAGGTCGTGCTCGTCGCAGAACGCCTTGGTCTCCGCGCAGCCGCTGACGGCCAGGCGGGCCTTGAGCGACCCAGGGGCGTAGTAGAGCCCGGAGTGGATGACGTTGGAGTTGCGCCCGGTCTGGTGCCCGGCCAGCGAGGACTCCCGCTCGACGAGGGCCACCGAGGTGTGCTCGCCCGCCTCGAGCAGCGCCCACACCACGGCCAGCCCGACGATGCCGCCACCCACGACGACGACGTCGTGGCGGGGGCTGGAGGAGACGGGACCGTTCGCGCGGCTCATGCCGAGGCCACCCGGTGCACCACGGTCGCGTCCGGTCCGGCGACCAGCACGGTGGCCGCGGCGGTCACCTCGGCGACCGCCGCCAGTCCCGGATCGGCGAACCGCCCGGCCATGTCCCCGCTGACGTCCACGCCGACGACGGCGGCCGCCTCGAGGCCGGGCGCGCCCGCGGCGACCGCGGCGGCCACCGCGGCCTGCAGCGCCGTGAGCGTCAGCGACGCCAGGTCGACGGTGCACGCCGCGTACGTGCGGCCGTCGGTGTCGCGCACCGCGGCGCCCTCGGCGGCGCCGGTGCGGCCCCGCGCCGAGCGCGCCAGGGTCACGATCTTGGCGTCCTCGGGGTCGAGGGACGAGGTCTCGACCCCGTCCGAGAGGGCCTGTGCGGCGTCAGCCACGGTCGTCCTTTCCCTCGGAGCGCGCCCCCACGGGGCGGCGCTCCTGCCTGTCGTCGCGGTCGTCCCGGACATCGTCGCCGTCGTCGGCGGTGTCGGGCACCGGGGGGTCGTCGGCCGGGTCGTCGGGCCGCGCGGGGTCGTCGGCCACGGCGTCGGCGCCGGCGGGCTCGGAGGCGGCGGCGTCGTCGGTGGGATCGTCGCCGGCCACCACCTCGGTGGGCTGGCTCCACACCAGCACGCTCGTGATCCGCATCCGTCCCCGGACGTCCTCGCCGCCCTCGGCGCGCATGCGCAGGCCCGCGACCTCGGCCTCCGCGCCCGGGAGCGGCACGCGGCCGAGCCGCTGGGCGAGCAGGCCGCCGACCGTGTCGACGTCCTCGGAGTCGAACTCCACCCCGGTGGCCTGCTCGAGGTCCTCGACCGGCAGGCGCGCCGACACCCGCAGCGTGGTGTCGTCGAGACGCTCGAGGGGACGGTGCTCGGCGGTGTCGTACTCGTCGGTGATCTCGCCGACGATCTCCTCGATCAGGTCCTCGATGGTCACCAGACCGGCCGTGCCGCCGTACTCGTCGACCACCAGCGCCATGTGGTTGCGGTCGCGCTGCATCGCCCGCAGGAGGGCGTCCGCCCGCAGGGAGTCCGGGACGAACGCCGCCGGGCGCATCACCTCGCCGACGACGTCCGAACGGTCGGACCGCTCCGGCGGTGGACCGGACGCGTTGGCGCGCTCGGTCGTGCGGCGCACGAGATCCTTGAGGTAGACCACGCCGACGGTGTCGTCGACGTTCTCCCCGATCACCGGGATGCGCGAGTAGCCACTGCGCAGGGCCAGCGCGAGGGCCTGGCGCACCGTCTTCTCCTGCTCGATCCACACCATCTCGGTGCGCGGCACCATCACCTCGCGCACGCGGGTGTCGCCCAGGTCGAACACCGACTGGATCATCGCGCGCTCGCCGTCGTCGACCAGCCCGCCGCGCTCGGCCATGTCGACGAGCTCGCGCAGCTCGACCTCGGAGGAGAACGGGCCCTCCCGGAACCCGACCCCGGGGGTGATCGCGTTGCCGACGATGATCAGCAGCGTGGCGAGGGGCCCGAGCAGCCGGGCGAGCATCCGCACGGGAGCGGCCGCGGCCAGGGCGATCGCGTAGGGGTGCTGACGCCCCAGGGTGCGCGGCCCGACGCCGATGAGGACGTAGGACACGAGCACCACCACCAGCGCGGCGACGAGCAGCGCGAGACCGGCGGGACCGATGAGGCGCAGGGCCACGTACGCGGCGAGCACCGACGCCGTCGCCTCGCAGGCCAGCCGCAGCAGCATGAGCAGGTTCAGGTGGCGCGGGCGGTCCTCGACGACGGCCGCGAGCGCCCGCGCGCCGGTCGCGCCCTCGCGCACGAGGCCGTCGACCCGGGCCCGCGAGACCGTCGACAGCGCGGCGTCGGCGGCAGCGAACACCCCGGCCAGCGCGACGAGCAGGATCGCCGCGACGATCTGGCCGATCAGCGTCCCGATCACCGGGCGCCGGCCTCCCCGGGTCCGTCCGGGCGGGAGGTCGAGCTCCGCTCCGCTCCGTCTCCCGAGCCGAGGGTCGAGCTCCGCTCCGCTCCGTCTCCCGCACCGTCCTCGGCACTCAGCCCCACCGTGCCGAGGAGGCGGTCGTCGGCGGCGCGCTCGCGGGCGCTGCGCTCGGCGGCGGCCCGCTCCCGGGCGGCCTGCTCCGCGGCGGCGGCGCGCTCGGTGCGCCAGTCGGCGAGCAGCTCGGCCTGCAGGCCGAACATCGCACGCTCCTCGTCGGGCTCGGCGTGGTCGTAGCCGAGCAGGTGCAGGACGCCGTGCACGGTCAGCAGGTGCAGCTCGTCGTCGAGGGCGTGCCCGGCCGCGGCGGCCTGATCGGCGGCGAACGCCGGGCAGAGCACGATGTCGCCGAGCAGCGCCGGCCCCGAGGACGGCGCGTCGGGCCGCTTGGCCGAGTCGTACTCGTCCATCGGGAACGACATCACGTCGGTCGGGCCCGGCTCGTCGAGCCAGCGCTCGTGCAGTTCGGCCATCGGCTCGAGCTCGACGAGCATGATCGAGAGCTCGGCGAGCGGGCTCACACCCATCCGGTCGAGGGCGTAGCGGGCGACCTCGCCGATCTGCCCCTCGCCGACCTCGACCCCGGACTCGTTGGCGATCTCGATGCTCATCGTGTCCTGTCGCTGGAGGTACGGATCGCGGCGACGGTGCTCATCGGCCCCGGCGGTCGGCGCGGTTGCGCGGACCCTGCGGCCCGGTCCGCGGGGCGGTGGAGCTCACGGAGTGCGGGCCGGTGGAACTGTGCGACGCGTCGTAGCGGCCATAGGCGTCGATGATGTCGGCGACCAGGCGGTGGCGGACGACGTCGCTGGAGGTCAGCTCGGCGAACTCCACGTCGTCGACGCCGGCGAGGATCTCGCGCACCACCCGCAGCCCGGACTGGGAACCGCCGGGGAGGTCGACCTGGGTGACGTCACCGGTGACCACGATCTTGGAGTTGAAGCCGAGCCGGGTCAGGAACATCTTCATCTGCTCGGGCGTGGTGTTCTGCGCCTCGTCGAGGATGATGAACGCGTCGTTGAGCGAGCGGCCGCGCATGTACGCCAGGGGCGCGATCTCGATGGTGCCCGCGGCCATCAGCTTGGGCACGGCGTCCTGGTCGAGCATGTCGTGCAGGGCGTCGTAGAGCGGCCGCAGGTAGGGGTCGATCTTCTCCGAGAGGGTGCCGGGCAGGAAGCCGAGCCGCTCGCCCGCCTCGACGGCCGGGCGGGTGAGGATGATCCGGGTGACCTGCTTGGCCTGCAGCGCCTGCACGGCCTTGGCCATCGCCAGGTAGGTCTTGCCGGTGCCCGCCGGGCCGATCCCGAAGACGATGGTGTTGACGTCGATGGCGTCGACGTACCGCTTCTGGTTCAGCGTCTTGGGCCGGACCGTGCGCCCGCGACGGGAGACGATGTCGAGGCTGAGGACCTCGGCGGGCGACGGGGAGTCCTCGCCGTCGACGGCGTCCTCGGAGAGCATCCGCACGGAGCGGCGCACGGCGTCCGGGTCGATCTGCTGGCCGCGGCTGGCCAGCACGACCAGCTCGGCGAACACCCGCTCGGCGAAGGCGACGTCGGCCGAGGCCCCGGTGAGGGTGAGCTCGTTGCCGCGTACGTGGACGTCGGCGGCGAGCAGGCCCTCGGCCTCGCGGAGGTTCTCGTCGCGCTTGCCCAGCAGGGTCAGCAGCGCGGCTTCGGGCACGACGATCCGGGAGGTGCCCTCCGTGCTGCGGAGGGTCTGCTCGCCGTCGTGTCGGGTGTCGGCGGGTCGTGGGCGGGGTCCGTCGCCGGTCACGTGCGGATCGGTCCTGCTTCCTGGCCGTCCCGGGCCACCGTCTGGTGCGGCGTCGCGGGCTGTCGCCGTCGGTTCTGGGCGCCGTCAGTACGGGGCACTGGCGGTTCGCGCGTCTGCCCTCATGGTAGCCCCCGACCCCGTCAGAGCAGGTCGAGCACCTCGGAGCGCACGACGCCCCACGCGGGGTCGGCGGGGTCGACGAGCGCGAAGTGGTCGACGCCGGGCAGCACCCGCAGCCGGGCGGTGGCGCGGGCGGCGCCGGCCGCGCGGACGTAGCGCTCGCTCTGGTCGACCGGGACCACCGTGTCGACGCTGCCGTGCACGCAGACCACCGGTGCCGGGGCCGGTACCAGCGCGGCCGGGGAGGTCAGCGCGTAGCGGGCGGCGAGGGTGGCGGGCGGCCCGCCGAGCAGGTCGGTCACCGCCCCGCCGCCGAGGTTCGCCGCGGCACCGGCCGCGAGGTCGAGCACGCCCGCCTGGGACACGGTGCCCACCGGGCGGACGACGGGCGCCGCACCGACCGCGCCGGCCGGCAGGCGCTCCCGGCCCGCGGCCCAGCCCACCAGGTGCCCGCCCGCGGAGTGCCCGAGCAGCACCACACGGCTGAGGTCGAGACGCCCGCCCGCCGCGGCCTGACCGGCGCCCGCGAGGACGTCCAGGGCGCTGGCGACGTCGGCGAACGTGGCCGGGTAGCCGCCGCCCCCGCCGACCCGGCGGTACTCGATGTTCCACGCCGCGACGCCGGCGTTGGTCAGGTCGACCGCGAGCGGGGTGCCCAGCTCCAGCCCGTAGGCCTGGCGCCAGTAGCCGCCGTGGACGACGACCACCACCGGCAGGGCGGTCGTCGTGCCCGCGGGCAGGTGCAGCACGCCGTACTGGGCGGGGTCGGGGCCGTAGCGCACCGGGACCGGCGCAGGCGTGCCCGGCTGCGGCTCGGGGATCTCCACGACACCGGACGGGGTGCTCACACCCGTGCACGAGGCGAGGAGCCCGGTCAGACCCAGCGCGCCCAGACCTCCGAGGACGGATCGCCGGTTCACGCCCACCGCCCCGTCCGCGCCCCCAGCGCCCCCAGCGCCACGGCCGCGGCGGTCGAGGTGCGCAGCACGCCGGGCCCCATCCGCACACCGACGGCGCCCGCCTCGGCGAACGTCGCGCGCTCGCCGTCGGTGAGCCCGCCCTCGGGGCCCACGACGAGCACGATCTCCCCCGCCGACGGCAGGACGACGCCCGCCAGCGAGGCCTCGGCCGTGCCCTCGGCGACGAGGCCGGCGGCCGCACCACGGATCCGGTCGGCGACCTGCGCCGTGGACACGGGCTCGCAGACGTCCGGGGCGACGGCCCGGCGGGCCTGCTTGGCCGCCTCGCGCGCGCTCGAACGCCAGCGCGCGAGGGCCTTCGCGCCGCGCGGGCCGTCGTCCCAGCGCGCCACGCACCGTTCGGCGCGCCACGGCACGACCGCGTCGGCGCCCGCCTCGGTGGCCAGCTCGACCGCCAGCTCACCGCGGTCGCCCTTGACCAGCGCCTGCACGACGGTCACGCGTGGCTCGGGCGCGGGATCGTCCCGGCGCGCGAGCACCCGTCCGACGACCCGTCCGCGCGCCACCTCGACGACCTCGACCCGGGCGCGCGCCCCCGCGCCGTCGCCGACCAGCAGGACCTCGCCGGCCCGCACCCGCCGCACGTCCGCGGCGTGCCGGCCCTCCTCGCCCTCGAGCACGACGGCGTCGCCCTCGCCCAGCGCGCCCGCGCCGTCGAGGCGGAACATCGCGGGACGGGTCCAGTCGGCGGCGTCCGGGGTGCCAGCGTGGGGGCCTTGCTGGCGCTCAACGTCAGAAAAGCCCCCTTCTCGAGCCTCGGTCACCGGTCGGTCACCGGCCGCGTCCTCCCGAGCGCCTGCGGCCGAAGAGCCCGCCGTTGCGCCCGGCGAGCAGGTCGGGGCGCTCCTCGCCGCGGAGCTCGGCGAGCTCGCGCAGCAGTTCGGTCTGGCGGGCGTCGAGGCGGTCAGGGACGCGGACGTCGAGGTTCACGAGCAGGTCGCCGCGCCCGTCGGTGCGCCCGGTCGAGCGCAGGCGCGGCATGCCCTTGCCCCGCAGCGTGTAGGTGTGGCCGTGCTGGGTGCCGGGCTCGACGTGCAGCTCCTCCTCGCCGTCGAGGGTGCGCTGGGAGATCGTCGTGCCGAGCGCGACCGCGGTCATCGGCAGCACCAGGTCGCACTCGAGGTTCACGCCGTCGCGGCGGAAGTACTCGTGGCGCTCCTCGGAGACCTCGATGTAGAGATCACCGGCCGGTCCACCGCCGGGCCCGACCTCGCCCTGGTTGGCCATCCGGATGCGCATCCCGTCGCCGACGCCGGCGGGCACCTGCACGGTGACCGTGCGCCGGGAGCGCACGCGCCCGTCGCCGCCGCACTGGGCGCACGGGTGCGGGATGACCTCGCCGACGCCGCGGCAGACCGGGCACGGCCGCGCGGTGACGACCTGACCGATGAACGAGCGCTGGACGTTCTGGATCTCGCCGCGCCCGTCGCAGGTGTCGCAGGTCGTCGTCTGGGTGCCCGGCTCGGCGCCCCGTCCGGTGCACTTCTCGCACAGCACGGCGGTGTCCACGGTCAGCTCGCGGGCGACGCCGGTGGCGCACTCCTCGAGGGTGAGGTCGATGCGGATCAGCGCGTCCTCCCCGGGCTGGACGCGGCTGCGCGGGCCGCGCCCGCCGCCCCCGGCCGCCCCGAAGAACGCGTCCATGATGTCGCCGAGCCCGCCGAAGCCCGCGGCGCTGAATCCCCCGCCGCCCCCGCCGCCGCGCGCGGTCTCGAGCGGGTCGCCGCCGAGGTCCACGATGCGTCGCTTCTGGGGGTCGGTCAGGACCTCGTAGGCGTTCTTGACGTCGTGGAAGCGCGCCTGCGTCGCGTCGTCGGGGTTGACGTCGGGGTGCAGCTCGCGCACGAGCTTGCGGTAGGCACGCTTGATCTCCGCGTCGTCCGCGTCCCGGCCCACGCCCAGGATTCCGTAGTAGTCCGTCGCCACGCTGGTCCTCGTCCGTCCTGTCGTCTCTGCAGCCGCCGTCGCCGCGCTCCCCGGCCGCGGGTCGCGACCGCGGGAACCCCTCCAGCGTCCCTCAGCGTCCCCCGACGATCTCACCGACGTAGCGGGCGACCGCCCGCACTGCCGCGATCGTGCTCGGGTAGTCCATCCGTGTCGGTCCCACCACGCCCATTCCGCCCAGCACGGTGCTGCCGGCGCCGTAACCGATCGACACCGTCGAGGAGGCCCACAGGTCCTCGGACTCGTTCTCCTCGCCGATGCGCACCGTCACGGTCGCGGGATCGCTCGCCGCGGTGAGCAGGCGCAGCACCACCACCTGCTCCTCGAGGGCCTCCAGCACGCCGCGCAGGGCGCTCGCGTCGGTGGCCGCCCGGGTCAGGTTGGCCGTCCCGCCGAGCACGAGGCGCTCCTCGGGCTTCTCGAGCAGGGCCTCGACGAGCACGGCCGCAACGCTGGCCAGCGGCGAGCGCAGGCCGGCGGGCGCGTCGGCGGGCAGCTCGGCCAGTCGCGCCGAGGCCGTCATCAGCGGCTGGCCGACCAGCGAGTTGTTGAGCAGGGACCGCAGCCCGGCCACGTCGTCGTCGCTCAGGACGTCGCCGAGATCGACCACACGCTGGTCCACGCGCCCGGTGTCGGTGATCAGCACCAGCATGAGCCGTGCCGGGGTCAGCAGCACGACCTCGAGGTGGCGGACGGCGGACCGGGTGAGCGTCGGGTACTGCACCACCGCCACCTGGCGGGTGAGCTGGGCGAGCAGCCGGACGCTGCGGCGCAGCACGTCGTCGAGGTCGACCGCGCCCTCGAGGAACTGCGCGATGGCCCGGCGCTCGGCAGCCGAGAGCGGCTTGATCTGGTGGAGGCGGTCGACGAAGAGCCGGTAGCCCTTGTCGGTGGGGATCCGTCCCGCGCTGGTGTGGGGCTGGGCGATGTAGCCCTCCTCCTCGAGGGTCGCCATGTCGTTGCGCACGGTGGCGCTGGAGACCCCGAGGTTGTGCCGGTCGACGATCGCCTTGGAGCCGACGGGCTCGTTGGTGGCCACGAAGTCGGCCACGATCGCCCGCAGGACGGCGACGCGGCGCTCCTCGGCGTTCACCGCGTCCACCTCCTCGTCGACCGAACCGTCCGACTCTCCATCGTAGGCGAGTCCGGCGGCGGGGCCCGGGTGCGCGGGGCACGTCCGGATCCCGATCACTGCCGACCCCGGACGCTCAGCGCCGGCCGGCGGGGCGTGCGGCGTCGGTGAGCAGGCCCTCGACGCTGCGCACCACGGCGCGCGCGACCTCCGCGGCCGCCCGGGAGGTCATGGGGCTCTCGGCCCGTATCCGCCAGCGCTCCAGTGCGCCGATCGCCGCGGCGTGCCACGAGCGGTCGTCCGGGTCGGCGGGCCCGTCGAGCGCGAGCCGGGCGGCCGGGGTGGGCCCGTCGCCGCCGAGGAGGCGCTCGGCCTCGGCGCCGAGGTCGTCCGCACCCAGCGACACCGCCCCGGTGCGCAGGGCGACGAGCACGCGCTGCTCGACGAACGCGTGGGCGCCGGAGTGCAGCCGCTCGAGCTCGGCGGCGACGGTGGCGGCGCGGGGGTCGCCCGGGCGCGGCGAACGGCGCAGCACGAGGTCGACGGCGACCAGCGCCGACCGGGCCTGGTGGACCTCGCGGCGCCCCGTCACGCGGCTGCGCAGCGTCTCGCGCAGCTCGTCGAGCCCGCTGCGCCGCGCGAGCTCGGCGGCCAGCCAGGCCGGGTCGCCCGCGTCCACCGCCGTCGAGCGGGCGGCGCGGCGCAGGGCGGTCGTGGCCATCCGCACGCCGAAGATCCCGAACCGGGCGAGCAGGGCGCGACGGTCCTCCGGGCCGAGCGTGACCCCGGAGGTGTCGGCGGCGAGGGCCTCGGTGACGGCGGCGGGCAGCTCGGCGGCGGCGAACCGGTCGACCGAGAGCAGCATGGCGTCGACCTCCCCGCGCGGGGCGGCGGCGAGCGCCCGCAGGGCCGCGACCTCCTCGGCGCGCAGGGTGCTCGCGGTCTCGGCGAGCAGACCGGCCACGGCCACCACCGTCTGGCACAGCGGGCGCAGCGGGGAGTCGGTGCGCAGCGAGCGCGCGACCTGCCCGGCGGCCATCACCGCGTCCAGGCGTCCCGAGCCGATCTCGTCGGCGCGCGAGAGCACCACGACGGTGCCCGCCGCCCCGACCCCGCCCAGCGCACCGGGCGCCCCGGCACCGAGGTCGCCGAAGGCCTCGAGGAAGTCGACGTCGCTGCGGTGGGCGTGGCGCATCAGGTAGACCACGACGTCGGCGCCGCTGGGCCGGTCGTCGGGGGTGACGAACGCCCGGGTGCGGGCGGAGAGGGGCTCGCGCAGGGAGTCCAGGCCTGGCGTGTCCACCAGGGTCGTCTCGGCGAGCCCGGCCGAGGGCCAGTCGATGATCAACTGTGCGGCGTCGGCGGCCTGCGCCGGGTCGACGAGGAGCCCGCCGGCGCCGTCGGGGCCGCGGGTCACCGGCAGGGCCCGCCTGCCCCCGGCCTGGTCCTCCAGGTGGGCCGCGGGGACGGGGCCGTCGCGGTACCAGGTGACCAGCCGGGTGCACTCCCCCGCGTCGGTTGCTGCCACCCGGTCGCCGATCAGGGCGTTGAGCAGCGTGGACTTGCCCGCCTTGAGCGTGCCGGCCAGCGCCACCCGCAACGGCTCGTCGAGGCGCCTGCGGGCGTCGCGCAGGATGCCGTGGGGCACCGGGTCGTCGGGGCCGTAGACGGCGAGCGCGCTGTCGAGCACGCCGCGGGCCGCGTCGGTCAGGCCGCTCACGAGGCGCGGGCCACGGGAGCGGCGAGCTGCTCCCCGTCGTCCTCCCCGGACGCCCGGCGCAGGGCCTCGGCCCGGCGCGTGAGGGCGTCGATCCGCCGGAGCTCGGCCTCGGCGTCGGCGACCCGGCGCTCGCGGCCGCGGGCATCGAGGGCGCGCGCGGCCAGCGCCGCCGCGGCGTGCTCCCCCAGCGAGCGCTCGAGCTCCTCCGCGGTGGCGGTGAAGTGGTCGCGCAGCGTGCGCTGGACCTCGCGCAGCATGTCCTTCGAGTTCTTCGAGACGGCGAAGACCACGTCGTCGACGTGGCGGCGCACGGCGTTCTTGGCCTCCATCTGCCGGCGGCGCTTGGCGCGACGGCGCTCGTCGACCAGCGTCTTGGACCCCAGCAGCACCCCGGCGCCCAGCGAGAACGGGTTGAGCAGCGCCATCCCGGCCACCGTGGTGGCCATGCCGACCATGAGGACCCCGCCGTAGGACCCGCGCATCCCCACGAGCAGCGACTGGCCGAGCCCGAACCGCTCGTGGTCGGGGGCAGCCATCAGGTCGACCGGGTCGACCGCCCGCCCGGAGAGGTCGAGCGGGGGCAGGACCCCGCGGCCGTCCTCGGCGAAGTGCTCGGCCACGTGCTCGGCCAGCCAGGTCGTGCGCTCGCCGGCCCAGACGAAGTTGGTGGCCGTGGCCGCCGAGATCTGCTGGGCGAGCCAGGGGGCGAACTGGTCCCAGGTCTTGGCCGGGTCGGTGCGGTCCAGGGCCTCCTCCGCGTCGGTGGTGACCGTGCGCAGGCGGTCGCGCAGGTCGTACTCGATGTCGGAGACGAGGTCGGCGACGCCGTCGTTGAGGGTCTGCTGCCACCGCGCCGCGCGGCTGCGCAGCTCGGCGACGCGTTCCTGGGCCCGGGCCTGCTCGTCGTGTCCCGCCCCCGGGGCACCGGCCAGCTCCTCGAGCTCCGCCCGGAACCGCGCGGCCAGCTGCTCGCCGACGGCGAGGACCTCGTCGGCGGCGAGGCGGGCCCGGCGGCGCGCGCCACGGCGTCCCACCCCGATCAGCGCGGCGGCGAGCTCGGCGACCCCGGACTCGGCGTCGAGCGCGGCGTCGTCGGTGTCGAGCGCGTGCAGCCGGAGGGCGGAGGAGACCGGCCACACGGGCGCGTCGAGGCCGACCGCCGCGAGGTGGGCGCGGTCGATCTCGGCGACCCGGCGCCAGTGCGGGTGCAGGTCGATGCGGGTGAGCGCGACCCCGACCCAGCCGCCGACGGCCGCCGCGGTGCGCAGCAGGGCGACCTCGGGGGCGGTGAGCTCGCGCCCGGCGTCGGTGACGAGCAGGACCGCGTCGGCGCCCGGCAGTTCGGCCATGGTCCCCAGCGCGGCCGGGGCGGAGATGCCGCCCGCCCCGGGCGTGTCGACCAGGGTCAGGCCGGCGGCCAGCAGCTTCCGCGGCAGCCCGATCTCGGCGTGCGACCAGCCGGCGGCGTTGCCTGCGTTGCCCGCCTCGGTGAGGTGCTCGGCGAGCGCCGAGGGCTCCGGGGACTCGTCGTCGCCCGCGGGCGCGGCGCCCTCGGGCACCGGCGCCCGCACGAGGCGCACCGAGGCGGCCGCGGCGTGGGCGACGACCGTGGGCACCGTGGTGGCGCGGTGGTCGTGGGTGGGCAGGGCCCGGCCGGCGAGCAGCGCGTTGACCAGCTCGGTCTTGCCGGCCTTGAACCCGCCGACGACCAGGACCCGGGAGGCGCTGCGCTCGACCCGTTCCCCCACACGGCGCAACCGGTCGGTGAGGTCGGGCCGGGTGTAGGCCTCTGTCGCCCGGCTCGCGAGCGCGAGCAGGTCGGTGGGGGTCGGGACGTCCGAGTCGTCCGACGCGGACGCGGTCATGGTCGGGAACATTACGCCGCGGTCACGACGCCCCCCGCGAGGACGACCCGGACGACGAACGGCACCGCCGCCCCGGTCGCGGCGACCGGGGCGGCGGGAGTCGGGCGGGACGGGACTCAGAAGATCGGCAGGCCCAGGTCCACGTTGTTGTGGCTGACATCGATCGAGTGGTCCGAGTTGTCCTCGGTGTGGAGGTGCGTCGAGGAGTCGGTGTGGGAGTTGTCCTGCTCCCACGTCGAGTTGTCGTCGTGCGAGTCGGTGTTGCCCGAACCGTGGTTGTTCGAGTTCGTGGTCGTCGTGTCGTGCGAGTCCGACGAGCTGACCGACGCGCCGTTGGTGCCGGTGGTGTTGCCGTGGCCGAAGTTGGTGACGTCGGTGTTCGCCTGGTTGCCCGAGGCCGACCCGCCGATCGCGACCGCGCCACCGTCGTTGGCGCCCACGTGGTCGACCGAGTAGGCCGAGCCGTCCCCGAAGGCCGCGGTCGAGTTCTGGCCGGCGACCTGGTTGCCGTCGCCCACGACGTTGCCGTCGCCGGTGGTCACCGGAGCGTTGTTGTCGCCGCCGATCAGCACCGCGCCGTCGCCGCCCACGACCTGGGAGAAGTCGATGGAGGCGTCGACGTCGCCGCCGTGCGACCAGAATCTCCTGGTTGATGGTGGTGTTGAAGACGGTGTCGTGGGAGTCGAACGAGTAGTTGTTCGTGACGAAGTTCAGGTGCGTCACGATCTTGTCGATCTCGTCGCCGTGCTGCGGCGACCAGCAGTGGTCCTCGTGGGTCCACTCGCGGTGCCCGCCGTCGTGCCCGTCCTCGCAGTCGGGCTGCGGGTCGCAGTCGTGGTGGTGGCGCTCGAGGTCGCGCTCGTAGCAGGCGGCGACCTCGGGGTGGGCGTGGTCGAGCACCAGCGGCAGGACGTCGCGGATGTCGTCCAGGCTCACGTCGCCCAGACCGGCGGCCTCGAGGGCCGCGTGCGGGTTCTCCTGGAACGCCTCGCGGGCGTCGGGGTCGGAGAACAGGTCCAGGAGGAACTGCAGCAGCGTCTTGTGCTCGGACACGGTGGGGCTCCCGGGGAGGCGGATCGAAACGGTGGGCAGCCGGCGGCAGGACGCGCCGCCGGTCGTGACGAGGACTCCACCAGTCGGGGACGGTGCTGCCATCGGGGCGAACGCCGGGTCCCCCGTGTGCCCCGGTCGGGGGTCCCGGGGTCACCCCCGGAGCGCCGTCGGGGGTCGCCCCCACCCACACGCCAGGACACGGACGTGTAACGAGCCCCCGTCCACGCCCGATGATCGGCTGTCAGCCACGCTGCGTCACACCCCCGGGATGGGACGCGGCCGACAGCGGGGGAGCGCCAGTGGGTCCAGGGCAGGGTCACCCCGGCAGGGGCAGTGACGAGGGGTACGACCTGGGGATCGACCTCGGCACCACCTGGACCGCGGCCGCGGTCCGGCCGCTCGACCGGCCCGGGGTGCGGGTCGTCGACCTCGAGGGCCCCGGTGCACGTCAGGTGCCCTCGGTGCTGCTCCTCGACGACGACGGGTCGCTGCTCGTCGGCTCGGCGGCCGAGGCGCGCGCTCCCGGCGCGCCCCAGCGGGTGGTGCGCGAGTTCAAGCGCCGACTCGGCGACGAGACCCCGATCATCGTCGCCGGCACGCCGATCTCCGCCGACGGCGTGGCCGCCGAGATGGTGCGCTGGACCGCCGACACCGTCGCCGAGCAGCACGGACGGGCGCCGCGCGCGGTCACCGTCGCCCACCCGGCGGGCTGGGGGGCCTACCGGCGGCGCGTGTTCACCGAGGCGCTCGCCGAGGTCGGGCTGCACGACGTGCACCTGCTCGCCGAGCCCGAGGCCGCCGCCGTGGCCCACGCCGCCGCGGGCGGCGTGCCCGTCGGGCACACCGTCGCCGTGTACGACCTCGGGGGCGGCACCTTCGACGCCGCCGTGGTCCAGGGCGTGCCGCGCGAGGCGAGCCCGGCGGGCCTCGCCCTGCTGGGGCGCGGCCAGGGCCTCGAGGCGCTGGGCGGCATCGACTTCGACGAGGCGCTGTTCTGGCACGTCTGCGCGCAGCTCGGCGGCGCGGTCGCGGCGCTCGACCCCGCGGACCCGGTCGGCGTCCGCGCCGTGGCGGGCCTGCGCCGGGCGTGCGTGGCGGCCAAGGAGGCCCTCTCGGTGCGCCCCGAGGTGGTCGTGCCGGTGGACCTGCCGGGTGTGCGGACCCAGGTCCGCGTCACCCGCGGCGAGTTCGAGGAGATGATCGCCCCGGCGGTGGGGCGCACCGTCGACGTGCTCTGGGAGGTCCTCGACGCCGCCGGCCTCGCGCCCGGCGCCCTCGACGGCGTGCTGCTGGTCGGCGGGTCCTCGCGTATCCCCTGCGTCGCCCGCGCGGTCGCCGGCGCCCTCGGCCGCCCGGTGGCCGTCGACCCCGACCCCACCACGGTCGTCGCCCGCGGGGCCGCCCTCGCCGCGGCCGGCGGGCTGACCCTCGAGCACCGGCCCGGCGGAGCACCCGCCCCGCGGGTCGGTTCCCGCCCGATCGCGCCGATGGCCCCGATCCGCACCCCCGGGCGCCTGGTCGGTCCCCCGGAGAGCTCCGGTCCGCTCCCGGTCGGTGTCCACGGCGCCGACCGCACGGGCGCCCTGCTCGCCGGCACCACGGGCCCGCGCCCGGTCGCTCCCGGCGCGGCCGGGGTCCCCACCGGCTCGGGTGGTGTCGCCGTCGCGGCGGCGCCCCGGCCGATCACTCTCGTCCCCGTGGCCCGCGGGGTCGTCGGGACCGACCCCACCGATCACGTCGGCCTGCCCGCCCACGCGTTCGCGGGCATCCCGGCGCCCCGCCCGGGCACCCACCCGGCGGGCACCGAGGACGACGCCGAGGCCGTGACGGCCGCCACGGCGCTCCCGGGGACCGCCCCGGTGGCCCGGCGCTCCGCCCCCGCCCCCGCCCAGATCGGCCCCGCCACCCCGACGGGGCTGGGGCTGCGGCCGCTCCCGCAGCGCCCCCCGGTGCGCGACGAGGCCCTGCCGATCGCCCCCGACGTGCCCTCCCCGGCGCGGCGGCGACGCCGGATCGCCGTGGCGGTGGGGGTCGGCGCCGCTCTCGTCGTCGGCGGGGTCGTGGCCGTGACGGTCCCGATGATCTCGGGCGACACCTCCCCGCGGTCCCTGCAGACCGCCCTGCCCGCCCCCGCTCCGGCCGCGCCCGCCCCCTCGGCCGCCGCGCTCCCACCGGACACGCTCGCCCCCGCCGCGGGTGACACCGCCGCGAGCACCACCGGGGCGGCCACCACGGACGCCCGCCGCCGGACCACCGCGGCGCGCCCGGTTCCGCGGGCCGCCGCGCCGCGCGCCGCGGTGCCGGCCGCGGTGGCGCCCGCTCCTGCTGCCCCGGCACCGGCCCCGGCCGGCGGCGGAGGCGCCGGCACGCCGGCCCCGGGGGGTGGGGGCGCCGTCGAGCAGCCGGCACCCGGACCGGGGCCCGGCACTCCGGACCCGGGGACGGGAACCACACCGGACACCCCCGGCACGCCGACCGGTGACGCCGCGGGCGCCTCGTGACCGACTCCCCCACCGCCCCGCACCCCTCCGGACCGGCGCCGCTCGCCGCCGAGGCCGAGGACCACCTCGCCGCCGGTGACCTCGCCGAGGCCGCCCGCGTCGCCGACGCGCTGCTCGCCGATCCCGACGAGCCGGGCGGACCCGCCGCGGCGGCCCGGGCGGCGCACGTGCTCGCGGCCGTCCTCGCCCATCGCGGCATGCTCGCGCGCGCGGCGGAGCTGCACGCCTGGGTCGCCGAGTCCCTTCCCGCCCACGCCGAGCCGGGCGGTGCCGTCGCCCTCGTCGGCGCGGGCCGCGAGACATCCCCGGCGGAGGCACCCGCCACCCCGACCGGAGCGCGCCGCGCCCCGGGCCTGCGGGCCGGCGGCGACGCCCTGCTCGTCGACGGGGTGGCCGCCGCGGTGCGGCCGGGGGCGTCGTCCGCGGCGCTGTCGCAGCTCGTGCGCGCCGCCGGACTCCTCGAGTGCGCGGCGCGGTCCTCCGTGTGGCTCGACTCCCCCGCCGTCCTCGCCGCCCTGGTCGCCCTCCACCGGGGCGAACCGGAGATCGCCGCGCCCGTGCTCGACCGCGCGATCGCCGCCGACCTCGGCGGGATCCCGTTCCGACGCCGCCACCGCCTGTGGCGGGCCTGGGTGGCGATGGCCCAGGGCGACGTCTCCGCCGCCCGCGCCGGCCGCGCGGAGGCGATGGCCCTGCCCGGCGACGTCCCGGCGCGCGACGCCCTCGTCGACGTGGCCCTCGAGGCGGGCCTGGCGCGCCGCCTCGGGGACACCCGGGCCCTGCTCGCCCTGTGGTCGCGCGCCCGCGAGGCGGTGCTCGGCCACGCCGTCGACCTCTACGCCCTGCTCCCGCTCGGCGAGCTGCTCGTGGTGGCCGCCCGGCTCGGCCGGACCGCCTGGCTCGCGCCGCACGCCGCCGAGGGCGACGAGCTGCTCGCGACGCTCGGCCGCCCGGCGCTGTTCGCCGGCCCGTGGCACTGGTCCGGCCTCCTGGCCGCGGTCGTCGCGGAGGACCCGGCCGCCGCGGGCCGGCACGCGGCGCGCCTCGCCGAGGCCGGAGCCACCGAGACGCACGCCGCCGTGCTCGCCGACGGCGCCCGCACCTGGCTCGCGGTGCTCGGCGGCGACGTCGACCCGGTCGCCGTGGCGGAGGTGGCGACGCACCTGCGGGACGCGGGCTCGGCGTGGGACGGCGCCCGCCTCTGCAAGGAGGCCGCCGTGCGCACCACCGACCGCAAGGCCATCGGGTCCCTGCTCGGCACCGCGCGCGTCCTGCTCCCGGCGCCGGGCGCGCCGGTTCCCTCGGCATCGGCGGACCCGGTGCCCGCGTGCGACATCCCGGAGCCCGCCCGCGGCCCGCTCAGCGACCGGGAGCGGGAGGTCGCGGAGCTCCTGCTCGAGGGCATGACCTACCGCCAGATCGGTGACCGCCTGTTCATCGCCGCCAAGACCGTCGAGCACCACGTCGGACGGATGCGCCAGCGCCTGGGCTCGGGCACCCGCACCGACCTGTTCACCGACCTGCGCGCCAGCCTGGAGACCGCCCCGGTCTGACTAGCTCGACCCGCTCGTGCCGCTCGACCCGGCCCCGACCTCGGCGAGGATGCCCTCCACGCTGCGGACGACGATGCGCGCGACGTCGGTGCGGCCGCGGTCGACGCGGGGGTCCTCGCCGGCGCGGCGCCACCGGGCGAGGGCCTCGAGCGCGACGTCGCGGACCTCCCCTGGCGTGGTGTCGGGCGGCACGCCGAGGCGCGCGGCGGGCTGGGGACCGTCGCCGCCGAGCAGGCGCTGGGCCTCCTCGGCCTCGGCCCGCTCGGCGGCGACGCCGCGGGTGCGCAGGGCCAGCAGCGCGTCCTGCTCCACGAACTCGTGCGCGCCGGTGAGCACCCGCTCGACGGCGTCGGCGAGCTCGGCGACGTCGGCGTCGCTGCCGGCCCGGGGCTGCGGGACCGTGCGCAGCACCCGCTGCACGGCCAGCAACGCCGCGCGGACCCGGAACACGTCCCCGTGGGCGACGAGCTGGCCGTGCACCACGGCCCGCAGCTCGTCGAGCCCGCTGCGCCGGGCGAGCTCCGCCGCCAGCCCGGACGAGTCGGCGCCCCGGCGCAGCAGCGTCGTGGCCAGCCGGACCCCGTACACCCCGAAGCGGTCGAGCAGGCCGCGACGGGCCCGGGCGTCCAGCCCGTCCGGGGCGACCGCCGCCGGCAGCCGCCCCTCGACGAAACGGTCGGCCGAGAGCAACAGGTCCTCGAGGTCCTCGCGCGAGCCGGCGGCCAGGGCGCGCAGGGCCGCGTACTCGGTCTGGCGCATCGTGCGCGCGGTCTCCGCGAGCAGGCCCGCCACCGGCACGACGGTGCGGCAGTGCGGGCGCAGGCCGGGATCGGCGCGGTAGCGGCGGGCGACCTGCTGGGCGGCCATCAGCGCGTCGAGGCGCCCGCCCCCGATCTCGTCGGCGCGGGACAGGACGGCGACCGTGCCCGCCGCGCCGATCCCGCGGGCGACGCGGTCGCCGACCGTCTCGGCGAAGGCGACGTCGGCGCCGTGGAGGTGGCGGACCAGGTGCAGCACCACGTCGGCGCCGTCGCCGGGCAGCGCCGGTCCGGTGAGCGCGGTGGTGACGTCGGCGCCCTCCTCCGGGGCGGTCGGGTCGACGGCCCCGAGGAACGCGCGCGCCCGTCCCGCGACGCCCGGGCGGGTCGAGTCGACGCCCGGGGTGTCGATGAGCGACACCGGCCGCAGGCTCGCCGAGGGCCAGTCGACGCGCAGGCCCCGGATCCGCTCGAGCGGCGTGCCGGCGAGATCCATGACCAGCCGCCCGCGGCGGTGGACGACGGGCAGGTCGCGGTCGTCGGAGCCGTCACAGTGCTCGAGGACGACGCGCGCGCTCGCCGCGTCGCGGTAGGTGGTGACCACGCGGGTGCACTCGGCGGTCCCGGTCGGGGCGATCTGCTCGCCGACCAGCGCGTTGAGCAGCGTCGACTTCCCGGCCTTCATCGTCCCCGCGAGCGCCACCCGCAGCGGCCCGTCGAGGCGGTCGCGGTGCGCGGTGAGGACGGTCGCGGCCGCCGGGTCGCCGGCGTAGATCTCCAGGGCGCGGTCGAGGACGGCGCGGGTCCGGTCGACGAGGCGGCTCACCGCTCCACCCCCGACGACAGGTTCCGGCACCGGACGACGAGCGCGTCGAGGTGGGCGAGCTCGGCGCGGACCTCGGCGAGGCGGCGCTTGCGGACGCCGGTGTCGAGCTCACGGGCGGCGCTGGCCGCGGCCACGGCGGCCGCCGCGGTGGTGGTGGCCTCCTCGGCGCGGGCGGCGAAGTGGTCGCGCAGCATCCGCTGGACCTCCCGCAGCATGTCCTTGGCGTGCTTGCCGAGCACGAACTGGACCTCGTCGGCGTGGCGGCGCACCACCCCGCGGGCGTCGAGTCTGCGGCGTCGTAGGGCGCGCCGGCGCTCGTCGCGGACCGTGCGGCCACCGAGGAGCAGGCCGGCACCGATGGAGAACGGGTTGATCAGCGCCATCCCGGACAGCGTCGTCACGAGGCCGACCATGAGGACGCCGCCGTAGGAGCCGCGCAGCCCGGTCAGGATCCCCTGGGTCAGGCCGAAGCCCTCCAGGTCGGGGGCGGCGAGCTCCGGGACGGGAGGCAGCTCGGCCCGGCCGACCGGGAGCGCGGCAGGGTCGGTGCTCCCGGGGGCGGGCAGCGCGGGCACGTCGGCGAAGTGGGCACCGACCCGCTCGGCCAGCCACCAGGTGCGCTCGCCGGCCCACAGGAAGGTCGTCGCGGCCGCGCGCCCGATCTCCTCGGTCAGCCACGGGTCGAACTGGTCCCAGGTGCGGGCGGGGTCGACGACCTCGAGGGTCTCCTCCGCGACGCGCACGACGTGGCGGATGCGGTCGCGCAGGTCCCACTCGACGTCGGCGTTGAGGTCGGCGATGCCGTCGGCGAGGGTCTGCTGCCAGCGCGCCGAGCGCCGCTTGAGCGCCGCGGCCCGTTCGGTGGCCGCGGCCAGGTCCGCGTCGAGCTCGCGGGCCCGCTCCCCGCCCTCCAGCACCGCGCACTCCGCGGCGGGCGCGGCGCGCACCTGGTCGAGGACCGCGGCGACCTCGTCGCCCACCGCCCGGCCCGTGCGCCCCGCGACCGGTTCGACGACCCGGCTCCGCAGCAGCTCGCGCAGCGCGGGGACGCCGGACTCCGCGCCCAGCTCGTCGTCACCACGGTCGACGGCGTGCCGGTAGAGCGCCGCGGAGACCGGCAGCAGGTCGACCGTGCCGAGGCCGTGCTCGGCCAGCAGGGCCAGGTCGAGGTCGCGGACCTCGCGCCACGCCGGATGCAGGTCGGTGCGGGTCAGCGCCACGACGACCGTCGCGCAGTGGTCGACCGCGGCGCGCAGGAGGTCGATCTCCCCGGCGCCGAGCTCGCGGGAGGCGTCGCTGACCAGCACCACGGCGTCCGCGGCGGGCAGGTCGGCCAGGGTGCTCAGTGCCGGCGCCGCGCCGAGCCCGCCGGCGCCGGGGGTGTCGACGAGCGTCAGGCCCTCGCCCAGCAGCGGGATGGGGAGCCCGATCTCGGCCTGGTGCCAGGCCGTCCCCCCGGAACCGTGGCCCTCGCCCCGCCCGGTGACGGCCTCCGCGAGCCGGGCCGCGGTGACCTCCACCCGCTCGTCCGGGCCCACCAGGACCGCGCGCGGCTCCTCGGCGTGCCCGACGAGCATCGGCACGGCGGTCGCGACGTCGGGGTGCACGGGACACACCGAGGCGTCGAGCAGCGCGTCGACGAGGCTGCTCTTGCCCTGCTTGTAGTCGCCGAGGACGAGCACCCGCGCCCCCGGGTCCAGCAGCCGCCCCCCGTCGCGCGCCAGGGCGGCGGCGAGGTCGGGGTGACCGTGGTCGCGCGCCGCCCGCACGGCGAGGTCGAGCACCTCCGCCGCCGCCCGGCGATCGGCGCCGCGGGTCTCCCCCGGGGCGGCCTCGCGGTCCGCCGCTGCGATGGTCATCCGAGAGCCCCCACTCGCGGGCGGGCGGTGCACGAGGAGCCTCGTGCACCGCCCGTCACCGTAATCGTCGAGAATGCTACTGCGTGTCACCGACCCCGATCAGGGGAGGACGAGGACGTCGACGTCCACGTCGTCGATGTCGACATCGACGGTGTCGTCGTCCGACGCGTCGGTGAAGGTCGTGTCGTCGTCCGAGACCGTCGTGGTGTCGTCGTCCGAGACCGTCGTCGTGTCGTTGTCCTCGTCGTTGTCCTCCGTGACGTCGTTGTCCTCGGTCACGTCGTTGTCCTCGGCCACGTCGTTGTCCTCGGTGACGCTGTTGTCGACGTCGTTGTCCTCGGTTGTCGTCGTGTCGTTGTCCTCTGGTCGTGGTCGTGGTCGTGGTCGTGGTCGTGTCGTTGTCCTCGTCGTTGTCCTCGGTCACGTCGTTGTCCTCGGTGACGTTGCCCGAGTCGGTGATGGTGGTGTCGTTGTCCTCGGTGACGTTGCCCGAGTCGCTGATGGTGACGTCGTTGTCGTCGGTCGCCGAGACGGCGCCCGAGCCGGTGCCGACCACGGCGTCGCCATCACCGAGCGCGGTCGCCGAGGTGGTGGTCTGGCTGCCGGTGGCGTCGCCGTCCAGCGAGATCGCGCCACCCGGGCCCGCCTCCAGGTCGCCGCCGACCGCGGTGCCCGCACCGATCACGCCGGCGCCACCGTCGACCAGCTGGCTGCCGTCGCCCAGCACGGACCCGCTCCCGGTCACCACGGTGCCGTCGAGGTCGTCACCGACCGCGATCGCGCCGGCCCCCGACGCCATGGTGGGCGCCAGGTCGAAGTCCTGGGTGACGTCGCCGCCCGCCCAGATCGTCTGGTCGATGACCTGGTTGAGAACGGTGTCGTGGCTGTCGAAGTTGTAGGTCGTGGTGGCCACGCTCAGGTGGGCGATCACCCGGTCGATCTCGGTGACCGACGGCGCGCCGCGCGCCGGGTCCGCCCCCACCACCGGGCCCCCACCACCACCGGACCATCCACCACCGGGGCCGCCGCCGTGCCAGGAGCCGCCCCCGTGCCAGGAGCCGCCCCCGGCGAAGCCGTCGTGGTCGCCACCGCCGTGGTGGTGGTCGGATCCTCCGCCCTCCCACCTCGAGCCGCCGCTGCCGCCGCCGTCCACGGCGCCCGCCCGGACGTCCTCGTCGTACCGGGCCGCGACGTCGGCGGGGGCGTGGTCCATCACCAGCGGGATCGCGTCGAGGACGTCGTCGAGGCCGAGGTCGTCGAGCCCGGCCGCCTCGAGCGAGCACTGCGGGTCGGCGAGGAACGCCGCCCGCGCCTCGGGGTCGCGGAACAGGTCGAGCAGGAACTGGAGCAGCGTCATGGTCTCGGTCGCGGGCATCGGGCCACCTCCGTCGTCGGTCCGGACCGCCTGTCCGGTGAGGACGAAAGCTAGGAGCGCGCGCCCGTCCCGCCAGCGGGGATGACCCCGCGTCCCCCGGGGGCCGGCGGGGGATTCCCCCGGGGGCGGTCCCGGGCGCGGAGGGGAATCGCGGCGTCCGTCAAGCCGCCACTCCGCGTTTGCGCACACGGGGGTATGTATTAGGCCGAATGTCGCAGTAGGCTACGTGCTGACCACGCTCGGTGGCGTCGCCGCGAGCGCGATGGTGGGGGTTGGGGGACCGGCCATGACGTACGACCTCGGGATCGATCTGGGCACGACCTACACGGCGGCGGCCGTCCTGCGCACGGGTGAGACCCGCCCGGAGGTCGTGGCCCTCGGCGGGCGCCTGGCGACCGTCCCGTCGGTGGTGCACCGGGCGGTCGACGGCACCGTGCTCGTCGGGGAGGGCGCCGAGCGCCGCGCCGGCGACGAGCCCGACCGCGTGGTGCGCGAGGTCAAGCGCCGAATCGGCGACGACGTGCCCCTCGTGGTGGGCGGAGTGCCGTGGCCGGCCGAGGACGTCGCTGCCGCGATCGTGGCGTGGGTGGTGGCCCGCGTCGCCGAGCGTGAGGGTGGCCCGGCACGGCGCATCGCGCTGACCCACCCGGCGACCTGGGGCGACTTCCGCCTCCGCCGGCTGCTCGCGGCCCTCGCCGCGGCCGGCCTCGACGACGTCGTGGCCCTGCCCGAACCGCACGCCGCCGTGCTCGGCCACGCCACCCACCGCCGGCGGACCGCCCCGGACGGCACCGCCACCGTGGCCGTCTACGACCTCGGCGGCGGGACCTTCGACGCCGCCGTCGCCCGCCGCGCCGCGGACGGCACCGTCACCCTGGCGGGTCCCCCGCACGGGCTGGACCGCCTCGGAGGCATCGACTTCGACGAGGCCGTGCTGGCCCACGTGCGTGACGAGGTCGCCGACGCCCTCGCCGCCCTCGATCCCGACGACCCGGACACGTGGACCGCGCTGCACCGCCTGCGCCGTGAGTGCGTCGAGGGGAAGGAGGCCCTCTCGTCCGACACCTCGGTCACCGTCCCGGTGCTGCTGCCGACGCGACGGACGTCGGTGCGCCTGAGCCGCGCCGACTTCGAGGCCCGCATCACCGCGCCGCTGGCGGAGACCGTCGAGGCGTTCGTCGCGATGCTCTCCGAGGCCGGCGTCGCACCCGCCGACCTCGACCACGTCCTGCTCGCCGGCGGCTCGTCGCGCATCCCCCTCGTGGCCCGGATGCTCACCGAGGCCCTCGGTCGCCCCGTCTCCGCCGACGCCGACCCGACCACCGTCGTGGCCCTGGGCGCGGCCGTCGCCGCCCGCGGGACCGCGGAGCCCGGCGCCGAGATCGAGACCGAGGCCGAGACCTCGGCGTCCGCGACCACCGCTCCGTCCCGACCCCCGATGACCACCGTCGGGCTGTTCGACGACGACGAGGACGAGGAGAGCGACGGCCCCGGCGAGGACGAGGGCCGCGACGCCCTCGGGGGACGCACGGGCCGGCGGGTGCTGGTGGGGTCGCTCGTCCTGCTCGCCGCGGTCGTCGTCGCGGTGGCCGTCCCGCTGCCGCTCGGCACGCCGGCCCCCGGATCGACGCCGGAGGCCGTGCTGACCGGCCCGGCTCCGGTCCCCGGCACCACGACCGATCCGGCGCTCGACGCGGCGACCCCGCCGACGGTGATCGCGCGTCCTGCGGGAGCCGCGGTGCCCCTGGTCGGACCCACCGGGTTCGCCGCCGCCCTCGTCCCGGGAGCCCTGCCCGCGGCGCCCGCCGCCGCGGGGACCCCCGCCGCCGCACCGGCCGCACCCGCCGCCGCACCGGCCGCCGTGCCCGGCGGCGGAGCCCCGGCCCCGGCCGGTTCGCCCGCGCGACCCGCCGACGCGCCGGAGGCCCGCTCGGCGGCCGCCGGACCTGCACCCGCGGCCGCCGCTCCCGCCGACCCCGCACCCCCGGCGGACCCCGCTCCGACCGGCGACGCCTCGCCGCCCCCGTCGTCCCCGGCACCGACCCCGACGGACGGCGGTACCCCGACCGAGGAGCCCCGGATCGAGGAGACCGCGACCGAGGCGCCGCCCGCCGACCCGACGCCCCGCTCCGAGGCGCCCACGACCACCTCCCCGGAGGCGTCGACCTCGTCGTCCCCCGACGGGAGCACCACGTGACCGCGGTCCGGACCGCCCCCGAGCGCGCCACCGACCCGTCTCCGCCGGCCCCCACCGCCGAGCGGGCCACCCGGGCGGCGCGCGAGGGCGACCTCGACACCGCGCTGCGCACCGCCGACACGGTCGTGCGCGACCACCCCGACCAGGGCGAGAGGGCCCGCGCCGCGGAGCTCCTCGCCGCCGTCCTCCCCCACCGCGGCCTGCTCGCCCGCAGCGCCGAGCTGCACCGCTGGCTCGCGCAGCACCACCCCGACACCCCGGCGCCGAACGCGGTCGTCGCCCTGCTCGGGACCGGCGCGCTCGCCGAGGCCCGGGACGCCCTCGCCACGCCGGTGCCCGGCGCCGCCCTCGACCTCGGCGACGCGGCCGACGGGCTGACCGCCCGGGGCCTGCTCGCGTCGGTGGACGGCGACTCGGCCACCGCCCTGTCCCTGCTGACCCGCGCCGCGGCCGCTCTCCAGACCTGCGACCGCCCGGCCGTGCGCGGCGACACCCCGGCCGCCCTCGGTGCGCTGATCGCCCTGCACCGCGGCGAGCCGGAACTCGCCGGCCCGCTGCTCGATCGCGCCGTGGCCCTCGACCTCGGCGGGCCCGCGGCCCGTCGGCGCCACCTGCTGCTGCGGGCGTGGTGCGCGATGGTCGCCGGGGACGAGCCCGCGGCCCGTGCGCTGCGCGCCCGCGCCGGCGAGGCCGGTCACCCCACGGTCGAGCCCCGGGACGAGCTGGTCGCCGTCGCCCTCGACGTCGGCCTCGCCCGGCGGGCGGGCGACGTGCGCGCCCTGCTGGACCTGTGGTCACGGGCCCGCGAGGCGCTCGTGCGCCACCCCGTCGACCTCTACGTCCTGCTGCCGGTCGGCGAGCTCGCGCTGGCCGCCGCCCGCCTCGGTGAGCAGGGCTGGGTGGCCCCGCACCTCGCCGACGGCGACGCCCTGCTCGCGGCCCTCGACGCGCCGCCGCTGTGGAGCACGCCGTGGCACTGGTACGGCCTGCAGCACGCCATCCTCACCGAGGCGCCCGCCGCGGCCGGCGCCCACGCCGAGGCGCTCGCCGCCGCCGCGCGGGTCAGCCACACCGCCGTCGCCCCCGCCCGCGCCGCCCGGGTGTGGCTGCGTGTGCTCGCCGGCGAGGTGGACGCCGACGAGGTGACGGCCGCGGCGACCGGGCTGCGCGCCGCCGGCCTCGCCTGGGACGGCGCGCGCCTCGCCGGCGAGGCCGCGCTGCGCACCACCGAGCGCCGCGCCATCTCCGCGCTGCTCTCCTGCGCCCGCACCCTGCACCCGACGGCCACGACGTCCGAGCGCGCCGCGGACGACGGCGCCCGCCCCGCACCCCGCCTCGAACTCACCGAGCGCGAGCGCGAGGTCGCCGCACTCGTCGTCGAGGGCCTCACCTACCGGGAGATCGGCGCGCGCCTGTTCCTCTCGGCCAAGACCGTCGAACACCACGTCGCCCGGCTGCGCCACCGTCTGGGGTCCGCCACCCGCGGCGAGCTCTTCTCCGACCTGCGCGCGGCCCTCGCCCGCTGAGTCTCAGGAAGCGCGCCCGGTTCCGCTTCCGCGTTCCGCGCGAAGGGCACCTTCAGGCGCATAGAGCGACGAGGGGCGCCTCTCGCCACAAGGAGGCGGAGGGTCGTCGGGCGGCGAGGAGCAGCCCGCGACAGGGGTGAGCTGAGTTCCCCGGAACGGCCCCTCGGTCCGCGCCGGCATGTGAGCATCGCGGTATGTCGGAGGGAGTCGACGTCCGTCCCGAGGATCTGCGCCGCGGCGCCGGTCGGCTGCGCGACGACGGTGACCGACTCGGCGCGGCCGCGAGCCAGGCCGCGAACGGCGTCATCGCCACGGCGTCCGCCGCTGGCGACGGACCACTGGCGGAGGCCGCGGACGCACTGGCCGCGCGTCTGCAGACGCTGCTCGGAGCGGTCTCGAGCAGCGTCACCGACTGCGCCGACGCGCTGGCCGCAGCGAGCACGCAGTACCTGGCCGCCGACGACGGTGCGGCGACGGGTCTCGGCGGTTCGACCGACGCCTCGGGCGGCGGCCCGCCGATCGTCGTGCCCGGCCTCGAACCGCCACGCTGATGCCTCTCGCCGGAGATCCCGACGCGCTGCTCGCGACCGCCGACCAGGTCGCGGGCGCCGTCCGGGGATTGCGCACCGCGGAGGAGGCCCTGACCTCCCACGCCCGCGCGATCACCGCCGACTGGTCCGGGCTGGCCGCCCCGGTGGCCCTGGCGCGCCTCACCGGGGACGCCGAGACCGTGCGGCGAGCGGCCGAGGCCCTCGCCGGCGTCGTGACGCCGCTGCGGACCTACGCCGACGAGTTGCGCGGCGCGCAGCGCGACTTCGCCCTCGGTGAGCAGCAACGCGCGCAGGCGACCGCTCCCGCGCTCGGAGCTCTCGGCGGTCAGGCGCTGAGGGAGGCGGCCGCGGAGCGCGCCCTCGCGGCGAACGAGGCGGCGGCCCGGGCGTTCCGGGCGGCGGTCGCCGCACTACCCGGCGCGGCCCCGACCACCCCGCAGGCAGGCGGCCCTGGGCTCGGTGCGGCGTTGGCCGAGGCGGGCAACCTCGCTGCCTCGCTCGGCAACGCCGCGCTCCACCACGTCCCCTCGGCCGTCGCTGTCGCCGGCGGCGGTGTGCTCGCCACCCTCAGCGCCGCCGGCGTCCTCGGCGGCACCGCCGCGACGGCGACCGGGGTCGGCGCACCGGTCGGCGTTCCCGTCAGCGGCGCCTCGCTCGCCGGCCTCGCCGCCGGTGTCGGCCTCGCCGGCGCAGGTGCCGTCGACCTGACCCAGCACGCCCTCGGCGACGACCGCGTCGCGCCGTTCCAGGTCAACGCGGACACCGGCGGCGACGCGACGCCGCCCTTCGACCCGCCCAGCGAGATCACCGGTATGACGAGACACGGCGCGGAGCGCGCTGAAGGTCGGGACGGCGGCGTCGGCGTCTCGGACGAGGCGATGGCGGACGCGGTCGCCAATCCGACCGAGCCACCGATCTATCAGGCGGACAAGAACGCATACCGCTACAGGGGACGGGACGCCGAGGTCGTCCTCAACGAGCAAGGTCGCGTCGTGACAACGTGGGCGAAATCGTCCCGGGGTTGGAGGAATGGGTGAGTGCACTCGACCGCTTGGACGCAGAGACCGCGGACACCATGAGGCTCGTCCTCGGACAGCGGGCTCCCGACGTCCTGCGCGCCCTGGAGGAGACGGACGATCCGCCGATCGACCTCCGTGAGCAGGTGGCAACCGTGTTCGTCGAGGAGTTCATGCGCGAGGTCTCGGGTCCGGACTGGGAACCGACGCCACACGGCGTGCGCGTCGACGACGCCCTGGGTTGGTTCTACAAGAGCTTTCCCGTCGAGCGGTGAGCGCGCTCGATCGAGTTGACGTCGAGGCAGTGGAGACGATTCGGGGTGTGCTCGGCAGGCGGTCTCCTGATCTCCTCCGCGCTCTCGAGGCTGCGGACACACCCTCGGTGGCGCTCCGGGAGCAGGTCGAGGATGTCCTCGCCGACGAGTTCTCCGGTGAGGTCTCCGGGCCCGATTGGGAGCCGACACCACACGGCGTGCGCGTCGACGACGCGATCGGACGGTTCTTGATGGTCTATCCGATCACGGACCCGAATAAGGGCCGGCCAGTGGCCGCCGGAGCCCGACCTGCGCGGGGACCGTGCGGGGCGTCCGTGAGGTCAGGTGAACATGTTGGCGACGGAGTTGTCAGCCTCGGGGAATCGCTGCGCCGCGGCACTCACGTCCCCGCGAGGGAGATCGCGACGCCGTCGGCGAACAGGCGGCCGCGGCGGGTGAGGACGGCGCGGCCGTGCGCCCAGGCGTCGGGGGCGAGCAGGCCGTCGCGCGCGGCGCGTTCCCCGGCCGCGCGGCCGTCGTCGTCGAGAACGCCCGCGGCCAGGCCGTCGACCGTGCGCAGCTCGAGGAGCACCTGCTCGATGTGGCGCTCGGCGGGTCCGAGGAGCTCGCGCGCCTCCGCCGGGGAGCGACCCGCGGCCAGCGCGGCGCTGTAGCGCGCCGGGTGGCGGACGTTCCACCAGCGGGTGCCGCCGACGTGGGAGTGCGCGCCGGGCCCCGCTCCCCACCAGTCGCCGCCGGCCCAGTAGCCGAGGTTGTGGCGACAGCGCGCACCGTCCGACCGCGCCCAGTTCGACACCTCGTACCAGCCGAAGCCCCGGGCCGTGAGGACGTCGTCGACGATCTCGTAGCGGTCGGCGAGCACGTCGTCGTCGGGCATCGGCAGGTCGCCGCGCGCGATGCGGCGGGCCAGCGCGGTGCCCTCCTCGACGATGAGCCCGTAGGCCGAGACGTGGTCGGCGCCGCTCGCGAGGACCGCGTCGAGGGAGGCGCGCAGGTCGTCGTCGGTCTCGGAGGGCGTGCCGTAGATGAGGTCGAGGTTGACGTGCGCCAGGCCCGCCGCGAGCGCGGAGCGCGCCACGTCGACGGCCGCGCCCGGGGTGTGTCGGCGGTCGAGGACGGCGAGCACGTGGTCGGCGGCCGACTGCATGCCGAGCGACAGGCGCGTGTAGCCGGCCTCGGCGATCGCGGCGAGCATCGCGGGGTCGGTCGACTCGGGGTTGGCCTCGGTGGTCACCTCCGCGCCCGGCGCCAGCCCGAACGTCGCGCGGATCGCGTCGAGCACCGCGGTGAGGCCCGCGCCGCCGAGCAGCGAGGGCGTGCCGCCGCCGACGAAGACCGTGTCCGCCGGCGGGACCGTCCCGAGCACGCGGGCGGCGAGGTCGAGCTCGCGGCGCAGACCCTCGAGCCACGACGCCGGCGAGGACGGTGACTGCGACGAGTCCGAGGCGGTCAGCCCGAGGTCCCCCGCCGTGTAGGTGTTGAAGTCGCAGTAGCCGCAGCGGGTCGCGCAGAACGGGACGTGGACGTAGACGCCGAACGGGCGCGTGCCGAGCCCCTCGAGCGAGGACGGCGGGAGGGCGCCGTCGGCGGGCGCGGGGTCGCCGCCGGGAGGAACGGAGGGCACCGGTCCAGTGTGCCCGCCACCGGAACGCGCACCGTGCCGCCGGCTCCCGGTCGAAAGCAGTAGTCCGGTACGCCCCGTTCCGTAGCCCTCCTCGAAGATCGGGACGCTAGCGTCCTGCGTCATGGCGAGAGGTCTGCACGTGGTTCTGACCTGCGCCGTCGTCGTCGTGCTCGCGTCGTGCAGCGTCGCCCCGGGACCGAACAGGCCGTCCGCCGGACAGGGTTCGAGCGCGGCGGGTGGAGCCCTCTTCCGCGGCGCCCAGCCCTGGACGACGGACGTCTCCGGGGCACCGGCCTCCGCGCGCAGCGCCGCGATCCTCGCGGCGCTCGACGCGGCCGGCGGCTGGGGGAACGGCAACGTCCTCCAGGTCGACTTCCAGATGCCGGTGCTGAGGGCCGCGGCCGGACACGCCCCGACTCCCCGTGACCGCAGGCGCGGACTACTGCTTCGGCGGACCCGACTGCGACGCGCTGCCGGCCGAGATGCCGGTGCCCGACGGCGCCGTGATCGAGGGATCGAGCGACCTCACCTGCGACGTCGCCGCCGAGGACTGCCACCTGACGGTCGCCGACCCGGCCGGACGCCGGCTCTACGAGATCTATCAGGGCACGCAGGCCGGCGACGGACTGAGCGCGGGCGGCTTCTTCGTCTGGGACCTCGACCGCGCGTACACCGACCAGCTGCGCGGTCCGCAGTGCACCAGCGCCGACGCCGCCGGGTTCCCGATCGCCGCGCTGACCCCGACCGCCGACGAGGTGGCGTCCGGACGGATCGACCACGCGGTGCGCTTCATCCTGCCGAACGACCGGATGAAGGCCGACGTCTACGTCCCGCCCGCCACCCACGCGGGCGGGCCGGAGAACCCCGATCCGGACGCTCCGCCCTACGGCGTCCACCTCCGCCTCCGACCCGACGTCGACACCTCCGCGTACACCGACCCCCAGCGCGTGGTCCTGACCGCCCTGCAGACGTACGGGATGTACCTGTCGGACGGCGGCGAGATCGCGCTGACGTTCGCCGACGACCGCACCGACACGGCGAAGTGGGCCGATCTCGGGATCGAGCCGCGGACGTTCGAGGACCTGCCCGTCGCCGCCTTCGAGGTCGTCGACCACGGGTCCGAGGTCCCGGTCACCAACGAGTGCGCCCGCCTCGACGGCTGACCCGCGGGTCCCTCCGGGACCGCTCCAAACCTCCTGGTAACCAGGGTCACGGTCGGGCCGCGAGCGGTGGAACCGGACCGCGGCCGCATGCGACGCTCGGTCGGTGTCCGCGCTCCGGCTCCGTCTCGTGGTCCGCCTCCACGTGGACCTCGGCCGCCTCGCGAGCGCCCTCGGGGAGGGTCGCTGACCACGACCCCTCCCCCGGCCTCGCAGAGGACATCCGTTGTCGTCGACCGTCTCCGACCTCGCGCCCCCCGACCACACCACCAGTCCCCGCACGGTGCTGGTCGCCTCCCTCATCGGCACCACCATCGAGTGGTACGACTTCTTCCTGTTCGCCACCGCCGCCGGGATCGTCTTCCCGAAGATTTTCTACGGCGACGGCGACCCCACCGTCGCGACGCTGCTGGCGTTCGCCACGTTCGCGATCGGGTTCGTGGCGCGTCCCGTCGGCGGGCTGATCTTCGGCCACATCGGCGACCGGGTGGGCCGTCGCGAGACCCTGATCGTGACGATGGCCCTGACCGGGCTGTCCACCGCCGCGATCGGGCTCCTGCCGACCTACGCCTCGATCGGCGTGGCTCGCCCCGGTCCTGCTCGTCGTGCTGCGCGTATCCAGGGCATCGCGATCGGCGGCGAGTGGGGCGGCGCGGTGCTGATGGCCGTCGAGTACGCCCCCGACGGCAAGCGCGGGCTCTACGGCGCCACACCGCAGATCGGGCTGGGCCTCGGGCTCGCGCTGGGCACCGGCGCGTTCGCCCTGCTCGGGGCCTTCATGGACGACGAGGCGTTCGTCAGCTGGGGCTGGCGCATCGCGTTCATCGCCAGCGTCGTGCTCGTCGCGGTCGGCCTCGTCGTCCGCCTCGCGGTGATGGAGACCCCCGCGTTCCGCCGGATGCAGGCCGCCGCCGAGGTGTCCCGCGTGCCGGCCGTCGACGTGCTGCGCGACGCGCCGTCGCGCCGCAACCTCGGCTGGACGCTGTTGGCCCGCTGGGCGGAGGGGGCGTCGTTCAACACCTGGGGCGTCTTCGTCCTGACCTACACCGTGGCGACGGTGGGCATGGCGCGCACCGACGTGCTGGTCGCCGTGACCGTCGGCGCCGTGGTGAGCGCGGCCGTGGTGCCGCTCGCCGGCGCGTGGGGCGACCGGATCGGGCGCGGGCGGGTGTTCGCGGTGGGCTGCGTGCTGCTCGTGATCGGCGTCTTCCCGGCGTTCGCCCTGCTGGGCACCGGCTCGGTGGTGGCCGTCGTGGTGGTGCTCGTGCTATGCTCGGGGTGTCCTACGGCCTGTCCAGCGGCGCCGAGTCGACCCTGTTCGCCGAGGTCTTCCCCACCCGCACCCGCTACACCGGGATGTCGCTCGCCTTCCAGGGCGGTGGCATCTACGCCTCGGGGCTGACGCCGCTGATCCTGACCTCGCTGCTGGCCGTCGCGGGCGGCGCGCCGTGGCTCGCCGCCGGCTACCTCGCCCTCGCCGGCGTCGTCAGCACCGTGGCCGCCCTCAAGGCCCGCCCGCTCGAGACCCTGTGACCGCCACGCGCGAACGAGGAGCACCGATGACCACCACCCTGGGTCCCGAGAAGATCACCGCCCACTGGTTCCTGCCCGACCTACGGCGACTCGCGCGGCCTGGTCGGCGGCGGGCACGGCGTGAGCACCGAGGCCGCGAGCGCCGTCCGGCCCGCGTCGCTGGGCTACCTGTCGCAGATCGCCCGGGCCGCCGAGACCGTCGGCTTCGAGGGCGCCCTCACCCCGACCGGCGCCTGGTGCGAGGACGCCTGGCTCACCACGGCGATGCTGGCCGCGGAGTCCGAGCGGCTGAAGTTCCTCGTCGCGTTCCGCCCCGGCATCGTCTCCCCGACCCTGGCCGCGCAGATGGCGGCGACGTTCCAGCGGCACTCGCAGGGCCGCCTGCTGCTCAACGTCGTCACCGGCGGCGAGCCCGCCGAGCAGCGCGCCTTCGGCGACTTCCTGGGCAAGGACGACCGCTACGTGCGCACCGGCGAGTTCCTCGACGTCGTGCGCCGCCTGTGGGCCGGGGAGACGGTGACCCTGCACGGCGAGCAGATCGACGTCGAGGAGGCCGCCCTCACGCGCGTGCCCGACCCGGTCCCGCCGATCTACTTCGGGGGCTCGTCACCGAAGGCGGGCGAGGTCGCGTCGAAGCACGTCGACGTGTACCTGACCTGGGGCGAGCCGCCCGCGCGGTCGCCGAGAAGATCGAGTGGGTCCGCGGGCTCGCCGCGGCGCAGGGCCGGGAGGTCCGCTTCGGGATCCGGCTGCACGTGATCGCCCGCGACACGTCCGAGGCCGCCTGGGCGCAGGCCGAGCACCTGCTGGCCGGGGTCCCGACCGAGATGATCGAGCGGGTGCAGGAGGGCCTGGCGCGCAGCGAGTCCGAGGGCCAGCGCCGGATGCGCGCCCTGCACTCCGGTGGGGCGGCGACGGCGGCCGACCTCGAGGTCTCCCCCAACCTGTGGGCGGGCGTGGGCATGGTCCGCGGGGGCGCGGGGACGGCCCTGGTCGGCAGCCACACCGAGGTGGCCGACCGGATCGCCGAGTACCACGCGCTGGGCATCACCGAGTTCGTCCTCTCCGGACATCCGCACCTCGAGGAGGTCTACTGGGTCGGCGAGGGAGTCCTGCCCGAGCTCGCGCGCCGCGGTCTGTGGAGCCCGCCCGCCGGCTCGGAGGCCGCCGGGACCCATCAGGTGACCGTGCCCTTCGCGCAGTAGTGGGGGGACCGGAGGCGTCGTCCAGATCACGTCGGTGGAAAGCGGACCCGAGGCATGGCACCCTCGGAAGCGTGCATGCGCTCCGTCTCCGGCTGGTGGGCCGACTCCACGTCGACCTCGGCCGCATCTCGAGCGCACTCTGCCGCGTTTCGCGCTAGTCCGCGGCGTCGCCGACCCACCACCCCCTGCGGCCCTGCCGGACGCCCACGCGGCGTGATCCGCCGTGCCCGGGCGCCGTCCTGTTCGTGCACACCCCGGAGGATCATCACCCCATGGCCCGTAGCGATGCCCCGTCCTCCGAGGCGGCCGCGACCTCCGAGGAGTCGTACGCGGAGACCACGCCGCTGCAGTACCAGCGGGCGAACGACGAGGCTCCGGTCACGCCGGCCAAGCCCCCGAAGGCTCCGAAGGCCCGCAAGGGCAAGGCCGAGGGCCAGTGGGCGCTGGGCTACCGCGAACCGCAGAACAAGAACGAGCAGTCCAAGAAGGACGACCACCCCCTGAACGTGCGGGCGCGGATCGAGAACATCTACGCCCACCGGGGCTTCGACTCGATCGACCCGGCCGACCTGCGCGGGCGCTTCCGGTGGATGGGGCTCTACACCCAGCGCCAGGAGGGCATCCCGGGGACCGACACCGGCCATGTCGAGGAGGAGGAGCTGGACGCCCGCTTCTTCATGATGCGGGTGCGCGTGGACGGTGGGGCGCTGACCACCGAGCAGCTCCGCGTCGTCGGTGAGATCTCCCAGACCTTCGGCCGGGACACCGCCGACATCACCGACCGCGAGAACGTCCAGCTGCACTGGATCCGCGTCGAGGACGTCCCCGAGATCTGGCGTCGCCTCGAGGCCGTGGGGCTGTCCACGACGGAGGCCTGCGGCGACTGCCCTCGCGTCATCCTGGGCTCGCCCGTCGCCGGCATCTCCGCCGAGGAGATCGTCGACGGCACCCCCGCCATCGACGAGATCGTCGCCCGCTTCATCGGCGACCGGTCGCTCGCGAACCTCCCCCGCAAGTTCAAGACCGCCATCTCCGGTCAGCAGGACGTGGCCCACGAGGTCAACGACGTCTCGTTCGTCGGCGTCGAGCACCCCGAGCACGGCCCCGGCTTCGACCTGTTCGTCGGCGGCGGCCTCTCGACCAACCCCAAGCTCGCCGTGCGCCTCGGGGCGTGGGTGCCGCTCGACGAGGTCGCCGACGTCTGGCACGGCGTCGTGGCCGTCTTCCGTGACTACGGCTACCGCCGGCTGCGCACCAAGGCGCGCCTGAAGTTCCTCGTCGCCGACTGGGGCCCGGAGAAGTTCCGCCAGGTGCTGGAGGACGAGTACCTGCACCGCCCGCTGATCGACGGGCCCGCACCCGACCCCGTGGCCACGACCGTCGACCACGTCGGGGTCCACGAGCAGGTCGACGGCCGGCACTTCGTCGGCGTCGCCCCGCCGGCCGGGCGGACCAGCGGCTCCACGCTCGTCGAGGTCGCCAAGGCCGCGGAGGCCGCCGACTCGGGTCGCGTCCGCCTCACCCCGTACCAGAAGATTCTGGTGCTCGACGTCCCCGCCGAGAAGCTCGACACCCTGACGGACGCCCTCGACCACCTCGGCCTGCCCGCCCGACCGAGCATGTGGCGGCGTTCGACGATGGCCTGCACCGGCATCGAGTTCTGCAAGCTGGCCTTCGTCAACACCAAGGGCCGCGCGGGCGAGCTGATCGACGAGCTCGACGCGCGCCTGGCCGACGTCCAGGACGAGCTCGACGTGCCGATCTCCATCCACCTCAACGGCTGCCCGAACTCCTGCGCCCGCGTGCAGGTCGCCGACATCGGGCTCAAGGGAATGATCGTCAACGACGCGGACGGGAATCCCACCGCCGGTTTCCAGGTTCACCTGGGCGGATCGGTCGGGCTCGACGCGGAGTTCGGGCGCAAGGTCCGCCAGCACAGGATCCTGTCCTCGGAGCTCGGCGACTACGTCGATCGCGTCGTCCGCACCTTCGCCGCCGACCGCAAGCCCGGCGAGCGGTTCGCCCAGTGGGCCGTGCGCGCCGACGAGGCGCAGTTGCGATGACGGGCCACCGCCCGAGGGGCACCGACGCCGGCGTCGGTACGCGAGGAGAACGCACATGACCACGATGGACACGCAGCGCAGCGACCTCGAGACGCAGCGCGCCGCAGCGCTCGAGGCCGGCGCGCGCTTCGCCGACCGCGAGGGCACGGTCGGCGACGAGGAGCTGACCGCCGAGATCCTCGCTTGGGCCGCCGCGACCTTCGGCGAGCACCTGATCGTCGCCTCCAACATGCAGGACGCGGTGCTCGTGGCGCTCGGTGCGGCCGCCCGCCCCGGTGTCGACGTGCTGTTCCTCGAGACCGGCTACCACTTCGCCGAGACCCTCGGGACCCGCGACGCGGTGGCTCAGACCTACGGCGTGCGCATCGTGGAGGCCGGGCCCGAGCACACGGTGGAGGAGCAGGACCGCCTCGAGGGCAAGGACCTCTTCGCCACCGACCCGAACCGCTGCTGCCACCTGCGCAAGGTCGTGCCGCTGCAGCAGACCCTCGCCCGGTACGGTGCCTGGGTCACCGGTGTCCGTCGCGTCGAGGCCCCCACCCGCGCGCACACCCCGCTGGTCACCTGGGACGAGCGCCACCAGCTGGTCAAGGTCAACCCGATCGCCCACTGGAGCGACGAGCAGATGGACGCCTACATCCGGGACCACGCGATCCTGGTCAACCCGCTGGTCGGCGAGGGCTACCCGTCGATCGGTTGCGCGCCCTGCACCGCCAAGCCCGCCCCGGGCGCCGACCCCCGCAGCGGCCGCTGGGCCGGCACCGCCAAGACCGAGTGCGGGCTGCACGGATGACCGCCATGCCATCGACGACCAGCACTGATCAACTCAGCGCCCTCGAATCCGAGGCCATCCACATCTTCCGTGAGGTCGCGGGCGAGTTCGACCGCCCGGTGATCCTCTTCTCCGGCGGCAAGGATTCCACGCTGCTGGTGCACCTCGCGCGCAAGGCGTTCTGGCCCGCGCCGATCCCGTTCGCCCTGCTGCACGTCGACACCGGGCACAACTTCGACGAGGTGATCGACTTCCGCGACCGCCTCGTCGCGGAGCTGGAGCTCGACCTCGAGGTGGCGAGAGTCCAGGACTACATCGACGACGGCCGGCTCTCCGAGCGCGCCGACGGCACGCGCAACCCGCTGCAGACCGTCCCGCTGCTCGACGCGATCGCCGAGCACCGCCACGACGCGGTCTTCGGCGGCGGGCGCCGCGACGAGGAGCGGGCCCGCGCCAAGGAGCGCGTGTTCAGCCTGCGCACCGCGTTCGGGCAGTGGGAGCCGTCGCGCCAGCGCCCGGAGCTGTGGAACCTCTACAACGGGCGCCACAAGCCCGGCGAGCACGTGCGGGTGTTCCCGCTGTCGAACTGGACCGAGCTCGACGTCTGGCGCTACATCGCCCGTGAGGACATCGCGCTCCCCTCGATCTACTACGCGCACACCCGCGAGGTCTTCGCCCGCGACGGCATGTGGTTGACCTCCGGGCCGTGGTTCGGGCCCCGCGACGACGAGCAGGTCGTCGAGAAGACCGTCCGCTACCGCACCGTCGGCGACGGATCGTGCACCGGCGCGGTCGAGTCGGACGCCGCGACGCTCGACGAGGTGCTCGACGAGGTCCGCGAGAGCCGCCTCACCGAGCGCGGGGCGACCCGGGCCGACGATCGCGTGTCGGAGGCCGCCATGGAGGACCGCAAACGCGAGGGGTACTTCTGATGAGGGACACGAAGCGAAGCGGAGCTGGACCCTGATGGCCGATCTGCTCAGGCTCGCCACGGCGGGCAGCGTCGACGACGGCAAGTCCACCCTCGTCGGGCGGCTGCTCTACGACACCAAGTCGGTGCTCGCCGACCAGATGGAAGCCGTCGAGCGGGCCACCCGGGGCGGGGGCTCGCCCGACCTGTCGCTGCTGGTCGACGGCCTGCGCTCGGAGCGCGAGCAGGGCATCACCATCGACGTGGCCTACCGCTACTTCGCGACGCCCACCCGGTCGTTCGTCCTCGCCGACACCCCGGGCCACGTGCAGTACACCCGCAACACCGTGACCGGGGCGTCCACGGCGCAGCTCGCGATCCTGCTGGTCGACGCCCGCCACGGGGTCGTCGAGCAGACCCGACGGCACACCGCGGTGATGGCGCTGCTGCGCGTGCCGCGCCTGGTGCTGGCGGTCAACAAGATCGACCTGGTCGACTACGACGAGGGCGACTACACCGCCATCGCCAAGGAGTTCGGCGGGCTGGCCAGCACGCTGGGCTACGACGAGGACGCCGTCACCACGATCCCGGTGTCGGCCAAGCTCGGCGACAACGTCGTCCTGCCCTCCGAGCACACCCCCTGGTACGAGGGCCCGACGCTGCTCGAGCACCTCGAGTCGGTCCCGGTCGTCGGCCCGGACCGCGACGCCTCCTTCCGCTTCCCCGTGCAGTACGTCGTGCGGCCGCGCACCGACGCCCACCCCGACTACCGCGGTTACGCGGGCCTGGTCGCCGCCGGGACGGTGCGGGTGGGCGACGAGGTCGCCGTCCTGCCCGACGGGCAGCGCACCCGGATCGAGGGCATCGACACCTTCGACGGCACCCTCGAGGTCGCCCACGCCGGCGACAGCGTCGTCGTGCGCCTCGCCGACGACCTGGGCATCGCGCGCGGCGCCCTGATCGCCGCCGCCGAGGACGCGCCCGCGACGACCACCGGGTTCGACGCGACCGTGGCCTGGTTGCACGAGAAGCCCCTGCGCCCCGGGGCGCGGCTGCTGCTCAAGCACGGCACCCGCACCACCCAGGCGATCGTCGACGCGGTGACCCACCGGCTGGACACCGAGTCGATGATCCTCGACGAGGACCCCGGCGAACTGGCCATCAACGACATGGGCCAGGTCTCGCTCACCGTCGCCGAGCCCCTCCCGATCGACGACTACGACGCGGTGGCCGCGACCGGCTCGTTCCTGCTCATCGACCCTCAGGCAGGCGACACCCTCGCCGCCGGTCTCGTGGGTCGCCCCCTGGTGACCACACCGCTGTCCGCCTCGGTCGAGGACTGACCCCCGCGCGTCCCCCCGCGTCCCCGCGCCCCGCCGACCCGGCGCCCTGCCCCGGAGCACCCATGGTCACCTCTCCCCCACCCGAGCACTCCTGTGCCCCCGGCGCCACCGTCTGGCTGACCGGCCTGCCGAGTGCCGGCAAGTCGACGATCGCGAACGGGGTCGCCGCGCGCCTGCGGACGACCCGCTGCGGCGTGGAGGTCCTCGACGGCGACGTGATCCGCGAGAACCTCTCCCGCGGGCTCGGCTACTCCCGCGAGGACCGGGCGATCAACATCCGACGGATCGGGTTCGTCGCCGAGCTCCTCGCCCGCAACGGGGTCGTCGTCCTCGTCGCCGCGATCGCCCCGCACGCCGACGTCCGCGCGGCGGTCCGGGCCTCCCACGCCGAGGCGGACATCCCGTACGTCGAGGTCCACGTCTCCACGCCGGTGGAGGTGGCCGGCGACCGGGACGTCAAGGGCCTCTACGCCCGCCAGCGCGCCGGTGAGATCGCGGGTCTCACCGGGGTCGACGACCCCTACGAGGCCCCCGAGGACCCGGACCTGGTGATCCCGAGCCACGAGCAGAGCGTCGACGAGTCGGTGACCGTGCTGGTGGCGCACCTGCGCGACCGCGGGCTGGCCGACGTGGCGTCACACATCGCGTCGACGAGGACGGAGAGCGCATGAGCGAGCGCAGCGGGACGGGGTCCGGGGACGCCCTGCCGGTGCCCCACGGCGACGGCACCCTGGTCGTGCCGCCCCCGGTGGACCTGCCCGGCTACTGGTCGGGCGCCCCGAGCGCGATCGTCGTCGACGGCGACGTCTACCTCTCCTACCGGCTGCGCCAGCCGGAGGGCGTCGGGCGCGGGTACGCCAACGTCGTCGCCCGCTCGCGCGACGGGGTGACGTTCGAGACCGTCGCCGTGGTCGAGAAGGACGCGTTCGGGGCGGAGTCCCTGGAGCGGCCCGCGCTCGCGGTGACCGAGGACGGGCGCTGGCGTCTCTACGTCAGCTGCGCGACGCCGGGCACCAAGCACTGGTGGGTCGACGTCGTGGAGGCCGACACCCCGGAGGGCCTCGCGACCGGGCCTCGACGCACCGTGCTGCCGGGCGACGCCCTCCACGCCGTCAAGGACCCGGTGGTGCTCCAGGACGCGACCGGCTGGCACCTGTGGGCCTCGGTCCACCCGCTCGACGACCCGGACGCCACCGACCGGATGACCACCGAGTACGCCACCAGCCCGGACGGCCTCGACTGGACCTGGCAGGGGACCGCCCTGGCGCCCCGCACCGGGTCGTGGGACGCCCGCGGCGTGCGCATCAGCGCGGTGTTCCGCTGGGGCGACGAGCTGGTGGCCACCTACGACGGCCGCGCGACCGCGGAGGAGAACTGGGAGGAGCGCACCGGCATCGCCCGCCCGGCCGGGTCGTTCGGCCGGTTCGTCGCGGACTCGCAGGCCCCGGCCGCCGAGTCGCGGCACGCCGGTCGCGGGCTGCGCTACCTCGCAATGGTCGACCTGCCCGGTGGCGTCCGGCGTCTGTACTGGGAGGCGACCCGGTCCGACGGTGCCCACGAGCTGCGCACCGACGTCGTCGTCGAGCCCGTCCCGTCCGTTCCGGCCGCATGAGCCTGCCCGACTTCCTGCTCGTCGGGGCACCCAAGGCGGGCACCTCGGCCCTGCACAACGCCCTTTCGGGGCACCCCGAGCTCTTCCTGCCCGCGGTCAAGGAGCCCAAGTTCTTCCTGACCGACGGCCCGCCACCCACGACCGGTGGCGGTCCCGGGGACGTCGAGACCTGGGGCGAGCACGTGTGGGACCGCGGCGAGTACGAGGCGCTCTTCGCCCCCGCGCCGCCGGGCACCCTCGCCGGCGAGGGCACCGTGTTCTACCTCTACGACACCGACGCGCAGAAGCGCATCCGTGATCTCGTCCCGGACGCCCGGCTGGTCGCGGTGCTGCGCGACCCCGTCGAGCGGGCCCACTCCAACTGGGCGCACCTGCGCACGGCGGGACTGGAGCCCGAGGCGGACTTCCTCACCGCGTGCGCGCTCGAGCCGGCGCGCCGGGACGCGGGCTGGGCGCACTTCTGGCACTACGTGGCCGAAGGTCGCTACGGCGCGCAGCTCGACCACCTGCTGGGCCTGTTCGACCGCGACCAGGTGCTGCTCCTGCGGTACTACGACCTCCGCTCCGCCCCGAGCGCGACCGCGGATCGCGTCTGTGACTTCCTCGGCGTCGCCACCGGGCGCATCGAGGAGGTCCCCCGCCACCACGTGCGGCCCGACGTCGCCGGACGCACCGAGGGCCCGAGCGCCGCCGAGCGCGCGGCCGCGCTGCCCTGGTTCGCCGACGACGTCGCCCGCCTCGAGCAGATCACCGGGTGGGATCTCTCCGGATGGCGACGATGACTTGTCGCGGCGGTGCCGTCCGGCGAGGATGGACCCCGTGACGGGCGTGGAGCTGGACCGGTTCTGGCCGGGACGCCGCCCGTACGCGTTCGACGAGTTCTGTCGCTGACCCCTGCGCGACCCCGCCGGTGAGACCGGTCGAGCGGTCGCGCGCCCCGGTCACCCGTCGACGAACCCGTCCCAGGAGAACGCCCATGACCACGTCCGTCTCCCCGACCCGGACCGCCGCGGTGCAGGAGTTCCTCGCCGCCCTCGACCGTCTCGTCGACCGCGAGACCCGGTCGGACCCCGACCGCCTCGGCGAGCACGCGGAGAAGATCTCCGCCGAGGCGTCCCTGCAGGTGTCGGCGCTGCGCGCCGCCCTCCTGCGCGCCCGCCTCTGAGTCACAGGAGTGGCACACGACGGGCAGCCCGACGCCCGCTGGACCGTCGCCCGGGAACGCACCGTTCTCGGGTGGCTCCGGCTGTCGACCGGGCTGCTCGTCGCCGGGTTCCTCCTCGCCTTCGGGCCGGTCCCGGGGCCGCCCGTCGTCGCCACCGTCGTCGGAGCCGTGCTGATGCTCGCGGCGGCCGCCGCGGGCGTCGCCGCTCTCGTCGACCGCTGAGGCCGGGTCAGGGACCGGTCGCGAGGCCACGAGCGCGCAGGATGCGGCGCTCGGCGGGCCGGAAGGCCACCAGCTCGATCCCGACGCCCACCGCGAGGATCAGGATGATCGCGGCCATCACCGACGGCATCTGCGAGAGGGCCTGCCCCTGGTTGAGGTAGGCACCGAGGCCGAACCCGAGGCTCGGCGACGTCGCGATGATCTCGGCCGCCATGAGTGAGCGCCAGGAGAACGCCCACCCCTGCTTCAGCCCGGCGAGGAAGCCGGGCAGCGCGGCGGGCAGCATGATCAGCGTGGCCGACTGCAGGCGGTTGGCCCCCATCGCGTGCCCGACGCGGGGCAGCAGCGGCGGCACCTGGTCGATGCCCGACACCAGGCCGTTGGCGATCGAGGGGACCGCGCCGAGCAGCACCACGAAGTAGATGGTCTGGTCGGTGAGCCCGAACCACAGCACCGCCGCGGGCACCCACGCCACCGACGGCAGGCTCTGCAGCCCCGTGAGGAGCGGGCCGATCGCGGAGCGCACCAGCGGCACGGTGGACACCAGCAGGCCGATCGGGGTGGCGATCACCACCGCGAGCAGGAAGCCGAGAATCGCCCGGCTGATCGAGGTCCAGATGATCGACAGGGCCTGCCCGTCGGCGAACTGCTGCCCGATCTCACCGAAGACTGCCGCCGGTGCCGGCAGCTTGAACTCCGGCCAGATCGCCGAGGCCCACAGGATCTGCCATACGAGGACGAACAGGACGACGGCGACGATCGGGGGCACCACCCCGCTCACGAGGCGACGCCACAGCGGCACGGTGCGCTCGGTCGGGGTGTCGAGGGCGTCCAGACCCCGGCCGACGTCGGCCTCGAGAGCGGCCAGGGTCTCCTCCTCGTCGGGGCGCAGCGTGGTGCCCTTCTCCTCAGCGGGCATGGGCGGAGATCACCTCACGCAGTTCGCCGGTGATGGCGTCGGTCAGGGAGTCCTGCTCGGCCACCTCGGTGGTCCGGGTGCCCCACTCGCGCACGACGCGGCCCGGCCGCGACGACAGCAGGACCACCCGCTCGGCGAGCCGCACCGACTCGCGGACGTCGTGGGTGACGAACAGGATCGAGGTCCCGGTCGCCTCCCACACCCGCAGCAGCTCCGCCTGCAGGACGTCGCGGGTGATGGCGTCGAGGGCCCCGAAGGGCTCGTCCATCAGCAGCACGCCCTGCTCCCCCGCGTCCTGCGCGCCGAGGCTCGCGGCGAGGGCCCGCGCGAGCGCCACCCGCTGGCGCATGCCGCCGGAGAGCTCGTGCGGACGCTTGTCGGCCTGGCCCTCGAGCCGCACGAGCGCGAGGAGCTCCGCCGCCCGCGCCCGCCGGGCCGCGCGCCCGACGCCGGCGATCCGCATCGGGAGCTCGACGTTGCGGCCCGCGGTGAGCCAGGGCAGCAGGGCCGACTCCTGGAACATCACCGCAGGCCGGGACGAGGACGTCTCGACCGTCCCGCTGGTCGGCCGGTCGAGGCCCGCCACCACGTTGAGCAGCGTCGTCTTGCCGCACCCGGACGCCCCGAGCAGACAGACGAACTCCCCGGGGGCGACCTGCAGGTCCACCCCGTCGAGGGCCACCACAGCGTCGTTGCCGGACCCGAAGACCTTGGAGACGCCCTGGATCTCCACCGCGGGAGGACCGGTGGGCGCGGGCCGGCCCGACCGGTCGAGGGTCGTGGCGGTCATGAGCGTGCTCCTCTGCTGGGTGGTGCGTTCCCGGGCGGACCCGGGTCCTGCTAGCGGCCGAGGCCACCGTCTTCGACCGGGGGCCGCCCCGCCGCGGACAACGCCTGGTTGAGCGGGCCCACGTCGACGAAGCCGGCGAGCTGTGCGGGCTGCGCCGAGGTGCCGGCGGTGACGGCGTCCTGGGCGAGCTGCGGGAACGTCGACGCGAGCGGATCGGGGTTCAGCGACACCTGGCTCCAGGCGCGGTCGAGCACCGGTGTGGCGAGCGGCCGGCTGCCGTTCGTGCCGAGTGCCGTGTTGGCCGCCGTCTTCGCGCCCGCCGGGTCGGTGCGGGCGAGGTCCTCGGCCGCGACGAGCCCGCGGAGGAACGCCGAGACGGTGGCGGGGTGCTGCTGGACGTAGTCGGTGCGGGCGATGACGACGGTGGTGGGGAACTGCCCGTTCGGCCAGAGCGTGCGCTCGTCGAGCAGCGGCACCGCGCCGCCCTCGATCACGAACCGCGAGGCGAACGGCTCGGGGAGCCACCCGCCGTCGAGCTGGCCGGTCTTGTAGGCGTCCAGGGCGCGTGCGTTGTCGATGTTGACGACCTCGACGGCGTTGGGCCCGGTGCCCTGCGGCAGGTTGTTCTCCCGGAGCCACTTCTTCAGCGCGATGTCCTGGGTGTTCGCCAGCTGCGGGGTGGCGATCTTCTTGCCCAGCAGCTGCTGCGGGTTCGTGATGCCCGGGCGGACCACGAGCTGCGCGCCCCCCGAGGTCGAGCCGGAGATCAGGCGCACGCCGTTCGGGTCCTGCTTGTAGGCGTTGATCGCCGGGCCGGAGCCGATGAACCCGATGTCGATCGAGTTGCCCAGCAGGGCCCCGGTCTCCTCCGGGCCGGCGTTGAACGTCTGGGTGCTCAGCCGCGTCGCGCCGAGCTGCTGGGCGAACAGGCCGTTCTGCACACCGATCAGCGCCGGCGCGTGGGTGATGTTGGGGAAGAAACCGAGGCGCAGTTCCTGCGCGGGGCCCGCATCGGCGGCCGGTGCGGGCGCGGACTCCTCGGCCCGCGAGCAGCCGGACAGCACGGCGAGGATCAGGGTGAGCGCGACGGCGGCGGCGGCGCGCAGGGAGCGTGAGCGGGTCACGGGGGGTGGGACTCCTCGATCGGCCCCGCCGGCGGCCGGCGAGGTCAGGGGACACGCCTCGGCACGACCCTCGGGCGGGTCAGCGGGCGCGGGGAGAAGAGAACGAACGGAGGATCACGCCGGCACGCGGCGCAGACGTGATCTAGGAGCCCGGACAGGCCGCACTGACGACACGGCCGAAGTCGACGTGGCGGCGGGCCACGAGGCGGACTCCGGACTCGGTCACGAGCACTGAGCCTGCCACGCCACGATCGAGGTCGCCACCGTCGCGGCCGTCACCATGTGCCACACCGACCTCACGGCTTCGGGCCGATCGCCGGAGACGCGAGCAGCACCAGGCCCAGCGAGCAGGCGGCGACCACGACCAGCCCGACCGCGGCGACCACGAGCGGGCGCCATCCGGTGGGCGGGTCGTGCGGGCGCCGAACGCCGCCCGCACGACCCGAGGCGCCCTACTGGACCTCGTTCAGCTTCCCGGTGGCGACGTCGAAGACGAAGCCGCGGATCGACTGCTTGTTCTTGACGAACGGGCTGTCGGCGATCCGCTTGATCGAGTCGCGGACGTCGCCCTCGAGGTCGGGGAAGGCGTTCGCGGACCACGAGGGACGCTCGCCGGCCTCGGACTCGAGGATGTCCTTGAACTGCTCGTCGGTGAAGGTCAGCATCCCGCAGTCGGTGTGGTGGATGAGGACGATCTCCTCGGTCCCGAGCAGGTGCTGGCTGATCGCCAGCGAGCGGATGGTGTCCTCGGCGACGATGCCCCCGGCGTTGCGGATGACGTGCGAATCGCCCTCGTTGAGGCCCAGGACGCCGTAGACGTTGATGCGCGCGTCCATGCAGGCGACGACGGCGGTCTTGCGGGCGGGCGGAAGGGGCAGCGGGCCCGAGAAGTCCGCGGCGTACTCGGCGTTGTTCTTCAGGTAGTCGTCGGTGACCGACACGGGTGTCCTCCGGAGGACGGTGGGGTGCTCTGCACGAGCGGGAAGAGGGTCACGCAGGCCGGCCGCGCGTGGGGGTCCCGGCGGCACCGAGCCGATCAGGGACGCGACGTCACGCGACCCGCGGACACCACTCGTCGAACTCGACCACGCGCCGGCTCGGCCAGAACGGCTCGAGCGCGCAGCGGGACATGCGCATATCCCACCCCACACCGCCGACCGGCCGCAAATGCGGGTCGGCGGTTGACTTCGCCTCGCGGGCTTCGCAGGATCGATCAGATGTGCCGGGGCTGGGATCTGACGTGGCGACGCCACGTCGACCTCATGCGTACCGCCGGCTGCATCTGTCGCTGACCCACGCGCCGCCCGGTCCTCTCGCCGGCGGCTCCGCCTCCCCCGTTCGCCGTCCCGGGAGCCCGTGTGTCCACGACCCAATCCGTCGCGCCCACCGTCGCGACGCGCCCTGGCAACCTCTCCGCCGACGCCGCTGCGCCCCCACCACGACGGGGCTCGTGGCCGGCCGGCTTCGACTGGCGCCGCTGGCTCAGCCCCCTCGCGCTGCTGGTGGTCTGGCAGCTCGCGTCGACCATCGGGCTGCTCGCCGAGGACGAGCTCGCCTCCCCCTGGCGCGTGGTCACCGCCGCGGTGGACGTCACCGCCAGCGGAGAGCTGTCCGAGGGCCTGCTGGTCTCGCTGCTGCGCGTCGTGGCCGGCGTCGCCCTCGGCCTCGTCGTCGGCGTCGGCCTCGGGGTGGCGTCCGGGCTGTCGCGGTGGGGCGGCCTGCTCGTCGACCCGCCCGTGCAGATGCTGCGGACCCTGCCGCACCTGGCCCTCGTGCCGCTGTTCATCCTGTGGTTCGGCGTGGACGAGACCCCGAAGATCCTGCTCGTCGCCCTCGGCGTGCTGTTCCCGATGTACCTCAACGTCCACGCGGGCGTCCGTGGTGTCGACCCGAAGCTGCTCGAGGCCGCGACCGTCTCCGGGTTCACCCGCTCGGAGCTCCTGCGCCACGTGGTCCTGCCCGGAGCGCTGCCCAGCGCCCTGACCGGGCTGCGGCTGGCACTGGGCATCGCCTGGTTGTCGATCGTGGTCGCCGAGACGGTGTCCGCCGACTCCGGCCTCGGTTACATGATCATGAATGCGCGCGAGTTCCTGCGCACCGACGTCATCGTCGTCGGCCTGGTCGTCTACGCCCTGCTCGGCCTGGGCACCGACGCCCTGGTCCGCCGGATCGAGCGCCGGACCCTGCGCTGGCGCCCCGTGGGGAGGGCGGGATGAGTTCCGCCCAGGTCACGGGACTGGTCCGGGCCTTCGCCGGACGGCGCGTGCTCGACGGCCTCGACCTCACCGTCGGTGTGGGTGAGTTCGTCGCCCTCCTCGGGCGCAGCGGATCCGGGAAGAGCACCCTGCTGCGGGTGCTCGCCGGCCTCGACGACGCGGCGAGCGACGGGGTGTCCGGCGAGGTCGAGGTCCCCGGCTCGGTGGCCATGGCCTTCCAGGAACCCCGCCTGCTGCCGTGGCGCAGCGTCCGCGACAACGTGGCGCTCGGGCTGCACCGCGACGACGCGGGCGAGGTGGCCGACCGCGCCCTCGCCGAGGTCGGGCTCACCGAGCGCGCCGGCGCCTGGCCCCTGACGCTCTCCGGCGGCGAGGCCCAGCGCGCGTCGCTGGCCAGGGCCCTCGTCCGCGAGCCCGACCTCCTGCTGCTCGACGAGCCGTTCGGCGCCCTCGACGCGCTGACCCGGTTGTCGATGCATCGCCTCGTGCTCGATCTCTGGGAGCGGCACGGCCCGGGAATCCTGCTCGTCACCCACGACGTCGACGAGGCCCTGGCGCTCGCCGACCGCGTCCTCGTGCTCGACGACGGCCGGATCGTCGCCGACCACGCGCCGGGGCCTCGCCCCCGCGAGGACCTGGCCGGCCTGCGCCGCACCGTCCTCGCCGAGCTCGGGGTGGCCGACGATGCGGCGTGACGCGCGGGTGCTCACCGGCTCGTGGTCGCGCTCCTGGTGCTCGCCGGGTGCTCCTCGGTGCCCCTGACCCGGCCCCCGGTGCAGCCGCCGGTGGACCCGCCGGCGCTCGCCGGGGTGACCTTGCGCGTCGGCGACCAGAAGGGCGGGTCGCGATCGCTGCTCGCCGCCGCCGGGCTGCTCGACGGACTGCCCTACCGGGTCCAGTGGTCGACGTTCACCTCCGGGCCGCCGCTGATCGAGGCCGCCAGGGCGGGCGCGATCGACCTCGGCGCCACCGGCAACACCCCGGTGATCTTCGCCGCCGCCGCCCGCGCCCGCGTGCAGGTCGTCGCCGCGGCGCAGGGCAACGTCACCAGCGACGCCATCCTCGTCCCGGCGGCGTCGTCGGTCCGGTCGGTCGCCGACCTGCGCGGCAAGCGCGTCGCGGTGGCGAAGGGCAGCTCGGCGCACGGGCAGCTGCTGCAGACGCTCTCGGCGGCCGGCATGACCCTCGACGACGTCGACGTCACCTTCCTCGCTCCCGCCGACGCCTTCGCCGCGTTCGGTCAGGGCGAGGTCGACGCGTGGGCGACCTGGGATCCGTACACCGCCCAGGCCCAGCTGCAGGCGGGCGCGCGCGTCATCGCCGACGGCCGGGGCACCGCGAACGGCTACAACGTCCAGGTCGCGAGCAACGCCGCCCTCGCCGACCCCGCCACGCAGGCCGCCGTGGGCGACTTCCTGTCCCGGGTGGCCCGGGCCCAGCGCTACTCCGACACCCACCGCGCCGAGCGCGCCAGGGTGTGGAGCGACGAGACGAGACTCCCGCTGCCGGTCACGACCCTCGCCGCCGACCGCGGCCCCGACCTGCCCGTGCCGATGGACGACACCTTCGTCCGCTCCGAGCAGCAGCTCGCCGACGCCTTCAGCGACGCGGGCGTGATCCCCGGGCGCGCGGACTTCGGCGCGTTCGTCGACCGTCGCTTCGAGCCCCTGACCCAGGCCGCCCCCTGATCCGCCGAGGAGCACCCGTGAGCATCGTCCCGCACTGGTTCCTGCCGACCGCCGGGGACGGGCGCACGATCGTCGCCCGCCGCCACGCCGACCGCGGCGAGGCGGGGCAGGCGCAGCGACCCGCCGACGTCGACTACCTGGCCCAGGTCGCACACGCCGCCGAGAGACTCGGGTTCCGCGGCGTCCTGACCCCGACCGGCTCGTTCTGCGAGGACGCCTGGCTGACCACGGCGGCGCTGCTGCGCGAGACGCGCACGCTGCAGCTACCTGGTCGCCTTCCGGCCCGGGGTCATCTCGCCGACGCTCGCCGCGCAGATGGCCAGCACCTACCAGCGCCTCTCCGGCGGGCCGGCTGATGCTCAACATCGTCACCGGCGGTGACGCCGTCGAGCAGCAGCGCTTCGGCGACTGGGCCGAGCACGACGAGCGCTACGCCCGCACCGACGAGTTCCTCTCGGTCCTGCGCGGCGCCTGGGGCGAGACGCCCGCCGACTTCGAGGGCCGCCACTACCGGGTCGCCGGGGCCACCACCCTCGCTCCGCCGGACCCGGTCCCGTCCATCTACTTCGGCGGCTCGTCCCCCGCCGCGCTCCCGGTCGCCGCCCGGCACGCCGACGTCTACCTGACGTGGGGCGAGCCACCGCGCCAGGTCGCCGAGAAGATCGGGCAGGTGCGGGAGTTGGCGGACGCGCAGGGCCGGGCGCCGCGTTTCGGGATCCGGATGCACGTCATCACGCGCGACACCGCCGCCGAGGCGTGGGCCGAGGCCCAGCGGATGCTCGACGCGCTCGACCCCGCCGAGGTGGAGCGCGCCCAGGCGACGCTCGGCGCCTCGCAGTCGGTGGGCCAGCAGCGGATGCTCGCCCTGCACGGCGGGCGGATCGACCAGCTCGAGATCAGTCCCAACCTGTGGGCCGGGGTGGGCCTCGTGCGCGGCGGTGCGGGCACCGCGCTGGTCGGCAGCCACGTCGAGGTCGCCGACCGCATCGAGGAGTACCACGCCCTGGGCATCGACGAGTTCGTGTTCTCGGGCTATCCACACCTGGAGGAGGCCTACCAGGTCGGCGAGGGCGTGCTGCCCGAGCTGGCCCGCCGCGGTCTGCTTGCCGGCACGGCGGCCCCGGCCACACTCAGCAGGGTGTGACGCGAAGCCCCGGTCCACCTGCCCGCCGCGTGAGGAGCTCGCCGATGAGCACGACCGACACGAGACAACCGACACGACCGACACGACCGACACGACCGACACGACCGACACGACCGACACGAGCCTCCCGGTACTCGACCTGTCCCGTTTCCGCGGACCGGACCGCGACGGCTTCCTGGCCGACCTGCGCGCCGCGGCCCACGACGTCGGCTTCTTCGTGGTCGTGGGCCACGGTGTGCCGACCGAGCTCACCGCGCGGCTCGACGACGCGGTGCGCCGCTTCTTCGCGCTGCCCCTCGCGGATCGCCTGGAGATCGAGAACACCCGGTCCCCGCACTTCCGCGGCTACAGCCGGGTCGGGACCGAGCACACCGCGGGCGCCGCCGACCGGCGCGAGCAGATCGACGTCGGCCCGGAGCGCGTGGCCGTCGCGGCGGGGCCCGCCGACCCGGACTGGACCGGGCTGATCGGGCCGAACCAGTGGCCGTCGGCGCTGCCCGAGCTGCGCGAGGCCGTCCTCGCCTGGCAGGCCGAGGCGCTCCGGGTGACCCGCGAGCTGCTGCGGGCGTTCGCCGCCGCGCTCGGCCAGCCCGAGGACCACTTCGACGGGTGGTTCGACGACGAGTCCCACCAACACCTCAAGGTCGTCCACTATCCGGGGCGCGACGTCCCGGACCAGGACCAGGGCGTCGGCGCCCACAAGGACTACGGGTTCCTCGCCCTGCTGCACCAGGACGAGGTCGGCGGGCTGCAGGTGCAGGCCCCCGACGGCGGCTGGATCGACGCCACGCCGGTCCCGGACGGCTACGTGGTCAACGTCGGGGAGATGCTCGAGATCGCGACCGGCGGCTACCTCGTCGCGACCCGGCACCGGGTGCTCAGCCCACCGGCGGGTGTGGACCGCTTCTCGGTGCCGTTCTTCCTCGGGCCCCGCTTCGACGCGGTGGTCGCGCCGCTGACCCTGCCGCCGGACCTCGCCGCGCAGGCCGCGGGCGTCACCGACGACCCGGACAACCCGCTCCACGCCGCCTACGGTGAGAACGCGCTGCGCGGCTGGCTGCGCTCCCACCCCGACGTCGCGCAGCGCTGGTGGCCCGAGGTCCTCGCCCGTCGGCGGACGTCGTGAGCACCGCCGGGGATCATCCCTCGATCTGGATAGTCTCGATGTTCTCGCCGGCAGGCAGGTCGAAGCCGAAGATGCGGGCGTAGAACGACAGCTCGGCGTCGAGGGCGCGGCGGATGTTCTCGGCCCGGCGGAAGCCGTGCTGCTCGCCGGGGAACAGCAGGTAGGCCACCGGGACCCCGCGGCGACGCAGCGCCTCGACGATCATCTCCGACTGCGCGGGCGGCACGATCGCGTCCTCGTCGCCCTGCAGGACGATCAGGGGCGTGTGGAAGTGGTCGACGTGGGTCAGCGGTGAGCGCGCCACGTACACGTCGCGGGCCTCGGGGTACGGCCCGACGAGACCGTCGAGGTAGCGCGACTCGAACTTGTGGGTGTCGCGGGCGAGCGCCTCGAGGTCGGCCACCCCGAAGTGGTCGGCGCCCGCCGAGAACGGGGTGTCCTCCCGTGCCAGCGCCGCGAGCACGGTGAACCCGCCCGCCGACCCGCCGCGGATGGCCATGCGGTCGGGGTCGACGCGCCCGTCCTGGGCGAGGGTCCGGGCGGCGGCGAGGCAGTCGGCGACGTCGACGACGCCCCAGGCGCCCGCGAGCTGCGCGCGGTAGGCGCGGCCGTATCCGGCCGAGCCGCCGTAGTCGACGTCGACCACCGCGAACCCGCGGCTCGTCCAGTACTGGACACCGAGGGCGAGCACCGGGACCGCGGACCCGGTCGGCCCGCCGTGCAGCACCGTGAGCAGGGGCGGGCGTTCGCCGTCGGGTGCCTCGTGGGCGGTGCTCGGCGGGTAGAACAGCGCGTGGGCGGTGCGCGCGGCACCTCCCGCGTCGACCGAGGTGAACGTCATCGGCTCTGGGACGGAGATCGTCGCCCGGTCGAGGCCCAGCTCGCGGGGCGGGCGCAGGGTCGTGACCACGCTCGGGTCGCCGGGCACCACCCGGTGCACGCCGAGCTCGGCGGTCGGGCTGCCCGCGACGCAGACCACGGCGTCCGGGCCGTCGGCGCGGACCGAGCGGATCGTCGAGAACCCGGTGTCGAGCACGGTCAGCGTCCCGTCGCCGTCCCGGAGCACCAGCGCGTCGAAGCCCTCCGAGGACCGGGCGAACACCACCCGGTGGTCGGCGAGCACCGCGTGGCGGGAGCCGCCGAGCTGCCAGCCGGGCACGCCGAGCTCCGCCTCGAGCGCGACGAGCCGCTCGACCTCGCCGCCGGGCGCGCGGCGGTAGAGGTTCCACCAGCCGCTGCGGTCGGAGAGGAAGGTCAGCGACCCGTCCGGCTGCCACCGCGGCTCGGCCACCGACTCGCCCGGCCCGCCGGCGACGACGGTGTCGGCGCCGGTGGTGAGGTCGCGGACGGTGAGCACCGTGTCGTCCCACGGCATCGAGGGGTGGTCCCAGGAGATCCACGCCAGCGCGCCGCCGTCGGTGGAGATCCGGGGGGCGGCGACGAAATCCGGGCCGGTGACCAGCACCTCGGGCTCGGAGGGGGCCCGGGCGTCGAGTCGCACCACCTCGTTGCGGACCGCGGTCGCCGGGGCGCCGGCCGAGGGGTGCCGCTCGCGCACCGCGACCAGCCAGGTCCCGTCCGGGGCGACGTCGCCGTCGGCGAAGCGATCGCCCCGCGGCACCGCCGGCGCGGGTGTCAGCACCACCGTCTCGCCCCCCGGGTCGAGGCGGCGCAGGCGCTGGTCGTCCCACTCCACGTACCAGACGACCCCCGGGCTCCCGGCGTGCAGCCACCAGGCCCCGCCGCCGTACTCGTGCACCGCCGTGCGCGCGTTCGACCCCGGGGGCAGGACATCGGTGCACACGCCGTCCGGCGTCCGGCGCACCAGCTGGGTCCGACCGCCCTCGTCGGCCCGGCCCTCGGCCCACACGACGGTCCCCGCCGGATCGGGCCGGACCTCGTCGAGGCGGACCGCCGCGGCCACCACGAGCTCGGACGTCACCGGGGTCGGCCACGACCCGTACCGCGCGCTCACCACGCCGGGACGGTAGCCGCCGCCCGGCTCGCGCGGCGGTTCGGTCCCGTTCGTCCGGTCCGTCCCTCACGGCGTGGAGCGCATCACGTCGGCTCGCCCCGACTAGTTAGCTCATGCGCGCTATGTTCTTGGGGCGGTCCCTCCGCGCCGTCCTTCCGAGAGGAATCCCTCGCGTCATGACGAGCACCCTCCTGAGTGGCCGGGGCGACGTCGAGTCCCCCAGCTACAAGTGGCTCGCGCTGTCGAACACCACGCTCGGCGTGCTGATGGCGACGATGAACTCCTCGATCGTCCTCATCTCGCTGCCGGCGATCTTCCGCGGCATCGGCATCAACCCCCTGCAGCCCGGCAACATCAGCTACCTGCTGTGGATGATCATGGGGTACATGCTGGTCACCGCCGTGCTGGTGGTGACCCTGGGCCGTCTCGGCGACATGTACGGGCGGGCGCGGATCTACAACGCCGGCTTCGCGGTGTTCACCGTGGCCTCGATCCTGCTCGCCGTCGACCCGTTCACCGGTGGCGGCGGAGCGATGTGGCTCATCCTCATCCGCGTCCTGCAGGGCATCGGCGGGGCGATGCTCATGGCCAACGCGACGGCGATCCTCACCGACGCGTTCCCCGCCGAGCGGCGCGGCTTCGCCATCGGCACCAACTCCGTGGCCGCGATCGGCGGCTCGTTCATCGGCCTGCTCGTGGGCGGTGTGCTCTCCGAGGTCGACTGGCGGCTCGTGTTCTGGGTCAGCGTCCCGTTCGGCGTCGTCGGCACGGTCTGGGCGTATCTCACCCTGCGGGACCCCGCCGCCCGGCGCAGCCACCGGATCGACTGGTGGGGCAACGTCACCTTCGGCGTGGGCCTGATCCTGCTGCTCGTCGGCGTCATCTACGCGATCCAGCCCTACGGCGGCCACGCCGAGGGCTGGACGAACCCGTTCGTCCTCGGCTGCCTGATCGTGGGCGTCCTCGTCCTCGGCGCGTTCTGCCTTGTCGAGACGCGCGTGGACGAGCCGATGTTCCACCTCGACCTGTTCCGCATCCGCGCGTTCTCGTCGGGCCTGCTGGCGACGCTCATGAGCTCGCTGTCCCGCGGTGGCCTGCAGTTCATGCTGATCATCTGGCTGCAGGGCATCTGGCTCCCGCTGCACGGCTACGACTACGAGAAGACGCCGCTCTGGTCGGCGATCTACATGCTGCCGCTGACCGTCGGCTTCCTGATCTCCGCGCCGATCTCCGGTGTCCTGTCCGACCGGTTCGGTGCGCGGCTGTTCGCCACCGGCGGGCTCGTCATCGTGGCGGCCACCTTCGGTGCCCTCCTCGTCCTGCCGACCGACTTCACCTACTGGCAGTTCGCCCTGATCCTGTTCGTCAACGGCATCGGCTCGGGGCTCTTCATCTCGCCGAACATGACCGGCGTCATGAACTCGCTTCCCGCCGACCAACGTGGCGCCGGTAGCGGCATGATGTCGACGCTCCAGAACTCGGGCATGGCCCTGTCCATCGGCATCTTCTTCTCGATGCTCATCGCCGGGCTCGCCAACTCGATGCCGGGTGCCCTGTTCTCCGGGCTCACTGCGCAGAACGTGCCCGCCTCGGTCGCCTCGAACGTGGCCGCGCTGCCGCCCGTCGGCACCCTGTTCGCGGCATTCCTGGGCTACAACCCGATGCAGGAGGTCCTCGGCCCCCAGGTCCTGGCCGCCCTGCCGCCGGGGAATGCCGATGTGCTCGTCGGCAAGCAGTTCTTCCCGACGATCGTCACCGACGCGTTCCACCAGGGACTCGTGGTCGTCTTCGCCGTGGCCATCGTCGTCTCGCTGATCGGTGCCCTCGCCTCGCTCTTCCGCGGCGGGCACTACGTGCACCAGGACGTCACCGATGGCAGCGCGCCCGCCGAACCGGCCGAGGGCGACCCGGCCGGTCCCGCCCTCCCCGCGCCGACGACCGCCGAGGCCCCCGCGCCGGCCCACCACGACGACACCACGCCCATCCCGGTCCCGGTGGGCGCGCCCGCGGCGACGTCCGGGGCGTCCCCCCTCGCCGTGTCCGCGCCCCGAGTCGCGGCCGGAGCCGTGCCGGCGCGGAGCCCGGCCGAACCGTCGGCCTCGCCGGCCACCGGCCCCGCCGTGTCGGGCCGCGTGCTCGACCCCGACGGTCGCCCGCTGCGCGCGACCGTCACCCTGACCGACGGCAACGGCGCCCAGCTCGGCCGTGCCGTGAGCAGCGACGACGGCACGTTCTCGCTCCCCGGGCGGAGCGGCTCCGCCTTGCTGATCTGCGCGTCGCCGGGTCACCGGCCGAGCGCGGACATGATGATGCTGCCGGTCCGCGGCACCACCCGTCTCGACGTCGTTCTCGCCTCGCCCACGGGATCCCACGACCGCACCGTCGTCCGCACTCCGGTCGCAGGCTCCTGACGGCACACCCCGACAGATAACGCCGGTTCCGGTGGATCGGCGGCTGAATCCGGCTCCACACCGTCGGCGGATCGCCGCGGTAGGCGAAGGATGAGAACGAGCGCCCGTGGGGTTGTACACGCCAGCCGAGGGCGACCGCCGTGGTTACGGTGAGGGCGGTCCGAGGAGGAGGTCGCGATGCGCGTGCTGGTCACTCGCCGGTGGCTCGACGGTGTCGGGTCCCCACCCGGGCACTGTCCGGGCTGACTGCCGCCCGACGCCCGACCACTTCGCGAAGGACCGGAGTCCGTGAGCGATCACCCTCTCGACGACCCTCTACGCGCCTCGCTGCTGGGCGCGCACGCCGGTCTGGCGCAGCGGCACGGCGACGTCCTGCGCTACCTCCCGGAGGTGGCGCCGTTCCTGTCGCTGCCGGCGGGCGGGGGCGGGTGGGACGACGTGGCCGCACTGCTCGGGCCGGGTGGTGTGGGGACGACGGCGGCGCACGTGTTGCCGACGCCGCCCGAGGACTGGGACGTCGTCGGGAACCTGCCCGGCGTCCAGCTCGTCGGCGACGGGGTGCGCGGCCGCCCCGACCCCGAGGCCGTCGTCCTGGGGGCCGATGACGTCGCCGAGATGACCGACCTCGTGGCGCAGACCCGGCCCGGGCCGTGGCGCGAGCGCACGATCGACCTCGGCACGTACGTCGGGTTCCGTCATGAGAACACGCTCATCGCCATGGCCGGCGAGCGCATGCACCCGCCGGGCTGGACCGAGATCAGCGCGGTCTGCACGGCCCCCGAGTACCGCGGCCAGGGGCTCGCGACGCGCCTGGTACTGGATCTCGTCGCGCGCATCCACCGTCGCGGCGAGGCACCCCTGCTGCACGCCGCGGCCTCCAACGTCGGCGCCATCGCGCTCTACGAGCACCTGGGCTTCCGCCTGAGGGCGCGCCCGTCGTTCGTCACGCTGCGGGCACCGGCCGAGATCGCCTCCACCGTCCCCGCCTGACCAGGAGTGAGCTGATGACGCCCCTGCACCTCGCCGTCGCCCTCGACGGCACCGGTTGGCACCCCGCGTCCTGGCGCGAGCCGGGCTCCCGTGCCGACGAGCTGTTCGGCGCCGCCTTCTGGGTGGACCAGGTCCGCGAAGCCGAACGCGGTCTCGTCGACCTCGTCACCCTCGAGGACTCCTTCCTACCCGGCCCCGATCATCGGTCGGACCGTGTCCAGGGCCGCCTCGACGCCGTCCTGACCGCGCTGCGGGTCGGACCGGCGACCCGTCACGTCGGTCTCGTGCCGACGGTGATCGCCACGCACACCGAGCCATTCCACGTCTCGACGCAGATCGCGACCCTCGACCACGTCACCAGCGGGCGCGCGGGTGTGCGGGTCCGGGTGTCGGCCGACGCGGACGAGGCGGCGCTGTTCGGCCGCCGCGATCCCGCCGCCGAGTCGCGGGAGTCGCTGTTCGACGAGGCGGCCGACCACGTCGAGGTGCAGCGCCGGCTCTGGGATTCCTGGGAGGACGACGCCGAGATCCGTGACGCGGCGACCGGGCGCTTCGTCGACCGCGAGAAGCTGCACTACGTCGACTTCGTCGGATCCCACTTCGCCGTCCGCGGCCCGTCGATCACTCCGCGCCCGCCGCAGGGCCAGCCGGTCGTGACCGTCCTCGCTCACGTCGCCACCGCCTACCGGCTCGCCGCCCGCAGCGCCGACGTCGTCTTCGTGACCCCCGACGGTGTCGGTCGCGAGGGCCCCACCGGCGACGCCGCGCACATCCTCGGGCAGGTCCGGGGCGAGGAGCAGGGCGTCGCCCGCGACCGGCCGCTCCGGGTGCTCGGCGACGTCCTGGTCTTCCTCGACGACGACGCGCACACGGCGGCCGACCGGCGCGCCCGCCTCGACGAGGTCGCCGGGGAGACGCCCTACACGGATGCCCTCGCCTTCACCGGCACGGCCACCGAGCTCGCCGACCTCGTCGCGTCCTGGCACGACGCCGGCCTCGACGGCGCACGCCTGCGACCTGCCGTCGCCGCCCACGACCTGCCGCGGATCACCCGCGAGCTGGTGCCGGAGCTGCAGCGCCGCAGCCTGCACCGCACCGCGTACGACGCCGACACCCTGCGCGGGCACCTCGGCCTCGACGAGCACCCCGCCGACCGGTACGCCCGGATCTAGGAGGACACCGTGCCGAAGCAGAATCCACCTCGCCGCGCACTTCCCCGGGGTCAACAACACCACGGTGTGGAGCGACCCGGCGGCCGGTAGCCACATCGACTTCGCGTCGTTCCGGCACTTCGCGCAGACCGCGGAGCGCGCCAAGTTCGACTTCCTGTTCCTCGCCGAGGGCCTGCGGCTGCGCGAGCAGGGCGGCAAGATCTACGACCTGGACGTCGTCGGGCGCCCGGACAACGTCTCCATCCTGATGGCGATGGCCGCCGTCACCGAGCGGATCGGCCTGGCGGGCACGGTCAACTCGACGTTCAACGAGCCCGTCGACGTCGCCCGCAAGCTCGCCACGCTCGACCACCTCTCCGGGGGACGCGCCGCCTGGAACGTGGTGACGAGCTGGGACGAGTTCACGGGCGAGAACTTCCGCCGGGGCGGCTACCTGCCCAAGGACAAGCGTTACCTGCGGGCCCAGGAGATGCTCGCGACGGCGCAGACGCTGTGGGATTCGTGGGGGGCCGACGACCTGATCGCCGACGCCGCGACCGGGCAGTTCGTGCGCCGTGACGACGCGGGCCGGTTCGAGGTGCACTCCGACCAGTTCGACATCGCCGGGCGCTTCGCGGTCCCGCGCAGCCCGCAGGGTCGACCGGTGATCATCCAGGCCGGTGACTCCGAGGAGGGCCGCGAGTTCGCCGCCGCCTCCGCCGACGCGATCTTCACCCGGCACGCCGAGCTCGAGGCCGGCATGGAGTTCTACGCCGACGTCAAGAGCCGGCTGGCCAAGCACGGTCGCCGCCACGAGGATCTCAGAGATCCTCCCGGCGGCGACGTTCGTGCTGGGCGACACCGAGTCCGAGGCGGCGGAGAACGCGCGGCAGGTCCAGTACCAGCAGGTCGATCCCGCGACCGCGATCGCCTTCGCCGAGCAGGTGTGGAACCGCGACCTCTCCGACGTCGACCCCGACGGACCGGTGCCGTCGTTCGACCCGAAGACGGAGGACGACGTCGACAGCGGCGCACACATCTCGAAGGGCCGCGCGAGCGTGCGGATGTACCGGGATCCGGTCGCCGTCGCGAACGAGTGGCGCGAGCTCGGCGAGAAGGAGAACCTCTCGCTGCGCGAGGTGGTGATCCGCAAGAACGGGCGGCACACGTTCGTCGGCACACCGCAGCGGGTCGCCGACACCATCGACGAGTTCGTGCAGCGCGACGCCAGCGACGGCTTCGTCCTCGTCCCGCACATCACGCCGGGCGGGCTGGACGACTTCGCCGACAAGGTCGTCCCGCTGCTCCAGGAGAAGGGCTCGTTCCGCACCGAGTACGAGGGCACGACGCTGCGCGAGCAGCTCGGCCTGCGCCCCGCCCCGTCTCCCGAGCCCGCGCAGCCCGCCAACCTCTGAGTCGGCAGGGCCTGCGGTCAGGAAGCAGCGAGCTTCGCGACCGTGAGCAGGACGACCGCGTCCTCGACCGCTTCCAGGCGGTGCCGCGCGTCGGGGACGACGATCAGGTCGCCCCGCCGTCCGTCCCAGGCGTCCTTCTCCGACACCAGGCGCACCCGGCCGTGGAGCACGACCACCGTCGCCTCGCCGGGGTTCTCGTGCTCGCCGAGCTGCCGGCCGGCCGCCAGCGCGATCACCGTCTGCCGCAGGACGTTGCCGTGCCCACCCACCACCGTGTGGGCGGCGCGGCCGGCCGAGCTGCCGCGGGCGGCCGTGAGCTGCTGGCGCGCCATGGCGTCGAGGGAGAGCTTCAGCATGGTCGTCCTCGTCCGTGCCGTGGTGGGGGACGGGCCCATGCTCGTCGCTCGGGCCCCGCCGGGGCAACGGGACCTCACCGTCGCACAGCATGTCCCACCTCGGCCATGGACCTGCTCGGACGCCGTACCGGACCGTCGTCGCCCGGGA
>CAWATV010000002.1:0-577252 GCA_963785135.1 uncultured Actinomycetota bacterium
GGTGACCGTCGTCAGCGGGTGCACCCGCGCCCCCGCACCCTTCGGCGAGGTGCAGGTAGTTCTTCGCCAGCGTGTTCTTGGCGTTGTGGCGGCAGCCGGTCATGCACTCCCCGCAGTGCAGGCACCCGTGTCGCGCCGGACCGGCGCCGCCGAAGTAGGGGTCGGGCACCTCGACGCCCGGCCCCGACGTCCCAGCGCCGAAGAAGACACCCACCTCGGCCGGGCGGTAGGTGTGCCCGACGCCCATCTCGTCGGCCACGGCGCGGATGACCTCGTCCGAGGGCGAGGTGCGCGGGTAGGTCGTGGCCCCGAGCATCCGCTCGGCCTGGTCGTAGTGCGGGGCGAGCTCGGCGTCCCAGTCGGTGTGCCCGCCCACTGCCGGTCATCGTAGAACGCAGGGCGGCGGGCGGTAGAGGGTGTTGGCGTAGACCAGCGAGCCGCCGCAGACCCCGGCGCCGGAGAGCACGAGGCCGGCGGGCAGCGGGCGGACGGCGGAAGATGCCGAAGCAGCGCGCCCGGGCGCCCACAGGTAGTCGCGCAGGCGCCAGGAGGTCTCGGGGAACTCGTGGTCGGCGAAGCGACGGCCGGCCTCGAGGACCCCGACGCGGTAGCCCTTCTCGGTCAGGCGCAGCGCGGAGACGGCGCCACCGAAGCCCGAGCCGACAACCAGGACGTCGTAGTCGGACATGCCCGCCAGCCTTCCCCAGCCGTTGGCAGACTGTCAACGAGAGCGGGGGTCGGGCGCCCGCGCCCTACTGGCGAGTAGCTTGCGCTCGTGTCGTCGGACACGCCCGTTGACACGCTCACAAAACAGTCCATCATGACTGTTGAGAGCAGTCGGCTCGAGCCGTTCGAAGGGACGAGATAGCCGGTGACCGAGGCATTCATCTACGACGCCATCCGCACGCCGCGCGGCCGCGGCAAGAACACCGGGTCGCTGCACGCGACCAAGCCCGTCTCGCTGGTCACCGGCCTGATCGACGAGCTGCGCACGCGCAACCCCTCGCTGGACCCCGACCGCATCGAGGACGTCGTCCTCGGGTGCGTGACGCCGTCAGCGACCAGGGCGGCGACATCGCCAAGACCGCGGCCATCGCCGCGGGCCTGCCCGACCACGTCGGCGGCGTCCAGCTCAACCGCTTCTGCGCCTCCGGGCTCGAGGCGGTCAACCAGACCGCGCAGCGCGTGCGCTCCGGCTGGGAGGACCTCCTCGTCGCGGGCGGTATCGAGTCGATGTCGCGGGTGCCGATGGCCTCCGACGGCGGCGCCTGGGCGATGGACCCCGAGACCAACTTCGCGACCTGGTTCGTCCCCCAGGGCATCGGGGCCGACCTGATCGCCACCCTCGAGGGCTTCTCCCGCGAGGACGTCGACGCCTACGCCCTCGAGTCGCAGACCCGCGCCGCGAAGTCCTGGGCGGACGGGGCGTTCGACCGCTCGATCGTCCCGGTCGTCGACCGCAACGGCGTCCTCGTGCTCGACCACGACGAGCACGTCCGCGAGACCACCATGGAGGGCCTCTCCGGCCTCAAGCCCTCGTTCGCCGGGATCGGTGAGATGGGCGGCTTCGACGCGGTGGCGCTGCAGAAGTACCACTGGGTCGAGAAATCCACCACGTCCACCACCCCGGCAACTCCTCGGGCATCGTCGACGGCGCCGCACTGGTGCTGATGGGCGCCGAGAAGGCGGGCGAGCAGAACGGCCTGACCCCGCGCGCCCGCGTCGTGGCCACCGCGGTCTCCGGCGCCGACCCGACGATCATGCTGACCGGCCCGACGCCGGCCTGCGAGAAGGTCCTGGCCAAGGCCGGCATGACCGTCGACGACATCGATCTCCTCGAGATCAACGAGGCGTTCGCCGCCGTGCCGATGAAGCTGATGAAGGACCTCGGCTACCCCCACGAGCGCACCAACGTCGCCGGTAGCGGGATCGCGCTGGGCCACCCGCTCGGCGCGACGGGCGCGATGCTGATCGGCACCATGGTCGACGAGCTCGAGCGCCGCGACCTGCGCCGCACCCTGGTCACGCTGTGCATCGGCGGCGGCATGGGCGTCGCCACCATCATCGAGCGGGTCTGAGCGCCCCCACCGAGCGGAAGGAACAGCAGTTGAGCGAGAACATGTTCCGCTGGGAGGCCGACGGGGACGGCATCGTCACGCTGACGATGGACGACCCGACCGCCTCGGCGAACACCATGAGCGCCAAGTGGGGCGAGGACTTCGTCGCCACCCTCGACCGCCTCGAGGCCGAGAGGGACTCGATCACCGGCGTCGTGCTCACCTTCGCGAAGAAGACCTTCTTCGCAGGCGGCAACCTCGACGACCTCGTGAAGTACACGAAGGCCGACGCCCAGAAGGTGTTCGACCAGGTCGCAGGCCGATCAAGAAGAACCTGCGGCGCCTCGAGACCCTGGGCAAGCCGGTCGTCGCCGCGATCAACGGGGCCGCGCTCGGCGGCGGGCTGGAGATCGCGCTCGCGACCCACCACCGCATCGCCCTCGACGCCCAGGGCTCGAAGATCGGCCTGCCCGAGGTGACCCTCGGCCTGCTGCCCGGTGGCGGCGGCGTCGTGCGGGTCGTGCGCCTGCTGGGCCTGGCCGACGGCCTGATGAACGTGCTGCTGCAGGGCCAGCAGCGCAACCCGCGCGCCGCCCTCGAGGCCGGACTCGTCCACGAGGTCGTGGACAGGCCCGACGAGCTGATCTCGCGGGCCAAGGACTCGATCCGGGCCAACCCCGAGGCCGCCCAGCCCTGGGACCAGAAGGGTTACAAGAATCCCCGGTGGTACGCCGGCGGTGCCGAAGTTCGCGCAGAACCTGCCGGCCTTCCCGGCCAACCTGCGCAAGCAGCTCAAGAACGCCCCGATGCCCGCGCCGTACAACATCATGTGCGCGGCCGTCGAGGGGTCCCAGGTCGACATCGACAACGCCGGGACGATCGAGTCGCGCTACTTCGCCGAGCTCGCCTGCGGGCAGGTCTCGACGAACATGACGCGCGCGTTCTTCTTCGACCTGCAGGCCATCAACAAGGGCGCGTCGCGGCCCGAGGGCTACGACAAGCACTGCCGCCCGCAAGGTCGTCGTGCTCGGCGCCGGGATGATGGGCGCGGGCATCGCCTACACCTGCGCCCAGGCCGGCCTCGAGGTCGTGCTCAAGGACGTCGCGCAGTCCAACGCCGACAAGGGCAAGGACTACTCGAAGAAATCCTGGACAAGGCCGTGTCGCGGGGGAAGTCCACGCAGGAGAAGGCCGACGAGGTCCTCGCGCGGATCACCCCGACCGCCGACCCGGCCGACGCCGCGGGCGCCGACCTCGTGATCGAGGCCGTCTTCGAGAGCCCGGACCTCAAGAAGCAGGTCTTCGCCGAGATCCTGCCGCACCTCGCGCCCGACGCGCTGCTGGGCTCGAACACCTCGACGCTGCCGATCACCGACCTCGCGAGCGGGGTCACCGCCCCGAGGACTTCATCGGGCTGCACTTCTTCTCGCCGGTGGACAAGATGCAGCTGGTCGAGATCGTCCGCGGTGAGAAGACCAGCGACGCGACGCTGGCCAAGGCGGTCGACGTCGTGCGGCAGATCCAGAAGACCCCGATCGTCGTCTCCGACAGCCGCGGGTTCTTCACCAGCCGCGTCATCGGCACGTTCATCAACGAGGCCGTCGCCATGCTCGGCGAGGGCGCCGCACCGTCGTCGATCGAGCAGGCCGGGTCGCAGGCCGGCTACCCGGCGCCGCCGCTGCAGCTGATGGACGAGCTGACCCTGACGCTGCCGCAGCACATCCGCGAGGAGACCCGCAAGGGGATCGAGGCCGCGGGTGGCACGTGGACGGGGCATCCGTCGGACGCCATCGTCGACCGCATGGTCGAGCTCGGCCGCAAGGGCCGCTGCTCCGGCAAGGGCTTCTACGAGTACGACGAGTCCGGCAAGCGGACCGGGCTGTGGCCGGGCCTGTCCGAGGAGTTCGGCGCCGCAGCCAGGACGAGGGGGGGCGACCTGCCCTTCGAGGACATGCAGGAGCGGATGCTCTTCGCCGAGGCCCTCGAGACCGTGAAGTGCTTCGACGAGGGTGTCCTGCACACCATCGCCGACGCCAACATCGGCTCGATCATGGGCATCGGCTTCCCGGCCTGGACCGGGGGCGTCGCGCAGTATGTCGACGGCTACCCGGGCGGCCTGCCCGGCTTCGTCGAGCGCGCCCGCATCCTGGCGAAGGCCTACGGCGAACGCTTCGCCCCGCCGGCGTCGCTCGTCGAGAAGGCCGAGAAGGGCGCGACGCTGCGCGGCGAGTAGCGCGCGCGGCTGTCCGGTCCGGTTTCGCGCGAAGGGCACCTTCGGACGCACAAGAGCGTCGGGTAGGTGCCCTTCGCGTTGCAACGCCCGCGCCCCATACCGTCAGGGCTGACTGTCGCCTAGGCTCGGCGCCATGGGTGTGCTGGACGGCGTCAAGGTCATCGAGGTGGCGGGGATCGGCCCGGGGCCGTTCGCGGCGATGGTGCTCGCCGACCTCGGGGCGGACGTGGTCCGCATCGACCGGCCCGCCGGCGGGCGCGGCCTGCAGATGGGCAGCCCCGCCACCGACGTCCTCGCCCGCAGCCGTCGCTCGGTGGCCCTGGACCTCAAGGCTCCCGACGGCCTCGAGCTGTGCTCGACCTCGTCCGGAGCGCCGACGTCCTCCTCGAGGGGTACCGGCCCGGCGTCGCCGAGCGGCTCGGGTTCGGACCCGACGAGTGCCTCGCCCGCAACGAGCGCCTCGTCTACGGACGGATGACCGGCTGGGGCCAGGACGGCCCGAACGCCCAGCGTGCCGGCCACGACCTGACGTACCTGTCCACCGCGGGCGTCGTCGCCCACGTCGAGGGCCCCGGGGGCGCGCCCGGCATCCCGATCAACCTCGTCGGCGATTTCGGCGGCGGCGGGATGCTGCTGGTCGTCGGGGTGCTCGGCGCGCTGGTCGAGCGCGGGTTCTCGGGCCGGGGCCAGGTCGTCGACGCCGCCATCGTCGACGGCGGGGCGCTGCAGATGGCGATGGTCTACGGGCTGCGGGCGGGCGGCATGTGGCCGAACCCCCGCGGGGGCAACATCCTCGACGGCGGCGCGCCGTTCTACGCCCACTATGCGTGCGCCGACGGCGGGTACATCGCGGTCGGCGCCCTGGAGCCCCAGTTCTACGCCGCCCTGATGACCGGTCTCGGGCTGCAGGACGAGGACATCGCCGCGAACCAATGGGACATGGGGCGCTGGCCGGAGTTCCGCGCCCGCCTCACCGAGGCGTTCGCGACCCGCACCCGCGACGAGTGGGCCGCCGACCTCGAGCCGACCGAGGCCTGCGTGGCCGCGGTCCTGGAGATGGACGAGGTCGCCGACCATCCCCACAACGCGGCGCGCGGCACGTTCGTCGAGGCGTTCGGGGTGCGCCAGCCCGCCCCGGCACCGCGGTTCAGCCGCACGCCCAGCGCGACGCCGACCGCGCCGCCCACACCGGGGCGCGACTCCACCGAGGTCCTCACCGCGTGGGGAGTCGATCCCGGACGCGTCGAGAAGCTGCGCGAGGCCGGGGTCGTCCAGCAGGCCTAGGCTGAGGCCGGGGACGAGGGAGCACGCCGAGAGGGACCGGAGGTCACATGATCATCACGCCGGCCGGCGCACTCCGGGCGGTCGGCAACCTCCGCGACCGGGTGCTCAAGGGCCCGTTCGCCGACCTCCGCCGCATGCCCCGCGCGGCGTTCGACGCCGGTCCCGACGACCCCGACGCCTCGTCGGTCGGGCGCGCCCACGGGCTCGCCCATGCCGGGTCGGTGAGCACCTACCGCTACGCCGTGCACCCCACGGCGCGCCTGCGGGGCTCCCCGGTGCTGCTGGTGTCTCCGCTCGGGGCGTGCGGGGCGGCATTCGACCTGCGCCGCGGCAACAGCCTCGTCGAGCACCTGGTGGGCGAGGGCCGCTCGGTGCACCAGGTCGACGACGAGGACCTCATCGGCCACGGCTTCGAGGTGACGCCGGGCCCCGCCGACCTCCAGCGCTGGGTCGACGAGATCCTCCCCCACGTCGTGCGCACGGTCAGCGCGCACCACGGCGGCGCCCCGGTGCACGTCGTCGGCTGGTCGATCGGCGGGCTGACGACGGTGCTCGCCGCCGCGGCGCACCCGGATCTGCCGCTCGCGTCGGTGACGGCGCTGGCCACCCCGTTCGCCCTCGACGACGTGGCCCCGGTGGCCGGCGCCCGGCCGCTGGCCCTGTCCGCCGGCGGTCCGGTGCTGGCCACCCTGCAGACCGTCCTCGAGCTGATGCCGCTGCCGCGGTTGATGCGCGCGCTCGGGCTCGGGTCGCTCGACGAGCTGCTGACCGCGCCCCTGACGGTGCTCGCGCACCTCGACGACCGCGACTTCCTCGCCCAGCTCGAGGCGGTCGACGACCTGCGGGCGCTGATCGGGCACCAGGCGCGTCTGGTCGGCACCTACTTCCGGGCGATGGTCGACGCGCGCGATCTGGCCGTCGGACGCGTCCCGATCGGAGCGCGGGTGGTCGACCTGTCCGACGTCACCACCCCGGTCCTGCTCGTCGCGGGCGAGGCCGACAGGGTGGTGCCACCCCGCGCGGTCCGGGCCGGCGCACGACGTCTCACCGGGACGCACACCCGCCTGACCACCACCCCCGGTGGCCACCTCGGGGTGCTGGCCGGGCGCGCCGCGCGCGACACGACGTGGCCGCGCCTGTGCGCGTTCCTCGACCTCCACGACGCGCCGGCGGCCCTCGAGGACTCCGAACCCCGGTGGCCGGGCGCGCCGCGTGCGGCCCACCGTGCCCTCCCCGCGGCGACGCCGACCCCCGGCGGCCCCGCCGGTACCGACACCCGTGAGCTCGTCGCCGAGGACACCGCTGCCCCGCCGACGACGGGCGGGACGACGCCGCGACCGATCCGCCGGTCGGCCCGGTTGCCGGCGCCGAAGCGGGCCACGAGGACACGCGGGCGGGAGTGAACCGGCCGGCCCGCCCGGTCGCGCAAGGTCGTCTAGTGTGACGGCGTGGTTTCGTTGCGCGACGCCCGTCGCGACCGAGGGTGGTCGCAGACCGCCGCCGTCGCGCGTCTGCGCGAGCTCGCCGAGCGGGGCCGGGTCGACGTGGCCAGCGCCGCCAGCCTGAAGACCCAGCTCTCGCGCTGGGAGAACGGCACGGTTCCCGAGGAGCCCTACCGGACGTTGCTGGCCGAGCTCTACGAGCGCGAGCTGGGCGAGCTGGGCATCGACGTGACGCCGCACTGGGAGCGCAGCCACGAGATCCCGGGTCTGCTCACCGAGATCCGCGACGAGCTGCGCTCGCTGAACGCACTGTTGCGCGAGCAGCACCAGAGCCAGGACTGACCGGGCGGGCCGGCGTCAGAGCGAAGAGGTCGGCCGCGCCACGCGCAGGCGAGGCCGCTCGGCGGTCTCCCCGACCCGGGCGAGGACGAGGGAGAACGCGGCGACCGAGACGGTCCCCATGGCGGCGACCGCCTCGGCGGTCAGGTCGAGCACATCGGCGAGCGGGCGCAGCGGCGCCAGGAAGACGTTCACGAGCAGAGGACCCCTACGACGAGTACCGGACGAGGGGGAACGCGGCGCGACATCCGCGGCGCACGGTGACCCCCCCGGAGATCTGGTGCGGCACCATCCTGCCAGCGTGTCGAGGCCATCTCGCCGGAGTGGCGAGATTTCACACTTTGGTCACCCGAGGTTACGACGTACGGTCGAGGATCAGCGCCGATCGGCCCTGTCCTTCCGTTCACCGGCAGTAGGCGGTCGGTCGCGAGCCGCGTCGGCCGCCCGGGCCTACGGTGGCGGTCGTGCGCTATCGCCAGCTCGGTACGAGCGACCTGCAGGTCTCCGAGATCGCCCTCGGGTCCTGGCTGACCTACTCCGGCGGCGTCGCCGCGGACGCGACCGCCGCGTGCACCCGCGCCGCGTTCGACGCCGGGATCACCTTCTTCGACACCGCCAACGTCTACGGCGGCGGCGCGGCCGAGACCGCCTGGGGCGAGATCCTCGCCGACTACCGGCGCGAGGACTACGTCCTCGCGACGAAGGTCTACTTCCCCATGTCGGACACCGACCGCGGCCTGTCCCCCGCACAGATCGCGAAGCAGATCGACGCCTCGCTCGCGCGCCTGCGCACCGACCACGTCGACCTCTACCAGTGCCACCGCTTCGACTCCTCGGTGCCGATCGAGGACACCATGGAGGCGCTGGCCGACGTGGTGCGCGCCGGGAAGGCCCGCCACATCGGGTTCAGCGAGTGGACCGCCGACCAGATCCGCGCCGGCCTCGAGGCCGCGCCCGCGGACGTCACGTTCGTGTCCTCGCAACCCCAGTACTCGATGCTCTGGCGCGTCCCCGAGGCCGAGGTCTTCGAGGTGACCCGAGAGCACCACATCTCCCACGTGGTGTGGTCGCCGCTGGCCGAGGGCGTGCTCACCGGCAAGTACCGGCCGGGCGAGGAGGTGCCGGCCGACTCGCGCGCCGCGAGCCCGGAGATGAGCAGCTTCATCCAGGGCAAGCTCACCGACGAGACGCTCACCGCCGTGCAGCGCCTCGTCCCGGTCGCCGAGGGCGCCGGGCTGAGCATGGCCGAGATGGCGCTCGCGTGGGTGCTGCGCCGACCGGAGCTCGCGGCGGCGATCGTCGGCGCCTCGCGTCCCGAACAGGTCCACGCCAACGCGGCCGCCGCAGCCATCGAGCTCTCCCCCGACACCCTCGCCGCCATCGATGACGCCCTCGGCGACGTCCCCGTCACCGGCCCCCGCCTCGCCCCGGGCGCCACTCCGGGGATCACGCACAGGGGCGCATAGCGCAGGTGAGCAGAAAGAAGTGCTCCAGCACTTCTTTCTGCTCACCTGCGGAACGCACCTTCAGCGCGGCAGGCGGCGCCACGCCCAGCGCGGGAGCAGGCGCATCGCGGTGAACAGCACGCGTAGCGCGCCGGGCACCCAGACGACGTCGCGGCCGCGGGCGAGGGCGTCGGCGGTGGCCTCGGCGACCTGCTCGGGGGTGGAGGACAGCGGGGCGGGGTCGAGTCCGCTGTCGGCGGTCATCCGCCCGATGACGAACCCGGGGCGCACGAGCGTGAGGTGCACGCCGCTGCCGTGCAGGGCGTCGGCGAGCCCGGAGGCGAAGCCGTCGAGGCCCGCCTTCGCCGACCCGTAGACGTAGTTGGCGCGCCGCACCCGGACGCCCGCGACCGAGGAGAACACGACGATCTCACCGCGGCCCCGGGACCGCAGGCGGGCCGCGACGTGGGTGAGCACCACGACCTGGGCGAGGTAGTCGGTGTGCGCGATCGCCGCGGCGTGGGCGGCGTCGCGCTCGGCACGCGCCTGGTCGCCGAGGATGCCGAACGCCACGACGACGACATCCGGCTCGCCGTGCCGGGCGGCCACCGCGTCGAGCATGCCGGCATGGGCGTCGAGGTCGTCGGCGTCGAAGGCGATCGTGTCCACCGTGGCGCCGCCGGCGCGGACCGCCTCGACCTCCGTCGTCAGCGCGTCGGGCCGCCGGGCGGCGAGGACCACGGTGCCGGCACGCCCCTGCTCCGCGAGGCGGCGGGCGAGGGCGACACCGATCTCGCTGCGGCCCCCGAGGACGAGCACGACCGGCGACGGCGACGGGGCGGTCTCGGGCACGCCGCGAGCCTCCCAGCCGCGCCCCTCGCGCCCGCGTCGTGGTCCCCGTAGCGTTCCGACCGAGGGGGTGCCACGTGAAGATGATCAACGCGGTCGTCCCGCCGCACACCCTCGACGGCGTGCGACGGGCACTCGAGCGCCACGCGGTGCTCGGGATGACGATCTCGGAGGTCCGGGGCGCCGGGCGGGACGCCGACGGACCGGTCGAGCTGCATCGCGGCGCGGCGGTACGCGTACACCTCGTCCCCTCGGTGCGGGTCGAGGCGATCGTCCACGACGAGGTCGTCGAGCGGATCCTCACCGACATCGCGGGCAACGTCGGCGTCGGCGGCAAGCTCTGGGTGGTCCCGCTCGAGCTGGTCCAGCGAGTGCGTACGGGCGAGCGGGGCGAAGACGCCGTCTGACGTCGATGGTGACGGCGCGTGCACGAAAGGCCTGCGGTGACGACCGTCCGTCGCCTCTTCGGGGCCGTTGGGCGGAACCGGCTGTCGTACTCGGCCGTATCCCGTGAGTATCGTGCGCGGCCCCGCGCGCGGCGCCATCGCAGCGTGGCGGGGGTGAGGACATCGCAGACCATCGGTCGGCATCGCCGGGGCCCTGTGTCCGGGCTTGAGCACTCCGCGCTCTTCTACCGTGACGACGGCACCTTTCTGAGTGGCGTCCTCGAGCACGTCCGGTCCGGGTTCGAAGCGGGCGACGTGGTAGTCGTCGGGCTGCCCCGCGAGCACCTGGCCGCCGTCCGCGCCGAGCTCGGGGACGACGCCGGACGCGTCCACCTCTACGACCTGGGTCTCCTCGCCAGGAACCCCGCGCGCGTCCTGCCCGCCCTGCGCACCTTCGCCGACATCCACGGCCGGGCGGAGCACCGCATCCGCGTGGTCGGCGAGTCGTGCTGGTCGGGCCGGACCCGGCCCGAGCGCTCGGCCTGCCTCCAGCACGACGCGCTGGCCAACGTCGCGTTCGAGGGCCTGGGCCTGTCGGTGCTCTGCCCGTACGACACCCGTGCGCTGACCGACGAGGAGGGGGCGGACGCGTGCGCCGCCCACCCGCACACCGTCGAGGACGGCGCCGCCACCCCGAACCCGAACTACGGCGACCCGGTCAAGCTCGCCGAGTCCGTCGCCGGGCCGTTCCCCGAGCCCGCGGGCCTCGGCGAGACGCTGGTGTTCAGCGCGCCCCACGGTCCGCGCACCGTCCGGCTCGCCGTTGCCGAGCACGCGCGGCGGGCCGGACTCACCGACGACCGCGTCGCCGACTTCTGCCTGGCCGTCCACGAGGTCGCGGTCAACACCGTCGTGCACACGGAGGGACCCGGCATCCTCTCGCTGTGGGAGGAGGACGGATCGGTCATGGCGGAGATCGAGGACGGCGGGTACATCACGGACCCCCTCGCCGGCCGGTACCCGCCGGGGCCGACCGACGGGCGCGGCTACGGGCTCTACCTCACCCACCGCCTGTGCGACCTCGTGCGCGTCCACACCACCCGCGAGGCCGGTACGAGGGTGCGCATGTCGATGCGCATGAAGCCGTAGGCGGCACCGCCGCTGCGGCGTCCCGCTAGGGTCCGTCTTCCGCCTCGTCGGAGATCGGGGCCGGATCTCCAGGGAGTCGCTCGTGGACAGCGCCGACATCATGCCCGCCCTCGCCGACGAGCGCCTCGGCCTCGCCGACCAGCTCGCCGGGCTCTCCGACGCCGAGTGGACCGCCACGTCCCTCTGTGCCGACTGGACGACCCGCGACGTGCTCGCCCACCTCACCCTGACGACGCGGTTGACCAAGCTCCAGGCCATCGCCGGGATGCTGCGCGCCCGGGGCGACGTCAACCGCATGATCGGGGACTCGGCGCGCTCCCGGGCGCGCACCTACCCGCCCGGCGACATGATCGCCCAGCTCCGCGAGACCGCCGACTCCGCGCACCGCCCGCTCGGGACGCAGGTGTGGGACCCGTTGGTGGACATCCTCGTGCACGCTCAGGACATCCTGCGCCCGCTCGGGCACCGTCGGCCGATGCCGGTCGAGCGCGCTGTGCCCGCGCTCGCGCACGTCTGGAGCAGCTCGTTCTACGGTGCCGCCAAACGGTTCGACGGCCTGCGGTTCGTCGCCACCGACGCCGACTGGTCGGCCGGTGAGGGCGACCGCGAGGTCCGAGGACCGGTCGGCGAGCTGCTCCTCGTCGCCACCGGCCGCCCCGCCGGGCTGGCGGGCGCCGAGGGTCACGGCGTCGAGGAGGCGTCAGCCCGCCTGGCGCGGTGACATCGCCGTGGGCAGCGCTGCGCCCCGCGCGTCGAGGACCTCGAGGTGGTCCACCGTCGGCTCCGGCCCGGGGCGCTGACCGCCGAAGGCGGCGTCGACGGCAGGGTGAATGCGCTCGTCGAAGGCCCGCGCGCACGCTTCCTCGGACTCCCAGACGTCGATGTAGCGCAGCCCGCCGTCGGGGCGTCGTACGCACAGGTGGACCAACTGACCCGCCAGGGGCTCCGGCCCCAGCTCGTCGATGATGCGCCGGTAGAGCTCATCGCCGATCGGGACGTCCTGGGTGTAGGCGTACACCATTTCGAACCTCCTGCTAGATTTGATCCGAAGGATATTCGGATGAATATGGTGAAGGTAGGCGCAGTGGCCGAGCCGGTCAAGGAGAGCCGTCCCTATCGCTCCGCGCGCCGTGCCGAGCAGGCCGCGCGCACCCGCGGTGCGGTGCTCGCGGCAGCCCGGGAGCTGGTCGTCGAGGCCGGCTACGCACGGACGACCGTTGCCGAGATCGCCCGGCGCGCGGGCGTCGCGGTGGACACCGTGTACGCCGCGGTCGGACGCAAACCGGAGGTGTTGCGCCATCTCGTGGAGTCCGCCCTGTCCGGCACCGACGAGACCGTCCCGGCCGCCGAGCGCGACTACGTCCACCAAATCCGCACCGCCGCGGGAGCACGGGAGAAGCTCGCGATCTACGCCGGCGCACTCACCGCGATCCAGCAACGCCTGGCGCCGGTCTTCCTCGCCCTGCGCGAGGCCGCCGCCACCGACGACTCCGCCGGCGCGCTGTGGCGCGAGATCGCCGAGCGCCGCGCCCGCAACATGCGGGATTTCGCCGCCGACCTCCGGGCGACCGGCGAGCTGCGGGCGGACCTCTCCGACGACGAGGTCGCCGACGTCATCTGGAGCATGAACGCCGCCGAGTACTGGGTGCTCCTCGTCCACGAGCGCAGCTGGACCCCGGACCGCTTCCGCGCCTGGCTCGTCGACGCATGGACCAGGCTGCTCCTCGCCTGACGGAGCTCCATCGGTGCTCGGCCCGATCGGTGGGCGCTACGGGGCCCTGGTCCTCGGCCCGGGCCGGGCCCGGCGGTGCTCGTGCGACGGAGCGAGCTGGTCGTCGTGTGGCATCGACGGTGTCGCTTCGGGCCGGCGGGCGTGCTCGTACTGCTCTGCGGTCGGGGCCGGCCGGTGCGACCAGTTCGACTCGGACCAGGACCGGAGCCATGCCGTGCTCGAGATGGCGGGGAGGAGCCCGAGCCACGTCGAGGTCATCCGGTCCCACGCGTCCGGACCCTCCGGCTCCGTCTCGGCGAGCTGCTGATGTCCGATGACGGTGGCGAGGAGGGTGCCGCTGATCTCCGCGGGGTGGGCCTCGGGCCTGAGCAGATCCTGGTCGCGGGCCACCTCGAGGAGACGTTGGCTCTCGGCTCTCCAGGCTTCGACCCACAGGCGTCGGCCGGCCTGCATCCCCGGCTCCTCGCGGATGACGCGGAGCCCTCCGCGGACGACCGGATCATGGGTGAGTCGAGCGACCTGGGCGTCGTAGAGGATCAGGAGCGTCTGGAGGGCGTCGAGGTCCCGGAGCGCGATCCGCGTCGCGACGTCGCTCCACGAGGCGTGGGTCTCGTCGACGACCGCCTGCCCGAGGGCGGCCTTCGAAGGGAAGTGGAAGTACACCGCGCCCTTGGTGCAGCCGGAGTCGCGGATGACCTGGCTCAGGACGGTCCCGTGGTAGCCCTGGACGGCCAGGCGTCACGCCGCCGCCACGAGGAGCTGCCGGCGAGTCTTCCGGGCGCGCGCCTGGAGATGCCCGGCGACGGGGTCGTCGGACCACCGCGAGACCGGGAGCTCGTACCACGGCGCGTCCTCGGTCACGGGGTGGAGTATGGGGGTACGTGGACGGGTGAGTCATCGTCGATCGCACCGGGAGAGGTGGCCGAGAACCCTTTCGCGCCCGGTGTCCGATTCTTCCGGGAACGCCGACTTCGGAAGTAGAAGGCTTGACGGCAAGGCGACCGGCCGGTTTTATTTGTCACGAGCGCGTCGGGGCCGCCTCCGTGCGGTGCGCTCGACCAGAGGGAGACGGTGACGTCGCCGCACCGGGGGGACGGCGACGCCACCGCTCCCTCCTCAGCGCGCGAGAGAACGCCCCTCGCACCGGCTCCGTGTTCACGGAACGCTTCGACCCCTCTCCGTCTACCCTCTACAGCTAGTCTTTTAGGGTGACTACGCTCGTAGGGAGAGCCGCTCACTGTCACTATGGGTGACCTCTCCCGGGGGCTCTCCCCGGGCGAAACGGAGAGCAGCGGTCGGAAGGTCGAGACCACGAGTGCTCGATGGGGGTAGCCATGACGATCGACATCCACGCGCACACGGCCCGTGACGACCTTGCGGTCCTCGAGCTCGAGCGGTCGCAGTACCACGCGGCAGCGTGCCGGGCGTCGGAGGTGTATCCGGGCGCGCTCGGTGAACTTGTGCACCGCGAGCTCATGGCGTTCGCGGAGTTCGGCTACAGGATGGCCGGGGACGGTTTCATCCAACGCCTCGCCACCGAGGTGCTCGACGAGGTCGACGGCCTCCGTGCCGCCGACGTCGATCGGGCACCGCCGCCGGGCTGATGACCACCCCGACGTGGGCAACTGCCCTCGTGCACGGCGCGAGGGCGACGCCCTCGGTCCCGGCCTCACCCACCATCCGGGGGGACGCGGCACACCTGCCGCTCCACGAGCGGGCGCGATACAAGGCGGCCGCTCACCACGCTCGACGGGTGTACCCCGGAACGATCGGTGAGCTGGTGCACCGGGAGCTCAACGCCCAGGCAGACTTCGGTTACCAGCTCGCCGCGAACGGCCTCGCCGCGCGGCTCGCCGCCCAGGTCCTCGCCCAGCCTGCCGGATTCGAGTCTCATCAGTCGGCGGGCCGAGATGTCCTTGAGATTCCCGGGCGAGTCGGCCCCGTACGTGGCGGCAAGAGACGATCTTCTCGAGCGTGAGAAGGAGTTGTTTCGCCAGATGGGAATCGGTCGCCGAACAGCGCCGGCAGCTGCCCGGCCGCGAACAGCGGGGTGACCTTCTCGACGGATTGCTGGGCCGCCGACTACATCTGCGGCAAGGGCGAGTGGGTACATCCACTGCACGCAGCACGTCTGCATGATCGTCGGGCCGGTCACCGTCGAGCCCTAGTTCTCGAACACCTGAGCGCCGTCAATTTTGCAGTGTTGGTGCTGCCGTGCAGTGCCGCCATACTCCGTTGATGGACGCGGACCCGGTCACGACGAACCCAGACCTGTACAAGGTCGTGTTCGAGAACGACCGGGTGCGCGTCCTGGAGTACAGGGACCGTCCTGGTGACAGGACAACATCCCACGAGCACCCCGACAGCGTGATGCACACGCTGAGCGCCTTCCGACGTCGCCTGGGCACCGACGGCGGCGAGCGAGAGGTCGAGTTGCCGGCCGGTATGACGGGTTGGCTCCCGGCACAGCGCCACTACGGCGAGAACATCGGGGACACCGAGACGCACGTGTTGTTCGTCGAACTGAAGGAGTACCAGGCGGGCCCCTCGACCGACGCGATCGGGCCTGCTGACGGCTGACTGCCCGATCCGCCGCGGCGGAGGGTGGTCGGCCTCGGTGGTGATCTCCTCCCGACCCGGGTCCCTCCCCTGCCGGGGCGTGCGTCCGCCGTGCCAGCTACGCCTTCAGCCTGACACGGAGCGGCTCGCAGTATGGCTGGACTTCGGCGCACCGCGAGGAGGTCGCCATCGTCCCGTCTCGCCCGCGGTGTCGGGTTCGGGCGGAGCCCGAGGTGTCGCACGTGCGCGAGAGGACGAGGGGGGTTTGAGCGTGACTGCCGGGTTGATGCGTCGTTGTCCCCGCGAGGTGTCCCCCACAAGGGGCACCGGTGTCCCGACACACCGCCGACGTGAGGAGCGAAACGATGTTGAAGAAACTGGGCGTGACGACGATCAGCGTGGCTGCGGGCCTGATGGCGCTGGCGCCTGCGGCGTCGGCGCACGAGCAGCACGGCGGCCCCGGCGGGGCCGGCGGCAACGTCGACTCGTGCAATTCGAGTGCGGGCGATGCGAGCGCGGTCTCCGAGATCACCGGAGAGACCGTGGCCGCTGCGGTGACCCAGGCTCCGATCGGCGGCAACAACACCGGCAACATCACCTGCTCGAACCCGAAGGTCCTGAGCGACAACAAGGACACCACGATCAATGTGATCGGGGTATCGGAGAACTGATTCTCCGAGCGCAACCAGCCGATACGGCCCCGGTCCTATCCTCCTGGTCGTACCCGGCAGTTCGACGTTCGCGTTCCCGCTGGGCGGGCATCCCGCAGAACCCGGTCCGGGCTTACGCCGCCGCAGGTGGCGCCTTGACCCCGGAAATGGACGCGTGTTGATCTCCTCGCGGCGCGGGTCCTTCCCGGCCGGGGCCTGGGTCCAGAGCGCCAGGTACTCCTTTCAGCCTGGCACGGAGCGGCATGCGGTCCGGCCGGCCTCCCACGCGCGGTGAGGAGGTGGCCGCTGTCCCTGTCCCTCCCCCCTGATCTCTGAGCGGTGCCGGTCCGGGCGGAGCCCGTTCCTTGGAAGGAGGTGCTGTCCATGGTCGACTACTCTTGTGCAGGCCGCCTGGACGAGCGCCATCGCAGTGCTCGGCACGCTGCTGGGCGCGGCGCTGACCTATGTCCTCCAACGGAGATCGTTGGATCGCACGCAGCTCGAAGCGAGACGAGAACGAGCACGGAAGGAGCTCGTCGAGGCATTCAACGCCTTCGCCTCGGCGACCATGGCCCTCGGGAATGCGGAGAAGGACCGATGGAGCCATCGGATGCGGAGCCCGACGGACGAGGAGCCCGTAGAGGTCCGACGAGAGGCAGACCGGCTCCGAAGCGAGGCTTGGAACACGTACTTCCGTGTGCGGCTGCTTGCTGACCCGGCGCGTGATGATCGTCTGCTCGGGCAGGTCTCTCGGGCCATCAATCTCGCGAGTGATGTCTCGAAGGACAATGCCGTTGACGGAGAGCACATGCGCGGGACGGGTGTGCGCGCGGCGATCGAGGACGCGATCGACGTGGCCGGCTCGCTGCTGCGCGAACAGCTCTAGAGCGATGGGTCACCGCCGGCGTGAGACGCGCAAGCAGGTTGGCGCGACGGACGCAGGGGCCGACGTCGGCATCAGCAGTCGGTGAGCGCGCGACACCGCCAACACTGTCAATTACGGTAGTGGATCAGGTCGTGGCCGCGCTCATACCCTCCCCGCGCCACGTCGAGGGTCGACTCAGATCTTGTCGTGGACCGAGATGTCCCCGGCGCCGACGGGAAGCGCCGTGGCCGCGGCGGCCACGGCTTGCGGGCTGGTGGGATCGCAGCCCTGGCCGAACGTCGCTGCCGGGGCCGGTCCGAAGAAGCCGATGGTGTCGCCCTCGCCCTGCGGTTCGCCGTCGGTGGCGACGACGAGGACCTGGGTGCCGGCTAGCTCGGGGGGATTGCTCTTCTCGTTGAGCGTGTACAGGAACGTCACGCTGTGGCCGTCGAAGACCGCGCAGACCACGGGGCCCTGCGGCGCCGGTACACCGCCCGGGATGCTGGCCGGTGTGGCCGCGAAGTAGCCGGTGACGTCGGTGGGCTGGTCGCCGTTCTGGCAGACGTCGAATGCGAAGTCGTCGACGGCGACCACGCCGCCGGGAAGGACCGTGGTCCCGTCGCCATTCGCCTCGCCCACCGCGCACTGTGGGTGGTGATCATTGCCGTCCGCGCTGGCCGTTCCGGCCATCGCCAACAGCAGGCCCGCCGCCATCGTGGCGATGAGAGCGGCCCACCGCCGCCATCCGTCGGTCATAACCGTCTAAACGGACAGACGCCCATGGTGGTGACGACGAGATCGCGAGGATCTGAGCGGGCCCAGGACCTGACGTGCCCCGGTGACTGGCTCAGCAATCCCGGCCGGAGGACCTCGCGCGGCCCGCGTGGCGCCGGTCGCTCGGCGAGGGCGGCTGCGGCCGGCGGGAGCGGTGACCGGGCCGCGGCCGAGCACGGCGCCGGACGACTGAGCCGTACCGAACGGCGGGATCGATCCTGGCGGCCGTCACCGACCTAGATCAGCCCGTGAACAGGCCGCGGACAGGCCGTGGACACCCTCAGACTGGCCGGTTGAGCGTTGGACACCTTGATCACGAAAATGGCCCGTTCCCCCTGGTCAGAGAGGGAACGGGCCTGGTGTGGCGGGTGAAGGATTCGAACCTTCGAAGGCTGAGCCGGCGGATTTACAGTCCGCTCCCTTTGGCCACTCGGGCAACCCGCCGGGGCGTGCCACCCCGCGAGGCGGCATCGGAGAGACTACAAGCCGGGCCCCGGCGCGGGTGCAGGAGGGGCCCGCCATACCGGCGGTCCCGGAGCCAGGGAGGACATCGTGGCCAACCCTTCGTTCGACGTCGTGAGCAAGGTCGACCGCCAGGAGGTCGACAACGCCGTGAACCAGGCGGCGAAGGAGCTGGCGCAGCGCTACGACTTCCGCGGCACCGGGTCCGGCGTCGCGTGGGCGGGCGAGGAGGCGATCACCATCTCCGCCGACACCGAGGAGCGCTGCAGCGCCGCGATCGAGGTGTTCAAGGAGAAGCTGATCAAGCGCAACATCTCGCTCAAGGCTTTCGACGTCGGCGAGCCCGCGATCTCGGGCAAGACCTACAAGGTCACCGGCTCGCTCGTGCAGGGCATCAGCAAGGACAAGGGCAAGGAGATCTCGAAGATCATCCGCGACGAGGGACCCAAGGGCATCCAGGCCCAGATGCAGGACGACCAGCTCCGCGTCACCGGCAAGAAGAAGGACGATCTCCAGGCGGTCATCGCATTGCTCAAGGACCGCGACTTCGAGATCGCGCTCCAGTTCACCAACTACCGCTGACGACGCCACCTACACCGCACCGGGTGGTCGGCCACCCCCTCAGACGCGGCGGTCGGGACCGCCGTCGAGGGGGTGCCGGGGAAGACCGGCCACGGAGCTCAGGCCGAGCATGGCGAGGAGCTCGACGCAGTCGTCCACACCGTCGGAACGGCCGGCGACGACACGGACGGCGCGGCCCCGGTCGACCTCACGGGCCGCGGCCTCGATCTCGAGCACCTCGCTGAACCGGGTCTCGCCCTGGGTGGTGGCTGACCTGCGAGGTGCGCTCATCGGTACGTCCATCCGTAGTGGAACAGGACGGGCGCGCCGAGTGAACGACAACCAACCCGTGTGCCCGCCACATTACGCCCCTACGCCTGGTCCAGGGCGTGGCGTTCGACTCTCCGTGGCCCCCTCAGCTGACGAGGCGGGCGAACACGACGGTGTTGTCACGGTAGGAGCGTGCGCCGGAATCGAAGGCGCCACCGCACGTGATCAGCCGTAGTTCGGGTCCGGGCGTGTCGCCGTAGACCTCGAGGCGCGGGAAGTCGTCCTTGGGGACCTGTCGGACCGCGTCGACGGCGAAGGTCCGGGCGGAGCGGTCGGCGAGGGTCACGGTGATCCGGTCCCCCACCCGCATCCGGCCGAGGTCGTAGAACACCGACGGGCCGTTCGCGGCGGAGTCGACGTGGCCGAGGATGACCGAGGGACCCACGCGACCCGGGGTGGGCGAGCCGCGGTACCAGGCGGCCTGGTCGTAGAGCGGTCCCGGCGCGGGGACCTCGAGTGTGCGGTCGGGGTTCAGCCCCACGGCGTTGACGGGCCCCGAGACATCGATCGACGGGATGTCCAGCGCGACCGGGGCGACCCCGGCCCCCGGGAGCTGGACCGGGCCCTGCGCCGCGGTGGGCATGGATGTCGGCACGGGGGTCGGGGCCGTGACCGGGATCGATGTGCCGGCGGCGACAGGCTCGGGCGGACCCGCGGTGCCGCGGAGTCCGAGGACACCGAGCGCCACGCCGAGGACCGCGAGCAGGGCGGCCGTCCCCACGAGCAGGGCGCGGCGCCGGGGCAGTCGTGTCATGTCGAGCCTCCGGACGGACGACGACGGACGACGACCGCCCCGCCCGGGAGGTCCGGGCGGGGCGGCCGCCGGATGTCAGCTCCGGTCGCTCGCGGTGCGGCGACGGACCGCCACCAGCGCGACGCCCCCGGCGGCCAGCAGCGCGAGCGCGCCTCCGGCGACGAGTGCGGTGTCCGGGCCGCCGGCGGTCGAACCGCCGCCGGTCTCCACGCCGCCCTGCGGCATGTCCGGCATCTGACCGGGCAGGTTGACCACGATGGTCGCCACACCGACGGTCAGGCCGCCCTGGACGGCCTGGGTGGAGAAGGCCTGGTTGAGGGCCATCGCCGCGGTCTGCGACAGGCGCACGGTCGTCCCGGTGAGGGTCGCGGTGCCGGCTCCCGCGTCGGTCTGGATCGGCTGGAGGGTCGAGCCGTCGAGGTCGAACAGCACGGCCGACTCGGCGACGGTCTGGCCGTTGGCGGTGACCTTGCCCTTCAGCGTGGCCGGGTTGCCCGGGTCGACGACGAAGTCGGTCAGCCGGACCGTCGTGTCGCCCTTGGTCAGGCTCAGCCCGCTCCCGTTGTGCTCGATGCGTCCCTGGACGTAGGGGTTGACCGTGCCCGGCGCGTAGACGGTGACGTTGCCACCGGTGATCGGGAACTTGACGCTGCCATCGGCCAGCGTCGCGCGCCCGATCGTGCCGGGGGTGACGTCGAGCGACTGCAGCGCGCCGGTGAAGCCGGAGTCGAGGGCGACGGACGTGGACTGGCCGGTCAGGCTCGGGATGGTCGCGACCGGGTCGGCGGCCTGCGCCGCTCCGGTGGTGATCCCGGCGAGTGCCAGGGCGGCGACCCCGGAGACGAGTACCCCGGCGATCTTCCTGTATGTGCTCACGAGAGGCCTTTCGAGAGGGACCCCGGCCTCGCCGCCGGCGTCATCGTCCCCTCTCCGTTGCGTTCGTCGCGTTCGGTTCGACATTTTCCCGAAAGTCGTCAGAAGTGAACCGCTGGTTCTCGTCGCCCGAAGAATGTTCTCGCCGAAACGGTGGGACCCATTTCCTCACACCGAATGAACACGGCGGCCGGGAACGGCGGTCGGGGGAGGGCACACCTCGCGCCGGACCACCGTAGGGTCGCAGCCCATGAAGGGGATCGTGCTGGCGGGTGGCAGCGGGACGCGGCTGCACCCGGTGACGCGGGCGGTGTCCAAGCAACTGCTGCCCGTCTACGACAAACCGATGATCTACTACCCGATCTCGGTGCTCATGCTCGCCGGAATCCGCGACATCCTGATCATCTCCACCCCCGTCGACCTGCCCGCCTTCGCACGCCTCCTCGGCGACGGCACCGACCTCGGCGTCCGCTTCTCCTACGCCGAACAGCCCGCCCCCAACGGCCTCGCCGAGGCCTTCGTCATCGGCGCCGACCACGTCGGCGACGACACCGCCGCCCTCGTGCTCGGCGACAACATCTTCCACGGCCCCGGCTTCTCCACCGTCCTGCAGGACGCCGCCGCCCGCCTCGAGATCGAGAAGGGCTGCGTGCTCTTCGGCTACCCCGTGCGCGACCCCGAGCGCTACGGCGTCGGCGAGGCCGACGACACCGGGCGGCTGCTCTCCATCGAGGAGAAACCCGCCCGACCCCGCAGCAACCGCGCCATCACCGGGCTCTACTTCTACGACAACGACGTCCTCGACCTGGCCCGCGCCCTGACACCCTCGGCGCGCGGCGAACTCGAGATCACCGACCTCAACCAGGCCTACGTCGAGCGCGGCGACGCCCACCTCATCGACCTCGGCCGCGGGTTCGCCTGGCTCGACACCGGCACCCACGAATCGCTGATCGAGGCCGGCCAGTACGTCCAGGTCCTCGAGCACCGCCAGGGCGTGCGCTTCGCCTGCCTCGAGGAGATCGCCCTGCGCATGGGCCTCATCACCCCCGACCAGGCCTACGCCCTCGGCCAGGCCCAGGCCAAGTCCGGCTACGGCGACTACGTCATGGACATCGCCCGCCGCGCCCGCGACTCGGACCTCGCGAGCCCCTGACGGGCGGTCAGGACGTGCGCGCGGCCTCGATGGTCTCCCGGCTGGCGCCGACGGCCTCGAGGTCCTCGGGACGGCCGTGGCGCAGGAAGTGCTCGACGCCGACGGTGAGGAACAGTGCCCGCGCGGTGCCGACGACCGCTCCGCCGACCTCGTCGAGGTAGGCCGTGCCGGAGGTGAAGACCTTCCGCCCGACGACGGCGTCGACCCGTGAGCGCAGCCACACCGTGCGGCCCACCGGCACCGGAGCGCGGAAGTCGGTCTCCATCCTGGCGGTCACCGCGGCGCGCACCACCTGCGTGTGGGCGGTACCGAGTGCCTCGTCGAACGCGGCCATGAGCAGCCCGCCGTGCAGGAGACCGGGACCACCCTGGTGCTCGGCCCGGATCTCGAACCGGCTGTCCACCGAGACGCCGTCCGCGCCGACCCAGGACTCGATGTGCAGGCCGCCGGGCACGTCCGCGCAGCCCAGGCACTGCGGGCTGTGCTGTCGCGTCCGCTCGCCGGGACCCGGTGCCTTGGGGTGGGGCTCGGGCGTGGGCGCGTCGGCGGGCGGTTCGATCGAGAGGGGCGGCACGCGTCGCACGCTACCCACGCGCCACCCTCCCGGGCCGCGAGCCGCATCACTCCCGGGCATGCTGGCCGCCATGACTGATCCGGACGTGCGGGTGGAGCGCCTCGACGGCGTCGCCCTGCTGACCGTGTCCGACCCGAAGCGGCGCAACGCGATGACCTCGGCGCTCTCCGACCGCCTCGTCGCCGTGCTGGCCGAGGTCGCCGACGACACCTCGGTGCACGCCGTCGTCGTCACCGGCGGGGACGACCCGAAGCCGGCGTTCTGCGCGGGCGGGGACCTCGACGAGCTCGCTGCCGCGGGCGCGGCGGGCGCGGAGTCCCTGCAGCGCATCTACGCCGGGTTCCTCGCGCTCGCCGAGTGCCCGCTGCCGACCTTCGCCGCCGTCGACGGCCCGGCGGTCGGCGCCGGCCTGAACCTCGCGCTCGCCGCCGACGTCCGGATCGCCGGGGAGACCGCGCGCTTCGAGCCCGGCTTCCTCCGCCTGGGGGCCCACCCGGGGGGCGGGATGACGTGGATGGCGCAGCGGATCGTCGGGCCGCAGACGACGATGGCGATGCTGCTCGGGGGCGAGGGCCTGGACGCCACGCGCGCCGCCGAGGTCGGTCTGGTGCTCAAGGTCGCCCGCGGGGAAGGTGCCGACGGCCGGTCGGCGGCGGTCGCCGAGGCGCTGCGCATGGCGTCGACGTCGGCCGCGGCACCGCGCGAGCTGGTCGTCGCCACGAAGGCGAGCGTGCGGGCGACGGGCGCCCTGACGCGGCACCGCGAGGCCGTCGAGGTCGAGGTCGGGCCGCAGCTGGACTCGCTGAACTCCGAGGGCTTCCGCGCCGGGCTGGAGCGCGTGCGTTCCGCCACGAAGAACAGGTGAACGGGCTTTTTCGGTCCAGGGTGTGACCCGCCCCGGGTCCTCCGCGCGGGCCGAGCGGGTGAGGTTAGCCTGAATTGTTGACCGTCGACGGCGATCACCGAAGTCTCCGTCGTGGGGCGAGGGGCATGCGAAGGGACGGAAGAGCTCGATGAGCACTGACACCGAGGTCGGCTCCGGCGGGTCGGCCTCACCGCCGGCGCGCGAGGTCCGTCAGACCCACCGGGTCGTGATCCGCTTCGCCGGCGACTCCGGCGACGGCATGCAGCTCACGGGAGACCGCTTCACCTCCGAGGCGGCGGCGTTCGGCAACGACCTCGCGACCCTGCCGAACTTCCCGGCCGAGATCCGGGCCCCTGCCGGGACCCTCCCCGGGGTGTCGAGCTTCCAGCTCCACTTCGCCGACTACGACATCCTCACGCCCGGCGACCGGCCCGACGTGCTCGTGGCCATGAACCCCGCCGCGCTCAAGGCGAACATCCGCGACCTGCCGCACGGCGGGATGCTGATCGTCAACACCGACGAGTTCACCAAGCGGAACCTGACCAAGGTCGGCTACGAGTCCAACCCCCTCGACGACGACTCGCTGGCGCCGTACACGGTGCACCAGGTCGCGATGGCCACCCTGACCCGCGGTGCTCTCGAGCCCACCGGGATGAGCAAGAAGGACGCCGAGCGGGCGAAGAACATGTTCGCCCTCGGACTGCTGTCGTGGATGTACCACCGCGGCACCGCCGACACCGAGGCCTTCCTGCGCGAGAAGTTCGCCAAGAAGCCGGAGCTGGCCGAGGCCAACATCCTCGCCTTCCACGCGGGCTGGAACTACGGCGAGACCACCGAGAGCTTCGCGGTGACCTTCGAGGTCGCCCCGGCGCAGCTGGCCCAGGGCACCTATCGCCAGATCACCGGCAACCTCGCGCTCGCCTACGGCGTGGTCGCCGCCGGGCAGCAGGCCGACCTCCCGGTGTTCCTCGGGACCTACCCGATCACCCCGGCCTCCGACGTCCTCCACGAGCTCAGCAAGCACAAGGGCTTCGGGGTCACGACGTTCCAGGCCGAGGACGAGATCGCCGGTATCGGCGCGGCGCTCGGGGCCGCGTTCGGGGGCGCGCTGGGCGTCACCTCGACCTCCGGGCCGGGTGTGGCCCTGAAGTCGGAGACGATCGGGCTGGCGGTGGCCCTCGAGCTACCGCTGCTGATCCTCGACGTGCAGCGCGGCGGGCCCTCGACCGGGCTGCCGACCAAGACCGAGCAGGCCGACCTGCTGCAGGCGATGTACGGGCGCAACGGGGAGGCGCCGGTGCCGATCGTCGCGCCGGCCTCGCCGTCCGAATGCTTCGACGCCGCCATCGAGGCGGTCCGGATCGCGCTGAAGTACCGCACCCCGGTGTTCCTGCTGTCCGACGGCTCGATCGCCAACGGCTCGGAGCCGTGGAACGTCCCGGACGTCTCGACGCTGCCCGACCTGAGGGTCGAGTTCGCCACCGAGGTCAACGCCCCGGACGGCTCCGGGGAGTTCTGGCCGTACCTGCGCGACGCCGACACCCTCGCCCGTCCGTGGGCCGTCCCGGGCACGCCGGGTCTGGAGCACCGCATCGGCGGGCTGGAGAAGGCCGACGGGCGCGGCACGATCTCCTACGACCCGGACAACCACGACCGGATGACCCGGCTGCGCCGCGCCAAGATCGACGGCATCCCGGTCCCCGACATCCAGGTCGACGACCCGTCGGGCGCCGCCGAGGTGCTCGTCCTCGGGTGGGGCTCGTCCTTCGGGCCGATCGGCGCCGCGTGTCGCCGTGTCCGCGCGGCGGGCCTCGACGTGGCCCAGGCCCACGTCCGTCACCTCAACCCGCTGCCCGCCAACCTCGGCGACGTGCTGCGCGGCTACCGCCGGGTGATCGTCCCGGAGATGAACCTCGGGCAGCTCGCGATGCTGCTCCGCGCGAAGTACCTGGTCGACGCGCACTCCTACACCAAGGTCGCCGGCCTGCCGTTCCAGGCCGAAGAGCTCGCCGGCGTCCTCACCGACGCCGTGAAGGGGGATCTGCCCGCATGACCGCTACGGACCTGCCCATGCCCCTGGGTGGCCTGGACCTCGTCCCGACCACCGACGAGACGCAGAAGGCCAAGGACTTCACCTCCGACCAGGAGGTGCGCTGGTGCCCGGGGTGCGGCGACTACGCCGTGCTCGCCTCGGTGCGCTCGTTCCTGCCCGAGCTCGGTCTCAAGCGCGAGAACATCGTCTTCGTCTCGGGGATCGGGTGCTCCTCCCGGTTCCCGTACTACCTCGACACCTACGGCATGCACTCCATCCACGGGCGTGCGCCGACGATCGCCACCGGGCTCGCGGTCACCCGCCCCGACCTGTCGGTCTGGGTCGTGACCGGCGACGGCGACGCGCTCTCCATCGGCGGCAACCACCTGATCCACGCGCTGCGCCGCAACATGAACATCACGATCCTGCTGTTCAACAACCGGATCTACGGTCTGACCAAGGGTCAGTACTCGCCGACCTCCGAGGTCGGCAAGGTCACCAAGTCGACGCCGATGGGCTCGGTCGACGCGCCGTTCAACCCGATCTCGCTGGCCCTGGGTGCCGAGGCGACGTTCGTCGGTCGCGCGCTCGACTCCGACCGCAAGGGCCTCACCGAGGTCCTGCGCCAGGCGGCCGCGCACCGTGGCGCCTCGCTGGTCGAGATCTTCCAGGACTGCCCGATCTTCAACGACGGCTCGTTCGACGTCCTGCGCAAGGGCGACGGCGCGGCCCAGCGGCTGATCCCGCTGGTCGACGGCGAACCGGTCCGCTTCGGCAACGACGGCGAGTTCGGCGTCGTGCGGTCGGCGTCCGGCGGGCTGGAGGTGGCGAAGGTCGCGGACGTCGGTGCGGACGCCCTCGTCGTCCACCACGCCGACGAGGAGGACCCGACGCAGGCGTTCGCGCTCTCGCGGCTCTCCGACCAGGATCTCACCCACACCGTCACCGGCATCTTCCGCCAGGTCGCCCGCCCCACCTACGACGACGGCGCCCGCGCGCAGGTCGACGCGGCCAAGGAGCAGGCGGCGCAGCGCGGGGACACCCTGGCCGCGCTGCTGAAGGGCAAGGACACCTGGGCCGTCCAGCCCACCCCGGAGCACGAGCAGTAGACGGTCAGACGGTGAGCGCCGCCAGCGCCTCCCGCACGGCCGTGCGGCCGTCGTCGACCGCCTGGCGGAGGAGATCGGGGTCGGTCTCGCGCTGACCGACGTGAGCGGTCCCGGCCCCCGGGTGGACGGCGAGGACGACGTCGCGGCCCGGCCCGGCCAGCCACGCGTCGTCGGCGACCTGGCGCTCGTGGCGGGTGCGCCACGCCGCGGCCGCGCCGGGGGCGCCGTGGGACAGGACGGCGCGCGCGAGCAGGTCCCCCGAGCGCCACGGAGGCTGGGCCGGGTCGTCGGCGCGGCGGGTCCGGAGGAGCAGGACCTCGGTGGCGCCGTGCTCGAGCGGGGTGCGGAACGGCAGCGTCTCGGCCAGCGCGGCGTCGAGGTAGCGGCGGCCGCCGAGGTCGATCGGCGGGCCGCCCAGCACCGGGAGGTGGGTGCTGGCGCGCACGGCGCGGGTGAGCGTGTCGACGTCGGTGACGTGCGCCCGCAGGTCCACCGAGGAACCGTCGTCGGCGTCGGTGGCCATCGGGTGCAGCGGGACCTCGGAGGTGCGCACGGCCTCCCAGTCCACCGGCACCGTGTCGCGGTAGAACTCGTCGACCACCCATTTCATGTCGACCAGGGGCCGGCCCGCCAGCATCCGCGCCAGGCCCGTCACCCGCGTCATGACCCCGGGGCGGTACCAGGCGGGGATGCCACGGTGGGCCTGCCCGATGACGAACCACACCCCGTTGATCGTGCCTGCCGACGCGCCGTACACGGCGTCGAAGGCATGCGAGAGCCCGAGCTCCTCGAGAGCGAGCACCATCCCGCCCGACAGCGTCGCCCGGCTGCCGCCGCCCTCGACGGCGAGCACGAGGCGGCGGTCGTCGCCGCGCGCGCCGGGACGATCGCCGCGCTCACGGCGGCGGGCGAGGAGGTCCAGGACGGGGTGCACGTGACGAGCTTCGTCCTCGGGCGCCGAGCGGATCGCGATGGGCTCACGACCTGTCGCGGTAGCGGGCGATCCGGGCGGCGTAGTCGGTCGGTGTGGTGCCGGTCAGGGCGTGGAACTCGCGGACGAAGTGGGCCTGGTCGGCGTAGCCGGTCTCGGCGGCGACCTGCTCCCAGCGCGGCGCACCGGGTCGATCCAGGCGCCGCCGGACGGCGTCGAGGCGCACCAGACGGGCCGCGGTCTTCGGGCGCAGCCCGACCTGCCGGGTGAAGCGGTGGATGAGGTGCTTGTGGCTCCAGCCCACCTCGCGGGCCAGCGCTCCGATGGGCACCGAGCCGGCGGTCTCCACGAGTCGCTGATACGCGTACCGGACCTCGGCATGCGGCCGGGGGCCGCGCGCGCACCGTCGCAGCAGGAGCTCGTCGACCAGCGCCCAGCGCTCGGGCCAGGCGGTGGCGTCGCGGAGCCGCTCGGCCAGGTCGGGTCCGGCCGGCCCGATGAGGTCGGCGAGGTCGACGGCACCGTTCCCGAGCTGGTCCATCGGCAGGTCCAGGACGGTGTAGGCGCCCAGCGGCTCCAGCGAGACCTCGACGTAGGACGGGGCGCAGGCCCCGTCGACCACGATGTGACCGGCGTGCGGACCCATCACGAACGTCGGGGTTCGGTGGGGTGAGTCCGCCAGCTTGATCACCAGGTTGACCGTCGCGGACGCTGGGACGACGAGGTGGCGGGGCGCGGTCGGGGCGGCGATCCCCAGGTGGTCACGCGCGAGCAGCGGACGGAGCGCCGGGTGCGGCGTGGCGTGCACCCGCGGCCACCGTGCCTGCTCGGGCTCGGGCTCGGGTGGACTCGGGCTTGGCCACGGGCGCGGCGAGGACGTCGGGCGTCACCGCTCACCTCCCCGTCCGGCGCCCTCCACGCCCACCGGTCCACCCGCGAGAGCGGCCTCGAGCCGTGCCCGGCTCGGTCCGGGCGTCGACGGCGCGTCGACGGCGGACACGTCGCGCACCCTCGCGACGAGTTCGGGGTCGCCGTAGGCGTCCTCGGGAGTGCCGACCATGCCCATGATGCGGCACACCGCACGGAACGCCAGTGGGTCGCGCGCAGCGGCGGCCCGGAGCTCGGGGAACGTCAGGTCCGAGGTGCGGGCGGGCTCGGGGGGTCGCGGATGGCCGTGCACCGTGTGGCGCAGCATCGCCAGGCGGGCCGCGTCGGCGCGGGCCTGGTCGAGGTAGAAGGGGACGACGTGCTCCTCGACGGCGCGGTCCATGGCGACCGCCTGCTCCGCGGGGTCCTCGCCGGCCGCCACCGTGTCGCTCAGGTCGGCGACGGTGCGCAGGGACATGCTGAGGCCACGCCCGAAGGTCGGGTTGGTCGTGCAGACCGCGTCGCCGATCGCGCTCACCCCGGTCGCCACCGGCCGGCCACCGACGGCGAGGCGGCGCAGGGTGTTGTGCAGCCCGCCCATCACGACGACCTCGGTGGTGGGTTCGAGCACGTCGAGCCACGGCCGGAGGAACGCCACCACGCGCAGCACGTCCTCGAAGACGACCGGGTCCCGGGCGGAGCGGAATCGCTGGTCGGAGACGAGCGGGGCCACCGCCAGCTGCATGGTGGCGTTGTCGCCGGCCCAGATGCCGGCGGTGAACTCGTCGAGTCCGGCGACGATGCGGGTGGTGGTCGGGCCGGGTAGCCCGCGGCCCCGCACCCGGTACTGCCGACCGTAGTAGGCGAGACCGCACGGGGCGACGGCGAGCGGGCGCGGTCGCGCGCCGACGGCGGTGAGCCAGCGCTCGAGCGGGGCGCGGCGACCCGCGGCGACGACCACCAGGTCCGCCGGCACGGCGCCGTGGTCGGTGGACACCCCGCGCACGCGGGGCGGATCACCGCCGTCCGCACGCAGGCCCGTGACCGCGACGCCGTGCCGCAGGTCGACGCGCGGCTCGGCGGCCGCCGCCCGGACGAGCACCCAGTCCAGCGTCGACCGCCGGGTCATCAGCGGCCGGAGCCGGTCGTCCCCGGGACGCGGCGATCGGTCCCGCAGGGTCCCCGGCATCTGGCTCTCCAGCGACGCGTCCCGTACCCCGACCCGCAGGAGGGCGTCGGCGACGTCGGGCAGCCGCTCGCACAGAACCTCCCGGAAGGTCGTGAGCAGGACGTGGGGCTGCATGATCTGCGGCGCCCCCGGACGGTGCGCGCCGGCTGCCGCGGCCTCGACGTCCGCCGCGGGCTCCACGTGATCGCGCTCCAGCACCGTGACGTCGTGCCCGCCGCGTGCCAGCACCATCGCCGCGCACAGCCCGGCCGCACTCCCGCCCACCACGATGATCCGCATCGGTCACCTCCGAGCGGGCACGCTAGGAAGGACGAGCCGCATGTGTCTTGAACGGACTTCACCCCGGACCTTCGGGGTGGGCGAGGTCGTAGGCGCGGGAGAGCATCTTCGGCACGACCATGCGCCAGGCGTCGACCACGAACTCGCGGGCCTCCACCGGATCGAGGGCGGCGAGGTCCGCCTCCACCCAGTTGAACCGCAGTTCCGACGGCCGCGGGAGGTGGAAGCGATGAGGTTGCCCCGCGACGAGTGCCGCCCGCTCCTCCTTGGGGAACGCGAAGCCCATCTCCGCCTCGTCGAGCGAGAACGCGACGTAGACGATCTGCTTGACGCGGAACCTCAGGCTGCCCCGGACGTAGACGGGGTACGAGCGCTCCAGGTTCGAGCCCAGCCATCGAACGTCCTCGATCGAGGCCACGTCAGTCACCTCCGAGGGGAGGTTAGGGCGGACGACCGGTCGGTGTCTTGAAGGGATTTCACCCACCCTCACGGTCAGGCGAGGCCCGACTGGTAGGCGAACACGACGAGTTGCGCGCGGTCACGGGCGCCGAGCTTGATCATGGCGCGGCTGACGTGGGTGCGTGAGGTGGCCGGGCTGACGACGAGCTGCGCAGCGATCTCGTGGTTGGTGAGGCCCTGCGCGACGAGGGACACGATCTCGCGCTCGCGGGCGGTGAGGTCGCCGAGGCGCGGGTGCGGGGTGGGCCGGCGGGGGGTCGCCCGGACGAACTCGCGGATGAGGGTGCGCGTGACCGTCGGGGCCAGGAGAGCGGCGCCCTCGGCGACGGTCCGGACGGCGGCGAGCAGGTCGGCGGGCGGCGTGTTCTTGAGCAGGAAGCCGCTCGCCCCGTGGCGCAGGGCGTCGAACACGTACTCGTCGTGGTCGAAGGTGGTCAGCACGATCACCCGGACCTGGTCGAGGTCGGGGTCCGCGGTGATGCGGCGGGTCGCCTCGAGGCCGTCGACCCCGGGCATGCGGATGTCCATGAGCACGACGTCGGGCCTCGTGGCGGCGGCGCGCTCGACCGCGGCGGAGCCGTCGGCGGCCTCCCCCGCGACCGCGAAGCCGTCCTCGCTGTCGAACAGGGTGCGCAGCCCCATCCGGACCAGGTCCTGGTCGTCGACGAGCAGCACGGAGATCACGACCGGTCCTCCGGGGCTCGGGGCAGGGTGGCGCGGACCTGGAACGACCGGCCGTGCGCGCCAGGACCGGCGCGGAAGGTGCCGCCGAGGCGGGTGACCCGTCGCCGCATCCCGGTGATCCCGATGCCGTCGACCGGCGCCGTGCCGAGGTCCTGGTTGGTCACCTCGATGGTCACGGCGCGCGCGGTGTGGGAGATGCGCACGGTCGCGTGCTGGTGGGCGGAGTGCTTGATGACGTTGGTGAGCGACTCCTGCAGCACCCGGTAGGCGACCACGTCGCCCACCGCGGGCAGGGGCCGGGGGTCGCCCTCGACGTCGAGGCGTATCGAGACGCCGGCGTCCTCGACGCGGCGGCACAGCTCCGCGACCCGAGCCAGGCCGGGCGTCGGCGCCGTCGAGGCGGGGTCGCCCGCACGGTGGACGGAGGCCAGGGTGGTGCGCAGGTCCTCGAGCGCGGAGCCGCTGGCCTCGCTGATCGCCTCCAGCGCGGCGCGGGTCTGCTCGGGGCGCGGCGCGGTCAGGTGCAGGGTGATGTCGGCCTGCATCTGGATGGCAGCCAGCCCATGACCGACCACGTCGTGCACCTCCTGCGACAGCCGGAGCCGTTCGGCGTCGACGAGGCGCTGGTCGGAGGCTTCGCGCTCGCGGGTCCGGGCGTCGACCACGAGCCGGCGCGCGACGCCGACGGTGAACGGGATCGCGACCCAGGCGAGCAGGGGCAGGAGCCCTGTCGGCCCGGGCAGGGCGGCGTCGTTGGTCCACAGGTGCGCGGAGAGCAGCACGTAGACCACGGCGGCGAGCGGGACCGAACGGGACACCGGCCGATGGCGGGCGGCGGCGTAGACGGTCAGCACGACGAGGCCGAACAGCGGACCGTAGGGGTAGCCGACGGCGAGGTACGCCGCGACCAGGCCGCCGACCACGAGGCCCGCCGCGAGGGGCCAGCGACCGCGGACGGCCGTGGCCGCACCGGCGAGCAGCACGAGCACGACCGCCACGGCATCCGCCGGACGGTCGCGGGCGCTCATGAGATCCAGGGCCGGCAGGGACACGACGGACAGCACCGTGAGCGCGCCGACGAGGGCGGCGTCCACCGACGGCGGCCGGGCCCACCGCCGGTCGCGGGCCGCCCGGTTCTCGCGCACCTGACCTCCGACCGGTCCCCCGACCGTCGCGGGTGTGGTCTCGACGCCGGACATGGTCCCAGTGTCGGCGGCCGGCGGGGCCGAGCGCGACGGTCCGGGAGCGGCTCCGCGACTACGTCGGCGGGCGTAGGCACCGGTGCGCACGACCCGTGGCCGTCGCACCCGGCGGCGGTGGGTCGCGACGGTGAAATCCGTTCAAGACCTCGGCTCGGCGCGTTCGTAGCGTCGCACCCGTCGCGCGCGGCAGAACGCCTGACCAGGCCACCCGGAGCGGGGACGGACGTGTGTACCGACGACGAACCGCGCGGCACCGCGAGCTCCTGGATCGGGCCGAACCGGCGGAGCCGTTCGCTGCGCGTGCCGCCGACCGGAGGCCCGGCGCGGGCCCCCGGCCGACCTCGCCCGCTCAGGCCTGTCGGGACCGGCTGCGCCGCGACGACAGCGCGGCGACCGCCCCGGCCACGATCGCCGCGATCACCCCGCCCATCTGCAGCACCGTGCCGACCCACGGCACGACCGCCGCGGGGTCGGCCAGCCGGATCAGCGTTCCCTCATAGATGGCGAAGGCGCCGAAGGCGATGACGAGGCACAGGGCCACACCGATCAGCGGGACCCAGCGCCGGCGCGGGAACACGAGCACCGCGGCCGCCGCGGCCAGCAGCACCGGGACGCCCGGCGGGAACGGTTGCAGCTCCGGGACGCCGGCGAAGAGGAGCACCAGGAATCCGACACACGCCACGACGAGACTCACCACGTGGGTGCGGGCGGCGGGCGAGAGCGTGTTCGACATGACCGACTCCTCTCCGGTGGCCCGTCCCTCGGGCCTCGGGTGCCGGAGAGCGTGTTCTCGAACGCGGCCGGACGCGTCCGGCGCCGGACGACAACGCGACTACGCCCCGGGGAGTACGAGATGCCGGAACCCGCACGGTGCCCACTGCCCGCCGACTACGACCGAGATCCCGACCGCTTCGCGGCCAACCAGGCGTCGACCGCGGCGTTCTCCCGCATCGGAGACGTCCACGGCCCGGTCGCCCGCGGGCTGGCGAGCACGGGCGTCGTGACGGTCCTCGACCTGGGTGGCGGCACCGGCACGCTGGCCCGGGCGCTCGCGGTCGAGGGACTCCGGACCGTCGTGGTGGACGCCGCCGCGCACGTCGCACGCTCCCCACGGCCGGCGGTACGCGCCGACCTCCGCGCGCTGCCGTTCCGCGATGCGTCGTTCCCGGCCGCGGCGTGCCTGTGGGTCCTCTACCACCTCGACGATCCCCGTGCGGCGCTGCGCGAGGCCGCGCGCGTGCTCGAGCCCGGCGGATGGTTCGTCGCCTGCACCTCGGCGCGGGACAACGACCCGGAGCTGGCGTCGGTCCTCCCCGGCTGGGGATCGCCGGGCACGTTCGACGCCGAGGACGCCGCCGCGATCGTCGCCGTCGAGTTCGACGTGGTCGAGGTCGAGCGGTGGGACGCACCGCTGATCCACCTGCCCGACCCCGGCGCACTGAGGCTGTTCCTGCGGGGGCGCGGGCTCGACGAGGACGAGGCCCGTCGCGCGGCCGGTCGCGTCGCGACCCCGTTGGACGTGACCAAGCGGGGCTGCCTGATCCGGGGACGCCGTCGACGGCACTGACCTCCTACGTGCTCCGACGTACCCGCGACGTCGTCGCCGGACGGACGACACGACCCGGCGCGCCACGGAGGCTCCCACCATGCCCACCACTGCTCCGACGTCGCAGCTCCCGGCCGACGGGAGCGTTCGGCCTCGCTCGGGTCCGGGTGCGTCCGCCCGGCGCGTCCTCCTCCTGCTGCACCTGGCCGCCGGCCTCGGGTGGCTGGGGGTGACCTCGGCGTTCGTCGTCCTCACCCTCTGGCTGTTCGACAGCCGGGACCCGGCCACCGTCCGCACCGGCTACGCGGTGCACGAGCTCCTCGTCGTCTGGGTCGCGCGCCCGGCGGCGATCGGCGTCGCGGTCACCGGCCTGCTGCTCACGCTGACGGCGGGCCGGCGCCGTCCGGCCGGCTGGTGGCGGTGGTGGGTCCCGGCGAAGCTCGCGCTGGTCGTCGCGACCGTCGTGGTGACGGTCGGCGTCTCGCCGGCCGCGCTGCGGTTCGCGGTGGACCACGCCGACACCGTCGGCAGCCCCGCCTACACCGACAACCAGTACGCGCTGGTGCTGGTGGCGATCTACCACGTCACGATGATCAGTGGGGCGGGCCTCCTGGCGGTCTTCCGACCGGGAGCCCGCCACGCCCCCCGGCGATCGCGGGTGACGTCGTGACCGCCCGCTGGCCGCGACTCGGAACGCGCACCCGTCGCGCCGTGCTCATCACCCACATCGCCTCCGCGGGGGCCTGGCTGGGTGTCGATGTCGCCATGGCCGTCCTCATCGTCAGGGCGATGACCACCGACGAGCCCGGCACCCTCGCGTTCAGCCTGCAGGCCCTCGAGCTGGTGTCGATCTGGCCGCTCCTGGTCTGCGGCCTGCTCTGCCTGCTCTCCGGCATCGTCCTGGGCCTCGGCAGCAAGTGGGGCGTTCTGCGGTACTGGTGGGTGGCGGTCAAGCTCGTGCTCAACCTCGTCCTCACCGGGTTGGTCCTCGTCTCGCTGCGCACCGAGGTCCACGAGCAGGCCGACCTCGCACGCCGCGTCGCCTCCGGCGAGGTGGTGACGTTCGACCTGAGCGACCTGATCTACCCGCCGACCGTCTCGCCCACCCTCCTCCTCGTCGCGATCGCGCTCTCGGTGATCAAGCCCTGGGGCCGGCTACGGGCGGTCCGCTCCCGGTCGGCGGTAGCGGATGTGCGTGGTGAGCGGTGAATGGAGCACCTCGACGGGCTCGAAACCGAAGGTGTCGACGCCGTCGAACATGCGCTCGCCCGCCCCGAGCAGGGTCGGGGCGATGTCCAGGGTGAGCTCGTCGATCACGCCGGCGATCAACGCCTGCCGGGCGGTGGAGGCGCCCCCGGCGATGTCCACGCCCTTGTCGCCTGCGGTCTCGGACGCCTGCGCGTAGGCAGCCTCGAAACCCTCGGTGACGAAGTGGAAGGTCGTCCCACCTTCCATCTCGATCGGTTCGTGGGCGTGATGGGTGAGCACGAACACCGGCGCGTGGTAGGGCGGTTCGGGCCCCCACCAGCCGCGCCAGTCCTCGTCCCACTGGCCGCGGATCGGCCCGAACATGTTGCGGCCCATGACGTAGGCCCCGCGGGGACGCATGAGCCACCCGGTCGCGATCTCGTCGGCCTCGTTCGCCCGTGGGTCTCCGATGTGCCAGCGGTGCACCTCGACGCCACGCTTGCCGAGCGGGTCGTCGCGGCTCTGGTCCGCCCCGGCGACGAAGCCATCGAGCGAGATCGACATGTGACAGGTGGTGTCCGTCATCGGCACTCCCAAGTGATTGCGAGTTGCAAGCGGTCGGGACACGGTAGCACCGCGTCCGGTGCCCTCACGGGAAGAGGGCTCTGACGAGTTCGGGATCCGGCCCGCCCGGTTCGATCAGCACGACGGCGTCGTCGAAGCCGGCCTCCGCACAGCGCTGGAGCAGCTCGCCGGTCGGCCCGAGGTCGTCCCGTCCGGACAGCTGGATGGCGCAGACGATCGCCCGGCGGCCACCGGCGGCCCGGTACCGTTCGTGAGCGGCGAGGATCTCGTCGGCCGTGCGGCGGTAGGCCGAAGCCAGCCAGCCGTCGAACTCCCGGGCCGCCCTCTCGACCTTGGCGCCCCACGAGCCGAGAAGAAGCGGCGGCCCGCCGTCGGCCGCGGGAGCGGGGGCGAGGTCGGCGCGCTCGTCCCGGCCGTCGGCGAGCAGGACCCGCAGCCGCGCCAGGTTCTCGTCGAACGTGCCGAAGCGCGCGGCGTAGTCCCGGTCGAAGGTCGCGAAGTCGGCGTCGGTGGACCCCGGGCTGACGCCGAGAGTCAGGCGGTCGCCGCACACGGACACCAGCGACAGGACCCGGTGGGCGAGGTCCGCAGGATGGTGGAGCGGGACCTGCACGGTGGCCGTGCCCAGTTCCACACCGGCGGTCGCCGTGGCGGCCACCGCCAACGTCACGAACGGATCCGGGACGAGGGAGCCGCGTCCGACGACCTGGGGTGTCCACAGGCTCTCGAAACCCGCACCGACCAGGCGGCGCGCCCACGGGGCGAGCGCGACCGGCGGCGCCGGGGACAGGTGCGTCAGCGTCGCGCCCAGGCGCACGTGCGCTCCCCCTCTCGTCGGTGAGGGACGCTCAGCCCGACGAGCTCCGCCGGTCCGCCGCGAAGCGCGCGTACCAGCGCAGCGCGTCCGGGTCGTCGACGGAGGCGAGGTTCGCGGCCTTCTCCAGCGGCCGGCCGGACAGCAGCTTCTTGATCGGGACCTCGAGGCGCTTGCCGGTCAGTGTGTGCGGCACGGCGGGTGCGGAGAGGATCTCGTCCGGTGTGTGACGGGGCGTCAGGCGTGTCCGCAGGGTGGTCACGATCTTGTCCTCGAGCGCGTCGTCCAGCTCGTGCCCGGGCGCCGGGACCACGAACAGCCCCAGCCAGTACCCGCCGTCGGGCAGGTCGACCCCGATCACCAGGGTCTCGGCGATCTCCGGCATCGTCTCGAGCACGTCGTAGAAGTCGCTGCTGCCCAGCCGCACGCCGCCGCGGTTGAGCGTCGAGTCCGACCGGCCGTGGATGGAGACGCCGCCGTCGGAGTGCATGGTCACCCAGTCCCCGTGCCGCCACACGCCGGGCCAGGTGTCGAAGTAGGACTCGGTGTAGCGGACGGCGTCGGGGTCGTTCCACAGGTACACCGGCATCGACGGCATCGGCTGGGTGATCACGAGGTCCCCCACCTCGTCGACGACGGGCCGGCCGTCCTCGTCCCATGCCGCGCAGTCGACACCGGCGAGCGGGCCGCCGATGCGGCCCACCTGGACCGGGGCGTACTCGTTGGCGCCGACGAACGAGCCGGAGATGTCGGTGCCGCCGCTGGTCGAGTCGATCCGGAGGTCCGGGCTGACGTGCTCCATCACCCAGTGGTAGCCGTCGGGGGGCAGCGCCGAGCCGCTGAGCATCAGGTGCCGCAGCCTGCTCAGGTCGTGCTCCTGCCGGGGCGAGACCCCCGCGTTCGCCGTGGCGGTGACCACGGCGGCGCCCATCAGCATGAGGTCCGCCCCGGTGCGTGCCGCGACCTCCCAGACCGCGCCCGCCGGATGGTTGGGGCTGCCCTCGTAGAGCACGATGCTCGCGCCCTGGGTGAGCGCGCCCAGCTCGATGTTCCACAGCGCCCAGCCGGTCGAGGTGTAGGTGAACATCCGCTCGCCGGAGCGCAGCCCGCCGTACAGCCCGGACCACATCAGTCCCTGCAGCGTGATCCCGCCGTGGCCGTGCACCAGGCCCTTGGGCAGCCCCGTGGTGCCGGAGGTGAACAGCACCCACAGGGGGTGGGAGAACTCGACCTGCTCGAACACCAGCGGCTCGTCCCCGCCCGTCTCACCACCGCCCAGCAGGTCGTCCCACGACGTCGAGCCGCCGGGGTGCGGTCGATCGAACAGGTAGGGGACGTGCACGACGTGGTGCACCGTCGGGAGGTTCTCGCGCAGCTGCGCGACCACGTCGCCGCGGTCGATCTCCTTGCCGTTCCAGTGGTAGCCGTCGGCCGCGATGAGCACGCTGGGCTCGAGCTGCGCGAGGCGCCCGATGGTCCCGTCGGCGCCGAAGTCCGGGGAGCAGCACGCCCACACCGCGCCGACCGCGGCGGTGGCGAGGCAGGCGATCACCGCGTGCTCGGTGTTCGGCAGATAGGCGCCGACCCGGTCGCCGGGACGCACGCCGGCCCGGCGCAGCCAGCCGGCCGCGGCCGCCACCGAGCGGCGCAGGTCACCCCAGGTGATCTCCCGCCCTGGCCGCCCGCCCTCCTGGACGCAGACCAGCGCAATGTGGTCGTCCGCCCCGCGGCGCAGCGCGTGCTGGGCCCAGTTCAGCCGCGCGCCGGTGAACCACCGGGTGTGCGGCATCGGGTCGGCGGTGCGCACCTGCGTCCACGGTGCGGAGAACTCGACCTCGTAGTAGTCGACGAGGGAGAGCCAGAAGCGGTCCAGGTCCTCCACCGACCAGGCCCAGAGGGCGTCGTGATCCTCGAACGCCCGCCCCTCACGCTCCTCCAACCAGTCCAGGTAGGCGCGCAGCGCGGAGTTCTCGATACGCGCCGCGGTGGGGCGCCAGAGCGTCTCGTTCATCTGCACCGCGATCGGGGCTCCGCGCCGACCTAGACGGCCTCGACCTGGGGCATGATGTCGTTCTTGATGCGCTTGAGGTCGTCGAGCGTCTTCGACACCGGGACGTCGGTGAACGGGGGCCAGATCAGGGGCATCGTCAGCCCGGCCTCCTTGTAGCGCTTGAGCCGGTCGGTGATCTGGCCGGCGGTGCCCACCAGCAGGTTGGAGGGGACACCGTTGTCGGTCTGGTCGGTCTCCTCTTCGGTGATCACCGTCCAGATCATGCTGCAGAATCTCGAGGTCCTTGGACCGCTTCGGGCTCCCGATCTCCTCGAACTGCTCGTCGATCGCGGTGAGCCACTTCCCGAGGCTGTCCGGCGAGTCCTGGATCCCGATCCACCCGTCGAGGTCGTACTTCGTGATGCGCTTCGCCGAGCGCAGCGGGTCCTTGAGGCCGCTCATGAAGATCGGAGGACGCGGCTGCTGCAGCGGCTTCGCGCCGAACCCGCACAGGTCGAAGTCGGCGAACTCGCCGTGGTACTCGAAGTGCTCGTTGGCCCACACGCCCTGCAGGACCTCGATCGTCTCCCGCACGTGCTTGTGCCGCTTCGGGAAGATGTGCGCCGCGCTTGCGGCAGCGAACTCCTCGGGCATCCAGCCTGCCCCGAGGCCGACGTTGAGCCGGCCGTTCGACAGGTGGTCGATGGTGGCCAGCTCCGCGGCGAGGACCCCGGGCGCGCGGAACGGCGTGTCGATGATGCTCTGGCCGATCCGGATCCTCGAGGTCCGTGCGGCGAGCCACGGGAGCAGCGGGTAGCCCTGGAACCACCCCCCGTTCGAGGCCACGGGCAGGGCGTTGGGGAGCCCGTCCATCATGCCGAACGAGTGCTGGAGCCCCTCGCGGTCGGAGGCCTCCGGCACGACGATCCGGTCGAGCGTCCAGACCGAGTCGAACTCGAGCTCCTCGGCGAGGTCGGTGAGGTCCTCGAGCTCCTTGATCGTCACCTCGGTGCGGAAGTTCGGCAGGTAGAGAGCGAGCTTCATGGGGTACGGCCTCCTCGCCGAGGGTGTAAGGCCGGTCACAACAGGCCCTCGGAGACGCTCCCCTACCTGTCGATCAGACGCAAGCGCGTCGCACACCACCGATCGTCCGACCCGCGGACCGCAATCTGCCGACGCCCGGCGTTTGTTGCGTTCGCGGCGTGTTCGTGGGTGTGATGTGGGCCTCACTCGCGTCGCGTTCGAGGACGCGACGACCCTCGGGAGGTCGTCGATGGCCGACACCATGAAGGCGCTCGCGTTCCTGGGCCTGGGCAAGGTCGGGCTCGTCGAGCGCCCGATCCCCCGGGCCGGCCCGGGTGACGCGGTCGTGCGGACCACCGCGGCGTTGATCTGCACCTCCGACGTGCACACCGTCGCCGGGCTGCTGCCGGTCCCCGAAGGCCGCCTCCTCGGGCACGAGAGCGTCGGCGTGGTCCACGAGATCGGCGAGGGCGTCACCACGGTGGCGGTGGGCGACCGGGTCGCGGTCAACGCCGTCACCCCGGACGGGACGTGCGACAACTGCCAGGCCGGCCACACCTCGCAGTGCGGTGGCGCGCTCGGTGGGTACCGCTTCACCGTCCAGAAGGACGGCAACATGGCCGAGTACTTCCACGTCAACGACGCCGACTACAACCTCGCCCCCATTCCCGAAGGTCTCGCCGACGAGGCCGCGGTCTACGCCTGCGACATGCTCTCGACGGGGATCATCGGCTCGGAGAACGCCAACATCCCCGTCGGCGGCTCCGTCGCGATCTTCGCGCAGGGCGCGGTGGGCCTCTCGGCGACGCTCGGCGCCAAGCTCCGCGGCGCGGGCCTGGTCATCACCGTCGAGGGCCTGGAGAACCGGGCGGAGATGTCCCGGCGCTTCGGGGCCGACGTGGTGATCGACCCGTCCTCCGGCAACGTGGCCGAGCAGATCATCGAGCTCACCGACGGCGGGGCGGACTCCACGGTGGAGGCGCTGGGCAACCAGACGACGTTCGAGGGCGCGCTGTACGCCACCCGCCCCGGCGGGACGTTGTCGAACGTCGGCTACCACGGGGAGTCCGGCCCGACGGTGGTCATGCCGCTGGACGCGTGGGGACTGGGCATGGCCGGCAAGAAGATCGTCACCGATCTCTGCCCGGGTGGGCGCCTCCGGATGGAGCGGCTGATGCGCCTGCTCGTCAACGGCAAGATCGACCCGACCCCGATGACCACCCACCGGATGAGCATCGACGACGTCGAGGAAGCCTTCGACATGATGGCCCACAAGCGCGACGGCATCATCAAGCCGCTCATCACCTTCTGAGCTCACTTCCTGACGGTGTAGTGGAGGTGCAGGACACGGTCGCCCTGGACGATCCGGTCGGCGTCGTCCAGCAGCACGGTGCCGGTGTGGGCGCCGAAGAAGCGGACGCCCTCGCCGAGGACCACCGGGGCGACGTCCATGGCGACCTCGTCGACCAGGCCCGCGGAGAACGCCTGCCCACCGAGGTCCCCCGCGGCGACGGCGACGAGCCCGTCGCCGGCGAGCTCCCCGGCCAGGGCGATGCCGGCCTCCACCGAGTCGGCGACGTGGAACGGGGCGTCCGGGTGGGCCGCCAGCCAGTCCTCGGGCAGGGGTCGGTGGGTGACGACGACCAGATGGTCGCCTGCGGCGGGCCTGCCGTCCCACCCGTTCGTCGTGTCGAACAGGTGGCGGCCGATCACGGTGACGGCGATGGCGTCCCAGAACGGCTGGACGTACTCGAAGGACGTCCGCGAGACCGAGAACGTCCACCCGCTCGGCCGGGCGATGAGGGTGGTGTCGCCGTTGACGTACCAGTCGAAGAGGGGGCCGACGGTGTCGTCGGGGAGGGCGATGAACCCGTCCGCCGACACCACGGCCTGGATCACGACCCGTGCCATGTCAGGACTCCTCACGCCTCGTGGGTCCGCAGCCAGCCGACGTAGTCGGGCACGGCCCGGTCCACGTCGTACTCGGGAACGAAGCCGGTGTCGCGCTGCAGGCGGGTGATGTCGAGGTGGCCCTCGGGCGGACGGCCCGTGCTGTGCCCCGGAGGGAGGGCGAGGTCCGTGCCCGGGACGGCGGCGTTGATCGCGGCGACGACCTCCTCGTAGCGCACGAGACGTCCGCTCGAGACGTTGTAGACGCCGTGGTCCAGCCGGTCGGCGAGCATGAGGAGCGCGATGGCCCGGCCGCAGTCCTTGACGTAACAGAGGTCTCCTGCGTCGTCGGCGTGCGCGGGGGGCCGGGGTGGTCTCAGGTCGGGGTCCTCGCCGCGCACCGCGGCGCTGAGCAACCGTGGGAGCGCGAAGAACGGCGAGTCGGGCAGCCCGAGCGGACCCCAGATGGTGCCGATGCGCAGGATGACCACCTCGAACCCTGCGTGGGCGGCGACCAGCGTGCTGAACAGCTCGGCGGTCTTCTTGAACACCGGGATCTGGTGCGGGGCCACCACCGGGAGCGGGGCGTCCTCGTGCCACGGGGGATCCTCCACCCCGGCGTACACCGCGATCGTGCTCGCGACGGCGAACCGCCGCACGCCCCATGCGGTCGCGGCGGCCAGGGCGTTGAGCAACGCGGTGCTCTCGGTGCGCAGGTACGCGACGGGGTCGGGCAGGTCGTGGGGTGCTGCGGCGAGGTGCACGATGCCGGTGATCCGGTGCCGCGCCCCGAGGTCGAGGAAGGCCGCCCCGTCCGCGGTGTCGAGCGGCTCGACGATCACCCGGTCGTCCGGCTCGTCGGCGAGGAAGTCGGGCACCCGGGTCGAGCGGTGCGCGGTGAGCACGACCGACTCCCCGAGGTCGAGCAGCGCCCGTGCGGTGTGCGACCCGATCGAACCCAGGCCGCCGGTCACGAGGATCATGGTCAGGACGCTAGGCCGGACGGGCCCTCCGCTCTTGTACGGAACGGTCATCGCGCCGCAGCATCGGCAGGTATGCGGCGGCGTGGTCGTGGTCGTCGGCGCCGCCGCAGGCCGCGCGGTACTGCGCGAGGAACTCCGCGGGGGTCACGCCCGCCAGCCTGCGGCACTCCCGCGTGAGGTGGGCCTGGTCGTGGTAGCCGGCGTCGACCGCCCAGCGCGCGAGGTCCCCGGGCGAGCCCCGGTCGACCGCCGCCTGGACGCGGGCGGTGAAGCCGTGGAAGCGCAGGATCCGCTGGAGCTCCTTCGGCCCCACCCCGACCGCGGCACGACAGCGACGTCGCAGCTGGCGTTCGGACACCGGTACCAGGTCCGGGAGCCCGGCGGTCCCACCACCCCACGGCATCAGGTTCCGCACGGCCTCGTCCACGACCGGATCCGGCGGACCGACCGAGCGTGCGACGAACGCCTGCAACCGGTCGAGCGCGGCCTCCGGTGAGGGCGCGTCGCCGAGCAGGTCCGTCACGCGGTCGAGGTCCCGCCACACCTCGGAGCCGGTCACGTCCTCGTCGGCCAGCTCGTCGGCCGGCAGCCCGACCAGTCCGCCGAGCACACCGGGACGCAGCCGGACACCGACCACCGTCCCTCCCGCCGGGATGGGCCGGTACGTCGCCGCCGTCAGCGTGCCGAGCAGTCGGGGCTCCACACCGAGGACGCACCGCACCTCGGCCCCGCCGTGGGGCACGTACCGCTGGGCCACCGGCTCGTCGCCGACCTGCTGGATCCACACCGACGACGCCAGCGCAGCGAGCGCCGGCACCGGCGCCCGGTCCCGGTACGACGATCCCCCGGCCATCCCGGCATCATCCCAGGGAGCGCCAGGGAGCTCAGCCCGACGCCCGCGCCGCGGGGCCGGGCACGGTGCAGACCATGATCGCGGCATCGTCGCTGAGCCCCGGTCCCAGCGACGTCAGCACACCGGCCAGCGAGTCGACGATCTCCTGCGCCGGCCGGCCGAAGACCTCGGAGACCAGCCCGGGAAGGCCCTCGTCCAGCATGCTGCCGTCGGGGTGGCGGGCCTCGGTCAGCCCGTCGGTGTAGACGACCAGACCGTCTCCCGGCTCCAGCAGCGTCGTGGCGGTCCTGAAGTGCGGTCGGGCGAGGAGACCGACGGGGTGCCCGCCCACGGTGTCCAGAGCGTCGACGGTGCCGTCGTGGCGCAGCACCAGAGCAGGCGGATGACCGCCGGCGGCGAGGGTGAGGACGAAGCCGGGAGGCTGCGGGACGAGGACGCCGTAGAGCAGGGTGCACCAGCCCGTCGACGTCGCCTCGCGGTCCTGCCGCAGGCTGGTGTTGAGGGTGGCGAGCACGGAGACGGGGTCGCTGTCGTAGACCGCGGTCGCGCGCAGGGTGTAGCGGATCAGCGAGGTGAGGACGGCCGCGTCGGGACCCTTGCCGCAGACGTCGCCGAGGAAGAACCCCCATCGATCGTGCGCGAGGGGGAAGAGGTCGTAGAAGTCTCCGCCGATCTCCTCGACGGCCGCGCTGTGGTAGTAGGCGGCGACGTCGAGCCCCGGCACGCGCGGGAGCGCCGGTGGCAGCAGCGTGCGCTGCAAGGTCGTGGCCAGCTGCTGGAGGCGGTCCCGCTCGCTGTCGGCCTGTCGGCGGGCCCGGAGCAGCTCGTGCTCGTAGGCGCGGCGGTCCGCCGCGTCGACGATCATGATCCGTACCAGCGCCGGCGAGCTGTCAGGTCCGTTCCTGACCGCGGCGTCGACCAGGACCGGAAGCCGGCGACGGCCGGCGGTCACGATCTCGAGCGCCACCGCGTGCACGGCGCCCTGGAGGAGCAGCAGGGGTGCGAAGTGCGTCTCGTGGTAGATCTTGCCGCCGACGGTGAGGAGGTCCGCGAAGCGCAGGCGGCCGACGACCTCCTCGTGCCGGTAGCCGAGCCACGCCAGCAGCGTGGCGTTGATCCTGACGATGTGCCCCTCGGGCGTGGTCGAGAGGTATCCGCAGGGCGCGTTGTCGTAGAGGTCCTCGGCGGTCTCGTTCAGCTCGGCGTGGAGCAGTCGGTCCTCGCTCACGGTGTCCGCTCGTCGTCGACGGCGCCCACGTCACGCCACCGCGGGGGTCGGGAGCCAGTCACGGATGGCTGCGGTGACCTGCTCCGGCGCGCTGAGATTCGGGCAGTGGCCCGTGGCGTCGAGCACCACGAGGGTGCTGTCGGGCAGGTGCGCCTGCACGAACTCGCCCACCTCCCGCGGCGCGATCGCGTCCTCGCGGCACTGCAGCACCAGGCAGGGCACCGCCACGCGGGCCAGGTCGTCCCGGTTGTCGGAGGTGAAGGTGACCCTCGCGAAATGCCGGGCGATCTCGGGGTCCGTCCGGCAGAAGCTGTTGGTCAGCTCCTCACCGAGCTCGGGCCGATCAGGATTGCCGACGATCACGGGCGCCATCGCCCCCGACCAGCCCAGGTAGTTGCTGTCCATCGACTCGAGGAGCTCCTCGATGTCCTGCGCCTCGAAGCCGCCCCGGTAGGGAGGATCGTCGACGTAGCGGGGCGACGGGGCGACCAGGACCAGGCCGCGGAACCGGCCGGGCTCCCGGTCGGCCGCCAGCACCCCGATCATCGCGCTGACCGAGTGACCGACGAGGACGACGTCGCGCAGATCGAGGTCGTCGCAGATCTCGAGCACGTCGCGGGCGTAGCCCTCGAGTGAGGCGTACTGATCGGGGCTCCACGCGGAGAGGTCCGAGCCGCCCGCTCCGACGTGGTCGAAGAGAACCACCTGGTGATCGTTCTCGAAGGCGGGCGCGACCAGTCGCCACATCGACTGATCGCACCCGAAGCCGTGGGCGAACACGAGCGTCGGCGCGCCCTCGCGCCCGGTGACGGTCACCCGGTTCCTGACCCTGACGTCCACGCGGCGAGTATCGCAGCGCGCCGAGCGTCCGGCGAAGGAATCAGCCGGTGCGCGCCACGGTGTAGTCGAGCAGCGAGGCCAGGGCGTCGCGCGCGGGGCCGGCGGGGAGAGCGGCGAGCTCGGCGCGGGCGTCGTCGGCACGGGCGTCGAGGACCTCGCGGGCCTGGCGCATCCCGTCCGAGCCGCGCAGGAGTCCGAGGGCCTCCTCGACATCGGCGTCGGTGAGGTCGCGGGCGCCGACACCGGTGCCGAGCAGCTCGCGCAGGCGCGGCACCTCGGGGCCGTCGCCGGCCAGGGCGTGGAGGACCGGCAGGGTGGGCACGCCCTCGCGGAGATCGGTGCCCGGGGTCTTGCCCGACTCCCCCGACGGCGACGCGATGTCGATGAGGTCGTCGGAGATCTGGAAGACGGTGCCGATCAGCTCGCCGAAGCGCGCCATCGCCTCGACCTGCTCGGGGGGCGCGCCCGCGAACATCGCGCCGAACCGGCCCGAGGTCGCGATCAACGAGCCGGTCTTCTCCGCGACGACGGCCAGGTAGTGCGCGACGAGGTCCTCGCCCTCCCGCGGCCCGCGGGTCTCGCGCATCTGACCGGTCACGAGCTCGGCGAAGGTCTCGGCGATGATCCGCACGGCGTCGGGGCCCAGCTCGGACACCAGACGCGACGCGTGGGCGAACAGGTAGTCGCCCGTGAGGATGGCGACGGTGTTGTCCCAGCGGGCGTTGGCGCTCTCGGCACCGCGCCGCATGCTCGCCTCGTCCATGACGTCGTCGTGGTAGAGCGTCGCGAGGTGCACCAGCTCCACCGAGGTGGCGGCCACCACGATCTCCGGGGACGTCCCGCCGGCCAGCTGGGCGGCGAGCAGGGTCAGCAGCGGCCGGAACCGCTTGCCGCCGGCGTCGATGAGGTGCAGCGAGGTGTCGGTGACGAACCGGTAGTCGCTGTGCACCTCGCGGCGCAGCAGCTCCTCGACCGCGTCCAGCCCCTCGGAGACCGCGGCCGCGAGCGCCGGGTCGTCCAGGGGGAGGCTGCCGACCTGCTGGGCGATCGACGGCGGGGTCGGGTTCTGCGCGGACACGCCCATCAGCCTAGGAAGGACAGGCCGCTCGCCCATCCGAGGGCGGCGGTCGGGATCACGCCGAGCAGCAGGGTGACGACCACGCCGAGCGTGATCGCGATCGTCGTCAGCGGTCCGGGGACACTCACCGTCGGCCCGTCGGCGGCCGGCTCGGAGAAGTACATGAGCACGATGAGGCGCAGGTAGAAGAACGCCGCGATCGCGCTGGCCACCAGCGCGACGATGACCAGCGGGGTCATCCCGTCGGCCAGCGCCGCCGAGAACACCGCGAACTTGGCGGTGAACCCGCTGGTGAGCGGGATGCCCGCGAGCGCCAGCATCAGGAAGGTCACCGACGCGGCGACCACCGGGGCGCGCTTGCCCAGCCCCGCCCACGCCGAGAGGTGGGTGGCCTCGCCGTCGGGACCGCGCACGAGCGTCACCAGCCCGAAGAGCGCCACGGTGGTGAAGCCGTAGGCCAGCAGGTAGAACAGCGTGGCCGAGAGCCCCTGGGGCGTGATCGCCATGGCGCCGAGCAGCAGGAAGCCGGCGTGGGCCACCGACGAGTAGGCGATCATCCGCTTCACGTCGGTCTGGGTGAGCCCGAGCACCGCGCCCACCACCATCGACACGATCGCGACGCCCCACAGGACCCCGCGCCATTCCCACACGGTGCTCCCGAAGGCGACGGTGAACACCCGCAGGATCGCCCCGAACGCGGCGACCTTCGTGCAGGCCGCCATGAACGCGGTGACCGGGGTCGGCGCGCCCTGGTAGACGTCGGGGGTCCAGGTGTGGAACGGGCCCACCGAGGCCTTGAACATCAGGCCCACCACCAGCAGCGCCAGCCCGCCGAACAGCAGCGAGTCGGGGCGCAGCGAGCCCGCCGCGGCCAGCGAGATGTCCGCGAGCTTGACCGAGTCGGCGTAGCCGTAGAGCAGCGCCAGCCCGTAGAGGAAGAACGCCGACGAGAACGCCCCGAGCAGGAAGTACTTGACCGCCGCCTCCTGCGACACCAACCGACGGCGCCGCGCGAGCCCGCAGAGCAGGTACAGCGGCAGGCTGAGCACCTCGAGGGCGACGAACATGGTCAGCAGGTCGTCCGCGGCGCAGAAGACCAGCATCCCGCCGAGCGCGAACAGCACGAGCGCGTAGATCTCGGTGTGACCCTCGGCGCGGTCCGCCGCCCGGCCGGGGCGGCCGGCGCCCCCGGTCCCCGGCCGGGTCGAGCTCCTATCGGCGTGCTGCTTCTCTCGGCCGGAGCCCGACGCGGACGCGCGCGCCCCGACGGTCACGGCCTCCGCCGCCGCCAGCGCGTCGGGGTCGGCGACGAACGTCCCGCCGGGCTCGATCGAGCGGTCGGCGAGCAGCAGGACGCTGGGCACGGCGAGCGCGAGCAGGGTGCCCCAGAGGAACAGGGCGGGGCCGTCGACGGCGATCGCGCCGGCGAGGGTGCTCACGGCGGGTGTCCCCGAGGTGGCCCGCAGCACCACGGTCACGAGGGCCAGGCCCACCGCGAGGAGGGTCAGGACCAGCTGCGCCCGCCCGCGCGTGCGCCGCGGCAGCAGCGCCTCGAACAGCACCGACAGGCACGCCGCGCCGAGGATGATCAGAACCGGGGCCAGGGCCCCGTAGTCCACGGTGGGGATCGCCGGGGCGGTCATCGCGGGACTCCAACGGGGCTCGTCGGCACGGGGTCGGTCATGCCGACCTCGGACATCGTCGCGGACACGGTCGGGTCGAGGACGTCGAGCACCGGACCGGGGAAGAACCCGAGCACCAGGATCAGCGCCACGAGCGGTGTGAGCACCGCGACCTCGGCCGTGGTCAGGTCGCCGAAGCGGGCCGTCATCGTGCGGGCGGCGGGCTCGTCGGTGTCCGCGGGCGGGTCGCCCATCACCGCCGCCGACGCCGCTCCCGGCCCGTCCCCGACCACCGCGGCCCCGCGCAGCGGCCCCGTCATGACCCGCTGGAAGACCCAGAGGACGTAGAGGGCGGCGAACACGATGCCGACGGTGGCGATCACGGTGTAGACGGGCTCGCGGGGGAACGAGCCGATGAGCACGAGGAACTCGCTGACGAACGCGTTCGTCCCCGGCAGCGACAGCATGCTCAGCCCGCCGATCAGGAACATCCCCGACAGCAGCGGCGCGACCCGCCCGACGCCGCCGTAGTCGGCCATCGACGCCGACCCGCCGCGGCGGATGAGCAGGCCCACGACGAGGAACAGCATCGCCGTCGAGATGCCGTGGTTGACCATGTAGAGCGACGCCCCGGCGATCGACTGCGTGGAGAACGCGAAGATGCCGAGGGCGATGTAGCCGAAGTGCGCGATCGAGGTGTAGGCCACGAAGCGCTTCATGTCGGTCTGCACCGCCGCGAGCAGCGCGCCGTAGATCACGCCGACGACGGCGAGCACGAGCACGAGCGGGGCCAGTTGCCGCGAGGCGAGCGGGAACAGCGGCAGGCAGTAGCGCAGGAACCCGAACACGCCGACCTTGTCGAGCAGGCCGAGCAGGATGACGCCGCCGGCCACCGGGGCCTCGGCGCCGGCGTCGGGCAGCCAGGTGTGCAACGGCACCAGCGGTGCCTTGATCGCGAAGGCCGCGAAGAAGCCCAGGAAGAGCCAGACCTGGGTCGAGAGCGGCAGCTGCGCGGCCATCTGCTGCAGCGCGGTCCAGTCGAAGGTCCCCTGCCCGAGCCGGGTGTCGCTCGCGACGAACAGCCCGATCACCGAGGCGAGCATGATCAGCCCACCGAGGAACGAGTACAGGAAGAACTTGACCGCCGCGTACTGCCGGCGCGGCCCGCCGAAGCGCCCGATCATGAAGTACATCGGGACGAGCATCGCCTCGAACAGCACGTAGAACAGGAAGACGTCGGTGGCCGCGAAGACCCCGACGAGCACGCCCTGCGTGGCGAGCATGAGCGCGGTGAACCCGCCGCCGGTGCGCCCGGCGGGGAGCTTCTCGGCCCACGCGAAGCCGAGCACGACCGGCACCAGGACCGCGAGCAGCGCGATCATCGTCAGCGCGATGCCGTCGAGCCCGAGCGCGAACCGGGTCCCGAAGGCGGGAATCCACTCCACCGACAGGGCGAACTGGAAGCGCGGGGCGTCGGGCGCGGTCGAGAACTGCGACCACACCACGCCGACGAGGGCGAGCTCGACGATCGACAGGCCGAGGCCGAGGGCCTTGGCGCCGCGGTCGTTGGTCCGGGCCAGGGCCGCGCAGGCCGCCGCCCCGACCAGCGGGACGACGAGCAGGGCCAGCAGCAGAGCGCTCACGCCGCTCACCCGCTGCCGACGGTGAGCAGGGCCGCGACGAGCACGACGGTGCCTCCCAGGATCGTGAGGGCGTAGGAGCGCACGAACCCGGTCTGGGTCCGGCGCAGGCGTCCGGACGTGCCGCCGAGGAGGGCGGCGGCGCCGTTGACGGCACCGTCGACGCCGCGGTTGTCGAGGAACACCAGCGCCCGGGAGAGCCAGATGCCGGGCCGGGCGATCAGCGTCTCGTTGATCGCGTTGGCGAACAGGTCCGCCCGGGCGGCGCGCACCGGGAGGCTGACCCGCTGGGGGCGGGCGACCGGGACCGGGCGGCGGCCGACGAGCAGCCAGGCCAGACCGGCGCCGAGCACCATGAGGACGACGGCGATCACAGGGACCAGGCCGAGCGGGAACGGGGCGGGCAGGGTGTCGGGCTCGACGGCCGCGCCGAGCGAGGGCTCGAGGAACGTCGCCAGCCGCTCGTCGAGGACCAGGTACGCGCCGGCCCCGGCCGAGCCGATCGCCAGCAGGATCATCGGGACCGTCATCGACGACGCCGACTCGTGCGGGTGGTAGTGCTCGGGCGGGTCCTCGAGGTCGGCCGGGTCGATGCGCCGCGGGGTGAGCTCGCGCCAGCGCTCCTCGCCGAAGAAGGTCATGACCATCAGGCGCGTCATGTAGAACGCCGTGAGCCCGGCGGCCAGCAGCGCGGCCCCGCCGAGGATCCAGCCGGCGACCGGGCCGGCGGTCAGCGCCGCCTCGATGATCAGGTCCTTCGTGTAGAAGCCGGACAGGAACGGGAACCCGATCAGCGCGAGGTAGCCGAGGGTGAAGGTCCCGAACGTCACCGGCATGTGACGCCAGAGACCGCCGAAGCGGCGCATGTCGGTCTCGTCGGCCATCCCGTGCATCACCGAGCCGGCCCCGAGGAACAGGCCGGCCTTGAAGAAGCCGTGGGCGAGCAGGTGGGCGAGCGCCGCGGCGTAGCCGACGGGGCCGAGCCCGACGGCCAGCATCATGTAGCCGATCTGGCTGACGGTGGAGTACGCCAGCACCTTCTTGATGTCGTCGTAGGCGCAGCCGATGATCGCCCCGATCACCAGGGTGATCGCCCCGACGATCGTGACCACGAGCTGCCCGACCGGCGCGAGGTCGTAGAGCGGGTTCGCGCGGGCGATCAGGTAGACGCCGGCGGTGACCATGGTCGCGGCGTGGATGAGGGCCGAGACCGGCGTCGGGCCCTCCATGGCGTCGGGGAGCCACGACTGCAGCGGGAACTGGCCGGACTTGCCGCACGCTCCGAGCAGCAGGAGCAGGGTGATCGCGGTGAGGGTGCCGGTCGGGATCTCCCCGGCGCGCGCGAACACCTCGGTGTACTGGGTCGTCCCCAGCTCGAGGAAGAGCAGGAAGATCGCCAGGGCGAGGCCGACGTCCCCGACCCGGTTCATCAGGAAGGCCTTCTTGGCCGCGCTGCCCGCCGAGCGGCGCCCGGTGTAGAAGCCGATCAGCAGGTAGGACGCGAGCCCGACACCCTCCCACCCGAGGTACAGCGTCACGAACCCGTTGCCCAGGACCAGCACGAGCATCGCCGCGACGAACAGGTTGAGCTGGGCGAAGAACTTGCGGCGGTCGGGGTCGTGGGACATGTAGCCCACCGAGTAGATGTGGATCAGCGATCCGACCCCGGTGATCAGCAGCGCGAAGGTCAGCGACAGCGGGTCGATCCGCAGGCCGAACTCGACGTCCAGCGCGCCCGAGGAGAACCAGTCGTAGAGGTTCAGGTCACGCACGCGCTCCTCGGTGGGCAGCGCGAGGGTCCCCGCGAACAGCACGGCGGCGTAGGCGAAGGCGCCGACGACGGTGGCCACCCCGAGGAGGTGGCCCCAGCGGTCGGTGCGCCGCCCGCCGACGAACAGCACGAGGGCCCCGAGCGCGGGCAGCGCGACGAGCACCCACGCCGCACTCCCGGTGCCGGCGGCCTCGGTGACCGGCGGCAGCGGCGCGGCGGCCAGCAGCGTCGACACGGGTCGGTGTCTCCCCTCGGTGTTCGTGCCGGAGGTCGGGAGGCAGCGCGACGCAGGAGCGCCGGCCGCCGTACCTCCTTGGCGCGGAAAGCTAGTACTTGAGCAGGTTGGCGTCGTCGACCGAGGTGGTCCGACGGGTGCGGAAGATCGCCATGATGATCGAGAGGCCGACGACGACCTCGGCCGCGGCCACGACCATCACGAAGAAGGCCATGATCTGGCCGGACAACGAGCCGTTGATCCGCGAGAACGTGACCAGGGTCAGGTTCACGGCGTTGAGCATCAGCTCGATGCACATGAACACGACGATGGCGTTGCGCCGCACCAGCACGCCGACCGCCCCGATGGCGAACAGCAGCGCGGAGAGCAGCAGGTAGACCGTCGGGCTCATCGGGTGGCCCCGCTCTCGGTGTCCTCGTGGGTGCCCTCGTGGTCGCCCTCGACGAGGCGGTCGTGGGTGCTGCCGACATCGACCCCGTCGCCGCTGCCGTCACCGCGCAGGGAGCGGGCGGAGACGTCGGCGGCGGGGTCGGCGGACACGTCGGCGATGTCGGCGTCGAGACGCTCGCGGCGGGTGGCCTCGATGATGCTCGACAACGACGCCGGGGCGACCGAGCCGTCGGGAAGGAGGGCGGGGGTGGCCACCGAGTCGGCGGTGGCGAACACGCCCGGCCCCGAGCGCGAGCCGAAGCCCGCGAACGGCCCCTGGAGGCGTTCGGTGACGCGCTCCCGCTGGTTGGGCAGCGCCTTGCGCGCGCGCCCGGCGAAGGTGAACACCATCGCCCCGACCGCCGCCGTGATCAGCAGCGCCGAGGTCAGCTCGAAGGGCAGCAGGTAGTCGCGGAAGATGCTCGTGCCGAGGGCCTGCACGTTGCCGCGCGCCTCCGGGCCGTAGCCCGGGCCGAGGCCGACCGGCGCGATGTCGGCGAGCGTTCCGGCCACCGCGGAAACGGTCAGCCCGGCCAGGCCGATCCCGAGGACCGCCGCGGCCAGCCGCTGCCCGCGCAGCACCTCGACCACGGAGTCGGAGGCGTCCCGCCCCACCATCATGAGCACGAAGACGAACAGCATCATGATCGCGCCGGTGTAGACGATGATCTGGGTGAAGCCCAGGAACGGCGCCTGCTGGACCATGTAGAGCACGCCGAGGCTCAGCATCGTCAGCACCAGCCACAGCGCGGAGTGCACCGCGTTCCTGGCGAAGATCATGCCCAGCCCGCCGGTCAGGGCCACCGGTCCGAGGATCCAGAACGCGACCGACTCGCCGGTGGTCATCTCGCCGAAGCCCGTCATCGGCGCGGCGGCCACGAGCGTGGCGCTCACCGGGCTCCCCCCGACATATCGATCTCCTCCCGCACCGCGTCCTGCACGTCCTGACGCTTCGCCATCTCGGGACCCTGGACGTAGTAGTCCTGCTCGTTCTCGCCCAGGCGCATCGGGTGGGGCGGCTGCTCCATGCCCGGCAGCAGCGGCGCGAGCAGCCGCTCCTTGTCGTAGATCAGGTCCTGGCGGTCGTCGTCGGCGAGCTCGTACTCGTTGGTCATCGTGAGCGAGCGCGTCGGGCACGCCTCGATGCACAGGCCGCAGCCGATGCACCGCAGGTAGTTGATCTGGTAGATCGCCCCGTAGCGCTCGCCCGGCGAGAAGCGCTGCTCGTCGGTGTTGTCGCCGCCCTCGACGTAGATCGCGTCGGCCGGGCAGGCCCAGGCGCACAGCTCGCAGCCGACGCACTTCTCCAGGCCGTCCGGGTGCCGGTTGAGCTGGTGGCGCCCGTGGTAGCGCGGGGCGGTCACCTTCTTCACGCGCGGGTAGTCCTCGGTGACGACCTTGCGGAACATCGTCGAGAACGTGACGCCGAACCCGGCGAGCCCGTCGAACATGCCCATCAGCGTTCTCCTCCGCCGGTCGCCGCGACGGTCTCGTCCGACGTGCTCTTCTCCTCGGTGTCGCTCCCCGACGCGGACCGCGCCGGCACCGCCCGTCGCGAGCTGGACCGACGCTTCGGCGGCCCGCTGGGGACCGCGAGGTCCATCGGGGGCACGGGGTAGTCCGAGATCAGCGACGGCTCGTCGTCGTCGTCGGGTGGGGCCTGGTCGGGGATCAGGAGCGCGGCACCGACGAGGACCACGAGCGCGACGCCGCCGACGAGCAGGATCTGGCCGGTCGTGAGCTCGGCGCGCAGCACCCGCAGCGTCGCCACGAGAACGACCCACACCAGGCTGATCGGGATCAGCAGCTTCCACCCCAGGCTCATGAACTGGTCGTAGCGCTGGCGGGGCAGCGTGCCGCGCAACCAGACGTAGACGAACAGGAACGCCATCGTCTTGCCGAAGAACCAGATCAGGGGGAACCAGCCCTCGTTCGCCCCGGCCCACAGCGACAGCGGCCACGGGGCCCGCCAGCCGCCGAGGAACAGCGTCGTGGCCACCGCGGAGAGGGTGACCATGTTGACGTACTCGGCCAGGAAGAAGAGCGCGAACTTCAGCGACGAGTACTCGGTGTGGAAGCCGCCGACCAGCTCGGACTCCGCCTCGGGGAGGTCGAACGGCGCGCGGTTGGTCTCGCCGACCATCGACACCGCGAAGATCACGAAGCTGACGGGGAGCAGCCAGATGTACCAGCCGCCCTGCTGCGCCGCGACGATGTCGGCGGTGGACAGCGAGCCCGAGTAGAGCACCACCGCGATGATCGCGAGCCCGAGGGCGAGCTCGTAGGAGATGACCTGCGCGGCCGACCGCAGCGAGCCGAGCAACGGGTACGGCGAGCCGGAGGCCCAGCCGGCCAGCACGATGCCGTAGACCCCGATCGACGAGCAGGCCAGCACGACGAGGACACCGACGGGCAGGTCGGTCAGCTGCAGCGCGGTGCGCTCACCGAAGATCGAGACCTCGCCGCCGAGCGGGATGACCGACCACGCGACGAAGGCCGGGACCACCGAGAGCACCGGCGCGATGAAGAAGACGCCCTTGTCGGCGAGGACGGGCCGGATGTCCTCCTTGAACGCCAGCTTCAGACCGTCGGCCAGCGACTGCAGCAGGCCGAACGGCCCGTTCCAGTTCGGGCCGGGGCGCTGCTGCATCCGACCCACGACCCGGCGCTCGAACCAGATCATGAACAGGGTGACCAGCATCAGACCGCCGAAGATCACCACGACCTTGATCAGGCTCAACCAGAACGGGTCGTCCGCGATCAGGGTCTGGGTGTAGCCCAGCGGTGGGACGGGACTCGCAGTGGGATTCACGGAGCGCTCCCGGTGACGGTGACCGGCCGACCGTGGGCGAGACCCAGGCCGGCGAGGGTGACGACGCCGCCGTCGGCGGTGGGCACCCGGGCGGGGGCCCAGACGACGTCGGCGGGCAGGTCGGCGAACTCCACGGGGAGGTGCAGCGCGCCGCGCGGGCCCGCGATCTCGGCCACGGCGTCCTCGACGAGGCCCAGGCGCTGCGCGGTCTCGGGCGCGAGCCGCAGTTTCGGCGGGCGAGCGGTGCCGGCGAGCTGCGGCTCGTCGACGAGCAGCGCGCCGCCGTCGATCAACTGGCGCCACGTGGCGAGGAGCAGCTCCCCCTCCGCCCGCTCCGGCGCCTCGGTGATCGTGGCGGATTTCGGGACGTCAGATGTCAGCGTGGCCCCCACGCTGACACGGGCGAACTCGGCCGCCGTGACCTCGGGGGTCTGGGTGAACAGGTCGACGTCCATCTCGACCGCGAGGGTGTCGAGGACGCGGCAGTCGGGCAGCGTCAGGCCCGCGGTGCCACCGACGCGGCCGGACGAGCCGCCCGAGGGGTCGATCGTGGTGGCGAAGCGACGGTCGCGGCCCTCCCAGTTGCGGAAGGTCCCCGACTTGTGCACCACCGGCGCCACGGGAAGGACGACGTCGGCGCGCTCGGTGACCTCGCTCCGGGCCTGCTCCAGGGACACGACCACGTCGGCGGCGGCGAGGGCCGCGCGCGCGAGCGCCGGGTCCGGCAGGTCGTCGATCCCCACACCGCCCACGACCAGTCCGGCGAGCTCGCCGTCGACCGCGGCACGCAGGATCGCCGTGAGGTCGCGGCCGGGGGTGGCCGGGAGGTCCGCGAGGCCCCAGGACGAGGCGAGCGCCGCACGGGCGTCGGCGTCGGTGACGGGGGCGCCGCCGGGCAGGACGGTCGGCAGCGCACCGGCGTCGAGTGCTCCGCGCTCGCCGGCCCGGCGCGGGATCCAGGCGATCCTGGCGCCGGTGCGCGCGCCCAGCTCGGCGACCGCGGCGTAGAGCCCGGGCACCTCGGCGGCGCGCTCCCCCACGAGCACGACCGCGCCCTCCCGCCCGAGCAGGTCGGTCACGTCGTCGGGCAGCGCCGCGAGCGTGCGCGCCTCGTCGCCGGGGGGCGTGCGGACCAGCAGGCCGCCGGTCTTCACCACGGCGGGGGTCGACCACTGCCCGAGGTGGTGCACCTGCGTGCCCGTCCGGGCGGCTTTGCGCAGCCGGAGGAAGACGATCGGCGCCTCCTCCTCGGGCTCGAGCGCCACGCACAGCACCGCGGGCGCGGACTCCAGCGCGCCGAAGGAGACGTGGTCGGGGCCGTGGCCCACGACCCCGGACGCGAGGAACTCCAGCTCCTCGTCGGAGGCGACGCGCGCCCTGGAGTCGATATCGTTGGTGCCCAGGGCGACGCGGGCGAACTTCGCGTAGGCGTAGGCGTCCTCGAGGGTGAGGCGCCCCCCGGGCAGCACGCCGACGCCGCGCCTGCTCCCGCCGTCCTCGTGGGCGGGCCCGGTGCCGTCGCGTGCGGCGAGGAGGAGCTCCGCGGCCCGGGTGAGGGCGTCGGTCCACGACGCCTCGGCGAGCACGCCGTCCGCGCCGCGCACCAGCGGGCGCAGGATCCTCGTCGCCGACTGCGCGTAGCGGAACCCGAAGCGGACCTTGTCGTCGATCCACTCCTCGTTGACCTCGGGGTCGTCCCCCGCCAGCACGCGCTGGACCGCGCCGCGGCGCCAGTCACGGCGGATCGCGGCCCCCGAGGCGTCGTGCTCGGAGATCCCGGGCGAGGACACGAGGTCGAACGGGCGCGAGCGGAACCGGTAGGACGCCGAGGTCAGCGCCCCGACCGGGCAGATCTGGATGGTGTTGCCCGAGAAGTAGGACTGGAAATCCTCGCCCTCGCCGAAGGCGGTCTCCTCGGTCCCGATCTGCTGGTGCGAGCCCCGCTCGAGCAGCTCGATGAACTGGTCGCCGGCGATCTGGCGCGAGAACCGGGTGCAGCGCTGGCAGAGCACGCACCGCTCGCGGTCGAGCAGCACCTCGTCGGAGATCGGCAGCGGCTTCGCGAAGGTCCGCTTCTCCTCGACGAAGCGCGACTCCGCGCGCCCGGAGGACATCGCCTGGTTCTGCAGGGGGCACTCGCCGCCCTTGTCGCAGATCGGGCAGTCCAGCGGGTGGTTGATCAGCAGCAGCTCCATGACGCCCTGCTGGGCCTTGTCGGCCACCGCCGAGGTCATCTGCGTCTGGACGACCATGTCCTGGGCCACGGTCATCGTGCAGCTGGCCTGCGGTTTGGGCATCGGGCGCCCACCCATCTCCACCTCGACCAGGCACTGGCGGCACGCGCCGGCCGGGTCGAGCAGGGGGTGGTCGCAGAACCGGGGCACGACGATGCCCAGGCGCTCGCAGGTCCGGATCAGCAGCTCGCCCTGCGGGGCGTCGATGCGCTGTCCGTCGACGGTGAGCCGGACGTGGCCCTCGGGGACCGGGGGCTCGTCGGTGGCGTCGGGGTCCTGATCGGTCTCGGTGCTCTTCTGCGGTGCCTGGGTCATGCGGTGGCTCCTGCGAGCTCGGAGGTGCGCGCGGGCTGACGGTCGCAGAGGTCCACGAACTCCTGCCGGAAGTACTTGATGCCGCTGGTGATCGGCGAGACGGCACCGTCGCCGAGCGCGCAGAACGAGCGACCGAGCACGTTGGAGCAGACGTCGAGCAGCGTGTCGATGTCCTCCTCGGTGCCGTTGCCGTCGACGAGGCGCCGCAGGATGCCGGCCAGCCAGTAGCAGCCCTCGCGGCACGGGGTGCACTTGCCGCACGACTCGTGCTCGTAGAACTCGGTCCACTTCATGACCGCCCACGGGACCGACACGGTCTCGTTGAAGATCATCAGCGCGGTCGTGCCGAGCATCGACCCGGCCTCGGTGGCGCCCTCGAAGTCCAGCGGGACGTCGAGGTGCTCCTCGGTCAGCAGCGGCGTCGACGACCCGCCGGGGGTCCAGAACTTGAGCGGGATCCCGTCCTTCATCCCGCCCGCGAGCTCGAGGAGCTGGCGCAGCGTCGTGCCCAGCGGCGCCTCGTACTGCCCGGGACGCTCGACGTGCCCGGACAGCGAGTAGATCTTCGGGCCGGGCGAGCTTCTCGCGCCCCATCGTGCGGAACCAGTCCTTGCCGCCGGTGACGATCGACGGGACGGTCGCGATGGTCTCGACGTTGTTGACCACGGTCGGCGCCGCGTAGAGGCCCGCCGTCGCCGGGAACGGCGGCTTGAGGCGCGGCTGACCGCGCCGTCCCTCGAGCGAGTCGAGCAGCGCGGTCTCCTCGCCGCAGATGTACGCGCCGGCGCCGGCGTGGACGATGATGTCGAGGTCGAAGCCCGACCCGTGGATGTCCGTGCCGAGATGACCCGCCTCGTAGGCCTCGCGCACCGCGGCGTGCAGCCGCCGGACGCAGTGCACGACCTCGCCGCGCACGTAGATGACGCAGAAGTGCGCCCGGATCGCCCAGCTGGTGATGATGCAGCCCTCGATGAGCGAGTGCGGGTCGGCCATCATCAGCGGGACGTCCTTGCAGGTCCCGGGCTCGCCCTCGTCGGCGTTGATGACGAGGTACTTCGGCTTGGCCGCCGGCCCGGTCGGCGTCTCCCCCGGCTTGGCCTGCGGGATGAAGCTCCACTTCATCCCCGTCGGGAAGCCCGCGCCGCCGCGCCCGCGCAGGCCGGAGTCCTTGACGAGCGCGATGAGGTCGTCCGGCGGGGTGGCGAGCGCGGTGTCCAGGGCCTCGTACCCGCCGAGCTCGGTGTAGTGGCGCAGCGTCCACGACTCCGGCAGCGTCCAGCGCCGCGTGAGCACCGGGGTGAGCGGGTCGGGGGTCACGGCTTCGGTGTCGGCCTGGGTCATCACTGGTCTCCCTGGGAGTCCGGCATCGCCGGGGCGGTCCAGCCGCGCTCCTCGGCGAGGCGGGCGCCGCGCAGGCTCGCCTCGTCCGCGGACGGTCCGGCCACGGCCTCGAGCCCGCCGACGATCGGGTCGTCGAAGAACCCGGCGAGCAGCAGCTCGGTGGAACGGAAGTCGGTCAACGGGGCGCCGCGCGTCGGGTCCGGCTTCTCGCCGCGGCGCAGCGCGTCGACCAGCGCCGTCGCCGTCTCGACCGACTGCCGGTCGTAGAACTCGTAGTTGACCGTCAGCACCGGAGCGAGGTCGCAGGCCGCGAGGCACTCGGCGTGCTCGAGGGTGATCGAGCCCGGCTCGCCGGGGTCGCCGAAGGTCCTCTCGTGCCCCAGCGGCGCGCCCGGCTCCCCGAGCTGTTCGCCCACCGCGCGGTAGATGTCGTCGCCACCGAGCGCCGCGCACAGCGTGTTGGTGCACACGCTGACGAGGTGCTGCCCGGTCGGCTCGCGCTTGTACATCGTGTAGAACGTCGCGACCGCGGCGACCTCGGCCGTGGTGATCTCGAGGACCTCGGCGCAGAAGGCGACACCGGCGCGCGAGACGTGGCCCTCGACGAACTGCACGAGGTGCAGCAGCGGCAGCAGCGCCGACCGCGGTTGCGGGTAGCGGGCCAGGATCGCCGCCGCGCGCTCGCGGACGTCGTCGAAGACTGTCGTGTCGACCGCGGACAGCTCGGCGTGCTGGGCCGGCGTTCCCCCGGCCTCGTCGATGGCGTGCTCGGGGTCGACGGGCGGGGCTGGAGGGGCGGTGGGCGGGAGGTGGCGGGACGTGCTCATCGGTCGCACCCCCCCATCACGGGGTCGATGGACGCGAGCGCGGCGATGACGTCGGAGACCATCCCGCCCTCGCACATCGCCGGCGCCGCCTGCAGGTTCACGAAGCTGGGGTCGCGCAGGTGTACGCGCAGCGGGCGCGTGCCGCCGTCGGAGACCAGGTGCGCACCGAGCTCGCCGCGGGGCGACTCGATCGGCACGTAGGCCTGGCCCGGCGGGACCTTGAAGCCCTCGGTGACCAGCTTGAAGTGGTGGATCAGCGACTCCATGGACTGGCCCATGATCCGACGGACGTGGTCCAGGGAGGTGCCCATGCCGTCGGCGCCGATCGACAGCCGCGCCGGCCAGGCGATCTTCGCGTCGTCGACCATGACCGGACCGGGCTCGAGGCGCTCGAGGCACTGCTCGATGATCCGCAGCGACTGGTTCATCTCCTCCACCCGGAGCAGGTAGCGGGCGAAGCTGTCGCCGGCGGTCTCGGTCGGGACCTCGAAGTCGTAGTGCTCGTAACCGAGGTACGGCTCGACCTTGCGCAGGTCCCAGGCCAGGCCCGCCGAGCGCAGGATCGGCCCGGTGACGCCGAGGGCGAGACAGCCGTCGAGCGGCAGGTACCCGATGCCCTCGAGGCGCTGGCGCCAGATGCGGTTGCCGGTCAGCAGCTTGTGGAAGCCGGGCAGCCGCCCGCGCATCACGTCGACGAACGCGCGGATGCGCTCCTCGTGGCCCTCGGGCAGGTCCTGGACGACGCCGCCGGGGCGGATGAACGCGTGGTTCATACGCAGCCCGGTGAGGAACTCGAGCAGGTGCAGGACCTCCTCGCGCTCGCGGAACCCGTTGGTCATGCCGGTCAGGGCGCCGAGCTCCATGCCGCCGGTGGCCAGCGCCACGAGGTGCGAGCCGATCCGGTTGATCTCCATGAGGAGCACCCGGATCGTCGCCGCCCGCTCGGGCACCTCGATGCCGAGCAGGCGCTCGGTCGAGAGGCAGTAGGCGGCCTCGTTGTAGAGCGGCGCGAGGTAGTCCGCGCGCGTCACGAAGGTGACGCCCTGGGTCCAGGTGCGGTACTCGCAGTTCTTCTCGATGCCGGTGTGCAGGTAGCCGATGACGAGGCGGACGTCGGTCACCGTCTCGCCCTGCAGCTCGAGGACCAGGCGCAGCACACCGTGGGTCGACGGGTGCTGCGGACCCATGTTGATGACGATGCGCTCTTCGCCCGCCGAGTCGGAGAGCAGCTCGTCCCAGTCGCCACCGGTGACCGTGTAGACGGTCCCCTCGGTGGTCTCGCGGGACGAGGCGGCGTAGGGGTCGGTGCCCGTGGCGGTGGCGGTGTCGGTGTCGTCGGTGGTGCTCACGTGTACGCCCTCCGCTGGTCGGGGGGAGGAATCTCGGCGTCGTGGTACTCGACGGGGATGCCGCCCAGCGGGTAGCTCTTGCGCTGGGGGTGGCCGTTCCAGTCGTCCGGCATGAGGATCCGGGTCAGGCTCGGGTGGCCGTCGAACACGATGCCGTACATGTCCCAGGTCTCGCGCTCGTGCCAGTCCGCGGTGGGGTAGACCTCCACCAGCGAGGGGCACCGGGCGTCGTCCGCGGACAGCGCCACCTCGAGCCGCAGCCGCCGGCGGTAGGTCATGGACAGCAGCTGGACGACCACGTGCAGCTGCTGGGGGACCTCGTCGCCGTAGTCGACACCGGAGACTCCCGAGCAGAACTCGAAGCGCAGGGCCGGGTCGTCGCGCAGCGTCCTGGCCAGCTCGACGAGGCGCTCGCGGGCGACGTAGTAGGTGAGCTCGCCGCGGTCGACGGTCACCTGGAGGATCACGTCCGCGACGTCGGTGCCCGCGTCGGACAGGGCGGCGGTCAGCTCGTCGGTGACCTCGTCGAACCAGCCGCCGTAGGGCCGCTCCGAGGGAGCCGGGGCGTAGGCGGGCAGGCGCAGGCCGCCGAAGCCCGAGGTGTCGCCCGAGCCGGCGATGCCGAACATGCCCTGCCGCGCGCGCCCGGCCACGGAGCCCGAGACGTCCGCACGGTGGATCTCCTGCGGGCCCTGGGCGAGCGCGCCCGCCGACGACGCGTTGCTCGCGCCGCTGGGGCCGCTCGCCCCGCCGACCCCGGTGCCGGGGACCTCGGGCTTGTCGTCCCTCGCGCGGCGTGTCACCAGACATGCTCGGACTCCATCTCGCCGTCCTTGCGCCGCTTCGCGTACTTGACCGACGAGGGCAGCAGCTCGAGCGTCTCGCCCTGAGCCTTGCGCTCCGCCGCGAGCTGGGCGCGCACCGGGCCGAGCGGCTCGGCCTGGATCTTCTGGTGGAGCTTGAGGATCGCGTCGATGAGCATCTCCGGCCGCGGCGGGCAGCCCGGCAGGTACATGTCGACGGGCACGACGTGGTCGACGCCCTGCACGACGGCGTAGTTGTTGAACATCCCGCCCGAGGAGGCGCAGACGCCCATGGCGAGCACCCAGCGGGGCTCGGCCATCTGGTCGTAGATCTGGCGCAGGACGGGGGCCATCTTGTTGGTCACGCGGCCGGCCACGATCATCAGGTCGGCCTGGCGCGGGCTCGGCCGGAAGACCTCCATGCCGAAGCGCCCGAGGTCGTAGCGGGGGGCACCCGAGGTCATCATCTCGATCGCGCAGCAGGCGAGCCCGAACGTCGCAGGCCACAGCGAGGCCTTGCGCGTCCAGTTGACCAGGCTCTCCACGCTGGCGAGGACGATCCCGTTCGGGAGCTTCTCTTCCAGTCCCATCTCAGCTCCAGTCCAGCCCGCCGCGGCGCCACACGTAGGCGTAGGCGAAGGCGACGGTGGCGACGAACAGCACGATCTCGACGAGGCCGAACAGGCCCAGGGCGTCGATGTTCACCGCGAAGGGGTAGAGGAACACCATCTCGATGTCGAAGAGGATGAACAGCATCGCGGTCAGGTAGTAGGCCACCGGGATGCGGCCACCACCGGCGACGGGCTGCGGCGACGGCTCGATGCCGCACTCGTAGGAGTCCAGCTTCGCGCGGTTGTAGCGGCGCGGCCCGATGAACGGCGCCGCCGTGACCGAGAACAGACCGAAGCCCGTGGCCAGCACGAACATCAGGATCAGCGGGATGTACGGGTCCAGCATCGTCGCCTCCTTCCTCTCCCGGAGCACCCCGCGCAGGGGCCGTGGTGGGGCCCACCAGCGGGGCCGTTCGGTGGATCACGCTCGACGGGCAGGGACCGACCCTAATGAGGGCGGGCGGGCGACCCCCTGGTGAGGGCGCCCTTACCCTGATCGCCGTTCGGCGGCTCACGCCGCCATGGGGTCCTCCTTCCGGGGGGTGTCCCGCAGCGGCGGCACCATCCGCAGGGCGAGGTCGAGAGCGCGGTCGGCGGCGTCGCCGTCCCGGCCGTCGTGCAGCCCCGCGAACAGCTTGAGCGCGGCGGACATGAGGCGGCGCCGGGGCAGCCCGAGGCGCAGCGCGTGGTGCATGAAGCGGGGTCGGCCGAGCGCACCGGCCGCGCGGTTGCCCACCCGGTAGTAGCTGCCGAGCTCGTGGCGGACGGCGGCCGGGTAGGCGCCGAGCGCCCGCTCCCGCGCCGGCCCCTGCGGGCGGGACAGGGCCTGGACGACACACTCCGCCGCGAGCGCCGCGGACTGCAGCGCGTAGGCGATGCCCTCGCCGCTGAAGGGGTTGACCATCCCGCCGGCGTCGCCGACGAGGACGAGGCCGTCGCGGTAGATCGGGGTGCGGCTCAGCCCCATCGGCAGCGCGGCGCCGCCGATCGTCCCGGTGGCGTTCTCCTCGCGCAGGCCCCACGCCTCGGGCAGCCCGTCGACCCAGGAGCGCAGCATCGCGCGGTAGTCGCGGCGGTCCGACCGCCGGGTGGCGAGCACCCCGAGACCGACGTTGGCGGTGCCGTCGCCCATGCCGAACACCCAGCCGTAGCCGCCCTGCAGGTCCGGCCCGACGCCCGGCCCGTCGTGCAGGCCGAGGTGCGTCTCGAGGTAGTCGTCGTCGTGCCGCGGGCTGGTGTAGTAGCGGCGCACGGCCACCCCGAGCGGGCGGTCGTCGCGCTTGGCGATCCCGAGGCTCAGCGCGGTGCGTGCCCCGACCCCGTCGCAGGCCACCACCAGCGGCGCGCGGTAGGTCACCGGCGTGCGCTCGGGCCCACGGCGGGCCTCGACCCCGGTGACACGGCCGGTCCGCTCGTCACGGGTCGCGGCGGCCACCGAGACGCCCTCCTCGACGCGGGCGCCCGCGGCACGGGCGTGGTCGGCGAGCATCTGGTCGAAGTCGCGGCGCGGTCGCACCAGGCCGTAGGCGGGGAAGCTCGTCAGCTCGGGCCAGTCGAGCTCGACGCTGACCCCACCACCGACGACGCGCAGGCCGCGGTTGTGGCGCCACCCGGCCTCCTCGCGGGTGTCGACGCCGAGGTCGACGAGCTGCTTGACCCCGCGCGGGGTGACGCCGTCACCGCAGACCTTCTCGCGCGGGAACGTCGCCTTCTCCAGCACCAGGACGTCGAGCCCGGCGCGCGCCAGGTACGTCGCGACCGTCGACCCCGAGGGCCCCGCGCCGACGACGACGACGTCCGCGTCGGTGTCGGGGCTCCGCCGGCGACGGCGCGCTCCGGTGGTGGCGGACACGGCGCGACTCCTTGTGAATCCGTTCACTAGCTCGACAGTGGTGAGTGTAGGTGTCGTGTGGAGTGATCGCCGATCTGGATCCGGCGTGGACCGGCGCGGGGTGGGCACAGGCCCGCGCCGTCGGGGCGAGCGGGGGGATTTCCGGACGCTGGGTGTCGAGCAGAGGCCGCACGCTGGCAGCGCCGCTCTCAGGCCGGCCTGACCGCCGAGTGGAGCGCGACGATGCCGCCGGTGAGGTCGCGCCAGCTGACGGCCTGCCACCCGGCGGCGGTGATGCGTTCGGCGAGGGCGGCCTGGTCGGGCCAGGCGCGGATCGACTCGGCGAGGTAGACGTAGGCGTCCGGGTTGGAGCTCACGGCGCGGGCGACCTTCGGCAGGGCGCGCATCAGGTAGTCGGTGTAGAGGCGGCGGAACGGCGCCCACACCGGGCGGGAGAACTCGCAGATCACCAGCTGACCGCCGGGACGCGTGACGCGGGCGAACTCGCGCAGGGCGGCGTCCGGGTCGACGGTGTTGCGCAGCCCGAAGGACATGACCACGGCATCCACGGAGGCGTCGGGCAGCGGCAGGGCGAGGGCGTCGGCGGCCACGAAGGGCACCGGCGCGCGTCCGTGCCTGCGGACCAACCGGCTGCGGCCGGTGGTGAGCATCCCGAGGGAGAAGTCGGCGGCCAGGCACCGCGCGCCGGAGCGGGCCAGCTCGACGGTGGACACGCCGGTGCCGGCGGCGATGTCGAGCACGGTGTCGCCCGGCCCGACGGTCAGCGCGGCGCGCGTCGCGCGGCGCCAGCGCACGTCCTGGGCGAAGGACAGCACGGTGTTGGTGACGTCGTAGCGCGAGGCCACCCCGTCGAACATCCGCGCGACGGCGCCCGGGTCGCGGTCGAGATCGGCACGGGAGCGGGCGGGGCCGTTCACCGGCGGCCCACCCCGGCCATCTCGGGTTCGCCGTCGGACCGCTCGTCCCCGACGCCGGAGTCGCGCAGCGCCTCGCGCGCCGCGGCCCGACGCCGGCGGCGCAGCCGGGCGAGGGACCAGGCCGCGGTCCCGAGCACGAGCCAGATCGCGAGGACGCCGAGGAGCACGGGGACCAGCGCGACGGTCCAGCTCCGGCCCTCGACGCGCACGAGCTCGGGCTCGCTGCGGTCGTACTCGACCCGCACCAGCTGCCCCGGCTGCAGGCCGCGCGGGTAGAAGACGCCCTTCTCCGGGGTGAGCACCGCGCCGTCGGCGGCGGTGAAGCGCACGAAGGTCCGCGGGCTCGATCCGCCGTCGAGCACCTCGGCGACCGAGCGCCCGGTGTCGGCGTCGATGTGGGCGTCGTTGCGGGCCGCGCCGACGAGCACGAGCGCGAGCAGGACGGTGAGGACGACGCCGACCCCGACCACGATCTCGGGACCGCGGCGACCGGCCGGCCGGATCAGGGCGACCGCGTCGGCGAGCAGGGCACGTGCCCGCTCGCGGAGCTCCTCCGCCGCCGTCCGGAACCCGGTCACGGCGCCGAGTCTATGACCGGGTCTCTCCTCGCCCGGATCCGGCGGGCGGGTCGGCCAGCTCGTCGACGTGGAGGAGATCCTTCCGGACGCCGCCGCTGCGGTGCGCGAGCCTGCCGACCACGTGCGCGGTGACCGGCGCCGTGACGAGCTGGAACATCCCGACCAGCACCAGCATCCACACGTCGACGCTGGAGCGCAGGTGCAGCGCGCCGCCGATCACGACCAGCAGCAGACCGACGACCTGCGGTTTCGTGGCGGCGTGCATGCGCGAGAGGACGTCGGGCAGGCGCAGCACACCGATCGAGGCGGTCAGCGTGAGCACGACGCCCAGCAGGATCAGCACGGTGCCGACGGCGTCGAGCACGGTGCCCGTCATGGCCCGTCACCGCCGTCCCACGAACCGCGCGACCGTCGTCGAGCCCAGGAAGCCCACGAGGCTGACGGCCACGACCACCGGGATGAGGGCGGGGTCGTCGGTCAGCACCGCGTGCACGACGAGGCCGCAGAGGAACTCGGCCACCAGGACGTCGAGGGCGACCAGCCGGTCGAGCCCGGAGGGCCCCCGCAGCAGCCGCACCACGACGAGCACCGCCGAGATCCCGAGGACGACGAGGGCCACGACCAGGCCTCCCTCGACCAGCGAGGCGAGGACGCTCATGAGGTTCCCTCCGACGACGACGGGGACGACGACGAGGCGGGCGCGGCCGACCGGCCCAGGGCGCGGACGAGGGAGGCCTCCCAGCGGGCCACCATGGCGCGGAAGGCGTCGACGGCCGCGTCGTCGTCGGCCCCGAGGACGTGCGCGTAGATCACACCCTCGGCCGCGCGGGCGCCGATGACGAGGCTGCCCGGGATCAGCGACAGCGTCTCGATCATCATCGCCACGACGAACTCCGAGCGCGACGCCAGGTGCACCTCGACCACGGCGCTGCGGATCGGTGGGCCGGGCCGGATCGACTGCACCGCGACCTGCACGCTCGAGCGGGCCATCTCGGCGAGGAACCCCGCGAGGAAGCGCAGCGCCGCGCCCGGCCGCAGCCATCCGCTGCCCGGCACGTGGGGCATCGGGAACAGCCACAGCACGAGGGCGGCGACGAGCGACCCGCTGATCAGGTTCGCCCAGGAGAAGGTGCCCCACAGCAGCACCCACACCAGCACCAGCCAGGCGGCGGGCACGAGGCGGCGCAGCAGGCCCGCGGTCCGCGGGGTGGGCTCGGCGGCGCTCACCGGACGACCCGGTCGTCGACGGTCTGGGCGAACACGGCCTCGATGTAGGGCGTGCGGGCCACGAGGTCGTCCGCGCCGGAGCGGGCGACCGCGTAGAGCGGACCGGCGAACACGGTCAGGCTCAGGCCGAGGGCGACGAGCGCCACGGTGGCGCCGGCCATCACCCGCGGCAGGCTCCGAGGACACGCGGTCGCGGTCGGCGCCGAGGAAGCGTCCGGTGAACTCCGCGGGGCTCCGAGTCCGCGGGCGCGGTCTCGGCGCGCGCCGCGGGCCAGTCGACCTCGGCCCCGGAGTTCGCCTCCTCGCGCGCCATGGTCCGCGCGGTGCCCGCCCGGACGCCGCGTGAGGGTGCCGCCGGGGCGCGGGGGCGGCGCGCCGGGGATGCCGGGCCGGTCGGCCTCCTGCTCGGGCTCGGCTCGTCGGGGTCGTGCTCGGGGTCGCCGTCGGCCGAGCACCGGCACCTGCTCGGCGGGGGCGCCAGAAGGCCAGCACCCACACCTTGGTGACCGCGTAGAGGGTCAGCAGGCTGGTCAGCACGGAGGCGACCACCAGGGTCCAGGCCAGCGCCGACCCCTCGAGGACACCGGCCTGGAGCAGCCCGAACTTGCCGACGAAGCCCGACAGCGGCGGGATGCCGCCGAGGTTCATCGCGGGCACGAACCACAGGACCGCCAGCAGCGGCGAGGCGCGGGCGAGCCCGCCGAGCCGGGTCACCGACGTCGTCCCCCCGACGCCCTCGACCAGGCCGGCCACGCAGAACAGGGTGGCCTGGACGGTGATGTGGTGGACGACGTAGAAGATCGCGCCGGCCACGCCCGCCGGCGGGTCGCCAGCGCGACCCCGAAGATCATGTAGCCGATGTGGCTGACCAGGGTGAACGACAGCACACGCTTGATGTCCGACTGCGCGATGGCGCCGAGCGCGCCGACCACCATCGTCGCCAGGGCGACGAGGAACAGCAGGGTGTGGGTCACCTCGGAGCCGGCGAACAGCAGGGTCTCGGTACGGATGATCGAGTAGACGCCCACCTTGGTGAGCAGGCCGGCGAACACCGCGGTGACCGGCGCGGCCGCGGTCGGGTAGCTGTCGGGCAACCACGCCGAGAGCGGGAACACCGCCGCCTTGATGCCGAACGCGGTGAGCAGCACCAGGTGGATGGCGAGCTTGGTGCCTCCGGGCACCGTGTCCATCCGGATCGCGATCTGGGCCATGTTCAGCGTGCCGACCGCGGCGTAGACCAGCGCGATGCCGACGAGGAAGACCAGCGAGGACACCACGTTGACCACGACGTAGGTGACCCCGGCGCGGACCCGCGAGCGGCTCCCGCCCAGGGTCAGCAGCACGTAGCTGGCCATGAGCAGGACCTCGAACCCCACGTAGAGGTTGAACAGGTCGCCCGGACAGGAAGGCGTTCGCCACACCCGCGCTCAGCACGAGGTACGTCGGGTGGAAGATCGAGATCGGGGTGTCCTCGTCCTGGTCGTACGTGCCCTGCCCGATGGCGTAGACGAGCACCGCGAGGGTCACCGACATCGAGATCAGCAGCATCACGGCGGAGAGCTCGTCGACCACGAGGGTGATGCCCAGCGGGCACCGGCCACGACCCGATGGTGACCACCATCGGCCCGGTGCGCACGACCGCGACCAGCAGGAACGCGGCGATGACGACCACGGCGGCGAGCACCGCGAGGCTGACCACACGCTGCAGCCGCGGGCGGCGCGAGAGGATCAGCGTCGCGCCCGCCCCGAGCAGGGGCAGCAGGGCGGGCAGCGGGATCAGCGTGGCGATCGTGCTCGACCCGGGGTTCACCGCGTGCCCCGGCGGCAGACCGCGCCGACGACCTCGTCGCGCCTGGTCGTCGGTGTCGCCGACCCGCTCGCTCCCGGAGGTGTCGAACTCGTCCTCGTCGTCGTGCTCCTTCTGCGCGAGCCGGCGGCGCACCTCGCGGTCCTGGGTGTCCTCGGTGACGTCGCCCGCGCCCTCGAGGGTCCAGGTGCGGTGGATGAGGGCGAGCATGAACGCGGTCACCCCGAGCGTGATGACGATGGCGGTGAGCACCAGGGCCTGCACGAGGGCGTCGCTCATCGCCGCGTCCGGGGCGCGGCCGACCAGCGGCGGGGCGCCGGCCCGCCCGCCCGCCACGATCACCAGGACGTTGGTGGCGTTGCCGAGGATCAGCACCCCGAGCAGCACCCGGGTCAGGCTGCGCTCGAGCACCAGGTAGGTGCCGGCGGTGTAGAGCACGCCGATCAGGGCGAGCAGCAGGATCGGCGAGGTCATGCCCGGGCTCCTTCCGCGGCGGACGGGACGTCGGAGCCGGTGTCCGCGCGTCGCCGGTCGAGCTCCGCGCCGAGGCTGCGCAGCACGTCGAGCACCAGGCCGACGACGATCAGGTACACCCCGACGTCGAAGAACACCGAGGTCACGACCTTCACGTGGCCGAGCACCGGCACCGTCGCCTCGAGCACGGCGGTCTGGAGGACCTCGCCGCCGAGCACGAGCCCGCCCACGCCGGTGAGGCCGGCGATCACGAGGCCGCCGCCGAGCAGCGCCCCCGCGTCCACCGGAGCGGCCTCGCCCAGCTCGTAGCGCCCGCCCGCGACGTAGCGCACGACGAGCGCCAGCCCGGCCGTGAGCCCGCCCGCGAAGCCGCCGCCGGGGGCGTTGTGGCCGGCGAACAGGAAGTAGATCGAGAGCACCATCATCGTCGGGAAGACCGCCCGGGTGATCACCTCGAGCAGCAGCACCCGCTCGTGGTCCCCGGTGCGCGCCGACCGCAGCCAGCCCCCCGCCCCCGACGTCGGGGTGACGGCGCGCTGGGGGACGTCGCGGGGCGGCGTGCCGCTGCGGCGGTGCAGGAACACGAGGCTGGCGACGCCGGTGGCGGCGGCGACGATGACCGACAGCTCGCCGATGGTGTCCCACGCGCGGATGTCGACCAGGGTCACGTTCACGACGTTCTGGCCCGCGCCGAACGTGGCGGCCTGCGTCGGGAACGCCGCCGCGACGGCGGGGGCGTCGCGGGCGGCGAGCGCGACCGCGCCCAGCGCCGTCATGAGCAGCCCCACCGGAACGGCGACGGCGAGCCGGGCCAGCCGCTGGCGGGTGGTGTGCCGGTCGGAGATGTCGCGGGGCAGGGTGCGCAGCACCAGCACGACCACCACGAGGGTCAGCGTCTCCACCAGTGCCTGGGTCAGCGCGACGTCCGGGGCCCCGGCGAGGGCGAAGATCAGGGCCGTCGCGTAGCCGAGACCGCCGACGACGAGCACGGCGGAGAGGCGCCGGCGCACCCGCGTCGCGACGACCGCGCACGCCGCACCGATCACGGCGGCGAGGACCTGGACCGGCGAGTCGGCCAGCCGGTCGATGCGCACCTCGCGCACGTCGGCCGAGAGCAGCAGGGCGAGCCCGGGCCCGGCGAGCAGCACCACGAAGATCGTGGTGAGCACGCGGGGCAGGGAGCCGCGCTGGGTGGCCGCCGTGACCCGCAGCGAGACGTTCTCCAGCGCGTGGACGACACCGCGCCACGAGACCTCGGCGCGCACCGGGTTCAGCGGGCGCCGGGCGGTGGCCCACGCCGAGACCGAGGGCAGGCCGAGCACGGACCCGACGACGACGACGAGCACGGAGAGGCCCGAGCGCGAGCGTGAGGCCAGGCCAGAGCTTCAGGGTCAGCAGCGTCGCCGAGGAGGGGGCGAGCGCGCCGGCATAGGCCTCGAGCAGCGGGTTCAGCGCGGTGATCCCCAGCCCGGCGGCGAGGCCGGCGAGCCCGAGCACCACCGAGGGAGCGAGGAACAGCGGGCCGGGTGCGGGCCACTCGACGTCGGGCACCCCGGGCTTGCGGGCGAACGCCCCCCACACGAACCGCACGCTGTACGCGACGGTGAGCGTGGAACCGAGGAGGACCAGGACGAGCAGCGGGGTCGCGAAGCTGCCGTAGGCGTCATGGAGGAACGCCTCGAAGGCGCCCTCCTTGGTGACGAACCCCAGCAGCGGCGGCAGCCCCGCCATCGACGACGCGCCCAGCACCGCGGCCCCGGCGAGCACCGGCGCGCGCCGCCCGAGCCCGGAGAGCTCCCGCAGGTCCCGGGTGCCGGCCCGGCGGTCGATGACCCCGACGGTGAGGAACAGGCAGGCCTTGAACAGGCCGTGGGTGATCAGCAGGCCGAGACGCGGCGAGCGCGGCGTCGTAGGTGCCCGCGCCGGCGAGCAGGACCATGAACCCCAGCTGGGACACCGTGCCGTAGGCGAGCACCAGCTTGAGGTCGGTCTGGCGCAGCGCCTGGACGCCGCCGAGCAGCATCGTGGCGACGGCGAGCACCGCGACGAGCAGCCGCCAGGGGTCGACGTCGGCGAGGCCGGGGGCGAGGCGCAGCACGAGGTAGACGCCTGCCTTGACCATCGCCGCGGCGTGCAGGTAGGCGCTGACCGGGGTGGGTGCGGCCATCGCCGAGGGCAGCCAGAAGTGGAACGGGATCAGCGCGGACTTGCTGAGCGCGCCGACGAGCACGCAGATCACGCCGCCCGCCACGGCGGTCCCGGTGGCCGCCCCGCCGCCGGCGAAGACCGCGACGAGCTCGGAGAGCCGGTAGGTGCCGGCCGCCTCGGCCAGGATCACGAGGCCGACCAGCATCGTCAGCCCGCCGGCCGCGGTGACCACCAGCGCCTGGAACGCGGCGGCCCGGCTCGCCCGCTTGTGGGCGTCGTGCCCCACGAGCAGGAAGGAGAAGACGGTCGTCAGCTCCCAGCAGACGTAGAGCACGATCACGTCGTCGGACCAGACCAGCGCCAGCATGGCCGCGGCGAAGGCGACGAGCACGCCGGCGAACCGGCCCAGGGATCCCGCGTGCGGTCCGAAGTAGCGCGCGCAGTAGAGCAGGACCAGCGCGCCGACCCCGGTGACCAGCAGCGAGACCACCGTCGCGAGCGCATCGAGGCGCATCGCGATGTCGACGTCGAGGGTCGGGATCCAGCGCACGGTCTCGGTCGGCGGACGCCCGTCGAGGACGTCGGGCACGCGGGTGAGGATCCAGGCGAACGTCAGCGCCGGCACGAGGGCGAGGAGCGGGAACGCGCGGCGGCCGAGCGCGGCGACCAGGGCGGGCGCCACGAGCGCGGCGAGCGCGTGGGCACCCAGGAGCACGAGCACGCCTTCGCCGCTCCTCTCCACTCCGTCGCCCGCGAGCAGCCGATCCGTGGCCTGCCCGCGGCGCCATTGTGACCGAACGGTGGTGGCGGGGGCGTTCGGCGACGGTCCCGGGCGACCCGCGTCACGGGTCGGAGGCGCTCCGCGGGGATCGGCTCCGGCCCGCCAGGACCGCGACGGCCGCGGCGCCCGCCCGCTGGTGTGCCGCGCGGCGGCCGGACCGGTCCACCGACACCTCGACCACGCGCGTCCCCGCCGCACCGGGCGGCGTGAGCGCCGCGACCGAGGTCCGCCGACCCGGTCCCGAGGCGGCGGTGGGGGATGCCGTGGGCGCGGCACAGGGCGGCGAGGTCGGTGCCGTGCGGGGTGCCGAACACCCGCTCGAACGCGGCGGCGTGCGGCGGGGCACCCTGCTCGAGCACCGAGAAGATCCCGCCGCCGTCGTCGTTCGCGACGACGATGGTCAGCTCGCCGCGGGGCTCGTGCGGACCGACGAGCAGGCCGCCCGCGTCGTGCAGGAAGGTCAGGTCACCCAGCAGGGCCACCGTCGGACCGGCGTGGGCCAGCGCGGCGCCGGTGGCGAGCGCGACCGCGCCGTCGATGCCCGAGACACCGCGCGCGGAGAGCACGGTGATCCCGCCGCGCGGGACGGCACCGAGGGCGACGTCGCGGATCGGGTTGGACGCCCCGACGACGAGCAGCGCCCCCGCGGGGAGGGCGGCGACGACGGCGCCGGCGAGGGTGGTGCCGTCGTCGCCCGCGCCCGAGGCGTCGGCCGCGTCGGCGGCACGGGCGTCGAGCTCCGCCCAGGCGGTGGCGAAGGCGGCGTCCGGGGCCCAGGTCGCGGGATCGGGCAGGGCGCCGACCGCGGTGACGGCGCCGTGGACGTCGGTCCACCCGGGACGGAGCCTGCCGTCCCCCGGTGCGGTGGCCGGGACCGCGTGCACGCTCACCCGCGGGTCGGCGAGCAGCCGGGACACCCCGCGGTGCAGGGTCGGGCGGCCGAGCACCACCACGTGGTCGGGCCGCAGGGGGTGGTCGGCCGGGTCGTCGAGCACGGCACCGAGCAGCCAGGGCGCGGCGCGCAGGAGGTGCCCGCCGGCCGGGTCGCTCCACAGCGGCGACGACGGCTCGGCCAGCACCGGGATCCCGGCCGGCAGCCCGGCGCCCGCGGGCACCACCGCCCCGCCGTGCCCGGCGACGACCAGCGTGCGGGCGCCCGGGGGGAGCGCGAGCGCCGACCAGGCGTCGTCCCGGGGGGTCACCCGGGTCCACGGCGCACCGCCGGGGCGGCCCTCGAGGGCGGGGTCGGGCGTGCTCGCGTCGGGGTCGCCCTCGACCGGCGACTCGACCAGGGGCTCGCGCAGCGGGACGTCGAGCTGGACGGGGCCCGGGTCGGCGCTGGTGGTGCCGGCCGCGCGGTCGAGGGCGCGGGCGATCACGGCGCGCCAGGTGCGGGCGGCGCCGCGGACGGTCCTCGGCCAGCGGCATCACCACCGAGGCGCGCACCGCGGGGCCGAACAGCCCGACCTGGTCGACGGTCTGGTTCGCCCCGCTGCCGACGAGCTCGGGCGGCCGGTCGGCGCTGACCACCAGCAGGCCGACGCCCGCGTGCGACGCCTCGAGCACGGCCGGGTGGAGGTTGGCGACAGCCGTCCCCGAGGTCACGACGACCGGGACGACGGTGCCCGAGCGCAGCGCCAGACCGACCGCGAGGAACCCGGCGCTGCGCTCGTCGATACGCACGTGCAGGCGCAGCCGCCCGTCGCGGTCGGCGGCGTGCAGGGCCAGCAGCAGCGGGGCGTTGCGCGACCCCGGGCAGGCGACCGCCTCCCGGACGCCGCCCGCGGACCCATTCGTCGACGACGACGTGGGCCTGCGCCGTCGAGGGGATCACGGAGACGGCAGCGGAGCAGGTAGCTCGACATGGGCACGGCGCGAGGGTAGTGACGTCGGGTCAGCCGCGCGCCCGGAGACGCCGCAGCGTGCCCTCGCCTCCGGTGGCCTGCGAGAACAGGTACTCGGCGCGCTCGTAGGACAGCCGCGTGCGTCCGGTCTCGGGGCACCGGTCGGCCGGCGCGGGCCGCCGCGCCGGCCCCCGGCGGCGCGTCGGCGAGGAACACCGGGCCCCGGGTCCGGCCCGCCAGCAGCTCGGCCAGCAGCCGGGCGGTGCGCGCGCGCCAGACGACGGCGTGGTCGCGGGTCGCGCGGTCGTCGAGGTCGAGGTCGGTGACGTCGAGCGCGAGCACGGCGCGCACCGGGGCCCCCGACTCCGCGAGCAGCGACCAGAGGGCGCGCTCGCGCACCGCGACGGCAGGCTCGGCGCACAGGGCGGCGACGCGGTCGGGATCGAGCGCCGGCGCGGGCGCGGCGGTCACCGCGCGCCGGGGCAGGCCCGTCGGCGAGGTCGTCGCGGCCGAGCCAGGACCCGAACGAGCGCAGCGCGGACCGGTGGCGGTTCCAGGTGGTCGCGGCGCCCGCGCCCCACGCCGTCGTGACCACGCGGGCGACGTCGTCGGCGCGTGAGCGCGGCCGCCGGGGTGGTGCCGCCGAGCCCGCGCACCAGCCGCGTCAGCGTCTGGCCGTAGGCCCGGCGGGCCGGCGCCCCGAGGCCGGCGAGGTAGTCCTCGGCGAGCTCGGCGAGCGTCGGGGTCCGGGTCGACTCCGCGGACGCCTCGGAGCGCGCCGTCAGGAACGCCCGCTCGGCGTCGTTGCGGGTGAGGGCGGCGGCGCGGGCGTACTCGCGGGCGGCCTCCTCGCGGCGCCCGAGGCGGTCCAGCAGGTCGGCCCGCACGCCGGGCAGCAGGTGGTAGTCGCGCAGGCGGGGGTCGTCGCGCAGCGGGTCGACGAGGGCCAGGCCCGCCTCGGGGCCGCGCGCCCGGCCCACGGCGACGGCGCGGTTGAGCGCCACGACCGGGGTCGGGAGGAGCGTCGCGAGCCGGTCGTAGAGAGCGGCGATGCGCTCCCAGTCGGTGTCCTCGGCGCGGCGGGCCTGCGCGTGGCACGCCGCGATCGCCGCCTGCAGCAGGTACGGCCCCGGCGTCCCCCCGAGGTCGCGGGCCGCGAGCATCGCGGTGAACCCGCGGCGCACGTGGACCGGGTCCCAGCGGCCGCGGTCCTGCTCGTGCAGCGGGATCGGCTCGCCGCCCGGGCCGGTGCGCGCCGCCGTGCGGGAGGCCTGCAGCTCCATGAGGGCGAGCAGGCCGTGCACCTCGGGCTCGCCGGGCGCCAGCGACCGCGAGCCGGTGACCCAGCCGCAGCGCCTGCAGGCACAGGTCCGGGCGCTGCAGGTCCTCCCCCGAGGTCGCGGCGTAGCCCTCGTTGAACACGAGGTAGACGACCTCGAGCACCGACGCCAGGCGCGCCGCGAGCTCCGCCCGCTCCGGCATCGCGAACCCGACCCCGGCCTCGGCGAGGGTGCGCTTCGCGTCGGCGATCCGGCGCTCGACGGTCGTGGTGGGCACGAGGAACGCCCGTGCGATCTCGCCCGCGCCCAGACCGCCCAGCAGGCGCAGCGTCAGCGCCACCCGGCCCTCGGTGGCCAGGACCGGGTGGCACGACAGGAACATCAGGCGCAGGACGTCGGCCTCGTCGTCCCCGTCGTCCGTCGTCCCCGTCGTCGTCCCGGCCCTCGTCCTGCTCGTCCTCCCCCTCGCTGCGCGCCAGCTCCTCGTGGACACGTTCCCGGCGCTGCTCGCGGCGGAGGTGGTCGACGGCCCGGCGCTTGGCGACGGCCGTGAGCCAGGCGCCCGGGTTCTCGGGGACGCCCGACTCCGGCCACTGCTCGAGCGCCGCGACCAGCGCGTCCTGCGCGAGCTCCTCGGCGAGGCCGACGTCGTCGACCATGCGCGCGAGACCGGCGACGATCCGGGCGGACTCGAGCTTCCAGACCGCGTCCACCCGGGCGTGCAGGCCGGCCCCGCGCGCGGCGGTCACCCGAAGACCTGCTGCAGGAGGCTCTCGCCGTCACCGACGATCCGCCGGAAGCGGCGGGCGACCTCGAGGGCCTCCTCGTGCGAGGCGACCTCGACCAGCGCGAAGCCGACCGCGGCCTCCTTGGCCTCGGCGAACGGGCCGTCGGTGACGGTGATCTCGTCGCCCGCGCTGGTCAGCTTCGTCCCGCCCGGGGCGAGGCCGCCGGTGGCGATGAGGATGCCCGCGGCGGTCATCTCCTCGATGAACGCGCCCATCTCGGCGAACAGGGCTCTCGTCGGCCTCGCGGCTGGATTCCTTGGTGGTCATCAGGTAGCGCATCGGTCTCTCCTCGATCCGCGGTGTCGGTGCTGTCGGTGGAGCGTCGTGCGGCCGATGCGACAGGGAACGGCGCCGTTCCCTGTCGTACCACCGGATCGACGTCCTGGCGAGAGTCCGGAAACGAGGACCCGAGAGGACACGCCATGACCGCCACCGCCGCCACCGCGCCCACCACCACCATCGACCCCGCCGCGCCGAGGGCCGGCAGGCGGGTCCGCGGCGCAGCTGGGCGCCCTCGCCGTCGCCTACCCCCTGTGGGCCGTCGTCTCCCTGACCCAGGCCGCGACCCGCGAGGGGTTCGACCTCATCCGCCACCCGCTGAGCGCGCTGTCCGACGGCGACCTCGGCTGGCTGCAGATCACGAACTTCGTCGTCGCCGGCGTCCTGGGCATCGTCGGAGCGACCGGGCTGCGCCATGCGCTGCGGGAAGCGCCGGGCGGGACGTGGGCGCCCCGCCTGGTCCGGCTCAGCGGGGTCGGCCTGGTGTCCGCCGGGCTCCTCGTCATGGACCCGGGCGGCGGCTTCCCGATCGGGGCGCCCGCGGGGATGCCCCCCATGAGCTGGCACAGCCATCGGGCACATGGTCGCCGGGTCGGTCTCGTTCCTCGCCCTCGTCGCCGCCTGCCTCGTGCTGGGTCGCCACTTCTCCCGGGCCGGGCGTCGCGACCTCGCGATCGCCTCCCGGATCGCCGGCCTCGCCCTCGTCCTGGGCGACGGGTGGGCGATGAGCGGCGCACCGGCCGGCTCGCTCACCCTCGCCGTCGGCGCGATCACCGCGATGGTGTGGGTCTCGCTGGTCGCGGCGATGCTCCGCCGCCGCGTCTGACCCCTTCCCGCAGACCCCGCCCACCGACTCGCCCGCCGCCCCCACCCGGGGGCGGCGGGTTCCGTCGTGCTCACCCACAGGAGCCCCGACACCCCCGTCCGTCCCCCTCGCGCACGCGCCGTTGTCGAGGCGGCGCGCCGAACGAGGCGTGCTCCACCCGCTGGAGTGACACCCGGTGCAGTGATCGTTCGGGGCCGTCAGAACCGGGCGGGGGTCACGCCCCGTTGACCGCGACGTGCGCACCGAACCGGACCGACCCGCCCTGACCCCCCGTGCGCGCCGGACCCGGCGCGGCGGCCTGCTGGCGCTCGTGGCCGTCCTGACCCTCGGGGTCCCGACGGTCGCCGCCGCGCCCCCCGCGAGCGCCGACCCCGGCCCGCCGCCGGCGAGTGCCGGGCCCGCACCGGACGGGCCCCAGCAGAACGGGCCCCAGCAGGGCGGGCCCCAGCGCTGGGCGCCCCCGCTGGCCGGGACCACGACCGGCGTGGAGATCGACGAGGGCACCGCACGGCTGAGCACCGCGCGCGACGGCACCGAGAGCGGGCCGGCCGCGCTGCGCGGCGCGACCCGTCAGGGACTGCTCGAGCTGGGGGAGCACCGGTTCGCGGCGCCGGTCAACCGGCTCGACGTCCCCGTCACCGCCGACGTACCGCCGGGCTCCGGGGTGGAGGTCGACGTCCGCGGACTCGGGCCGGACGGGCAGTGGAGCGAGTGGGTGCCCGCCGCCGCCGGCGCGCCCGCGGTCCTCGCCGACCCCACCGACACGGTCGCGGTGCGCCTCGCGCTGCTCGCCCCCACCGGCACGCCGGGCCCGACGGTCCACGCGGTGGAGGTCGTCGCCGACCAGGTCGCCACCGGGCCCCGGGAGCTGGCCCCGCGCGCGGCGTACCGCGTGTTCGCCACCCGGGAGGGCCTCGTCGGCGGCACCACCGCGAACGGCCACAAGATCGTGCCCAACGACCAGTTCGTCGCCCTGCCCTCGCGGCGCGGGCTCTCCCCGAACGGCCGCGGTGACTACAGCGTGCGGGTGTGCGCCGAGTCCGGGCGCTGCGCCACGGTCCCCGTCTGGGACGTCGGACCGTGGAACACCACCGACGACTACTGGAACCCGCCGGCCACCCGGCAGTCGTGGAAGGACCTGCCGCAGGGCCGCCCCCAGGCCCAGGCGGCGTTCGAGAACCAGCACAACGGTGGTCGCGACGGCTTCGGGCGCACCGTGAAGAACCCCGCAGGCATCGACCTCGCCGACGGCACCTTCTACGGCCTGGGCCTGAGCAACAACGGGTTCGTCACGGTCGACTACCTCTGGACCGCGCGGTCGGCGACCCTCGGGCGCGCGGCCACGGGCGGTGCCGCCCCGGTCGTGGTGCGGACGGCTCCCGACGCGGCGGCGCCCGACATGGGGCTGGTCGGCGACGGGGCCCAGGTCGACGTGCAGTGCCAGGTCGCGGGGTCCGCGGTGACCGGCAGCCAGGGCACGAGCACGGTCTGGCTGCGTACCCAGCCCGACCGCTACGTCCCCGCCGCCTGGATCCAGGGCACCCCGCCGGTCCCGCCGTGCGCCGCGTGAGGGGGCACTAGGCTCGGCCTCCGTGGCGACCGTGCAGGAGTGGGTGGAAGGGGCCCGGCCGCGCACGCTGCCCACCGCGGTCGCGCCCGTGCTGGCGGGGACGGGCGCGGCGACGAGCCTCGCGACGGGCTTCGACCCGGTCGCCGCGGTGCTGGCTCTCGTGGTGTCGGTGTCGCTCGTGATCGGCGTGAACTTCGCCAACGACTACTCCGACGGCATCCGGGGCACCGACGACGACCGCGTGGGCCCCCTGCGCCTCGTCGGGTCCGGCGTCGCCGCCGCCGGGTCGGTGAAGAGGGCGGCGTTCGCCTGCTTCGGCCTCGGCGCGATCGCCGGCGTCGTGCTCTCGCTCTACAGCGGCCACTGGTGGCTCATCGTCGTCGGCGCGCTGTGCATCGCCGGGGCCTGGTTCTACACCGGTGGCGCGCGGCCCTACGGCTACCGCGGGCTCGGCGAGGTCGCGGTCTTCGTGTTCTTCGGGCCGGTCGCCGTGCTGGGCACCGAGTTCGTGCAGAGCGGGCGGGTCAGCGGGCTGGGCATCGGGTCGTCGGTGGGGGTCGGCCTGCTGGCCTGCGCGGTGCTGGTGGCCAACAACCTGCGCGACGTCGACTCGGACGCCGTCACCGGCAAGCGCACGCTGGCCGTCGCCCTCGGCGACCGCGACACCCGCGTCCTCTACGCCGCCCTCGTCGTCGTGCCGATGGGGATGACGCTGGTGCTGAGCCTGCGCGCGGTCGGGGCGCTGCTCGGGCTGCTGGCCCTGCTGCTGCTCGCACCGGCCCTGCGCCGCGTCCTGGCCGGCGCCACCGGGTCCCGCCTGATCCCGGTGCTGCGCGACACCGCGCTCGGCCTGCTGCTGTGGGGCGCCGCCACGGCGCTCGGTCTCGCGATCTCCTGACCCCGGACGCGTCAGGCCTTCTGGCCCTCATCCCCGCCGACGTCGTTGCTCGCGTCGCCGCGGAGCTCGGCGCGCAGCTGGTCGCGCCGCGCGCGGCGGGCGGCGGTCGCGGCGTCGATCTCGACCGCCAGACGCGCGCGCAGCCCACGGAACAGCACCAGCGACAGCGGGAGCGCCGCGACGAGAGCCAGCAGCAGCGCGACCAGCAGCGGGAGCCCTGCCGCCGACAGGACGCCCGCGATCACCGCGACCAGCAGCAGACGCACGCCGACGTAGAGGACCACGGCACCGGCGACGCGCGCCGGCGTCCCGGCCCCCGCGGGCGCGACCCGCCACGGTGCTCCCGCCGGTCCCGGGCGTGGTCTCGGGCGCGGTCTCGGGCGTGGACGTCGTCTCGGCGGGACGCGGGTCACCTGCGGTCACACGGCCCAGGGTAGGCGTCCACCGGCGGGAGCCCGCGGAGTCCGTTTCGCCCTTTGTGGTCCCTTTACCTGAATACAAGCGTTCGAGTACGTGAGGGTCGGGGTGTCACGATTCCTGGCGAAACGTCTGCTCCGCCCCGACGGCGGGCGCCCCGGTGCGCCGGAGCCCGAGCCGAGGAGAGCACGTCCGACCCGGAGGTGCACCGACATGTCCATCGCTCCCGAGCCCACCGAACGCCTCATGACGCCCGGCGAGGTGGCCGCCATGTTCCGGGTGGACCCCAAGACCGTGACCCGCTGGGCGTCCGCGGGCCGGATCGGGTCCATCCGCACGCCGGGGGGCCACCGCCGGTTCCGCGAGTCCGAGGTCCGCACGCTGCTCGACGGCCTCACCAGCGAGGCGCACCAGTAGGACCCCGCCCCGGGAGCACCGGGGAGACGTGCCCGACGGGCCCGTCCGGTCGGCCACCCGCCGACGGACGGGCCCGTCGCCGTTCCCCCGGCCGTTCCGCCCGGCGCCGGGCCACGGCCACCCGCCGGTCGTCGCCGGGACATCACGCGGACAGGCGTGGTGACCGGTAGCGTGCGAGGTGACCGGCTCGCAGGGGCTCCTGCGGACGACATGCGACCGGAGGGGGGCCGTCCCGTGATCCAGATCCTCATCGCCGTGCTGGTGCTGGTGGTGGTCGGGACGTTGCTGTGGAAGGTGATGTCCGCCCAGGCCGCGCAGGCAGGCGGAGAGGCCGCCCGTGGTGGCGCGGCCGAGGATCCGCCGACCGGGCCCACCGCGCGCCCCCGCCGTCCGCAGCGCCCCCGGACGGTCGCCCCGGACGACGACCCCGAGTTCCTGCGCTCGCTCGACGAGCGCATCCAGCGGGAGGACCCGCCGTCGGTGTGAGCCCCCGGTCCTAGCGCGGCACCACCGGCAGTCGCACACGCGAGCCCGCCCGCCCGAAGTCGTCGGCCACCGTCGCCGCCAGCTCCAGCATCGCCGACCGCGTCCGCGGGGCGAGCTTGTCGAGCTCGATCTCCGCGCCCTCCTCGAGGTGCGGGTCGAACGGCAGGCGGACCACCGCCCGACAGCGCGCCGCGAAGTGGTCGGCCACCCGGTCGAGGTCCACGTTGCCCGACGAGCGTCGCACGTAGTTGATCACCGCGACGGAGCGCGACACCAGGTCGCGGTAGCCGTGGGCGTCGAGCCAGTCCAGCGTCGCCGAGGCGCTGCGCGCGCCGTCGATGGACGCCGAGGACACGATGAGCAGCGAGTCCGCGACGTCGAGGACGCCCTTCATCGCCGAGTGCATGAGTCCGGTGCCGCAGTCGGTGAGCACCACGTTGTAGAAGTGCTCGAGCAGCGTGACCGTGCGCCGGTAGTCGACCTCGCTGAACGCCTCCGAGACCGCCGGATCCTGCTCGCTGGCCAGGATCTCCAGGCGCGACGGTCCCTGCGAGGTGTAGGCGCGGACGTCGGAGTAGCGCCGCACCCGGGCGGCGTCGCGCAGCAGGTGGCGGACGGTCGCGGTGGTCTCGAGCGGGATCTTCTGGCTCAGCGTGCCCCGGTCGGGGTTGGCGTCGACGGCGATGACCCGGTCGCCGCGCAGCGACGCGAACGTCGAGCCGAGCGTCGTGGTCATCGTCGTCTTGCCGACGCCGCCCTTGAGGCTGAGCATCGCGATCTTGTAGCAGCCGTGCAGCGGCTGGTTGACCCGCGCGATGAGCTCCCGGCGCGCGGCGTCGCCCGGGCTCTCGCCCGGGTTGACCAGGCCGCCGGTGCCGACGAACAGGGCGCGACGCCACCCGGTCTGCGGTGGCCGCTTGCTCGGGCGCAGCAGCTGCGCGGAGGACAGGTCGTAGGACGCGGGACCGCCCGGACCGGCCGGCGCGCCGGCGCCGCGTCCCGGCGTCGTGAACTGTCCGACCACCGGTGACCGGTCGGCGGTCGGTGCGGGGACCCGTCCGGCGGGCGCGACCGGACCGGAGCGCGGGTCGTACCCCGGCGAGCGCGGCTGCGCGGCGTCACCCCGCGCGGCCTCGGCGGTGTCGACGCGACGCGTGGTCTCCGGCGAGTCCGGCGGCGCGCCCGGGCCCGGCGTCGACGGCGCGGTGGCGGCGGTCGACGGCGGAGCGCTGCTCTGGTCGGAGGTGGGCGCCGGAGCTCCCTCGCCGGGCCCGGGCTCCGCCGCCGCGGTCTCTCCGGTGGTCGTGCTGCGCGGCCCGCTGGTCTCGGGGTCCGCGGGGGCGGGGCCCGCGGTCCCGCGGTCGGCGCCGGCGTCGTCCCTGGATGCCATCCGAGCCCTCCTCGCTGTCGCCGACGCGGGCGGAACGATCACCACCGCCCGGTGACCGTAGTCCCTCGGGGAGATCCTCGACGACCGGAGCGAACCGGTCGTGCCCGGCTACCCGACGCCGGCGTAGGAGTGCAGCCCCGTGACGACGAGGTTGACGAAGAACAGGTTGAACACCATCACCGCGAATCCGGTCACGTTGACGACCGCGGCGCGGCGCCCGCGCCAGCCCGCGGTCGAGCGGGCGTGCAGGTAGCCGGCGTAGACGACCCACGCGATGAACGCGGTGGTCTCCTTCGGGTCCCAGCCCCAGTAGCGGCCCCAGGCGGCCTCGGCCCAGATCGCCCCGGTGATCACCGCGAACGTCCAGATCGGGAAGGCGAGCGCGGTCGCGCGGTAGGCGACCCGGTCCAGCACCGCGGTCGCGGGCAGGCGTGCCGCCCAGCGCACGCGGTCGGGGCGGTCCTCGTGCGCGGACCGGGCGAGGTACAGGCTGCTCGCCACCCCGGCCAGCAGCAGGATCCCGGAGGCGATGACCGCGGCGCTCACGTGGATGGCCAGCCAGTACGAGCGCAGGGCCGGGACCACGGGGGCGGCCTGCGCGTAGAGCACCGTGCCGGCCATGAACATCAGCACGATCACGGGCAGGAGCACGAACATCCCGAGCCTGCGGACCTCGGGGCGGCGGTGCAGGACGATCAGCCAGGCGCCCACCGCGACCAGTGAGATCGCCGCGGTGAACTCGTACATGTTGCCCCACGGGGCGCGCTGGGCGGCCAGACCGCGGACCACGAGCATCGCCAGGTGCAGGCCGAACCCGAGCACGGTGAGCGAGACGCCCATCCGACCGAAGCGTTCGGCGCGGCCGCGGGGGGCGCGGACGGCGTCGTCGGGGCTCTCCGCGCCGACCGGCCCGTCGATCGTCCCCGTGCCGCCGGCCCCGACCGCTGCCGGCACCGCGACCGCCGCCGGCTCCGGCGCGCGGCGCAGGAGCGCGTGCTCGACGGCGTGCAGGATCATCGCCAGCACGTACACGGCCAGCGCGGAGCCGAAGAGCAGGTCGCCGAACTGGCCCAGCTGCTGGTCAACGACCATCGTCGCTCCCTCCGTCGGTGCGCGGCACGGTCGGTCGCAACCGCACGTCCGTCCTGGTCACGGGGCTGGCCCCGGGTGCGAGCCCGGCGGCGAGCCGCGTGAACTCCTCGCCGTAGCCCGCCTGGTCGGTCCGGGCCAGGCCCCCCAGGACCACCACCGTACGACCGTCTGTCGTAGACGGCTGTGCGGGGGTGGCGCGGACCCAGAAGCGGCGGCGGCGCACCACCAACGAGAGGGTCAGGCCGCCGAGCAGCGCCACCGCGGCCACCAGGACGGCCTCCTGCGCGGGGTCGTGGGAGACCTGGAGCGACACCCAGTTCTCCACGCCGTCGAAGCGCACGCGGGTGCCGTCGTCGAGGCGGATCTCGCGGCCCGGGGTCATGTTCTCCCGCGCCACGCGGACGAGCCGGCCCTGCTCGACCATCCCCTGGTCGACCTCGAAGATCGACTGACCGCGGCCGGAGTCCAGCCCCAGGTCGCCGCGCAGCACGTCGACCGCCACCTCGGGGTTGTCCGGCGCCGGGAACGTCGACGTGACCAGGCCGCCGCCGCTCGAGGTCGGCGCGAACAGCCCGGTGATCGCCAGCTGGCTCCGGCGGCGCTGGCTCTCGTCGACGACGCCCGGCGGGTCGATCTTGGTGGCGCCCTCGGAGAGCAGCGTGGCCTGGTCCACCGGGCGCCACTGCACCAGCCCGACCCGCTGCTGACCGTCCGGGAAGGTGACCGTGAAGCGCGGCGCGTAGCCGTGGCCGAGCAGGTAGACCCGCTCGCCGTCGACGCGCAGCGGATCGTTGACGGCGAGATCGTGCGGCTGCCAGGCGCCGCCCGCGGCGACCGTCGCCGCGTCCTGGTACCGGATCGCCGCGTCGAAGGAGTCGGGCGCACCGTCGGGCCGGAACGACGCGCGGAACGAGTCGATCGTGAGGCAGAAGGGGTCGAGCGCGGTGCCGTCCACCTGCAGGCCCGGGCGGAAGGAGTCGTAGGCGTAGATCCCGGAGTTGCAGAACTCGCTGCCGTCGGCGAGGACGATGACCTGGCCCTCGTAGCCGAACAGCTTGCCGATCGCGATCCCCACCAGCAGGGCGAGCAGGCTGAGGTGGAACACGAGGTTGCCGACCTCGCGCATCGCACCCTTCTCCGCCGAGAGCGTGCGCGCGCCGTCCGGCTCGCTGCGCACGGCGACCGTCCAGCCGCGCAACCGGCGCCGCGCCGCCTCGACCACGGCGTCCGGGTCGCTCTCGCTGGTGGTGGTGGCGTGGTGCGGCAGCCGGGTCAGGTTGCGCGGCACCGCCACGGGCTCGGCCCGCAGACCCCGGACGTGGTCGAACGAGCGCGGGACGAGGCAACCGACGAGGGAGACGAACAGCAGCAGGTAGATCGCGGCGAACCACGGGGTGGCGAAGACGTCGAACAGGCCCACGTCGTCGAGCAGCGGCGCCAGCGTCGGGTGCGCGGTGTAGTAGTTCTCGACGGCGTTGGGGCTGGGCGTGCGCTGCGGCAGCAGGGCGCCGGGCAGGGCCGCCACCGCGAGCATGAACAGCAGGATCAGCGCCGTGCGCATGCTGGTCAGCCCGCGCCAGGTGTTGCGGGCCAGCGCGAGGGCGCGACGGCCGGGTCCGGGCTGCGGGGACGGCGGTGGGTCCTCGGCGCGGGCCTGCGGGAGTGTGTCGGTCATCAGAGGGGCGTGGTGAAGCCGGCGACGGGACCGCGCAGGACGGCGACGAGCTCGGCCCACACCCCGGTGGCCAGCGCGAGCCCGACGAGGATCAGGGCGACGCCACCGACGATCTGGATCCGTCGGCTGTGCGCGCGCAGCCAGGCCTGGGCGCGCACCGCCCGGCCGGCGCCGAGGGCGATCAGCACGAACGGCACGCCCAGCCCCACGCAGTAGGCGAGCAGCAGGATCACACCGCGCACCCCGGCCGATCCGGCGTCGGTGCCGGAGGCCAGCGCGACGACGCCGGCGAGCGTCGGGCCCAGGCAGGGCGTCCAGCCGAGCCCGAAGGTGGCGCCGAGCAGCGGCGCGCCCGCGAGGCCGAGACGCGGCACGCGGTGCGGGCGGGTGTCGCGCTGCAGGGCGGGCACGGCGCCGAGGAACACCAGCCCCATGGCCACGGTGACGACGCCGCCGAGGCGTTGCAGCAGCGCTTCGTTGGCCAGCAGCGCGTCGGCGAGCCAGACGATCGAGCCGAGCCCGACGACGAACACGACGGTGAAGCCGAGGACGAACAGACCGGCCGCGCCCGCGACCCGCCAGCGCTGCGTGCGGGGCGTGCCCGAGGGTCACGGGCGCCGCGCCCGTGACCGCGGCGCGCCGCTCGGCCTCCTGCGCGCGCACCTCCCCCTCGGTCACCGCGGGCGCGTCCGCACCGACCAGACCGGCGAGGTAGGCCAGGTAGCCGGGCACGAGCGGCACCACGCACGGCGAGGCGAAGCTGACCGCACCCGCCGCCACCGACAACAGCAGCGCGAGCAGCACGGGGCCGGACGTGGCCACCTCGGTCAGGTTCATGGCGGGTCCAGGGTAGGCGCGCACGGTCGGACGCGCGTGAGGGCGGGCCCGGCCGTGACGGCCGTCTCCGACAGCGCGTCGTAGGTCCGTGTCGCCCAGGGACCCGCGTGCCGTCCGGCGATGATTTCCGCGTCGGGAAATTCGCTCGCGCGCCCGGGCGGGCCCTTCTAGCGTGCCCGGCGTGGACATCGAGCACTGAGCGGCCGGGACCTCGCGTCCCGCGCCCCACGCCTGCGTCTCCCACCCGTCGCGCGCGGCCCTCCCGGCCCGCGCGGGTCACGCCGCGCGCTCCCTTCCCCAGGAGGTCTCATGCCCACGCCCACCAGTCCGTCCCCCACCCCCGCGCCCGCACCGGCCAACCGCGCCGAGCGCCGGGCCGCCGCCCGGGGTCGGCGCACGCCCGACGCGCCGACGGATGTCCCCGCGCCGCGGACGTCCGGACCACGCGTTCGCACCGCGCCCGTGCACACGCGCACGGACTTCGCCGCCCGCCGCTCGGGCTGACCCGGCTGCACCCGACCCCGACCCGACCTCGCCTGACCCCGACCCCGACCGTTCCGAGCGGGGCGCGTCAGCCGGCGGGCGGGGCGGGTTCGGCGGCGAGGCGGTCGACGACGGGCTGGAGGTCCGAGGCGAGGATCGCGGTGAGGAAGACCGCGGCGACGCGGTGGGAGCGGTCCAGGACGATCGTGGAGGGCACGGCGTTGCGGGGGTAGCCGCGCAGGGCGAGGAGCGAGCGGCCCGGCGGGTCGTAGATCGACGGGTAGACGACGCCGCGGTCGCGGACGAAGTCGGCGGCGGCGTCACGCTGGTCGCGGACGTCGACGCCCAGGAACTGCACGCCGCGCGGCGCGGATGCGACGGCCACCTGGTCGAGGGCGTCGGCCTCGGCCCGGCACGGCCCGCACCACGAGCCCCAGACGTTCAGCACGACGACCTGGCCGCGGAAGTCCGCGGTCGACAGCGGCCGACCTGGTTCGAGCAGGCTCTCGCCCGCGACGGGGGGCAGGGCGCCGCGTGCGGCGGGCGGGTCGTAGGTGATCGTCGTCCGCCCGCCGGTCCCGCCGAACACGAAGGCGCCGTCGTCGGGCGAGGAGCAGCCGGCGAGCAGGACCAGGCCGAGCACCGCCACCAGCGCGGCGCGCACCGCTCAGGCCCCCGTGACCGTCGGGTCGCTCGCGCCCCCGGGCTCGGCGTAGGCGAGGTCGACGAGGCTCTCGTCGTCGAAGACCAGGCTGGTCACCGATCCGAGCGCGCACTGCCGCGACGTCGGGTTGTGCCACAGATGCTGGCCGGCGAGGAAGCGGCGCAGCGTCCACACCGGCAGCTGGTGGGACACGCACACGGCCTCCCGCCCGGCGGCGAGGGCGCGCGCGCGGTGGGCGGCGCCCAGCATCCGGTGCGCGATCTCGAGGTACGGCTCGCCCCACGACGGTCGGAACGGGTTGCGCAGCAGTGGCCAGTTCGCCGGGTGGCGCAGGGCGCCGTCGCCGACCGAGACGTGCGTGCCCTCGAAGGCGTTCCCCGACTCGATCAGCCGCGGCTCGGTGCCGATCTCGAGGCCGTGGAGCTTCGCGACCGGGGCCGCGGTCTGCTGCGCGCGCTCGAGCGGCGACGCCAGCACGACGGCGACGTCGGCCGAGGCGAGGTGCGCGGCGACCCGCTCGGCCTGGACGATCCCGTGCGCCGAGAGCTCGAAGCCGGGCAGCCGGCCGTAGAGGATGCCCTCGGGGTTGAACACCTCGCCGTGGCGCACCAGGTGCACCGTGGTCCGCACCGGTGGGGTCGCGCGGTCCTGCGCGGCGTCTCCCGCCGTCACGGGGCCGCCGTCGCGGAGGCCGCGGCCCGCGCGGCGGCGGGCAGCGCGTCGGCGATGACGCCGAACGCGTCGTCGTCGAGGGCGGCGGAGACGAAGCACGCCTCGAACACGCTCGGCGGCGCGTACACGCCGGCGTCGAGCAGGGCGTGGAAGAACGGCGGGAAGCGCCAGGTCTCGGCGGCCTTCATGTCCTCGTAGTCGCGCCCCACCTCGTCGGCGAAGCGCACCGAGACCAGCGACCCGGCGCGCTGGATCGTGTGCACGACCCCGGCCTCGGACAGCGCCGACGACAGCAGACCGTGCAACCGGTCGGCGTTGCGGTCGAGGGCGGCGTAGACGTCGTCGGTCGCGTGGCGCAGCGTGGTGAGGCCGGCGGCGACGGCCACGGGGTTCCCGGCCAGCGTGCCGGCCTGGTAGACGGGTCCGGCCGGGGCGAGGAGGCCCATGACGTCGGCGCGCCCGCCGAACGCCGCGGCCGGCAGCCCGCCCGACATGACCTTGCCGAAGCAGTACAGGTCGCCGGCGACGCCCTCGAGGCCGTACCAGCCCGCGGGTGAGACGCGGAAGCCGGTCATCACCTCGTCGACGACGAGCAGCGCGCCGTGGGCGGCGCACAGCCGCTTGAGTCCGGCGTTGAACCCGTCGTCGGGAGCGACGGCGCCCATGTTGCCCGCGGCGGCCTCGGTGATCACGCAGGCGATCTCGGGGCCGCGCTCGGCGAACACGGCGGCGACCGCGTCGAGGTCGTTGTAGCCCACGACGACGGTGTCTCCCGCCTGGGCGCCGGTGATCCCCGGCGACGACGGCAGCCCGAACGTCGCGACGCCCGAGCCGGCCTCGGCGAGCAGCGCGTCGACGTGCCCGTGGTAGCAGCCGGCGAACTTGACCACCACGGAGCGGCCGGTGAACCCGCGCGCCAGCCGGATCGCGCTCATCGTGGCCTCGGTGCCGGAGTTGACCAGGCGGACCTGCTCGACCGGGTCGACGCGGCGGACGATCTCCTCGGCGAGGTCGATCTCGCCCTCGGTCGGCGTGCCGAAGCTCAGGCCCTTCGACGCCGCCTCGCGGACGGCCTCGACGACCGCGGGGTGGGCGTGGCCGAGGATCATCGGGCCCCAGGAGCTCACCAGGTCGACGTAGCGGTGGCCGTCGGCGTCGGTCAGCCACGGCCCCTGCGCGGAGACCATGAAGCGGGGGGTGCCCCCGACGGAGCGGAAGGCGCGGACCGGCGAGTTGACCCCGCCCGGGACGACCTGCTCGGCCCGGGCGAAGAGCTCGGCGGACCGGGCGGTGGTCCGGTCGGTTGCTGTGCTGGTCACGCCCGCAGTCTCCCAGCCCGGGGGTGGGCGCGCGCGTGAGCGGGGTCGCCGGTCAGGTCGGGAGGTCCGTCGTGACCGGTGGCGCCAGACGGGCGACGGTGCGGTCGGCGACGTCGCAGTCGGGCGCCGCGACGTCGACGGCGTACGGCGCGACGTCCCATCCCAGGAACACCCGGCACGTGCCGCCCTCCTCGGTGCGCACGTAGGAACCCTGCCGCCGGCCGTCGGTGCTGGTCCATGCGGCCGGTCCCCCGCCGGCGTCGGCACGCCGCGCGTTCGCCTCGCCGACGACCTGGGCGGAGGACTCCCACCGCGAGTACGCCACCGTGGCGCCCTCGCCGGTGGCACACAGGCGGACCTCGCGCGCCGCGGCACCCCCGGCGCCGGGGGACGCGGCCGTCGGCCCGCACCCGGGCCGGGACGAGTCGAACACGGCCGTGACGCCGCGCAGCTGCTCTCCGGTGGGCAGTCCGAGGGTGTCGAAGGTGCTCCGGACGTCGGCGCACCGTTCGCCGGGGCCGTAGACCTGCACCGCCTGGTTGAGACCCGTGTAGGCCGCGACGATGGTGCACTGCCCGGAGCTCAGGGTCTGGTAGTACGCGCCCTGCACCGTGCCCCCGGCGCTCCAGGTGCGCTGCCCGTCGACCGACGCACTGTCCCGGTAGGCCTCGATCCGGCGCTCCGAATCGGTCGGGGTCGGCCAGCGCAGGTACGCCGACGTGATGCCGTTGCGGGTACACCGACGGACCGCGACGGGCGTCACGCCCGTCGTGCCCGACCGGAAGCTCGCCGGGGACGCGTCCGAGCAGGGGATGCTCGTGGGGAACGACGCCGTCAGCGGCGTCGTGGTGGCGGCAGCGGCGATCGCGACCGGGGTCTCGTCGGCGGGGAGGAGCAGGACGACCGTCCCGGCCGCCAGCACCACCGCGACCACCGCGGCCAGGGCGATCAGGACGAGACGACGCCGGCCGCGACGAGTCGGTGGGGCGGGCTCGTCCGGTGGGCCGGCGCCTCCGTTCCCCGAGGGCGACCCCGGCGCGAGCGGACCGCTGCGGTCGGTGGGCGGCCCGCCCGGCCATCCGGTGTGGTTGCCGCTCGCGACGGGACCCACCAGCGTCTCCTGGCTCCGCTGCGGCACCGGCGACGTGGTCCCAGGGCCGCCCGGGGTCCGGGGGGCGCCCGGTCCGAGCAGCGGAGTCGTCCCGGGACCCGGGGCTCCGACCAGAGCGTCGCGGGCGGCGTCGGCGAGGGCTCCCGCGCTCGGGAACCGGTCCTCGGGGCGCTTGGCCAGCCCCCGCAGGACGACGGCGTCGAGGGCCGGGGGCAGCCCGGGGCGCAGCGTCGACGGTGCCGCCGGGGCCACGGAGAGGTGCTGGCGGAGCAGCTGCGGCATCTCGCCCGTGAAGGGCGGCTGCCCGGTGAGGGCCTCGAAGAGGACGGCGGCCAGGGCGTAGACGTCGGCGCGCAGGTCGACCGACGCGTCCTCGATCTGCTCGGGCGCCATGTAGGCGAGCGTCCCGATCGCGGTACCGACCTCGGTGAGACGGTGGCGGGTGGCCCCCTGGACGAGCCGGACGATGCCGAAGTCGACCAGGTGCACGAAGTCCTGGCCGCGCTCGGTGGTCACCAGCGCGTTGCCCGGCTTGACGTCGCGGTGGACCAGACCGTCGGCATGAGCAGCGTCGAGGGCGCCGGCGAGCTGTTCGACGAGGGCGATCGCGCGATGCGGATCGAGCGGGCCCTCCTCGTACAGGAGACGGCCGAGGTCCCGGCCCTCGATCAGGCGCATGTCCAGGAAGAGCCGTCCCTCGATCACGCCGAAGTCGTGGATCGGGACGACGTGCGGCGACGCCAGCCGGGCGGCCACGCGGCACTCCCGCTCGAACCGCTCGCGGATCTCGGCGTCCTCGGCGACGTCGGGGGTGAGGCGCTTGAGGGCGACCCACCGGTTGCGCCGGGTGTCGTAGGCCCGGTGGACCTCGCCCATGCCGCCGCGCCCGAGGCGCTCACCGAGACGGTAGGGCCCGAAGGTCTCCGCCCCACCCGCCGACGCGAGGGCGTCGGCCGGCGGCTCGTTCATCCCCAATATCCCCCCTGACGGCGTCCGGACGCTAGCAGCGTGTCACCCGCCCGGGGCAGGCGACGCGACCGGACGGCGATCAGGCCGCGCGCCGGCGCCGTGCCAGCGCGGCGAGGGCGACGAGCACGGCGGCGACACCGGCCGCGGTGCCGGCGAGCAGCCGGCCGCCGACGAGATGGATCTGCTCGATCGGCGAGATCAGGAGCCCGCCGGTGGTCGTGCGGGTCTCGACGCCGGTGACCAGCCCGACGACCGCGGCGACGAGCAGCACGGCCGCGACCACGGCCAGGCCCACGGTGCCCCGGCGCTTCACCGGGCGGGGTCCGCGGGCTCGTCGGCGCGGGGCCGGTCGGGGCCCTCGGGTCGGGCTCCCCGCTCGGCGTGCTCCCCGGATCGCCTCGTCTCCCGCAGCAGGTCGGTGAGCGCGGCGCGCAGGCCCTCGGCGTCGTGGGCCCAGGCGACGACCCGGACGCCGTCGGACAGGCGCAGCACCACCGGCTTCCGACGGCGCGGGACGACGGGTCCGTCGCCGAGGACACGCAGGCCGTAGTGGTCCTCGTCGGCGGGCCGCAGCGAGGTCACCTGCGACATCGGCTGCGTGTGGGTGCCGAGGGCGAGGGTGCTGGGGGTGAGGCGCACGTGCAGGAACCGGCGCCTGCTGCGCACCAGCACCAGGGTGTAGGCGAGCACGAGGGCACCGACGGCGAGCCACAGCGTCCACGACGCCCCGCCGGGCGCGGTGCTCTCGAGCGCGATCCCGGCGGCGGCGAGCAGCGGCCCGAACGCGAGCACCCGGTACCCGGTGCCGATCTCGTCGAAGAGGACCGGCTCCCCCTCGAGGGCGCTCACGGGCGCCTGCCGGCGAAGAAGGCCCGGGCGGCGGGCAGGTGCAGCAGCACCGCCCCGACCGCGAAGGCGACGAACCAGACCCCGCCCACGCCCAGGAACGTGACCTGGACCAGCCCGGCCACGGCGAGCACGGCGCCGAGCACGGTCAGGGCGACCCGGGCGGTCCGCGAGCCCTGTCCGAGGCGGCGGGCGCCGACGAGGACCCCGGCGCCCGCGGCGGCGAGCACGACCATCGCCGCGGCCACGGCCGCCGGACTCGTGCTCGGGTCGGCCGCCCCCACGAGGAGGCCCAGCAGGAACAGCAGCGCGGCGCCGATCATCAGGGCACCGATCCCGGCCCACACCGCCACCGCGGCGGTGACCAGACCGGGGCGGCCGGTGTCGTCGTCGCGCGGCGGCGTCACCGCGCCCCGCTCACCGGAACTCGCGTACTCGGTCACTTCTCAGCGGTCCAGCCAGGCGGTCGCCTCGGTGGCCCAGTAGGTCAGCACCAGGTCGGCGCCGGCCCTCCGGATGCCGGTGAGCGACTCGAGGATCGTGCGCTCGCGGTCGAGCCAGCCCCGCTCGACGGCGGCGGAGATCATCGCGTACTCCCCCGAGACCTGGTAGGCGGCCACGGGGACGTCGGAGAGCGCGGCGACCTCGGCGAGCACGTCGAGGTAGCCCATGGCCGGCTTGACCATGACCATGTCCGCGCCCTCGGCGAGGTCGAGCGCGGTCTCGCGCCGGGCCTCGCGGGCGTTGGCGGGGTCCTGCTGGTAGGTCCGGCGGTCGCCGACGAGCTGGGAGTCGACCGCCTCGCGGAACGGCCCGTAGAACGCGCTGGCGTACTTCGCGGAGTAGGCGAGGATCGCGGTGTCGGTGTGCCCGGCGGCGTCGAGGGCGGAGCGGATGACGCCGACCTGGCCGTCCATCATCCCGCTGGGGGCCACGACGTGGGCGCCCGCCTCGGCCTGCGCGACGGCCATCGCCCCGTAGATCGGGAGCGTCGCGTCGTTGTCCACACGGCCGTCCCCGTCGAGCACCCCGCAGTGACCGTGGTCGGTGAACTCGTCCAGGCACGTGTCGGCCATGACCGGCAGCGCGTCGCCGACCTCCTCGCGCACGTCGCGCAGGGCGACGTTGAGGATGCCCTCGGGATCGGTCGCCCCCGAGCCGACCGCGTCGCGCCGCGCGGGCACGCCGAACAGCATGATCCCGCCGACGCCCGCCGACGCGGCCTCCGCGGCCGCCTTGCGCAGCGAGTCGCGGGTGTGCTGGACGACGCCGGGCATCGACGAGATGGGCCGCGGCCCGGCCAGGCCCTCGGCGACGAACACCGGCAGGACCAGGTGCCGGGGCCGCACGTCGGTCTCGCGGACGAGCCGGCGCAGGCCGGGCGTCCCCCGGAGCCTGCGGGGCCGGTCGGTGGGGTACATCGGCGGACGTCCTAGCGCTTCTTGGCCTTGGTCTTGCGCGGCGGGGGCAGGGCGCCCTCGGAGCGCAGCCGCGCGGCATGCGCGGCGAGCGCCTCGACCAGCGCCGGGACCTCGGCGGTCTCGGGCTTCACGTCCACGCGCAGGCCGAACTCGACCGCCGTCTCCGCGGTCTTCGGGCCGATGCACGCCACGATCGTGCGGGCGTGCGGCTTGCCCGCGATGCCGACGAGGTTGCGCACCGTGGAGGACGAGGTGAAGCAGACCGCGTCGAACCCGCCGGTCTTGATCGCCTCGCGCACCGGGGCGGGCGGCGGGGCGGCCCGGACGGTCCGGTAGGCGGTGATGTCGTCGATCTCCCAGCCGCGCTGCTGGAGACCCTCGGCCAGCGTCTCGGTGGCGATGTCGGCCCGCGGCAGCAGGACGCGGTCGACCGGGTCGAGGACGTCGTCGTGCGGCGGGAACACCTCCAGCAGCCCCTCGGAGGACTGCTCGGTCTCCGCGCCGGGGACCAGCTCGGGGTGCACGCCGAAGGCGCGCACGGTCTCGGCGGTCGCCTCCCCGACGCAGGCGATCCGGACGCCGGAGAACGCGCGGGCGTCGAGCCCGAACTCGGCGAACTTCTCCCACACCGCGCGGACGGCGTTGGCCGAGGTGAACACGACCCACTGGTAGCGCCCGTCGACCAGGCCCTTGACCGCGCGCTCCATCTGGGCGGGGCTGCGCGGGGGCTCGACGGCGATGGTCGGCACCTCCTCGGGCACCGCGCCGTGCACCCGCAGGCGGTCGCTCATCGCGCCGGCCTGGTCCTTGGTGCGGGGGACGAGCACCCGCCAGCCGTAGAGGGCGCGGGACTCCCACCACGACAGCGTGGCGCGGTCGGCGACGGCCTCGCCCACGGTGACCACGAGCGGACCCTCGAGGTCCCCCGCGTCGGCGGCGAGCTTGTCGAGGGTGGTCTCGGCCGTGCGCTGGCGCGACCCGGTCCCGCCCGCGGTGACCAGCGCCGGGGTGCCGGGCTTCCAGCCGTTCTCGATCAGCGAGGCCGAGGCGCCCGCGAGGTCGCCACCGACGGCCTGGAGCACCAGCGGCCCGGGAGCCACGGCGAGGGTCGCGTAGTCGACCGGCGCGCCACCGGTGAGGTCGACCGCGGTGTGTGCGGCGCCCAGCGCGACGCCGGCGTAGGTCGGCACCGCGGTCGAGGCGGGCATCCCGGGCACGACGTCGAAGGGCACGCCGGCGGCGGCCACGGCGCGGACCTCGGTCACGACGTCCGGGCGGGTCAGCGGGTCGCCCACGACCAGGCGGACCACCGACGCACCGGCGCGCGCCTCCGCGACGACGGTCTCGGCGAGGGTCCCGGGGTCGGCGGCGGCCGGTCCGGCCCCCCGGTTCTCCGGGTTGTCGGCGGCGAAGCTCGGGGCGACCACGGCGTCGGTCGTCGGTCCCGTGCCCAAGGGGTCGTCGGCGGCGTGGCCGACCGGGCGCACGGTGACGGACGGCGGGAGCAGGCCGAGGACGTCCGCGGGCACCCCACGATCGGACACGACCAGCGTGGCGGCGGCGAGGGCATCGCGTGCGCGCACGGTCAGCAGCCCGGGGTCACCGGGTCCACTGCCGACGAAGGCGACCCGGCCGGCGGTCGTCGAGGGTGCTGTCATCTCTTCCGTTCCCATCCTGATGTCCTAGGGGTCGAGCGGGGACTGCCCGTGCGGCACGGCCCCGTCGGTGACCAGCTCGGCGGCGAGGGCCCGCCCGATCTGCTCGGCGTCCTTGGTCTCTCCGGTGGCGGAGGCACGCACCAGCGCGCCCTCCGCGGTGGCGGCCACCGCGCGCAGCGACAGCCGTTCGACGACGTGTCCGTCGTCGTCGAGGTCGGACACGATCTCGGCGAGCGCCCCCACCGGGGCGCTGCAGGGCGACCCGAGCCCGCTGAGGACCGCGCGCTCGGCCTCCACCGCCGGGGCGACGCCGTCGTCGTGCAGCGTGGTGCGCAGCAGGTGCTCCAGATCGGCGTCGACGACGCGGCACTCGCAGGCCAGCGCCCCCTGCGCGGGGGCGGGCAGCATCTGCAGCGGGTCGAGGACCTCGGTGATCTCCCCGAGGCGACCCAGCCGGGCGAGCCCGGCGCGGGCGAGCACGACGGCGTCGACCTCGCCGCGGGTGACCTTGCCGATCCGGGTGTCGACGTTCCCCCGGATCGGCACGATCGTCAGCCCGAGGCCCAGGGCCGCGAGCTGCGCGGCCCGTCGCGGCGACCCCGTGCCCACGACCGCCCCGGGGGGCAGTTCGCCGAGCACCATGCGGTCGCGGGCGACCAGCGCGTCGCGCGGATCCTCGCGGCCCGGCACCGCGGCCAGGACGATCCCCGGCATCTCGGCGGTGGGGAGGTCCTTGTAGGAGTGCACGGCAACGTCGATCTCGCCGGCGAGCAGCGCGTCCCGCAGGGCGCTGACGAAGACGCCGACGCCGGCCTGGGAGACCGGGACGCCGGACGCCTGGGTGCGGTCGCCCTCGGTGGCGACCGTGACGATCTCCACCTCGGCGCCGGCGGCGCGCAACGCCTCGGCCACGAGGTCGGTCTGGGTGCGCGCCAGCAGGCTGGCGCGCGTGCCGATGCGGATCGGGCTCATCGCGGCCCTCCGGCGGAACGGGCGGGGTCCACGGCGAGCGCGGAGTCGACCTCGCCGGGCTCGACGGTCATCCCCTGTGGCGTCGGGGCGCTCGTCGCCGATTCAGTACCCGCCAGCACCGCCGGGGTCTGCGGGTCGAGCTCGAAGAGCTCGCGCAGGGCCTCGGCGTAGCTGTCACCGCCCGGCGACTGGGCCAGGCGCTTGACCTGCACCGTCGGGGTGTGGAGGAGCTTGTCGACCACGCGGCGCACGGTCTGGGCGACCTCGACGCGGGCCTTCTCGTCGAGGGCGGGCAGGCGGCCGTCGAGTCGGAGCAGCTCGGCGTCGACGACCTCGGCGGCGCGGCGGCGCAGCGCGGTGACGGTGGGCGTGACCTCCGCGGAGCGCTGGGTGGCGAAGTAGGCGCGCACCTCCTCGGCGACGACGGCGCTCGCCTCGGCCACCGCGAGGCCGGCACTCGCCGAGCGCAGCCGCTCGGAGAGAGCGGCGAGGTCGACCACGACGACCCCGTCGATCTCGCCGGCACGGGGGTCGATGTCGCGGGGCAGGCCCAGGTCGCAGATCACCATGGGCCCGGGGCGCCCGGCGCCGCGGCGGACGTCGACGGCGACCCGGATCTCCTCGGCGCCGACGACGGTGCCGACCGCGCCGGTGCACGCCACGACCACGTCGGCGGCGGCGAGCTCGGCGCGCAGGGCGTCCAGCCCGGCGGCGCGGGCGGCGCCACCCTCGGCGCGCAGCGCGACCGCGAGGCGCTCGGCGTTCTCGGGCGAGCGGTTGACCAGCACGATCTCGCCGATCGCGCCCCGGCGCAGGTGCGCGGCGCTCAGGGCGCCCATCGACCCGGCACCGATCACGAGCGCGCGGCGCCCGGCCAGCGCGCCCGGGCCGCCGAGCGCGGTCTCGGCGTCGGCCAGGGCCTCGGAGACGACCGAGGCACCGGCGGCGTCGATGCCGGTCTCGGCGTGCGCGCGCTTGCCGACCCGCAGCGCCTGCTGGGCCAGCTCGTGCAGGGTCCGCCCGGCCGACCCGAGCTCGCGCGCCTCGGCGTAGGCCGCGCGCAGCTGGCCGAGGATCTGGGCCTCGCCCACCACCATCGAGTCCAGCCCGGCGGCCACCGAGAACAGGTGCTCGACCGCGGACCCCGCGTAGTGCACGTAGAGGTGCCCGGTGAGGTCGGAGACCTCGGCGTGGGCGTGGCGGGCCAGGACCTGCGAGACCTCGGTGAGGCCGCCGTGGAACGTCTCGACGACCGCGTAGACCTCCACCCGGTTGCAGGTGGAGACGACCATCGCCTCGGTGATGTTCTCGCCGGTGAGGAGGTCGTCGAGGACCTTCGGGGTGTCCTCGGCGGAGACCGCGACGCGCTCGAGCACGGGCACCTCGGCGGTGCGGTGCGAGATACCGACCAGCAAGAGGCTCATCGGTGAACCGCCCTTCGCGCGCTCGTGTCGGTCCCCGTCAGGCCGGGGCCGAGGGCCTCCGACACCTCCGACACCTCCGACGGCGGCGCACCCGCGGCGGGCACGGTGCCGTGGCGGCGGGCCACGTGGAACGAGAGGACCTGCATCTCGACGGCGAGGTCGACCTTGCGCACCTCGACCCCGGCGGGCACGGCGAGCACGGTGGGCGCGAAGTTGAGGATGCTGCGCACCCCGGCCGAGACCAGCCGGTCGCAGACCTCCTGGGCCACGCGGGCCGGGGTGGCGACCACGCCGATGGTGACCCCGCGCTCGGCGCACACCCGCGGGATCTCGGCGGCGTCGACCACCTCGACACCGGCGATCGTGGTGCCGACCAGCGCCGGGTCGACGTCGAAGAGCGCGGCGACCGGGAACCCCCGCTCGGAGAACCCGCCGTAGCCGGCCAGGGCGTGGCCGAGGTTGCCCACCCCGACCAGGGCCACCGCGTGGGCGCGGGTCAGCCCGAGCGTGGCCTCGACCTGCGCGGTCAGTCGCGAGACGTCGTACCCGACGCCGCGGACCCCGGACGAGCCGATGTGGGAGAGGTCCTTGCGCAGCTTCGCCGAGTTGACCCCGGTGGCGGCGGCGAGCTCCTCGCTGGAGACCGTGCCGCGGCCCTCGCCCAGCAGGACCGTGAGGACGCGGAGGTAGACGGCGAGCCGGGCGACGGTCGCCTCGGGGACGGGCCGACCCGGTCCCGCGTCGGCGGTGAGGGCGGCGTCCCGCGTGCCGTCGACCGTCACTTCCGGGGGCCTCCTCAGTTGTCGTCGGGTCCCGCCGCGCCGACACATCGGCAGGTCACGGGCGGGTTTTCCCGGGTCTCTTCCCGACGACGCTAGCGCTCGTGAACGCGTGCACAAAATCGCGACGCCGTGGGCTCGCCCACCGGACCCTCTCCCCGGGTGGACGGTCCTCGTCACACGGCAGTGACCACCACAGTGTGCCAGCCCGACGCGCCGTCCGGGATGGTCGGCGTGACGAGCGGCGTCTGCACGTCCCCCGAACGGTCGGTCGCCCGGACCCGCAGCTGGTGGGCGCCCGGGGACAGCGCGGTGACGAGCCGCCACATGCGCCAGGAGTCGACGGACGGTTCGACAGCGAGCTCCGCGTCGATCCAGGCGCCGCCGTCCACCGACACCTCGACGCCGTCGATCCCGGTGTGTTGCGCCCAGGCCACCCCGGCCACCGTGGTGGGCCCGGCGCGCACGGTCGCCCCGGCGCGGGGCACGTCGATGCGCGACTGCGTCTTGACCGGGCCCTGCTGTGCCCAGCCACGCTGCTCCCAGTAGGAGGTGACGGCGGCGAACGTGGTGACCTCGATGTCGGTGATCCACTTGCAGCCCGAGACGTACCCGTAGAGCCCGGGCACGACCATCCGCACCGGGAAGCCGTGCTCCACCGGGAGCGCCACGCCGTTCATCCCGAACGCCAGCATCGCGGTGCGTCCGTCGGTCAGGGGTCCGAGCGGGGTCGTGCAGGTCCAGCCGTCCGCGCTCGTGGAGGCGATCTGCTGCGGCGCCCGGCTGCACGCCGACCTCGGCGAGCAGGTCGCGCATCGGCACGCCGAGGAACAGGGCGTTGGAGACGAGGTCCCCGCCGATCTCGTTGGAGACGCACGCCATCGTGATCGGGGCCTCGACGAGACGGCGGGACCGCAGGGCGTCGTAGTCGAGGGTGAGCTCCCGGTCGACCATCCCGTGGATGCGCAGGGACCACGTCGCGGTGCTGATCCGCGGGACCGAGAGTGCGGTGTCGATCCGGTAGAAGTCGGCGTTCGACGTGATCCACGTCGGCGTGCCGGAGGCGACGAAGTCGGACCCGGCCAGCGGCAGCGCCGGCGGGCCGGCGGCGGTGGGCAGCGGCCCGACCGAGGACGGGGAGACGCTGCCGGTGGTCAGCGCCCGCCCGGCGAACCCGGCCGCGCCGGCCCCGAGGGCGACACCGCCCGCGGTGAGGAGCAGCTGCCGCCGGGCGAGCCCGCCCGGCGCGCCCGCCGGAGCCGCCGCCCCGGCGTCGGTGGCGAGCCGGTGCAACCGCGTCCACACCGCCGCCCCGACCAGCAGGGAGACCACGCGGGGCCAGCAGATCGCCGGCCGCGAAGGCGGGCGCGCTGACGACCGCGGCGACCGCGACCAGCCCCAGCGCCATCACGAGGACCAGGCCCGGGCGGTGGTCGTGGCGCGACGCGAGGCCGGCGATCCCCACGACGAGCACGATCGTGAGGCCCATCCCGCCGAGCAGCGCCACCTTGTCGTAGACCCCGAAGGTGGCGATGGCGAATTCCTTGACCGGCTCGGGCGTGAGCCGGATGGCCGCCTGACCGACGGCGAGGAACGGCGAGGACGCGGGCGAGACCAGGGCCGCGACCAGCTCGCCGACCCCGACCGCGGCGCCCACGGCGAGGGCCGCCGCGACGACCGCGCCGGGCGCCGAGGCACCGCGCGCCCCGGCCTCCGCCGGTCCCGGCGCCGGGTCGGTGCTGATCGCCATCGCGCGGGGGTCCCTCCGGCCGGTGCGAGCCCGGGAGACCCGGGATCGCGGTGCGGGAACGTTCGACCGCGCGGTGGGCGCGGTTCGCCTCGACCGTGCGGTGGCGGCTGACTCAGGCGGTGAGGGCCTCGCTCCCCAGCGCGCCTGCGGACGGGTCGACCGGGGCCGCGGGCAGCCGCCCCAGGAGGAAGGACGCCGTCGCGCCCTGCATCGCGACGACGGGCGCGACCACCGCGGCCAGGCCGGTGGCCGCGGCGCCCGCCGGATCGGCGATCCGGCCGGTCGTGGCCGTGACGGTGGCGCCGACGGTCGCGGAGAGGTCGGCGGCCAGCGCGATCAGGTCCACCGGGGCACGGGCCGCCTCGAGACGGGCGCGCAGGACCGGCTCCACGGTCAGCGGGCTCCCGTCGACGGCCGGCAGCCCGACCGAGGTGAGCACGGTGTTCCAGCCCCGGGCGTGCTCGGCCTGCTGGCCCGCGGCGGTGCCGAGGAAGCTCGAGACCACGGCGGGCACCACGCCGTACCGGCCCTGCGCGGCGCGCGTGCCCGCCTGCCCGTACAGGTCGGCGGCCAGCGCCGCGAGGGCGGCGCACACCGCCACCGAGGCCGCCTCGCCGGTGTAGGCGGGGGGCGCCGCCGTCGTGGTGGTCGGGCCCGGCGTCGGCGGGACGGTGGTCGGCGGGGCCACCGGGGCGGTGTCGGCGCAGGCCGCGGCCATCCCCGCCACCCCGGCCAGGCCGACCAGCCCGAGGCCCGCGAGGAACCGGCGTCGTGAGGGCGGGCCGCTCATCCGAGCGCCCCCTCGGTGGCCGGCGACGCCTTCTCGGTGGGGAACAGGACGTCGGGGACGCCGACGCCGCCCACCCCGGCCGGGAGGGCCTGCAGATCCGGGGGCGCGACCACGAGGTCACTCCGCCCCGCGGACAGCAGCGCCTGCAGGATCAGCAGCAGGCCCTTGCGCCCCGCGGAGGCGCCCGCCTGCCCGAGGACGGTCTGCCGGGCCGCGGGCACGGAGAGGTCCACGGCGTCGCGGACCAGGGTCTGGGCCAGGACGTCCTCGAGGGTCAGCGCCAGCCCGACCACGTCCCCAGGACCCCGCACGGTCGGGAGCGCCTGCTCCACGACGGCGGTGTACCTCGGGTCCGGCTGGGTCTGCACCCGCCCCCCGGCGGCGCGGGTGGCCGCGGCGAGGTCGGTGCGGGCCCGCCCGAGGGACTCGACCGCCGAGGAGAGCAGGTCGCGCAGGAGCGGGAGGGCCGCCGCCCCACCGCCGAAGGGCAGGGCGGCGAGCGAACGATAGGTGTCCTCGGTCAGGACGACGAGCGAGCTCGCGGTCTGCAGCAGCGGGACGTCGTCCGCGGCGGGAGCGGTCACGACCGTGGCTCCGCGAGCGCGCGGGCGAGGTCGGCGGGCTCCACACGCCAGGACCCGACCTCCACGCCGTCGACGAGCACGACCGGGATCGCGTCGGAGTACTCGGCGCGCCACTCGGGGTCGGCGTCGGGGCCGTCGACGTCGATCCGCCGGTACTCCTCCCCCACTCGCTGGCACATCTCGCGCACCACGCCCTCCATCCGGTCGCACGTCCGGCAGTCCGCCCGCACCAGGACGACCACCCGAACGGGCTCCTCGTCCTCGTTCGTGGACGATGATCCGCCCGGGGCGCCGGACAGACCGCCCGTCGACGTCTCCGCCCGCTCGTCGGGCCGTTCACCGCGCACGCCGCCGTCCCTCCGGAGACCGTCGCCCACCGACGTCGGTGCGGCGGAGTCTCCCATGCTCGACGGAGACCCCCACGGCCTGCGTCCGTCGTCCGTTCACGCAGGTCAGGACGGGTACCGACCCCCTCGGGCGCGCCGGTGTCGGGGCGGGTGCGTCCGCACGTATGCTGCCCAGCGATGCCCCCCGCCGGGGGAGATCCGGTCCTGGGAACCGTCGATCGAGGGAGAAGGCATGTCCGACGCTGCCGGTCGTCCCGACCGGGCGCGTGGCGCGTCCCGTGCTCCTCACCCCTCGATCCCGTCCCGCTCTCCCGGGGCACTGTGAGGCGCCCCGCCCCCGATCCCGCCGGGGATCCCGGCCCCGGTCGGCGCGGTTCGGCGCGCCCCGGCGGCCCGTCCGCCGCGGCCGGTCGCCGAGCACGCGGCACGACGGGCACCGACACGCCCCCGGAGCCCGTCCTCGACGCCCGGGGCGCCCGGTGGGGCGGGCTCCCGCCCGGGGGTGACGCCGGGGACGGCGGCGAGCTCGTCGAGCTCTCCGGTCGGCGCCCGGAGCACACCGGGGAGACGACCTATCCCGCTCAGCGCCGCCGCGAGGACACCTGGCCCCCGTCCGCGGGCGAGCAGGTCACCGGTCCGCCGCCGGGGCCGGCCCGACCGGGCGCGATGCGCCGCGGCCGGCCCACGCCGCCCTCCGGACTGCCGCGCCAGGACGTCGGGGCCCCGGCGCCCCGCATCGGGAGCGGGCCGATGACCGCCCCCCGGGGCGTCCAGGGACCCTCCGGTCCCGGGGCCCCGCACCCCGGTCCCCCGATGACCGGGCCCCCGATGCCCCCGCCGCCCGGCCACCCGGTGACCGGACCGACGATGCCCCCGCCGCCCGGTGTGCTGCCGCCGGGACCGCCGCCCGGTGCGCCCCACCGGTCCGGTCCGCACGACACCGCGATCGGTCCCCCGCTCGACCTCCCCGTCGGGGACCCGCACCACGACACCCCCGCAGGCCCCGAGGCCGGGACCCCCGAGGCGCCCGAGTCCCTGGGCCCCGAGTCCCTGGGCCCCGAGTCCGTGGCCCCCGAGTCCGTGGACCCCGAGGACGTCCCCGAGGACGCGCGCGAGAGCCTCGCCGCGCTCGAGGACGACGCGACCGCGGACGGCTGGACCCTGGTACGCGCCGCCCAGGACGGCGACACCGACGCGTTCGGGCAGCTGTTCGACCGCTACCACGACGTGGTGTTCCGCTTCGTGCTCTACCGGCTGGGCGACCGGCCGGCCGCCGAGGACCTCACCCAGGAGACGTTCGTCCGGGCGTTCCGGCGCATCGCCTCGGTGAGCTACCAGGGGCGCGACATCGGTGCGTGGTTCGTCACCATCGCGCGCAACCTGGTGCTCGACCACGTGAAGTCGAGCCGCTACCGCCTCGAGAGCTCGACGCCGGAGATCGCCGACGTGGCCCCGGGCCGCGGGAGCCCGGGTCCCGAGCAGGAGGTGATCGCCGGCGCCACCCACGCCGAGCTGCTGAAATGCGTCGCTCGACTGGGTGAGGACCAGCAGGAGTGCATCGCCCTGCGCTTCCTGCAGGGACTCTCCGTGGCCGAGACGGCGTCGGTGATGGGCCGGAACGAGGGCGCGGTGAAGGCCCTCCAGCACCGGGCCGTCCGTCGCCTCGCCCAACTGTTGCCCGAGGGCTTGCGGTGAGTGACACCGTTGTCATTCCATCTGTCCCCGAGACCGTCGTAACTCGTCGCTCGTCCGGTCGTTTCCTCCATCGACGGGAACAGCGCGTACCGACAGTGACGCGCGGACGATGAGGACGGACGGAATGCCGAGCGGGCACGAAGGGGACGACGAGCTCTTCGCTCGCGCCTGGGACGAACGCGCCGCCGCGGATCGCGCAGCGCGACCCCCCCGCCGCCCGCAGGATCCCGTCCTCGCCCGCGACCTCGACCTCGCCGCCGCCCTGCGCGACGCCGGCCGGTCCCTCCCGGGCCCCGACGACGACGCCCGCGCCCGGATGCGCGCCCACCTGATGTCCGAGATCGGCGGCCCGGCGCGGCCGGGGGCCGACGCACGGACCCGGCGCACCACCCGCGCCACGCCGGCCCGCGAGGCGCGCCCCGGTGCCCGCGGGCCCGGTTCGCGCCGGCCCGCCGACCGGCGCCCCGCGGGCCGCGCCGCCGCCCGCGGCGCACGCCGCCTGCTCGTCAACGTCATCACCGGCGCCTGCGCCGTGATGCTGCTCGGAGCCCTCACCGTCCTCATCAGCCGCGGGGCCCTCCCCGGCGAGATGCTCTACAGCGTCAAGCGCGCCTCGGAGAGCGTCGAGCTCGGCCTGACCCGCGGTCAGGAGGAGAAGGGCCTCAAGCACCTGGACTTCGCGGCGATCCGGCTCGAGGAGGTCTCCGACCTCGTCGGCCGCAGCGCCACCACCGCCGCCGGGAGCGGACCGGTGGCCGCCGGCCTCGACCCCGCCCTCGGGGCGCTGGTGCTGGAGAACCTCCGGTCGTTCGACGAGGACGCGCGCACCGGGTCGCGCCTGATCCTCCCGATCGCCTCGCGCCCGGCCGCACCGGCCCCGCTGGACCTCGGACAGTGGGCGCGGGCGCAGTCCGCCCGGCTCGACACGCTGAGCCCGTCGCTGCCCGAGGACGGCCGCACCGCCGCGGCGAGCTCGCAGCAGATGCTCGAGCGCCTCAGCGCCCGGGCGACGGCTCTCGACGGCGAGCGGCCCTGCGCGACCGGCGCCTCGGAGGACGACCTCGGTCCGCTACCCACCGACGGCTGCACCACCGGGGGCAGCGCGACGCCGTCCGCGGCGCCGACCGAGCCGTCGACGACCACGAGCTCGACGACGAGCGAGACCACGACGACGACCAGCCGGACGACGCCGAGCACCGACCAGAGCGCCGGCACGGGCTCGGGCGGCAGCGCCGGCGGCGGCACCGGTGGCGGCGCCGGTTCCCCGTTGGGCCCGTTGGGCCCGGTGGGCACGAACGCCCCGGCTCCCGTGCAGGTGCCGATGCCGGTGCCGCTGCTCCCCCAGGTGGATTCTGCCGCCGCTGCTCCCGGGCCTCCCGGGCATCAGCCTCGGCTGACCCGCGGCCGGCCCGGTCGAGGTGTGTGCACCGCCTCAGCGAGGTCGGTCGCGACCACTACGCTGAGCCCGGACGGGCACGACGGGAGGCCGGGCGGTGGGACGACGGCGTGAGCGCCGGATGCAGGCCGAGCGCGAAGCGGCGCGGCGCGCGGGCGAGGCGTCGGCCGAGGCCGCGCTCAGCGACCCCGCGGTGCTCTCGCCGACCGCTTCCGAGCTGCTGGAGTCCGCCCCCGACACGCCCGCCGCGGACGCGCCCGACGGTGGGGGCCCGGCCGTCGACGACTTCGCGACCGGCGGCGGGCCCGCGGCGGCCGCCGCCTCCGCCGACGCCCCCGACGTCCACCGGCACCCCCCGTCCGCGAGCGTCCCCCCGGATCTCACGGCCGCCGCGTTCTTCGACGTCGACAACACGATGATGATGGGCGCGTCGATCTTCCACTTCGCGCGTGGGCTGGCCGCCAGGAACTTCTTCTCCGGCTCCGACCTGCGCGGCTTCGTGTGGCAGCAGGTGCGGTTCCGCCTCGGCGGGGAGGGATCCCCCGAGAGCGTGGCCGCCCATCGCGAGCAGGCCCTGTCGTTCGTCGCCGGGCAGTCGGTGGACGAGCTGGTCGAGCTCGGCGAGGAGATCTACGACGAGCTCATGGCCGACCGCATCTGGGAGGGCACCCGCGCGCTGGCCCAGATGCACCTCGACGCCGGCCAGCGGGTCTGGCTGGTCACGGCCACGCCGCTCGAGCTGGCCCGCATCATCGCCCGCCGCCTCGGCCTGACCGGCGCGCTCGGCACCGTGGCCGAGAGCAACGACGGCGTCTACACCGGGCGGCTCGTCGGCGAACTCCTGCACGGACCGGCCAAGGCCCACGCCGTCCGCGCCCTCGCCGCGCGCGAGGGTCTCGACCTGCGCCGGTGCGCCGCCTACTCCGACTCGGTCAACGACGCCCCGATGCTCTCCGTCGTGGGCACCGCGGTCGCGGTCAACCCCGACTCCGACCTGCGCCAGATGGCCCGCGAGCGGGGATGGGAGATCCGCGACTTCCGCGCCGGCCGCAAGGCCGCGCGCATCGGGGTCCCCTCGGTGCTCGGGGCCGGCGCGGTCGCCGGCGCCGTCGTCGCCGGCGCGGCCGCCCGCCGCCGCTGGGCGAGCTAACCCAGGAAGGCGTTCCGGCGGCCGGCGAGCAGGCGGTAGAGGGTCTGCTGGATGTTCTCGCGCACCTGGTCGGTCAGGTTGAACACGAGCATCGGGTCCTCGGCCGCACCGGCGTCGTAGCCGTCGGTCGGGATCGGCTCGCCGAACTCGATGTACCACTTCGAGGGCAGCGGGACGAGGCCGAGCGGGCCGAGCAGCGGCCAGGTGGGCGTCACCGGGAAGTACGGGACGCCGAGCAGCCGGGCGAGCGGACCGATATCGGCGATCTTGGGATAGGTCTCCTCGGCACCCACGATCGAGCACGGGATGATCGGCACGCCGCTGCGCAGGGCGGCGGAGACGAAGCCGCCACGGCCGAAGCGCTGAAGCTTGTAGCGGTCGGCGAAGTCCTTCCCGATGCCCTTGAACCCCTCGGGCCACACGCCGACGAGCTCGCCGGCCGACAGCAGGGCCTCGGCGTCGGCGTTGCAGGCCAGGGTGTGACCGGCCTTGCGGGCCATCGCCCCGACGCCGGGCAGGCCGAACACGAGGTCGGCCGCCAGCATGCGCAGGTGGCGCGGCACCGGCAGGTCGTCGTGGACCGCGACCGTCGTCATCAGGGCGTCGAGGGGCACCGTCCCCGAGTGGTTCGCCACCAGGAGCGCGCCACCGTGGGTGGGGACGTGCTCGGTCCCGATGGTCTCCACGCGGAACCAGCGCTCGTAGAGCGGGCGCAGCAGCGGCATGACGACGTTCTCGGTGAGGTCGCGGTCGAAGCCGAAGTCGTCCACGGCGTAGCGGCCGGTGAGCCTGCGCTGCAGGAACTCGCCGGCCTCCGCCACGCGATCCTCCAGCTCCGACGGCGTCGTGGGCGCGGGCAGGTGGGTCGGCTCCGGGGCACCCTCGAGCTCGCCGTCACGGACGCTCGCCGTGCGCTCGACCAGCGAGCCGATCCCGGGACGCGACGCCCGGCGCGGCGCGGGTCGGGGACGCGGGCGCGCGCGACCGCCGTCACCGCGCAGCGGAATCACCCGGGCCTCGGGCATGGCGGCGCCTCCTAAGCCTGACGGTGTGGACGAGGGACGTGCGGCGGATGTCTCAGGTGCCCGAGGGCAGGGCGCGGGCCACGGACACCGCGGCGTCCCGGGCCCGCGTCAGGTACTGCGGGTCGACGACGGGCCGCAGCGCCCGCCCGGCGACGAAATCGTCGAAGGCCTGAACGGTAGTCCAGCGCGGGGTGAAACCGAACTCGCCGCGCAGCTTGGCCGTGTCGACCACCCGACCGAAGTTCAGCAACCGCATCTGCTCGGGCGAGAAGTCGACGAGCCGGGCGCGGCGGGCGAGCCGCCCCACCAGCGGGACCGCAGGCTGCGGCACCGGGAGCGGCACCCGACCGGCGCGCCGGATGGCCTGCGACAGCATCAGCACCCCGTCGCCACCGACGTTGAACACCCCGGGCAGCTCGTGCGCGGCGGCCCGCTCGAGCACCGCGACGGCGTCCTCCTCGTGCAGCAGCTGCACGCGAGCGTCGTAGCCGAGCACGACCGGCACCACCGGCAGTGAGAAGTACCGGACGAACGAGGTGTCGATGCGCGGGCCGATCAGGTTGACGAACCGCAGGGTGGTGACCGGGATGTCGGGGCGGCGCCGCGTGAAGCTGCGCACGTAGCCCTCGATCTCCACCGCGTCCTTCGCGTAGCCGCCGGGCGGGATCGCCTTGGGCTCGGTGGTCTCGGTGAACGTCGCCGGGTCGCGGGGGCTCGCCCCGTAGACCGCCGACGTCGACTTGACCACGAGTCGACGCACGGTGTCGGACTTCTGGCAGGCCGCGAGCAGCTGCATCGTCCCGATGACGTTCATCTCCATCATCATCGAGCGCCCGCCGGACTGACCGGGGTTGCCCGACAGGGAGGCGTGGACGACGGTGTCGACCTTCGCCGTGGAGATGACCTTCCCGATCAGCGGGTTGCGGATGTCGACGCGGACGAACTCCGCACGTCCCATCCGGCGCCGCATCTCCCGCGACGGCGGGGTGGTGTCGACCCCCAGGACCCGATCGACCGTGGGGTCGGCGGCGAGGCGCGCGGCGAGGTGGCCGCCCAGGAAGCGGCTGACCCCGGTGACGAGGACGACGTTCGGCGCCAAGGATTCTCCTGGGGACGGTCACGGCGGGCAGTGCTGCGGACCCCGCGACGAGCACGGGGGTCCGCCCCCCGGCTACTTGCCGAGCTTGCGACGCTGCACGCGGGTCTTGCGCAGCAGCTTACGGTGCTTCTTCTTCGACATCCGCTTGCGGCGCTTCTTGATGACCGAGCCCATAGAGGCTCCTTCCGATGACCGTGTTCGTTGTCCTGGGGGCGGACACACCACCGTACCGGCCGCCCGCGGGGACGGTCGGTGCCGGTGGTGCACGCCTTCCGCGCCGTGGCGCGATCGGCCGGCTACCCCGCGTCGAAGTACGAGCCCTGGAGGTACTCGTGGACCGCGTCCTCCGGCACCCGGAAGCTGCGGCCCACGCGCACCGCGGGCAGCTCGCCGTTGTGCACCAGGCGGTACACGGTCATCTTCGACACACGCATGGCGGCGGCGACCTCGGCGACGGTCAGGAACTGCACCCTCGCCAGGTTGTCGCCGGTCGGTTGCGCGGCGTTGTGGGACATGGGGTTCTGGGGCATGGGGCTCACGCCTTCCGAGCACCTGTCGTGCCGCCGGGCTTCCCCTCCGGCGGTTCGACACGCACGTGCTGTGCGGGTGAGGGTAGCGGGACGGGTGTGACGGTTGGTTCGCACGGAGTAGTCATGCGGTGGCCGCGCACAGTGGCGCGTCAAGCGTCCACGCCGTGCGCCGGGAGAACGATCCCGTCACGACGAACGGCCGGTCACGCGCCGTCCACCGCACGTCGGCGCAGGTCAGCCGTGCTGCGCGCCGAGCTCCGCCGACCGGTCCCGGCACGCCCGCACCGCGTCCGCGAGCGCCGCGCGCACGCCGTGGGCCTCGAGCCGGCCCAGCGCCGCGGCGGTGGTCCCGCCCGGGGACGTGACGGCCTCGCGCAGCAGCGCCGGGTGGGCGCCCTCGCCCCGCATCAGCGTGCCCGCGCCCTCGACGGTCGTGGTGACCAGTTCGGTGGCCGTGGTCCGCGGGAGCCCGAGCGCCACCCCCGCCTCGATCATCGCCTCGGCCACGAGGAACACGTAGGCGGGCCCGGAGCCGGACAGCGCGGTGGCCGCGTCCTGCTGCGCCTCGGGCACGCGCACGGTGCTCCCGACCGCGCGCAGGAGCTCCTCGGCGGCCGCCAGCTCGTCCTCGCCGGCGTGCGCGCCGGCGGAGAGCACGCACATCGCGCGGCCGACGAGCATCGGCGTGTTCGGCATGACGCGCACGACGGCGGTGCCGGCCGGGAGGCGGGCCTCGAGCGCCGTCGTCGGGATGCCGGCCGCGAGGGAGACGACGGTCGGCGTCCGGTCGCGGTCGTCGAGGGCGCCGCGGATCGTGTCGAGCACCGCACCGACGTCGCCGGGCTTGACCGCGACGACGAGGACGTCGGCGCGGCCGGCCGCCTCGCCTGCGTCGACCGCGGCCACGCCCAGACGGTCGGTCAGCTCGCGTGCGCGTGGCGCGTGCAGCTCCACGACGAGCAGCGAGCCCGGGTCGTGACCGGCCGCGACCAGACCCCCGAGGAGCGCCTCACCGATCTTCCCGCCGCCCAGGACCGCCACCGTGCTCATGGCGGCGATCCTGCCGGGCCGTCCCCGCGCGGAGCGCAGCAGGTCGTCACAGCGCGGAGCGCGGCAGGTCCGAGCCGAGGTGCAGGCGGGCGAAGAGCAGCGACTCGGCGAGGGCGTCGAGACGCTCGTTGCGCGAGCGCGCCCGGCGGGTGCCGATCTCGACGACGACGGTCCCGCCGAACCGCGCGGCCCCGAGCCGCCGGCACACCTCGGCGCAAGGCTGGGTGCCGCGCCCGGGTACGAGGTGCTCGTCGCGGTCGAGACCGGTGCCGTCGGCGAGGTGGACGTGGATCAGCCTGTCGCCCATGCGGTCGAGCAGCTCGAGCGCGTCGTCCCGCGCGACCGCGGTGTGCGAGAGATCGAAGGTGTAGTGGCGCGCCCCGGGCACCGTGGGGTCGTGGCCGGGGGTGTAGCTGGACACGCTGACCCGGCCGCGGCGCAGCGGGAACATGTTCTCCATGGCCACGCGCACCCCGTGGGCCCGCTCGAGCTCGTCGATCTGGCGCTCCAGGCCCGCGGCGTAGCGCCGCTGCCAGCGGAAGGGCGGGTGCAGGACGACCGTCGGCGCGCCGAGGCTCGCGGCGAGGACGGCGCTGCGGCGCAGCCGCTCGGCCGGATCGCGGCTCCACACCCGCTGCGTGATGGCCAGGCAGGGCGCGTGCACCGCGAGGACCGGCATCCCGGTGCGCTCCGAGGCCCGCGCGACCGACCGCAGCCGCTGGCTCTCGGGATCGGTCCACACCATCAGCTCGATGCCGTCGTAGCCGAGGTCGGCGGCGATCTCGAAGGCGGACGCCATCGGTTCCGGGAACACGGACGCGGTCGACATCGCGACCGGCGGCACGCCCGGCGGGGACGAGGGGTGTCGGGGTAACAGCGGCACGGAGCTAACGGCTCAGCAGCACGATCGCGGCGGGGGACACGGTGACGACGAGGCCCACCACGACGGCCAGCACCGTCGTCTGCAGGTCGTCGGAGCGGCGCATGGCCCGCACCCCGAACACGAGGCCCGTGGTGGCGGCCGCCGCCAGCACGAGGGCGACGACCGGCTGCTCCTGCCACAGGTAGGAGAACACGGTCCAGAGCACGGCCCCGAGCAGGGCGCCGACCACGAGCTGGGAGATCATGACGACCCACTCGCGCGCCGAGGTACCGGCCGTGTCGTCGTCGAGGTCGCGCTCGTCGACGTCGTCGTACTCCTCGTCGTCGTACTCGTCGTAGTCGTCCTCGAGGTCGTCCCGGCGCGCGTCCCGGCCCCCGCGGGCACCGCGCCCGAGGCCGGCGGGGGCGTCGTAGTCGTCGTCCTCGTCGTCGTCGAGGTCCGGGCGGGCCATCGGCGACGCGGCCGTCGCCGGTCCGCCGCGGTCGGTGCCGCCCCGCGGGGCGGGCGCGCCGGCGGGGCGGGCGGCGGGCGAGGCGGACGTGCGGGGCCCGCCGTCGTCCTCGGGGCGCGCCGCGGGCGCGCGGGTGGGCGCCGGGGCCTCCGGAGCCGGCGCCGGGGAGGCGACCGCCGCGGTGCGGGCGGCCGGGACGGCGTAGGCCTGGGTGCCGGTGGTGGCGGGCGGAGCGGGAGGGGGTGCGGGGGGCGGCGCGCTCGGGCCCGGCGCGTAACCGGCGGGGTGGCCGGCCGGGGGTCGGGGAGCCTGCGGGGGCGCCGGCGGCGCCCCGTAGCCATCGCCGTAGCCGTAGCCCGGGGAGGAGTAGCCGGGTCCGCCGTACTCCGGGGAGCCGTACCCCGGCGCGCCGTAGCCGCCCCGACGTCCGGGGTCGGGAGCGCCGTAGGCGGAGCCGTACGACTCCTGCCCCGTCGCCGGGGGGCCGCCGTAGGGGTCGTAGCCGTACCCGGCGGAGCCGTACCCAGCGGAGCCGTAGGCGCTGCCGTAGGGGTCCGCGCCGTAGGAGCCCCCCGCGGTGGAGGAGGCCGGCCCCGCGGCGGAGCCGTACGACGCCCCGCCGTACCGGCCGCCCTGGTACTGGTCGCCGGGGTACTGGTCGCCGGGGTGACCGGGCCCCCGGTCGTACTCCGCCTGGCCGTAGCCACTCTCGCCATAGCCACCCTGGGTGTAGCCGGCCTGGCCGTGATCAGCCTGGCCGTAGGCGCTCTGGCCGTAGCCACCCTGGCTGTAGCTGTTCTGGTTGTAGCTGTTCTGGCTGTAGTCACCCTGGCCGTAGCTGCTCTGGCCGTCACTGCTCTCGCCGTGGCCACCCTGGTCGTAGGCGCCGCCGTCGTACGCGGAGGCGCCGTAGGGATCCTGGGCGGGCGCCCCGTATCCCGCTCCGCCGTACGCGTTCTGAGCGGGCGGCGCGGAGCTCGCCGGGTCCTCACGGCGGGGACGGGTGTCCTGCTGGGACTCGGCGCTGTACGCGGCGAGGAGCTCCGCCACGCTGCGCTGGGTGCCCTGCCGGGGCCCGTCGTCCCTGTTCACGCCTCTACCGTGCCTCGTGCAGGGTCGGCCGTCCAGTCGCCAACGGTCCACCGACCGACAGCACCCCACCGCCCGGCTGCACCTGGTCGAGACGACCCAGGATGATGCCCTCGCGGAGTGCCCAGGGGCACACCTCGACCTCCTCGAGACCCAGCGCGGTCATCGCCCCGTGGGCCACCAGCGCACCGGCCACCAGCTGGTGTGACCGGCTGCCGGACACCCCCTCGAGCTCGGCGAGGTCGGCGGAGCTCATCCGGGAGATGAACGCCACGACCTGGCGCAGGCCCGCGGCCGAGAGCCGGCGGCGGACCCGTGGCCCGGCGCTGCGCGGGGCGGCCCCGGTGAGGCGTGCGAGGGAGCGGAAGGTCTTGGACGTCACGACCGCGCGGTCCGGGGGTCCGGCGTCGAGCAGGGTGTTGGCCGCCGGGGCGAGGGTGTCGTGGACGTACTCGGCGAGGTCCCGCAGCTCGCGGCGCTCCGGCGGGTCGCCGGTGAACCAGTCGCGGGTCAGCCGCCCCGCGCCGAGGGGCAGCGACAGCGCGTGGACCGGGGCCTCGTCGCGCCCGACCGCCATCTCCAGCGACCCGCCGCCGATGTCGAGGACGAGCAGGTGCCCGGCCGACCAGCCGAGCCACCGGCGCACGGCGAGGAAGGTCAGCGACGCCTCGTCGGGGCCCGAGAGCACGTGCAGGTCGACCCCGGTCTCGTCGCGGACCCGCTCGAGGACCGCCATCGAGTTCGCCGCGTCGCGCACCGCCGAGGTCGCGAAGGCCAGCAGGTCCTCGCAGCCCAGCTCGATGGCCTGCTCACGGGCGGACGCCACCGCGGCGACCAGCGCGTCCGCGCCCTCCTCGGCGAGCCGCCCGTCCCGGACGTGCTCGGCGAGGCGCAGCGCCGTCTTGGTGGAGTGGGTGGGGGTGGGGTGGCCGCCACGCTGGGCGTCGACCACCAGCAGGTGCACGGTGTTCGAGCCGACGTCGAGCACACCGAGTCGCACCCTGCAAGCCTAGACGTGTCATCCGTCGAGCTTGTAACCGAGTCCGCGGACGGTCACCAGGTGACGGGGGGCGGAGGGCTCCGGCTCGAGCTTCGCGCGCAGTCGCTTGACGTGGACGTCGAGGGTCTTCGTGTCGCCGACGTAGTCCGCGCCCCACACCCGGTCGATGAGCTGGCCGCGCGTGAGCACCCGCCCGACGTTGCGCATGAGGTACTCGAGCAGGTCGAACTCCTTGAGCGGGAGCGGCACCTCGGCGCTCGCACCCTGGCCCGCCTCGACCGTCACCACGTGCCGGTCGACGTCCATCCGGATCGGGCCCACCTCGAGCACCTGACGGTCGGCGGCCCCGGGCGCGCCGTCGGTCTCGCTGTCCTGCCCGCGCCGCAGCACCGCGCGGACCCGGGCGATGAGCTCGCGGGCCGAGTAGGGCTTCGTGACGTAGTCGTCGGCGCCCAGCTCCAGCCCGACCACCTTGTCGATCTCGGCGTCGCGGGCCGTCACCATGATCACGGGCACCGAGGACCGCTGGCGCAGCGCCTTGCACACGTCGGTGCCGCTCATCCCGGGGAGCATGAGGTCGAGCAGGACGATGTCGGCGCCGTGGCGCTCGAAGTCGTCGAGGGCGGCGGCGCCGGTGCCGGCCACGGACGTCTCGAACCCCTCCTTGCGCAGCAGGTAGGCCAGCGGGTCGGCGAACGACTCCTCGTCCTCGACGATCAGCACGCGGGTCACGGGGCACCTCCGGGTGGACCGGGGACGGACGGGGCCGGCCGGCGCGTCGGCTCCGGTCGGGTGGGCGCGTGCCGGGCGGGCGCCGGGTCGGAGCCCGGGCGGGACGGCGGGGGCGGGACGCGCCGCGCGCGGTCCGCGACGGGATCGGGTGTCCGCTCCGGGCGCATCGCGGCGGCGGGAGCGTCGAGGTCCTCGGCGTCGAGGTCGTCCTCGAGGTCGTCGGCCGGGGCGGCCGGGATGCGCAGCGTGAACGTCGACCCGACCCCGGGCTCGCTCCACAGCCGGACCTCCCCGCGGTGGTTGGCCGCGACGTGCTTCACGATCGCGAGGCCGAGCCCGGTGCCACCGGTGGCGCGCGAGCGGGCCGGGTCGACGCGGAAGAAGCGCTCGAACACGCGTTGCTGGTGCTCCGCGGCGATCCCGATCCCGCGGTCGGTCACCGAGACCTCGACGTGGTCGCCGCTGCGCCGCCGCCGCACCGAGACCGGGGAGCCGTCCGGGGAGTAGGCGACGGCGTTCTCGAGCAGGTTGGTCAGGGCGGTGACGAGCAGGGTCCGGTCGCCGGCGACCTCGAGCCCGGCGGGGGCGTCCAGCCGGAAGCGGGCCCGCGGGTCGGCGGCGCCGTCCCCGCCGGCCATCGAGGCGGCGTCCGCGGTGGCCTCGGCGGGCACGCGGACCCGGTGCAGCGCCTCGTCGAGGACCTCGTCGACGTCCACGCGCACCGGCGCGGGCAGCCGGTCGGCCCCCTGGAGGCGGGAGAGCTCGATGAGCTCGGTGACCAGCGCCCCCAGCCGGTGGGACTCGTTGAGGATGCGGGTGGCGAAGTGGGTGACCTCGTCGGGGTCGTCGGCGTCGAGGACGGCCTCGGCCAGGACCGCCATCGCCCCGACCGGCGTCTTGAGCTCGTGCCCGACGTTCGCGACGAAGTCGCGGCGCACGGCCTCCAGGCGTACCGCGGCCGACGTGTCGGTGGCGTCGACGACGACGAACCCGTCCCCGAGGGAGCGGACCTGGGCGACGATCGTCTGCGGGGCGCGGCCCGGCGGGTGGGTGGCCGGGGAGAGGTCGACGTCGATCGGCTCACCGCCGGCGGCCACCTTCTCGGCGGCGGCCACCAGTCGCGGGTCGGGGCGCGCGTCGACCACGGCTCCGAGGGCCTCGGCGCGCTCGTTGGACAGCACGACGTCGCCGAACCGGTTGATGACGGCGATCCCGGCCTGCGACCTGCGCACCAGGCGGGCGAGCAGCTCGGCGACGGTGGGGCCGTTCGACCGGGCGTGACGACGCTCGTCGCGCGCCTTCCAGCGGACGGTGGCGGCGCCCACGAGGGCGCCGACGGCCGCGGCCAGGAGAGCCACGACGGTCACCAGGACGGGGACGGCCACGATTCTGGATGGTAGGGCCCCGTCGGGCGATTGCGTCCCTGCTCGGCCCCGCACGTGAGCAGGCCAACGCGCCCGGGTCACATCGTTGGCCTGCCGTTGGGGCGCCGTTCACCCGGCGGGTGCCGGCGCGGGCGGCGGCCGTGCTCCTGGCCCAGTCAGCGACCCTGCGCCGCGACCGCGGCGATGGCGTCCTGCGCGGCGTCGGGGTCGAGGTAGGTCCCGCCGGGGTTGGTCGGCGCGAGGTCGATCCCGTCGTCGGACTCGCGGACCTCGAGGTCGTAGCGCAGCGGGATACCGGTCGGGATGTTCAGCCCGGCGATCGTCTCGTCGTCGACGCCGTCGAGGTGCTTGACCACCGCGCGCAGCGAGTTCCCGTGCGCGGCGACGAGCACCGTGTGGCCGGCGCGCAGGTCCGGCACGACCGAGGCCTGCCAGTAGGGCAGCAGCCGCACGAGCACGTCGGCGAGGCACTCGGTCCTCGGCATCACGTCCCCGAGGTCGGCGTACCGCGGGTCACCGGTCTGGGCGTACTCGTCGTCGGGATCGATGGGCGGCGGCGGGGTGTCGTAGGAGCGGCGCCAGATCTGGAACTGCTCCTCGCCGTACTCCTCCATCGTCTGCTTCTTGTCCTTGCCCTGCAGGGCCCCGTAGTGGCGCTCGTTGAGGCGCCAGTCGCGGCGCACCGGGATCCAGCCCCGGTCGCAGACGTCGAGGGCGAGGTTCGCGGTGTTGATCGCGCGGCGCAGCACCGAGGTGTGCACGACGTCGGGCAGCAGCCCCGCGTCGGCGAGCAGCTCGCCGCCGCGGCGAGCCTCCTGCTCACCGGACTCCGAGAGCCCCACGTCCACCCAGCCGGTGAACAGGTTCTTCTCGTTCCACTCGCTCTGGCCGTGGCGCAGCAGCACCAGGGTGCCGATGGATCCCTCCGGGGTCATGACCTGCAGACCCTGCCAGGCCCGGGACGCCGTCCGCACCCCGATGGAGGGCGGCGGCGCGTGAGATGCAGCGCCCTCGGGTACGCGTCGTCCGACGGTCGACGGGCGCCCGCCCGACACGACCCCCTCGATGGACACAGGAGTTCTCATGAGCAGCACGACGCACGGTCCGGCCGACGGCGGAGCCTCCGGTCAGGGTGCCGACGGTGGTGCCGACGGCGGCGCTGACGGCGGCGCGCACGGCCCGGCCGACGGCGGCGCCTCGGGTGGCGGAGCCGACGGCGGTGCGGACGGTGGCGCCGACGGCGGTGCCGACCACGGCGCCGGTCACGGCCCGGCCGACGGCGGCGCCTCGGGTGGGGGCGCCGACGGCGGTGCGGACGGTGGCGCCGACGGTGGCGCCGACGGCAGTGCCGACCACGGCGCCGGTCACGGCCCGGCGGACGGCGGCGCCTCGGGTGGCGGAGCCGACGGCGGTGCGGACGGCGGTGCCGACGGTGGCGCCGACGGCGGGGCGCGCTAGGTGGTCGGTGTGAACCCCGCGGGCGCCGGGCGGTCGACGGTCGACCGCCCGGCCCTGCGCCGCTGCGTCGCCGGTGACCTCGACGCGTTCGCGGACAGGTCCTGGGGGCGCCGTGCCGTGCTGTCGCGCGCGGACGACCTGGCGAAGAGCGCCCCGGAGTCGGAGCGCGGCGACCCCGGTTTCGGTGACCTCTTCTCCCTCGACGCCGTCGACGAGCTGCTCGCCCGCCGCGGCCTGCGCACCCCGTTCCTCCGCGTGGCCCGGCAGGGCCAGGTCGTCGACTCCTCGCAGTTCACCGGCGGTGGCGGCGTCGGGGCGGAAGTCGCCGACCAGGTCCGCGACGACCGCGTCGCCACCCTGTTCGCGGACGGCCACACCGTCGTCCTCCAGGGTCTGCACCGCACCTGGGGCCCGGTCGCCGACCTCGCCACCGGGCTCACCACCGACCTCGGGCACCCCGTCCAGGTCAACGCCTACGTCACCCCGGACTCCTCGCAGGGCTTCGCGGCCCACTACGACGTCCACGACGTCTTCGTCCTGCAGGTCGCCGGGTCCAAGCGCTGGCACGTCCACGCCCCGGTCCTCGACGACCCCCTGCGCGACCAGCCGTGGAGCGACCACGCCGACGCCGTCCGCGACCGCGCCGGCGAGGAACCCCTGATCGACGAGGTCCTCCACCCCGGCGACGCCCTCTACCTCCCGCGCGGGTACCTGCACTCCGCGACCGCCCAGGGCGGGGTCAGCGCCCACCTGACCGTCGGGGTGCACGTCGTGACCCGGCACGCCCTCCTCGAGGCCCTGGTCGCGACGATGGCCGAGGACCCCGAGCTGCGGCGCTCGTTGACGCTGGGGGTCGACGTCGCCGACCCCGACGCGCTCGCCGGCGACCTCGCGGTCGTCGCCGACCGGATGACCCGCGCGCTGCAGGACGCGGCCGGCGACGTCGAGCGTGTCGCCCGCACGGTGCGGCGGCGCGTGTGGGCCGGCAACCGGCCGGAAGCGGTACGCCCCCTCGCCCACGCGGCCGCCCTCGGTGCGGTCGACGACGACACGGTGGTGCGGCTGCGCGCCGGCCTCCGCCGGCGGGTCCTGCCCGGCGATCCCGTACGCCTCGAGCTCCCCGGGCGCACCCTGGACCTGCCCGCGGGCGCCGAGGAGATCCTCGCCGTGCTGCTCGCGGGCCCCCTCGTGCGCACCGGCGACCTCCCCGGGCCCGACCGCGTCGAGATCGTCCGGCGCCTGCTGCGCGACGGCGTCCTGGTCACCGCGACCTCGGGCGGGTCCGGCACCGGCACGGCGGACGTCACCGGTGCTGGCACGTCGACCGCCCCACGGGGTACGACGGAGGGATGACGGCGGACGCGGAGCGCAGCGGAGCCGGACCGGGCGCGGCGGATGCGGAGCGCAGCCTCGGGACCGAGGACGGCGGACCCCTCGACGAGGGTGCGGGCCCGGTCCGCTTCCACTGCTCGGACGCGGCCCGAGGACGCGACGACGCCTTCGTCGCCACCGCGCCGCCCGCACGCCGGTGGCTGCTCGTCGAGCACGGCGGTCCGTGGGGTCACCAGCCACTCGGCGACGCCGGGTTCGCGCCCGAGGTCCTGGCCGCGATCGACGCGTTCTGCCGGGCCCGCGGCGCCCGCTTCCAGCTCATCCGGCGGACGGCGGCGCGGGGCGTGCCCACCGAGGACCACGGACGCTTCGCCCTCGTCGAGACCAGCGAGGGCCAGGAGTCGGTGCGCTGGGGCCGGGTGGACGACCCCGCCGACCTGCCCGCCGCGCTCGCCGACCTCGAGGCGTGCACCGAGGTCTCCGACGAGCCGGTCTACCTGGTGTGCGCCCACGGCCGCCACGACGCGTGCTGTGCGCGGCGCGGACGGCCGGTCGCCGCCGTGCTCGCCGCGGCGCACCCGACGCGGACGTGGGAGACCACGCACACCGGCGGCGACCGCTTCGCCGCCAACGTCGTGCTCCTCCCGCACGGGTTCGTGCTCGCCCAGGTGCCGGCCACCGAGGCCATCGAGATCGCCGACCGCTACGACAAGGGTGAGATCGACACCCGGCGGGTCCGCGGACGCAGCTCGCTGGCCGCGCCCGCGCAGGCCGCCCAGCACCACGCCCGCCTCGCGTTCGACGAGCCCGGCGTCGACGCCTTCGGGCCGCGCGGCATGGTGGCGCGCGAGGACGGCCTGTGGCAGGTCCGTCTCGACGCCGGTCCCGAACGCGGCATCGTGACGGTGGTGCTGCGCGAGCAGTGGGTCCCGTCCCCGACGCCCCTGACCTGCTCGGCGATCCGGGCAGCGTCGATGCGCACCTTCGAGCTCGTGAGCCTGAGCACCGACACACCCGGTTGAGCAGCGTCGCCGACGTCCGCGTTTAGCCCCGGATCCGGGGGGCACGTTGCCCCCGTGCGCACCTCGCGCACCACGGACGAGAGGTCGGGGACATGAGCACGTTGTGGGACATCATCTGGTGGGTCCTGGTCGGGTTGGTGGCCGGATTCATCGCGCGCGCCCTGGTGCCCGGCAAGGACGACATCGGCATCCTGCGCACCATCATCATCGGTATGGTCGGCTCGCTCGTCGGCGGGCTGATCTGGTTCTTCGTGACCCTCGGCCTCGGGGGGCTCCACCGGGTCGGCTTCATCGGTTCGATCATCGGCGCGATCATCGTGCTGGTCATCTACAACAAGGTGACCGGCCGCAAGCGAATGCGCACCTGACGATCCATTGTGGAGCGCCACCGCGAGGCCCGCGACGAGCGCACCGTCGCGGTGCACCTGACCGACGCGGGACGGGCGCTGCGCGAACGCCTGGCGGACGTCCCGCGAACGGTGGGGTGCGCGCCCGGTCTCGACGACCGCGCGCGCCACGAGCTCATCGTGCTGGTGCGGACGCTCACCGTCTCGACCCTCGCGTTCCGCGGGGTCGACGGCGAGCCGTCCGTGAGCTGACCGGATCACCCCACGGGCGCATCGAGTGCGACCCAGAACAGGAGCCACCATGCCGAGCCGCGACGCGACCACCCACTGGGAGGGAGGGCTCCAGGACGGCAAGGGCCACGTCACCCTGGACTCGTCCAACGCCGGACAGTTCAACGTCTCGTTCCCGACCCGCGCCGAGGACCCGAACGGCCAGACCAGCCCCGAGGAGCTCATCGCCGCGGCGCACTCCTCCTGCCTGGCCATGAACCTCTCCGGCGTGCTCGGCGGGGAGAACCTCACCGCGAACTCGATCGACGTCAGCGCCGAGGTCACGCTGTCGCCGCTCACCGGCGGCGGCCTCGAGATCAGCGGCATCGCCATCACGCTGCGCGCCGACGTGGACGGCCTCGACGACGCGAAGTTCAAGGAGCTCGCGAAGACCGCCGAGCAGACCTGCCCGGTGTCCAAGGCCCTGACCGGCACCACGATCACCCTGGACGCCGCGCTCGCCTCCTGAGCCTCCGCCCGCGCACCACGTTTCGCGCGAAGGGCACCGTCGGCCATGAGCGGCGGATGGTGCCCTTCGCCCGATTCCCGCCGGGCGTTCCCGGCCGGCGCTCGCTGTCGGAGGTCAGGGTTAGCGTGTCGGCGTGCGACGCTCCCACTACCCGGCGCTGACCTGCGGATCCCTTCCGTCGCGGCCGCACGCGGGTACCGTGGGGGCCCTGGAGGTGCAGCCATGGACGCCGCCGCACAGCCCGGCCGTGGTCGCCGTGCGATCCCGCAGCCGGGCGAGCCCGCCACCGACCTCGCCCGCCGGCTGGGCCTGGACGACCCCGCGCTGCAGCAGCGCTACCGCGCCGACCTCGACCGTGTGCGCGACGCCGAGGCGCGGGCCGAGGCCGATACCGACGGCATCCGCCTGCGCTGAGTCCGGGGCGGCGCGCGAGGTCCGCCGCCGATGACCTGGTCCTTCCTGTCCTGGTCCCCCGACGATTCCGCGGGCGCGGTCTACGACGTCACCGTCGACGGGGTGTGGGACGAGCTCGCCGGCTTCTACGCGGGCGACACCCCCAGCGCGCCGCTCGACCGGGTCATCGCCATCGCCCGCGAGCACGGGGTCCGCAGCGTCGTGGTCGAGCAGCGCTACCTGGACCAGGACTGGCGCAGCGAGCACGGCGCCTTCCACGGGCAGCTGTTCCGCCGCCATCCCTCGGTGTGCCACCGCTGGCACCTTTTCACCGACGACGTGCCCGCCGACCTCTCCCGCCTCGATCCCGGGGCCTACCGCGGGTACGTCGTGCTGCGCCCGCTCCCGTCCACGCCGGTCGGCCGCACGATGATCGCCCCGCCGCCCGGGCTCGCGGGCGCCATCCGGTGCGAGGCCACCGAGCGGGTCTCCCTGTTCGGCACGCCCCTGACGGTGACCGCCATGCCGTTCCTCAGCCAGGACGCGGAGTACCTGCGCTGCGCCCACGCCACGTTGTGGATGGTGCTGCGCCACGCCCACCTGGCGCACGGCCTGCCGCGCCGGCTCACCGCGGAGGTCCACGACGCCGCGCTCGGCGGGGTGATCGTCGGCCGTCAGGTCCCCAGCGAGGGCCTCTCGGTCCAGCAGATGCTCGCCGGCGCCACCCGCCTCGGCCTCTCCCCCGGGCTGATGCACCTCCCGGTCGACCGCGTGGAGGACGCCGAGGCCGGCCGCCTGGCGTTGCACGCGATCCTCTGCCGCTACGTCAACAGCCAGCTCCCGCCGCTGGTCATCTCCTCGAGCCACGCCTGGGTGGTCGTCGCCTACCACCGCACGGCCGAGGGCGTCACCCTCTGGCGCCACGACGACGCCCGCGGCCCCTACGTCGAGGTCGAGGATCCGTTCGACGAGCCCGAGGACGCCCACCGCCCGTGGCAGACCGCGATCCTGCCGCTGCTGCCCGCCGTCTACGTCACCGCGGAGCGCGCCGAGGCCGCCGGCCGGTTGTGGTTCGCCGGCTACCTCGCCCACGCCGCGGCCGACGAGCCGGTCTCCCGCGCCGCGGCCGCGGACGACCTGACCTACCGCACCTTCGTGGTCCGGGCGGACGACTTCCTCGAGGGCCTCGCCGCCCGCGGGGTCGACCCCGCGCTCGCCGACCTCTACCGCCTCGCCCCCCTGCCCGAGCACCTCTGGGTGGTGGAGGCCGTCGACCGCGCCGCCCGCCGGGCCGGTCGCCCGGACGTCGTCGGCGAGGCCCTGGTCGACGCGACGGCCTCGACCCACCACGAGCCGCTGCAGGAGGGCCTCGTCGCCCTGCACGGCGGGCGTCTGGCCCACCGCGTCGGACCCGACCACGGCACGCGCCGGGAGATCCACCTCGCCGAGCCCGGCCACTACCGGACGGGGCGGCCTGGAGGCCGGTGATCCTGCCGCATCTGTCAGGTACACCCTGACAGAACCTGTCAGGTCTGGCCGGCGATCGGCGCGCCCACCATCCCGTCGGCGACGGTCGCGCCCTCGCCACCGCCCGCTGTCGGCCCCAACGTGAGCCGGATGCGATGGGTGGCGGTGTGCTCGCGGCTCGCCCGACCTCCGGCATCACCGGAGAGCACGAACCACTTCGCCCCGACCGAACCCTCGGCCTGTCGCTCACGGCGGACCTCGACCGAGAGCTCGATCTCGACCTCCCGCACACCGAGGCCGTACTCCGCACCCTCGTGCCCGCGGGCGGCGAGGAGGTCGGCCCGCAGCGCGGCCAGCACCTCGTCGAGACCCAGCCCTGGCTCCTGCTCCTCGTCGGTCACGGTCCGACGGTAGCGACCGGGACCGACACCTCCATTGTCATCACTTGACGGGACTTGTCGGTATCGAGTTAGGATCCTTCTATGACGGACATCGCCCTTCCCCCGGTCGTCTCGCCCGCCGCGTGGGAGGAGGCCCGGCAGGACCTGCTCGTCCGCGAGAAGGAGCTCACGCGAGCCGCCGACGCGCTCGCGGCCGCGCGGCGGCGCATGCCGATGACGCGGCTGGAGTCCGACTACGTCGTCGCCGGTCCCGACGGGCCCGTGCGCCTCGTCGACGTCTTCGAGGGCCGCCGCCAGCTGATCGCCTACAAGTTCATGTGGACGCCCGGCCAGGAGCCCTGCTCCGGGTGCTCGCTGTTCGTCGACCAGTTCGGGCATCCCGCGCACCTCAACGCCCGCGACGCCACGCGTGCCGTGATCAGCTCGGGCCCGCTGGCCGAGACCGAGCCCTTCCGCAGGCGGATGGGCTGGACGGTGCCCTGGTACTCCGCGGCCGACAGCGACCTCTACGCCGACCTCGGACTCGGCGGGGGATTCGCCCTCAACGTGTTCCTGCGCGACGGCGACGACGTCTACCGCACCTACCTCGTCGACGGCCGGGGCACCGAGAAGCTGGGCAGCGTCTGGTCGTTCCTCGACCTCACCCCGTTCGGGCGCCAGGAGACGTGGGAGGACTCGCCGCCCGGGCGACCGCAGTCCGCGCCGTACCAGTGGTGGCGCCGCCACGACGAGTACGAGCGCGAGCCCGCCGCCGTCTGAGCACTCAGGTCAGGCGCGCACGGACGGCGTCGAGCTCCTCGGGGCGCATCCCGCCCGCCCGGAGGCGCTCGGCGACGTCGACGGTGTCCCACACCTGCTCCATCGCCGCCCGCCGGTTCGTCCCGCGGCTGGCGAGCAGCGCTTCGACGAACCGCCCGACCTCGCGTCGCTCCGGATCGGCGTGCCGGGCGAGGCGCTCGTCGCTGACCAGGTAGTCGATGACGACGTCGTCCCGCGCGACACCGGCCAGGCCGAGCAGGACGAAGGTCACGAGCCCCGTGCGGTCGCGGCCCAGCGCGCAGTGCACCACGACCCCGCCAGGCGGCGCCGCGGCGATCGCGCGGAGGACGGGGGCGAGCCGCTCCGGATGGCGGTCGAGGTAGGCGGGGACGTAGAACGGCGTCGCGTCCCACCCGGCGCCGAGCCACTCCGCCGCGAATTCGTCGTCGAGCGCGTCCTCGAGAGGCGCTTCGAAGGTGGCGACGCTCGCCGGGCGGGGGGCGACGTCCGGCGCCCGCTCCTCGGGGTTGCGCAGGTCGATCACGGTGCGGACGCCGTACCTCACGAGTGCGTCCCAGCCTCCGGCGGTCAGGGACGAGAGCCCGTCGGCGCGCACCACCGCGCCGCGCCGGGTCGTCCCCCCGCCGGCCGTGCGCAGCCCGCCGAGATCACGCACGTTGACGCAGCCCGGCCAGTCGAGATCGCGGTCGCCCATCGGCGCTACTGCTCGTCCGGGACGTGCACGGGCAGCGGCCGGGTGTCGGTCGGGCCGATGGGCTCGTCGACGACCTTCTCCGCATACGCCAGGAACCATGTCGCCACCGTCGCGAACACCATTCCGACCAGGATGTAGACCGCGGCCGAGACCGTCGAGTCGTCGCCGGCCCACAGATAGGTCAGGCCGGCCTGGACCGACCAGATACCGAGGAACTGCCCGGCACGGTACGGGCGGTCGATCCCCCGCACCGACCGCCTCGCCACCAGGGCGTGGACGACGAGGACGGCGACCTGCGCACAGACCGCCGCGGAGACGACGACGACCTGCGCGAGGCCGCTGAGCAGCAGCATCGCGGCGAACACCGCCGCGGCCGGCGCGGCGGCCAGGGCCACCGACCCCGTCCCGCGCGCGCCGTCGGTCACGGACCCACGGTACGACGGGACACTCACGCCAGGGTGAGGCCGCGCGCCGCCAGCGCCTCGTCGAGGATCCGCACGGCCTTCGGCCCGACCCCGTGCATCGCGAGGAGCTCGGCCCGGGAGGCGCCGTCGAACTCGGCGAGACGGGTGTATCCGGCCGCCGTGAACGCCCGCGTGGCCGGCGCTCCGATCCCGCGGGGGAGGCCCTCCTCGTCGGACTCCACGAGGAGCACGGTAGCGCCCCGGACCGACCGCGGCCCGCGCCCGGCGGGCCGGGCACGGGCATCGGATCAGCAGCAGTCACACGTGCTGCCGTCGCAGTTCGGGTCCTCGCAACAGTCACAGGCGGTCAGGTCGAGCATGCGTCGCACCTCCCTTCTCTCCTCGGATGGTCCGGCGGGCACCAGGTACCGGGCACGGGATCCGGGCAGGTGTCGCTGGGCAACTGGTCGGCCATGGCGAGCAGGTCGGCGCGCAGCCGGGAGAGGCGGTCGAGCTCGGCGTCGATCTCGGCGAGGCGTCGCCGCAGCAGAGGCTCGGCCGGCTCGCACGGGCACTCACCGGTGTCGCGGACCGCGAGCAGATGGCCGATGTCGGTCAGGCGCAGGCCCAACCGCTGAGCGCCGCGGATGAACCGGAGCCGGTCGACCGACCGCGCGTCGTACCGCCGGTGCGCACCGCTGGTCCGCGCCGGCTCCGGCATGAGACCGACCCGCTCGTAGTACCGGACGGTGTCGGCGCGCAGGCCCGTCGCACGCCCCAGCTCGGAGATCGTCAGCGGCTCGCTCGCGCCCATGGACGCCACGCTAGAACCCGGACCCGGCTCCAGGGTCAAGCCTGAATTCCGGATCGGTCGCCGCGACCCCTACGAGGTCGGGTCGGGACGCTCCTCACCGCACCGCGGGCAGACGGCCGGCGGCGGGTCCTCCTCGGTCAGAAGCCCGCAGCCGGGGCAGATCAGGTGCATCCAGCAGGCCGGGTCGCCACCCTCGTCGTCCCGCGTTCCACCGGTGGTCATTCCCCGATGGTCCCTCCCGCGGCGACCGACGGCCAGGTCGACCGGGCCGTGACCGCCACCGTCAGGACTCGCGTCGGTGGCGGTCATCGCCGCCGGGTGAGCTACGACTTGTCCTGCACCGTGAATTTGCCGGATGTGACGGGGAAGTTGTCGGCGAAGTTGGTATCGCAGAATCCTGCCGCGAGGGCCTGTTCGGGAGTGAGGGTGGACAGCGCAAATGCAGCAGTATCCGGAGGCGCGTTCCGACCGCCCTTCGAGTTGTCAGTGATTCGGATGAACGCAGTTCGCCCGACAACTCCGCTTGGAGTGGCCTCGGTGACCGTGCCCACGACCACCCCTCTGTTCCCGGTGGCGTTGACGCAGAAGACGTCGCCCTGCAGATCCGAACCGTCTCCGTTACTGGGCCTGTCCGAGATGCTGAATCTCCCGCGGCCGTCGGTGCCGACACCTGGAGTTGCATCTGTGCCCTGGAGGTCCAGAGCAGTGTCAGTGAAGGACGCCGGTCCTTCGGCTCGATACGTTCCTTGCCCGAAAACGTGGTCGGGACCGGCAGCTTGAGCCGGGCTCCCGAAGGCCAGGAACGCTACCGAGGTGATGGCGAGCACCATGAGGTGGCGAGCACGCATCAGAACGCCTCCTTGAGCGAGTGAGTTCATCCGATGACATACTTATCGTCGGGATGCGTGGAGACGTAACAGTCGCGTAGTCACCGGAGGCAACTCCACACACATGCGGAAAATGCCGTCGGGGCGACCCACCCGGTGGGCTAGCGCTCTGAGAGTGTTGCTCCTTCCGGGTGACTTCGCGGGCCGCCATCGCACCGCAATGGCGGTGTTCGCGGGTCGCGCATCAGTTCTCGCGATCGATGGGGAATCGGCCCGAGTCGGAGGCCTGGCGGAGTGTCGCCGAGCGCCGACGCTGCCACACGGCAGGCTGCTAGTCGCTGCCGCCCAGTATCCGACGTCGAGAACGCCACGACAGCACGGAGAGCACGGCCACAGCGCTCATCAGCGAGCCGGCCGCACAGAAGCTACCGATCGACAGGACCGACACGGCTGACCCCACCGAGCCGATCGACAGCACCGAGCCGACCGAACCGATCGACAGCACCGAGCCGCGACAACCGATGCACAACACCGAGTCATCGGAGTAGAGCGAGAGTACGCTGTCGGAGCCGTCGGCCTTGCGAGTGGCGCTCACGTCCGAGATGCTGCCACGTCGCTGCGGAGCCGACCATTCCACGGGCACACCCCTGACCCCTACGCGGGGGCGTTCTCGCGGGCGCGGAGGTCCTTCCGGAGAATCTTGCCCGACGCCGACTTCGGGATCTGGTCGATGAACTCGACGCGGCGGACCTTCTTGTGCGCGGCGATGCGCTCGGAGACGAAGGACATGACACCGTCCTCGTCGATGTCGGCGCCCTGCTGGCGGACGATGAAGGCCTTGGGGACCTCCTCGCCCTCGGCGTCCTTGACGCCGATGACCGCGGCGTCGGCGATGGAGCGCGGCGACGGCCACACCCTGGCGAAGGCGCTCACGTCCGCGACGCGCTGGGTCGTGGCCGGGCACGGGGAGCTCGCCGTGACCCCGTCGGGCACGGCCGGTGGATCACTGTCGTTGTCCGGTCCCCACATAGCGGAGCCTCGCCGCGGGACAGTCACTGGACTCCGCGGGTGCCGTCACCTCTTCCGAGAATCGGATCGTCTGAGCTGTTCGCCCCCGGTCGTTCGTGCTCCACGACACGACCGTCATCGTTGCCGAGAACGTGGTCGGCCGCACCGCTCCGTAGCATTCGAACTCGTTCCCGGCCGGCACCGCGTCCGACCCGCGCCACACCGTGCCGTCCGACGAGGAGATGGAGAAGGAGAAGCCGGTGCGATTCGTGTACAGGCATGTTCCTCCTGCGCACTGACTGATGGTCGCCACGGCATTCTCGGTCTCGTTCATCCTGTCCGCACAGCTCTCACCCGGCACCTCGAGGCCCGCGCAGTCGACGATCTGTTTCACGAACGGGTACCGGCCTTCGAGTTGATCTCGAGCGACCGGTGGGGAAACGGGAGGGACGGGTTGGGTCGTCGGGATCACGGGTCCGGGGTCGAGGGGGAGGCCGGGAGCCGGGAGCGGGACCACCGGAGACGGGACAAGTTGAGGCGGCAGAACCACACCGGGCTGGCTGTACACGGGGGGAGCGTCTCCCCGCAGCCCCAGGCACACCTCGACCCCGTATCGGCCCAGGCACCGGACGAGGACGTCCGCGCGCTGGGCCATGCCGACCATCGGCTCGACGCACGTCGGGGCCACCGACACGATGAAGAGGACCAGCAGGAAGGCCGCGGGCGCGCTGACGAGGGTGCCGACCGACAGCGCCCCGATGACCGGGGCGTACTCCGCGAGCGACTTCGCGCACTCGAGGACGTCGGCGAAATCCTTCAACTGCTCCCCGTCGAACTGGCTCTGGACGGAATGCGCGACCAGACGCGGATCGGCTGTCGAAGATGGAGCGTGATGCAGAATGCTCGCCGCCAGGAGGAGGATCACGAGACAGGCGGTGACGGTGTACCGCGGCCCCTCCGGTCCACGTCGCTCGGGGTCGACCAGCCTTTTTCGCGCCGGGCGAACGGTCAACCACGTCGCGATCCCGACGAGGATCGTCAGCACGACGACCGCGATGACACCGAGGGTGACGACATCGATGAGCACGAATTGCTCGCCCGGTCCCAGCGGTAAGCGCGTCGCCTGGATCAGCGGACCGATCGAGACGACGAGAACCGCGACGATCGCCGGACCGACGACGAGAAGGGCCGCCCGCGCTGTTCTGTTCCCGCGACGCATCGGCGAAGCGCACACGGCGATGAGCAGGATCGCGACGAGTTCGACGGAGACCACCAGGGCCCCGACGACGGTGACGGGCCGCCCGGCCGTCATGAGGAAGGAGAGGTCGGCGATGGACGAGATCGTCAATGCGCCGGCGACGACCCACCAGAGGAGGAAGGGGATTTGTCGTTCCCCCGCCTGCCCCCGAACGGTGGACACCATGACCACTCCGCCGATCTGACTAGCCGCGCAGGGCGATCTCAGTCCCTGCGGGGGCACCGTAGGCGTCGGCGATCTTGTTCAGCTCGCCCTGATAGTAGAGCGAGACCAGACCGAAGACGAAGCAGAGCAGCAGGCCGATCCCCGCGCTGCACGTCGGGCGCAGGCCGGCGGTCCGCTGCGCGTCGGCGATGCGGTTGCCGGTGTTGTACAGCGACACCAGCGGCGCCACGAGGGTCCAGCCGAGGAACAGCAGCACCAGCATCGGCCCGGCCACCGGGACCCCACGGCGCCGGTCGAACTCGGCCATCTCACGGTGGATCTTGTAGTACCAGACGTAGGTGTAGATGCCCAGAGTGATCAGCGGCAGCCCCAGCCACACTCCCACCGGGTTGCGGCGCTTCACCGCCAGCCCGGTCGGTGCCGGCAGGTTCACCACCCCCTCGGACCGCTGGACGAGTTCGGCGGGCACCGGTGCCGGGCGAGGCTGCTGGTACTGCTCCGGGATGAACAGCCGCTCGGTGACGTCGGAGGCCCCCGCGAGGTCCTCGGGTGGCGGGCCGTCCGCGGGTCGCGCCTGACCGTGAGGCGGCGTGGCATGGCGACCGCCGGTCATCGGGCGAGGAGCGGACTCAGGCGTCACGGACATTCGTGGTTCCCCCGACGGGTGGGAGCAGCGGTGGGTCGTGGCTTCGACCTCGAAGGGCCGGAACTGATCAGGATGTCGTCCGCCCGCACCGCGTTGTTACCGGCATCCAGCGTTCGTGCAGTTCAGAGGCCCGGCGCCGGGAGTCATGGGCGGGAGCGCCGGCCGGCCGCGATGAGCACGGCCCACAGCACACCGGGTTCGAGGACCTCGCTCAGGGACGCCCCCCACCTGCGACGGAGCGCCCTAAGCCGGGGCGTTCTCGCGGGCGCGGAGGTCCTTCCGGAGAATCTTGCCCGACGCCGACTTCGGGATCTGGTCGATGAACTCGACGCGGCGGACCTTCTTGTGCGGGGCGATGCGCTCGGAGACGAAGGACATGACACCGTCCTCGTCGATGTCGGCGCCCTGCTGGCGGACGATGAAGGCCTTGGGGACCTCCTCGCCCTCGGCGTCCTTGACGCCGATGACCGCGGCGTCGGCGATCGAGTCATTGGTCAGGAGCAGCGCCTCGAGCTCGGCCGGCGGGACCTGGTAGCCCTTGTACTTGATCAGCTCCTTGACCCGGTCGACGATGGTGAACACGCCGTCCTCGGTCACGGTGGCGACGTCGCCGGTGTGCAGGAAGCCGTCGTCGTCGAGCGTGGCGGCGGTCGCCTCGGGGTTGTTGAGGTACTCGCGCATGACGTTGGGGCCACGGACCCACAGCTCGCCCCGGGAGCCCTCCTCGCCGGTCTCCGGGTCGACGAGCTTGCACTCGATGTTGGGCAGCGCGACGCCGATCGAGTTGAGGTCCATGTCGGGGCGGTCCTGCGGCATGGCGTGGCTGACCGGGCTCAGCTCGGTCATCCCGTAGCCCTGCAGCACCGTGCAGTTCAGGCGGCGACCGACGGCGTGGCCGAGGTCGGCGTCGAGGGCGGCGGCGCCGGAGAAGACGATCTCGACGCAGTCGATGTCGTACTGGTCGACCATAGGGTGCTTGGCCAGCGCGACGGCGATGGGCGGGGCGATGTAGACGCGGTCGACGCGGAACTCCGAGATGACCCGGAGGAACTCCGCGAGATCGAACTTGGGCATCGTCACGACGGTCGCCCGCACGTAGATGCCGTGGTTCATCATCACGGTCATGCCGTAGATGTGGAAGAACGGCAGCACCGCGAGGATTCGCGAGTCCGCGTCGGTGCTCGCGTTGAGCACCTGGAACTGCACGAGGTTGGCCACGAGGTTGCGGTGGGTCAGGACGACGCCCTTGGCGCGCCCGGTGGTCCCCGAGGAGTAGGGCAGCGCGGCCACGTCGTCGCCGGTCACCGTCACCTGCGGGCGCTCGGCCGTGGTCGACAGCAGGTCGGCGAGCCCGTTCTCGGGCAGCGGGGTGCTCGCCTCGTCGCGGGAGCCGTCGATGAGGACCGTCTCGGTGACCGCCACGCCCTCCTGGCTCGTCGCGGCGCGCGCCCGGTCGAGGAACGCGGACACGGTCACCAGCATCGTCGCGCCGGAGTCGCGCAGCTGGAAGGCGAGCTCGTCGGGGGTGTAGAGCGAGTTGACCGTGGACACGGCGACGCCGGCGGCGAGGGCGCCGTGGAAGACCACCGGGTAGTAGGCGTTGTTCGGCGCGAACACGGCGATGACGTCGCCCCGGCCCATGCCCCGCTCCCCGAGGGCGGCGGCGAAGCGGTCGACGGCACCGGCGAGCTCGCCGAAGGTCGTCTGCGCCCCGGACGGCCCGTCGATCACGGCGACGCGGGCGGCGTCCTCCTCGGTCAGGTCGCCGAACAGGAACTCGGGCAGCCCGACGTCAGGGATGTCGACGTCGTCGAAGGGACTGCGCACGATCATGCCGAACTCCTCGTCGCGCTGGGGGACCACCGATCCGGACATAACCTACCTCCCCGACGCCGCACGGTGAGCGTGCTCCGTGACGAGGAACCGGGCATCCTGGACTTGACGACAACTTTCGTCACCCGTTCGGGGTAAGTACGTCATCTTGTTCTCCCGTATGGGTGGTGGGAGAGTAAGTCTCTGAGGTCGCACCACTCCCACAGCATCACCGGGGCGGCCGAGGACCGGCCGCTCCTACCGTGAGCGCCGTGTAGCGCCCGCCGCCGGCGTCGGATGCCCCCCGTCCCACGCCGGCGGCGCGGCCTCAGCCTTCCTCGCCCACCAGATGGGCGAACGCCGACAGGTTCGCCAGCGACTCCCCCCGCGACGCGCGCCAGGCCCACTCGCGCCGGATCGAGGACGCGAACCCGAGCTCCAGCAGCGTGTTGAAGTCGCCGTCCGCGGCCTCGAGCACCTGACCGAGCACGCGGTCGAGCTCCTCGTCGGTCACGGCGTGCAGTCCGAGCCTGCCGACGAGATGGATGTCGCCGATCCGGTCCACGGTGTAGTGCACGCCGTAGAGCCGGGCGTTGCGCTGGAGCAGGAAGCGGTAGACGCCTTCGAAGTTCTCGTCCGGCCGCCGGCAGACGAACGCCTCGACCAGCAGCGCGTGCGGGGTGAGGACCAGCCAGCAGTGGGTGGCCAGCTTCTTGGTGCCCGGCAGCGTGACGAACAGCCGCCCGGGGCCGCGGCGCACGTACTCCAGCTCCCGCTCGTCGAGCGCCGCGGTGACGATCTTCTCGAGGGCGTCGAGGTCGGGGGCGGTCACACCGCCACCCCGTGGTCCGCGGCGACCCGGTCGCGGGTGGCCTCGGCGTAGGCGGCCAGCAGGGCGTCGGCCGTGCGGTCCCAGGAGAACATCGCCGCGTGCTCCACGGCTCCTGCCGCGAGCCGCTGGCGCTCGGCACGGTCGAGCCCGACCCGGGCCAGGGCCGCGGCCCAGCGGGCGGGGTCGTGGCCGTCGATCAGCAGTCCGGAGCGCTCGTGCGCGACCGCGGTGGGCAGGCCGCCGACGGCCGCGGCGATCACCGGCGTCCCGCAGGCCTGCGCCTCGAGAGCCACCAGGCCGAAGGACTCCGAATGGCTCGGGACCGCGACGACGTCGGCCGCGCGATAGACCTCGGCGAGGTCGTCACCGGCGCGCGGGGGCAGGAAGCGCACGACGTCGGCGATCCCCAGCTCCCGGGCCAGCGCGACCAGCGCCTCGGGTTCGGCGAGCCCGCTGCCCGACGGGCCGCCGACCACCAGCACCGCGAGACGCCCGCGCAGCGCGGGGCGCTCGGCGATCAGCACCGCCGCGGCGCGCAGCAGGACGTCCGGGGCCTTGAGCGGCTGGATCCGTCCCACGAAGGCGAGCGCGACCTGGTCGGGACGCAGGCCGAGACGGGCACGGGCCCCTTCGCGGTCGCGGTCCGGGCTGAAGGTCCGCAGATCGACGCCGGGCGCCACGGTGCGGATGCGGGAGCGGTCGGCGCCGTAGGCGGTGACGAGGTCCTCGGCCTCGGCCTCGGTGGAGGTGACCAGGCGGTCGGCCTCGGCGACGACCTGCCCCTCGCCGATCACCCGGGTCATCGGCTCGGGACGGTCGCCCTCGGCCAGCGCCGCGTTCTTGATCTTGGCCAGGGTGTGGGCGGTGTGCACCAGCGGCACCCCCCAGCGGTCGCGCAGCAGCCAGCCGACCTGCCCGGAGAGCCAGTAGTGGCTGTGGACGAGGTCGTACCAGCCGGGCTCGTGACGGGCCTCGTCCCGCAGGACGCCGGCGGTGAAGGCGCAGAGCTGGCTGGAGAGGTCCTCCTTGCTCAGCCCGCCGTACGGGCCGGCGGCCACGTGCCGGACCAGGACGCCGGGCGCGAGCTCGGCCACCGGGGGCAGATCCGACGACGTCGCCCGCGTGAAGATCTCGACCTGGACGTCGCGCTGAGCCATCCGCAGGGCGGTCTGGACGATGTAGACGTTCATGCCGCCGGCGTCGCCGGTCCCGGGCTGGGCGAGCGGCGAGGTGTGCAGCGAGATCACCGCGATGCGGCGGGGCCGGCGACCGGGATGCGCTCGCACCACCGGCCCGGGAACCGGCGGTCCGGCGGCGCTGCGCTGCGCTTCCACGGCCCGTGCACGCCCGAGGGATCCTGCCGTCGCCGGGGTCACCCGCCCAGCTTAGGCGCGCGCGTCACACGGAGCCCACGGAGCACGCCTATGGAGCACGGTGTGGCGGGCCGCCCGGACGCCTAGGGTGCCGCCCGTGAGCGCTCCCAGCACGAGTCCCCTCGCCGTCGTCACCGGAGCCAGCTCCGGCATCGGCGCCGCCACCGCCCGCGCCCTCGCCGGCGCGGGCTGGCACGTCGTCCTCGGCGCCCGCCGCGTCGAGCGGTGCCAGGAGATCGCCGACGAGATCGGCGGTACGGCCCTGCCCCTCGACGTCACCGACGCCGGCTCCGTGGCCACCTTCGGCGCCGCGGTGCGCGAGCTCGTCGACGCCGGGACGCCCCTGCGCGGCCTGGTCAACAACGCGGGCGGCGCGAAGGGCGCCGATCCCGTGCTCTCCGCCGACGACGACGCCTGGCGCTGGATGTGGGAGTCCAACGTGCTGGGCACGGTGCGGGTCCTGCGCGAGCTGCTCCCGTCGCTGATCGACTCCGGGAACGGCCACGTGGTCACCATCACCTCGATCGCCGCGCTCGAGGTCTACGACGGCGGCTCGGGCTACACCGCGGCGAAGCACGCCGAGGGCGCCCTGCACCGGACGCTGCGCGGCGAGCTGCTGGGCAGGCCGGTACGCCTCACCGAGATCGCGCCCGGGGCGGTCGAGACCGAGTTCTCCCTCGTGCGCTTCGGCGGCGACGCCGACCGCGCCGCCAAGGTCTACGAGGGCCTCACCCCGCTGACCCCGGAGGACGTCGCCGAGGTCGTCGCCTTCGCGATGAGCCGCCCGGCGCACGTCAACCTCGACCAGATCGTGCTCAAGCCGCGCGACCAGGCGTCCGGGATGCGCTTCCACCGGGACCACGGGTGACGTCGCCGTAGGGCGTGCTCGTCGCCGTGCTGGACACGACGCCCGCGGATGCCCGACAGTGCGGAACCGGGCCTTCCCCGGACTTCCCCCGGGCGAGGCGAGCCGTGGAGCTCCGCGTCGAGGGGGAACGTACCCGTGTTCGAGAGGTTCACCGGCCCCGCGCGACAGGTGGTCCTCCTGGCCCAGGAAGAGGCCAGGATGCTGGGCCACGAGCACATCGGCACCGAGCACCTCCTGCTCGGCCTGACGCATCAGGACGAGAGCATCGCCGCTGCGGTGCTGACGTCGGTGGGCGTCACCCTGGAGACCGTGCGCCCCCAGGTCGAGGAGATCGTCGGTCGGGGCGAGCACACCCCCGAGGGCAGCATTCCCTTCACCCCGCGGATCAAGACGGTGCTGCAGCTCGCGCTGCGCGAGGCCGTGCAGCTCGGCGAGAACCTCATCGCGACCGGGCACCTCCTGCTCGCCCTGGTCCGCGAGGGCGAGGGTGTCGGCGTCCGGATCCTCGACGATCTGGGCGTCGACCTCGAGCAGGTCCGTCGAGAGGCCCGGCAGCTGCTAGGGGACGACCACGGCACCTCGACGCCCCGCGGTGGCCGGCGCGTCGAGGGAGTGAGTTCGCCGCTCCTGGACCGGTTGGGTCAGAACCTCACCCGAGCGGCCCGCGAGGGCATGCTCGACCCGGTCATCGGCCGCGAGCAGGAGGTCGAGCGGGTGATGCAGGTGCTGTCGCGGCGGGCCACGAACAACGCGGTCCTGTTCGGTGAACCCGGGGTCGAGACGTCCCCCGTCGTGGAGGGCCTCGCGAGGGCGATCGCCCTGAACGACGTGCCCGAGACGCTGAAGCACAAGCAGGTCTACGCCGTGGACCTCCCCGGCGTCGCGTCGGACTCAGGGGCCTCCGACCAACACTGGGCGGAGATCCTCGAGGAGATCCGCGCGTGCGGGGACGTACTCCTGTTCGTGAGGGAGTTGGACGGTGACGCCGCGGCGACGCTGTGCCCCGCGCTCGAGCGCGGTGAGCTGCAGGTCGTCGGGGCGACCGCCAGCGACGAGTTCCGACGCGAACTGATCGTCGAGCCCACCTACGGGGACGTCTTCCAGATCGTCGACGTCGCCGAGCTGTCGGCGGCGCACACGATCGAGCTCCTGAAGGGCGGGGTGCGGGACCGGTACGAGGCGCACCACCGGGTGTCGATCACGGACCCCGCCCTCGTGGCGGCCGTCGTGCTCGCGCGCCGGTACGTGGGGCGGTCGCGCTTGCCGGACAGCGCCCGCGATGTCCTCGACGAGGCCGGTGCCCGCAGCCGGATGCGCCGGCTCGCCGGGCCGCCCGACGTGCGCGAGTTCGAGGAGAAGATCGCCGAGGTCCGCCGGGAGAAGGAGGCGGCCATCGACGGGCAGGACTTCGAGCGGGCCACCGTGCTCCGTGACACCGAGAAGGAGCTCATCGGTCGGAAGTCCGAGCGCGAGACGCAGTGGAGGTCCGGCGATCTCGGCGTGGTGGTCGAGGTCGACGACGACGACATCGTGGAGGCCGTGTCGAGGATATCGGGCACGGACCCTGAGCTCCTGCGCCGGGAACTCGCCCACGAGCGCGACCCGCGTGTCCCCGTGGGACCGTCCGACGACCTCGGGACGGGTCTCGTCCTCCTCAACGACCAGCCGGTGCGCGGGTCGGACCCCGACCTCCTGGGTTCCCGGACGATCGCGACGGAGATCGCGATCCTCCTCTCCGAGGTCGTCCCACCGTTCGTTCTCGCGGTCGACGGCAGTTGGGGCATGGGCAAGAGCACGCTGCTGAACCAGATTCAGGACAGCCTCCCGTCGTCCGAGGTCGTCCCGATCCGCTTCAACGCCTGGACGGCCCGGAGCGAGAACGCGCTGGAGAGCCTCATCAGGTCGGTTCTGGAGCGGCTCGACCGCAACCTCCTCCGTCGGTGGCTCAGGCGCCTGATGAAGAAACAGAACCTCCTGCAGGTCGCCCGCATCGGGCTCGCCGTCCTGTTCCGACTCGCCGGTGGTGCCGGTCTCGTCGACGAGCTCTGGAAGCAGATCGGACTCGACGAGGCGTCACGCAACGACCTCCGCACGACCATCCACGACATCCTGTCCGAGTGGGTGAGGAGCGGCGCGCAGCTCGGACGCGACCGCAAGCTCGTGATCTTCATCGATGATCTCGACCGCTGCGACGACGCGGTGGTGATGACCGTGTGCGAGGCGGTGAAGCTGTACCTCGACGCCCCCGGGCTGATCTTCGTCATCGGGTGCGACCTCGCCGTCGTCGCCCGCGACGTCTCCGGTGGCGGGCCCGACGTCCTCGACGAGGGTCGGAATCTACCTCGAGAAGATCGTCCAGGTCGTCTACCGGGTGCCTGCGCCGGATGAGGCCGCGTCACGAGCCCTGATCGACGGGTACGGGCGGGCCTCCGGCACCCTGCCGCACCTCGAGGACACCGTCGTGGCCCTTCTCGTCGAGCAGGCCGGCCGGAATCCGCGACGCATCAAGCGGGTGATCAACAGCTTCGTGATGGAGTACCGCCTCGGTGCGGCGTGGCGCGCCGCACCGCTCGGGAGCGCGCCGCTGATCGTCGCCATCGTGCTCCAGCACCTCTACCCGTCCTTCTTCGACTGGCTCGTGGAGCCCGGCTCCGGCGACGATCCGATCGGCGAGTTCCTGGAGTACGCCGACGTCAAGGCGAGAGCCGGCGAGCCGCCCGGGGTGAACGACGCGTGGTGGTCGATCGCGATGTCGTTGTTCCGCCGGTTCGGCGTCGCCCCGCCGAAGCGATCGGTCGCAGGGAGTACCCAGCTGCACGACGCTCTCGCCGCGCTCGAGGCCGCACTTCCCTCGACCTTCCCCGCGCTGGCCCGGAACCAGAGGTTTCTGGCGCTGCTCCGCGAGGTGGGCAACTTCGAGACCCGCCGGGCGCTGCGCTCACAGCTCGTGAGTCGGCCGCTGCGGACGGGCGCCATCGCCGACAGCGCGACCGCCCCGACCTCGTCCGCCGGCACGCCGTGAGGAGCCACGGAGGCCCGTCGGAGCCCGGCGTCACAGGGCGGAGAGCGCCTGCCACTCGGGCCATGGGATCGCCCAGTCGTAGATGTCGCCGTCGCTGGGCGCGAGGTTCACCCCGGAGTTGGTGACCTCGACGGGGTCGCCGTAGATCGCCGAGTTGTAGTAGGTCTGCGCGTCGGTGAGCGAGAGGTTGACGCAGCCGTGGGTCACGTTCGTCGAGCCCTGGGCGCCGCTGGAGGCCGGGTTGGCGTGGATGAACTCGCCGTTGTTGCTCATCCGGACGGCGAACTTCTCCATGACGTCGTAGCCGTACTGCTGGCTGACCATCCGCTTGTCGGTGAACTTCTCGGTGACGACGTGGATGCCCGAGCGCGTGGTGCGCTGGGGGTCGGAGTCGAGCCCGTAGCTGGCCGGGACGTCCATCACCTGCTGCCCGTCGCGGATGACCACCATCCGGAAGCTGTTGACGTCGGCGCGCGTGATCTGGGAGCGCCCGATGGTGAACGAGGTGGTGAGGTCCTCGCGGCCCCAGGCCCCGTTGCCGAAGGGCACACCGAGCAGGTTCGCCGCCACCGAGACCTGCGTCCCGGGCCGCCAGTACTCCTTGGTCCGCCAGTGCACGCGGGAGCCGCCGTCCTGATCGGGCAGCCAGCCCCAGGAGCCCTCGGTGGGCACCGAGGTGCGCACGGTCAGGGCGCGCTCGACGGCGGCCTTGTCGACGACCGGGGCGTCGAACTGGATGGTGATGGGCGCCGCCACCCCGACGGTGCGCCCGTCGCCGATGTTGAGCGTGGCGCGGACCTGATCGGTCGGCGCGACGGTGCGGAACGAGCCCGTGAGCGCAGAGCTCGCCCCGCCCGGACCGGTGGCCGTGCCCGACCAGGTGTAGGTGGCCCCGTAGGCCAGCGGGCCGTTCGGCGTCCAGCGCTTGCGGTCGGGTGTGAGGGTGCCGGCGACCGGCCCGCCGGGTGCCGCGGTGAGCACCACGTCGGTGAAGGCCCCCTCGGTCGTGGCCGCGACCTGGTCGCGCGGCGACACGTCGGCCGCGTTCGCCGCCGGCGCGACGGTGACGGCGACCGGGGGCGGTGCGGGAGGCGTGGTGGGCGCGGCCCCCGGGGCCGGGCCCCCCGAGCCGCACGCGGTGACCAGGACGAGCAGCGCCCCGAGCACCCCGGCCACGATCGCGTTCCGACCTGCACCGGTCACCCTCATGCGCGCATTCCCCCGAGCCTCACCGGGACCGCGTCCCGGACCCGTCCACCATCGTCGCATCGGACCCCGGCATCTCGCTCGGGAAAGAGCGCCCTCAGGACAGCGCCGACAGCCCGCGCCAGGCGTCCCAGCTCACCGCCCAGTCGTAGACGTCACCGTCGGCGGCCGAGAGGTCGATCGGGGAGTTCGTGACCTCGACGGGGTCGCCGTAGAGCGCGGTCCCGTAGTACGCCTGCGCATCGGTGGTGGAGAGGTTGACGCAGCCGTGGGTGACGTTGTCCTCCCCCTGCGCCCCGGCCGAGGCGGGGTTGGCGTGGATGAACTCGCCGTTGTTGCTGATCCGCACGGCCCACTTCTCGGGCACGTTCTGGTAGCCGTAGCGGGGGTTGGACATCAGCACGTCGGTCTGCTTGTCCATGACGACGTGGACACCGTTGCGGGTGTTGCGGTTCGGGTCGCTGCCCAGCCCGTAGCTCGCCGGGACGTCCATCACCTGCCGACCGTCGCGGATCACCACCATGCGGTGGCTGTTCACGTCGGCCCGCACGATCTGCGAGCGCCCGATCGTCATGTGGCTGGTGAGGTCCTCGCGGCCGTAGGCGCCGCTCCCGAGGTCGACGCCGTAGAGGTCCGCCGAGACGTCGACGACCGTGCCCGGGGCCCAGTACTGCTTCGGGCGCCAGTGCACCCGCGAGCCACCGGCATCGTCGGGCAACCAGGCCCAGGAGCCCTCGGTGGGCACCGAGGTGCGCACGGTCAGCGCGCGCTCGGCCGCGGCCTTGTCGGTCACCGGCCCGTCGAACTGCAGGACGATCGGCGCCGCGACGCCGACGGTGGCGTCGTCGGGCTGGGCGAACTGCGCGTGGAGCTGCCGCTCGGGCGCGAGGGTGGAGAAGGTGCCGGCCACCGGGGTGGTCGCGCCGTCGGCACCGACCGCGGTGCCCGACCAGGTGTAGTTCCTGCCGTAACCCAGGTCCTCGGTGGTCGCCCACCGGTGCCCGTCGGGCGAGAGCGCCCCGGTGACCGCCCGGCCGCCCTCCCCGGTGAGCGCGACGTCGCGCAGCAGCGCGTCCGGGGCCGTGACGGCGATCTCGCCGGCCGGGTTCACGTCGGTACGCCCCGGCACCGCGGTCGTGCTCACCGAGGGGGGCACCGCCGGGTCCGCCGCGGTCGACCCTGGCAGGCGGGGGGTCGCCCCCGCCGCCGCGCAGCCGACGACCACCGCGGCGACGGCGACCAGCGCCACCACCGCGGCGAGCACACCCTGTACACGACCCCTCACCCGAGGAGCACCCCCTTCGCGTCACGGTCCGATCTCTCCGGACCCGACGTGAGACGCCGGGGCCTCGAACGGGGTTGTCGGGGAGCGCGCGGCCTCACACGAGTGGCCCAGGCGATCGTGAGCGGCGTCGCAGGAACCGACCGTCAGAACACGGACGATCGGGACGGGTGGCTCAGAGCGTGCAGTTGACGAGGACCGGCTCGGGTTCGAGCACGAGTCCGAACGCGGCGTCGACGCGGCCGCGGACGTCGCGGGCCAGGGCCAGCAGATCGGCCGTCGTGCCGTTGCCGCGGTTCGTCAGGGCGAGGGTGTGCTTGGTCGACACCCGCACCGGCGCCCCCTCGCCCGGGTGGCCGCGCGGCACGCCCGCCCGCTCGATGAGGGCGGCGGCGGAGAGCTTGACACGGTCCGGGTCGGTCGTCGGCCAGGCCGTGACCGGCCGCGCTCCGGCGGCGGCGCAGCGCTGCGCGACGCGGTCGGCCGTCGCGGTGGGCACCACGGGGTTGGTGAAGAACGACCCGGCGCTCCAGCTGTCGGGGTCGTCGGGGTCGGAGACCATCCCCTTCCCGCGGCGCAGGCCCAGGACGGCCGCGCGGGCGTCGGCGACGGGCACGCGCGCGCCCGGCTCGACGTCGAGGGCGCGGGCGAGCTCGGCGTAGCGGATCGGGGCGGAGAGCCCGTCGTCGGTGAGCCGGACGCGGAGCGCGAGGACGATCTCGCCGTCGACGTTGCGCGAACCCTTGAGACGGCTCGTGCGGTAGGCGAGGTCGAGGTCGGCGGCCGGGACCAGGGCGTGGGTGTCGGTGCGCCGCGCCCACAGATCGACGTCGACGAGGAGGTCGGCGATCTCCACGCCGTAGGCCCCGACGTTCTGGACCGGCGTCGCCCCGACCCGCCCGGGGATGCCCGAGAGGCACTCCAGCCCACCGAGTCCGTCGGCGACGGTCGCCGCGACCAGCGCGTCCCAGTCCTCGCCGGCCTCGACGTGCACGACCACCCCGTCCCCCGCGCGCCGCTCGACGTGGTGGCCGCGGTGGTCGAGCAGCAGCGCGGTCCCGTCGAACCCGTCGTCGGCGATCACGAGGTTCGACCCGCCGCCGAGCAGCAGCAGCGGCTCGCCGGCGGCGTCGGCGGCGCGGGCGCCCGCGACGACCTCGGCGGCGGCCGTCGCCCGGACGAGGCGTCGGGCGGGGCCGCCGAGGCGCAGCGTCGTGTGCTCGGCGAGCGGGGAGGGACGATCGGTCGGGGGCACCGGTCCGAGGACGGGCGCGCCGCGGGAGCCGGGGGCCACGACCGCGACGGTAACCTCCCCCCGTGCCCCGCCCCATCGCCCACCGCGCCGCGTGGGACGAGCCCGCCGCCACGGTGTACGCCGTGCTCGTCGACGCCGACCACCTCGACGCGCGTCTCAAGGAGCTGGGCGGCAACGACCCGGCGCTGCTCGAGCACGACGTCGACGACTCCGGCGCCCGGTTCCGTCTGCGCCACTCGGTGCCCGTGGAGTTCCTGCCCTCGGCGATCCGCCGCTTCACCGGCGACGACCTGGTGCTCGACCGGACCGAGACGTGGAAGCCCCGCGCTGCCGGCGGCTACGAGGGCTCGGTCGAGGTCAAGGTGCGGGGGCTCCCGGGCACGATCAGCGGCACGCAGCGCCTGGCCGACGACGGTTCCGGCTCGGTCACGGAGGTGCAGGGCACGGTCTCCGTCTCGGTCCCGATGGTCGGCGGCAAGATCGAGGGTGTCGTCGTCGAGCAGGTCAGCCAGCTCCTCGACGCGGAGGACGCCTTCACCCGGCGGTGGCTGGCGGGACGCGCCGGCGCGTGAGCGACCCCCGACGCCTCGTCATCACCCTGAGCTGTCCCGACCGGACCGGGATCGTCGCGCGCCTCGCCGGGCACCTGGCCGCGATCGGCGCCTCGATCACCGAGGCCGCGTCCTACACCGACGTCGAGGGACGGTGGTTCGCCAGCCGGCACACGGTCGCCGCGGGCGACGTGCCGGGCGGGGCCGAGGCCCTGCGCCGTGACGTGGCCGGGATCGCGGCGGAGCTGGTCGACCCGGACGGCCCGCCGGTGCGGTGGAAGGTCCGCGACACCGGTGTCCCGCAGCGGATCGTGGTGCTGGTCAGCCGCGAGCCGCACTGCCTGCACGACCTGCTCGGGCGGGTCTGGGGCGGGGAGCTCGACGTCGAGGTGGGCGCCGTGGTGGGCAACCACGACGTGCTGCGCCCGCTCGCCGAGGCCCACGGGGTGCCCTTCCACCACGTGCCGTTCCCGCGCGCCGCCGACGACGACGCCCGGCGCTCGGGGCGCGAGGCCGCGTTCGCCCGCGTCGCCGCGATCGTCGACGCGCAGGAACCGGACGCGATCGTGCTCGCCCGCTTCATGCAGGTCCTCACGCCGGAGCTGTGCGAGCGCTGGGCGGGCCGGGCGCTCAACATCCACCACAGCTTCCTGCCGTCGTTCGCCGGCGCCCGGCCCTACCACCAGGCCTACGACCGCGGGGTGAAGCTCGTCGGCGCGACCTCCCACTACGTCACCCCCGACCTCGACGCCGGCCCGATCATCGAGCAGGACGTCAGCCGGGTGGACCACGCCGACACCGCCGCCGACATGGTCCGCCGCGGGCGCGACGTCGAGAAGCTCGTCCTCGCCCGCGCCCTGCGCTGGCACCTCGAGGACCGCGTCCAGGTCCACGAGGGGCGGACGGTGGTCTTCCGCTAGATCGCGAGGGGAGGATTTCGTCGCTCTATGCGCCGGAAGGGACCCCTCGCGCGGGGAGGGCTAGCGGGCGAGGCCCTCCACGGCCTCGGCACCGGGCAGCGCGCCGAGCACCGCGCCCGGCACGAACAGCTTGCTGCCGCGCAGCCCGCTGCCCACGACGACCGCGGGCGCGGCGAGCACCGCGGCGTCGACGAGCAGCGGCCAGTCGTCGGGCAGCCCGAACGGCGTGATCCCGCCGTACTCCATGCTCGTGCGCTCGACCGCCTCGTCCATCGGCGCGAACGACGCCTTGCGGACGTCGAGGCGTCGACGGACGGCGCCGTTGACGTCGGCGCGCGTGGTGGCGAGCACCGCGCAGGCCGCGAAGCGCCGCTCCCCGGACCGGGAGCCGGCGACGACCACGCAGTTGGCGGAGGCCTCGAGCGGCGAGCCGTAGGCCGCGCAGAACGCGGCGGTGTCGGCGAGGTCGGGATCGATGGCCGCGACGGCACAGGAGGCGGCGACGTCGACGGGCAGGGCCTCGAGGGCGCGGCGGACCGGGTCGGCGAGCAGGTCGGGTCGACCGAGCGCGGGCTCCGGGGCGAGTGACCCGGCGATCGCCCGGGTCGGTGCACTCACCAGCGCGGACCCTGCTGGATCTCGATGACGCGCGGGCGGACGTCGACGATGTAGATGAGGACGGCGATGATGCCGATCAGCCACAGGAAGCTGTACGGCCCGCTGGTGGAGACGGCCAGGACCGCGAGGCCGACGCCGGTGATGGCGCACCACACGGGCTTGGTCAGCTTGTCGGCGGCGGTGAACGCGTCGGAGCGCTGCATGAGCGCGTGCACGAACGCGTAGAGACCCACCGGGATCCCGAGCAGCCAGAGCACCAGGAGCACCCAGCTGTCGAGGTTGTAGAGCACCGACACGCCCACAGGATACGTGCCGCTCCCGAGCCCGCGACAGACGACGGCCCCGGGACCGATAGCGGGTCCCGGGGCCGTCGTGGATGTCGGCGCGAAGGCCGTGCGGTCAGTGCTTGGCGCGCTTCTGGCCACCGTTGGTGGCGGCGGAGACCGGCGCGTTCTTCGGGCCCTGCTTCTTCGGGGCCGTGCGGGCCGCGGTCTTGCGCGAGACGCTGCGGGTCTCGGCCGCGAGCTCGTCGCCGGCCTCGTCGATGTCCTTGGCCACGTCGGCGGCCTGCTCCACGACGGCCTCGGCGGCCTCGCTGCTCACGCGCTGGGTGGCGCGGGCGGCGCGCTCGCCGACCGAGCGGGTCTGCTTCGTGACCTCGGCGAGGGTCTTCTCGCCGCGGACGCGGACCTCCTCGACGGCGTTCTCGAGGCGACCCTCGATCTCGCTCGAGACCTGGTCGACGGTGTCGAGGGCCTGCTTGACCTGCGGCTGCGCCTTGATCTGGCCGTAGGCGGACTCGCCGCGCTTGACCAGGTCGGCGTAGACGCTGCGGACGGCGGCGACGTAGCTGTCGGCCAGACGACGGAAGTCCTCGGCGGTCAGCTTGGTGCGCAGCTCCTGCAGCTCCGCGGGCAGGTCCTCCACGCGGGCCTGCACCTCGGTGGCGCCGGCCTGGACGCGGGCGACGGCCTCACGGGCCGTGGCGACGGCGACGTCGCCGAGGCCCAGCACGGCCAGCGTCGGCTGGCGCAGCGGGTCGACGGCGTCGGAGACGGCCTTGCTGGCCTGGTCGCGGACCTCGCGGACGTCGAACTTGGTGGGGAAGGTGACGGCCATCGTGCTCACTCCTCTGACAACCGCGCGGCGTCTGCGCGCGGTGGGGGGTCTGTTTCTTCTGGTTCAGGACGATCGGCGGACCGCGGCCTGGGCCACGGCGACCACGTCGTCCTCGGTCCCGGTCGCGGCGCTGCTCCCGGCGGGACGGTGCTCGGACACGACATCCGAGGGCACGGCGTCCGATGCGCTCTCGGTCGCCGCGTTCCCGCGGCGGAAGGACTCGTAGATGTCGGTGAGCACCTGCTTCTGGCGCTCCGACAACCCGGGGTCCCCGGCCAGGGCGTCGAGCACGGGAGAGAACTCCCGCGGCTCGAGGATCCCGGCGCGGACGTACAGCGCCTCCGCGGAGATCCGCAGGCCGGTCGCGATCTGACCCAGGATCTCGGCGGACGGCTTGCGCAGTCCACGCTCGATCTGGCTCAGGTAGGGATTGCTGATCCCCGCGACCTTGGCGAGCTGGCGCAGGGAGACCTGCGCGCCCTCGCGCTGCTTGCGGATGTAGGCCCCGATGTCGCCCACGGCCTGACCCAGTGCCTTGTCGACACTGTCCACACCGGACATCGGAACCACCTCCTTCGAACTCGCTGACACCCACGCTAACACGAGTGCTAGCTCATGCAAGCACCGTGCTTGCGCTGGTGGGGTGGCGTATGGCACATCAGCGAAGATCAGAGACCGGGGGGTGCGCCGACTCAGGTGATGACCAGCTCGCCCACCGTGTAGATCACCAGACCGGCGAGCGCGCCGACGAGCGTGCCGTTGATGCGGATGAACTGCAGGTCGCGGCCGACCTGGAGCTCGATCTTGCGGGAGGTCTCGGGGCCGTCCCAGCGCCGGACGGTGTCCGAGATCAGCGTGGCGATCTCGCCGGAGTACCGGCCGACCACGTAGGACGCCGCGTCGACGATCCAGCCGTCGATCTTCTCCTGGAGGCCCTCGTCGGCGTCGAGACGCTCGCCGAAGCGCACCACGCCGTCGGTGACCCGCAGGCGCAGCTGCGAGGACGGGTCCTCGGCGGCGTCGAGGAGCATCGCCTTGCCGGTGGTCCACGCCCGCGAGATCAGCGCCTGCACCTCGGGGTGCTCGAGCAGCTGCATCTTGACCCCCTCGACCCGCTCGAGGGTGTCGGGGTCCTCCTGCAGGTCGGCGGCGAAGGAGACCAGGAAGCGGTCGATCGCCTTGCGCATCGGGTGGTCCTGGTCGGCCTTCACCGCCCACGCGAACGAGAGGGCCTCGGCGTAGAGCCGGTCGGCGATCAGCCCGTCGACGAAGCGCGGCGACCAGCTCGGCGCCTGCTTGCTGACCAGGGTCATCACCGTGTCGTGGTTGAGGCGGACCCAGTCGTAGGCGCGGTCGCAGATCAGGTCCACCAGCTTGCGGTGCGACCCGTCGGTGATCACCCCGGCCAGCAGCCGGCCGATCGGCGGGCCCCAGGGCTGCGCGACGACGCGGCGGGTGACGGCCTGGTCGATCACGGCCTGGACCTCGTCGTCGCGCAGCACCGCGACCGCCCCGCGGACCACGGTCGCCAGCTCGGCGGTGACGCGCTCGGCGTTCTCCTGCGACGACAGCCAGCCCCCGACGCGCTCGGAGACCCGGGCGCCGCGCAACTTGGCCGACACGACCGGCGGGGACAGGAAGTTCTCGCCGACGAACCCGGACAGGCTCTGCCCGAGCTGGTCCTTCTTGCGCGGGATGATCGCGGTGTGCGGGATCTTGATCCCGAGCGGGTGACGGAAGAGCGCGGTGACGGCGAACCAGTCGGCGAGCGCGCCGACCATGCCCGCCTCGCCCGCTGCCCGCACGTACCCGGTGAACGCCGGCCCGCCGTGGTTCTCCCAGTAGAGGAAGACCACCCACAGCAGCGCGGCCCCGACCAGGAAGCCCAGCGCCACGGCCTTCATGCGGCGCAGCCGCGCCCGCTTGTCCTCGTCCTCGGCCAGGCCCGCCATCACCGGCGTGCCGGTCGCGCCCGCGGCACGGCGGGGGGCGGACTCGTCGACGGCGGGCTCGTCGAGGGCGGGGCCGTCGAGTGCGGGTCGGGGGGTCGGGTCCGTGGGCGGGTCGACCGGCCCGGTCACGGCGTCGTCGTCGGGACCGGCGCCGGTCGAGGAGTCGCGGCCGGGGCCGTGAGCGGTCTGCACCAGCCCAGTCTCCCACCGCGCGGACACCAGCCCCGTGGCCCACGGGACGGGGCGCGGGCTCACCCTCTCGTAGGGGACGCGTCACGATTCGGGTCGGACGTCACTCCCTCGGGTGAACCGGAGGCCCGTTCATCGCGAACCGCCGAGGGGACGGCGAAAGTGCGTACCGGAACCGCGCCCTCGCTCGTTGTATCGGTGCTGTTGCTGCCGTCGTCCGCGCCGAAGTCGGCGTCGTCGTCGGTGTTGGACCCGTCGACCACCGAGCCGTTCCCGTGAGGGGACGTCCCGGTCCCCCGTGCGACCGACCGCGCCCGGCCGCACGGGGTCTCGCGTCCTCCGGTCGCCGTGCTGCCCCACGGCGACCGGGGGACGCCCTCGGCGCTACAGCGACAGCGTCGGCCGGTACTCGCGCATCCAGCGGTCGACCTGCAGCACGTTCTCCATCTGCGCCCTCGCCGTCTCGAGGCTCGTCCCGCCCTGGGGCGCGTCGATGACGGCGTGGACGGCGCCCGGGTCGATCAGCTCGCGGACCGGGGCGTCCGGGTCGGCCAGCAGGTCGGCGACGTCGCCGCGCAGGGCCTTCTCGTAGTTCGGATCCTGGGTCGAGGGGTACGGGCTCTTGACGCGGTCGGCGATCGAGGCCGGCAGCACGTCCCGGGTCGCGGCACGGAGCAGGCTCTTCTCGCGCCCGTCGAAGGTCTTGAGCGCCCACGGCGTGTTGAAGACGTACTGGACCAGCCGGTGGTCGCAGAACGGCACGCGCACCTCGAGCCCGCTCGCCATGCTCATCCGGTCCTTGCGGTCGAGCAGCATCTGGACGAATCGGGTCAGGTGCAGGTAGCAGACCTCGCGCATCCGACGCTCGTGTGCGGAGACGCCCTCGAGGTGCGGGACCTCGGCCAGCGCGTCGCGGTACGAGGCGTCGACGTAGCCGGTGAGGTCCAGGCGGTCGCGCAGCTCCGGGTCGAAGAACCCGGCGGTCGTGTCGAGGGGCCCGGACCGTCCGGCCATCCAGGGGAACGTGTCGGTGTGCACCGCCTCGGCGTCGTGGAACCAGCGGTAGCCGCCGAACACCTCGTCGGCCGACTCCCCGGACAGGGCGACCGTCGAGCGACCGCGGATCGCCTTGAAGAGCAGGTAGAGCGAGGTGTCCATGTCGCCGAGCGAGAGCGGGAGATCGCGCGCGCGCAGCACGGCGGCGCGGGCGTCGGGCGACATGAGGTCGTCGTTCGAGAGCGTGATCGCCTCGTGGCGCGCGGCGACGTGCTCGGCGAGCTCCCGGACGTACGGCCCGTCCGGGGTGTCGCGCATCGGGTCGGCGCTGAACGACTCCTCGTAGCCGACGAAGTCGACCGAGAAGGAGCGCACCGGCCCGGCGGACTGCGACCGCAGCTTCTGAGCGGCCAGCGCGGTGATCGCCGAGGAGTCGAGCCCGCCGGAGAGCAGCGAGCACAGCGGCACGTCGGAGATCAGCTGGCGGTCGACGATGTCGTCGAGCAGCTCGCGGACGTGCGCCACCGTGGCGTCCCGGTCGTCGGCGTGCTCGAGGGCCTCGAGCTGCCAGTAGCGCCGCACGTCGATGCCGTCGCGCCGGATGCGCACGCGCGTCCCGGGCCGGACCTCGTGCATCCCCCGGTAGACGCCGTGGCCCGGGGTCTTGACGTGGGCGAGGATCTCGCGCATCCCGTCGAGATCGACGACGGCCTCGGCCCGGGGGTGCGCGAGGATGGCCTTGGGCTCGGATCCGAACAGCACGCCGTCGGGGGTCGGGTAGTACGACAGGGGCTTGACGCCCATGCGGTCGCGCACGAGGAAGAGCTCCTCGCTGCGCGTGTCCCACAGCGCGAACGCGAACATCCCGTTGAGCCGGGTGACGACGTCCTCGCCCCACTCGCGCCAGCCCGCGAGCACCACCTCGGTGTCGGAGTCGGTGCGGAACCGGTGCCCGCGTCCCCGGAGCTCCCGGCGCAGCTCGGTGAAGTTGTAGACCTCGCCGGAGTAGACGACGACCAGGTCCGGGCGCCCGGAGCCGTCGGCGCCCTCCAGGGACATCGGCTGGTGGCCGCCGGGCACGTCGATGATCGCGAGCCTGCGGTGGCCCAGGGCCGCGTGCTCGGACGTCCACAGGCCCTCGTCGTCCGGGCCGCGGCAACTCATCGTCGCGACCATCGGGGCGTACTCGGCGCGGTCGATCCCGCGCGCGAAGTCGATCCCGCCAGCGATGCCACACATGGGCACGACCTCCTCGTCGTCGGTGACGCAGGAGGGCTGCCCGGGTCGTTAGCTCACGTAACGAATCCGGGAGGGTGTTTCCTCACAGGACACGGCGTCACTCCAACGGCAGGCAGACCACGAAGGTCGTGCCGTCGGGGCCGGTCTGGACCCGGATGTCGCCGTGGTGCTTCTTGACGACGATCCGGTAGGAGATGTCGAGGCCGAGGCCGGTGCCCTCGCCGACGCCCTTGGTGGTGAAGAACGGCTCGAAGATGCGCGGCCGGACGTCGTCGGGGATGCCGGGCCCGGTGTCGCCGATCTCGACGACGGCGTTGCCGCCGTCCCGGCGCGTCCGGATGGTGAGCGTTCCCTCACCCCCCATCGCGCCGACCGCGTTGTCGATGAGGTTGGTCCACACCTGGTTCAGCTCGGCGCCGTACGCCGGCACCATGGGCAGGTCGGGGTCGAAGTCCTTGACGATCCGCAGGCCCTCGAGCTTGCGGGTCATCATCATCATCGTGGACTTGATCAGCACCCGGAGATCGACGGGCTGGAAGGGGGCCCGATCGAGCTGGGAGTACTGCTTGGCCGCTCCGACCAGCGTCACGATGCGGTTCGTGGAATCGGTGATCTCGCCCATGAGCGACTCGGTCTCGACGGCATAGGCGATCCAGCGCACGGCCGCCTCCAACGAGCCCCTATCGGCGTGCTCCCTCTCCCCCACGGTGCGCTCGACCTTCTCCAGCCATTCCCGGTCGAGGCCGCCCGCCACGAAGACCGCGCCCAGGTCCCAGGCGCCCGCGATGTCGCGGTCGTCGAGCCAGTCACCGATGGCGTCCTCGGCGTCGGAGACCGCCATCGCCGAGAGCTCCGGTGTGGTGGCCACCCGGCGCACCGCCTCCTCCTGGAGCTCGACGAGCTGGGCGACGACCGCTCCGTCGAGCTTCCCGGACGCGAGCATGGCCAGCTTGTGACGCATCCCGGCGACGCGGTTGCGCAGGGCGTCGGTGGCCCGCTGCGCGGCCGCCGCGGGGTTGTTGAGCTCGTGGGTGAGCCCGGCCGACAGGGAGCCGAGCGCGAGCAGGCGCTCCCGCTCCCCGACGGTGGTCGAGGTGCGGCGCATCCCCACGAACAGGCCCGCGACAAGGTGCATCGCCAGCGGGAACCAGGAACGCAGGACCTCCGCCCACTCCACGGCCGGTAGCGCGAAGAACGTCGAGTCGGTGATCGTCCGCATCGTGTGCTTGTAGGTCTGCTCCGCCTCGGGCACATAGGCCTGGGTGGAGCCCGCGTAGGAGCCGTGCTGGCTGGAGCGGATGATCTCGACCTCGTCGCCGCGGACGGTCTGGAGCATCGCGAACTCGCCCTCGAGCAGCACCCAGAAGCAGCGCGCGACGTCGCCCTCCTGGCACACCACCGCGTCGGCGGGGAACTCGACGACGTCGCCGTGCTCGACGAGCCACGCGAGCTGGTCGTCGGAGAGCTCCTCGAAGAGGAAGAGCTCGCGGAGGTGCTCGGGGGTGATCCCGGGGGTGGTCGTCGTCTCGCTCATCGGTTCTCCAACCATCGGTGCACCAGGCTCACCGCCATGGCCCCCTCACCGACCGCGGAGGCCACGCGCTTGACCGACTCGGCCCGGACGTCGCCGACGGCGAACACCCCGGGCAGGGACGTCTCCAGGTGGAACGGATCCCGGTCCGGTTCCCATCCCACCGGCCGGCGCGGGAGGTCCGGACCGGTCAGGACGAACCCGCGCGGGTCACGGGCGACGGCCCCGTCGAGCCAGTCCGTGCGCGGCGAGGCGCCGATGAAGACGAACAGCCACTGGGCGTCGACGGTCTCCTCGGTGCCGTGGACCCGCTCGCGCAGCGTCAGGCGCTGGAGGTGGCCGTCGCCCTCGGCCCCGATCACCTCGGTACACGTCCGGACCTCGATGTGCGGCACCGCGGCGATCTGCTCCACGAGGTAGCTCGACATCGACGCCTCCAGCGACGGGCCCCGTACCAGCATGACCACGCGGCGGGCGTAGCGCGAGAAGTTCATCGCCGCCTGGCCCGCCGAGTTGGCGCCGCCGACGACGTAGACGTCCTGCTCGGCGCACGCGGGCGCCTCCGTGGCGGCGGCGCCGTAGTAGACGCCCTCCCCGACGTGGTCGGCGAGCCCGGGCACGTCGAGGTCGCGGTAGGACACCCCGGTGGCCAGCACGACGGCGTGCGCGGCGAGCTCGGTGCCGTCGTCGAAGCGCACGACCCGCACGGCGCCCCGCGCCTCGAGACCCTCGACGGTGCGCGTCGTGATCAGCTCGGCGCCGAACTTCACGGCCTGGCGCCGGGCCCGCTCGGTGAGCTGGGAGCCGGTGACGCCGTCGGGGAAGCCGAGATAGTTCTCGATGCGGCTCGACGTGCCGGCCTGCCCGCCGGTGGCCAGGCTCTCCACGAGCACGGTCCGCAGGCCCTCGGAGCCGCCGTACACCGCCGCGCCGAGCCCTCCGGGGCCGCCGCCCACGACGACGAGGTCGCAGAAGTCGCACGACGGCGTGGTGGTCAGGCCCGCGCGGTCGGCGACCTCGTGGTCGTCGGGCTGCACGAGCGGCTCGCCCTCGGCGGTGACGAGCACCGGCAACCGGTCGCCGCTCAGGCCCGCGGCGTCGAGCAGCCGGGCGCCCTCGGGGTCGTCGGCGAGGTGGAAGCGGAACGGGACCTGGTTGCGGGCCAGGAGGTCGCGCAGCTCGAAGGACCGCGCGGACCAGCGGTGGCCGATGATCCGGATGTCGGTGGTGGGCCGGTCGGGCGCCTCCCGCCAGGCCGCGAGGAGGTGGTCGACGACCGGGTAGAGCTTCTCCTCGGGCGGATCCCAGGGCTTGAGCAGGTAGTGGTCGAGGTCGACGACGTTGATCGCCGCGATGGCGGCGTCGGTGTCGGCGTACGCGGTCAGCAGCACGCGGCGGGCGCGCGGGAACAGGTCGAGGGCCTGCTCCAGGAACTCCACGCCGCTCATCTGCGGCATGCGCTGGTCGGCGAGGATCACCGCGACCTGCTCGCCGCGCAGGGCGATCTCGCGCAGAGCCTCCAGGGCGGCGGGCCCCGAGTCGGCCCGCACGATGCGGTGGCGCTCTCCGTACTCGCGGCGCAGGTCGCGCGCCACGGCCCGCGAGACGCCGGGATCGTCGTCGACGGTCAGGATCACCGGTCGGGTCACTCCGTCGAGAGTAGGCGTGTCCGCGGTGTGGTCCCCGATTCGACCCCCTCGGCGCGGGCGGCGTGCCTACGATCCGCGGATGGGAGGGCGGGCGGGGCGGGTCGCCGTGGGCCTCGCCGTCCTCGCGGCGCTCCTGACGGGCGCCACCGCCCAGGCCGCGCCGGTCCTCGCCCCGCCGCCGCAGCCCGGCCCGTCCCTGCCCTCGCCGCCGGCCCCGGACCGGTCCGTGCTCGCCACCCTCGACCCCGACCCGCACCCGCTGCCCGGCGTGGCACCGCGGGTCCGGTGCGTGACGTCGGCGACCGGCGGGGCCGCCGCCATCCCCGCGGCACCGTGGGGCCAGCAGCGGCTGCGGTTCACCGACGCCTGGCGCTTCACCCGCGGTGCGGGGCAGACCGTCGCCGTCATCGACACCGGCGTCAGCCGCCACCCCCGGCTCGCGGGTCGCCTCGACGACGGGGGCGACTTCGTCGGCACCGACGGCGGCCTGCTCGACTGTGACGGGCACGGCACGCTCGTCGCGGGGATCATCGGCGCCGCTCCCGACCCCACCACCGGCTTCGTCGGGGTCGCGCCGGACGCCCGCATCCTCTCGATCCGCCAGTCGAGCGCGACGGTCTCCACCGTCGCCCCGGACGGCAGCAGGACCAGCAGCGGCGGCAACGTCGACACCCTCGCCGAGTCGATCCTCCACGCCGCCCGGCTCGGCGCCGACGTCATCAACATCTCCGAGGCGGCCTGCGTGCCCGCCGACGTCGCGCCGTCCGCGCTCGCCGGGCTGCGGGCCGCCGTGCGCTTCGCCGTGGACAACGATGCCGTCGTGGTCGCGGCGGCCGGCAACGCCGGGTCCGGGTCCTGCACCCAGGGCCCGTCCGGGGAGAGCACCGGCCAGGTGGTGGCGCCGGCGTGGTTCGGCGACGACGTCCTGTCGGTCGGCTACACGCGCCGCGACGGGCTCCCGGCCCCGCAGAGCCTGCGCGGTCCGTGGGTCTCGCTGTCCGCGCCCGGCTCGGAGATCGTCTCGCTGGATCCGGCGGGCACCGGGGTCGTCGACACCGTCGTCCCGATCGGCAGCACCGCACCGATCGGGGTGGAGGGGACGAGCTTCGCCGCGCCCTACGTCAGCGGCGTGGTCGCGCTGGTCCGGGCGCGCTACCCGGGACTGGACGCCCGCCAGGTGATGGCGCGCGTCGTCTCCTCGGCCACCCGCCGCGACGGCGGGCGCGACGACGCGGTCGGCGCCGGCACGGTCGACCCGGTGGCCGCGGTCGCCGACGTGCGCCCGGCGGAGTTCCGGCCGGACGCGGCACCGGCCCCGGCGCCCGGCGAGGCAGGCCGGGTCGACCTGGCCGACGGGCGGGATGCACACTCCGGAGCGCGCACGGTGGCGCTGGCCGGTTCAGCGGGAGCGGTGGTCCTGCTGGGGGGGTTCGGCCTCACCGTCCTCGTCGCGCGCCGGGCACGTCGGTCGCGCTGAGATGCGCGAACTCCGGGCCCACCGACGCCGCCCGACCGACGCCGAACCCGAGGAGCCCCGCGGTGCGCATCACCCTGGCCCAGACCGACGCGACCCTGGGTGACGTCGACGGCAATCTCAAGCGCGTCGAGCGGGTGCTCGCCGACGCCGTGGAGGCCGACGCGGACCTCGTGGTGTTCCCCGAGCTGGCGCTCTCGGGCTATCAGATCGGCGACGTCCCCCACGACCTGTCGCTCGCGCCCGACGACCCCCGCCTGCTGCGCCTCTCGCAGCGGGCGAGCGGGGCCGGCGTGCTGCTCGGCTTCCCCGAGGCGGGCGGGCACGGCCTGCACACCTACAACAGCGCCGGCTACTACGAGGACGGCCACCTCGTCCACGTCCACCGCAAGCTCTACCTGCCGACGTACTCGACGTTCGAGGAGCGCAAGCACTTCCTGCCCGGTCAGCACTCGCGGGCGTACGGGGTCCGCGGCGGGCGGCACCGCGCGGCCACGCTGATCTGCAACGACGCCTGGCAGCCGCAGGTCGCCTTCCTGTCGGTCCAGGACGGGGCGCACATCCTGCTCGTCCCGGCCAACTCGGCGCAGTCGATGTCCCCGGAGCGCTACGACTCGAAGGACTACTGGCGCAACATCACCACGTTCTACGGCCGGATCTACCAGCTGTTCGTGGTGTTCGTGAACCGCGTGGGCGTCGAGGGCGGCCTCACGTTCTGGGGTGGCTCGCACATCGTCGACCCGTGGGGCGAGGTCGTCGGCGAGTGCGGCGAGGGCTCCGACGCCGAGGAGACGTGCACGATCGACATCGACCTCGCCGACGTACGCCGTCGCCGCCGGGACATCCCGCTGGTGCGCGAGGCCCGGCTCGGCCTGCTGCGCCGGGAGATCGACCGCCTGCTCGACGAGGGCGGCGACCTCTAGCAACCGGGCCTGTCAGACCTTGCTGGCGTCGCCCAGCAGCTCACCGCGGGTGACGACGACCGCGTCGCCGCGCAGCAGCACCCGGTCCCCCGCCAGCTCGACCCCGACCTCGCCGCCGCGCGCGGAGAGCTGGGCCCCGACCAGGCGCTCGCGTCCGAGCCGATGGGCCCAGTACGGGGCCAGGCAGCAGTGGGCGGAGCCGGTGACCGGGTCCTCGTCGATGCCCACCGCCGGGGCGAAGAACCGCGAGACGAAGTCCGCCCCCGCGACCTCCCCCTCCTGGGCGAGGGCGGTGACGATGACCCCGCGCCCACTCGCCGCCCGCAGGGCCGAGAGGTCCGGCTCGAGCGCCCGGACCTCCTTGGCCGAGGAGATCTCGACGAGGACGTCGTACCGGCAGCGGGCGAGGCCGATGACCGAGGCACCCAGGGCGTCGGCGAACTCGTCGGCGAGCGATCCGTCCGGCAGCGCCGGGACCGGCTCGTCGATCGGGAAGTCGAGCTGGATGCCGCCGCCGGGCAGCTTCTCGGCACGCAGCACGCCGACCGCCGTGCGGAAGGAGACCGGCGAGGTCGCCAGCTCGTTCTCGAACAGCACGTGCGCGCTCGCGAGCGTGGCGTGCCCGCAGATCTCGACCTCGACGGTGGGGGTGAACCACCGCAGGCCCACCTCACCGGTCGTCGCGAGCGTCGAGACGTCGACGAAGGCGGTCTCGGAGACGTTGACCTCCGCGGCCACGGCCTGCATCCACACCGCGTCGTCGCTGTCGGTCAGACACACCCCCGCGGGGTTTCCGGCGAAGGGCACGGAGGTGAAGGCGTCGACCAGGAAGAGCTGCACGTCCCCCATGGTGCCGTGTGTCGGCTCCGGCGTGGCGCCGGGCACCGTGGCGGTCTCACGGAATCGGTCCGGCCTGGCGGTGGTGGTGCACGGGTCGGCGCGCTCGGGTGGGCCGATAGGGTGACCGGACGATGAGCACGGTCTTCCTGGTCACGGGCGCGTCCTCGGGCGTGGGGCGAGCCCTCGCGCTCTTCCTCGCGCGCCACGGGGTGTCCGCGATCGGCCTCGACCGCCGCGAGCCACCGGACCGCGAGGTCGCCCATCTGTACTGCGACCTCGCCGATCCCTACTCCATCGACGCCGCGGTCGACCGGCTCGACGGGCAGGTGGACGCACTCGCCAACGTCGCCGGCGTCCCGGGCACGGCGTCGGCCGAGAACGTGCTGTCGGTGAACTTCCTGGGCATGCGGCACCTCACCGAGCGGCTCCTGGGTCGCATCCGGCGCGGCGGCTCGGTGGTGAACGTGTCCTCCTCGGAGGGGCGGCACTGGGTGGCGCACCTGCCCGAGCTGCGCCCGCTGCTGGCGACCCGGACCTTCGCCGAGGGCCTGCGCTGGTGCCGCGAGCAGCGTCCCGACCGCCCGGTCTACGACGTGTCGAAGGAGGCCGTGCTGGCCTACACGACGGCGTCGTCCACGCTGACCTGGGCCGACGGCGTCCGGATGAACGCGGTCAGCCCGGGCACCGTGCGCACCCCCTCGCTCCCCGAGGTCGAGCGCTCCACCGACCCGCGCCGACTCGCCCGCCTCCGGGCGTCCGCCGGCCGCGACGCCGAGGCCGACGAGATCGCCTCGGTGGTCGCGTTCCTCATGTCGAACGAGAGCCGCTGGATCAACGGCCAGACCCTCGCCGCCGACGGCGGGGTCGCCGCCGCCACGACCTGGGCGGCCCTGCAGACCCGCTGAGTCGACCGGGCCGTCACCCGGTCGTGGTTCGCGCGTTGACCGGACGACGACCGTTCGAACTCCCGGGGGTGGCCATGGGTGCCGGCCGACGTGCTCTCGCCTCGCTGACCGTCGGGGCCGCGATGGTCGCCGCGGCCGCGCTCGGTGCCGTGCCGGCCTCCGCGGAGCCCGTGGCGCCGACCGCGCCCGGCATCCACCCCGGCGTCCAGACCCGGACCGAGGGCGCGCAGTGCACCGCGAACTTCGTCTTCCGCGACGGGTCGGTGACCTACCTCGGTCAGGCCGCGCACTGCTCCGGCACCGGCGGCGCCACCGAGACCGACGGCTGCACCTCGGCCTCGCTGCCGGTGGGCACCCCGGTCGAGGTCGGCGGCGCGAGCCGCCCGGCACCCTGGCCTACAACTCGTGGTCCGCCATGCAGGCCGCCGGCGAGACCGATCCGGACGCGTGCGCCTTCAACGACTTCGCTCTCGTGCGGCTCGACCCGGCCGACGCCGCTGCGGTCTCCCCCACGGTGCCGTTCTTCCGCGGGCCGACCGGCCTCGACGTCGACGGCACCGCCCCGGGCGAGCGGGTCTCGAGCTACGGCAACTCCGAGCTGCGCGGCGGGATCTCGCTGCTCAGCCCGAAGATCGGCACGAGCCTCGGTGACCAGGGCCACGGCTGGACCCACTCGGTCGTCACCGCGACGCCGGGCATCCCCGGCGACTCGGGATCCGGGTTCCTGTCCGCCGACGGCACCGCGCTGGGGGTCCTCTCGACCATCCAGTTCGCGCCGGTACCGGCCAGCAACGGCGTCAGCGACCTCGCGAAGATGCTCGACTACGCCCGAGGTCACGGCGCCGGCGGCGTCGAGCTCGTCACCGGCTGATCGCCCCCGTCGCCTCACCCGGTGGGCGCGAGGGCGCGCCCGCCGGGCCGTGGAGATCGCTCCGGATCCACCCAGGCCGGCGGCGTGAACCACGGCCGTCCCCTGATCATCGCGATCCGCCACTGGTCGTGGTGCACGACGGTGTGGTGGTGCCGGCACAGCAGGGTGAGGTTGTCGAGGTCGGTGGGCCCGCCGTCCGCCCAGTGGACGACGTGGTGCGCGTGGCAGCGCTTCGGTCGTCGTGTGCAGCCGGGGAAGGCGCACCCCCCGTCGCGGTGGTGCAGCGCGCGCCGCTGGGCCTCGGACACCGTGTACCACAGCCGGCCGACGTCGAGGGGTTGGGACTGTGACCCGAGCACGGCCGGTACGACCCCGGCGTCGCAGGCCCACCGCCGCGCCGTCGCCGGGTGGATCGGTGTCTCGGAGTCGAGCACAGCATGGCCCATCAGGCTCGTGAGCCACCTGTGGTCGATCGTGATCATCAGGAGACCCCGCCCGGTCACCGGCGGGCACCCCTGTGCCGCCGGCCGTTCGTCGTGGCCGCCGCCACGCGGTTCGGGGATCGGTGACGCAGTCGGGGCACCGTCCTCCGCCCCGTGATCGCGGGTGTCCGCAGCGATGCCGGTCGACGACAGGGCCTGCGCGCACAGCTCCGTGAAGGCCTCCGCCCGTCGCCGGGCGAGGTCGCGGTGATCGTCTGGGCCGGCGGGCGCGGACAGCGCGTCGAGGACCTCGAGGACCAGCTCGATGTCCACCCTGTCGCGGAACCGGCCCTTGAGTGCCAACGAACCGTCCGACCGCCGGCCGACCTGCAGCTCGTCGTCGGCGCCCTCGTCCTCGTCCGGGGCGACCCCGTCCGGGTCGAGCGTCTCGAGCAGGTGCTCGGCCGCCTTCGCCAGACCCGCCGGTGACAGCTGGGCGGCCCAGCCGGCGAGCAGCCGCTCGGCGTCGGCCTCGGCGCCGGGGTCGATCCCCTCGATCTTCGCCAGCCGCGTCATGGTGCGCTGCAGGACGCGGACGTGGCCCTCGCCGATGCGCCCGGCGCGGGCCGCGTCGGCGGAGGCCGGCAGGCGGGGCGGCAGCGGACGGCCGTCGAGCGTCACCCGGGAGCAGAGGTCGGCGGCCTGGTCGACGAGCCGACTCGCCTCCGCGCGATCCACCCGGAACAGCTCCTGCACCACCCGCGGGGTCGACCGGTAGCCCGTCTGAGCGGCGACCAGCTCCCGGTCGAGCTCGGCCACCGCCACGAGCAGCTCGTGGTGCGCGCGGCGTGCCGCGGCGACGGCCGTGCGAGCACGCTCGGCCACGACCTCCACCGCCTCGACCACACCCGCGCTCTCCATGACGTTGACGGTAGACCACACCCCCGACAACGCCGCTCGAGCAGGGGAAACAGCGCAGGACGACCCTGCTCAGCCCTCGCCGGAGGATCCCCCGTCGTCCGCCTCCTGGTCATGCCCCTCGTCGCCGGAGGACGCGAACGAGCGCTCGAACCGGGCGACGTCGGCGTCGTCGAAGTGCCCGCCGCCGTTCCCGACGAGCTGGAGGTCGTCGGAGAGGTGACCGTCCCGATCGTCGTGCTCCTCCTGGCGCGCCGGTCCGCCGACGTCGTCGCGATCCGCCAGTTCGGACGGTCGCCCGGTGTCGAAGGGGTCGTCCTCCCGACCGCCCGTCGGCGGCCCGACCTCGCCGTCCCGTGTCGGATCGACCTGGCCGGGATTCGGACCGAGGAAACCGATGCCGGGCTGTGGACCGCCGCCGTGGAAGACGGCGTCCACCGACCCCGGGTTGCCGACGAGGTCGAACTGGCTCGGGGGTCGGACGACGACGTCGGTCTCGAACGGGCCACCCGTCCCGTTCTCGTCGTCCGGATCGACCTGTCCCGGTCGCGGCCGGAAGCCCTCGAACACGAGCGACTCCCGTGGCGGCAGCACGGGAGCATCCGGATCGGGGGTGAACCCGACCCCGCCGCCCGCGTCCTCGTCCCCGGTCCCGGTCCCGGTCCCGTCGCCGTCGCCGTCGCTCGATGTCTCGTCCGAGCCGCTCCCGTCCTGGTCGTCGTCATCCTCGTCGTCCTCGTCGTCCTCGTCGTCCTCGTCCTCGCCCCCGGGCGGTGGGTCGTCGCTTCCGCTGACGACGTCGTCGCCGCCGTCGCTCCCGGTCGGGGGTGCGCCCCCGACCTCCTCGTGGGTGTAGCCGGACGTCGTGATCTCGCCCGCGGTGTCCGTACCGCCGGCGGACTTGTACTCCGCGTAGTGGGACTCGAGAAACCCGAGCGACCCCTCGTCGGTGACCTCGTTCCCGCTCTCGTCGTACCAGGCGCCGTCCGAGCCACGGTGGAAGGTGCCGGAGTGCTCCGAGCCGTACGGGTCCTCCCCGTCGGTCCCGGCGCCCATCTGGAAGACGGTGTCGACGACGTCGCCCCCGTGGGGTGGAGCGGCGTCGGAACCGCCGACGACGGTGTCCTCTCCTGGTGTTTGGCCGGATCCACCGCTGCCACCCGGTGAGCCCTCGTCGGGGAACGGATTCCGCGCCGAAGAGACCCCCGGTGTCGTGGCCGTCGCTCCCGGTCCCGCGACCGGCACCGGTGCCCGTCCCGCTCCCCGTCCCGGTGTTCGTGCCGGTCCCCGGGACGAAGTCCCGGCCTCCGCCGCGCGCGACCTCGCCGAGGAGATCGTCGAAGACCGTGCTCGACGTGCCCGTCGGGTCGCGGAGCTCGGAGTCGAGGACCAGCTTCCCCAGGGGTGTCAGCTGGTCGCCGGAGATCCCGAGCGTGTCCTGCACCGTCTGGTCCGCGAGGTCCCGGAACGCCCCGTCGACGTCGTCCTGGGTCACGTCGCGGACATCCTTCCCGGTCTGCTCCGCGACGATGGTGCGCGTGGCGAGGTCGTCGACGAGCTCGCGGAGCTCGGCGTCGGTGAACTGTTCGGGTGCCCGACCACCGATGACACGGGTGGAGAACATGCCCGCCTGGTCCAGCTGAGTGATCAGCTCCTCGCGGGTGATCCCGGCCGGCTCCTCCTGGTCGTCCGAGGGATCCGCCACGGCACTGCTCCTCGGCCCTTCGTGCCTCTCTGTCCGGCACGACCGGATAGCGAGGATGATCCTGTTCCCCGCCCAGCGGCACCGCCGAACGGCCGCTCCCCACTCGGCGAGGCCAGGACGCCGAGCACGGAGACGTCAGGACCCGTCGGATGCCGACCTGGTCGGGCGTTCCGCGACGACGGCGGTGTCGTCCCTCGGCCGTGCCCGCCGCTTCGGCAACCAGCGTGGCGGCTCGGCCCGTTCGTACAGCCACAGGACGCCGACGACCACGAGGGCACACACGAACCAGCTGCCCAGCTGGGTGAGCCCCGCGTCCCGGCTGCGGTCGCTGCTGATGACGAAGCCGAGCCCCGCCGTCGCGCCCCAGAAGAACACGAACTGGTGCCACCGCATGGGCCCGTCGAGGGGGCGGGCGGCACGCTTGAAGAGCAGCCTGCGCCAGATCATCAACCCCACGTCGAGCGCGACAGCAAGAACGATGGTGAGCGTCTGGGCCAGCCCCGGCGGTATTGCGAACATCGACACGACGACGACGCCGAGAAGCACCGTCGCGGCCGCGGGCGGGCCGAGTCGCCAGACGTCACCCTCCGGATAAGGATCTTCCTCGCGCGTCACGAGCGCGAGGCTAAGGCCGGGCGCCGCTCGGCGCACGTCCTCCCCCGCATCGAGGGAACCGATCTGCTTCGGAATCTCTCTCGGTCGCGCGGGGTCGCCTCGGACAGGACGAGCCACGCAAGGCGATGGGCACCGCCGGCTCCCACTCGTCGGCGCCCGAGGTGCTCGTACCGACGATGAGTACGTCCGCAGCGGCCCCGCGCGTCCGTCCGCCGGTCCTCGGTTCGGCGGCTACCCGGCGATGGTTGTCGGTGCGAACCTTGGTGGCCTTCTCCTCGGACTGGAGGTCGGTGGCCGTGTCGAAGATGGAGAGGGTGCTGTCGCTGTATCAGGCCTGCGGCCGCGGCGACCTCGACGCGGTGATGGGGCTGCTGGATGACGACATGGAGTGGAACAACCACCCCGTGCAGAACTCCGCTCAAGCGGCCGGGGTCGAGGTGGAGCAGCACCGACGGGGCAAGAAGGAGGCGGCCGGCTTCTTCGAGGCCTTGGGCGGGCTCGAGATGCATCACTTCGCTCCAGTGACCTGGCTCGAGAACGACACCCAAATCGCCGTCGTCATGTCGCTCGACGCCACGGCCAAAGCCACCGGAACCCGGTACCAGGACAGCGAGATGCACCTCTGGACCTTCGGCCCGGATGGCTTGATCGTCGAGCAGCGGACCTTCAACGACACCGCCAAGGTCATCGCCGCCACGGGCCTGTCGACCTCGACGCCATCGAATGGGAGGCCCAGCGAGGGACGTTGCTGAATTAGCCCACTCAAAGCAAGAAGCCCACCGGGCGTTTCCGCTGGTGGGCAGGGGTGGCCAGGGGCGGGGTCGAACCGCCGACCTATCGCTTTTCAGGCGATCGCTCGTACCGACTGAGCTACCTGGCCGAGAGGTCGAGTGACCTCGACCATGGAGCGACCCAGACGGGACTCGAACCCGCGACCTTCGCCGTGACAGGGCGACGCGCTAACCAACTGCGCCACTGGGCCTTGATGTCGTGCTGGTGAAGCGTACCCCCAACGGGATTCGAACCCGCGTTGCCGCCTTGAAAGGGCGGAGTCCTAGGCCGCTGAACGATGGGGGCGCGACCCTCTGGCTGAGGACCTTACCCGCAACCCCAGGACCCGTTGGGTGCACGATCAGCATAGGCGACCTCCCTCACGGGGGCGGCACCCACCCCCCGGCGCCGGGGCTGAGATGGAGGCCGAGGACGGCCGCCATCCCGCCCTCGGCGCGCCAGCCGGCCTGCCACGCGGGGACGGCGACGGTGGCGAACATCAGCTCCCAGTTGTGGCGCACGCGCTCGGAGAGGTCGGCGAGCGCGCTGACCGCCAGGGACGTCGTGAACGCCCCCGCCGAGACGTCGGTGACGAACCGCCCGAGGCCGGCCGGGTCGACGTCCTCACGGAGCAGACCATCCCGGGCGGCGCGGGCGAAGAGCGCCCCGAAGACGTCCTGCCAGTACCGGAACGGCCAGCCGGGACGCTCGGAGCCGGCGTAGCCCTCGGACGACAGTCGCTGTCCGGCCCGCAGGATCGGCGAGGCCGCCAGGGCGTCCTGGACCTCGCGGGCGAGCCGCGCCGCCGTGCGCAGGGGGTCGAGCTCCCACTCGCGCGAGCGCGCCTCGATCGCCCGGCAGAGGGTCTCCATCTCGTCGACGACGGCGGAGGCGATGCGCTCCTTGGAGGCGAAGTGGAAGTAGAGCGCGCCCTTGGTGACGTGGCTGCGCTCGAGGATCCGCGACAGGGAGGCCGCGTGGTAGCCGACGTCGCCGAACTCCTCGGCCGCGGCCCCGAGGATCGCCGCCCGGGTGGCGAGGGCCCGGGCCTGCCGTGGGGGGTCTCCCCCGGGCCGCTCGGGCGCAGGAGGAGAGGGGGAGTCCGACATGTCGCGAGCACGGTAGCGCGGAGCCCGCGTGGCATCCGTAGCAGTCCGGACGATCATCCGGAGCCCGCCACAGCTCAGCGGCGAACCGGTGGGGGGTCGCCCTGGTCACCGATGAGGCCGAGCATGTCCAGCAGCTCGCGGCAGTCGTCGGAGTCGACGGCGTTGCGGGCCACGGCCATCCGCGCGCGGTGCACCTGCTCGTCACTCACGCGATAGACGTCGGCCGCGGTGCGTTGCGCCGGGACGTTCGGCTCCTCGGCGGCCGCACGCTCGGGGTGGGGCCCGGTGGGCCGTCGTCGAGGGCCTGACGTCGCGTTCATGCTGCTCCCGGTGGCCGTGGGGTCGACCCGCTGCGACCGACACGTCGCGATGTCACCCGTCCCGGTGACGTTGTCGGTCACTCCCGGTGGCCGGAAGCGTCGCGGTGGCGGTTCGCGCAGACCGTACCCAGCCGATCGCGCCGATGCAGCCCCCTCTCCGAGTGACGGAAGGGGTGAACGGGCGGTGACCGTGCGGCGCCGGCGGGGCGGCCGAGCGGGTCCGCGACGACCGATCAGTCGACCAGTGCCTGGTAGACGAGGCTCCGCAGCTGACTGCGGATCGGGTGCACGCTCGAGGGCAGCAGCTGGGTGAAGAACATCGCCGTGATCCGCTCGGCGGGGTCGACCCAGAAGGCGGTGCTCGCCGCACCACCCCAGGCGATCTCGCCGACGCTCACCGGCGTCTTGTAGGCCACCGGGTCGATGACCACCGAGAACCCGAGGCCGAAGCCGACGCCGTGGAAGGGCATCTCGGCGAACAGCGGGCGGCCGACCTCCTCGAGGTCGGCCCCACCCGGCAGGTGATTGGCCGCCATGTAGTCGACGGTGCGGCTGCCGAGCAGGCGCACCCCGTCGAGCTCGCCGCGCCCGAGCAGCATCTGGGTGAACCGGTGGTAGTCCGCCGCCGTGGACACGAGCCCGCCGCCGCCCGACAGGAAAGGAGGCGCGACGAGGGCGGCTTTGCCTGCCTCCTCCATGACGAGGCAGGCGCCCGTGCGCGGGTCGACCGTGTAGAGCGCGGCGAGCTTGTCGGCGTCGTCGGCGACGAAGCCGGTGGCCGTCATCCCGAGCGGGGAGAACACGTGCTCCTCGAGGAAGTCGTCGAGACGCTGCCCGGACACGATCTCGACGAGACGCCCGAGGACGTCGGTGGAGTGGCTGTAGTTCCACTCGGTGCCCGGCTGGAACACCAGCGGTTGGCGCGCCCACACGTCCACGCAGCTCTCGAGGTCGAGGTCGGGCGGCGAGGCCCACTCGAAGCCCGCGGCGCGGTAGAGCTCGTCGACGGGGTGCGCGTGGTGGAACCCGTAGGTCAGCCCCGAGGTGTGGGTCAGCAGGTGCCAGACCCGCATCGGTGTGGTCTGCGGCTCGGTCAGCGGCTTGGTCGACGAGCCCTTGACGTAGACGCGGGTGTCGGCGAAGGCGGGGATCCACCGGCTGACCGGGTCGGTGAGCTCGAGCAGGCCCCGCTCCCAGAGCATCATGATCGCGACCGAGGTGATCGGCTTGGACATCGAGTACATCCGCCAGCGGGTGTCCTCGGTGACCGGCAGGCTGTTCTCGGCGTCGCGGTGGCCTGCGGTGGCGGAGTGCACGATCTGACCGTCCCGGGTCACGACGGCATGCCAGCCGGCGAGGCGGCCGTCGTCGACGTAGCGGGTGAAGTGCTCGTCGATCCGGGTCAGGCGGGCGGGGTCGAAGCCCAGCTCGGCGGGATCGGTCTCGACGGGGGTTCCGGAGCTCGTCACCGCCGCCATCATGCCTCCGTCAGGAACGCGCGCAACTCGTCGACGACCTCATCGGGGCGCTCCTCGGGCAGGAAGTGCCCGCACCGCTCGAGGGCCCGCCCGCGCACGTCGTCGGCGTACTCCCGCCACAGGTCGAGGATCGGCAGCGTCGTGCCCATGACGCCGTCGGCACCCCAGAGCGCCAGCAGCGGGACGCGCACCCGGTTCCCGGCGGCCCAGTCGGCGTCGTCGTGCGCGATGTCGGTCGGGTCGGCGCGGTAGTCGTCGAAGCCGCAGCGCAGCGCACCGGGCTGGGAGAAGGCGCGGACGTACTCCGCGATCGCGGCCGGGTCGAGGCCCTCGCGCGCATAGGTCCACTTCTCGAGGAAGTAGCGGAGGTACCCCTCGACGTCGGCGCCGGCGAGCCGCTCGGGCAGGTCGGGCTGCCGGTGGAACAGCCAGTGCCAGTACTTGACGCCCAGGTCGCCGTCCATGGCCTGCCAGCTGGCGCGGGTGGGGGCGATGTCGAGGACCGCGACGCGCTCGACCTCCTCGGGCCGGTCGAGCGCCCACCGGTGGGCCACGCGCCCGCCACGGTCGTGGCCGACGACGGCGACCCGGTCGAAGCCCAGGGAGCGCACCAGCGCGGAGATGTCGGCAGCCATCGTGCGCTTGTCGAAGCCGGTCGTCGCCTTGTCGCTGGCGCCGTAGCCGCGCAGGTCGGGGACGATCACGGTGTGGTCGGCGGCGAGCGGGCCGGCCACGGCGCGCCAGCAGTGGCCAGTCTGCGGCCAGCCGTGCAGCAGCACCACCGGCGGCCCCGCCCCGCCGAGCCGGTAGTGCAGCCGGACACCGTTGACGGCCGTGGTGTCGGGAACGAGGGGCGGCCCGGACGGAGTGCTCACGGCGACCATCCTGCCCCGGGCCACCGGCGTGACCTGGGCGGCGGAGGGAATCGCCTCAGCCCTCGATCGGGCCGGCGGGAGCCCGGGTCAGCGGGAGCCGGACGGTTCACGGGTCCGGGGGCCGGGGCCGTCGAGGGCGGGCGGGCCGGCTTCGCGAGGGGCCCCCCACCCGGTCGCATCGACGACGGCGGCGGTCGCGTCGACGACGGAGGCCCGCCACAACCGGTCGCGCATCCGGCGCATCAGACCGTCGGCGTGGCAGAGGGTCGCGAAGTCGAGCGCGCGCTCCGCGGCCGCCGCCCGGTGGGCCGCGCGCTCGCGGGCGTAGTCGTCGAGCGCGGGCACGATCCGGCCGTCGGCGCGGTCGAATGCCCGTCCCAGGGCGGCAGCCTCGAGCAGCGCCAGCGAGGACGACTGCGCGGTGTGCGGCAGGATCGGCTGCGTGGCGCAGCCCACCACCGTCATCCGGTGCCGGGTCCAGCGCTCCAGCGGGGCGTGGTGGCGCACGACGCGGCTCACGGCGGGTCCGCCGCCCTCGGTCGCGGCGCGGACCTCGGGTGCCGTCCGGTCGATCAGGCGGGCGACCATGTCCTGGATCGCGTCGTGGTGCATCTCCTCGAGGGCCTCGAGGCGCACGACCACCGACACGTCGCCCCGGCCGTCGGGCCCCGCGACGTGGGTGACGTGCAGGGTGGGCGACGACCACAGGCGCAGGACGTCGTCGCCGGGCGGCGTGCCGAACGTCCGGTGCATCAGGTACGGCGCGGACACCGCGTGCCCGCCGCCGAGGTGCCCGCGGACCCGCGAGAACGGCCCGTCGGCGCCGATGAGGGCCTCGGCGCGGTAGACGACGCCGTCCTCGGTCGTGATCAGGGCGGCGTCGCCGAGGTCCTCCACGGCCGCGACCGTGCGCTCGTACTCGATGGTGATCATGTCGTCGGCCTCGCAGGCGGCGACGAACAGGGCGCGCAGGGCGGAGCGGGCCACCAGCAGGTAGGGCCGCCCGTAGCGGGCCCGCACCGCGGGCCCGAGCTCGGCGACCCGCAGCGTCGACCCGGTGCGCGCGTCGGCGTGCACGAGGCGTTCCGGTTCGCGGACGCCGTCGAGGTCGTCGGCGAGCCCGAGGTCGGCGAGCTCGCCCACCGCGGCAGGGCCGAGCACGACCACGTCGCGATCGGTGGTGACCCGTGGCTCCCGGTCGAGGACGTGCACCGGGAAACCCTGCTGCGCCAGGCACAGCGCGGTCGCCAGCCCCGTGAACTGGGCGCCCAGGACGAGCAGCGGTACCGGAACCACGGCTCACCTCGTCACCTCAACGGACGAGAGCAGACTAGGCAGATCGACTCGGACGGAGCAATCGGTCGTCGGATAGGCGTGTGGCCGCGCCGGATCCGCCGATCGGTGGTCACCCGACGTGACCATCACCACCGCGAGTGACCACTCCCGGGTTCCCGGCGACGTCCCCGGGCGGAGCCGGGCGCGCCTCGAGCGCCCGGGCCGCCGTGACGCAGGCCAGGGCGAGCGCGGCACCGAGCAACCAGCCCGCGAGGACGTCGCTGGTCCAGTGGACGCCGAGGTAGGCACGGCTCGCGCCGATCCCGAGGACCGCGAGCGCGGCGAGCACCGCCACCACCGCGCGCACCGGGCCCGCGGACCGCGTGCCGCGGGTCAGGGTGACCACGGCGGCGACCGTGAGCCCCAGCCCGAGCGCAGCCATCAGCGAGTGCCCGGACGGCAGCGACGCCGTGGGCTCCACGGCGAGGCGGGTGGCGACCGGCGGGCGGGGACGCTCCACGACGACCTTGACCAGGCGGATCGTCAGAGCGCCCAGGACCACGCCCACGACCCAGATCACGGCCCGAAGAGGCCGCCCCCGCAACGCCAGCACGGCGGCTGCCACCACGGCCAGCACGCCGGTGACCGCCGTGCCCCCCACCAGGGACACCGTCTCGGCGACCGCGGTCCGTCCCGGCGAGCGGTGGGCGACCACCCAGCCGAGCACCGGGCCGTCGGTGAGCTCCAGTGCCTCGTCCCCGGCCACCAGCGCGAAGACCGCGCCCGCCCCCAGCAGGAGCACGCCGACGAGGACCAGGTCGGTGCGCCACGGGCGCAGAGCCGGGACGAGGACGCCGGCGAGACCGACCACCAGGCCCAGCACGATGATCGTCGCCGCGGTGGCGTCGAGAGCCACGTTCGTCCTCCTCGTCCGGGGACCCCACGGTGCCCCAACCCGGTGCGCCGCGCGGGACGGGCCGCGACGCGCCGTCCGCCGTGGGCGGCGCGGCGATCACCGCACGGCAGACTGGACGGTGTGCTCTTCCTCGGGCTCCTCGCGGCGCTCGCGTCGGCGGGGGCCAACTCCGGTGCCGCCCTGCTCGGGGCGATGGCCACACGCCGCGCGACCCGCGCGTCCACGGTCGTGCTGCACCCGATGTACCTCGGGGCGCTGGCGCTGGACATCTTCGGCTGGGTGCTCACGGTGGTCGCGCTGCGCTTCATGCCGATCGTCGCCGTCCAGGCCATCGTCGCTGGGCAGGTCGGCATCACCGTGGTCGCCTCGCACTGGGTGTTCGACACCCCGCTGCGGCGCATCGACCTGATCGCGGCGGGGGCGAGCGTCGTGGGGCTGGCGCTGCTGGTGGCCTCGGCGAGCGTCCAGGAGGACACCGTGACGTCGTCCACCGCGGGCACGGTGGCCCTCGTCATCGCCTTCGGCATGCTCCTCGTCGTCGCCGTCCCGGTGGCGGTCCGGAGCAGGCGGGCCATCGTCGTGTCGTTCCTGGCCGGGCTCGCCTACAGCGCCACCGCCGTGGCGGTCCGGATGATCGATCTGCAGGGTTCGGGGGGCGCGCTGCTGGGCGAGGCCGCCGCCGATCCCGTGGTGTGGGCGCTGCTGGCCTTCGCCGCGCTGGGCCTCGGCCTCTACACCGTCGCCCTCGGTCGCGGGACGGTCGGACCGGTGGTGGCCGTCCTGGCGGTGACCGAGACCCTCGTGCCGGGCCTGCTCGGTCTGGTCCTGCTCGGCGACACCGTGCGTCCCGGCTGGTGGCCGGCGTTCGCGCTGGGCCTCGCAATGGCCCTCGGCGGCGTCGTCGTCCTGGCCCGCTCGCCCGCGCAGGCCTCGCTCTCGGGCGACGACGGGGTGGCGCCGCCCCCGCTCAAGCGCCTGTAGGCGGACCCCGGCACGCCGGGGCCCGCCCCCGGCGTCAGTCCTTGAACGCGTCCTTGATCTTCTCGCCGGCGCCCTTGAGGCTGCCCATCGTCTGGTCCTTCTTGCCCTCGCGCTGCCACTCGTGGTTGTCGGTGGCGTCGCCGAGGGCCTCCTTGACCTTGCCCTTGAGCTCCTGGGCCTTGTGCTCGATCTTGTCGTCGCTCGACATGGCGGTCTCCCTCGTCGGAACACGCGGTGGCGTGCGTCGCAGCCAGATACCCCGCCGGGGTGGCGGTCAATCGGTGAGCGTCCCCGTCCGGTCACGGTCCGGCACGAGCAGCGTCACGTCGTGCTCGACCGTGTGACCGCCCACGACGACCCGCATGACCTCGGGCGCGCAACCGGGTGCGCGCACGACCAGCTGGTACGCGCCGGGCCACGGGGCGTGCAGGTGGTACGCGCCGCCGTCGTCGGCGAGGACGTGGTCACCCTCGCCACCCGCCGCGTCCACGAGGGTCAGCACCGCCCCGCCGAGCACGGTCCCGTCCGCGCCCCGGACCTGGCCGCGGACGCCCGGACCGTCGGCGTCCTCGGCGTCCTCGGCGTCCTCGGTGACCTCCGTGCTCTCGGTGTCCGCGGGGGCCCAGCTGCGGTCGGCGGGGGGCGCACCGGCCGGGCCGGTGGCGCGGACGGCGGAGCGGCGGCTCAGGATCAGGTCGGCGAGCGCGAGCAGGAGGGCCAGGACGACGAAGGCGACCGCCCCGATCAGACCCCGGCTGATGGCGAGGGCCCAGTCGCCGCTTCCGGAGAGCTGACCGAAGAAGACCGCGCCCACCGCCGAGATGCCGATCGCGGAGCCGACGCGCTGACCGGTCTGGAGCACGCCGGCGGCCGTGCCGCCCTCGCGGGGCGGGATCTCCTCGAGGGCGAGCGTCTGGTTCGGCGCGATGACCAGCCCGCTGCCGAGGCCGGCGAGCAGGAGCGGGAGCGCGATCGCCCAGCCGACCTGCCCGGGGTCCGAGCGCAGGACGATGTCGACGGCCAGCAGCCCGATCGCGACCGCGAGCAGCCCGGACACGATCAGCGGCTTGCCGAAGCGGGAGACGACACGGCCCCCGACCGCGGAGGACAGCGCCGAGCCGAGCGCGAACGGCGTCAGGGCGAGCCCCGCCTGGAGCGGGGAGTAGCCACGGCCCTGCTGCAGGAACAGCGTCGTGACGAAGAAGATCGCGGTGAACCCGGCGAAGTACAGCAGCCCCAGCGAGGTGCCCAGGGCGTAGCTGCGGGTGCGCAGCAGCCCGAAGTCGACCAGCGGGTGGCCGTGGCTCCGCTTGGCGCGCCGCTCCCAGACCACGAACACCACGAGCATGGCCACCGCCACCGCGAGCAGCCACCAGGGCGCCGAGGCGGGATCCTGCTCGGAGAGGACCAGCGGGAACATCACCGCGACGACCGCCGCGCCGAGCAGGAGCGCGCCGACGACGTCGAGGGGGCGCTTCTCCTGGCCGCGCACGTCGTGCGGCAGGAACCGCCACCCGAGGACCAGCGCGAGGACACCGATCGGGACGTTGACGTAGAACACCCAGCGCCAGCCGTCGGGCTCGCCGCCCCACTGCAGCAGCAGCCCGCCAAGCAGCGGGCCGACGGCCGTGGAGATGCCGATCGCAGCACCGAACAACCCGAACGCGCGCCCGCGCTCGGGGCCGCGGAACAGCTGCTGGATGAAGCCGACGACCTGCGGGTTGAGCATGCCGCCCGCCGCACCCTGCAGGAGGCGCGCGACGACGAGCGTCGTGGCGTTGGGCGCGAGACCGGCGCCGATGCTGGTGAGGGTGAACAGGGCGAGGGCCACGAGGAACATCGTCTTGCGGCCCCGGTCGTCACCGAGGCGCCCCGACGAGACGAGCACGAGCCCGAAGGTCAGCGCGTACCCCGAGACCACCCACGACAGCTCCGCCGACGACGCGCCGAGCCCCCGCTGCAGCGGCGGGAGGGCGACGTTGACGATGCTGACGTCGAGCAGCGTCATGAACCCGGCGATCAGGCAGACCGCCAGGGCGCGCCAGCGCCGGGGATCCGGCTCGGGGGAACTCACCCGGGTGAGGTTCCCGGCCCTCGGCCCGCCAATCGTGACCCCCGACGACACAGCACGCCGACAGGGAAGGGACCGACGTGGAGATCCTCTCGAGCCGCATCCTGCTGCGCCCGCGCGACTGGGAGGTCTCGCGCACGTTCTACGCCGACACCCTGGGCCTCGCCGTGGCCCGGGAGTTCCCGGGCGGGGTGGTCTTCTTCCTCGGCACCGGCTACCTGGAGCTGTCGCGGGCGGGCGCGGTCGGGATCGGCGACGACGCGCTCTGGCTGCAGGTGCGCTCGCTGCCCGCCGCGGCCGAGGAGCTGCGCGCGGCCGGGGTGCCGATCGTCCGCGAACCCCGCCGCGAGCCCTGGGGCCTCGACGAGTGCTGGATCGCCGACCCCGACGGCCGCGCGATCGTCCTGGTCGAGATCCCGCCCGGCCATCCCATCCGGACCGACCTCAGGTGAGCCCGAGAGCCGGGGCCAGCTCGCGAAGGCCACGGCGGGGGTCGTGGAACGGGCCGTCGCCGAGCACCTGGACCAGGACGTGGTCGGCGCCGGCGTCGAGATGGGCGGTCACCGAGGCCGCGACCGCCTCGACGTCGCCCATCCCGACCAGGGCGCGCGCGAGGCGGTCGGAGCCGCCGCGCACGAGGTCGGTGTCGTCGAAGCCCTGACGCAGCCACGAGTTCCGGTAGTTCGGCAGGCCCGAGTAGACCTCGAGGTGGGCGTGCGCGCGGCGCATCGCGGTCTCCTCGTCGCCCAGGGCGACCGCCTGCTCGGAGACGACCCACTTCTCGGGGCCGAGGGTCTCGCGGGTGACGCGGGTCTGCTCGGGGAGCACGAGGTAGGGGTGCGCGCCGTCGGCCGCCGTCCCCGAGAGCTCGATCATCTTCGGGCCGAGCGCGGCGATCAGGCGGGTCGGGCGGCCGGCGCCGGGCTCGATCTGCTCGGGCACCGCGGCCATCCGCTCGAGGTAGTCGCGCATGGTGGCCAGCGGCTTCGTGTAGCTGCCGCCGCGCCCGCGCTCGACCAGCGGCGCGTGGCTGACCCCGAGGCCGAGGACGAAGCGCCCGGGGTGCAGGGCCGTCAGTGTGCGCCCGCCGGACTCGGCGGCGATCGGGTCACGGGCGTGGATGTTCGCGATGCCGGTGCCCACGACGAGGCGGTCGGTGGCGGCGAGGAACGCGCCGGCCTGGGTGAGCGTCTCCTTGCCGTAGGCCTCGCCCCAGAACAGCGCGCCGTAGCCCATCGCCTCGATGTCGCGCGCGACCTGCTGGGCGTCCCCGATCGCCCACGAGTCGCTGGTCCACCAGACGCCGAAGCGGGACGGGAAGTCGATGCTCGGGACACGCGGCGCGGCGGAGCTGGACCCGGGGCGGCTGGCCATGATCAAGACGCTAGCCCAGGCGCTGCCGGGACGCGTTCTCCTGGGCCATCCCGCGCAGACCGAGCAGGAGCGCGCCGCCGAGCACGATGCCGGTGACGACGCCCTCCACCGACCGTTCCCGGTCGTCCTCGACGACGACCGCGCCGACCTCCTCGTCCGCGAAGCCCTCCACGGCCACGGCGTAGGTCTCGAGCAGGCCGGCGACCGCCCCGTGGTCCAGGCGCTCGAGGGTGGCCAGGACGTCGACGGCCGCACGCCGGCCCGGGTTGTCCGGGCTCACCTGCCAGCCCCGGCGGGCCACCAGGTCGTCGACGACCTTCCCGGCGCGCGCGCCCACCTCGTCCTCGAGGGGTTCCGGTCGCCGCATCACGGCCCCCTGCGCGACGCCGAGCGATGCGTGCAGGGCGACGTCGTCGTCGTCGACCACGCCGAGGACGTCCTTGGCCGCCGCCACGCTGATCCCGCCCACGTCGAGCAGGGCGCGGACGAGGCGGAGCCGGTGGACGTGGGCCTCGCCGTAGTCGGCCTGGTTGGGCCCGGTCCGCTCGCCGGCGGGCAGCAGGCCCTCGCGCAGGTAGTACTTGATCGACGCCACGCTCACGCCGGTGCGTCGGCTCAATTCCGCGACCCGCATCGCGCTCCCCTCTGGACGACTGACTCGGATAGTTCTACTCTCCAGATATGGACAGTGCCACTATCCGAACGGCGACCCGCGGCTCCGGCCCCCTCGCCGTGTTCACCGTGGCCATGGCCGCGCTCGCGGTCGTGTGCCTCGCCGGCCTCGTGCTCGACCCCCGCCTCCTCGGCGGCCAGCCGATCTGGGCCAAGCCGCTCAAGTTCTCGATCAGCTTCGTGCTCTACGGCACCACGCTGATCTGGATGATCTCGCTGCTCGACTCCCCGGTGGCACGCCGCTGGGCGGGGCGGCTCGGCACGGTCGTGGCCGTCGCAGGGTCGATCGAGATGGTGGCCATCGTCGGCCAGGTCCTGCGCGGGCGCGCCAGCCACTTCAACGTCGCCACCGCCCTCGACACCGCGATCTGGTCGATCATGGGCACGACCATCGTCGTGCTCTGGCTGGCGACGGCGGGGATCGCCGTCCTGCTGCTCCGCGAGCGGGCCCTGCCGACCGCGACCGGATGGGCGGTGCGTCTCGGGCTGGCCGTCACACTGCTGGGCATGGCCGCCGCGTTCCTCATGACCAGCCCGACCGGCGCGCAGGTCGCCGCAGCGGGCACCACGGGCATGGACACGGTCGGCGCGCACGCGGTCGGGGTGCCCGACGGCGGGCCCGGCCTGCCGCTGGTGGGGTGGTCCACGACGGGCGGCGACCTGCGGATCGGCCACTTCGTGGGCCTGCACGCCCTGCAGGCCCTCCCGCTGCTCGCGCTGGCCCTCGCCGCGCTCGCCGCCCGCATCCCGGCCCTGCGCCCCGAGAGCACGCGAGCACGTCTCGTCGCCATCGCCGGCGCGGCGTGGGCCGCGCTCACGGTCGGTCTCGTGTGGCAGGCGCTGCGCGGCCAGCCGCTGCTCGCCCCGGACGTCCTGACGCTGACCACCCTGGCGATCGGTCTCGCCGCCACGGCCGCCGGCGTCCTGCTGGTCGTGCTGGTCGTGCCTGACGGAGCCGGCGCCGCCGCGACCCCGGAGCGTGTCCGATGACCCGCGCACCGCTGGCGATCGTCTACCTCGTGCTCTCGGCGGTCGGCCTGGTCGGGACCTGGTGGTTCAACCTGTCGTTCTTCGCCACGGGCGGCGGCTCGAGCAGCTACCTCGGCGGCTGGTTCGCCAACGACGCGAGCTCCTCGGCGGCGGTCGACATCCTCGTCGCCGGCGCCGCGGCCTGCGTGCTCATCGTCGCCGAGGGCCGCCGTCTCGGATGGAGCGCCGTGCGCCTCACGCTGCTCGTCGTCCTGAGCTTCGTGATCGCGGTGGCCTTCACGTTCCCGCTGTTCCTGGCCCTCCGCGAGATCGACCTGGCGAAGAGGACCGAGACTGTCCGCCACTCCTCCTAGAGTTCTGGTCATGGAGATGAGACTCGAGCTCGTGGCCGTTCCCGTCACCGACGTCGACCGCGCCAAGGCGTTCTACGTCGACCAGGTCGGGTTCGCCGCCGACCACGACCACCAGGTCCACGAGGGCCTGCGCTTCGTCCAGCTGACCCCGCCCGGATCGGCGTGCTCGATCGTCATGGGCGTCGGTGTCACCACGATGGCACCCGGCAGCCAGCTCGGACTCCAGATGGTGGTCGCCGACGCCGAGGCGGCCCGGGCCGCGCTGGTCGAGCGCGGCGTGGCGGCGAGCGACGTCGACGTCCAGCCCTGGGGCTCGTTCGTCACCTTCGCCGATCCGGACGGCAACACGTGGAGCCTGCAGGAGGTGCCGGTCCGGGGCTGACCCGAGGGGGCCGCGTCACATCCCGAGATGCCGCGCGATCAGCATCTTCTGCACCTCGCTCGTGCCCTCGCCGATCTCGAGGATCTTCGAGTCGCGGTAGTGGCGGGCCACCGGGTACTCGTTCATGAAGCCGTAGCCGCCGAAGATCTGGGTGGCGTCGCGGGCGTTGTCCATCGCGGCGTTCGAGGAGACGAGCTTGGCGATCGCGGCCTCCTTCTTGAACGGCAGCCCGGCGGCCATCCGGTCCGCCGCGTCGTGCCAGGCCAGGCGGGCGGTGACGGTGCGCGCCTCCATCTCGGCGACCTTGAACTGGATGCCCTGGTACGAGCCGATGGGGTGGCCGAAGGCCTCACGCTCGCGGGCGTAGCGCAGCGACTCGTCGACGCAGCCCTGGGCGGCGCCGGTGGCCAGCGCGGCGATGGCGATGCGGCCCTCGTCGAGGACCGACAGGAAATGGGCGTGGCCGCGGCCGCGCTCGCCGACGAGGTTCTCCCGAGGCACGTGGCAGTCGGAGAACGCGAGCTCGTGGGTGTCCGAGGCGTTCCAGCCCACCTTGGAGTAGCTCGGGGCGACGGTGAACCCGTCGGTGCCGGCGGGCACGAGGATCGCCGAGATCTCCTTCGAGCCGTCATCACGGCGGTCCGTCACGGCGGTGACCGTGACCAGCGCGGTGATGTCGGTGCCGGAGTTGGTGATGAACGCCTTGGTCCCGTTGATCACCCACTCGCCGCCGTCGAGCGTCGCGGTGGTGCGGGTGGCGCCGGTGTCGGAACCGCCACCCGCCTCGGTGAGCCCGAACCCACCGAGGGTCCGGCCGGCGGTCAGGTCGGGCAGCCAGCGCTCCTTCTGGGCGTCGGTGCCGAAGCGCAAAAGCGGCATGATGCCCAGCGAGACGCCGGCCTCGAGGGTGACGGCCACGGACTGGTCGACGCGGCCGAGCTCCTCGAGGGCGACGCCGAGGGCGACGTAGTCGCCCCCCATGCCGCCGTAGGACTCGGGGACGGGCAGGCCGAACAGGCCCATCTCGCCCATGGTCGCGACGAGGTCGTAGGGGAACTTCTCCCGGATGTAGTAGTCCCCGATGACCGGCGCGACCTCCTTCTGCGCGAAGTCCTCGACGGTGGCGCGCAGCGCCTCGTGCTCCTCCGACAAACGCATGATCATTCTCCCGGTTCGGGCACGACGGTCACCAGCGGCGCGTCGAGGGCGACGGCGGCACCGGCCTTCGCGGCCAGGTCCTTCACGACGCCGTCGGTCGGTGCGGAGACGACGTGCTCCATCTTCATGGCCTCGACGACCACGAGTCGCTGGCCTGCGGTGACGTGGTCGCCCTCGGCGACCTCGACGGCGGTGACGGTGCCCGGCATCGGCGCGGTGAGCGGCCCGTCCTGCTGGCCGGCGGCGGTGCGGGCCGCGCGCAGGCGCTCCTGCTCGCGCAGCGCCCAGGCGCCGCCGTCGCGCGCGAGCCAGCGGACACCCGCGGCGAGCGCCGTGCGGTACGCCCGGGTGGCGCCGTCGAGGGTGACGACGAGGGCGGGGCCGTCCCGGCGGGCCGACGCCTGCCGAGGCGCTGCGTCGGCGCCCACCGTGACGTCGGCGTGCTCCGGCGGCCCCGCCACGGCGACGTCGACGGGGTCGCCGGTCGCCCCCGCGGCCGGGACGAGGCGCCAGCGGGCCGGGGCGGGGTCGCCGCCGAGCCGCCAGCCGCCCACCCGGTCGAACGGGGCGTCACCGGCGGGCAGGTCGAGCAGGCCGGCCATCGCCGCGGCGACGAGGACGTCCTCGGGGACGACGTCGTCGGGCGGGTGGAGGCGGCCGATCAGCCCGGTGTCGAGCCGGCCGGCGCGGACGTCGTCGTTCGTGAGGAGTGTGCGCAGCCACGCGAGGTTGGTCCGGACGCCGAGCACCGTCGTCGAGGCGAGCGCAGCGGCGAGACGGTCGAGGGCGGTCGTGCGGTCCGGCCCACTGGCGATGATCTTCGCGAGCATCGGGTCGTAGCGGGAGCCGACCTCGGTGCCGACCGCCACGCCGGCATCGACGCGAATGCCGCCCCCCGGCCACACCAGGTCGAGCACCGTGCCCCCGGTGGGCAGGAAGCCGCGGGCGGGGTCCTCGGCGTAGAGGCGCACCTCGACCGCGTGGCCCTCGATGACCACGTCGCCCTGGTCGTAGCCCAGCGACTCGCCGGCGGCGACGCGCAGCTGCTCGGCGACGAGGTCGAGCCGGTGGCCCCGGAGCCGCACGACCTCCTCGGTGACGGGGTGCTCGACCTGCAGGCGGGTGTTCATCTCGAGGAAGAAGAACTCGCTCGCGTCGGCGTTCGTCACGAACTCGACCGTGCCGGCGCCGACGTAGCCACAGGCCCGGGCCGCCTCGACCGCCGCCTCGCCCATCGCCAGGCGCTGCCGCGCGTCGAGGACCGCCGACGGGGCCTCCTCGACGACCTTCTGGTGGCGCCGCTGCAGGGAGCACTCGCGCTCGCCGAGGTGCACGACCTCGCCGTGCTGGTCGGCGAGCACCTGGATCTCGATGTGCCGGGGGTCGGTGACGTAGCGCTCGACGAGCAGCGTGTCGTCGCCGAAGGAGCTGCGGGCCTCGCGCCGCGCGGCGGCGATGGCCGCCTCGAGCTCGCCGTCGCCCGACACCACGTGCATCCCCTTGCCGCCGCCCCCCGCGCTGGGCTTGAGCAGCACCGGGAAGCCGACCTCGCGGGCCGCCGCGGCCACGGCGGCGTCGTCGAGACCCGCGCCGTCGGACCCGGGCACCAGGGGCACGCCGGCCGGCCCGACCGTGGCCTTCGCCCGGATCTTGTCGCCCATGGCCTCGATGGCCGCCGGCGGCGGGCCGATCCACGTCATCCCGGCCTCGCCGACCTGCCGGGCGAAGCCGGCGTTCTCCGCGAGGAAGCCGTAGCCGGGGTGCACGGCGTCGGCGCCGACCGCCGCGCCGGCGGCGAGGATCGCCGCGCCGTCGAGGTAGTCGGGCACCCGGACGGCGACGTCGGCGGCCGACACGTGCGGCGCCCCGGCGTCGGGGTCGGTGTAGACGGCCACCGCCCGCAGGCCCCGGGCGTGCAGGGTCCGCGTGATCCGCACGGCGATCTCGCCGCGGTTGGCGATGAGCACGCTGGAGACCGTGTGAGACGTCATGGGGCTCACATCCGGAAGACGCCGAAGCGCGGGTCGTCGAGAGGGGCGTTGGCGCAGGTCGAGAGGGCGAGGCCGAGCACGGTGCGGGTCTCGGCGGGGTCGATGACGCCGTCGTCCCACATCCGCGCCGTCGAGTAGTACGGGTGGCCCTGGTGCTCGTACTGCTCGCGCACATCCGCTTCGCTCGACCCCACGGAGCCGAGCACGGTCGCGGCCTGCTCGGCGCCCATCACCGAGATGCGGGCGTTGGGCCACATCCACAGGAAGCGCGGCGAGTAGGCCCGGCCGCTCATCGCGTAGTTGCCCGCGCCGTAGGAGCCGCCGATGACCACGGTCAGCTTCGGGACCCGGGTGGTGGCGACCGCGGTGACCATCTTCGCGCCGTCCTTGGCGATGCCGCCCGCCTCGTACTCGCGCCCGACCATGAACCCGGTGATGTTCTGCAGGAACACGAGCGGGATGCCGCGCTGGTCGCAGAGCTGCACGAAATGCGCGCCCTTGAGTGCCGACTCGCGGAACAGCACCCCGTTGTTCGCGACGATCCCCACGGGGTGGCCCTCGAGGCGGGCGAACCCGGTGACGAGCGTCGTGCCGTAGTCGGGCTTGAACTCGGCGAGCCGCGACCCGTCGACCAACCGCGCGATCACCTCGCGCACGTCGTACGACGAGCGCCCGTCGACCGGGACGACGTCGTAGAGCGACGTGGGGTCGAACGCGGGGGCCTCGGCGGCGCGGCGCTCCCACGGCATCGGTGGGCGCGGGGCGAGGGTCTCGACGATGTCGCGCACGATCGACAGGGCGTGCGCGTCGTCCTCGGCGAGGTGGTCGACCACGCCGGAGGTCTTCGCGTGCAGCAGCCCGCCGCCGAGCTCCTCGGCGGTGACCTCCTCGCCGGTCGCGGCCTTCACCAGCGGCGGCCCGCCCAGGAAGATCGTGCCCTGGTCGCGGACGATCACGGCCTCGTCGCTCATCGCCGGCACGTACGCGCCGCCCGCGGTGCAGGAGCCCAGGACCGCGGCGATCTGCGGGATGCCGAGGGAGGACATCGTGGCCTGGTTGTAGAAGATGCGGCCGAAGTGCTCGCGGTCGGGGAACACCTGGTCCTGCTGCGGGAGGAACGCGCCGCCGGAGTCCACGAGGTACACGCAGGGCAGCCGGTTGTGCAGCGCCACCTCCTGCGCGCGCAGGTGCTTCTTCACCGTCATCGGGTAGTAGGTGCCGCCCTTGACGGTGGCGTCGTTCGCGACGACGACGCACTCGCGCCCGGCGATACGCCCGACCCCGGTGATGATCCCCGCGCCCGGGGCGGCGTCGTCGTACATCCCGGTGGCGGCCAGCGGGGAGAGCTCGAGGAACGGGCTCGCGGGATCGAGCAGCGCGTCCACCCGCTCGCGGGGCAGCAGCTTGCCGCGCTCGACGTGGCGGACGCGGCTGCGCTCCGGCCCACCGAGGCGCGCCGTGGCCAGGCGCGCCCGCAGGTCGTCCACGAGCTCGCGGTGGGCGGCGGCGTTGGCCGCGGAGCGCTCGGCCCCGGGATCGGCCGCGGTGCCGACGGTCGGCGCGCTCACCGGCGCCCCCCTCCGAGTGCGTTAACGATGACTAACGTCGACGTTAGCGGGCGTTCACGTCGACGGCAAGGGGCCGTAGGCTGCCCACCGTGCCCGTCACCACGTCACGTCGTGAGCAGATCCTGGCCGAGGCGGCCGGGCTGTTCGCCCGCCACGGGTTCCACGGCGTGTCCATCGACGGGATCGGTGCGGCCGTCGGCGTCAGCGGGCCGGCGCTCTACCGGCACTTCCCCTCCAAGGAGGGCCTGCTGGCCGAGATGCTGGTCGGCATCAGTGAGCACCTGCTCGCCGGGGGGCAGGAGCGCGCCGCCGCCACCGCCGACCCCGAGGCCCTGCTCGACGCGCTCGTCGACTTCCACACCGACTTCGCCCTGCACCAGCCCGAGCTCATCACCGTCCAGGACCGCGACCTCGCGAACCTGCCCGAGGCCGCCCGGCGGCGCGTGCGGAAGCTCCAGCGGGCCTACGTCGCGATCTGGGTCGACGCCCTGCGGCGCGCCGACCCGGCCCTCGGCGAGGAGGACGCCCGGGTGCGCGCGCACGCCGCGTTCGGCCTCATGAACTCCACCCCGCGCAGCGCGCCGCACACCACCGCCGCGGTGGCCTCGACGGTGCTGACGGCCATGACGAGGGCTGCTCTGCACGCGTGAGAGCCCCTACGCTTTTCGCATGAACCAGCCCCAACCGGCGCCGCAGCAGTTCCCGATCCTGCTCTCCACGATGAACGACCTTCCCGGCTACCAGGTCGTCCGCGTGTTCGGCGAGGTCTTCGGGCTGACCGTCCGCAGCCGGAACGTGTTCTCGACGATGGGCGCGGGCTTCAAGGCGATGGCCGGCGGCGAGCTCAAGGGCCTGTCCAAGCTGCTGTCGGACTCCCGCAACGAGGCGCTGGGGCGCCTGTCGCAGGAGGCGATGGCCCGCGGGGCGAACGCGGTGCTCGCCCTCAGGTTCGACTGCAACGAGATCGCCCAGACCGCGAGCGAGATCGCCGCCTACGGCACCGCGGTCTACGTCGTCCCGGACGGCCAGCAGGGTCAGGGCCAGCAGGATCAGGGCCAGCGTTGAGCGTGGGCGTCAGCGTCCCGGGCCGACGGGGTGGCGCGCCTCCTGGCGGGCGAGCTCCTGGGAGATCTTCTCCTCCTCGGCGAGCAGCTGGCCGCGCCGGTAGGTGACCTCCTCGAGGCGGGCGCGCACCGACAGACGCCGGGAGAGCAGCTCCCGGGCGTAGTCGTTCCGCTCGGCCTCGGTGGCCGTGTGCACCTGCTCGGTGAGCCGCGCCTCGAACCGCTCGAGCAGTTCGAGCTGCTGGTCGGCGGCACGTCGGCGGCGCGAGACCTCGGCGAGCCGGCCCCGGGCGACCACCGGCGGCGCCGCGGCCCCCCGGTTGTAGGAGCCGGCCTGGCCGTACGACGCGTAGCCCTGGGGCTGCTGGCGGGTGGGCGCGGGGCCGGTGTCCGTCCTGTCGTCGGGCTCCGAGGTCCCGCCGCGACCGAACATCCGCCTCAGGAATGAGTTCGCCATCGCACACCGTCCTCCGTCGAGATCCCCGGAGGACCAGGGTCCTCCTCTGCCGCGCCGGAGGAAAGGCGCGATCGTGCCCGATGCCCGCGGCGTCCGGCTCAGCCCTCGCGCAGGACGTTCTTCTGAATCTTCCCGGTGGACGTCTTGGGGAGGTCGCCGAAGACGATGCGCTTGGGGGCCTTGAACCGGGCGAGGTGGGTGCGGACGTGCTCGACGAGGACGTCCTCCCCGACCTCCTCCCGCACCGTGACGTAGGCGACGGGCACCTCGCCCCAGCGCTCGTCCGGCTCGCCGACGACCGCGGACTCGATCACCGACGGGTGGCTGTCGAGGACCCGCTCGACCTCGACCGACGCGATGTTCTCGCCACCGGAGATGATCACGTCCTTGCTCCGGTCGCGGATCTCGACGTACCCGTCGGGGTGGACGACGCCGAGGTCGCCGGTGCGGAACCAGCCGTGCGCATCGACCTCGGCGGTCGCCTCGGGGTCGCGGTAGTAGCCGAGCATCACGTTGTTGCCGCGCACGGCGAGCTCGCCCATGCTCTCGCCGTCGAGCGGGACGTCGTCCCCGGTCTCGGTGTCGAGGACCCGCAGCTGCAGGGCGATGACGTTGCCGACGCCCTGCCGCGCCCGCAGCCGCGCCTGCTCCTCGCTGTCGAGACCGTCCCACTCCGGGTGCCAGTCGTTCACCACGCAGGGCCCGTAGGTCTCGGTCAGGCCGTAGAGGTGGGTGACCGCCATCCCGAGCTCGTCCATCTGTGAGAGCAGCGTCGGGGAGGGCGGCGCGCCCCCGGTGGCGACGGTGACACGCTCGGGCGCCGGGCCGTCGTCGGCGCCCGGGCTGTTGACGATCATCGTCAGGACCGTCGGCGCCGCGCAGTAGTGCGTCACGCCCTCGGTGCGGATGAGCCGCCAGATCTCCTCGGCGTCGACGGTCCGCAGGCAGACGTGCAGGCCGCCGGCGGCGGTGACCGCCCACGGGAAGCACCAGCCGTCGCAGTGGAACATCGGCAGGGTCCACAGGTAGTGCGCCGCCGGGGTCAGGCGCACGTGGTAGGCCATCGCCAGGGCCTGCAGGTAGGCCCCGCGGTGGTGGTACATCACGCCCTTGGGCAGGCCCGTCGTGCCCGAGGTGTAGTTGATCGCGAGCAGACCGTGCTCGTCGGCCACAGGAATGACGCGGGGCTCGGAGGACTCGACCAGCGAGTCGTACCGGTCGCCCTCGAGGAGCAGCTCGACCCCGGTCTCACCGGCGACCGCGCGGGCCTGCTCGCCCAGCTCGCGGGTCGCCACCAGCACCCTCGCCCCGGAGTGCCCGACGATGTGCACGAGCTCGGCGACCGACAGGCGCGTGTTGAGCGGCACGAGCACCGCGCCCGCGTACGGCACGCCGTGGTGGGCCTCGAGCATCACGTGGCTGTTGCTGGCCAGTGCCGCGACGCGGTCGCCCGGCTCGACACCCAGGGAGTGCAGCGCCCCGGCCAGGCGCCTCGACCGATCGGCGAACTCGGCGTAGGTGAAGCGCTTCTCACCGTCGACGATCGCCGGGCGCGGCGCGAAGGCGTAGGCCGACCGGTCGAGGAACGCGGTGGGGGTCAGTGCGGCGAAGGTGAACGGAGCGGGCTCGGGCACGTCCATGGGACCTCCTGCGGGCGTCGATGCCGTCCGGAGCGTAGTCGCCGCGCCGGTCGGTCAGACGACGCCGAGCGCCTCGACGGCCTCGGCGACCCGCAGGAACCCCGCCGCGTTCGCCCCGTTCTCGTAGTCGGTCGGGTCGCCGCAGTACCGCTCGCCGGCGTCGCGCGCGCGGTCGTGGACGTCGGCCATGATCTGGGCCAGGCGCTCGTCGACCTCCTGCGCGCTCCACCGCTCCCGCCCCGCGGCCTGCTGCATCTCCAGGGCCGAGACCGCGACGCCGCCGGCGTTGGCCGCCTTGCCAGGGCCGAAGCCGACGCCCGCGGCGCGCAGCACCTCCCGGGCGGCGGGCGTCACCGGCCCGTTCGCGCCCTCGACGACGGCCCAGCATCCGCCCTCGGCGAGGGCACGCGCCTCGTCCACGCCGATCTCGTTCTGCGTGGCGCAGGGCAGCGCGACGTCGCAGGGCTGGGTGAACGCCGAGGCCGAGGAGGTCGAGGCGTTCGGGCGCTGCTCGGCGTAGTCGGCGACCGTGCCGCCGTTGCCCTTGACCTCGCGCAGGGCGTCGACGTCGACGCCGTCGGCGTCGGCCACCGATCCGCCCGAGTCCGAGCAGCCCACCACGGTCGCGCCGGCCGCGACGACCTTGTCCATCGCGTGCAGCGCGACGTTGCCGCTGCCGGACACGACCACGCGGGCGCCGTCCAGGTCGCGTCCCTGCTCGCCGAGCATCCGCCCGACGAAGTAGACGACGCCGTAGCCGGTGGCCTCCGGGCGCAGCGGGGAGCCCCCGAGGACCGGTGCCTTGCCGGTCAGCGCGCCGGGCTCGTGCCGCCCGACGAGCCGCTGGTACTGCCCGAGCATCCAGCCCAGCTCGCGCGGCCCGACGCCCATGTCGCCGGCGGGCACGTCCGACCACGACCCGATGTGGTGGTGGAGCTCGGTCGCGAAGGACTGGCAGAACCGCATCAGCTCGCCCGGTGAGAGGTCCTTGACCGCGACGTCGGCGCCGCCCTTGCCGCCACCGAGGTCCTGCCCGGTGAGCGCGTTCTTGAGGACCTGCTCGAAGCCCAGGAACTTCACCACGTCCAGGTCGAGCGCCGGCGCGAACCGCAGGCCTCCCTTCGACGGCCCGAGCGCGGTGCTGAACTGCACCCGGAACCCGCGGTTGACCCGGACGTGGCCGGCGTCGTCGACCCACGGCACCCGGAAGACGATCTGACGTTCGGGCTCGCACAACCGTCCGAGCACCTCGGCGTACTGCGGGTGCTCGGCGAGCACCGGCCCGACGCTGGTGAGCACCCCGCGGACCGCGCCCCCGAACTGGGGCTGGTCCGGGTCGCGCCGCAACACGTCGCGGTAGACCGCCCGGATCCGGGCCGCGACGTCCTCGTCGGGCCACCGTGCCGTGCTCGGAGAGCGCGCCATCGTCCCGTCCTCCCGAAACCCCGTCGTTCCGTCGTCCGAGGTCCGGTACCCACTCTGCGGCGCCGATCGTCACCCGGCCTGTTCGACCGAGCACCACCACGTCGTGCGCCCGCCGACGGTGCCGCGCTCCATCGGGGCACCACAGCGCGGGCAGGTGTCGTCCTTCTTGCGGTGCGCGATGACCTCGCCCGTGTGCACGCCGCCCTTGTCGATCGCGGACCGGGTGGCCCTGCGCAGGACGCGGCGCAGGGCGTCGAGCTCGTCGGTGCGGAGCTCTCCGGCGGGGCGCGACGGGTCGAGCTTCGCCTCCCACAGCGTCTCGTCGGCGAGGAGGTTGCCCACGCCGGCGAGCACCGACTGGTCGAGCAGCTTCGCCTTGATCGCGACGCGGCCCCGGCCGACGCGGGCCCGGAACTCGTCGCGGGTGATCTCGGCGGCGTCCGGGCCCAGGGCGTCGAGGTCGGGCTCGAGGTGCACGCGGCCCAGCCGTCTCTTGTCGAACAGTCGCAGCTGGCCGCCGTCGTCGAAGTCGATCGTCACCCGGTCCCACTCCGGCTTGAGCGGGCGCTCCCCGGGCCTCGTGGGCATCCCGCCGACGTGCGGATCGCCCCCGGCGTAGTGGCTGCGCTCGTCCCCGCTCGGACCGGTCACGAAGATCCGGCCACCCATCCCGAGATGGATGCCCAGGTGCGGACCCTCGGCGCCGTCGGCGGTGACCGTGTCGCACCACATCGTCTTGCCCCGGCGGTGCGCGGCGACCAGCTTCCCGCCCTTGAGCGCGGCGTGGATCTCGCCGGGGTGGTGCGGGCGGCAGACGAACTCGTCCGCGTCGTCCACCGCGGTGATCGTGCGGTCGAGGGCCTTCTCGACGACCTGGCGCGCGTTCTCGACCTCGGGCAGCTCCGGCACCGGATCAGCATTCCCGGTCGGCGCCCGTTTCACCCGGCGCCGCCACGAGGACGGGGTGCGCGGGTGCGGCCGGTGGCGTCACGATGCGCGGTGTGGACACCTCCCTCGCCGCCGCCGACATGCTGGCCACCGCGCTCGCCGAGGCCCGCGCGGGCGCCGCGGCCGGCGGCGTCCCGGTCGGCGCCGCCCTCTACGCGGGCGACGGCACGCTGCTCGGGAGCGGTCACAACCGCCGCGTCCAGGACGGCGACCCGGCCACCCACGGCGAGACCGCGGCGTTCCGCGCGGCCGGGCGCCGCCCGCACTACCGCGACACGACGCTGGTCACGACCCTCTCGCCGTGCTGGTTCTGCGCCGGTCTGGTCCGCCAGTTCCGCATCCCGCGTCTGATCGTCGGCGAGGCGCGGACGTTCGGCGGGCAGCACGAGTGGCTCGTCGCCCAGGGCGTCGCGGTGACCGTGCTCGACGACCCGGAGTGCCGCGAGCTGATGGCACGCTTCGCCGCCGAGCAGCCCGACACGTGGGTCGAGGACATCGGTGGGCCGGCCTGAGTCACCCGCCGCCGCGCAGGACGTCGTCGACCGCGCGCGCCACCGGCCCGCCAGGATCGGCCGCGCGGGTGGTCGCTTCCTCCCCGACCCCGAGACCGCGCAGGAGGGTGCGGACGAACTCGGCGGCGACCTCGGCCGGCGGCAGGCGGCCCGCCGGGTCGAACCACGTCCACATCCAGTGCAGGGAGCCGAACATCTGCAGGCTGCGCAGGCGGGCGTCGCCGGGCACGAAGGTGCCGTCGTCGACGCCCTCGTGCAGGACCGCCACGACCATGTCGCGGTAGGCGTCGCGCAGCGCGCGGGCGGTGGCCATGCCCGGCGTGTCGGTCAGCCGGACGACCTCGCGCTGGAACGCGACCGTCGTCGACGGATCGTCGGCCTGGTAGCGGATGCCGAGGTACACGAACGCCGCGACGCGCTGCTCGGGGCGCTCCAGCCCGGCGAGGACCGCGTGGGCCTGCGCGAGGCTGCCGCGCATGTAGGACTCCTGGACCTCGGCGAGCATCCGGTCCTTGGTCCCGAAGTGGTGGACGATCGTGCCCTTGCTCATGCCCAGCTCGGCGGCGACGTCGCCGAAGTTCGCGCCGTCGTAGCCGCGCTCGGCGACGTGGCGGGTGAAGGTCGCGAGGATCTCCGGACGCCGACCGCCGCGGACCCGTCCCGAGCTCGTCGCCGCCGTCATCGCACGCCCCTTGTGAACTGACCGCACGTACGGGCAAAGTAGTCTGGATCACGATACCGCAGGGGACGACGACGAGGGAGTCGCCGATGGACGCGGGGATCTCCGACTGGATCCGGCGACGGGCCACCCGCCGCCCGGAGGCCGTCGCCCTGGTCGACGCGGCCACCGGGACCCGGTCGAGCTACGCCGCCCTGGACGCCGCGGTCGACGCCCGCGCGGCCGCCCTCACCGCCCGGGGGATCGAGCCCGGCGACCGCGTCGCACTGCTCGGCGGGAACTCCGTGGCGTACCTCGAGGCCCTCTTCGCCGTCGCGCGGCTCGGTGCCGTGGCGGTCCCGGTGAACGTCCGGCTCGCGCCCGAGGAGGTCACCCACGTCCTCACCGACTCCGGCGCCCGCCTCGTGCTGGCCTCACCGACCCTCGCCGACCTCGCGGTCCGGGCGGGTGCGGATCCGGTCGACCTGCTGGCGGCGCCCGGCCCCGGCACCCCGCCCGCGGTCCCGGTCGCCGGCGGCGACCCGTGCGTGATCATGTACACCTCGGGGACCACCGGGGTCCCCAAGGGCGCGGTGCTCACCCACGACAACATGCTGTGGAACGCGGTGAACATGCTGACCGCGGGACCGGGCATCTCCGGCACCGACGTCACCGTCGCCGCCGCCCCGCTGTTCCACATCGGCGCGCTCGGGCTCTCGGCGCTACCGCTGCTCTACGCCGGCGGGACCGTCGTCGTCCTCGGGGCCTTCGACCCGGGGGCGTTCGTCGAGCTCATGGCCCGCGAGCGGGTCACCACCCAGTTCCTCGTGCCGGCGATGTGGGCGGCGCTGACCCGCCTGCCGGCCCTGCCCGAGCTGCCCGCCCTGCGCTGGGCGATCTCCGGTGGCGCGCCCTGCCCGGTACCGGTGATCGAGCACTTCCTCGACCGCGGCTGGACCTTCACCGAGGGGTTCGGGATGACCGAGCTCTCGCCTGCGGCGCTGTTCCTCGACACCGCCGACGTCCTCACCCACGCCGGGTCGGTCGGACGCCCGTTCATGCACGTCGACGCGCGGCTCGTCGACGCCGACGGCGCCGAGGTCGGCGTCGGGGAGGTCGGCGAGCTCGTGCTGCGCGGCCCGACGGTGTTCGCCGGCTACTGGCAGCGCCCGGAGGAGACCGCGGCGGTGTTCTCGCAGGGGTGGTTCCACTCCGGCGACCTCGGGAGGCGCGACGCCGAGGGCTTCGTGACCCTCGTCGACCGCCTCAAGGACATGATCATCACTGGCGGCGAGAACGTCTATCCCGTCGAGGTCGAGCAGGTCCTGCACCGCCACCCGGGCGTCGAGGACGTCGCCGTCATCGGCGTGGGCGACGCGCAGTGGGGCGAGACCGTCGTCGCCGTCGTCGTCGGCGACGTCGAGCCCGACGAGTTGATCGCGTTCGCACGCGAACGGATCGCCCACTTCAAGGCGCCCCGCCGCGTCGAGATCGTCGACGAGCTCCCCCGCAACGCCACCGGCAAGCTGCTCAAACGCGTCCTGCGCGCCCAGTTCGCCGGCCACGCCGAAGCGGTCTCGCGGTGAGCGCGTCGGCCGGTCCCGTTTCGCGCGAGGGGTCCCTTCCGGCGCATAGAGCGACGGAATCCTCCCCTCACGCCGCGGCCGTCAGCGCCCAGGACGCCTGGACGACGCCGGAGAGGCAGGCGCTGCGGGCATTGGTCGCCGACTTCACCGAGCGCGAGATCGTGCCGCACCTCGCCCGGTGGGAGGACGAGGGCGCGCTCCCCCGGTCGCTGCACCGGCGCGCCGGCGAGCTCGGCCTGCTCGAGCTCGGCTTCCCGGAGGCTGCGGGCGGGGCGGGCGACCCACCTCGACGCCGCGCTCGTCACCGAGCAGCTGATCCTCTCCGGCGGATCGAGCGGCGTCTGCGCCGGCCTGTTCACCCACGGCATCGGCGTCCCGCACATCGCCGCGGCCGGCGACCCCGACCAGATCGCGCGCTTCGTGCGCCCCGCCCTGGCCGGCACGACGATCACCAGCCTGGGCATCACCGAGCCCGACACCGGCTCCGACGTCGCCGCGATCACCACGCGCGCCGAGCGCGACGGGACCGACTACGTCGTGACCGGCGCGAAGACCTACATCACCTCGGGCATGCGCGCGGACCTCGTCACCACCGCCGTGCGCACCGGCGGTCCCGGCCACCGGGGGGTGTCGTTGCTGGTGATCGAGACCGACCGCCCCGGGGTGTCGCGCTCGCGGCTGCGCAAGATGGGCTGGCACTGCAGCGACACCGCCGAGCTGCGCTTCGACGCCGTGCGGGTGCCCGCCGCGAACCTCGTGGGCCCGGAGGGCAGCGGCTTCGGTCAGATCATGACCCGCTTCGCCTCCGAGCGGCTGTCGCTGTCGGTGCAGGCCTACGCCACGGCGCAGCGCTGCCTGGACCTCACGCTCGCCTGGGTGCGTGGCCGGCGCACGTTCGGCGCGCCCCTGGCCCAGCGCCAGCTCGTGCGCCACCAGATCGCCGAGATGGCCCGCCAGACCACCGTCGCGCGCACCTACGTCCGCGACGTCTTCGCCCGCTGGGAGGCCGGCTCCACCGACGACCGACATCGTGAGCGAGCTCGCCATGGCCAAGAACACGGCGGTCGCCGCGTGCGACGCCGTCGTCGACCGCGCGGTCCAGCTGCACGGCGGCATGGGCTACATGCACGGCGTCGAGGTCGAGCGCCACTACCGCGACGCCCGCATCCTGGGCATCGGCGGCGGCACGACCGAGATCATGAACGAGGTCGTGGCGGGCCGGCTGGGGCTGGACCCGTGAGCGCACCGTCGGTGGACGAGCTGCTCGCCGACCTCGACGACGAGCGCGCGGCCGTGATGGGGCTCGTCCGCGGGATCGGGCGCGCCGACTGGTCGCGGCCGACGCGCGCGACGCCCTGGACCGTGCGCGACCAGGTCGCCCACCTCGGCTGGTTCGACGGGGCGTTCGCCCGCGCCATCTCGACCCCGGACGAGTTCACCGCCGAGCGCGACACCATCACCGACCTGGTGGGGTTCGTCGACGCCGCCAACGCGCAGGTCCCCGAGGTGGGGCCGGCGGCCCTGGCCTACTGGCAGGACGCCGCGCGCTTCTTCGACGACTCCGCCCGCGAGCTCGAGGCGTCCGACCCGAGCGCGCGCCTGCCCTGGTACGGCCCGCCGATGTCGCTGCGCTCGGCGATCACCAGCCGGATCATGGAGACCTGGGCGCACGGGGCCGACGTCGCCGACGCGCTCGGCGTCCGCCTCGCCCCGACCGACCGCCTGCGCCACGTCGCCGACATCGCCGTCCGCGCCCGCCCGCAGGGCTACCGCGTGCGCTCGCTCGACGTGCCCGCAACGCCGGTCCGCGTCGAGCTCACCGCGCCGAGCGGCGCGCTGTGGACGTGGGGACCGGAGGACGCGGGCGACCGCGTGGCCGGCGACGCCGAGGAGTTCTGCCTCGTGCTCGTCCGCCGCGTGCACGTCGACGACACGGCGGTGACGGTGTCCGGGGACGCGGCGCGGGAGTGGATGACGATCGGCCAGGCCTTCGCGGGCACCCCCGGCGCCGATCCGGTGCGCGCATGAGCACGTCGATCGGTGAGAGCACCCCGAGCGCCGTGCTCGGCTCCCACCTCGACACGACCTCGGCGGAGTACGCCGCCGACCGCGCCGCGATGCTCGACGCGCTCGCCCGTGTCGACGAGGTCGCGCAGACCGTCCTCGCCGCCGGCGGGGCCAAGTACGTCGACCGGCACCACGAGCGCGGCCGTCTGACCGCCCGCGAGCGCGTCGACCTGCTCCTCGACCCGGACGCCGCGTTCCTCGAGATCGGCGCGCTGGCCGGCGCGCACGAGCCGGACCTGACGACGCCCGGCGCCGGCCTGATCTGCGGGATCGGCGCGGTGGCCGGCGTCGAGGTGCATGGTCGTGGCCAACGAGCCGACGGTGAAGGGCGGCTCGGTGACGCCGATCGGGGTCACCAAGCAGCTGCGCGCCCTGGAGATCGCCGAGCGCAACCGTCTGCCCGTCGTCGCGCTCGTCGAGTCCGGCGGCGCCGACCTGCCCCGCCAGGCGGACCTGTTCGTCCCCGGCGGGCGCACGTTCCGCGAGCTGACGCGCCTGTCGGCGGCGGGCATCCCGACGATCGCGCTGGTGTTCGGCAGCTCCACCGCCGGCGGGGCGTACATGCCGGGGATGAGCGAGTACACGGTCTTCGTCCGCGGGCAGGCCACCGTCTACCTCGGCGGACCGCCGCTGGTGAAGATGGCGATCAACGAGGACGTCGACGACGAGACCCTCGGCGGCGCGGAGATGCACGCCCGCGAGTCCGGGCTCGCCGACCACCTCGCCGCCGACGAGCGCGACGCGCTGCGCCTGGGCCGCCGCATCGTCGCCGACCTCGGCTGGCAGCGCGGCGGCCCCGGCCCCTCGCTGCCCCGCCGACCCGCCGCGCTTCGACCCCGAGGAACTGCTCGGGACGATGGCGAGCGACCCGAAGCGCTCGGTCGAGGTCCGCGACGTCCTCGCCCGCGTGCTGGACGGGTCGCGCTTCGACGAGCACAAGCCGCTCTACGGCACGACGCTCGTCTGCGGCTGGGGCTCGATCGGCGGCCACCCCGTCGGCGTGCTCGCCAACAACGGGATCCTGTTCTCCGAGGAGTCGCAGAAGGGCGCGCACTTCGTGCAGCTCGCCAACGCCCGGTCGATCCCGCTGCTGTTCGTCCAGAACATCACCGGGTTCATGGTCGGCTCGGCCTACGAGCGCGGCGGGATCATCAAGGACGGCGCCAAGCTGATCAACGCCGTGTCGAACTCGGCCGTCCCGCACCTGACCCTGATGGTCGGCGCGTCCTACGGCGCCGGGAACTACGGCATGTCCGGGCGCGCCTACGACCCGCGCTTCGTCTTCACCTGGCCCAGCCACCGCATCGCGGTGATGGGCGGCGCCCAGCTCGCCGGCGTCATGTCGATGGTCCAGCGCCGCGCCGCCGAGCGCGCCGGCCGCGAGTACTCCGAGGAGACCGACACCGCCACCCGCAAGGCCATCGAGGACGCCGTCGAGGCCCAGTCGCACGCCGTCTACGCCTCCGGCCGGATGTGGGACGACGGCGTCATCGACCCCCGCGACACCCGCACCGTCCTGGGGCTCGCGCTCTCCGCCGTCCACTCCGCCCCGATCACCGGCGCCACCCACTACGCGCCGTTCCGGATGTGAGCGGGGTGGTGGGTGGTCAGCGTGGCGTCCACGCTGACACCCAGTGTCCGAAAAGCCCCCAGCTCGACGCCGAGGGAGGCGCGCGCATGATCACGACGCTGCTCGTCGCGAACCGCGGGGAGATCGCGCGCCGGGTGATCCGCTCGGCCCGCGCGGCGGGGATCCGGACCGTCGCGGTGTACTCCGAGCCCGACGCGGACGCCCCGCACGTCGCCGAGGCCGACCGGGCCGTGGCGCTGATCGGCGCGACGGCGACCGAGACCTACCTCGACCAGCGGCAGGTCCTCGCGGCCGCGCGGGCGACGGGCGCCGACGCCGTCCACCCCGGCTACGGCTTCCTGTCGGAGAACGCCGGCTTCGCCCGCGCCGTCGCCGACGCCGGCATGACGTGGGTCGGCCCCGACCCCGCGTCGATCGAGGCGATGGGGATCAAGCACACCGCCAAGGCGCTCGCGCGCGAGGCGGGTGTGCCGACGCTGCCCGACGCGCTGCTCTCCGGCGACGACGCCGACGGGTGGGCGCGCGCCGGTGAGGAGGTCGGCTACCCGCTGCTGGTCAAGGCGAGCGCGGGCGGGGGCGGCAGCGGGATGCGCGAGGTCCGTTCCGCGGACGGGCTCGCCGACGCCGTCCGCTCCGCGCGCGCCGAGGCCGCGCGCTCGTTCGGCGACGACACCGTCTTCCTCGAGCGCCTCCTCGACGCGCCCCGCCACGTCGAGGTCCAGATCGTCGGCGACGCCCACGGCACGGTCATCCACCTCGGCGAGCGCGAGTGCTCGATCCAGCGCCGCCACCAGAAGGTCGTCGAGGAGGTGCCGTCGCCCGCGGTGAGCCCCGAGCTCCGCGAGCGGATGGGTGCCACGGCCGTCGCGCTCGCCCGACGTCTTGGCTACGTCGGGGTCGGCACGGTGGAGTTCCTGCTCGACGATGCGGCTTTTGTGACGCCCAGTGTCAGCGTGGACGCCACGCTGACACCTCAGTTCTTCTTCCTCGAGATGAACACGCGGCTGCAGGTCGAGCATCCGGTGACGGAGGAGGTCTACGGCGTCGATCTGGTCGCCCTGCAGTTCGCGATCGCCGAGGGCGAGCCGTTGCCGTTCGCACAAGAGGACGTCACTCCGCACGGGCACGCGATCGAGGTGCGGCTCTACGCCGAGGATCCCGCGCAGGACGACCGACCGGCGCCCGGGACGGTCCATCGCTATGCCCACGACGATCACCTCCGCTGGGAGGACGCGCTGGGCACGAGCGGGGAGATCAGCGCGCACTACGACCCGATGATCGCGAAGGTCATCGCGCACGCCCCGACGAGAACGGCTGCGGCGCGACGGCTCGCCGCCGGGCTCGCGGCGGCGGAGATCCACGGGCCGCCGACCAACCGCGACCTGCTCGTCGCGGTGCTCCGCGACGCCGACTTCCTCGCCGGAGACACGCGCACCGACTTCCTCGACGGCCACGCGCACCTGCGGGACGCCCCGCGAGCCACCCCGCCGATCGCCCACCTCGCCGCCGCGATCGCCACGACGACGGCCGCGCGCCGCGCACACGATCCGCGTGCCCCCCTCGCCCCGCCCGGCTGGCGCCTCCTCCGTGGCGCGCCGCGGAGCACCGCACGCTGGGCGGGCCCCGACGGCGAGGTCGCGGTCACCTACCGGCTGCGCGGCGACACCCTCGAGCTCGACGCCGACGGCGAGGAACACGTCCTCGGCCTGCGCGACGCCACCCCGGGGCACGCCCGCGTCACCCACGGCGGCGTCGAGTACCGCTGCCGCGTCGCGCACCACGACGGCGGGACGTGGGTCGACGACACCGAGGGGCACAGCGCGTGGCGTGAGGTCCCGCGTCTGCCCGCACCGGACGCCGCGGTCGCCGGGGCGGGCCCGGTGTCCGAGGTCCCGGGGACCGTCGTCGAGGTCCTCGTGGCCCCCGGCGACGAGGTCCGCGCCGGCCAGAAGCTCGTCGTCCTCGAGGCCATGAAGATGGAGCACCCCGCGCTGGCGGCGGTGGACGGCGTCGTCGAGACGGTGCACGTGAGCGTCGGCCAGTACGTCGAGGCGCACGCCACGCTGGTCACGCTGGGAGCGGGCGAGTGATCGCGATCGCGAACGTCTCGGGGTTCTACGGCGACCGGATCGCCGCCGCGCGCGAGATCGTCGACGCCCACCGCGAGGGCCGCGTCCACGTCGACGTGATCACCGGCGACTGGCTCGCCGAGCTGACGATGGGCCTGCTGGCCAAGCAGCGCGAGCGCACCGGCAGCGGGTGGGCCACCACCTTCGTCACGCAGATGACCGACGTCCTCGGCGAGTGCCTCGACGCGGGCATCCGGGTCGTCGCCAACGCCGGCGGGCTCGACCCGGCCGGCTGCGCGCAGGCCGTCGCGGCGATCGACCCGCGCGCCACGGTCGCATGGGTGACCGGCGACGACGTCACCGAGCGCGTCGCCGGCCTTCCGCACCTCGACACGGGCGAGGTGATGCCCGACGAGCCCCTCGTCGCCAACGCCTACCTCGGCTGCCGGGGCATCGTCGCCGCCCTCGAGGCGGGCGCCGACGTCGTCGTCACCGGGCGGGTCACCGACGCGGCCGTCGTCCTCGGCCCCGCGGCCTGGCACTTCGGATGGACGGAGGACGACCTCGACGCGATGGCCGGCGCCGTCGCCGCCGGGCACGTCATCGAGTGCGGCGCGCAGGCCACCGGCGGCAACTTCCCCTTCGCCGCCGAGTTCGACGCCACCGCCCACATCGGCCTGCCCGTCGCCGAGATCGACGCCGACGGATCGGCGGTGATCACCAAAGCCGCCGGCACCGACGGCGCGGTCACCCCCGAGACCGTCACCGCGCAGCTGCTCTACGAGGTCGACGGCCCGCGCTACCTCACACCCGACGTCGTCGTCCGCCTCGACACCGTCGCCCTCACCGCCGACGGCCCGGACCGCGTGCGGATGGCCGGCACGCGCGGGGAGCCCCCGCCCGGCACGGTCAAGGCGGGCGCGGTCCTCCCGGCGGGCTGGCACAACGAGATCACCCTCGTGCTCACCGGCCTCGACATCGACGCCAAGGCCGAGCAGGCCCTCGCCGCGCTGTGGGCCGGCATCCCCGGCGGGCGCGACGCCTACGACCACGTCGCCACGCGTCTGCTGCGCGCCGACCACCCCGACCCGGCTCGCATGACCGACGCGGTCGCCCTGCTCACCGTCGCCGTCGCGGGCGACCGGAAGCGGTCGCGCGGCTCTCCCGCGCCGGCGTCGAGGGCGCCCTCGCGAGCTACGCGGGCTTCTTCGCCACCGCCCCGCCCGGCCCCGGCAGCGCCGCGAGCGTGTTCTGGCCCGTGCTCCTGCCCGCCGCCGACCTCCCCCAGACCGTCGGCCTCGGCGACCGCTCCTGGACGGTGCCGCCCCCCGCGCCCGCCGACCCCGCGCCCGCCGACCCCGCTTCCACCGCCCCCACGCCCGCCGATCCCCCGCCCGCCGACGCGCGAGCGAAGGGCGCCCTCGCCCCCCAGGGCGCGAGCACCGTCCGGGCACCGCTCGGCCGGGTGGTCGGCGCGCGGTCGGGCGACAAGGGCGGCAACGCGACGCTCGGGCTGTGGGCGCGCACGGACGGGGCGCACGCGTGGCTCGCGAGCTGGTGGGACGAGGTGCACGTCCGGTGGCTGCTCGGGGAGGACGCCGCGGGGTGCGGGCTGCGACTGTGGACGCTGCCGAACCTGCGGGCGGTGGGCGTGACCGTCGTGGGGTTCCTCGGGCGCGGCGTGGCCGACAACCTCGCCCTCGACAAGCAGGCCAAGGGGCTCGGCGAGTTCGTCCGGGCCCGCGAGCTCGACATCCCATCCCCCCTACTGACCGAGGAGCTCCCGCCGTGAAGGTCGACGCCACCGTGGTCACCGGCGATCCGGCGGGGTTCGCCGACGACGCGGTCACCGCCGAGGAGGCGGGCTACGACGCCGTGTGGGCGTCGGAGACCCAGCACGATCCCGCCGTGATGATCACCCTCGCGGCGACGCGCACCGAGCGGGTCACCCTCGGCACCGCCATCTCCGTGGCGTTCGCCCGCACGCCGATGACGCTGGCGATGACGGCCAACGACCTGCACCTGGTCACCGGCGGGCGGTTCGTCCTCGGGCTGGGCACGCAGATCAAGCCGCACGTGGAGAAGCGGTTCTCGATGCCGTGGTCGCACCCCGCGGCCCGGATGCACGAGTACATCCGGGCGACCCGCGCGATCTGGGACGCGTGGGCGACCGGCGAGCGCCTCGAATTCCGCGGCGAGTACTACACGCACACCCTCATGACACCGTTCTTCTCCCCCGGCCCCAACCCGCACGGCAACCCGCCGATCCATCTCGCCGGCGTCGGCCCGCGGATGACGACGGTGGCCGGCGAGGTCGCCGACGGCTTCATGGCGCACGCCTTCTCGACCGAGCGCTACCTCCACGAGGTCACGCTGCCGGCCCTGCGCCAGGGCTTCGCGAACGCCGGCCGCGACGGCAGCGACTTCGAGTTCCAGGGCACCGCGCTCATCGCCACCGGGAACACCGAGGAGGAGTTCGCGACGTCGGTGCGCGACGTCCGCCGCCAGGTCGCGTTCTACGGGTCCACGCCCGCCTACGCCCCGGTGCTGGAGCTGCACGGCTGGGGCGAGCTCGCCACGGAGCTGAACCGGCTGAGCAAGCAGGGCCAGTGGGACGCCATGGGCGAGGCGATCGACGACGAGGTCCTGCACGCCATCGCCGATCGTCGCCGAGCCCGACGAGGTCGGCCCGGCCCTCGAACGAAGGTTCGGGGGCGTCGCGCAGCGCATCCCCCTCTACGCGCCCGCCGGCTCGGAGACCGACCGCTGGGGACCGGCGCTGCGCCACCTGCAGGCCGTGTCGTGAGCCTTCCCGGCGTGCTCCGCGAGGCCGCCCGCGCCCGTCCGGACGCCGTCGCCCTGCGCGAGGCCCCGGGCGACGTCACCTGGGCCGCGCTCGACGCCCACGCCGACCGGGTCGCCGCCGGGCTCGCGGCCCGGGGCATCGGTCCCGGGGACCGCGTCGCGGTCGCGCTGCCCAACGGCCTGGCGTGGCTCGGGATGCTGTTCGGGGCGACGCGGCGGGGCGCCGTGCTCGTGACGCTCAACGTCCGGTACCGGGCGGGCGAGCTCGAGCACATGGTCGCCGACGCCGGCGCGCGCCTCGTGGTCACGGTGCCGGAGGCGGGCGGGGTCGACCTGGTCGCGCTGTACGCGCGGCTCGACCTCCCGGACGACGTGGCGGTGGTGTTCGACGCCGACGAGCTGGTCGTCGACGGCCCTGTCGCCGAGCACCCGGTCGAGCTCGCCGACCCGGCCGTCATCCTCTACACCTCGGGCACCACCGGGACCCCGAAGGGCGCGGTGCTGACCCACGGGAGCCTGCTCGCGTCGGCGCGCGCCGAGGTCACCCACCTGGGCCTGCGCCCCGACGACCGGTTCCTCGCGACCATGCCGTTCACCCACGTCGGGGGGCTGACATGCACGGTGCTCTCGGCGCTCGTCGCGGGCGCCGAGGTCGTGCTCACCCCCGGCTTCTCCCCCGCGGGCGCGCTGCGCGACCTCCTCGCCCATGACGTCACCGTGTTCGCCGGCGTCCCGACGATGTGGACGCTGCTGCTGCGCGAGCTCGGGGCGGGCGGGACCCTGCCGGCCCTGCGCTACGCGGTCGCCGGAGGCTCGAACGTCGAGCCCACCCTCTGCGCGGCGATCACCGCCGCCGCCCCGCACGCCCGGGTGGTCAACCTCTACGGGCTCTCCGAGACCTCGGGCGCCGCGGTGATGTCCGCCCTCGACGACGACGCCGAGACGGTCGCCGGCACGCTCGGCGTCCCGCTACCCGGCCTCGAGACCCGCATCGTCGACCCCGTCGAGGGCATCGACGCCGCCGAGGGCGAGCTCTGGCTGCGCGGCCCGTCGATCGCCGCCGGCTACTGGCGCGGCACCCCCGGGTCCGCTGCCGAGGCCCCGGACGACCCGACCTTCCGTCCCGCCGGCTGGCTCGCCACCGGCGACATGGTGGCCGCCGCCCCGCACGGTCACCTGGCGCTGCGCGGACGCCTCAAAGAAATGATCATCACGGGTGGCTACAACGTCTACCCCGTCGAGGTCGAGAACGTCCTGGGCGCGCACCCGGCGGTGTCGCTGGTCGCGGGGGTCGGCGCACCGGACCCCGTGCACGGCGAGGTCGGGCACTACTTCGTGGTCCGCCGCGTCGAGGGCCCCGAGGTGACCGCCGACGAGCTCCGCGCCTGGGTGGGCGAGCGCCTGGCGAGCTACAAGGTCCCGCGCGTCCTCGAGTTCGTCGACGACCTGCCGCTCACCCCGGCGGGGAAGGTCCAGAAGGCCGTGCTGCGCGAGCGAGTGTCAGGAGCGAAGTGATGGTGGCGTTCACCCCGGAGCACCAGGCGTTCCGCAAGACCGTGCGCGCCTTCGTCGAGCGGGAGATCGATCCGCACGTCGACGACTGGGAGCGCGCGGGGCAGATGCCGACCCACGCGCTGTTCGCGGCGATGGGCGAGCTGGGCTTCCTGGGCCTCGAGTACGACCCCGCCTACGGCGGCGGGGGCGCCGACCACCTGTTCTCGGTGGTGATGGCCGAGGAGATCGGGCGCGCCGACGCGGCCGGGGTCGGGATGGCGATCGCCGTCCAGACCGACATGGCCACGCCGTCGCTGCACCGCTTCGGGTCCGAGGAGCTCAAGGCGACCTACCTCGCGCCTGCCATCCGGGGGGAGATGGTCGCCGCGATCGCGGTCACCGAGCCCGACGCCGGCTCCGACGTCGCCGGACTGCGCACCCGCGCCGTGCGCGACGGCGACGACTGGATCGTCAACGGCTCGAAGCTCTACATCACCAACGGCGTCCAGGCCGACTGGCTCTGTCTCCTGGCGCGCACCTCCGAGGAGGGTGGCGCGCGCGGGATGAGCCAGATCGTCGTGCCGACCTCGACGCCGGGGGTGGCCGTCTCGCGGAAGCTGGACAAGCTGGGCAACCGGTGCTCGGACACCGCCGAGCTCGCCTTCACCGACGTGCGGGTGCCGGTGTCGCACACCATCGGCCGCGAGGGCCGGGGCTTCCAGCAGCAGATGGCGCAGTTCCAGAACGAGCGCATGGTCGCCTGCTACGGACGGGTCGGCGCCTGCGAGCGCGCCCTGGACCGCACCCGGGAGTACCTGCGCGGTCGCACCGCGTTCGGGGGCCCGCTGCTCGACAACCAGTACCTGACCTACCAGCTCGCCGAGCTCTACGCGCGCCTCGACATGTGCCGGCACTACAACTACGCCTGCGCCGAGGCCTACGAGCGGGGCGAGGACACCTCGAAGTTCGCGACGATCGCCAAGCTCGCCGTCGGCCGGCTCTGCGAGGACGTGGCCCGGACGTGCCTGCAGTACCACGGGGGCCTCGGCTACATGGAGGAGACGTGGACCGCCCGGTTCCTCCGCGACATGCGGATCACCTCGATCGGGGGCGGGGCGGACGAGGTGATGCTGCAGGTCATCGCGAGGATGCACGGGATGTGAGAGATCATCTCGTTTCCGGGGGCCGCGGGTGCGGGTAGGCATGCGCCCGAACGCCGCACCGACCTGAGGAGATGACATGGCCGACGACAAGCAGGACAGCACGGTCGAGAGCGTCGTGGGACGCGCCAAGGAGGCCGTCGGGTCCGCCACCGGGGCCGACTCGGTCCGCGACGAGGGCCGCGCCCAGCAGAACAAGGCCGAGGCGCAGGACAAGGTGGAGCAGAAGAAGGAGGAGCTCCAGAAGGCCAAGGCGGAGGAGAAGGGCGAGCAGGCCCGCGAGAACAAGCACAAGTAGACGCCTTCCCGACACGCCCCCCGCCCCGTCCGCGCCGTGCCGCGGGCGGGGCGGACGTCGTTCCGCTCCCCGGCCAGGTCACGTCTTTCCCCATCTTCTGGCCCCACGGTGATCTGTGTCCTACGTTGCGCCCATGAACTCCCCCGGCCCCTACGGCCAGCAACCCGACCCGTCCTGGGGCCAGCAGCCCGGCACCGGCCAGCAGGGCTCGGCTCCACAGCCCGGCTACGGGCAGCAGCCGGGGTACGGCGAGCAACCCGGATACGGACAGCAGCCCGGCTACGGCGGCCAGCCGGGGTACGGGCAGCAGCCCGGCTACGGCGGCCAGCAGGGTGGCCAGCCGGGGTACGGCGGGCAGCCGGACTACGGCCAGCAGGGCGGCTACGGGCAGCAGCCGGGGTACGGCCAGCAGCCCGGCTACGGGCAGCAGGGCTACGGCCAGCCGCCCGCCTACGGGCAGCAGCCCGGCTACGGGCAGCAGCCGGCGGGCACCAACAACTTCATGCCGCCGGGGTTCGGCGGCGTGCCGCTGCCCCCGAACATCCCGGTCCAGGTCCAGCGCGCCTACATGATCTGGCTCGGCCTGATCGGCATCGGGATCCTCGTCAACCTCGTGCAGGCGTTCAGCGGCAGCGCGGTGGGCGGCTACGGCGACGTGGGCGGCTCGACGGCGGCCGTCGTCGTCTCCCTGATCTTCTCGCTGATCTTCGGTGCGATCTGGGCGTACTTCGTCCTGCAGTTCCGCGGTGGGCGCAACTGGGCGCGCATCGTCCTCACCGTCTTCACCGGGATCGGGCTGCTCTTCTACCTCTTCGCCCTGTTCGGGTCGTTCGTGCTCATCGCCTTCGTCCCCGTCTTCGGCATCGTGCTCCTGCTGCTGTGCGTGGTCTTCCTCGCCGCCGGCGCCGCGGCGCTGGTCTACGCCTGGAACTCGGCGTCCAGCGCGTACTTCGCCGCACAGGCAGGTCGCTGAGTCGGCTGCCGACGGCGGTCCGGTGTAGAACTTCCCGGGTGGCGACCCAGGACCGGCCGTGGGGCTTCCGGACGCGCGCCGTGCACGCCGGGGCCGTGCCCGACGCGGCGACCGGCGCGCGGGCGGTGCCGATCTACCAGACGACGAGCTTCGTCTTCTCCGACACCGCCGACGCCGCGAACCTGTTCGCGCTGCAGAAGTACGGCAACATCTACAGCCGCATCGCGAACCCCACGGTCGCCGCGCTCGAGGAGAGGCTGGCCAGCCTCGAGGGCGCGATCGGTGCCGTGGCCACCAGCTCGGGGCAGGCCGCGGAGTTCCTGACCTTCGCCACGCTCGCGGGCGCGGGCGACCACATCGTCGCGGCGGCCGCGCTCTACGGCGGCACGGTGACACAGCTCGACGTGACGCTGCGCCGGTTCGGGGTGGACACCACGTTCGTGGCCGGCGACGACCCCGAGCATTTCCGCGCCGCGATCACCGACCGGACCCGCCTCGTGTTCGCCGAGATCGTCGCCAACCCGTCGGGCGAGGTCACCGACGTCGCGGCACTGGCCGACGTGGCCCACGAGCGCGGCCTGCCGCTGATCATCGACGCGACGATGGCGACGCCGTACCTGTGCCGGCCGATGGAGCACGGCGCGGACATCGTGATCCACTCGGCGACGAAGTTCCTCGGCGGGCACGGCACGACCCTGGGCGGCGTCGTCCTCGAGTCGGGGCGCTTCGACTGGGGCAACGGCCACTTCCCGCAGATGACCGAGCCGATCCCCTCCTACGGCGGGCTCACGTGGTGGGGCAACTTCGGAGAATACGGCTTCCTCACCAAGCTCCGCTCCGAGCAGCTGCGCGACATCGGCGCGACGCTCTCGGCGCAGTCGGCGTGGCAGCTGCTGCAGGGCGTGGAGACGCTGCCGCAGCGCATGGAGGCGCACATCGCCAACGCGCAGGCCGTCGCCGAGTGGCTCGAGGCCGACGAGCGGGTCGCCTGGGTGCAGTACGCCGGCCTGCCCTCCCATCCCCACCACGCGCGGGCGCGGCGCTACCTGCCCCGGGGACCCGGCGCGGTGTTCAGTTTCGGGGTGCGCGGGGGGCGTGAGGCGGGGCGGCGGTTCATCGAGTCGGTGCAGATGTGCAGCCATCTCGCCAACATCGGCGACGCGCGCACGCTGGTGCTGCACCCGGCGTCGACCACCCACCAGCAGCTCACCGAGGACCAGCTGCGTGACGGCGGCGTGCCGCCGGACCTGGTCCGCATCAGCGTGGGCATCGAGGATCCCGAGGACATCCTGTGGGACCTCGACCAGGCCCTCACCGAGGCCACCAAGGGGGAGACGTCGTGAGCTGGTCCGCCCCGTCGGCGACGGAGCGGCAGGCGATCCTGCGGCGCACCCGCAGCGTGGCCGTGGTCGGTGCGTCGGCCAACCCCGCGCGGGCGTCGAACTTCGTGGCGACGTACCTGCTGAGCTCGACCGGATTCGACGTCTTCTTCGTCAACCCGAACGCCGAGGAGATCCTGGGTCGGCCGGTCCACCCGTCGCTGGCCGCGCTGCCGGTCGTCCCGGACCTGGTCGACGTGTTCCGGCGCCCCGAGGACCTCCCGTCGGTGCTCGACGAGACGATCGCCGCCGGGGCCTCGACGTTCTGGCTCCAGTTCGGGCTCTACGACGAGCAGCTCGCCGAGCGCGGCGAGGCCGCCGGGCTGACCGTGGTCATGGACCGCTGCCTCAAGGTGGAGCACGCGCGCTTCCACGGTGGGCTCCACCTCGCGGGCTTCGACACCGGCGTCATCTCCTCCCGGCGTCGCTGACGGTCACAGGGCGGCGAGACGCTCGGTGAGGTCGTCGAGAGTGGTGAGGCAGATTCCCAGGTAGCCGAGCTCGTCGCGACCCTCGCGCAGTACCTGCAGCGCGATCTCCGGCGGAAGGCCGGGGAAGGGGGTGTGCCGGGCGCCGATCGCGGCCGCGACACCGTCGAGGGCGGCGCGCAGGGCGGGCCCGGCCGCGCCCGGACCGCCGCCCGGGAGGGTCGGGGCCACCGCGGTGACGAGGTCCGCGACCCGTGCGGAGTCGGCGAGGTCGGTGATCTCCGCGGCCAGCTCGACGGGATCCGGGGCGGGGGTCGCCGGAGGCGAGTCGTCCGCCGGGTGCTCCGACGGCCGCTTCTCGGCGGGCGGGGGCAGGCCGGACGGGGTCAGCGGCGGTGTCGAGTCCGCCACGGGTCCCCGGAGCGTCGGTGCGCTCCCGCCCCGGAACTCCGGAGGCACGGTGATCTTCCGCGTGCTGATGGACCCGGGCACCGTGGCCAGGGCCCCGAGGACGACGGCCGCCTTCGGGTCGCCGCGGGTCGTCGGTGGGCGGGTGATGAGCTCGGCGAGCAGGGCGCTGATCCGCGGGGTACGGCTCGACCCGCCGGTCAGATAGACCTCGGCGAGGTCGGAGGGTGCGAGCCCCGCACGGGCGACGGTGCTCTCCAGCTCGCCCACCGTCCGCCGCAGGAGCGGCTCGATCGCCTTCTCGTACTCCCGGCGGGTCACCCGGATCTCGTCGTCGAAGCCGTGGACGGGGACGTTGTACGCGGGGCGGCCCGAGAGCGACTCCTTGGCGCGGGTGACGTCGCGGCGCAGCTGGGCGCGGGCCCGCTCGGCGGCGCGCCCCGGTTCCTCCCACAGGGCGTACCAGCGGTCGGCGTCGAGGCCCTCGGCGTGCTCGGCGAGGATCTCCAGCAGCACGGCGTCGAGGTCCTCACCGCCCATGCCGACATCGCCACCGGGCGCCCCGGCGAGCTGGAAGCCGTCGCGGTGTCGCCGCAGCACCGCGGTGTCGAAGGTGCCGCCCCCGAAGTCGTAGACGGCGATCGCACCGCCCACGGCGACGTCACCGGTCTCCTGCACGTAGTGCTGCGCCGCCGCGACCGGTTCGGCCACGAACTCGGGCTCGCCGAGCCCGGCCCGGTGCGCCGCCTCGGCGAGCCGGCGCAGCTCGAGCCCGTGAGGCTGCCAGCGCGCCGGGTGGGTCAGCACGACGCGCGCCGGGCGTCGCCCGCCGTGCCGCCGGATCGCCTCCTCGGCCACGCGGGCCAGCACGGCGGCGACGAGGTCGACGGTGCCGACGCTGCGGTCGCCGAGGCGTACCTGCTCGGCGGCGACGAGCGCCCGCTTCGGCACCCTCTCGGCGCGCGCCGGGTTGGTGGCGGCCTCGGCGTCGGCGTCCCGTCCGGCCAGCAGGGTGCCGTCGTCGTCGAGGAAGACCACGGACGGGACGTAGCGGGAGCTGTCGATCTCGAGGATCTCGACGTGCCCGTCCGTGGCCATCGCGGTCGTCGTGAACGACGTGCCGAAGTCGACGGCCAGCCACCAGCCCGGGCCCGGCATCACGGCGTGCCGCCCTCCCCGCCCGGGTGGAGCTCGTCGGCGCCGGAGGCGTCGTGCCCGAGATCGTGCCCGGGGTCGTCGACGACCCCGGCGGCGTGGTCGTCGAGCACCAGCGAGTGGTCGAGGTCGGCGGCCCACAGGGTGTCGTCGGCGTCGGATGTCGTGTCGTCGGCGCCCGTCTCGTCCGGGCTGTCGGTGTCGACAGGGTCCGTCGGCTCGGTGCCCACGACGACGGCGAGCATGTGCTCCCACACCGCGTCGGGCAGGGTCGCGTCGTCGACCGCGAGCGACGAGGTCAGCAGGTCGTGCTGGTCGCCGTCCAGGACGGTGTCGGGGTCGTGGTCGGGGAAGCGGGACATGTCCAGCCACCCGCTCGCCTCGCTCATGACGACTCCCCTCGATGGGTCTGCAGGCGCTGGGCCAGGTCGACGGCGGTCACGCGCAACGCGTTGCGGGCGCGCAGCTTCGCCTCGGTCTCGGCCTTGCGGCGGTTGACCGCGCCCTCCTCGCTCTTCAGGTTCGCCCTGTGCTCGTTCAGGCTCGCGGTCAGGCGATCCTTCTCCGCCGCCAGCGCTCCGGAGACGCTGCGGGTCAGGACCTCACGGGCGCCGGCCACGGCCTGGGCGATGACCGGCGGGATCTCGTTGTTGAGGCGGGTGGCGACGTCCGCCAGGTAGCGCCGGGCGTCCTCGCGCTTGCGCGCGCCCCGCTCCTTCGACCACCGCCGCCAGGAGAAGTAGCCGACCGCGCCCACACCGGCGGCCCAGCCGAGCGGGGTCGCGAGCAGCGTTCCGGCGAGGGCGTACGCGACGGCGTGCCCGAGACCGATGCCGAGGCTCGCCGCCATGACGCCCTGCTCGCCGAGGCTGGTGGCCCCCTGACCCTGCGAGGCCTCCGGGAGCTGGACGAGCCGCTCGGGAGCCTCGGGGACGACGTCGGCGAGGTCGACCTCGACGCCCTCGAGGTCGGCGACGACCGCCTCGGCGAGCCCCTCGAGCTCGCCGGCGCAGCAGCGTGTCCATCTCGATCCACAGGGCCTGGGCCCGCGGCGGCAGGTCGCCGACCACGTCGTCGAAGACGTCGCCCTTGGCGGCGGCGATCCGGTCGCCGACGTCCTTGCGCAGGTCCTCGAGCCGGCGCGCGAGCTCGGTCCGCAGGCGCTGCTCGAGGCGCGCGGGGCGCTCGTTGAGGGTCTGGCGCCAGACCGCGTTCTGCGCCTGCAGGGCGGTGAGCGCGGCTTCCTCGCGCTTGATCGACGCACCGAACTCGGGGTCGAGGGTCAGCGAGAGGGCCCGGCGGACCTGGATCTGGGACAGGCGCTTGGTGAGCTCCGTCGCCTGGTGCACGACGTTGGCCAGCCGGAGCCCGTCCGCCCCCTCGGCGAGGTCGGTGAGGTGGGCCTCCAACGGCTGCATCCGGCTCTCGGCGTGCCGCTGTTCCGCGGCCTCCGTGCGACCGGCGGCGCGGGCCTGGGCCGCGCGGGCGGCCAGGCGGCTGGAGACACCGAACCAGGGGGCGTCGGCGTACCGGGGGGCGTGCTCGGCGATCAGCGCGATGTTGCGGGCGTGCACCGCCTCCCACTCCGGGAAGAGGTCGATCTTGGTGAGGGCGAAGACGACCGTGGCGATGCGCTCGGTGGCGCGCTCGAGGAAGGCCAGCTCCGAGGCGGTGATCTCGCCCGAGCCGTCGAGCACGAACATCAGCGCGTCGGCGCGGTCGAGGGTGGCCATCGTCAGGGCGGCGTGGCCCGCGACGAGCCCGCCGACGCCCGGGGTGTCGATCAGCTCGAGACCGCCGGCGAGCAGCGGGGCGGGCAGGCGGACCCGGACCTGGCTGACGTCGTCGTGACGGGGCTCGCGACCGTCGGGGTCGAGGGCGGCGTACTCGGCGAGCTCGTCGAGGTCGATCGCCCGCCCGGTGGTGGCGCCGCCCGACAGGACCTCCGCGCCCTCGGTCCCGTGGGAGACCACGATGTGCACGCAGGTCGCCACGTCGGCGTCGACGGGCAGCAGGCCCGGCCGATCGACCAGTGCGTTGATCAGCGAGCTCTTGCCGCGCTTCTTCTCCCCGACGACCACCACGGCGGCGGTGCCCCGGCGGACACGGGCGGCGTCGGCCTCGAGCGCCGCGGCGGCGGTCGCCTTGTCGTCGTCCCGCGCGGCGGCGGCGACCTTCCCGACGAGGTCGAGGACCTCGCCGGCCAGCGGGTGGGCCCGGCGCTCGGCCGTGGGGTCAGCGGATGTCGTGGCGGTCATCGTCGGTCACCTCCTGGACCTCGAGGGCGTGGACCACGACCCCGGGTCTGCGCAGGACGCGGCCGCGGTCGAGGTATCCGGTCAGTTCGGTACTCGCCACCGTGCGGTTGCGAGCGGGGTCGGTCGTGGGTTCGCGGTCGACCGCGTCGTGGCGGGTGCGGTCGAACGGGGCGCCGTCGGGCTCGAGCGGGTGCACCCCGACCTCGGCGAGGCCGCGGTGCAACCGGGCCCGCAGGGCGGGGCTGGTCTCGCGGAGCCGGTCGGCGAGGTCGATGCACAGCTCGATCAGCGCCGCGCGCTCGGCCGCCGGCTCGCGCGGTGGCGCGGGACGCTCGATCGGGACGGTGGCCCGCTCCGCGGGACCCGGCGCCGAGGTCACGCCTCGGTCCTCAGAACCCGGAGGGGTCGTAGGCCGTGGTGTCGGCCTGGCCGTCGTGGTTCGTGTCGACGGCCGCGGTGTCGAAGTCACCGTCGCCGTCGGTGTCGACGACCATCGTGTCGTAGTAGCCGTCGGTGTCGGTGTCGACGACGCCGGTCTCGAAGGACCCGTTGTGGTCGACGTCGGCGACCGTGGTGTCCAGCACGCCGTCGCCGTCGGTGTCGGTCGAGACGACGTCGACGTTGCCGGACGAGTCGGTCTCGTAGGTCCCGATCATCGTGCCGCTGGCGTCGTACACGCCGCCGTCGGCGCTGAAGTACATGTCTCCGCTGGTGCTGGTCATCGTGATCGCCTCGTCCTGACGGGTGGCTCACCGTCGGCGGTGAACCGTTCGGGCTTCTGACGCTCCGGGCCACGCGGAATGTTCCGGCGGGTGCGGAGAAACTTCATCGGGTTCCCTCCACCGCCGCGCGAGCGGCCTCGGCGAGGGTGCCGACGGTCCGGTGGCGGTCGGGGACCTGCTTGGCGAGGGCGGTGGCGATGACGTCGTCCAGGGCCGCGGGCACGCCGGTGGCGTGCTCGGACGGCCGCGGGATGGCGCCCTCGAGGTGCCCGCGCATCCGCTCCGGGAGGTTGCGCCCGGGGTAGGGCCGCGCGCCCGTCAGGCAGGTGTAGAGCACGCACCCGAGGGCGTAGACGTCCTCGCGGTGATCGCTGCCGCCGCCCCGGAAACGCTCGGGAGCGGTGTAGTCCAGCGACAGGCCGTTGCGTGAGACGAGGCCGAAGTCGACCAGGCACGCCTCGGTGGCACCCGCGTCGCTGAACAGCACGTTGGACGGCTTGACGTTGCGGTGCACGAGTCCGCGGGCGTGCGCGGCGGCGAGCGCCTTCGCGACGTGCTCGATCACGGTCACCGCGCGGGCCGGGGCGAGCACGTGGTCGCGGTCGAGGACGGTCGAGAGCGAGGGCCCCTCGACCAGGCTCATGACCACGAAGAAGCGGCCCTCGATCTCGCCGTGGTCGAGGACCGTGACCGCACGCGGCTCGCGGAACTTGGCGGCGATGGAGCAGGCGCGGTCGAAGCGCGTGCGGAACTCGCGGTCGGCGGTGTCGGGGGCGAACAGCTTGAGGGCCACGGGCCGGCCGCCGTGCGTGTCGAGGGCCCGGAACACCTCACCCGCGCGCCCGCGGTGCAGGGCATCCTGCAGCCGGTACCGGCCGAACTCGCCGTGCGGGGGCTCGACCTCGCCCACTCCGACCCCCTCCCGCTCCGGCGCCGACCCGCGAGCCGCCCGGGGCGGGCTCACCGGCTTCCGGTGGGAGCCTGCCAGCTCGGGCCCGTCGGCGCGCCGGACGCGCCCTCGTCACGGCCCGCCTCGGCGGCATCCCGCGTCCCCGCGTCGGCGAAGAAGATGTGCTCGCAGAGCTCGCGCGCGGTGCGGGCGTGCCGCTGCAGCACCCGCGACGGGCGGGCCTCGAGCCGGCGCCAGAGCGGGATTCTGCGCGTCCGCCGCCGCGACCACCGCCGCGCGCGACGCACCGGCGTCGAGTCCGAGGCGGCGCGCGTCGTCCGTGCCGGTGGCGAGGTCGCGCAGGCGGGTGAGGTCGTCGTCGGTGAGGCGCAGCCGGCCGGCGTCGACGTCCACCAGGGCGGCGGCCAGCTCGACCTGGCGCAGGGCGGGCTCGAGGCGCAGCTGGTCGAGCTCGGACTGCAGGCCGAGCAGGACCCGGCGGTCCACCTCGTCCGTGACGTCCCAGCCGACGTTCTCGAGCGCCCGGATGCCGGCACCGGCGCGGAGCCGGTCGGCCCCGGCGACGAAGACGGTGTCGATGCGATCGAGCAGGACCGCCATGCCGGAGTGGTCGACGAGTGCCGCCAGCAGCGCCGGGGTCGCACGCCTGCCGGCGTCGATCAGCTCGAGGGCGACGCGCAGCCCGTACAGGCCCAGCAGGCCGAGCAGGCGCTCGCGCTCCCCGCCGTCGATCGGGGCGTCCGCCCACCCCCGGAACTCCTGGACGCTGAGCAGGGCCTCCTCGGCGTCGAAGCGGTCGGCGTCGGCGAGGGCGCGCAGGGCGCGGGCGTCGGCCTCACCGAACTCGGGGCCGCGCGCGGTCTCGGCGATCAGGCCGGCGACGGGCACGACGTCGGAGAGCGTGGCGCGCAGGTCGCGGGCGTAGCGCGCCGCGACCCGGCGCGCGACCGGCCACGGGTCGGGATCGGAGGACAGGGTGTCGATCCGGCTCAGGACCCCGATCATGTTGGCCGCGCCCAGGCTCAGGCCCCCGGTCCAGGAGCGGACGGCCTCGATGGCCTCCACGTCGCGCTCGCCGGGGTGCGGCATCAGGTAGACCACCGCGTCGGCGTCGGCCAGGGCGGCGAGCGAGTCGGGGTCGAGCCGGCTGAGCGCGTCGAGGCCCGGGGTGTCGATGAGCGTGTGACGGGTGAGCGCGTCGTTGGGGGTCTCGACGGTGAGGTGGGCGATCTCCTCGCCGGGCTCGGCGGGCACCGTGTCGCCGACGCCGCCGCCGGGCGCGGCCGCGACGAGGCGGCTGGTGCCGTCGCGGCGGTGCAGGCGGACCCGGTCCTGCGGCCCGTGGCGGAACCAGGTGACCAGACGCGTCGTCTCGGTGGCCCCGGTCGCGGCGAGGCGTTCCTGGAGCAGGGCGTTGACCAGCGTCGACTTGCCGGCATTCATCCGGCCACCGACCGCGATGCGCAGCTGTGGCTCGCCGAGGCGGGCGGTCAGGGCGTCGAGCCGTGCCCGGGGCTCCTCGGTGCGCAGGCGGTCGCGGGCGCGCGCACACGCCTCGATCAGGCGGGTCGTGACGGGGCCGACGGGGGATCCGGGAGACGCAGCGGAGCGGAGCTCGACCATGGGGGCGGGAGGTGTCATGCTGCGGTCGAGCGGTCGGACAGCAGCTCGACGAGGGCCTGGCGGCCACGGGAGAGCTGCGACTTCACCGTGTCGACGGGGATGTCACGCAGGTCGGCGATCTCCTTGTACGACAGGTCGCACAGCTCGCGCAGCACCACGACCGCACGATACTGCGGCGGGAGCTGGGCGAGCGCGCGGTCGACGTCCACCCGGGCGACCACGGCCCCGTCGGCGCCACGCCCGGCGCTCGTCTCCGGCAGGGACTCCGCGGGCTCCGGGGTGCGCTTGCGACGGCGGACCTCGTCGATGGCCGCGTTGGTGGCCACCCGGTAGAGCCAGGTCCCGACCGCCGAGCGCCCGTCGAACTCCCCGAGGCGCTTCCAGGCGAGGAGCATGGTCTCCTGCAGGGCCTCCTGGGCGTCCTGGTCGTGGCAGGTGACGCGCCGGCAGACGGCGTAGAGGCGGGGACGGTGGCGGGTCATCAGCTCCGCGAAGGCGATCTGGTCGCCGGCGGCGGCGAGCACCGCGAGCTCGGCGTCGGGCTGCTCGGCGGCATCCATGGACCACCCCCCTCGGGTCATCGGGATCTCTCGAGACGAAGTAGTCACCATCAGTGACCGCGACGTGCTCGTTCCGGCGCAAACGCTACGATGCGTTGACTACTACCACCACAATATTCACTCGAACAGGCTATCAGCGGCTTCGATGCGTAACTACTCGTCCCGGGAACACACCGGGCGCCACCGACGCTGAGAATGGACGAGTCCCACGCAGTATCCCCCCGTTCCCGAGATCGAGGTGTCCCCGACCGGTGTCCGGCCCGTCCGCGCTCCCCGTCGAGCTCCCGGAGCGGATCGCCGCGCTCGGACCCGCCGACGCCCACCGGCTGCGTCGCCGGTTCGACGGCGCCCGCCGGATGCCCGACGCCGACCGTCGGACGGACGCGCTCGAGAAGGTGACCGTCGCCGTCGACGAGGCCCACGCCCGGCTCGAGCGCCGCCGGGCCTCGGTGCCGGCGGTGTCGTACCCGCCGGAGCTGCCGCTCTCCGGCCGGGTCGACGACATCAAGGCCGCCCTCGCCGACCACCAGGTGATCGTCGTCGCGGGCGAGACCGGGTCGGGCAAGACCACGCAGCTGCCCAAGATCGCGCTCGAGACCGGGCGCGGGGTCCTGGGCACCATCGGGCACACCCAGCCGCGGCGCATCGCCGCCCGCACGGTCGCCGAGCGCGTCGCCGAGGAGCTCGGCACGACCGGCACGGACACCGTCGGCTACCAGGTGCGCTTCACCAGCCGGGCGAGCGACGACACGCTCGTCAAGCTCATGACCGACGGCATCCTGCTCGCCGAGATCCAGCAGGACCGCCTGCTGCGCCGCTACGACACCCTCATCATCGACGAGGCCCACGAGCGCAGCCTCAACATCGACTTCCTGCTCGGCTACCTCGCCCAGCTGCTGCCCCGGCGTCCGGACCTCAAGGTGATCATCACCTCGGCGACGATCGACCCGGACCGGTTCTCCCGCCACTTCGGCGATGCGCCGGTCATCGAGGTGTCCGGCCGCACGTTCCCCGTCGAGGTCCGGTACCGCCCCCTGGCCGACCCCGACGACCCGAGCGCCGAGGCCCGCGACCAGGTCGAGGGCATCGTCGACGCCGTCGCCGAGCTCTGCCGCCAGGGCCCGACCGGTGACGTCCTGGTGTTCCTCTCCGGCGAGCGGGAGATCCGCGACGCCGCCGAGGCGCTGGAGACCTCCGAGATGGACCTCGACGTCCTGCCGCTGTACGCGCGGCTGTCCTCCGCCGAGCAGCACCGGGTGTTCGAGCCGAGCGGGAACGGACGGCGTCGCGTCGTGCTGGCCACCAACGTCGCCGAGACGTCGCTGACCGTGCCCGGCATCCGCTACGTCGTCGACCCGGGGACCGCGCGCATCTCGCGCTACTCGCGGCGCACGAAGGTCCAGCGCCTGCCCATCGAGCCGATCTCGCAGGCCTCGGCCACCCAGCGCGCCGGGCGCTGCGGGCGCGTCGCGGACGGCATCTGCATCCGGCTCTACACCGCCGACGACTTCGACGCCCGACCCGAGTTCACCGACCCCGAGATCCAGCGCACCAACCTCGCCTCGGTCATCCTGCAGATGGCGGGCGCCAAGCTCGGCCCGGTCGAGGAGTTCCCGTTCGTCGACCCCCCCGATCGCGCCGCGGTGCGCGACGGCGTCCGCCTGCTCACCGAGCTGGGGGCCGTGGTCGGCGGCGATGCCACCCGGCTGTCGGACATCGGGCGCTCGCTGGCCCGGCTGCCGGTCGACCCGCGCATCGGTCGCATGGTGCTCGAGGCCGACAAGCTGGGCTGCCTGCACGAGGTCATGGTCATCGCGGCCGGGCTCTCGGCCCAGGATCCCCGCGAGCGGCCTGCGGACAAGGCCGCCGAGGCGGACGCCGCGCACGCCCGCTTCACCGATCCCCGCTCGGATTTCCTGTCCTGGCTGCACCTCTGGGAGCACGTGCGCAGCGGGCGCCGCGAGCTGTCGAGCAACCAGTTCCGCAAGCGCTGCGTCGCCGAGTACCTCAACCACCTGCGCGTGCGCGAGTGGCAGGACCTCTACGCGCAGCTGCGCCAGCTCGGCGACGAGCTCCGCCTCACGCGCAACGAGCCCGGCCCCCGGAGTCCGGACGGGCAGCTGACCAAGGACGTCGCGGACCGCGTGCACCAGGCGATGCTCACGGGCCTGCTCTCGCAGATCGGGCTGGCCCCGTCGCTCCCGATGCCGAAGCAGGGGCAGCCGAAACCCAAGAGGCGCCCGATCACCGAGTACGAGGGCTCCCGGGGTGCGCGGTTCGCGATCTGGCCCGGGTCCACGCTCGCGAAACGGCCGCCGACGATGGTGATGGCCGCCGAACTGGTGGAGACCTCCCGGCTGTGGGCGCGCACCGTCGCCGGGGTGGATCCCGCGTGGGTCGAGCGCGCCGCGGGCGACCTGGTCACCCGCACCTACTCCGAGCCGCGCTGGTCGAAGCGGCGCGGGTCGGCCGTGGCCACCGAGCGGGTCTCGCTGTTCGGGGTGCCGCTGGCGATGGACCGCACCGTCGACTACGGGCGGATCGACCCCGACCTCGCCCGCGAGCTGTTCGTCCGCCATGCGCTCGTCGAGGGCGACTGGTCGACGCGGCACCGGTTCTTCCACGCCAACCGCGAGCGTCTGGCCGAGGTCGAGGAGCTCGAGCGGCGCGCGCGCCGCGAGCTGGTGGTCGACGACGACACGATCTACCGGTTCTACGACGAGCGGATCCCCGCCGACGTCGTCTCGGTGCGCCACTTCGACCGCTGGTGGCAGAAGGCGGCGCGCCGCGACCCCGGCCTGCTCGACCTCGACGCCGACGCGCTGCTCGCCGGGCAGGCGCCCGACCCCGAGGCCTACCCGGACACCTGGCGGGCCGGCGGGCTGACGCTGCCCCTGAGCTACGCCTTCGAGCCCGGCACCGAGACCGACGGCGTCACGGTCACGGTCCCGCGTCGCGGTGCTGGGCCAGGTGCGCGCCGAGGACCTCGCCTGGCAGGTCCCGGGCCTGCGCGAGGAGATGCTCACGGCGCTGATCCGCGCGTTGCCCAAGGCCACACGGCGCCACTTCGTGCCCGCGCCGGACACCGCACGGGCGCTGCTCGCCCGGATGTCGCTGGAGAGCCGCCCCGCCGAGGGCGAGCGCCTGCTCGACGCGGTGTCGGCGACGCTCAAGCGGCTCTCCGGCATCGAGGTGCCCCGCGCCACGTGGAACGTCGACGGACTGCCCGCGCACCTGCGGCTGACGTTCCGGGTCGTCGACGACGCGGGGGCGACCGTAGCCGAGGGGCCCGACCTCGCCGTCCTGCGCCACCGCCACGCCGACGCCACCCGTGCCGCGGTCGCCAAGGTCGCCGACGGGGTGGAGCGTCGCGGTCTGACCTCGTTCGCCGAGATCGGGACCCTGCCCCGCACCCGCGAGCAGCAGCGCGCCGGCGGGACCGTGACGGCACACCCGGCGCTGGTGGATCGAGGCACCTCGGTGGACGTCCGCGTCTTCGACTCCGCGCTGGAGGCCCGCGACGCGATGCGCGCCGGGACCCGGCGGCTGCTGCGCCTCGCGATCGCCTCGCCCGCGAAGTCGCTGGTGCGCTCGCTGGACAACCGGGCCGTGCTGCGACTGCGGGGGGCCATGACGACGGGCGGGTACCGCGACGTCGCCGCGCTCGCCGAGGACTGCGTGGACGCCGCGATCGACGCCCTCGTCGCCACCGGCGGCGGTCCGGCGTGGGATCCCGAGGCCTTCGAGGCGCTGCGCGCGCACGTCGCGGCGCGCCTGCCCGCCGCGGCCGCCGAGGTCCTCACGCGCGCCGAGGCGGTGATCGGGGCGGCCGGCGCGGTGGAGCTCGCGCTCGACGAGGTCGCCGCCCGGCCGGGCGCATCGCTCTACGGCACGGCGCTGGACGACGTCCGCGAGCAGCTGCGGGTGCTCGTCGGCGACCGGTTCGTGGCCCGCACCCCGGTGGCACGGCTGCCCGACGTCGCGCGCTACCTCCGGGCGGCGGGACGGCGACTGGAGAAGCTCCCCACCGCGCCCCGCCGGGATGCGGAGGCCACCGAGGGCGTCCACCGGGTGGAGTCGGCCTACCGCCGCAGGCGCGCCGAGGCGGCCGGCGAACCGCGGACCTTCGACCGCGACGCGCACGACGCCGTGGGCTGGATGCTCCAGGAGCTGCGGGTCAGCGCGTTCGCCCAGGAGATCGGCACGGCGGGCTCGGTGTCGGAGCAGCGCGTCGAGAAGGCGCTGGCCCGGCTGTAGGCACACCGGGCACGCCAGGGACGGATCACCGTCCCTGACATCATGCCGCCGTGGTCACCGCCGCCGAGGAGAACCTGGTCCAGGAACAGCTCGAGGAGCTGCACGACCAGCACTCCGGACACGAGGACGAGGTCGTCGCGATCGCCCTGCCCGCCGCCGACGGCGAGGAGGACGTCTTCGGCCTGGCGGGCACGGATGTCGACGGCACCCAGTGGAGCGTCGGGGACTGCGACCACCGCTTCGCGCTGCAGTCGATCTCGAAGGTGATCACCTACGCGCTGGCGCTGGAGGACAACGGCCGGGACGCGACGCTGCGTCACGTCGGCGTCGAACCCTCCGGGGATCCGTTCCACTCCATCACCTTCGACGAGGCCAACCAACGGCCGTTCAACCCCATGATCAATTCGGGCGCGCTGGTCGCGACGCATCTCGTCGAGGGGGCGGACCGTGCGGAGAAGGTCGAGCGGCTCCTCCAACGCGTGCGCGCCTTCACCGGTGTCGCGGACCTCGCCGTCGACGAGGACCTGCTCGCCGACCAGCTCGCCGCGAGCGACCGCAACCTCGCGATCAGCTACCTCATGCGCTCGCTCGGCATGCTCTCGGGCAGCATCGAGGACAACCTCGCGGTCTACCTGTCGATGTGCTCGGTGCGGGTCGACACCACCGAGCTCTCGGTGCTCGGCGCCACGCTCGCGCACGGGGGGATCAACCCGCTCACCGGTGAGCGCGCGATGGACGAGCACCACGTCCGCGACGTCGTGAGCGTGATGATGACCTGCGGGATGTACGACGCCGCGGGCGAATGGGCCACCGAGGTGGGCATCCCGGCCAAGAGCGGGATCTCCGGCGGGATCGTCGCGGTGATGCCCAACCGGCTCGGGATCGCGACGTTCTCCCCGGGGCTGGACGCGCACGGCACCTCCGTGCGCGGGCAGGCGGTGTTCCGGGAGCTCTCGAACCGCTTCGGACTGCACATGTTCGCCGCGCCCGACGAGACCCGGTTCGGGCGCCTGAGCCGCTCGGGGCGCCGGGCCATGCGGGGATGACCCGGCCGTGCCGCGAGGCGGCCTCCCGGTGGACGCCGGGGCCGCCCTCAGCGCCGCGGCATGATCACCCACAGCACCAGGTAGATCACGAACTGCGGGCCGGGCAGCAGGCACGACAGCACGAACAGCAGGCGCACCACCGTCGCGTCCATCCCGAACCGCTCCGCGAGACCCGCGCAGACGCCTGCGATGATCGCGCCCTGCTGGGGTCTGGTCAGTGTGGCCATGACTCCTCCGTCTCCTGGGGTCCCGGGAGGTCCCGGGCTCCCCTCACACTCCCCCAACGTGCGGCGGCGGACATCCGTGCCCGACCCGGACGTTCCTCGGGGTCGCCCCGGGGACGACGCGCGGCGCGGTGTCCCGCCGGCGTCTCGCCCGGGTGGCCCAAGGTGAGACAAGTCACGGGGCTCGGGCGGCTCTACGGTCGGGACATGGTCAACGAGGAGGCGTCGAGCACGGCCGGGGACGGTGCGCGCTCGCTGAAGACCGCGGCCGCGGTCCTGCGCGCGCTCCGCCTCCTCGGCACCCACCCCGGCGGCCTCACCCCGCAGGAACTCGGACGATGTCTGGGCAAGTCCAGCGCGACCGCCCGGTATCTGATCAACACCCTGTGCGCGGCCGGGTTCGCCGACCGGGACGAGTGCGGGCGCGCCCGGCTCCTGCCGACGCCCCCGTGGGGGGCCTGGGCGCTCGCTCCGGACGGCGATCTGGGCGACGGCGAGGCCACGGACCCCTCCGAGGGCTCCGGAGCGCTGGCCGGCGCGCTCACCGAGCTCTGCCACCGCACCCGGCAGCGCGCCTACCTCGTCGCCCCGCCGCGCGATCCGGCGGCGGACCCGTCGGCGCGGGTGCTCGACGCGCGGGGCCACCAGGGGATGGCGCACCCGCCGGGACTCGGCCCGGGCCCGGTCGCCGTGCCGGCCGCTCTCGTCGGCGTGTGGGGGCCCACCCGGGCGCTGCTCGCCACCTCGACGGCCTGGATCGACGCCCTCGGCGACGCCGCCCCCGCCCCCGCGATCCTGGCCGACGTCGTGGCGCGCGGCTGGGCGGCCGACGAGGAACAGCTCGCTGCCGGTTTCTGCTCGATCGGCGCGGTCGTGCCCTCCCCCGACGGGCTCGGGCCGCCGGTGGCGCTCGGCATCGCGACGTCCGCGCGCCGGTTCGCCCTGGAGCGCACGGCCCTGGTCGACGCCGTGCTCGCGGTGGCGGCGCGGGCCCGCCGGGCGTGGGCGGACGAGTTCGCGGGTGGCGGCCCTCAGCGCCCCACGTCGGTGAGCCCGAAGGCGCTGAGCCGCCGGTAGAGCGTGGCCCGCCCCATCCCGAGGGCGGCCGCGGCGCGGACCCGGTTGCCGCCCGCGTCCAGGAGTGCCTTGACGATCAGGTCGCGCTCGGCCGCCTCCAACGGCGAGAGCCGGCGGCGCGTGCCGTGGGTGGCGAACTCCGCGGGCAGGTCCCGGGCCTCGATGTCGCCGGCGGGCTTGTGGGCCAGCGCCCGGCGCAGCACGTCCTCGAGCTCGCGGACGTTGCCCGGCCACAGGCCCCCGGCGAGCAGCCGGGTGGCCTCGGGGCTGCACCCCGACCGGCGTCCCGGTGCGATGCGGGCGAGCAGGGCCGGGACGAGGGCGGACACGTCGTCCCCCCGCCGGCGCAACGGTTCGAGCACGACCTGGGTCTCGAACACGTCGAGCAGGCCCGCGACCGCGGCGCCGGGGGCCACGCCGTCGCCGGTGATCACGCCGACGACCCACCGGGCGCCGTCGTGGGCCGCGTCGAGCAGCGGCCCCAGGGCGGTGGCGCCCTGCGCATCGAGCTGCTCGAGGTGGCGCAGCACCACGGTCAGCCCCGCCTCGGCGGGGCTCGCCTCGAGCGGGCCGACCTCGGCCATGCCGGCGCGCACCGCCGCGGCACCCTCGGAGCACTCGACCACGACGCAGCGCGCCGTCGGCCGCAGCTCCCGGTGCACGGCCCGGATGGCCGCGCCCTTCCCGACGCCGGACTCCCCCAGCACGAGCGTGGGCCGCCGGTCGGCCGCCGCCAGCCGGAGATCCCGGCAGGACGCCAGCCACGACGGCGTCGTCCCGGCCAGCCCGGACAGGGAGCGCTCGCGCCACCGGGCCGACGGCGCCGACCGGGCGGGGACGGTCGCGGTCGCGGCGGGTCGCAGCCCGCCGCCCGCCCGTCCGCCCTCGACGGTGACGACGACACCGAGCGGGACGTGCCCGGTCCCGATGGTGGTGATGTGCAGGCGCGCGGGACCGCCGGTGAGCAGGACCCGTGTGGCGCCGGGCCCGTCGCCACGATCGAGGGCGTGGCGCACCACCCGTTCCTGGTCGCCCGGCCCGAACACCGCGTGGGCGGCGCGGTTGGCCACCACGTAGTCGTCGGTGACGGCCAGGACGGGGTGGGGACCGCGCCGGCAGGCGCGCTCGAACTCGCCCATCACGGCGGCCGCGGTGGCGCTGCCCCGCTGCAGGAGCATCTGCTCGACGTCGTGGGCGGCCCGGGTGGCGAGCACGCGCATGAGGTCGTTGGCGTGGGGGCGCAGGCAGGTCACGTCGAGGACACCGAGCACCCGGTGGCTCAGCGGATGGCGGATCGGGGCGCCGGCACAGGCGAAGCCCTGGAGCCGGTCGTTGAAGTGCTCGGCGCCGATGATCAGCGCCGGCGCCGCGCCCTGGAGGGCGGTGCCCACCCCGTTGGTGCCCGCGTGCACCTCGGCGTAGCTGAACCCCGGGGCGAGCGAGATCTCGTCCAGGCGGCGCTGCAGCTCACCCTCGCCCACGCGCCGGGCCAGCAGGTGGCCGTCGGCGTCGGTGAGCACGACGCTCACCGGGTTGCCGGAGAGCTGCTCGGCGAGGTCGTCGAGCACGGGGCGCGCGCAGCTCGCGAGGCTGCCGTCGAAGTCGAGGTCGGCGCAGTAGGGGACCTCGAGGTTCCCGGCGTCGACGCCGGCCGATCGGGAGCGTTCCCAGGACGCGATGATCTCGTGGCGCACCGCACCGGGCTCGACGAGGGCGCCCTCGTCGAGGAATCGCGCGCGAGCGCGGTCGAGCTCCGTTCCGGGACGTCTCATCGGGTCACCTCGCGATCCGGCTCCGCGGCGAGCGTCAGGATGCGCGTCGAGACATGCTACGGGCGGCGGCCCGCTCGGCGATACGCTCGGCGGTGTCTCGTTCAGGGACAGGCCCGACGCCGGTCGCGCCCGGTCCCCGCGCCGCTCACGGATCGCGGAAGTCGTCGGCCGTGACGTCGTCGAGCATCCGCCGGAGCGCCTGGACCTCCTCGGCGGCCGCCCGCGCGGGCTCCGGACCGTCGGCGTCGAGCTCCGACCACGACTGTCCCGCGGTGTCCAGGATCTCCGCCGTCACGCGCAGCGCCAACCCGTCGCGGACCACGACGGCGAGCACGTCGCTGGGACGGGCGGCGACCCGGGTGCCGTCGTCGAGCACCAGCGACGCCCGGAACCGGCCCTCGACCAGCTCGTCGATCGACCCGTGGTCGAGCGTACGACCGAGCGCCACCGCCAGGTCGGCGAGGACGTCCTGGGTCAGCCGGTGGTCGTCGTCGCGCTCCGGCATCGGTCCCTGCACCATGACCTCGGCCTGCGGCGAGCGCACCGAGACCACGAGGCACCGGTCGGTGTCCCGCTCGCGCAGCAGCGCCAGGGGCTCGCGGGTGCGCGCGTGGACGACCAGGCGACCCAGGTACATCTCGGGCATGGGCTCAGCCGCTCCGTCCGGCCTGCGGGTCCGGGGGGTCGGCCGGCACGAAATGCTGGCGGATGAGGGCGAGCTCGTCCCGGATGTTCTCGGCCTGCTGTCCGTCGCCGATGGCGGGCTGACCCGGCGTGATCCCGAGCGCGCGCAGCAGCTCGGCCGCCGGCTCGGAGGGGTCGCCCGCCTCGCCGAGGACGGGGTGCAGGCCGGCCTCCGCGAGATGCTTGAACACCTCGTTGACCACCGTCCACGGGTTGTACTTCTCCGTCATCCGCCCGTGCTCCCCTCACCGTCGGCGTCGGTCAGCTCGACCTCGTCGAGAGTCTCGAGCTCCTCCGCGCTCAGGGCCCGGGCGCCCTCGAGCACGGTGGCCTGGTGCTCGCCGATCCGGCCGTCGACCACCCGGGTCAGCGCGTACGCGATGGCGCCCGTCTGGTGCACCGAGACCGAGTCGGGCAGGGCCTGACGCGTGGAGGTGATGGCCACCCCGCTGGGGACGCCGTCGGACAGCGCCACCCCCACCTCGAAGGCCTCCCGGGGGTTGGTCGCCGGGTCGGCGTAGTGCTTGCGCAGCTGGCGGACCATCCGGTGCCAGGCGAGCACCTCGCCCTCGAGCTCGAGGGCCTCCACGTCGGCCTCGGTCAGGCCCATCCCACGACCACCGGGCGCGAAGCAGCGCGCGTAGGACAGCAGCGCGGTGGTCCACAGCGACTCGACGACGACGGCGTCGGGCTGCGCGGTCTTCAGCTCGGCGACCAGGCGCTCGCAGCACAGCAGGACCGTCTGGAGGTCGTCGAAGATCGCCGCCAGGTCGGCGAGGGCGCCGGCCGCGGGCGAGCCGATGCGCCGCACCGTGCGCGGGGCCTCGATGGGTGATTCCGACGGAGCGCTCACGCGACTCCCTCCAGGTGGCTTCGGGCCGGGTCGCACGCGGCGAGCTCCGGCGTGCCCGTGGTCTCGGCGAGGACCTCGTCGAGCAGGGCGATCAGTGTCCGGTCCCGGTCCGCCGACCGCGGCAGGCGCCCGGCGAGCCCCGGGGGCACGGCCACCCGCCGGGTTCGACGTGCTCGCCGGGCGCGCCGCAGACGCCGAACGGCGACCGCGTTCTCGGGGTCGTGCGCGAGCACCGTGCGCGCGCACCGTGCGACGGGGGCGAGCTCGGAGACGTGCGCCGTGAGGCAGCGTCCGCTACCCGGGTCGTGGTGGTTGCCGGCGTCGAGCCGGACCGGTGGGCAGGACATCTCCATCTCACCTCCCTTCCAGGTACGTGTGGTCAGCTCTCGAGCTTGTAGCGGGCGGCGAGCTGGCCGCGGCAGATGCTGGTGTTGGCGTCGACCCCGACCTGGTAGCTGCGCGCCTTGCGCAGGTGCAGCGGGAGGGCCTCGAGCCCGACCGCGCGCCCCTTGGGGTCGATGACCAGGGGGGCGTCGGGGCCGGCGGGCAGGTCGAGCTCGCGGCGGCGGGCGAGCAGCCGGGTGAGCTCGGGGCCGGGCGGGGCGTCCGCCACGGTCATCGCGGCGACCTGCTCGGGGGTGGCGCCGGCGCGCATCAGCGGGCCGACGACGAGATCGGTCCCGGCCATCAGCGCCCGCTCGGTGAAGTTCCGGCGCAGGTCGTGGAGCTCGTCCACGGCCTCACCGACCTCGGTCCCGGCCATGGACGACACGAAGCCGGCCCGGGCCGCGACACCGGCGTTGATGGCGTCGGAGGCGAAGTGGTCGATCAGGACCACGTCGACGTCGACGAGGCCCGGCACGGTCGACACCGCGTCCCAGGCGTCGGCGACCATGAGGAACGCGAAGTTGGGCGCGCAGAAGTAGGTGGGCAGGCGCAGCGCCACGTGCGCGACCCCCTCGGTGTCGACGGACGCCGAGGCGACGAAGTCGAGCGAGACGACGTCGGCGTCGAGCTCGGGGTCGCGCACGGTGCGCAGCGCCTCCCACACCCCGGCCTCCGTGGTGGAGACCGGGGCGGGGGAGAACAGCGTCATGCCTGGGCCACCGCCCGGTCCTCGACCAGCTCGGCGTCGTCCTGCGCGGCAGGCGTGCCCGCATCGGCCGGCAACTGGTACTCGGCCGGGACGTCGATGTCGTAGAGCTTGGCGGCGTTCAGGCCGAGGATCTTCTTCTTGCCCTCGACACCGAGACGGGGGTAGTCGGAGAACTCCTCAGACGGGTAGTCCCAGTCCACCAGGCCCTCGATCTGCCACTTCGGTTCCCAGATGTTGTAGTCCGACCCGAAGGTCATCTTGTCCTCGCCCACCCAGAACAGCAGCTCACCCATCACCTTGGCGAAGAACTTCGGGCGGGCGTGCATCAGACCACCGACCACCACCGACAGCCCGGCGTAGACGTTGGGCTCCTGGGTCGCCATGAAGCAGAAGTCCTCGATCCGCGGCAGACCCACGTGCTCGACGATGAAGTTCAGACCCTGGAAGTCGGTCGCCGCGTGGTCGACATCGGAGACATCGAACGCGTCCTTGTCCAACGGCCAGATCGTCGGGCCCTTGTGGACGTGCACGTTCTTGATGCCCAGCTCCTGGGCCCGCGCCAGGAACCGGTAGCACTCGGGGTCGGAGAGCTTGAACCCCCGCGACCCGTTGTTCCACTCCGCGGTGTAGAGCTTGATCCCCTTGGGCTGCCACTTCTCGACGTTCGCCTCGAACTCGCGCATCCCGGCGTCACCGTCACGCGGGTCGAACCGCGAGTTCAGGATGAACTTCTCCGGATATTTCTGCTTGAGCAGACCGTTGCGCTCGGTGGTGTTGAAACCCTCCGAGTACCACTCCCGCAGATACGTCGACTGGAATATCGCGACGTCGACGTAGCCGTCCTCGAACACATCCTTCATCAGCTGCTCTTCGGAGACCTTCTGGAACTCCTCGATCGGCTGATGGGTCTCGGCCGGGCCCAGACCCTGGTAGGCGTGGAAACACTCGATCCAGCCCTTGGCGTACTGCTCGGCGCCCTGGACCCAGTTCTGCGGCGAGGCATCCCAGTAGTGCATGTGACTGTCGACGATGAAGTACTTCTCGCCGTCCTTCTCGTACATGTGGTGGTGTCCTTTCAGACGTCGGACGGTTACGGGACCAGGATCGCCCGGCCGCGGACCTTGCCCGCGTCCAAATCGTGCAGAGCGTCCAATGCCGAATCGAGCGGATACTGCACGGTGTGCAGGGTGACCTTGCCTGCCTGCGCCAGGACCATCAGTTCGGCGAGGTCGTTGTAGGTGCCGACGATGTTGCCGATCACGTTCTTCTCGCCGGCGACGAAGTCGAGCGTGGGGGCCTTGAACTCGCCGCCGTAGCCGAGCATGAACTGGTAGCCGGCCGGCCCGGTCATCTGCCAGGCGTCGAGCTCGGCACCCTGCTCGGCGACGAAGTCGAACACGACGGTCGCGCCGCCGTCGGTGAGGTCCTGGACCGCCTCGACGTGGTTGCCGTCGGCGACGACGGTCTCGTCCGCGCCGATCTTCTTGGCGAGATCGAGCGCGGCCGGGTTCTTGTCCACCACGATGATCTTGGTGGCCGTGAGCGCGGCGAGCGCCTGGATACCGATGTGGCCGAGCCCGCCCGCACCCTGCACGACGGCCGTCGTGCCCGGGAAGAGGTAGGGCACCGACTTGCGCACGGCGTGGTAGGCGGTGATCCCCGCGTCCGCGAGGGCCGCGACGTCGGCCGGGTTGGTGTCCGGGTTGAGCTTGACGCACGCCCGCGCGGTGGTGCGCAGGTACTCGGCCATGCCGCCGTCGTTGTTGGACAGGCCGGGGAAGAACGCTCCGCCGGTGCACTGCATGTCCCGCCCGGCCCGGCAGGAGAGGCAGAGCCCGCAGGAGGGCTGGGGGTGGAGGATCACCGTGTCGCCCACCGCGACGTTGGTGACGGCGTCGCCCACCTCGTGCACCCAGCCGGCGTTCTCGTGGCCGATCACGTAGGGCAGATCGGGGTTCTGGAGTGCCGCCCAGTCACCGTCGATGATGTGCAGATCGGTCCGGCACACGCCGGCGCCGCCGATCTTGACGATGACGTCGAGCGGCCCCTGGAGCTTCGGCTCGGGGATGTCCTCGATCTTCGGATCCGACTTGTACTCGTGCACCCGCACGGCCTTCACGACGTGCTCCTCTCCGTCATCACTGGGGGATCCCGGCGGTCGACCGCCGGATCAACCGACGCTCGGTCCGAGGCCGAGGGACTGCGGGGTGCTGGAGTCCGGGGAGGGCTGCGGGATCCCCTCGTCCAGGGGCCCGTACTCGGTCATGAGCGCCTTGTTCCAGGGCGTGACCTCCTCGGCCACCAGCGAGTTGGTGGTCAGGATCAGCCCGGCGACCGACGCGCCGTTCTGCAGAGCGGACCGGACGACCCGCAGCGGGTCGATGATCCCCATGGCGAGCATGTTCCCGAACTCGCCCGCGAGGGCGTCGAACCCTTCGTCGACGCCGAGGTCGTGCAGCCGCTTGACCACGTCGGAGCCCTCGTAGCCGGCGTTCGAGGCGATCAGGTTCACCGGCTCGGCCAGCGCCGCGCGCACGATCTCCACGCCGGTGCGGTAGTCGCCCGTGACGTCGAGGTCGTCGAGCGAGGAGTAGGCGTGCAGCAGCGCCGCCCCGCCCCCGGCGACGATGCCCTCGGCCATCGCCGCGCGGGTCGCCTGGAGGGAGTCGTCGACGCGGTGACGGATCTCCTTGAGCTCGGCGTTGGTCGGGGCGCCGACCTGGATGATCGCCGCCTTGCCGGACAGCGCAGCGATGCGGTCGGCCATCGAGTCCACGTCGGTGCCGATCGACGCGCGGTTCATCTCGGTGCGCAGCGACGCGAGACGCTTCTCCTTCGCCTCCTCGCTGCCCCCGCCGCCGATGAGCGCGGTGTTCTCGTTCGTCGCGCGGACCTGGCGTGCCCGCCCGAGGTGCTCGACCCCGACCTGCTCCAGCGAGAACGAGGACGCCCGGGACAGCACCTGGCCGCCGCAGAGCGCCGCCATGTCCTCGAGCAGGTGGACGCGCTTCTCGCCGAAGCCCGGTGCCTGGATCGCGGTGACCTGGAGGTGCCCGTTCACGTGGTTGTGCACGAGCATCTGCAGGGCCGAGCCCTCGACCTTCTCCGCGATGATCACGAGCGGCCGCGGTTCGCGCATGATCCGCTCGAGCATCGGCATCAGGGCCGCGGACGTCGCTGATCTTCTCGGCGCAGAAGAGGATGTAGGGGTCGTCCAGGATCGCCAGCATCTGGCCGGGGTCGGTGACGAGGTACGGCGAGACGTAGCCGTTGTCGAACTCGAAGTCCTCGACGAAGCTGACCGACAGGCCGAGCATCGGGCCGTCGTCGACGGAGATCACGCCGTCGTCGCCGACCGTGTGCAGCGTCTGCGCCACGACGCGGCCGATGTTCTCGTCGTCGTTGGCCGAGATGGCCGCGACCCTGGCGAGGTCCTCGAGCTTGTCCACCGGGTGCGCCACGGTCGACAGGTGCTCCACGATCCGCGCCACGGCCACGTCGATGCCGCGCTTGACCAGGACGGGGTTCCCGCCGGAGGAGATCGCGTTCATGCCCTCGCGGACGATCGCCTGGGCCATGACGGTGGCCGTGGTGGTGCCGTCACCCACGACGTCGTTGGTCTTGACCGCGGCTTCCTTGAGCACCTGCGCGCCCATGTTCTCGAACGGGTCGCGGAGGTAGATCTCCCGCGCGATCGTCACCCCGTCGTTGGTCACCTCCGGCGTGCCCGTGATCTTCTCGAGGATGACGTTGCGTCCCTTGGGACCCAGCGTGGATTTCACCGCCTCGGCGAGCTGGTCGACACCAGCCTGCAGGGATCGACGGGCGTCGGCGCCGAAGCGCAGTTCCTTGGCCATGAACTTGACTTCTCCAGGGATCTCGAGAACGGGTGGTGACGTGCGCGGAGGTATCGCGACTGTGGGCCGGGTCGCCGCCCGCGGGAACTCCCGTGGGCGGCGACCCGACGCCGGATCAGACGGGCTTCTCGACCACGGGCGGGAGCATGTCGCCGATGTATTCGGCGGCCTCCTCCAGACTCCCGAACATCACGGTCCGATCGTCCATGTGGACCATCTTCCCGTAGTGGGTGGACATGTTCTCCTCGAACTCGGCGGCGTCGTAGAACCCCGGCTCCTCGCCGAGCGCGTCCGAGATGTCGTCGTAGACGAAGTCCATCCGGCCCACACAGTCCACGCGGATCATCGAGGGGAGATGGGCGACCGTGACGTTGTCCTGGCGGTCCATCACCTCCGCGACGATGGCGCCGACCTGGTTGTTCATCAGGGTCACACCGGCCTTGCCGGACTCGGTGTTGTCCTGCTGGTACGTCGAGGTTGCTCCGAACGTGGTCATCGGTTCAGCTCCTCCGGGGTGTCGAGGCCGAGATCGCTGAGAATCCCGGAGAAACGGCTCTTGACGCGGTCGAGACTGTCCTCGAACCGCGGCGGCTTCGCGTCGGGCTGCGACCACAGCGGCTGCAGGGTCCGGGCCGCCTCGATCGCCTGCGGCACCCAGTTCGTCAGCCAACCCTGCATGAGCTGCTTGTTGTGGTCCGCGAACTCGCGGTCCTGGGTCAGCAGGCCGAAACAGGCCTGCGTCCAGCGCAGGTCACGCTGGGCGAAGTCGTACTCGCCGGCGCCCATGACGGTCGGGGTGACGTAGTCGCCGTTGCCCGCCGCGGACTGCATCACGAGGTTCGACCGGAAGAGCTCGCCGAGCAGCGGCTCGAACACGACGTTCGTCGCGAAGATCGTCTCGCCCCAGTCGTCGTCGATGGCGGTCAGCGCCTCGCAGACCTTCCGTACGCCCTGCCACTCGGCGTCGTTGTTCCAGGCGTCGAGGTGCGCGGCGCCGTCGAAGCCCTCGATCTCCTCGGAGAGCGTCAGGTTGTAGAGCGCGAGGTCCTGGGCGAACCGGAGCTTGTGCTCGCTGTTCACGGCCATCGCCGTGTTGTGCATGTTCGTCGGGCCGGAGCGGTTGCTCGCCGCGAAGATGTACAGACCGAGGATGTGCTCGATGTGCATCCAGGCGCCGACGTTGCGCTCGACGAAGCGCACCCAGTTCGGGGTCCACTGCTCGAACGACTTGGCGTTGCGGGCGTTCTCGATGTTCTGGGTCAGCTGCCGGACAACGTTGGCGTTGTACCGGTACATCGTGAGTTCCCACTCCTCGTTGGGATCACGGAACTCGTGCCAGCCGTGGGCGGGCCAGTCCTCGACCGGCTTGCCGCCGCTGCCGGGACCGCGGACGGGCTCGGGCTTGTCGGTGCCCCAAGCCTTCAGCTTCGTCCAGTGCAGCGGGTAGCCGGCGGAACCGTCGGCGAAGCCGTAGATCCAGCCCTGCGTCAGGTAGTGCCGCGGGTCGGGCTGGACGTCGACGGTGACGTCCTCGTAGTGGGTCTGCCTCCGCTTCGCCGGCTTGAAGTAGTTGTACCGCCGCGCGGTGGGACCGGAGTCGGGGAACTCCTTGGCGCCCGCCTCCGCGTCGGTGAAGACAGGCTTCGGAACGCTCCGCTCGGGACGTTCTTCGGTGCTCGTCATGTCTAGCCCTCGCCCTCCGGTTCTCCGGTCGTGGTGAACTTGTCGTAGAAGATGTCCTGTTCACGGACACCACGTTGTGTGAGCAGGGCGATCGCCGCGTCCACCATCGGAGGCGGACCGCACACGTAGGCGTCCTTCCCCTCGAGGGTCTCCTCGTTGCGACTCACCACTTCGGTGATGAGGCCGGTCTCGCCGTCCCACCCGTCGTCACCGGCCTCGGAAAGCGCCGGGACATAGCGGAAACCGGGAATCTGCTCCTCGAGTGCGCGCAGTTCCTTCTCGAAGCACAGGTCGGCCTGCGTCCGCGCGCCGTAGTACAGCGTCGCCTTGCGCTCGGTCTGCTTCTCCTCGAGCGAGCGCAGGAGCCCGAGCAACGGGGCCATCCCCGCGCCGCCCCCGAGGAAGATGATGTCGGAGGTCCGGCTCTCGCGGAGTGTGCAGGTCCCGAAGGGCGCCTCCACCTCGATCCGGTCGCCGACCTGCACGCGCTCGGCCAGGTACTGGGAGAAGGCGCCGTCGGGGTAGATCTTGATGACGAACTCGAACCGGTTCTCGCGGTTCGGGATGTTCGCCATCGAGAAGGACCGGGCCTCGCCGGTGCCCGGGATGGTGAAGTCCATGTACTGGCCGGGGAAGAACTTGATGTCCTCGCCGTCGACCTGCTTCACGACCAGGTGGCGCATGTCGTGGGTGACCGGCTCGTTCTCCAGGACCTCGACGGTGCCCTTCCGGATCGGCAGGCCGGACCGGAGGATCTCCTCGTCATAGTTCAGGAGCTCGATCGTGAGGTCGGCGAACGCGTGGGCCCGGCAGAGCAGCGTCGAACCCTCCTCCCGCTCCATGTCCGGCAGGGCGAAGGTCGAGTACCGCTCCAGCTCGATGTCCTCCATCTCGCCGTCGAGGACGAAGGACTTGCACGCGGCACACTGACCTTCCTTGCAGCCGTGCATGAGCTGCACGCCCTGTTCGAAGGCGGCCCGCAGGATCGTCTGGTCCTCGTCGACCTCGATCTCGATACCGACCGGTTCGAACCGGACACGATGCTTGTCACCCACCGATGGCTCTCCTTCACGAGTGGTCCGGGGTCGGGCCGGACGGACCGGCAGGGGGAGGACCGGGGGAGGGCCGGGACGAATCCGACCCTCCCCCGTCACCTTCCGTCCGCGATCAGGCCTTCAGGTGCACGTCCACGTCGGCCGGCCGGCCGGCCGGACCCTGGCGGTTGTAGTCCTCCACGAAGGCCGCGCGCTGCTCGTCGGTCATCTCGTTGAGGATGACGTTCGGGCTCGCCACGTTCCCCATCCGACGAAGGTGGTCCGTGGTCCACATCTTCTTCGGGTCGAGGTCGAGGTGCGGCTGCGCGGTCATGGTCTTGCCGTCGTCACGGACGAAGCCCATGTCCGTCACCACGTCGGCCCAGTTCCAGCCGTGGTAGAGGGTCTCCCACTCACGGTTGCCGACGAGGCGACCCATGTTCGGGGTCTCGCGACCCTGGTACGTGGGCCGGAACGCCTCGGCGTCCGTCCAGCGGCAGGCCTCGTGGCAGTACGTCCGCCACTGACCGTCGACCTTGTCCACGACCATGTCCTCGCGCACCAGGCACGGGACCATGCAGGTCCAGCAGCGGTGCGGGTAGACGTAGTCCACGTCCTCGGCGACGATCGGGTGGTGGCCGTTCGGCTTGGCCAGGCGGTTGTAGTTCTCCCACCACTTGCCGTAACGGTCGTACCAGCCCGGGTACTTGTACTCGAACCACTCGAAGTCCGTGTCGGTCATGCCGTCGATGCGCCAGTAGTTGGCGAGCCAACCGGTGGCGAAGAACTGCGCGACCTCGTGGACGTAGCCCTTGTTCCAGATCTGGTTCCAGGACTCTTCGATCAGGTCGTGCGGGATGACCAGACCGTACTTCTCGAGCGGGATCAGGTACGAGCGGTAGTAGTCGTCGTAGATCCACTTGCGCCACATCTCCGCGTACGACTCGCGGTCCTTGCGGCGGTCCTTCGTGCCGTACTCGATGAACGTACCGATGGCGGCGTCCACCACGCGGTGGTTGTTCCACCACGCGTAGCGCAGGTCGCGCTCGAGCAGCTGGCGGTTGTCCTCGTCCGACAGCGCCATGAGCAGCGTGGCGTAGCCGTTCGAGATGTGGCGCGACTCGTCGGACTGGACCGAGTGGAACACCGTCGGCAGCAGGTAGTCACCGTTGGCCGCGGCCTCGGCCGGCATGGCCACGAACAGGGTGTTCGTGAACGCCGTCTCGGCGACGATCGTCAGGTAGATGCTGGCCGCGGTGATCGCGTCACCGGTGATGAACCCCTCGGCGAACTGACGGCCGATGGTGCCGCAGTAGTCCGACTGGAAGTTCCGCAGGCTGTTGTTGAAGCCCGCCGGGTCGATGTAGTTGTTCATGTACAGCCGCTTGAGGTTCTGCTGGATCGTGCTGTGCCGAACCTCGTCGATCATCTGGATCGCCTGGCCGTTGTGCAGCTCCGGGTTCGGGACCGTGTGGAACAGCATCGGCATCGACCGGGCGGCCGAGATCTCCGGCAGCGGGATGATCGACAGGAAGAGCTTCTGCCACTCGAGCCAGCGCTCCTGGACCTGCCGGAACATGTTCCCGCGGATGGCGCCGTCCGACGCGCCGTAGACGCGGTTGTCCTTCTCCTCCTGCATGGGGAAGTAGGACCGCAGGACCTGCTTGAGCGGGTCCTTCTTCGCCGCCTTGCGGAAGGTGTAGTCGGTCCCGTACTTCATGTACGGCTCGTGGTACTGCGGCTCCCAGGAAAGTTCCTGGATCTTCTGGTGAGCCTTCGCCAAACTCTGACGGCTCATTGCTTGTCCTCCTGGTGGTGGTCGCGGGCACCGGGTCTCGGTGACCGCAGGACACGGGGGTCGGTGGGACCCTCGTGGACAGGCGTCAGATGGCGCCCCGTGCGGGTACGGCCCGCTCAGGACAGTTCGCTCACCTCCTCGTCGGACCGGCGACCGGCCGGTGGGCCGGCGCTCGTCGGTCTCCCGAACGGGGAGACGACGTGGTCGGGGGTGCGGCCGCCCGCGGCGACCTCCAGGGCCTCGCGCGCGTCCTGCTCGGCCCAGTCGCGGCTCGCCTCCTCGGCGATCTCGCGGACGGCCCGGGTGATCTCCGTGGATTCCTGCGCGAAGCGGCGTGCCGGGGTCGACAGCGCGAGGCTCGCGGCGACCCGGCCGTCGGGGGCGACGATCGGCGCGGCGACGCAGCAGAAGCCCTCGGCGAACTCCTCGCGGTCGATCGCGACGCCGCGGCGGCGGATGCGGGCGAGCTCGAGATCCAGCGCGGAGGTGCTCGTGATCGTCGTCTCGGTGAACGGGGTCAGCTCTCCTGCTCCCGCACGAGGGCGACCCGGTCCTCGCATGTCGCGACGAGCGCCTTGGTCACGGCGAGGGCGTGTGCCTGGAAGAGAGGGATGCGCTCGGTGAGATCGGGGATACGGGCCAGGCCCTGGTGACCGCGGGCGTCGACGATCACCGTCGCCCCGTCCTCCCAGCGCGCGAGGTACGCCCGCTGACGGGTGCGGTGGTAGAGCTCGGTCACGGCGTCACAGAGGCGCTCGGGCAGCTCGATCCGCCCGCTGCGCATCGGGTCGCCCCAGGCCTCGCCCCAGGGCGGCCCCGCGGCGAGCCGGTGCACGCCCGCCGTGCCCACCTTGATGGCGAACCCCTCCTGGCAGAGGGTGTTGAGGAGGTAGCGGGCGGTGGCCGCGCTCTTGCCGAGTGCCGACCCCAGCATCTCCGCGGTGATCCCCTCGGGGTGGGAACCGAGCAGTCGGAGCGCCGTGAGCGCCTCCGCCGCGGTCTTGAGCGAGCGGCCGACCGGGAGGACGGCGGCGGGGGTGTCGTCGACGTCTCGGACCACTCGCACTCACCCCCTCCTCGGCGGACGCATGCCACGCTGCGTGGCGTAGGGGGTACTGAACGGGGGCGGCCCTCGGTGGTCAACATCACGGTTTCCGTCGGCAGATGTTGCACATGACCGCTTGCCTCGCCCGATCGACCCTCCGTCGGCGCCCGGACGCTACCGCGATGTGACCCGGATGACACCATGCCCACACGAGTGATGACGCATCGTGACCGACCGGTGCAGTATCTGCCGCAGCGCGGCCGAATCTCGACGCGGACCGGACCGCGCCCTCAGGCTCCGGGGAGGTCCGGCCTGCGCGCCGGCCACCGTGCATCCCGCGAGCTCCGGAGGCCGCAGTTGTCCGCCACGCCCGACACCGCCGGCACCTTCCGGCTCGTCTACCGGAGCCGCAGCCTCCTCGAGCCCGAACGCCGGGCCTCCGAGCTGGGGGCGATCTTCCTGTCGGCCCGCTCGAACAACAAGGCGCAGGGGATCACGGGCGCGCTCCTCGTGACCGCCCGCGGCTTCGTCCAGACGCTCGAGGGCGGGGAGTCCGCCGTCCGTGCGCTGTACGACCGCATCGAGAAGGACAACCGCCACGACGAGGTCGTCGTCCTGGACACGCGCTCGGTGGACGCGCCGGTGTTCTCACGCTGGGCGATGGCCGAGGTGAGCGGAGGCGACAAGGCCGACATCCCGCTGATCGCCGAGCGCCGCCGCGGGGTCGTGCCCGCAGCGGGACACCCGACCACCCCCGAGGCCGACGCCGTCCTCGACTTCATGCACGAGAACGCCTGAGCGACCCGCGCAGGCCGTCCACGGGGAGCAATTAGGCTCCGGTGGGTGAGCACCCGGCTGCAGCTGAGCCGCGACTACCCGTTCGGCGTCGCGGCGTTCGCCTCGGCGCTGTCCGACCCGGACTTCCACCGCATCAAGCTCGACGTCGACGGCTCCGGGCGCATCGAGGTGCTCGCGTTCGCCCGCGACGTCGATCCCGCGAGCGGCACCGGCACCGCCTCCGTCACCCTGCGCCAGCCGGTGCCGCCGGGCCAGATCCCGGCCGTCGTCGAGCGGCTGCTGGCCGGGGTGCTGGTCATCGAGCGGACCGAGGAGTGGACCCTCGGGCCCGAGGAGTGCACGGGGCGTGCGCGCGTGGCCGTACCCGGGACCCCCGTGGGCGCCGAGGGCACGATGTCGGTGACCCGTGCCCCGGCGGGGAGCCGGCTGGGTGTCGACCTCGACATCGCCGCCCACGTCCCGCTGTTCGGGAGCGGGATCGAGCGGGCCGTGGTGACCGGGATCCGCGCGCTCACCGGCACCGAGCACGACCGCATCTCGAAGTGGCTCTCGCGCGCCGAGCGCGCGGGCTGATGCCCGCCCGCCGACGTCGCCGTCCCGGTTCGGACCGGCTCTACATCACCTCCGCCGACGGCCTCCCCCTCGGACACCTCGACCTGGTCACCCGCCAGGCCCACGACGTGCCGTCCGGGTACCGCGCGCAGTTCGCCCAGGAGGCGAACTCCTGGCTCTGGCACAACAACATGCCCACGATGGGCGGTCCCGATGAGGCCCCCGAGCCCGCGGCCCTGGGCGCCGGGGTCGAGCCACCGGAGGGCGGGTGGGACCCGGGGTGGCAGGACCTCGCCCTGCACCTGCCCGGCCACGGTCTCGGGGAGGAGGCCTCGGCGGCGCGCACCCGGCTCGGGAAGGACGCGGACCGGCCCTACCGGCTGCGCGCCGACGGTCAGCACGCGGTCGCCGCCGCGCTGGGCAAGCTGACCCGCGGCTCGACGCTGCGACGCGGGCGCGGTCCGCGGTGGCGGATCCTGCACGCGGTGTCGATGGCCTTCGAGGGCGGCCAGACGCTGATCGACCACGTCGTGATCGGTCCGCCCGGCGTGTTCGTCGTCGAGGTCGCGAACATCCCTGGCGGCCGCGTCGTCGTGGGCCCGAACTCGCTGGAGATCGACAAGGACAAGATCGACCTCGCGCGCAGGCGGCACATCGGCGAGGCCGCGGCGACCCGCCTGTCCGCGGCGCTCGCCCGGGCGGCGGGCGCCAGCGAGACCCTCAACCCGCCCGCGGTCACACCGGTCATCGCGGTGGTCGGCGCGATCCTGGCCGGCGCCGACCGGCCGCGCGGGGTGCTCGTCTCGCGGGTCGGGCCGTTGCCGCGCATCCTGCAGGCGTTCGGGACGCCGCTGTCCGACCTCGCGGTGGCGCAGACCCACGAGGTCGCGCGGCGCTCGACCACCTGGAGCCCGTGACCGCGGCGCCGGACCGCGCCGTGCGCCGCGCCCGCCTCGCCGTGGGCGGCCTCTTCGTGGTCAACGGGGCCACCTACAACAGCCTCGTCCCCCGCCTCCCCGCGGTGCGCGACGAGCTCGGGCTGTCGAACGCGGCGCTCGGCACCGCGATCGCCGCGTTCCCGGCCGCCGCCATCGCCTTCGGGGTCCTCGCCGGCCCGCTGATCGCCAGGGTCGGCAGCGGGCGCGCGGGGGTGGGCGTCGGGCTGGCCGGCGCCCTCGTCCTGCCCACCGTGGCGCTCGCCCCGTCCTGGGTGGCCCTGGCCGCGGCGCTGTTCGTGCTCGGGCTGACCGACGCCTGGGCCGACGCCGCGATGAACGCGCACGGTCTGCGGGTCCAGGAGCGCTACGGGCGTTCGATCATCAACGGGCTGCACGCCGCGTGGAGCATCGCCGCCGTCGGTGCGGGACTGGTCGGGGCCGCGGCGGCCGGACTCGGTGTCCCGCTGCTCGCCCACCTCGGCACGGTGGCCCTGCTCCTGGTCGCGCTCTCGGTGGCCGCCGGGCGCGGCGTGCTGCCCGGGCCGGAACCGGCGGCGCCCGACCCTCCGCCGGGCGGCACCCGTCGCACGCCGTGGACCGCCGCCGGCCCGCTGCTCGCGATCTCCGCACTGCTCGTCGCCAGTGGCGGCATCGAGGACTCGGCCGCGTCGTGGGGCGCGCTCTACGTGCGCGACGACCTCGGCGCCGGCCCGTTCCTCGCGGGCCTGCCGTTCGTGGCGTTCCAGGCCGCGATGACCGGTGGCCGCCTCCTCGGCGACCGCGTCGTCGACCGGTTCGGCGCGGTCCGGGTGGCCCGCGGCGGGGCGCTGCTCGCCGCCGCGGGGATGGGCTCGGCGCTGCTGCTCGCCGACCCGGTCGCCGCCGTCGCCGGGTTCGCCGTCGCCGGTCTCGGCGTGTCGACCCTGTTCCCGCTCGCCTTCGCCGCCGCGGGCGCCGTGCCCGGGGTCCGCCCCGGGGACGGCATCGCGATCGTCGGGTGGCTCGCCCGTCTCGGCTTCCTGGCCTTCCCCCCGACGATCGGCGCGATCGCGGACACCACCTCGATCGGCGCCGGGCTGGTCCTCGTCCCGGTCGCCGGGCTCGCCGCCGCCGTCCTCGCCCGCGCCCTCCGGGTCCGGGTGTGAGTGCCGGTCGTCCCCGTCTGCGGCAGGCACCGCGCACACTGGAGGCGTGTCCCTTCCCGTGCGTGAGGTCGTCGCCGCGCTGTCCGGTCCCCTGGCCCCGCTCGACGAGACCGTCGCGGGCCTGGCCCGCGAGCCCGGCCTGGTGGCGTGGTGGGGTCCGGTGCCCGGGACCGGCGGCGGCGACGACGTCGTGCTCGCGGTCGGCGCGGCCACCATGCTGCGCAACCGCGTCACCCGGCAGGACCTCTACCGGACCGGGGTCTCGGAACTGCGCCGCGTGCTCGCCGGGCTCCTGCTCGACGAGCTCGACCTCGCCCCGGCCTGGGCCGCCGAGGTCGTCCTGCCCCGCGCCGACGAGGACCGCCTGACGGCGTGGATGCGCGAGCACCTGCGGCTGTCGTGGACCGCACGCGAGGACCGCCGCGAACTGCTCCCCGGCGTCGTCGCGGCCATGCGCCCGGCCCTCGACCCGGCGCACGAGCCGGGCCGCTCCGCCCTGGAGCGCTATCTCCGTGCGGCCGGTGCGCGCCCCGACCGTGTGGTCGGCGGCCCCCCGTTCCGGCGCCCCTGACGGCGCCGATCAGCGGCGGCGGTCGGCGCAGGCCACGCAGGTGCGGGCGGCAGGGCGGGCCTCCAGGCGCTCGGCGGCGATCGGACGCCCGCAGACCGCGCAGATCCCGTAGGTGCCGTCGGCGACCCGCCGCAGGGCGGCGTCGATCTCGGCGAGGTCGTGGCGGGCGGATGCGAGCAGGGCCGCGACCTGCGCGCGGTCGAAGGCGATGGTCTGTCCCTCGGGGTCGTGCTCGTCGTCGCCGGAGCTGGCCGAGGCCGTGTCGACGATCCCGGCGAGCTGGACCTCGAGCGACGCGATCCGCGACACGGCGTCGGCGCGGGCGACGGCCAGCGCGTCCCCGGGCGCGCTCACAGCACCGTCGCGAGGGCGCCCGGAGCGATCTCGACGCACACCGACGTCCCCGCCTCGAGCTCGGTGACCTCGCCGTCGAGCTGCATCGGGATCGGGCCGGCGGTGGTGAACCCGTAGCGCCGCGCCGTGGGCTGCTCGCCGAGCCCGCGCACGGCGGCCCGCACCGCGTAGGCGAGCATCCGCAGCCGCGAGCGGTGGGGCAGCGTCACGACCTCGAACACGCCGTCGGCGGGGTCGCCCTCGGACAGGGTGGCGTACTTGGCCATCTCGGCGGTGTTGGCCAGGATCAGGCTGTCGAAGCGGCGCCTCCCGACGTCGTCGACGTCGATCTCGAAGGGCCGGAAGCGGGCGAAGGTGCGCATCGTGGTGACGATCTCGCGTACCGAGCCCTTGCCGCCCTTCTCCAGCTCCAGGGCCACGGTCGGGGTGAGGCCGAGCCCGACGTAGGAGTGCGCCCACCGGGTCGCACCGTCGACGTGCACGCGCAGCAGGTCGAGGTGCCGCACGTCGCCGGCCGCGATGGCGTCGGCGAGCGGGCGTCGGCGGGTCGCGCGCCGGTGGTCGTTGGCGTTGCCGGCGGCCAGCACGGCCGTCGCGGCGCCGCTCCGGGTGCCGTCACCCACCGCCATGACCCCCTCGACCACCTCCTGGTAGCCGCCGTCGCCGCTGACCGACACGACGAGCGCGCGCCCCGCGCGGGCGGCCTGCTCGGCGATGACGCGGGCGTGCCCGGCGTACTGCGTCGGCTCGATCATCACGCGCAGGTCGGGAGCGGCGCCCTCGACGGCGACGCGGCAGTCCTTGGCGAGACGCTCGCCGTGGCCGCTGGCGTGGGGGTTGTAGACGAGGGTGACGGTGTCGTAGGGGCGGGAACCGGGCACGGCGGACGGCGCTGACGACACGGAGCGAAGCGTACGTCCCGGCCGGTCAGCCGCCCCGGACCCAGCGCCGCGACGCCTCGAGGAAGTAGTGGTCGGTGTAGACCATCCCGACGTCGATCTCCGTGTTCTGCGGCTTGCCGCCGACGGTGTGCGCGAGCAGGGCCGGGCCGGTCGGGGCGACGTCGCGCTCGGCGAGCGTGGTGAGCGTGGTCTGCGCGGCCTGCCGGTAGCGCGGGTCGCCGGTGAGCGCGGCGAGGTCGAGCAGCCCGGACGCCGCGACGGCCGCCGCCGAGGTGTCGCGCTCCTCGCCGGGGACGTCGAAGTCCCACGCGGGCACGCCGTCGGCGGGGACGTGGGCGAGCCACCAGTCCGCGGAACGCACCGCGGCCGCGCGCAGCTCCGGGTCGCCGGACGAACGGGCGGCGGCCGTGAACCCGTGGATCGCCCAGCCCTGGCCCCGCGCCCACGTCGAGGTCGGCGAGAGGCCCTGCCAGGTCTCGCGGCCCTGGAACGCGCCGCTCGCGGGGTCGAAGAGGGCGACGTGGGCGGTGCTCCCGTCGGGACGCTGGTTGGTCCGCGAGGCGGTGCGGGCGTGGTCGGTGGCGATCGCGGCCCACTGCGGATCGCCGCCGGGGAGCGCCGCGGCCTCGTAGAGCATGTCGAGGTTCATGAGGTTGTCGACGATCACGGGGTAGCGCCACTGGCCGCGCTTGTCCTCGTCGCCCTCGGTGTCCCAGCTCTTGATCGCGTGCACGGTCGGCGAGTACCGCGTCGCCAGCGACCGGGCCGCGGTCAGCTCGGTGCCTGCGGCGTTCGCGTCGCCGGTCAGCCGCTGCTCGTTCCCGAAGCTGTCGCCGATCACGAAGCCGAGGTCGTGCGTGTCGGTGCGGGTGGCCTGGTCGGCGAGCGGGGCGGTCCACCGCTTCGCCCGCGCGCTCCAGGCGGCGTCCCCGGTCAGCGTGTAGGTGTCCCACAACGTGCCCGCGAAGAACCCGCCGGTCCAGTCGTCGGCAGGCTCGACCTCCCAGGCCGTCGCGCCCGCGGCGACGCGGCGGGGGAACCCGGCGGCGGGGTCGAGGGTGTCGGCGCTCGCGGCGTAGCGCTCCTGGAGGGTGGTGACGGCGGCCGCGACGGGGGCGGGCAGCGCGACGTCGCCGGGCTGCGGGCCGACGGCGCCGGGCGCCGCCGTGCCGGTCGACGCCGCCGGCCCCGCCGACGACGGGGTCGCGGCCGGCGCGGCCGGACCGGTCGCCCCGCACCCGGTCGCCACCGTCAGCGCGACGGCGACCAGCAGCCCGCGCCGCCCGAGCCTGCTCGACACCATTCCCGACACCCCCTGGATTCCCGACACCCCCCGTGATCCCCGAGCGGGTGACCGTACCCGCCGGACGGGGTGTGGCGGGCGAGGCGCGGGGCACCCGATCGGCGACCGACGAACGCGAGGAGCCCGGCGTGCGAAATCCCTCGGTGACCACCACCGGCTCCCCCGCTCCCGTCGGTCCGACCCGCAGGCGCGCCTGGATCGGGGGCGCCGTCGCCCTGGTCGTGCTGGCCGTCCTGGCGGTGGTCACCCTGACCGGGGGCCCGTCCCCCACCGGTGGCGGCGCGGGCAGGACCTCCGCCGCCCCGCAGGCGCAGACCCGCGCCGACGTGCCCCGGCGTGTCGCCGACGACCCGCTGGCCCTGGGCCGGGTGGACGCGCCGGTCGTGCTCGCCGAGTGGGGCGACTTCCAGTGCCCGTTCTGCCGGCTGTACTCCACGCGCACCGAGCCCGCGCTGCTCCGTCAGTACGTCGACTCCGGGCAGGTCCGCGTGGAGTGGCACGACTTCGCCTACCTCGGCCCGGAGTCGGTGCTCGCCGCGCGCGCCGCGCGGGCGGCCGGGGAGCAGGGCCGGTTCTGGGACTTCCACACGGCCCTCTACGCCGACCAGCCCGCCGAGAACCGCGGCCTGGTCACCGACGCGTCCCTGGCGGCGACCGCGACGCGCCTCGGCCTCGACGTCGACCGCTTCCGCCGCGACTACGCCGACCCCGCGATCGCCGCGGCCGTCGCCGCCGACCAGGACGAGGGCGCACGACTCGGGGTCGGCGGCGTGCCGAGCTTCGTCGTCGGCGACCGGCTGATCTTCGGTGCGCAGCCGCTGTCGACGTTCCAGCAGGCCCTCGACGCCGCCCTCGCCGGGGCCCGCTGACGTGCTCGACATCGGCTACCTCGCCGCGTTCCTCGGCGGGGTGCTGGCGCTGATCAGCCCGTGCAGCGCGCTGCTCCTGCCGTCGTTCTTCGCGTACGCGTTCTCCGGGCGCACCGAGCTCGTCGCGCGCACCGGGGTGTTCCTGCTCGGGCTCGCCCTCGTGCTGGTGCCCCTCGGTGCGGGATCGTCCGCCCTGACCTCGCTGCTCACCGTGCACCGCGGCGTCCTCATCACCGTCGCGGGCCTCGTCGTCATCACCCTGGGCGTCGTGCAGATCCTCGGCGGGGGCTGGGCGCTCGCGCCGGCCGCCCGCGTCCAGCAGCGGATGGCCGCCCGCGGCACGTGGATCTCGACCGTCGGGCTCGGCGCGGTCTACGGGCTCGCGGGCTTCTGCTCCGGCCCGATCCTCGGCGCGGTGCTCACGGTGGCCGCCGCGAGCGGGCAACCGGTGCGCGGGGCGACCCTGCTCGCCGTGTACGCCGTCGGCATGACCGCGCCGATGTTCCTGCTCGCCGCGCTGTGGCAGCGCTTCGACCTGGGACGGCGCCCGTGGCTGCGCGGGCGGGAGTACCGGCTCGGCCCGCTCCGGCTGCACACCACGTCGACGGTGTCGGGGCTGCTGTTCGTCGCCGTCGGCGTCGTGTTCCTCGCCTTCGACGGCACCGCGGGCCTGGTCGGCGCGGACCCCGAGACGTCGGCGACCGCGGAGAACGCGGTGACCGCCGTCGGGGCGTCGGTGCCCGACCTCGTCCTGCTCGGCGTCCTCGCGCTCGTGGTCGTCGCCGTGGTCACCTGGCGGCTCGTGCGCCACCGCGAGCCCGCAGGGCGGGCACGACCGGATCAGGCCCCGAGGTGATCGAGCAGCGCCTGCAGCGAGCGGATGCGGGTGGAGCGCAGGATGTCCGGCGGGTCGCCGGGGAACTGCTGGCTCCACGTCTCCACCTGGCCACGGTCGTCCACCGCGAACCACACCGTCCCCGGGGGCTGGTCGTCCTGGGGCTCCGGGCCGCCCGCGCCGCTGACGGAGAGCGTGAGGTCGGAGTCGAACAGCGAGGCGGCGTTGGTCAGCCATCGAGCGCACCGCAGGCTCGCTCACCACCGGACCGTCGGGCACCTGGAGGACGCCGTGCTTGGTGGTGCGGTCGTAGGCGACGACACCCCCGCGGAACCACTCGCTGGAGCCGGGCGAGGCGGCCAGGTCGCTGCAGACCAGTCCGCCGGTCAACGACTCGACGACGGCCACCCGACGTCCGTCCCGCGAGGCCGACTTCGACACGGCCTCGGCGAGCTCCTCCGGGTCCTCCATGTGACCTCCCTCTGTCGTCGGCGCCTGCTGCGCCGAGGACAGGCCTAGCCGATCCGCTCCCGGCGGAAACCGGGCGGCCGGGAGACTCGCCCGGTCACCGGACGCGGTCGCTCGCGGCCGGAGCCGGTGCCTGCCGCTCGTCGTCCCGGGTCGCTGTCGTCGGCGAGGTGCAGGTCGACGACGTGGACGTTGACCTCGACGACCTCGAGACCGGTCATCTGCTCGATGGCGGCGATGACGTTGCGGCGCACGGCGCGCGCGATCTCGACGATCGAGACGCCGTACTCGACGACGAGGGTCAGGTCGACCGCGGCCTGGCGCTCGCCGACCTCGACCGCGACGCCCTGGTTGCTGGAGGCACGGGCGCCGGGGATGCGTTCGGTGATCGCCCCGAAGGCTCGGGCGGCGCCGCCGCCGAAGCCGTACACACCGGGGAGGCCGCGCGCGGCAAGGCCCGCGATCTTGGAGACGACCGCGTCCGCGATCGTCGTGCGGCCCTGGCTGGTGTCCAGGGGGTTCGCCGGGTCGGGGACGCGGGCGGCGCCGCCGGTCGGTGTGCCGGCGCCGGGCGCCGTGGTCGCCGTGCTGGGAGGAACGGTCATGCGGAGGACTCCTCAGGTACCGGCGCGCGGGCCGGCGGATGTCGGACACGGACCTCGGGCGGGAGCCCGCCGTGTCGGCGGCGCCGGTCCTTGCGGATCCGATGCCCGTAGGACCCACCGGGCGAACCGTTCCTCACGCGGCGCGGACCGTTCGGGGACGTGACGCCCGTCACACCACCGCGGTCTCACCCCAGATGTCCTCGAGGTAGCGGCCGCCGGCGCGCAGCCCGGCCAGCCAGGCCTCGCCGTCGGCCTGACCGGCCCCGGTGCGGTCGCGGAACACCGCGACCAGGGCGGCGCGCACGCCGGGGGCCATCGTGTGGGCGTTGCCGCAGACGTAGACCACCGCGTCCTGCTGCAGCGCCGCCCAGACCTGCTCGGCGGAGGCCTCGACGGCGTGCTGGACGTAGCGGTTCGGGTAGCCCGCGACCCGCGAGTACGCCGGGATCAGGGTCGCCACGCGGTGGGCCTCGAAGGCCGTGAGCTCGTCGGCGTAGAGCAGGTCGTCCTCGGGGTCCCGGCAGCCCAGGAACAGCAGCGACTCCGCGATCGGGACCCCCTTCTCCCGCAGGGCGTCGCGCTCCTGGAGGAACCCGCGGAAGGGCGCCATGCCGGTCCCGGCACCCACCATGATCATCGGGACGTGAGGGTTCTCCGGGGGACGGAAGGCGATGCTCGGCTGCCGGACGAAGGCGAAGACCGTCCCCCCGTCGGGGACGCCGGCCAGGTGGCCCGAGCACACCCCGCGGAACGTCGAGCCGTCGCCGGCGCGGGCCGGACCCTCGAGGACCCCCACGGTCAGCGCGACCTCGGAGGCCGCCTGCGGCGACGAGGAGATCGAGTAGAACCGTGGACGCAGCGGCGGCACGAGGTCGAGGAACTCGGCGAACGTCAGCGCCGCGTCCGGGTGCTCCTCGAGCAGCTCCAGCAGGGTGCGCCGCGGGGCCGCGATCGTCTCGCGGTAGCGCGCGGTCGCCGCGTCGTCGGTGCCGGCCATGGCCGCGAGCTCGTCGCGGGCAGGTCCCTCCGGGAGGGAGGACGCCAGCGCCGCGAGCCCCGCCCGGCTCGCCACGTCCTGCAGCTCGACGCAGCCCGCCAGGATGGCGAGCAGCGGATAGGGCTCGTCGACCGGCAGGTGGGCGGGAGCGCTGCCGGCCGCGGACAGCGTGACGAACTGGCCGCCGTCGAGGCCGAACCGCGCGATCACCCGGTTGACCAGCGCGACGTCGTTGCGGGGTAGCACCCCGAGGTGGTCGCCCGCGGCGTAGGACGTGCCGGCGGGCAGCGCGATCTCCAGGTGGCGCACCGACCGACCACCCGGTGCTCCCGCGCGGGCGGTCAGCTCGCGGTTGACCCGGACGGTCGCCGCCTGGCCGCGGTAGGACTGCAGCACCGGGCTGGCCGTGCGCCGCTGCTCGATCTGCACCGCGAGGCGCGGCCCGCCCCCGGCGTGCGCGGTCGCGGACGCGTCCAGGCCGAGCCCGGCCCCGAGGGCGTCCCAGAGACCCGCGTACCAGCTCTCGAACTGGGCGTCGAAGTCGCCGCGGGCATCGCCTTCGCCCCGGGGGTACACCCGCGTCGCGCCGCGCGCCTCGAGCGCGGTGTCGACCCGCGTCGGCACCGCCTGGTAGGTCGCGGCCCAGTCGCGGTTGCCGCACCCGAAGACCGCGTAGCGGACGCCGGAGGCCGACGATGCGGGGTCGTCGACCCAGGTGCAGAACCGGCCCGCGTTGTCCGGCGGCGCCCCGTTGTAGGACGACGTCACGACCACGACGGCGCCCTCGGTCGGCAGCTCCCCGGTCGCCTCGTCGAGCGCGGCGGTGCGCGCGGTGTAGCCCCGGTCTCCTCCGTCGCGCGCGATCCGGGAGGCGAGATCCTCGGATGCGCCGAGGTTCGAGCCGAACAGCACCAGCAGCGGGGTGCCGTGGCGGTCGGGGTCCGCGACGGGCAGGGACGCGCTGCGCGGTGCGGCCGCGGCCGCCGCGGCGACCGGCCGCGGCGCCGAGCCCCAGGTGCGCCCCGCGCGCGGCCGGACCTGGATCGTCAGCCCCTCGGGCTTGAGGGTCAGCGACTCCTTGATCTTCAGCTGGTAGTTGGCGTGGTCGACGAGGTCGAACCGGTGGAGGACCATCGCCAGGACCAGCGTCGCCTCCTGCATCGCGAACTGGCGCCCGATGCAGGCGCGCTGCCCGGAACCGAACGGCCGGAACGCGTTCGGGGGCAGGGCGTCGCGGCGCTCGGGGGCGAAGTGGTCGGGGTTGAACTCCTCGGCGTCGTCCCCCCACACCTCCTCGAGGCGGTGCAGCATCGGGGTCAGCGCGATCACCGACTGGCCCGGCGCGAACGGGCCCCAGCCGCCGACGGTGGTCTCCTCGCGCGCCTGGCGGGTGAACGCGGGCGCGGTCGGCCACAGGCGCAGGGTGTCGTCGAGGATCTGGCGGATGTAGCCGAGCTGCCCGACCTGGGCGACGGTCGGCGCGACCGACGGGTCGGTGCCGAACACCCGGTCGACCTCCTCCTGCGCCCGCGCCACGACCTCGGGGGCCTTGAGGAGATAGCTGATGGCGAACGACAGCAGACCGCTGGTGGTCTCGTGACCCGCGACGAGGAACGTCACGCACTGGGCGACGATGTTGTGGTCGGGCAGCGAGTTCCCCTGCTTGTCGGTCCCGACCAGCATGTGACCGAGCAGGTCGGTGCCGGGATCGCCGCCGGCCTTCCGGTCGGCGAGGATCTTGTGGACCGTGTCGTCCATGTACTTCGCGTCGGCCTCCAGCCGGCGCTGGGCCCCCCGGCGGAGCTTCACCTGGATCGGGAGCAGCTGCTGGCGGTGCTGGGTCTCGTGCAGCGCGCCCATCATCGCCTCGATGAACGGGTGCTGGGTGTCGCGGTAGAACGAGTTGAAGCGGTAGCTGAACCCGCAGAGCGCGATCGTGTCCAGGGTCAGCCGGGTCATGTCCGCGGCGACGTCGATCGGCTCGTCAGCGGCCTGCCGCTCCCACTTCAGGCAGAGCTGCTCGGCGATGTCGATCATCGGGTCGAGGTAGCCCTTCATCGCCCAGGTGCTGAAGCTCGGCAGCAGGATGTCGTGGGCGGACTGCCACAGCGGGTCGTCGGTGTCGGCCGTGAACAGGCCCGCGCTCTCGTGGGTCTTGCGGAACTCGCGCTGGCTGAGCCCGACGAGCTTGTCGAACCGGGCGTCGTCGCAGAGGTCGTCCACCATCTCGAGACCGGAGACGACGTAGCGGGTCCCGGACGGCGAGCTCACCGCGTAGATGGGCCCGTACTCGCGCGCGAGGCCCATGAGGTCCTGGATCAGCGTGGCCGCGTGGACCTCGCGCACGTTGCCCAGCAGGGGCACGCCCTTCGGGCCGGGGACGTCGTCGACGGTCCGCGCGGCGGCAGGGGGAGCGGTGGTGTCGGAGGCGGTCATCGCGGGTGCCCTTCTCGGCGATCGGCGGGGGTGGTCTCGGGGACGGGCGCGGGCCGGTCCGCGGCGGGGTCCGTCCGGGCCGCGACACGGCGGTCGTGCACGAGCAGGGCGACCGCGACCAGGACCACCCAGGCGGGGAAGACCAGCAGCGCCGCGGGGTTGCTGGTCGCCGCGAGCAGCAGGAACGCGGCGAGCAGGTAGGCGACGACCGACCACGCCGTCGACAGGACCCCGCCGGCGCGGAGCAGGGTGGTGGTCGTGAGGGCGAACATGCCGCCGCCGCGCACCGCGAAGACGAACACCAGGCCGTAGCCGACGGCGGTCAGCGCGCGTGCCACCGACGGGTCGGTGATCGGCGGGCCCCCGAGGTAGTCGGACAGCGCGACCGCCCCGACCGCGGCGGACCCGGCGAACAGCATGGTCACGAACACCGCGCCGGCGAGCAGGTTGAGCCCGTGCGCCATCGCCGACGGCGCGGGCGTGAGGGTGTCGAGCACCGCGCGGATCGCGGTCATGTGCCACAGGAAGGCGATGCCGGCGAGCGGCACCAGGTACAGCCCGATGGCGACGAACAGCATCTGGCCGTCGCGGGCGTAGAACGTCGCGTAGGTCGCGTCGGGGTCGGCGAGGTGCGGGGCCCGGTGCAGCAGCACGAGCGCGACGACGAACAGCGCGGTGAAGACGAGCCCGCTGATCCCCGCGACGCGGGCCGGCGGCGCGCTCACCACGGACCGCCCGCCGGGGTGGCCGATCCGGGGGGCAGCGTGAGGTCCTCGAGGAGCCGCAGCAGGTCGAGCGTGCCCGAGAACGGCAGCCTGTCGCCGGTGTCCGTGGTGAGGGTGCCCTCGAGCCGCCCGTCGTCCGCGCGCAGCAGGTCGACGGTCATCTGCATCCGGGTCTCCCTCCGCGTGCCGTTCCCTCTCCGGACGAGGGTGCGGCGCGCGGAGGGGTGACGGCCCCGGTCGGGGCTTCCAGTCGGCCTTCCAGCCCGCGCTCGGTGCCGGGTCGGTCACCGCCGGTCAGCGCGGGGCGAGCCGGTCGCGGAGCTCGCGGCGGGAGGCGACGCCGAGCTTCGCGTAGACGTTGCTCAGGTGGTACGCGACGGTGCGCGGGGTGACGAAGAGCTCGCGGCCGACCTCGCGGTTGCTCCGCCCGGACACGACGAGGGCGACGACCGCCTCCTCGTGAGCGGTCAGCCCGAGGGCCTCCTCGCCGGGGGCCGGGGTGAGGCCGGCGTCGTGCAGCAGTCGCTCGGTCCGGGCGAGGAACGGGACCGCGTCCAGGCCCCGGAGGCGGTCACGCGCCGAGCGCAGGGCGTCCACCCCGGCGCGGCGCTCACCGACGGTCAGCAGGAGGCGCCCGAGCTCGGTCTCCGTCCGGGCGACGGCGAGCGGGGCGCGCATCCCCTCGGCGAGCACGAGGCCGTCCTCGAGGGCGACCCGCGCGGCGTCCGGCCGGCCCGCCGCCTCGGCGAGCAGCGCCCGCAGGCGCGCGGCGTCGAGCGCGCAGCGGCCGGGGACCCGTTCGGCGAGGTGGCCGTCCAGCGCGTCCAGTGCGGTCGCCGCCCCGACGGTGTCGCCGCCGCGCAGGAGGGCCTCGGCGTGCAGGACCCGCGGGACGAACGAGCCGAGACCGTCGGCGAGGACGAGGACCTCCGGGCGCAGGACCGGCTCGAGCGCGGCGAGCATGCCGGCCGGGTCGTCGGCGGCGAGGGCGACGACGGCGCCCGCGACGCTCGTGGAGAGCGCCGCGCCCCACCACGCCGGGCCGTCGCCGAGCGCCGCCGCCAGGTGGGCGCGGGCCTCGGTGTCCCGGCCGCGCACGGCGAGCACCTGGGCGGTCAGGCCGTGCGCGATGGCCTCGGCGAACGCCACGCCGCCGTCGCGTGCCGCGGCCACGGCGACCTCGAGACCCGCGAGACCGCCCTGCTCGCCGGTGCGGTCGGCGACCGCGGCCCGGAAGGCGGTGGCGAGCGCCAGGGTGCGCACCGGTTCGCCCGCGCGGGCGTGCCGGACCGCCTCCTCCAGGGCCCCGGCCGCCTCGGCGTCGTCGTCGGCCAACGCGGCCAGCACTCCCCGGACGACGAGGGCGTCGGCGTACAGCGGCGTGCGGGCCTCCGGCGGGCCGGACGCGAGGTCGAGCACCGCCCGGGCGTCGCCCCCGCGCCCGGCGGCGGCCAGGCCGAGGATCAGCGCGAACCCGGCCGCCGGGCGGATCCCCGGGTCCTGGCCGGCGTCCGCGAAGGCCGCGGCGGCCAGGTCGACGGCCTGCTGCGGCGCGCCCTCGAGGAGGTGGAGCAGCGCGCGGTGGGCACGGACGGACCCGCGCACGCGCGTCGCCGGCCCGGCCTGCTGCTCGGCCTGCTCAGCCTGCTGTTCGGCGGCGTCGAGCTGGGCGCGGGCGCGGGCGAAGTGCCCGGTGAGCAGGGCCGCTCGCCCGAGGAGCTCGCTGCGCCGGGGCCCCGGGCGGCACGCGGCGAGATCGGCCTCGAGCGCCGACGCGCGACGGAGCTCGCCGTGGGCCAGCAGCGTCTCCGCCGCCTCGAACAGGCGGCGTTCGCGGTCGTCGGGGGTGACGTCGAGGTCGGCGGCGGCCCGCAACAGGTCGGCGGTCTCGCCGGCCCCGGCTCCGGCGGACGCGTCCCCGGCGAGCGCCTCGAGCTCCGCCGCGAGGCCGGGATCGGGCCCCGTGGCCGCCGCGACGCGGTGGAGGAGCGCGCGGCGCGCGCCGACCATGGTCGCGGCCGTCCGGTGCAGCGCGCGGCGGCGGGCCGGGGGCAGGTCGCCGTGGACGGCCGCGCGCAGCAGCGGGTGCACGAAACCGATGCGGGCGACGGGGCCGCCCGGGCGCTCCTCGATCAGGCCGACCCGGACCGCGTCGTCGAGGGCCGCACCCGGGTCGTCGAGGCCGGCCAGTGCCGCGGCCCGGGCCAGCGGACACGTCTCCCCGAGCACGGCCGCGGCCACCGTGAGGGCCTGCGCGTCCGGTGTCGCCCGCGAGAGGCGCACGAGCACGACGGTGGCGAGCGAGCGCGGCGCGGGCAGGACCCCGCTCGTGCCCGCGAGCACCTCCGGCGGGAGCTCCTCGACCAGGGTGCGCGCGTGCAGGGGGTGTCCCTGGGTGTGCCGCCAGAGACGCTCGGCCGCCCCCGTCGAGCCGAGCGGCGACCCGAGGGCCACCGCGAGCTCGGAGAGCTCGGTGGGGTCGAGCCCGCGAAGGGTGAGCCGCCGAGCGCCTCCGACGGACGCGAGCGCCCGCTCCCACCGCGGGTCGACGCCGGGGCCGCGCTCGTCCGGCGGTGCGCCCGCACCCGCTCCGCGGACGCCGAGGACGACGAGCACCCGGTCGTGGCGCAACCGCCGCAGGGCGAACACGACCGCGCGCACCGAGAGGTCGTCGGCCCACTGCGCGTCGTCGATCACGACGACGGCGGGCCGGTCGACGGAGAGGGCACCGAGGACGCCGAGCAGGTCCGCGCCGACCGCCATCGGGTCGACGCGCGGGTCACGGGCCGGCCGGGCGAGGGGGAACCGGTCCAGGACGTCGGCGTCGACCTCGGCGACGAGCTGGTCGAGCAGCCCGTAGGCGAGCTCCGACTCCGCCTCGTCGCCGCCCCCGCGCAGCACGGTCGCGCCACCGGGACGCTCCCTGCAGCCGTCGAGCGCCCGCGCCAGCAGCGAGGTCTTGCCCATCCCGGCGTCGCCCTCGACCAGGACGATCCGGGGCTGGCCCCCGTCGGCGTCGGCGAGGGCGGCGGCGATCTCCTCGACCTCGCCGCGGCGCCCGACGAAGATCTCCGCCGGTCGCCCTCGCGGTGCGCCCGGGGCGGGAGACCTCATCATGGTCGAACGACAATCCATCTCGCGGTGCGTGTCCAGCCCCGTCACCTGTCGTCACCGGACGGTCGCCCCACGGCGTCGCCGCGTCCCGGTCGGGCCGGACCTCTCCCTCAGTCCGGCCCGCCGCCGAGGCCGATCTCGTTGCCGTCGGGATCGCGGAACACGATCTTGCGGACGCCACCCGGGTAGCTCTCCCGTGCCACCGGCTCGATCCCGCGCTCCGCGACGGCGTCGACGGCGGCGTCCAGGTCGTCGACGAAGTAGGTCAGGACGGAGTGACCGGCGCGCGCGGCGTCCTCGTTGACGTAGACCAGGCGGTTCTCGGCGAGCTCCCACACCGCTTCCGTCGCGTGGGCGACGAAGGTCGGCTCCGACCCGAGGAACCGCACGTACCAGTCCATCGCGGCGGTGTAGTCGCGCACGGAGATCCCGGCGAAGAGGACGAGTGGCACGCCAGGCATGGTGGCACGGGCCGGCCGGCGACGACGAGATGGTGGGCGACGTCCGGGCGCCGATGGCCGACAATGCCGAGATGGTGGTGCGCGCCCGGGACGTGATGACCACCCGCGTGGTCTCGGTCTCGCCGGAGACGTCGATCGAGCGGGTCCGGTTCGTGCTCACCGAGAACCGGTTCAGCGCCCTGCCGGTCGTCGACGACCGCTACCGCCTCGTCGGCATCGTCACGACCTTCGATCTCCTGCGTGCCGACACCGACACCGCCGCGGACGTGCGCCCGGCCTCCACGGTGGCCGACGTGATGACCCGCGACCCGATGACCATGGCCCCGGACGCCCCCATCACGGTCATCGCGCACCGCATGCGCGAGTACGGGGAGGTGCGGGCGATGCCGATCGTCGAGCACGGCGCACTGGCCGGCATCGTGACGCGCGGCGACATTCTCGGTCCCGGGCCCTCGGGTGGCGCGGTCGGCCGGCTCGTCCAGCGGGTCCGCGGCCGCGAACGGCCCCGGTTCGTCCGGTCCGGCGGCGACGAGCTCCGGTCGGGGCCCACCGCCGCCGACGTGATGACACCGCTGGCCGACGTCCGCGAGGCATGGGAGGCGATGTCCGTCGCCATGGCGGTCGGCATCCTGCAGGAGCACCGGTACACCGCGTTGCCGGTGCTGGACGAGGACGCGCGCGTCGTCGGCATCCTCAGCGAGGCCGACCTCGTGCCGGACACGCTGTCCGGTCGACGCACCCCGACCCCGCAGTACGTCGGCGAGGCCATGACCCGCGACGTCGTCTGCGTCCGCGACACGCACCCGGTGGGGGAGGTCGCCCGCTCGATGGTCGGCCGCCGCCTGCGCCTCCTGCCCGTCGTCGACCACGAGGACCGGATGGTCGGTGTCGTGAGTCGCGGCGACCTGCTGCGCGCGGGTGCCGCACCCCCGACCTGATCTAACCCTTCTCGTGTCTCGCATCCTCGTCGTACTCATCGGGGAGGCGGAGGTTCGGGCCGCCGGCCTGGAGACCCAGGGGGGTCGCCCGGCCCGGAGGTCGTTCCCACTCCTCGTGACGACCGAGAGCCGTCAGGTCGAGGTAGTGGCCGAGGAACCCGGGCGGCGCGCCGACCAGGTCGACGCCCCGGCCGTAGGCGGAGTAGGTGTGGAAGACCTCGTCGCCGACACGCAGGAAGGCGCTGATCGCGGGCCAGTCACCGCGCATGCTCTCGGTCCAGGGCGTGCCGGCCGCGGCCATCTCGGCCTCGGTCCGGTCGAAGATCCGCACCGGCGCGACCCGGTCGTCGACCGAGGCGTGGAAGTCGTAGTTGAACTCGCTCCCCCAGGACGAGTACCAGGGAAACGTCCAGCCCATCCGCTCGCGGAACGCCGCGAGCGTCTCGAACGGCGCCCGCGACACCGCGACCAGGGTGGTGTCCCGGATGTGCAGCCCGGTCAGATGCGCCGGGATCGTGTCGGCGGCCGCCGAACAACTCGAGCAGCCGTGGTCCCGCGGGATACTCGGTCCCGTCGGCGTCGAGGTCGAACAACCACATGAAGTGATGCATCACCAGCTGCGTGCGACCCTCGAACAGGTCGAGCAGCCCGACGGGGCCGTCCGGGCCACCGAACACGTAGGGGGTGTCGATGCGCACCATCGGCAGGCGACGGCGCTCGGCGTTGACCCGGTCCCGTGCCCGGGTGAGCTCCTTCTCCGCGGCCAACAGGTTCATGCGGGCAGCGAGCCACTCGTCGTGTGACACGACAGGCGGCGGGTTCTGGATCGGCACGTCGGTCTCCTTCGTCTGCGTCCCTCCGTCATCGTCACGGTCGGACAGGAATAAGTCCTCCGCCATCCGTCGACAACGACGGCTCGCAGCGCACCGATCGTTGCTTATGCTTCAGACGTGGAGGCCTTGGTCGTCCGGCTGTCGCAGCTGGACACGCATGTCGAGGGCGCGATCCGTGTCGTGATGTTCTACGACACCCTCGTCAGTCGTCGGGTGGATGTCCCGGCGCTCGTGCGGGCGTCGGCGGGCCTCGCCGAATGCGTCGTGGGGATCGAGCTGCACGGCACGGGGCGCCTGGTCCGCTCGACCCCGGACGGTGGGGGCGCGCCGAGTCCGGCGACGCGGCCCTCGACGCTCAAGTCGATCACCCTCGACCACGAGGAGATCGGCACGGCGTGGCTGGAACGGGTGGACGTGCCCGGTCCCCTCGACGATCTGCTGCTCGAACGGCTCGCCCTCGCCGCGGCCACCGTCGTGGAGCGGGACGGCGCGGCGCCGACGACCATGGCCGATCCCGCCCTCGTCGAGCTCGCGATCGGGTCCGACAGCGACGAGACGAGCCGGGCCCGGGCGCTCCGGCTCCTGGGCCTGGCCCCCGACCTGCCCGTCCGCGTCGCCGCGGTGCTCTCACCGCTGCCCCTCCACCAGGTGGGCACCATGATCTGCGGGAACGGTCCGGTGAAGGCGGCGCGCCTGTGCGACGTCGGGGTCATCCTCGCCCCCACCCTCGACCCGGCGCGATTCCCGGACGGCGTCCGCGCGGGCGTCGGCGGCGCCGAGCGCCCCGACCGGTCCTGGCAGCAGGCCCACACGGCGCTCCGCTTCGCCACCGCCCGGCAACCCGTCGTCCGCTACGGCGACCTGGGGGCCATGGCGCTGCTCGCCACGGTCCCCGACCACGTCGCGCGGGAGAACCCGGACGTCGTCGCGATCGAGCGCCTCGCGGCCGACGCCGAGGCCCTGGAGACCCTGGCCGCCTACTGCGACACGGGCTCGCTGCGCCGGGCCGCGGAGCTCCTCCATCTGCACCACACCAGCGTGGCGCGCCGCCTCGAGCACGTGGAACGGACCATGAGCATCCCGCTCTCCGATCCCGCCGGCCTGACGCGGGCGCGCGTGGGCCTGACCGCATGGCGACTGCTCCGGGGCGCCGCCTGACCGGAACGCGGGGGGCGCCGATCGGTGCGTGATCGGGCGTCGTTTCCCGACGCGTGGCGGACGCCGCCGGGGACGCCCGTCACGACGATGGTCGGCATGAACCCCGAACTGGAACCGTTCCTCCCGTTGTTCCCCCCGGCCGACCTGACCGACCCGGTGCTCGAACGCACGAACCTCGCCACGCTCGCCGCGTCGGCGCCGCCCCCGGACACCGCCGGGATGGAGATCCAGGACCGCGTCGTGCCCGGGGATCCGGACGTCGCGGTCCGGATCTACCGGCCGCCGATGGCGCAGGGCGCCGTCGTCTGGCTCCACGGCGGCGGATTCGTGATGGGCGACCTCGACACCGAGCACCCCTGGGCCGCCCGGGTCGCCAGCGGCGCCGGCGCGGTCGTGATCTCGGTGGGCTACCGGCGGGCGCCCGAAGACCCCTTCCCCGCGGCCCTGGACGACGCGTACACCGTGCTGGGCTGGGCCGCCCGGTCCGCATCCGAGCTCGGTGTCGATCCCGACCGGATCGCGGTCGGCGGCCACAGCGCCGGGGCCGGCATCGCGGCGGCCACCGCCCTACGGGCACGGGACCAGCGCGGACCGTCGATCCGCTTCCAGCTGCTCAACCAGCCCGTCCTCGACGACCGGCAGGAGTCCTGGTCGGCGCGGCACTTCACCGACACGCCCTGGATGACCCGGGACAAGGCCACCCTCATGTGGCGGCACTACCTCGGCGCTTCGCCCGAGCCGACCACCTCGGCCTACGCGGCCGCGGCGCGGGCCTCCGACCTGTCCGGTCTGCCGCCCGCGTACGTGACGACCGCCGAGCTCGATCCTCTCCGGGACGAGGCCCTGACCTACGGGCTGCGCCTGCTCGAGGCGGGCGTCTCGGTGGAGATCACCACTGGCCCGGCACCTTCCACGGCTCGCAGGCGATCCTGTCCGCCGAGATCTCCCAGCGGCAGATCGCCGAGCTCGGCGAGGTCCTGCGTCGCGCGCTCGCGCCCTGACCTCACACGACTGACCACTCGTTCGTTCCGCGGTGCCCCGCGGACGAACCACCCATCGCACGGGGGAGGACCCTGTCATGCCCACCGAACACGCCGGAGCGCAGGACGTCACCAGGAGCAGGACGCCCGCCCGCCCTCCGCGCCCGCCCGCAACGCGCGCCCCGATCGGCGCGCTGGTCGCCGGTCTGGTCCTCACCCTCGTGGCGCTGGCCGCACCGATCGTCGATCAGCTGACCCTGCACACCATCGAGGCGCACCTGCAGTCGGTGTACGCCGGTTCGGGGGCGAGTCCGCCGGCGCCGACGTTGATCTCGACCTACCTGGTGGTCGTCGGACTGCTCGGTGTCGCCGGGTGGCTCGTGACGATCCGGGCGGCCCGTCGGGGACGACGGTGGACCCGACCGGTCGCCACCGCGCTCCTCCTCGTCGGCACCGCCGTCGCCGTCCTCGATCTGACGATCTCGGAGTACGGCGCACCGATCCTGCCGCCGTGGCTCGGCGTGCTCGGGCTGCTGCCGTGCGTGCCGGGGCTCGTCGCGGTCGTGCTGCTGCACCGCCGGACCCACGACCGCCGGAACACCTCGACCCGACGGGTGGTGTGAGACCGATGCTCACGCACCGTCCTTCCACCCGCGCACGACCCGCGGTGGCCGGCGACCGAGGACGCCGCTGGGCGTTGCCGATCGCCGCGGGCGCCGGCTTCCTCGCCGGTCTCGACACCACCGCCGTCAATCTGGCGCTGCCCGACATCCACCGGGACCTCGCGGCCGGCGTGAGCGAGCTCCAGTGGGTCGTCAATGCGTTCGCGCTGCTCAGCGCGGCGCTCCTGGTCACCGCGGGAGACTTCAGCGACCGCTTCGGACGGCGCCGGGTCTTCGTGGCCGGCCTCCTGGCCTTCGCCGGGGCGTCCGTGGCCTGCGGGCTGTCGCCCTCGGCGCTCGTCCTCGACGTCGCGCGGGCGGCGCAGGGCGCCTCGTCCGCCGTGGTGACGGCGAGCGGGCTCGCCCTGCTCGTGAGCACGTATCCACCCCGGGAACGGGGCCGGGCGATCGGAATCTACGGCGCCCTCGCCGCGGCGTCCTTCGTCGTCGGTCCGCTCGCGGGCGGCGCGCTCACCGACGCGTTCGGCTGGCGGTCGGTCTTCGTCGTGAACGTTCCGGTGGCGGCGGCCCTCGCCCTCGCGGCCAGGACGATGCTGCCCGAGCTCCGTGGTGGACGCGCCCGCGCCCGGTTCGATCTCCTCGGCGTCTCGACGTTCACCCTCGGGCTCGCCGCATTGATGTACGCCGCCATCCGCGCCGGCGAGGTCGGATGGGCGGGGGGCGATGTGCTGGTGCCGGCCGGGGTGGGGCTCGCCGGCCTGGTGGGCTTCGTCGCCGTCGAGCGGCGAGCGGACGACCCGGTCGTGGACCTCGGCCTGTTCCGGGACCGCACGTTCGCCGGCGCCGTGGTCACCATGGCGCTGGGAGCCGGCGCGTACTTCGGCGTGCTCGTCTTCCTCAGCCTGTTCCTGCAGGGAGCCCAGCATCGCGATGCCCTCGAGACCGGGCTGATCTATCTGCCGACGATCATCCCGTTCATGATCATGTCGCCGTTGTCGGGCCGCCTGCTCGCGCGGGTGCCGGGGGCACCGTTGCCGACGATCGGTCTGATCCTGCTCGCGGTGGGGATGCTGCTGCTCGCCGACCACGGGGCCGGCCTGGCCGACGTCACCGCCGGGCTCGCGGTCGCCGGGCTCGGGGTGGGTCTGACCGTGACGCCGCTGACGCAGCTCGCCCTCGACCGGGTTCCCACGGAGCGCAGCGGCGTCGCCTCCGGCGTCCTGCAGACCGCCCGCCCCGTCGGGGTCCTCGTCGGCGTGACCGTGCTGGGCCTCGTGGTCCCCGGCCAGGTCGACGGGCCCGCGTTCAGCGCCGTCGCCGTGCTCGCCGCCGGCATCACCCTGGTGGCCGCCCTCACCGCGGCGACGACCATCCGTCCGGCGCGGACACCGGCGGACCTCACTCCGACAGGAGCGCCCGGGCCGACCGCCACATCTCCGCCGTGATCGCTCCCGCGGGCTCCGCCCGGGCCAGGCGGGAGGCCTGACCCGCCCAGTGGTTGACCGCATCGACCGCGACCGCCCCCGTCTGCTCGGCGCCCGTGGGTCGACCGCGGCGCCACTGGGCGACCAGGCCGCGCTGCACCGGGTATCGCGCCGGAGGTGGGGCGTCGTCGGCCGACCAGGCCCGGACGAACGGCGTCGGCAGCGCCCGACCCGGCCGTCCCGAGTAGGCCCGGGTGAGCACCGACGTCTCCGGAGCCGCCGACCCGAGACCCGCCGCCCACGAGTCCGCGATCGCGGCCTCCGGAGAGCGCAGATACGCCGTCCCGACCTGGACCGCGCTGGCCCCGAGCACCAGGGCCGCCGCCAGCCCCCGGCCGTCCGCGATGCCGCCGGCGGCCACCACCGGCACGCGCAGGGCGTCCACCAACGCCGGTACGAGTGCCACGAGCCCGACCGCGGTCGACCCGGCCGCGGTCGGGTCGAACGTCCCGCGGTGCCCACCGGCCTCGACGCCCTGGGCGATCACCGCGTCGGCGCCGGCCTCCTCGGCCGCCAGGGCCTCCTCGAGCGTGGTCGCGCACGCGAACCACGCGATGCCGGCCCCGTGGATCCGCTCGACCGTCGGCGGGTCGAACATACCCATGATCGAGGAGATGACCGTCGGCGCGGCCGCCAGGAGGGCTTCGCACTGCTCGGCGAACACCGGCGCCGGCCCCCCGGGCTCCCCCGGCGCGCCGAGCCGTTCCAGGAAGCGGCGCGCGCGCTGTTCACCCGGATCGCCGGGCGCCGGCGTGTCCGGAATCCAGAGGTTCATCTGGAACGGGCCCGACGAGCCCTCGCGATACGTCCGGACCCACGCCTCGATCGCCTCCGGGGAGTCGAGCACCGCCCCGGCCGCGCCCATGCCGCCCGCCTCCGCGACGGCGACGGCCAGACCCGGCGGGCAGGCGCCCGCCATCGGCGCCTGGATGATCGGGACCCCGAGCCCGTACCGATCACAGAACGCCGCGACCCGCGTCATCGGGGTCACGCCGAACCCCCTTCCCGAGACCGCGCGCCGCGACCGGCCGCCCCGCCGCGTCGGCCGCCGTCGCCCTTCCGACGAGTGATCGTCCCGTACGGCTGCGTCCGATGACAACGACGCGGGAGTCGGACTTCGGGAGAAGGAGTGGCCGCGCGTCGCGTCAGTCGGGCAGGAGGACCCGCTCGCCCCCACGTCCGGCCGCACGACGGGTCGTGACGGTCCGGTGCCTGATGCGCCAGCCATGGTCCGTTCGTACGAGGTGGTCCTCGTAGGTGTAGCTGGCGACCGACCCGTCCTCGTTCACGAGGACGCCCTTCGACCACGCGCGGGCACCGTCGCCCCATGCGCGGGTGACGATGTTGGTGACGTGGAGGCCGAGCGTGTCGCTGTGATGTCTCAGCACATTTGACACAGGTCTGTCTCAGCGCATCGGAGACAGGTTGGTGCTCCGCTGGTAGCGGATGCTGCGGTCGAGGGTAAGGCTGGCGGCGACGGTGTCGGCGACCAGGACGGTGACGCGGTCGCCCTGCCAGAACACGTCGGCGGTGGCGCCGGCGTGGCGTCGGCCCAGGCCGATGGAGGTGGCGCTGAGTCTGATCACTCCGGTGGTGGAGACGGTGCGGGTGAGGTGTCCGGCCACGCGGGGTGCGGGGCCGGCGGGGCGGGCGCGGTCGCTGGCGTGGAAGCGTTGATGCGGGGTGTCTCCGCCCAGGCTCTGGTGGCGGCGGTGGTTGTAGCCCCGCCGGTAGGTCTCGAGCAGGGCCTGCAGCTCGGCGAGGGTGCGCGGGGCGGGTCGGGCGGCCAGCCAGCGCTGCAGGGTCTGGTGGGCGCGTTCGTTCTTCCCGCAGGTCTGGGGGTGCCCGATCGAGGACACGATGGTGGTGATCCCCAGCTCGGCCAGCCGTCGTTCCATCTCGACCAGGGGCCAGCCGCGGCGTTTGCCGGAGAACGCGGTGCCGTTGTCGGAGAGCACGCACGCCGGGTGCCCGTAGACCTCGAAGCCGGCGGTCAGGGCCGCCCAGATGTCCTCGCTGTTCTCGCTGCGCGCGGCGTGGCAGGCCAGGTCGAGGCGGGAGTGGTCGTCGATGACCTGCACGATGGTGGCGCGGGTGGCGTCGGCGAGCGCGGTGGTGGTGCCGTCGATCTGCCAGACCGCGTTCGGGGCCGGGTGCACGAACTGGCGCCCCCGCTGCGGGCGCTTGCGGGGCTGCGGGGTGACCTGACCGTGCTCGACCAGGACGCGGTGGATGGTGGCCCGGGACGGGACCTCGCCGCGGTCGAGTACCGGGCCGCCGGTGGGGTGCAGACCGCTGCGGGCGATGTCGAGCAGCCGCCAGCGGATCGTCAGCGCTCCGTGGTCCCAGCCGTCGTCGACGAGTTCCTTCCGGGCCCGGACCACCGCCTCGGTGACGTGCGCCGGTGTCACGGTGGGGTGGGTGTGCGGGGCGCGTGAACGCGGCGCCAGCCCCCCGCTGCCCTGCTCGAGGAACCGGTTGAGCTTGCGGTAGAACACCGCTCGAGACACGCCGTGCTCCCGGCACACCCGACTCACGTTGATCTTCTCGCCGGCGGCGGCGCGCGCCACCGCGGCAACGAGCGCGGGATCCATCTCGAACCCTGTTCTGCCCACCCGAGCAGGCTGGCCACGACCATGACCAGCCCGCCCGCAGGCCTACTCAGTGTCCGCGATGTGCTGAGACATCACCTGTCTCCGATGTCCTGAGCACGAGCAGGCCGAGCGTGTCGCCGGGCCCGATACGCCGCGCGGCATCGATGTAGTGGTCCAGGCGTGGCCGGTCCGGATCACCCGGCGGCAACGGTGCCCGACCGAGGTCGACGGCGTCGACCTCCATGTCGGAGGTGAACACCTCGGCGAACCGTTCGTACGCGCCGGCGTCGGTCAGGTGACCGTGCAGCGCGATCACCTCGTGGATCTCCAGACGCTCCTCGGCGGTCAACCCCATCGCATGCTCCTGACGCATCAGCGGCCCGCCGCGTCGCAGGGCCTCGAGGAAAGCGCCCGGGTCGCGCCCGGCGCTCTGGACACCGCCGCGGGACAGCTGCAGCTCCCCGCCGGGGCGCACGACGACGATCGCGGCGGACCCGCACGGCACGCTCGGGTCCCGCTCGTCGTCACCGTCGAGGACGAGCAGCCGACCGTCGAACTGCGCGTCGGCCTGCGCCGCGCGCACCGCGACGTCCTCCCCGGTGCGGTTGGCGCTGGAGAGCGCGAGGTGCCCGCCGCGGCTCTCGAGGAGGGGGCGCACGCTCTCCGCGCAGGCGGTGGTGACCCCGACCAGCCCCGTGGCCGAGGCCGGGCGCAGCCAGTCCGGGGCGTGCTCGCTCACCGGGAGGAACAGGTTGAGCAGCAGGTCGTCGGTCAGCCTGCGCGCCAGGGCGGCAGACGGTGGATCGAGCGCGAGCCACGGCTCGACCACCCCGAAGTCGACGACACCGAGCCCGGTCGGCTGGCTCGGTGGACGCCCCTTCGCCGCGTTGACCGCCGCCGGGTCGGTCCCTGCGACGACGTAGGGCAGCGGGGTCGGCATCGGGAGGACCACGGCCGCGCCCGCGTCCAGCGCCCGCCCGATCTCCGCGCGATCCCGGGTGATCACCGGGTTCCCCCGCGGGTCCCTGGACCGGGGAGGAGGACCGACAGCGCGGGATCGCGACGGGCGGCTCGCATGATGTAGACGGCGTTCCACACCGCGAGCGCGGCCATGGTCACGATCATCAAGGCGGTGGAGGCCCCGACCGCGACGTCCAGGGGCAGAACGTAGATCAGCGGGACGCGCAGCACCGACTCGGCGACCAGCCCCGTGCCCCAGCCCAGGGCACTGCCCCGGAAGGCGCGCCGCGCGGCGGGCCTGCTGCGGTAGAGCACCTCGAGCGCCCGCGCACGATGGGGCTGCCAGCTCTGGGCACCGGCCAGCGTCAACGGGTGCTCGCCGAGCAGGCTGGCCAGGAACACGGCGCCGATCGTCGCGGTGGTGAAGGAGTCCTTGAGCAGCAGGAATCGGGGGTCGCCGCCGACGAAGGCGAGCGCGAGGCCGACGCCGAACACACCGAGCATCACCGCGGCGAACCAGGAGACCTGCCTGGTCCACAGCGCGACGGCGACCAGCCGGACCCCGGCGGCGGCGGTGGCGGCCAGCAGAGCCGCCCAGTCGGAGGCGCCGAGGGCGTGCAGGACGTAATAGCCGGCCAGCGGCAGACCGATGTCCAGGACCAGGCCGACCAGAGCACTGCCGCGCCGACCGGGATCGGCAGCACCCTCGTTCGGCGCACGGTCCGGCTCGTCCGTGATTCTCGTGCTACTCGGGCTGCTCGGGGCGTCGGACGTCGGTGTGGTGGCGCAGCGGGAGAACATCAGGAGATTCGCTCTCCTTCCGGGAACGGCAATTCCTGCGGGCACGCAGCCCGATCCGGGCGCGATTCTGGGCCCGGACCCGGGTCTTGCGGCAAGTCCCACCACCCGCTATACGTTGAAGGGGGCGGGAACGTCGTTCCGCGAGCCGCCGACCTTGTCGCGGGCCCCGGCCCCTGCTACGTCGGCGCCGACCGCTTCGGCTCGGCTGATTTCTGCTCGGGGGGATCCTCGCTGAGCTTCGCCATCCACCCCTGATTCTCGATCGAGATCACGTCCTCGGCCTTGATCGCTGCCGCACCCAGGCCCGATGGGTCGCCGGAGTACTGCTCGGCCTCCTCCGTGAGTTGCTCGAGACGGACCGCGGTCCGGGTGAACTCGATCTCCTGGAACTCGTACCGCGTCGCCGCGACATGAACGGCGAACGCGGTCGTCACGGTGGCCACCACCGCGATCCACGCCGCGAGGGACAGTGCCGCCAGTGCCGCGACGAGACCCAGCACCACACCGGCCGCGCCCAGCGCGATCTCGACCATCCGGAACTGCTTCAGGCGCCTGCGGAGCAGCGCCGCCCTCGGGCGGTAGTACTTGTCGATCTGACCACCGACGCGGACGGCGAAGAAGCTGGCGGCATCCACCACCGGAGGCAGGTCCCGCGCGACGGGCTGGATGCCCGACCGATGCTTCTCCAGGTCCGCGGCGTCGACGAGCACCAGTCCGGTCCGCTTCGTCAGCTCGACGGCGTCGTCGTCATCCTGATACGGGGCGAGGCGGGCCAGCCAGAGGTACACATCGCTCTTGAGCGCCTCCGAGACCGACCGGGCCCGGGTCCAGTTCTTCAGCGCCGGCCCGCTCCACGCGGGCCGCAACAGCGGCAGGACCCCCGACCCCACGGCGGCGAGCCCGGCCAGCAGCTTCGCCACCAGGGGAGCACCGGCGGCCGTGCTCGCCGCCGTCGTGGCGGCGAGCGCCACGAGGACCACCGTGCCCAGGGCCAGGAGCCGGGCCCGCACGATGCGGCCCTTCATCCGGTCCGCGGTCTGCGACCACGCCGACTGCTCGCGCCACAACTGCTCGGCTCTCTGACGGCCCACCACGACGCACCATCCTGGCAGGGCGCACCACCCCGGCACGGGTACCGGCCGGCACCGAGCCGGGCCCTCAGCCGGTGGCGCGCACGGGGTCGGACGCGGACGTGGTGCGGCGGCGGACGGGGCCCGGGCGGGGTCGCGCGCGGAGGTAGGCCTCGGCGGCCACGGCGTGCAGGACGAAGGCGAGCCAGAAAGCGAGTCCGAAGTACTGCGCACCCCGACCGTCCTGGATGGCGAGCAGCCCGACCAGCTGGAACACCCCGATCCAGACCCGGATCGTGCCGACGCCGAGGGCGACGGCGAAGCCCCGGATCATCCACCGGCGGTGTGCGAGCACGTCACGGCGACGCACCGCTCGCCACGCGACGACCAGGGTGACCACGAACCACGCCGCGAACACCACGGAGGCGCTGGCCTCCAGCAGCCCGCCGAACGGGAACCACGCCCCGACGACGACCGCGAGCACACCACTGAGCAGACCCGCGGCGACCAGGACCCGCCCGAGGCGCCGGTGCGCGGCAAGGTGCCGGGCCCGGAGCCTGCCCGAGAGCTGGAACAGCGCTCCCAGGAGGAACACCATCCCCGGGACGATGTGCACGTAGGCCGGCACCGGGTGCTGGGCGTAGCGGTACTCGAACGATCCCGCCGACGGGAGCACGCCCGCCACCACATTGGGGACGTCCGTCACCAGGCGCACGACGAAGAACACCAGCACCACCCCGGCGAGCGCGATCACCACCGCCCAGATCCCGCGGCGCTGCCGTGCCCGACCCCCCGTCACCACTCCCTCACCGTCCTGTATCAGGTCGGGCGAGGTCCACCCCCGAGGACATGCTCGACGACGAGCCCGTCGTGGAGTGACCGGGGCTAGCCTGACGGTCCGCAGCGAGGGCCTGCGTCACGAGGGTCGGACGACCGGTCGGAGTAGGGGTACGGCATGGCGACAACGAGGAGCGGTGGCACCGAGATGGCGTCTCCCGACGGTCGACGTGTCCTCGACCGAGCCGAGAAGGCCTGCCCGGCCCGGTGGTCGTGGTGACCGGGCCGTCCGGCTTCGACGATCGTCTCGCGACCGCAGGCGCCGCCGGCGGACGGCGCGCCGCGCAACGGATCTGCGAGCTGTGCATCGACACGCTGCCGGTGACCGGGGCAGCGATCACCGCGATGACGAGCAATGATCATCAGGTCTTGTTGTGGGCCAGCGACGCCGTCGCCACCAAGATCGACGAACTCCAGTTCCGCCTGGGTGAGGGCCCGTGTGTGCAGGCCTTCGAATCCCGCCTCCCGGTGCTGGTGCCGGACATCGCCGAGGGCACCCAGGAGCGGTGGCCGGTCTTCGCCGCGGCCGCCCGGCGCGACACGCCGGCGCGGGGGATGTACGTCTTCCCGTTGCACGGTGGACCGATCAGCATCGGTGTCCTCGACTTCTACCGCGACCAGCCCGGTGAGTTCGACCCCGAGCACCTGGCCCGCGCACGGCGCGCCGCGGAGGTCGCGTTCTGGACCGTCCTCGGCTCGCGACCCATCGCGAGGCTGGACCCTGCCGGCGCCCCCGAACCGGACCCCAACCCCGACGACTGGCCGTCCGATCTGCCGCTGGAGCGCCGAGAGGTCTACCAGGCCACCGGCATGGTCATCGCGCAGCTCGACCTCTCCCCGGACGCCGCGCTGGCCACCCTGCGCGCCCACGCGTTCGTCCACGACCGGCCGATCGACGCCGTCGCACGTGACGTCGTGGCCCGCACCCTGCGGTTCGACAGGGAGCAGTGATGCCCACCTCTGGCTCCCGGCGGGAGGCGGCGCTGCTGGACGCGTTCGTCCGGCTCACGGACACGCTGGTGGCCGACTTCGACATCCTCGACCTGCTCCACGGGCTCACCGTCGACTGCGTCGTCCTGTTCCCCGCCACCGCGGCCGGCCTCCTCGTCTCCGACGAGTCCGGCACGCTCCAGCTCGTCGCCTCCTCCAGTGAGGCGGCCCGCCTGGTCGAGCTCTTCCAGCTCCAGTCCGACGAGGGACCGTGCCTCGACTGCTACCGCAGCGGCGAACCGGTGAGCGCCCCCGACCTCCCGGCCGCGGGCCGCTGGCCCCGGTTCACCGTCTGGGCCGCCGAGCAGGGGTTCCGGTCGGTGCACGCCGTCCCGATGCGGTTGCGGGGCCAGATCATCGGTGCCCTGAACCTCTTCGGTGCCGAACGTGGCCCGTTGCCGCCGGACGATATGCGGGTGGCCCAGGCACTCGCCGACGCGGCCACCATCACCGTCCTGCAGGAACGCACCCTGCACGCCCAGCACGCGGTCGCGGCGAGGCTCCAGGCCACCCTGCGCCGCCGGGCCGTCGTCGAGCAGGCGAAGGGAGTGCTCGCCGAGGTCGGAGGACTCGACATGGGCGCCGCGTTCACGCGCCTGCGCGAGCACGCCCGCGCGACCCATCAGCCCCTCACCGAGCTCGCGCACAGCATCGTCTCCCGGGAGTCCGGAACCGACTTCCTCCGACAGGACCGCTGACGATCGCTGAGGCACGCTGCGCCGGGGCGGCGGATCGTCGACGATGGCGTCGTCCCCGACGAGCACGACCTTTCCCGAGTCGAGGGGCCGGCGGGCCCCAGTACGGAGACCGACCGATGAGCAACGGCCGTGAACCCCGGATCCTCGACACCTTCCTGGCGTTGACCGACACGCTCGTCGGAGACTTCGACGCTCTCGACATGCTCACCGTGCTCTGCGAGCGCTGCGTCGAACTGCTCGATGTCTCCGCCGCCGGGGTCATCCTCAACGACGGCACCGGCGGCGGACTCTCGGTGGCCGCGGCGTCCTCGGAACGAACCCGGCTCCTCGAGGTGTTCGCCGTCGCCATCGACGCCGGCCCGTGCGTGGACTGCCTGCGCAGCGGCGAACCGATCGTCGTCGCCGATCTCACCATCGACACCGCCCGCCGGCGCTGGCCCCGCTTCGCCGAGGGCGCCGCCGAGGCCGGATTCCGCGCGGCGCACGCCCTGCCGATGCACCACCGCGAGGAGGTGATCGGGGTGCTCAACCTGCTGCACATCGACCAGCACAGCCTCAGCGGACCCGACACCCGTCTCGGGCAGGCCCTCGCCGACGCGGCCACCATCGGCCTGCTGCACGAACGCGCCGTGCGCCGTGCCGAGAACGTCGCGGAGCAGCTCCAGGGGGCACTGAACAGCAGGATCGTCATCGAGCAGGCGAAGGGCGTGGTCGCCACCCTGGGCGACATCAGCCCCGAAGAGGCATTCACCGTCCTCCGCAGACACGCCCGCAACGGCGGACTGCGGTTGACCGAGCTGGCCCGGGGGGTCGTCGACCGGACCGTCGACGTCACCACCCTCGTGCGAGTCGCGCCCTGACCGACGTGGCCTCGGCCCACCGCGCGTCCAGCGCGCGGTGGGCGCGAGCTTCATCCTGAGGAGTGTCAGCCATGGCTGACGTGCAGGGTGGGCCGGTAGACGAGCTCCTGGATGTCGCCGTCGAGGGTCCGCTGCTCGAGCAGCTCGAGGTCGAAGTCGGCCGCACCCCCGAGGACCGGGTCCGTGCCGGTCCTCCCCGTGATCACGGGGAAGATCGTCACCTGGACGCGGTCGACCAGGCCGGCCGCCATGAGCGCCCAGTTCAGCGACAGGCTGCCGTGCGAGCGCAACGGCACGTCGGACTCCTGCTTGAGCCGGGTGACGATGTCGACGGCGTCGCCGCCCACGACCGTCGCGTCCGGCCAGTCGAAGGGCCCTTCCAACGTCGACGACACCACGGTCATCGGCATGCTCCGCATCCTCGTGACCCACGGGTCACGCACCTCGGACGCCTCGGTGCTCGTGGCCAGCATCTCCACGAACTGCCGGAAGGTGGTGGCCCCGAACACCATCCGGTGCGGTGTGTCGAACGAGGCGAGGCGGTGCTCGAGCAGCTCGGGGCCCTGCTTGCCCCAGTAGCCGCCCCAATCGCCCTCCTCGGAGTGGGAGCCGTAGCCGTCGAGGCTGGCGAAGACGTCGAACGTGTAGGTGGCAGTCATGATGACCTCCGCTGGATGGACGACCGGTCCGTTGCCGGTCTCTCACCCTGACTACGAACGGGGCCGACGTCGTTCGACATCTCCGCGGAAGATCGCGAGGGCGTGCCCGCACCGACCCCGTACCCGCTGCTGCTGGCCGACGGCCCGCCTCCCGTCAGGTGTCGGGCGAAGAACCGGTTCCCGTCGTCCCCCTCGAACTGCGGGACGCCGGTGTGCCCGCCCATGTTGGCGTGCAGCGTCTTCTCCTCGGCGCCGAAGGCGTCGAACAGGTCCAAGGCCATCTGGCGGTCGTTCCCTTCGTCGTCCCACTGCAGCAGCACCAGGAGCGGGATGGTGACCTGCCGGGCCTCCTCGCGCAGCGTGCGGGGCACGAAGCTCCCGGCGAACAGGACGGCGGCCGCGATGCGCGGCTCGACCACCGCCAGCCGGATGCCGATGCCGATCACCCCTCCCGCGTACCCGACCGGACCTCCGATCTCGGGCAGCGCGAGGAGGGCGTCCAGGGCGGCCCGCCATTCCGGGACCGCCCTCTCGACCAGCGGGAGGACGAGCCGGTCGACGATCTCGTCGATCGGCTCGCCGGCCGTCGGCTCGCCGGCCGACAGGGCCCTGCGCAGGTCGGCGCGCGCTTGTTCGGCGGCGGCGGAACGGGGCCGATCACCGCTCCCGGGGAGCTCGATCGTGGCCGCGGCGAAGCCCTGCGCCGCGGAGTGGCGGGCCCGGGCCACCAGCCGGGGGTACATCGTGTGCAGTCCGCCGGGGTGGCCGAGCAGGATCAGCGGGACCGGTGTGGAGGCGGATCCGGGCGTCCACAGGATGCCGGGGACCTCGCCGAGGGTGAACCCGCGTTCGAGGACGTCGTCGTCGAGGCGCTGTTCGGTGGTGAATCGCATGGTCGTGCCTTTCGGGAGTGCGTGAACGGCGCTCCCGGACGACCTACCGCCCGACCGTGACCCCGGAGGGGAGCACCCATGTCGACACGTTCACGGGTACCACCTCCTCGATCTCTCGCACGGCCGCCGAAAAGCTAGCAGCGGCCGCCGTGGCCGCCAACGGATTTGCGGACGACCAGCCATTCCCGTGGTGTCGCGCTCAGTGTTGGTCGCCGATCCAGGCACGGACGTAGCGGCGGATGCGGTGCAGGTCCAGGACGTTGCCCTGGTCGTCGAGGTGCACCTGATACGTGGCCAGGATGTCGGTGGTGTCGGGGACTCGGCGCAGGTCGACGACGTCGACCTCGAGCGCCCAGACATCGCCGTCCCTGCGCAGCGAGACGACCTTCTCGGCGTCCTTGCCCGTCAGGTGGGCGACCTCGGCGAGCGCCGCCCGCGACACGGTGAGTGCGTGAGCGCGGGAGAGGGCCATGCCCCATGGTCCCGCCCGGTGTCACGTGAGCGCACCTTCCCGACGCGGTCAGCCGCAGTAGGCGTAGTCGAGGCTCTCGCTCTCGTAGTAGTTGCCGCTGCTGTCGAGGGCGGTGACGCCGCTGTAGGAGTTCCCGTAGGCGTCGGAGGTGGTGTAGCCGTCGTAGTAGTTGCCCTCGGTGTCCACGGCGGTGTAGTGCTCGCTGATGTTGCCCTGGTCGTCCCAGACGATGGTGTCCTGGTCGGCGTATCCGTAGTAGTCGCTCATGGCCGTCTCCGCTCTCGGGGTGGTGCTCGGGAACTTGTTGCCCTAGGACGGCGGTGGGGGTCCGGGAGGGTCCGGTCGCGCTCTGAGGAAGCTCTGAGAGACCACGGGCCGGACTCCCGCCCGACGGTGGTGTCCGCCCCCGCGGGCGCGCACCATCGGTCGGTGAGGATCGTGCGCGGTGCCGGCCTGCCCGCCGACGCCTTCGCCGTCGTCATGGCTACCGGCATCCTGTCCGTCGCCGCCCGATACGCGGGTCGCCCCACGGTGGCGACCGTCCTCGCGGTGACGGCCGCCGTCGCGCTCGGGATCCTGGCTCTGTGTGTCGCTGTCGGGCTCGCGACCACGGGCAGCGCCGTCGCCGCCGGCCCGGACGCGTTGGCGCGCTCCCTGCTTCTCTTCAGCGCCGTCGCTGCCTGCGACGTCGTCGCGGCAGGCCTCGGGCCCGATCGGGTCGCGGTGAGCGCGGGGCTGGGGGCGGTCGCCGCGATCCTGTGGTTGGTGCTGGTTCGCCGGACCGTGGCGGCACTGCGGACGCGGCCCCGTCGGGCGAGGGGCGAGGGCGCTCGCGGTGGCTGGTTGCTGGCGGCGGTGGCGACCGAGTCGCTCGCCCTCACCGGCGCGCACCTCGCCGGCGCGGGGGTGGCGGTACCGATCCTGCTCGGAGCAGCCCTGCTGTGCTGGGCGCTCGGTCTCGTCGCCTACGTCGTGATCGCCGTCCCCGTCGTACGGCGCATCGCCGCGGCGCGGGCCGGCGTCGAGGTCCTCAGCCCGGATGTCTGGGTGCTCATGGGAGCCTTGGCCGTGGCCACGCTGGCCGGGAGCAGCATCGTCCTCGCGTCCTCGGCGTCGGGGGCGTTCTCCTGGGCACCGGGGGTCCTGGCCCCGGCGCTGCTCTGCCTGTGGGCGCTCGCAACGACCTGGATCCCCGGCCTGGTGGTGGCGGAAATGCGACGGGCCCGCTGGGTGCCGGTGCGTTACGAGCGCGCACGGTGGGCGACGGTGTTCCCGCTCGGAATGTATTCCGCGGCCAGCTCCGTCCTGGCGTTCGTGCTCGTCGCGCACGGACCCGTCGGGCTGGAGGGGCCGGACGGGCTGGGTGAGGTGGACGGGCTACCCGTCCTGCCCACGGTGCTGCGGGGCGTGGGCGAGGTCGCGTTCGGGGTGGCGCTGCTGGTCTGGTGTGCGGTGGCGCTCGGGCTCGCGCGGCGGGGCTGGCGACTCAGATCGTGAGGCCCCCGTCGACGGCGACGGTGGCGCCGGTCATGAAGGCGCTGTCGTCGGAGGCCAGGTAGAGCACGGTGCGGGCGATCTCCGCCGGGGTCGCGTGCCGGTGCAGGGGGATCAGGTCGTCGAACGCGGCGGCGGCGTCCTGCTGCGAGGCGCCGGTCGCGCGCATCTCGATGGAGTCCTGGAACGCGGTCGAGGTGGGCCCGGGGTGCAGGGAGTTGACGCGGATGCGCCGGGGGGCCAGCTCCTTGGCGGCGGCGCGCATCATCCCCACCTGCGCATGCTTGGCGGCGATGTAGCCGCTGATGCCCGCGAAGCCCATCAGTCCCACGACGCTGGAGGTGATGATGATGCTGGCGCCCTCGCCGAGGTGCGGGCTCGCGTGCTTGATCATGTGGAACGCGCCGAGGGCGTGGACCTGCAGCGTGCGGGCGAACTCGTCCGACGGGTAGTCCTCGATCGGTGCCACCGACCCGGTGATGCCTGCGTTGCTGAAGACCACGTCGAGCCGCCCGAAGCGCTCCACGGCGTCCCCGATCGCACCGCGGACGGCGTCCTCGTCGGTGACGTCCGCGACGGTCCAGCCCGCACGGTCCTCGCCGATCTCGCTCGCGGCCTGCTTGAGCCCCTCGGCGTCGAGGCCGACGAGGTGCACGCCGGCACCCTCCTCCGCCATCGCCAGGGCCGATGCGCGGCCGATGCCGCTCTCGCCGCCGGTGATGATGGCGATCTTGCCGTCCAATCGGTTCACGGGATCTCCTCGGTGTTCGGTGATACGTCGGGATCGATCAGCTGGTTTCTCTCGACCAGGATTCAGGCGGCGACGATGTTCTCGACCGCGCCGGTGATGTCGGGGTGGGCGAAGTCGAAGCCGATCTCGAGGGCCTTGGTGGGCACGAGGCGGTGGCTGTGCAGGAGCAGCTCGCTGGCTCCGCCGAGGGTCTCGACGACCAGGTCCGGGGGGACCCGGGTCTGCCAGGGCACGCCGAGCGCCTCGCCGATGGCCCGGGCCAGCTCCTCGTGCCGCGCGGGCAGCGGAGCCACGGCGTTGATCACTCCGCGGTAGACGGGGTCGGTCAGAGCCTCGACGAGCAGGCCGACCATGTCCACGAGGTGGATCCACGGCAACCACTGCCGTCCGCTCCCCAGCACCACTCCGTGGCCGGCGTCGAAGGGCTGCCGGAGCACGGGAAAGCCCCCGCCGTCGGCGCCGAGGACCAAGCCGATCCGCATGATCGCCACCCGCGCCGGCCCCCCGGCGGCGCGGGTGGCGACGGCCTCCCACTCGGCGTCGACGTCGCCGAGAACGAGCTCGCGGCTGGCCGGCAGGTCGTCGTCGAGCTCCTGCTCGCCGCCGTCTCCGCAGACGGGATAGCCGCTCGCGCTGACCAACACCGGCTCCACGGTCCTCGTGCGCGCGAGGGCGTCGACGATCCGTGCGGTGGTGTCGATGCGACTCGAGCGCATCGCGTCGACGAACTCCTCGGTCCAGCGCTGCTCGAAGGCGTTGCGCCCGGCCAGATTCAGGACCCGGCCCGCGTCGGTGACGGCGTCCTCGAGCTCGTCGCCGACCCCGATCCACCGCCACTGCGGGTGCTCCTCGCGGGCCGACCCCGGTGTGCGGGAGACGCCGACGACCTCCCATCCGAGCCGGTGGAGCACCCGACAGACGTGCCCGCCGATCCATCCGTTCGCGCCCGTCACCACCACGTGGTTGCTCATGGCCGACTCCTTCCTCCACCGAGGAGCGACCGTTTCCGAATCGCTCACCAGAAGCGTCGCGGCGGGCGGAGAGGAGCGACATCCCGGAAACCATGTACCGGGCGTGGTCATTCACCATCGGGGTCACGGTCCGCGCTCGTCCGACTGCGCGGAGCGAGAACGAATGAGAAGGCCGTGGCGATCGCCAGATGGAGCTCCTCCGGAGTGCCGCACTCGCTGTGGGAACGGAGCGGGAGACCTAGGGTGACAGTGGTGCTGGGGGAGGGTGCGCTCGTCGGGCGCGAACGGGAATCGGAGCAGCTGCGACGGCGCGTCGACCAGGCCGCCGGGGGGCACGGCCGGCTCGTGCTGATCTCCGGTGAGCCGGGGGTGGGCAAGAGCGCCCTGGCGCAGGCCGTCGTCGAGCACGCCCGCTGCTCGGGATTCGTCACCGCCTGGGGGCGGTGTCTCGAGACCGACGGAGCACCGCCGTTCTGGCCCTGGATCCAGGTGTTCCGTTCGCTCGCGAAGAGGGCCAGGAGCGAACGGTGGACGGCGGCGCTCGAGGCCCTCACCGGCGCCTCGCCCGACGGCGACAGGTTCCGGCTCTTCGACACGGTGACCGAACTGCTGATCGATGCCGCCACCGCGCGTCCCGCGGTGCTCGTCCTCGACGACCTGCACCGGGCGGACGAGGCGTCCCTCGCGCTGCTGCGCTTCGTCGTGGGTGCCGCGCTCGACCAACCCGTGCTCTGCGTCGGCACGTACCGGGACAGCGATATCCCCGCCGACCACCCGCTGATTGCGGTGGTGGGCGAGGTGGCCGCCGCTGCCGACCTGCTGCGGCTCACCGGCCTGACCCTGAACGAGACAGATATCTTCGTCCGGGCCCTGGTGGCCGACCGCAACACCGTCGACGTCGCCCTGCTGCACGACCGGACCTCGGGCAACCCGTTCTTCCTCGGCGAGGTCGTACGTCTGGCGGGAGAGGTCGACGCCGTCCCCACGTCCGTCGATGCCGCGATCCGGACCCGCGTCCTGCGACTGCCCGAGGCCACCCAGCAGGCACTGACCCACGCTGCGGTGCTCGGCCGCGACCTGGATCCGTCCCTGCTGGCCGCCATGCGCCGGACCACCGTCGAGGACGTTGCGACGGCCCTCGCGCCGGCGGTCGCCAGCGGGCTCCTCACCCGCCCCTCCCCCCGGACCGCTCACTACCGCTTCGAGCACGTGCTGGTCCAGCAGGCGCTCTACCAACAGATCGACCCGGGCGAGCGGGGGGTCCTGCACGGACGCGCCCTCGCGGCGCTGACCCCGTACCAGGACGAGCCCGGCTACGCCGCCGTCGTCGCCCACCACGCCGTGCAGGCCGCCGATTCGCCCGCCGCCCGCGCCCGGGCCCGCGACCTCGCCGAACGCGCGGCCGACCAGGCGGCGACGACTGCGGCCGACGGAAACGCTGCCGAGTGGTGTCGACAGGCCCTCGCCCTGGTCGACCCCGGGGATCCCGGGCGTGCCCACCTGCTGGTCAAGCTGGGCCGCTCGTCCGGGCGGGCAGGGGACCTGCCGGAGGCGCGGCATGTCCTGGAGGAGGCCTGGGAGATCGCAGCCCGCGCCGGCTCGCCGTCTGGGATGGCGACCGCCGCCCTCGAGCTCGGTGACCTGGTCGTGTCCGCCGGCACCGTCGACGTCGGACTGGTACGGATGATCGAGCGGACCCTGGCGCGTCTACCCGGCGACCGCATCACCGTCCTGGACGTGAAGCTGCGGGCACGGCTGGCCACCGAGCTGTACTGGGGCGCGGGTCTCGACCGGTCGCGCACCCTCGCGCGGCAGGCCACCCGGGACGCCCGGACTCTCGGCGACGCGCACTGCCTGGCCGGCGCGCTCGCCGCGCAGCAATTCGTCATGCGCGGGCCCGACGGTCTCGAGGAACGCCTGGCCCTGGGCCGGGAACTGCTCGGCCTCGCCCTGTCGCTCGAGGACGAGGCTCTCGAGCTCGGTGCTCGGCGGGTCCTCGTGCCCGACTGTCTCCAACACGACCGCGCCCTCGCCGAGGCGGAGATCGACGGTCTGGCCGCGCTGGGCGAGCGCAGCGCCCGACCCCTCGTCCGCTGGTACCTGCAGGTCTACCACGGGGTCCGCACGACCATGTTCGGCCGTCTCGACGAGGCCCTGGACCAGATCGAGCGGGCTGAGACCGAAGGTCACCGGCTGGGGGTCCAACCGGCCACCCTCTACGCCACCGGTCAGCGCTTCCTCCTGCTCCGGCAGGCCGGTCGCGTCGGTGAGGCCGAGGATGCGGTGCGCGAGCAGGCCGCTCGCTGGCCGGTGCTGGTGACCTTCCGCGGCCAGCTCGCCCTCCTGCTCGCCGAGACAGGTCGCCGGACCGAGGCGCTCGCGGCGCTCGACAGCCTCATGGAGGAGCGCTGCGCCGTCGTCCCGCGGGACTCGTTGTGGCTGGCCACCATCGCGATCCTCGCCGAGACCGCGGCCCGCCTGGAGCACCCGGAACACTGCGCGACCCTGTACGACCTCCTCAGCCCGTACCGCGGACGGATCGCCTTCCTCGGCGTCGTCGCCTGGTGGGGCGCCGTCGACCACTACCTCGGGCTGACGTCTGCGACGACCGGGCGACACGCCGAGGCCGCCGACCACTTCGCCGCCGCGCTCCGGCTGCACGAGAGCTGGCAGGCCCCGCTCTTCATCACCGCGTCGCTCCGGGGACTCCGGCAGGCGCAGGGCAACACGAGGGAATCCGTGGCGGGTCGGGAGCGGGCGGACGCCGCGCCGTCGCCCCCGCAGGACGGTCTGACCGGTCGAGAGGTGGAGGTGCTCGCATTGCTGGCGGGCGGTGCCAGCAACAAGGAGATCGCCCGCGCTCTCGCCCTGAGCGTCCACACCGTCGAGCGCCACGTCGCGAACCTCTACGGCAAGATCGGCGCCAGGAACCGCGCCGACGCCACCAGCTATGCGTTGCGACAGGGTGGGCACCCGCTCTAGGGCCCCGCCCACAGACGGACCGCAGCATCGGCTTCGGGCATCACCGCGCGGCTCGGAACGCCCGCGTCGTCCGACACGTCCGCCGCTGGCCCACGAGGAGCTGGGTCAGGAGCCGATGAGGAAGGAGCTCGTGGACCAGCTCAGCACGTCGGCCAGCAGCAACAGCGCGCCGAGACCGAGTACGGCAGTCACGAGGGTCCGCACGCGCGGCGCCCACTGCTCCCGAAGGCGTTGCAGCGCGGAGACCGCTGCGTGGTGTCGTCCCCAGAGAACCGCCAGGATCACCACGAACAGCGGCGCCTGGCTGATGAGGGTCCACGCCGCATTCGCGACGACGACACCGGCCGTGGAGGCCTCTCGCCCGGCCAGAACGACCAGGGCCGCGAACGACGGGTCCGTGGCTGCGGTGCCGATGAAGAGCACGCCGGCCACGGCGGCTCCGGTCGACCCCGCGCCCATCACCCGAGGCTCGGACACGGTGTTCTTGCGGACGACCCGGGTAGCTACCCACACCGTCAGGACGAGCGCCGAGCCGGCTTCCAACCCGGCCCGCAACGCCCCGTGCGGCACCAGCGACGCCCAGTCGAGCCGGGCCAGCCGCTCCCCCACAGTCACCGTCAGAGCGGTGCCGAACAGGATGGTGCCGACCAGGACGACCAACCCGAAGACCACGACCTGCCGATCCCGCGCTCCTGCCGCAAGCGCGACGGCTGCCACCAGAGCTCCGGCCGGGTCCAGGCCCAGCAGCCCCAGGCCGGCCCCGACCCCGACCGACCACACCAGCCCGCCGGTCACCACCGCCGCTCCATCACGACTGAAGCGCGATCACGACGGCTCCCGGGCCGTGCTCGTGCTCGACGAGCCTCATCCGGTCCCGTCGACCGCCGGAGCCACCGGCCCCACCGACCGCACGTGGGTGGTGTCGGGCCGGCGGAAGCACAACCGGATGTTCTGCGGTCCGAACCGCTCCCGCTCGACCTCGAAGGAATCGCGCAGCAGGGCGACAACCGGTTCGCGCCGTCGCCGGGCGATGGCCGGCCGCCACAGGAACACGACCAGCCGCCCCCCGGGACGCAGCACCCGGTAGGCCTCGGCGACCGCACGGTACGGGTCGGGCATCTCCTCCAGGCAGTAACCGAGGAACACGACGTCCACGCTGCATCCGCTCAACGGCAGTCGAGTGCCGTCGCCGCACACCTGGCGCGTCGTGGCCCCCGGCCGGTCGCCCAGCCGACGCTGCAGAGCAACCAAGCTGCCGTGGTGGGGCTCCAACGAGACCAGCGTCGCGGAACCGCTCAGGTGCCGCGCGAGCGCGCCCGTATAGAACCCGCCGTTGCTTCCGACCTCGAGGCAGGTGCCTGCTCCCACCGGTACCCACCGGACGTCCCAGCGGGCCAGGTCCCACCCCAGGACCGCCCGCAACACAGGAGTACTGATCAACCGGTAGAGCGCCGCCGGGGTCCGCCAACGACCCCGAGCCGGTTGACCCCTGTAGTGGGTGTCGGACGGCCGATCGTCGTGGTCCCGTTCCACGGAGACCGAGCGAGGGCCGCCGGTCTCCGTGACCACGAGCCGGTCCACCGGCACCTCCTCGCGGGGACCCGTCCCGTCGCCCGCGGTCGGGGAACCGAGGCCGGCGGCATGCTCGAAGTCCGCATTGCTGCTCACGCGAGGATCATGTCCCTCGCAGGATCGATCGTTGACAGGACCCACCCCGGCCCACCTGCGAGCCCTCGCAGCGAGTGCGCGGTGGCCCCGCACCAATCGGCGACCACGGCGCCGATTAGGCGGATCAGCGCGTCGCGGGCCTCCTCAGCGGGGTCGGCTGACGCCAGGTGTGGTCGATGCCCGCTGCGTCGAGTGCACGTGGCAGGGCTGGGGCCGAGAAGAGTTCCGGGATCCACAGCATCGGCGATCACCGTGGCATGGACCCTGATCTTCCTGAACCCGTCCGGCCCCGACGGCCGGGTGACCATCCCGCGGGCTGGCCACGCCCGATGACCGGGCCCTGCGCTGCTCGCTTCCGCTCACATCGCCTACGACCTCCCTCAAGGCGCCGTGGGGGCGGTCACCGGTCACCGCCCCGTAACGATCGGGGCACGACCGCCGACTACGCGGTCGGCGCAGCCGCCCGGGAAGTCCCCGGATGACCGGTCGCGACCGGTAACGGGGGGTTTGTCGATGAGGGTGTGGACGCGGGCCCGAGCCGCTGTCGCGGTGAGCGGCGTGCTGGCCGCCATGCTGATGGCGTCGTTGGCGACGACAGCCTCTGCAGGCGTCGACACGGGCCGGGTCGAGGCCCGGATGGACCCCACCAGCCAGGCTCAGGGCGGCACGGTCACCCTGACCGTCACAGCGACCCAGGACCCGTCGGCAGAGGGGTCGTCGCGCTACGACATGAACCTGGGCTTCGACGGTCGCGCCCTGACTTTCGTTCGCCACGAGGATCCGGGCGCGTGCCGGGCCTATCCGGCCTCCTCGCAACCGCCGGAGACGATTGATACCGCGCTGTACTGCGACCAAGCTCCTGGCCGGCCTTCGAAGACCGACCGCTTCACCTTCGCCGTGAAACCGGATGCTCCTGTCGGTGCAACGACCCTGTACGCGGGAGCGAACTACGGCTCGGCCCGGGCCAGTGCACCGCGAGTGTCGCTGACCGTCACCGCGGCGCCGATTCAGGGCGGCGGTAATGGCCCGATCCAAGGCGGCGACGGCGGCATCGTGCAGGGTCCTGGCGCGGGCGGCGGCGTGCTCGGAGAGACGACGAACAACGTGCGCGGGGAGACCGACCGCCTGCTGTTCAGGACCACCATGAGCGCCTTCACCGGAAGCGCCTACCGCTATCCGTCCCAGCTCGACTGGTCGACCGACGGCTGCAGTGTCCCCCTCATCAGCGAGCCCCAGCGTTCCCAACCCCACGGAGCAGATTTCCGCAACGCTTGCTGGCGGCACGACTTCGGCTACCGCAACTACAAGAAGCAGGGGCGCTTCACCGAGGACAACCGGGCGCTGATCGACGCCAACTTCCTCAAGGACATGAGCGCCGTCTGCAACGCCTTCACCGGCGATCAGGCCCTGCGAAAGAGCAATTGCCTGAACGACGCCGTGACGTACCACCGCGTGGTGCGAGTCTGCGGGGGTAGCCCGCAGCCCTACTGCGCCGGCCCGATCATCGAGAACGGCCGCCGCATCAACGAGTTGCTCTCTCGCCCGCGCTAGATGTCGTGACCGGACACCCGGTACGGGTAGCAGTCCGGCGGTCCCGCCCCCCGGCTGCGATGCGGCAATTCCGGACGTCTCAGGTCTGACGGCTTCTCTCCTCGAGGTGCTCGAGGTGCTCGAGATGCCCGAGGGTCATGCGGACGACTTCGTCGTCGCGCATGGATCGTCCGCGGCTCACCGCCGCGTCGAAGGCGGGCGTCCCGTGGCGCGCGCGGACGGCCTCGACGAGCACGGCTTCCCGCGCGGCGCCGGCGGGGTCGAACGGCAACGCGATCGTCGCCCCGGCGGAATCGACGGCTCCGTGGAGCACGGCGGCCATCTCATCGTCGCCGAGGGAGGCGAACACCTCGAAGAGGTGGCGTAGGGACAGCCACTGGTGGGCCCATTCGCCGCCGCGGAACCAGGTGTCGACGACCTCCCGGTAGCCCTCCAGTACGCCGTGGACGTCGCCGCGTTGCGCTCGCAGGTACAGCTCCTCGGTCCGAGCGAAAGCCTGCAGCCAGCGGTTGTCCACCGCGGCGGCCAGCTGCCCACTGGTCAGGAGCAGCTCGAGGGCCCGATCGGGGTCGTCGCGCTCGCGCGAGAGCCCTGCCGCGAACGCGGCCCGGGCCCGGGCAGTGGGGCTGCCGCACCGCTGGGCAGCGTGCTCGGCCTCGACGGCCAGCCCCCGGGCGCCGTCCGCGTCGTCGACGCTGGTCTGCGCGACCGAGCGCATGTAGCAGGCGTGGGCGAGGAGGCTATCGCTTCCTGAGCCGCGGGCCACCTCAACCATCCGGTCCATCCAGGCGAGCGCCGCGGCCGTCTCGCCCCGGAAGAATTCCACGTTGCCCAGGACCCGCTCGGCCAGCGCCAGCGTCGGCGCCCCGAGCCGCTCGGCCGCCTCGACCGCGTTCCGGGCGGCGACCATGGCGCCGGTGAGCTCGCCGCGGACGAACCGCCCGTAGGCGACGATGCCGAGGGCCACCGGGAAGAGCGGGCGGTCTTCGGCTCCCGGGACGCTGGAGATCGTCGCCGCCCAGTCGATGATCTCGTAGCGGATGCTGCGGAAGGCGAACTCGCGGATCGCGGTCACCAGCTCGAGCGCCGTGTCGAGCTCGCCGAGGCGCACGCTGGTGCCGAAGGCCTCCCGCAGGTCCTCGAGGTCCTCCTCGAGGCGCCGCGACCAGTGCCGTTCGTCCGGACCGTCGAGCCCCTCAGCGGCTTCCCGGGCGCTGCGCAGGTGGGAGCGGGCGTGGGCCCGCCACGTCGCTGCGGCTTCTGGCCACTCCCGCAGCCGGGTCCGGGCGAACTCGCGCAACGTCTCCAGGAGCCGATAGCGCATGCGTCCGCCCGACTCGGTGGCGATCACCATCGATTTGTCCACCAGGGCGGCGAGCAGCACCGCCACGTCCGACCGGTCCAGATCGTCCTGCGCCGCGCACACGTCCTCGGCCCGGACGAGGTCGAAGCTGCCCGCGAACACGGACAGGCGGGCGAACAGCATCTGCTCGGCGGGCGCGAGGAGATCATGGGACCAGCGCACGACGTCGAGCAGGGCGCGATGGCGCGGGTCCGGTGAGCGGGTCGCGGCGAGCAGGCCGAACCGGGCGTCGAGCCGGTCCGCGACGTCGGCCGGGGTCATGGAGCGAACCCGCGCCGCGGCCAGCTCGAGGGCGAGCGGGAGCCCATCGAGCCGGATGCAGATCGTGGCCACGGCCCGGCGGCTGTCCTCATCGAGGACGAAGCCGGGTCGAGCCGCACCGGCGCGCGCGGTGAACAAGGCGACCGCGGTGCTGCCACGCACCTCGGCCAGCCCGGCGGCGCCCGAGGACGGCACATCGAGTGGGGGCAGCGCCCAGGTCGCTTCGCCGGGTAGGCCCAGGGGTTCGCGGCTGGTGGCCAGGACGCGGACGGTGGGGCATCGGCGCAGAATCCGGGCGACCAGCGGCGCGACGCCCTCGAGGACGTGTTCGCAGTTGTCGAGCACGAGCAGCAGGGTGAGTGGGGCCAGCACGTCGACGATCGAGTCCTCCAACGACCGTTCGGGTCGCCGCTGCAGTTCGAGCGCGGTCGCGACTGCGGCCACCGCCGGGTCGCCGCCGCGGACCGGCGCCAGCTCGACCCACCGGATTCCGTCGGGGAAGGACGCGGAGAACTCCTCGAGCAGCTCCTGCACCAGGCGGGTCTTGCCGACACCGCCGGACCCGGTCACGGTCACGAGCCGGGTGCCGGCGACGAGCCCGCGCACCAGCTCCAGCTCGTCGTCCCGCCCCACCAGCGACGCCGGGTCCCTCGGCAGCGGTAGGGCGGACTTCGGACCGGGGCCGTGACCTGAGGGCGCCCAGGTCAGCTCCGGGCGCTCGGCCAGGATGTCGCCCTCGAGCGCGCGGACCTGCGCCGAGGGCGACAGGCCCAGCTCCTCGCGCAGCAGGCCCCGCAGCTCGGCGCTGCGCCCCAAGGCCTCGGCCGGCCGGCCGCTGCGGTAGAGGGCGAGCATCAGCTGCGCCCAGAGGCGTTCCCGAAGCGGGTGCTCGGCGACCAGTGCGTCGAGGAGCCCGATCACATCGCGGTGCTCCCCGCACGCCAGCCGGGCATCGACCACCACCTCGTGGCCGACGACGCGCAGCTCTTCGAGGCGGGCGGCCTCGGCGCGCAGCAGGTCGTCGGTGGCGAACTCCGCGAAAGCGGGGCCCCGCCACTCACCGAGGGCCGTCTCGGCCGTGCCCAGTGCGGCCCGCGGGTCGCGGTCGAGCTCCCGGCGGGCCCGCCCGAGGCCGGCCTCGAAACGGGCGGCATCAAGAGCGGGCGCCGCAACGTCGAGCCGGTAGCCGGGAGGGTGGGTCTCGACGCGAGGACAGTCCGGGCTCGTCGCGAACAGGCGACGCAGTCGCGAGACGTGGGTCTGCAGCGTGGGCACCGCCGTCGGCGGCGGGTGCGACCCCCACAAGGCGTCGACGAAGCGGTCGATGGATACGACACGGCCTCGCTCGGCGAGCAGCAGCGCGAGGATCAGACGGGGCTTGGACCCACCCAGCGCAACAGCGGACCCGCGGCCGTCGATCACCTCGACGGGGCCCAACACCCGGCAGTCCACACTGCATTGTCACCGATCCATGGCTCGCTGACCGAGTTCCACCGACCGATTGCAGGCGAACCGCAAGGTCGCGGCGTCATCCTCACGATATCCGGCGAACGCTGGGAACCAAGAGGAGCAGTTATGCCCTACGTCCAGGTAAAGGTCATCGAAGGGGTCTTCGGACCCGAAGAGAAGACGGAGATGGTGCGAGCCGTGACCGACGCGATGGTCGGAGTGGAAGGCGAAGCCATGCGCGGAGTCACATGGGTCACCATCGAAGAGGTCGCCAGCGGCTCCTGGGGCATCGGCGGCACACCGCTCACCACGGCCGACATCACCTCCATGCGGACACCCGCCCCGGCGTGACCCGCACAACCCAGCCGGCACCGGGAGCCGCCGACCACCAGATCGCGGTCGGCGGCTCCCGGCGCCCATGAGTTTGCGCCACTGTGCCGACACCGGAAACTCCGAACCGTCGGTGACCCGTTGCGGTGGTTGTGTTTCGCACGAACTCGGCGAACGCCGTCGAAAAATCACGGGCGGAGATCGACCCCACGGAGAGAGTAGCGGGAGTAGTCTCGCAGGCCACCGAGAGCATTCCGTGTACCGACGTTCGAGTCGATGCCGTCCTCGGCGTTTTCACATCGGTTCGCCATGGCGGCCGGGGACGGGAGAACCGGCCATGACGTCGGTCCCGCACATCGAGCGAGTCGCCGATGACTCGGGACTGCGGTCGAGCCCCGAACCGGTCGCGCCGATCAGCGGGTACGTCGCGTAGTGATCGACGACCACCACAGCTTCTGATGTACCGGTCGGCGGTGGTGACCCAGCGAGATTTCGAGCCGGTGGAGCGGAGGCCGAGATGTCCGTTCCCGACATACCCTCGCGCTCCGGCCCGGCCGCGGAGGGGCACGCAGACCACCCCCGGGACGAACGCGGGGACGACGACGTGTCGGGGCACGCAGCTCAGGCCGCCAAGGACGCGCAGGACTGGATAGCGTCGCTGGACGATGAGGTGAAGCGATCATTGGGCTTCGCCCCCGACCCGCTGGGACGCATCACCGCCGCCATGACCGCCCTCGCCGCGGACCAGGCCACCCTCGACGCCCGTGTCGCCGAGGCACGCGCCCACGGGCACAGCTGGACCCACATCGCCGCCGCCCTGCACACCAGCCCGTACGCCGCCGCGGCCCGCTACAGCCCCTCCCTACCGGCGCCACCGACCCGCTCGGCCCCACCGCCGTCCTCAGCGGCCGCACGCCCCTGCGCGTCTGAAACAACCGCGCCGCCTCGGGCGCGGGCCACGCCCCCACCCACCGAGAGTCGGACCGCAAGGAAGTCAGGGGCGCGGACGGTCGGCCAGCCCCCAGCGGCGCTGGGATCGAGCATGTCCTGGACGCCGCGCAACGCGAGGTAGGCGTCTTCGAGGTAGGGCGTCGTCGTCGTTCGTGCTCGAAGCCCCGGGGCCCACCGGCCATTCAGTGGACGCTAGTCAGCACGACCGGAGGCACGGTTCTTCAGACATCGTCGTTCGAGGCCGTCGAGCAGGCGGTCGAGGCCCCAGAGGTACTGCTCGGTGCCGGTGTAGGCGGCGACGACGTCGACGTGGGCGGCAGTGCGGGGGTAGCGCTCACTCGGGATGGCCAGCGCCGCGCGGCGGGCTGTGGCGCGCGTGGTGTCGTCGAGGGCGTCGACATCGGGGGCGAGCTCGGCGACGTCGAACGCAACCGTGCCGAGCACGTAGGTCATGAGCAGGTAGGACGCGCGCGCCGCGTCGTCCCCCGCGAGACCGGCGGTGTCGAGGACGTCCAGCAGCAGCTCCCCGGCGGTCAGAGCATGCGGGCCGTCGAGCGGGGAGCTCAGCAGCAGCGGCGCCGAGCCGGGGTGGGCGAGCAACGTGGCCCGCACGTCGAGGGCGTAGCGGGTCAGGCGATCGCGCCAGGGCAGGGCGCTGTCGCGGAGGGGCCGATCGTCGACCTGACCGAGGAGGGCGTCGGTGAGGGCGTGCAGCAGCGCGGTCTTGGTCGGGTAGTAGGTGTAGAGCGCGTTGGGGGCCACCCCGACCGCACCCGCGACCGCGCGCATGGAGAGCGCCGCCGCTCCGCCCCGGTCCAGCAGACCCATCGCGGCCGCGAGGATGTCGCCCTCGGACAGAGCCCGACGCGGTCCCGGGCGGCGCGCCACGGTGTCGGCCATCCGTCCCCACTCCTTGACGAGCTCTTGACTTCAGACCTGGACAGTGTCCAGACTTTGCACACTGCCCAAATTCTGGACAGTGTACAAGTCGGGAACGACATGGCCATACCAGGGCCCGGACCGCGCTCGACCGGCACGTTGCTGATCGCCAGCGCCGCGATCGTCACAGCCGCGTTCGCCGGTCTCGGTAGCGCGTTCGACTACCCCGAGGTCCTCAGCCGGCCTGCTGAACAGGTGCTCGCGGAGTTCGGTGCTCACGCGTGGCTGGTCGGTGGACTGTTCGCCCTCCTCGCGCTCGGGGCGGCGATGCTGGCGCCCATCGCCCTGGGCACGGCGCGGCTGGCCGGCGCGGGACGGTGGAGCACCACCGCCGCCTTCGTGGGTGTCGCCGCGGCCCTGGTCCAGCTGGTGGGTCTCGCGCGATGGCCGCTCCTGGTGCCATCGCTCGCCGCCACGGTGGCCGACCCGGCCACGTCGTCGGTGGACCGGGCGGGCGCCATCGAGCAGTTCACCTGGCTCAACACCGTGCTGGGACAGGGCCTGGGCGAGGCGGGCGGATACCTGCTCACCGCCGCCTGGACGGTGCTGGTCCTCCTCGCCCTGCGGCAACGCTTCGCGGTTCCCCCGGTGTTCGGCGTGGTCGGTGTGGTCTCGGCCGTGATGATCCTGGCCGGTCTGCTCGTCCCGCTGGGTGTCCCCGGCGCGGATACGGCGAACTTCGCCGGCTTCCTGCTCTGGACCGCCTGGATCGTCTGGTTCGGAGTTCTGCTCCTGCGCGGGTCGCTCCGGGCCCCGATCGTGGCCCCGACGCCCGCGCCACCACAGCCCCTCCCGGCCTGACATGACGAACCGACGGGGGTCGTGATGAGCCCGGTGAACACCGAGGACGTGTCGAGGCGGAGTCGCAGCTCGGACCGGGACGCGGGAGCAACGATCTCGCTCCCGCGCCTCTACTTCTTGAGGGCCGGCTACCTCTTCTTCGCCGTCGGACTCATCGTGACGAAGTGGCCGCTACTCATCGGCCACGACCTCACCTGGCCCCTGATCGACGGAGTCGAGACGTCCATCCTCGTGGCGTTCTCCCTCCTCGCGCTCCTGGGCATCCGCTACCCGCTGCAGATGCTGCCCGTGCTGTTGCTCGAATGCCTCTGGAAGTTGATCTGGCTCACCGCCGTGGCCCTGCCGCTCTGGGCCGCCGGTCGGATCGACCAGGCCACCGCGCAGGTGGTCTTCACCTGCCTCTTCGTCCTGATCATCGTGGCCGTCATCCCCTGGGACTTCGTGATCTCCCGGTACGTGACCGAACACGGCGACCGGTGGCGACCCGATCAGTCGCGGTCGACCGGTGAGCTGAGCGCCGAGCCGCCGGAAGGCACAGGGACAGAACGCGAGAGCGATCCGGAACACCGCAGGGTCTCGCTCGCGCCCGCACGGCAGAGGGGTCCGATCGGATGACGTCCACCGCTCCTCCCCGGCCGGCCGCCTCACGCCCGGACGGGGCCCGCTCGGTGACCCTGACGTGGGCGCTGTGGATGGCGGGGTTCGTCGCGTTCCCGTTGGCCGGCCTGGCCGGCACCGCAGCCGTGGGCCGTGTCGACGACCCTCTGGCCGCTGTGTTCGGTGGGGCCGTCGCCGGCCTGGTCATCGGCGCTGGGCAGGCGCTCGTGTCGCGGGGCCGGCTGCCCGCGCTGCGCTGGTGTGCCGCCACGGGCGCCGGCATGGGTCTCGGGCTCCTGCTCGGTGCGGTCGCGGTCGGGTACCGCACCGGGCTGAGCGATCTGGCCGTCCAGGGCGCCCTGACCGGCGTCGTCCTCGGGGCGATCCAGGCGCTCGCCCTACCCGGCGGAACGGGACGACGGGGCCGCTGGCTGTGGGCCGCCGCGTCCCCGGCGCTCTGGGCCCTGGGCTGGACCGCCACGACCCTCGGCGGCATCGACGTCGAGAGCCAGTACACCGTCTTCGGCGCCTACGGAGCCTTGACCTACAGCGCGCTGTCCGGACTCCTGCTCATCGTCGTCCTCCCCCGCGTCGTCCCCGAGATCGACACCCAGGCCCCGCACCGGCGATCGCCGTGACCACCCGACCGCAGCACGTGGTCTTCGGGACCGGCGCCATCGGCCTCGCCCTGGCCGAAGCCCTGCAGCGCCGGGGCGAGACCGGCATCCGGTTGGTCAACCGCTCCGGGAACGCCCCGGTCACTGACGACGTCGAGGTGGTCGGCGGTGACGCCTCCGACCCGGCCTTCGCCGTCGAGGCCGCAGCGGGCACCCGGGTCGTCTACCAGGTCCTCAACCCCCCCTACGACCAGTGGCCCCAGCGCTTCCCGGCCCTGCAGGCCGGCGTGCTCGCCGCTGCGGAAGCCGCCCGCGCGCGGCTGGTGAGCATGGAGAACGTCTACCTCTATGGCCGGCCCGCTGGACGTCCGCTCACCGAGGACCGCGCCCACCACGCACACACCCGCAAGGGAAAGCTGCGCGCACAGATGTCGCACGAGCTGCTCGCCGCCCACGACGCCGGCCGGGTCGCGGTCGCCATCGGACGCGCGTCGGACTACTTCGGCCCTCGCGGCGGCGCGCAGTCCAACCTCGGCGACCGCGTCTTCCCCGCCGCCCTGGCGGGCAGGACCGCCACCGTGCTCGGCGACCCCGACCAGCCCCACACCTACAGCTACATCCCCGACATCGGCGAGGGCCTCGCCGTCCTCGGGGAGCACCCCGACGCCACCGGCGAGGTGTGGCACCTCCCCAACGACCCCGACACCCGCACCACCCGACAGCTGGTCGACATCGCCTACCAGCACGCCGGCCGATCCCGCAGCAAGCTCCGCGCCCTGCCTCCGCTCGTCCTGCGCGCCCTCGGCCTTGTCAATCCGACCGTCCGCGAGCTCCTCGAGATGCAGTACCAGTTCGACGAACCGTTCGTCGTCGACAGCACCAAGATCGCGACAGCGCTCGGCGCGAAGGCCACCCCTGTCGACGACGCCGTCGCCGACACCCTTGACGTCTATCGCCACGAGGCTGCGAACCCACCACTGAGCGCGAGGGCCGGAGCGGGGCGGCACCACACCAGACCTTCCGTGAGGAGGACCCGATGACGACCCTCACCCCGCCGCCAACCACCGAGCGGTACCCGGCTGATGCACCCGGGCGGCGGCCGATGGGCTCGCTGAGGATGACCGCGCTCGTCGCGGGCGTGTTCTACCTCCTCACGTTCGTCTCGATTCCCACACTGTTCATCTACGCGCCGGTGCGCAGTCCGGGCTACGTCCTCGGGCCCGGCCCTGACACCGGCGTGCTCGTCGGCGGTCTCCTCGAAGTGATCGTCGCCCTCGCCGGTATCGGCACCGCCATCACGCTCTATCCGGTGGTCAAGCGGCAGAACGAAGGCTTCGCGCTCGGCTTCGTCGCGGCCCGCGTCCTGGAAGCCGGCCTCATCTTCATCGGCGTCATCAGCCTCTTGTCGATCGTGGCCCTACGACAGGACCTCGCCGGGACAGACCCCGACGCGCTGCTCACCGCCGGCACATCGCTCGTCGCGGTCAACGCCGGGACGTTCCTGCTCGGACAGAGCCTCATCCCCGGCCTGAACGCAGTGTTGCTGGGCACGCTGCTGTACAAGTCTCGGCTCGTGCCCCGCCCCCTTCCCGTGCTGGGACTCATCGGAGCGCCCGTGCACCTCGCCGCGGTCGTCGCGACGATGTTCGGCGTCTTCGCGCAGTTCTCGACCGTGCCCTCCCTCGCGGCGATCCCGATCGCGCTCTGGGAGTTCTCCCTCGGCGTCTGGCTGGTCGTCAAGGGCTTCACGCCGTCACCCCTCACCGCCGGGCTGGACGGTGGCGACGCCTCGCCCGCCGGCCGCGCCGGCGCTACTTGACCACGCTCCGGCCGAGCCCGATCAGGACTCGCGTGACCCGGTTCTCCGACACCTCATCGTCCCCCTTGTCCACAGGAGTCATCCATGTCCAGCAACGGCCCACGATCCCCGATGGCCACGCCATCGTCGTACCCCGTCCGCGTCGAGGGCCGACTGGAACCGGGGCTGTCGCGCGGGTTGTGGCTGGTCAAGTGGGTGCTGCTGATCCCGCACATCATCGTGCTGACGGCGCTCTGGATCGCTTTCATGCTCCTGACGGTGGTCGCCTTCGTCGCGATCCTCGTCACGGGCCGCTACCCGCGAGGAATCTTCGGCTTCAACCTCGGCGTGATGCGCTGGTCGTGGCGGGTCGCCTTCTACGGCTACAGCGCCCTGGGGACCGATCGCTATCCGCCGTTCACCCTCGCCGACGTCCCGGACTACCCGGCCCGCCTCGACATCGACTACCCCGAGCACCTGTCCCGTGGGCTGGTCCTGGTGAAGAGCTGGCTGCTGGCCATCCCGCACTACCTCGTCCTCGGGTTCCTCGTCGGCGGGGCCGGTGCGGCCGCGACCAACGCCGACGGCACCTCCACGGCCGCCGCCGGCGGCAGCCTGGTGGGCCTGCTGGTGTTCATCGCCGCCGTGGTGCTGCTCGTGCGCGGGACCTACCCGGGGGCATCTTCGACGCCGTCCTCGGCATGAACAGGTGGGCCATCCGGGTCACGGCCTACGCGGCGCTGATGACCGACGCCTACCCGCCGTTCCGTCTCGACCAGGGCGGCAGCGAGCCGTTCCCGCCCTCTCCCCCCGACGGCCCTCTCCCCTCGGACACCTCCGGCACCCCCCAATCACCCCCGCTGGTACCGGCGTGATCGCCGCGAAGACGACGCCATGACGACCCGCACCCCTCCACTTGTGCGCGTGGAACCACCCACCGGCGAGCCCCCACCACCTGCTGCGCCGGAAGCAGAGGGAAGCTGGTCGATCCGCCACGCCGCCATCACCGCAGGAGTCGGGCTCCTGCTCATGGCGGTGCTGGCCGGCCTCGCCAAGTTCGTCGCCCTGGACGGCCTGGTCACTCCGGGCGATGCCGCACAGTCGGCCAGCGACCTCACGAGTTCCGGCGGGCTGTTCCGGCTCGGGGTCCTGAGCCTGGTCGCGGTGATCGTCCTCGACGTCGTGGTGGCGTGGGGCTCTACCGCGTGTTCAGCCCCGTCAACAGACACCTCTCGCTGCTCGCGGCAGCGTTCCGCCTCGTGTTCGCCGCGGTCTTCCTCGCCGCGGTCGGACATCTCCTCGGGGTGCTTCGCCTGCTCAGCGACGACGCGTACCTCTCGGTGTTCAGCGCCGAACAGCTGCACGCCCAGGCGTTGCTGGGGATCACCGCGTTCAACGATCTATGGGTCGTCGCGCTCGGCCTGTTCGGTGTCCACCTGCTACTCGAGGGCTACCTGGTGTACCGATCCGGGTACGCGCCCCGGCTCGTCGGCGTCCTGCTCGTCGTCTCCGGGCTCGGCTACCTGATCGACAGCGTCGGCACTGTGCTCTCCCCCGGCCCGTGGAGCTCCGTCGGCGCCTTCACCTTCATCGGCGAGTTCGTGCTCGCGCTCTGGCTGGTCATCCGCGGACCCGCCCTGGTCGCGGGCGATCTGCCGGTTCGCAGCGAGCCGTCGCCTGCAGCGCCAGCACCGAGATTCACGGTCGCGAACGACTCGACGACGTCAGGAAACCAACGATGAGGCAAGGAGCCGGCCCGCCGACACGAACCCGGCCCACGGCCGCCGATGTGCCGACCGGAGCGACCTGGATGAAGGCGATCGTGCAGGACCGGTACGGCGACGACGCCGAGGGCGTCCTGCGGCTCGCCGAGATCGAGCGACCCGCAATCGGCGACGACGAGGTGCTGGTCCGCGTATGCGCCGCAGGCGTGGACCGCGGCGTCTGGCACATCATGGCCGGCCTGCCCTATCCGCTGCGGCTCGCGTTCGGCCTCCGGGCACCGAAAGAAACGCGTCCCCGGAATGGACGTCGCCGGCGTCGTGGAGGCGACCGGCCAGAACGTCGCCGCGTTCCGGCCCGGCGACGAGGTGTTCGGCATCGGCCAGGGCACCTACGCCGACTACACCTGCGCTCGTGAGGACAAGCTCGCGCAGAAACCGGCGAACCTCTCGTTCGTCCAGGCCGCGGCCGTGCCGATCTCGGCACTCACCGCCCTGCACGGTCTCCGCGACCGCGCCCGAGTACGGCCCGGGCAGAAGGTGCTGATCCTCGGCGCGTCCGGTGGCGTCGGGTCGTTCGCCGTGCAGATCGCCAAAGCGTTCGGGGCGGAGGTCACCGGAGTGTGCAGCACGACCAAGGTCGAGCTGGTCCGCTCCCTGGGCGCCGACCACGTCATCGACTACACCCGCGAGGACATCAGCGAGGCCGGGCAGCGCTACGACGTCATTCTCGACACCGGCGGGCACCGCTCGTTGACACAGCTCCGTCGCGCCCTGACGCGCCGCGGGACCCTCACCATCGTCGGCTCGGAGACCGGGGGACGGTGGCTCGGCGGCTTCGACCGTTCGCTGCGGGCCCCGCTGCTGTCGCTGGTGGTCAGACAGAACCTGACCATGCTCGCCAGCTCCGAGAACGCGCGCGACCTGCTCGTCCTCGTCGAGCTCATCGACTCCGGCGCGGTGACCCCGACCATCGACCGCACTTTCCCGCTCAGCGAGGCCGCCAAGGCCATCACCTACCTGAAGGAAGGCCACACCCGAGGCAAGGTCGCCATCACCGTCTGACGACTTCACCTCGAGCTACCGCAGTCCATCCGTCGTCTCGTCCCGTCCCCACCTGGCGACATGGGTCGGACGCACCAACTTCATGGACCTTGGGCCAGCGTGCCCTGGTCAGCCCCGTGGGCCGAACGAACTGCTCCGTTTGCAGCTTGTCGCCTGCGCCCATAAGGTCGGGGAACAACGCCCCGGACCTCGGCGCCGAAGGCTCGTACTGTCGGGTCACCAGGTCAGGGGCCGATCATGGCGCAGGGTGTCCACGAACCATCGCCGCCGATCCCCGACGATCCGCAGCCGGCTCGGCACTGGCCCGGCGTGGAGCTCGCCTACACCGGTGACCGACCCACCGTGGCCGTGACGGGCCAGGTGGACCGCGCGAAGACCGGCGAGGTGTCCGGCACCGTCCGGGGCCTGCTCGCGGTCGGGGTCAGCGAGCTCGTCGTCGACCTCACCCACGCCTGGGACAGCGCCGCGCTGCTGACGGTGCTCGCCCGCACCCGCGCCGAGCTCGCCGACCACGGAGGGAGCCTGCGGCTGGTCGGGGTCGCGCTGCCCGAGTTCCTGGCCGCGCTGAACGCTGCCCCGCTCGACGAGGTGTTCCTGGTCTACGACGCGGTCCGCCGGAGCACCGATGACGGCCCGGACGCCCGGGAGACGCGACCCACCGCCTCGGTCCAGCGCCGCATCGACTGGTCCCCGTAGTCGGGAGCTCTGCTTTGGACGCCCGTCCCAGGCTCTGCAGCATGCCGGGACCCGGCCAGCCCACCGGGGTATGGAGCTGACCGGGTCTCGCCGGGCATCGGCTCGCCGACGACCCGACGCCGCCGGCCACGGTGCACGAGGCCGGCGGGTCTGGGGCACGCCTACGGGCTGCTGCGAGGAATCGGGTGGAACCGTCGGTGCGGCGCGGGCGCGGAGCCCGTGGCCGACCGCTGTCGTCCCGGTGATTCGCAGGGAGCAGACCCGTGGCGCGGAGCGGGGCGGTCGCTAGGCACGTTCGAAGACGCGGTCGGCCCTTCGTCGGCTCATCAGGGCCTCGTGCGGCGCGGTGCGGCGTCGCGGGGGCGGCGTGGAGCGGGAATCCGCAGGACCGGTCGCACACCGGCCGCGGCCAACAGGGCCGACGGACTCTCGGCGTTGCCCGCACGCGCGGCCCGGTTCATCGCGTCGTGCCCCGCCGGGTCGGCCGTCTCCGGAGGGACCACCAGCAGGCCCAGGGTGCGCCCGGACGTCCCGGTCACGAGCACCACGCTCGGGTCCTGCGACGCGAACCCCACGAGCCGGACCCGCCGGCCCCCGGTGGTCGCGTCGATCACGGTGCGGGGCGGCGCCGCCTCCCACGCGTCGAGCGCGTAGGCGATCTCGCGGACCGGACCCAGCCGGAGCATCACGGCGCGGGCGAGGTCGGGCGCCTCGGCGCCGAGGTCTCGGGAGCGCGGCCACCACCCGCCGTCGACGTACCCGGTGATCGGCGCGGTCGACTTGAGGGTCAGGCGCAGCGGGGCGGCGTCCGCGGCGACCTGCGCCGTCTCAGGAACCGACGTCATGCCGGTGCTCCCGTCCCCGGCCGCCTCGGCCACCGAAATGTGGGAAACGCCGAGGACGGCACCGGCTCGAACGCCGGCGCACGGAGAGCTCTCGGTCCTCCGGACGCTACTCCCGTCCGGACTCCGGGAGGGCGTTCTCGGCCGGCCGGGATCCTGGACCGGCCTGGCATCCTGACGACGGACGGTGCAGCACCTCGGCCCCGGGGCGTGCACGGCGACTCGCGCAGTGCCGGGGGGTGCGAGCCGCTCCGACCGGTGAGCCGCGATCGCCGGCGCGGTCGTCGCCGGCGAGTGCGTGGTCTTCGCCGCGAACGGCTTCCGCTGCCCGCTCACCGACGTCGCGCGGCGCCTCGGGGCGGCGCACGGCGCGGTCACCGACATCTACCTGCCCGAGGTGGTTCGCGCACGCCCTACCGGCGATCCACGTGCCCCTCATCCCGGCGTCGGTGTGGCTGCACGCCAGGAACATCCGCCGTCGACCGCACGGAGACGGTGCGCAGGCCAGATGGGGCTAACGTGGGTGTCCATCGTTCGGTGCCCGGGTCCCCGGTGCTTCGCGGCAGGTACGACGCGAACAGCAGCAGGGTGATCGACGTGAGCCTCATCGACATGACCCGGTTCGACCGGATGATGTTGGACCCGGCATTCGACGACCACAGCGACGGCCTCGACGCGGCGTGCGCCGGTGTCGAAGCCGAGCTCCGCAATCGCGGTCCACGACCCGGCGCGACCGACGTGGCCCTGCGCAGCTACGGCGACCGCTGCGTGGCGGTGGGGATCGCCGGACCGGTGGACCGCGACACGGCCCGCCGGTTCGGGACCCTGCTGCGCGGGCTGCGCCCCTTCAGCACCCGCGAGCTCCTCCTGACGCTGGCGCTGCTCGGACCCTGGGACCCCCAGCTGGCCCGGGTGATCGGCCAGGCTCGCGTCCACCACCTCATCGACGGCGGCCGTCTGGACCTGCGCGGCGCGAGTCCCGAGATGTTCGCCGTCCTCGGCGCCCCGCCCCCGACCATCGTCGAGGGCCCCCCGCTCCCGGCCGACCCCGACCGGGAGCCTTGCCTCGAGCAGTGGGGGCTGCGGGCATGAGGGAGTCCCCGAGCGCCCTGACCGCGACGAGGCCTCGTCCGGACCCCGCCCCGCCGGAACCCCGGCCAGACCCCGGCAGGGACGCCGAGGTGGACCACGACCGGGCCGCGTGGGTCGGGCGGCGTCGCCGCGCGACCGACGACATCGATCGCGTGCGCGTGCTCGCCCGCACCCACGCCGGAGAGCCGGACTGGGCCGAGGTCGCCGCCCTGCTCGACCGACTCGACCTCGCTCTCGGTCGCGACCACGTACCCCCGAGCGCACCCCGATGAGCGGTGACGGTTCCGCGGCGGAGCAGCTCAGCGGGGGAACGCCCGGACCGTGGGGGGCGGCATCGGTGGCCCTCGAGGCCGGCAACACTCAGGAGTCGGGGGAGGGCGCCGCGGTGAGTTGGCGCATGAGGGTGGCGTCGTCGTGGACCGCCCAGTGCTCGACGCCCTTGCCGTGCTCGACGCGGATCATGTGCATCTGGCGGTAGGAGAAAGTCCGCCCGGTCGCCGGCACGCCCATGAACTCGCCGGTGTGGCGACCACTGTGGGTGCAGTGCAGGGCCACGAGGTCGCCCTCGGCGATCACCCGGTGCATGGTCCAGCGCTGCTCGGAGAACGCGCCGGCGAGCATGTGCATGAAGTAGGCGACCCCGCTCGGGCCGCGGGGGAAGCCCGCGGGGGCCTCGTGGTTGACGAAGTCGTCGCGCAGCGCCGCGACCAAGGCCGCTTCGTCGTCCGCAGGGAAGATCTCTTCGAGGACCCGTCGGGCGGCCTGCTTGATCTCGAGGTGGGTGTTGGTCTCGGTGGTGTTCATCGCTGCTCCCGGGTGGTGACGCGCCGGCCCGCTCGGCGGACCTGAATTGATGCCAGTAGCATTCTCGTCAATGTCCGAGAACGCAAGACCTCGCCGCCGCTACGACTCCCCCCAGCGCCGGGCGCGGGCTGAGCTGACCCGCGCCACGATCGTCGAGGCCGCGGGGCGGGTCTTCGTCGAGCGCGGGTACGCCGCGGCGACGATCCCGCGCATCGCGGCCGAGGCCGGGGTCGCGGTGGAGACCGTCTACCGCTCCGCGTCCGGCAAGGCCGGCCTGTTGACCGCCGCGGTCCAGGCAGCGCTGGCCGGCGGCCCGATGCGGGCCGAGGTCCCCGTCGAGCAGCGGCCCGGCATCCGCCGGGTGATCGAGGAGACCGATCCGCACGCCCAGTTGCGGGCCTACGCCGCCACCCAGCCCGGCGTCTGGGGACGGGTCGGTCCACTGTTGCGTGTCCTCGATGTCGCCGCGAGCACCGACGATTCCCTGATCGAACTGCGCGACGGCCTCGAGCAGCAGCGCCTCGAGGGCATGCGGCGCTTCGCCGGTCTCCTGGCCGAGCGTGGAGTGCTGCGCGCGGACCTGAGCGCCGACCGCGCCGCGGACGTCCTCTGGACGCTCTGCGCCCAAACCAACTACGTCAGCCTCGTCACGACGCGCGGCTGGCCCACCGAGGACTACCAGCAGTGGCTCACCACCGCCCTCATCGCCAGCCTCCTTCCCGCCTGAGAGGTCTCCCGTACTCCGTTTCGTTCCACGAATGGTTCCACGCGGACTCTCGAAGGCATGGCGACCGACCGGTTCAGGCCGCTACCGCTCCACGACACCTGCATCGGGGGGAGGTACCAAGGCGAGCCGGGCGTAGGCGACCAGTTCTGGTCGTCGCGTGGTCCGAGTCTTTGCCATCAGTCGCTCGAGGTGCTTCTCGATCGTGCGTGGGGACAGGAACAGGCGCTGGGCGATCGCGGTGGTGCTGAGGCCGTCGAAGACGAGGAGCAGCACGTCGGTTTCGCGGCTGGTGACGCCGAGGGCACGTAGCGGGGTCGGTACTCCGGTGTCCCCCCGCCCTCGACGAGGTACGGCGCCGCCGCCGCGACGGATGATGCCGCGGAGCGCGGTCGCCCAGCGCTCCTGCCCGTGTTCTTCGACCTGCGGCAAATCCTCGTGCGCCCAGCGAGCCGGCTCGCCCCACCCGTCGGCCAGCGCCGCGAGGGCGACGAGCCGTCGCCCCTGCAATCGGTACCAGGGGGCGTCGATCCGGTCGCTCAGGACCGCGCACGCCTCGGCGAACGCGGATGCGGCGCCGAGGTGGTCGCCGAGCCGTCCGCGCGACACGGCGTCGGCGAACCTGACGAGTCCACGGTTCCACCGGTTGGCGACCGGGTCCGGCGTCGCGGGCGGCTTCTGTGTGCTGGGGTCCATGACCGTGTGGACCAGGACCCAGAGCCCGACGGCTGGAGAACCCGTGACCTCATTGGGTCGCAGAGCGAAGGTGTCCATCGCGCGATCCAGGAGGTTCATGGCGCGGAGGTCGTCAGCCTCGGCGAGGGCACGGTAGGCCCGGATCCCCCACACCTCGCCCTCCAGGTGGGTGTCGTCGGGATCGAGGTCGAGGGCCTCCAGGCAGGCGGCCTCGGCGTCGTCGGCGCGGCCGAGGTAGTCGGAGGCGGCAGCTCCCAGGACCAGCGCCTTCGACAGGGTGGGGAGGTGGAACCGGCGCGACGCGCGGACACAGCGTGCGGCGGCTTGCAGCGCCTCGTGCGGTTCCCAGCGAGAGTTGTGGGTCGCGATCATCTGCAGATTCAGGACGGCCTCGCCGGCAATGTCGCCGAGCTCGGAGGCGCGGGTCCGGGCCTCCTCCAGGCGATCGAGGCGCAAGCTCTCCTGCACGTCCCCGATGGCGATCTCGTCGAGTGCGCGGGTGGCGGCCACGACCAGGCCGGCATCGTCCGCGACCGCCCGGGCCCGCTCGAACAGTGCCTCCGCGCCGGCGAGGTCCTCACGGCGGGTGATACGCCCCAGAACGAGCAGCGCATCGACGACCACGTCGCTCGACGTGCGGTCGTGCTGAGGGGCCAGGGCCTTCTCCGCGAGTTGTCGGGCCTCGTCGAATCGGGCGGCCCCCAGAGCGACTCGGGCGGCGACACCGGTGATCCGCAGGCTCATCGTCTCGTCCGGCGCGCATGCCGACGCCGCAGCGAGTTCCTCATCGGCGGTCGCCCAGGACCCGCTCGTGGCATGAATGCGGGCCAGCCGCAGGTGCGCGCCGGCGAGCGCCGTGCCCGCGCCCGGGTTCCGTCGCAGGTGATCCACCGAGCGCAACGTGACAGTGATCGCCGGTCCCGTCTTGCCAGCCTGCGCGAGCACCTCCGCGAGGACCTCGTCGACCTCGAGAAGCATCGGGGTCTCGCCGAGGAGCTGGCGAGCACGGGCGAGCACCGTCTCGGCCGTCGTCAGGGCCCCGACGGCCAGGCTGCGACGACCGGCCTCGAGCAGGAGCCCCGCGGCCCGGTCGAGGTCGCCGCTCCCGAGCGCGAGATCGGCGGCGACCCCGCACCAGGGGCCCTCGAGGTCGGGGTGCGCCTCGACGACGGCCGCGAGCCCTCGCTGTGCCCACTCGACGCGCTCGGACGGCGACATCACGCCCAGCACCGCGTCCCGGGCGAGCGCGTGGTGGAAGCGGAACTCGTCACCCGTCGCGGGGTCCACGAGCCCCGCTCCGAGGACAGCCCTCCAGGCCTCGAACACCGCGGCCATGTCGGTCCCGCTGACGGCCAGCACGGCGGCGAGAATCCGCCAGTCGAACTGCTCGCCGAGCACAGCCGCTGCTTCCAGACACTGCCGCGCGACCCGCGGCAGCGCCTGCAGACGCCCGGCCATGAGCTCGGAGACGGTGGCCGGCACCACGATGTCCGGGTCTGCGCCGGCCGCGAGCATCTCCTCGATCAGCAGCGGTACTCCGCGTGCCCGCCGCTGCAGCGCGGCGCGAACGCCATCGGGGGCGGCGTGGCCCAGACAGGCCGCCGCCATCTCGTCGACCTCGTCGGGCTCGAGCGGCGCCAGCGTGACCGCAGTGCAGGAACGACGCTCCGTCAGTCGCCGCAGCAGCCCGAGAACCGGACCGGGATCATCCCGCGCAGTCACCACGAGCATGATCCGCCCACCGGCCAGGTTGTCCGCCAGGTACTCCACCACCGCCAGCGTCTCCGGGTCGGCCCAGTGCAGATCCTCGAGCACCAGCATCAGGCCGGCCTCGCCGGCCAGGGCGGCGAGCAGACGCAGCACGCCTTCGCCCAGCACGACAAGTGAATCGTCCCGCTCGACCGCCGTGTGCCACTGCGGAACGATCCTGCCCAGAACGGGACGGAACGGAGCGAGGGCCGGGCCCTCGGGCAGGGACCGATGGCGCAGCCCGGCCAGCAACGACTCGGTGAGAGGCCGGAACGCAGGACCCGATCCCGTCTCGACGGCCCTCCCGACCAGCACCGGAAGCCCCCAGGCCTCCGCCGCCGCCGCGGCCTCCCGCACGAGCCGAGATTTCCCGATCCCTGGTGGGCCTACCAGTGCGTGGGCGCCGCCGCCGCTCAGCTTCGCCGCCGCGAGCGCCGCTCGGAGCCCGGCGATCTCGGTGCGGCGCCCGACGAGCGCAGAGGAGCGCACCCCGGCCATCACGTCAGCTTAGGGGTCTCCGGGTACGTAGTCCGTCTCCGCGAACTACGTGCTCGACCCCGATGTCGGCCAAGCCTCGATGCACCAACCTCCTGTTCAGAACAAGAGGAGGGACCATGACCACCCACACGACCAGCCCCTATCACCTTCCCGCCGGTGACGGCCCCGCCCTGTGGCATCTGGGCGCACTGCTGACCTTCAAGGCAACCACCGAGAACACCGGCGGTCGGCTGTGGGTCCAGGAGGCGCTCGGCGAGCGCGGGTACGCCTCACCGCTGCATCGGCACACCCGCGAGGACGAAGCCTTCTACGTCCTGGACGGGGAGATCACCTTCTACGTGGGGGACGACGTCGTCCGGGCCGAGCCGGGCAGCTTTCTGTGGGGCCCCCGCGACGTCGCCCATGCCTTCTGCGTCGAGTCCGATCGCGCGCGGTTCCTGGCGTTCTCGACCACAGGCGGCCTGGACCGGTTCTTCTTCGCCACCGGAGAACCCGCGCCGACGCTCACCATGCCACCTCCGCCCGACGGCCCGCCCGACATCGACAGGCTGCTGGCGGCAATGGACGAGTACGGCCTCGAGATGGTCGGCCCACCACCTGCGCCCCGGGGATGAACCGACAAGCCACCTCCTCCCCCCCGGCGGGGTCGGCATGCCGGCTCCCGCCAGGTCAGCCTCGTGCATCGCACCGAGTCGAAAGGCCGCGGTGTCGCCTGAGCAGGCCGTTCCTCGTGCCTGTCCGCGCGGAACCTCGCAGCAGCTCGTGACCGTCACGCACGTCCGCTCCGCGGTAGCTGGGCCCGAATCACGTCGCCACCAGCGATTGAACGACGCCGTGGCGGGACGCTGCGCGCCCCGTCCGCCATCGACGGACTGTCCGGCATGCCTCGAAGACATCGTGTCTGTCGGCCGCCAGCTACCCGGAGTACGGTACTGATCACTTCTGCGCCCAGACCCTGCGCAGGTGGCTGGAGCTGATCTGCATGTCAGCGGGACGAGCAGGACCACCCATCGACGATGCCTCCGACGTCGCGGTTCATCGTGAGCGACAGTTCCGCTGCGTGGTGTGTCAGGGACCGATCCCTCCGGGCCAGGAACAGTACGTAGTTCTCAGGGACTCCTCGGTGATTGGTTCCCGGGACCCGAGCATGGACGGACGGCGGCTGGTCATAGCCTGCAGCGCCGAGCATCTGGCAGCAGCACGAGAAGCCGCGCCACAGTGGTGCGATGAGCAGCTATGGGCCGGGCGCCTGGCCCGGGCCAGCGAAGGACAGCGCCGCGCCCCGATGTCCCTCGTCGCCCTCGCCCGCCGCGCCGGCCTGAGCCTGGACGAAGCCCAGCGGGCCCTGGACTGGCGACGGTCCCACAACGTCGCGGACGACCCTCGCGCCTGACCCCTTCGAGGGCCTCTCCGCGCCTGGCCGCCGAGGCGACGACGCTCACCCGCCTCTGCCGCGGTCTCTGGCACCACCGTCGCGGGGGAGGATGGAGGCGTACAGGGCCCTCGTGCGGGCTTCGGGAGCTTCTGTTCGTGCTGGTCAGCCTGGTGGTGGGCCCCGTGGGAATCGAGCCCTCAACCTACGGAGTCGTAGTCCTCGTACGCGGACGTTCGTGCCTCAGGGCGGACACCCCCGCTCACCCGCGACGATGCGGATCGGCACCTCCGGCCGCCACTCGTGATCTTGGGTCAAGCGACCACGAGCGGCTTGTACCCAAGGACTGTCGCGGCAGCGTCGAGGTACGCCCGGCGGTGCGCTCTCGGGACCCACTCCTCGACGGGGTAGACGGTGAGCATTCCGCCGCCGGCCAACTGCCACCGGTCCTCATCGGCGAGAGCGATCGCGGCATCCTGCTCGCCCTGCGCGCGGGCCACGTCCTCGTCGGTCATGTCCTGCACTGTCGCTCAGCCCGAGGACGTCGTCCCAACACGTGCCCGGGTTCCTGGTCTCCCCGTCGGCCAGGTCCTCCCGAAGCGGCACGTTCAGTATCAGAACTCATCCCCGGACGTTGCTCCTCGCACCGCTACTGCCGGGCAACGGCGATGCGCAGCCGCTCCTCCGGGTCGAGGAAGTGGTCCTCGTCCTCATCGCCCAGGTCGATCTGCACCCAGTGGATGCGGCCCACGAACCGGCTGGTCGCGCAGGTGTACTCGGGGCTCACCGGCGTTCCGCTCTCGTAGCCGATGTCGGTGGTCTCGTCGGCGGAGAAGACGGCCGGTTGCGTTCTGTCGACCCGTCCGGAGCCGACCTGGGTGCCGTCGTGGAACAGCGTCACGTCTCCGCCCTTGGCGAGGCCGCCGCCGTCGTAGGCGAACTCCATACGCAACTGGTGCCGACCAGCCGGGATCGAGACGTCGGCCCGTGTCGAGAAGTGCTGGATGCCGAGGACGTTGTAGCAGAACGTCAATCTCCCGCCGGCCACGTAGACCGCCCAGCCACCGAAGCGGCCGCCCTGCGCGATGACGACTCCCTGCACGCCCTCGGGCGGGACGTCCACCTCGGCCGTCACCGAGAACGATGTGTTCTTGATACTGAGCACACTGTTCTCCGAAAGGCGTCCCATCCCAGCGAAGAACTGCTGCGATCGGCCGCGGATAAGCGTCGGGCGCCCGGCCGCGACCGAGTCGACGCGCTCGGCCGTGCGGTCGTCCATCGGCAGCACGCCGTACTTCGTCGCCTCGATGAGCCAGAGCCGTTCGAAGCCCGGCAAGCATCTCGCGGCTTCTCCTGCGCGAGATCGTGGGCCTGGGTGACGTCGTGGTCGCCGTCGTAGAGCTCCCACACGTCGTCGTCGAAGGCCGGTACCCGGCCTCCCATCATCTGCCACGGCGTCCGGTGCTTGGTGACCGCGCTCCAGCCGCGGTGGTAGATGCCGCGGTTGCCGAACATCTCGAAGTACTGCAGGTCGTGGCGCTCTTCGGCCCCGCCGTCGGCGAACGTGTAGCCCATGCTCGTCCCCTCCATCGGGGACTGCTGCACACCGTTGACCATCGCCGGTTCCGGGAGACCGGCCGCCTCCAGGATCGTGGGGGCCAGGTCGATGACGTGGGTGAACTGCTCGCGTAGTCCGCCACGCTCCGCGATCCCCCGGGGCCAGTGCACGACCGTGCCGTTGCGGGTACCGCCCCAGTGGGACGCCACCTGCTTGGTCCACTGGAACGGCGTGCACATCGCCCACGCCCAGCCCACCGAGTAGTGGTTGTAGGAGTCGGGCCCGCCAAGATCGTCCATCGTGCTCAGGAGGAACTCGGTGGTTTCGAGGGCGGCCATCCCGTTGAAGTTGGCCATCTCGTTGAACGCGCCGTTGATCGTGCCCTCGGCCGACGCGCCGTTGTCGCCGATGATGTAGTAGATCAACGTGTTCTCGAGGATTCCGAGCTCCTCGATGGTGTCGACGAGGCGTCCGACGTGGTGGTCGGTGTGCTCGAGGAAGCCCGCGTAAACCTCCATCTGCCGGGCGAGCACGGGCCTGAGGTCCTCGGGCATGTCGTCCCAGGCCGGGATCTCGGCGTGGCGGGCGGGGAGGTCGGCGTCGACGGGCACGAGTCCCGCCTCCTTCTGCCGGGCGAAGGTGCGCTCGCGTACGGCGTCCCAGCCGTCGTTGAACTCCCCCACGTAGCGGTCGGCCCATTCCTTCGGAACGTGGTGGGGCGCGTGGGTCGCGCCCGGCGCGAAGTACACGAAGAACGGCCGGTCCGGCATGAGAGCCTTCTGCTGGCGCATCCAGGCGTTCGCACGGTCGGTGAGGTCCTCGGTGAGGTGGTATCCCGCCTCGGCTGTCGCCGGTGGTTCGACCGGGGTCGTGCCCTCGTAGAGGGCCGGCTCCCACTGGTTGGCCTCGCCGCCGACGAACCCGTAGAAGGCCTCGAAGCCACCCCCGCCCGTCGGCCACGCGTCGAACGGGCCGACCGGGGATGTCTGCCACACCGGGACCTCGTGGCACTTGCCGAACTGGGCCGTCGAGTAGCCGTTGAGCTTCAGGGTCATCGGCAGCGGCGCCTTGGTGTTCGGGCGCAGCGAGCAGTAGCCCGGTGACGAGGTGGCCGTCTCGGTGATGCTGCCCATGCCCACCGAGTGGTGGTTGCGTCCGGTGAGCAACGCCTGGCGGGTCGGCGCACACAGCGCTGTGGTGTGGAACCGGTTGTACCGGAGCCCTCCTGACGCGAGCCGCTCGGCCGTCGGCGTGCGACACGGCCCGCCGAAGGCGCTCGAGGCGCCGAACCCGACGTCGTCGAGGAGAACCACGACCACGTTCGGGGCGCCCTCGGGCGGCAGCAGCGGCTCGATGGGCGGAAAGCTCGTCGCCGGGTCCTTGGCGTCGTATGTCGTGAGGCCCGGCGCCCGCCGGTCGGGTATGGGCAACATCGCGCGCGCATGGCGGTCGGGCGAGCTCATCGTCAATGTCTCCTCGTCGTCCGGGCCACGGCGTTGCTCCGGTTCCTCTGACTCTCCCCTCGAGTACGGGCCCGCACCTCACCCGGCGCGGATGATCGCGACCGCGCTACCGGAGCGCTCCGTCGAGCCTGCGGAGAGTGGCGTGGAACGGAGAAGCAGGCCGGTCAGCCTGATCGACTCGCCCTCTCGCCGGCAGAACCCGCGCCCGCACGCGCGCACGACTTGCCCGCGGGCCGGTGTGTTTCTGCGAGTGTCGCCAGGCCTGGCGTCGCCTGCACTGGCCTGCAGGACGGGCAGTCGCCGCGCATCACTCGGCTCGCACGGCGCGGCAGAGGACGGAGCAGGTCGCGTCCTCCGATCCGCTCCGTCGACGAGCCGCGGTCACCCGACGGGAGGTGGCGACGTGTCCCCGGGTGCCGCCGCCCCGATGGACGGATCGGGAATGTCCGGCGACGTGTCGAGGCCGTGCTCCCCCGCATGCTGATCCAACAGAGCCAGCAGCGTCCGGGTCGCCTGCGCGTCACCGCCCAGACGCTGTTCGGTGTACACGGCCGCACCGAGGTCGTGCAGGAGCCCGTGCCCTCTCCGCTTGGCCTGCATCGACTCCATCTTGGCCTGACCCTTGGCCCCCGCCTCCATGCTCTTCCGAGCGAGGCTCTCCACGTTCGTCTTCATGGCGTCCTTGAAGCTCATTGCGCCTGCTCCCTGCACAGTTCCGACGGTGAGAGCCCAGTGGATACCGGCGGAGCCACGACGGCATCACCCGGATCGGACGAGCGCGGGGCGTCCCGGCACCGCCGTCGACGGGATGCGCCGACACGACGGTCAACCCGAGGACACGGAGCTGCTCCAGGATGCCGTGCAGGTGGGAGTTGCAGAACGCGTCCCGGGCCCCCGCGGAGAGGGTTCCGTGGGCACAGTTCTCGTAGCACTGCTTCCTGATCATGCACCTCGATGTTCGAGGTACCGCCGCGCGGTGACCATCGGGAGCCACGTCGCGACCCACGCCGAGCCTGAGCGCTGATGAGCCGCCCGCTCTCACCCGCCGAGGACGGGTTCGGCACGAGATGACCTGTGTCTTACCCGGAGCGCACACATGGCAAGGCCGCGGGTTCAACGGTCCTCGCTCCGGTGACCGGACACCGCATATGGTCTCGATACGACCATCTGCACGAAACGGATGACGACGGGACCGGACGCCGAATACGCTGGTTGCGCTGCGGTCGGCCGCAGCAACGCCATTTCCGGAGGTGCAAGGCATTCGCGGTCCGTCGGGCCGGGCTCCATCCGAGGTGTCACATGGCGGGAGGGATCGTGGTCCGCGTCCTGCACCCGGAGATCACACCGCCTGAGTTCGTCCCCTCTCTCGATCAAGTCCACTCTCCCACCGGTCGAGCGAAAGGCCCGACAGGGTCGGTGGACACCGAATCTGACGATCCAGTCGCGTTCGCCGTCCCCGTGGCCACGCACGTGCTCGAACGACCGCGGCTGTACGAGCGGCTGCGAGTCGCGACGAGCGCCCCCGTCACCCTGGTGACCGGGCCGGCCGGCTGGGGGAAGACCCTCCTCGTGGGGTCGTGGGTGACGGCGGACGCGGCGGACCGCGCGGTGGCGTGGGTCTCCCTCCGCCCGAGGGACGACGACCCCCGGACCTTCTGGACGACGGTGGCAGCCGCCGTGGGGACGGCCGCAGGCCCAGCGGCGACGGAGGCGGTGCGCCGTCTGCGTACGCGCCCCTCCGCGGACGACCTTCCCGGGACGTTCGCCCAGGCCCTCCGACAGGCGGACCGGCGCATCGTCCTCGTGCTCGACGACCTGCACGAAGTGACCTCACCGCTGGTGCACGCCGGTCTGCTGCGCCTGGTCGAACGACCCGTGTCCGCTCTCGCGCTGGTCGTCGTGACACGTCGTGACCCGCCATGGCCGCTCGCGAAGCTGCGGCTGACTGGCCGGATCACCGAGCTCCGGGACGAGGACCTGGCGTTCGACGTCGACGAGGCCGCGGCGCTTGTTCGAGCGGCTCGGAGTACCCGTGACCCGCGAGCAGGTCGAGGAGATGGTGGCGCGCACCGAGGGCTGGGCGGCCGGACTACGCCTCGCCGCGCTCGACATGGAGACCAGCGGCGACCTCGCCGGGGCCATCGCCGCGTTCTCCGGCGACGACCACAGCGTCTCCGCATTCCTGCTCGAAGAGGTGCTCGGACGGCAGTCCCCGGAGCTCGTGGCGTTCCTGCGGAGGATCAGCCTCGTCGATCCGGTCTGCGCCGACCTCGCCGACGCGCTCACCGACCGCGACGACAGCGCCGCCGTGCTCGCCGAACTCTCGGCGTCGCACCTCTTCGTCCAGGCGCTGGGCAGACCCGGCCGCTGGTACCGGCTGCACCGCATGATCCTCGACGTCCTGCGCGCCCTGCCGGTACCGCGCCGCGAGCGCCGCGAAATCCACCGGCGAGCCGCTGAGTGGTTCCGGGACTCCGAATTGCCGCTCGACGCGCTGCGCTCCGCAGTCCACGGCGGGCTCTGGTCCCTGGCCGCGGACCTCGTCGGCGCCCACCTCGTCCCGCTCGCCCTGCGCGGGTCTCCCCGGGAGCTCGAACGCATCCTCGCCGGGGTTCCGTACCCGGTGCTGGTGGAACGTGCCGAGCTGGCCACCGGTCTGGCCGGAGCCCGGGCCGCACAGGGCCGCACCGTGGACGTCCGGCGTCTCCTGGATGCCGCCCGGCGTCGTGCCGACGGGCTCTCCGAGGTTCGAGCGGCACGCCTCGGTGTGCACCACGGCATGATCGAGGGCGCCTGCGCCCGGGTCGTCGGTGACCTCGACGCGACGGTCCGCGCCTACGCGGCCGTGCCCCTCGACGTGACGGACCTGAGCCGATGGGGACTGTCCGATCCCGAGATCGTCGCGGTGGTGGTGCGCGGCAACCTCGGCACCGCCGAGTTCTGGACCGGCGATCTCGAGGCCGCCGAGGAGCACCTCCTCGACGCTGCCGACCCGGGCGGTGGCACGTCGGGGTTGCCACACCTCAACGCGTCGGCCCACCTGGCCCTGCTCGCCTGCGAACACGGCGAACTCGACACCTCCGAGGAGCGTGCCCGGGCGGTGGTAACCGTGGCCATGGCCGAGGGCTGGTCGGGGGCCCCGCAGGTGGGGCCGGCCTACCTGGCGATCGCCCGCGTCTTGCTCGACCGCGGGGAACCCGAGAAGACCGACGTCTGGCTGGCCCGCCTCGCCGAAGTCCTGGAGGTCGCACCGGAGCCGCACGTCCTCCTCGCACAGTCCCTGGTGCTGGCGGCGCGCCGCGACGCCGGGGGCGACACGGAAGGAGCCCTGGGCGGGCTGCGGGCGGCGACCCTCCGCCTGGAGCGGTGCGCGACACCACCCCGCCCGCTGGCCGAGCAGGCGCTGCTGAGAGAGGCCGACCTACTGGCGCGGGCGGGCGATGCGGGGGCGGCCCGAGCAGTCGCCCGACGGCTGGGCCCGCCCGCCACGGACGGCGGCCTCATCCTCGCCGCACGACTGCGCCTCCGCCTAGAGGAAGCCGACGCCGCCTCCGGCTTGGTCGAGGCCGCCGCTGGTCGCCACCCCCGCACCCAGGCCTGCGCGCGCATCGTGGCAGCGCTCGCCGCCGCCGCGACCGGAGACGACGACGGCGCGTTGGAGCACCTCGAAGAGGCCTTGCTCGCCGCGGCGCCCTTCGGGCTGCGAGGCCCGTTCCTCGCCGAGCCGGAGCTGGCGCTCCCGATGGCGCGGCTCGTGGAGCGGGGCAGCGCGGCGCCGGCATTCGCCCTCGATCTGATCGGCCGGCTGAGCGGTGTCGACTCGGATGAGTCGGGAAGCCACCACATCATCGTCGAGCCCCTCACCGAACGGGAACGCACGATGCTGCGCTACCTCGCGAGCGCCTTGTCGAACGCCGAGATCGCCGCGGAACTCTACGTCTCGGTGAACACCGTGAAGACACACCAGAGAACCGTCTACCGCAAGCTCGGCGCGGTCGGACGGAGGGATGCGGTACGTCGCGCCCGCGTTCTCGCCCTGCTCTGAGGGGCCCCACCGTTCGGGTCATGGTGGAGGGGTCCACGGTCGAGACAGGACCGCTGCCCAAGGAGCCTGCATCTCGACCCAAATCACGACCGGAGAACGGCTCGCCCCGAGGACATCCCCGCGATGTGGATGGGTCGCGGTCTCCGGAGTCATCGGCATCCTCCTCGGCGTTCCGGCTCTGTTCTTCCCCGGCGTCAATCCTGTCGGCGGCCCTCTTCCTGGCGGGATGACGGGGCCGATCCAGGGAACGTCGAGACCGCCGCCGCGACCCGCGCCGGAGCGGGAGCTACAGGGCGTGAATGGCCTGGTGATGGCCATGCGACGGAGCGCCCACTGAGCGTCCGTCGGCCCGGGGCGACGGACACGACCACCGCTCAGTGCAGACGATCACCGGGCGCGAGCGTCATCCCGCCCGGGTGATGCGGTCGCTCGACGGGGCCCCTTCACTTGATCTAGCTGAGCCCAGGGGTGGGCCGAGACGTCGGCCGACTGTGACGGGCCCGCCCGCCGGTAGCAGGAGACGCGATGTCCGCCATTGACGATCTGACCGAACTCGTCGAACGCGCCGGCGCGGCAGAACGGGCTGCGCTCGCGTCGAAGTGGAAGGAACGCTCCGACGTCGAAGCCCTGCAGCGCAAGGTTCGGCACGCGATCGACGATCAACGCGATCTGGAACGGCGAACGAGCTCGGGTACGGCGCTCACCGGCCGGTGGGCCCAACTCCGGGAGGCCTTCCTCCGGGTCGACCTCAACGGCAGAGAACCAGTAGGCGACGTGACGTCCGCCCCGGGCGGGGCGGGCAGCGACGCCCACGATGAGTCACCGATCGATCTCGCCGCCGGCCCCTCGACCGTCACCGTCATCTCGGCGAGCGGGACCGTCGAGAGTCCAGCACCGGCACGGGCCGGTCACGACGAAGCCGTGCAGGCCGAGGCCAATGCCGTGACCGCGGTGACGGTCGCGCGTCTGGCGCTGCTGGAAGCTCACCTGGCGGTCCTCGACGCCCGCCTGGCTCGGATCGACGCCGGCGAGGCCGAACCGGAAGCCGCGGCGATCGACGGGCACGTTCCGTTGCAGGGCCGCAATGCGGTCGCCCGGCACGGACCGGCCCTGACCCACGGCCTGAGCGGCGAAATCCGCTACATGCTGGGGCGCAAGCCCCGCTCGATCCTCACGAGCCTCGCCGTCGGGCTGGCCCTGGGCCTGGGCTACCTCGGCTTCGTCCGGATCTTCAATTGGGACCGGGCGCAGCCCTGGCTGCCCTACCTCGGCCTGTTGGCAATCTCCTTTGTCATCGGCGGCTCGGTCTGCCTCAACGCGATGAGCTTCGACGCCATGCGGGTCCGCGCCGCCCTCGACAGCGGCGCTCGACTCTGGCACCTCCTCGTGGTCAAGAACCTCGCGCTCTTCTGCCTGGTGGCACCCATCGGCTTCCTGCTCAGCGGCCTGCTCGCGTGGCGGGCCGGAGATCTAGGGGCGTTCTTCAAGGCCTGCGCGTTGATGGTCTGCTTGATCGTCCTGTGGCTGGGCGTCGGCAACGTCCTGTCGGTGGTCGTGCCGATCCGCGACGAGCCGATCAGGAACCGGAGGAAGTCCGGCACCCTCAAGCCGTTCATCGTCGCCTTCACGGTCGCCTACCTGGTTGGCTACCTGGTCAACATCATGCTGCTCCTGCGGGTGTTCGCGGCCAAGGAACTGGCTCAGCGGCTCGGCAGTGTGGTCCTCCCGGCGATCCTCATCGTGGTCAGCAGCGTCGCCATGTGGATCCTGCTGACCATCGTCGCGGTCGCCCTGTCCCAGCAGCCGAAGATCCGCCGCACCCTGATGAAGGAGCTCGCCGACTACAGCTCCAACGCCGAAGCACGAGCGCTCGCCCAGGCAGCCGAGCAGACCAAGGCGACCGTCCCCGTCGGGCCGGCGGGCCAGACGGCATCCCACCCGACGAGGACGGGCTCCTCGGAGTAGCGAGGACCAGCGCACACTTCGTCCCGATCGGGTGATGCCGGCGGCGGCCCGAAATGATCGCCGGCGGGCCTCGGAACGGGTGCAGCTCGACCCGGCCAGCGGGCACGCCTACGCCATCCACGCCGACAGCACCCTGACGGTGGTCGACCTCACGACGGGGCCATGCTCGGTGGAACTGGCTTCGAGTCAGAGGAGCCCCACGTGATCAACATCGGCGAGCAGTGAACGACTCCGAGACCCGGACCCGGCCCTATGGCGCGATCAGTCCCGCACGGTGGTCCCACTGAGGCGGGGAAGTCGGCCCTCGCGGACCGCTACCGCGGCGAGGGGCCGCCGGTCGAGGCGGCCAAGGGGTGCTCGAGCAGCTCGTGACCGCGAGCGTCCGTCCTGGAGCGACAGTCGTGGCTCCCCGGTGGTGCGGTCCGCGATACTGACCGGGTGAGTGCGCGACCAACGGACGTCCAGTTCAAGCCCAAGACCGACGCGCAGGGCTACTGGACGACCGAGGACGGACGGTGGAAGGCCAAAGAGCACCGAGTGAAGGGTCAACCGCGGAAAGTGACGCTCACCGACACGACCCGCCGGGCCGTCTTCGGCGACACCGGTGCCTCGTGGACGCGGCTCGAGTCGTGGAAGGCCGTCCGCGACATGATCGCCGCTCACGAGTGACCGCGTCGACGCCCGATCGATCACCGTCTTTTGGATCTTGGTGAGCAACGCCAATGAATCGCACCACGACGGCGACTTTCGGACCACAGTTTGAGGTTCTCGCGCCAAAGAAACCTAGCGTCGTCGCAGGTCAGGCTTCGGTGGGCCCCGTGGGACTCGAACCCACAACCTACGGATTAAAAGATTCCCGCTTGTTGCCTCGCACAGCCTCTACCAGCAACTCTGTTCGCGGCGCGGGCCACCCGAACCTACTCCATGCACACCAGTTGACATCGCTGTTCTCCACGACCTGCTCCACGAGAAGATCATTAGACTCCCCGGGCCGCTCCCCGTGCCACCGCGACCTCGCGGCCGCTGCGGTTCAGCGCCCCAAGGCACCCCGCCGTTCGCACTTCAGGAGTCCAGCCCACCCGAGCCCGCGGCTCTCCGGACACCGGGAGGTTCACACCGACGCCGACCTCACCGAGGCCAGCCTCACCGGCGCCAAACCTCACTACGAACCGCGCCGCGGGGGCCACCGCGCACGGTTCGCCGGGAGGCGCGGGTGCGCTGCCCAACGCGGGTCGGCCGGTCACGCTGGTCTGGATCAAGCGGCTGTGGCGCTGCGAGCAGCCGCTGTGACCGCAGCGGACGTGGTCGAAGACCACCATCGAGCTCCCGGCGCGGGCCTCGATTTCAGCCCTGCCGTGGCGGTGCGGCGACGAGCCGGCGCGGCCCGAACACCGCTGCAGCGCCAGCGATGATCGCGACGATGACGCCGCCCATCTGGAGCACGGTGCCGGACCACAGGCCGAACTCGGCCGGGTTACCGAGCCGGGTCGCGGTGCCCTCGTAGAGGAAGAAGGCGCCGATGGCGATGACGATGCCCAGACCGACACCAACCAGTGGGACCCAGCGTCTGGTCGGCATCGCCAGCACGGCGGCAGCGGCGATCAACAGCACCGGCACACCCGGCGGGAACGGCTGGAGCTCGGGTACACCGGCCGCGAGCAGGATCAGGAACCCGACACAGGCCACGACGAGGCTAGCGACGTGCACGGCTGCGGCGGGCGAGAGTCGGGACAACATGGCGGTCTCCTCGGGTGGAATGTACGGGCCGTGGCCCTGACCAGTGCCATCGTCTGGCCCTCCGCTGCCGGGTACGTCCTGCTCCGGGCTGCTGTTGAGCTGCGCCGGACAGAGACCTGCCGGGCGCCCGGCTACTTCCGGGGAAGTACGACGCCGCACTTCCCGGCGACGACGCCCGGCCCGGTCGGGCCGGTCTAGCGTGAGCACATGTTCCGGCCTACCTGGTGGGCGAGCGTGCAGGCCACGGTTTTGCTGCCGCTCGCGGTGGCGGTGGTGAGCGTGGCCGGCACGGTGGGCGCCGCGCAGAGCCAACCCCTGGCCCGCCCGCTCGACGCCCTCGGGATCGGCCTGCTGATCGCCAGCGCGGCGACGCTCGTGGTCCGGTCGTGGAACCCGTCCGCGGTGGTGGCGGGCGCGGCGCTGATCGCTGCTGGCTACTTCGCGGCGGGCTACCCCGGCGGCCCGGCGTTCCTCGCGGCGGTCGTCGCGTTGTGCAGCGCAATCGTCACCGGGCACCGCCGCGGCGCCTACATCGTGACCGCGCTCACGTTCGTGCTGCTGGTGGCGCTGCACCTGATCCGGTCCTCCGGCCAGCTGCCGCTAGTGGGGGCCTCCAGCTGGCTATCGACACTGATCGCGATCATCGCCGGCGCCGAGTGGTGGCGGGCGCGCAGCGAGCGCCAAGCCCACGCCCTCACCGCGCGAACCGAGGCGGAGCTGCGCCGGGTCAGCGAGGAACGGCTGCGGATCGCCCGCGAGTTGCACGACGCGCTCGGCCACCACGTATCGCTGATCAACGTGCAGGCCGGGGTGGCGCATTACCTACTCGACGACGACCTGGAACAGGCCCGTAGCGCGCTGGCCGCGATCACGGCTTCCAGCGGTGAGCTGCTGGTGGAGATGCGGACCACCCTGGGGATGTTGCGCGGGAGCGACGAGGAGCCCACCCGGCAACCCGTCGCCGGGCTGGCCCGGCTCGACGACCTTGCCGCAGCGAGCCGCGCCGGCGGCGACCTGGCGGTCACCGTGGCGGTTTGCGGCGCCGCCCGCGAGTTGCCCGCCACCGTGGACCTGGCCGCCTACCGGATCGTGCAGGAGGCCCTGACCAACACCCGCAAGCACGCCGCCGCCCACAACGCGGCCGTGCTGGTGACCTATCACGAGGACGGAGTCACCGTGGAGATCTCCGACGACGGCCACCCCGCACCTACCCACCCGCCGCCGAAACCCGGGGGAAGCGGCCTGCCCGGCATGCGCGAACGAGCCAACGCGCTGGGCGGCAGCTTCTCGGCCGGCCCGGACGACGACAAGGGCGGGTTCCGCGTGCAGGCGCATCTGCCGACCCTCCCGGCCTGCATCCGATGATCACCGTTCTGCTGGCCGACGACCAGTTCCTGGTCCGGGCGGGCTTCTCCGCCCTGCTGTCCTCGACCGAGGACATCACGGTGGTCGGCGAGGCCGAGGACGGCGCTGCGGCGGTCCGCCTGGCCAAGGACACCGCCCCGGACGTCGTGCTGATGGACATCCGGATGCCCGTGCAGGACGGCCTCGGCGCCACCCGCGCCCTCGTCGCCGATCCCCTGCTCGGGCACCTGCGGGTAATCATGCTGACCACCTACGCCGAGGACGCCTACATCTTCGACGCCATTCGGGCCGGGGCCAGCGGCTTCCTGGTCAAAGACACCAAGCCCGCCGACCTGATCCACGCCGTACGGGTCGTGCACAGCGGCGAGGCACTGCTCTCCCCTGGGGTCACCCGCCGGCTGATCGAGGAGTTCGCGGTACGTGCCAAACCACCCGGCGAGCCCACCGCCCTCGCCGCGCTCACCGAACGCGAACGCGAGGTCCTTGCACTCGTCGCGACTGGGATGTCCAACGACGACATCGCCCACCGGCTAGTGATCAGCCCGACCACCGCCAAGACCCACGTCAGCCGCACCATGATCAAACTCGGGGTGCGGGACCGGGCCCAGCTCGTGGTCATCGGTTACGAGAGCGGGCTCGTCCGACCCGGTTGGCTCGGCTGACACGCCCGGCCACACGCCCACCCGGCGAGGGCGGACCACGAGGTCGCCGACGCTGATCACCGCCGGCGGCCTTCCGCGGATCCCGCGCAGCGCGTTGATTTCGCCGTGCTGCGCGCTTGCTTAGCGCCGCCGGGGCGAACGCGCCGAGCGTGTAGACGGCGGCCCACACACCGGCGTCGGGAACCTGGCCCAGGACCAGACCTGCGGAGCTCCCGGCCGCGCTGCTCATCGCGGGGCGGCAGTAAATCCAGGGGTTCGGCTACCCCCGCGGAACCACGACAGGTGTCGCCGCACGCCGGACGCCCCGTCGAGTCGCCCTTCTTGACGGTCCGCCGACCAGGGCGGACCGCCTCGCCGCGTCCGGGGACGCCGTGCCGCGGCGCCCAGCGCCGGGTCGCCCCTGAGACCGCCTGGTCGCCCGTCGACCGGGCGCTTCGTATCCCCGCGGTGCCCGGCCCGGTTTACGGCGCCGACCCGTCCACCGTCAGGACGGTCTTCACCCCGCCGCCGAAGAAGTGTTCGGCCAGGACCTGGGGGGCGTCGTCGAGACGTCCGTAACCGCTGGTGACGTCCTGGGGCCGCAGGCCGCCGCCCGCCACCAGAGCGAGCACGGCCGGGATCAGCGCACGGGTGTGGGTCCGCCCGACATGCAGCGTGGCGTTGCGGCCGTAGAGCAGCCCAAGCGGCAGCCGCATGCTCGGGTAGAGCCCGCCCGCGCTGCTGCAGACACCGTCCGGGGCGGTGGCGCCCAGCGCGGCCCGCAGTCCCGCCGGGCTCGCGCTGACGTCGACGACCAGCGGCGCCCCCAGCCGCCCGCGCAGCAGGTCCGCCGGACGGGCGGAGGTCAGGCCGAGGCGTTCGGCGTACCCACGTACGCAGGCGCGGGCGTCGGCGACGGCCACGTTCCGCGCCCCCAGGGCCCGGGCGGTGAGTCCGGCGTAGAGCGCGGTGCTCGGGGTGAACGGGGAACGCGCGTCGACGGCGGCGACGATCAGCACCGGGCAGTCCGGATCACGCCGCAACAGCCCCGGCAGGTGCGGCGCGACGTGCCGGTAGCCGTCGCAGACGGTGTCAGCCACGCTGGCGACGGTGGCCGGGTCGATGCCGGACGGGACCGGGACGAGCATCCCGTCGGCGTAGGGCACGGCGAGCAGGTCGGACAGCGCGCCGCCCCAGTGCCCTCCGGCGACCCCGAACCCGTACATCGAGATCGGTGGGACACCGGCACAGTTCGCGGTGTGCCCGGTCTGGCACGACCGGCAGCCGCCGCAGCTGATCTGGAACGGCACCACCACACGCTGACCCGGCGCCACGCCGGCCACCCGGTCACCGACGGCGACGACCTCGGCGACGCACTCGTGCCCCAGCCGCAGCGGCAGCGGGAACGGCGTCGCGCCCAGCGCAAGCGGACGGTCGACGTCGCAGGTGGCCACCGCGACGGGGCGGACCAGCGCGCCGAGCGGCCCCGGCAGAGGCGGCGCGGGCACCTCCCGCCATCTCAGCCGCCCGCCGGGGAACACCATCAACGTGCGCATCCGGGCCCGCGACGGCCGGACCCGCTCCCCGACGGAGTCCTGGACCGTGTCGGTCAGTCGGCGGGTGCGCGTCGCCGCGTCGCGCTCGAGCGCGACCCGGCCCGCGATGAGCAGGGTGCGGGGCGCGAGCACCCCGAGGGCGTGCCGGGTCCACCCCCGCGGCCGCCAGGACGATGCCCCGCCAGCCGGGCGCTTCACGTCCTCCTCGCAGGGCCGGGGATCGTGTGATCGCCTCGGCGTGGTTCGGACATGGTGTGGGCCCCTCCGGGTCGTTCGAACATGGTGTGAGCGCCTCCGCGTGCCGGGCGGGCGAGCGAAGGATTTCCGTGGACCCACGAGCTCAGCCGGTGGCGGGGCGCTCGGCAGTCGCACCACCGCCCCGTCCGCGGCGATCACCGGTCGAGCTCGGTCGCGGGGGGCGCCGGATCTGTCCCCAGGGCTTCACCACCGAGAGCGTCATCGCGACCAGAAGCAGGGTGGGCGACACGGTGGGCGGGTAGATCAGGTTGGTCAGGTCGAAGGTGACGGCTTGACCGCCCAGGAAGCGGCGGGCTCGGTCGGCCTGCTCTGCGACCTCACCACGCAGCGAGACCAGCACCAGCGCGGTGAGGACCAGGTTGAGCACGATCTTGATCGTCACCCACCAGTACCGCGTCACCCCCCAGCGGCTGCCGAGCCCGAGCACGATCCCGGTGGTCAGACAGACCAGGCCGCAGATCAGCAGCGGCCACACGGTGACGACCTCGAGTACCTGCAAGCAGGCCGCGCGGGTCGCGGGCACGTCGGTGGTCCAGGCGGTACCGATGAGGACCGCCATCGCGACATCGACACCCAGCCAGGATCCCGCAGAGGCGATGTGGGCGATCAGCACCGAGCGGCGGGCGCGCGCGCCCAGCCGCCGGGGACGCCACTGGACGGGCGCGTCGGCGGTGGTCACCGTGCCACCGTGCGGGCGTGTCGCGTGGTGCGACCGCGCCCGCGGGTCACGGGCGGTCCCGCGCCAACGGGGCGCTCGCGGTCATGGCGCGGTCCAGCGATGACGCCAGCACCGGGGCTGGCACGCTCGGCGGTCACGATGCTCATGAGGGCAGACCTCGCTGATGTCGGGCGCCTTGTCGAGGCGCAGGGATCCATCCGGATATCGGTGCCGGCGGCGGCGCCTGCAACTGGGTGGACGGTCCGGTGCCGTCTAGGTCATCGGTCGGTGGGTGTCGCGTTCTGATGATGGATGATCACGTCGAACCATTGGGCCGGCGCGCCGCCGTCGATGAGGGCGGCGGGGCCGCGATCGGGCAGGCCACGGAAAGTCGCGGGGGTGGTCAGCCAGCGCTGGACCGCGGTCGGGGCCGGTGCGCGGAGATCGAGGGTGAACGTGTCGAGGCCGGCCTCGCTGAGTGGGCGTTCGAACCGGCCCGGGGCGGGGTCGGGTAGGGCCACAGTTTCTCCGGGGCCCAGGCTGACCGTTCCGTGGGCGACGGTCATGCCGATGGAGCGGTATCCGGGCCCGTACCAGCGGCGCAGGTAGGAACCGGCGCTCGGAAATCGCATGTCCGGGCCGGGCGAGCCGCTGATGCGCAGCTGCGGCGCGGCCGCGGTGTGGGGGCTTGCCGCCCAATAGACGATCTTGTCGTGGGTGCGCTCACGCCACCACCGCAGGTTCTCGGCCGCCCGCGCGTCGCGGTAGATGAGGTTGTCCGCCTCGGGGAGCTGGTAGTGCTCGTAGAACGAGACGATCTGGCTCGCCGTGCGCAGAGTCAGCGCGTGCTCGCGATCGTCCGCCCGGTGCGGCACGGTGGCGACCAGCTCGTAGACCGCACGGGCGTGGCGCAGCGGGGTCTGCTTGTCGGCCGTAGCCATGTAGGACTGGATGTACTGGTAGATGTTCGTGCCGGTGGGGCGGATCGTGCGCAGCTCGGCGCGCAGCGCCCCCCACCACTCGGGCGTTGCCTTCGCGATGTAGGCCTCGACGCGGTCGTAGGCTGCGGCCGGGGTCGCGTAATACTCGACGCCGGCGAACTGCACCTTGTCCGGGCGACCGGTGTTGAACACGCGCAGCCAACGCAGCACATCGACCACCTCCCGGCACTGCCACTGCGGACTCATCAAGGCGACGAGCGCTTCCGGGTCGCCGGGACCGCCGCGCAGATAGTCGTTAATCTGCAGGCCCAGGGTCCAATCCTCCTCCCAGGCCAGCGACCGGAACCCGAGCCGTTCGACCAGCAGGCGCAGGACACGGTGCTTGAGTGAAATCTGCTCGGCCACCCCGTGCGTGGACTCGCCCAGTCCCACGATCTGTGCGTCACCGACCGACCGTGCCAGGGGCGCCGAGATCCTCGAACCCAGCCTCGGGCTCGACGCTGACCAGCGGTGCCGCGCTACGGGCGACCCAATCGATCACCGGCGCGACCGCCGCCCGCGGGGGCGGCTGCCGAGCTGCCGGGGCGCATGCGGCGAGCATGCCGCCGCCGGCCAGCGCTGCGACCAACAGGACGAGCAGTCGCCGTGACCACCGCAGGGAGGTGGCTCCCGGCCGGCTCATCGCTGCCGGCCCTTCTCGATAAGTCGCTCCTCCGGTCCCGACCGCGGCGAGTACGGCGAAGCCACCGGGCTGGCCTCGACGTCGACTGCGGCGCGGCCAGACCGGTCGGCGGAGTCGTCGGCGGTGTGGTCGGCGGCTTCAGCCGGCCCTTGTGGGCGGGGACGGCGCCGTCGACCTCCGGGCTTGAACACGGCCAGCCCGGCCGCCGTGCTGATCATCACCACGTGGTAGAGAGCCATCAACACGAGCGTGTGCTGAGCGTCGCTATAGGCGGGTGTGCCGGCCGTGTCGGCGTGCTCGACGGCGTAGGGCAGCACGGTCGGGGACACAGTGACCGTCAGCGCCACGGTGGCCACCAGCAGCACCAGCTTGGCCGGCACCCACCAATGCCGGAACCGGCCCCACCCCGTCCCCAGGGCTAGCACCAGCCCAGTGCCCAGGGTGACCAACGCGGCCGGACGGGCCAGCCACGTCACAATCAACTCGTGGATCGCGTAGCCGGTGCGCAGCGTGGCCGCGTCCCGGCGACCGAGCAGGGACACGGTCAGCACCAGGAACGTGGACGTCACGCCCAGCCAGCCCACCGCAGCGGCAATGTGAACCAGGAAGATCACTTTATGCAGGTTCCGAGGCAGCCGAGCCCGCAGACGAGGCAACTCGACGGCCTCGGCCGAACCGGATAGCGACGGCGGCGACGGCGACGGCGACGGCGCGGAGAGTGACGGCATGGACATAGGGCGAGCCTGTTCGCGGCCGGCACCCTCGTCGTCCTCCCTGCGAAGCGTTGCCCCCTACGACCGCCGGCGTACGCCCCGGGGGCGACGCGCCACTTAGACCTGGTCTCAGAACTCAGGGCGTGTCGCTCTGCGACGAGACTGGGCGAGGAAGATCTAATCGATGCTCGTGGCGTCCAGGGATCAGCAGCGTAGGTTCCACGCCGCCAAGCTCAGCGATCTTGCATTAAGATCGACATGGCTCTGAACTGCAGAAACGGAGCCGCCTTCGGGATTCGAACCCGAGACCTACGAATTACGAGAATCTTCTTCACCGCCAACGGCATGCTCACTGCGGCCATCGGTGCACCTCATAGGTCCCACGGTGCTCATCGACAGTCAACAGGTGACGGCATTTGAGGCCACGACAGCCGCGCCCGAGGCCAAGGGATTTCGGCGGGCTGTCCTTGCGAACCGGCCCAAGACGTCGGTCGAGGGTTGCAGACTGCCGCTGTGGACCCACACGACGTGGAGCCTGTGATGACGCTGACTGAAGTTCCCCACTCTTGCTAGATCAAATTCCCCAGGTAGTACGGCGGTCCCGGCGTGGTGTCGGGGCCGGGAGCGGGACTGCCGTTGGGCTGCTGGTGAGTGATCACCGGCGGACTGGTGGGAGGCCCGGGTGCTGTCTCGGGAGGCTGATGTGGAAGCGCATGCGTTGCGCGAGCAGGGTTGGACGATCTCGGCGATCGCCCGGCATCTCGGTCATGACCGCAAGACCGTTCGTGCCTACCTCGAGGGCAAGCGCGTGCCCGAGGTGCGGGTCCGGCGGGAGCCGACGGTCGCGGAGCCGTTCCTGGAGTACTGCCGGCTGCGGCTGGGCGAGGATCCGCATCTGTGGGCCTCGACGCTGTTCGACGAGCTCGCGGGGGTCGGGTTCACCGGGTCGTACCCGTCGCTCACGGCGGCGATCCGGGCGCATCGACTGCGGCCGCACTGCGAGCCGTGTCAGGCCTCGAAGGGCCGCGACGCCGCGATCATCAGCCATCCGCCCGGGGAGGAGACCCAGTGGGACTGGGTCGAGCTGCCGAACCCACCGAAGGACTGGGGGGTCGGGGCGAACGCGCACCTGCTGGTCGGGTCGCTGGCGCACTGCGGGAGGTGGCGGGCGGTGCTCGCGGAGTCCGAGGACTTCCCGCATCTGATCGAGGCCCTCGACCGCGTCACGCGCAAGCTCGGTGGGCTGACCCGGCGGTGGCGCTTCGACCGGATGGCCACGGTCTGCTCCCCGCAGTCGGGCAAGGTCTCGGCGGCGTTCGCCCACGCCGCGAAGCACTACGCGGTCGGGGTCGATCTCTGCCCGCCGCGCCACGGCAACCGCAAGGGCGTGGTGGAGAAGGCGAACCACTCCGCCGCCGGGCGCTGGTGGCGCACCATCGCCGACGACGCCACGGTCGCCGAGGCTCAGCAGAGCCTCGACGAGCTCTGCGAACGCCTCGATCACCGGGCCCGTCGCCGAGGCGGTGAGAAGACCACGGTCGGCGAGCTCGCCGCCGGCGAGGGGCTGCGGGAGGCGCCGGCGGCGCCCTACCCGGCGGAGCTGACGGTGATCCGGACGGTGTCGGCCCAAGCGCTGGTGTCGTTCCGCGGGAACCGGTACTCGGTGCCGCCGGGGATGTCCGGCGCGCAGGTCATGGTCCGTCACCGCCTCGGCGCTGACCAGGTCCGCGTCGTCACCGCGGCTGGCGCCGTCGTCGCGGTCCATCACCGCGCCCCCAACGGCGGCGGGGCCGTGATCCGGGACGAAGGTCATGTCCGCGCCCTGGAGGCGACGGTGCTGCGGGCGTTCTCCGACGCCCCACCATGCCGGGCGAAGGCCCGTCGACCGGCCGGGGAGGCGTCCAGAGCCGAAGCGGCCCGCCTGCGCGGGGCACCGGCGGCGAGCTCAGCGCAGCGGGTCGTGATCGACCTGTCCACCTACGCCGCTCTTGTTCCAGCCGCCGCCCGGGAGACGACCCGGCAGACGGCATCGGCGCTGCTCGGAGGGCCCGACCAGTGACCACCAGCGAAGCCCGCCGCTACCAGAACCTGCGCGCCCACCTCGGCTACCTCAAGCTCAACGACGCCGCCGAGCACCTCAACTCCGTCCTCGACGCCGCCCGCTGCGACGGGCTGTCGTTGACCGCCGCCCTCGAGCGCCTCCTCGAGATCGAGGTCGAGGCCACCGAAGCCCGCCGCCTGGCCTCCCGGCTGCGGTTCGCCTGCCTGCCCGGGCCCTGGCGGATCGCCGACTTCGACTTCGCCGCCCAACCCGGGGTCGACGAGAAACTCGTCCGCGACCTCGCCACCCTGCGCTTCCTCGACGACGCCGCCAACGTCCTGTTCGTCGGCCCACCCGGAGTCGGCAAGACCATGATCGCCACCGCACTGGCCCGCTCCGCCGCCGAAGCCGGGGCCCGGGTCTACTTCACCACCGCCGCGGACCTCGCCGCCCGCTGCCACAAGGCCGCCCTCGAAGGCCGCTGGGCCACCTGCATGCGGTTCTTCGCCGGCCCCCGGCTACTCGTGATCGACGAGCTCGGCTACCTGCCGCTGCCCGGCGACGGCGCCTCGGCGCTGTTCCAGGTCATCAACCAGCGCTACCTCAAGTCCTCCACGATCCTGACCACCAACGTCGGGATCGCCGACTGGGCCGGGGCGTTCGGTGACGCCACCGTCGCCGCGGCCATGCTCGATCGGCTGCTGCACCGCGCCACCGTCGTCGGCATCGACGGCCCCTCCTACCGGCTCCGCGCCCACCAACAGACCTCCGACACCCTGCGCGCCGCCGCCGGGCACCGGGCAGGCAGCCATGCCAGCTGACCCCACCGGCGCCGACTGGCGCACCGAGCGCAGCTGCCCGATCTGCTGGACCGGCTTCCAGCCGCTGAGCCCCCGGCACCGCTACTGCTCGGACAAGTGCCGCAAGGCCGGCCACCAACGCCGCCAGAACCACTCCGCGGCCCAGGCGTCTCGCCCGTCGCCGACCCCGGCCCCGGTCGCCAGCCGGGCCTGCCCGCACTGCGGCGAACAGGTCAGCATCGTCGCCCTGCTCACCACCCCCGAGGCCGCTCGACCCGCGATCCCCGACCCCTCGGTCGTCCCGCTACGCAGGGCTTGACGACCGTCCCGGACACCGCGCTAGCCTCATCCCACCTGGGGAAGATGATCTAGTACCTCCGGGGAGATTCCCTTAGCGCCATCACCTGCGCGGGTGCCGCCCGCGCCGAGCGAGCTGCCGGACCTGCGAGCGCGCCTGACGACTATCTACGTGGACCCGCGATGCACGCCTCGGTGGTCTCCGCGATGAGCGAGGGGCGTGGCGCGATCTCCCCGCGCACCGGTGATCTCGGCCGCGACGCCGACATCCTCATCAGCGAGGAGCTCAACCGACTGCAGGCCGCGGAGTTGTTCTCCGTCGTCAACTCCTCCCGGCCTGCGTGCTCGCCCCGGCTACGGCGTCACGTCGCTGGGCGGACCGGAACCGCTGCTGGTAGGCACTCGGGGACACCCCGAGGCGGACACGAAGGCGCGGCGCAACGTCTCGGAGCTCCCGTAGCCGACCCGCTCGGCGGCCTCGGTAACCGCGTGGCCCGACTCCAGCGCCGCCTTGGCGCCGTCGAAACGCACCGACTCGACGTACCGGGCCGGGCTGATGCCGAGCTCATCGTGGAACAGCCGGGTGAGGTGGCGCGGACTGAGCGAGGCCAGCGCCGCCAGCCGCGGTGTCGAATGATCGCCCGCCGGGTCCGCAGCCACAGCGTCGAACACCGACCGCAGCGCCGCCGTCCGCGGGCGCGGGCCGCTCAGAGTGGGCGAGACCCGTCGGCCTGCGCGCTGCGGGTGTGGGCCCACCGGTGCTCGTCGACCCCGATGACCCGCACCCCGGCGAGGCGACCCGGGCCGGCGGTGAGCAGCACCTCGCTCGAGCAGCGCGTCGGGGTCGGCCGGGAGGCTGGTGGGAGTTCGCGGCCGGGGCGTGCGCTGACCCCTGCGCCCGACGCCGGCCCGCCGCCCCGCCGCCGGGAAAGAGTCGGACCGTGGTCTACCAGCTGGTCATCGCCGCCTACGCCGACGACCCGCACGCTTCCGGGTCGGGCCCCTCCGGGCTCGGCCCGGTCTCGGCGCGGCTGACTGTCGCCTGTTTAAGGGGTCGCCGAGCTCCTCGAGGCCATTGCCGTCCAGGCCCGGAAACCGATTATCGAGGCCCGGGTCTGGCGGCAAGCCGTCCGCACCGCGCACCGGGTCAACGAGATCGGCGGGCCGCACCAGCCGGCCGCGCCCACCGGACCCGCGCCCTTCGGCCACGTCGGCCCGACAAGTCGTCGCACAGATCGGCCCGTGTAAGCACGGGGCCTCCCCACAGAGCGAACCCGGACGCACTGGCCGAGTGTTAGGCCGTGAGGTCGTGGGGGTCGCGGTCGGGGCGTAGCCCGCGCCACGAGGGGTGGCGCAGGTGCCCGTCGTCGGTCCAGTTCCGCATCCGCACCTCGCCGACGTGCACCGGGGCCGTCCAGTGCACCGCGCGCTGGTCGGGCACCTCGCTGGTGAACGGGCTCGCGGCCTGCTCTCCGGCGGCGAGCAGGTCACGTAGCCGGGCACGCGCGGCATCGGAGAACCCGGTGCCGACGTCGGCGGGTCTGGCCAAACCCGCCACCCCGATCGCCAAATTGTTCACTGACGCGGTGGAACTGGACGAGGAGTTGATCGGTCAGCTCAGGTCGTAAGAAGGAGACTAATACGGAATTGGAGTGCCCGTTAAGGGCGCGTGCGACCCGAGACTCCGCCGGTAGCTAGTGCCGTGTGATTGAGGAACGTTGACCACCGGTGGCTCGGACGACGAGTTCGTCGGCGGGTTTGGTCCAGACGAACGGGCCGCAGCGGGTGTTCCAGCCGTCGATGTAGGTGCGGATCGCGGTGGTGAGGTCCTCGACGCTGCGGTAGCTGCCGCGGCGGATCGCCTGGCGGGTGATGATCGAGAAGAAGACCTCGACCAAGTTGAGCCACGAGCCCGAGGTCGGGGTGAAGTGCAGGCTGATCCGCGGATTGCGGGCCAGCCAGGCCCGCACCGCGGAGTGCTTATGGGTGGCGTAGTTGTCGACGACCAGGTGCAGCTTGCGCCGCGGATAGGCCTTCGCGACCTGCTTGAGGAAGCGCAGGAACTCCTGGTGGCGATGCCGGTCGAAGCAGGCATCGACGACGCGGCCGGTGGCAACCTCGAGCGCGGCGAACAGCGTGGTCGTGCCGTGGCGGATGTAGTCGTGGGTCGCCTTCTCCGGCAGGCCGGGCCGGATCGGCAGGATCGGCGCAGTGCGCTCCAGGGCCTGGACCTGGGACTTCTCGTCGACGCACAGCACCACGGCCTTGTCCGGCGGGTGCAGGTACAGCCCGACCACGTCGCGAATCTTGGCTTCGAGCTCGGGGTCGGTGGAGAACTTGAACGTCTCGGCCCGCCACGGCTGCAGCCCCCAGCGTTGCCACACGCGGGCCACGGTGAAGTTGCTGATCCCCAGCTCAGCGGCCAGCAGGCGGCTCGACCAGTGGGTCACCCCGAGTGTCTCGGGTGGGGACTCCAGGGTGCGCGCGACGATCTCGGTCTCGTCGATCTCACGGGGTCGGCCCGGCTTGGCCCGGTCGTCCAGCCCTCCCACGCCTTCGTCGCGGTAGCGCCGTTTCCAGCTGATCACGGTCGGCTTCGAGCAGCCCACCCGGCGGGCGATCTCGTTGGTGCCGATCCCGTCGGCGGCCAGCAGCACGATCCGAGCCCGTTGCGCGGCACCCGCGCGGATCGACGGCGAGCGCAGCCAGGACTCCAGCACCTCGCGGTCGCGCGCAGGAACGTCCACCGCCACAGTCAACGCCACGCACCAAGATCTCATCCAGCGCTACTGCAGGTCAAGCTAGATGCCTAACGAAGCACTAGCCCGGGCTCTTCACAGGATCGGTGGGGTTGTGGAGTGTTGATAGACGAGGGTGCCCTCTGAGCAGGGAAGACTGGAGGTTGCGACGCCTCAGTCACCAAGCCGGAGGGCACTTTCGAGGCCCTGAGGCGACGTTGGCCGGTGGGAAGGATGCCCTGTGCCCCTTGCGTTCCTGACCCCTCCCTCGGTTCTGTGGACGGGTGGGCCGCGGCCTGTTAGTCCTGGTCGCTGCTGGCGGGCAGAAGAGTCGCGGCGAGCGCGTCGGCGACGAAGGCGCCGAGCTCGGAGGGTGTCCAGCCCTGGCGCAGGACGAGCAGGTCGTAGAGCTCTGGTGAGGTGTAGGTCCACAGGATCTGGCCGGCGTGCTCGGCGGTGAGCTCGGCACGCAGGTGTCCCGCGGCGATGAGGGTGCGGGCGTTGTCGGTCATGCGTTCGAGGCGGGTGGCGTCGAGTTCGGTGCACAGAGCCGCCATCTCATTGTCAGCTGCGGCGGCCGCACGGGCGAGAAGCAGGATGGGCGCGACCCGCGGCGCGATCTCGGTGACGAACCCACCGAAGCCGCGGACGATCACACGAGGATCCGGTTCGGAGGCCTGCAACCGGTCCGAGCGTTCCTCGGCCGGTCGGGACCCTTCCCCGGCCAGGGCCTGCTCGCAGAGAGCTCGCACGAGCCCGGGCTTGCCGCCGAAGCCCTTGTAGACGGTCTCGACCGAGACCTCGGCCCGCCGAGCGATCGCCGCGACGGTCGTCGCCGCAAATCCCTGGGATAAGAACAGCACCCCGGCGGCGGCGAGGACGTCGGCGCGGGTCTGGCGAGCCTGCTCAGCACGCCGGGACGAAGCGTAGCGCCGGGTGGCCTTGACTTCCCCCACCATCCGTTCCACAGTCATGTATCGGTTACAGCCCACTGTAACATCGGGTTCGGGGGGACAACGATGGACCAGCACGACCCACACGGCGCCGTGGCCATGATCGAGCGACTGTGTCGGGCGACCAACGCCCACGACCTTGACGCGATCGTGGCCTGCTTCGCCCCGGACTACCGCATGCAGGCCCCCAACCACCCTGAGCGGTCGTTCACCGGGCGCGAGCAGGTCCGCCGCAATTGGGAACAGATCCTCGCGGCCGTCCCCGATGTGGCCGTCGAGGTCCTTCGCTGCGCCGTCGACGGCGACACGATCTGGACTGAGTGGGAGCACCGCGGCACCCGTCGCGACGGCGCCGTGCATCTCATGCGCGGGGTCATGATCTTCGGGGTGGCCGAGGGTCTGGCCACCTGGCTGCGCTTCTATCTCGAACCCGTGCAGCAGCGCGACGGCGACACCGACACCGCCGTGCGTCGCGCGGTGACACCCACCACCGCACCCTGACCGATGCCCGACGCGCGCGACCGGGCGGACCGAACCATCCACGACGAAGGAGACCGTTCATGGCCGTGGCAGTGATCCAGCACTTCGAGAAAGCCGGCGCGGAGACGATCGGCCCCGGCGCCGCGGGGGTCGGGATCCCCCCCGGACGTCACGTTCCTCAACATCCACAATGAAGTCACCGCCGGCTGCGAGATGACCCTGCCACCGCAGCCGACCGACGCTGCCGTGCGCTCCCAGCCACCACCGCGGTGGCTCATGAACAACGTCGTCAACCCGACCGCGCGGCGGCTCGTGCCCAGCCCGCTGGGTCGGCTCGTCGGCCTGGTTCTGCTGCGGTTCACCGGGCGCCGCTCCGGACGCCACTACGAAATCCCAGTGGTCGGCCACCACGTCGACGACCCGCTGCTGGTGTTCACCGACGCCGCCTGGGCGCTGAACTTCCACGGCGGTCGCAGCGTCACGGTCATCGAGCGCGGCCGATCCTGGCACGGCGAGGCGCACCTGATCGACGACCCCGCCGAGACCGCAACCGCGATGCGGCGCGTACTCGAGAAGCTGCGCAGTCCGCGACTCCTCGGGCTAGACATCGACGCCGGCCACCAGCCAAGCGACAGCGAACTCGTCGCGGTCCGCCGCCTGATCGCGATCCGCACCCCGTGTCTTGCGCGATAGTGAACGAGCGACCTTTACCGGGCTCTTCACCATGAAGCGTGGAGGCGGCTCAACGCGGGGGTGACCGGAGTGTGCCAGTCGACTCCGCAGTGCAGCAGGAGTCGCGACCGGTAGTTGGTGAAGTTCCGGAAGCCGTGTCCGACGCGCTTCTTTTTGATCAGCGGGGTGATCGCCTCGGTGGGCCCGTTCGAGACCGGGCCGGCGTGGAAGCGAGCCAGCAGTTCGTCGCGCCAGGAGTCCAGGGTGCGGGCGAGGCGGTCCAGTTCAGGCACGTTCGAGTCGGCGCAGAACGTCAGCCACCGGTGGAAGGCCTGCTCGGCGCGCTGCGAGTCGGTGTGGCGGTAGAGCAGGCGCAGGTCCGGGACAGCGATCCACGCCGCCGCCACGTGCCCGTCGGGATCGCGGGGGTCGAGCCCGCGCAACAGCCGGGTCCAGGACAGGTTGCTGTGGAGGTCGTGGCCGCGGCGCAACACGCGCCGGATGCCGGAGAGCGGGTCCCCGGCCCGGCCGCGGTGCCCGAAGGTGTCCTGCTGGACGCGTCGACCTGCCGGGCGGGGTCTCACGGGTCGTGCGCCCGCGCGTGGCGGAGCTGGAGGACGAGGCTTAGCTGTGGCCGCAGTTGGTCAACCTCTGTCCGGAGTATGCGACGTACGCGACCTACACCGCGACATCCCGTCGTCGTCGTGCTCGAGCCCGACGGGTCGACAGGACCGGCGTAGCCAGGTCCGTAGTCCGCGAGGTCACCGAGCATCCCACCAACTCCGCTACGCGAGCACTGGTAACCTGCCGCTGTCAGGGGAGGCTTGCGCAGTGCGCGGTAGGTGACCAATGGGCGGTGGTTCGCTCGTCGTTGTCGGCACGGGCTTCGGCGGATGTGGCCAGATCACCGCTGATGCGAGCCAGGCCATTGCCACTGCCGAGAAGGTCCTGTTCCTGGTGACGGACCCGGCCACTAGGGAATGGATCCTAACCGCCAATCCCACGGCCGAGTCGCTTGACGAATACTATTCTGTATCAACCGGTCGCCTCAACACCTATGTCGGGATGACCGAGCATATTATCTCGTTCGTGCGGAGCGGTCTGCGTGTCTGCGTCGCCTTCTACGGGCATCCCGGAGTGTTCGTGTTCGCCTCGCACGAGGCCATCACACGGTGCCGGGACGAGTGCTTGTCCGCTCGAATGGTCCCCGGTGTCTCCGCCGAGGACTGCCTCTTCGCCGACCTGGGGATCGATCCAGGTCGCCGCGGTTGCCTGACCGTGGACGCCACCGACTTCCTAGTGCGGCACCGCACGGCGGACCCCGCCGTTCCCCTCGTCCTCTGGCAGGCGGGCGCTGTAGGCCGGGTCGACCACGTCCGCGATGACAACCACGACAACATCGCGATCCTCGCTGATGTCCTCCGGGCGCTCTACGGTGGACACCACGAGGTCGTCATCTACGAGGCGTCTCGCTCCGCCGAGGGTGATCCCCGCATCGAGTGCGTCCGCCTGGAGGATCTGGCCGACGCCGGCCTCGGCCTGGTCTCGACCCTCTTCGTGCCGCCACGCGTCGACGCGCAGGTGGACGAGGAGATGGCCCGGCGTCTCGGTCTGCCCGCCACCTGAACAGGATTGGTGCCCTCGCGGACCTCACGCCGTCCCCGGCGCGCACGAACCCGGCATCGCACACACCGCAAGGGAGATGAGAGCCGATGCAATTGCTGGAACTCTTCCCGACGATGGTCGGGGTCTTCGAGTACGAGGAGTTCGAGGCCGATGCCCCCGCCTGGCGCGTGTCGGTCGCCGACGCCGTCGCCGAGCGGGAGAGCATGCTTGGCACCCCGCAGCACCAAACCGGTGATCGGCTGCACGAGCGCCCTGAGTTCGCCGTGCTGATGGCCTTCTTCCGGCAGTGCTGCGGCGAGTACATGGCAGGGCTGCGGTACCGGTCGGAATTGGAACTCCGGCTGCAGTGCTGCTGGGCGACCGTCGTCGTGGGTGGCGATCGCTTCGAGGTTCACCAGCACGCGAACAGCTTTCTGAGCGGCGCTTTCTACCTGGATGTCGAGCCGGATGCGAAGCCCGTGTCGTTCCGGGACCCGCGACCACAGAGCAGGACCTCGACATCCCGGTCGAGGAGGCACTGCGGATCAATCGGCGGTACTACGAGGTGGGACCGAGCAATGGGCGGCTCATCGTCTTCCCGTCCTGGCTTGAGCACCGGGTCCGGCCGAGCTTGTCCCCAGTGCCACGGACCAGCTTGAGCTTCAACTGACGCGTGCACGGTGAGGTGGGCTTCGAGGAGACACCGACGCGCGCTGTTCTGTGAGCGCGGCGGGCACAGCCTCGTGACCGGCGGAACAATCTGGGGCGCGGCCAATCTGAGCATCCCGTAGCCAATTCCCGCCAAGACCCGTCATGAGCCCCGGCGTGTCCACGGGCTTGTTGATGCCGCACTGCCATCCATTCCGCTCGACGCGACGCAGGATGTTAGCGTGAGACGTTGGCCGTCGGCTGCTGTCCAGCGGCTCGTGGGTCAGAGCCTCGGCGGCCTGAAGGAGAAAGTCGAGATTCCCCAAGTCACCATGGCACAGGCAGTGGTTGTCGCCGAACCCCGAGGACAGTGTCGCCTCCACCGCAACCGGAGATCTCCCTCTGAGTGGCCTCCGCGTCCGACTCGGAGAGCATGCACAGCCGCGAAAGCCCGATTCCGGCGGCCCCGTGGCACCAGGCCACCATCGGGGCGGCGGCCCGCCTCACCCATCTTCGGGCCGCAGGTCGGCCCAGTTCCCGTGCTGGCTGTCGAAAAGGCTGCGTTCGTACTCCAATGCGGCGATCGCGGCGTCGTTGAACCGTGGCAGGCCGCTTAGCTGTGCAAGCTGCAGCAGGACGTGGCGATGCCTGCGGCGCCATGGGAGAACCCGGCCAGGGGAACGTTATAGAGGGCGCTTGGCCAGCCGATGCCCGCTGCAGTGTCCCGCGCGGCGGAAGAGATGATCGCCGCAACGGCCGCCGCCAGAGCGAGGTCCTCGGACAGTCGCCACGGAGTGCAGCGCCAACAGGCATCGGCGCCCCGCGGCGCCGCCCATCACGTCAAAGTGTCGGTCATCGTCGATGAGCTCGGTGAGCGATCGACCACGGCGGCGGGCGTCATCGTCAGCCACTCCGGGCCCCGCAGATCCTGCCAGATGAGCGTAGACGTGGACCATCCCCCCCCAGCCGGTGAACGCGCCGATTCCCAGCGCCGTGGGGCGCGTCGGCCACTTGACGTCCGGAGTGTGCGGCCCCCTCCGTTGCCAACTCGCGGTACTTCGTCCCCGGTAACACCGCCGAGCTATGCCAGGAAGAACACGATCCCGGCTGTCCCGTCGTAGAGGTCGGGACCAAGGGGCCTGACGGACCATTCATCTTTCCCGTCGTGCCACAGGCCCATCCAGGCGCGAGGTGTCGTCGTCGCCAGGCGAGCATGTCGAGCCGGTCGCCGATCCGCCACGCTTGAGCCGCGAGCCTGGTCCGAACGTCACTGTCCCGGATCCGTCCGGCTCAGGCGTCCTCTGGGGCACTGGTCCGCTTCGGGTCGATGTCGCTAAGGAGGCCCGGATCAGCCAGATTTGTCGTTCGAGGTCGGCCTCGTTCATGCCGAGAGACGTGCGCAGCGCGAGCGTCGGTCGGTTGGGCAGGAACTCCGTCGATCCGTGGCCGTAGCTGCAAAAGACGTCGCGTGACCCGACTGACCGCTAAACAACGGCACATCGCCGTTCCACAAATCGTGGCACTCGGCCGGCACGACGCTGGCCAGGTAGGGGTGCTCGGGCACATCGGCCCACAGAAGGTCGTACAATTGGTCCCGGTCCAAAGCGTCTCGCAAGGTACATCCGGATGGGAGCTCTCCGTGAGCAGCCTCCAGTAAGTCGCGTGTGTCGCAATACGATTCGCACCTCGTCTCCACGGAACCGAGCCAGCGGACCCTCATCGGCTGCGCAGATCTCGCGGTGGGCGATCAGTTCGGTAGACCCTTCGAAAGCCGCGAACCACCGCGTCTCCGTCGATCTGCGGAACGGGCCGTCCGTCGATCGACGGCAGTGCACGAGGGCCGGATCGGGAGCTGGGTGCGGACCAGCCTCATCTCGTCGGTGCCGGCGCCCTCCGGTGTAGCACGGCGAGCGGGCTGAGCTGACACGAGGGTGCGCCGAGCCCACTGCGGTCGAACGGTGGGCTGTCGTCCCCGAACCGCAGGGGCGTGGGCAGCAGGCCGGTACTCAGAACCGATGTGTCCCAGCCCTCGCCCTCGACGTCGGACCGCACCGACGGAAGCCGGGCGTGGAACAGCGCCTCCACGTCCACCAGCATCGGCAGCTCGCCGGCGGCGATCACGTTCTCGCAGTGGAGGTCACTCCCGTTGAACAGGTGCAGGACCGCGAGGTGCCCGCCCTGACGCTCGTAGAAGCGCGCCACGCCGTCGCTGGACTCGCAGCTCGCGGGCGTCACGAACTCCATCCAGCCGTGCGTCCCGCGGTCGAGAATTGCAGCGTCTCTGAACGTCAGGTCCGCCCGAGCACCGACCCAGCCCAACAGGTGCTGGAAGTGCAGGTCCGCCGCCAGCGATCGAGGCTTGTAGACGATGCGCAGTCCGGAGTCGAACCGGGCCACGAGCACCGAGCGTCCGCCGCGGTGGCGTCGCCGAGCTGCGTCCCGATCCCGGCCAACCGGTCATCGCGGGGTGCTCCCGACCACGCTCGGATCGTGGGCCAATCGTGGGCCAAGTCCTCGAGGAAGGCTGTGCTGCCGGCCAGCCACTGCTCGGCCCGCACGACCAGCGTCCGGGCGAGCACCGGATATTCCGCGAGCATCCGCAGAACGCGGGCGCGGTCGCCGAGGCCGTCGACGAAGCTGTCGAAGCGCTCGGCCGGGCTTTCGCCCACCAGCCGCCCCGCGAGGCGGGCCAAGTTAAGCTCCAGCACCGTCGTGGGTGCGAGCAGCCGCGTACACGCCCCGAGCAGCCCGTCGACGAACAACCGGTGGACGGTCTGCGCGTCAAAAGGCGGTGCCTCTTCGGCGGCGGCGGCCGCGATCGCGTTCTGCCGCAGGACCTCGGCGACGTGGTCGATGAGCGGCCATGCACAGCGAACCAACGGGAACAACGGATCGGTCGAACGCGCTGGCGCGGCGGCCACCACCGAGTTCGGCGCGCTCGGTCCGCCGTACGCGTCCATCACGGTCCGGGACCAACTCGGAGCCGGTCGCTGCGTACCTGGCGCGGCGTCTTCGTCGCCCAGGACCTGGATGAACTCGTCGCCGCTGATCTGCGACGCTGCCAACCGCTGGGCGAACAGGTCGCCCTCGCCGAACGGGAACTGCTCGCGCCACTCCGTGGCTCGGGCGGGTTCGGTGAGGAGTCGAGGTGTGTCCGACCGATCGTGAGCGGTGGCCCGAAGCGCCGCGAGACGCTCCAGAAGCGGCTCCCCGAGGCGCCAGTCAAGCTGATCGCTTGCGGATGCCTGAGCGCTCATCCGGGTCAGGTCAGGATCGTCGTCAGGGTCGGGCAGTCGTCGCTGATGTCGCACTGGCCGTTGGTGTTGGCACCACAGATCAGATCACCGGTGGAGCAGCAGATCTCGCCCGCCACCGTCTGCGTCGAGAAGCCGAGGCCGCCGCCGCCGCCGCCGCCGCCGGGAAATCTCGCGGACGCGGTCCGGATGGTGCCCTCGAGGCTGACCTCACCCGAGGGGTGCGGAGGCATCACGTCGCGCTCCAGCGGGAAAAGCCGCGACCGATAGGCCGGTTCCGTCCAGGCGCGCGCCACGTCCAGGCGCGATACCACCTCACCAAGAGCCGCTGCCCACGCCGTCGCCGATCGGACCACCTCCGCCACCCGGTCGTCGTCAGCGTCCGCGAACGACGGGTCGAGGACGCCGGCCATGGTGGCCGCCCCGTGCCGCGCCACCCGCTGCAGGCTGGACATCGACGGCTGGTTCAGCGGCCGGTCGAGCGCAAGGGTCTGGGACATGGACTCGCACAGGTAGCCGAATCCCGGGCTGTACACGCCGTCGTGATTGTCATCGACGGCGGCGTCCCGCGCGCCGAAGGTCTCCGCCATACGACTCGAACCCACAACGGTGACAGCACGCTGCAGCATCGCCGTGTGCGCCTGCGCCACGGCCGATAGTGCCGCACCCTCGAGGGGTTGCGCGGTTTCGCGCAACAGATCCGCGGAATCGATGAATGCGAGCCGAGCTACCGGAGTGCCGAGGCTCGAGGCCCCCTGCACATACTGGAGAGCGGACAGGCGGACCGCGGTAAACGCCCCGGAGAACCGGGCGAGGAGTTTCGTCGTCGCGAAGGAGCGCTGAGCGGCGTCCGGCCACTCCGGGTGCTTCCCCGGCAGGATCCGGAACTCCGACAGCAGGCTGGTTTCCTCGGCCGAGGCCCGTGTGTGATGCTCCGGACGCTTCACGAAATCGCGGGCCACAGCCGAGGCGAGCTCGATGAGCGGGTCGAGTGCCCGCGCAACATAAATATCGGCCAGTGAATTCGTGGCCGCGGATCCTGCTGGCGGCATGCGTGCCTCCTCGCACTGCCACAGCCGCACCACCGGACGGGGTGGACGCGTTCTGGCCCCACCGTACCCCCGGACATGTCCAGCTGCGAGCAAGTGGAGGTGACGATGTTCGAGCACCATCCCAGCTCGACCAGCAGCTGGTTCACCCGCCACCGCGAGCAGGTCGGCGAGCAAGCTCGGGGCGCTTGCTGTCCCGTCGGCCGAGCAGCCTCAGCCTTGATGAATCGCTGGGTAGCGAAGCACCGTCGAGCAGATCGAGATTGCCACCCTCGAGTACGTCGACTGGTTCAACCACCGCCGCCTACTACACCGCCGCCGGCGACATCCCACCCGCCGAACTCGAAGCAGCCCAAATACCGTCAACACCTGGCCCAACCAGATCCGAGAGCACTCAAGCCCGTAGCTCTCCGAACACGTTGGGGCGGTCACTCGCAAAGGGCGAGACTGCGGAGAACGCCCGCGGCTGGGCCGCCTTCGGCACGTGTCTGGTGATCCCTCGGGTCGGGGGGCCGTGATCATCCAGCACCCGACTCCATACAACCCGGGGTACATCACTCAGAGCCTCTACCGCACCCAGGGCGGTTCGGTGACCGTGCGCTATGGCGTGGCGGCGGCTAGTGTGGGCTGTGATTCGTTCGGTGCCCCGGCCCCCGGTGCTTCGCGGCCGGGAGTGACGAACGCGGGTGGCGGGCATGAGCCTGATCGACATGACGCAGTTCGATGCTATCGGGATCGACCAGACGGAGACTGATTCCGCCGCGCGGGCCCGCTGGCGCGCCATGGCGTGCGACGCGGTCGAGGCGGAGCTCGACTCGGATCGTCTCCCGTGCGATCGGCCGGCGGTGGCGTTGCGCGGCTTCGGCGACGGTTACCTGGTGGTGGGGATCGCCGGGTCCGTCGACCGGGCAAGGGCCCACCGGATCGGGGGTCTGCTTGGCGAGTTGCGGTCCCGCAGCTTGCAGGAGCTGGTGCTGAGCTTCGGCCGGCTCGGGCACTGGGACCCGCAGCTGGTGCGGGTGATCGGCCAGGCCCGCATCCATCACCTCATCGACGGCGGCCGCCTCGAGCTGCGCGACACACCGCCACAGCTGGCCGCCGCCCTGGGGCCGCCGCAGGTCGACCCCGCCGTCCGGGACAGCCAGGTTCCGGCCGCCGACGGGCGAACGCGCCGCCTGCCACCGTGGGAACTGCGGTGGTGACCAGCCCACGTGCGACCCTGTCCGCGGACGCCGGACCCGCTGCCGTCTGCACCGCAGGCTCGGGGTTACACGAGAGCGGCGTGGACCACGACCAGGCGGCGCGGGCGGCCCGCGGGCGGCGCCTGATCATCGACCTGGATCGGGTCCGGGTGCTCGCCGAGGCGCATAGCGGTGAGCACCCCGACTGGCACGAGGTCGCCGCGACGCTCGACTGTCTGCGCGCCACGCTCTCGCGTGACCTCTCCCCGACCGCCACCACGCAACGATGAACGGGCGACGCAGCTCGCCCCCTTGTCTGCCAACCCTCCCATCACCCGATGGCCTTGCAGGCCGCTGGCCTGCACCAATACGCACAACCTCTTTCCCTATGCCCCGGACCCGGCACCGACGCTCGCCTCAACAAGCACTCCAGTCCGGGAGCCACGTCATGACCCACGGTGTCCACGAACAATCCGAGCCCTCGGTCGAGGACCGGCCGCTCCACCGGTCCACGACGGCGACGTCCTGCGTCGCGGTGACCTACACCGATGACCGGCCCACGGTCGCGGTCACCGGTCGGGTGACCGACGAAAGGGTCAGCGAGGTCGCCGATACGGTCCGGGGTCTGATCGCGGTCGGGGTCGACGAGCTGGTCATCGATCTCACCCGCTCCTGGGACGGCGCCGGGCTGCTCCCGGTGCTGGCCCGCGCCCGCGCCGAACTCGCCGAGCGCGGCAGCTCTCTCTACTTGGCCGGCGTCGCGGTGCCGGAGTTCCTCGCCGCCCTGCAGGCCGCTCCCCTCGACGAGGTGTTCCTGGTCTACGACGCCGTCCGCCACACCTCCCGCACCACGAGCCACGTCAGATCAGCCCTTACCAGCTCGGTGCAGCGCCGCGTCGAGTGGACCTGACCACGTGATCCGCCGTGTGCTGTCGGCGCCGCTGGGTCAGCTGGCCGACCTGCTCGACCTCGCCGGCGAGGCCGTCGACGCGCCCGGACTCATGACCACCACCGCCCTGAAGGCGTCCCCGTGACCCGCTGCACGCCGTACGCAACCTACGGCCACCTGAGCGCCACGGACAGTTGCGCTCGACGGTCATCGGCGAACACAGAGCAGTCCCAAGGTCCACCGTCACAGGACATCGCCCACCCCGGTGACCACCCGTCATATCCCCCTTGACGGCCGGAGGCAGTGGCCCGCCCTCCCTTCATCTTCTCGACGTTCATCGGCCCGGGCGGCGGTGCGATCACGCGGCGGCACGGTCAGCGTGCTCACCCTGCACCCCAGTGCGCTCCCACCCCTCGGCGCCGCAACACCGGCACTGCCACGCGGGCCCAGCTCGCACCTGCCGCACCGCCACCGGCGGCATGACCACGCCGGCGCGAGCCAGGCCGCCGAGCTCTTCCGTCGGTGATCCGAAATTGCTTCCCAACTCATCAAACTGAGACGTGTCGATCAGGCTCATCGCGTCTCCTGCATCCGCGTCGCAATTGCTGCGGAGCACGGGGCTGCCCAGACTTCGGTTGACCCGGGTTCGGTAAGTGGGTCAGGCCGCGTGAGCGGTATTGAGCAGTGTCTCGAACTCGACTGGGGTCAGTCGAGCGAGGGCGTCCTGGCGTCGGCGGCGGTGGTAGGTGGTTTCGATCCACGTCACGATCGCCAGGCGCAGTTCGGCTCGGGTGGCCCAACGGCGGCGGTTGAGGACGTTCTTCTGCAGCAGGCTGAAGAACGACTCCATCGCGGCGTTGTCGGCGCAGGTCCCGACCCGGCCCATCGAGCCGCGCAGTCTCGTGTCGCGAAGCGCGCGCTGGTAGGCGTGTGATCGGAATTGGCTGCCGCGGTCGGAATGCACGACCGTCGCCGACCGGTCCGCGCAGCGCGATGGCGTTGCGCAACGCGTTGACCGCAAGTCCGGAGGTCATTCGGGAGTCGATCGAGTAGCCCACGATGCGCTTGGAGCAGGCGTCCTTGACCGCGCAGAGGTAGAGCTTGCCCTCGCCGGTGGGATGCTCGGTGATGTCGGTGAGCCACAGCTGGTTCGGGCGCGCGGCGGTGAACTCCCTGCGCACGAGGTCGTCGTGCACCGGCGGGCCCGGTCGTCGGTGGCGGCCGCGTTTGCGGGCGTGGATCGACCAGAGCCGCTGCTGGGTGCACAGCCGGCCGACCCGGTTGCGCGAGGCGGTGAGGCCCTGAGCGGCGAGCTCGTCGGCGATGAAGCGGTAGCCGAACTCGGGGTCGTCGTGGTGGACGTCGATCGCGGCGTTGATCAGATGGGCGTCGTCGTAGTCGCGGTCGCTGACCGGTTTCTGCTTCCACTGGTAGAAGGCCTGCTTGGAGAACCCGAGCACCCGGCAGGTCACCGCGACGGGGATGGCGTCGTCGGCGAGGTCAAGGACCAGCGGGTACATCATTTTGGGAGCACGTCGCGGGCGAAGTACGCGGTCGCGCGGCGCAGGATCTCGTTCTCCTGCTCGAGGCGTTTGGTGCGCTGGCGCAGCTCGCGGTTCTCCGCCTCCAGATCACCCGGCGGGTTCGGCGGGGGCCCGTCGACGGTGTCGGTGCCGATCCCGTCCTCGCGGTCGGCGATCCGCAACCACCGCGACAGACAGGACTCCGAGACCCCGAAGCTCCTCGCGACCTGAGCGATCGACTGGTCACCCTGGCGGGCGACCGCGATCACGTCACGCCGGAACTCGGTCGGGAACGGCTTGGGCACGATGTCGATCCTTCCAGCGAGGACCTCGTCCTCACAGGCAAGGAGTCAACCGAACCCTGGGCAGCCCCGGCGTCCCGGGACGCGCGCGGACGACGTCGACGAGCACGGCTTCCCGCGCGGCGCCAGCGGGGTCGCACGGCAACGCGATCGTTTGCGCCGACGGATTTTCTCCCGGATCTACGAGCCCGGCTCGAGCAGGCCAGGGACGTCGACATCACCTTCATGCGCCGGGATACCAACGTCGGCGACGGGTCGGCGTTGCCGATCGCCGCGCATTCGGCTGCCTACGCCGGCCTGGACCCGGTCATCCGCCGCTGGCATCGGCGACGGCCGTGGCCGTCTCCGACCTCTCGGGCGGCTGCGCCCAGTGGTCGTGGGGGGCCGGGCGTGGACGTATGGTCGGGGTGACCTGATGATGTCGCCCCAGACCCGGTGATCGCAGCCCTTCTCCTGGCGGGCGGAGACACCCTGGTGGCACACCCTCGTTGCGACATCTTCTCGGCGTACTTCGGGCCGGGCCACGGTGCGATCAGGCTGCGCGGCGACATCGACACCGCGGCGGCTGACCTGCTCCATGAGCACCTCGACAGGCTCCTTGGAGCAGCGCCCCGGTTCATCAGCGTCGACGCCACCGCGGTGACCACCTGCGATCCGCGCGTGCTCGAACTGCTCGGCACGCCCGGCGCCAGCTCGCTGACCGCGGCGGCGCGGTCAGGATCCTCGGGCTGCACCCCAGCGTCCTGCCGACCGCAGCACCAGATAGCCCGGTCCCGGATCGCTTGGCACCGAACGTCCCTGCGTCGCCGGGACCGGCGGCGTGACCGGACGGTTGCCCCGGCTATCGGTGTGGGGGCTGATGCGTCCAGCTCGTGGATCCGGCCTGTCTGTGGCCGGGTCCGGCCACATGGCGCCCCAAACCGGGTCAGCGACGGTTCCAGGCGCCACACTCCCGGGCGGTGGGCGAGGCTGCGCGCTGGAGGGGGCCGGCCGGGCCCAACGCCCGTCTGAGGGCGATCGGAGAGCGGCGTCGTCCGGGGCCGGCGCCGGGGCCCCCGGTGACGAGGCGTTCAGGACCCTGACCAAGCACTTCGATCACGTTGGGGCCCTGCACCGCCACGGCCGCGAGCAATGCGCCGGGCCGCTGGTGGTGCACCTGCTGAACCTCACGGAATGCCACGCCCCCGAGTTGTGCGGGCCGCACTACCGCTGGCATCCCCGCACCTCGTGGCAACGCTGCTGGGACACCACCGAGCGGCTGCTGGTCTGCTGCGACGACTGCGGATACCCCGACACCGAACCTCTTCCCGACCCGGCCTGAACGACATCGCCGCCCGCGCGCATGTCGACGCCGCGTTCGACCGGTGGCGCGAACGCTCGTGCCGGCTGAACCCTGGACCTTGGACCTGCGGGAGCTGACCGACGCCGGAATCACCCTCGCCCCGCGCAGCCGTCGACCGGGCGGCCGCTGCCTCGCGGGCCCTGCGCACCGTCGTCCGGCGATCTCGTCGCGGAGCAGCGCGCGGATCTGCCGGTATGCCGCGAGCGCGTCGGCCTGGCGACCCGACTGGTAGAGAGCGAGCATCAGCTGCCCCCTCGGTCGCTCGCGGAGCGGGTGCACCGCGACGTGCGCCTGCAACCGGGTCAGCGCGTCCAGCGGCCTACCGATGGCGAGATCCGCCTCGACGAGCTCCTCGCCGGTCGCGGCCCGCGCCTCATCTAAGCGGAGAGCCACGGGGCGGCCGACATCGTGATCGGCGATCCCGAGCAGAGGGACCGCGCCAAAGCGCGAGCGCCGCATTCAGTGTCTCGACCGCCTCGCCGACGCGTCCCGCGGCCAGTTGACTGCGACCCCGTGCCAGGTGCCGCTCGAACCGGACGGCATCGATGCGAGCCGGATCGACCCGCAGCCGGTACCCCCGTCCCGGCCCTCCAGACAGCCCCGGCATCGCCGAGGGCGCGGCGCAGCCGGGACACCTGACTCCGAAGGGTGACTTCCGCGCTCGGCGGGGGTGCATCATCCCAAAGCAGCCGCGCCAGCGTGTCGGCCGCGACCCGACGGTTTGCCTCGACGACATGCGCCGAGAGCAGCATCCGCTGCTTGCGGCTGCCGACCTCGACCAGCTCCCCCGCCAAGTCCACCTCGAACGGCCCGAGCACCCGGAACTCGACGTGATGCCGGGCCACCGGATGCCGGGCCACCGGATGCCGGGCCACCGGATGCCGGGCCACCGGATGCCGGGCCACCGGATGCAGGGCCACCGGAGCGACCCCCACACGCTCCTGCACTCAGCTGGCCGGGTCGACGATCTTCCAGTATGAGTCCTTGCGGACCACCTGGCCGTCGCGGAACTCCCAGTGGTCGCAGCCGCGGACACGCACCTGCTCACCGTCGCCCCTCGTGCCGGTCAGAAGCCACTCGGACACGCCGAGGTCACCGCTGACCCAGTGCCGGGCATCGCCATAGTGGACGTCGGGCAGTCCCGAGAAGCGGGTAGCGAAACCCTCCCTCACGGCCGCCTTACCGGCGAGACGCTGACCCCAGGGCTCGGACCCTTTCGGCATGTCCAACGAACAGTCCTCGGCGAAGAACTCCATGATCGCATCCAAGTCGTGCGCGTTGAACGCGGCCGCGATCGCCTCCAACGTCTCGACCGACGCCCCGCCCCGATCTGTCACCACCGGTCCCTCCTCCTGGTTGCGCTCATCTCCGCGGCAGAAGGTTACGCCCATTTCCCCGCCCCCAGCCGTGAAGATCGCCATGTGGGCGGCACGCGACCTCGCAGTGGTCGCACAGTGGTCGCACGGCTCGGACTCCAAGCCGCAGGCCGTTGCGCAAAGGGGGCACGGATGGGCGCGGCCGGTCTCAGCGCCCGCTGCGGCGGTGAAAACACCGCCGCAGCGGCGGTGAAAACACCGCTATCCTCAACACCTACGACTTCGCCGTGGTGGATAGTGTGACCGACAGGGGTGAAGGCAGCTTGTATGCGCGGTCCTGGGCGCCCGCTCTGGTCGTGCCTATCACGAGGGAAGGCTCTCATGGATATTGACGAACTCGCGAAGATCAAGGCTGGCCTAACCGAGCTGAACCGGCGCGAAGAGCCCGCACGCCGTCACACGATCCGGCCGGACCACCGTCCTGCTCCCGAGCGGGCAGAGTTGGCCAAGCTGGAGTCGCTTCTCACCGCAGACCAATCGTTCGGGAAGGTCGGCGAGATCCTGGCGCGACGGAACGTCGAGCGGCACAAGGCGCAGGTCGCGCTGCAGGAGCACCTACTTGGCGAAGCGCAGAAGACGCAGGCCGTCGGCGAGGCCTCGCTCGCTGCGGCGGTCGCCGCTCGGGGCCACGCGCTCGAGCTCCTTGCGCAACCGTTCACATCGTCGTTTGTGACGCTCGACAAGCCGTTCCTGATCTGGGAACTCCCACACCCGAACCTCGACATCTTTCGGGACTCCAGCATCGAACCCTTCGCGAGCTGGGTCGAGAATCCTGCTCGACACCCGCTCGAGCGGGCCGAGCGGCCAGAACACTGACTTCAGGTTCTACTTCCTCTGGGACAACCCGAGCGATTACTATGCCATCGCGAACGCCTCGAGCTCGCTCGCCCTCAATGGGCAAGCGGTCGCCTGGGGATCGCCGGGCGTGCTGCACGGAGACACTGCGAGTCTGCACGTGACGGCATACCTCTCGGCGGTCCGCTGGTCGGGCTGGGGCACTGATCCGCTGACGGGCCAGAGCATCGACCAGACGCCGTATCCCGTCTACGACTACCAGTCAGCAAACAAATCCGTCGTTGCCTTCGACGCGTACGGCGGTGACTGGTTCGACGATGCGGAGCCGGGATCGGCGACGTTCGACCCGTCGATGCCGTACGAGCTGATGACGCGGCTGATCGCGATCCCCGGCCGGGCCGTCACGCTCTTCGAGGTCGGCCTCAACATTTCGTGGTGGTTCCATGACGGCATCGACACCGTCGAAAACGACGACCAGATTGTCACGCTCGACCTCGCATACGACCCGCTCGGTCACATCGCCCGCTGTCCAATGGTCTCGCTCGAGATCCTGACCCCGCCGGCCTGAAAATCACGAGCTCGCCTGATGGGTCAGTCAAGTCTCGACTGCGACCTTGGGATGAAGAGTCCCGGCTCTTCCGGAAAGGAAGTGCAGCTGAGGGCGTGACCGGGTGGAAAGCTGGGGTCGTGTCGCTGCGATGAGGCGGGCCCCGACAAGTTGATGATGCAGGTTCCTAGGCCATGACCATCAACATCCCGGGGACCCGATGCAGCAGCTTACGTCCGCGCCCGCTCAGATCGTGGCCGACACGATCGTCCGGACCGTCGAGCTCGGGGTGACGATCACCGACGCCTCCGCGGCCGGGGAGACCACGGTGGTGTCCCCCGATCTACTGACCGACGGGCCGGGTCGCTCCCGGGCTGTGGACTGACCGGGTTCTATCGCGACAGCGCCGGGTGACCGATTTGCCGGTGGCCAGGCATCCGCTGGTGCTGCGGGTGCGGCTGCCTCGCTACCAGTGTGTTCACTACGGGTGCGCTCGGGAGGTGTCCTGTCACGACTCCAGCCGGCTCGCCCGCCCGGGTGCCTCGACCACCCGGCGCTGCGCGCAGTTCAGCTGCGCGACGCCCGCCGCGAGCTCAACGCCAACCGGGGCCACGCTGCAGGGCATCGTCAACGACCTCGCCCCAGGGCTGACCGACCAGCCCGGGATCGGGCCGATCAGCGCCGCGCAGGTGATCGTGTCGTTCTCCCACCCCGGACGTTGCCGCAACAAGGCCGCGTTCGCCGCCCTGGGCGGAGTCAGCCCGATCGAGGCCTCCAGCGGCCAAACCACCCGCCACCGCCTCAACCGCGGCGGCGACCGCGCCCTGAACCGGGCGCTGCACACGATCGCCATGATCCGCATGAGCCGCTGCCCGACCACCCGCGCCTACGTCGAGCGCCGCCGTGCCCACGGCAAGAACACCGCGGAGATCCGGCGCTGCCTCAAGCGCTAAATCCCCCGCCAACTCCACCGCCAGCTCACCGCAACGATGTCGAGGCTTGACAACGAATAAAAGCGTCAACTACCGCATCCGCTCAGACTGCACTGCGGAGCACTCGCACTCTAGATCCGGAAGAGCCGTCAAACTGTGCGGCGGTTGCGGTCATGGTCTTTCCTCCGCCTACGCGGCGTGAGAGGCGAACGAGAACGGGACACCAGCGACCTGGCCGGGCCTGGTCCCATTTCCTTCACCCCGTGGGGCGCGATTCGCGTTGAGTGGTGTCGGCGGGGTCCCGTAGGGACGGTCGGGGGTTCCGGCTCCTCCGACCCGGTGACCTCGCCCTCCGCTACTTCCGCAGCTCACGCAATCAATCGGGTGCGAGGTCGGTGGGTCGGTGTGGGTCGGGGCCCTCGGCCGCTGGCCCCGCCGGCGCCGCTCATAATCGGACGCCCCACGGGGAGAAGGAAGAACAAGACGTGCCGCCGGAGGAGGTCGACATGGCGTTCTCGGCCGCCCGGCCATGAGGAGCGCAAGCCAGCAGGAGCCGGATCGTGTGCTGATCGGCGTGGACTTGTCGGGGCCCTGTGCGCACACTACGAGAGAGTCGCCCGCGCAAATCGGGCGCGACGGATGTTTGGCGCAGGGACGGTGGGTCGTGGGCGGATCATCCGATAGCACGGACCACGTCACGGGCATGCCGCACGTGCGGGCGGTGCCGAATTGGGTGGCGCGGTCTCTGGTCGAGGTCGCGTGGATGGAGCACGCCCTGCTGTGGACCTACGTCGAGCGCGGCAAGTCCCCCGAGGTCCACGGCGCCCGCTGTGCCCTGTCCTGGGTCGGTGGTGTCCTACCCGTGACCCCGGCAACCGGGGAGGCCGCGGCGGCGACGGAGTACCGCGCGCACGCCGAACTGGTCATATGCGGCACGGTGTCGCGTGGGCACCGGTACCCAGAGCCGCGTGGTGGCATGAGTCGGGCCTGCAGCGCTTCGACACCGAGGAGTGCCGCCGGTGGTGGCGCTCCTGGTCGAGCTTCGGCTGGAACCGGTCCATCGCCGAGGGCGCGGGCCTCGCGCTGGGCTGGGCACTGGACGCTTCGGACGACGGGTGCCGGTGCTTCCGCGTCACTTCGAGGACGGCACCCGCGTGCCCGCCGATGTGCGCGCGGAATGCGCTGCGGCCATCGAGGAGGCCCTGACCCGGCCTCTGCCCGCGCGGCGCCCGGCTCGGCGTGTCTCAGTAGTCGGCGGCGCCGTCGTCACCGCCGTCGACGTCCGCGGTCTCCTGCTCAGCTTTGTCCTCGGGGATGTGGTCGTCGGCGTGCCAGGCGGCGAGTTGTTCGTCGCGCTCGTCGGCTTCGTGCTGGGCCTCCAGCACCCGGCGGTTGCGGAGCTCGGCGGTGACTTCTCGGGTGCGGGTGAGCGCGGCGGCGTCGACTCGTCGGCCTCGACGGCGTGCACGCTGTCCTCGTCGACCTCGACCGGAGTCACGGCGTCGCGGATGTCGGGGACGTCGGTCTCGCCGACCGGCTCGTCGTCGCCGGCCTCGTCCTCGTGGATCGGCTCGCTGGTCGGCCTGTCCTCCTGGACCGACTCTTCCTCGACCGCCTCGCTTATCATGTTGTCCTGGTGGGCAGTGCGCGGCGGGGCCTGCGCGTCGCCGGCTCTGTGGTCGGTGTCCGCGTCGGTGTTGGCGGCATCGTCGGCAGCGGTCGAGTCGCGGGCCGGGGAGTGGTCGGCGTCGGCGGGTCGGTGGTCGACGTCGGTCTCGGTGACGGCGCGGTCGGCGTCGCCCGCGCGATGGTCGGCCCGGTCGAGGGCGAGCCACTCTTCGCCGGTGACGGCGGGCTCGGGCTCCTCGGTGTGGTCGGCGAGGTAACGCGCGGACGCTTCGCCGAGCGCGCGGGTCATGGCGGAGTCGGCATACCACTCGGCGTAGGTCAGGGCCTGGTCGTCGAGTGTCGCGCTGTGGCGGGCGAGGTTGGTCGGCGAGGGCGTCGGCGTGGTCGGCCTCGCGGGTCAGCCGATCGCGCTCCTCGGGCTCCTCGTGACTGGCGGCTTCGGCGCGGCGTAGGGCCGCGGTCTGCTGGTGGTGGGCTTCGGCTTGGCGGGTGCCGGCGAGGAGGTTCTCGACGTAGACCGGTCCCCAGGTCTGCTCGCGCTCCCACGCCCGTACCCGGGCCCGGTGGCCTGCCGGGGAGCATTCGAGCTCGTCACGGGCGTGCTCGGGCAGGCCCGAGGCGCGGTGCGCGGCGCGGTAGGCGGCGTGGGCCTCGACGTGCTCGCGCGCGGCGGCGCGGAGCCGAGCACGTCGAGCCGGACTCGCTGCCGACCGGTACGGCCATCCTCATCCTGCAAGGGTGGCCGGGTCGGGGGTGTTGGTGTGGCCGCCGAGTTCGCGGTGCGCGGCGATCGCGCCGGCGCGGGTGATCCAGTCTGTGCGGGCGGTGTCGTTGTCGGGGACAGCGGCCCGAGGGTGGCGAGGGCCCACGCGGGCGGCGCGGCGGCGACTTGGGCGCCGAGTTCGCGGGTGCGGGCGTCGGCGGCATCGGCGAGTGACTTCGAGGTGGCGGCGGGCGTCGGGTTCGATGTCGCGGGGCAGCCAGTCGGTCCATGTAGCGCCGGTGGGTTCGAAGGTGTGCTCGTTGCGGATGCGGCCGGTGACGACGGCGGAGACGTAGTGGGCGCCGTCGAACGGGCGGCCGTCGACGGCGCCGCGGAGGACGTCGGCGGGGTCGTGTCCGGCGATCTCGGCTTGGCGCAGGACGCGGGTGAGGGCGGCGTTGCCGTCCTCGGCGGCGATCCGGGCGCGGTCGTGGGGGTCGAGGACGTCCTCGGTGACCAGGGCGTCGAGCCAGCGTGCGGTGCGCTCGGTGGCGGCGTCGTGGGCGGCGTCGGCGAACCGCTCGCCGGCGGTTGCACCGACGCGCGCCCACGTCGGCGGAGTCCTGCTGGGCGGTGGTGGCGGAGCGGTTGGCGTCGTCGACCGCGTCGCGGGTGTCGAGGATCGCGGCGAGGACCGCGCGGGGGTCGCGGTGCACCGAGTGCTGGTCGTCGCCGTGGGCGGGGTCGTCGGGGCCGGTAAGGGTGGCGACGTGGGCGGTGTTGGCGTCGCGGCCGCGGGAGAGCTCGACGTAGAGGGCGTTGAGGTCGGTGCGCGGGGTGACACCGGGTGCGCGGTCTCGACGGTGGCGCCCTCGGCGGCATGGACGGTGACGGCGTAGGCGAGCGTCAGGTCGGCCGGCGACGTACTCCGGGGGCAGCACCAGCCGCTCCCCTCCGCTCGGGGCTCGTCGGCCGGCGGCTCGCTCGGCGTCGGTGGTGGAAGGCGGCGTCGGGCGGCGACGACGGTGACCTCGAGGGCGCCGTCGTCGCGGACGGCGGTGACGCGGTAGTGCTCGCGGTTGATCGGGCCGCGGCGGTTGCCCTCGTAGCCGGCGAGGTCCCACGCGACGCGGCGGCCCTGGACGACGTCGCCGACCCCGGCGAAGGTGCCGTCGCGCAGCGGGACGCCGTGCTCGTCGACGCGCCCGAGGCGCACGAGCTCGTCGCGGATCGCGCCGGAGACGCGGGCGGCCTGCTCGTTGGTGTCCACCATCAGCAGCGATCGCCGGCCGGCGAGGGTGTCGGCCAGCCACGCCCGCGTGGCGGAAGCTTCGGCCTGCTTCGACGCTGCCGGCGTCGAGCAGCCGGCCGTGGCGGTGGTAGTCCTTGATAACCTCCGGGTCGCCAGCACGCAGGCGCAGTGACGCGTCGCGCTCCCACTCGGCGGTGAAGCGGCGGGCGTCGGCGAGCTCGTAGCGGGCTCCGGATGGGGCGACGAGGTCCATGGCGCCGCCGGCGCCGACCGCGGCGAGCTGGCGAGGGTCGCCGACGAGCAGCGACTTTTGCGCCAGCCTCGTCGGCGTAGGCATGCACCGCGGCGAGCGCGGCGGTGTCAGCCATCGAGGACTCGTCGACCACCAGCACGTCCCCGCGCCGCAGCCGCCACCCCTGGTCGCCGTCGTGGCCCGGGCGGCCGGTCGCCGTGGCGGAGTCGAGGCGGCGCTGCGCGGCGAGCCAGCGGGCTGTGTTGGTCGCGGTCAGGCCTTCGGCGGCGAGGACCTCGGCGGCGACCTGGGCGGTGGCCAGCCCGAACACGCGGCGCTCCGGCTCGCCGGCGGGCCGGTTGTGTGGGTCGGTCCAGGCGCGGGCCAGCGCGCCGACGGTGAAGCTCTTACCGGTCCCGGCCGGCCCGATGAGGGTCTCCATCCGCGCCCCGGAGGTGAGGACGCCGGTGACGGCGGCAGCCTGGTCGACGCCGAGCTCGACGCCTTCGGCGCGCAGCGTGCTCGACGAACGCACGGGCCTGGCTGCGGGGCCAGGGCGACACCGTCGCGGGCGGTGGTGGCCGCGCGGAGCCGATTCTCGCTGCGCAGGTGCTCCCAGGTGACGTAGGTCCGACCGCCGGGGGCGGCGTAGACCGAGGTGCCGTCGCGTCGTCTCAGTGCGGCGGGCTCGAGTCCGTCGCCGGGGACGGGGGCGTTGACGTGCTCGACCTGGGCGGCGAGGGCGACGGCCTGGTCGGCTAGGCCGTGAAGGAGCTCGGCGACCTCGGCGCCGTCGGTCGAGCCCGAGGGTGTCGGGGAGCAGGGCGTTGATCTCGCGGACGAGGTCGGCGTGGGTGAAGCTCGCCTTCTTGGCCTGCGCGGCCTCGAGCGCGGCGTCGATGACCTCGGCGGCCACGAACCGCTCCGGTTCCGCGGCCGGCTGCTCGCACTGGGTGCGGGCGGCGTGGGCGATCCCGGCCAGGCCACCGGCGACCTCAGCGCGCAGGTCGCCGTCGACGCGGAGCAGGAACTGCTCTCGGGACTCCCCGCCGTGCGACTTCGCCGCGCGGGTCGACAGCGTGGCCTGGCGCTTGATCCGGTCGCGCTCCAGCCCGGTCGCCTCCCGCCCGCGGGAGGCCTCGAACTCGGCGATCAGCTCCGCCGCGCGCCCGCTGATCTTCTGCGAGCGGGAGGAGAACATCTCCCGCGACGCGGGGTCGACCGCAGTGGCCTCACGGGCGGGGCCGTCGGGGCGCATCGCCATCGTGACGCCGAGCTCGGCGGCGAGGGTCTCCTCGAGGGTGCGTTCCCCGACCGCGGCGGCGGCCGGCTTGAGCCGGTGCACCGCGCGGGAGTCCAGCGTGCGCCACACCCCGTCGGCGCCCTCCTGTCGGTTCAGGGTGGCGTTGTGGATGTGCAGCTGCGGGTCGTGGTCGCGCGAGTCATGCTGGAAGAACGACGCCACCACCCACGACTGGGCGTCGATCCACCGCCCCGCCGCGCCGCCGTGGTGCCCGACGCGGGCGTAGCCGGCGTTCTCCTGCAGGTAGGAAAGCGCCGCGTCGTTGCCGCGCCAGATCGCGGCTTCGACGGTCTCGCGGAGCCGGCCCCACTCGCCGGCTTCATCGTCGAGCCCTGCCTCGCGGGCGGCGACCTCCTCGGCTTCGAACGCGGTGTGCAGCAGGGTGACCGACTTCTGAACGCTGAACGTGAGGTCGAGGAAGGCGACGTTCTGGCGGGCGGCCTTGCCCGCTTCGACCCGGAGTCCGTCGCGGCGTTCGGCGCCCGCGTTCGGCTCCCGCCCGAGGGCTTCGGCGTACAACTGCTCGGCAGACTTGTACGCCCGGCCCGCGTGACCGAGCGTCGCGGACTCGGCGAGCTCGTCCCAGCGGGCAGGGTCGGAGAACCCGTCGGCGCGTGGGTCGAGGAACCGCGAGTAGATCGCGGTCATGTCTCCGGCGTCGACCTCGCCGGCCAAGCCGAGCCTTTCGGCACCGGCGCCCCACCAGCGCCCGGGCGGCTCGCCCTCGGCGACGGCGCCGGTGTAGTAGTTCTCCCGGCCGCTCGCGACCTCGCGCAGCAGGTAGTCCGGGTTGTAGCCGGTGGCGACGCTCAGCAGCTCGACCACCCGCCTATGACGGGGCCCGAGACGCTTTCAAGATCATGAACATGCGTGAGGGGGTGGTCGGTGTTCTCAGGCCGGCCGGAGGCCGGCCCGGACCCTCGGATCGTGATGCCTTGGTGTGCGGCTCTTCGTTCTTCCTCTTTTGATCTTTGTCTTTGGTCTTGTCTGCTCTGAATGGTGTAGCGCGGTGCTCTGGTCATTGCGTGGGTGACTGGTCGCGTCGTTGTCTCTTGTTCTTGGTTTGGTTCGTGGCTCTGGGTCATGGCTGGGTGCTCGTCTCGTCGTGCATGGCGGTGTTCTTCTCGTCGTCGGTGGCGCCTTCAGGCGCCTTGGTTGTGCCGGTGCCTGGGGTGGGGATCAGGTGCAGCGGGAGCGTTGCGGTGCGCAACGCCTTGAGCGCGGCGGCCGCGGTGCCGCGCGAGACCTCGGCGGCGGCCTCGAGCTCGGAGACCGTTGGCCAGGCGCCGTGGCGCTGCGCGAAGCGCTGCGCGGTCTCTTCGGCCCGGTCCCGAGCGGGCGAGGGCGCCGGCCGGGTCGCCGGCAACCTCCACGGGTCGGCCTCACCGTCCGGTTCCACCAAGCCGGGTTGAACACCGCCCGGGAGAGCGGTCGGCTGTACAGCGGGGTCGTACACCCGTGTCGGTTGAACACCGCGCGGGTCGAACGGCGGCGACTGAACGACACCTGCTGCCAGTCCCCCGGCGGGTCCGGCAGGGTCGGCGGTGGTGAGCAGGTAGAGCAGGTGCGCGACGACGGCGGCGGCGACCGCGGGCCACGCCCCGACCCCGAAACGCAACGCCGCCGGAGTCGCGACCGCGGCGTCGGCGGCGAGGTAGGCGGCCTGCGCGAGCCCGGAGAGGCCGGCCGCGGCGACGACCACGCTCCAGGCGTAGCGGGCTGCGCGGCCGGTGAGGCGGGCGGTGGCGGCGTAGGCGACCAGGGCGAGCCCGTCAGTGATCAGTGGGTAGAGCCAGGCGATCCCGGCCGGGACCCGCGCGGCGACGGCGACCTCGAAGAGACCGTGCGCGGTCGCGACCGCGGCGCCCAGCGCGACGGCGAGACCCGGTAGCCAGATCGCGGCCCGCACCGCCCGCCCGCGCCCACCCTCGGCAGCGCGCACCGCAGACTCTGCGGCGCCGCCGGCTCGGTCAGTCATCGCCGTCGCCGCCGCTCACAGAACCGGTGTCGGCCAGCTCCGGGGCATCGTCGAAGCGGGCGTCGTGGCGGTACCAGTGCTGGAGCTGCTCACGATGGACAGCGAGGTCCGCGTCCTCGCGGTGCCCGGCGCGCTGGATGGCGCGGGCGACGGCGAGCCGCGCTCCCAGCTGCGGGTCCTCGGCCGCCGGCCACGTCGGCACGGACCCGGACCGGCTGCTCCACACCCCGGAACGGTGGGCTCGCCGGTCGAGGTCGGCCACGGTGCGGCGTAGGTCCTCGAGACTGCCGCAGAAGCAGTCGAAGTCCGGCTGGTGCGCGCGCAGCCGGCTGAGCAGGGCGTCGAACTCAGCTCGCTCCGCGGCGTCTTGTGCCCGCTGCTCGGCACGGCCGAGCGGGGCCCCGGACCCGTCGGCGGTCATCGGTCGGCCCCGTTGTGAGGACTGAAGCTGGGCCCGGTGAGCCAGTCAGGCCGCTCACTGGTGTCCGGTACAGGTTCAGGGGCGGCCCGATCCCGCGCGATGGCCCACCAACCGGCGATCGACGCCAGCGCGTCGGTGCCGGGGACCTCGGCCGCGGGGCGGGGCCCGTCGGCCCACCCGGGGCGGGTTTGGTGGCGTTCCTTGGAGCAGGAGCCGGCCGCAGTGCGGAGGCGCCGGATGACGCCGGGGCGTTGGCGGTCGTGCCAGTCCCCGGCGAGTTGCACCGAGGCTGTCTTGCCTTGGTAGGCCGCGAGCCAGGTGTGCATGAGCCAGAGCAGCTCCTCGACGACGTCGGGGTGCCACAGCCAGCACTCGGGCAAGGCGGCGACGCCGTCGGGGTAGCGCAGGAACACCGCCCGCAGCCACGAACACAACCCCTCCAAGAGCGAGATCGTGGCGTCGGCGTCGGTGGGGGCGGTGAGCCAGGACGGCGCCGGAGTCGGTCCTGGCCGGGCGGGTGCGGCGGCGACGGCGTCGGCGAGCTGGGCCACGGTGCGGGCCAGGTCGTCGACCCGGGCCGGGATCTCTGATCAGGGGGTCGAGGGCGCGCCGGAGGCCGTCGACCTCGCGGGCCAGCCCGGCCAAGGCGTCGGCGCGCGCGAACTCCTCGTCTCCGCGGTCGGAGGGGGCCCGTCGGGTCATCGGTCCCACCCCCAGCCCGAGTGGCCGCTGGCGTCATAGTCGCGCTGCCGGTCGTCGTCTTGGTCGTCCTGATGCCAGCGGTTGAGCTGATCGCGTCGGGCGTCGCTGAGGTCATCCGCCGCGTCCTGCGCGCCCGCCCCGAGCCCGGAGGGGCTCCGCGACAAGGGGTCGAGTCCCGCGCCGATGGGGCCTTCTCGGTCGGCGGGGGCGGCGGGTGTCGCTTGCCGTGGGTGGCCGAGTGCCGCCTCGTCGCGGAGATGGTGGGCCATGATCTGCTCATCGACGGCCCAGCCTTCGCGCGAGCCGCCGTGATCGTCCTGCTGGGTGGGGAGTGGGGTGAGGCTGTCGAGGGCGAGCAGGCGTTCGTACTCGGCCCACGCCGCGGGGTCCGGATCGTGGGCGCGGTCAGCCAGCACGGCGCGTTCGGCAGCGTCCTCGATAGCCCGCTCGACTTCGGTCAGGTCGCGCGGACGAGGCGGCGGTGCTGCGGAGCTGCGGTGCGTGTCGAGATAGGCGACGCGGGCGGCGGCCTCGGCGTCCGAGGCGGGCTCGCGCCAGTCCGGGTCGCCGTACTCCGCGGCCGGGTTGTAGCCGGCAACCTCGCCACGGGACTCCAGGTAGGCGGCGTGCTCGTCGCCGGTCCAGCGCTGAGTTGCGTTTCGGGGGTTATCGGTCATGGCGCTCGCCTCCTCGGTCGGTGCGGCGCGCGTCCGTCCAGAGCTGGTCGATCACCGGCGGCGCGGTCGGTTCGACGCCGTCCACCACGAACGGCCGCGACTCGCGGCGCTCGGCCAGTGATCCGGGCGCGGCGGACGGACGGGACGCCGCTGGTCGGTGACGTCCCCACCAGCGGATCAGGGCAGCCATGCCGACCCGGCACCACGCGCCGAGCCGTGCGGTGTGGGTGCGCCAGCCGGGCCCGCCGGTGGGGGTGAGGCTGCGGCGGTGGGCGCGGACGTCGCGGCGCGCCAGGCCATGCGCGCCCGCCCGATCACCGGGGCGATCCCGCGGCGGATAGACCACGACCTTCCCGGCGGGGAGGTTCGCGATCTGCGCCGGCGCGAGCACCGGCACCTTGCGCACCGTGCGGGAGGCGACGCGGCCGTGCAGGTCGGTGGTGGTGATCCGCTCGTCGCGCTCCCCGGCCAGGGTGGACCAGAACTGCAGGTCGGCCTGGTCGCGGGTGCCGCCGAACAGCATCACCGAGCCGGTGTTGTTCAGGATCGTCGCGGTCTTGTGCTCCCCGTACCGCGCCAGCAGCTGGGCGCGGGACTGGAACGGGGCGATGATCGTGACCCCGCGCCCGCCCATGTCCGCGGTCCAGTTCTCCAACGGCACCGGCGAGATCAGCGCGGCCTCGTCCAGCGCCAGCAGCAGCGGCGGGTCGAGCCGGCCGCGAGGGCTTCTGCGCGGCGAGCCGGCGGGCCTCGCGGGCGATGTGCCCGGTCAGCGCGCACACCAGCGGCCCGGTGTCGGCCTCCTCGGCGCCGAGCAGGAACACCGTCGCCTGCGAGTCGAGCAGCGCGTCGACGTCGAACGCCGTGCCCGGGGGCCGCGGCGGCGGCGGCGTGCGGGTGGTTCAGCCACCCCAGCGCCGGCATGATCGAGTTGGTGATGGAGGTGCGGGTGCGGTCGTTGGTGGTGACGAACTGCTCGGCGGCCTTCTCGAACGCCTCCACCTGCGACCGGCGCAGCAGCGCCGGCACCTCGCGGGCGGCGCGGTCGTTGTCGGCGACCCACCCGAGCACGTCGCGCATCGAGCCGCCCCCGAGCGCGGCGGCGTGCAGCAGCGCCGCCAGCACCCGGCGGGCCTGGGCGTCCCACCGCTCCGCGTCCCCGGAGGTGGCCCGGGAGGTGGCGGAGACCATGTCGGTGGCCCGCTCCATCGCGGTCACCGGATCGGCGCAGCCGGTCAGCGGGTCGAAGCTGATCGTCGAGGCGCAGGCCACCGAGCCCGACCGGGTTGAACACGAACACCGGCCCGAGCCGCTGCCCGGAGCGGGGCGCACAGCTCGTAGCAGGTCGGTGCGGGTGGAGGTGACCACCGCGGCGCCGGGGGCGTCGAGGACCCGGCCGGCGAGCCAGCCGGTCTTGCCGGTGCGGGGGCCGCCGAACACCAGGGTCACGTCCTCGACCGAGGACCACACCCGCTGCACCCCGACCCGGCACAGCTCCACCCCGACCGCGGTGGTCGGCACCGCCGAGCCGCTCCCGACGCGACAGCGACGCGCAGCGAGGGGCGCACCGTGGTGGCCCGGCGGCGGGTCGCCAGCGTGCCGGCGTGGCGGGCGACGTCGAGGCTGGAGGCGACCCCGGCCTTGCGCCGGGACCGCGCCGACCACCGGGACACCGTCGCCGAGGTCCGCGACCACCGGTGCCACCCCAGGACCGCGGCGAGCGCGAGGGCGACCAGCAGGGCCGGCCACGAAAGCGAGGACACGAACGCCATCCCCGGCAGCGCCACCACCGCCGCGAGCCCGGCCGCCAACGCGCGGGTGCCGCGACGCCACGCCACACCCGCCCCCAAGACCAGAACGACCAGCAGGAACAACGACGCGACGTTCATGACCACCCTCCTTCCTGTTGCTGTTGCTGGGGGCGAGATCGAAGTCGGGGGTTACGCCGCCGAGGTGGCTAAAGGCGGACCGGAACTTCTCGACGCCGCACTCGGCGTGGGTGAGGTGTCGGCGCAGCTCGTGCAGTGCGCTGACCGCGAGGTCCAGGCGCTCATCGGGGTCAGTGCCCTCGTTGTCGCGCAGCCGGCGACCGTCGCCGTAGTGGGCGGCTTGGAGGGCGAGGACGTCGGTCAGGTCGGCGAGGGCGCGCAGCGTCGACGTCATCTCGCCGGCCAGGTCGGACACGTCGGCGGGGTCCGCGGGGGTGTCGGCCTGTACGGGCGGCACCAGCCGCCACCACCGCGCCGCGGCCTCCGCGGCCGTCAGCGCCGGACGGGCCATTCGGGGCTCGCTCAAGACGCCACCCCCTCAACCAGCACGGTCGGCCAGGCCACTCCGCAGGCCTCGGCAACGCGGTGTTGCGGTTCGTGAAGGGGCGGGTCGCAGGCCCCGCAGACCCCGAGCGAGACCGGGATGCAGTACCCGACATCACGACGGCACGCCGGGCACCACCGCCGCGCCGCGAGCGCACGGGACACGGCCTCGAGCTGCGCCGGGCTCGGCGCCCGCTTCGCCACCAGCTCGCCGCGATCCCACAACCCGGCCCACCGCCGACCCCGCCGGCACACCACCCGCCCCACCGCCGGCCGGCCACCCGGAGCCAACCCCTCAGCGCGCATCTGCCGCCGCGTCACCAGCCCCCGCGGGGCGCAGCGCCACCGCCACGTCGGCAACCCGTCCTCCAGCCACGCCGTCGGCTGCCACCCCCACCGCTCCGTCAAGACACCGCGCGGAACTGCACGCACCGCCGGGCTCACGACGACGCCCCCGAGGTCGCCGCCGAGGTCTCAGAGGCCGGTCCGGCGGCCCACCGCTCGACGGTCCGCAGACTCACCTCGCACCGGCGCGCCACGACCCGCCGCGAGAGGCCCGCCGCGAGCAGCTCGCGACCCGTTGCCGCGGGCTCCCGCCCCCGCAGGCGTGCTGTGCGGGGAGAGGGGCGGAGCAGCCGCCGACGTTCCTGCTCGGTCAGCCCGCCGGCCACCCCGCACGGGATGCGCTCCAACGCCTCAGCGAGGCACTCCCGCCTCACCGGGCACCGGGCGCAGACCGCCTTGGCCGCGCCGACCTGCTGCTCGAACACCGGCCCGGTCTCCGCAAGGGGGAAGAACAGCTCCGGATCGACAGACCGGCACGCGGCACGAACCTGCCACTTCGTGTCAGCCATCACGATCATCCCTGCTCACCGAGCCCTCCGTTCCGGTCCCGATCCACCCGGGAGTCGGGTCCGAGGTGGTGTCGGCGTCGGTGGGCTCGCTGCTGCCCTCGGGCTCACTGCGGCCGGGGCTGGTGGTGCGCTGGGCGCGGGCGGTGGTGTAGCGCAGGGACACCCCGAGCTCGTCGACCTCGAGCTCGATCACCCGCCGGCGCCCGCCCTCGGTGGTCTCGAACGACCGCTGCCGCAACCGCCCCTCGGCCACCACCCGGTCGCCCTTGCCCAGCGACTCGCACGCGTGCTCGGCCAGCGGGCCCCACACCGCACAGCGCAGGAACAGCGCCTCCCCGTCCACCCACCCCCCGGCCTGGCGATCGAAGCGCCGCGGGGTCGAGGCCACCGTGAACCCCGCCCGCGCCGCCCCGCTGGGCAGGAACCGCAGCTCCGGGGCTTCGGTCAAATTCCCCACAATGGTCAACGTCGTCTCGTTCATCACCGTTCTCCTCACAGTTCGATCAGCTGGCTCGGTTACGCAGCTGCGGGTGGGTGGGTCCCGCCGGTCCGCGGTGCAGGCGTACGGTCTGGCCTGCACCCGGTTCTCGGGCGCCGCGGGCCGTCGAGGTCTCCCGGGTCCAGGGCCGGACGCAGTCCGGCCGCGCAGCGGCGCCGCAGGCGCCCTTGACCCGGGAGGAACGGCCCGCACACGCTCCGCGGGACCCACCCACCTGCGCCGCCGGCGGCGGCTCCATCCGCTTTCTCGGCCCCGCGGCCATGAGCGCGCCCCGCTCCGTCGGGCTCGATCCCGGCTCGTGGCGCTCACCCCGTGCCGCCATCGCTGTCGGTGCCCACGGCGGTCTCGCCCGAGAGCGCCGGCGTCGTGGCCCGATCAACCGCCGACATGAACCCGCTGATCGCCCCCGGCAACGCCTGACCTACCGGTGTCCCGATGAACAGCACCAACGCCACCAGCGAGAACACCACCGCGCCCGCCGCCGACCGGGTCTTCGCGCAGATGAACGCACCAAGCACCGCGAAAAGAATCAACAGGCCGACGCTCGACATCACGGACGCCTTCCCGGTTCGTCCTGTACCCACTCGGCGGCGTCGACCGCCGCTCGTGCCGAGATTGCGGTTTCGCCCATAGATTCAACGATTCGAGCCGGAATAATGAGACGGCCACGAATCCTGACTGCGGGGAACTCGCTAGCAGCGATGGCGCGGTAAACAGTCATCGGGGACATTCCGAGGATTCCAGCAACCTCCGCAACGCTGTAGAAGCGAGGCGAGGAAGGCTTCGCTTGTTCCTTGTTCTGGGGGACCGTCATCGGATGCTCCGATCTTGAGGACATGGAGCGAGTTGGAGGCGTGAACCTGTCCGGCTCGCAACTCAAGGCTGCTGCCGAGGCCAGCGGCGGCGGCAGATGACGCGAGGTGACGAGGGGTGACGTGCGCGCTGCATCAGGGTTGATTTCCGCAGGTCAAGGGCGCATCCTGAGGGAGGAGTGCACCAGGGGGACCCATGAGCAACCGCCTCGCGCAGGCCCGCGCCGAGCGGGGTTGGAAGAAGGCCCGGCTCCTCTTCGAACTTCGCGCCGCGGCAGCAAATCGCGGCGAGGCCCTGGCGAAAAACGAGAGCCTGAGCCGCCGGATCGCCGCGTGGGAGAACCAGGGCGAGACGGTCAGCGACTTCTACCGCGAGCTGCTTTGTGACGTGTACGAATGCACTCCGGCTGAGCTCGGGCTAACAAACGCCGATACGCCAGCCGGACCGACCGTGAGCGCTGTCCCGCCGCTTGACAATCTGCGATTTAGCAAGGTCGACCGAGGACTCGTCGAGCTGCTCAGAGGACAGACGCAGAGCCTGCGTCTCCTCGACCGACGTCTCGGAAGCGCTTCGATCTATGAGCAGACCACAGCGCATATGACCAATCTCGAACAACTCGTCCGGTACGCGCTTCCCGGCACCCACCGTGAAGGGGCGGCCGACGAGCTTGGCCAGGCGGCGGCACTGGCCGGTTGGCAAGCGCTCGATAGCGGGCTCCTCGGTGCCGCCTGGCGGCATCATGAACTGGCTGCCGCGGCCTCCCGTGAGAGCGGGCTTCCAGCCGGTTTGGCGTATGCCTCAGCACAACAGGCCTATGTGCTCCTCGACATGGGCCAAGTCGTCGAAGCGCACGAACTCGTCGTAAGCGCTCGGAAGCGCACCACGGAACCGGTCCCACCGGAATTGCACGCGTGGTTGTACGCCGCGGAGGGCGAGATGCTGTCCGCGCTCGGGGACCGGGACCATGCGCTCCGCGCACTTGATGCTGCGGCGGACGTGCTTCCGGAGCATCCGGAGAACGCTCTTCCTTTCCTGATGCTCGATCCGGCGCACCTCGCTCGGTGGCGGGGGCACTGTCTCGCTCGTCTCGGGGAGGAGTCCGCGATCGAAGACCTGTCGACCGCTCTGAGCGTGATGGGCGAGGGCCAGTTCGGACGTGCCGAGGTGAGCCTGCGTGTCGACCTCGCCCTGGCCTTGCGCGCACGCGGCGAGTTGGACGAGTCGCAGTGCCAGGCACGAGCAGCCGAAGAGCTGGCCGCTCGCACCGGATCGCAGCGGCAGCAACGCCGGATCACCGAGCTGCTCAGCGCGTAGCGCTTGCCGACGGGCCGCTCAGCGCGAGGACGTACAGCAGCCCGACAAGTGCCCCGGAGTTTCCGACCCGTCCTCGGCGGATCAGGTCCGGCACCTCGGCAAGCGGCACCCACTCGAAGGTGCCTTCGTCCAGCTCGTGCGCGTCGCTGACTCGCTCTACGCCACGAGCGAGGAACACGTGATGTGGGCTGCGCACCGTGCCCGCCATCGGCTCGAAGGTCGCGAGGCGCTCGATCGATCGGGGCCGGTAACCGGTCTCCTCCTCGACCTCCCTCGCTGCCGTTGCGGCAGGCTCCTCACCGGCGTCGATGAGACCTCCGGGGAGCTCCCAGTTCCACAGGTCGGGCACGAAGCGGTGCCGCCAAGACAGCAGAACGTTCTCGCCGGAGTCGTCGAGCACGACGGCCATCGCGGCCGAAGGCAGGGTGACCGTGTGGTGCTCGAACCGCGCCCCTGATGGCTGGGAAATATCCGCGAGGCCGACAGTGACCCACTCGTTCTCGTAGATCGTCCGCTCGCCGTGCACGACCCACGCAGAGTCGACGTCGGTCTCACTGGTCACCACTCGACCGTAGACCGCTGCTCGGGGAGAGGCAGCGACCGTCAGGGCAGGACCCGCGCGCCGCGCCCCATCACAACCCGGACGTACCCCCAGCTCTCAAGCAGCTTTACAGCGCGCTGGACTGTCGACACCGACGCGGCACGCTGCGTGGCCAGGGAGACCAACGACGGCAGCAGCTCACCAACAGGCCAGATGCCCGCGTCGATCTCATCGAGCAGTCCGTGCGCGACGACCTCGTAGGGGCGCACCGCCTCCGACTGCGGTCGGACTCGCGAGGGGGCCGCCGGCCGTTCAGGCATACGGGAGAAGAGAGTCGACGAGGCACGCTGATCGGACTCGGACACCCAAGCGGTGTAGACGCGCAGGGTTGTCGTACCACCTCCTCCGTGCCCGAGTCGCCCGGCCACGGTGCGGATATCTACCCCACCGGAGATTAGTTCGGTTGCCGAGTAGTGCCGGAGCTTGTGGATCGATGTCTTGATGCCGAGGCGTGCGGCGAGCTTGGCGTAGCGCTGCGACACCGAGTCGGGCAGCAAGTGGTTGGAACCGTCGGGCACCCGCGAGAAGACGAACGCCTCGTCGGACAGCGCGACATCGACAGTGCCAGCACGCGCCCTGCATTGCTCCCGGTGAGCGAGCAGTAGAGCGACCGACTCGTCGTCGAGGGCGAGGCGCCGCTGCTGGTGGGACTTCGTGTCCTTCTCCCACCGCTGACGACCACGCTGCCCGATGCTGCGCGCCAACGTGAGCGTTCCGCGTTCGAGGTCCAGGTGTCGCCACCGCACGCTGCACAGCTCGCCCCGCCGCAACCCCGTCACCATCACGAGCCACACCAGCAGGCCCCAGTCGGGGTCCTCCCACGCCTCGTTCAGGATGCGCGCAGCCTCGTCAGGCGAGGGCGGTGTCGGATTCGGTTTCGGGGCGGCGGGCGGTTCAGCCGACTCGATCGGGTTTGTGGCGATCCAGCGCCATCGGACGGCGCGCTTGAGGGCACCGCTGAGGATGAAGTGAATCTGGCGAACGCTCGATGGCGCCAATGGTCGGCATACGTGTTCGCGACAACGGTGGTCGCACGTGTGCTCCCGCTCGGTGCGGTGATCGACACGGGGTCGTCGGTCGCAGTGGGCGCGGCACCGACGGAGCTCCGCGTAGAACGAGTCGAACACGTCGCCGTCGAGAGTGCCGACCTTCACCGTGCCGATGAGGGGCCGGATGTGATTGTCGGCGTAACCGACGTAAGTGCCTATCGTGCTCGTGTCGCGGTCGATGACCTCGAAGTACTTGTCGAGCATCTGGTTGACCGTCGCAGCGGTCCGCGGACTGCGGCGCTCATCGAGCTGAGTACCGAGTCGGCGAGCGGCCTTCTCCGCCTCCCGAGCAGCCCGCGGCCCGGGCGGGATGACCTCGCGCAGGTACATGCCGACGCCCGTGACGGGGTCGAAGCCGGCGAAGAGGGAGACGCGCAGTGAGCCGCTCGGCAGCTCCTCGATCGTGCCCGCCGGGCGCTTCGCCGGCCCTTGCCGCAGCCACGGGGAGCGTACCGCGCCGCGTTCTCCACGAGCTGCTCCACGAGGAGCAGAGGGGGAGCCGATTCGCTCGATCGCGATCCCGGTCTCTGCTGGTCAGCGGCGGTGGGCCCCGTGGGACTCGAACCCACAACCTACGGATTAAAAGTCCGCTGCTCTGCCCATTGAGCTAGAGGCCCGAGGCCGGAGGTCCGGCCGGGACAGCGTAGCCCGGACCTGGGGAGCGGTTCGCGGCTCCACGTCGGCGAGGCGGGCCGGCAGCGCGGCCGTGCGCGACGTACGTGCGGGCCGGACGGCTCGCCGTCGGGCGCGGCACGTCAATCGTTGACGCAGGAGTTCCCGAACGCCGGGTTGAGCTGGCTGATCACGTTGATGGTGTTGCCGCAGGTGTTGATCTGCGTGGGGGCGTAGATCAAGCTGCCCTGCCCGTCGGTCGACCCGTAGGGCGCCGGGTGGCTCTCGTGCGCCGAGGCCACCCCGCTCGCGGCCATCGGAAGCCGAGGACGGCGGCGCCGGACAGGACTCAGCTCTTCGATCATCGGAGTTGCGCCATCTGGGGGACGAGCCACCGCCCGGATTCGAGCCTCGACCCGCGCGACCAGCACAGCAGCACCCCGCGACGGCTCGACGACAGCTCGCTGACAGCTCGTGGAGCTGGTCCATTCGGCGCAATTCTCTTGCCGTTCAGCGACAGTAGTCCGCCGTCGGAGGAGTGCTGTCACGTCGACGGCGTCACCCCGGTCGGTCGAGTCCGTGCTCCCGGAGGAGTGAGTGACCGGCCGGAATCGACACCCTGGGAAGGCGGCGAGCGGGTGGCCGGATCTCGTCCACGGGTGTTCACGCTGGTCACACGGCCTGTAGGGATCCGATCGCTCGCGGTGAGGATTTCGACACGCCCGGACGACCCACCGAGAAATGGTGACGATGCGTCACTCGCGATCACTGTGGGGTCACTGTCGTGCGGAACGGCAGAAGCGAGTACCAAAGCGACGTGCAGGGAATTGTCCCGGCACCGCACCACCCGCGACGGACGACGAGCACTCCCCGATCACGACGCCCCGACCTCCGCCGCACCGTCACCCCCGGTTCCCCCGGCGGGCCCCGACGGGTGCGCACCGCCTCACGGTCCGCGCGCCCGACCGCACGGAGAGGAGGCCACCGACGTGTCGATGGCCCTGGTCATGTCGCAGATGCCCGACGTCTGGCGCAAGGTGCTCGCCGAGCACGTGCCCGACGGCAACCAGCTGTGCCGGGAGTGCCGCAACGGCGGCGGCCAGGCGAGCTGGCCCTGCCAGACCTACCGCATCGCCCAGGAGGCGAAGTGGGTCGCCGAGGGCAATCTGCCCGGCACCGGCCCGCACGGACCCGGCCCGAGCGCCGCGCCCTACGTGAGCCGGCCCGAGCCGCCGCGCTACCCGGAGCGCGCGCCCTCCTACGGGTACGAGCCGCGCGCGAACGGATACCAGGGCGCGCCCCCGCCCGCCCCGTCATGGAGCGGTGGCCACCCCTCGACCGGCTCGCTGCCGGCCACCGGCGCGTGGCCCTCGCCGGCGAGCGGGTCGTACCCCCTGCCCGCCGTCCCGCCGGGGCCGTCGACCGGCTCGTACGCCGGCGCCGGCACGCACTCCGGCGGGTTCCGCCCGCTGGCCGGTGACCCCCTGGGCACCCCCTACCCGGAACCGGCGATGACGGGTGGACGTCCCGGCGGCGACCAGCCCTACGGCTCCACGTTCGACGCCCCGTACGGCGCGTCGTTCGGCGTCGACGACCGCCCGCACGCGGCGCGGTACTGAACCACCTGCCGCCGGAGGAGACGGGGAAGCTCCCCCGGAGACAGGGACGCCCCCGGAGCATGCTTCCCGATCTCGAGGGATCGGGCCCCGCCTGGACCAGGGGGCGGGGGCTCCGGGGGCTGGTGTCCTGCCTGGATTCGCTGGCCACCCTGCCGCCCTGATCAGGGGCGGACCGGCCACTCCACGGCCTTCGAGCGACTAGCTGCCGGACACCTCACGAGTCCTGTCGTTCTTCAACGTGGGACCACCTCCTCTCGCGTGTGCCCTCACGGTAGGCGCGCGAGATCACCGGGGCAAACGAGTTCAGCCGCGGGTCCGCCACGCCCGGAGGTCGTCGGCGGAGCGGGTGTTGACCACGCGTTCGGCCGGCACCTCGCACTCCTCGGCGCGCTCGCACCCGTAGGGCTGCCAGTCGAGCTGACCGGGCGCGTGGGCGTCGGTGTCGACGACGAACTCGCAGCCCGCGGCGAGCGCCTGACGCAGCAGGTCGCGGGGCGGGTCGAGGCGCTCCGGCCGCGAGTTGATCTCCACGGCGACCCCGTTCTCGATGCACGCGTCGAACACCGCCTCGGCGTCGAACGTCGACGGCGGACGCGTCCCCCGACCGCCGGTGACCAGGCGTCCCGTGCAGTGTCCGAGGACGTCGACGTAGGGGTTGGAGACCCCGAGCACCATGCGCGTGGTCATCTCGGCGCTCGGCGTCCGCAGCTTGGAGTGGACCGAGGCGACCACGAGGTCGAGCTCGGCGAGCAGGTCGTCGGGGGCGTCGATCTCGCCGTCCTCGAGGATGTCGACCTCGATCCCCCGCAGCAGTCGGAAGGGGGCGAGCTCCTCGTTCACCTCCGCGATGACGTCGAACTGCCGGCGGCGGCGCTCCGGGGTGAGGCCGTTGGCGACGGTGAGGTTCTGGGAGTGGTCGGTGAGCACCATCCACTCGTGGCCGAGGTCGCGGGCGGTGCGCGCCATCTCGAGGATGTCGCTGCCGCCGTCGGACCACGTCGAGTGGGTGTGGCAGTCACCCCGCAGGGCCGCGCGGAGCCCGGTGCCGCCGGCAACCGGGTCGGCGGCGGCCGCGCGCAACTCGGCGAGGTAGGCCGGTTCCTGCCCGGAGACCGCCTCGGTGATCGCCTTCGCCGTCTTCGCCCCGACGCCCTTGAGGTCGGTGATCGTCTTGCGCTCGACGCGGGTGCGCACCTCGTCGGGGTCGAGCTCGGCGATGACGTCCGCCGCACGGCGGTACGCCTTCACCCGGTAGGTCTCCTCCCGCGACCGTTCGAGGTAGAAGGCGATCGCGCGCAGCGCATGCACCGGATCCGTGTCGTCCACGAGCACAGGGATACCCCACCCCGTCCCCGGGGTGCGCCGCGTCACGACGGACAATCGTCGGAGCAGCCGATCGAGGAGGTGGGCGAACGTGCGGGTGACGGGCGTCGGGCACGCGGGCATGCGGTTCGAGACGGCGGGCGGCAGCGTGCTGTGCGACCCGTGGATGAACCCGGCGTTCTTCGGGTCGTGGTTCCCGTTCCCGGACAACACGTGGCTGGACTGGGACGCCCTCGGCGACTGCGACTACCTCTACGTCTCCCACCTGCACCGCGACCACTTCGACGCGGAGCTGCTCCGCGACCACGTGAGCAAGGACGCCCGGGTCCTGCTGCCCGACTACCCCACCGACGAGCTCGAGCACGAGCTGCGCGACCTCGGGTTCCGCCACTTCGTGCGCACCGAGTCCGGTGTCGCGCAGGAGCTCGACGGCGGGCTGCGCTTCATGATCACCTCGCTGAAGGGCCCGGGCGACGGCCCGATCGGTGACTCGGCGCTCTCGCTCGACGACGGCACCGCCCGGGTGGTCGACCAGAACGACGCCCACCCCCTGGACATCCCGCAGCTGCTGGAGTTCGGCTCCTACGACGCGCACTTCACGCAGTTCTCCGGGGCCATCTGGTGGCCGATGGTCTACGACCTGCCCGACGCCGCGAAGCGCGAGTTCGCGCGCCGCAAGCGCATCGGCCAGGAGGACCGGGCGATGCGCTACATCCGCGAGGTCGGCGCCCCGCACGTCTTCCCCACCGCCGGCCCGCCCTGCTTCCTCGACGACGACCTGTTCCGGTGGAACGCGCTGGGCTACGGCGAGGTCGAAGGTCAGTCGATCTTCACCGACCAGTGGGAGTTCCTCGACCGGATGCGCGAGCTCGGCCACGTCGCCGGAGTTCCTCAGCAGGGCCACCTGCTGCTGCCGGGGACCACCGCGGAGATCACGCGCGGTGGCGTCGACGACCTCACCCACCCGCAGCCCGACGACGAGGTCCGCGCGATCTTCGAGCGCAAGGAGGAGTACCTCCGCGACTTCGCCGTGCGCGCCAAGCCCGCCCTGGACGCGGAGAAGGCGACCTGGGCGACCCCTGGCCCCGACCTGCTCGAGCGTCTGAAGGCCTGGATCGAGCCGCTGATGGCCCGCGCCGACCGGATGTGCGAGGGCATCGGCGGCCCGGTGCGCATGGACCTCACCCACCACGACGGCAGCTCGCTCGACCTCGTCTTCGACTTCACCGCCCGCGAGATCCGGACCTACGACGGCGAGCAGTGCCGCTACCGGTGGACGGTGCCCGCGACCCTGGTCGCCACCAACGTCGAGCGCGGCGAGGTCGACTGGTCGAACTCGCTGTTCCTGTCCGTGCGCTTCCGGGCCACCCGCGTCGGCCAGTACAACGAGTACCTCTACACGTTCTTCAAGTGCCTGTCCGAGGAGCGGATGGACTACGTGGAGAACTGGTACGACGAGCAGAACGACGACGGCCACGACATCGAGCTCGCGGGCTGGCAGGTCCAGTCGCGGTGCCCACATCTGCGCGCGGACCTCGCGAAGTTCGGCGCCGTCGACGGCGACGTGCTCGACCTGCACCCTGCACAACTGGAAGTTCAACCTCGCCACCGGCCGTTGCCTGACCTCCGCGGGGCACGAGATCCGGGCGACGAAGCTCTCCGACGCACCGCAGCGCGAAGACGCCCCGAGCGCGCAGGCGTAGGGGGCACGATGGAGGGCGTGACGGCTCTGCGGATCGGCCCGCTCGCGCTGCCGACCCCGGTGGTGCTCGCGCCGATGGCCGGGATCACCAACGTCGCCTTCCGGCGGCTGTGCCGCGAGCAGGGCGCGGGCCTGTACGTCTGCGAGATGATCACGTCGCGGGCGCTGGTCGAACGCCACCCCGGCACCGCGGAGATGATCGCCTTCGATCCCGACGAGACACCGCGCTCGATGCAGCTCTACGGCGTCGACCCCGTGACGATCGGGCGCGCGGTGGACCGGATCGTCGACGAGGACCTCGCCGACCACGTCGACCTCAACTTCGGCTGCCCGGTCCCCAAGGTCACCCGCCGGGGCGGCGGCGCGGCGCTGCCGTACAAGCGCCGGCTGTTCGCCGACATCGTGCGCACCGCGGTGGCGGCGGCCGCGCGGGGCGGGCTGCCGCTGACGGTGAAGATGCGCGTGGGCATCGACGACGAGCACGTCACGTTCCTCGACGCAGGCCGGATCGCCGCCGCCGAGGGCGCCGCCGCGGTCGCGCTGCACGCCCGCACCGCCGCCCAGCGCTACTCCGGGCAGGCCGACTGGGACCGCATCGCGGCGCTGCGCGACGCCCTGCCCGCCGAGGTCCCGGTGCTGGGCAACGGCGACATCTTCGCCGCCGCCGACGCGGTGGCGATGATGACGAAGACGGCCTGCGACGGCGTCGTCGTCGGGCGCGGCTGCCTCGGCCGCCCGTGGCTGTTCGGCGAGCTCGAGGCCGCGCTGGCCGGGCGACCGGTGCCGACCCCGCCACGTCTCGGCGAGGTCGCCGCCGTGATGCGCCGTCACGTCGAGCTGCTCGTGGCCCACCACGGGCACCACAAGGGCATCCGCGACGCGCGCAAGCACATGTCCTGGTACCTGCACGGCTTCGCGGTGGGCTCGGAGCTGCGCCGCGAGCTCGGGATGATCGACGGGATGGCGCGGCTCGACGAGCTCCTCGCCCGCCTCGACCCCGACCTGCCCTTCCCGGCCGACGCCGACGGTCCGCGCGGCCGCCAGGGTTCGCCCGGCCACGTCACGCTGCCCGAGGGCTGGCTCGACGACCCCGAGGACGCCACGGTCCCGAGCGGCGCGGAGATGGTGAACTCGGGGGGCTGACGGCCTTCCCCGACCGTGCCGGCCACGCCGTTCTGCCGCTACGCTGTGTACTCGTCGTGAAGTCCCGTCCGAGGGGCGTCACCGCTGGCGACCTCCGTGTCCCGAAAAGGCACCGGGTCGGGCACTCAAGGTGGGCCGAACGGGTTCGCGCCGGATCCTTCTACGCAGCGTGACGTCGACCGGACGAGCGAACCTGCCGACGAGACGGCGAAACGCCGTTACATCCGAGGCTCCGCGAGCGACACTGGAGGTAGGGAAGGAGGTGGTGCGCGTGCAGCTGGCCGGTGTGCGCCGTGGGAAGGACGACGCGGTGGTGACGACCGTCGCGGCGACCCTTCCCGCCGACGACGCGGCGCCCCAGCCCCTCGACGATCCCTCGCTCGGCACCGTCACCTGCGGCTTTCCCACCTCCCCGATCGTCGGCCTCGACGTCGCGCTCGAGCGCGAGCCCGCACCCGAGGCCCGTGGCGACCAGGCGCGCGCCCATGAGGCCGCCGCCGAGGTGCTCGCCGACCGCGGCGAGTGGCGCCGCGCCTACCACCACATGAAGGCCGCCGTCAGCCTCGTCCGCGACGAGCGGACACACCCGGTCCCGGTGCCCGACCAGTTACGCCACGAGGTCGATCGTCTCCGGCGCGAGCGTGCCGAGGCCCGCGAGCAGAGCCGCCGCGACAGCCTGACCGCCACCTACAACCGCCGCTATCTCGACGAGCGGCTCGGTACGCTGCGTGGCGAAGCCGGGTCCCCGGTCTGCGTCGCGCTCGCGGACGTCGATCACTTCAAGCAGGTCAACGACACCCATGGCCACGCCCTCGGCGACCAGGTGCTGCGACGGCTGGTGGCGCTCATGAGCGAGGACCTGCCCGCCGACGGGTTCTGCGCCCGTTACGGCGGCGAGGAGTTCGCCCTCGTGCTCCCCGGGGTCGATCCCGTCGAAGCCGTCCGGCTCTGCGAGAGCGCCCGCGCCCGGGTCGACGCGCACCCCTGGGACACCGTCGCCCGCGACCTGCGCGTCACGGTCAGCGTCGGTGTCTCCTGCCTCGACGCCGGCACCGATCAGGCCCGCCCCGGCCTCGACACCGCCGACGCGCTGCTCTACGTGGCCAAGCGCGCCGGTCGCAACGCGGTGGCCTACCGCGACCCCGTCGACGGTGCCGTCCGCCTGGCCGGCAACGCCGCCGGGCGCCGCGGGGTCGAGGCCGTGGCGCGGCGCCTGTTCGCCGCGCGCTGACCGCCTCCAAGAGGGGTGAGCACGCTGCCCCTCATCGGGTGACCGCGGTTGTGCCCGGCCCCGGCGTGGCGTATGTGCCCGCGCGCGTGCACACCGTGACCGTTCCGTAGTATCCCGTCGCCGACGTCCACATGGACGCGGTCACCATCCGTCCCCGACTGCGCGAGGAGCTCTGTGGCCGACGACCGTGGTGATGCGGGGTCGCCGGACCCCGCGATCCCGCCCGGTCGTCCTCCCGCCGGGCGTCCTCATCCGCTGCGATCAGGTCCGCCGTCGGTCCCGATCCGCGTCCCGATGGGGGACGATCCCCGCCCGGGCGGTCGCCCCGCGATGGTGCCGTTGAACCGTCGCCACAGCCCCCGGCGCGGGCTCCGTCCGCCGGGCGCGGCGCTGCCCACGACCCCGGTCGCGGCCGTCGACGCGGCCACCGTGCCGTCGACCCGGGCGCCGGCGCGCGGCGCCGCCGCGCCCACCGAGTCCCCGGCGGTCCGCCACGTCCGTGCCGCCGCTGCGGTGACGGCCGCCGCGGCGGCGGCCGCCGCGAGCCCGACGGCTCCGAGTGCCGCCGCCCCCGCGGACGCCCCCCCGCGCACGACCACCGCCGCCCCGCCGGCGGACCCCTCTCCCGCTCCGGCGGCCCCCACCGCGTCCACGGCACCGCCGTCGGCCGCGGGCTCGGGGACGGGCGCCGTGGCGGAGGGCACCCCGGCCCCCGGCCGGACCGGCCCCCCGCCCCCGCCGCCCCACGGTGGCGGCCGGACCCGCGTCGTCGCGGGCGACGGTGACTGGGCGGCGACCCGGGTCCTCCTCGCCGACCTCGGCGCGCGGCTCGCCACGTGGCGGCGTACCTGGACCTGGCAGCGGACGGTGAAGCTGCTGACCTCCACCACCGCGCTGCTGATCGTGCTCGTGTGCGGGCTGGGCTGGGGTGCGACGTCCTGGCTCGAGGCCGCGGTCCGTCAGATCGACGCGCTCGACCCCGACTCGTCGGCCATCCAGGACGCCGCGGCCCAGCAGGGCGACCAGAACTTCCTGGTGATCGGCTCCGACACCCGCGCGGGTGCTCCCGTCTCCGAGGACGTCGGCGACGCCGCCGACATCCCCGGCGCCCGCACCGACACGGTGATGATCGTGCACGTTCCCGAGGACCGCTCCCGCGTGACCGTGGTGTCGTTCCCGCGCGACCTCGAGATCACCCGTCCCGCGTGCGAGCGCTGGGACGCCGTGAGCGGCACCTACACCGGGCAGTGGCTCCCCCCGACCCCGCGGGTGAAGCTCAACTCGGCCTACGCCGCCGGCGGGCCCCGCTGCGTCACCCGCGTCGTCCAGGAGCTCTCGGGGCTCGCGGTGAACCGCTTCCTCGGCGTCGACTTCCAGGGCTTCAAGGGCATGGTCGACGCGGTCGCCGGCGTCCCCGTGTGCGTCGAGCGGCCCATCGACGACTCCGTCCTCGGCGTCGTCGTCCCCCAGGCCGGTACCAGCCTGCTGACCGGGGACCAGGCCCTCAACTACGTCCGCGCGCGGCACGTCCGCGGCGACCCGTCCAGCGACTACGGCCGCATCCAGCGCCAGCAGCGCTTCCTGGGCGCGCTGCTGCGCACCGTGCTCTCGGCGGGCACGCTGCTCGACCCCGGCAAGCTGCGGGGGCTCGTCGACGCCATCTCCCGCTCGACGTTCGGGGAGAACATCGGCGCCGATCAGATGCTCTCGCTCTCCCAGTCGCTGGGCAGCCTCGATCCGCGGTCGGTCACCTTCGTGACCGTGCCGACCACCGGTATGGCCAACGACCGCGGCAACGAGGTCCTGCGCAGCGGTGACGAGCGCGCCCTGTTCACCTCGATCATCGAGAACGCACCGCTGCCCGGGACCGGCCCCGCGCCGGCCGCTCCTGTCGCCCCGCCCGTCGCCCCTGCCGAGGTCCGGCTCGTCGACGCACGCTCCCCCGCGGCCGAGGGCGACGACTCCGACGGTGAGGACTCCGACGAGGGCTCCCGGAACGGCGGCGCCGCTTCCTCGGTGGCCTCGACCACCGTCGCGAGCCGGCTGCGCGGAGCCGGCTTCGGCGTCGTCGCCGACGACCGCACCGGGGAGGGGAGCAGCACGACGATCCGCTACTCACCCGATCAGGAGGCCGCCGCGACCCAGCTCGCCGCCGCGATCCCGTCGGCCACGCCCGAGCCCGGCGCTCCGGGACCGGGCACCCTGACGCTGACGCTCGGCGACGACTTCGACGGCGACGTCCGTTCCGGCGGCCAGGTGAGCCCGGCCGGGCCGGTGAACCCCACGATCAACGCCGCGGACACCTCCTGCCAGTGATCGCGTTCATCGCGGGTTCACGCCACCGTCGGGTTCCCGACCGGCCGCCCGCGTAGGTTCACGGGCATGCGTGCCGCCTACAACGAGAAGCTCGCGGCACTCGCCGACGAGCTCGCCGAGATGTCCCAGATGGCCGGCGAGGCCATGAAGAAGGCGACCACCGCCCTGCTCGAGGGCGACCTGGACCTCGCCGAGGAGGTCATCTCCTCCGACAGCAAGATCGACGCCCTCCGTACCGCGGCCGAGGAGCAGGCGTTCGGCCTCCTCGCCCTCCAGGCGCCCGTCGCGGGCGACCTCCGCTCGGTGATCGCTGCCATCCACTCCGCCGGCGACCTCGAGCGCATGGGCGACCTCGCCCTGCACGTGGCCAAGGCCGCCCGCCGCCGCCACCCCGCGAAGGTCCTGCCCGAGGACGTCGCCCCGTACTTCGCCGAGATGGGCCGCGTCGCCCTCGACCTCGCCCAGGACGCCCGCCAGGTGATCCTGACCCGCGACATCGAGCTCGCCTTCACCATGGAGTCCGACGACGACGCCATGGACGACCTGCACCGGCACCTGTTCACCGTGCTGCTGAGCAAGGACTGGCCCGGCGGTGTCGCCCCGGCCATCGACGTGACCCTGCTCGGACGCTTCTACGAGCGCTTCGCCGACCACGCCGTCGCCGTCGCCCGCCGCGTGGTCTTCATGGTCACCGGGAAGATGCCGAACACGCCGGAGGCCTAGTCTCGCGCCAAGCCGGTCACGACACGTGGCGGCGCGCTCCGGTCGTCACGACACCTTGTCGAGCAGCCAGGCGGCGATCTCCTCCCCGGCGTGGACGCCGGCGCGCGCCGTGACGGCGACGTGGTCGGCGCGCCACCCGAGGGCGTGCAGCTCGCCGTGCGCCGGCCGGATGGCCGCGTCCGCGCGGAGCAGCAGGTCGAGGTCGAGCAGGGAGTCCCCCGCGGCCAGGACCGATCCGCCCGGTCGGCGACGGACGACCTCCTCGATCGCGGCCGCCTTGGTGAGCCCCTCCGGGAGCGCGTAGAGCTTGGCGCCGTGCACGCGGACCCGCCACCGCAGGGGGGCCGCCCACGCCGCGAGCTCCTCGGCCCACTCGTCCGGCGGCCGCGCGCGGTCCAGCGGGGCGACGAGGAAGAACCCCTCGGCGCGACACACCGGGCCGATCGTGCCCTCGGGGAGCGCGGCGGCCACCCGCGCGAGGCGCGCGGCCAGCTCGTCGATCCCGGCCGCGCCGGCGACGATCCGGCGGACCCGGGTCGTCCATCCCGCGTCGGGCTGCCCGTCGACGAGGAGGACCCCGCCGTGGGCGCACACCGCGTACCGAGGTCCGGGCGCCGGGGCGCGGGGCAGCCGGAGGCGCCGGAACTCCTCGACGGTCCGCGTCGTCGACGGCACCCAGGTCGTCCGGCGGTCGAGCTCGGCGAGCAGGGCGGCGGACCGGTGCGTGGTCCACGACACCGTCGTCCCCCGGCGGTCCTCGACCCCGTGCAGGGCCGCCGGATCGACGGGGCCGCGCGACCGTCGCGAGTACACGAGCGTCCGGTCGAGGTCGGTCGCCACGAGCACGGTCATCCGCGCGCGCCACGAACCAGACCGATGCTGCGGTAGGGGCCGGTGACTCCCCCCGCCGCGGGCGGCAGCTCCGTGATCGGGACGCCGCGGTCGCGGCACAGCAGGCGGAGGTGGTCGACGTCGACACCGGCGTCGGGCGCGAGCAGGACCGTGTAGGGGTCACGCCGCAGCAGCATCCGTGTGGTCTCCCCGATCCCGGCCTTGATCCGCTGCTCGTCGACCACGCCGAGCTCGCGGGCGAGGCCGGAGACGTAGGCCTGCCCGCGCCGGTCGGGGACCGCGGTCGACCCGTGCGTCGCGGTCTCGTCGAGCGGGGGCGCGTCCGCCGGCGCGGGGAAGCAGGCCGACACGGCGTCGAGCAGGACCCCGGTCCGGTCGGCCGCGCCGAGCTCGCCGTAGAACTTCGCGCCGTCGTAGGCGCCCGCTCCCACCAGATCGGGACGCCGCACGGTCCGCGAGACCAGTCCGGAGACGGTGGCGTTCAGGCACGCCGACGGGACCAGGATGTCCTCGCGGGTGCCGTGCAGTGCGGTGCAGTGCGCCGGGTCGGCGAGGGCCACGACGGTGGGGTCGAGCGCGCTCCCGGTGTCGCGACGGTACGCCGCCACGCTCGCCGCGACCTCGTCGACGATGGCTCCCTTGCCGGTCCAGCCGTCGACGAACACCAACGACGCGGGATCGTGGGTGGCGGTGAGCCCTGCGAGGGCGGCGTCGTCGAGGCCCCGGCCGCGGATCACGCTCATCGCGTAGTGCGGCAGATCGACGCCCCGGACCCGGGCCGCCCAGCGCCGCATGAGGACCGCGACCGGCGTGCCGGCCCGCGCGAGCGACACCAGCACCGGCGCCGGGCCGCGGGTGAGGAGCACCCGGTCGACGAGCAGCCCGATCATCCGGGCCAGCCGGGGCGCCGACCGCGCGAGGGCGCACCGGAACAGCTCCTCGTACTCCGCGGTCGGGAGGCGCTCCTCGGGCAGCGTCTCCGAGTAGTGGGCACGCCCGTCGCGGATCGCCCGCTCGCGCCCGGCGGTCGGGGTCTCGAGGGTGAGCGGGGAGAGGTCGCTGAGCAGCCAGCCGACCTCGTCGGGCGCGAAGGTGCCGAACGCCGGTCCCCGCCGGGCCGGGACCGCGGGACGGGCCCGCCGGCACGGGACCACCACCTCGATCGTCCGCGGGGCCAGGGCCGAGAGCTGCGCGACCAGGCCGCCGGGGTCGTACAGGGACGGGGTCCGGGCGTCCTCGTCGACCACCAGGACGACGGTGTCGAAGCCCGCCCCGCCGAGGTTGTAGACGTAGCGCTCGCGGGCTCTCCCGAGGGCGGCGTCGTGCACCGGGAACGTGAGGGCGCTGCGCAGCGCGTACTCGGGTCGGTCGATCACGATCGCCGGGGAGCGGGTGGTCGCCGCGAGCCGGACGTCGTACCCGGCGTCGGCGAGTCCCTCGGCCAGACGGAGCGGGACGTAGAGGAGCTCCTCGGTGCCCAGCACCAGCGTCCGGCCCGGCCCGGGTCCGAGGACGGCGGCGAGGTCGGCGACGGCGCCGGGCAGCGCCGCCTCGAGCGCCGCGCGGTCGGCCCGGTCCATCCCGTGGCGGAGGCTCGCGGGGGCCGCGCCCCACCGGAGGGGCACGGTCTCCGGGCCGTGCGATGGGTCCGCGACCGGCGGCGCGGGGGCGTCGCCGTGCGCGGCCACGAGACGCGCGCCCCGCTCGAGCACGTCGGCCGGCAGCCCGAGCCCGCCGCGGGCGAGAGCGACCACGTCGACGCGCACGCCGAGCTCGGCGGCCACGCCGGCGACGGCGTCGTCCCCGGGCTCCCGCAGATCGACGAGGGTGGCCAGGACGTAGCGGGACCGCGGGCACGTCCGGTGGAGCAGGCGCAGCGCGTCGGCCGCGGTGTGCCCGGTGGAGATCTCGTCGTCGACCAGCACGAGCGGGAGATCGGGGTGCCAGCGGTCGGGGTCGTCGGGCACGAGCAGGTGCCGGGCGGCGTGGCTGTGCGGCTCCTCGAAGGCGCCCAGGACCGGCGCGCCCGGCACGACACGCCGCGTCGAGGCCACGACGTGGTGGGCGTCGAGGGCGTCGGCGACCAGCTGGCCGAGCGCCGTCGCGTTCTCGGCGAAGCCGAGGACGAGGGCCGGCACGCCGACGGTCCCCGCGCGGAGGGCGGCATCGCGGGCGGCGGTGGCGGCCCGGCCGTCCTCGAGGGCACGGGTCGGCAGCCGCACGTCGGCCGCGGGCTCCCCTCGGAGCACGCGGCCGACCCGGTGTCCGAGCAGCAGGCCTGCGGCGCGCACCAGGCGCGGGTCGCACGGGACGTTCTTGCCGAGCACCCGCGAGACCACGAGGTGCGCGCGGCGGGGGTTGCGCCGCAGCGCCAGCCCGACGAGGTCCCCCAGCGCGCCGCCCGGATCGGCGGCGTCCTGGACGGGTGCCAGGCCGAGCGCGTCGCACACCCATCGGCCCGACCAGGGCGGCGTCGGTGGGATGGGAGAGGACACGGGCGGCGAGGGTAGGCCCACCGGCGTGGTGAGCACCCGCCGACGGGGTCAGCCGAAGCGGCCGGAGATGTAGTCCTCGGTGGCCTGCTCGTGCGGGTTCGAAAAGATCGTCGAGGTGTCGTCGATCTCGACGAGCTTGCCGGGCTTGCCGGTGGCCTCGAGGTTGAAGAACGCGGTCTGGTCGCTCACCCGGGCGGCCTGCTGCATGTTGTGGGTGACGATGACGATCGTGTACTGCTTCTTGAGGTCGTCGATCAGGTCCTCGATGGCCAGCGTCGAGATCGGGTCCAGTGCCGAGCAGGGCTCGTCCATGAGCAGCACGTCCGGCTGGACCGCGATGGCCCGGGCGATGCACAGGCGCTGCTGCTGACCGCCGGAGAGACCGCCGCCGGGCTTGTCGAGACGGCCCGAGACCTCCTTCCAGAGGTTGGCCCCGCGCAGCGAGGCCTCACAGACCTCGTCGAGGGCCTTCTTGTCGCGGACGCCCTGCAGCTTGAGGCCGGCGACGACGTTGTCGCGGATGGACATCGTCGGGAACGGGTTGGGGCGCTGGAACACCATGCCGATCGTGCGGCGCACGGCGACCGCGTCGGAGCCGCGGCCGTAGATGTCCTCACCGTCGAGGAGCACCTCGCCGTCGACGCGGGCGCCGGGGATCTCCTCGTGCATCCGGTTGAGGGTGCGGAGGACCGTCGACTTGCCGCACCCCGAGGGCCCGATGAACGACGTGACGCTGCGCGGGCTGACCGACAGGTTCACGTTCGCCACGGCGTGGAAGTCGCCGTAGAAGATGTCGACGTCCTTGAGGTCGAGACGCTTGGCCACAGCAGGTCCCTCTACTTGTTGATCGCGGAGAAGCGGGAGATGACGCTCGCGCCGAGCTGGAACACCATGATGATCAGGATCAGCGTGAGGGCCGCGCCCCAGATACGGAACGATCCGGCGGCCTCGGGGTTGGAGAGCTCGCTGTACATCAGCAGCGGCAGCGAGGCCATGTTGCCCTCGAACGGGTCGAAGTTGATCGACTGCGAGTAGCCCACGAGCACCAGCACCGGCGCGGTCTCCCCCATGACGCGGGCGACCGCGAGCATGACGCCGGTGACCGTGCCCGAGAGCGCGGTGGGCAGGACGATGCGCAGGATCGTCTTCCACTTCGGGATGCCGAGGGCGTAGGCGGCCTCGCGCAGCTCGTCGGGGACGAGGCGCAGCATCTCCTCGGTGTTGCGGATGACCACCGGCAGCATGAGCAGCACCAGGGCCAACGCCACCATGAACGCGCTCTGCGGGGCGCCCAGGATGCTGATGAACGCGGCGAAGATGAACAGCGCGGCGACGATCGAAGGCACACCGGCGAGGATGTCGACCATGAAGCTGGTGGTCTTCGCGAAGCGCCCGCGGCCGTACTCCGTGAGGTAGACCGCTGCGAGGATGCCGACCGGTACGGCGATCACGGCGGCGAGCAGCGCCTGGATCAGCGTGCCGTAGATCGCGTGGTAGACGCCGCCGGCGTAGGCCTCGGGGAGCACCCCCGACAGCGACCTGGACCACCAGCTCGAGGACACGATCGCGCGGAACCCGCGCCCGACGACGGTGACCAGGACCCACACCAGGGGCACGAGGGCGACGAGGAAGGCCAGCCCGACCAGGCCGGTCGCGACATGATTCTTGATCTTGCGCGACGTGCTGACACTCTGGAACGGCGGCGTGCTCGCCGGCCGGTCGGGGGCGTCGAGGGCGGTGCTCATCAGCCGTTCACCTTCCCGCCGGCGATGACGCGGGCGAGCGCGTTGACCACGAAGGTCAGGACGAACAGGACGAGGCCGGCGGCGATATAGGCGCCGGTCGGCAGCGGCTGGCTGAACTCCGAGGCCGCCGAGGCGATCAGGGAGGCGAACGTGTAGCCGCCGTCGAAGAGGCTGAACGTCGACGGCGAGGTCGACGCGCGGATCACGATGAGCACGGCGATCGTCTCGCCGAGAGCCCGGCCCAGCCCGAGCATCGACCCCGCGATGTAGCCGCTGCGCCCGTAGGGCAGGACGGCCATCCGGATGACCTCCCACCGGGTCGCCCCGAGTGCCTGGGCGGCCTCGACCTGGAAGCGCGGGGTCTGTGAGAACACCTCGCGGGTCACCGCGGTGATGATCGGAAGGATCATCACCGCGAGCACCACGCCGCCGGTGAAGATCGTTCCGGAGAGCACGGGCAGGTTCCCCTGCGCGAACAGCGGGAACCAGCCGAGGGTGTCGCGCAGCCACGTGGCGAGGGGCAGCAGCGCCGGCGCGAGCACCGCGATGCCCCAGAGGCCGTAGACGATCGAGGGCACCGCGGCCAGCAGGTCCACCACGTAGGCGAACGGCCGGGCCACCCGCCGGGGCGCGTAGTTGGTGAGGAAGAGCGCGATGCCCAGGGACACCGGCATCGCGATCACCAGCGCGAACACCGAGGACAGCACCGTGACGACGAGCAGGTCCCGGATGCCGAACTGGAGGTTCGCCGCGTCGCGGGTGTTGAAGACGGGGGACGTCAGGAAGTCGGCGTTGTTCGCCATCAGCGAGGGCACCGCCTGCACGAGCAGGAAGAGCCCGATCGCGGCGATGGCCACGACGACGAGGAGGCCGGACCCCGAGGTGACCGCCCGGAAGACGCGTTCGCCGCGTCCCACGAGCGGTCCTTCGCGATCGCGGCCGCCGCGCGGGGCGGAGGCGTCGGTCACGGTGTCCATGGTGGCCGACCCCGGCGGGGCGTCCCGGTCCTCGGGGCGCCCCGCAGGGGCCTGCTCGGTGCGTTCGGTCACAGCTGGGGGTCCGTCCGCCTCGTCGTCCTCGGGTGCGATCAGGCGATCGCGTTGACCGCGGTGGTCAGGCGCTGCTTGAACTGGTCGGGCAGCGGGACGTAGCCCGCGTCGGGCAGGGCCTGCTGCGCCGAGGGCGAGAGCGCGGTCTGCAGGAAGGCGCGGACCGCCGAGGCGGTCTGGTCGTCGGCGTAGTTCGAGCAGACGACCTCGTAGGTGGCCAGCGCGATCGGGTAGGCCCCGGGCGTTCGGGTCTGGTAGAGGCTGTTCAGGTCGAGGGTCAGGTCGTTGCCCTGGCCGGTCACCCGGACGCTGTTGATCGCCGAGGCGACCGACTCGGTGCTCAGCGCCACGGGCTGCCCGCCACCGGCGTTGACGATCTGGGCGACGCCCAGCCCGCCGCGCTGGGCGAACGAGGCCTCGACGTAGGTCACCGAGAACGGGGTGTTCTTCGTGGCGTCGGCGACGCCCTGGCTGCCGCGGGCCCCGGCACCGACGCCGCCGTTGAAGGTCTGGGCGGCCGGCTTGCCGTAGGCGTTGCCCGACGCCGCGACCAGGTACTTCTGGAAGTTCTCGGTGGTGCCCGACTCGTCGGAGCGGAAGTTCACGACGACCGGATTGGCCGGGAGCGTCTTGCCCGGGTTCAGGGCCGCGATCGCCGGGTCGTTCCAGGTGCGGATCTGGCCGTTGAACAGGCGCGCCGCCGTGGTGCCGTCGAGGGCGAGGTCGGCGACGCCGGGCACGTTGTAGGCGATGGCGACCGGGCCGAACACGACCGGCAGGTTCCAGGCCGGCGAGGCACAGCGCTGCTGGGCGCGATTGGTCTCGTCACCGGGCTTGAGCGCGGAGTCGGACCCGGCGAAGTCCGTCTGGCCGCCGAGGAACTCGTTGCGGCCGGCGCCCGAGCCGCTCGGCGTGTAGTTGAGGGTCTGGCCCTGGCAGGTCTGCTGGTAGGTCGTGACGAAGCGGGTCATGGCGTTCGCCTGGGCCGACGATCCGCTGGAGCGCAGAATCCGGCTTGCCACCGCACGTCACGCCCTGGGCGGCCTGGACGCCGCCCGCGCCGGCGTTGTCGTCGCTCCCGCACGCCGCGAGCAGGAGCGCTCCCGCCGCGATCACGCCGATCGCCGCCGCGCGCCGCTGATACCTCACAGAAGATCCTCCGTGTTCCCGTCCGCCCACCCCCGACGCGGGCGTCCTCCCGGACGGCGCGGTTCCGCGCCACCGCTTCGGAGGTTAAGCACGCGGAGTGGACGCCTCGGGCTGGCCGGATGAACGCGGGATGAACAGGCCCGGGAGTGCGTGCACGACCGGGCGAACGGGTGCGACCGCGGTCACACTGCGCGATCAGGGCTGGTAGGACACGTCCACGGCGTCGCGCTCGAACCCCAGCCGCCGGTAGGTGGCCACGGCGGGCGCGTTGTCGCCCTCGACGTAGAGGATCACCGTCCGCAACCCGCGGCCGGCGAGGTGGTGCAGCCCGGCGAGGGTCAGCGCCCGCCCCAGACCGCGGCCCTGGGCGTCCGGGTCGACGCCGACGACGTAGACCTCACCCAGCGGTCGGGGCACCGACGTCGAGCGCTCGTGGACCTTCGTCCAGTGGAAGCCGAGCAACGCCTCCGAGGTCGTGTCCCACGCCAGCAGCACACCCTCGGCGTCGAACCAGGGTTCGGCCTCGATCGCGGTGACGTCCTCGCGCGTCCAGCCCGACTGCTCGGGGTGCCAGGAGAAGGCCCGGTTGTTGACGGCGACCACGGCGTCCTCGTCCTCGCCGACGCGCAGGGGACGGATCACCACGCCGTCGGGGACCTCGAGGACGGGCAGCGCGCCGGCCTCCTGTCCGGGACCGGGGCGGATCATGCGCCACAGCTCCCGCGCGCGGTGGCGGCCCGCGCGCTCGGCGAGGCGGGCGGCCGCCGGGTGGTCGCCGTGGGCCCAGGCACGGGCGGTGGGCACCTCGGAGACCAGGGCGTCGACGAGCGTCGCCCCGATCCCGGCGCCCCGGTGGGCCGGGTGCACGGCGAGCTCCACCACCACGTCGTCAGGCCGCTCGGCGTCCACGAGCGCGACGGCGGCCGGACCGTCGGACCCCTCGGTGCGGCCCACCAGCAGGCGGCTCGTCGTCCGGAACCCGGCACCGGAGGCGAGGTCGTGGCGGGCCGGCTCGGCGAAGGCCGCGGTGCCGTCCGCACCCTCGACCGCCTCGGCCAGGGCCCGCGCCGCCGCGAGCAGGTCGTCCCCGGGCCGGTCCACCCACGCGAGAGCGATCACGGTCGCGACGGTAGTGGAGGGGACCGCCTCGAATCCCGCCGCCGGCCCACGCCGCCGGGCGGACGACGCGCCCGCCGGACCAGGATGCGCTCGCACTGCGCCCGCCGGTGGCGGGCCCCGGGCCCGGTCCGCCGGACGCGTCGTCGTCGGCGTCGTCGTGGTCCTCGGCGGCCCGCGCCGAGGCGGCGCCGAGGACTCCGCGCACCGGCCGGACGAACTTGTACCCGACGTTGCGCACCGTGCCGATCAGCTGCTCGTGCTCGGGGCCGAGCTTGGCGCGCAGCCGCCGGACGTGGACGTCGACGGTGCGGGTGCCACCGAAGAAGTCGTAGCCCCAGACCTCCTGCAGCAGCTGGGCGCGGGTGAAGACGCGGCCGGCGTGCTGGGCGAGGTACTTCAGGAGCTCGAACTCCTTGTAGGTGAGGTCGAGGGGGCGACCGCGCAGGCGGGCGGTGTAGGTGGCGTCGTCGATGACGAGCTCGCCCAGCACCAGCGCACCGTCGGCGCCCGCGGTGTCGGTGGTCCGGCGGGCGCGCAGCAGGCGCAGGCGGGCGTCCACCTCGGCGGGGCCCGCGCCGGGCAGCAACACCTCGTCGACGCCCCACTCGAGGGAGACGGCGACGAGGCCGCCCTCGGTGAGGACGGCGATCACGGGGACGTCGAGCCCCGTGGAGCCGAGCAGGCGGCACAGGCTGCGGGCGGCGGCGAGGTCGTGGCGGGCGTCGACCAGCACGGCGTCGTGCGGTCCGGCGTCGAGCAGTGCGGCCACCTCGGGGGCGGCGGTCCTCAATCCGTGGGGTAGCAGGGCCAGCGACGGCAACACTGACGTCGGCTCGGGGTCGGCGGTGAGCAGAAGCAGCTCCACGCTGGTCTCCCTCCACAAGGGTGGTGTGGACGATAGCCCAGTTCACCGCGGCGTCACCCGGTCGCGCGTTCCACGTCACGTCCGGGGCTCCGGGAACCCCGGGGCCGCGCAAGTCCGGTCCGATCAAGGCCCTACCCTGGGCGCGAGACGCAAGCACCGGGAGGAACGCGTGGCGAGCTGGGGACTGGCGGTCCTGGGGCTTGCGCTCATCGCCATCCTCGTCGCCGTGCTCGTGCTGGTCCTGCGCCGGCAGATGGCCGAGAACGGCGACGCGCACGGCGACCCCGACGGCGGCGCCGCCCCCCACACCTCCGGGCCCGAGGGCACCCGCCGCGACCTGCGCGCCGTGCCTCCACCCGGCGGCGGCGGTGGGCCCGACCGTGACCGGTGTCCTGCCCCGCGATCTCGCCGCCGCTCCCGGCGGGCTCGCCCTGCTCCAGCTGTCCTCGCAGTTCTGCGCCGACTGCCGCGCCGCGCGGGCCGTGCTCACCGACGTCGCCGCCGAGGTCCCCGGCACGATGGTGCGCGAGGTGGACGTCGCGATGCGGCCCGAGCTCGTCCGGCTCCTCGGCATCCGCCGCACGCCCACGGTCCTCGTCGTCGACGCGGCCGGCGTGGAGCTCGCCCGCCGGGTCGGCGTCCCCCGCCGCGCGGACCTGCTGGCCGCCCTGGATCCGCTCCGGCCGACGGGTTGAGGTGCGCGCGCCAGGTTTTCGGTAGCGTGGCGCGTGTGGACGACCGGCTGACCCAGCGACGCGCTGTGGACCTCTGCCGCGTCAACAGCTCGCTCTGTCGACGCTGATCCTCGTTTCCCCGAGGCCCCTCTCGCCCGTTCGCGGGCGCATCGCGCGACGCACGTCCCGATCCCCTGCACGTACGCACACGAGGAGCACGAACACATGAGTCGCCAGGACGCCCTGGTCAGTGCCGACTGGGCCGAGCAGAACCTCGACGCCCCGAACACCGTCTTCGTCGAGGTCGACGAGGACACGTCCGCCTACGACGGTGGCCACATCCCCGGCGCCGTGAAGATCGACTGGAAGACGGAGCTCCAGGACCAGGTCCGCCGCGACTTCGTCGACAAGGCGGGCTTCGAGAAGCTGCTCTCGGCCAAGGGCATCAGCAACGACGACACCGTCATCCTCTACGGCGGCAACAACAACTGGTTCGCCGCCTACGCCTACTGGTACTTCAAGCTCTACGGCCACCAGAACGTCAAGCTGATCGACGGCGGGCGCAAGAAGTGGGAGCTCGACGGGCGCAAGCTCGACACCGAGGTGCCCCAGCGCGCGGGCACCCAGTACACCGCGCAGGAGCAGGACAGCTCGATCCGCGCCTACCGTGACGAGGTCGTCAACGCCATCGGGCAGAAGAACCTGGTCGACGTCCGCTCGCCCGACGAGTTCTCCGGCAAGCTCCTCGCCCCGGCCCACCTCCCCCAGGAGCAGGCGCAGCGCGGCGGCCACATCCCCTCGGCGCTCAACGTGCCGTGGTCGAAGGCCGCGAACGAGGACGGCACCTTCCGTTCCGACGACGAGCTGCGCAAGCTCTACGAGGAGCAGGGCCTCGACTCCTCGCGCCCGACCATCGCCTACTGCCGCATCGGCGAGCGCTCCTCGCACACCTGGTTTGCCCTGCACGAGCTGCTCGGCGAGACCGACGTCAAGAACTACGACGGCAGCTGGACCGAGTACGGCTCGCTCATCGGCGTCCCGGTCGAGCTCGGCGACGGGAAGTCCTCCTGATGTGCGGCGCCCCTGAGCAGACCCAGGAGCTGCCCCCGGGCACCGACCTGAGCAAGGAGTCGGTGCTCGTCGGCAAGGTCACCGCGTCCGGCCAACCGGTCGGCGGCGCCTACGTGCGCCTCCTCGACGGCACCGGCGAGTTCACCGCCGAGGTCGTGTCCTCCGCCACCGGCGACTACCGCTTCTTCGCCGCCCCCGGCACCTGGACCGTCCGCGCGCTCTCGCGCTCGGGCAACGGCCAGACCGAGGTCAGCGTCGACGGCCCCGGCCTCTTCCACTCCGAGGTCACCGTCGCCAACTGATCGCGCCAAGGAGATCCCGCCCGCCCACCACGCCGAGACGGTGTGGTGGGCGGGCGGTGGCGTGTCAGTAGGGTGACCGCGTGGCGTGGCTCTACACCGTCCTGCTCGCCGCGTGCAGCGCCGGCATCCTGGGTGCCGGCATCGCGCTGACGCGCCGACTCTTCCGCGACGAGATCCTCGACGAGACCCCGGGGGACGGGCACCGATGACCGACCCCGACGCCGAGCCGACCCCCGAGGACCTGGCCGCGGCGAGCACCGGGAACGAGGCGATCCGCGCCGCCGCCGAACGCGCCGAGCGCACGCGCGCCGCGAACCTCCCCGCGTGGGGCGATCTGCCGGTGCCCGACGACACCGCCAACCTGCGGCTGGGCGCGGAGCTGAACGACGCGCTGCTCCCGCTGCTGCCCCTGGTCGGGGTGTGGCGCGGCGAGGGCGAGGTGGTCTACCCGACCATCGAGGGCCGCAGCTTCGGCCAGCAGATCACGGTGGCCCACGACGGCCGGCCGTTCCTGTTCTGGGAGGCGCGCGCCTGGCTGCTCGACGGGCCCGGCGGTGCGGTGGTCCGCCCGGCCGCCCGCGAGTCCGGCTTCTGGCGCCCGCAGCCCGACGGCACGATCGAGCTGCTGCTCGCCCACCACACCGGCGTCGTCGAGATCTTCTACGGCTCGGCGCGCACCCAGACCTCCTGGGAGCTGCAGACCGACGCCCTCGCCCGGACCTCCAGCGCCAAGGAGGTCAACGGCGCGACCCGGCTCTACGGGATCGTCGACGACGGCGACCTCGCCTACGTCGAGGAGCGCGCCATGGTCGGCCAGCCCCTCCAGCCGCACACCTCGGCGCGCCTGCAGCGCGTGGTCGGCTGAGCGGAGCCCGCGTGCGCGTCCTGCCCGCCGGTCCGGAGGCGCTGCTCGCCGAGGTCGCGGACCTCGACGAGGTCGCGTGCGTGCGGGTGGCCCTGCGTGCCGCGCTCGACGCAGGCGACCTGCCCGGCGTCGTCGACGTCGTACCCGCCGCGCGCACCGTGCTGGTCACCGCGCCGGGCCGCCCGCGCGCCCTCGACGCCGTCCACACCGTGCTCGCCGGCGTCGACCTGGGCGCCCCGCCGGACGAGGCGCACGCGGCGGGCGAGATCGAGCTCGCGGTGCACTACGACGGCGAGGATCTCGACCTCGTCGCCCGCGACGCCGACCGGTCGGTCGACGAGGTGATCGGCCTGCACACGGGCGCGTCGTTGACCGTGGCGTTCGGGGGGTTCGCCCCCGGGTTCGCCTACCTCGCCGGGCTGCCCGAGGCGCTGCAGCAGTCCCGCCTCGACACCCCCCGCACCTGCATCCCGGCCGGCGCGGTGGGCGTGGCCGGCGAGTTCGGCGGAGTCTACCCGCGCGCCTCCCCGGGCGGCTGGCGCCTCCTCGGCCGGCTCACCGACGACGCCCCGCGGCTGTTCGACCCCGACCGCGACCCGCCCGCGCTGCTCGTGCCGGGCACCCGCGTGCGGTTCGTCGACGCCGGGCACGCGTCGTGAGCCGCTCCGTGACCGTCGAGGCGGTGGGGCCCCAGGCGCTGGTCGTCGACCGCGGCCGGCCGGGGTGGGCGCACATCGGGGTCCCCGGCGCGGGCGCCCTCGACGGGCCCGCGCACGCCCTCGCCCAGCGCCTCGTGGGCAACGACGTGTCGGACGCCGGGCTGGAGGTCCTGCTCGGCGGGCTGGCGCTGCGCGTGACCCGGCCGACCACCGTCGCGCTCACCGGCCCGCCGGGCGCCCTGTGGGTCCGCCGCGGGGAGACCGAGCGCCCCGCGGCCTCCCACCAGCCCGTGCACCTCGCCGCCGACGACGTCCTGGTGGTGCCGGCGCCAGGCTCCGGGCTGCGCGGCTACCTCGCGCTCGACGGCGGGATCGCTGTGGACCCCGTCCTGGGCAGCCGCAGCGCCGACACCCTCTCGGGGCTCGGTCCCCCGCCGCTCGAGGCCGGGCAGACGCTCCCGCTGGGACCGGCGCCGACCGGAACCGTGGCGGTCGGCACCGGAGCCGTCGGGGTGTCGGTCGCCCCCGACACGATCGAGGTGCCGGTCCACCTCGGTCCCCGCGACGACTGGATCGCCGACGTCCGCGCGCGCCTGCGCGGCACCGTCTGGACGGTGGGCGCGAGCAGCGACCGCGTCGGGGTGCGGCTCGACGGTGAGCCCCTCGAGCGCGCTCCCGACCACCGCGGCGAGGAGCTGCGCAGCGAGGGCCTGGTGACCGGTGCGGTGCAGGTCCCGCCGGACGGGAAGCCGGTGGTGTTCCTGGCCGACCACCCGACGACCGGGGGCTATCCCGTGGTCGGCGTGGTCGCGCCCGGGGCGCTGCCCGCGTTCGCCCAGCTCCGGCCGGGGTCGTCGGTCCGGTTGCGACCCACGGCGTCCTGACCGCCGCCGAGCAGACCCAGGCCGCGGGCCACGACCGAGGCCAGTTCGGACTCGTCGACACCGATCAGCTGCGCCACCTGCGTCGGGCTCAGGCCGGCCCGCAGGAGGTCGGTCGCCGAGGCGCCCAGTCCCGCCTCCGGGTCGTCCGAGGTCTCCGCGGCGTCCGCGCCGGCCGCCAGCGCCCGCAGGGCCGCCGCCGGGTCGCGCAGCAGCACAGCCAGCAACCGGTCCTTGGCCGCCTCGCTCGCTGCGGGGGCGGGCGGTTCCTCGGCCGCGAGGGCCGCCGGCTCCTCGGTCACGGGGGCGGGCGGTTCGCCGGCCACGAGTGGCTCGGCGTCGGCGTCCACCTCCTCCGACGACAGAACGGGCCCGTCGTCCACCACGGCGTGGCGGGGGTGCGCCCCGGAGGCCTGGGCGTCGAGGCGGGTCTGCATGGTCCAGGGCCGGAAGAGCGGCGCGGCGAGAGGCTCCTCGGGCATGTCCGGGGAGAACGACGGCGCCAGCGACGCCGGCGGGACGACCGACTCCGCAGGGCGGACCGGATCCCCTTCGGGGTCGGCCGCCGGCTGGTCGGAGGCGTCCACGCGCTCGTCGAACGCGCCTTCGGGCTGCTCGGTGCCTCCCGCCCGGGCGGCGACGACGCCCTCCCCGCCCCGCTCGTCCCGGGCCACCTCGTCCCGGGCCGCCTCGTCCCGGCCCGCCTCGTCCCGGTCGGGCTCGACCCGGTCCGGGGGGAGGGGCGGCGGGACGGTCGGCACCCGGGCCGAGGAGAGGTCGAGGGGCACGGTCGCGGGCTCCGGCTCGGCGGGGTCCGATCCGAGTGCGGAGTCGTCGTCGGGCCGCTCGCGGGCGGGCTCGAGGGCCGCCGCCGGTCCCCACGCGGACGCGCGCCGACGGGCCCGCGCGCGGCGCACGCTCGCGGCCACGATGAGCACGGCGGCGAGCACCACGAGCACGACGGCCACCAGGATCCAGATGATCGGGGGCTCCAGGACGCGCATGACCGCGCAGACTACGCCGTCCGGCGGGGGCCGGGGCCGCTCACGGTCACCGTCAGACGGACAGGCTCACCCGTCTGCCGCGCGGTCAGTAGGCCGACCGGGCGCATCGTGCCCGTCCGTGTCCGCCGGCGAGCCCTCCGTGACCGGTGGGTCCGCGGACACCTCGGGCGTCTCGGTGGTGTCCTCCGGGTCGGCGTCGTCGTCGGGCGCCTCGGGACCGCGCGGCGCACCGACCGGCGGCGGGCCACCGGGGCGCGGGGGGTACGGGGGGCGCGGCGCGCCGTAGGGGCCGGGCGGGCGTCCCGGTCCCATCCACGGTCCGCCCTGGCGAGGGCCACCCAGCGCGGGCGGCGGGGCCGACGGGCGCCCGGGGCTCGCGACGACCTCGTCGAGCCAGCCGCGCAGCCGGACGAGGTCGTCGACCACGGCGTCGCGCTGGGACCGCAGCTCGGCGAGCGCGGCGCGAGACTCGGCGTGCTCGGCGAGCAGCGACTCGGCGGCCCTGCTGCGCACCAGCTGCGCCTCCTGCTCGGCGGCCTGGAGGATGCCGCGGAGCCGGTCGTTGAAGGCACCGACCATGTCGGGGCCGCCCTCGGCGCCGGAGGACTCGCGCGGTCCCGGCGACGGCGTGCGCCGCGCCTCGGGGATCGTGTCCGACACGCGGCCCTCGATGCCCGACGGCGGGGTCCCGGAACCGGTGGCCCGCCGCCGCTCGCGGACCGCGAGCTGGGCCCGCAGCTGGGCGTTCATCCGCCGCAGGCCGGCCACGTGCTCGTCGACCTGGCGGCGGTCGTACCCACGGAGGACGACGTCGAAGTGCGGCCCGGGGCTGTCCTCCTCGACCCCGGACAGGTCGAGGTAGTGCTCGGCGTCGGGTGGCGTGCGCCCCTGCTCACCGGTGGTCATGGCCTCACCCCAGTCCTGCGCCCGGCGTCGGCGACCGGACACCGCCGATCGTAGGGACCGCCCCCGCCCGACGCACGGCACCGCCCGCCGTCGAGAAGGCCCCGCGGTCGGGGGCCGTCACCGGTCCGGGCGCCGTTCCGTCCCGCGCCGACAGGCCTACCATCGCGGGGGTGGACACCGAACTGCGGCAGACGCTGCACCGCCGTGGCCTGCGCATGACCCCGCAGCGACAGCTGGTGCTCGACGCCGTCACCGAGCTCGGCCACGCCACCCCGGAAGCCGTCTGCACCCGGGTGCAGGAGACCGCGCCCGCGGTGAACATCACCACGGTCTACCGGACCCTCGACCTGCTGGAGCAGCTCGGTGTGGTCCGCCACACCCACCTCGGGCACGGCGCGCCCACCTACGCCACCTCGACCCACGAGCACGTGCACCTGGTCTGCCATCGCTGCGGCGCGGTCGACGAGATCGACGCCGAGGCCCTCGACGGCCTCGCGGCGATGCTGCGCAAGGACACCGGCTTCCGCCTCGACGCCACCCACGTCGCGCTCTCAGGGCTGTGTCGCGGGTGCGCCGAGGCCGCCGAGGCCGATCTCTCGGGAGACTCCGCATGACCCGTTCGCCCTCCTTCGACGAGCCCGGTGCCGTCGCGCCCGTCGCCCCGGTCGCCGACGACCCCGACTCCCCCTCCGACGTCACCGCCGTCGAGACGGCCGGCCCGGACAGCGCCGTTCCCTCGCACTACGGCGACCCGTTCCGCGAGCAGCGGATGATGAGCCGCTCCGCGGCCGTGGTCGACCGCTCGCACCGCGGCGTCCTGCGGCTCGAGGGCCCGGAGCGCCTGAGCTGGCTGCACCTGCTGGTCACCCAGCAGGTGGCCGACCTCGCGGTCGGGGCCGGCACCGAGGCCCTCGTCCTGGACGCCCAGGGCCGCGTGGAGCACCACGCCGTGCTCGCCCACTCCGACGACGTCGTCTGGCTCGACGTCGAGCCCGGCGCGGCCCCGGCCCTCGCGACCTACCTCGACCGGATGCGCTTCTGGTCGGACGTGACCGTCACCGACGCGTCGGCGGACTGGGCGGTGCTCTCGGTGGTCGGACCGCAGGTCGACGAGGTCCTCCTCGCCGCCGGTGTCGACGCCCCGGCCGGGGAGCACGCGAGTGCCGCCCTGCCGGGCGGCGGGGTGGTCCGGCGGATGCCGTGGCCGGGTCCCGGGCCCGAGGCCGCCGTCGACCTGATCGTCCCGCGTGCGGGGCTCGCCTCCTGGTGGGCGCGGCTGCGCGGCGCCGGCGCCGCCGCGGCCGGTCACGACGCGTTCGAGGCGCTGCGCGTCTCCTCGGTCCGCCCGCGCCTCGGCGTGGACACCGACGACCGGTCGATCCCGCACGAGATGGGGTGGATCTCCTCGGCGGTGCACCTGCAGAAGGGCTGCTACCGGGGCCAGGAGACGGTGTCGCGGGTGGCGAACCTCGGCCGCCCGCCGCGCCAGCTCGTCCTGCTCCACCTCGCCGCGGGGGACGACCCGCTGCCCGCGCCGGGCACGCCGGTGCTCGCCGCCGAGGGGGGCCGCGCGGTCGGTCGCATCGGGACCGCGGTGCGTCACCACGAGCTCGGCACGGTCGCGCTCGCCCTGCTCAAGCGCTCGGCGGTGGCGGCCACCGGCCCCGAGGCCGCGGCGCTGTGGGTGGCGTCCGAGGAGGCGCCCGGTCCGGCCATGGTCGACCCCGACTCGGTCCCCCCGGACACGGGCGAGCCCCCGGGCCGCGCGGCCCTGCGACGCCTGCGGGGATGAGGCTCCTCGGGCCCGAGGACGTCGCCGCGGCGGCCGCCGTGCTCGACGGCGTCGCCGTGCGCACCCCGGTGCAGGCCCTCGCCCGGGGCCTGGCGGTCAAGCGCGAGGACCTCCAGCCGATCGGCGCCTTCAAGCTCCGCGGCGCCTTCCACGCCGCGGCGCGCCTCGACCCGGAGGTCCGCGCGGCCGGTCTGGTCACCCACTCGTCGGGCAACCACGGGCGCGCGCTGGCCTGGGCGGCGCGTCGCTTCGGGGTGCCGTGCACGGTCGTCGTCCCTCACGACGCGGTGGCGGCGAAGGTCGACGCCATGGCCGCGCTGGGGGCCCGGCTGGTGCGGGTGCCGGCCGACGACCGCGAGGACGCGGCGGCCGCGGTGGTCGACGAGACGGGCGGTGCGCTCGTCCCGCCCTACGACCACCCCCACGTCATCGCGGGCCAGGGCACGGTCGGCGCCGAGATCCTCGCCGACGCACCCGACGTGCAGCAGGTCCTCGTCCCGGTCGGCGGAGGCGGGCTGATCAGCGGGATCGCCGCGGCGCTGGCCGGGTCGGGCGTGCCGGTGATCGGCGTCGAACCCGAGCGCGCCGGCGACGCCGCGGAGAGCAAGCGGGCGGGCGAACGACGCCGCTGGCCGCGCGAGCGAACCGCGACCACGGCCGCCGACGGCCTGCGCTCGGTCACCCTGGGCGACCTGACCTGGCCGCACGTCCGCGACCTCGTCGCCGACGTGGTCACCGTCACCGAGGACGACATCGCCGCCGCCACCCGGGCGCTGCACCGTCGCGGCGTGCCGTGCGAGGCCAGCGGCGCCGTCGCCCTCGCGGGATGGCTCGCCGCCCCCGACGTCCCCGCGACCGGCGCACGGTCGCCGTGGTCAGCGGCGGGAACGTCGACCCGGACTGGCTGGCCGGGGTGCTCGCGGTCGACACCCCCGACGACCTCCCGGGCGCTCCGACGTTCGGGTGAGGTCGCGACCGGCGCGCGCGTCCGACCTGCCTCTCGACGCGCCGGCCGTATCCGCGACGTGACACGCGTGGGGGTCGTCCCCCACCATGGCCTCGTGATCGAGTTCCGGCAGGGCGGCCGTCGACGGCTCGACCGCGTACTCGACCCGGGGTTCCTCACCGGTCTCGAGGCCCGGCCCATCGACGAGGTGCGCGAGCGCCGCGACGACGCCGCCCAGGAGGAGACCGACCTGTCCTACCTGCGTCGCCTGCTCCACGCGCGGATGGACATCGTGCGCTTCGAGCAGGCCCGGCGGACCGGGGACGGCACCGGCTCGGTGATCGACGAGCTGCCCCGGATCCTCGCCGACAACGCCCTCGGCCCGGCCGCGGGGCGCGGGCGTCACCACACCGTGCAGCCCTCCCGCGCCGAGTCCCACCGTCGCCACGAGGAGGCGCTCCTCGCCGACACCGGCCTCTCCGACGTCGCCACCCTCTCCGACGACGACCTGGTCGCCGCGGCCCGCGCCTACGCCGCCGAGGAGACGGCGGTCTCCGGGCACCGCGTGCGCGTCCAGCAGGTGATGGACGCCTGCAACGAGGAGATCGCCCGCCGCTACCGCGACGGGTCCGCCTCGGTCGACGACCTCCTGCGCCGCGAGCGCGAGGGGGCGTAACGCGCCCGCGCGCTCAGTTCGCGCGCTGGCGGGCGGCGCGGCCGGCCCAGAAGTCGCGCAGGCGGCGGTAGCTCGACATCGCCCGCTCCGCGTCCCCGGCCCGCAGGGCCTCGAGCGCCTCGGCGACGTCCTCGGCGGAGGTGTCCGCGGCGAGGGTCTGGTCGTCGACGAGCTGGACCAGCCCCCCGTAGTCGAGCTCGACCATCCCGCCGGCGTCGAAGTGGCGCAGCCAGCGGGCGGTGTCGCGCAGCACCTCGGCCGGGCCGTCCTCCCCGAGCGCCTCGGCCAGCAGGTCACCGGCGGCGTCGGCGCGGGTGAGCGCGTCGGTCATCGGCACGCGCCAGTAGCACCGGCGCGGCGTGGCCTCGGGGGGGACGACGGCGTCCTCGCTGGGCAGCACGAGGACCCGCTCGGTCGGTTCCACCAGCGCGAACCACGGCAGCGGCACGGTCCAGGTGGCCGAGACGATGTGGGTGGCCGAGTCCCCGAGCTCGGACACGACCGCCTCCGCCCGCGAGCGGACCACCGACTCCTCGAGGCTCAGCGCGGCGGAGCGCAGCACGGGGGTCTCGCTGGCCAGGAAGCCGACCAGGGCGGCCGCGGCGCGGGGCCGGGTCTCCAGGGGGCACACCAGGGTCTGCGGGCCCACGGGCTCCGCGGCCGCGCCCCCCGCACCCGGGCCCTCGGCGAGCAGCACGTCGGCCGGCACGTCGAGCACGGTGCCGTCGCTGCGCTCGCCGGGCAGCAGCCGGCTCGGGACACCGAGCAGCGCCCGCAGGCAGACCTCCCGGTCCCGGCGGCCCGCGTCCGCGGCGGCCACCGCCCCCCGTGCCAGACCGGCCCGCACCCGGGCGGCGAGCGGCCCCTCCAGCGCACCGAGCGGCTCGTAGACGCGCAGATAGCAGACGAAGGGGGCGGGCACGGGCGCCGATGGTGCCATGTCACGTCGCGACCCCGTTCGGACACACGGTATTGTCGTGAACACGAGAGTCACCTAGAGATTCAGGGGGCCGCCGGAGAGCATCCGGCCGCCCCCGCCCTGTGCGAGGGGGTCCAGCCCATGGGACGCGGACGAGCCAAGGCCAAGCAGACGAAGGTGGCCCGCGAGCTCAAGTACAGCTCCCCCACCACCGACTTCGACGCCTTGCAGCAGGAACTGTCGAGCGGTGAAGACCCGTTCTCCCGCCGCTCGGACGACGACGACACGCTCGACGCCGCCCGGTACGGCGAGTACAGCTACGACGAGCGCTGACACCTCACACCCGCACGACGACGCCCGGATCAGGGCAGCCCGCCGTGGGTACCCGCGCCTGTCGGCCACCACGTCCGGTGGCCGACGGGAGCGTTCGGGAGGGGCTGTGACCAAGGCGTTCGCCGAGGGCGACGACGTGAAGTGGAACTGGGGCCAGGGTCAGGCCGAGGCCACCGTGAAGGAAGTCCACACCGAACGCGTCGAGCGCACCATCAAGGGTTCGAAGAAGACCCGCAACGGCACCGACGACAACCCGGCCTACGTGCTGGAGCAGTCGAACGGGCAGACCGTGCTCAAGCTCCACTGCGAGCTCATGCCCGATTAGCCCCTAGAAGCGAGGGTGATCGCCGCGGAGGACCGCCGCGCCGGATCGGGCGGGTGTGTCGTCGGTCTCGGGTCCGCGGTCCGATTCCTCGGTCCGGCGCACCTCGCCGAGCACCCAGGACGGGACGTGCTTGGCGGTGAGCACGGCCATCGCGCGGTCGACGTCGTCCGGCGGGAGCACGGCGACCATCCCGACGCCCATGTTGAAGGTGCGCTCCATCTCCTGGCGGGCCACACGGCCGCGGGCGGCGATGAGCTTGAACACCGGCGCGGGCGTCCAGGTCGTGCGGTCGAGGTCGGCGGTCAGACCCACCGGGAGGACGCGGGCGAGGTTCGCGCACAGCCCGCCTCCGGTGACGTGGGCGAAGGTGCGCACGTCGGTCTCGGCGGCGACGGCGAGGCAGTCGCGGGCGTAGATGCGGGTGGGCTCGAGGAGCTCGTCGCCGAGGGACCGGCCGAACTCCTCGACGTGCCCGTCCAGCGACATCCGGCCGATCTCGAGCAGGACCTGGCGGGCGAGCGAGTAGCCGTTGGCGTGCAGGCCCGACGACCCCATCGCGATCACCGTGTCGCCCGGGCGCACCCGGTCGGGGCCGAGCATGGCGTCGGCCTCGACGATGCCCACCCCGGTGGCCGAGAGGTCGTAGTGGTGGGGCTCCATGACGCCGGGGTGCTCGGCGGTCTCGCCCCCGAGCAGCGCGCACCCGGCCAGGCGGCAGCCCTCGGCGATGCCGGTCACGATCTGCTCGACCTTCTCCGGCACGAGCTTGCCGATGGCGAGGTAGTCCTGGAGGAACAGCGGCTCGGCGCCGCAGACCACGAGGTCGTCGACGACCATCGCGACGAGGTCGCGGCCGACGGTGTCGTGGCGGTCGGCGGCCTGGGCGACGGCGAGCTTGGTGCCCACCCCGTCGGTCGACGCGGCCAGCACCGGCTCGCGGTAGCGCCCGGTACGCAGCGCGAACAGGCCCGCGAAGCCCCCGATGCCGCCGAGCACCTCGGGCCTGGTGGTCGAGGCGGCGAGCGGCTTGATCCGGTCCACCGCGCGGTCGCCGGCCTCGACGTCGACCCCCGCCGCGGCGTAACTGGCCTCGGCCGACGGAGTCGACCGTGCGTGCTCGGGGAACTGGGGGGCGCGCGGGCTCATCGGTTCAGAGGTCCTCGGGGACGGGGGAAGGAGGTCAGGGACGGCTGAGCGCGTCCTCGGCACCGTATCCCGACGCCGACGCGGTGAGATCCACCCGCGCGGCGTTCGGGGCCCCGGTGTGCACCACCGGTCCGCCGGCTTCGCCACCGTCGCCGCAGCTCGCGCCCGAGATGTCCTCGAGCAGGTGCTTGCCGACCATGGCCTCGGGGGGCAGGGCGATCGGGTACTCACCGGAGAAGCAGGCCGTGCACAGCCGCGAGCGGGGCTGCTCGGTGGCCGCGACCAGCTCCTCGGCGGAGATGTAGCCCAGCGAGTCGGCGCCGATGGAGCGCCGGATGCCTTCGGTGTCGAGCCCGTTCGCGATCAGCTCGGCGCGCGAGGCGAAGTCGATGCCGTAGAAGCAGGGCCAGCGGACCGGCGGGCTGGCGATCCGGACGTGCACCTCGACGGCCCCGGCCTCGCGCAGCATCCGCACCAGGGAGCGCTGGGTGTTGCCGCGGACGATCGAGTCGTCGACGACGACGAGGCGCTTGCCCCGGATGATCTCGCGCAGGGGGTTGAGCTTGAGCCGGATCCCGAGCTGGCGGATGGTCTGCGAGGGCTGGATGAACGTGCGGCCGACGTAGGCGTTCTTCACCAGGCCCTGGCCGTAGGGGATGCCCGAACCCTCGGCGTAGCCGATGGCGGCCGGCGTCCCGGACTCCGGGACGGGGATGACGAGGTCGCCGTCCGCGGGGTGCTCCTGGGCCAGCCTCCGGCCGATCTCCACGCGCGCGGAGTGCACCCCGCGCCCGGCGATCGAGGTGTCGGGGCGGGCGAGGTAGACGTACTCGAACACGCACCCCTTGGGCTCCGGGGAGGCGAACCGGGAGCTGCGCAGGCCCTCGGCGTCGATCGCGATGAGCTCGCCGGGCTCGACCTCGCGGACGAACGAGGCGCCGACGATGTCGAGGGCGGCGGTCTCGGACGCGACCACCCAGCCGCGGTCGAGACGACCGAGCACCAGCGGGCGCACACCGTGGCGGTCGCGGGCGGCGTAGAGGGTGGTCTCGTCGCAGAACGCGAGGCTGAACGCGCCGCGGAGGTCGGGCAGCAGCCGCAGGGCCGCCTCCTCGACGCCGAGGTCGGCGGCCGCGTCGGCCAGCAGGCCGGTGACGACGTCGGAGTCGGTGGTGGCCGCGCCGAGGGGGCGGCGGCCGTGCGCGCGGCCGGTGCCCTTCTCGACCTCGGCGGCGTTGCGCCGGTTGACCAGCTCGGCGGTGTTCACCAGGTTGCCGTTGTGGCCGAGGGCGAGCCCGGTGCCCGCGGCGGTGGTGCGGAACGTCGGCTGGGCGTTCTCCCAGGTCGGGGAGCCGGTGGTCGAGTACCGGGTGTGGCCGACGGCCAGGTGGCCGCGCAGGGAGGACAGCGTCTGCTCGTCGAAGACCTGGCTGACCAGCCCGAGGTCCTTGAAGACCACGATCTGACGGCCGTCGCTGACCGCCATGCCGGCGGCCTCCTGGCCGCGGTGCTGGAGGGCGAACAGGCCGAAGTAGGTCAGCTTGGCGACCTCCTCGCCGGGGGCCCAGACTCCGAAGACGCCGCACTCCTCGCGCGGGCCCTCGTCGAACGCCGGCTGGGGCTCCGGCTCCGGCGAGGTGGTGGGGATGGGTGACGTGCGCCGCGGATCGGGTCCGGCTGCGTCCACCGTGGAGCTCCTCCTGCGACGAGGCTGCGTGCAGTCGTGCCGGCCCCAGCCTACGCGCGCCGGACCCTCCGGCGGGGCGACGCGGCGGCGGCCTTGTGCGAGGAGGCTCTCAGCCCCGCCCTCGGGCCGGCGGCACCGGGGCGCCCAGCGGCCGGTCGGCGCGCAGCACCTCGGCGAGCTCCGGGGCGGGCAGCGCGGCGGCGAAGTGCCAGCCCTGCCCCTCGTCGCACCCCAGCGCGCGCAGTCGCTGGGCCTGGGCTGCGGTCTCGACGCCCTCGGCGGTGACGGTCAGGCCGAGGGCGTGGCCGAGGGAGACGAGGGTGCCCACGATCCGCTCGTCGACCGGGTCGCTGAGCTCCGGATCGCGCAGGCCCTCGCCGAAGGAACCGTCGAGCTTCATCACGTCGAGAGGAAGTTTGCGCAGGTAGGAGAGGTTGGAGTAGCCGGTGCCGAAGTCGTCGACGGCGATCCGGACCCCCATCTCCCGCAGGCCGTCGAGGGCCTTGAGCGGCGCCCCCTCGTCGGTGGTGAGGGCCCGCTCGGTCAGCTCGACCTGCAGGCGGTCCGCGGGCAGGCCGGTCTCCGCGAGCAGCTCGGCGACCTCCGCGACCAGACCGGGCTCGTGGAGCTGGCGCGGGGCGACATTGACGCTGACGAACGGGGCGCCCGCCCCGAACTCGGCGTACCAGGTGCTCGCGTCCCGGCAGGCGCGGCGGAGCACCGAGCGGCCGAGCGCGACGATCGCCCCGGTCTCCTCGGCCAGCCCGATGAACAGCGACGGCGAGAGCACCCCGAGGGTGGGGTGCTGCCAGCGCACGAGCGCCTCGACCCCGCGCAGCCGGTGGTCGGCGAGGGACACCAGCGGCTGGTAGAGCACGAAGAACTCGTCGTGGGCGATCGCGCCGGGCAGGGCGGCGGAGAGCGTGAAGCGGGCGGTCTCGGCCTCGTCGCGGCTCGGGTCGTGCACCGCCCAGCGGCCGCGGCCGTCGGCCTTGGCGGTGTAGAGGGTGATGTCGGCGGCGCGCATGAGCTCCGAGGCCGTGGTGTCGGCGACGGCCTGCTCGACGATGCCGATGCTCGCGGTCACCGACAGCTCCTGCCCGGCCAGCTGCAGCGGCGGGGTGAGGGCGGCGAGCACGGTGTCGGCCAGGGTGACAAGACGGTCGACGCCGCAGGTGTCCTCCACGAGGACCACGAACTCGTCGCCACCCATGCGGGCGACGAGCTCGCCGTCGCGCACGCAGTCGGCGAGCCGTCCGGCCACCGCCTTGAGCAGCTCGTCGCCGACGTCGTGGCCGAGGCTGTCGTTGACCGCCTTGAAGCCGTCGAGATCGAGGAAGCAGACGCCGACGCGGCGCGCGGAGCCCGGCGGGGTGTCGGTGAACATCCGCTCGAGCCGCTCGGTGAACAGCGCGCGGTTGTACAACGTGGTGAGCGGGTCGTGGTAGGCCTGGAACTCCAGCCGCGCCTGCAGGTGGTGGCGCTCGGTGACGTCCTCGAGCATCGCGACCTGGTAGGCCGGCGCGCCGTGGGCGTCACGCACGAGGGAGAGCGTCAGGTTCCCGATGATCTCCTCGCCGCTACGGCAGTAGAAGCGCTTCTCGATGCGGAAGTTGTCCAGATCGCCGCGCACGAGGCGCTCGTAGAGACGCCACACGTCCGGGACGTCATCGGGATGGGTCAGCTCCCCGACGGTCCGGGCGCGGAACTCGTCCTCGGTGTAGCCGAACAACCGCGTCATCGCCGGGTTGACCTCGAGGATGCGACCCTCCATGTCGCCGAGACCGATCCCGATCGCCGCCTCGTGGAACATGGCGCGGAACCGGGCCTCGCTGTCCTGCAGGGCCTCCTCGGTCTCGAGGCGGGCGCGCAGCACCGCGCGCCGGATCGCCTCCTGTTCGTCGAGGGTGCGGTCGCGCAGGGTGGCCGCGTAGCCGCCCGCCAGGGCGCCGACCAGGGCGTGCACCGCCGGCAGCACCGACCGCCCGAGCAGCTCCGGCAGCCGCTCGGTCAGCAGGACCAGCGTGCGCTCGACGGTGGCCGGGCCGGTGAAGTGCGCGACGACGAGGCGGCGTCCGATCTCGGTGCCGACCTCGGGGCGTGGTGGATCGGCCAGCAGCGCGTCGATGAGGAGCCTGCTCAGCGCGTGCAGGTAGCCGCGGAGCTCACCCGCGCCCATCGGGACGTAGCTGGTCCCCTCGACCTCCAGCGCCCACTCCCCCGCGAGCGCGGTCGCCGCGTCCGGGTCCTCCGCGACGGCGCCCCGGCCCTCAGTCACGTCGTCCCACGGCCGCGTAGCCGGTGAACCGCTCCGGGTGCTCCCCCGCGGAGGCGGGGTCGTCCGGGCGCCACTCGGGGAGGAAGACCACGCCGGGCTCGACGAGGGTGTACCCCTCGAGGAGGGCCTCGACCTGGCTGCGCGAGCGCATGGTCATCGGGGTGGCGGTGCGCCGGTAGAGCGCCTGGTGCTCGTCGGCCCGATCCGGCGCCCCGTCGGCGCTCGCGTGACTGACCGCGAGGTGACTGCCGGGGGCGAGGGCGTCGCGGTAGCGAGCGAGGACCTCGCCGGGACGGCGCTCGTCGGGCACGAAGTGCAGCAGGGCGACGACGAGCAGCCCGACCGGCCGGGTGAGGTCGAGCAGCGACCGCGTGACCGGGTCCTCGAGCACGGCCGCGACGTCGACGCCGTCCGCCTGGACCACCCCGGTGGTGGGGTCGTCGGCGAGCAGCGCGCGGGCGTGGGCGACGGCCACCGGATCGTGGTCGACGTAGACGACGCGCGCCTCGCCGAGGGCGGCCTGCGCCACCTCGTGCACGTTGCCCACGGTGGGGATGCCCGAGCCGATGTCGAGGAACTGGTCGATGCCCTGCGCGGCGAGGAAGCGGACCGCGCGTCGCAGGAACGCCCGGTTGGCCTGCATGATGCGCGGCAGCTCGGGCCAGTCGGCCACCGCGCGGGCGGCCATCTCGCGGTCGACGGCGAAGTTGTGGAGCCCGCCGAGGTAGTAGTCGTAGACGCGCGCGGCGCTCGGCCGTTCGAGATCGACCTCACCGGGGGCCCAGCTCGGACGCTGCACCGATGTGTCTCCTCCGTCGCCGCGCCGCGGCCGTGGTCACGGTCGGGTCATCGTCGAGCATACGGAAGCCACCGGGTCGGCTCAGCCGCTATCACACATTCGGTGGACGTCTACTACCGGCAGCCATCTCGCGATGTCCCCGGCACGATGTCCGGACGCCGCGAGCCGCCCGGCCCCCGACGCCGCGTCCCAGGAGGTCAGGCCGAGCGCGAGCGCCAGCCACGTCGCCGCGTCGGTCTCCACGACGTTCGGCGGCGTGCCCCGGGTGTGGCGCGGCCCCGCCACGCACTGCACGGCGCCGAAGGGCGGCACACGGACCTCGACCGAGTGTCCCGGAGCGGCGTGCTCGAGGGTCCGCAGCGAGGACCGGACCGCGGCGGCCAGCGTGGCCCGGTCGGGCCGCGGGTGCTCCTCGTGCGCGAGCGAGGCGCGGACCCAGTCGACGACGGCGAGCAGCTCGGAGCGGGTGCGCGCGGGATCGGGGGCGCGGCGGGGCACGGTCGACCAGGGTAGTCGCGCGGGCGGTTAGGGTCCTGCGGTGTCGCGACCGCTCGCCCCCCGCATCCTGCGCGGCGCCGGGGCGCTGCTCGCCGCTCTCGTGGCCGTCCAGGCCTGGCGCCTGCGGCGCGCCGACATCATGGAGGCGGACCACGCCGCCTACTGGCGCCGCGTGCGCCGCACCCCCGGCGAGTTCCTGCTGGTCGCCCTCGGCGACTCGCTGGCGCAGGGCATGGGGGCGATGCGCCCGGAGCTGTCGTGGGCGGGGCGCCTCGCCGGCGAGCTCGCCGCGCGACGGGGGGTCGCGGTCCGGGTGGTCAATTTGGCCGTCTGCGGTGCCACCACCGCCGACGTCGGACGCGAGCAGCTCCCCGCGATCCCGCCCGAGGCGTTCACCGGCTCCGACTCCCTCGTCGCGCTCTGCGTGGGCACCAACGACGCGCACGACACCCCGCCCGAGACCTTCCGTCGCGAGCTCGACGCCCTCTGTGCCGCCCTTCCGCCCGGCTCCCTCGTCGCCGACGTCCCGGACCTGCAGCGCGGGGTGGCGCAGGACCGCGGGGCCCGGCTGTCGGCGGTGGCGCGCGAGGTCGTGGCGTCGCACCCGGGCCTGCGCCTCGTGGCCCTCGAGGAGGCCACCCGCCGCATGCGGATCTGGGAGGTCGGCCCCGACCTCGCCCACCCCAGCGGCCTGGGCTACCGCCGCTACGGCCGGGCCTTCGGCTCCGCCTTGTGAGGCGTCAGCCCAACGCGGCCGGGAGGGTGGCGGCGGCGAGGGCCGCGAGCTCGGCGACCGGGAGCGGGTCGACGCCCTCGATCTCCAGCGTGTCGCCGCCGACCTCGCCGAGGCGGGCGGCGGCCTGGCCGGCGTCGGCGCAGCGGCGGGCGAGCTCGGCCTCGGCGCCGGGAGGCACGGTGACGAGCATCCGCGCGCCGCTCTCGGAGAACAGCGCGGCGGCCCGGTCGAGCCCGCCGGGCGGGGTGGTCACGGTCGCCCCGCGACCCCTCGCCAGCGCGGCCTCGACGAGGGCCTGGGCGAGCCCGCCGTCGGAGAGATCGTGCGCGCCGGAGAGCAGGCCGTCGGCGGCGGCGCCGGCCATGAGCTGGGCGAGCCGCTGCTCGGCGGCGAGGTCGACCCGCGGCGGTACCCCGCCGAGGTGGTCGTGGACGACGCCGGCCCACGCCGAGCCGTCGAGCTCGTCGCGGGTCTCGCCCAGCAGCCACACGCCGTCCCCGGGCGGGCCGAAGCCGTGCGGGACCGCCCGGGCGACGTCGTCGATCAGCCCGAGGACCCCCACCACCGGGGTGGGCAGGATCGGCGTCGTCCCGGTCTGGTTGTAGAAGCTCACGTTGCCGCCGGTGACCGGTATGCCCAGCGCGACGCAGCCCTCGGCGAGCCCCGCCACGCCCTCGGCGAACTGCCACATCACCCCGGGGTCCTCGGGCGAGCCGAAGTTGAGGCAGTCCGACACCGCGACCGGCGTCGCCCCGGCCGCGGCGACGTTGCGCACCGCCTCGGCCAGCGCGAGCTGCGCGCCGGCGCGGGGGTCGAGCAGGCAGAAGCGGGCGTTGCAGTCGATGGCGAGCGCGATGCCGCGCCCCCCGTCCTCGTCGATGCGCAGGACGCCGGCGTCGGCCGGGGTCGCGGCGGCGGTGTTGCCGCGGACGTAGCGGTCGTACTGCTCGGTGACCCAGGTGCGCGCGGCGAGGGCGGGCGAGGCGACCAGCGCGCGGACCTGACCGGCGATCTCCGTCGGCGTCCCGGGACGCGCCAGCCCGGCGGTGGTGTCGGCGACCAGCGCGTCCTGGGTGGCGGGACGGGCGTAGGGGCGGTCGTAGACCGGGCCGTCGTGGGCCAGGGTGCGCGGCGGGACATCGACGACCGTCGCACCGCGGTGGGTGATCCGCAGGTGGTCGCCGTCGGTGACCTCGCCGATGACGGTGGCGGTGACGTCCCAGCGCTCGCAGACGGCCATGAAGGCGTCCACCCGCTCCGGGGTCACCACCGCGCACATGCGCTCCTGCGACTCGCTGGAGAGGATCTCGGCGGCGGTCATGGCGTCCGCGCGCAGGGGCACGGTGTCGAGGTCGACGTCCATCCCGCCGTCGCCGGCGCTGGCGAGCTCGCTCGTGGCGCACGCGAGCCCCGCGCCGCCGAGGTCCTGGATGCCGACGACGAGCCCGGCGTGGAACAGCTCCAGGCAGCACTCGATGAGGACCTTCTCGGCGAACGGGTCGCCGACCTGCACGCTGGGCAGCTTCTTGCGCCCCGTGCTGGCGGTGAACGTCTCCGAGGCGAGTACCGACACGCCGCCGATCCCGTCGAGGCCCGTCCGCGCCCCGAACAGCACGATCTTGTTGCCGGCGCCCGACGCGAAGGCCAGGTGGAGGTCCTCGTGGCGCAGCACACCGACGCACAGGGCGTTGACCAGCGGGTTGCCGGCGTAGGTGGGGTCGAACACGACCTCGCCGCCGAGGTTCGGCAGGCCCAGGCAGTTGCCGTAGAAGCCGACCCCGGACACCACGCCGGGCAGGACGCGGGCGGTGTCGGGGGCGTCGAGGGGCCCGACGCGCAGCCCGTCCATCACCGCGACCGGGCGCGCGCCCATGGCCATGATGTCGCGCACGATGCCGCCGACACCGGTCGCCGCGCCCTGGTGGGGCTCGACGTACGAGGGGTGGTTGTGCGACTCGATCTTGAAGGTCACGGCCCAGCCGTCACCGACGTCGACCACACCGGCGTTCTCACCGATGCCGGCCAACAGGCGGGCGCGCATCCCTTCGGTGGTGGTCTCACCGAAGCGGCGCAGGTGGACCTTCGAGGACTTGTAGGAGCAGTGCTCGGACCACATCACCGAGTACATCGCCAGTTCGGCCTCGGTGGGACGCCGGCCGAGGATCTCCCGGATGCGGGCGTACTCCTCGTCCCGCAGGCCGAGCGCGGCGTGGGGCTGGGGCTCGTCGGGGCTGGTACGGGCGTGGTCCACGCTGTCGACCGGGACTCCGACGGCAACGGCGGGGGACACCGGGGACTGGGTCGTCACGTCCTCGACCCTAACGACGGCGCGCGACCCGGCCGCCCGCCCGGGAAATCCGGTGGTGTGGGGTCGGTCGCGCGTCCCTCCGGACGCCGCGGGCCCGGACGGTCACGTTCGGGTCACGACGAGCGCGCCCTTACCCACGTCGGGCGGTGTGCAAACCCGAGAACGGTCACGATCCCCTTCCGTCCAGCGCCGTCCACCACACGCCTGCCGTCGAACGGCCTCTCGGTCACGGGGAACGGGGTACGTCACTCGACCGGATGCCCGTTTATGGTCCATTGCGGTCGATTCGGCGCGACACGAGCTGGGCGTGTCGGTAGGTACCCGGGGGTGTCGGACCCTCGATACATCATGGAGCCATGACCACAGCCTCCGTCTCCTCGGCGCCCGGTTCGTCCTCGTCGCCGCCGGCGCCGGACGTCGCCGGGTCACGACTCGACGCCCTGGCCCGGCTGCGCCTCGTGCTCGACCGCGAGCTGCTCGGCGTCCGCCGCCACTCCCTCGAGCTTCCCGGCCGCGTCCCCGACGCCGTGCGCCCGCACGTGGACGTGTCCGCCGGGATGCTCGAGTTCCTCGTCGACGACGGCGCGGGCGGCACCGTGGTGCTGGCGATCGCGCCGGGCGCGCGCGGCGACACGGTGGTGCCGCTGCTGCCCGCGCCGCCGGTCGACGACCCGGGCGGTCACGACGTCAGCCTCGACGCCCCGTTCGACGAGCTCGTGGGCGAGGCCGTCGAGGACGTCTCCCGCGTGCTCACCCACGTCGACCACCCGGACGAGATGCGCGGCCTCGTGCTCCATCTCGGCGGGCGCATGCTCGTGGTCTACGCCGACCTGTGGGAGCTGCGGGTCACGCTGCTGCCGTAGGGACTGGGCCGTCAGGCCGCAGCCGCGACGGACGCCAGCACCGAGGTGAACAGGCCGAGCCCGTCGGCGCTCGCGCCGGTGAGCGCGTCGACGGCGTGCTCGGGGTGCGGCATGAGCCCCACCACGCGGCCGTCGGCCGAGCTCACCCCGGCGATGTCGCGCAGCGAGCCGTTGGGCGCGGACCGGGTGTACCGGAACACCACGCGGCCCTCGGCCTCGAGCTCGTCGAGGGTGCCGGGGGCGGCGACGTAGCGGCCCTCGCCCGACTTGAGGGGCACGGTGATCTCGTCGCCGGCGGCGAAGGCGCTGGTCCAGGCCGTCGCGTCGCTCTCGACGCGCAGCCCGATCTCGCGGCAGACGAAGCGCAGGCCGGCGTTGCGCACGAGCGCGCCGGGCAGCAGGCCCGCCTCGCAGAGGATCTGGAAGCCGTTGCAGATGCCGAGCACCGGCATGCCGGCGCGGGCGGCGTCCACCACCGGTCCCATCACCGGCGAGCGCGCCGCGATGGCGCCGGCCCGCAGGTAGTCGCCGTAGGAGAACCCGCCGGGGACGACCACCGCGTCGACGCCCCGCAGGTCGGTGTCGCGGTGCCACAGGCCCACCGGCTCGGCGCCGGCGTAGCGCACGGCGCGGGCGGCGTCGACGTCGTCCAGCGTGCCGGGGAAGGTGATGACACCGATGCGCATCAGGCGAGCCTCCGCACGACCCACTCCTCGATGACCGGGTTCGCGAGCAGCGTCTCGGCGATCCGCTCGAGTTCGGCGTCGTCGACCGAGTCGTCGACCTCGAGCTCGAAGTGCTTGCCCTGGCGGACGTCGGCCACTCCCGTCACCCCGAGCCGGCCCATGGCGCGCGCGACCGCCTGACCCTGGGGGTCGAGGATCTCGGCTTTCGGGAGCACGTCGACGATCACGCGTGACACGCCCGCCACGCTACCCGTCATGCCGTGATCGACCAGTGCTCCGGGTCCCGGGCGACGGGACGCCGGACGCGGGGGGTGCGGGCGAGGAGGTCGGTGGCCGCGGCCGGGGTGGCGCCGAGGGCGAGGGCACGATCGACGAGACCCCCGGCGACGTCCGCGTCGCGCGGGGCGCTCAGCGCGAGATGGACCAGGTCGGGGGCGACCGCCCGGCGGCGCAGGGCACGCCGGGAGATCGGGGCGCCGGGGCCGGTGACCGGTCCGCGGCAGGAGGCGGCGGTCGTGCCCCTCCCGGCGTGCTCCCCTGATGTGGCCGGACGGTGGACGCCGTCGTCGTCCACGTACAGCGCCAGGCCCGCCGCGGCGAGCGCGGTGCGCATGCCGGGCGAGAGTGCCCAGCCGGGGGCCGCGAACCCGTCGACCGCGGGCCCGAGGGCGTCGCGGGCGCGCAGGGCGGCGGCCAGGCGCAGGCCGGCCTCGTGGGCGGGGAGGCGACGGTCGGCGTGGGGCGTGCCCGTGCCGTCCCCGGTGCCGTGCAGCAGGACGGCGTCGCCGACGCGGCGGCGGGCGGCGGCCCACGCGGCGACCTCGGGGTGCGGGCGCGGACCGACGAGCAGGGTGAGCGGGATGCGGCGGGCGTCGAGGGCGTCGGCCAGGCCGAGCGCGGCGTCGAGCGAGGCACCGGGCACGAGTCCGGACACGGTCACCATGAGGAAGGGCACGGCCCCATGAGGCCCCACCGAGATGCCGGCGACGCGTCCCCCGGGTGAACTCCGGGACGACGTCAGGGGGCGATCGGGGCGGGGCGATCGGGGCGGGGCGATCGGGGCGGGGCGATCGCGCGGGATCAGAACGCCGGCGGCCAGTCCCGGCCGGTCAGACGGGTGTACGCCTCGATGTAGCGGGCGCGGGTGGCCTCGACCACGTCCGGGGGCAGCGGGGGCGGGGCCTCGCCGGAGTGGCGGTCCCAGCCGGAGTCGGGCGAGGTCAGCCACTCGCGGACGTACTGCTTGTCGAAGCTGGGCTGCACCCGGCCGGGCTCGTAGCCCTCGGCGGGCCAGAACCGCGACGAGTCGGGGGTGAGCACCTCGTCGGCGAGGACCAGCGTGCCGGTGGCGTCGCGGCCGAACTCGAGCTTGGTGTCGGCCAGGATCAGCCCGCGCGACGCGGCGTACGCGGCGCCCCGGGTGTAGACGTCGAGGGTCAGCTCGCGCAGGGCCTCGGCGGTCTCGTCGCCGACGAGGCCGGCGACGTGGGCGAGGTCGACGTTCTCGTCGTGCTCGCCCCGCTCGGCCTTCGTGGCCGGCGTGAAGATCGGCTCGGGCAGCATCGAGGCCTCGGTCAGCCCGTCGGGCAGCGGGACCCCGCCGATCGCACCCGCGCGGCGGTAGTCCGCGGTCCCGGAGCCGGCGAGGTAGCCGCGCGCCACGCACTCGACGGGCAGCATCTCGAGGCGGCGGACCAGCAGGGCGCGCCCGCGAAGGTCGTCGGGGATGCGGTGGTCGCGGGCGGCGATCAGGTGGTGGGCGACCGGCGGCGTCGGGGTGTCTGCGGAGCCTGGATCCCGCTGGCCGAGCAGCTCGAACCAGAACACGCTCATCGCGGTGAGCACGCGGCCCTTGTCCGGGATGGGGGTCGCGAGGACGTGGTCGAACGCGGAGATCCGGTCGGAGGCGACCAGCAGGAGCGTGTCGTCGTCGACGGCGTAGAGGTCGCGCACCTTGCCCGTCGCGACGTGGGGATAGTCCGCGAGGGTGGCCACGGGCGGCGAGGCTAGAGGATCCGGGGCGAGCGGAGCGACGGGGTCACGGAGGCCCTAGAGGATCGGGCTGGGCGTGTACGCCGCCGCCTCGGGTTCGGCCGCCACGAGCACCCCGACCCGGCGGGCGATCTCGGCGACCTGCTCGCCCGCGGCCCCGACGAACGCCGCCGGGTCGCCGACCGCGCCGCGCAGGTCGTCCTCGGTGAGGTTCAGCCGGGCGTCGGCGCCGAGGCGGGCCAGCAGGTCGTTGCCCTCGAGGCCCTTCTCGCGCATGTCGAGCGCGACCGCGCGGGCGTGCCCGGAGATGATCTCGTGGCCGGTCTCGCGGCCGACGCCGGCGCGCACCGCGGCCATGAGCACCGCGGTGGTGGCGAGGAACGGCAGGTAGCGGTCGAGCTCCCGGGCGATGACCGCGGGATAGGCGCCGAACTCGTCGAGCACGGTCAGGAACGTCTCGAGCAGCCCGTCGATCGCGAAGAAGGCGTCGGGCAGGGCGACCCGGCGGACGACCGAATCGGAGACGTCGCCCTCGTTCCACTGCCCGCCGGCCAGCTCGGCGACCATCGACGCGTTGCCGCGCAGCACCACCGCGAGGCCGTTGACGCGCTCGCAGGAGCGGGTGTTCATCTTGTGCGGCATCGCGCTGGAACCGACCTGGCCGGGCTGGAAGCCCTCGGTGACCAGCTCCTGGCCCGCCATCAGCCGGATCGTGGTGGCCAGGCTCGACGGCCCGGCCGCGAGCTGGACCAGCGCGGAGAGCACGTCGTGGTCCAGCGAGCGGGGGTAGATCTGCCCGACGCTGGTGAGGACCTCGGTGAAGCCGAGGTGCGCGGCGACGCGGCGCTCGAGCTCGGCGAGCTTCGCGGTGTCCCCGTCGAGCAGGCCGAGCATGTCCTGCGCGGTGCCGACCGGGCCCTTGATGCCGCGCAGCGGGTAGCGGTCGATCAGCTCGGTGAGCCGGCGGTGGGCGACCAGCGTCTCGTCGGCGGCGCTCGCGAAGCGCTTGCCCAGCGTGGTGGCCTGGGCGGCGACGTTGTGGCTGCGTCCGGCCATCACCGTGTCGGAGTGCTCCACGGCGAGGCGGGCGAGGCGGGCCAGGACGGCGACGGTGCGCGCGGCGACATGGCGCAGCGAGTCGCGGATCTGCAGCTGCTCGACGTTCTCGGTGAGGTCGCGGCTGGTCATGCCCGTGTGGGCGTACTGGTGGCCGGCGAGGTCGTCGAACTCCTCGATGCGCGCCTTGACGTCGTGGCGGGTCCGGCGTTCGCGGGCGGCGATGGAGTCGAGGTCGACGCGGTCGACGACGGCGCGGTAGTCGTCGAGCACGCCGTCCGGGATGTCGATCCCGAGGTCGCGCTGCGCGGCGAGGACGGCGATCCAGAGCTCGCGCTCGAGAGCGACCTTGCGTTCGGGCGCCCACAGCGCACGCAGCTCGGGCGAGGCGTACCGGGCGGCGAGCACGTTGGGGACGATGGCGGCACTCACGCGAGGAGAGCCTACGGCGCGGGCCGGCAGGACCCTGCGTCTATCGTCGCGGGAGCGCCGCGACCAGGGGAGGAAGGCCGTTGGACCACGCCACGCCAGTGAGCGCGGCCCCGCTGCGGGTCCTGCTCGTCGAGGACGACGACGGCGACGCCCTCCTGGTCTCCGAGCACTTCGCCGATGCCGACCTCGCGGTGGACCTCTCCCGCGCCGAGTCGCTGGCCGAGGCCGAGGCGGCCCTGGAGGAGTCGGATCTCCCCGACTGCGTCCTTCTCGACCTCGCCCTCCCCGACGCCCACGACTTCGACGGCCTGCGTCGGCTGCTCGCCGTCGAGGGCCCGGCGGTGCTGGTGCTCACCGGGCGTCGCGACGAGCAGCTCGGGGCCGACGCGGTGGCCGCGGGCGCCCAGGACTACCTGGTCAAGGACGCGGTCGACGCGTCCGCGCTGGCGCGGGCGGTCCGGTACGCGGTCGAGCGCCGCCGGTCGGACCGGGTCCGCCGCGCACTCCGCGACGCCCAGTTCCGCGCCGACGAGAACGCCCGGCTCGAGCGCGGGTTGCTGCCCAGCCCGTTGCTCACGGACGCCGGCCTGCAGATGCTCGCCCGCTACGAGCCGGGGACCGAGCAGACACTGCTGGGCGGCGACTTCTACGACGCGGTGGAGAGCCCGGACGGCTCGGTGCACGTGGTCATCGGCGACGTGTGCGGCCACGGTCCGGACGAGGCCGCGCTGGGGGTGAACCTGCGCATCGCGTGGCGCACGCTCGTGCTCAGCGGGATCGAGCCCGACCGCGTGCTGCCCACCATGCACGAGCTCCTGGTGCACGAGCGGCGCGCGTCGGGGCTGTTCACCACGCTGGCGACGGTCTCCGTGCACCCCCACCGCCGCAGCCTCACGCTGCGCCTGGCCGGTCACCCGCCGCCCGTGCTGCTCAGCGCCGACGGCGAGGGCTCGAGGGCGTCGGAGCTCTCGTCCGAACGGCTCGGGCGCCCGATCGGGGTCGGCGCCGTCGACGCCTGGGCGCCGCTCGAGGTGGAGCTGCCGCCGCGGTGGTCCCTGCTGCTCTACACCGACGGCCTCATCGAGGGTCGCCACGAGAACGGCGAGGTGCTCTGGACCGACGGTCTGCTCCACCTGCTCCGCGACGCCACCCAGGGCCCGGTGCCGTGGCGCGAGGACCCGGCGGCGATGCTCGACGGCGTGATGGAACGGGTGCGGTCGCTGTCCCTGGCCCGGATCGACGACGTGGCCGCGGTGCTCCTGGTGTCGGACAAGTGAGCGCGCCGACCACGGACGCCCCGCCGAACCCGCCCGAGCCGGCTCCCGGCCCCGTCGAGGACCGCCACCGGCCCGTCCCCCGCCGCGGGCGCCGGGTGGGCCTCTCGCGCTGGTCTCTACGGAACATCCTGATGGCGACCGGCGCCGTCGTCGGGGTCCTGCTCGTCACCGCCCTCGTCGTCGGCGGGGCCGGGCTGAGCTCGCTGTCGCAGTCCCGCAGCGAGCTGGTCGGCGAACTCGACCCCGCCCTGCTCACCGCGCAGCGGCTGGACACGGCCACCATCGACCAGGAGACCGGCGTCCGCGGTTTCGCGCTGAGCCCCCGGCCGGAGTTCCTCGAGCCCTACCTGGCGGGTCGCGCCGACGAGGACCGTCTGATCGCGGAGCTGCGGAGGCTGGAGGCGTCGCGGCCGGCGGCCCTCGCCGACCTCGACGCCGTGGCGGCCGCCACGGCGCGCTGGCGCGCGGAGTACGCCGAACCGGCGATCGCCGCCGTCCAGCGGGGCGCGCCGCCCCCGGCGCCGGACCTGGGCAAGGCCGCCTTCGACGGCGTCCGCGGCGCCCTCGACGTCCAGCGCGACCGTCTGATGGCGCTGCGGGACGAGGCGCGCGACGCGTTGGACACGGCCGCGCGGATGCTCCTCATCGTCGGCCTCGCCACCGTCGTCGTGCTGGGGCTCGGCATCGCGGCGCTGCTGTTGTGGCTGCGCCGGGTCGTCGTCGTCCCCACCCGGCAGCTCGCCGGCGAGGTGCGGCAGGTGGTCGTCGGCGACCTGGACCGCAGCGTCGTGGTCGAGGGTCCGCGGGAGATCACCGAGCTGGCCGAGGACGTCGACGCCATGCGGCGGCTGATCGTCAGCGAACTGGGCGCCTCCGAGGAGGGCCGTCGCGAGCTCGACGCCCGCAGCGCGGAGCTCGCCCGGTCCAACTCCGACCTCGAGCAGTTCGCCTACGTCGCCTCCCACGACCTGCAGGAGCCGCTGCGCAAGGTGGCGAGCTTCTGCCAGCTGCTGCAGCGTCGCTACTCCGGAGAGCTGGACGAGCGCGCCGACCAGTACATCGAGTTCGCCGTCGACGGCGCCAAGCGCATGCAGGTCCTCATCAACGACCTGCTCGCCTTCTCCCGGGTCGGCCGCCAGGGCGAGCCGGCCGAGGTCGTCGACCTCGCCGACCTCGTCGACCGCGCCGCGGAGAACGTCGCCGGCGCGCTGGAGGAGTCGGGCGGCACCGTCGAGCGCGGCGACCTGCCCTCGGTGCTCGGCGAGCCGGTACTGCTGACCACGGTGTTCCAGAACCTGCTCGGCAACTCGCTGAAGTTCCGCGGCGAGGACCCGCCGCGGGTGCGGGTGGACGCCGAGCGCGACGGCGACCGGTGGTTGCTGCGGTTCGCCGACAACGGCATCGGCATCGAGCACGAGTACGCCGAGCGCATCTTCGTGATCTTCCAGCGGCTCCACGGCCGGAACAGCTATCCCGGCACCGGGATCGGGCTGTCGATGTGCCGCAAGATCGTGGAGCACCACGGTGGGACCATGTGGCTCGAGGAGCGGTCCGGGCCGGGCACCGTCTTCGTCATCGCGATCCCGGCCCTCCCCGAGCCCGATCGCGACCTCGCCGATCCGACCCCCGCCCGCCCTGCCCCGGAGGACGCCCCGTGACCGACACCGACGAGATCCACGTCCTGCTCGTCGAGGACGACCCGGGCGACGTCCTCATGACGCAGGAGGCCTTCGAGCACCACAAGCTGCGCAACCAGCTGCACGTCGTACCGGACGGGGTCGAGGCCCTGGCGTTCCTGCGCCGCGAGGGCGAGCACGCCGACGCCCCGCGTCCCGGCCTCGTGCTGCTCGACCTCAACCTGCCCCGCAAGGACGGCCGCGAGGTGCTCGAGGAGGTCAAGAACGACGCGGCGCTGCGCAGCATCCCCGTCGTCGTCCTGACCACCTCCCAGGCCGAGGAGGACATCCTGCGCAGCTACAACCTCCACGCCAACGCCTACGTGCCCAAGCCGGTGGACTTCGAGCGCTTCATCGAGGTCATCCGCCAGATCGACGACTTCTTCGTCTCGGTGGTGAAGCTGCCGCGGTGATCGACCTCCGCTCCGACACGGTCACCCGCCCGTCGGAGACGATGCGCGCGGCCATGGCGGACGCCGAGGTCGGCGACGACGTCCTCGACGGCGACCCCACCCTCGACGCACTCCAGCGTCGCGTCGCCGACCTGCTCGGCGTCGAGGCCGCGCTGTGGACCCCGACCGGCTGCATGGCCAACACCATCGCCCTGATGCACCACCTGACACGGGGTGACAGGTTTCTCGCCCCGACCGGCGCGCACGTCCTCGAGGCCGAGCTCGGCACCTCGGCGTGGCTGGCCGGCGGGCTGCCCGCGCCGCTGGCGCACTCCGGTGGACCGGGGCGCCCGACGCCCGACGACGTGACCGCCGCCGCGGGTGTCGCAGGGCCCCTACTTCGGGCTGCGGACGACGTTGCTGTGCCTCGAGAACACCCACAACGCCGCCGGCGGGGCGGTGACGCCGGTGTCCGAGCACCGCCTGCTGGTCGCCGCCGCCCGCGACGCCGGGCTGGCCGTGCACCTCGACGGCGCGCGGGTCTGGCACGCGGCGGTGGCGCTCGGGGTGTCGGTGTCGGCCCTCGTCGAGGGCGTCGACACGGTCAGCGTGTGCCTGTCGAAGGGGCTCGGCGCGCCGATGGGCTCCGTGGTCGGCGGGTCGGCCGCGTTCGTCGACGAGGCGTGGCGGCTGCGCAAGATGCTCGGCGGTGGCGTGCGGCAGGGCGGCGTGCTCGGCGCCGCCGGGATGGTGGCCCTCGACGGGCTCGGCGACCTTGCTGCCGACCACGAGCACGCCACGCTGCTCGCCGACGGACTGCGCGGGCACGGCTGGCCGGTGATCGCTCCGGACACCAACATCGTCCTCGTGCCCACCGCGGAGCCGTCGACCGTCGTCGCCGCGCTGGGCGCCGCCGGGGTCCGCGCCGTGCCGTTCGGACCCGGCGTGCGGTTCGTGACCCACCGCGACGTCAGCCGCTCCGACGTGACGGCGGTCCTGGAGCGGGTGCGGGACCTGCCGGTGCCGGCCTGAGCCCCTCGAGCTCATCCAGGCGGGCCCGCACCGACCGCAGCTCGGCGAGGATCTCCGTCGACCCCCGCGGCGGACTCGGCGCGCGCCTCGGCCGCGGTGCTCACCGCCTCGGAGGCGTCGCGCGCCCCGACCTGGTCGAGGAACCAGGTGGCGATCGCCGCGGTGACCGTCCCGAGCACCGCGATCCCCGCGATCATCAGCCCCGCCGCCACCAGCCGACCCTCGACGGTCACCGGGTACAGGTCGCCGTACCCGACGGTGGTGATCGTCGTGAGCACCCACCAGAGGGCGTCCCCGAACGTCGTGATCGACGCTTCGGGGGCGTCGCGCTCGGCCTCGAAGACCCCGAGCGCGGCGACGAACGACAGCAGCGACACCGACGCGACGAGGTAGGTGCCGACCCGCCCCCGCAGGTCGTCGCGCAGCACGCGGCCGAGCGTCGACACCGCGGCGAGGAGCCGGAGCAGGCGCAGGAAGCGGAAGAAGGGGGCCAGGACGACCAGCAGGTCGATCGGATGACGCGCCACGAAACGCAACCGGCGCTCGGCCAGGCTCACGCGCACGACGTAGTCGACGACGAAGACCACCCACACCGCCCACAGCGCGACGTCGAGCGCCGTCCAGAGACCGTCGCCAGGACGGGAGGCCAGCACCTGGACGGCGTAGACCCCGAGGTAGGCGGCGGCCAGGATCGTCAGCGGGAGATCGGTGCGCTCCTCCCACCGCGCGAGGGCCGGCTCCTCGGTCACGTCGTCCATGCGCGAAACCTAGACCGGCGCACGCGGGGGCGCTCCGAGGTGCGGTCATCCTCGGTGGCGTGGACGGGTCGGGGGCGCCCGGAGGCGCGCGCCCGCGCTCCTGACACGGCGGGAGCGGAACGCCGGATCGGTGTCGCAGCACCGAGGAGCATCTATGTCCGGCGCGCGGACGGAACAGACGGCGCGGTCGTCCCGTGAGGGCATGTCGCGGGCGGGCGCTCGGCACCAGGGCGACCCGGGAAGCACGCCAGGGTGGTGCGGGCCCGACCCGGTGAGCGACGACCTGGTTCCGCCCGCCGGCCTCCTCGACTCCACCGGCAGCACCGAGTACCTGCCCTGCCTGGTCCGGCGAAGCGGTGCTCCGCGCGAGGTCGGCTGCGGCGACGCGGGGCAGGGCGTCGCCGAGGAGGCCGGCGTCGTCGAGCTCGGCGAGGTGGTCGAGCAGGTCGGCCAGGGCGTCGCCGAGGACGTCGAGGGGGATCGTCGGCGCGTCGGGCAGGCTGATGGCCACGGCCGCGGAGATGACCTCGGCGGTATGGCCGGTCGCCTCCTGCACGTAGATCGCCGCCCGGGCGGGGTCGAGGTGCCCGGCGTCGAGGGCGTCGCCGAGAGCCGGGGCGACCGCACGCAGGATCATCTCGTCGTGCGGGACGTACCGATCGGACGGGCCGTCGGCGGCACCCTCGGGGAACAGGGCGTCGGCGCGGTCCATCCCGGTGGCGGCCAGCGCGGCGGCGAGCCAGGGCGGGAGGTCCGCGTCCTCGGGTGGTGTGCCGGCGCAGGCCGCCCCCGTGCCCGCTGCGGCGGGCACCGGCGCTGACCTGCGATCGAGCTGATCCATACCCGCAAGCTAGCGGAGGGGACCGACAGAGCCGGGCGCTCCGCAGGGCGTCCCCAGCTCGACGAGCATCACGAACAGGTCACGATTCGGAGCCGGCGCGGCGCGCTCAGCGTCCGACCGTCGGGAGCCAGCGACCGAGTCGGGCGAGCCCTTCGGTCACGTCCTCGGTCGCGCCGGCGAACGACAGTCGGATCCAGGTGTGGCCGTCGACGGGATCGAAGTCGATGCCGGGCGCGACCGCGACGCCGGTCTCGGCGAGCATCCGTCGACCGAAGGCGAGCGTGTCGTCGGTGAGGTGGGCGACGTCGGCGTAGACGTAGAACGCGCCGTCGGCGGGCGCCAGGCGGGTCAGGCCCAGCTCGGGCAGCCCGTCGAGCAGCAGGCGCCGGTTCGTCGCGTAGTGCTCGACGTGGGCGTCGGCTTCGGCGTAGGCGGCGTCGGTGAATGCCGCGAGCGCCGCGTACTGGGCCGGTACCGGGGGACAGACGGTGAAGTTGCCGGCGATGACGTCGACGGCGCGCCGCAGGCGCTCGGGCACGAGCAGCCAGCCCAGGCGCCAGCCCGTCATCGACCAGTACTTGGAGAACGAGGTGACGACGATGGCCTCGCGCGAGGCGCTCCACGCGCTGGCCGTCGGGGGCGCCCCCCCGTACTCGATGCCGTGGTAGATCTCGTCGCTGATCAGCTGGACGCCGCGCTCCTCGCACCAGCGCGCGAGGTTCTCGAGCTCCGCGGGCTCGATGACACTGCCCGTGGGATTGGCCGGACTCGCGACGACGAGGCCCTTGGGCGGCGTGTCGAGGGCCTCGAGCATCGCCACCGTCGGCTGGAAGCGGGTCTCCTCACCGCACGGCAGCTCGACGACCTCGCAGCCCAACGCGGCGAGGATGTTGCGGTAGCAGGGGTAGCCGGGCCGGGCGAGGACGACGGTGTCACCGGCGTCGAACGCCGCGAGGAACGCCAGGAGGAAGCCACCCGACCCGCCCGTGGTCGCGATGACGTCGGCGGCGGTGACCGACGCGTCGCCGTAGCGGCGGGTGTGGTGCGCGGCGATCGCGGTGCGCAGCTCGATCGTCCCGAGCGAGCTGGAGTACCCGAGGATCTGCTCGTCGAGGGCCCGCCGCGCGGCCGCCCGCACGTCGGCCGGGGCCGGCGTGGAGGGCTGGCCCGCGGAGAGGTTGACCAGGTCCCCGTGGGTCCGGGCCCGGTCCCCCGCCGCCGCCCACACGTCCATCACGTGGAACGGCGGGACCGTCGCCCGCACCGCCGGGCCGAGGCGCGCCAGAGTCGTCACGCTCTTCACCCTCGCACGCAGGACGGTCAGTAGCCGACGTAGGCGGCGCCCCGGGCCACCGCCTCGACGCCGGGCACCTGCGACACCGAGCCGTAGCGATCGATGGCGTAGCGCACCCCGGCGATGATGTTGTCGACCGGGTTCGTGATCTCCCCGTGGCCGTCGAGCTTGTACGAGTCGAAAGTCGGGCCGATGGTCTGCATCAGACCCTGCGACGGCGTGCCCTTCGCAGCGTTCGAATCGGTGTTGTTGATCGCCTCCGGATCGCCGTTCGACTCGTGGTCGATGATCGTCGCGATGTCGTCGGGATTCATCTGGTCAGCGGGCACGCCCTCGGCGGCCAGCACGGTCGTGGCCTCGCGGATCCAGTCGCCGACCTCACCCGGCGGCCCGCCCGTCGCCTCAGGCGCCGCCGCGCCGCCCGTCGTGTCCGCCGTCGCGGTCCCCGTCGCCTCGGCATCGTCGCCCTTGTCGTCGGAGCCCTCGTCCTTGTTGTCCGCGTCGCCGTCGGCTGCGGCGTCGTTGTCCGCGTCGCGGTCGGCTGCGGCGTCGTTGTCCGCGGCGTCGTTGTCCGCGGCGTCGTTGTCCGCGGCGTCGTTGTCCGCGGCGTCGTTGCCCGCGGCGTCGTTGTCCGCGTCCTGGTCGCCCGCGTCCTGGTCGCCCGCGTCCGCGTCGCCGGTGTCGCCGTCGTTGCTGCCCGCGTCCTGGTTGCCCGCGTCGTCGTTGCCCCCGGCTCGGTTGCCCGCGTCGTCGTTGCCCCCGTCCTGGTTGCCTGCGTCCGCGTCGCCGGTGTCGTAGCTCGCGTCACCGGCCTCCGCTCCGTCACCCGACCCGGAATCGGCACCCACGCCCGGGTCGCTGCTCGCGCCCGGATCGCCTGAGTCGGGACCGGTCGCCGACGACCCGCTGTCCGTCGACGAGCCGGTGTCCGGGTCGCTGCCCGCTGCGTTGTCAGCGGCCGCCCCGCTCGCGGCGTCACCACCGGAGTCCGCTGAGACCGAGCCGCTGTCCGTGCTCGACGCGGCCCCCGGGTCGTCGACGACGGTGTCGGAGGACGAACCGCCGTCCGAGGCCGTCGACACGGTCGACTCCGACGACCCGAAGTCCCCGTCCGTCCCCGTGTCCGCGCTCGATCCCGTGTCGCTGCCGGTGGCATCGGCGCCGGGGTCCGCTCCCGTGTCGACGCTCGACCCCGTGTCGACCGTCGCGCTCCCCGTGTCGGTCCGGTCGGTGACCGAGCCGCCGTCGGAGGTCGCGGCTCCCGTGGACGTCGAGCCGGAGTCTGTGCCGGACCGGGCGTCGTCGCCGGAGTCCGCCGAGCACCCCTCACCCGCCGAACCGGAGTCCGCTGCGGAGGTGTCGGAGATGCCCTGCGTGCCGGAGCCGGGGTCGAGGGCCGCCGGGATGGTGGAGAAGGACTCGGCGGTCGCGGACCGCGTCCAGCCGAGGGATCCGCGCGCGCCCGCCGGAGCGATGCCCGCGTCGCCGGGCACGGGGAGGCGCGCGAAGGCCGTCGTGTCGCCGGCCAGGGCCAGGACGGTGCGCGCGGCGTCCGACAGCGCGGTCTCGGCGCGCTCGACCGCGAGGCGGGCCGCCGCCGTCGGCTCGGCCATCGCCTCGGCGGCGAGGCGTTCGGCCTCCGGGGCCCGAGCCGGATCCGCGAGGGCGGCGACACGGGCGGACCGGGCCGCGTCGAGGGCGCGCGAGACCGCCGCGTCGACCTCGCGGCGCATCCCGTCGAGGGCGTCGCCGGTGCCCTGGAGGTGGGAGTTGACCTGGTCGGTCAGCGAGACGGTGCGGGTGCCGGCGCGACCGAACTGGTCGAGGTAGCCGGCGAAGGCGTCGGCGCCGCGCCCCTGCCAGGCGTCGCCGACACTCCCCCCGTGTCGCGCGAGCGTGCGGACCGACCCCTCGACGCCCGCGGCGAGCGACCGGACCTGGTCGCCGAGGACGCGCAGGGCCCGGGGATCGACCTGGGCGACCCGGCGGACGAGGGCACTCAGTTCCCGTCCGCCCGGCTCGGCGTCGAGCTGCCCCACGGCGTCGAAGACCACGACCGCCTCACACGCGCGCGAGGGGCGCGGCGGCGTCCCCGTCGGCGGCCTCGAGAGCCGTGAGGGTGGCGTCGAGGCCACGGTCGACCTGGTCGAGGCGGGTGCCGGCCGCCTCGAGGTCCGCCCGGAGAGCCCTGACGAGCTCGCCGAGCGCCGAGGCCATCGTCCCGGCGACCGCGAGCCCCCCGAAGCTGGTCGCGGGCGGCGCGGCGAGGGCGTCGGCGAGGGCCGGGACGCGTCGGGCCTCGGCGGCGACGGCGACACGGGCCTGCTCGATGACGGCAGGACCGATGACGAGGTCGGGCATGGCGGCAGCGTAGGTCGGTCCACGCGCCGCCGGGTGCGGTTCGCGAGAATCCCGTCAGGACCGCGCGGGAGCGGGCGGAGGCACCGTCACGAGGCCCGCGACGGCGTCCCGCGCGATGTCGGTGCGAGCGTGTCCGCCGGGCAGGTGCACGCGGCCGAGGCGGTCGTAGGCGTCGTGGCGGGCCTGCTCGAGGTCGACGCCCGTCCCCACGACCGACAGCACCCGCCCGCCGCTGGAGACCACCGCACCGTCGTCGCGGCGCCGCGTGCCCGCGTGCAGCACCCCCGCACCGTCGGCCCCGCGCAGGACCTCCCCGGTGCGCACCGCGCCGGGATAGCCGCCTGCGGCGACCACGACGGTCACGGCGGCGCCGTCGGCCCAGGTCGGCGCCGGTTCCTCGGCGAGGCGACCGCGCGCGGCGGCGTCGAGCAGCGAGAGGGCCGAGCTGCGCAGCAGGGCCAGCACGACCTGGGTCTCGGGATCGCCGAAGCGGCAGTTGAACTCGATGACCTGCGGCCCGGAGGACGTCAGCGCGAGCCCGGCGTAGAGCAGGCCCGAGAACGGGGTCCCGCGGGCGACCAGCTCGGCGGCCACCGGGGTGACGATGCGGGCGACGATGTCGTCGACCAGACCGTCCGGCGCCCAGGGCAGCGGGGCGTACGCGCCCATCCCGCCGGTGTTGGGGCCGGCGTCGTCGTCGCCGAGGCGCTTGAAGTCCTGCGCCGGGACGAGCGGGACGACCGTCGTGCCGTCCACCACGCAGAACAGGGAGGCCTCCGGGCCGTCGAGGAACGACTCGAGCAGGACCGGGTGCCCGCCCTCCAGCAACGCCGCCGCGTGGGCTCTGGCGTCGACGAGGTCGGAGGTGACGAGTACCCCCTTGCCGGCCGCCAGCCCGTCGTCCTTGACCACCCACGGCGGATCGAAGCCGGCGAGCGCCGCGTCGAGGGCGGCCGGCGAGTCCACCGTCACGCTGCGCGCGGTCGGCACCCCGGCCGCGGCCATGACGTCCTTGGCGAACGCCTTCGACCCCTCGATCCGCGCCGCCGCCGCGGTCGGTCCGAACACCGGGATCCCGACGTCCCGCAGTGCATCGCCCACCCCCGCGACCAGCGGTGCCTCCGGTCCGACGACGACGAGGTCGGCGCGCCAGCTCCGGGCGAGGGCCACCACCTGCTCGGACGACGTGGGATCGGCGAGGCCCGGGTGCTCGGCCAGCGACGCGGTGCCGGCGTTGCCGGGGGCGGCGGCCAGCGCGGTGACCGCCGGGTCGCCGGCGAAGGCGAGCAGCAGGGCGTGTTCGCGGGCTCCGGACCCGATCACCAGGACGCGCACGCGCGCCAGGCTACGGGGGACGCCCGCGCTCGTCGAGCTGGCGGCTTTTGTGTCGTTCAGTGTCAGCGAGGCCCCCACGCTGACACGCACACGGTGGCGCGCGGCGGCGGGAGGCGTGATCCTCCTCGGCATGAGCACGCCGTCAGCCCTGCCCGCTCCGTTCTCCCGTCGCGCGGCTCTGCTCGGGGCCGGCGGGTTGGCCGCGGTGGGCGTGCTCGCGGGGTGTGCGGACGCTCCGGTCGGGGCGCCGGTCCCGGCGACGCCGCCCGCACCCGCGGGTCCCCCCGCGACGCCCGCGGCACCCGCCGCGCCCGCTCCGGGCGCACCCGGCGGGACGGCGCCCGCCGAGCCGGGCGGCGGTGGGCGGATGATGGTCGTCGGCCATCGCGGGGCGTCCGGGTACCGGCCCGAGCACACGGCGGCGAGCTACGAGCTGGCGATCCGGATGGGCGCCGACGCCGTCGACGTCGACCTCGTGCCGACGCGGGACGGCGCGCTGGTCGCCCGCCACGAGCCCGAGATCGGTGGCACGACCGACGTCGCGGCCCATCCCGAGTTCGCCTCCCGCCGCACCACGAAGGTGATCGACGGGACGTCGACGACGGGCTGGTTCACCAGCGACTTCACCCTCGCCGAGCTGCGCACGCTGCGCGCCGCGGAGCGGATCCCGGCGACCCGCCCGCACAACACGCTCTACGACGGCCGGTTCCCGATCCTGACCTTCGACGAGGTCCTCGACCTGCTCGACCGCCTGGCCGGCGAGCTGCGCCGGCCGGTCGGGGTGCTGCCCGAGGTGAAGCACTCGACCTACTTCGCGAGCCTCGGGATGCCGATCGAGCCCGTCCTCGTCGACACCCTGCGGCGGCGTGGGCGCGACCGCGCCGACTCCGGGGTGATCATCCAGTCGTTCGAGCCCGCCGGCCTCCGGGCGCTGAAGAGCCAGGTGGGGTGCCCGCTGCTGCAGCTGGTGGACTCGGCGGGCGTCGCCCCGGCCGACTTCGTCGCCGCGGGCGATCCGCGCACGTTCGACGCCCTGCTCACCCCGGACGGGCTGCGCGAGGTCGCGACCTACGCGACGTGGCTGGGCCCGAGCAAGGAGCGGATCGTGCCGCTGGGCGCGGGCGGCGAGGCCCAGGCGCCGACCGCGCTCGTCGGCGACGCGCACGCCGTGAGCCTGCGGGTCATGCCCTACACGTTCCGCAACGAGAACGAGTTCCTGCCCGCGGGGCTGCGCCGCGGCGGGCCGGGTGCTCCGGCCGACACCTACGGCGACGCGTTCGCCGAGTACGCGCAGTACCGGCAGGTGGGTGTCGACGCCGTGTTCAGCGACAACCCGGACACCGCGTTGATCGCCGTCACGCCCGGCTGACGGACCTCAGGGGGCCAGCCGCCGGTCGAGATAGCACCAGCGCCAGCTCTCTCCCGGCTCGTACGAGCGCATCACCGGGTGGCCGCTGACCTCGTGGTGCTTGGAGGCGTGCCGGTAGGGACTGGAGTCGCAGCACGCGACGTGCCCGCAGTCGACGCACTTGCGCAGGTGCGCCCACACCACGTAGCCCTCGGCGCGGCAGTCCGGACAGATCAGGGTCTCGCCCTCGACGTAGCGCGCGTCCGGCTCGGGATCGGTGGCCACCCCGCCGTGGCCGAGGGTCAGGAGGTGTTCGCAGGCGCCCACACGTCCAGTCTACGGCGCGACGTCGCGGGTGATGGTCGCGTCGCGTCCCGGGCCGACGCCGATCGCCGAGACGGGCGCCCCGGCCAGCTCCTCGATCCGCGTGACGTAGGCCCGGGCCGCGGCCGGCAGGTCCTCGAAGGCCCGGCAGCCCGAGATGTCCTCGAGCCAGCCGGGCATCGTCTCGTACACCGGGGTGGCGACCGCGACGTCGGACTGCGTCATCGGCATCTCGTCGACCCGGCGGCCGTTCACCTCGTAGCCCACGGCGATCGGCACCTCCTGCAGACCGGAGAGCACGTCGAGCTTGGTGAGGAACAGGTCGGTGATCCCGTTGACGCGCACCGCGTAGCGCCCGATGACCGCGTCGAACCACCCGCAGCGACGGCTGCGCCCGGTGGTGACGCCGAACTCGCCACCGGTCGTGCGCAGGTACTCGCCGTCGGCGTCGAAGAGCTCGGTCGGGAACGGCCCGGAGCCCACCCGCGTCGTGTACGCCTTGAGGATCCCGATCACGCGGCCGATCCGCGTCGGTCCGATGCCCGAGCCCGAGGCGGCGCCGCCCGCCGTGGGGCTCGACGACGTGACGAACGGGTAGGTGCCGTGGTCGACGTCGAGCAGGGTGCCCTGCGAGCCCTCGAGGAGCACGGTCTCGCCGCGCTCGAGGGCCTGGTTGAGGGCGAGGCGGGTGTCGGCGATCCGGTGGGTGAAGCCGTCGGCCTGGGCGAGCACGCCGTCGGCGACCTCGTCGACGTCCAGGGCCCGCCGGTTGTAAATCTTGACGAGGATCTGGTTCTTGAGCTCCAGCGCCGCCTCGACCTTCTCGCGCAGCAGCTTCTCGTCGAGGACGTCCTGCACGCGCACCCCGACGCGGGCGATCTTGTCCTGGTACGCGGGCCCGATGCCGCGCCCGGTGGTGCCGATCCGGGCCTTGCCCAGGAAGCGCTCGGTCACCTTGTCGATGGCCACGTGGTACGGCATGATCAAGTGCGCGTCCGCCGAGATCAGCAGCTTGTCGGTGTCGACGCCCTTCGACTCCAGGCCCGCCAGCTCGTCGAGCAGCACGCCCGGATCCACCACGACGCCGTTGCCGATCACGTTGGTGACACCCGGCGTCAGGATCCCGGAGGGGATGAGGTGCAGCGCGAAGTTCTGGCCGTCGGGGAGCACCACCGTGTGGCCGGCGTTGTTGCCGCCCTGGTAGCGCACCACCCACTGGACCTGCTCACCGAGGATGTCGGTGGCCTTGCCCTTGCCCTCGTCGCCCCACTGTGCGCCGATGAGGACGATGGCCGGCATGTGACACTCCCTGACGTTCGGCTCCGGTGGTCGCACGAAGGCGCGGCAGCCCTCGAACCGCCGGGTCCCGCCAGCGCTCCGTGCAGCAGGAGGGTAGTCCACCCGTGTCCGCGCGCTCGCCGTCACCGGCTCCGTGGGTGCTGGTGACCTGCGGCGACGACAGCGCCGCGCGCTGGTCGCCGTGGCGCCGCGAACTCGACGGGCTCGCCGGCGAGGCCCACGCGGCGGGCGCCCGTCCCCACCCGCGGCGAGATCGATCCGCTGCTCGACGACGCCGCGGGCCTCGTCGTCGCCGGCGACGACGCCGCGGCCGCCGCCGTCCTGCTCCGCCTGCTGCGCCGCGAGCGCCTCGACCTGCCGCTCGCCCTGCTGCTCCCGCCCGGGTCGCCCGCCGCGGCCACCTGGGGCCTGCCCACCGACCCCCGGGCCGCGCTGGACCTCGCGCGGGACGGCGTCGCGCGGGGCGTACCGCTGGTCCGCGACGACCGGGGAGGGGTCGTGGTCGGGTGCCACGAGGTCGCCGCCTTCTACGGCAGCGTCTACTGCGAGGAGCACCTGGTGGCCCACGGCGACGCCGCCGGGCTGGTCGTGCGCCCCGACCCCGCCGTCGGCGTCGCGGTGACCGTGACCGGGCCGCGCCGGCTCGGCGGGCTGCGGGCCGGGCGCGTCGCGACCCGCGCGGGTCGGGCGGTGCAGGTCGGCTGCCGTCCGGCGCGGGTGGTGCGCGACGGCGTGCCCGACGACCGCCCGGTGCAGCGCCGCAGCTGGTACCGGCACGTGGAGGACTGGCGACTCGTGCTCCCGTCCGGCCGGGGCGGGTGATCAGTGCGGGGAGCTGAGGGCGATCGCGACGACCAGGACCTCGGCGAGCCCCTCCGCGGCCAGCTCGGCACGGCGGCGCGCGACCTCCCGCTCGGCGATGGCGGCGGCGAACGGACCGAAGGCGTCGATCTCCCCGGTCACCGGATCGGCCATGACCACGACGAACTCGCCCGCGACCCGGCGTGCGCCCTCGTCGCGGGGGCAGCCGTGCACCTCACCCGACATCGACAGAAACATACCGAGGAGTCGGTCGGCACGAACCGCCCGCTCGGTGATCGCGCAGCGCGACCGTGGAGCGCGCTTCCACCACGGTGAGTGACAACGCCCTTCTCGGCCACCCGGTCGCGCGCCGTGACGTGGGTCACGATGCTCTCGGAGCGCGACCGCGATGCCCCGATCGCGGGCTCGCGCAGGAGATCGGTTCAGACTGCGACGGGGTGGGGTAAGCCGATCTCATGCTGGCGGTGGTCGTCCTCCTCCCGATCGCGATCATGTTCGCGGCGTGCCTCCTCGAACGCTTCGAGGCCCGAGCCGTCTCCGCCGATCCCCCGCGCCGCGCGTCGCGCACCGACCTGCGCGCCCCGCAGACCTCGCCGACCCCGCTCCTGCGCCTCGTCCCCCGGGCCTCGGACCCCACGACGGGTACGCCGATCGGCCTGGACGCCCCGACCGCGGACCTCCGCCGGGCCTCCTGACGCGCGGGCTCGTGAGCCCGCTGCGGCGGACTCAGGCCCCGGAGGGTCGAGCGCGCGCGGTGGCGGCCACGGCGTCGTCACGGCTCATGCCGGTGGCGCCCGAGGAGGTCGACGAGCATCGAGCGCACCTGGGCGAGGACCACCTCGGCGGAGTAGCCGCCGCCCTCGGCCGGGGCGGCCGCCGCGGTGTCGAGGAGGGCGCAGCGGGCACCGTCCGTCGACTCGCCCGAGGTCAGCTCCCGGGACAGGATCGCGACGTCGGCCCCGAGACGGCGGACCAGCTCGACCAGGGCCTGTGGCGGACGCTCACCGTCACGGATCGAGGCGTGGACGCGGCGGGCGAGGACGCGGGCGTTGCGCAGCGCCAGGTCGATCGGACCGACGGAGGCGCGCAGCCGGCCGAGCTCGCCGCGATGCCTGCGACGCAGCGGCGCGATGGCCGTGATCTCGAACCCCGCGTCGACCGCGGAGCCCAGGGCGTCCACGCGACCCTGGGTGGCGCGGGCCCGGTCGAGCACGCCCTCGGCGGCCTCGGCGTCACCGGTTCCCATCGCGTCGGCCGCACCGGTGAGCACGGCCTCGAGCTCCACGAGCAGCGCCTCCAGCCCGCGCCGCGCGCCGGTCAGCGGGTGTGACGGCAGCGTCGCGGCAAGGACGAGGCCGATCGCGGCCCCGATCAGGGTGTCGATCCACCGGGAGAACGACGCCTCCGAGCCGGGCGGCTGGAGCGTCGCGACGAGCACCGCCGACACGGCGGCCTGGTTGAGCAGCAGGACGCCGACGTCGAAGAGCAGCGCCGCGAACAGGGTCAGCCCGACCACGACGCTGATCTGCCACCAGCCGGTGCCGATCAGCACGACGATGAGATCACCGATCGCCACCCCGACCGACACGCCGACGGCGAGCTCGACGCTGCGCCGCAGCCGGTTGGTCAGCGAGATTCCCAGGACCAGCACGCACGCGATCGGGGCGAAGAACGGCACCACGTGCCCGACCACGTCGCGCGCCACGAGGTACGCGAGCCCGGCCCCGAGAGCGCACTGCAGGACGGGCAGCGCGGAATCACGCAGGCGGCGGGCGCGCCGGGCCAGGATCGCGCGCAGCCGGGGCATGGGGCTCATCGTGGCGCCCGCCGCCGCCCGCAGGGTCGTGCGGGGTCAGACGACCCCGAGCGCGGGCGCGGCCGCCGGGTCGCAGTCGTCGAGCAGGGTCGCGCAGCGGTCGGCCTCGTCGACCTCGCCGATGGTCGCCGCGGAGCGGGCGAGCACGGCCACCGAGCGCAGGAACCCCTGGTTGGGCCGGTGGTCCCACGGGACGGGACCGAAGCCCTTCCAGCCGTTGCGGCGCAGCTGGTCGAGCCCGCGGTGGTAGCCGGTGCGGGCGAAGGCGTAGGCGGTGATGGTGTCGCCGGCGGCCTGCGCCCGTTCGGCCAGCGCCGCCCACGCCGCGCTCGACGTCGGGTGGTCGGCGGCCACGGCCGCCGGGTCCTCCCCGGCGTCCAGCCGGCCCTGCGGTTCGGGCGACTCCGGGAGGTACGTGGGCTGGGGACCGAGGAGGTTGTGGCCATGGCCGGCGCCGGGACCGGTGGGGATGGTCATGGCGCCATCATCGCCCGACCCGGGGTCCGGGCGACGCGAGGGGAGGATTCCGTCGCTCTATGCGCCGGAAGGGACCCCTCGCGCCGAGGGGCGGGTCACTTCCCGAGCGAGTGGCCGGTCGAGCGGAGGTTCTCGCAGGCGAAGGTGACGCGCTCGGCCATGCTCTGCTCGGCCTTCTTGAGGTAGGTGCGCGGGTCGTAGGCCTTCTTGTTGCCGACCTCGTCGTCGACCTTCAGCACGCCGTCGTAGTTCTCGAACATGTGCCCGGCGACCGGGCGGGTGAAGGCGTACTGGGTGTCGGTGTCGACGTTCATCTTGATGACGCCGTAGCCGAGCGCCTCGTGAATCTCCTCGAGCAGCGAGCCCGACCCGCCGTGGAAGACGAGGTCGAAGGGCTTCGAGCCCTCGGCCAGGCCCAGCTTCTGCGTCGCGACCTCCTGGCCCTTCTTCAGGATGTCGGGGCGCAGCACGACGTTGCCCGGCTTGTAGACGCCGTGGACGTTGCCGAAGGTGGCCGCGAGCAGGTAGCGGCCCTTCTCGCCGGCGCCGAGCGCCTCGACGGTGGCCTCGTAGTCGCCCGGGGCGGTGTAGAGCTTGTCGTCGCTGGCCGCGGAGATACCGTCCTCCTCGCCGCCGACGACGCCGATCTCCACCTCGAGGATGATCTTGGCCTTGGCGGCCTGCTCGAGCAGCTCCTGCGCGATCTGCAGGTTCTCGTGCAGCTCGACCGCCGAGCCGTCCCACATGTGGGACTGGAACAGCGGGTTCTCGCCGCGGGCCACCCGCTCCTGGCTGATCGCGATCAGCGGGCGGACGAAGCCGTCGAGCTTGTCCTTCGGACAGTGGTCGGTGTGCAGCGCCACGTTGATCGAGTACCGCGCGGCGACGACGTGCGCGAACTCCGCCAGCGCGCTCGCACCGGTGACCATGTCCTTCACCGAGAGCCCGGAACCGAACTCCGCGCCCCCGGTGGAGAACTGGATGATGCCGTCGCTCTCGGCCTCCGCGAAGCCGCGCAGCGCCGCGTTGATCGACTCCGAGGAGGTGCAGTTGATGGCGGGGAAGGCGTACGCGCCCTCCTTCGCCGCGTCGAGCATCTCGTTGTAGACCTCGGGGGTCGCGATGGGCATCGGTCGTGCCTCCCTCTTCCGGTGCGGCGCAGTATGACGTAGCACCGCGGACCGACGCTGCGTCGTCGGTGTGCGACGCGATCGTCGCTGCGTGACCACCCAGGGCCACCCGGGTGATCGACCACGGAGCCCGCCGCGCGAGGCGTCGCCCCACCGGGATCACAGCCCCCGAGGGTCTATCGTCGGACGCGTGGCCCACCCCGGGGAGAGCGCGATCGAGCGCACGCTGGGCAGTCTGCGAGCCATCGATGCGGTCGCCCCCGCGGACGCCTCGGTCAGCCACCCGGCGGCGCCGCCCGGGGGGCCCCGACCACCCGATCCGCGCACTCCTGCACCGTCATACGGCCCCGGTACGGCCGGACGGTCCCCTGCGTACCCCCCGTCGCCACCGAGCAGCAGCCCCTTTCGGGCGGTTCCCGGCCCGGCGAGCGGGCCCGTCGCGACCGACACCGAGCCGCAGGGCCCCCGCACGCTCGAGGATCTCTACCGCGAGCACCGGATGCGCTTCGTCCGCCTGGCCGTGCTGCTCGTCGACGACCCGGCGACCGCCGAGGACGTCGTCCAGGAGGCGTTCACCGGGCTGCACCGCCACTGGGGCCGCCTCCGCGACGAGAACGCCGCGCTCGGCTACCTGCGCACCGCGGTGGTCAACGGCTCCCGCTCGGTGCTGCGCCGCCGCCGCACCGCTCGCGAGTACACCCCGCCGCACACGGCGGACGCCCGCTCCGCCGAGTCCCTGGCGATGCTCTCGGCCGAGCACCAGGCCGTGGTGTCGGCGCTGGCCAAGCTGCCGCGCCGGCAGCGCGAGGTGCTGGTGCTGCGCTACTACGGCGGCCTGTCCGAGGCCGAGATCGCCGAGGCCACCGGCATCAGCCGCGGCACCGTCAAATCGACCGCGAGCCGGGGGCTCGAGGCCATCGGCAAGCTCGTCGACGGCGGTCTCGGCTGACGGTGGGCGCACCGCGCGCCGGGACCCGCCGCTAGCATCGAGGCGATGGACGACGAACGACTGCTGTCCGAGGCGCTGCGCGCGCACGCGGCGGGCGGCGTCTCCGCGCCGGGGACGCCCACCGGGTCGACCCGCGCCTCATCGCCTGCTGCGGCCTGCCGGGCCCGCAGGGCCGGCCGCGCCGGGCTCCCCCTCCGCGGCGACCACGGGATCCGGGGGCGACGGCACCGAGACGTCCGGGGCCGGCTCACGGCTGCGTGGGCGGTTCCGTCCGCTCACCCGGTCCGGGCGGGCCGGCCGCACCGGCCCGGACGCCGTGGCCGACGCGCCGCCCCCGCCCCCGCCCGCCCCGCCGACGACCCCGGTCCGCGGCGCGATGCCCGGGCGCCCGGGCGCCGGACCGGTCCCGAACGGCCCCCGGCCCGGTCGACCCCCACTCGGCCCCGGCCCGGTCGGCGGCGTCCCCCAGCCCCGGCGGGCCCCCGGCCCCGGCGGCCCCCTGATGCCCGTCCCCCCGGCGCGCCCGTCCTACGGGCCCGGACCGACCCCGCCGGCCCCACCGGTCGCCGACGACACGGGGTGGACGACGACGCGGATCGCCTGGTGGTCGGGGGTCGCGCTGCTCTCGGGCGCGGTGGCCGGCGCGCTGACCGCCGTCGGCACCCTGGTCCTGCCCGGCTGACGCCGGCCCGCACAGCCCGCGCCGATCACCGAGGCCCCAGGGTCCAGCTCCGCTCCGCTTCGTGTCCCGGCCCCAGGGTCCAGCTCCGCTCCGCTTCGTGTCCCGCGTACCGTTCGATACCGTGTCGCCCTCCGCCGCCGTGACGGTCCAGGCTCTCGGGCCCGAGTGGCTCGATCCGCAGTACATCATCCAGTCGCTCGGACCGTGGGCGCTCCTCGGCGTCGCGCTCATCCTGTTCGCCGAGTGCGGCCTGCTGGTCGGCTTCTTCCTGCCCGGCGACTCGCTGCTGTTCATCACCGGCCTCGCCACGGTCACCGGCCTGATCGGGACGCCGCTGTGGCTGGTCTGCGTGGTGCTCGTCGTCGCGGCGTTCCTCGGCAACGTCTGCGGCTACTGGATCGGCCGCAAGGCAGGCCCGGCGATCTTCGACAAGCCGAACTCGAAGCTGTTCAAGAAGGAGAACGTCGACCGCACGCAGCGCTTCTTCGACAGGTACGGCAACCGGGCGATCGTGCTGGGCCGGTTCGTGCCCATCGTGCGCACCTTCATCACCGTGATGGCGGGCGTCGGCCGGATGGACGCCAAGCGGTTCTTCACGTTCTCGGCCATCGGCGCCGTGCTCTGGGCGGCCGGGGTGACGCTGCTCGGGGCCGCGCTGGGCCAGATCCAGTTCGTCCGGGACAACATCGAGGCGATGCTGATCCTCGTCGTCCTCATCTCGCTGATCCCGATCCTGGTCGAGGTCCTCAGGGCCCGCCGCGAGAAGAAGCACGGCGGCCAGGGCCTGGGCGAGGACGTCATCGACGGCGCGCTCGACGAGCCGACGCGGCGCCTGCCCCGCCAGTCCTGACCCACCCGGGGCTCACCCGCGCTCACCGGGCGGAGCCGAGGTCCGCGTGCGCGCGGATCCAGGCGTGCATGGCGATCCCCGCGGCCACCCCGGCGTTGATCGACCGGGTCGAGCCGAACTGGGCGATGCCGTGCACCGCGTCCGCGCCGGCCAGCGCCGCGGGCGTGAGCCCGGTCCCCTCCTGACCGAACAGCAGCACGCAGCGGCGCGGCAGCACCGCGGTCTCCAGCGGCGCCGCCCCGGGACCGTTGTCCACGGCCACCACGGCGAGGTCCTCGGCGCGTGCCCAGGCCAGCAGCGCGGGGACGTCCGGGTGGTGGTGGACGTGCTGGTAGCGGTCGGTGACCATCGCGCCGCGCCGGTTCCAGCGCCGCCGACCCACGATGTGCACGGCGGCCGCGGCGAAGGCGTTGGCGGTGCGGACGACCGTGCCGATGTTGGCGTCGTGGTGCAGGTTCTCGACGGCCACGTGGAACGGGTGGCGGCGGCGGTCGAGGTCGGCGACGACGGCCTCGCGACGCCAGTAGCGGTAGTGGTCGGCGACGTTGCGGCGGTCGCCGTGGGCGAGGAGCTCCGGGTCGTAGCGGGGGTCCTCGGGCCAGGCGCCCTCCCAGGGACCCACGCCCACCGGGGCGTCCGCCGGACCGGTGCGCCACTCGGTCGGCCCGGGCGGCTCCTCGCTCATCGGGCGCGGTCAGCCCAGGCCGAGGTCGGCCAGGCCGAGGAGGGAACGGCACGCCAGCCCGCGGGCCTCGACGGCCTCGGTGGCGCCGGTGCCGCGGTCGACGACGGTCACGACGCCGACCACCTCGGCGCCGGCCTCGCCGAGCGCGTCGACCGCGGTCAGCACGCTGGACCCGGTGGTCGAGGTGTCCTCCACCGCGAGGACCCGGCGGCCGCCGACGTCGGGGCCCTCGATGCGCCGCTGCATGCCGTGGGTCTTGGCGGCCGAGCGCACCACGCAGGCGTCCACCGCGGGCCCGGGGGCGTGCATGACGGCGAGCGCGACCGGGTCGGCGCCGAGGGTGAGCCCCCCCACGCTGTCGTAGGCCCAGTCGGCGGTGAGCGCGCGGACCAGGCGGCCGATCAGCGGCCCGGCCTCGTGGTGCAGCGTCGCGCGGCGCAGGTCGACGTAGTAGTCGGCCTGGCGTCCCGAGGAGAGCGTGACCGTCCCGTGCACGACGGCCAGCTCGGCGACCAGGGCCGCCAGCCGCGCGCGCTCGTCGGCGTCGACGGCGGGGCTCATCCGCGCCCCGACGCCGAGCGGGCGGCGGCCGCGCGCAGGAGGCCCCGCGGGACGACACGCGCGACGCCCACGATCGTCTTGTAGAGCACCCCCGGCACCGACATCGGCTTCCCGGCCGCGAGATCGGCCAGCCCGTCGGCCACGACCCGATCCGCGTCGAGCCACGCCCACGACGGGCCGGACCGGCCCTGACCGAGGCGCTGGTGGAACTCCGTGCGCGTGAACCCGGGGCACAGCGCCATCACCCGGACCCCGGTGCCCACGGTGGTCAGCGCCAGGCCGCGCGACAGCGTCGTGACGTACGCCTTGCCCGCGCCGTAGACCGAGCCCCGGCCGGGCAGGAACCCGGCGACGCTGGACACGTTGAGGATGCCGCCGCGGCCCCGCGCGAGCATGCCGGGCAGGGCGGCGCGGGTGAGGTCGAGAACGGTCGCCACGTTGACCGCGAGGTTGGCGAGCAGCACGTCGGGCTCGGTGTCGACGAACTCCCCGGACGTCGCGTAGCCGGCGTTGTTGACCAGCAGGTCGACCGGGGCGTCGTCGTCGGCGAGCCGCGCGGCGACACGGTCGCGCGCGCCCGTGTCGGCGAGGTCGGCGACGAGGACCTCGACGTCGACACCCTGCAGGCGCAGCCGGGCGGCCAGGTCCTGCAGGCGGTCCTCGTCGCGGGCGACGAGCACCAGGTCGTGCTCGTCGCGGGCGAGCCGGTCGGCGAACGCCGCGCCGATCCCGGAGCTCGCCCCCGTGACCAGCGCCGTCCTGCGGCGGTGCGGCCGGTCCGGGGCCGGCGGGCCGGCGGACCCGCGCCTGCGCAGCGCCAGCGCGCCCCGCAGCAACGAGTCGGGGACGACCCGGGAGACCGCGGCGAGGGCCTTGTAGGGCACCCCGGGGATCGAGACGGCGCGCCCGCGCGCGAGGTCGGTCAGGGCGGTGGCGACGACGTCCTCGGGCGACCAGGTGGCCCAGTCCGGCCACCCGGGGTCGCCGCCGCCCAGGCGCTCGTGGAACTCGGTGTGCGTCACCCCGGGACACAGCGCCATCACCGCGACGCCGGTCCCGCCCAGGGTCTGGGCGAGCGACTCGGACAGGGTCGTGACGTAGGCCTTGCCGGCCGCGTAGACCGCCCCGGCGTCGGGCACCACCATGAACCCGTCGACGCTCGAGACGTTGACGACGGCGCCCCGGCCCCGGGCGAGCATCCCGGGCAGGGCCGCGCGGGTCAGGGCGAGGACCGCGCCGACGTTGAGCGCGAGGTTGGCCCGCAGGACGGCCGGGTCGGTCTCCGCGACCGGGCCCAGCGTCGCGTTCCCGGCGTTGTTCACCAGCAGGTCGACCGGGGCCTCGTCCTCGGCGGGGGCCGCCAGCCGCCGGGCCGCGCGATCCCGGCCCTCGGCGGTGGTCAGGTCGGCGACGAGGACCTCCGTGCGCACCCCGTGGTCGGTGCCCAGCCGGGTCGCGAGGGCGTCGAGCCGCTCGCGGCTGCGCGCGACGAGCACGACGTCGTGGCCGTCGGCGGCGAGTCGCTCGGCGAACGCCGCGCCGATCCCGGAGCTCGCCCCGGTGACGAGAGCGGTCCGCAGCGACGCGAGGTCGAGGGCGCTCATCGCCCCGACGACGAGCTGCTGCGCGCCCCGGGACCGAACTCGTCGTCCTCGACGTCGTAGGGGATGTCGGCGGGACGGTCACGGTGGGTGGGACGGGCGGGGGCGCCGTTCGTGTCCGGGACCGCAGGCTCCTCGACATCGTGGCCGTCCGCGGCCGGGCCCTCCGCCGTGGGGCCGGCCGCCGCGGGGCCGGCCGCCGCTGGGCCGGCCGCCGCGGGGCCCTCGGGCGCCACCGCCTCCGGCGCCTCCGGGGCGTCCTGCGCGTCCTCGAGGGCCACCGAGACCCCGACGAGGGCCTGGAGCAGCGCCTGGACGCGATCGGGGTCGGCGCCCGGGTCGATCGTGGCCAGCACCCAGGTGTCCTCGGCCCACAGCAGCGGGACGTCGTCGCCGACGAGGTCGGCCGCGCGGGCGAGCTCGGGGGTCAGCAGCGAGTGCGCCAGGGCCACCGAGGTGACGAAGGCGTAGCGGTCGCCGACCTGACCGAGCGAGTCGAGCCCGGCGTCGTCGGGCAGCGGCGCCGAGGGCAGCCGCAGCTCGAGGGCGACGGGCAGCGTGGCGACGCCGCGGACGGCGGCCACGATCCCGGTGATCTGGCCGGCCTGCTCGTGGTCGAAGACGTGGGCCAGGCGGCGGCCGCCCGGGCCGGGCACGGCACCGGTGGCGAGGTCGAGGGCCCGTCCGTGGCCGCCCTGGTGCACCGCGCCGTAGCGCCAGCGGCTGGGCAGGACCGGGTCGGCGTCGACGAACTCCCAGCTCTTCTGCTCCGCCCACCGTCGGCGGTCGCGGCGGTGTCCGGTGGTGCGGGCGCGATCGGAGAGCAGCAGCAGCGCCCCGCCACCCGCGGCGAGCGCCGCGACGACGAACCAGAACCAGGCAGGCACGGGCCAGAGCGTACGACGCCCCCGTCCCCCCATCGTGCAGCACACACGGGCGTGCCCGAGCCGGTTGCCCCCGCCAATACTGTGTGACGCCGTGAGCGCCACGCTGGTCGCCCGGGACCTGTCCGCGGCGCACGGGGCCCGTGTCCTGTTCGCCGGCCTCGACCTCGTCGTCGCCCCGGGCGACGTCGTCGGCCTGGTCGGGGCGAACGGCGCCGGCAAGTCGACCCTGCTCCGGATGCTCGCGGGGCTGGCGGCCCCGGACGCCGGGTCGATCGGTCTCTCGCCACCGACCGCGACGGTCGGGCACCTGCCCCAGGAGACCGTCCGCGTGCCCGGCGAGACCGTCCGCGGCTTCCTGGCCCGCCGGACCGGGGTCGCCGACGCCCAGGCCGCCCTCGACGCGGCGACCACCGCGCTGAGTGAGGGCGCGCCGGGCAGCGACGACGCCTACGCCGCCGCGTTCGAGCGCTGGCTCGACCTCGGCGGCGCCGACCTCGACGAGCGGATCGAGGTGGTGTCGGACGACCTGGGGCTGACGGGACGCGCAGCGCAGCGGAGCCGGACCCATCACCCCGTGGACCTCGACGCGCCGATGACCACGCTCTCGGGCGGGCAGGCGGCGCGGGCCAACCTCGCGTCGCTGCTGCTCGCCCGCTTCGACGTGTTCCTGCTCGACGAGCCCACCAACGACCTCGACCTCGCCGGGCTGGAGCGCCTCGAGCGCTACGTGCAGGATTTGCGCGCCGGCACGGTGCTCGTCAGCCACGACCGGGAGTTCCTCGCGCGCACGGTCACCTCGATCGTCGAGCTCGACCTCGCCCAGCAGAAGATCGGGCACTACGGCGGCGGCTACGAGTCCTACCTCGCCGAGCGGGAGCGCGCGCGCCGCCACGCCCGCGAGGCCTACGAGGAGTACGCCGACCGGCGCTCCGAGCTGACCGGGCGCATGCAGCAGCAGAAGCAGTGGGTGGAGAAGGGCGTGCGCAACGCCCGCAAGAAGGCCACCGACCCCGACAAGCACGTCAAGCACTTCCGCGGCCAGACCTCGGAGAAGCAGGCCGCGAAGATCAGCCAGACCGAGCGTCGCATCGAGCGGATGGAGGTCGTCGCGGAGCCCCGCAAGGAGTGGGAGCTGCGCCTCGAGATCGCCGCGGCGCCGCGGTCGGGCGCGGTCGTGTCGACGCTGCGCGACGTGGTCGTGCGGCGCGGTTCGGCCGGGGGTGGCGGGTTCACCCTCGGCCCGGTCACCCTGCAGCTCGACTGGGCCGACCGCGTCGCGATCACCGGCCCGAACGGCGCCGGGAAGTCGACGCTGCTCGCGGTGATGCTCGGCCGGCTCGCGCCCGACGAGGGCAGCGCGGCGCTCGGTCCCGGCGTGGTCGTCGGCGAGGTCGACCAGGCGCGGAGGCTGCTCGTCGGCGACGAGGCCCTGGCCACGGTGATGGGCCGCGAGCTCCCACGCTGGTCGGACGCCGACGTCCGGACGCTGCTGGCCAAGTTCTCGCTCGGCGCCGAGCATGTCCACCGCGGGGCCGACACCCTGTCCCCCGGCGAACGGACCCGTGCGGCGCTGGCCCTGCTCCAGGCCCGCGGCGTGAACCTCCTCGTGCTCGACGAGCCGACCAACCACCTCGACCTGCCCGCCATCGAACAGCTCGAGTCCGCCCTGACCGCGTTCGCGGGCACCCTGCTGCTGGTCTCCCACGACCGCCGGCTGCTCGCCGCCGTGCCGACCACCCGCCACTGGCACGTCGAGGACGGCCGGGTCCACGACGGCCCTTGACCCCACCGACGCTCCGGTGTTTGCATACGTGCACTGATTGCATGCATGCAAAGGATTCCCGATGGGCGAACGCGACCGGCTCGCGGCGAGCTTCGGGGACATGCGGCGCGCGATGATCCCCGCGTTCGTGCTGGACCTGCTCGCCACCGTCGACGGCGGCGACGAGCTGTCGATGACCCAGCTCGCGACGCTCTACGTCCTCGACGCCGGCGAGCCGGTGTCCCTCGGCGCGCTCGCGGAGCGGATCGGCCGGTCCGTCTCGGCCACCAGCCGGCTCGTCGACGCCCTGCTGCGCCGCGGCCTCGTCGAGCGCCAGGAGCACCCCTCCGACCGTCGGGTCCGGCAGGTGGCGCTCGGCAAGGACGGCGACGCCCTGCTCCGCCGTCTCGAGCGCACCCGCGCCGATGCCCAGCTCGAGATCATGAACCGGCTCGACCCCGCGGACCGGGCCCTGGTGGCCCGCGCGATGACCCTGCTCGGGGACTCCGCCCGGCAGGGGCGAGAGAAGAGAGACCCGTCATGACGCACGACCCGCTCGTCCTGCCCCTGGAGGCCGTCGACCCGGCCGACCCCGCCACGCTCGGCCGGGTCGGGGGCAAGGGCGCCAACCTCGGCGCCCTCGTCCGCGCCGGCTTCGCGGTCCCGGCCGGCGTCTGCCTGACCACGGCGGCCTACCGCCGGGCGGTGGGCTCGGCGCTCGACGGGCTGCTCGGGGAGCCGGACACGGGCGTCCTCGCCGAGAAGGCCCGGGCCGCCGTGCTCGCGGTGCCGATCCCCCACGACGTCGCGGCCGCCGTCCGCGCGGCGTGCCCGGTGGGTCCGGTCGCGGTCCGCTCGTCGGCGACGGCGGAGGACCTGCCGGACGCGAGCTTCGCCGGCCAGCAGGACACCTTCCTCAACGTCGTCGGCGACGACGCCGTGCTGGACGCGGTGCGGCGCTGCTGGGCCTCGCTCTGGACCGACCGGGCCGTCGCCTACCGCGGCGCCCACGACATCGACCACGCGACGGTGACGCTCGCCGTCGTCGTCCAGACGATGGTGGACGCACGATCGGCCGGCGTCCTGTTCACCGCGGACCCGATCACCGGGCGCCGGGGCCAGACCGTCATCGACGCCGCTCCGGGGCTCGGCGAGTCCGTGGTGTCCGGGTCCGTCGACCCCGAGCACGTCGTCGTCGCCCCCGACGGCACGATCGTGTCCCGGCGCGCGGGCGCGGGCGGCACCGTCGTGCGCGCCCGTCCCGGTGGCGGCACCGAGACCGCGTCGCACGACGGCGCCGGGGCCTCGCTCCCCGACGGCGACGTGCGCGCCCTCGCCACCCTCGGCCGGCAGGTCGAGGCGCTCTTCGGCGCGCCCCAGGACGTCGAGTGGGCACTGGACGCCCAGGGCGCGCCGTGGCTGACCCAGTCGCGTCCCGTCACCACGCTCTACCCGCTCGTCCCGGGACGCCCGGGCCTGCGGTTGTTCCTCTCGGCGAACGTCGCGCAGGGGGTCTTCCGGCCCTTCACCCCCGCCGGGCTCTCCGCCGCGCGACACCTCGCCTCGGGCGTCGCCGAACTGCTCGGCGTCCCGGTCGACGACCCCGAGCAGGGCCCTCCGATGGTCTCCGAGGCCGGCGAGCGCGTGTTCGTCGACCTCACCGACGTGCTGCGCAGCCGGGTGGGCCGGGCCGGGGTCCGCGGGGTGCTCGGGGTGATGGAGACCCGCTCGGCGCAGGTCATCGCCACCCAGCTCGACCGACCCGAGCTCTCGGTGACCCGCCGTTCGCCGCTCCCCACGCTGCGCCGGGTCGGACGGGTCGCGCTCCGATACCGGATCCCGCCGGCCGTCGTCGGGGCCTGGATCCGGCCCGCCCGCGCCCGCGAGCGGGCGTACGCCCGGGTGCGCGAGGCCGCGGCGACCCTGCCGGCGCGCCCGGCCGCCGGGCGGGTGGAGCGTGTCGAGCGCGTCCGCTGGATGCTCGCGACGCGCTTCGCGCCGATGGCGCCGCAGATCGCCCCGGCGCCCGCCGCGGGGTTCCTGGCCCTCGGCCTCGCCGCGAAGCTCCTCGGCGAGCGCGCCCGGCCCGGCGAGCTCGGCACCGTCCTGCGCGGCCTGCCGCACAACGTCACCACGGAGATGGACCTCGCCCTCTGGGACGTCGCCGCCCACCTGCGTGACGACCCCGCCACCGTCGCCGCCCTCACCGGCACCGCGCCCGCGGAGCTCGCCGCGCGGCGCGACACCTGGCCGCCTGCGCTCGCCGCGGGCCTCGGCGCCTTCCTTCTCGCCCACGGCCGGCGCGCCGTCGCCGAGATCGACCTGGGCCTGCCGCGCTGGTCCGACGACCCCACCCACCTGCTCGGCGTCTTGGCCAACTACGTGCGCCTGGCCGACCCCGGGCGCGCCCCGGACACCGTGTTCGCCCGGAGCGCGGGTGAGGCCGACGCGACGATCGAGCGCCTGGCGGCACGCGCGGGCGGAGCTGCGCGGACGGGTCGTCGCCGCGGCCCTGCGCCGTGCCCGCGACCTCGTCGGGCTGCGCGAGCTGCCGAAGTACTGGCTGGTCACGGTGCTCGGCGCCGCCCGCGCCGAGCTCGCCGCGGTGGGCGCCGACCTCGCGTCCCGGGACCGCCTGGAGGGCGCCGACGACGTGTTCTTCCTCAGCCTCGCCGAGGCCAGGGAGGACGTCGACCGTCGCGCGCTCGTCCGCGAGCGGCGCGCCACCTACGCCCGCGAGCTGCGCCGCCGGCACGTGCCGCGGGTCGTGCTCTCCGACGGCACGGAGCCCGAGGCCCTGGCCGGCGCGGACGAGCCTGCGGACGGCGCCCTGACCGGCGTCCCCGCGTCGGCCGGCACCGTCACCGGCCGCGTGCGGGTGATCACCGATCCGCAGGGCGCCCACCTCGAGCCCGGCGACGTGCTCGTGTGCCCGTCCACCGATCCCGGGTGGACGCCGCTGTTCCTCACCGCCGGCGGGCTGGTGATGGAGATGGGCGGGTCGAACTCCCACGGCGCCGTCGTCGCGCGGGAATACGGCCTGCCCGCCGTGGTGGGTGTCCGCGACGCGGTGGCCCGCCTGGCGGGCGTGCCCTCGGTGCGGGTGGACGGCACGAACGGGCGCGTGGAGCCGCTGGTCGCGCCCTGAGCCGACACGGGCTCCGGCCGCCGGAACGAGGCCCATACTCGCGGAGTGGGCGCGCGGGACGGCGTCCCCGCGGCCGGGTCGGCGGGGCAGACGATCCGGTTCGCGCGCTCCGGCGACCGCGCGGTGGCGTGGGCCGCGGTCGGCGCGGGCCCGCCCCTGGTGGTCGGCGGGTGGTGGATGAACCACCTCGAGCTGAACTGGGCGGACCCGGGCTTCCGGGGGTTCTTCGCCGCGCTGGCCGAGCGCCACACCGTGGTGCGCTACGACCGTCCGGGGTCCGGGCTCTTCCCCGGCCACCCGGAGCCCTCGCTCGACGGCGAGGTCGCGGCACTGACCCGGGTCGTGACCGCGCTCGGCGACGGGCCGGTGACGCTCCTCGGGGCGTCCTCGGGCGGGCCCGTCGCCGCGACGCTGGCCGCCCGGCGACCCGACCTCGTCGAGCGCCTCGTGCTCTACGGCACCTATGCCGACGGGTCCCGCGTCGCGCCGCCGGCGGTCCGGGACCACCTCGTCGCCCTCGTGGGCGCCCACTGGGGCCTGGGCTCCCGTGTGCTCGCGGACCTGTTCCTGCCCGGGGCGACCGCGGCGGAGCGCGACGACTTCGCACGCTTCCAGCGGGCCTCGGCCACCGCCGACGCCGCGTCCGCGTCACTCGCCGCCACGTACGCCTTCGACGTGCGGGCCGACCTCGACCGGATCGCGGCCCCGACCCTCGTGGTGCACCGGCTCGAGGACCGCGCCATCGCCGTCGCCCTCGGTCGGGAGGTCGCCGCCGGCATCCCGGACGCGGCCTTCGTGGGCCTCGAGGGCAGCGACCACTTCCCCTGGCGCGGGAACGCGGGCGCGGTGCTGCGGGCGATGTCGGGGTTCCTCCCGGGTCCGTCGTGGCCAGGCGCCGGGGTCCCGCACGCGACCGCGCCGGCGAACGTGCTCTCCCCACGCGAGGTGGAGGTCCTGCGACTGGTGGCCGGGGGCCTGTCCGACCGGGAGATCGCCCGCCGGTTGACCCTCAGCCCCCACACGGTGCACCGGCACCTCGCGAACATCCGGGGCAAGCTCGGCCTGCCCTCCCGGGCGGCCGCCACGGCCTACGCGACGCGCCACCACCTGCTCGAGCCGTAGGCGCCGCCGCCGGTGATGGCCCGTTCCGGCCACGCGCGTCGATGACCGGAAGAGGCGACGCGCCGGAGCGCGGTCGGACGGTGTGCTGGGGCCATGACCACGACTCCTGTCCGGCTGCCTCCACCCCACCCCGTCCGGGGCCCGCTCAACGCCGCCTTCTTCCGGCTCATGGACCGCTACGTCCACCACCATCTCGGCGCCCGCAAGGCCGCCCTGTTCGACGACCTCCCGGGCACGGTCGTCGAGCTGGGCGCCGGGACGGGCGCCAACATGCGCTACTACGCGGCGGGGACCCGGGTCATCGCGATCGAGCCGAACCCGTCGATGCACGGTCCGCTCCGGGACGCCGCCGCCCGTCACCGCGTGGACCTGGAGATCCACGCGGTGGGCGCGGAGGACACGGGGCTCCCCGACGCGAGCGTCGACGCGGTGGTGAGCACGCTGGTGCTGTGCACAGTGGTCGATCCCGCCGCGGCGGTCGCCGAGGTGCAGCGCATCCTGCGGCCGGGGGGCCGCCTCGTCGTGCTCGAGCACGTCGCCGCGCCGGAGGACGGGCTGCGCGCCCGGCTCCAGCGCCGCCTGTGGACCGGGTGGCGGTGGGCGTTCGAGGGCTGCGACCTGCAGCGGCACACCGGTGAACTGCTCGCCGGGGCCGGGTTCCGCGACGTGGCGCTGGAGCGCTACCGCGCCGGCTGCGATCTTCCTGCCGGTCGACGACCAGGTCGCGGGCACGCTGCGGCGGTGATGTCCCGCCGGCGGGCGGGGGTACCGCCGCTCGAACCGGTCGAGCGACGGTGCCCCTCCGATCGGGACCGGACGGACGCGTCAGGCGGCGCGCGAGACCACGAGGGCCCCCACGCCGCTGTCGCCCCGCTCGTCGAGGTCGACCGAGACCGTGTCGCCCTCGCGGACCTCGCCGCCGAGCAGGGCGCGCGCCAGCTGGTCGCCGATCGCGGACTGCACGAGCCTGCGCAGCGGGCGCGCCCCGTAGAGCGGGTCGAAGCCCTGCAGCGCGAGCCACTCGCGCGCCGCCTCGCTGACCGCCAGCGTGAGCCGCCGGGCCGCGAGCCGGGCGCCGAGACGTTCGAGCTGGATGTCGACGATCGAGGTCAGCTCCTCGGTCGAGAGCGCGTGGAAGACCACGACGTCGTCGAGCCGGTTGAGGAACTCCGGCTTGAACGCGCGCTTGACGGTCTCCATGACCTTCTCGCGGCGCCCGGCGTCGTCGAGCGCGGTGTCCATCAACGCCGCCGACCCCAGGTTCGAGGTCAGCACGAGGATCGTGTTGCGGAAGTCCACCGTGCGGCCCTGCCCGTCGGTGAGCCGGCCGTCGTCGAGGACCTGCAGGAGCACGTCGAACACGTCGGGGTGCGCCTTCTCGACCTCGTCGAGCAGCACGACCGCGTACGGGCGGCGGCGCACGGCCTCGGTGAGCTGACCGCCCTGGTCGTAGCCGACGTAGCCGGGAGGTGCCCCGACGAGGCGCGCGACCGAGTGCTTCTCGCCGTACTCGCTCATGTCGATGCGGATCATCGCCCGCTCGTCGTCGAACAGGAACGCGGCGAGCGCCTTGGCCAGCTCGGTCTTGCCGACGCCGGTGGGGCCGAGGAACAGGAACGAGCCGGTGGGCCGGTCCTCCTCGGAGATGCCGGCGCGGGCCCGGCGCACGGCGTCGGAGACCGCGCGGACCGCCTCGGCCTGACCGACGACGCGGCGACCGAGCTCGTCCTCCATGCGCAGCAACTTCGCCGTCTCGCCCTCGAGCAGGCGTCCGGCGGGGATGCCGGTCCAGGCCGACACGACGTCGGCGACGTCGTCCGGACCGACCTCCTCCTTGAGCATCACCGGCGCGCTCGATCCCGCGTCCGCGGCGGCGAGCTCCTTCTCCAGCGCCGGGATCTCGGCGTAGCGCAGCTTCGCCACCCGCTCGTAGTCGCCGTCGCGCTCGGCGCGATCGGACTCCCCGCGCAGGGTCTCCAGGCGCTCCTTGAGCACCCGGGCGGCGTCGATGGCGTCCTTCTCGCCCTGCCAGCGGGCGGTGAGGGCCGCGAGCTCCTCGCGACGTTCGGCCAGCTCGGCGCGCAGGGCGGTGAGGCGCTCGGCCGACGCGGCGTCGGACTCCTTGGACAGCGCCATCTCCTCGATCTCGAGGCGGCGCACGGCGCGCTCCACCTCGTCGATCTCCGTCGGCCGCGAGTCGATCTCCATCCGGAGGTGCGAGCTCGCCTCGTCGACGAGGTCGATGGCCTTGTCGGGGAGGAAGCGCGCGGTGATGTAGCGATCGGAGAGGGCGGCCGCGGCGACCAGGGCGGCGTCGGTGATCCGGACACCGTGGTGCACCTCGTAGCGCTCCTTGAGCCCGCGCAGGATGCCGACGGTGTCCTCGACGGTCGGCTCGCCCACGAGGACCTGCTGGAAGCGGCGCTCGAGGGCCGGGTCGGACTCGATGTGCTTGCGGTACTCGTCGAGCGTGGTGGCGCCGACCATCCGCAGCTCGCCGCGCGCCAGCATCGGCTTGATCATGTTGCCGGCGTCCATCGCCGACTCGCCGCTCGCGCCGGCCCCGACGATGGTGTGCAGCTCGTCGATGAACGTGATGACCTGGCCCGCGGAGTCGGTGATCTCGCCGAGCACGGCCTTGAGCCGCTCCTCGAACTCGCCGCGGTACTTCGCCCCGGCCACCATCGAGCCGAGGTCGAGGGCGACGACGCGCTTGCCCCGCAGCGACTCGGGAACGTCGCCGGCGACGATGCGCTGGGCGAGCCCCTCGACGATCGCGGTCTTGCCGACACCGGGCTCGCCGATGAGCACGGGGTTGTTCTTGGTGCGCCTGCTCAGGACCTGGACGACGCGGCGGATCTCGGCGTCGCGACCGACGACGGGGTCGAGCGCGCCGGAGCGGGCGCGCTCGGTGAGGTCCTGGCCGTACTTCTCCAGGGCCTGGAACGTGCCCTCGGGGTCGGGCGAGGTGATGCGCGCCGAGCCCCGGACCTTGCTGAAGGCCTCCTGCAACGCCTCGGGCGTGGCACCGTGGCGGCGCAGGACGTCGCCGCTGGTGCCACCGGCGGCCGCGATGCCGACGAGCAGGTGCTCGGTGGAGACGTACTCGTCGCCCATGTCGGCGGCCAGCTGCTGGGCGTGCGAGAGGACCCGCGCGGTCTCGCGGTCGAACTGGGGGGCGGACACGCTCGACCCGCTGGCGCTGGGCAGCGAGCTCAGCACCTTCTCGATGTCGGCGCGCACGGCGGCCGGGTCGGCGCCGACCGCGCGCAGCAGCGGCTCGGTCAGCCCGTCGGGTTGATCCAGCAGCGCGATGGTCAGGTGTGCCGGCGAGACCTGCGGGTGGCCGTCGGCGGTCGCGGCGCGCACGGCGGTCGAGACCGCCTGCTGCGTCCTGGTCGTCGGGGTGAAGTCCATCGGTTCTCCTGCTCTGCCTGCCCGTGACCCGTCGTACGGGTCTGTGAGGGACAACGCCCTCGGACTTGAGTCTAATCCGCTCAACTCTGTCGTGGTGTGACGACCACGCGATCGACCACCCGGACGCGCTCCCCGGCGATCACACACAGCGACATGCTCCGCGACGGTCCTTGGCCGCCTCGCGCGCCATCGTCGCAGCTCAGCGGCTCCGCGACGGTCCTCCAGGGCCGATCGGACCTCCGAGAACCGCCCCACGGGTGTGGACCGTGCGTGACGCCGAGGCGTGGGCTGTCATAGTGGAGCGGTCTCGCGGGTATCACAGTCCCGCCGGGTGTTCGGGGAGGGGAGCGGCGCATGTCCGCGGAACCACTGGCCGGTGACGGCCCGGGTCCGGCTCCCGCGCGCCCCACGACGTCCCGTTCCGGCCCCCGCCTGGCCGCCGTCCGCGCGGTCCCGCCCCCGCCGCCGACCACGCCGTTCGTCCGCCCCGGCCGCCACGCCGCCCCGGAGGACGTGGTCCCGCAGGACGTGGCCCCGGCCGAGGACGTCGCCGCGGTCCAGGACGCCGCGGTCACGCCGGCCCGCGAGCCCGGCGCGCCCTCGGGCCGACTCCTCGTCCCGGAGACCATCCCGCCGCCGGTCGCCGCCGTGGAGGTTCCGGCCGCGCGCAGCGCCTCACGCGCCGTGACGCCCGCGCCACCCGCGGAGCCCGCGGCCCCGCGCGTGCCGCGCACCGCGGACCCGGCCGAGACCCCCGAGCAGCACGCGGCCCGCACGGTCCGCGAGACATGGGCCGAGGTCGAGCCGCGCGTCGACGAGATCGCCGGCTGGTTCGCCGCGCTGCTCTGCAGCCTCGCTCCCGAGACGCGGGCCCTGTTCCCGGCGCAGATCGTGCCGCCGGCGCGCCGGTTGCTGCGGTCGCTGGTGCTGCCGATGAGCACCGTCGACCGGCCCGAGGAGCTCCGGGTGATGGTGGAGCCGCTGGTGCGCGAGCACCGCGCGCTCGGGCTCGACGCCACCCAGTACGAGGCCCTCGGGGTCGCGCTGGTCGGGGCGATGCGCCGCTTCGGTGGCACGGCGTGGGATGCGGCCGTGGAGCACACCTGGGTGCGCGCGTTCTCGCTCGCGGCCGGACCGATGGAGGCCGCGGTCCGTTCGGCGGCCGCGGCGCCGGCCACCGTCGAGGGCACGATCGTCGGGCACCGCCGCCTGAGCTGGGATCTCGCCGTCGTCCACGTCGCCCCGGACGTCCCCGTTCCGCACCTCGCCGGCCAGTACCTGACCGTCGAGGTGCCGCAGCGTCCGCGGATGTGGCGCCCGCTGAGCCCCGCGACCGCTCCTCGGCCCGACGGTCTGCTGGAGTTCCACGTGCGCGCCGTCGAGGGCGGCTGGGTGAGCCGGGCGATCGTCGCCCACGCCGCCACCGGCGACCGGTGGCGCCTCGCTCCGGCCGCGGGACGGCTCGGCCTCGACCCGCGCGACCCCCGCGACGTGCTCATGGTGGCCGGTGGGACCGGTGGCGCGCCGGTGCTCGCGCTCTGCGAGGACATGGCCCGCTGGGCGCGCCCCCGGGCGTGCACGGTGTTCCTCGGCGGTCGCGTGCCCGGGGACCTGACCGTCCTCGACCGGCTCACCGCTCTCGCCGACGAGCACCCGTGGCTCTCGGTGGCCGCGGTCTGCGAGGAGGACCCCCTCGACACCGAGTCGGTGCCCGGCGTGCTGCCGGACGCCGTGGTGCGCGGCGGGGACTGGACGGACCACGACATCCTGCTGTCGGGGTCGCCGGCGATGATCCGCGCGACCGCGTCGGCCCTGCTCGTCGACGGCGTCGGGCTCGACCACATCCGGTACGACCCCTTCACCGACTGAGCGCCACGGTCACCCCGCATCGGTGCCCTTCCTGATGACGAGGTCGAGGCTCTCCTCGAAGAAGCCGGGGTGCATGGCCGGCCCGGTCCGCCGCAGGAGGCGTTCGACCCTCCGGGCGGGGTTCGCCTGCCTCAGCAGGCGCCAGGCGGGGCTCGTCCGGGACCGGTAGCTGCTCAGGGTGTCCACCACGTCGAGCTCGCCCGGGTGGGCCATGGCCAGCTCGAACTCGTGGTAGCTCACGCCACGACCGTGCCGGGCGAGCTCCACGACGCTCCGCCCGCCCGGGTCTGCGCCGAACTCGGCGAGCTCGGGCCGCGGGCTGTTGCGGATGTAGCGGAGCGCGAGCTCGTCGGGGAGCCAGTGGAAGAACGGCAGGTGCGCGGTGTGCCCGTCGTACACCCAGAGCCGGTTCGGGGTGTCGATCACACACCAGCAGCGTCCCGGCCGGAGCATCCGCCATGCGGCCGCCATCGCCGCCAGCCGCTCGTCGAGGGTCATGTGCTCGAGCGCGGCGAAGAAGATGACGAGGTCGAAGTCGCGGTCGCCGAACAGGTCGTCCACCCCGACCGCGTCCACGACGTGGAACTCGGCGGCGGTGCCGTAGACCTCGCAGCGGGTCCGCGCCACCTCGATGCGCTCGGGCAGGATGTCGATGCCGGTGACCCGGGCACCCTGCTCGGCGAGGGCCACGGTGGAGCTCCCCCGGCCACAGCCGATCTCCAGGATCTCGGCGCCGTCCAGGGGCAGCACGGCGTCCAGCCACGGCACCACGTTCTCCCGGAAGACCTGGAGCCGCCCCTCGGTGTCGTCGGCGAGGCCCCCGGCCGGGGGCCGCTCGTCGAGATCCGCCGCGTCGTCCGCGGGGCCCGCCCGGCCATCGCGGCGCGCAGCCGCTCCCGCCCGGACGCGTCCGGCTGCCGCCACCGACGCGCCAGGTGGCGGGGCACGGGCGGCGCGGCCCAGCGTCGGAGGCGAGCCTTGATCGTCCGTGCGACCATCACACCCCCTCGTTCCCGGTCGGGGACACCGTCACGGCCCCACCCGTCCCAGGCATTACTCCCCCCGACGGGGATGGGGCTGCCACACGACGACCGACTGGCTGCGCCGCGCGGGCAGCCGCTCACCGCGCTGGCCCTGCTCGGCCCCGGCGCGCCAGCGGGCGAGCTCCTCGGTGAGCTCGGCGAGCCGGTCGGTCAGGAGGCCGACCTCGCGCTCGAGCTCGATGATCCGCTTGATACCCGCGAGGTTGACGCCGTCCTCCTGGGACAGCCGCTGCACCTCGCGCAGCAGGGCGATGTCGCGCACCGAGTAGCGCCGCCCCCCGCCACTGGCGCGGCCGGGGCTGACGAGACCGATCCGGTCGTAGGAGCGCAACGTCTGGGCGTGCATGCCCGCGATCTGCGCGGCGATCGAGATGACGAAGACCGGGGTGTCCTCGTCGGCCCAGGCGGGGAGGGCCGGAGCCTGTCCCGACCCGAGCGGCGCCGGCCAGGGGCTCTGGCGTGCCCGTCCGGGCCCGCCCCCTCCGGCCGGGCTCATGACGCGGTCTCTCGACGTCCCGCGCGCTCGGCGCGAGCGGTGAGGTCGGCGCGGGGATCGTGGTCGCGGGTCGCGGCGGCGTAGTCGTCGAGGGCCTGGCGCGCGGCCGCGTTCAGGGGCTGGGGCACCGAGAGCTCGACGGTGACCAGGAGGTCGCCGGTGCGCCCGTCCTTGCGCTTGACGCCGCGCCCGCGGACCCGCAGGGTGCGCCCGCTCGGGCTGCCGGCGGGCACCTTGAGCGAGACCTTGCCGTCCATCGTCGGCACGGTCACCGTGGTGCCGTCGACGAGCTCGGGGAAGGTCACCGGCACGGTGAGGGTCAGGTCGTCGGAGTTGCGCTCCGAACGGCCGAACAGGTCGTCGCCGTTGACGTGCACGACGACGAACAGGTCGCCGGCGGGACCGCCGTGGCTGCCGGGCTGGCCCTGCCCGGACAGACGGATGCGCTGGCCGTCGTCGACGCCCGCCGGGATGCGCACCGTCAGGGTCCGGGAGCGGGTGCTCACGCCGTCGCCGCCGCACTCGGGGCACGGGTCGTCGACGATCGAGCCGCTGCCGCCGCAGTCGCGGCACGGCTCGCTGAACGCGAAGGCACCCTGGCTGCGCGAGACCAGACCGGCGCCGCCACAGTTCAGGCACATGCGCGGGCTGGTCCCGGGCCGCGCCCCGGAGCCCGAGCAGGTGGAGCAGCGGGCCGGCGACGCGAGGCGCAGGGGCAGCGTCGTGCCGCCGACCGCCTCGGCGAAGTCGATGCGCACGTCGGTCTCGACGTCCGCGCCGCGCTGCTCGCGGGCCCGGGCCCCGACGCCCGGACCGGCGGTACCCGCCCCGGGGGGCGCGCCACCGCCGAAGAGCCCGCCGAACAGATCCCCGAGGCCCCCGCCGCCGGGCGCGCCGCGGCCTCCGTTGCCGAACAGGTCCCCGACGTCGAACCCGGCGGAGAAGCCCCCGCCGCCCGGGGCCGCCCCGGCACCACGGCCGAACCCGCCGAAGCGGCCCGAGCCCATCAGCGAGCGGGCCTCGTCGTACTGCCGGCGCTTCTCGGCGTCCGACAGCACGCCGTAGGCCTCGCCCGCGGCCTTGAACCGGGCCTCGGCCTTGGCGTCCTCCTGCTTGGCGTCGGGGTGGTTCTCGCGCGCGATCTTGCGGTAGGCCTTCTTGATGTCCTCGGCCGACGCGTCCTTGGCCACGCCCAGCTCGCGGTAGTAGTCCTTCTCGACCCAGTCACGGGCACTCATCGGCGGGACTGCTCCTCTCGCGGGTCGGGGCCGGGACGGCCGTCGGGGGTTCTCGTGGGGACTCTGTCAGGGCGGACTCAGCCCGGGGGGCGATCCGAACCGGCCGACACCTGGTCGGCCGAGGGCGCGGAACCGTCGGTGTCGGTCACCGCGACCATCGCGGGGCGCAGCACCCGCTCGCCGAAGCGGTAACCGCGCCGCATCACCGTGGTCACCGTGGGCACGCTCACCTCGGGGGAGGTGTCCTGGGCGACCGCCTCGTGCTGCGTCGGGTCGAAGGGGTCGCCCTCGGCCCCGAACGACACGAGGCCGGCGCGCTGCAGGCTCTCGCGCAGGCGGTCGCCGACCACCTTGAAGGGGCCGGTCAGGTCGCCGTGGTTCTCGGCACGGTCGACGTCGTCGAGCACGGTGAGCAGGTCGGAGGCGACCTGCGCCTTGGCCCCGGCGACCGTGGCCTCGCGGTCACGCTCGACGCGCCGCCGGTAGTTCGCGTACTCCGCCGACACGCGCTGCAGGTCGGCGGTGCGCTCGGCCAGCTCGGCCCGCACCCCGTCCAGCTCGCCATCGGCGGGCGCGGCCTCGGCCGGCGCCTGCTGGCTGACCGACGGCTCCGCGAGCGACGCGGCGGACGCGTCCGCCGAGGCCGCGGCGACCTCGGCGGCGTCGACCAACCGCCCCAGGTCCTCGACCGAGGGATGCTCGTCGGTACCGACCGCGGAGTCCTCCCGACCGGAGGTGGGCACGCCGCCGACGGCCGAGTCGGTGGTGTCGTGCCCGACGCCCGGATTCTGCACTGTGACCTCCTCGTCTTCTCCCGGAGCGCGGCGTGACGCCGCTCCCGCCGGCCCGGCGTCGTGCGCCGGGCCGGACGGGTCGCGGTCGGTCACTGCTTCGGCGTGTCGTCGTCGACGATCTCGGCGTCGACGACGTCGTCGGCCTGGGCGTCCGCCCCGGCACCGGCGGCACCCTCGGCACCGGCAGCGCCAGCCTCCCCGGAGGCCTGCTGCTGCGCGTAGAGCGCCTGACCGAGCTGCTGGGACTCGGTGGCGACCTTCTCCGAGGCGGCCTTGATCGCCTCGGTGTCGTCGCCCTTGAGCGCCTCCTGCAGGTCACCGACGGCGGCCTGGACCTTCTCCTTCACGTCGACCGGGAGCTTCTCGTCGTTGTCGGCGATGAACTTCTCGGTCTGGTAGACGAGGGTCTCGGCCTGGTTGCGGGCCTCGGCGGCCTCGCGGCGCTTGCGGTCCTCGTCGGCGTGGGCCTCCGCGTCGGAGACCATGCGGTCGATCTCCTCCTTGGACAGCGCCGAGCCGCCGGTGATCGTCATCTGCTGCGACTTGCCGGTGCCCTTGTCGACCGCCGACACGTTGACGATGCCGTTGGCGTCGATGTCGAAGCTGACCTCGATCTGCGGCACGCCCTGCGGGGCGGGCGGCAGGTCGGTGAGCTCGAACATGCCGAGCTTCTTGTTGCCGGCCGCGATCTCGCGCTCGCCCTGGAACACCTGGATCTGCACCGACGGCTGGTTGTTCTCGGCCGTGGTGAAGACCTCCGACTTCTTGGTCGGGATCGTGGTGTTCTTCTCGATGAGCTTGGTCATCACGCCGCCCTTGGTCTCGATACCCAGGGACAGCGGGGTGACGTCGAGCAGCAGGACGTCCTTGACGTCACCGCGCAGCACACCGGCCTGCAGGGTCGCGCCGACGGCCACGACCTCGTCCGGGTTGACGCCCTTGTTGGGCTCCTTGCCGCCGGTGAGCTCCTTGACCAGGTCGGTCACGGCGGGCATGCGCGTCGAGCCACCGACCAACACGACGTGGTCGATCTGACCGACCGAGATGCCGGCGTCCTTGACCACCTGGTTGAACGGGCGGCGGCAGCGGTCGAGGAGGTCCGCGGTGATCCGCTGGAACTCCGAGCGCGACAGCGTCTCGTCGAGGAACAGCGGGTTCTTGTCGGCGTCGACCGTGATGTAGGGCAGGTTGATGCCCGCCGAGGTCGAGCTCGACAGCTCGATCTTGGCCTTCTCCGCGGCCTCACGCAGCCGCTGCATGGCCATCTTGTCCTTGCCGAGGTCGATGCCCTGGGAGTTCTTGAACTTCTCGACGAGCCACTTGATGATCCGCTCGTCCCAGTCGTCACCACCGAGCTCGTTGTCGCCGTTGGTGGCCTTGACCTCGACGACGCCGTCGCCGATCTCGAGCAGCGAGACGTCGAACGTGCCGCCACCGAGGTCGAACACGAGGATCGTCTGCTCGGCGTCGCCCTTGTCCAGCCCGTAGGCCAGGGCGGCGGCGGTCGGCTCGTTGACGATGCGCAGGACGTTGAGGCCCGCGATCTGGCCGGCCTCCTTGGTGGCCTGACGCTGGGCGTCCTCGAAGTAGGCCGGGACGGTGATCACCGCATCGGTGATCGTCTCGCCCAGGTAGGCCTCGGCGTCGCGCTTGAGCTTCTGCAGCGTGCGCGCGCTGATCTCCTGCGCGTTGTACTTCTTGTCGTCGATCTCGGTGGTCCAGCTCGCGCCCATGTGGCGCTTGACCGACCGGATCGTCCGGTCGACGTTGGTCACCGCCTGGTTCTTGGCCGACTGGCCCACCAGTACGTCGCCGTTCCGGGCGAACGCGACCACCGACGGGGTCGTGCGGCTGCCCTCGGAGTTGGCGATCACCGTCGGCTCGCCGCCCTCCAGGACGGCGACCACCGAGTTGGTCGTTCCCAGGTCGATGCCGACCGCTCGCGCCATGCTGACGTCTCCTCTCGAGACTTTCTCCGGTGTTGAGTGCCTGTAGCTCAAGTATCGGGCCGACCGCTGTCGGTCGCAAACCAGACCTGAGTGATGGTCGCTCAACTCGCTTCGTTCGATCCAACGGGCAGGATCGCAGAGTTGTTCCCGCCGGACTCAACTCTTGGGGAAATCCGCCCTCAGGCCCGGGTCGACCCGGTCCCCGGGCGCGTGGCGAGGGGGAGGAGCTCGTCCTCGTCGAACGAGACCGCGCGTGTGCCCAGGGGCACCCCGGTCTGCTGTGCCTCCATCATCTGCCCGTTGCCGAGGTACAGGGCGACGTGGTGGATGGTGTCGGGGTCGTGCGTGTCGTAGCCCCAGAAGAGCAGGTCGCCGGGCTGGGCCTGCGCGACCGGCACGTGGGCGCCCGCGGTGTACTGCTCGCGGGACACGCGCGGCAGGACGATCCCGGCGCGCTCGAAGGCCCGCAGCATCAGCCCCGAGCAGTCGTAGCTGCTCGGGCCCGTCGCACCCCAGACGTAGGGCTTGCCGGTCGCGGCGAGCGCGAACTCGATGGCGGTGCGGGCCACGCCCGGCGGCAGCGCGGTCACCGGGCCCTGGGCCGCCGCCTCGGCCGGGGTGCACTCCTGGATCGCCCCGGTCACCCCGGCGAGGTCGCTGACCAGGCTCGTCGCCAGCGGCTCCCACTTGGCGTAGGCACCGGGGAAGGCCGAGCGCTGCACGGTCTGGGCCGCGCGCGTCACCGGCATGGTGTCCCAGCCGGGCACCGTGAGCAGGCGCGACAGGAACGTGCGGGTGGAGTAGACGGGGTCGCGGACCTCCTCCGGCGTGCCCCACCCCTGGCTCGGGCGCTGCTGGAAGAGGCCGAGCGAGTCGTGATCGGTGGCCACGTCCATGCCCACCGTGCCCATCTGCGACTCCTGCATGGCGGTCGCCAGCGCGACCACCCACGCCCGCGGCGGCAGGGCCATGCCCTTGGCGACCCCGATGATCGTGGCGGCGGCCTGGCGCTGGACCGGGGCGAGGTCGGCGGACGTCTCGGGCACCGCGGCCGACCCACCGTCGCCGCTGCTCGCGTCGCAGGCCCCGGGGTCGGTGCCGTCCCCTCCGCCGAGGCCGAACTGGCCGACCACCAGCAGACCGCCCGCGAGCACCAGGGCCATGAACGCGGCGAGGACGGCGACCGGCAGGAGCAGGCGCAGGATCCGCAGCTTCTCGGGCAGGCGGGGCGGCGTGATCACGGGTCGGCCCGCCTAGGACGCCCGGTCGTAACCGGACACCCGCCAGTCCCCGGGACCGATCTGCACGAGCAGCAGCTCGAGGCGCACCGCGTCGGTGGGCACCTGCACGCGCACCGCCTCGGGGCGCACCTCGACGGCCTGGGGCGGCCCGGTGACGCGGGTGCCCGGGACGTTGGCGGGGTCGACCGAGGCGAGGACCGCGAGGTACTCCTCGGTCGTGTACGGCGCGAGGCCCGCGGTCCAGCGCTCGGGGGTGACCCCGGGCGGGTGGGTGGCCCACGCCTCGGTCCACCGCTGCGCGACGGCCAGGGCGACCGGCGGGACGTCGGCCACCGGCAGCGTGGCGGGGGTGAGCTCCGCGGGCGGGGCCGCCGCCGCGGGCGCCCGGGGGGCGGCGCTCGGGGCGGCCGGGGCGAGCGCGCCCGAGGAGCGGCCGGGCCCGGACCCCACCAGCCCGCTCAGCGCCGAGACGCCGACCACGACGAGCGTGAGCACCACCAGGCAGCCGAACAGGCGCACCGGGGAGTGCAGCGGCCACTCCCACAGCGAGCGGTAGGCGGCGGCCCGGCCGCGTCTAGTCCGGATCGGCACGCGGGCCTCCGTCGGCGGAGGTGCGCGGGGTGGGGGCCGACCGGGCGTAGGAGCCGCGCGCCGAGGACCCGGAGGTCCCGCCCGAACCGACCGGCCGGCTCGGCCGGTAGATCCGGTAGACGGGCGCGCCGTCCACCAGCTCGGCCTGCACCGGACGCCGGGGACCGCCGGCCTCGCCGGTGCGGGCGGCGACGCTGCGGTACAGCCCGCGGTCGGCCTCCGTGCGCAGCCGGGCCGGGGTCGCGTCCCGGTCGCCGCGCGGGGTCCCGGTCGCCGCGCCGGCGGGCAACGCGCGGCGCGACGCCGACCGGCCGGCGAGCGCGGCGGCCGGGTCGCCGCCGTCGCCGGACCGGGCGCCCACGCGTTCGCTGTCCACGCGCAGCGGGCCCCCGCCTGCCGCGGTGGCGGGCTCGGCGTCGGTCCGGGCCGGGGCGCTGCTCTCCGGTCGCCAGCCGCTGCCGGACGAGCCGCCCGCCCCGGTGCGGCGTTCCTGCCACCATCCGTCCTGGCGGTCCGGCGTCCCGCCGCTGCCCAGCATCCGCCCGAACACCCCGGTACCGGCGGCGGGCAGGACGCCGCTGAGCTGGTCGCGGGTCAGCGACACCATCGCGGTCAGGCGCCGGAACGGCCGGGACAGAGCCCAGAACACCACGGTCACCACGCCGGTCACGAGCAGCGCCAGCCAGGTGTCGACACCGGACCCGGGGCGGAACAGGGCGATCACCATCAGCGAGTGGAGACCGGCCATCGCGCTGACGAGCAACGTGTTGACCAGCGCCGCGCCCCCGACGCGCAGCGTCGCGGGCAGGACCTCCGGCTTGACCAGCGCGAGCACGGCGAGGGCCGGCGCGATCATGACGATCAACCGGATCACCAGCATCGACACCAGCACGAGGATCTTGCTCATCAGCTGGAAGAGCCCGATGCACGCAGCCTGGACCAGGGCCAGCATGCCGGCGCCGATCCGGGAACCCTGCCGGCCCTGGAAGTAGCTGTAGCGGTCGCCGGCCCGGTCGGCGATCGCGGTGTACTGCTGCTGCTTGGCCTCGGCCTGGGCCTGCCCGTCCTGCCGGTCGGCGACCTCCTGCTTGGTGAAGGTCTGCGCCCGCAGCAGGTCGCGCCCGTCGGCCTGGGCCTGCGGCACCTCGGCCGAGCCGTACTGCCCGCGCAGCCAGTTGGTGTAGACGATCTGGTCGCTCAGCAGCGTCGGCAGCGTGTTGGCGTCCCCCGCCCCGATCTGGGAGAGGAACCCGCGCTGCATCGCGGTGACGCCGTCGAGCAGGACCCCGTCCAGCGCGCTCGACCAGCGGATCGGGGCCGCGTACGCACCGGCGGCGATGACGAGGGCGACGAGCGCGATCCCGCCCCGCTGCGCCTGGCGGGACAGGTCCCCGCGCATGGCGAGCAGCAGCAGGATCGCCGCCAGCACCAGCAGCGCGAGGCCGGCCCACGTGGTGAAGACGGCGCTGTACATCGCCTGCGTGCCGGACTGGACGATGCCGTCGAGGGGCTGGAGGAGCCCGCTGCCGCGCTCGATGAGGTAGTGCGCCCAGTTGACGCCGCCGACGATGAGCTTGGCGATGTCGAAGAACTGGTTGCCGAGCCAGGTGTCGGTGCTCGCCGCGGGGTCGCGCGCCGCGCTCGGCCCACAGCCCACGTCGTAGGTCCACCAGACCTGCCCGGCGTAGCCGACCTCGGCGTAGACGCTGCCCGGGGCCCCGACCCCGATCGGCGCCGGGTCGAGCGAGCCGACGAGCCCGGTACCGGGGCGGTCCGGATCGGGCGGCGCCTTGCAGTCGAGCGGCGCGGCCGACGCCGGGATCGCGACGAGCACGAGGCCGGTGAGCAGGGCGGTGACGACGACCGCGGCGCGGCATCGCGAGCGGGGCCCGCGGGGCCGTGCCTGTTCCGGGCGCGCGTGGCGGCTCCGCCGCCATCCCAGCAGGACCGCGACGGCGATGACGGCGACGACGACCGTCACGCCTTCACCCCCTCATCCCGGGGCCCCGGGGTGGGGCCGCCCGGCGACGACCCACCGCCCGGAGCTCCGGTCGGCGGGGGTGGTGACGGTGCCGTCGTCGGCGAGCTCGCCGACCGCGTCCCCGGTCGCGGGCCCCTCGTCCATCACCCAGGCGTCGGCCCACTGTTCGTCGTCGGCGCCCGCGTCGGAACCGGGGGACCGGGCGGGCGCGAGGTCGTCGTCGAGGTCGGGCACCAGGTCGTCGAGCCCGGTGGGGAGGGAGGGGGCTCCGCCGACCCCGCCGATCCCGTCCGCCCCGTCGGGGCGCTCGTCGAGAACGGTGCCCTCGACGACCGTCCGCTCCACGAGCGGGTCGCGGGTCCGGGGCGGGTGGACGGGCGCGTCCCGGACGACCGGCACCGGCCCGGTGCGTTCGCCGTCGCTCTCGGGCGGGGCGACCCGGGGCGGCGCGGGAGCCCCCGGCGGCACGGACGGGGCGGGGCGGCGGCCGGCCGCGATCGGGGCCACGGGCGGCACCGGCGGGACGGCGGCGGCGCCGGTCGGGTCGAACTCCGTTCCGCTCCGTCTCCCAGCGCCGGGGCGGTGCACGCGCTGCGCGTCGGGGTTGGTGTCCAGGGTGTCGCGGAGGTGCTCGAGGTGCGGGCCCTCCAGGTCGATCCGGATCTTCTCGACGCCCCCGTGGCCGTCGGCGAACACGAACTGGCGCGGGGTGTCGTCGGGGCGGTCGTCGTGGCGCGGGCGCGGCGACAGCGTGCCGAGCATCTCCTCGTAGCCGACCTCGGTGGGCACCCGCAGCAGGCGCAGCGCGTCGGCCTGGGCCTCCGCGTCGTCGGTGCGGCCCACGAACACGGCGTTGACCAGCGAGGCGAAGCCCGGCACCCGCAGCAGGTCGCCGGCGAGCTGGGAGGCGAACAGCGCGCGGACGTTGAACTTGCGCGAGTCGCGGGCGAGCCGGTCGATGAGGACCTTGCCGGTCGGGATTCTGCGACAGGAAGTGGGTCTCGTCGAGCGCGACGCCCTTCCGCAGGTTGCGGTCCGCCGTGTAGATCGTGCGCTGGGTCAGCCAGGAGGCGAGGTTGAGCAGCTCCACGGCCAGGGACTCGCCGTCGGTCCACTCCTCGCGCGGGCTGCCCGGCCGCGGCAGCGACATCCCCTGCATCGTCAGGACGGTGAGGCGGTAGTTCTCCTCGCCGAGCCACGGGTCGTCGCGCGGGTCGGCCTGCGGGTCGGGGAACAGCAGGGCCGCCTGGGGCAGCTCGCGGCGCTCGTCGAGGAAGTCGGCGACGACGTCGGCGTGCTCCTCGCCCTCGCGGGCGTGGCGACGCAGCACGGCGATGACCTGCCCGGGGTCGCGGTCCGGGGCGCCGCCGACCTCGCGGACCGCCCGCAGCAGCACGATCCGGGTGTGCGGCAGGCGCGCGACGTCGAAGGGCAGCAGGCCGGTGAGCACGTCGAGGACGAGCCGGCGGCGGGTGGCGGCGGCCAGCGACCGCTCGCGGCGCCACGCCTTGTCCGGGTCCTCCTCGTCGAGGAAGTGGTCCCGGCGGGGCTCGGCGACCACGCGGTAGGGGTTGAGGATCCCGGGGTCGGCGCCGAGCAGGTGGATGTGGCGGGCGAACGGCGCGATCTCGGGGAGCTTGGTCAGCTCCGCGAGCGGGCCGGACGGGTCGAGCACGGTCCAGCGGGCCCCGGCGCGCAGCGTCTTGTAGACCAGCAGCCCGGTGAGGAACGACTTGCCCGAGCCCAGCCCGCCGACCACGGCGGTCAGGCCCGAGGCGCGCCGCACCTCCTGGGCCATCCACGGGTCCCAGGCCACCGGGCGGCGCGTCGCGGTGCAGGTCTCGCCGATCATGACGCCGCGGCGGTCGCCCACCGACGCGGACGCCGTCGGCACCCCGGCGGCCACCCAGGTCACCGAGCCGCGGCGGCGGTAGGCCGTCGAGGCCAGCGGCTCGCCGGGGATGAACTCGCGCGCGTAGGCGTACTGGGCCTCGGGGTGCTCCATGGCCACCCGCGGCCGGTAGAGGTCGACGACCTGCTGGGCGCGGGTCAGGGCCTCCGGCTCGTCACGCCCCGACACCGCGATCCGCCACCAGCCGTAGACCCGGGTGTTGAGCTGGGTCAGTCCCCCCGAGAGCTCGTCCTCGATCTGGAGCACCCGGTCGGCCTGGCGGGTCAGCGACATCGGGGGATCGAGGTCGTGGTCGTGGGTGTAGTGCCGGATCTGGCTGCGCACCTTGCCCATCTGGCGCTGCAGCTCGCCGGCGACCTCCTCCGGCTTGCGGATGTAGATCCGCGCCGACCACTCGACCGGGAACGGCAGGCGGTCGCTGCGCTGCATCCACGGGTCGTCGGCCTCGGGGATCCGCAGGTCGTCCATGAGCCCGACCGAGAGCACCGCGACGTGGCGCTGGACCGGCTGGGTGCCGAAGCGGCCGAGCACCTGCACCGTCGGGGCGTAGGGCTCCTGCGCCAGCGTGACCCCGTCGGTGAACGCCGCGAGGTCCTCGGACTCCCAGTTCTCGCCCGCGACCGGGGTCACCGTGCGGGGCGCGGGGAGGCCCAGCGAGCACGAACGGTGCATCAGCCAGGCCATGTCCTCGGCGGTCGCCGGCACCGCGTCGAGCCCGGCCCGCGACACGAGGGCCTCGACGTGGGTGATCTCGGACTCCAGCGCGGAGAGCTCCGCGGCGACCGCCGAGGGCACCAGGCGGCCGAGCACCGGCGCGGCGCCCTCCAGCCAGCGGTCCACCACCGAGCGGCCGGAGACCTCGACGCCGAGGAAGACCTCCTTGTCCGACATCGACAGCCCCATCAGGTGGCGCTGCTCGCCCTCGAGGAACTCCTCCCAGCTCAGCGCGCCGGAGACGTCGGGCAGCCGACCGGGCGCGTTGTGGTCGAACGCCTCGGCCCACAGCGCGACCGGGTAGGGGCGGGAGGTGACCCGCACGTGCAGCCACCGCCCCTGCAGCTCACCGAGCTGGGTGGCGATCTGGCGGATCAGCGTCTCGCGCTGGGAGTCGCTGCGGAAGCTCCACGGCTGCGGGGCGAGCCGGTACCAGGCGGTCACCGCCGTCGCGGTCCTGGCGAGGTTGCCGTCGATGGCGCGCAGCGAGATCGACGGCTTGTAGCCGGCGGCCGGCGCGTCCCCGGCCAGGGAGCGGCGCCGGGTCCCGGAGCGCGGTGCCGACTCCCGGGCCGGACGCAGGCCGCCGCCCCGGGAGCCGGCCTCGATCGGTTTCGGTGCGTCCGACTCGGCGTCGCGCCCGCGGCCTCGGCGCAGCATCGTCACGCCCCTCCGTGGTCGGCCGACCGCGACCCGGGGCCGAACGGGCCGCGGTCGGTGCTCCGGGCACCGCCACGGCGGCCACGCACCGGTTCCGGCTCCCGCCGGGCCCAGGAGGCGACCTCGTCGGCGGCCGAGGGCCGCGCCGCGCCCGGGGGCAGCCCCCGGGCGGCCGGGCGGTAGGGCACGTCGACCGGCCCGCCGTCGGCCCGCAGCGGCTCGGCCGGACCGACGTCGGCCGACGAGGGCGGGCCGAACCCGCCGTCGACCGGGCCGGCGGCGCGGGGGGCGGGGATGGTCCGGCCGTCGCGCAGCCGGGGTCGCCGTCGCGGCGCGCGGGGGATGTGCGAGGGGTCGGCGTCGTCGAGACCGGGGGTGAGGTGGTCGGTCCGTGGCGCGGGCGTCGCGGTGGTCACCGACGCGGCAGGTGCGGCAGGTGCGGCAGGTGCGGCCGGCGCGCTCGGGGGTGGGGGACGGCGACGGGCCCGGCGGGCGTCCGGCCCGACGTCGCCGTAGGTCGGGGCGCGGCGCGCGGTGGTCCCGGGGGCGCGGCGCGCGGCCGGGACGCGGCGGGCATCCTCCGGCGGCGGGCCCCACGCGCCGTCGGGGGCGACGTCGTCGGACTCCTCCGCACGCTCCTCCTCACGCGAGGAGACGACACGGTCCTCGTCCGCGGCCGGCAGGGCGCGCGCGGCCGTGCCGCGGGGCAGCGCGACGGCGGTGGCCGGACCGAGCGCGCGCGGTCGGTCGCGGCGGACGGTGACGTGCCCGGTGGTGAGCGCGCCGCCGACCCCCCGGGACCGGACCCGCGGGCCCCGCAGCTCGTGGGCGAACAGCGTCAACCACTCCAGCAGCGGGCGCTCGTCGTTGATGCGGCGCGAGACGAACCGGGTGACGAGCACGGTGATGAGCAGCGCCCAGGCCACGGAGAAGAAGCCCAGGTCGATCCCGAGGCGCCGCTGCAGGAACATCACCACGACCATCACGAGCAGCCCGACGCCGTAGGCGGAGTAGCGGGCGCGCCAGGGGAACGTCGCGCGCGGCGGCCCCAGCCAGACGGCGTCGACGCGGTAGACCTCGTCGTCGGTGCGGATGTGCACCCGGGTCACCCGGTGATGAGCTGGGCGAAGAACGCGCCCACCCGCGCACCGGCGCCCGGGGTCAGGGCGATGCCGAGCGCGATGAGCCCGATGATCAGGCCGACGCTGCGCCGCGCCACACCCGCGTTGTCCCCCCGGCCACCGATCCAGAGCATGATGATGGCGATGCCCAGGAGGATCAGCGGGACGATGTTGTCCTGTATCCACCCCTGGAGCCCGCCGGTCCCCGGGGCCTGCGCCAGCAGGTCCGCGCCGAGGGACGTGACGGTCATGAAGGTCCTCCCGCGGACGATCGTGCCAGTGGGTCCGTTCTCGACCGGTCGAGTAAACACGCCGTCCGGAGCGAGCAACACCCCTTCGGCACGCTGAGCGACGGCGCCGACCACCCTCCGTCGAGCACGACGTGCCTCGATCGTCGGTGCATGGTGAACCCTTCGCGACCGGATCGCGGGGAAGGCCGCCCGTCCCCGTCACCGACGGAGCCTATCGTCACGACCCTGCCACGGACGGTTGTCACACTCCGGGGCGAGCCCTCAGATCTTCGCAATGGCAAACGCTTGCTCCGCCCCCCGAAGTTACTCGCGGGTAGTGCTGGTCACCTCTGGCAGCGCCGACGTCGGGACCGGCGGTTACAGTGCCGCCGACGGTGTTCGTCACCCCGGTGCGGCAGGCGCCCGGGATCGCGGGGAGGTCCAGCAGTGGTCGTCCGATTGGTCCTGGGCCTCGCCCTGACCCTGGTCGTGGTGGCCGTGTCCGCCCGCCGGGCGTGGTGGCTCTACTCCCTGATCGCGTCGGGGCAGCCCGACGCCAAGCGCCTCGACGGCCTGGGCGCCCGCGTGCGGGCGCAGTTCGTGGAGGTCTTCGGCCAGCGCAAGCTGCTCCGCTGGTCGATCCCCGGCCTCGCCCACCTGTTCACCATGTGGGGCTTCATCATCCTGCTGACGGTCTACATCGAGGCCTACGGCGCCCTGTTCGTGGAGAACTTCCACATTCCGCTGATCGGGCGCTCGCCGGTCCTGGGCTTCATCCAGGACTTCATCGCCGTCATGGTGCTGCTCTCGATCATCGCCTTCGCGATCATGCGCGTGCAGCAGGCCCCGGAGCGCCGCGCGCGCTCGTCCCGCTTCTACGGCTCCCACACCGGCGGGGCGTGGCTGATCCTCTTCCTGATCCTCAACGTGGTCTGGACGCTGTTCGCCTTCCGGGGCTCGTCCTCCGCGGCGGGCAACCTGCCCTACGACTCCGGCGCCTACGTCTCGATCGGCGTCGGCCGGCTGTTCAGCGGCCTGTCCGAGACCACGCTGTTCGTCCTCGAGACCGTGTTCCTGCTGCTCCACATCGGGGTCGCCCTGGTCTTCCTCGTCGTGGTGCTCTACTCCAAGCACCTCCACATCTTCATCGCGCCGATCAACGTGTCGGCCAAGCGTCTGCCCAAGGCCCTCGGCCCGCTGCAGCCCCTCGAGTACGAGGGCAAGCCGATCGACTTCGAGGATCCGCCCGAGGACGCCGCCTTCGGCCGCGGCAAGATCGAGGACTTCACCTGGAAGGGCATGCTCGACTTCGCGACCTGCACCGAGTGCGGTCGCTGCCAGAGCCAGTGCCCGGCGTGGAACACCGGCAAGCCGCTCTCGCCCAAGCTGCTGATCATGGACCTGCGCGACCACATGTTCGCGAAGGCCCCGTACATGATCGGCGGCAAGGACGCCCCCGACGAGGGCGCGGTCACCATCGACGGCGCGAACAACGACGGCGGGCACGACGGCACCGGTCATGGCGTGCCCGAGTCCGGGTTCGAGCGCCACCGCGGCTCCGACGAGATCCAGGCCGTGCGCCCCCTGATCGGTGACGGCCAGGCTCTCGGCGTCATCGACCCCGAGGTCCTCTGGTCGTGCACCTCCTGCGGCGCGTGCGTCGAGCAGTGCCCCGTCGACATCGAGCACGTCGACCACATCATGGACATGCGCCGCTATCAGGTGCTGATCGAGGCCGACTTCCCCACGGAGCTCGGCACGCTGTTCAAGAACCTGGAGAACAAGGGCAACCCCTGGGGCCAGAACAACTCCAGCCGCATGGACTGGGCGAAGGACCTGCCCTTCGACGTGCCCGAGTTCGACGGCGAGCTCGCCGCGGAGACCGAGTACCTCTTCTTCGTCGGCTGCGCGGGCGCGTTCGACGACAACGCCAAGAAGACGATCCGCGCGGTCGCCGAGCTGCTGCACATCGCCGGCGTCGACTACGTCGTCCTCGGCAAGGAGGAGAGCTGCACGGGTGACCCGGCACGCCGGTCGGGCAACGAGTTCCTCTTCCAGATGATGGCCGCCCAGACCAAGGAGATGCTCGACGGCGTCTTCGAGGGGCGCGAGCCCGGGACTCGCAAGATCGTCACGACCTGCCCGCACTGCATGAACACGCTGGGCCGCGAGTACCCGCAGCTCGACGGCCACTACGAGGTCGTCCACCACACCCAGCTGCTCAACCAGCTCGTCCGCGAGAAGAAGCTGGTGCCCGTCGCGCCCTCGGGCGGCTCGCCGCTCCCGACCGCCAAGCTGGACATCTCCTCGGTCACCGGGCTGCAGTACCGGGGCCCGCACGCCGACGGCACCGAGCGCGGCCTGATCCCCGCCGACGGCTACGGCACCCCGGGGCACGACGGCGACCAGGCCGCACCGGCCGGGGTGGCGCTGGCCGAGAAGTCCGACGGGCACGGGCCCGACGGGGTCGCACCGGCCTCGCCGAACGGCTCGACCGCGGCGTCCGGGAACGGGCACGGCGCGAACGGTCACGTCCCGACGGTGACCTACCACGACCCCTGCTACCTCGGCCGCCACAACGAGGTCTACAGCCCGCCCCGCGAGCTCGTCGAGGCCGCGGGCGCCGTCCTCACCGAGATGCCCCGCCACGCCGACCGCGCCCTGTGCTGCGGCGCCGGTGGCGCTCGGATGTGGATGGAGGAGAACATCGGCAAGCGCATCAACATGGAGCGCGTGGACGAGGCGATCGCCACCGAGACCGACACGATCGCCACCGGCTGCCCGTTCTGCCGCGTGATGCTCACGGACGGCCTGACCGAGCGCCAGAGCGAGGCGACGGCGCAGGGCACCGAGGTCCTCGACGTCTCCCAGATGCTCCTCGCGGCCGTCAAGCGGGGAATCCCCGAGACCCCGGCCCCGGCCGAGGACCCGGCGAACGAGACCGACACCGAGGGCGACTCCGATCCCGACACCACGGCCACCTCGGCCAACGTCCGGAACCCGTCCGACGACTGACCGCCCCGGTCCGCCCCGCTAGGGTCCGCGGCGTGTTGCTCTCCGACCGCGACATCCGCGCCGAGATCGCGGCCGGCCGGGTCGGGCTCGACCCCTTCGACGAGACGCTGCTGCAGCCCTCGAGCGTGGATCTGCGCCTCGACCGGCAGTTCCGGACGTTCAACAACCACGCCTACACCCACATCGACCCGGCGCTGGAGCAGGACGACCTGACCCGTCCGGTCGAGCCGGCGCCGAACGAGGCGTTCGTCCTGCACCCCGGCGAGTTCGTGCTCGGCTCGACCTACGAGGTCATCACGCTCCCGGACGACGTCGCGGGCCGGCTCGAGGGCAAGAGCTCTCTCGGCCGTCTGGGGCTGCTGACGCACTCGACCGCGGGGTTCATCGACCCGGGGTTCTCCGGCCACGTGACCCTGGAGCTGTCGAACGTCGCCAACCTGCCGATCCGCCTGTGGCCGGGGATGAAGGTCGGGCAGCTCTGCCTGTTCCGGCTCTCGTCGACGGCCGAGCACCCCTACGGTTCCGCCGTGTACGGCTCGCGCTACCAGGACCAGCGCGGCCCGACGCCGTCGCGCTCGTACGTCAACTTCCGGCGCGGGCTCCCGGAGGACGGGTAGCGCCTCAGTCGACGAGCAGCCCGGCGCGGTGGACGCGGTTGCGGCCGGAGTTCTTCGCCGAGTAGAGCGCTCGGTCCGCCTCGGAGACCAGGGCGTCGCCGTCGCCGGCGTGCTCGGGCAGTCCCGCCACCCCGAACGAGGCCGTGACGAGCTGCTTGTCGCCGCGCCGGAAGTCGCTCTCCACCCGCGCGCGCAGCCGCTCGGCCAGCTGGGCGGCGTCCTCGGGCCCGCCCTGGGTGACCAGGATGGCGAACTCCTCCCCGCCGTAGCGGTAGGCGTTCTCCCCGTCGCGCATCGCGCCGCGCAGCGTGCTGGCGACCTCCTGGAGCACGACGTCGCCCTGCTGGTGGCCGTAGCGGTCGTTGAGCTCCTTGAAGTGGTCGAGGTCGAGCATGATCACCGACATGGCGTGGCCGTGGCGCTTGGCGTTGGCGACCGCCGCCTCGAGGTCGGTGTTGAGCCGGCGCCGGTTGGCGAGCTGGGTGAGCGGGTCGAACTGGGAGAGCCGCTCGGTGGCGGCGTGCAGCCGGCTGGCCTCGAGCGCCGATCCGGAGAGGGTCGCGAGCATCTCGACCGCGGACAGTCGCTGACCCTCCACCTCCCCCTCCACCGAGTCGTAGCACTCGAGGATGCCGATGACCCGCGCACCGACGACCAGCGGGACCGCGACGGCGGCGTCCTCACCGGTGTCCGGGTCGCCGCGGGAGATCTGGCCGTAGCGCGCCGAGCGACCCACGACGCCGACGCCCAGGGTGCAGTGCGCCTCGAGCGGGGACACGGCGCCGCGGTCGGAGTCGTAGGCGAGCTCGAGCCCGGTCCCGTCCTCCTCGAGCAGCCAGAGCAGGACGCGGCCGTCGGTGACCGCGACGGCGGCCTGGACGGTCGAGTCGATGACGTAGCGGGTGTTGAGGCTGCCCGCGATCTCGCGAGCCATGATCAGGATGGTGCGCAGGCGGTCGGTCTGGGACTGCAGGCGTTCGGCCTGCGCACCGGCCTCCTCGCGCTGGCGGCGCAGCGCCACCGTCATGTCGGCGAGCCCGTCGCGCAGGGCGACCAGCTCGGCCGAGCCGGTGACCGGCTCCGGGGGGTACAGGCGGCCCTCCCCGATCCCCCGGACGGCTGCGAGGAGACCGTCGACGGGCGTGACGACGTGACGCTGGAGGCGTGCACGACCACGCAGGGCCACGACCAGCGTGCCCACCCCGATGAGGGCGATCAGGCCGCCGATGGCCCACTGCGAGAGCGTGCTGCTGCGGTCCGCGGCCGTGATCGCGCCGAGCGTGTCCGCGCGCGTGCCGTCCTTGCGCGCCCGGTAGTCGTCGAAGAGGGCCTTGCCCTGCTTGAGGAAGGTCTCGACGCCGCCCGGCGGCGGGAGCTTGCGCGCCGCGTCGGCCCACTCGGTGCGCCAGCGCTGCTGGGCCAGCAACAGGGCCAGGACGTCCTGACGGAGCTCGGGCTCGTCGAGCAGGTTGACCATCTGGGTGTCGGCGGCGGCGAGCTTGGGGGCGGCTCCCGTCGCCGTGTCGGCGAAGAACTGGTCCCCGGTGGCGAGGTAGCCGCGCAGCGAGGAATCCATGTCGAGCATGGCCTGATGGGAGTCTTCGAGGGCGAGCAGGCCCTGCTGGAGCCGCGCGTCGGTCGGCGTGGTCACGGCGGCCGACCAGATCAACCGGAAGACGACGAGCAGCACGATCACCAGGGCCGCCACGGACACCGTGACGCCCAGCCGCTGAACCTCGTGGATCAGCCTGGGTGCTCGCCTCACCGACTCCCCCGCCCCGTCCCGATGTCGCCCGTACACCAGGCACATCAGGCTCCAGGGGGATGACGTTAGCCAGAAACGGGTAACGGCTCCAGTTTCTGCGCGGTCGTCACAGAGGCGTGAGTGGTTTCGACGATTTCGCTGCGCAGGGTGAGCGGGGGGTCAGGCGGACAGGCCGGAACGAGGGCGATCGGTCGGTAGGCCGACGATCCGCGGGGCGCCCTCGACCCGGTCCCGGACGAGGCGCCGTACGGCGAGCACCGCGGCCGTGGGCGTCTCCTGGGCGTCCTGCCACGCGACGAGCTCGGCGATGGCCGACTGGTTCGCCGCGGCGACGGCCGACCCGGTGTCGCCGACGGGAGCGAGGACGGCGGCGACGGGCACCCCGCGCCAGACCGCCACCTGGGCCGCGGCCATCGCGGTGGCCGATCCCCCGCGCACGACGACCACGGCGGGACGGTCGTCGGCGACGAGGGCGTCGAGGCGCGGCATCAGCGTCGCGGTCTCGGCGACGGGGCCGGGCGCGCACGGGCCGTCGATGAGCAGGATCCGGCCGGCGAGCGAGCCGAGGTCGTCGAGGGCCTCGTCGATGACCATCGGGTCGGGACCGGTGGCCACCAGCACGGGGCGGACCTCGGCGTCGAGCACGGCCAGCGGTGCGAGCGCGCCGGCGTCCTCCACCGACGCGACGATCACGAGGATCTCGGGGAGGCGGTCGTCCTGATCGCGAGGACTCATGCCGGCCTCCTCCGGGGGTGTCGCAGCGGTCATGCCGCCGACCAGCAAACACGAGGTACGCGGTGCGCGTGAGACCCGCCCAGTGGATCTACCCTGACGACGCAACGGCCGTCACGCTGTGTGCGACCGAACCGCGCCCCCGCCGCGATCTTCTCGTGACCTGGTGGGGAATCACACCGGTGTGATCACTCAGTGGAGGCGAACCGTAGGGCCCGAACGGCGGTGCTGTCGTGCCGTGTAGGCTCTCCGGCACCACTGCGAGTGTAGTTCAATGGTAGAACATCAGCTTCCCAAGCTGAATACGCGGGTTCGATTCCCGTCACTCGCTCCAGACCGATTTTCGCAGGTCACAGGCCCACCGCCCGATCATCCGGGGGTGGGCCTTCCTCATGGTCAGGGCCGCCCGACGCCTCGGCGGTCCTCGCCCGGTGCTACCCGACGTGGAGCGCCCAGGGATCTCCGTGGTCGGCGCCGCCGTGGGCTTCCGCGCCGTGGTCGGCGGAGCCGTGCTCGTGCTCCTGGTCGCCCGCGGTCGGGCTCGGCTCCTCGGCACCGGGGCCGAACGGCCCGGGCCAGACCGCGTGGTCCGGAGGGAGCAGGGTCTCCTGGCCCGCCGGGTGGTCCTGCTCGCCCCGGTGCCGGGTCACCGTCCGGCGCTGCGCCGCGGTGAAGGGCACGGCCGTGCCGATCGACGAGAAGAGTCCCATGATCCACCTCTTGCGGTGAGTCCCGACGCCGGCCGCTCGACCGGACGTCCTCACCCTCGCGCCACGGCGCTCGCGGCGTGAGGGGGTGCACCCTCCGATCGTCCGGGGAGGACCCCCGCGTCACGCCCGCCCGGCCCCGCCCCGGCGCAGCGGGACGCCGCGCGCTACCGCGCCAGGAGCTCGTCGAGCTGCTCGTAGCCCTCGTTGATGCCGGTCTCCATGCCGCTGGCGAGCATCATGTCGCGGGCCTCGAAGGTGTCGACGACCGAGAGGATGTCGAGGCGGCAGCGTCCGCCGTCGAGCGCGGTCAGCGTGAGGGTCTCGAGGCTGACACCGTCCGGGTAGCCCTCGAAGGTGAACGTCTGGACGATCCGCTCGTTCTCGCGCACCTCGTGGAACGAGCCGTAGAAGCCGTAGGTGCCCTCGTCGTCGGTGTGCTGGTAGCGGTAGCCGCCGCCGGAGACGCAGTCCCAGCGGTCGATCGTCATCCGCAGCCGGCGCGGGCCGAGCCACTGGCGGACGAGCTCGGGATCGGTGTGGGCGCGGAAGACCTTCTCCGGCGGCGCGTCGAACTCGCGGCTGATGCTGATCGTCGGGGTCGACGGGTCGGCGGAGATCGTGGTCTCGGGGGACTGCGCGGTCATGGTCATGACGCTCCTCGTTCCGTGTCGGGTGATGCGATGTCGTCGGTGCTGCTGTCGTCCATCCGCGCCAGGACGTCGTCGAGGCGCCGGTAGCGCTCCTCGGCCTGGCGCCGGTAGCGCTCGATCCATGCCGTCATCAGGTCGAAGACCTCCGCCTCCAGGTGGACGGGTCGGCGCTGCGCCTGCCGCGAGCGGCTGACGAGCCCGGCGTCCTCGAGCACCTTGAGGTGCTTCGAGACAGCCTGGAGGCTGACGGCATACGGCTCGGCGAGCTCGTTCACCGTCGCGTCGTCGACGGTCAGCCGGGCCACCATGTCGCGCCGGGTGGGGTCGGCCAGGGCCGAGAACACCCGGGAGAGCTGGTCGTCCACGGTGTCACTCCTTGCTGGGTGGTCCAGCTCCGCTGCGCTGAGTATGTTCTCAACCTTGCGGTTGAGCAGAACGATAGACCGGTTCGGGCGACTATTCAACCCCTCGGTTGAACTAGAGCAGCGACGCGGACCAGCGGATGGAGTCGTCCCACGCCTCGGTGTCGCCGAACGCGTCGCGGAGCCCGAGCAGGAAGCACGCGAGGTGCAGCGCGCGCACCCGGGAGCCGGTGGCCACGGCGTCCGGGTCGACCTCGCCGTAGCCCGCGCGGGCGGCATCCGGATCGCCCCAGTGCAGGAAGGCCAGGTCCCAGGCGGCCGGCGCCCGGCAGGCCTCCTCGAAGTCGATCCACACCGGCCCGGCGCGCCCGACGACGACGTTGTGCGGGTGGGCGTCGCCGTGCACCGGTACCGCGGCGCCGGGATCACGGACGATCGGCACCAGCTCGGCCGCGGCGTCGGTGAGCAGGGCGGTCGACGCCGGATCGAGGACGTCCTGGTGTCGCGCGAGAGCCGCGAGCCCCCGGTCGATGTCGCCGGCCACCGGTTCGAGCCCGGGCAGCTCCCCCGGGTAGGACGCGAACTCGTCGTGGAGCTCGCGCAGCATCGCGGCCTGCGCGGCCACCGCGATCGGCTCCGCGGCCGGGTCGGGCTCGACGTGGGTCCAGAAGCTCAGCCCGGAACCGGCCTCGACGTGCGGGCCCGGCGGGACCTCCGCGCTCGGCGGAGCCACGGGCACGCCACGGTCGTGCAGCCACGCGCCGACCGCGAGGTCGCGGGCGATGCTGTCGGTGATCGGGTCGCGGAGGTCCGCGGTCCAGGTCGGCACCCGGACGACCACGGGCGCGGGCCGCAGGTGCAGCACCATCGAGAACTGGTCGCCGAGCACGACCGGGTCCTCGACCGGCAGCCCGAACCGGCGCGCCGCGGCCAGGCCCGCCGCACGGGCCGCCCGCGCGCGGCGCTCGCGCTCGCGGGCGGCAGGAGTGGACGGCACGCCCCGCACGGTAGCGAGCCGGGTTCCCCCGATCGACACTGCTCGCATGCCCGACCCGCGCCTGGACCCCGAGCTCGCCAAAGCCATCGACCGCCTGCACGCCGACGGATGGCTCCCGATGAGCCGCGACGAGGTCGCCGTCGCCCGCCGCAACTACCGGGAACTGGCCCTGATCCGCGCCGGCGACGGGGTGACGCCGGTGGCCTCGGTGCACGACGACGTGGTGGCCGGCCCGGACGCGGACGTGGCGGTGCGGGTCTACGAGCCGATCGCGCCGCGGAGCGTCACGCTCGTGTGGCTGCACGGCGGGGGCTGGGTGCTCGGTGACCTCGACACCGCCGACGCGGCCGCCCGCCGGGTCGCCGAGCACCTCGGGGCGTGCGTGGTCTCCGTCGACTACCGCCTCGCCCCCGAGAACCCGCACCCCGCGGCGCTCCAGGACGCGCACGCCGCCCTGCGTTGGGCCGCGGAGCGTCGCCCGTCCGACCGGCTCGCCGTCGGGGGCGACAGCGCGGGCGGCGGGCTGGCGGCCGGGGTCGCGCTGCTGGCCCGCGACTGGGGCCCGCGCCTGGACGCGCAGCTGCTGCTCTACCCGGGCCTGGAGCCCTCGATGACGATGCCCTCGATCGCCGAGAACGCCGCGGGCCCCTTCCTCACCCGCGCCGACATGGAGTGGTTCTACGACCGCTACCTCCCCGACCCCGCCGCGCGGCGCGACCCGTCGGTGGCCCTGCTCGAAGCCGCGCGCGACCCCGACGGGCTCGACGGGCTCGCCCCCGCCGTGGTCGCGACCGCCGAGCTCGACCCGCTGCGCGACGAGGGCCGCGCCCACGCCGACGCCCTCGAGCAGGCCGGGGTGGCCGTGCGGCGGCTCGAGGGCGCGGGACTGGTCCACGGCTACTTCGGGCTGGCCTCGGCGTCGGCCGCCGCCCGTCAGGAGGGGGATCGCGCCCTCGACGCGCTCGCCGCGCTCCTGACGTCCACCGAGGTCTGAGCAGGCAGAACGGCGCGCGGGATGCCCCACCGCAGGGCCCCGACACGCGCAGCAGCCGAGACGACCGGAGGTTGCGCCGAAGGGTCGGCCCGCTCCCGCGTCACCGATCCGTGGAGGTGACGGCCCACCGCTCGTCGACCGTCCGACCGCTGATCGTCCGGGTCGGGCCGCTCGTGGGCGTGCAGGACGGTGCCCGCGGGCCGGCGCACGCTCGCCGGACCTCTCGCCGCCGCATCCGGGTGAGTTCACCGGTCGCCGGACGTTTGAGACGCGCATGCCGTGGACAGCGCCGCCGCGCGAGGTCGCTACCTTGTCGAGGTCCGGTCACGAACCGGTCACGACGGCCGACCGGCCCGTCGTCCGGACGGCGGAGAGGCAGACGGTGGGGCGACACGGCACGCGGGGCCTCTCGGCTCCCCGCACCGTCACCCCGGCCACCGGCCTCGCCACCCTCCCCTCGTCCCGTCGGCGCCGCGGCGTCTCCCCCTCGACGTCGGGCAAGATCCTCGTGGCCGCCGTCGCGGCCGGTGCGGCCCTGCCCGCGATCCAGACGCTCGACACCCACGTCGCCGACGCCGAGGCCCCGCGCACCACCGACGCGGCCTCCGCCGCCCTGTCGCTGGCCGCCGCGAACCAGCGGACCCCGGCGGCCGACGGGGTGTCCGGCGCCGTCGTCCAGGCCGTCGCCCCGGTGACGATGCCCGGCGCGCGCGGCGCCTCCGCCGGGGACGCCGAGGACGGCGCCTCGGCCGGGGACGCCGCCGACGTGTCGGCGCTGCTCAAGGCCATGGACGTCACCCGGGAGAACGGGCCCCTGGAGTTCGGGCGGCCCTACGCGGCGGGCAACGAGCGCACGCTGGACGGGCAGATCGCGAAGGCCCTCGGGATGATGGGCCTTCCCCAGCGCCTCGCCCCCGGTGTCAAGAAAATCATCATGCGGGAGTCCACGGGCAACGCGCACGCGGTCAACGACTGGGACTCGAACGCTTCGGCCGGGACGCCGTCGAAGGGCCTCATGCAGCTCATCGACACGACGTTCCGCAACGCCGTCCTGCCCGAGCTCGCCGACCGCGGGATCTTCGACCCGGTCGCGAACATCACCGCCGGCGTCCGCACCATGATCGCCAACCACAGCATCGACGACGTCATGAGCGGCGGCCTGCGCAACTCCGCGGGCCACTACATCGGCTACGGCGGTGCCGCGCTGCCGGACGACGGCCTCGGGCTCGCCGGCCGCAGCTGAGGGCGCACCGGAGTCTGAGTGGGGCCGCCGTGGGGAAGCCCGGCGGCATGAGTGAGCGAACCTGGCTGGTCACCGGCGCGTCCCGCGGCCTCGGCCGTGCCCTCGTCGAGACCGTCCTCGAGGCGGGGGACCGGGTGGTGGCCACCGCGCGCGACGCCGGTGCCCTCGACGACCTGACCGCGAAGTACGACGACCGCCTCCTCACCAGGGACCTCGACGTCACCGACCGCGACGAGGTCTTCGCCGTGACCAACGAGGTGGCGGGCACCACCGGACGCATCGACGTGCTCGTCGCCAACGCCGGTTACGGGCTGGCGGGCGCCGTCGAGGAGGTCACCGAGGACGAGGCCCGCCGGCAGGTCGAGGTCAACCTCTTCGGTGCGCTGTGGACGATGCAGGCCGTCCTGCCCACGATGCGCGCGCAGCGGCGCGGGCACCTGCTGCCCATCTCGAGCGTGGGCGGGGTCGGCGCGTTCCCCAACACCGGGCTCTACCACGCCACGAAGTGGGGGCTGGAGGGCTTGTCGGAGTCGCTGGCCCAGGAGGTCGCGCCCCACGGCATCAAGGTGACCATCGTCGAGCCCGGACCGTTCCGCACCGACTGGAACGGCGGCAGCATGGTCCGCGCGACGCCGATGCACGCCTACGACGAGGTCCTCGCCGAGCGCCGCGCGTCGATGGACGGGTCGGCCGCCTTCACCCAGCCCGGCGACCCCCGGCGTGCCGGCGAGGCGATGATCCGGGTCGTCGACGCCGAGGACCCGCCGCTGCGCCTGCTGCTCGGGAAGGCGGCCGCGGAGATGGCCCCCCGGGTCTACCGGCAACGCCTCGACGAGTGGGCCGCCTGGCACGAGACCGCCCTCGGCGCCGACTTCCCCGACGGGGAGTAGGGCCCGCCCCGGCGCGAGGGGAGGATTCCGTCGCTCTATGCGCCGGAAGGGTCCCCTCGCGTCCGGGGAGATCAGCCGGCGGGCCCCTTCTCGAGCGCCGGGCGCAGGGTGTCGAGCACCGAGGCGTCGTCGATGGTCGACGGGACCGCCTCGTCCTTGCCGTCGGCGATGCCGCGCATCGTCTTGCGCAGCACCTTGCCCGAGCGGGTCTTGGGCAGGGCCGGGACGATGCTGACGTCCTTGAACGACGCGACCGCGCCGACGTCGTCGCGGACCATCTTCACCAGCTCGGCGGACAGCTCGGCCTCGTCGCGCTCGACACCCGCCTTGAGCACGACGAATCCGCGCGGGACCTGGCCCTTCATCTCGTCGTGCACGCCGATGACGGCGCACTCGGCGACGTCCTGGTGGCCGGAGAGCACCTCCTCCATCGACCCGGTCGACAGGCGGTGCCCGGCGACGTTGATGACGTCGTCGGTGCGCCCCATGACGTAGAGGTAGCCGTCCTCGTCGAGGTAGCCGCCGTCGCCGGTGAGGTAGTAGCCCTCGAAGCTCGACATGTAGGACTCGCGGAACCGCTCGTCGTCGTTCCACAGGGTCTGCAGGCAGCCCGGGGGCAGGGGCAGCCTGATGACGATCGAGCCCTCCTCGCCGGCCGGGAGCGGCGTCCCGTCGACGTCGAGGATCTCGACCTGGTACCCGGGCACCGGCACCGACGGCGAGCCCGGCTTGAGCTCCATCGGCTCGAGGCCGCGCATGTTCGCCGCGATGGCCCAACCGGTCTCGGTCTGCCACCAGTGGTCGATGACCGGGATGCCGAGCTTCTCGGTGGCCCAGTGATAGGTCTCGGGGTCGAGGCGCTCGCCGGCGAGGAAGAGGGTCTCGAAGCCGGAGAGGTCGTGGTCGGCGAGCAGCGCGGCGTCCGGGTCCTCCTTCTTGATGCCGCGGAAGGCGGTCGGCGCGGTGAACAGCGCCTTGACCCCGTGGTCGGCGATGACCCGCCAGAACTGCCCGGCGTCCGGCGTCCCGACGGGCTTGCCCTCGTAGAGCACGGTCGTGCACCCGGTGAGCAGCGGCGCGTAGACGATGTAGGAGTGCCCGACGACCCACCCGACGTCGGAGGCGCAGAAGAAGACCTCGCCCGGATGGACGTCGTAGACCGCCTCCATCGACCAGCGCAGGGCGACCGCGTGGCCCCCGTTGTCGCGCTGGACGCCCTTCGGCTTGCCCGTGGTGCCGGAGGTGTAGAGGACGTAGAGCGGGTCGGTGGCCTGGACCGCGACGCACTCGGTGGGCTCGGCGTCGGCCATGGCCTGTGCCCAGTCGACGTCGCGCTCGGTCATCGACGCCTCGGCCTGCGGGCGCTGGAAGACGATCGAGGGGCCCGGGTCGTGGCTCGAGAGCTCGATGGCCTTGTCCAGCAGCGGCTTGTACTCCACGACCCGCTGGCCCTCGATGCCGCACGAGGCGCTGACGAGCGCGCTGGGCTGCGCGTCGTCGATGCGCACCGCGAGCTCCCGGGCGGCGAAACCACCGAAGACCACCGAGTGCACCGCGCCCAGGCGCGCGCAGGCCAGCATCGCGATGACGGCCTCGGGGATCATCGGCATGTAGATGACGACGCGGTCGCCGCGGGCGACCCCCTGCGCGCGCAGCACCCCGGCGAAGCGGGCGACCTGGTCGCGCAGCTCGGCGTAGGTGTACGTGGTCTGCGACTGCGTCACGGGCGAGTCGTGGATCAGTGCGGGCTGGTCGCCGCGCCCGGCGTCGACGTGGCGGTCCAGCGCGTTGTGGCAGGTGTTGAGCTCACCGCCCGAGAACCACCGGGAGAACGGCAGCTGCGACGTGTCCATGATCGTGTCGGGCTCGCGGTACCAGTCGATCAGACCGGCTGTCTCCCGCCAGAAGCCTTCGGGGTCGGTCATGCTGCGTTCGTACGCCTGCCGGTACTCGCCACTCATGGGCGCCGAGGCTGCCATGTGCGGTGACCTGACGCACCCGGCGCGAGGCTAGATTTTGACCTTCGCCCCCACCCGGCGTGCGCCGGCGAGGACCTCGGCGGGGTCGACACGGGTGAGGTCGCCGCCGGCCAGCACGATCTCACCGGCGACCCAGACGTCGCGCACCCCGCGGGCGCCGGCGGCCCAGACGAGGTTCGACACCAGCTGGGCGTCGTCGTCGGGGTCGACGAAGGCGGGGTCGTCGAGGGCGACGTGCACGACGTCGGCCCAGGCGCCGGGAGCCAGCGTGCCGAGGTCGTCGCGCCCCAGGGCACTGGCACCCCCGCGGGTGGCCAGGGCGAGGGCGTCGACGGCGGTGAGCGCGGTGGCGTCGGCACCGCGCTGGCGGGCGAACAGCGAGGCGAGGCGCTGCTCCTCCCACAGGTCGAGGTCGTCGTTGGAGGCCGGCGAGTCGGTGCCGAGCCCGATCCGGAGGCCGGCGGCGCGCAGGTCGGTGACGCGGGCGACGCCGGCGGCGAGCTTGGCGTTGGACCCGGGGCAGTGGGCGACGGCGACGTCGTGGCGGGCGAGGATCGCGATGTCGTCGTCGGAGAGCTGGATGGCGTGCGCGGCGAGCACCCGTCCGCCCAGCGAGCCGGTGGCCTCGAGCATCGCGGGCACCGACCCGAACTCGGCGCGCACGGCGTCGTCCTCCCCGGCGGCCTCGGCGACGTGGAGGTGCATCAGCGCGCCCCGCTCGCGGGCGAGCGCCGCGGTGGTCACGATCGCCTCGGTGGGCAGCGTGTAGGCGGCGTGGGGGCCGTAGCCGAGCTCCAGGCGCTCGCCGGGCCCGGAGCGCAGGCCGTCGGCGTCGATCCACGCCGAGATCGCGTCGCGCATCTGCTCCCACGTGCCGAGGCGCTCCATCCCGGGCGCGGTGATGATCCCCGGGGTCAGCACGACGCGGGAACCGATCTCGAGGACGGCCTCGGCGACGTGCTCGGCCTGGAAGTACATCTCCGCCGACGTGGTGACCCCGCCGCGCAGCATCTCCGCGGACCCGGCGAGCATCCCGGCCCGGACGTCGGCGCCGTCGAGCTTGGCCTCGGCGGGCCACACCACCTCGGTCAGCCAGCGCATCAGCGGCAGGTCGCCGCCCAGCCCGCGCAGCACGGTCAGCGGGGTGTGGGCGTGGGTGTTGACCAGGCCCGGCATCAGCAGCCCGCTCACCCGGGTCACCGGCGCGTCGGTGGCGGGCGCGCTCGCGGCGGGCCCGACATGGGTGATCCGGCCGCCGGCGTCGACGTCGACCACCGCGTCGCGCAGGACCGACATCGCCGCGTCGCACGGCAGGACGATCGGGGCGTGCAGGCGGTGGCTCGTCGTCACGCACCCCAGTCTGGCAAAGCCCCCAGCCAGGCCAGGACGGCGAGCACCCTGCGGTGGCCCTCGGCCGCGGACGCGGCGAGCCCGAGCTTGTCGAAGATCGAGGAGATGTGCTTCTCCACCGCCCCCTGGCTCAGCACCAGGGCGCGCGCGATGGCGGTGTTGGCCCGGCCCTCGGCGATCAGGCCGAGCACCTCGCGCTCCCGGGGGGTCAACCCGGCGAGCGGGTCGCGGCGGGCCTGCCGGGCGAACAGGGCGGTGACCACCTCGGGGTCCAGGACGGTGCCGCCCGCGACGACCCTGGCCAGCGCGTCCGAGAGGTCCTCCAGGCGGGTCACCCGGTCCTTGAGGAGGTACCCGACCCCGCCCCCGGTCCCGAGGAGGTCGGCCGCGTAGGACTCCTCCACGTACTGGGAGAGCACCAGCACCGCGGTCCCCGGGACGTCGGCGCGTACGCGGAGGGCCGCGCGCAGGCCCTCGTCGGTGTGCGTCGGGGGCATCCGCACGTCGACCACGGCGACGTCGGGCCGGTGCTCGACGACCGCGCTGACCAGCGCCTCGCCGTCGCCGACCGCCGCGACGACGCAGGCGCCGTCCTCCTCGAGCAGGCGGACCAGGCCCTCCCGCAGCAGCAGCGAGTCCTCGGCCAGCACCACCCGCATCAGGAACCGTCCACCCCGGACCACGGCAGGCTCACGGTGAGCACGGTCGGCCCGCCCGCCGGGCTGGCGACCACCATCGCGCCCTCGACCGCGGCGACGCGATCGGCCAGGCCCGCGAGCCCGTGGCCCTTGCCGACGTGGGCGCCGCCGACCCCGTCGTCGGTCACGGCCACGGTCATGCGGTCGTCCCCTGCGGCGAGGGCGACCGTGGCGCGGGTGGCCGCCGCGTGCTTGGCCACGTTCGTCAACGCCTCCGTGACGACGAAGTACGCCGTGTTCTCCAGGACCGCGTCCGGGCGGGGCCGCTCGGGGAGGTCGACGTCGAGGCGCACCGGCACGGGGCAGCGCGCCGCGGCGGCGGCCAGGGCCGCGGCGAGACCGCGGTCGGCGAGGATCGGCGGGGCGATGCCCCGGGAGAGCGCCCGCAGCTCGGCGAGCGCCTCGCGGCCCTGCGCCAGGGCCCCGTCCAGCAGCGGGCGGGCGGCCGCCGGGTCGTTGTCGAGGCGGCGCGCGGTGGCCTCCAGGTCCATGGTCATCCGCACCAGACGCTGCTGCGGGCCGTCGTGCAGGTCGCGCTCGATGCGGCGCAGGGTGCTCGCCTCGGCGGCGACGGCGGCCCGGCGACCCTCGGCCAGCTCCCCCGTACGGGCGCGCAGCACCGCGGTCTGGTTGGTCAGCAGCCCCCGGGCCAGGCCCGCCCGGACGGCGACCAGCCCCCGCACCACCCACGGGAAGGCGGCCAGGGCGAGCACGCCGAGACTGTTCACCACGATGTCGGCCGCGCCGAACATGCCGTGACCAGCTCGACCAGGCCCCGGACTCGCCGCCGCCGCAGCGCCCACTCCCAGAGCACAGAGCGCCAGACCGGCGCCAGCCCCCACCGGGCGAACACGCGCGGCAGGCGCCCGGAACCCCCGGGCGCGCACAGGCCCCCCCCCCGCCCCCCCCCCGTTGCGCGGGGGGGGACCCGGACCCCCCCGAAGGGTGCGGGGGCGCACCCCCCCGCTCCCCCCCCCGGGCCCGCCCCCCCCCCCCGGCCCCCCGGCCCGAGCCCCCCCCCACCCCCCCCCCCCCCCCCCCCAGACCCCCCCCCAACCCCCCCCCCCCCCCCCCAACCCCCCCCCCCCCCAGAGACCCCCCCACCCCCGGGCCAGCGCCGCCGACCCGGCCCAGCCGGTGCCCCTCCGTGCCGAGGGTAGGGCCAACCCCACCCCCCGGGACACGACCACGCACGGGTGCGGACAACCCCCGGCCCGCACGGGGGTCCACCGGCTGTCGACGGCTGGTCCGGGGACGAACGCTGGGCTCTCCGCTCGTCCCCTCCTCCGACAAGGAGCCCCGATGTCGTTCACCACCCACCCCGCCCCGACGTCCCCCGCCACGGTGCCGACCACCGTGCGGTGGTCGGTGGCCGGATGGCTCGCCGCCGTCGGCGCCGGGGTCGCGGAGGCCCTGGTCCACCTCGCCCTGCCCGAGCCCCCGTCGACGGGCGCGCTCGCCGTCCGGGCCGGGATCTACGCACTCGTCGTGGTGCTCGTCCTCGCCCTGACCACCGGTCGCGGCGCCGTGCGGTGGACGCTGGCGATCCTCCTCGGGGGGATCGGCACCCTCTCGCTCGTCGTCGAGCCGGTGTCCTGGCTGCTGGCGGGCGGCTCCCCGGCGGCGTTCCTCGTCGACGCGGACGGTCCGACCCTGCTCGTCGCGGGGCTGCGCGCCGTGCACCTGATGGCCGTGCTCGTGTCGCTCGCGCTGATGTTCACCCCGGCGTCGAACGCGTTCTTCCGCTCCCGGCGTACCGCGCGAGCGTCCGGAGCTGTCGCCGCATCATGACGACGTCGCCCCAGGCCAGGGCCCGGCGGACGGCGCGGGCGCGCGGGCCGGGGGCGCCGCCGACGACCACGGTGCACACCAGACGTGTGCGCGACGGGCCGTCGCGACGCACGGCGTAGGTCATCGCGAACTCGCCGACCGCCCCGCGGCCCGCACGCCGCAGGCACAGCGTGAGGTGCTCGCCGGGGACGAACGACTCGATCACGAACAGGACGAGCAGTCGCTGCCCGACCCGCAGGTCGTCCGCTCCCGGGGTCAGGGTGCGGGGGCTCTGTCGACCGCAGTTGTCGACCAGGTCGTAGCTGTAGGGCGCGACGGTCAGCTGGCACACCCAGCGCCACACCACGGCCGGCGACGCCTCCGCCGTCACCGCACGCACCCACCGTTGCCGCGGAACCGGGACCAGCCCGTCGGCCGGCGTCAGGGCCGCGACCTCGTCGGGTCGCGCACCCCAGACCGACGGGAGCGGGATCAGCGCTCCAGCAACGAACGCAGCGAGCGCAGGGGCGGCAGCCAGGCACCGCCGTCGGGCAGGGTGTCGAGGCTGACGCGCGGCAGCGGCTCGCGGAACACGCCCTCGATGTCCTCGAGGTCGAGGAAGTCGACGACCTCGGACGACACGGCGAACGCGGCGTACTCGCGGAACCCGATGACGGTGACCGTGATGCCCTCGTCGACCAGCGCCTCGAGGGGCTCGCGGAACGCCCGCCCGTCCCCGGACGCGACGACGACGTGGGCGAGCGTGCCCTCGGCCCGCCGCGCCGCGATGTGGGCGAGCATGTCGTCGTCGACGTCGGAGTCCTCGACGGTCTTCGGCTTCGCGAACACCGCGAACCCGACGTTGCGCAGCGCCTCGACCCAGGGCCGCACGATCTCGGTGCTGCCCGGGACGACGTTGGTGAACACGGTCGCCTCGGCGACGCCCTCCGGGCCGGCCTCGCCGAGCAGCCAGCGGCCGACCGCGTCGAAGCGCGGGCGGAACGCCGAGGTGGGCCGCGTCCCCAGCAGCGAGCCGAGGCTCATGTCCATGTTGGGGGCGTCCCAGACCAGCAGCGTGCGCCCCGGGGCCGCCTCGGGGGCGGCGTCGGTCGCGCCCGCCTCGACCACCTCGTCGTCGCTCGCGCCCCCGGCGACGAGGGGGGAGGCGGACGGGGCCGTGGCGAGATCGGCGGGGGAGGGCGTCACGGGACCGACTCTAACGGCCCGGCGACGGGTCCGACGGGTGCTCAGGGTCCGCTCCCCGGGGCGTCGCGGCGCACCAGCAGCAGGTCCCGGCTGGGCCGGCCGTCGGCCTCGGCGCGGGCCTCGAACTTGGTGCGCGGGCGCCAGGCGGGCCGGGGGGCGAACCCGTCGTGCGGGTTCTCCAGGAGCGGTTCGGCGGCGGTCACCTCGAGCATCTGCTCGGCGTAGTCGGCGACGTCGGTCGCGAGGTGCAGGGTCGCGCCGGGGGCGAGCCGCGAGGCCATGAGCGCGACGGCGTCGGGCTGGACGAGGCGACGCTTGTGGTGACGGCGCTTGGGCCAGGGATCGGGGTAGAACACCCGCAGCCCGGCGAGCGAGCCGGGCGCGATCAGGTCCTCGAACACCACGATCGCGTCACCGCGCAGCAGCCGCAGGTTGGTCAGCCCCTGCTCCTCGACCCGCATGAGCAGCTGGGCCAGGCCGGGCGGGTAGACCTCGACGGCCACGTGGTCGGCGTCGGGCTCGGCGGCGGCCAATGCCGCGGTGGTCTCGCCCATCCCCGAGCCGATCTCGAGGCGCAGCGGGGCGTCGCGGCCGAACCACGCCGGCGCGTCGAGACGGCCCTCCGCGGTCGGGGGGTCCTGCGCCCCGCCGACGTCGGCACCGAAGCGGGGCCACAGCCGCGCCCACGCACGCTGCTGGCCCGGGGTCATCCGGCCGCCGCGGTCGGTGAAGCTCACGACGGAGCGACGCCGGGGGAGGACGACGGGTTCGGGGGCCACGTCGGGGGATCCTCACATGTCGTGGGACCGCCCGCGTCGGGAGGACCGCAGCGGAGACGACGTCGGGGCTCGGTCCCGCCGGACCGCGACGAGGGTCTCGTCGTCCGGGGCGATCCGGACGCGGACCGACGCGGGGGACAGACCCAGCGCCGAGCCGACCAGGCGGCGGGCGGCCACGTCGGCGTCGACGAGGCGCTCCACCACGGCCTGGTGCCCCGACGGGGCGAAGCGCAGCGTCCATCCGGTGGCGCCGAACGTGGCGGTCACGGCGTGGACGACGTCGGTCAGGCGGGGCAGCGGGGCGGTCAGGGGATCGGCCACCGCGCGGACCGCGCGGACGGTGCGCGGGTCCGGGCGCACGGTCAAGGGGACGAGGGTCACACCGGACGCATCGCCCGGTCCCGCCCCGTGGTTAGCGGTCCCGCAGCGTCATGACCCGGACGGGTGAACGAACATCAGCCGCACGGAGCAGCCTCACCGGCCGCCCTAGGTGGACGACGTCCCGCCCTCGATGACCTGCTGGCGCTGGGTCTGGCGTGCGCGCCGCTGCTGCTCGTACTGCGAGCTCATCTCGGTCTCGAGAGTCTGGCTGCGGCGGCGGTTCCGGACCCGGGCGAGCAGGAGCAGCGTCAGACCGTGGAGCACGCCCAGCAGCAGCATCACGCCGCCGAGCTGGGTGATCACGATCTGGACGGTGCCCTGGACGTCGAAGGGCCGGTAGGTCGAGATGAGGGCGAGGAAGCCCAGGGCCACGAGGTGGAAGAGCACCCCGAGAAGCCGCGTCGTCGACGTGGCCACCTCGTCGTCCTCGAACACGTCCCGCAGGAAGCCGTAGCCCGAGCGCATCAGGATCTGGCCCACCACGAGGGTCAGGATGGTTCCGACGACGACGATGAACAGATAGGTGCCGGTGTCGAGCACGCGTGCCGTCCCTTTCCGGGTGGTGGGGCCCCCACCAGTCTCCCTGGTCGGGCGATCACGCGAAACCCTCCACGCCGCACGCCGACCTGGCATGGCGGGCCCGCCCCGCTCCACCCCGTGTTCCGCGAAACGACCCTCGCGCCCTCGTCGGGGAGCCTACGCTCCGGCAGCTGTGGGACCCCTGCGCAGCGCCGTCGTGGCGACGTGCCACGCCCTCGGTCCCCGGGTCTCGCTCCCCACCGCCGACGCGGTCGACGCGGTGGCCGCCCGGATGCTCGCCACGCCCTCGCTCGTCGTCGCCGGTCCGGTCTCGTCGGGCAAGTCGACGCTGGTCAACGCCCTGGTCGGGCGACGCGTGGCCCCGACCGGCGCCGGCGAGTGCACGGGCCTGACCGCGCACTACGTCCGCGGACCCGCCGACCGGCTCGACGTCGTCCTCGCCGACGGCACGCACCGCCCGCTCCCGCTGGCCGCCGGCGGGCGTGTCCCGGCCGCGGTCGGCGACCGCCTCGGGGTCCGCCCGGCCGACGTCGACCACCTCGTCGTCACCCTCACCAGCAGCGCCCTCGACGGCCTCACCGTGATCGACACCCCGGGAACGGGCTCGGCACGCCGGGGCGGCGGGGGCACCGGCGGGCACGACGCCGCCGCCGCGCTCGTGGTGCTGCCCGCCACCGCCCACCCCGGCGACCTCGACGCCCTGCCGGGCCCGGCCCGCGACGGGCCCGCGGGCGTCGTCGCCGTCCTCGGCCGCGCCGACACCGTGGGCCCCGACGACGGCCGGGCGCTCGCCCTCGAGCTGGGGCGCCACCTCGGCGACCGCGTCGGCCCGGTGACGCCGGTGATCGGGCTGCTCGCCGAGACCGCGGTGACCGGCGCGCTGCGCACCGAGGACGTCGGCGCGCTCCGGGTGCTGGCGGGGGCCGATCCAACGGTGGTCGCCGCCGCCCTGCTCGACCCCGAGCTCTTCGTCGTCGCCGACCTCCCGCTCCCCGCCGAGGTCCGCGCCCACCTGCTGGAGCTGCTCGACCTGCGCGGTCTGGGGCTGGCCCTGGCGCTGCTGCGCGCGGACGCCGCGGCCGGGGTCGGTGAGCTGTGCGGGGCGCTGCTCGCCGCCTCCGGGCTCGGGGCCCTGGTCGACCGCCTCGACGAGGAGATCCGCGCCCGGACCGACCTCCTCACGGCCTCCGCGGGCGTGCGGGGGCTCGAGGAGCTCGAGCGGGGCCTGCGCCGCCCCCGCGACGGCGCGGCCCGGCGGACCGACGAGGCCGACCGGGTGCAGGACGCGGCGGCGGGCCTCGCCCGCCGCGGCGAGTTCGGCGAGCGGGCGCTGCTCGCGGTGCGCGCCCGGTTGCGGGCGGGGTCGCTCGGCCTGCCCGCGGACCTGCTCGACGAGGTCGACCGGCTGGCACGCGCCGGTCCCGCCGACCGCCGCCTCGGCCGGGAGGGGGCCGCGGCGATGGAGCTCGCCGGGCACGCCGCCCGCCGCGCCGCGTGGTGGCGCGCCTACGGCAGCTGGGGATCGCCGCGGCGCATCGCCGGGCTCGCGCACACCGTGCACCGCACCTACATCGGCCTGTGGCGCGAGCTCACCGCCCACGAGCCGGCCTGACCGGTGGCCGAGCCGCACCGCGACGTCCCCGAACAGGTCGCGCGCACCCGGGAGGCGCTCTCCGCACTGCTCGCCCGCCTCGACCCGGTCGCCGCCGAGCGTGCGGTCGCCCCGCCGGCGCCACCGCGCCCGACCGTCGTCCTCGCCGCCGCGCCCGGCCGCGGGCGCGGCGCCCTGCTCGCCGCGCTGCTCGGGCGGGTCGGACCGCTCCCCCGCGCCGCCGACGGGACGCTGCGGGCGACGGCGTCGGGGCGGGCTCCCGCCGACGTGGTGCTCGACGTCCCGCTGCTCGAGGAGCTCGACCTGGTGGTGCCGGGCCGCGCCGGGGCGACCTCGTGGCCGGTGGACGGGGCCACCGCGGTCCTGGTCCTCGCCGACGCCGCCGCCCCGCTGGGGGCCGACGAGCTCGCCGCCCTCGCCCGCGCCGCCGCACGGGTGGACACCGTGGTGTTCGCCCTGACCCGCATCGAGGCGCACCGCGGGTGGCGCACGGTCCTCGAGGCCGACCGCGCCCTCGTGGCCGAGCACGTCCCGCGGCTGGCGGGCGCGCCGTGGTTCCCGGTGTCGGTGGCCCTCGCCGCGCGGGCGGCCGGCACCGGGCCGGACGACCCCGCGGGGGTGGCGGCGGCGCTGCGACGCCGGTCCGGGATCGCTCCGCTGCAGCGCGCGCTGCACCGCCTGGTGGCCCGCAGGCGCCGCATGCTCGCCGAGGCCAACGCGCTGCGGGCGCTGGCCGCCGAGCTCGACGGCGTCGCTCGCCGCGCGGAGGCCACCCGCGCCGCGCTGCACCCGCCCGACGACGCGCCGGCCGCGGCGGCGCTCACCCGGCGACGCGACGACCTGCTCACCGCCCGGGCGGCCCTGCGCCGCGACCACCACACCCGCTGGCGCGCCGATCTCGCCGCCGCGCGGGTGGCCGCCGCCGACGACCTCGCCGCCCGGGTCCGGGGCCTCGCCGCGGCCACCCGCGCGCGCATCGACGAGGCCGACCGGGCCGGGCTCGCCACCCTGCCCGAGCACCTCGCCGCCGACGTCGAGGCGCTGGCCACCGCGGTGGTCGACGGGCTCGGGGCGCGGCTGCGCACGCTCGTGGCCGCCACCCTCGCCGACCTCGTGCCCGCCGGGGAGCTGGCCGCGCTGCGCGTCGCCGAGCACGCCGCCCCGTCCCCGGTCGCCGTGCTCCCGCCGGCCCGGACGCGTCCCGCCGAGGACCGCCTGCTCGTGGTGGCCGGCGCCTCGGGCGGGCTCGGTCTCTCCCGGCTGGCGCTGCTGCCCCTGCTGGCCGTGCCCATCGCGCCCGCGGTCGTCGGCGCCGCCCTGGTCCCGGTGTCGGTCGGGCTCGGGCTGGGCGCGGCCGGGTGGGTGGCGCGCGCCCGCCGCCTCGCCGCCGACCGCGCCCACCTGCGGGGATGGGCCGCGGAGGCCCTCGCCGAGGTGCGCGGCGACCTCGACCGCGTGCTCGCCGACGCCCTGATCACCACCGAACGGGAGGTCACCCTCGCCCTCGACGCCGCGCTCGCCGACCGGGCCCACGACCTCGACGGGGCCGTCGCCGCCGCCGACCGCGCGGTACGCGCCGCGGGTGCGGACCGGGCCGCCGCCGACCGGGCCGCGGCCCGCGCCGCCGCCGAGGCGCGCGAGGGCCACGACCGCGCCGAGGCCCTGCTACGGCGCCTCGCCGCCCTGCGCGACCGGATCGACAGCCGGCCCGGCGCGGGCGAGTTGCCCGAATCGGCCCCCGCGGCCGGCGAGGGCGACCTAGCCTGACCGCCATGGCGGACTCGGCGGGAGCGTTCCCGGACCCGGTGGTGCTCGCGGGCCACCCCGAGGTGCACGTCGACCCCGACCCCGGCCTGCTCCTCCTCGCGCCGGACGGCCCGTCGGGTGCCCCGGTCCTGCACGGGCTGGGCCCGGCCACCGTCGACAGCGACGCCGACGGCCGGCCCGACACCGCCGTGCTCGGCGGGCCGGACGCCCTGGAGCTGGCCACCGACCTCGACGGCGACGCCCACGTCGACGTCGTCACCACGCTCGGCGCCGACGGCACTGCCCTGACCCGGTCGATCCCGCCGCCGGTCCCGGAGCCGGTCCCGGAACCCTGGGACGAGGGCGTGCCACCGCCCGCGCCGACCATCGACCCGGTCACCGGTCGGTGGATCCGGGACGGTTGACCCGGCACACCGGTGGTCGTCGGGGGCCATGGGTACCGTCGCGATCGTGGACCAGCCCGGGCGCGCCGCGAGCCGCGTGGACGCCGACTTCCTCGCCCTGCCGCGTGTGGCCCTCGCCGACGCCGCGCTCGCCGTCGCCCGCCGCGCCGGTGTCGAGCACGCGGACCTGCGCCTCCACCGGCGGCGCACCCAGACGCTCGAGCTGCGCGACGGCCGGGTGGTGGTGGCCTCGGACCAGGACACCAGCGGGCTCGCGGTGCGCGTGCTGCGCGACGGCGTCTGGGGGTTCGCCGCGCACGTCGACCTCACCCCGGACGCCGCGGCCGCCACCGCAGCGCGCGCCCTCGACGTCGCCGCCGCCCTGGCCCCGCTGAGCACCGAGCGGGTCACCCTCGCCCCGGAGCCGGTGCATGCCGACGCCACCTGGTGCTCGCCCTACGACGTCGACCCCTGGGCGGTCGACGTCGCGGACAAGATCGCCCTGCTCGGCGACCGTTCGTCGGCGCTGCTCGCCGCGCCCGGGGTCGACCACGTCTCGGCGAGCTGCGTGCAGGTCAAGGAGCAGACCTTCTACGCCGACACCGCGGGCACCTCGACCACCCAGCAGCGGGTCCGCGTCGACCCCGACGTCACGATCACCACCGTCGACCGCGCCGGCGGCGCCTTCGAGACGCTGCGCACCATCGCCCCGCCCACCGGCCGCGGGTGGGAGTACCTCACCGGGCACGGCTGGGACTGGGACGGCGAGCTCGCCGAGCTGCCCGAGCTGCTCGCCGAGAAGGTCCGCGCGCCGGGGGTCGTCGCCGGGCCGACCGACCTCGTCATCGATCCGACCAACCTGTGGCTGGTCATCCACGAGTCGATCGGCCACGCCACCGAGTACGACCGCGCCATCGGCTACGAGGCCGCCTACGCCGGCACCAGCTTCGCCACCCCCGACCGGCTCGGCACCCTGCGCTACGGCAGCGCCGCGCTCACCGTCACCGGCGACCGCACCGTCCCGCACGGCCTGGCGAGCGTCGGCTACGACGACGAGGGCGTGGACACCGCGGCGACGGGCCCGTTCGACCTCGTCCGCGACGGTGTGCTGGTCGGCTACCAGGTCGACCGCTCCTTCGCCCCGCGCCTCGGGCTCGAGCGGTCCAACGGCTGCGCCTACGCCGACTCGGCCGGCCACGTCCCCCTGCAGCGGATGGCGAACGTGTCGCTGCGACCCGACCCGGACGTCGACCGCCCCACCGCCGCGCTCATCGACGGCGTCGAGGACGGGATCTACGTCGTCGGCGACCGCTCGTGGTCCATCGACATGCAGCGCTACAACTTCCAGTTCACCGGGCAGCGTTTCCACCGCATCCGCGGCGGCAAGCTCGTCGGCCAGGTCCGCGACGTCGCCTACCAGGCCACCACCACCGACTTCTGGGGCGCGCTGGAGGCCGTCGGCGGACGCTCCACCTGGCGGCTCGGCGGGGCGTTCAACTGTGGCAAGGCCCAGCCGGGCCAGGTCGCGCCGGTCAGCCACGGCTGCCCGTCGGCGCTGCTGCGCGGCATCACCGTCCTCAACACCGGAGCCGCCGGATGAGCGCCCCTGCGACCCCCGCCGACCTCGTCGAGCGCACCCTCGCGACCGCGGCCCGGCTGGTCCCCGACGCCGGGGCGGTGGCCCTGGTCCGCGAGGACGCCGAGGCCGTGCTCCGGTGGGCGAACTCGACGATGACCACCAACGGTCACACCACCGACCGCCGGCTCACGGTGATCACCCTGGTGCCGCTCGCGGGCGGGACCGGCGCGGGCGTCGTCAGCCTCGCGGCCCCGGCCGGGCTCCTCGCGGGGGCGGAGGCCGACGCCCTGGTGGAGGACGCCGTCCGCGCCGCGGTGACGGCCGCCGAGCGCGGGGGCCCGGCGCGCGACGCCGCGCCGCTGCCCGCGCCCGAGGGGTCCGCGGACCCCGACTGGGACGACCCGGGCGCCGAGACCTCGATCGGGGTGTTCGCACGCCTTGCCGACGAGCTCGGCGCGTCCTTCGGCCCCGGCGAGGCGTCGTTCGGGTTCGCCGAGCAGCGGGTGACCACCTCCTGGCTGGGGACGTCGGCCGGGGTGCGGCGCCGCTGGGTGGAGCCGGTCGGCTCGGTGGAGCTCAACCTCAAGGATCCGGCCACCGGAGCCTCGGTGTGGGGCGGCGAGAGCGCGCGCGACGTCGGCGGCGTCGACGTCACCGCCCTCGTCACGGGCCTGCGCGAGCGCCTGGGCTGGGGCGCGCGGCGCCTCGACCTGCCCGCCGGGCGCTACGAGACCGTCCTCCCGCCGTCCGCGGTCTCCGACCTGATGATCTACCTCGCGTGGTCGATGGGCGGGCGTCCCGCGCAGGAGGGGCGTAGCGCGCTCTCCCGCGCCGGTGGCACCCGGGCCGGCGAGCGCCTCGGGCCGCTGCCCCTGACCCTCGCCGGCGACCCGGCCGCGCCCGGCTTCGGCGAGCTCGCCTACACCCCGGTCCTGGCCACCACCGTCTCCGGTGACGAGGTGTCGGTGTTCGACAACGGCGCCACGACGCGCCGGGTGGAATGGCTGCGCGACGGCAGCGTCGGCGAGCTGGCCTACCCGCGCGCCGCCGCCGACGAGTTCGGGGTCGCCTTCACCCCGCCCACCGACAACCTGCTGCTCACCGGCGGCTCGGACGCCTCCCTCGCCGACATGGTCGCCCGCACCGACCGCGGCCTGCTGCTCACGTGCCTCTGGTACATCCGCGAGGTCGACCCGGCGACGCTGCTGCTCACCGGCCTGACCCGCGACGGCGTCTACCTCGTCGAGGGCGGCGAGGTCGTCGGCGAGGTCAACAACTTCCGGTTCAACGAGTCACCGCTCGACCTGCTGCGCCGCGCCACCGAGGCCGGCGCCACCGAGCGCACCCTGCCGCGGGAGTGGAAGGACTGGTTCACCCGCGCGGCCATGCCCCCGCTGCGCGTGCCCGACTTCCACATGACCTCGGTCTCGCAGGGTCGGTAGGTCACCCACAACCCCTACCCCGGCTGCAGTCGCGCAGCGCCTCGAGCATCGGGGCCAGGCGGTGTCCCTCGGCGGTCAGCGCGTACTCGGTCCGGGGCGGGCGCCCGTCGACGACGCGACGCCCGAGCAGGCCCGCCGCCTCCAGGTCCGCCAGACGCTGGGCGAGCGTGGCGGGCGGGACGGAGGCGAGGGCCTGCTCGAACTCGGAGAACCGGGTCGCCCCGAGGTACGCGGCGTAGAGCACCGAGAGCGACCAGCGCCGCTCCAACAGTGCCGCCATCGCCCGCACCTCGGGCGGGACCGGTTCCCGGGGACACATCTCAGGCGGCCACCGGCAGCGCCTCGACGGGCTCGAGGGTCTCGAGGGCTTCGAGGGCCTCGAGGGCGACGTCGAGGACCTCGGTGAGCGTCATCGACGGGTGGAACGCCAGTGCCGCCGCCACGTCCGCCGGGACGTCGTCGAGGTCGGCCCGGTTGCGCTCGGGCACGATGATCTCGGTCAGCCCCGCGGCGTGCGCGGCCAGCACCTTCTGCTTCACCCCGCCGATCGGCAGGACGCGGCCCTGCAGGGTCAGCTCCCCGGTCATGGCGACGGTGTGCCGGACCGGTCGCCCGGTCAGCAGCGACACCAGCGCGGTCGCCATGGTGACGCCGGCCGACGGCCCGTCCTTCGGGATCGCGCCCGCGGGGACGTGGACGTGGAACGACCGGCCCTCGAAGGCACTCTCGTCGATGCCGAGGTCGGCGGCGTGCGAGTGCACCCACGACAGGGCGATGCGCGCCGACTCCTTCATGACGTCGCCGAGCTGCCCGGTGAGCACGAGCCCCTCGGTGCCCGGCATCGACGCGGCCTCGATGAACAGGACGTCGCCGCCCGCGCCGGTCACGGCCATCCCGGTCGCGACACCGGGGACCGCGGTGCGCTCGACCGCCTCGGTGAAGACCTTCTGCCGACCGAGGTGCCGGCGCACGACCTCGGTGTCGACCACGACGGCCCCGCTCCCGGAGGCGACCCCGGTCGCGATCTTCCGCGTCAGCTTGCCCAGCTCGCGGTCGAGCTGCCGGACACCCGACTCGCGGGTGTACTCCGACACCACCAGCCGCAGCGCGGACTCGTCGACGGTCACGTCGCCGTCCACGCCGCCGGTGAGGCCCGCACTGCGGATCCGGCGCGGGAGCAGGTGGTCGCGGGCGATGGCGACCTTCTCCTCCACGGTGTAGCCGTCGAAGGAGATGACCTCCATGCGGTCGAGCAGCGGCGCCGGGATCGTGTCGAGCACGTTGGCCGTCGCCAGGAACACCACCTGCGAGAGGTCGATCTCGACGTCGAGGTAGTGGTCACGGAACGCGTGGTTCTGCGCCGGGTCGAGGACCTCGAGCAGCGCGGCGGACGGGTCGCCGCGCCAGTCGGCGCCGACCTTGTCCACCTCGTCCAGCAGGATCACCGGGTTCATCGTGCCCGCGTCGCGCAGGGCCCGCACCAACCGGCCGGGCAGGGCGCCGACGTAGGTGCGGCGGTGACCGCGGATCTCGGCCTCGTCGCGCACGCCGCCGAGCGACATCCGCACGAACTCCCGGCCCATGGAGCGCGCGACCGACTCGCCGATCGACGTCTTGCCGGTGCCGGGCGGACCGACCAGCGTCAGGATCGTGCCCGCCTTCGTGTCGTCCTCGGCCCCGCGATCGCGGCGCAGCTTCCGGACGGCGAGGTACTCGACGATGCGGTCCTTGACGTCCTCGAGGCCGGTGTGGTCGGCGTCGAGCACCGCCCGGGCGGCCGTCGGGTCGAGCTGCTCGGTCGAGGTCGTCGACCACGGCAGCGCCAGCAGCCAGTCGAGGTAGGTCCGGATCATCGAGGACTCGCCGGACTGCTCGCCGCTGCGCTCGAGGCGGCCCAGCTCGCGCTCGGCCTGCTCGCGCACGTCGTCGGGCATGCCGGCCGCGGCGATCCTCGTCCGGTAGTCGTCGCCGACGGCGCCGTCGTCGGCGCCCTCGCCGAGCTCCTTGCGGATGGACTCCAGCTGGCGGCGCAGCACGTACTCGCGCTGGGCCTTGGCCGCGCCGGACTCGACGTCCTCGCGCAGCGTCTTGCGCACCTGCAGCTCGGCGAGCCGCTCGCGCTGCAGGCGGATGGCGAGCTCCAGGCGCTCGCGCACGTCGAGCGTCTCGAGCAGCGACACCTTCTCGGCGTAGCCGATCTCCGGTGCCCACCCGGCCGTGTCGGCCAGGGCGCCGGGCTCGTCGATGCCGCGCAGGAACGCCGCGCCGCGCCCGTCGTCGCCGCGCAGCTCGAGGACCTCCTCCACGACCGCGCGGTAGGTGCCCTCCAGCTCGCGGATCCGGCCGTCTCTGTCGGTCACGTCCGGGTGCGGCTCGACGGACACCCGCAGGTGCCCGGCGTCGTCGGGGCTCCCGGCCCCGGCCGTGCCGCGGTGCAGACCGCTGAGCGGGACGGCGGTCACGCCGCCGGGAGTGCGGCTCCGGCCGGCGACGTCGGCGATCACGCCGACGGAGGCGAAGCGGCCCTCGTGCCGGGGGACGAGCAGCACCTGGTCGCCCTGCTCCGCGCCACCGACCTCGGTGGCGGGCACCACGACGGTCATACCCGGGAAGATCACATTGTCGTCGACGGGGACCAACAGCAGTTCGGTCATCTCGACCCCTCATCCATCGTGCTTGTAGCTGCTTCAATATTCGAAGCCGCTCGGATATTCCGGGGCGGGCGCCGCCGACGACGGGCACCATGGGTCGTGTGGCCCGGCCGGTGATGCGATACGACGCGCCCGGCAGACCTCCTGGCACGCCGACGTCGAGGTCCGCGGCGACGTCCCCGCGCTGGCGACGCTGCTCGGCGAGGGCGGGGCGGTGGTGCTCTCCGGGGCCGGGCTGTCCACCGACTCGGGCATCCCGGACTACCGCGGCCCGAGCGGGGCGCGACGCCGCCACGCACCGATGACCTACGAGGCCTTCGTCGGCGATCCGGTCGCCCGCCACCGGTACTGGGCGCGCAGCCACGTCGGATGGCGGCAGATCGACCGGGCGCGCCCCAACGCCGGGCACCGCGCGGTGGCCGCGCTGCAGCGCGCCGGGCTCCTGCGCGGGGTGATCACCCAGAACGTCGACGGGCTGCACCAGGCCGGCGGGGCCCGCGACGTCGTCGAGCTGCACGGCGCCCTCGACCGGGTGGTGTGCCTCGGCTGCACCGCCACGGTCCCCCGCACCGAGGTCCAGGACCTCCTGCACGCCCTGAACCCCGGGTTCGACGCCGAGGCCGCGGCCGCCGTACGGATCAATCCGGACGGCGACGCCGAGCTGGACCCGGCGCTGCTCGACCGCTTCACCATGACCGCCTGCCCGGTCTGCGCGGACGGTCCGCTCAAGCCTGACGTCGTCTTCTTCGGCGAGTCGGTGCCCCGCCCGCGGGTCGACCGGTGCTTCGATCTCCTCGCCCGCGCGCGCTCACTGGTGGTGCTCGGATCGTCGTTGACGGTGATGTCCGGCCTGCGTTTCGTGCACGCCGCGGTCCGGGCCGAGCTGCCCGTCGCCGTGGTGACCGCGGGTCCGAGCCGGGCCGACGAGAAGGCGACGGTGCGGCTCGACGAGCCGCTCGGCGAGGTCCTTCCCGCCGTGCTGCGGACGCTGGGCCTGCACGATCGACCCTGAATCGTTCAGCTTGATCGTTCGAGTGAGTCCCCCGACAGCCCTCGGCGGTGTCCAGCAGGACAACTGTCGTTAACGTCAGAGCACCCCGACGGAGGTTTGCCGCGCACACGGCCGTTCTCGGCTTTCCACCGTCGTCCGAGGCGACCGGGCCCGTTTCGCGGTCGTCCACCGGGCCACCGACCGGCGAGACGACCGCGGCGAGACGACCGAGGAGACGCATGACTGCCGTTCAGACCATCCAGGGACTCGACAACCCGCCGATCCAGCGCCGCGAGGTGCTCGACTGGGTGACCGAGGTCGCCCACCTCACCACCCCCGACCGCGTCGTCTGGTGCGACGGGTCCCGGGACGAGTGGGATCGGCTGACCCAGGAGCTGGTCGACGCCGGCACGTTCACGCGTCTCGACCCGGACAAGAAGCCGAACTCGTTCCACGCCGCCTCGGACCCGGAGGACGTCGCCCGGGTCGAGGAGAGCACCTTCATCTGTTCGGTCAACGAGGCCGACGCCGGGCCCACCAACAACTGGATGGACCCGGGCGAGATGAAGGCCACCATGACGGAGCTCTACCGGGGCTCCATGCGCGGCCGGACGATGTACGTCATCCCGTTCTGCATGGGGCCGACCAACGCCGAGCGCCCGATGCTGGGTGTCGAGCTCAGCGACTCGGCCTACGTCGTCACCTCGATGCACATCATGACCCGCATGGGCGCGGAGGTGATCGAGCTCCTCGACGGCGACACCGACTGGGTGCCCGCGCTGCACTCGCTGGGTGCGCCCCTCGAGCCCGGCGAGGCGGACGTGCCGTGGCCGTGCAACGAGACGAAGTACATCACCCACTTCCCGGAGGAGCGGACGATCTGGAGCTTCGGCTCCGGGTACGGCGGCAACGCCCTGCTGGGCAAGAAGTGCTACGCGCTGCGCATCGCCTCGGCGATGGCCCACGACGAGGGCTGGCTCGCGGAGCACATGCTGATCCTGAAGCTGATCAGCCCCGAGGACGAGGCGTACTACGTCGCGGCCGCCTTCCCGTCGGCCTGCGGCAAGACGAACCTCGCGATGCTGCAGCCCACCGTGCCGGGGTGGCGCGCGGAGACCGTCGGCGACGACATCGCCTGGATGCGGTTCGGGCCCGACGGCCGGCTCTACGCGGTCAACCCGGAGTTCGGGTTCTTCGGGGTGGCGCCGGGCACCAACTGGAAGACCAACCCGAACGCCATGCGCACCATCTCCCACGGCAACGCGCTGTTCACGAACGTCGCGCTGACCGACGACGGCGACGTCTGGTGGGAGGGGCTGGAGGGCGATCCCCAGCACCTCACCTCGTGGACCGGTGTCGAGTGGACGCCCGCGTCGGCGAAGCCGGCCGCGCACCCGAACTCGCGCTACACCGTGCCGATCTCGCAGTGTCCGGTGGTGGCGCCCGAGTGGGACGACCCGCAGGGGGTCCCCATCTCGGCGATCCTGTTCGGTGGCCGCCGCAAGACCACGGTGCCGCTGGTGACCGAGTCGTTCGACTGGCAGCACGGCACGTTCATGGGCGCCACGATGTCGAGCGAGATGACGGCGGCGGCCAAGGGCGGCAAGGGGCAGGTCCGCCGCGACCCGATGGCGATGCTGCCGTTCCTGGGCTACAACGTCGGCGACTACTTCCAGCACTGGGTGAACGTCGGCAAGGGCGCCGACGCCGGCAAGCTGCCGAAGATCTTCTACGTGAACTGGTTCCGCCGCGGCGAGGACAACCGGTTCCTGTGGCCCGGGTTCGGCGAGAACAGCCGTGTCCTGAAGTGGATCATCGAGCGGCTCGAGGGCCGGGCGTCCGCCGCCGAGACCCCGATCGGCCACGTGCCGACGGCCGACCAGCTCGACCTCGACGGCGTGGCGGAGCCCCTCGCCGACATCGAGGCCGCGCTCGCGGTCGACGTCGACGAGTGGAAGGCCGAGATCCCGCTGATCGAGGAGTGGTTCACCAAGGTCGGCGAGAAGCTGCCGTCCTCGATGCGCGACGAGCTCGAGGCCCTCAAGCAGCGCCTGGACGCCTGACCTTTTCTCGCGAGGGGTCCCCTCCGGCGCTCTATGCGCCGGAAGGGACCCCTCGCGCGTTTCCCGAGGGCGCCGCATCACCTGTGCGTGACGGAGGCGCCACTCCCGGCCTACGATCGCGCGTCCCCCGCCGAGGAGGTGCGCGCCGATGTCGTCCGCTGCCCGCCCGACCGAACCCGAGGACGACCGGCCGCACACCGGCTGGACGGCGGTGCGCTTCCGCTGGTGGAACCTGCTGCTGCTCGTCCCTCTGATCGCGATCCTGCCGCCGCTGTTCAACTCCGAGACGCCTGCGCTGGGCGGGCTGCCCTTCTTCTACTGGTTCCAGATCGCCATCATCCCCCTCGGGGTCGCCTGCACCGTCGCCGTCCACCTGATGACGCGGAGCCCCGACGAGGAGGCCGGCGCGGTCGACGACCGCGACGCCGCGGACGGGGTGCAGCGATGACCGGTGACCAGATCGTCCAGCTGATCGTCTTCACCCTGCTGTTCGTGCTCGTCGCCGTCATGGGCTTCATGGCGAGCCGCTGGCGCGCCGCGACCGACCCGAACCACCTCGACGAGTGGGGGCTGGGCGGGCGGAAGTTCGGGTCGTGGGTGACGTGGTTCCTGCTCGGCGGGGACCTCTACACCGCCTACACCTTCGTGGCGATCCCGGCGCTGCTGTTCTCCTCCGGCGCGCTGGGCTTCTACGCGGTGCCCTACACGATCATCGCGTTCCCGCTGGTCATGCTGCCGCTGCTGCGCCTGTGGTCGGTGTCGCGGGTGCACGGCTACGTGACGCCCGCCGACTTCGTCCGCGGCCGCTACGACTCCCCGCTGCTGGCCCTGCTCGTCGCGATCACCGGGATCGTCGCCACGATGCCCTACATCGCCCTGCAGCTCGCCGGGCTCGAGGCGGTGCTGCGCACCATCGGCCTCAACGGCTCCGGTTTCTGGGGGCACGCCCCGCTGTTCGTGGCCTTCGTCGTGCTCGCCGCCTACACCTACCAGTCGGGTCTGCGCGCCCCGGCGCTGATCGCGGTGGTCAAGGACCTGCTGATCTACCTCGTCATCCTCGTCGCGATCATCTACCTGCCGCTCGCGCTCGGCGGCTGGGCCTCGATCTTCGACGCGGGCGCGGCCAAGCTGGCCCAGCCCTCGCCGGCCACCGGCCAGCCCGCCGGCTCGACGCTGCTGACCGCGAACAACCAGCTCCAGTACGCGACGCTCGCGCTCGGCTCGGCGCTGGCGCTGTTCCTCTACCCGCACTCGGTGACCGGGGTGCTCTCCAGCTCCAGCCGCGCGACGATCCGGCGGAACATGGCGGCCCTGCCCGCCTACTCGCTCCTGCTCGCGCTGCTCGCCCTGCTCGGCTACGTGGCGATCGCCGCGGGCACGAAGCCGCTGATCAACGGCTCCACCGGTCGGCCGGACACCAACACCGTGGTACCCAACCTGTTCGCCGGCCAGTTCCCGGCGTGGTTCGCCGGGATCGCGTTCGCCGCGATCGGGATCGGCGCGCTCGTACCGGCGGCGATCATGTCCATCGCCGCGGCCAACCTGTGGACCCGCAACGTCTACAAGGAGTTCCTGCGCCGCGACGCGAGCCCGGCCGACGAGGCGCGACAGGCCAAGCTCGCCTCCCTGGTCGTCAAGGTCGGCGCGGTGCTGTTCATCGTCGGCGTCGACCCGCAGTTCTCGGTCGACCTGCAGCTCATCGGCGGCGTGATCATCCTGATGACGCTGCCCGCCGTGGCCATCGCCCTCTACACCCGCTGGTTCCACCGGTGGGCGCTCGTCGCGGGCTGGGCGGCCGGGATGGCCTGGGGGATGTACCTGCTCTACCAGATCCCCAACCCGAGCAACGGCAACCAGCACTTCGGGAGCTCGGCGCTGGCCCTGGACAAGCTGTCGTTCTTCGGCTGGGCACCGTGGGACGGCTCGAAGGTGCAGGTCTACGTCGGCTTCGTCGCGCTGATCCTCAACCTCGTGGTGGCTGTGGTCGGTACGGTCGTGCTGCGGGCGACGGGCACCCCGGAAGGACGGGACCTCACCCGGCCCGACGACTACCACGCCACCCAGGTCCGCGAGTCCACCGCGCCGGACGCCGTCACCCCGGTGTGACCCGGTCATACTCCGCGGGCATGGCCGACGCCCCGCCCCTCGATCCCGGACGCGCGACCCTCGCCGACGTCTCGCCGTCGCTCGCGGCGGCCCTCGGGGTCGAGGGCTTCGTCGACACGCTCGGGATCGGCGAGGCCCGGGCGGTGGCGCTGCTGCTCGTCGACGGGATGGGGTCGGAACTGCTGGCCGAGCACGCGACCCGGGCGCCGGCACTGGGCGACCTCGCCGCCGGCGGCCGGACCCTGGCCGCCGGGTTCCCGGCGACCACCGCGGTCAGCGTGACCAGCCTAGGTACCGGGCTGCGCTCCGGGGAGCACGGCATCGTCGGCTACAGCATGGCCGTGCCCCCGCTCGACGACCCGAGGGCCTCCCCGGACACCGTGCTGAACACGCTGCGCTGGTGCGCCCACGGCGCCACCGACCCGGTCGACCTACGCCGCGAGCTCCCGCCCGAACAGGTGCAGGCGGCACCGACCGTGCTCCAGCGGTGCGCGCGGGCCGGGGTCGCGGTGACGACGATCGCCCCGGAGATCCAGCGCCGCTCGGGACTGACCCGGGCCGCGCTGCGGGGCGGGCGGTTCCAGGGGGTCTCCGCCCTCGGCGACCTCGCCGCCGGCGTGCTCGACGCGGTGGGCTCGGGCCCCGCCGAGGAGCGGGCGTTCTGCTACGCCTACCACGGCGACCTCGACATGCTCGGCCACGTGCACGGCCCCGGCAGCACCCCGTGGCGCCTGCAGCTGGAGGTGCTCGACCGGCTCGTCGCCGCGATCGCGGAGGATCTGCCGCGCGACACCGTCCTCGCCGTGGTCGCCGACCACGGCATGGTCGCCACCGACGCCGGCTGGCGCGTCGACCTGGACACCTCCCCCGCCCTGCTCGCCGGGGTGCGCCGCCTGGCGGGGGAGGCGCGCGTACGGCACGTCCACGTCGCCGACGGCGCCCTCGACGACGTCCTCGCCGCCTGGCGTGCCGAGCTCTCCGACGCCGCCTGGGTCCGGTCGAGGGAGGAGGCGATCTCCGAGGGGTGGTTCGGCCCGCGGGTCACCGACGCCGCCCGCGGCCGCATCGGCGACGTGGTGGCCGCGGCACGGGGGAACTGGGCGATGGTCCGCTCCCGCATCGAGCCGATGGAGACGGACTTCGTCGGTCACCACGGGTCGCTCACCGACGCCGAACAGCTCGTCCCCCTGCTCCTCGCCCGCGGCTGATCCGCACGCGCCTCAGGACGGGGGCAGGGGAATCACGGGGGCAGGGGGATCCACGCCCGGACCCGACCTCCCGCCGGCGACGCCCCCGCCTCGAGACGACCTCCGAGCTGCTCGATCCGTTCCCGCATCGACGTCAGGCCGACGCCCGGCACCCACGGGGCGCTCCCGGCCGCGCCGTCGAGGACCTCCAGCTCCAGCACCCCGTCGCACACCACGACCCGCACCCGCGCCGAGGCCGTCTCGGCGTGCCGGGCGACGTTGAGCATCGCCTCGGAGACCAGCCGGTAGGCGGCCACCTCGACCGCGGCGGGCAGCGGGGTCCCGACCGCCCCCTCGATCGCCGTCCGCACCGCGACGCCGTCCGGGCGGTGCAGCCGGTCGGCCTGCTGGCGCAGCGCGGGGACGAGGCCGAGCTGGTCCAGGGCGGGCGGGCGCAGGTCGTGGACGAGGCGGCGGACCTCGGCGATCGCGCCGGACACGTCGTCGCGGAGGTCGCCGAGCAGTGCGGAGGCCTGCTCGGGCCTGGTCGCGAGCACGTTCCGCGCGGCGTCGGCGGTGTAGGCGACACCGGACAGCACCGGTCCGAGGCCGTCGTGGAGGTCCCGGCGGAGCCGGCGACGCTCCTCCTCGGAGGCCACCACGACGCGCTGGCGGGACTCCTGCAGCTGCTCGGCCAGCCGCGTGCTCTGCAGCGCGCGGGCGAGCGGCGCGGCGGCGAGCTCGAGGACGGCGGCGGTGGCGCGGGGCAGCTCCGTGTGGTGCTCGGGCATCCCGACCACGAGGTCGCCGACGTGATCGGCGCCCGCCCACAGCTCCACGGCGGTGGTGGGCCCGGCGACGGTGCCGGACACGGCGAGCCTGCGGTCCTCGTGGATGAGCTCGGCGAAGGGCAGCTCGGCCGCGGCCCGCACGGTGTCCAGCCAGCGCTGCGGGTCGCCACCGCGGCGCAGCTCGCTGCCGAGGCTGGAGACCACGCCGACCGGGTCGGGGCGCCCGCCGAAGAGCACCTGGTCCAGCGCCTCCCGGACCCGTCGCATCGCCGGGTGGAAACCGGCCGCGATGACCACGCACAGCAGCGAGGGGACCAGCCGCGGCGGCGGGCGACCGGTCAGGCCGGTGATCACCGCGAGCGTGCCGGTGAACGCCGCGAGGACGAGGTCGACCATGAGCACCGACAGCACGGTGACCGCGATGACGCGGCGGACGTCGACCGACCGCGGCGCGACCAGCGCGACGGCGAGCGTCACCGGCAGGACGAGGCCGCAGAGCACGAGCACGGTGACGGCCGCCGCGAGGGCCGGACCGGTCCACGACGCGGCGATGAAGAGCACGTGGCCGCCGACGACGCCGGTCACCCCGAGGCCGCACACCAGCCACAGGATCCGGTGCCGGTCGTCGTCGCGGGAGCGCTCGAACCGCGCCCAGACCGCGCCGCTGACCACCACGGTCACCGCGATCCCGGCCGGCACCGCGACCGTCGCGCCCGGCACGGCGACCACGGCGACGCCCGACACGGCCACCACTGCGGCCGCCACCCGCTCGGGCCACCGCTCGAGCCGCCCCGACGGGAACGTGAGGGCGAGCGCCGAGCCGAGCAGCGCGAGCACCCAGCCGGTGAGCCGCCCGTCGAGCGCCGCGAGCGCGGGCACGCGCGCCTCCCACGCCGTGGACACCGCGTCGAGGAAGAGGACCACGCCGAGGGCACTCATCAGGGCGGCCGGCCCGCGGGCACCCCCGCACCGGCGCACGACGGCCGCCGCGGCGCAGAACGCCGACCCGAGGACCAGGGCACCCACCGACCAGCCGGCGACGGTCGGGCTCGCGGGCGCCCCGACCGCGGTGCCCACGGCGCCCGCCAGCGTCGCGAGCACCACCGCGAGCTCCCCGGGCGTCGGCAGGACGGCGCGGACCCGGGAGCCGACGGCCGTCGCGCTCACGACGAGGTGTCCCGTCCCAGGCCGCCGTCGCGCGCCGCCACGATCGCCTCCGCCCGGGTCGCGACACCGAGCTTGGCGAAGATCGCCGACACGTGGTTGCCGACGGTCTTGGCGGCCAGGGAGAACTCGCCGGCGATCGCGCCGTTCGACCGGCCCGCCGCCATCCGGTCGAGGATCTCCCGCTCGCGCGGGGTCAGCGTCGGGAACGCCGGCGTCGATGCCGCCGGTCCGGACAGGCGGGCCAGCAGGTGGCCGGTCACGCCCGGCGCGAAGATCATTTCACCGGCGACCACGGCGTGGATGGCGCGGCGGATCTCCTCCTGCTCGGCGCCCTTGAGCAGGTAGCCCCGGGCGCCGGCCCGCAGCGCCGCGAACACCGTCTCGTCGTCGTCGTGCATGGTGAGCACGAGGACCGCGACGCCCGGGTTGGTGGCGGCGATGCGCCTGCTCGCCTCGACCCCGTCGAGATCGGGCATCCGCACGTCCATGAGTACCACGTCGGGGGCGAGCAGCTGGGCCTCGCGCACCGCCTCCAGGCCCGAGGAGGCCTGACCGACCACCTCGATGCCCTCCACCGAGGTCAGCAGGGCGGCCAACCCGCGCCGGACCACCGGGTGGTCGTCGGCCAGGACCACCCGCACCGGGACGGCGGGGTCACTCATGGCACTCAGAGTGGACCGTGTCCTTCCCGTTGTCCCTGGGGGCAGGGTCCTGGTTCACCCGGGAGAACCACCCGAGGGCGCGGGACGCGGACTCGTCGCGATCACGGGGGATGACGACGCAGTGTTCTCGGTGCCACCCTTCCCCTCGGATCGAGGAGCACACCATGAACACACTGACCACCCGCGCCAAGATCGGCTACTGGCTCGCCGTCCTGCTCGCCGTCGCCGACGTCGCCTCGCTCCTGATCCCCACATCGCCCGACGGCGAGGGCCCGCCGTTCGCGGTCACCCTGTTCTCGGCCGTGATGGGCGTGATCACCCTCGTCGCCGCGGTCCTCGTCGCGCGGACCGGGAAGCGCAGCGCGATCCGCGTGATGGCGGTGTCCCGCATCCTCTCGGCGATCACCGCGCTGCCGGCGTTCTTCGTCGAAGGCGTGCCCCCGGTGTTCGTCGCGTTCGGCGCCGCGACCGTCGTGCTCAGCATCGTCGCCGTGGTGCTGCTGATGAGCCGGGCCCGGTCGTCGGTGACCTCCACCGTGCGCTGACCCGGCCCTACGATGGCGGCGATGAGCGAGGAGCCCGACGCCGCCGTGTCCGAGCTGGCCACGCGCGTGTTCGACATGGCGCGCCACGGCGACGCCGCGACGCTCGCCGCCTACGTGGACGCCGGCGTCCCCGTGAACCTCACCAACGACGCCGGCGACACCCTCGTCATGCTCGCGGCCTACCACGGGCACGCCGCCGCCGTGACCGTCCTCGTCGAGCGGGACGCCGACGTCGACCGGCTCAACGACCGGGGTCAGTCGCCCCTCGCGGGCGCGGTGTTCAAGGGCGAGGACGACGTCGTGCGCGCCCTGCTCGGCGGCGGCGCCGACCCCCGCGCCGGGCACCCCACGGCGGTCGACACGGCCACCATGTTCGGCCGCGACGACCTCCTCACCCTGCTCGACCCCTGACCGAACGCGGCGACCGGAGCGCGCCGCCGCAGCCGACACGTTGCGCGACGGAGGAGCGCAAGGTGTCGTGACCGGCTTGGCGCGACTTAGAGCTCTTTGAGGATGTCCTCGACGCGGGCCCTGGCGTCGCCGAAGATCATCGAGGTGTTCTCGCGGAAGAACAGCGGGTTCTGCACGCCGGCGTAGCCGACGGCCATCGAGCGCTTGAACACCACGACGTTCTTCGCCTCCCACACGCGCAGGACGGGCATGCCGGCGATGGGGCTGCCGGGGTCCTCCATGGCGGCGGGGTTGACGGTGTCGTTGGCGCCGATGACGAGGACGACGCTGGTGGCGGCGAGGTCGTCGTTGATCTCGTCCATCTCCAGGACGACGTCGTAGGGCACCTTGGCCTCGGCGAGCAGCACGTTCATGTGCCCGGGCAGGCGCCCGGCGACCGGGTGGATGCCGAAGCGGACCTCGACACCGCGCTCGCCGAGGCGGCGGGTGAGGTCGGCGACCGGGTACTGCGCCTGGGCGACGGCCATGCCGTAGCCGGGCACGACCACCACCGACGACGCCTCGGTGAGCATCTCGGCGACGTCGGCGGCGGTGACCTCGCGGTGCTCGCCGTCCTCGGTGCCCGACGACGCGGTGCCGGACTCGACACCGAACCCGCCGGCGATGACCGACAGGAACGAGCGGTTCATCGCCGTGCACATCACGTAGGACAGGTAGGCACCGGAGGACCCGACGAGCGCGCCGGTGACGATGAGCAGGGTGTTGTCGAGCAGGAAGCCCGACGCCGCGGCCGCCCAGCCCGAGTAGCTGTTGAGCATCGACACGACCACCGGCATGTCGCCGCCGCCGATCGAGGCGACGAGGTGCCAGCCGAGGGCGAGCGCGACCGCCGTGACAGCGATCATCAGGCCGAGCGACGGTGCGATCGTGAAGGCCACGGTGAGCGCCGCGAACGCGACCAGCGCGCCGAGGTTGAGCACGTTCTTGCCCGGCAGCACCAGCGGGCGCGACTTGAACCGCCCGGAGAGCTTGCCGTAGGCGACGATCGAGCCCGTGAACGTGACCGCGCCGATGAACACGCCGACGCCGACCTCGACCGAGTGGATGCCCAGCAGCTCCGGCGCGACCGTGGTCTGGGCCGGTCCCACGGCCTCGACCTCGAGGTAGCCGTTCCACCCGACGAGCACCGCGGCGAGGCCGACGAAGCTGTGCAGGAGCGCGATCAGCTCGGGCATGCCGGTCATCTCGACGACGCGGGCGCGCCAGAGCCCGATGCCGCCGCCGATCACCATGGCCACCGCGAGCAGCGCGACCGCGCCCGCGGTCAGCGACTGGGCGGCGAGCACGACCGTCGCCACCAGGGCGACGCCCATGCCGGCGATGCCGTACGCGACGCCGGCGCGGGCGGTCTCGTGGCGCGAGAGGCCGGCGAGGCTCATCACGGTGAGCAGCGCGGCGACGATGTAGGCGGCCTTGGCCGCGGTGTCCGGGTTCACCGGGCGCTCTCCATCGAGTTCTGGCCCTTCGAGAACATGGCGAGCATCCGGCGCGTCACGGCGAAGCCGCCCACGACGTTGATGCTGGCCAGGAGGACGGCGACGAACGCGAGCACCGAGACGACGGGCCCGTGGAGGCCGAACTGCAGCAGCGCCCCGACCACCACGATCCCCGAGATCGCGTTGGTGACCGACATCAGCGGCGTGTGCAGGGCGTGGTGCACCTTCCCGATCACGTAGTAGCCGATGACCACGGCCAGCACGAACACGGTCAGGTTGGTGATCAGCGGTGGAGGGGCGAAGGCGGTGGCCGCGAACAGCGCCGCCAGCGCGACCCCGATCAGCGCGTAGCGCCGACCGGGCGAGGTCGACCTGGCCGGCGCCGGCGCCGGGGTGGAGGCGGCCGGCTCGAGCGGCGGCGCCGGGGCCGCCGAGACCGGGACCGGCGGCGGGGGCCAGGTCAGGGCGCCGTCGTGCACGACGGTCATGCCGCGCTGGACGACGTCGTCGAGGTCGAGGACGAGCTCGCCGTCCTTCGCCGGGGTCAGCAGCTTCAGGAGGTTGACCAGGTTGGTGCCGTAGAGCTGCGAGGCCTGGGCGGGAAGGCGCGCGGCGAGGTCGGTGTCGCCGACGATCGTCACGCCGTTGTCGGTGACGACGACCTCGTCGGCCACGGAGCCCTCGACGTTCCCGCCCTGCCCGGCGGCCATGTCGACGACGACGCTGCCGGGCTTCATGCGCGCGACGTCGGCCGCGGTGAGCAGCCGCGGCGCCGCCCGGCCCGGGATGAGCGCGGTGGTGACGACGATGTCGACGTCGGCGGCCTGCTCGGTGTAGATCTCCGCGGCCCGGGCGTCGTAGGCCTCCGAGGTCGCGCGGGCGTAGCCGTCGGTGCTCGCCTCCTGCGCCACCTCGACCGCCAGGAACTCGCCGCCCAGCGAACGGACCTGCTCGGCGACCTCGGGCCGGGGGTCGGTGGCGCGCACGACCGCGCCGAGGCTCGACGCCGCGCCGATGGCGGCGAGGCCGGCGACGCCCGCGCCGGCCACCAGGACCTTCGCCGGCGGGACCTTGCCCGCGGCGGTGACCTGGCCGGTGAAGAAGCGCCCGAAGTGGTGCGCGGCCTCGATCACCGCCCGGTAGCCGGCGATGTTGGCCATCGAGCTGAGCACGTCGAGCGACTGCGCGCGGGAGATGCGCGGAACGGCGTCGGTGGCCAGCACGGTGATCGGCCGGGTGGCCAGCGCGGCGAGCCGCTCCGGGTTCTGGGCCGGCGCGACGCGGCAGACCAGGGTGGCGCCGTCGGACAGGCGCGCCAGCTCGGCCTCGTCAGGGGTGTTCACCGCGAGCACGACGTCGGCCGACCAGGGGTCGCCCAGGTCGGCACCGGCGTCGCGATAGGCGACGTCGGGGAAGCTCGCCCGCTCCCCCGCGCCCGGCTCGACGGTCACGGACCATCCGAGGTTCAGCAGGCCGATCACGGTGGCCGGTGTGGCCGCCACGCGCGTCTCACGGTCCCGGCTCTCCCGGGGGACACCGATGCGCACCCTCGCGCTTCCTCTCGTTGCGCAGGCTCCGGGGCGGCGCTGAAAGGTGCGTCGTCCGACGGGCCCGCGGGTCCTGGGCCGGACGCGCCACCGACGGCCATCCGGAGCAGACACTAGCCGCACGAACGTCCGTCCGGGTGACAGGTGTCGCGTCCTGAGTCACATCGTCGCCACCGCGATGTCACCGCCGCACACCGGGTCCGCCCGACGCCGCGGCGGTCCTCGGATCGGTCGCCGCCCACCCCACGGCCCGTATCGAGGGAAGAGCGCGGGGGCCCGGCGACGTTGTCACCGGTATGGCTCACGACCCGGTGGACGCTGCGGGCATCCCGCTCTCCGTGCTCGATCTCTCACCGATCTCGTCGGGGAGCTCCGCGAGCCGGGCCCTGCGCGAGACCGTCGAGCTCGCCCGCGCCGCGGAGACGGCCGGCTACCGGCGCTTCTGGCTCGCCGAGCACCACAACATCCCCAGCGTCACGAGCTCGGCGCCCGAGGTCATGATCGCGGCCGTGGCGGCGGCCACCCGCACGATCCGCGTCGGAATCCGGCGGGATCATGCTGCCCAACCACGCACCGCTCAAGGTCGCCGAGACCTTCCGTGCCCTCGGCGGGCTGTACGGGGACCGCATCGACCTCGGCCTCGGTCGCGCGCCGGGCACCGACCCGCGCACCGCGATCGCGCTGCGGCGGAGCAGGGAGGCGCTCACCGCCGACGACTTCCCCGAGCAGTACGACGAGCTCGTGAGCTACGTCGACGGCTTCGACGAGGGACACCCGTTCGCGGGCATCGTGGCCCAGCCCGACGACGTGCCGCTGCCCCCGGTGTGGATCCTCGCCTCCAGCTACTACGGCGGGCAGGCCGCGGCGCACTTCGGCACCGGCTTCGCCTACGCCGGCCACTTCGGGCAGGCCGACCCCGCCGAGGCCACCCGCATCTACCGCGAGAACTTCCGGCCCAGCACGCGCTCGGGCTCCCAGGAGCCGCACATGATCCTCGCCGCCGCGGCCATCTGCGCCGAGGACGAGGAGCGGGCCCGGGCCCTCGCCCGGGCCAACGCCCTGTCGATGGCGCGCCTGCGTACCGGTCGTCCGGGCCCGCTGCCCAGCCCGGAGGAGGCCGCGGCGCACGCGTGGACCGCGCAGGAGGAGGCGATCGCCCGCTCGATGGGCGCCCACCTCAGCGTCGGCACCCCCGAGCAGGTGCGCGACGACCTCGCGCGCCGGGCCCGCGAGGCGGACGCCGACGAACTGATGATCACGACGCAGATCCACGACCCCGCCGAGCGTCGGCGGTCGCTGGAGCTGGTCGCCGAGGCATGGTCCGCGGCGGCCACATCGCCCCTCGCGCAGGTGTAGTGCTCACGTAACCGCGCGGCAACAGCTCCCCCGCAGCGTGGGGGCATGCCCTCGACCACCGCCGGGGCGGTGACTCCGGTGACGACGCACTGCCCGTACTGCTCGCTGCAGTGCGGGATGACGCTCACGCCACGTGAGCAGGGCGCGGGTCCGGTCCTCGAGGTCACCGGGGCGAACTTCCCGACCAACCGCGGCGTGCTGTGCGAGAAGGGGTGGTCCTCGGCCGCCCTGCTCGACCACCCCGAACGGCTGACCACCCCGCTGGTCCGGGACGGCCGCGACGAACCGTTCCGCGACGCGACGTGGGACGAGGCCCTCGATCGCGTCGCGTCCGCGCTCACCCGAGCCCAGGAGCGGTACGGACGCGACGCCGCGGGCCTGTTCGGCGGTGGCGGTCTGACCAACGAGAAGGCCTACCAGGCGGGGAAGTTCGTGCGCGTCGCCCTGCGCAGCGCCGCCATCGACTACAACGGGCGCTTCTGCATGTCCTCGGCCGCCGCCGCGGCCACCAGGGCGTTCGGGATCGACCGCGGCATGCCCTTCCCGCTCGCCGACATCGCGCGCGCCGACACCGTGCTCCTCCTCGGCTCCAACCCCGCGGACACGATGCCGCCCGCCACGCGCTGGTTCGCCGCCGGCCGCGAGCGCGGGGCGCGCCACCTCGTCGTCGACCCGCGCCACACCGCGACGGCGGCCGCTGCCGACGTCCACCTCCAGCCGGTGCCCGGCACCGACCTGGCGCTGGCCAACGGGCTGCTGCACCTGGCGATCAAGCACCGACTCGTCGACACCAGCTACATCGCCGAGCGGACCACCGGCTGGCCCGCGGTCAAGCGGGCGATGCGCCAGTACTGGCCGGACCGCGTCGAGCGGATCACCGGCGTGCCGGTGGCGGTCATGGAGCGCACGGTGCGACTGCTCGCCGCGTCGCGCGCCACCATGATCCTCTCCGGGCGGGGCGCCGAGCAGCACGCGAAGGGCTCGGACACCGCCCTGGCGTGGATCAACCTCGCCCTCGCGCTCGGTCTGCCCGGCCGGCCGTACTCGGGCTGGGCGACGATCACCGGGCAGGGCAACGGGCAGGGTGGACGCGAGCACGGCCAGAAGGCCGACCAGCTGCCCGGCTACCGGATGCTCGCCGACCCGGCCGCCCGTGCCCACGTCGCCGGGGTGTGGGGCATCGACCCCGACGAGCTGCCGCAGCCCGGGGTGTCGGCCTACGAGATGCTCGATCGCCTCGGCACCGACGGCGGCGTGCGCGCGCTGGTGGTGATGGCGTCCAACGTCGCGGTGTCCGCCCCGCGCGCCGCGCACGTCCGCGAACGCCTCGCCGCGCTCGACTTCCTGGTGGTCTCCGACCTCTTCCTGTCCGAGACCGCCGAGCTCGCCGACGTCGTCCTGCCCTGCACCCAGTGGGCCGAGGAGGACGGGACGATGACCAACCTCGAGGGCCGGGTGCTGCGCAGGCGTCGCGCGGTGGACGCCCCCGACGGCGTGCGCAGTGACCTCGTCGTTCTCGCCGACCTCGCCGAGCGCCTCGGCCGTGGCGCGTTCTTCGACCGCGCGCCGCAGGCGGTGTTCGACGAGCTGCGCCGCGCGTCGGCCGGCGGCAAGGCCGACTACGCGGGCATCACCTACGAGCGCATCGACGCCGAGCGCGGGGTGTTCTGGCCGTGTCCCGGCGAGGACCACGAGGGCACCCCGCGGATGTTCCGGGACGGCTTCGCGACCGAGGACGGGAGAGCCCGTTTCCACGCGGTGCACCACCGCGACGCCGCCGAGATGCCCGACGACGAGTACCCCTACCGGCTGACCACCGGCCGCACGCGGGCGCACTACCAGTCCGGCACGCAGACCCGCCGCACCAAGGCCCTGATGGACACCGAACCCGAGCCGGTCGTCGACATCCACCCGGACCTGGCCGCGCGCCTCGGCGTCGCCGACGGCGCCGACGTCGCCCTGCGCACCCGGCGTGGCGAGGCCCGGATGCGGGCGCACCTGTCGTCGGACATCCGCCCGGACACCGTCTTCGCCCCGTTCCACTGGTCGGGCGCGGCGACGGTCAACGACCTCACCAACCCCGCCCTCGATCCCGCGTCCCGGATGCCCGAGTTCAAGACCTGCGCGGTGGCCCTGTCGGCGTGCTCCGACGCCCTCCAGACCACCGCCGACGACGACCACGCCCCGGAGGAGACCACCTCATGATGACCACGCCCCGATTCCTGCAGGGCGCGTTCGAGTTCGAGGGCCACGGGCTGGCCAAGCCGACGCTGCTGCACCCGACGCTGACCTACACCGTCCCGGAGGGCGCGACCGGCCAGGTGCTCTACGTCCGCGCGGGCAACTCGACCGACGAGATGGTCGCCGTGCTCCTCGCCTTCGACGGCACGCCGTCCCGCTGGCTGCCCGTCGGGGCCAAGGGCGACATGCACGTCTCGCTGCGCGTGATCGAGGACCTCCTCGCCGGCAGCACCGTCGAGATTCACTACGCCGCGCCCGAGGGCTGCGCCGGCACCCTCGTCGTCGACTGCGGTCTGGTGGAGGTCTGATGACGGCAGCCACGAAGGGATCAGACACCGCGGAGCGCCCCGCGACGCCGCAGCAGGCGCCGTCGAGGACCCGCCTCGTCGTGGTGGGCAACGGCATGGCCGGCGCCCGCGCGCTGGAGGAGATCCTCGCCCGCGGCGGCGGTGACGCCTTCGCCATCGAGGTCTTCGGCGACGAGCCCTACGGCAACTACAACCGGATCCTGCTCTCCGAGGTCCTGGCGGACGCCGCCGGACAGACCGTCGACAACGACGACGCCGACACGGACGACGACGAGCTCTTCCTCAACCCCGTCGATTGGTACGCCGAGAACGGCATCACGTTGCACGCCGGCGTGCGGATCGTGCGGATCGACCGGTACGCCCATCAGGTCTACGGCGACGACGGCTCGGTCACCCCGTACGACAAGCTCGTGCTGGCCACCGGCAGCCGCTCGTTCTTCCCGCCCATGGAGGGCATGTGGGCGGACAGGACGACGCTGACGCGCGGGGTGTTCGGGTTCCGCTCGCTCGACGACGCGACCTCGATGCTGAGCCACGTCAAGGAGCACCGCACCGCGGTGGTCATCGGCGGCGGGCTGCTCGGCCTGGAGGCCGCGGCCGGGCTGAAGGCCCACGGCGTCGCGGTGCACGTCGTGCACCCCACCGAGGTGCTGATGAACCAGCAGCTCGAGGCCGAGGCGTCGAAGGTGCTGCGCAGCAAGCTCGAGGACATGGGCATGCACATGCACCTCGGGGTGAAGACCTCGGAGATCGTCGTGTCGGAGGCCGGAGCGGTCTCCGGCGTGCGGTTCACCGACGACTCCACGCTCGACTGCGACATGGTCGTGGTCACCGCCGGGATCCGGCCCAACATCGGACTGGCCATGGTCTCGGGGCTCGAGACCCAGCGGGCGATCGTCGTCGACGACAAGATGCGCTCGGTCGACGACGACGACATCTACGTCGTCGGCGAGTGCGCCCAGCACCGCGGCGAGGTCTACGGCGTGGTCGGCCCGCTGTGGGAGCAGGCCGCGGTGCTCGCCGACGTGATCACCGGGTCGAAGCCCGACGCCGAGTACCACGGCTCGCGCCTGGCCACCAAGCTCAAGGTCGCCGGCGTCGACGTCGCCCAGATGGGCGTGAAGACCCCGGAGAGGTCCTCCGACGAGTTCGTGCAGTTCTCCGAGACCGGGCGCGGCGTCTACCAGACGGTGATCATCCGCGACGGGACGCTGATCGGCGCGACCCTGGTCGGCGACGTCCGCAAGGTCGCCGCGCTGACCCAGGCCTTCGACAGCCGGTCGGCGCTGCCCGAGGAGCGCGTCCAGCTGCTGTTCGACCTCGGCAGCGCCGACGACTCCGCCGGCGCCGCCGAGCTCCCCGCCGACACCCAGATCTGCCACTGCAACGGCGTGTCCAAGGGCGACCTGGTCGCGTGCGTCGAGCACGGCGAGACCACGGTCTCGGGCTGCATGGCCGCGACCCGCGCCGGCAAGGGGTGCGGGTCGTGCAAGGGCCTGGTGAAGGAGGTGGTCGAGGCGGCCCTGGGCGGGGCCGGCGCGGAGGACCCGGCCGACAGCTACTACGTGCCGGGCATCCCGATGGACAAGCCGACGCTCATGGCGGAGATCCGCTCACGGGGCCTGAAGAGCGTGTCCTCCGTGTTCGCCGAGCTCGCCCCCGACGGCAAGGACCACGTCGGCTCGAAGATGGGGCTGACCGCGCTGCTGCGGATGATGTGGCCCGACGAGTTCGTCGACGAGCGCGACGGACGGTTCATCAACGACCGGGTGCACGCCAACATCCAGCGCGACGGCACGTTCTCGGTCGTGCCGCGCATGTCCGGCGGGGTCACCACCCCCGACCAGCTGCGCCGCATCGCCGACGTCGCCGACAAGCACGAGATCCCGATGGTCAAGCTGACCGGCGGGCAGCGCATCGACCTGCTCGGCGTGCCCAAGGAGAAGCTGCAGGAGGTCTGGGCCGACCTCGACATGCCCTCGGGCTGGGCCTACGGCAAGAGCTTCCGGACGGTGAAGACCTGCGTGGGCACCGACTTCTGCCGGTTCGGGCTGGGCGACTCCACGAAGCTCGGGATCGACATGGAGGAGCGCTACAAGGGCGTCGAGGGCCCGGCGAAGATGAAGCTCGCCGTCTCCGGCTGCCCCCGCAACTGCGCGGAGTCCATGGTCAAGGACGTCGGTCTGGTGGCCATCGAGGGCGACCGGTGGCAGATCTACGTCGGCGGCGCGGCCGGGGCGACGATCCGCAAGGGCGACGTCCTCGCGACCGTCGACTCCCACGAGGAGGCGCTCCGGATCACCGGCCGGTTCCTGCAGTACTACCGGGAGAACGCCAACTGGCTCGAACGCACCTACGACTTCGTCCCGCGGATGGGCCTGGACTACCTCATCGGCGTGATCGTCGACGACGTCGAGGGGATCGCAGGCGATCTCGACCGGCGCATGCAGGAGACCGTGGACCGCTACGCCGACCCGTGGGCCACCGACCAGACCGACGCGACGCCCGGGCAGTTCCACGACGCACTCCCGCTCGTGCCGCTGCCGCAGGTGCCCGTCAGGACCGACCCGAGCCGGGAGAGGGCCTCGTCGTGAGCAGCACCGAGGAGGCTGTCGAGGCGAGGCTCGGGCCCGTCGACCAGATCCCGGTCGGGGAGGGACGGGCGTTCCTCGTCGGCGACGAGCCGGTCGCCGTCTTCCGGCCGCGCTCCGGCGGGCTGCACGCGTTGCGGGCGATCTGCCCGCACCGCGGCGGACCGCTGGCCGACGGCCTGCTCGACGCCGACGTGGTCATGTGCCCGCTGCACAACCACCAGTTCTCGCTGACCGACGGCACGTGCGGCACCGGCGCCGACGACGTCGCCGCCTACTCCGCGAGCGAGGAGGACGGCGAACTCGTGGTCCGCCTGTCCTAGGCTCGGCGTCCGTGACCCTCCCGGTGTCCCGCCTGCTCGACGAGCTCGTCCTGCACACCACCGCGTTCGCCGACGCGGCGCACACCGCGGGCCACGAGGCCCCGGTGCCGTCGTGTCCCGGGTGGTCGGTGCGCGACCTGGCCCAGCACCTCGGCGAGGTGCACCGATGGAGCGCGGGGACGGTGCGCGGCGGCGACACGAAACTGCAGCGCCGCACGCCGGGCGGCTCGCCGATGCCGAGCTCCGAGGACGAGGTGTCGACCTGGTTGCTCGCGGGGGCGGCCGACATCGCGCAGGCGATCCGCGAGGTCGGGGAGGACGCGACCGTCGGCGGTTTCGGCGGCCCGGTCCCGGCGAGCTTCTGGGCGCGCCGGCAGTGCCACGAGACGCTCGTGCACCGCGGCGACGCCGAGCTCGCGGCCGGCGCTGCACCCTGGTCCGGGGTCGACCCCGACATCGCCGCCGACGCCGTCTCCGAGTACCTCGAGCTGATCGTGCTCGGGGCGAAGCGGAAGCCGGAGCTGCGCGGCGACGGCCAGACCCTCCACCTGCACGCCACCGACCCGGACCTCGGCGAGGCCGGCGAGTGGGTCATCACCCGGGACCCGCAGGGCCCGGTCGTCGAGCACCGCCACCAGAAGGCCGACGTCGCCGTCCGCGGACCCGCCGCCGGCCTGCTCGGTGTGGTCATGAACCGCCAGAACCCCGAGGACGCCGGGGTCGACGTCCTCGGGGCGGGCGAGCTGCTCGCGCATTGGCGCGAGCACGCCGTGTTCTAGTTCACCTTCGTCCAGGTCTGGCAGCCGCTGGTCTCGAAGGCGGCGTCCCCGGAGCGGACGGTCACCGTCGCCTGGCCGGTGGGCACGCCGTTGGTGATGATCGCGTCGAACTCACCCGAGGTGTTGCTCAGTCGCGCCCAGTAGCAGGCGCCGAAGCTCGAGGTGGACGGACCGGCGGTCTTGTAGGTCCCCGCCTGGATGTCCTGCCCCACCACGTGCGTGCCGTCGCCGAAGGAGGAGGCCGGGCCGGCAGCAGGGGACGTGGCGGCGGGGGCGGCAGCGGGCGCTCCCGCGGCGCCGGCCTTGGTGACGGTGACGACGACGGCGTCCCCGGGGGCGACCGAGGTGCCGGCGCCGGGCTCGATGCCGGTCACCGTCCAGTTCTGCAGCAGCACGACGACCGTGTCCTCGGCGTCCCGGGAGGCGAAGGTGACGTTGGTCAGGCCGAGGCCGGTCAGCTCACCGGAGACGATCTGGGCGTTCCGGCCGACGACGTCGCTCGGGAGGGTCACCGTGCTGGCCACGGCCGCGGGCGCGGCTGCACCGGCGGCCACGGCCGGGGCCGGGGTGGCGACGGCCGGGGTCGTGGACGTGGGCGTGCGGTTGGTCGACCCGATGATGACGATCAGCAGGAAGAGGCCGCCCACGACCCACGGCCACCGGCGACGGCGTCGCGGCGCGGCCGCTCCGGTGCCACCCACCGGGGGCGAGCCGACCGGGCCCGGCGCGAACGGGGCAGACGGGGCGAGCGGGGCCATCGGCGCGGCAGGCGCCGCGGGCGTGGGGCGGGAGCGGGCGGCGTCGAGGGCGGCACGCGGGATGGGCGCGGTCAGCGGCTCGTCGACCACCGCGGGCGCGACCGGTCCGACGGACAGCGGAGCGGGCATCGGCGCGGCGGTCTCGGCGCCGCGGTGGGAGGCGGCGCGGCGCGGGGTCGGGACGATCGGTCCCGACGGGTGCGGTTCGCGTCCGAAGCCCTGGGCTCCGGCGGCGCGGTGGCGAGGCTGCTGCGCGATGGTCATCTCTGGTGTCCCCCGACATCGTGTGGGCGCCCGCCGTGCGGCGGTCACGCCTCCCATGTCGTCGGCGGACGCGTTCTGTTATCCACCCTCACCCGGTCGAGTGAGGTGCAGTGCTCGCCGGAGCCGGTGCACCGCCGGTGCGGCACGACCGATGAGGAGCGGCAGGACCGGCAGCGGATCGTCCAGCGAGAGCCACGCGAACTCGGTCGCCGTCGCCGGCCGCCCTGCGTGCGGTGCGGGCGGCTCCTCGTGGCGGTAGGCGAAGCGCGAGCGCAGGTCCAGGTCCTCGAGGATGAAGCGGCGGCCCTCCGGGAAGGCACCCTCGGGGACCTCGCGGCCGGTGAGCGTGAGGTGCTGGGCGCGGACGACGTCGATGCCGGCGCCGTCCTCGAACAGCCGGAACTGGGCGCCGACCCGGGGGTTGAAGTCCAGCAGCTTGTACTGCCCGTCGCGGCGGTCGTAGCGCCAGTCGAGGTCGGCGATACCGGCGAAGCCGAGACGGCGGAACAGATCGCTCGACCGATCGGCCAGGGCCGGGTTCCACACCGCGAGCCCGTAGCTGGTCACGCCGGCGTGCGGGGGCCACGAGCGCACCTTGACCCCCGTGAACACCACCCCGGGCTCGCCGTCCGGCCCGGTCGAGGCGTGCACGAACCAGTCCTCGGCGTCGGCCCGCGGGATGTACTCCTGCAGCACCAGCGACAGGGGTTCGGACCAGCCGTCCGCCAGCCGCCGCAGCTCGTCCGCGTCCCGCACGACCGTGCTGGAGCGCACGGTGGGCCGGTCGTGGCGCTCGAACGCCGCCCGGCTCTTGATCACGACGGGGAACCGGCCCTGCGCGGCGTACTCCTCGATCTCGGACAGGCGCTCCGGGAACACCGTGGCCGGAGTGGGAATCCCGAGATCCCGGCAGATCGCGTGCAGGCCTTCCTTGCTGGCCAGTTCCCGGGACGCCGCCGCCCACCGCATCCGGGGGACGAGGAACGGCCCGTCGAGCTGATCGGCCAGCTCCGCGACGACCACGGCGGCCTCGTCGTCGGTGGGCACGAGGACCGAGGGTCGACCGAGGGCGCGGCCCACCTCGAGGAGGCGGTCGAGCAGCTCGGCGGGCTCCTCGCTCCCCGTCGTCGACCACGACACGCGTCCCCGGAGATGGCGGGAGAGCGCCGCGGGCGTGAACCGGCCCTCGGTCACCGCGTGCACCTCGACCCCGCAACGCCCGAGGCTCCGGACGACCCCGACGCCGCCGTGGTGCAGCGGGTACTCACCGAGCTTCAGCAGCAGCGCAGGCACCGACCGGTCGAGATCGGGCAGGCGCGCCGGGCCCGACCTGTCGACCTCACGCACGACCATGGGAGACGCCCTCGGGTTGTCGCAGTCGGAGCCGAACCCGGGCAGCCTGCGCCGTCCTCGACCGTGGGCCGCACGCGCCCCCGTGCGGGTGACACCCACCGCGACAGGGGGTGTCGGAGGGCGTGACCCCGCGGCTCTAGAGCGTCAGGACGAGCTTCCCGAACGTGGCGCCCTCGTCCAGGACGCGGTGCGCGTCGACGACGTCGTCCAGCGCGTACTCGCCGGCGATGCGCACACGGAGGTTGCCCTCCTCCAGGAGGCGCGCGATGCCCGTGAGGGCGACGCCGTCGGGCTCGACGAGGAACCAGGACGCGCGCTTGCCCTGCTCGGCCGCGGCCTGCGCGACCTCCTCGGGGACGCCGGAGGGCACGCACACCACGAGCCCGCCGGGGTTCAGGACGTCGAGCGAGCGCAGCCCGTAGCCCTCGGTGAGATCGACGGCCACGTCGACGTCGCGGGCCACGTCCTCGAAGCGCGTCGTCCGGTAGTCGATGACCTCGTCGCAGCCCAGGGCCCTCAGCTCGTCGTGCTTCGCCGCCGAGGCGGTGCCGAAGACGTGGGCGCCGCGCGCCTTCGCGATCTGCACGGCGAGGTGGCCGACGCCGCCGCCCGCGGCGTGGATCAGCACCCGCTGACCGATCTGGACGTCGGCGGTGTCCACGACGACCTGCCAGGCGGTGAGCGCGGCGAGCGGCGTCGCGGCGGCCGTCACGTCCGGCACGGCGTCGGGGAGGTGCGCGAAGTGCCGCGACGGCGCCGTCACGTACTCGCCGTAGCCGCCGGCCTCGCGCGGGAACCACGGCATCCCGAAGACCCGGTCGCCCACGGCGAAGCGGGTGACGCCCATACCGACGGCGTCGACGACCCCGGCGACGTCCCAGCCCACGGTGAACGGGGGCTCGTTCATGTCGTCGCCGAGACCGCCGCCCTGGCGGACCTTGCCGTCGACCGGGTTGACACCCGCGGCGGTGACCCGGACGCGGATCTCGGTCGGGATCGGCTCGGGCACGGGCGCGTCCTCGAGGCGCAGCACCTCCGGGCCGCCGAAGGCGTCCTGGGTGACGCGGCGCATGGTGGTCGGGGTCGAAGCGGTCATACCCCGCGCATGCCCCGACGTCCCCGCCACCTAATCCTGGCGAGCACGGCTCCGGGCGCGTCGGACCCCCTCGGTAAAGTGGTGTCATGGTGCAGTCCACCCCCGGCACACGCGTGCCCGAGAAGCCGACCCTCGACGGCCTCGAGGACCGGTGGGTGCAGGTATGGGAGGACGAGGGCACCTACGCGTTCGACCGCACCGCCACCCGCGACCAGGTGTTCTCGGTCGACACGCCCCCGCCGACGGTCTCCGGCTCGCTGCACGTCGGCCACGTGTTCAGCTACACCCACACCGATGTCGTCGCGCGCTTCTGGCGCATGCGCGGCAAGCACGTCTTCTACCCGATGGGCTGGGACGACAACGGCCTGCCCACCGAGCGTCGCGTGCAGAACTACTACGGCGTGCGCTGCGACCCCTCGCAGCCCTACGACCCCGACTTCACCCCGCCGGAGAAGCCCGGCAAGCAGCAGATCGCGATCTCGCGACAGAACTTCATCGAGCTCTGCGAGACGCTGACCGTCGCCGACGAGAAGGCGTTCGAGGCGCTGTGGCGTCGCAACGGGCTCTCCGTCGACTGGTCGCACACCTACCAGACGATCGATCCGCGAGCCCGCGCCATCTCGCAGCGCGCGTTCCTGCGCAACCTCGCCCGCGGCGAGGCCTACGTCTCGATGGCGCCCACGCTCTGGGACGTCACGTTCCGCACCGCGGTCGCCCAGGCCGAGCTCGAGGACCGCGAGCACACCGGCGCATGGCACCGGGTCGCGTACCACGGGCCCGACGCCCCGATCTACATCGAGACCACCCGCCCGGAGCTCATCCCGGCCTGCGTCGCGCTCATCGCCCACCCTGACGACGAGCGCTACCAGGCGCTGTTCGGGACGACGGTGCGCTCACCGCTGTTCGACGTCGAGGTGCCGGTCCTGGCGCACCCCGCCGCCGAGCGCGACCGCGGCGCCGGCATCGCGATGTGCTGCACCTTCGGTGACCTCACCGACGTGCAGTGGTGGCGCGAACTGCAGCTGCCGAACCGCACGGTGATCAACCGCGACGGCCGGCTGATGCGCGAGACCCCGGAGTGGATCACCTCGGAGACGGGGCAGGAACGCTACGCGGCGCTCGCCGGAGCGACGGTCCACACCGCGCGGCAGACCATCGTCGAGCAGCTGGCTGAGTCCGGGGACCTGGACGGCGACATCCGCCCGGTGACGCGCCCGGTGAAGTTCTACGAGAAGGGCGACAAGCCGCTCGAGATCGTCTCCAGCCGCCAGTGGTACATCCGCAACGGCGGTCGCGACACCGCCGGTCGCGATTCCGGGACGCGCGACGCGATGCTGGCGCGCGGCCAGGAGCTGGCGTGGCACCCGGCCTACATGCGCCACCGCTACGAGGACTGGGTGCGCGGGCTCAACGGCGACTGGCTGGTCAGCCGCCAGCGCTTCTTCGGCGTGCCGGTGCCCGTCTGGTACCGCCTCGACGCCGAGGGCGAGGTGCTCCCGGACGAGGTCCTCACCCCGTCCGACGCGGCGCTGCCGATCGACCCGTCCACCGACGTGCCGGACGGCTACACCGCCGACCAGCGCGACCGGCCGGGCGGGTTCACCGGCGACCCCGACATCCTCGACACCTGGGCCACCTCGTCGCTGACGCCGCAGATCGCCGGGAAGTGGTCGATCGACGACGACCTGTTCGGCCGCGTCTTCCCCATGGACCTGCGCCCGCAGGCCCACGACATCATCCGCACCTGGCTGTTCTCCACGGTGCTCCGCTCCTCGCTGGAGTTCGGCTCGCTGCCCTGGGCCCACGCCGCGCTCTCGGGCTGGATCCTCGATCCCGACCGCAAGAAGATGTCCAAGTCCAAGGGCAACGTGGTGACGCCCATGGGTCTGCTCGAGGAGTACGGCTCGGACGCCGTGCGGTACTGGGCGGCGGGCGGGCGTCCCGGCGTCGACACCGCGTTCGACCGGGGCCAGATGAAGGTCGGGCGTCGCCTGGCCATGAAGCTGCTCAACGCCTCGAAGTTCATCCTCGGTGTCGGGGTCCCCGCGGGCGTGCCCGACGTGTCGGCGGTGTCGAGCCCGCTGGACCGGGCGCTGCTCGCGCGGCTCGCCGACGTCGTCACCCGCGCCACCGAGGCGCTGGAGGGCTACGACTACGCGGTCGCCCTCGAGGTCACCGAGCAGTTCTTCTGGTTCTTCTGCGACGACTACCTCGAGCTGGTCAAGTCGCGCGCCTACGGCGAGTTCGACGACGCCGGCCGCGACTCGGCGCGCGCCACCCTCGCCCTGGCTCTGCGCGTCATGCAGCGGCTGTTCGCGCCGGTGCTGCCCTTCGTCGCCGAAGAGGTGTGGTCGTGGTGGCAGGAGGGCTCGGTGCACCGCGCCCCCTGGCCGACGATCGCGGAGCTCCCGCCACAGGACGGCGTCGAGACCCGCGTGCTGGCCGTCGCCTCCGACGTCATCGCCGGGATCCGGCGTGCGAAGTCCGAGCAGAAGCTCTCGATCCGCACCGAGGTGGAGAGCCTGTCGGTGCAGGCCGCGCCTGCCGCGCTGGAGGCGTTGCGCTCGGCGCTGGGCGACGTGCAGGCGGCAGGTCGGGTCCGGGACGTGGAGCTGGTCCCCTCGCCGGACGGCGAGCTGGTCACGACGGTCGGCGGACCGACGGCCTGACCCGGAGGGTCGGTCGTTCGGTCGCTGCCGGCGCTGTCCGTGGAGAACCGGCGTCCGGTCCCGGCGGGTCAGTCCTGGAGCTCGGACTGCGGCGTGATGGCGAAGCGGAACTCGTCGCCGTCGGCGCGCTCGGTCTCCGGGACGCGCTCGACGTCGAGGACCTTGTCGTCCAGCGCCGAGGCCGCCTGGGGCTCGAGGAAGATCACCGCGCCGCCGCCCTCGAGGACGGTGTCGTCCGCAGCGGGGGTGGGGGCGACGGAGAGCTCGAGGCCCTCTTCCGCCATGTTGGGTGTGGCCGCGATGCGCAGGCCGGAGCCTTCGGGCATCTCGTTGGTCTCGAGGATGTTCGAGATGGCCTCGGCCGCCGTCTCCGTCAGTGCCAGCATGCCCCGTTATCATACGGATCACGGCGAGGTCACGCACGTGGATGCGCGCGGCGTCATACCACCGAAACGCCTTCTCGGCGCCCGATCACGGAGGGATACGAGACGATGACCCCCCCGGTGCGGACCGGAGCCACCGATCGGCGCGATGCGGTCGTCCGAATGCTCACTGCGTCACCGGACGGCCTCTCGGACGCCGCCCTGGCCACAGCACTCGGCGGTTCCGAGGCCGGTGTGCGTGTCCAGACGGTCAACCAGCTCTGTCGCCGCATGGTCGCCGAAGGGCGCCTCGAACGCGTCGGCAGCCGCCCGATCGTCAACCGCCTCGTCCCGCCCCCGAAACCCGCGCGCAAGCGCCGCACCACGAACGGGACCTCGAACGGCGCCTCCGCCCGACGCCGGACCGCGCCCGCCGCGCCCGAACCCGTCCTCGCCGAGCCGGACCCTGTCCCCGCCGAGCCCGAGCCCGCCCTCGCCGAGCCCGAGCCCGTTCCTGCTGAACCGGAGCCCGTTCCCACCGAGTCTGAGCCTCAGCCTGTCCTCGCCGAACCGGACCCCGAGCCCGTCCTCGCTGAGCCCGAGCCTGTCCCCGGCGAGCCGGACCCCGTTCCCGCCGAGCCGGAGCCCGTGGCGGTGGGCCCGGCGCCGACGACGAACGGGAGCGCCCCGCACGCCGTCCCCGCTCGCGACGCCCTGCAGGCGTGGTCGCGGGCGGTGAACGTCCAGGCCGCGGTGGCCACCTGGCTGACGGGTCGCGGGGCGACCATCCGCTCGGCGACGACGGACGGGCACGGGCCGGCGCGCGACCTCGTCGTCTCCCTCGACGGCGGCGACGTCCACGTGGAGGTCACCGGCTGGCCGCAGGACGGCGCGCGGACCCATCCGACGACGATCGCCGGCGACTGGTTCAGCGCCGCCGAGCAGGCGGCGACCGAGCGGCGCCGCGCCCACCCGCGCGCCCGCATCGTCATCGCCCTGCCCGACACGCGCCGCTACCGAGCGCTGACCCGCGACCGGTCCGCGGCCCTGGACGGGGCGCGGGCGGAGGTCTGGTTCGTCGATCCGGCCGGGGCCGTCGACGTGCGCTGACCGGCGCGGTGAGGGTGCCCTGCCGGTTGACGGTCCGAACGCCCGGGTAGGACCGTCGACGTCGCCGTCCGATCCAGCGAGAGGTCCCCATGTCCGCGGACATCACCGAAATGATCCTCGACGACCACGACTGGTTCCGTCGTCAGTTCCTGCGCCTGGCCGACCTGCGCGACCACGAGGACAAGACCGACGAGGCCGCCGAGATCTGGGAGGAGCTCGCGGTCTACCTCGAGGTGCACGCCTCCGCCGAGGAGGAGCACTTCTACCCCTCGATGGCCACCCGCGCCGACGACAGCGACGCCTCCGCCACCGAGGACGCGATCGGCGACCACGACGACATCCGCGCCGGCACCGAGAAGGCCCGGAAGGCCGAGGTCGGCAGCGAGGACTGGTGGGCCGCCATCGACGAGACCGACACGGCGAACAACCACCACATGTCCGAGGAGGAGAGCGACGACCTGGCGCCCTTCCGACGGGTCACCAGCCTCGCCTTCCGCCAGGAGCTCGGCGCGAAGTTCGAGCAGTTCAAGGTCGAGCACGCCCACGGCAAGGGGTTGTCGTTCGAGCAGAAGGACCCCGACGCCTACGTCGAGTCCGTCACCGGCTGACGGTCAGTTCTGGCCGGACCCGAACGGGAGCCCCACCTGCTCGGAGAACACCGGCACGATGACGGCGACGCGCGGCGGGCCGACCACCAGCACGGCGACGGCGCCCGACATCGCGAGCACGAGCAGGGTCGACAACGCCGGCACCGCCCAGCGCGGGGGCCGTGCCGCGGGACGAGGGGCCGCGGGACGAGGGGCCGCGGGACGAGGGGCCGCGGGAGCAGGGGCCTCGGGACCAGGGGCAGGTGTCGCCGCGACCGGGTCCTCCGGGTCCTCCAGGTCCTCCGGCGCGCGTGGGACCGGGAGCACGTGCTCGTCGGGCAGCGGTTCCCGGGGGCGGACGAGCGCGGCGGCACCCAGCAGGGCCGGGCGGCGACCGGCGTTCAGCGGCATGCCGCCGGTGGCCGCGACGAGGAGCTCGACGATGGGCGTCGCGTCGCCGGCGATGATCAGCACCGGCGTACCGGCGTCCTCCCGGATGTCGCCGAGCACGTCGTGGACGGCGTGCTCGACGAGATGGGCGAACTCCGCGCTGCCGACAGACACCTCCGCGCCGCCCGCGGTGACCACGAGTTCGTCGCCGTCGGTCTCGGAGAGCAGGCGTCGTGCGCGCCGCAGCTCGCGGCTCAGATGCGCGGCGTCGCGGCGGGCCTGCGCGTCCTCCCGGCACCGGACCGCCTCCGCGAACTCCGGCACGGCGAGCGAGAGCTTCGCCTGCACGATGCCGGCCAGCAGGGCGTCGAGCCGCGCGCTGATGTCGAGCGCGCCGGTCGCCGCGATCTGGATGCCGTCGTCCGCCGTCCGCACCGGCCACGCCGACACGTCCCCGGTCCGGGCGTCGATGACCACCGCCCGCGTCCCGGGGGCCCACCCGGCGAGCGTCTCGCCCGCGCAGGCGACGGCGTCCGGCAGCCATGAGGGGTCGGGCAGGCCGGCCAGGCCCGCGGCGTCGGCGAGCGCGGCGAACCGCTGCGGGCTCACGTCGCCGGGGATCACCATGAGCAGGTGCTCGGGGAAGCTGTCCCGCCTCCCGACCAGAGCGGTGAACGAGCGCGTGAGCGCGTCGACGTCCCCGTCCACCAGCTCCGCGTCCCCGATCGGCGCGCACCGCTCGTCCTCGACGGCGAGCGCCGACAGCTGGGGTGGCACGGCCTCCACGGCCAACGTCCAGTCCGCCACGACTCCCCCTCCGCCATGCTCCGAGCAGGTGTGCCTTCACTCACCCTTTCGGCCCACAACCGCAGAGCGTTAGCCGTATCCGCGGATCTTCTGGGCCGTCGCTACACGATAGAGTGACGCTCGCCCCGATGGTGAAGATCAGGAAGCGCTCCGCGGGCCCAACGAAGATCCACGAGACCGGTAACGGCTACCTGATCTTGCAGGGCGCCGGACGGTGCGATCCACAGGGGCGGATCCGAGTAGTTCCCCGGATCCGCCGCGGCGGCGAGGATCCCCAGGGTGGAGCAGCGTGCCCGCTACGCTCGACGACGCTGCCGAGGGAGGTCCCGTGACGAGGCCCGGCCCGCCGGACACGCCGCGCAGCGGAGCCCGAGCATCGGTGTCGGTGCACGCCCATCTCGCGCCGCTGTGGCGGGGCCTGGTGGTCTACCGGGTGATCGCCCTCGTCGCCGCGGTCGTCAACCTCGTGCGCTTCAGCGACGTCTACGCCCGGCCCGCGCTCGGGATCGTGGTCGTGGCCGCGATGGCCGTGTGGACGGTGTTCACCTCGATCCGCTACCTGCGCCGAGGAGACGGCCGCACGGCGATCGCCGACCTGCTCGTCACCACGCTCGCCACCCTCTCGACGCTGCTGATCGACACCCCCGAGCGCATCGCCGCAGGCGGCCCGGTGACCACCACGATGTGGTCGGCGGGCCCGGTCCTCGCCCTGGCCGTGGCCTACGGCTGGCGGGGTGGGGCGGGCGGCGCGGTGTGGACGATCGCGGTGCTGCTGGCGGTGCGGGTGACCGTCGACCGCGACCTGCTCTACGACGCCCAGCTGTTGCTCGTCGCCGGGCTCGCGGTCGGGATCGCGGCGGGGACGATGCGCCGGTCGGCGGGGCGGTTGCAGGCGGCGATCGCCAGCGAGGCCGCGACCGCCGAGCGCGAGCGCCTCGCCCGCGACATCCACGACGGCGTCCTGCAGGTCCTCGCCCTGCTGCGCCGCCGCGGCGAGGAGCTCGCCCGCCGCTCGCCGGACGAGCCCGCCGCCGAGCTCGCGCGGCTCGCGGGCGAGCAGGAGGTGGCGCTGCGCCGCCTGATCACCTCGGGGGCCGCGCCCACCCGGGACGACGGCGAGACCGACCTGTCCGCCGTGCTGGCGGGCGTCCTGCCCACGCGGGCGTCGCTGGCCGTGCCCGCCGAGCCGGTACCCCTGCCGCCGCTCACGGTCGAGGGGCTCGCCGCCGTCGTCCGCGAGGCGGCGACCAACGCGACCGTGCACGCCGGCCCCGACGCCGGGCTGTGGGTGCTCGTCGAGGACGCGGCCGACGCGGTGACGGTGAGCGTGCGCGACGACGGGCCCGGCATCCCCGAGGGGCGCCTCGAGGCGGCCGCCGCCGAGGGGCACCTGGGGGTCGTGTCGTCGATGCGGGCCCGGGTGGACGCCCTGGGCGGCACGATCACGCTGCACACGGGCGCCGGCGAGGGGACCGAGTGGGAGATCGCACTGCCGCGACGGGGGGACGACCGATGACCCGGGTGATGGTGGTCGACGACCACCCGATCTGGCGTGAGGGCGTGGCCCGCGACCTGGGCGAACGTGGGTTCGAGGTCGTGGCCACCGCGGGGGACGGCGCGGCGGCGGTGCGGATCGCGAAGGCCGTGCGGCCCGACGTCGTGGTCATGGACCTGCAGCTGCCGCAGCTCTCCGGCGCCGAGGCGGCGCAGGCGATCCTGTCCGCGCAGCCCGCGGTGCGCGTGCTGGTGCTCTCGGCGAGCGCGGAGCACGGGGACGTCCTGGGCGCGGTGCGGGCGGGGGCGTCGGGCTACCTGGTGAAGTCGGCCGCGGTGGAGGAGCTCGTCGACGCCGTGCGCCGCACCGCAGCGGGCGACGCCGTGTTCTCCCCCGGCCTCGCCGGCCTGGTGCTCGGGGAGTACCGGCGACTCGAGTCCCGGCCCGACGAGCCACGTCTGACGCCGCGCGAGACCGAGGTCCTGCGCCTCGTGGCCAAGGGTCTCTCCGCGCGCGCCATCGCCGCCCGCCTGACGCTCTCGCACCGCACGGTCGAGAACCACGTCCAGAACTCCCTGCGCAAGCTGCAGCTGACCAACCGCGTCGAGCTCGCCCGCTACGCGATCGAGCAGGGCCTCGACGAGGACGCCTGACATGTCCTAGTTGACATGTCCATAGCGACACGTCACCGTGGACGCATGAGCCCTCGGCACTTCTCCGGCCTGCTCTGGGACGTGGGCGCGCCCCTCGTCGGCTACTACGCGCTGCACCTGCTCGGCGCCTCGGACTGGGTCGCCCTGCTCGTGGCCACGCTCGCCGCGGGCCTGCGCCTGGCGTGGGTGGCGCTGCGCGACCGGCAGGTGACCTGGTTCGCCGCGGTGATGCTCGCGGTGTTCGGGCTCGGCCTGGCCCTCGCGTTCGTCGGCGGCGACCCGCGGTTCCTGCTGCTCAAGGACTCCTTCGGCACCGGGCTCGTCGGCCTGGTGTTCCTCGCGAGCCTGTTCGCGGGCAAGCCGCTGACGCTCTCGGCGTTCCAGACCTGGCAGCCGGGACGCGCGCGCGAGATGGAGGAGCACTACCGGACGATCCCGATGGTGCGCCGATCGTTCCGCGTGAGCTCCACCGTCTGGGGCGTCGGCCTGATCCTCGAGGCGCTCGCCCGCATCCCGCTGATCTACACGCTGCCGGTGGACGTGATGGTCGGGGTATCGACCGCCATGATGGTCACGGTGATCGTGGGTCTGTCGGCCTGGAACGCCGCCTACGGGGCCCGCACCGCGACGCGCGCCCGCGCCCTCGAGTCCTGAGGAGCCCGCGATGACCGACCTGCAGCGCCGACCCGCGCGACCCGCGGACGTCCCCGCGATGTGCGGCGTGCTCGCCCGCGCCTTCCACGACGACCCGGTCTACCGGTTCGCGATCCCCGACCCCGCGCGTCGCGCCCGGGCCCTGCCCGGCCTGATGCGCACGCTGGTCGTCGTGCTCCACGCCGACATGGGACCGACCGAGGTCGCCGTCGCGGGCGGGCACGTGGTGGGCGTCGCCGCGTGGCACGACCCCGGCGCGCCCGCACCCGGTCACGCCCGCACGGCGCGGGCGCTGCCGGGGCTGGCGCGGGCGACGCGCGGGCGCCTGCCCGCGTTCGGCGCGTTCGCGGACACCCTCGAGGCACACCGTCCCGAGGAACCGCACCGCTACCTGTTCCACCTCGGCACCGACCCGGGCTGGTGGGGCCAGGGGGTCGGCACGACGCTGCTGACGCCGGTGCTCGCCGGGGCCGACGCCCGCGGCGAGCTCGTCCACCTCGAGACCCGACCCGAGAACGTCGGCTACTACCGGCGGTTCGGGTTCGACGTCACCGGCGAGGTGGACACGGCCGTCGCGCTGGTCACGATGGGCCGGTCACCGCGCTGAGGCGGAGGGCCCCGGCGCCGCTCCGCTGCGTGTTCCGGTCTCCTCGATCCGGCGCAACGACCACAGCGCCCAGCCGTGGACGGCTTCGTACTGCCGGACCCCGTACTCGCCGGCCAGCCGACCGAAGGGCACCGGCGCCCCCGGTGCGTCCTGCGCGTCGAGCTCCTCCATCACCGCCCGCAGGCGCGCGAGCTCCTCGGCGCAGCGCTCGGCGATCGCCTCGAGCACGCCGCGCGCGTCCTCGGGGGCGAGCGTCTGGACCAGGAACATCCGCAGCACGGTCTCGTTGCGCACCGTCCCCTGCTCGGGCCAGTGCAGCATCCACGACCGCAGCTCGGCGCGACCGTCGTCGGTCAGCGCGTAGCTCTTGCGGCCCCGCGGACCGGTCTCGTCGACGACGACGAGGCCCTGCTCGGCCATCTTCACGAGCTCGGGGTAGATGCGGGTGTGGCCGGCCTGCCACGCGTAGCGACCCAGGTCGCCCTCGAACCGGCGCGTCAGGTCGTACCCGCTCGCCGGTCCGTCGGCGAGCAGCCCGAGCAGGGCGTGGCGCAACGACATGCCCCGTACGGTAGCAGTCCACTTCGACATGTCGGAATTGACATGTCCGCACGGAGCACTCACGCTGAGGTCCTCACCGTGACGTCAGGAGCGCCGATGACCACCACCCCCACGCCGATCGGGCGCCGGCCCGAGCTCGGTGGCCGCTTCGCCCCGGTGCCCGACGAGATCGACGCCGTCGACCTGCCCGTCGAGGGCCACCTGCCCCCGGAGCTCGCCGGTCGCTACCTGCGCAACGGACCCAACGCGCGGCCCGGCGACGAGCCCGGTCACCTGTTCACCGCCCACGGGATGCTGCACGGCGTGCGGCTGCGGGACGGGCGCGCCGAGTGGTACCGCAACCGGTGGGTGCGCACCCGCGCGCTCGAGGGGCACCCGTTCCTCTCCGAGGCGGGCGTCGACCTGACCGCCGTGCCGGCGAACACCCACGTCATCTCCCACGCCGGCCGGTTGTTCGCGCTCGTCGAGAACGGCCTGCCCTACGAGGTCGACCGCGACCTCGGCACCCGCGGCCCGTGCGACTTCGACGGCCGGCTGACCACCGCGATGACGGCCCACCCGAAGACCGACCCCACCACCGGCGACCTGCACTTCTTCGGCTACTCGCCGTTCCCGCCGTTCCTGACCTACCACCGGCTCTCCGCCGACGGCAGGAGCCTGACCAGCCGGACGGTCGAGGTCGCGGGGCCGACGATGATGCACGACTTCGCGATCACCGCCGAGCACGTCGTCTGGCTCGACCTCCCGATGACCTTCCAGTGGGAGCGGATGACCACCGGGATGCCCTTCGGGTGGGACGACTCCTACGGCGCGCGCCTCGGCGTCATGCGCCAGGACGACCCGGACGCCGCGCGTGACCTGGTTCGACGTCGACCCCGGCTACGTCTTCCACGTGGGCGGCGCGCACACCGACGACGCCGGCCGCGTCGTCGTCGACGGCGCCCGCTACGCCCCGGCCGACGTCGCCGTCATGTGGGGCGGCGAGCCTGCCGCCCCTGCCGCGGGAGACCCGGCGGCGGCCGCAGCGGCCACCGGCGCCGCCCGCATGCACCGCTGGGTCCTCGACCCGGCCGACGGGTCGGTCACCGAGACGGCGCTGGCGGACCGCGGCGTCGGAGTTCCCGACCCTCGACGAATCGCTCGTGGGCCGCGCGTCGCGCTACCGCTACGCCGTCGCCGACCGTGGCGCGGCCGGGGAGCGGGCGGGCGCGGTGGTCAAGCTCGACGCCGACGGGTCCATGCGCAGCCACGAGCTCGGCGCGGACGTCGTGGCGGGCGAGGCCGTGTTCGTCCCGTCCGACGCGCCCGATCGTGCGCGAGGACGACGGCTGGCTGCTGACCATCACCACACGCCGCGACGGGTCGGCGTCGCAGTTGCTGGTGCTCGACGCGACCGACGTCGCGGGCCCGGCGGTGGCCACGGTGACCCTGCCCCGCGGGGTGCCCTCGGGATTCCACGGTTCGTGGATCCCCGACGCCGCCCTCCTGGCGTGACCGCAGCCGGTCAGCGTGGCGGGCAGCGCACCCCCGCCAGTACGGCCGCCAGCAGCGTGCGATGGCGCGCCTCCTGCCACTGCGACGTCGTGGCGGTCGCGGTGCACCCGCGTCCCGCGACGACGGCGTAAATCTGCATCTGGAACGTCGGGGTGCCGTTGGCGGGCGACCAGCGGAAGACCCGCATCCACCCGTCGGGCGTCCCGAACGCGGGGTAGGGCTGTATCGACTCCTCGACGAAGCCCGGGAACTCCCGGCGCAGGAGCCCGCCCTGGTGGTGGGCGTACGCGGCGGCGGTCATCCCGCGCTCGAGCGGTTCGGTGGAGACGATGACGTTGGCGCTGCCGTCGGGTGACCGCACGGTCACCGACTCCTTGCGCGACCAGTCCGCGGGGGCCGGCGCGGTGGGCCGCAGGAAGCCGTCGGTGGTGAGCGACGGAAGGGGTGCCGGCCCGTCCTCGAGCGGGCGGGGGCGGGGGACGAAGCCGTCGCAGAGCAGCCGGGGCGGCGGCGCCGGACGGCCCTCGGCGGCGTCGACGAACGCCCGGGCGAGCTCCCCGGGGTCGGCGAAGCGGGCGGCCGGGTCCTTCGCGAGGGCCGTCTGCAGGACGGAGCCCACGGCGGGGGGCACGTCGGCCACCAGGTCGCCCGCCCGGGGCGGCGGCACGGTCAGGTGGGCGTGCATCGCGGCCGGCAGGTTCGTCGCCGGGAACGGCGCCTGCCCGGTGAGCGCCTCGTAGAGCACGCAGCCGAGGGCGTAGACGTCGGCGCGCGCGTCGTGTTCGGCGCCCTGGAACCGTTCCGGCGCCATCTGCTCGACGTGGCCCACCAGGACCGCCCCGGTGAGCTCCGAGGTGGACACGTCCGCCAGCGTCCGCCCCACGGTCCCGTCGAGGAGCCGGACGTGGAGCCGTCCGGGGTCGGCGCCGACGTGCACGCTGCTGGGCGAGAGGTCCACGTGGGTCAGCCCGTGCTCGGCGAGGGCGCCGAGCGCATCGGCGACCTGGCGGGCGAGCTCACCGACCTCGGCGACGGGTCGGGGCCCGTCGCGGCGCAGTGTCGCGGCGAGGTCGGCGCCCTCGAGCAGTTCGCTGCGCAGGTGGACGGCGCCGTCGACGATCTCGCCGCCGTGCAGCCGGACGAGGTGGGGATGGTCGATCGCGCGAGCGGCCTCCGCATGCGCCAGGAGGCGCGCGCGGAACCCCTCGTCGGTGACGAGCTCCGGGGCGACGACCTTGATCGCCGCGAGGCGACCGTCGCTCTCCAGGCCTCGGTGCACGGTCCCGGACGTCCCGCGCCCGATCTCCTCGCCGAGCACGTCCCCGCGCCCGCCGGGCGATTCCGTCGCGTCCGTCATGTGCCGCTCCCTCCGCGTCACCCGCGACGGCCGACCCGCTCCTCCGCGTGGTCCCGGACGATAGCGACCCGAAGCACCGTCCGAACCTAGTTGAGGTGGGCCCGCCAGCTGCGCGCGTGACGTCGCAGGGTCTCGGCCTCGCCCGGTATCCGGGTCGCCCAGTGCTCGAGGAGGGCCGCGGCCACGTCGAAGGCGGCGCGCCGCCCGCGGACCTCGGCGAGCTCGATGACCTCCGTCGCGGACACCCCGGGCAGGGTCAGGCGCATGGTCAGCACCCAGCCGAGCTCGAGGAGCCTGCCGTGGGCGCGGTGGATCGCCCGGAGGTTGGTCAGCATCCGGACGAGCACGGCCTCGGCGCCGATCGGGGCGAGCAGGCTGTCGTCGAACGGCACCGAGGGACCGAGGCCGGTGGACTCGCGGAAGCGCCGCACGCACTGGTCACGGTCGAGCAGCTCGCCGGTGAAGGGGTCGAGATGGTGGTCGGATCCGACGGGGTGGATCAGGAAGTGGCCCGGCATCCCGACCGGCTCCAGGGCGACGCCCGCCCGCCGGCCGACCTCGAGGCACACCACGGCCAGGGTGATGGGGATGCCGACCCGCCGCGCGAGGACCTCGGTCACCGACGAGTTGCGCGGGTCGTAGTAGTCGACCGTGTCCCCCTGGAACCCCTCCTCCTCGTAGAGGCGGTGCACGAGGCCGTCGAGGTCGGTGACGCCGCTGGCGAGACGGTCGAGCTCGGCGCGGGCGGCCTCGGTGTCCGCGTCCGGGTCCGCCGCCCGCGCGATCTCCAGCGCCGCGTCGAGCAGGTCGGGCGCCCCGCCGAGGACGAGCGCGCGGAAGCGTTCGACGGCTCCTTCCACCGCCTCGCGTCGTGCGGCGTCGTCCTCCACGGGGCGCATCCTGCCCTTCGAGCGCGCCCGGCGCCCAGCGCAGGTCAGACCGGCGGCGCCACCGCCGCGGTCGCCCGGTTCCAGGTCAGGGCGCCGTGCTCGAAGTTCTGCTGGCGACCGGCCGGGACGTCGTACTCGGCGCTCGTCGGGTAGCCGAGGGAGGAGCGTTCGGCACCCTCGGCACGCCAGGCGGTGGCGATCGCGCCGGTCACCGGCCACGCCCCGGTGCGCGGTGTCCAGTACACGGAACCCCGCTCGAAGTCCGTGGCGCGCCCCGCGCCGTCGGCGGTGGTGGACTCGACGCGGGTCGGCTCGCCGAGCGCGGACCGGTCGGTGGCCCACGCGGCGCGGACATCGGTCGCCGAGGCCGCGATCAGCTGACCGACGCGGGCGCGCAGCGCGTCCATCTGCCCGTACGCCGCGTCGCCGGGGCAGGCGGTGTTGCCCACGTCGCGGTGCGCGAACAGCGCCGGCACCGTGGTCGACTGGCCCTTCGGGAAGCGGGAGGTGCCGCCGCCCGAGGAGGTCAGCGTGACCCGTTCCGCCGGGTCGCGGTACGAGCCGCCGAGCTTCCACGCCCCGAGCGCGGCGACGGACGCCATCTCCTCGGGGGTCGGCGGGGTGGTCGCGAGGTTGCCCATCATGGCGATGCCGAAGGTCTCGCGGTTGAAGCCGCCCGCGTGGGCGGCGACGACGGGCTTGTCGAGGCCGCCCGCGCGTCCCTCGAAGATCGTCCCGTACTTGTCGACCAGCGCGTTGTAGCCGATGTCGCCCCAGCCCTGGGTCCTCGCGTGGTAGGCGTAGATCGCCCGGACGATGCCGGCCGAGTCACCCGGGCCGTAGTCGTTGGACTCGCTGGTGTGGTGGATGGTCACCGCCCGCACGGTCGGCGCGCTCTCCGGCGGCCAGGTCATCATCGACTCGTCGGCGCCCCACTGGGCGCGGGTGACGTACGCCGGGGCCGCGGGCCCGCGCGCCGCGCGCCCGATGGCGTCATCGTTGACCCCCAGGCCGGGGTCGAGGCGCACCAGCTGGACGCCATCGGTCACCGGCGCGCCACCGCGGGTGGCGCGCACCTCGACGGCGGTGCGGTCGCCGACCCACACCGGGTCGGTGCCGCCGTGCGGGGCGCGCGCGGGCTGGTCGTCGCGCTCGCTCCCGGCCGGGTCGAGGGCGGTCCACGCGCCCCACTGGCCCGCCGCGTCGGTCGAGCGCAGCGAGACCGCGTCCGGGCCGACCCCGTTCCACGTGACCGCCACCAGCTTCAGCGGGGTCGTCGCACGGGCCTGCCGCACGCCGGTGGCGTCGCGGGCGCCCGGGTCGAAGGTCACCGGGTCGATCCGCGTGGTCACCGGGGTGGCCGGGGGCAGCGGCGCGGGCGGCAGCACGGCGTGGCGCGGGTCGGGCTGGGCCGCGGCCGTCGGGGCGGGAGGCGCGGCCGGGAGCTCGTCCCCCTGCGCGGTCCCGGACGGCACGGCGAGGGCGAGGGCCGCCACGAGCGCGAGGGCGGCGGTCCTCGTCCCCGCGGGACGCCGGCGGTCCCGGCCCCCCGATCGCTCCCGACCGACCTCACCCATGCGGCACGCCTCCCGTCCATCCCGGTGCTCCGACGAGCACCCTGCGCACGCTGCGCCGACCCGAACGACGCCCACGATGACCCCCACAGGAGCACCACACGCCTCAGAACGCGCAGAAAGGCGCCCGACCGGGTGACGTGGGCGACCGCACGAGTGCCGGGGACGGGCGGCGCGGGCGTTCTGGAATGCTCGCCCGGTCGGCGAGGCAGACGGAGGTGGGCGTGCGCGCCAGGTTCGGCCCGGCGGTCCTCGCCGCGGTGGTGACGGCGCTGGTCGCCCTGCTCGCGGCGTGCGGACCGGCGGCCGTCCCGGAGGCCCTCGTCGCCCCGCTGCCACTCGCCCCGTCACCCGTCGTGCCCGTGGTGCCGCAGCTCGCGCCTCCCTCGGCGACCACGACCCCGGCGGAATCCGACGACGACCCCGCGCACCGCCGCCCCGGCCGGTCGCACGATCCGCACCGCGGTGACCTTCTACGCCGCCTACGACAACGACCCCGCCGGGAGCACCGAGATCGCGTACCCGCAGCTCCACGACGAGGCGGGCGGGCTCGGGACACACGCCGACCCCCTGACGTTCGCCACCCACCGCGACGAGATCGCCCCCGGCACGCGGATCTACGTGCCGACGGTGCGCAAGTACTTCCTCATGGAGGACTCCTGCGAGGCGTGCGAGAACGAGTGGGAGGCCGACCGCACCCGCCACATCGACCTGTGGGCCGGCGCGGCCACCGACGCGGGCGTCCTCGCGTGCGAGGAGGCGCTCACCCCGCCGGGGCCGGTCACCGTGGAGCTCGACCCGCCGCCGGGACGCCCGGTGGACACCACCCCGTTCTACGAGGACGGGCGCTGCCTGGGGTCCTGACCGGTCACGGCCGGGTACGGGCGAACGTCACGTCGGCGTAGGTGGCGATGGTCCGGGCGGTCATCGCGTCGGCCCCCGCCCCGATGGGTCCGGAGACCACCGGGAGGAGCTTCGTCAGGTTCAGCGCGCCGCGGCGCCCGAACCGCGACGCCAACCGGTACTCCGCCCGGCGGTCGAGCTGCGCGCGGACCTCCGGCGGGAGCCGGCGCAGCCCCGCCAGCAGGGAGGCGTTCTCCAGGTCGAGGCCGGTGCGCTCGGCGAGCTCGGGGCCGTCCGGGCCGAGCAGGCACAGCAGGACCGCGGTGCGGGTGACCGGCGAGGTCAGGTCGTGGCCGCGGACGTGCGCGACGGCGGCGACCATCCTGGTGCCGAGCAGGTAGAGCCCGGTGACCCCGGCAGGCGCGGTCACGAGCATCGTCGCCGCGCCGCCGAGGCTGGTCAGCAGCCCGGAACTGGCGGCCAGCCGGACGTGGGTGCCGATGAGCTTCTTCACCGCGGCCTCGACGTCGCCGCCGCACGCCGCGAGGTGGTCCTCCGCGACGGTGCGGGCGGAGTCGAACGGTCCGGCGCCCCCGACCCCCCGGCGCCAGAGCTCACCGACGAGACGCTCCCCCGCGGCACTCACGGGCGAGGGCGAGCGGTCCTCGGTCGACACCGTCTTCCTCCGTGGGGGCGCTGGGAGGCCCCCACGATCTCACGCCGGCGACGCGGAGAGGAGGTCACAGGCGGTGGCGAGCGTGCCGGCCCAGCGCCGGTCGCCGTCACGGTCGCGCGCCCGCCGCAGCCGCTCATGTCGGGCCGGGGCGTGGGCCCACTCGATGACCTGCGGGTCGACGCGCGCGCCGTAGAACGCGTCGACGACGAGCTCGGCGAGGTGGTGGTCGGCGCTGGAGAGCTCCTTGTACTCCCAGATCTCCAGCAGCCGGTGCGGCGGGTCGCCGAGCGCGCCGATGCTGTCGAGCATGGCGACCGCCGTCGCGCCCCCCGCGTCGTCGGGATGGATGTCGAGCATCGCCGACCAGACGGCGTCGACCACGTCGCGCACGGCGCCGCACTCGTAGGGCGACCAGTCCTGCCAGTACTCGCTGATGCGGGAGAGGACCGTGCGCAGGTCGATCCGGTCGTCGGTGAGGGCGCGGCGCAGCATCCAGGGGGTCATCGCCCGCACGTCGTGCGGGGTGCCGAGGGTGATCCCGACAGCGAGGGTCACGGTCAACGGATCCGCGTCGTCGATCCGGACCTCGCCGTGACAGTGCGCGCACCCCGTCAGCGTCCGCGGCACCGGGTACGCGACGAACGCGGCATCCAGGCCCCACAGCGCAGCGTCCACGCCCGCATCCGCCTGTACGTCCATTGGAGCAATCCTGGACATTGCCACCGCGACACGCTGAGCCGATAGAGCGAATATGACTCAGATGTGTGACTGAACGTGGCATTGCGTACCGCCGAGCGTGGCGGACCGTCCACTCATCTCGACGTCGAGAGTCGGCGGTGGGTCGCGCGACACGCCCGGGCCGGTCGCCGGAGCCGTGACCTCGTGGCCCGTCGATCACATCGACGAGCGCGGTGATGCCGGACGGAGCAACATCGAACTCATGAGTAGGAACCGCCGGCAGGTCCCCGGACCCGGGCCCGAGATCAAGACGACCGGCGGGGTCGTCCGCGGCATCACCACCCACGGCGTGCACACCTGGCGGGGAGTCCCCTACGCCGCCGCCCCGGTCGGCGAGCGACGCTTCCGCGCGCCGGTGCCGGTGGAACCATGGGAGGGCGTCCGCGACGGCTCGCGGTTCGGCCCCGCGCCGGTCCAGGAGCGGATCGGCGAGTTCATCGGGGCCGGCAAGGACACCCCGATGGGCGAGGACTGCCTGACGCTCAACGTCACGGCCCCCCTCGGGCCCTCGGAGGAGCCCCGCCCGGTCATGGTGTGGTTCTACGGCGGCGCCTTCGTCGTCGGCTCCGCGTCGTCGCCGACCTACCGCGGCTACGACTTCGCGCGCCGCGGGGACGTCGTCTACGTCAGCGTCAACTACCGCATCGGCGCGCTCGGCTACCTCGACTTCTCGGCCTGGTCCACCGACGCGCGCCCGTTCGACGACAACCTCGGCCTGCGCGACCAGATCGCGGCCCTGGAGTGGGTGCGCGACAACATCGCGGCGTTCGGCGGCGACCCGCACCAGGTGACGATCTTCGGCGAGTCCGCGGGCGCGATCTCGGTGACGACCCTGATGGCCACCCCCGCGGCGCGCGGGCTCTTCCACCGCGCGATCGCCGAGAGCTCCGCGCCCGGCATGGTCTTCAGCCGGGAGCGGGCCCGCGGATGGGCCGAGGGCTTCGTCCACGCCCTCGGCGTCGAGGACGACCCCGCCGCCGGTCTGACCGCCGCGACCCCCGAGGACCTCCTGCGCGCCGCGAACGTGCTGCGCGAGCGCCTCGGCGACCAGCCCGGCACCATCCCGACCGCACCCGTCGTCGACGGTGACCTGCTGCCCGAGAGCCCGCTGGACGCCTTCGAGGGCGGCCGCGCGGTCGACGTCCCGCTGATCATCGGGACGAACGACACCGAGGGGCGGCTCTTCGAGATGCCGCGCATGAAGCTCGATCTCCTGACGGCCGACGAGACCGCCGACCGGATGTTCACGCTCACCCAGCCCGAGCTCCGCGACCAGGTGCTCGCGGCCTACCGGGACACCCCGCACCGCAAGGATCTCGGCGGCGACTACATGTTCTGGTACCCGTCGGTGCGGGTCATGGCGGCGCACCGCGGCCCGGTGTTCGCCTACCGCTACGACCTCACGACGCCCGTGCTCAACCTCATGGGCGTGCGCGCGACCCACGGCATGGAGCTCTACCCCGTGTTCGGGCTCGCCGGCTCCGGCGCGGCGCGGTTCGTGACCGCACTCGGCGGGGGTCGTGCCCTGCGCGCCATGCAGGAACGGATGCAGCGGGACTGGGTGCACTTCGCCCACCACGGCGTCCCGGCCTCGTACTGGCCGACCTACGACACCACGACCCGCCTGACCCGCATCCTCGACCGGACCGACCGCATCGAGTCCGACCCCCGCCGCGAGCGCCGCCTGGCCTGGGAGGGCTTCCGGGGCTACGTCTGATCCGGCGACGTCTGGTTCGGGTTCGTCGGATCCGGCGACGTCTGATCCGGCTTCGCCGACCGCTGGCGTTGGAGCACGCGCGCCGTGATGGCCCCGGCGACGAGGGCGACGACGACGAAGACGATGCCGAGCGGGATGCTCTCCTCGACGAAGAAGAAGATCACAGCGACGGCGAGGCTCAGGATCGTGCCGATGATGCCGATGCCGGCGTTGAGCTTGAGCTCGCTCTGCTTCTCCGGCGCGTCGTCGGGGTCGGCCGCGGGGTTGCGGGCCTGCGGCCTCTTGTCCTGCTCCTCGGTCATGGACACGGACTACCCCCCGGTGGGGTGCACCTGAACCCCGCCGACCTCAGCGGCGCAGGGTCAACCCGCTGGCGCGGTTGATGGGGCGTTCGACGGCGGCGCGCACGGCGTCGGCGGTGCCGATCAGGCGGACGCGGTCCTCGGCCCGGGTGATCGCGGTGTAGAGCAGCTCGCGGGTCAGCAGTGGGGACTCGGCGGGCGGGAGGATCACCGAGACGCGGGCGAACTGGCTGCCCTGGGCGCGGTGGACGGTCATGGCGTGGACCCCGGCGACGTCCCCGAGGCGGGCGGGGACGACGAGCTGCGGCCGGCCGCCGCGGGCGAAGGCGGCCCGCACGCCGTCCTCGGTGGCCACCACCACCCCGGTGTCGCCGTTGTACAGGCCGAGCTCGTAGTCGTTGGCGGTGATCAGCAACGGCCGGCCGACGGCCCACTCCCCGTCCGGCTCGACGGCGCCGCTCTCCTCGGCGAGCCAGCGTTCGACCTGCGTCGCCCAGCGCGCGACGCCGTAGGGGCCGCGGCGGTGGGCGCACAGGAGGCGGTGCGCGTCGAGGGCGTCGAGGGCGTCCTCGGTGCGCCCGGTGTCGAGGGCGAGGGCGGTGACCTCCCGCGCACCGCGCACGATGTCGTCGCGCAGGCCGTCGAGCCCGGCGGGGTCGCGGGCCTCGAGCCCGTCGGTCTCGACCATCTCGATGCCCTCGGTGCCCGCACGGAGCAGACCGAGGGTGGTCTCGGCGTCACCGTCGCGGATGGCGGTGGCGATCTCGGCGATCTCGGTGCGGTTGCGGTGGTTGTGCCGGAGGGTGACCACCCCGTGCACGACCGGGGCGTCCAGGTCCGGGCCGACGCCGACCTCGCGCAGCGCGGCCTCGAGCCCCGGATCGGGCGCGCCGGGCGCGCGAGTGAGGTCGCCGAGGACGGCCCCGGCCTCGACCGAGGCGAGCTGGTCGGGGTCGCCGACGAGGATCAGGCGCGCGTCGGGACGGACGGCCTCGAGCAGGCGCGCCATCAGGGTCAGCGACACCATCGACGTCTCGTCGACGACCAGGACGTCCACCGGCAGCCGGCGATGGCGGTCGTGACGGAAGCGGCTCGACGAGCCGAACTTGCGCCCGAGCAGGCGATGGATCGTCGAGGCGTGCAGGTCGAGGCCTCCGAGGAGCGAGTCGCCGGCCTGGCGGCGCACCGACTCCTCCATCCGCGCGGCGGCCTTGCCGGTGGGCGCGGCCAGGGCGATCCGCAGCGTCGGGTCCTGGTCGCGGAGCAGCGCGAGCAGCCGCGCGACGGTGTGGGTCTTGCCGGTGCCGGGGCCGCCGGCGAGGACGCTGACCCAGCGCAGTGCGCTGACCGCGGCGGCCAGGCGCTGGCGGTCGGGCGGGTCGTCGGGGAACAGCCGGGCCAGCCCGGCGCGGAGACGGTCGCGGTCGACGGGCGGGGGGTCGGCGGCCTCGCGGGCGGCGAGGTCGAGGCGCACCTGCTCCTCCTGGCGCCAGTAGCGCTCCAGGTAGAGCAGCGTGCCCTCGAGGTGCAGCGGACCGTCGGGGTCGACGAGCGGGTTCGCGGCGCAGCGCGCGACCCAGGCCGCGGGGTCGGGCCAGGACAGGGTGGAGACGTCGACGAGCTGGTCGGACTCGCCGAGGACGGTGCGGTCGGCGTCGGCGAGGTCGACGCACACCGAGCCCATCCGGACCGCCCGCACGGCCAGGGCGGCGGCGAGCAGGACCTGCTCGTCGTCGGTGTGCCCGAGGCGCGCCAGCCGCGCGGCGACGTGGACGTCGGCGGGCGCGAGGACGCCGGCGGCGTTGAACTCGGCCAGCAGTCCCGTCGCGCGCAGCGCGCGGCTGACGCCGTCCTCGACCGCCAGGACGGTCATGCGACCCCCCGATCGAGGACGTCGGACAGCTCGCTGACCAGCGCGGCGGGAGGGCGCCAGGCGAACACCCCGCACCGGCCACCGTCGGCGACCGGGGTGTCGGGACCGCACATGCCGCGCAGGAACAGGTAGAGCGATCCGCCGAGGTGGCGCTCGGGGTCGTACCCGCGCAGCCGCCAGCGCAGGAAACGGTGCAGTGCCACCGAGTAGAGCAGCGCCTGCAGCGGGTAGTGCGCGGCGATCATCGCCGCGCGCAGGGCGTCCGGGCGGTAGTGGGCGGCGGTCAGCGGCTCGGCGCCCGCGGGTCCGACCGGGCCGAGCCAGTTGGTCTTGTAGTCGACGACGACGTAGCGGCCCCCGGCGTCGCGCAGGACCGCGTCGACGCTGCCGGTCAGGTAGCCGCGCAAGGGCTGGGCGGCGATCCCGGCGAGCGCGTCGGGGTAGGTGCGCAGCGGGTCGGTCGGACCCAGGTGGCGGCGCAGCAGGACCTCGACGTCGCCGAGGCTCACGGTCGCGCCGGGGGTGTCGCCGCCGGCGAGGGGCAGCTCGAAGTCCATCTCGGCGAGGCGATCCGTGGGCGCGACGTCGCGCAGGCGCCAGGCGTCCGGCTCGGGGCCCAGCGGCGTCGACAGCACCGGGACCAGCGCGGACGCGAGCGACGCGGGCTCGAGGCCGGCGCTCGGGCGGCGGTGCAGGGTGTCGGCGGCGCGGCCGGTGAGCTCGGCGAGCAGATCGGTCGCGGTGGGGTCGACGGTCTCGAGAACGGCGTGGACGAGGGTGCCGAAGCCGGTGCCCACCGGCAGATCGGCCATCGGCGAGGGCACCAGGGCGAGGGTGTCGTCCACGGCCGTCGCGCCGGGGTCGACGGCCGGGGGGTCGACGTCCGCCTCGTCGTCGGTGGTGGCGACCTCCGGCTCGCTGCCCACCGCCGGACCGCCGGCGGGCGCGCCGTGCGCCGCGGCGGTGAGCGCCGAGTACGAGGTGCGCCGCCAGGCGAGGTCGAGCGTGCGCGTGAAGCGCGCCGCGGCCAGGGCGGCCCCGGCGTCGCGGCCCGGCGTGTAGGCGGCGGGGTGGACGTTCGGGTCGACGGCCTCGACGACCACCGGCGACCCAGGCGGACCAGCGACCGCGCGCAGGTGCGCGAGGGCGTCCTCGTCGTTCGGGACGCGGTAGCCCGAGCGCGGTTCGGTCCCGACCCACCCGGCCTCCGGGCGTCCGAACAGCAGCCGGTGCAGCGGCGAGCAGCGGGTGGTCGTCGACGGCGCCCACCACGCGACGACCTGGCTCTGGGCCCGCGTCAGCGCGACGTAGAGCAGGCGGAGGTCCTCGCCGGCCTCCTCGCGCTGGTGCGCCTCCACGTGGGCGCTCCAGTCGGGGTCCGCCTCGCCGCCCACCGCGAGCACGCGGCGGCCCTGCTCGTCGTGGTGGAGCGCGAGCTCGGGATCGCCGACGTTGCGGTCCCATCCGAAGGGCACGTGCACCACGGGGAACTCGAGCCCCTTGCCGCGGTGCACGGTGAGGATCTGGACGGCGTCGGCGTCGGACTCCAGGCGGCGGCTGCGCTCGGGGCGCTGCTCGCGCCCGGCCTCGGCGATGCGGCGGCGCAGCCATTCGGCGAGGGCCACCAGCCCCAGGTGCGACGACGTGGCCGCGGCGTGCAGCGCCTGGCCGATGTGCCGGACGTCGGTGAGGCGGCGCTCGCCGTCGGAGGCGGCGAGCATCCGCTCGGCCAGCCCGGTGCGCGCGGAGACGACCTCGAGCAGCGCCGCCACCCCGCGCTCGCGCAGCACCACCGCCCAGCGGCGCAGCAGGCCGCCGTACTCGTCGAGCAGCCGGTCACCGTCGGTGTCGAGCTCGACCGCGCGCCGTCCGAGGAAGCAGGTGAGTGCGGCCGCGCGCACCCGTCCGGAGCGGTGTGGCTGCTCGAGGGCCTCCAGCAGCACCAGCCACTCGTCGGCGCTCGGCGTGGCGAACACGCTGGCCGTGCCGCCGAGCACCGCAGGCACCCCGGCCGCGCCCAGCGCCTCGTGGACGAGGGTGCCCTGGGCGTTGGTGCGCACGAGCACCGCGACGTGGCCCGGCGACAGGGCCGCCCCGTCCCACGTCGCCCCGGAGGTGAGCAGCGCGGCGACGTCGGCGGCGAGGTCGGCGGCCACCCGGGCGCGCACCCCGTCGACGCGGGGCAGGCCGCGCTCGGTGGCCGGCAGACCCGCCCGGGGCACGACACGCAGCCGCAGCGGCGCGTCGACCGGCGCGCCGGCCAGCCGCGCGTCCTGGTGCCGCGCCCGGACCGAGCCGACGACGATCTTCTCGTCGCCCAGCGCGGCCCCGCCGAGCAGGCTGTCGAGGGCCTCGACGAGGCGGGCGTCGCTGCGCCAGTTGACGTCGAGGGTGGCGTGGGTGCCCGCGTGGTCGGCGGCGTCGAGGTAGCTGACGACGTCGGCGCCGCGGAACGCGTAGATCGCCTGCTTGGGGTCGCCGATGAACGTCAGCGAGCAGGTGCCGGACGACGTGTCACCGTGGAACGCCGCGCGCAGGATCGCCCACTGCAGCGGATCGGTGTCCTGGAACTCGTCGACCAGCACGACGCGGTAGCGCGCCCGCAGCCGCGCGCACGCCGCCGCGCCGAGCGTGGGGTGGCGCAGCGCGGCGTCGAGGCGGGTGAGCATGTCGTCGTAGGTGTAGAGGCGGCGGGCGCGCTTGCGGTGCTCGAGCTCGGCGCGCACGGCGGCGGCGAACGCGCGGCGCACCGCGGCGGTGCCCTCGCCACCGGTGTCGGGTCTGGCGCCCGGCTCGGGGGTCAGCCGCGCCTCCGGATCGCCGACCGCGCGCCGCCCGATGGCCAGCGCCTCGGCGCGGCCGAAGTCGGGGCGCCGGGCGCGGGGGTCGGCGTACTTGCGGACGTAGAAGTCGTCGACGACCTCGGTGACCAGGTCGTCGACGTCCTCGGTGAACTCCGCGCCGGGGTCGGTGTCGCCGACGATGCCCAGCCCGTCGAGCATCCGCGAGCAGAACTGGTGGGTGGTGGCGATGGTCGCCGCGTCGAAGTGGGCGAGCGCGTGGGTCAGCCGCCTGCGCCGCACGATCACCTCGGCGTCCGGGCCGCTCGCCAGCAGCGCCAGCACGCGGTCGTCCCTGGCGCGCGCGGCGGCCGGGTCGGCGAGCCCGTCGGCGACCTCGACGAACCGTTCGCGGACGCGGTCGCGCAGCTCCCGGGTGGCCTCGCGGCCGAACGTCACGAGCATGAGCTCGGGCAGCGTCGCGTGGCCCTCGGCGACGAACCGGACCGCGAGCGCGGCGATCGTGTAGGTCTTGCCGGTGCCGGCGCTGGCCTCGAGCACCGTCGTCCCGGTCGGCAGCGGGCCGGTGACGTCGAAGACCTCGCGCGCGGGCAGCACGGCGAGCGGCAGCGGGACCACGGGTGCGAGCGGGCTCACGGGGTGTCCTTCCGCTCGGCGTCGAGCAGCGGGATCCACAGCCGGCCGGCGAGGGCGCGGAACCGGTCGGCGGGCAGCCCGTCGAACGCGAGCGACCCCCACACCTGGCGGTAGGCGGCGTCGTCGCGCTCGGGGAACTTCCCGGCCCATTCGTCGGCGGCCCGGGCGCGGGCGTCGTCGTCCTCGCAGCCCCGCCGGCGCGCCTCGGCGTAGAGGCACGACGTCTTGGTGATCAGCGGTAGGGGCTCGCACAGGCCCTCGCGGCGCAGGGCGACGAGGTCGGCGAGGGCGCGGGCGGCGACCTCGGGATCGACCGGGCCCAGCGTCGAGCGCGCGACCCCGCCTCGTCCCCGCCCGAGCGTGCACGCGGTCCAGTCCCCGTCCGGGTCGTTGACCGTGAGCGCGAGCAGCTGGACCCACGCGCGCAGCCGCTGCTTCGCCGCGAGTTTCGAGTAGGTGACCGTCAGCAGGGTGGTCCCCCGCACGCCCGGGACGGTGCCGGCGACGCCGACGGCGTCCACGTCGAGTGTTCGCGCGGGCATCTCCCGCAGGCGGGCGGACGCCGCGACCAGGGGCTCGACCTTGCGCTCCATCTCCTCGAGCAGCGCGCGCCCCAGCGTGCCCGGCGGCAGCGCGCCGCGACGCCACTCGGCCTGGCGGCAGGCCTCGGGCTCGGCGCCGGTGAGGCGGTCGGTGAGCAGCCGGTCGCCGATCTGCCACGCGCTCAGCCCGTCGAGCTCGACGGGCAGCGCGTCGTCGGGCTCCTCCTCGCGGTTCCGGGGGTAGATGCCGAGCCGCTGGACGAGGAACGCCTTCACCGGGTGCTCGACGAAGCGCACGAGGTCGTCGAGAGCGGTGGTGTCCTCCGCGTCGGCGGGCAGGTCGAGGGCCGCGTCGAGGAACGGCCGCGGGGCGTGGCGCTCGCCGACGACCCGGCGTGCCCCGGCGAGCGCGGCGGTGTCGAAGCTGAAGGGTGCCGCCGGGTCGAAGTTGCGCGCGTCGAACGGCTGCAACGGGTGCGTCGTGACGACGTCGCGGCCGACGACGTCGAGCAGCTCGCCGAGGGGCACCGCGGGCGGGCGCGGCGCGTTGGTCCGCTCGTCGGCGCCCGAGTGCACGATCACGAGGTGCTCGGTGGCCGCGCCGATCGCGTCGAGGAAGAGCTGGCGATCCTCCACGCGCGGGTCGGGCTCGCCCGGGCGCGGCGCGCGGACCAGCACGTCGTCGCCGTCCTCGGCGTGCTCGCGGGGGAAGACGCCGTCGTCGAGCCCGAGCAGGCAGATCACGCGGTGGGGCACCGCGCGCATCGGCACCAGCGTCGCGACGGTCAGCGTCCCCGTGCGGAAGTTCGTCCGGGTGGGCCGGCCCTGCAGCCGCGCCGAGAGCACGCCGCGGACGTCGGCCAGGTCCACGCAGGCGTCGGCGCCCGCGTCGGCGACCTCGGCCAGCTCGGCGCGCGCCTGGGAGAGCTGCCAGGCGTCGGCGGGCGCCACCGCGGTGAGGGTGTCGAGGCCCTCGGCCAGCGCGTCGGTCCAGCCGCGCAGCGGGCCGGTGCCCGACAGCCGGTCGAGCACCGCGGCGACCCGGTCGACCAGCTCGCTCATCCGGCCGACGAGGTCGATGACGTCGGAGTCGACGTCGTCGAGCGGCAGCGCGGTGTCGAGCCAGCGGTGCTCGTCCTCGGACATCGCGGCGCCGAGCAGCAGCCGGTCGAGGCCCGCCGACCAGCTGTTCTGCGGGTAGCGGTGCAGCCCGAAGGGCCGGCGGTGCTCGGCGTCGAGGCCCCACCGGACCCCGGCGCGCGCGGTGAGGTCGCGCAGGCGGTCGAGGTCGTCGTCGTCGAACCGGAAGCGGCGGCGCACCGGCGCGGACTCGGCGAGGTCGAGCAGCGCCGAGGCGGTGACGCGGGCGTCGGCGAGCTCCAGCAGCGTCGCCACCGTGCCGAGCAGCGGGTTGACCTGGCGCAGCGACCGGTCGGCCAGCCGCACCGCGAGGCGGTGCCCGGGATGCTCCGTGCGCGTGGCGCCGTCGCCGGTGTCGACCGTGAGCCCGAAGTTCGCGGTGATCAGCGGCGCGTAGGTCTCGATGTCGGGGCACAGCACCATGACGTCGCGCGGCTCGAGCGTCGGGTCGGCGGCGAGCAGGCCGAGGATCACCTCGCGCAGCACCTCGACCTGGCGCGCCGGGCCGTGGCAGGCGTGCACCTGGATGCTGCCGTCGGACTCCGGGCGCGGCTCGAGCGGTGTGGGCGCCCGGTCGTGGCGCAGGTCGTCCTGCAGGAGGGCGAGCCGGGTGCGCGCCGCCGGCGCGTCCCCGCCGTGGTGGTGGGCCGTCACCGGGGTGTCGAGCGCGCCGAGGCGCTGCGCCAGCTCGCGCACCTCGCGCGCGAGCGAGCGCAGCAGGGGGTGGGTGACGGCGTCCTCGTCGGGCCCGGCGTCCCACATCGCGGGCGAGGCGTGGGGCAGCCACAGGTGGACGTCGCGATGGGCCGCGAGGGCGGCGAGGACCTCGAGCCCGGTGGTGCTCAGCCGGGTGGGACCGAACAGCGACAGCCGGGGTGGGAGCGCCACCGCCGCCGGATCGGCGCGCAGTGCGGCGGTGACGTCGACGAGGGTCTCGGCCGGCGACGGGCGCCCGATCCGCTCGCGCAGGCGCCGCCACAGCTCGGCCTGCCAGCGCAGGTCCTCGGGGACCGCCGGGAGGCCGGGCACCTCGGGGCTGTCGTCCTTGTCGCGCCAGCCGCGCACCATCGCGGGACGGTGCTCGCCATACGCGGCGAAGAGCCCGGCGAGGTGGCGGGCGGCGGCGTAGCGGCGGCCGTCGCGGCCCGTGACGTACGCCGTGAGCGCCGGGCACCACGGCTCGCCCACCGACGCGTCGACCACCTCGAGCAGTGGCCACACCAACCGCTCGGGCTCCCAGACCGCGCTCGCCTCGGGGTCCCCACCGTCGAGCACCCGGCCGACGAGCCGCGCCGGGGAGGGGAAGTCGACGTGGGCGCACACCCCGTCGGCCCCCTCGCTCGCGCCGAGGCGGTGGGCCAGGCGCTGGGCGAGCCAGCGTTCGACCCCCCGCGAGGACACGGCCACGACCTCGGCCGCGAAGGGATCGGCCAGGGGCTCGCGCAGGATCGCGGCGAGGGACTCGGCGAGCCGGTCGGCCCGCTCGGCACGGTGCACGTGGAGCACCCCGCGCCTCCCCTCGCCGCCCTGTCCTGCTGCCCGGCGACGCTAGACGAGAGGTCCGACAGCCCGGTGCCGTGGGCCCTCGGCGCGCCGCGCCGTCAGCCCTGCCGTGCGGCGTTCGCCGCGACGGCGTCGCGGACGAACACGGCGAGCCCGGTCTCGATGTCCTCGTAGGTCTTCGTGAACCGGGGGTCGCTGACGTACATCTCGGCGATGCTCGCGTGCATCGCGGCGGGGCAGTCGTAGAACCAGCGCGTGATGTGCGCGCGATGCTCCTCCGCGGCGTCCATGGCCGCCTCGCCGTCGGCGCGTTCGCCGGCGCGCAGGAGCTCGGCGAGCCGCCCATGGATGCCGTTCATCTCCGCCGTGATCGCCTGCCAGTCCTCCCTGGTGTACTGCGAGGTGCGGGCGTGGGACTGCTTCCACGCGTCGGTGTCGCCCCAGCGCTCCTTCGCCTCCTCCTGGTACTCCTCCGTGAACCCGTCGCCGAAGAGCTCCTTCTGCTCCTCACGGGTCAGGTTGATGCCGTTCATCTCCGCCTCCAGGGCTCGGTCGATGGCCACGACGAGATCGGTCATCTCGTCCAGCCGCTGCGTGACCGCGGCCCGCTGGCGGCGCAGGTGCGCGGCCACGTCGACACTCGGGTCGTCGAGGAGCAGCGCGATCTCCTCCAGGGCGAACCCGAGGCGCCGGTACACCACCACGTGCTGCAGGCGCGTCACGTCGGCGTCGGTGTAGAGCCGGTATCCCGACGCACTGCGACGGCTCGGCACGAGCAGGCCGATCTCGTCGTAGTGGTGCAGGGTCCGGACCGTCACGTCGAAGCGCTCCGCGACCTGGCCCACCGTCGCGGCGGTCGTCTCCGGAACCATCTCGGTCATGGTCCTCAGCGTCCGGCCTGACGTCACGTGAGAGTCAAGGACCTTCCGAGGGTGGGACGATCATGCGATGACCGACGCGGACGTGGCGGTGGTGGGTCTCGGCGCCATGGGCTCGATGGCCACCTGGCAGCTCGCGCAGGCCGGGGCCGACGTGGTCGGGTTCGAGCAGTACGGCCTCGCGCACGACCGCGGCGCCGTCGGCGGGGAGTCCCGGCTCTTCCGGATGGCTTACCACGAGGGCGCCGAGTACGTGCCGCTCCTGCGCCGCGCCCGTGAGCTCTGGGGCGAGCTGGCCGAGGCCACCGGACGGCCGCTGTTCGCCCCGACCGGCGTGCTCTCGCTCGGGCTGCCCGACCTGCCGCAGATGGTCAACGTCCGTGCCTCGGTCGACGAGCACGACCTCCCGCACGAGGTCCTCGACGGCGTCGGCCTCGCCGCCCGGTACCCGCAGCACCGCATGGCGGACGGTGAGATCGGTGTCCTCGACGCCGGCGGCGGCGTGCTGCGCCCGGAGATCGCGGTGCTCAGCGCCCTGCAGCAGGCGCGTGCCCACGGCGCCCGCCTCCACGACCGCACGCCGGTCCGCGCGGTCGAGCCCGAGGACGACAGCGTGGCCGTGATCACCGACGAGGGCGTGACCCGGGTGCGCCGTGTCGTCGTCACCGCCGGCCCCTGGACCGCCGATCTCGTGCCCACCTCGGCGGTCACGGTCAAGCCGGTCGTGCTCACCTGGTTCGTCCCCGACCGTCTCGGGGACTTCCTCCCCGACCGCTTCCCCGCCTTCATCCGCGACACCGGCGACGCGCACGTCTACGGCGTCCCGGTGCTGGACGGCGCGTCGGTCAAGGTCGCGGTCGGTGACGTCTGGGGCGCGATCCCGAGCCCGCGCGACCTCACCCGCGACCTCGACGAGCAGGCCCTGCGCCCGATCTCCGACGCCGTCGCGCGCCTGCTGCCCGGCCTGCACCCCGACCCGATGCGCTTCGGGGTGTGGATGGAGGGCTACACGCCCGACCGCACCGCGCTGGTCGGCGCGCTCCCGCCGAGCCCTTCGGTCATCGTGCTCGGCGGCTTCTCCGGGCACGGCTTCAAGATGGCGCCGGTCTTCGGGCAGATCGCCCGCGACCTCGCCCTCGACGGCGGCACCTCCTTCGACCTGGCGCGCATGCACCCGACCCGCTTCGGCTGAGCGGCTACGGCAGGAGCAGCGTCGAGTCGCCGAACTCGTGCCAGAGGTAGTGCTCGCGCACCGCGGCGTCGTACGTGCGGCCCACCAGCCCGGCACCGGCGACGGCCTCGAGCAGGGAGAGATGGCTCGCCTCGGGCTCGTGCAGACCGCTGATCAGCCCGCTCACCGCGCGCGCGGGCCGGTCGCGGCCGAGGACCAGGTCGGTCCACCCGTGTCCCGGGGACACGGTCCCGTCGAGGGACGCCACGGTCTCGAGCGCCCGGACCACGGTCGTCCCGACGGCGACGACGCGCGACCCGGCCGTCCGCGCGGAGTTCACCAGCCGCGACGTGGCGGGCGGCACCACGAAGCGCTCGGGCATCGGTGGCTCGTGCTTCTCCTGGCTCGACACGCCCGCGTGCAGCACGAGCGGGGCGACGGTGATCCCGCGCGCGATCAGGGCGACGAGGACCCGCTCGGAGATCGGGCGGCCCGCGCTCGGCATCTCCGCGCTGCCCGGCTCGGTGGCGTAGACGGTCTGGTGGTCGGCGAGCGGGAACCACGTCCCCAGATGGTCGTAGGCGATGGGCCGGCCGTGAGCGGCGAGGTACGCCGGCATCGACACCGGCGACGACGGACGCGCGCGCCACAACCGCGGCTCGGGCGTCGGCCCCGGGTAGGGCGCGCCCAGCGTCAGGCGCACCCCGCCGGGCAGGACGAGGACGTCGCCGACCGACACGTCGCGCGCCGGCCCGTGCCGGCGGCGCGGTTCGACGACCCAGGTGCCGTCGTCGAGCTCGGTCGAGACGTGGACGGTGACCGGCCGGCCGTCGGCGCGGTGCGCGTCGAGCGCGGCCGGCACCGTCGCGGAGGTGTTGACGACGAGCAGGTCCCCGGGCGCGAGGGCGTCGGGGAGCTCGTGGAAACGGTGGTGCGAGACCCCGGAGGGACGCGCGACGAGCAGTCGCACCGCGTCGCGGGCGAGTCCGCGGTGCTCCGGCGGCGCGCCGGCTCCGCTCCCGGGCGGGAGGACGAAGCGGGTGGCAGGCGCGCTCACGTCGCCACCACCGGGACGAGGTCGGCGGCGCGGTAGCGGCCGGAGGGCAGCGGGCCGTCGATCAGACGACGCAGGGCGGGAACGACCGTCGCGGGTTCGGGGCGGTCGCTGATGTCCTCGCCCGGGAACGCCTCCTGGTGCATGACGGTCCGCATGTCGCCCGGGTCGACGACGTGCACGCGCCACTGCGGGTTCTCGACGGCGAGGACGGCGGCGAGGTGGTCGAGCGCCGCCTTGGACGCGCCGTAGCCGCCCCAGCCCGCCATCGCCTCGACGGCGGCGTCGGACGACACCATGATCACCCGCGCCTCCGGGCGCATCAACGGCGCCAGCGTCTGGACGAGCGCGAGCGGGGCGACGACGTTGACGGCCAGGACGTCGGTGAGCACGTCGAGGGGGTAGTGGGCGAGCTCCGGCTGCGGGCTCGGGCCGAGCAGGCTCGCGTTGGCCACGAGCAGGTCGAGCCCGCCGAGGTCGTCGACCACCTCGGCGAGGCGGGCGCGGTGGGCGGGGTCGGTGACGTCGCCCGCGACGGCGGTCACGTCGGGGCCGGTCGTCGCCGCGGCGAGCGCGGCGCCGTCCCGCGCGTCGGCGACGACGTGCCAGCCGTCGTGGACGAGGTCGGTCAGCAGGGCGAGTCCGAGTCCCCGGGACGCGCCGGTGATCAGGGCCGTGCGGTGCGGTGTGCTCATGCCGCCAGGCTGCGACCTCGAGAAAGGTCGAGGTCAAGGGCGACGCCGGATCCCTGGCGTGCGGGCACGCGACGCGGTACCTGTAGGCCTCCCCAGCGAGGAGGCTGTCGTGCGGTGGAGCACCTATCGGGCGCCGGACGGGACGACGCGCGCGGCCGTCTGGCGGGGGGCTCGCCTGCATCCGGCCGAGGCGCCGTTGCTCGACCTGCTCGCCGAGGACCGCCTGGCCGAGGCGGCGGAGGGCGCGCTGCGCAACCCCGGCTTCGATCCCGAGGGTGTCGTCCTGCTGCCCCCGGTCCCGCGGCCGCCGTCGATCCGTGACTTCATGGCCTTCGAGGAGCACGTGGTCACCGCGAGCGCCGCGATCGGGCTGACCGTCGACCCGCTCTGGTACCGCCAGCCCGTCTTCTACTTCACCAACCCCGCATCGTTGCTCGGGGCGGGCGAGGACGTCGCCGTCCCGCCGGGATGCGGCGCGCTGGACTACGAGCTCGAGATCGCCGCGGTGATCGGTCGCGAGGGCCGTGACATCGGCCCCGAGCGCGCGGGCGAGCACATCGCCGGGTACACGCTGTTCTGCGACTGGAGCGCCCGCGACCTGCAGGGCGCGGAGATGAAGCTCAACCTGGGCCCGGCCAAGGGCAAGGACTTCGCGTCGAGCTGCGGGCCCTGGATGCTCACCCCCGACGAGCTGCCGGTCGCGGCGAGCATGAGCGCGAGGGTCAACGGGATGCCCTACAGCGCCGGGCGCCTCGACGCCCTGTACTGGAGCTTCGCGGAGATGATCGCCTACGCCTCGCGGGGCACCCGGGTCGTGCCCGGCGACCTGATCGGCTCGGGCACCGTCGGCACCGGGTGCATCCTCGAGCTCTCCCGGGTGCACGGCGCCGAGGCCTACCCCTGGCTCGGCGCCGGCGACGCGGTGCACCTCGAGGCCGAGGGGCTGGGGGCGATCGACGCCCGGATCGTGCCCGGTCCCGACCTGGTTCCCCTGCGCCCGGAGGCCGCCGCATGAGCGCGCACACCCACGACATCACGGTCCCCGGCCCGCCGCGGCTCGAGGAGGTGGCCGACGGGGTGTACGCCTACATCCAGCCCGACGGCACCTGGTGGATCAACAACACCGGGTTCGCGGTCGGCCCCCAGGGCGTGCTCGCCATCGACGCGTGCTCCACCGAACGCCGGACGCGCGCCTTCCTCGACACCATCACGGCGGTCAGCAGCAGGCCGATCCGCACGCTGGTGAACACCCACCACCACGGCGACCACACCTTCGGCAACGCACTGTTCGCCGGGGCCACGATCGTCGCCCACGAGAAGGCGCGCGCCGAGGCGATCGCGTTCGGCCCGGCCCGGGAGCTGCCGTTCTGGGAGAACCCGGACTGGGGCTCGCTGCCCCTCGACCCGCCGTTCCTGACGTTCACCGATCGCGTCGCCGTGCACGTCGGCGACCGGCGCGCCGAGGTCGTCCACGTCGGCACCCCGGCGCACACCACCAACGACTCGATCGTCTGGTTTCCCGATGCGGAAATCGTGTTCTGCGGCGACCTCGTCTTCCACGGCGGCACGCCGTTCCTGCTCATGGGCTCGGTCGTCGGCGCGATCGACGTCCTCGAGAACGTCCTGCGCCCGCTCGGCGCCCGCACGGTCGTCCCCGGCCACGGCCCGGTGTTCCACGACGACGCGCCGGTCGCGGCGACGCTGGACTACCTGCGCTTCGTCCTCGACCTCGCCGAGAAGGGCCGCGCCGCCGGGGTCGGTCCGCTGCAGGCCGCGCAGGACACCGACCTCGGCCGCTTCGCCGACTGGCCCGACGCCGAACGCATCGTCGGCAACCTCCACCGCGCCTACGCCGAGCTCGCCGGGAGCGAGCGCGGCGGCGCCATCGACGTCTTCGGCGCGCTCGGCGACATGGTCACCTACAACGGTGGCCGCCCCCTGAGCTGCCTGGCGTGACGCGGGTGGATCGGGGCGGGCGTGGTCGCGGGCTCCGCCTACCGGCCCGTGTGGGCGAAGGAGCTGTCGTGCCGCGCGTCGCGGAGCGGGGCCTGCTGTCGTCCCAGCCGCTCGAGGACCCGTCGTAGGTCCGCGAGCAGCAGGTCGGCGAGGTCGTGGGTGAACCCGTTGCGCACCACGAACCGCAGTACGGCGAGATCGGTGCGCTCGGGCGGGAACGTGTAGGCCGGGACCTGCCAGCCGTACTCGCGCAACCCCGCCGAGAGGTCGAAGACGCTGTAGCCGGACACGTCGTCGCGCAGGCGCACGGCGAACACGGGGAGCTCGGAGCCGTCGGTGAGCAGCGCGAACGGACCGAGGTCGGCGATCTCCCCGGCCAGGCGGGTGGCGACGTCCCGGCAGTGGCCCTGCACCTTGGTGAAGCCCTCCCGCCCGAGGCGGACGAACTGGTAGTACTGCGCCACCACCTGGGCGCCCGGCCGGGAGAAGTTCAGGGCGAACGTCGCCATCTCGTCGCCGAGGTAGTTCACCCGGTAGATCAGCTCCTCGGGGAGCGCGGCGGCGTCCCGCCAGACGATCCAGCCGACGCCGGGAGGGACCAGCCCGTACTTGTGGCCCGAGGTGTTGATCGACGCGATCCGCGGCGTCCGGAAGTCCCACTCCAGGTGGGGGTCGAGGAACGGCGCGATCATGGCCCCGGAGGCACCGTCCACGTGCACCGGGACGTCCGGCCCGCCGCGTGCGGCCAGGTCGTCGAGCGCGGCGCAGATCGCCCCGACCGGCTCGTAGCTGCCGTCGAAGGTGGACCCGAGGACCGCGACGACACCGATCGTGTTCTCGTCGCACCGGGCCAGCGCCTCGTCGGCGTCGAGGTGGAACCGGTCGCCGGACATCGGCACCAGGCGCGGCTCGACCTCGAAGTAGTTGGCGAACTTCTCCCAGCACACCTGGACGTTGCCGCCCATGACGATGTTGGGACGACCGGTACCGCGCCCGCGCGCCGCCCAGCGGCGCTTGAGGGCGAGGCCCCCGAGCATGCCGGCCTCCGAGGAGCCGGTCGTCGAGCAGCCCACGGCCGCGTCGGGGTCCGGGGCGTGCCAGAGATCGGCCAGGATCCGGACGCAGCGCTGCTCGAGCTCGGCGGTCCGCGGGTACTCGTCCTTGTCGATCATGTTCTTGTACGCGGACTCGGTCATCAGCGTCGTCACGTTGGGCTCCGCCCAGGTGCCCACGAACGTCGCGAGGTTGAGGCGGGCGTTCCCGTCGAGCATCAACTCGTCGTGGACGAGCTGGTAGGCCACGTCCGGGTCGAGCTCGCCGTCGGCGAGGCGGTGGCGCGGCATCGAGCCGGGCTCCCGCGTCAGGCGCGGGTCGAGCTCGATGTCACGCTCGGGCTCGGTCGAGGGGTTGCTCGGGTGGCGCAGGGGCACGACCTGACGGTGCCCCCGGTCGTCCGGGACCAACCGTCGCGCCAGGATGTCCGCATCGGGGTCGCACCGACCGGGGAAGTGGGCCACGGTGGGCGGCGTGAGCACGACGATCGCGGGCGCCCGCGTCTTCGACGGCACCGACGCGCTGGGTGTCGCCACCGTGAGGATCGACGGCGGCGTGATCACGGCCGTCGATCCCGGGGCCACGGCGGGGGCCGGCGACGTCGACGGGCGGGGCCTGACCCTGCTCCCCGGGCTGATCGACGCGCACGTGCACCTGCGCGGGGCGGGCAACCTCGGGCAGGACCTGCGCCACGGCGTGACGACGGTGCTCGACATGTTCTCCGCGCCGCCGCAGTTCACCGCGATGCTGCGCGGTCGGGCCGCGCGGCGCGTCGACGAGGCCGATCTGCGCAGCTCCGGGCTCATGGCGGGCGCGGTCGACGGCTGGCCCGCGGTGATGCTCCCGCCGGATCCCTCGGGCTGGCGCATACCCGGGCTGTCCGGGCCCGGGGACGCCGAGCAGTTCGTCGCCGACCGCGTCCGCGAGGGCTCGGACTACCTCAAGGTCTTCGTCGAGAACGCCGCCGACGTCACCCGGCCGACCCTGTCGCCGGCGAGCGTCGAGGCGGTGTGCGACGCCGCCCGCCGCCAGGGCCTGCTGACGGTGGCCCACGCGCCGACGGTGTGGGCGGCGCGCACCGCCCGCGAGGCCGACGTCGACGTCCTCACCCACGTCCCCCTCGACGGTGACCTCGAGGGCGACCTCACGGGGCTGGTGGTCTGCCCGACGATGACCATGATGCGGGCGCTGACCGACCCGTCGAGCACCGACGACGTGCTCGCCGACCCCCGGCTGACCGCGCGCCTCGACCGCGGCGTCGTCGAGGCCCTGCGCGCCGGCGAGCGGGGCGGGCTGCCGACGAGCTCGGCGGTCGGCGCGTCGTACGACCACGCCGAGGCCAACCTGCGGCGCCTGGTCGAGGCGGGCGCGACGATCCTCGCCGGCACCGACGCCAACGACGTGCCCGGGCACGCCGCCGCGGTGCTGCACGGCGCGTCGATGCATCTGGAGCTCGAGCTCCTCGTCCGCGCCGGGCTCACACCGCGCGCGACGCTGCAGGCTGCGACGGCCACGCCCGCCCGGCTGTTCGGGCTCGCCGACCGCGGCCGCATCGTGCCCGGGGCCCGCGCCGACCTCCTGCTCGTGGCGGGCGACCCGCTCACCGACATCACCGCCACCCGCGACGTCCGCGGTGTCTGGCGCGCCGGGTCGCCGTTCGACGCCGACCGGGCCTGACGCGCCCTACGCTCCGCCCGTGGAGCTCTACGAGGCGATGCGCACGACGCCGGCGACGCGGGCGTTCCTCGACGACCCGGTGCCGGACGAGGTGCTGTACCGGATCCTCGACCACGCCCGCTTCGCCCCCAGCGGCGGGAACCGCCAGGGCTGGCGGGTGATCGTCGTCAAGGACCAGGAGACACGCCGGCGGATCCGGGACCTCTACGTGCTGGGCTGGCGCGAGTACATGGCCCACGTGCGCGAGGGGCTCGTCCCGTTCGCACCCCGCGACCGCGGGCGGTGGCCGGGCCCGGCGGTCGACCTCGAGGCGGCGCGGGCGACGCCCGCCCCGAACGCCTTCGGCGACCATCTCGACACCGCGCCGGTGGTCATGGTGCTCGCCGCCGACCTGCACGTGCTCGCGACGGTGGACAACGGCCTCGACCGGCAGAGCATCGTCGGCGGCGGCTCGATCTACCCCTTCGGCCACAACGTGCTGCTCGGGGCGCGCAACGAAGGGCTCGGCGGGGTCCTGACCTCGGTGCTCGCCCGCGAGGAGCCCGCCGTCCGCGAACTCCTCGGGCTGCCCGAGCGGTACGCGGTCGCCGGCCTGATCGCGCTCGGACGTCCCGAGAAGACCATCACGAAGCTGCGCCGGAACCCCGTCGAGGACTTCGCCGTCCTCGACCGCTTCGACGGCGCGCCGTTCACCGGCTGATTCCGACATATCCGGCGACCGGTGTCGGTCCCCGCGACTACCCTCGCGACCCGACCCGAGGGAGACACGGATGGCAGACGCGATCGAGGTCGCGGGGCTGGTGAAGCGGTACGGCGGGGTGACGGCGCTCGACGGCGTCGATCTGTCGGTGCCCACGGGCACGGTCCTCGGGCTGCTCGGCCCGAACGGGGCGGGCAAGACGACGATCGTCCGCATCCTCACGACGCTGCTGCGACCGGACGCGGGCACGGCGACGATCACCGGGGTCGATGTGCTCACCGACCCGAAGGCGGCCCGCAGGCGCATCGGCCTCTCGGGGCAGTACGCCGCCGTCGACGAGCACCTCACCGGCTTCGAGAACCTCGACATGATCGGCCGGCTCTACCACCTCGGGCGGCGGCGCAGCCGCGAGCGCGCCCGTGAGCTGCTGGCCCAGTTCGACCTCGTCGACGCCGCCGACCGCCCGACCAAGACCTACTCCGGCGGCATGCGACGCCGCCTCGACCTCGCCGGCGCGCTGGTCGCCGCCCCGCCGGTGCTGTTCCTCGACGAGCCGACCACCGGCCTCGACCCGCGCAGCCGCACCGACATGTGGGCGGTCATCCAGCAGCTCGTCGCCGACGGCACGACCCTGCTGCTCACCACCCAGTACCTCGAGGAGGCCGACGTCCTCGCCGACGACATCGCGGTGATCGACAAGGGGCGCGTGATCGCCCGCGGTACGGCCGACCAACTCAAGGCCCAGATCGGAGGCGAGCGTCTCGAGCTCACCGTCACCGACCCGGCGCGCCTGGACGAGGCGGCCCGGCTGGTGGGTGGGCTCGGGGTGGCGCCCCCCTCGCTCGACCCCCACCGCCGCTCGCTGCTCATGCCCGTCACCGGCGGCGTCGCGGCCCTGCGTGTCGCGCTCGGCAGGCTCGAGGACGCCGATCTCCCCGTCGACGACGCCGGGGTCCGCCGTCCCACCCTCGACGACGTGTTCCTCACCCTCACCGGCAGCCCGGCCGAGGACCCGGCGCCGACCGAGGACGTGGCGCCCGAGCCGGAGGTGGCCCGGTGAGCGCGCTCGACGTGGTGTCCGACTCGGCGGTCGTCGCCAAGCGGAACCTGATCAAGATCAAGCGCGTCCCCGACCTGCTGGTCTTCACGACGCTCTCACCGATCATGTTCGTGCTGCTCTTCGCCTACGTCTTCGGCGGCGCGATCGACCCCGCGGGCGGCGGCGCGGCCTACCGCGAGTTCCTCATCGCCGGGATCTTCGCCCAGACCGTGATCTTCGGGGCGACCAACACCGGCGCGGGGCTGGCCGACGACGTCCAGAAGGGGATCATCGACCGGTTCCGCTCGCTGCCGATGTCGCCGTCGGCGGTACTCAGCGGCCGCACGCTCTCCGACGTCGTGAACAACGTCCTGGTGCTGCTCGTCATGGCCGTCACCGGGCTGATCGTCGGCTGGGGGATCCACACCTCGCCGTGGGAGGCCCTCTGGGGCTTCCTGCTCCTGCTGATCTTCGCCTACGCGTTCTCGTGGATCATGGCCTACGTCGGCCTGCTGATCCCGAGCGTCGAGGTCATCAACAACGCCTCGTTCATCGTGATCTTCCCGCTGACGTTCGTCGCGAACACGTTCGTCCCGCTCGGCACGCTCCCGGCGCCGGTGCGGGTGTTCGCGGAGTGGAACCCGGTCTCCGCGGTCACCCAGTCCGCCCGCGAGCTGTTCGGCAACATCGACCCGAACCCGACCGCCTACGTCTCCACCGCCTGGTCGCTGCAGCACCCGCAGCTCTACACGCTGCTCTGGGCCGTGGTCATCGTCGCGGTGTTCGCACCGCTGGCCGGTGCGCAGTACCAGCGGGCGGCGAGCCGGTAGTCCACGTCCACGCCACCACGGCGAGCACCCGTCACCGGGTCGGAGCATCCGTCGTCGCGGTGCGCGGCACCCGAGCCCGCAACGGGTGACAGCGGGGACCGGGTGGCGACGGTGTCGGTGCTGGCGAACAGACTGGGGGCGGCCCCGGCGTGCCGACCGGGGCCGCCGACGAGGGAGGGTCGCCGTGGCCACCGGCGAGAACGTGCTGGTTGCTGCCGATCTCGCACCGCCGAGGGCCTTCGACTCGGCATGCCGGATGGTCGTCGGCTACCTGGCCGACGTCGTCCCGCTGGGCGCGTGGGCGGTCACACGCGTGGCCGGTGGACGGCAGACGGTGCTCATCACGGCCGACTCGGGCTTCGGGCTCGGCCCCGGGGTGGAGGGGCCATGGTCGAGCGCGATGTGCCGGACGATGGTGTCCGGCCAGACGCCGCGGATCGTCCCGGACACCCGGGCCGTGCCCGAGCTCGCCGCCGCCCTCGACAACGCCCGATCCCTGGGCCTGGGCATCGGCGCCTACGTCGGCACCCCCATCGTCACGCCGTCGGGCGACCTGTTCGGCACCGTCCTCGGGCTGAACGAGGAGCCGATGCCGGAGGAGTTCGTGACCCACGAGGCGCTCCTCGACCTGCTCTCGAGCCTCCTGTCCTCGGTGCTGGAGGCCGACACGGCGGCCACCGACTCCGCCCGCGCGCTCGAGCACGCCGTCACCGAGGCCGAGACCGACCCCCTGACCGGGCTGCTCAACCGCCGTGGGTGGGACCGCTGGATGGCCCGCGAGGAAGACCGCTTCCGCCGCTTCGGCGACCCCGCATGCGTCGTCATGCTCGATCTCGACGGGCTCAAGGCCGTCAACGACACCGTCGGCCACGACGCCGGCGACCGCTACCTGCGGCGGGCCGCCGCGGTGATGCGCTCCTCGGTCCGCAGCGGTGATCCCGTCGCCCGCCTCGGCGGCGACGAGTTCGCGCTCGTCGCCCCGGTCGGGGCCGAGGACGCGGGGCGCCTCGTCGACCGCCTGCAGGACGACCTCGACCGTGCGGGCGTCCCCTGCTCCCTCGGCGTCGCCCCGTTCACCGTCCACGGCGGGTTCGCGAGCGCGTGCTCCGAGGCCGACACCGCCATGTACGCCGACAAGCGCGTCCGCCGCATCAGCCGATCCGCCGGCGGGACGGTTCCCCGCTCTTAGAGCTGGTCTCAGTCCGACCCACACCCTGATCAGACCCACTCATACAGGTGCCGTACGTCCGGCCGTCATTGCCAGGCGCCGTCGCAGATCACTGACCACAGGTGCCCGTCGGGGTCGGCGAAGGTAGCGACGTACCCCCACGGCTGGTGCGTCGGTCGTGCCGTGACGCGCGCCCCGGCTCGCTCGGCCCGGTTGACCAGCTCGTCGACCTCTGCCTCCGAGCGTGCGGGCAGGTTGATGAGGCACTCGCTCTGGCCGGGGTGGGCCACCTTCTCGTGGTCGCCGACCAGGATCCCCCCGAACCCGTCTCGAGGCACCAGCATGAGCCGACAGCCTGTCGCGAGGTCGAACTGCAGCGGCTCCGGCACCCCATCATCGGCCAGCTCGCCGAACGCGGTAAGGCCAAGACCGTCGCGGTAGAAGGCGTGGGAGGTGGGACGGTCGGCGATGGGAAGAGCGATAACGATCGACGACGGCGACACCGGGCGGTCAGCTCCCTCGGGCTCGACGATAGCAGAGCTGACGGTACATATTGAGGACTAACAGGTGCAACTCTGAGAGTGCAGAACAACGGCGATGAACCCGGGTTCTGAGACCAGGTCTTAGAGCTTCCTCAGAGCCCGACCGGGACCCTCCCGCACCCCCACCGCCGTCCTAGGGGCAACAAGTTCCCGAGCACCACCCCGAGAGCGGAGACGGCCATGAGCGACTACTACGGATACGCCGACCAGGACACCATCGTCTGGGACGACCAGGGCAACACCGCGGAGCACTACACCGCCGTGGACACCGAGGGCAACTACTACGACGGCTACACCACCTCCGACGCCTACGGGAACTCCTACACCGAGGTCACCACGGTCGACAGCTACGACGACAGCGACAGCCTCGTCTACGCCTGCGGCTGACACGACCCGGATGCCGGGTCCCCGCACCGAGCCGCCGCAGCCTCCGCTGCGGCGGCTCGGTGCATGCTGCGGTCCCTCCGGGCGGGACGATGACGATGCTCGTCGTCGCGGGCGCGGGCGTCGTCACCCGCGTCTGGATGACCGACGCGACGCCGTGGACGCCCTCGCACCCGCGCGCGAACCGCTCCGACCTATTTCGCCGGCTCGTCCTGCGGGCGTGGTGGGCCGGTGAGGAGGATCCAGCATCGCGGTCCTGCTCGGCGACTTCTTCGGTCGGGGGTCGGCGGGGCGCCGGGTATCGCGGGCCCTCGGATTGCGGTGGGCCGGCTGCTCGTCGGCAGCAGGCGTCGCGCCTGGACGCGAGGAAACCCGGTGCCGGACCTGGTCCGCCCGGTTCCACGCTCCCCGCAGGACGGCCTCGGCGCGGGTGGGGGTGAGGAAGGCGAGGTAGAGGGTGAGCATCGCGAGGGTGAAGAAGCCGACGGCGAGCTGGATCTCGATGGTGAGGTGCAGGACGGCGCCGAGGCCGAGGACCCACGGGCGCAGGGTGCGGTTCCAGACCAGGACGCCGATCGCGAGTTCCGCGGCGAGCGTCCCGAAGGTCATCAGCTCGGTGATCACGACCGAGTCGGTGACGAAGCCGGGGGTGGGGAGGCGCCCGACGTCGGCGACGCGCAGCGCGTAGGACACCGCGGATCCCTCGCGCCACAGCGAGCCCTGCATCTTGTCCCACACGGTGGACAGGTAGATCACCGAGAGCTGGATCTGCAGCAGGCGCCGCGCCCAGGGCGCCCGCGGGGGGAACACCCAGAACCGGTCCCGGTGCCGGCGCCACCGATCGAGCGAGACCGCGGTCCCGGCCGGGGTGAGCACCAGGTAGAAGGCCAGCACCCGCAGCAGCGCGTCGCCGGCGTTGAACGCCAGCGGGGCCTGCCGGTCCACCGACATCACGACCACGAACACCAGCACCGCGGCGATCCGGGTGCGGTAGCCCAGGGTCACGCACACCGTCGCGGCGAGCGCCACCGCCCAGAACCCCCAGATGCCGGGCACCGAGCCCTGCACGACCGAGAACACCGTCCACGAGCCCAGCGGGAGGTCCTGGGTCTCGGGCAGGGCGGGTCGGGGACCGAAGAACGGCGCCAGGACCGGGGCCAGCGACAGCACCCACCCGGTCATCAGGACCCCGAACACGATCCGGAACAGCTCGATCGGCGCGGTCGACTCCGGGGTGAACCAGAACCGCTCCCAGGCCACGGCCACCCGTCTGACCCGTCTCACCGGCCTCACCGGTCCACCGCCGATCACCGGTCCACCGCCGAGGAGTAGAAGGCCACGTCGTGCCACGGGCCGTAGTCCGGGCCGGGCCCGGGCGGCAGCGAGTCGCGGGTGTGGCGCAGCAGGATCACCCGGACCGGGCGCCCGCCGGCCGCCAGGTCCTCATCGACGATCCACCGGGCGAAGGTGGCGCGTTCGGCGGCGCTGTCCTCGGCGGTCCAGAGCTGCTCGCCGTACTTGCGCCAGCGGTAGTTCCAGTACTCCGAGAGGCCCGCGTCGGTGGGGATCGGACGCACCTCGACGGTGCCGTCGGCGTGCTCGACCTGGGCGAGGACGAAGCTGGTCTCCTGGCGCGGGTTCGGCGCGAACACCCCCCAGCGCTGGTCGAGCCCGGTGGCGAGCAGATAGGGCCGGGCGAGGGTGATCAGACCGCTCCTGATCGTCGAGTCCGGCATCACCGAGACGAACACCGCGGCCAGGGTGACCAGCAGGAACACGCTGAGCACCCGCCGACCCCACGCCGACCGGACGAGCCCGGGCACCTCGCCGTCGACCTCGATCGTCGTTCTCTTGTCCATGACGCCCCACGTGGTTCCGTCGGCCCGCCGGGGTCGGACGTGCGCCTGCGGCGTGACCGCGGGTCTGGGCGGTAGAGCGTCGCGGACGGAGCCGCACGGGGAATCCCGTCCCGGAGAGGCCGGCGCCGACGACGACGCAGGCAGAGAAGGAACCTCCGTCGATTCTAGTGGATCTCGACGCGCGCACCGACCACCCGTTCGTGCAGGCGCACCCCGCCGACAGCGGGACGCGATTCGCCCGTCCTGATCTGATCGGTACATGACGACCGGCTATGGCGAGCACGGATCGAGCCTGCGCGACCTCCCGCGGCTGCGGCACACGCGACGGCGACGGTCGTCGAGCTGGGACCGGACCGGCGGCAACGACGACCGCGCGACCCTCGCGCCGGGCGAGACCGTGACGATGCTCGACGTCGCCGGCGCCGGCGTCGTGACCCACGTCTGGATGACCGTCGCGACCCCGCGAACGCTCCTGCATCCGCGGTCGAGCCGGCCCGACCTGCTGCGCCGGCTCGTGCTGCGGGCGTGGTGGGACGGCGAGGAGGAGCCCAGCGTCGCGGTCCCGCTCGGCGACTTCTTCGGCGTCGGGCACGGGCGCACGACCAACTTCGTCTCGCTGCCACTGCAGATGAGCCCGGAGGACGGCAAGGCCCTCAACTGCTGGTTCGCGATGCCGTTCGGCACCGGGGCCCGGATCGAGCTGACCAGCGAGGTCCCCGACGAGGACGTGTTCGTCTACTTCTACGTCGATCACGAGGAGCTCGACGTCCTCGGCCACGACATCGGCCGCTTCCACGCCCAGTGGCGGCGCCAGAACCCGACCGCCGGCGTCTCGGACCGCTGGCGGCCCAACGCGTGGTTCCAGTTCCACGGAACCAACCTCGACGGCCGCGACAACTACACGATCCTCGAGGCGGAGGGCCACGGCCACTACGTCGGCTGCGTCCTCAACATCCACAACCTGCGTCGCACGCGGAAGTGGAACTGGTACGGCGAGGGCGACGATATGATCTTCATCGACGGCGACGAGTGGCCACCGACCCTGCACGGGACCGGCACCGAGGACTACGTCAACACCGCCTGGTGCCCGACGCAGAGCTACAGCGCGCCCTACCACGGCGTGACCCTGCCGGGCGGGAAGAACTGGTCCGCGCCGGTCAGCCTCTACCGCTTCCACGTCGAGGACCCGGTCGTCTTCGAGCGCTCGATCCGGGTGACCATCGAGCACGGGCACGCCAACAAGCGCAACGACGACTGGTCCTCGGTCGCCTACTGGTACCAGGCCGAGCCCCATCGGCCCTTCGACATCGCTCCAGTGGCGGACCGTCTCCCCCGACAGTGAGCGTCCCTGTTGCTCGGTGTAGTAAATACCGACCTCTGCGCGCCGTCGAGCGATATTCGGGTGCCGGACAGCGACAGACTCGTGACGGAGGGTTTCCTTCAACCCCGCCGTAGACCGTACAGTGCAGCCTCGTGGAGCGGAGCCTGGGCGAGATCGTCCGCGAGGCGATGCAACAGCGCGGCATGAACATCAAGCAGCTTGCCCGCCGGACCGCCGAGCTCGGCGATCCGGTCTCCGAGGGCACCGTGCACAACGTCCTCAAGAGCCGGGTCTCGCATTCCCGCTACGACACGATCAGGCCGCTGTGCGTCGCCCTCGACCTGGACTACAACGCCGTGCTCACCGAGCTCCGACGCCCGGCCCGCCAGATTCGCACGCTCCCGGACGACTTCCATCACCTGACCGACGATCAGTGGCGCGCCCTGGTCGAACTCGCGAAGCAGTTCCGGATCGCCAACGAAGGCCGGCAACGACCCGCCAGCAGTACGGACAACGGACCCACGGCGTCGGCGATCTGACTCCTAGTCGAGCAGGGTCTGGCGCAGCTTCATGAGGCGCTCGGCCAGGGACGCGAGGTCCTCGACGGTCATCCCGATCTCACCGGGCAGCTCGGGATTGTCGACCTGCAGCACGACCACCGGCGTCTCCTCGCTGCCGTCCGGGTAGGAGACGTGGCGCAGCCACCCGGTGACGGCGACGTCGGACATGTAGGTCGGGCGCCATTCGATGGGCCTGGAGACGTGCTCGACGCCCCCGAGTGCACCCGGACGGTCGAACTGGCACCACGCCGGATGGTGCTCGGGGAGGATCTCGGTGTCGACGGCGCGGGCGGCCGACGAGGGGCCACCCTCGTCCGGCCCGGCCTCCGTCGCCATCGGTTCCCCCCTCCTGCCGCCGCCCCTGGTGAGTGGGTCGCCGCCACCCCTCACCGTGACCGGTAGGTAACAGCGCGTGCCTCTCCCTAGTGGTTCGTCGAGGACGTTGCCGGTGTTACTCCGCTGGTAGCCGCCCGCACTCGATCGGGTGAAGTGACGTGGTCCGCGCAGCACGAATGGCTCCAACCTCTCGCGAGGCTGGAGCCATTCGTGTGGTGACGGTGGTGCTTAGGGCACCGGAACCTCGAGCTCGTCCAGGGCCGGAACCCTCGTCCTGACGGAGGCCGGGGCCTGCGCCTCATCCGAGCCCGAAGAGGACGTCTCGCCGGCCGACGGGACAGTGGTCTCCTCGGTCGACGGAACAGTGGTCTCCTCGGTCGACGGGACTGTCGTCTCCTCGGTCGACGGGACTGTCGTCTCCTCGGTCGACGGGACTGTCGTCTCCTCGGTCGAGGGAACTGTGGTCTCCTCGGTCGACGGGACTGTGGTCTCCTCGGTCGAGGGAACCGTCGTCTCTTCGGTCGAGGGGACTGTCGTCTCCTCGGTCGAGGGGACTGTCGTCTCCCCGGTCGAAGGAACTGTCGTCTCCTCGATCGGCGGGACGATCGGGCCGTCAGAAGCCGCCCCGTTCTCGTCCCCGGTCAACGGGGCGGGTCGCGCTGCCGACGGGTTGTTGTGCTCGACCGACTCCACGGTGTCCTCGCCCCCGCCGTTGTCGGTGAAGGTGTCGTCGCCCTCACTGCCGGTCACGGTGTCGTTGCCGTTCCCCGCAGCAAGGGTGTCGTCGCCAGGACCACCGGTGATGGTGTTGTTGCCGTTCCCTCCGTCGATGTCGTCGTCGTAATTCGTCCCGGTGATGGTGTCGTTGCCGTCGTCGCCGGTGATCGTCTTACCGAAGGTGGCGTTGGTGCAATCGATCACGTCGTTCCCGGGCGTTCCGGTGACGGTCGTCGCGGTCTGCGTCACTCCCTCGCTGACCACACACGCCACGTAGCCCCCGGGGTCGGTGGAGCCATCGGTCGTCCCGGTCGAGCCGGTGCTCCCCGTGGTGCCATCGGTCGTCCCGGTCGAGCCGGTGCTCCCCGTGGTGCCATCGGTCGTCCCGGTCGAGCCGGTGCTCCCCGTGGTGCCATCGGTCGTCCCCGTGCCGGTGGTTCCCGTGCTGCCGTCGGTGGTGCCGTCGGTGGTCCCCGTGCCGGTGGTTCCCGTGCTGCCGTCGGTGGTGCCGTCGGTGGTCCCCGTGCCGGTGGTTCCCGTGCTGCCATCGGTCGAGCCGGTGGTGCCATCGGTGGTCCCCGTGCCGGTGGTCCCCGTGCTGCCATCGGTCGAGCCGGTCGTTCCAGTGGTGCCGTCAGTCGTTCCGGTGCCGGTCGTTCCGGTGCCCGTGGTTCCGGTGCCCGTGGTTCCGGTGCCCGTGGTTCCGGTGCCGGTCGTTCCGGTGCCGGTCGTTCCGGTGCCGGTCGTTCCGGTGCCGGTCGTTCCGGTGCCGGTCGTTCCGGTGCCGGTCGTTCCGGTGCCGGTCGTTCCGGTGCCGGTCGTTCCGGTGCCCGTGGTTCCGGTGCCCGTGGTTCCGGTGCCGGTCGTTCCGGTGCCCGTCGTTCCGGTGCCCGTGGTTCCGGTGCCCGTGGTTCCGGTGCCCGTGGTTCCGGTGCCCGTGGTTCCGGTGCCCGTGGTTCCGGTGCCCGTGGTTCCGGTGCCCGTGGTTCCGGTGCCCGTGGTTCCGGTGCCGGTGGTCCCGCCGCCGTTGCCTCCGGGGGTGTCCGACTCGCCGTTGCTGCCGGTGGGTCGGGTGATCGTCTCGTTCGTCGGCGTCACCAGGTCGAACCGGTCGATCGGCTGGTCAGACGCACTGATCGAGTCGACGTTGTCGGCAGAGAGGCCCTCCCAGGTGTCGCCCTCGAAGCCGGCTGGTCCGCTCTGCATCGACCCCTCGAGGGGATTTCCACACGCACAGCGGACCTGGGGCACACCGAACTGGTCGACCATGACCGCGGTGCCCGACTGGAGAACAGCCTGGAACGGCGTCGCGCGGCCGTCGGCGAACCCGTTGTTCGTGACGGCCGTGTCGGCGCGCAGCGTCACCGGCGTCAGCCCGTCGAGGTAGCTCCCGATGTCAGCGGGCGCGATCCCCTCGGCGGCAGCGAACGCGTTGCCACGGTCGGGGTTGGACTGCAGGAACGAGGCCATCGCCGTGCTGTCGCAGGCGTTCTCCCGTGTCCCGCCGTAGAGACCGGGGGTGGCGCCGGAGACGGCGCCGACGGATGCGGCCGCCATGACGGCGTCGAGCCCGCCTGCCGCCGGGGGCGCGAAGGGGTTCAGCCCGGGCGTGGCAGCCGCGAGGGCCGACACCAGCGCGGGTGCAGGGTTGATGGGCGGGGGTTCGGCGGCCAGGGCGGTGCCGACGGCACCGCCGCAGATCAGACCAGCCACCGCGAAGGTGGTCAGTATCGGTCGGTACTTCACATCGGCTTCCCTCATCGCTGACCGGATGTCAGCACGCAGACCTTGAGCGTTGTCTTCTGACGCTTGACACATCACATCGTGTGACTTGTCGAAGCATACGTCAAGTGCTACTAGGTCGAACGACAAGTGACAGTAGACAGCAGGAGCCGGTCGAGGAGTGCCGTCAGGCGGGCGTCGGCTCCACGGGGTCGTCCTCGGCGAGGGCGATCGCGACGAGGTCGCGGGACGGAGCCGCGCCCGCCGGCAGGACCCGGCCGCGGCCACTGATCTTCGCGACGCGGAGGGCATCGTCGGCGGCGCGATAGAGCTCGTCGAAACCCGTGCCGTCGCGGAGGTGCTCGGCCACTCCGGCGCTGGCGCCGACGCTCAGCCATTCCCCATCCACCTCCTGCGGGGTGTCGGCGAAGACCTGCAGCACGCCCGCCAGGCGTATGACCGCGTCCTCGCGACCCATGCCGAGCATGGCCACCACGAACTCCTCGCCGCCGATCCGCGCGAGCGCATCCTCGCCGCGGAACGATTCCTGCAGGTGGGCGGCGACCCGACGGAGCGTCTCGTCACCCACCGCGTGTCCGTGGCGGTCATTGATCCCCTTGAAGTGGTCGAGGTCCACCACCGCCAGTGACAGCTTCGTGCCGTACCGGGCCGAGAGCAGCTGCAGGCGCTCCAGATCGCGGTCCAGGCGACGGCGATTCGCCAGACCTGTCAGGGGATCGGTCTCGGCGAGGTGCGCGAGGTCCCGCCGCATCGCGAGGTTGTCCCCGGACAGCACGCGCTGACGGAAACCGAAGATCACCAGCAGGACCAGGCCGAGCACGACGTCGCCCCAGTGATCAATGCCCACCCCGGCGCCGACGACCACCGCCAGGCCCACGACGAGGTTGACCAACAGATCGCCGAGCCGGCTGTCCGCTGCGGCCCTGAGCGCGCCGGTGCCTGCGGCCCGGGCGGAGAACGTCAGGGCGGCGAGCGCGATCAGCAGGTAGCCGCCGATCCACCCGAGGTCGAAGGGGGTCCCCGTGAGGAACTCACCGCGAGCCTGCAACAACGCGTAGGCCGTGTCCTCCACCGCGTAGACCAGGAGCCCGCAGGCCAGCAGAACCAGGTCCACCCGTCGCCGGCTCGGGCTCCGGGTCAGCAGTAGCAGGGCCAGGCTGGCCAGCAGGACGTCGCCCAGGGGGTAGAGGGCGAGCACGAGGGCGCCCAGCCCCGGCCCCAGCCGCGCGAACATCTCCTCGAGGACCAGGACGTTGCTCAGGAACAGCAACGCGCTGCCGATCAGGAGTCCGTCCAGGAGCAGGCGCACGCGGTCGTCCTTGACCCGGCTCCCCGCCGGGAACCGCAGCAGGCCCGCCGCGGCGAGCACGAGCGCGACCACGAAGAAGAGGTCGCTCACGGTCGGGAACGGTTTGACGGGTTCGAGGCTCTGCACGAACCAGATCACGTTGCCGATCGTCCAGGCCGCGCCCATCGCGCCGAAGAGCACCCAGGCCCGGCGGAGGGCTCCCGTCGTCCTCGATGCGGTGTACAGGCAGCACAGGGCCGCACCCAGCCCGCTCACGAGGAACAGCGAGTCGCTGACCAGCAGCTTCTGTCGGGCATCGGTCCAACTCGCCGTGAGCAGCACCGCCCCGGTCGCGAACACGACCAGCGCGACGACGACGGCGCCCCCGAAGGTCCGGCGGAAACCGCCCGTGTCGGTGTCCTCGAGCATGGCCACACCCCTCCGAACCGCCTCCCTGGAGACAAACGCAGGAGCCAGAGCGCATTATGGTAATGCGCGATTGCGCGCTGGTGTCACCGTCGAGGGGGTGGGACCGCCGAACGTCCCGAGAGGACCGCTGTGCGCCGCGCCCGGAACCGCCCCTCCGATCCGCCGCTCGCCGACGGCGACCTCGAGCTGCTCCCGACCCACCTGACCGTGGTGCTCGACGGCGTGGTGCGCCGCTTCCACTACGTGTGGCTGCGCGACAACAGCTGGGCCTCCGAAGACAGGGTGGCGCAGAGCAGCGAGCGCAGCCTGTTCACCGCCGACATCGACGAGAACGTGGCGCCGCTCTCGGCCGACTACGACGCGGGCCTGGGGCTGGCGGTTCTGTGGAACGACGGGCAGGCGTGCACCTACGCTCCGGACTGGTTGCGCCACCACGACTATTCCCTCGAGCGTGCCCGGGTGGCCCGCCGGTTCACCCCGCCGCTGTGGACCGCGACGGCTGCGGCCGTGCCGCGGATCGGCCACGCCGAGGTGGTCCGCACCAGGGTCGGGCAGTTGGCGTACCTCGACGCGCTGCGCGAGGTCGGCGCCGTGATCGTCACCGACGTTCCCGCGGTCGACGGTGAGGTCGAGAGGTTCGCCGAGGTCTTCGGGCCCGTCCGCGAGTTCGCGTTCGAGCGGGTGCACAACGTGCGGCTCGATCCGGCCGGCTACAACGTCGCGCACACGTCGGGCGAACTGAAGCCCCACACCGACTTCCCCAGCTACGCGTGGCCGCCCTCGATCCAGCTGTTGCATTTCCTGGCCAACCGCAGCACCGGCGGGGAATCGACCCTCGTCGACGGATGGGGCGCGGTCGCGGAGCTACGCCGCACCCACCCTGAGCACTTCGCCGTGCTGACCAGGATTGCGGTGCCCTTCCAGCTGTTCGATGACGACGAGGACACCGCTACCGAAGCCCCGATGATTCAGCTCGACCCGTCCGGGGAGGTGCGCCTCTGCCGGTTCTCCAACCAGCTCGCCCAGCCACTCTCCGCCCGGTTCGATGAGGTCGAGGCGTTCTACGCCGCCTATCGGACCCTCGGGCGCATCATCGACTCCGGCCGCTACCGCGCCACCTTCAAGTCCGTCGACGGTGACCTCCTGACCGTCCACGCCCACCGCGTGCTGCACGGTCGGCTCGCCTACGACCCCGACAGCGGCGCCCGCCACCTCCAGAACGTCTACATGGACTTCGACGATCTGACCGCGCGCCGCCGCGTCCTCCGCGGCGAGCACAAGCCGATCCCTGCCCAGCCCCTCTGAGGAAGCAGCTCGGTCCGGTGCACGATCCCTGTCGCGCCGACGTCTCTTGTGTACCTAGGTTCAACGGAACGTAACATTCTGCTCTAAACGTTAAGCCGCACGAGTGACTGTTTCCTCAACTAGCGCAATCCTCGATCGGTTTGTGACTACTATCTGCAACATGGCCCTCATTGAGGTCCCTCAGTTGCCGCGGCGGCCTCACGGTCTCCAGCCCAGCACGACCCGGGGCGCTGCCACTCCACCGGCCCTCGTTCGCATCCGCCGGCGGAACACAACGGCGCCCCAGAGCACTGGTGCTCTGCCGTGCCCGAGGAGTCTCGACGTTGAGGAAGCTCAGCACGCTGGCGACCCTGATGATGGCCTGGTTCGGGGGCGCCTGCACCTACGGCACGGAAGCCCTCCCGGCCACAGCGGTTCCCCGCTACATCCACTGACCGTTTCGTTTCCCGTGAGGGGGTGATCTCGTGCGCCACGATTCCGACCACGTCCTGGACCAACTGATCGAACGGTTCGCCGAACTCGACGCATGCGACGGCTATGTCGTGCTGGTCCGCGACGCGCAGACCGGCGAGACCGACGCCCACGGCCCGTTCGACGGCCTGGACGCCACCTGCGCGGCGGACCGGACGCGACGCCAGTTCGACACCGATGAGGTGGACGACATCGAGGTCACCATCTCCCGCCTGCACCACCCGGTCTCGCCGTGACCCGAGCCGTTACGAGCCTCACGACACGGCCCGCCCCGTGCATACTGTGCGCGGTCGCGTGCGGTCCGAGCAGGACTTCCGACCTCGATGTGAGCGAGACATGCAGTGTCTGACAATCAGCCGAGCGAGAGCGACAGCCCCGGGCTGGCCCTGCACGACCTCATCCGCACCGGCATGCAGGAGCGGGGCTGGTCCTACAGCGACCTGGAGCGCGCCTCCGACCGCGCACTGACCCGTGGCCGGTGGCAGCAGTTGGGCTCCGGGGTCCCGCAGCGGAAGTTCCCGGATCCCGGGTCACTGACGGTCATCGCTGAGGTCCTGGAGGTCGACATCACGACCGTCGTCATCGCCGCCGCCCGCTCCGTCGGTCTGGACGTCAGTCGCCGTGGGGCAGACCTGTCCCACCTGCTGCCCGAGCACACCGAGCGACTCTCGGGACGAATGCGGGACGCGATCCTCAGCCTGATCCGCGCTGCGGTCGCCGAAGCAGCGGCCGACGACGGGCCCGAGGTGTCCCGGGCGAGCTCCCTCGGCGGGCTGCGGCTGGAGTGGCCCAAGCGCGCCGCTCCGTCGGAGTCGCTCCCGGAGCAGCCGGGGCAACCCTGAGCGCGCCCCCAGGTCAGTTCGCGACCAGCCGCAGTCGCGGCGCCGCCTGCGCGAACTCGGCCGCCTGCGCGCCGAAGCTCACGACGCGGAGAACGTCCAGCATCGCCCAGCACTGGTCCTCGGCGGAACTGCCGGAATCCACCTCGAGGAGCCATGCGGGAGTGGTGGTGTCGAGCAACGCGACGTTGCCGCCCAGAGGCACGAAGCTCACGGTGAGCATGGTGCGTAGGCCCGCGGCCAACACGAGAGCGGCTGCCGAACCGGGGGTGGTCATCAGAGCTTCGACCCCCTCGATCAGCGTGGCGGATCACGACACACGCGGAGCCGATCCGGCTCGAGCAGAGGGCGCAAAGTGTTAATCTGATTCTGAGCCTATACCGGTTCGGACAAACCGCAACCCGGAAGGGTCCTCAACGCCGGTCTCTGCGTCCGGCGGTCAACGCGTCCCGCAGGCTCGACAGATGGTCCACGAAATCGGCGAGGTCGTCCGCGCTCATCGCGACCTCACCGGGGTTGCTGGGACTGTCGATGCGCACGGTCGCCGCTGGGGTCTCGGCGGCGCCATCGGGATAGACGACCTGGCGGAGCACCTCGACGATGGCGACCTCGTGCTCGTAGGCAGGGCGCCACCGACGGGCCCCGGACAGGTGCTCGGTCCCGTCGAACTCTGCGGTGACATGGCGCGCGCACCATCGTGGATGCGCGCCCGGATGCCTCATCGGACGGAGGGGACGGCCTCGGGGCAGGCGAGCAGCCCCGAGCGATAGGCGAGCGCGACGGCGTGGGCCCGTTCGTGGACGCCCAGCTTCATGAACAGCCGGCGGATGTGCGACTTGATCGTGTTGTCGGAGAGACCGAGGTCCCGGCCGATCTCCGCGACGCTCAGCCCGTGACTGATCCCTGTCAGGACCTCCATCTCGCGCTCGGACATGCCCAACCGTTCCTGTACCGCGCGGTCCACGACGACGTCGTTCGCGTCCCCGGGTGCCGCGGCGACGGAAAGATGCCTGCGAGGCTCCGGGATCACGTGGCTGTCCGTGGTCGATCGCAGCGAGCGCCCACTCACGGTGAGGGCCTCGACGACGCGCCGGGTCACGGTGGGGGATGCGTCCCAGCCGAGGAAACCACGAGCGCCGGCGGCGACGGCGGCCCGGGCGGACGGGGCGTCGTCGCGAGCGCCGACGGCCACGACTGCGCTCCCGGGACGGGCGGCGACGACCCGACGGATGGCGTGGATCCCCGACGGGACGGCACGTTGCGTGCCCACGACAGCCATCTGTCCGGGCCGTCCGGTGAACAGGACCATCAACTCCTCGGCGCTCGCCACCCTGATGACCTGGGTCACCCCGAGCACGGCTCCGAACATCTGTCCGAGCAGCTCACGCGCTTGGCGGCGGTCGTCGTAGACGACGCACGTGCTCATGGGGACGCACCGCTCCACGGCGAGAGTTGAAACGCGCTCCTTGTGCATCGTCATGACGTCTCCCCCCTTGGCGCCACGCGGCGCGGTCGATGACAACGGCACCGGGTCCGGGGTACGACCGTCGGGCTCAACTCTCACTTCTGAGTAACGCCCCGGCAATACCCCAACACGTTGGTCTCAATAACACAAAAGAGAACTGTGTGTTACTGTGTGTTCGCATGAACTGGGCAAAAGAGACATTATCGGGCTGTACGGGGTGGTCTGGCTCGCGCGCTGATCACGGAGGGCTCACCATGTCAGCGGAAGGGTTCGCAGTCCGTAGATCAGCGTGCGGTGGCGGAAGTCGCCCTCGGCGTCGACGAGGCGCAGCCCGGGGAAGCGGTTCAGCAGCGCCGGGAACGCCACGCGCATCTCGATACGGGCCAGTGGCGCGCCCAGGCAATGGTGGATGCCGTGGCCGAAGGCGAGGTGCGGGGTCGGGGCGCGGGTGATGTCGAGGACGTCGCCGTGCTCGATCACCGACGGGTCGCGGTTGGCGGCGGCGAGCGAGGAGATCACCAGCTCGCCCGCCTCCACGGGGTGCCCGCCGATCGTCGTGTCCTCGGTCGCGGCGCGGGGGAAGCCGCCGTGCACGACCGTGAGGTAGCGCAGCAGCTCCTCGACGGCGTGGTCGACGCTGCTCGGGTCGTCGCGGACGCGGGCGAGCTGGTCGGGGTGCTCCAGCAGCGCGAGGGTGCCGAGCGACAGCATGTTCGAGGTCGTCTCGTGCCCGGCGACGAGCAGGAGGTTGCCGATGCCGATGAGCTCGGCGTCGGTGACGTCGTCGGGATGCTCGCGGATCAGCATGCCGAGCAGGTCCTCGCCCGGGTCCTCGCGGTGGCGCGCGACGAGGCTCGACATGTAGGCCCGTGAGTCGTCGGCGAGGCGCATCCGCTCCTCGGGAGCGATCGTGCTGTCGAGCTGTCGAGCGCTGTTCTCGGTGAACCGGTCGCGGTCGGCGTACGGCACGCCGAGCAGCTCGCAGATCACCATCGACGGCACCGGCAGCGCGAAGTCGGCGACGAGCTCGGCGGGCGGACCCGCCTGCTCCATCGCGTCGAGGTGCTCGGCGACGATCTCCTCGACCCGCGGGACGAGGCGCTTCATCCGTCGGACCGTGAACTCGCCGGTCAGCATCTTCCGCAGCCGCGTGTGGTCGGGCGGGTCCTGACCGAGCAGGTTGCCGGCCTGGCGACGGCGGAACTCCGCCTGGTCGCGTCCGGCGGCGACCAGCGCGGCCGGCGCCCCGACCGCGTCGAGACGAAACCGCTGCGGGTCGCCGTGGAGCTCCCGAACCTCGTCGTACCGCGTGACCATCGTCGCCACGTGCCCGAACGGCGTCCGGACCCGCGCCGTCGTGCCCGCGTCGCGGAGCGCCTCGACCTCCTCGGCCACCGCGAAGCCCCGCCGCTGGGCGGCGAGCTCGCTCACCGCACCCGTCGTCTGGTCGGTCATCGCAGGTCCCTTCGCCGGAGGTGCCGTCGGAAGCGGAATGACGCTCCCACTTCGATGGTCCTCCTCGCTCGCGGGATCATCGAGCGGCGAGATCCGCGCGTCGCTGCTGGTCGGCGAGGAAGTGCGCGGTCTCGGCCGTGCTCGTGTAGAGCGTGCGATAGTGCTCGTGGAAGGCGTCGTAGAGCGCGGTGCGCTCCGGATCGGGCGCGACGGTGTCGACGATCGGGTTCCAGTCGGTGATGTCGGCGGCCTCGCCGACCGCCGCGGCCGCCAGGAACGCGTCGCCGAGCGCGGCGCCGGTGGTGTCGGCCGGGACGTCCTGCGGGAGACCGGTCACGTCGCTGACGATCCGGGTCCACAACCCGCCGCGGGTGCCGCCACCGACCGCGACGAGGCGCGGTGACGACGGCCCGCCCGCCTCCCCGAACACCTCGAGGTTGTGGCGCACGCCGTGGGCGATGCCCTCGAGCGCGGCGCGGTAGAGCTCCGCCCGCCCGTGCGCGGTGGTCAGCCCGACGAGGACCCCCCGCGCGTCCGGGTCGAAGATCGGCGTCCGCTCGCCCGCGAAGTAGGGCAGGAGCAGCAGGCCCCGGCTGCCCGCCGGAACGCCCTCGGCGGCGTCGACGAGCTCGCCGTAGTCGCGTCCGGTCAGGTCGCGCAGCCAGGCGGTGATCGCGCCGGACGTCGCCATCCCGGCCGCGGTGGTGACGCTCCCGGGAGCGACACCCCGCGTCGACCACAGGTTCTCGTGGCGCGCCGGGGTGTCCGTGACCTGCACCAGGAACATCGTGGTGCCGTACATGACCATGGTGTCGCCGACCGCCTCGACGCCGACGCTGGCGGCCTCGGCCCACGCGTCGATCGTCCCGGCCGTGACCGGGGTGCCCTTCGGGAGACCCGTCTCCTCGGCGGCCCGGGCCGTGACCGACCCGGCGATCTCGCCCGACCACAGCAGGCGGGGCAGCTCCAGGCCCGGCGCGACGACCTCGGCCCAGTCGCGCGCCCAGTCGGCCGCGTCGAGGTCGTACATCGGGTCGCACTGGCTGGCCGAGTGGTGGTCGAGCACGTACTCGCCGGTCAGGCGGTGCACGAGGTACGAGCTCGCCATCAGGAACTTCTCGGTGCGCGCGTAGACGTCCGGCTCGTGGCGCTGCACCCAGCGCCACTTCGGGCCGACGGCCTGGCTGGAGAGCGGGGTGCCGGCGCGCCGCATGATCGCGTCCGCGCCCAGCTCCTCGGTCAGCTCGGCGATCTCGGTCGTGGCGCGGGTGTCGACGCCGTAGAGGATGGCTGGTCGCAGCGGGCGGCCCGATCCGTCCGCGGGCAGGAGCACCGGCCCGATCCCGCTGACACCCACCGCGCGCGGTGGCTCGGCGGCGTCGTCGGTGAGCCGCCGGGTGATCTCGACGAAGTCCGCCCACCACACCTGCTCGGCGTCGTGCTCGACCCATCCCGGGTGCGGCGACGACGTCGCGTGCTCGACCTCGGCGCGCGCGACGACGCGGCCCTGCGCGTCGACAAGGACGCCCTTCGAGGACGAGGTCCCGATGTCGATCCCGAGCACGGTCGCCATGACCGTCGACGATAGAGCGGGGAAGTTCCCCGAAACGGCCACCACCGGCGGTCGACCGATGCGAACCTCGACCTCGACCCCGCCTGCCTGGTCACGGATCGGATCGGCCCTTGACGACTGCCCCCTCCCGCCGGGCCACCGGCCCGGCACCCGACGACGTCTCGCGGCGCCGCCGGGCGTGGACCCTCGTGCTCGACGGAGTCGTGCTCCTCCCCCTGGTCGCCGCGGTGATCTCGCCGGCGTCGCGGACGTTCAGCTCGGCGATCAACCTGTCGGCGGGCATCGGGCTGGTCGCGACGTCGACGCTCGCCGTGGTGCTCCTGCTCGTGTCGCGGGTGCGCGGACTGACCCGCGTGCTCGGCCTCGAGCTCGGCAACCACCTGCACCGCGGCCTGGGGATCGCGGCCGTGAGCTTCACCTGCGCCCACGTCGTGGCGGCGCTCGCCGCGTCGCAGAGGGAATGGAGGCTGGTCGACGTCGTCCGGGCCCCGCCCTCGACGCTCGCCGGGATCGGCGCGGTCGTGCTCATGGTGCTCTGCGCGACGGTGCTCGTCCCCCGCGCGCGGTCGCGGCGCTACGCCACCATGGCGCGGCTGCACGGCCTGCTCGCGGTCGTCGTCCTGGTGCTCGTCGCGGCGCACGTGGTCCTGCTGAACCGGATGCTCGCCGACCCCCTCGTCGCCGTGCCGATGGCCGCGCTCGGCGCGCTCGTGGTCGCGATCGTCGTCCGGCGCTGGGTGATGCGCCCGCTGGTCGACAGCGGGGCCTACACCGTGGTCGGCGTCCGGCCCGAGGTGCCGGGCACGTCGACCCTCGTCCTGTTCCCGGCGAGCCGGCGCCGCGGGCCCGTCCCCGAGCCGGGCCAGTTCATGTGGCTGCGCCTGCGACGCGACGCCGTCACCGGCGCCGAGCATCCCTTCACCATCGCCGCGTCCTCGCGCTCCGGAGCCCTCGAGCTGACCTTCCGCGACCGCGGCGCCTTCACTCGGCGCCTCTGCACGCTCGAGCCCGGCCGGCGCGTCTGGCTGGACGGCCCGCACGGCGACTTCGTGCCCCCGTCCCACGGGCCGGACCACGCCGGCCTCGTCCTCGTCGCCGGCGGCGTCGGCCTGACGCCGATCATGAGCATCCTGCGGGCCCACGCCGCGAACGGCGACCCTCGCGCCCACCGGCTCCTGCTCGCCGAGCGGCCCGGCGAGGCCCTCTTCGCCACCGAGCTCGACGTCCTCGCCCGCCGCCTCGACCTCGCCGTCGTCCGCACCGAGGGTCGCCGCCTCGACACCCGCCTGCTCGCCGACACCCTCCCCACCACCGTCGCCGCGGATCACGAGTACTTCGTCTGCGGCCCACCCCGCCTCGTCGGCGCCGCCCTCGGCGTCCTCGACGCCCTCGGCGTGCCCCCGGGCCGCGTGCACACCGAGCAGTTCGCCTGAGCCGTTCGAGTGAACTCCGACCCGTGGGCTGTCGATCCGGTCCGTCGCGCTCGTGGAGGCTGTGACACGACCGGAGACGTCGCCCGGCGACGGAGACACGAGGAGCCACGATGGCGACCACGACGACCGCCCTCGACCACGAGTTCACCGCGGTCCTGCAGCGGAGCCCCGCCGCGGGCGGCTGGACCTACCTACGCACCGAATGGTCGGCGGACTTCTTCGGCACCCGCGGGCTGGTCAAGGTGGCCGGCACCGTCGACGGACACGCCTTCCGCAGCTCGTTCATGGCCCTGGGCGACGGCGGACACAAGCTCCCCGTCACCGCCGCGGTTCGCCGGGCGATCGGCAAGGACGTCGGCGACACGGTGACCGTCCGCCTCCTGGAGCGGTTCGCCGCCGGCTGAGCCCCGTACCGGGAACCCGGTTACCCGCGGAGTCGATCCGCGATCTCGGCGACGTCGTCGAGCGTGCCATCGGCGACGGCCATCGTGAGCTCGAACAGGTCGTCCACACTCTGGTGCCCGAAGGCCTCGTTGACGTCGAGGAAGACGATCGCGGCTCCGATGGCGAGACGCTTGTTCCCGTCGACGAGGGGGTGGTTCGTGCAGAGCGAGTGCATGAGCGCAGCCGCCTTCTCGTGCACCGTGGCGTAGGCGTCGAGCCCGAAGGCCGTCGCTCTCGGTCGCGCCAGCGCCGACTCGAGAAGACCGTGATCGCGGACGACGAACTCGGGTCCGCACACCTGCTCGGCGATGGCCAGGAGATGCGCCATCGTCAGATGGACGGTCAAGCTCGTCCGAGACGCTCGAACAGCTCCCGGTACCGCGGCAACGTCTCGACCATCGACCGACGGACGTGCTCGTCGGCCCCGTGGTTCGCGATGTACTCACGCACCGCGGCCCTGGCCACGTCCTGCATCGACCGGCCCTCAGCGGTCGCCTGGGCCCGCAACCCGTCGGACTCGTCGGGGTCCAGCCGCAGGGTCATCGCCATGAGTCGATGATACCGCTTTGATACCACTGACTGGGCGCGCCTTCAGAAGGCCACTCAGGACCTCTCACGGGCGACCGCGGTGTAGTCGGGCAGGTCGATGGCGTCCGCCTTGCTGAAGAACATCTTCTTGGCGAGGCCCTTGAACGGGCGGCTGACCATCATCTTCATGGTGAGCACCCGCAGGCGGATGGCGAGGCGTGTCCGGGGCGCGTAGCCCTCGATCCCGCCGGGCGGGAGCTCCTGGCCCTGGCTGACGTAGGGGCGCATCGTCTTCTCGTATGCGTCGAAGGCCCGCTCGTGGTCACCGTCGGCGCGGGCGAGCTCGCCGGCCAGCACGTAGGCGCCGACGAGCGCGAGGCTGGTGCCCATCCCGGTCAAGGGAGTCGGGCAGTAGCCGGCGTCGCCGACGAGCGCGACCCGGCCGGACGACCAGCGGTCCATGTGCACCTGGGCCACGGTCTCGAGATAGAAGTCGTCGGCGGTCGCCATCGCCTCGATCAGCGCCGGGGCCGGCCCGCCACTGCCGGCGAACCGGTCGGCCACGATGCGGCGCTGGGCGGCGAGGTCGCGCCGGTCGTAGTCGAGCGGTTCCGACAGGAACGACAGCCCCGCCTTCACCCGTCCCGGGTCCCGGTCCGGGCGCATCGACGCGACGAGTCCCGGCTCGTTGTACATCTCGTACCAGCCGCCGACGTCGCTCGGGGCGGGCGCGGTGAACCAGGCCATGTAGCCCCCGAGCGGCTGCGCCACGTTCTCCTCGGGCCCGAACGCGAGGGCGCGGATCCCCGAGTGAGGGCCGTCCGCTCCGACGACCAGGTCGAAGAGGCGGACGGTGCCGTCGGAGAAGGTGACCTCGACGTCGTCGGCCCGCTGGTCGAGGGCGGTGACCCGTAGGCCGAACAGGTACTCGACGTCGTCCTGGGTCGCGTCCACCAGGACGTCGGCGAGGTCGCCGCGCAGGATCTCGATCTCGCTGACGATGCCGTCGCCGTCGAGGGCGTCCACCGACATCTCGGCGAGGTGCCGCCCCGCGGCGTCGACGTAGGCGATGCCGCGCTGATCGAGGCACGCCGCGCGCACCGCGGGCATCAGCCCCGTCCGCTCGATGACGGTCCGGCCCGCACCCCGGAGATCGACGGTCTGCCCGCCCGGACGCCGGGTGGGAGCGACCTCGACGACGGTCGGGACGAAGCCGAAGCGGTGCAGCCAGAAGGCGAGTGCGGGGCCGGCGATCCCGGCCCCGCTGACGAGGACGGTGCGGTTGTTCATCGGTCGTGCCTCTCGATGCGATCGGTGGGTGATGCAAGTGAGAGTACGCTGTACGCAGCCGAATGCAAGCGTTCTGGTGGTACTTCTTCGGTGCGTACTAGTGCAGTGACGTCCTCGACAGGAGGCGTCGTTGGTGCACTAGTACGGTCCGACACGACACGAGGGAGGCGCGGTGGACGCACCGCCGTACACGCGGATCGTCGACGCGATCCGCGCCCGGATCGAGGCGGGCGAGCTGGCCCCGGGCGACCGCGTGCCGTCGACCCGCGGCATCGTCGCCGAGTTCGGCGTCGCCATGGCGACAGCCAGCAAGGTCCTCGCCGCACTGCGCCGCGACGGCGCCGTCCGCGTCATCCCTGGGGTCGGGACCGTGGTGGCCGGCTCCGAGCCGTCCGGCGCTCGACCTGAACCCGCGGAGTCCGAGCTCGGGCGCGCCGCCATCGTCCGCGCCGCGATCCGCATCGCCGACGCCGAGGGCATCGACGCGCTCTCGATGCGCCGGGTCGCGGCCGCGCTCGGGGCTGGCGCGATGTCGCTCTACCGCCACGTCCCGGGCAAGGACGAGCTGATGCTGCTCATGCGCGACGCCGTGTTCGGCGAGCTGCCGTTGCCCGCGGCGTCACCGGACGCCTGGCGCGCCGCGCTGGAGACCACGGCACGCGCCCAGTGGCGGCTCTACCGCCGCCATCCCTGGCTCGCGCGGACGACCTCGCTGACCCGTCCCTACGCCGGGCCGCACCAGTTGCCCTACTCGGAGTGGAACCTCCGCGTGCTCAGCGAGTTCGGCCTCGACGATCACACCGTCTTCCTCCTGCACCTGACCCTGTTCAGCTTCGTGCACGGATCGGCCGCCAGCCTCGAGGCCGAGAACCGCGAGGAGGCCGACACCGGACTCACCGGCGACCAATGGCTCGAGCAGCGCGAGAACGCCACCAGATCGGTCATCGGCTCCGGCGCGTTCCCCGTCTCCGCGCGCATCTTCGGCGACCCGGACCTCGCGTTCGACCTCGACGCCCTCTTCGAGTTCGGCCTGGCCCGGCTTCTCGACGGCGTCGAACGGCTCGTGGAGCAGTGATCAGAGCGAGCGCAACACCAGCTCGACCAGGACCTGCGGCCGGACGTCCTCGTGCGCCAGCTCCTCGACCCCCTTCCACCCCGCGGCGAGGTCCGGCTCCTGGCTCTCGGGGTCCTCGGCGTCGATCCGCACCGCGAACACGTGATTGACCTCGCGCCGCTCCATCCCGTCGGCGACGTAGTTGTTCTCGATCTGCCCCAGCGAGCCCTCGACCACCGCCCCGACCCCGAGCTCCTCCCCCAACTCCCGGACCACCGCCTCCTCCGGCGTCTCCCCCTCCTCCACATGCCCACCAGGGAAGAACCAGTAGCCCGCGGTCCTCTCCTGCACGAGCAACACCCGCCCGTCCCGCACGACGACAGCCCGGGCGATGCCTTCGATTCCGCTGGTCACGGACGCCCCTTCGTTCACTCGGCACCAGCGCCAGGCCTCATCGTCGCGGCGCGGACACCGTCGGCTGAATGTCGTCAGTCCCACCAGAACCTCCACCACCGCTTCCCGCGGATCCCCTTCCCGTACGTGCGAGGCGTGTACACCGTGCCGTTCTGTGGATCGTGCTGATCCGGGCAGAACGCGAAGTGCTCGGTCGCCACGTGCTCGGACTCTTCTCGGGATCTCGGCGGGTCGGCGACGGAGAGCTGCAGGACCGACTCGGTCATCTCGGTCAGAACGGCCCCGAACCGCTCCTCCCAACTACGAAGCACGGCGCAGACGCCCGCCAGGTCCTGGTGCCGGTAATTGCAGATCCCGCCCCATCCGACCACTGCGGGGATGTCGGCCGGGCGCGCGGCGTCGACGAGCGCCAGGGATGCGTGCTCCGCAATGTCTCGCGCGAAGGTGAGCGCTTCCCGGGCGGTGGCGGCCTGCTGCGACCGGTCGTGGCTCCCCGCACGGACGAGCTCAGGGAGTTCGCCGGTGAAGGGCTCCAGACAGGCGCAGCCCTCAGGGCAGGGTCCAGGCCACCAGCCCGCGAGGACGCGGTACGGATCGAGGGCGTCGATCGCTTCCTTCGGGTCTTCCGGTGCGGGCAGGAATCCGAGGCGGCTGTCCCGGTGCCCGCCGAGCCAGACAGGGCTGGCATGAGCCGCACGGGAGCCGTCCAGCAGGGTGGCATAGAGACTCGGATCGGCGGTGTCGAGAATCCGGACCGCGTCGGTCGAGGCATTGTCAGTGGAGGTCACACTCCGTTCGACGGCGCTTGTCCCGCGTCGGTTCCATCTCCGCTGGGGCCCAGCCTGGGACAGCGCCCATCCCGCCCGCTCACGGGCGTGATGCCTCAGGTTCCGGACGGGATGAGCTCGTGGCGAGCCCCGAGCCAGTCGGCGATGTGTTCCGCGGCGAGCTGGTTGCCGGTCGGCTCGCCCGGGGCGATCGCCCCGCCGAAATGGGTCCCACGCACGCGGGCATGACTGACGTCGTCGCTGCCGAGGGCGGCGACCATGCGGCGCGAGTCGGACGGGAACGCCGCCTGGTCGCCGGTCAGCTCCACGAACAGGGTCGGCACCGTGACCCCGGGCGCGCAGCGGACGAAGTCGGCGTTCGTGCTCAGCCCCGACCACGTCGAGAGCCACGCCTCCGGCGTCGTCAGGCGGCCGAACCCGACCTGTCCGTAGTTGATGAGGTCGGGCCGCGCGCCGAAGACCGAGCCGTAGGGCCGCTCGCTGGGGTCGAGGGAGAGGTCCACCGTGCGCGGGTCGGCGTCGGTGCGGAAGACCGTGATGATCTCCGGGGCGAGTGCTCGGCGACGGTCAGCCGCGGCACCTGTCCGCTTGTGGGCGGCGCGCGCCTCGGCGGTGCGCGCGAGGTGCTCGCGGGCGCGGGCGTCGATCCGGGCGACCCGAGCGCGCTGGGCCGCGCGGTAGCTCTCGAGGAACTCCGGAGGGTACGACGAGCTGGCCGGCGGGTCGGCGAACCCGTTGCGGGGGTCGAACGCATCGAGGTCGGGCACGGTGGCGAGCGGGTCGGTCTCGTCGGCGACCGACGGGTCGATGCAGCCGAGCAGCAGCCGCCCCTGCCCCGGGTGCGGGGCGAGGAACACGACACCGTCGATCACCGGCATCGCGGCGTCGGCGAGCTTGGTCGGGCGCCCGCCGGGGGTCGTCGCGATCCGCTCGGCCCCGGCCAGCCCGGCCTGCTCCAGGTAGAAGGCGAAGAGCGTGCCGCCCCCGGAGTGCCCGAGCGGGACGATCGAGGAGAACCCCTGCTCGCGCAGGAAGACCATGCCGGCCGCGACGTCGAGCAGCGCCTGCTCGTGGACCAGCGTCAGGTCGTTGTTCACCGAGCGGGTCTGCTGGGTCCACACGGCGGCGCCGGCGCGGAGGAGGTACGGGACCAGCGCGTGGTGGGTGACGTCCTGGCGCGGGTGCATCAGACAGACGACGGTGCGCGCGCCCGGCACCGTCGCGAGCACGCCGCGCACCGTCGCGCCGTCGGCGGTGGTCAGCTCGTGGACGCTCGTGACCGTCGAGGCCGGGCGCTCGTCCACCGCGATGTAGCGCCCCGCGCCGAGGCGCTGCGAGACGGGCGCGCTCATTCCGGGTCGACCTGCAGGGCGTTCTTGTCGTGCTGCACGATCCGCCCGCCCGCGACCCCGGCGATGCAGCTGTACCAGACCGCGTGCCGGCACCCGGTGGCCCGACGGTCGACCACGATGGGCCCGTCGGCGGTGATCTCGAAGTACGGACCGATCTTTCCGACGACCGCGCCCGCCTCGGCCGCGACCTTGGCCACCGCGGTGTTCTCCGGGACATCGAGGACGTAGAGCGCGGTCATACCTGGGCCACTTCCCAGTCGGCCGCCCGCTCGACGATCAGCTCCGCCTTCCGCGCCAACAGCTTGCCGAACGACGGGTCGGGCTCGGCGACAACGTCGAGCAGGGCGTCGATCGTCAGGTTGGCGTCGAGGTCCTCCTGCGGGGTCACCGGACGCATCGCGCGGGTGAACTCGACCATGTAGCCGTTCGGGTCGTGGGTGTAGATCGACTCGATCGTCTCGTGCTGGATCTGCATCTCGACCGGCCACGACGAGTCGTCGAGGCGGCGGCGGTACTCCAGAAGGTCGTCCTGGTCGTCGACGTGGATCGCGAGGTGGCGCGACCGCACGAAGAACTCCGGCACGTCGGGGCCGAACCCGGCGTAGACGTCGCCGCGCTCGTGGGCGTGCACCGGTTCGAGGCCGAAGTAGTAGAAGAACGCGATCCGGTCGTCGTTGCCGATGTCGAAGAAGAAGTGGATGAAGTCCGGGTGGTTCTCCGGGCCCCAGCCCGCGGCGCAGATCGAGTGCACCACCGGGAAGCCGAGGACGTCGCGGTAGAAGCACACCGTCGCGGCGGGATCGAAGGTCGGGAACGCCGTGTGGTCCACGCCGCGGACCTTGTGCTCGAGTGTCATCGTCGAACCTCCTGCCGCCAGGTTAAGAGTTGTCGACGCGGCCGTCAATCTTTCGACGTCTGGCGTCGTGACGATGCTCTCGAGGTAGTCCAGGTCCTGGCGCAACAGGCGCAGCGCCGCCGCCGGGTCGTCGGGCCGGGGGACGTCCGGCGTGCGGTCGGGCGCCTGCGCGACGAGCGCGGACGCCATCTCCGCCATCTGCTCCGCGACATCGCCGCGGGGTCTGCGGACCGGCGGGGTTGAACCACCACGCGACCCAGTTGCACATGCCGATCAGGGCCAGCGCCGTCGTCCGGACCGGCCGCGGACGGAACTCCCCGCTGCGCACTCCCTGGTCGACGATCCGGGCGAAGCCGTCGAGCACCCGGCGTTTCGCGGCCTCGTGGGCGACGGCGAGGTCGTCGGGAAGTTCCGACTCCGAGCGGATCACGAGCCGGAACCGCGCGGCGTGCTCCGCCTGCTGACCCGCGATGAGCCGGACGAGGTCGCGCAGCTTCGTCGGGGCGTCCTGGTCGCGGTCCGCGATCTCCTCCGTCGCGGCCGCCGGCCCCTCGGTGATCTCCGTGACGAGCCGCGCGAGCAGCTGGTCCTTGTTCTTGACGTAGTAGTAGAGCGACGGCCGGGTCATGCCCATCGCGTCGGCGATGTCCTGCAGGCTCGTGCCCGCGAAGCCCCGCTCGGCGAACAGGCGCGTCGCCTGCTCGTAGATCTGGGCCTCGACGAGTTCCCGACGAGGTCGGCGGGCCGGGATCTCGTCCGACGGTTCTGGCGCGCTCATGCGTGCGCCCTCTCTGATCTCCGGTCAGCGGCCTCGGCCGCTGGAGGCCAGCCAGATCGCCTCGTACTGCTCCTGCGTGACCCGCCCGTCGCCGTACGCCGCCTCCACCGTCTTGACCCAACCGCCTTCCGGGAACGGATCGGCGGAGCTGCTTCCGGAGGAGATCGCCGGCGTGGAGTCCGGCCACTCGTGCGCGGCCAGCGCGGCACACGTCTCTTCGAGACTCACGGAGCCTGCTTCCAACGCCAGCAAGTACCGGTCAGGTACCGAGTCGCCTGGACGCCACTGTCCGGCCATGTTTCCTCCTGTGCGCAGAAACGACGGTCATGATCGGCCCCCATCATCTCCACGCTCCGCGCCCGGGCGCCAACCGGACCCGGTGACCGCGCCCGAGCCGCGCCGGCACGATCGGAGGGAGTGAGGTCACCGGAGTGCCTCGGCACCGACCCGACCCGCGAGCAGCGATCCGGCGTCGGGGATCTCGGTCGGCAATCCCAGCGCCCGGAGCAGGCAGAACGCCCCCGCGGTCGCGGCCGAGAGCACCGGGAGACCGAGCTCCCGCTCGGCGACGGCGACCAGCGGCAGCGACGGCATCTGGACGCAGCAGGAGATCACCAGGGCGTCGGCGCCGGACAGGTCGAGCCCGCGGGCGGCGTCGAGCACCCGGTCGCCCGGGATGCAGCCGACCTCGGCGTTGTCCCCGACCTCGAGCGCCGCCCAGTCGACGACCTCGAGCCCCTCGGCCTCGAGGTAGGCGACCACCTGCTCCGCCAGCGGTCGCATGTACGGCATGACGAGCGCGACCCGGCGGGCCGGCATCGCGGCGAGCGCGTCGACCAGCGCGCCGGCGCTCGACACCAACCCGGCCGGGAGGCCGCGTTCGGCGAGCTGGTCCGCCACGGCGGCCTCGACGCGGCGGTGTTCCCCCGTGCCCTGCGCCATCACCGCGACGAGGCATGCGTAGAGCAGGGCGTCGACGCCGGCGTCGGCGAGCTCGTCGACGCACCGCCCGCGCTGGGCGTTCATCGCGACGAGCTCCTCGGGCGTCACCTTCGCCATCCGCATCCGGCTGCCGTGGAAGGAGAAGGTGGCGGTCGCGTGCCGGGCCAGCAGAGCCGGGACCTCGGTCTCCACGGTGACGTTCGAGCTGGGGACGATCAGACCGATGCGGTGGTGGCTCATTCGTCCTCCAGTCGGGCGGTGATATCGGCGGTCAGGGCCTTCTTGTCGAGCTTCCCGACCTTCGTGCGCGGCAGGGCGTCCACGAGCTCCACCCGCTCCGGCCACTTGAACGTGGCGACGTCGAGGACGCGCAGGTGATCGCGCAGGTCCTCGAGGGTGACGGGGGTGCCGTCGGTGGCGAGGTAGGCGCAGCCGCGCTCCCCCAGCCGCGGGTCGGGCATCGGGACGAGCGCGGCCTCGACCACGTGGGGATGGGCGAGGAGCAGAAGCTCGACCTCCTCAGCGTTGATCTTCTCGCCGCCGCGGTTGATGAGGTCCTTGATCCGGCCCTCGATCGAGAGGGCCCGGTGGCCGTCGACACGCGGTGACCGCGGCGAGGTCACCGGTGCGGTAGAAGCCGTCGGAGGTGAAGGCCTCCGGACGATCCACGCCGTAGTAGCCGCGCAGCGTGTACGGACCCCGGCAGCAGAGCTCGCCGACCTCGCCGTCACCGACCTCGTCCTCGCTGCCCGGCTCGAGGACCCGCACCTCGTCGAGCGGCGAGATCGGCACCCCGACCGTGGTGCGCCGCAGCTCCGCCGACGCGTCGAGCGGGGTCACCAGGAACATCCCCTCGGCCATCCCGAACAGCTGCCCGACCCGCGCGCCGCCCCGCCCCGTCGCCGCGTAAAGCTCCTCGGAGACCTTCGCGCCCGACAGCAGGACCACCCGCAGCGTCCCGACCAGCTGGTCGTAGAGCGGGTGCTGCGGCGCGCGGTAGTGCACGTGGCCGAAGAGCACCGAGGTGGTGCGCTCGGCGACGAGGACCGGCATCGCGGTGTCGAGGTCGTGGTCGGTGAGCACGAGGCACGCGCCGACGGTGTGCGGCGCGTGGACGCCGCACACGACGCCGGCGTTGTGGATGATCGGGATGAGGTGCCCGACGCGGTCGTCGGCACTCCATCCGAGCACCGCGGCGTAGGCGCGGGCGTTGTACCAGTACTCGGCGTGCCGGCGCGGGATCAGCTTCGGGACGCCGGTGGTGCCGCCGGAGAGCTGGAAGACGGCGACGTCGTCAGCCTCGATCCCGCGCTGGATCTCCTCGACGCGCTTGCGGGCCTCCTCGGGGTCGACGTCGGCCTCCGGCAGGTCGCCGAGGACGAGGACGTGCCGCAGTGTCGGGTGGTCGCGGGCCTGCTCGTGGGCGAACGCGACGAGGTCGATGCCTCTCGTGCCCGGTTCGACGAGGTGCGCCCGCGCGCCGACCGCCCGGCTGATGTGCGCGATCTCGTGGCCGCGGTGGGCGGCGAGGGTCGCGACCGGGACCAGCCCGGCCTTGAGCAGCGCGTACCAGGCGACGACCGCGTCGAGCCGGTTCGTGACCTGCACGATCACCGGGTCACCGGGGTGCAGCCCCAGCTCGGCGAGGCCGACGGCGATGCGGTCGGTGCGGATGTCGAGCTCCGCGTAGGTCAGCCGGCCCTCGGCGGCGACCACGGCATCGCGCTCGGGATGTGCGACCGCGACGGCGTGGAACTCCTCGGCGATGGTCCGGGTCGCCCCACAGGCCTGCGTCGCGGTACCGGGTGGCGAACTCGGTCGGGTACGTCATCTCAGCGCCACCAGATGCGCGCGGTCGGCGGCGAGACCGTCGGCGAAGTCCTCCCGCAGGGCGTCCGGTCCCGCGACGACGACGAGCGCGTCGGTCCGGCGACGCAGGCGCTCGGCGATCTCGAGCCTCGTCAGCACGCTCGCCCGGTCGTCGCCGCCGGTGAGCCAGACGCAGCCGGTGACCCGCTAGCCGCGACGCACCGCCTCCTCGACGGCGTCCTCCGACCCGGCGGGCCGGGCGTCGACGCCGACGTCGAGGACGGTGGCGTCGAGCGCGGCGGGGTCGTCGGGCACCGTCCGCGCGTCGAACCCGCGCAAGCCGATCGTGGCGTCCTCGTCCTCCAACTCCGGCTCCTGGCCGGGGGTCGACGGGCGCAGCGGCCGTGCGAGCACCCAGTCCGCCAGCGGGGCGGCGCCGGGCCCGGGCTCCTCCCCCGCCCACTGCCGCAGGGCGACGCACACGACGTCGGGCGAGCCGGCGGCGAAGCGGTCGAGCGGCACGTTGCCGGCCCGGCTCATGTAGGCGACGAGGAGTTGCTCCACGGGCAGGTCCAGCCGCTCCGGGAACGTCTCCCACCAGCGGCGCGACCGCTCTGCGATGTCCTGGATGCGGGTGACCGCGGGACGTCGCGCGTCCTCGTAGTCGCACAACGCCGTCTCGAGATCGCCGGCCTCGAGGGCCGAGACGAGCGCGATCGCGTCCTCCATGGCGAGCTTGGTCCCGGACCCGACCGAGTAGTGCGCGGTGTGCGCCGCGTCGCCGAGCAGCACGGTCCGCCCGGAGTGCCACCGCGCGCACCGCACCGTCCGGAACTGCAGCCACCGCGTCCGGTTCCCGATCAACCGGTGGCCGTCGAGGTGGTCGGCGAATACGTCGGAGAGGTAGTCCAGCGCGACCTCGTCGGAGGCGTCGGGCCCCAGCGCCGCGGTGGTCGCGTCGAACCCGGCCGACCGCCACGTCGCCTCGTCGGTCTCGACGAGGAACGTGCTGCGGTCCGTGGCGTAGGGGTAGGCGTGTGTCACGAACACCCCGTGCTCCGTGCGCTCCGGGGCGAAGAGCGCGTGGTCGAGCGCCACGTCGGTACCGGCCCAGAGGTACCAGCCCGACCCGGTCTCGACCTCGGCGCCGAAGTCGCCCGCCGCGCGCGTCGCCGAGCCCACACCGTCCGCTGCGATTACCAGGTCGGCGTCCAGCTCAGAGGCCGCGCGCCGTGTACCGAACTCGAGCTTCACCCCGGCGTCCTCGGCGTGGCGCTGCAGCGCAGCGAGCAGCTCCGCCCGTCCCACGGCGACGAGGCTGGACACGTCCATCCCGGCCTCGCGGCCGCCGACGCGCATCCGCATGTCGTGCGCCCAGGCGTTCGCGAGGATGTCGTCGAGCGAGGCGGGGTCGGCCTCGGCGAGCCGCCGCTGCGTCCGCGCGGCGAGCCCGACGCCGAACCCGAACGTCTCGTCGGGGACGCCCTGCTCGTGCACGACGACCTCGCACTGCGGACGGGCGAGCTTCAGCAGCCGTGCGGCGTAGAGACCTCCGGGCCCCCCGCCGAGCACGGCGACACGGTCCAGGTGCACTACGACCTCGCGTCCGCGAGCACGCGGCTCGTGCGCGTGATGTCGTCGACGTGGTCCACCGGCACGACCGCCGTCGAGATCGCCGTGAAGCACCCCGGGCAGCAGTACTGGCGGAAGTGCACCGCGCGGTCGACGTACTCGCCCGCGGCGTCCACGACCTGCGGGCCGGCCTCGGAGACCGGGCCCTCGTGGCGCACCAGGTCGAGCTCGCCGACCGCGCCGCTGCCGAGCACCGTCGCGCAGTGCGCGCACGCGACCTGGTCGCCCACGGCGACGAGGTTGTCGTCCAGCCGCCGGCCGTCGCTCACGTCGATCGTCGGCCGCGTCTCCTGGCGCCCGCTCCGGGCCCGTCGGGCGTCCTTCAGGTCCCGGCGACGGGTCTCGGTCGCCGAGAGGTCGACCGCGCCGGTGCCGTCGAGGACGACGCCGTAGCTGGCCGCGGCCGTCGTCGTCGTGACCTTGTCCTCGCGGACGTCGCGGGCGACGTCCTCCGGGTCGCGGACCAGCGGGTCGCCGTAGCCCCCGCCGCCCTGCCAGAACATCGTGAACACCTCGCCGGGCGCCACGTAGGTCTCGCCGTAGCAGGGCTGCAGCTCCGCGGAGCCGCCGATCTCGTCGAGGTCGGCGGGCAGCGTGCCCGAGCCGAGCATCGTCGTGACGTCGGCGCCGCGGGCGATCCACTCGACCCCGGTGTTGCCGGGATAGCCGCCGGCCAGGCCGTTGTTCTGGCTGATCGCCTTGCCGTTGGAGGCGAGAACGAGGCCGATCGGGAAGGTCGTGCCGTGCGGGGTGACCGCCATGGACGCCGACACGCCACCCCGACGACGGCCGGGGCCGCCCGAGTCGGGCTCCTCCCGGCGCCACAGCGCGAGGACCGGGTAGAGGAACTCGGTCATCTCGACGTCGGGCACCCGGCCGAGCGGGATGCAGAAGAGGCCACCGGTGTCCATGCCGTCGGCCTGCGGCTGGGCGCCGTAGCCGCCCGCCATCGGGTCCATGAGGATCGAGAGGAACGGGGTGGGGACCGCGCCGCGCTGGTCGAGCCCGGCGATCACGGCGGTGTCCCAGGTGCCGCAGCAGCTGGACTGGACGTGCGCGTCGAGGTTCGGCGACTGGTCGAGCATCTGGGAAAGGCACTCGGCCACGAGGTTGCCGGTCAGCCACGCCGGCCCGATCGGCCCCCGGCCCACGGCGGCCGGGAAGCTCGCGTTGTTGATCGTGCCTTCTTCGGCGATGAGGTCGAAGCAGCGCATCAGCCCGCCGGCCGACCACGGGATGTCGCCCGCGAGGATCGGCAGCAGCGCGAGCATCACGCCGCCGCGCATCCCGGCGTACGTGCAGTTGACCACGCCCGACTGCGGGTCCGTGCCGGTGAAGTCGAAGCTGAGGTGGTCGTCGCTCTTCGTCATCGCGACCGTGATCTTGTGCAGCTCGCGGTTCCCGGTGTGCGACTGGTCCTGGTAGCCGGTCGCCCGCCACGTGCCGTCGGGCAGCTTCCCGAGCTTGCCCCGCAGCCGCGACTCGGCGTCGGACATCATCCGCTTCATCACGGCCTTGACCGTGTCGGCGCCGTACTGCTCGATCACCGCGAGCATGCGGTCGCGCCCAACGGTGTTGGCGCCGACCTTCGCCCGCAGGTCGAGCCCGATCATCATCGGCACCCGGGAGCGGCGGACCCACATGTCGGCGATGTCGTCCTGCAGCAGCCCGTCGCGCACCACCTTCACCGGCGGGGTGGGCAGCGACTCGGAGAACACGTCCTGCGCGGCCGGGGAGAACGAGCCGAGCCCGACGCCGCCGAGGTCGGGCTGGTGCGCGATCGCCGAGGTCCAGCCGAAGAGCTTCCCCTCCCAGAACACGGGCTGGAAGACCATCGCGTCGTTCTGGTGCAGCCCGCCGCCGACCCATGGGTCGTTGGTGAGGAACATGTCGCCCTCGACGATGCCGGGATTGGTCGCGCGGTGGCGCAGCGTCCAGTAGATGGCGAGGTCGACCGCGCCGACGAGCATCGTGTTGTAGAGCCCGACCTGCACCTCCTGGCCGAGCTCGTCGGACAGCGCGAAGTCGAAGTCGTTCGCGTCGGTGACGATCGGCGAACCCGACATCCTCTTGAGCGCCTCGCCCATCTCGTCGGTGACCGACCAGAGGCGGTGGCGCACGACCTCGTAGGTCAGCGGGTCGAGGGCGTCGATCTGCTCCTGGGTGACGGTGTGGACCGGCAGGCTTGCGGGCAGCTCGGCGGCGAGCGTGTCGGGGTCGATCGGGCGGCTCGAGAACCTCTCGGAGCCGGGGACGGCCATCACCATGGTCAGGCTCCTGTTGTCGAGGCGGTGGGCGTGATGTGGAGGTTGCCGAGGTCGTCGACGGTGCCCGTGCGACCGCCCGGGACGACGACCGTCGTGGTCGGGACCTCGATCACCGCGGGACCGGCGATGACGTGGCCGGCACGGAGCGTCGCGTAGTCGTAGATCGGAGTGTCGACGAAGCCCTGGCCGATCTCGAGGTAGACGGGCCTGCTCGTGGCATGTTGAGGGTCGCCGCCGGCCTTCTCGAGGGGCGGGAACTCGGGGCTGAACGGAAGGACCCCGCGGCCGCGGACGCGGTAGGTGATGGCCTGGACGCCGGCCTCCCGGAAGCCTGACCCCTTGCCGTAGAGCTCGGCGTACTTCGTCTCGAACCGCTCGGCGGCGCGGTCGAGGGCGGCCTGGTCGATCGGGCCGTCGCCGACGGGCACGGTGACCTCGGCGAGCTGCATCGCGTAGCGCATGTCGATCTCGCGGACGATCTCGATCGCGTCGAACGCCAGGCCCTGCCGGTCGAGGCCCTGACGGACCTGGTCCTCGAGCTGGGCGAAGTTCTTCTCCGCGCGCACCGGGTCGACGGGCAGCTGGGCGGGGTCTGAAAGCTCTTGGGCGAGCGCGATGTCGGAGGCGGCGAGCCCGTAGGCGGAGAACGCGGAGGCGACGGGCCCCAGCGGGACGACGACCTCCTCGACGCCGAGCTGCTTCGCGTAGTTCGCGCAGAAGGCCGGGCCCGAGCCGCCGAAGGCGTAGAGGACGAAGTCGCGCGGGTCGTAGCCGGCCTCGACCACGGTCTTGCGCAGCAAGTCGCCGGTCTGGGCGTTCTGCGCGGCGTGGATCGCGGCCGCGGCGTCCTCGACGCTGAGGTTCAACGGGTCGGCGATCTTCGTCTTGATGACGTCCCTGGCCTTCTCGACGCTGAGCGCCTTGCGACCGCCGAGCAGGCCCGTCGTCGGAAGGATGCCGAGAACGAGGTTGGCGTCGGTGTTGGTCGGCTCGGTCCCGCCCTGGTCGTACGACGCCGGGCCGGGGACGGCGCCCGCGCTGTGCGGGCCGATCCGCAGGTTGCCGCCAGCGTCGACCCACGCGATCGCGCCGCCACCGGAGCCGATGGCGTGGACCCGCAGCGTCGGAACGTTGATCGGGTGGTGGTTGATGACGGTGGTGGTGTCGCGCTCGGGCTCGCCATCGACGATCAGCCCGACGAGGAACGTCGTACCGCCGACGTCGGTGGAGATGATGTTCCGGTGCCCGAGCCGCCGGCCGAGCTGCGTCGACCCGACGACGCCGCCGGTGAGGACGGAGCCGACGGTGCTGATGGCCTGAGCCGGCGCTTCCGACGCCGCGACCGCGCCGCCGTTGGACTGCATGACGAGCAGCGGGCCGGTCAGGCCCTTCTGCTTCAGGTCGGTCTCGAGGTTCGTGAGGTAGTCGCGCAGGCCGGGGCCCGACCTGCGTGCTCATGATCGTCGTGGAGTTGCGGGCGAACTCCCGGATGCGCGGGCTGACCTCGCTGGAGAGCGCGACGTAGATGTCGGGGTCCACCTCATGGACGAGCTCGCGGATGCGGCGCTCGTGGACCGGGTTGCGGAAGGCCCAGAGCAGGGAGACGGCGATCGCCTCGATGCCGTCGTCCTGGAGCTTCCGGACCTGCGTGCGGACCTCGTCCTCGTCGAGAGCGACGACGACGTTGCCGTCGCGGTCGATGCGCTCGGTGACCTCGAGGGCGTGGCGCTTCGGGAGCAGGTAGTGGTCCTTGTCCTGGGCGAGGACGTGCTGCAGCTCGTGCGGGCTCCGGCCGAGGTAGCGGCCCTCGACGTTCATGATGAAGATCGAGTCGCGGTGGCCCTTGGTCGTGAGGAACCCGACGTCAGGGACCTGGCGCTGGACCAGGGCGTTCAGGCTCGACGTCGTGCCGTGAGCGACGTGGTGGGTCTCGGCCAGCATCTCCTCGACGCTGCGTCCGAGCTGCTCGGCGAGCAGCTCGAGGACGTCGAGCACGCCGCGCGAGTAGTCCGGAGGTGTCGACGGGGCCTTCGCGGCGATGACGGACCCGGAGTCGTCATCCAGCACCGCGTCGGTGAAAGTCCCGCCCACGTCCACGCCGATCACGTAGGCCATGAGCCTGCTCCTCGTTGAGATCCAGCGTGACCCGCGCCACGCGTTTGACGTTAGCGTTGATTATTAGACGGGTTTGACGACTGGTGTCAAGAGCCGTCGGCAACGCACTGCTCACGGCTGCGGACCGTCGCCGCCCGCTCGGGGGCGACGACCACGAGGACGTCGAGGCCTGCCCCTCGACCTGCTGCGCGACGTCCGGCGCGCCGACTCGCTGGTCGGCGTCGGACGAGCACGCGGGCCGGCCGCTGCGGAGCAGGTCAGGCAGGGCTAGAGGGTCGGAGACCCGACCACACCGTCAACACGCCGGGACCCCGACACGCCAGGTGCGCCAGGCCGCGCCCCGTCCCGCGGTGCCGGTGTACCGGAGCTGGGGCGGTCCTGCGTCGCGGCGTCGAGCAGCTCCCGGAGCCGGAGTCGATCGCCGTGGGTCGCGGCCCACCGGGCGACGGCGGACCGGACCAGGACGGCGTCGTCCGTCGTCGTGATGTCGGTGATGCGTAGCCCGCCGGGGAGGTCGGGTGACGGCGCGATCCCCGAGGGCAGGATCCCCCACGACGACAAGCGCCCGAATGGCGTGATCACAGCGGTAGGCGTGAACCGGAGGTCGTCCTCGGTGACCTCGGCACGCAGCACCAGCTCGATGCCCGGGCGCCACGGACTGCGTAACTCCCCGTCGACGACGTCGACCCGCGGGCTCGAGTCGTCCTGGTCGCCGAATGCCGCGAACATTTCCGTCGACATCGTCGTCGTGACCCTCACCCCGGTGGCGGTCACGGTCGGTCCGAGCACGAGGGAGTCGCACTCGACGACGATCTCTTTCGCCTCGATCTCCGGAGCCGAGACGTCCCGGAGCACCACCTGCACCTCGCGGGCCCGCCGGAAGGACCACCCGAGTTCGTCGGGCTTCCCGTGCAGTGACGTCACCGTGAACGCCGTGTCCCGCACGGAGATGCGCCGACCCGTGAGGCCCCGGCCCAGCCGGCGGAGCAGCGCGAACCACATCCGCGTCGGCACCGGGGGCGGGTCGGCGTGACCGTCCATGTTCCGAGTGTGGGCTCGGGGTCCCGACCGGACACGAAGCAATCGGGCGAGCACGACGTGCGGGCGGTCAGCGAAGGTGGGCGGTCGCGCGGTGCGGCTGACCGGCAGAGAGGTGTGAGCTGCGTCTCGCTCGCCGGGTCGGGGTCGTCCGTAGGACGACGCAGCGTGAGGGCGGGGCCTCCACGCGGACGCGCCCAGTCACAGTTCAGGTGCTCGGCCTGAAGTGACGACGGGGCAGCGCCCGGGCCGGGGACCCGTTGCCATCACGCTCCGCCGACCCCTTCCCGCCACCCGACCCCTTCCTGTCGCCGCGCTGCTCGCGTCCTCATCGGGATCGTCGGTCAGGAAGAGCGGGTCAGGATCTCGAGGTTGTGACCATCGGGCCTGCTGTCCCAGTACAGACCACGACCGCCGAAGTACGCGTTGAGCTGCTGGGCCCGCGCGTGCATCGGATCCGCCCAGTACGGCAGATCGTGAGCCTGGATCCGACTGAGCACCTCGTCGAACGTCTCGTCGGAGACGAGAAATGCGAGGTGCATCGGCCCCGGGACGTCATCGACGTCCATGAAGTCCAGGCTCACCCCGTTCCCGAGCTGCACGGCGTCGAAGTGGCCGGCCTTCGTCGCCTCCAGGCCCAGCATCTCGGCCAGGTCCGCCGCCGCGGCCCGCTGATCACGCGTCGGGACAATCGTGTGGTTGAGCTCGACGGTCATCGTCGTCCTCCTCGGTCGCATCGACCCGGCCGACGTTAAGACCTCGACCGTGCTTCAGGTCAACGGTCCGAAAGCGTTGACCTCGACGTGCACCAGCCAGCTTTCGAGAGCGGCGAGCGCGCGACGACGACGCGTCACGGCGTCCTGAACGCCACAATGGACGAGGCGATCCGCCCATCTTGCGTTATCTAGCTCGGCTAGGAGGCTCAGGACCGACCCCCACTCCCCGGGTCTCCCGGTGCCGGCTGGACGTCACGTGAGACGTGCGAGGGCTGTCTTTGCTCTGCAGACCTCACGCTGCGTCGAGCCCGCTGCCTGTCAGCACCCGGCTCGGCATGGGTCGGTCCAGGTGCCAGGTGATCGCGATCGGCCGCTCGCCCTGGTGCTCGATCGCTTTCGCCACGCCGAGGCAGACGAACGGTGCCCCACCCCCGAACTCGTCGTTACGGGCGACCCTGGTGAAGAGCAGCACTCGGCTCGTTCCATCGAGGTAGCGCCTGCCGACGACCGAGTTCAACGCCGTCGAATTCTGCGACTCCCAATGAAAGAGATCAGCCGATACAGGATAGTCGCGGTAGCGCGTCGATGGCGCGAACTCCTTCTCCTCTTTCCGCAGCGTGACGAGCAGCGCGTCGACATTCGTCGTCTCCGAATACACGACGCCAGCGGCCTGACCGCGGGTCTTCCGAGTGCCGTCGGCCCAACCGATGCCGGCGAGGATCTCGTCGCGGCGGTAGGTGCAATGGGAGCGGAGCTCGACGCCCGGGATGCCGAGATCGCCGGGCACGACCCGCGCCTCGTCGGCGCCGAGCCGCATGAGCGTTGTCGCTTCACGGACGAACGCCGGGTTTTCCCGCACGGTTGCAAGCGCCTCGTCAATCGACCCGTGACCACCGCGGTCGGGCCAGATCGTGTAAACGAGCATGTGCGCCGTCACCTGCTCGCTCGGCGACATCTCGGCCAGCGACGCGCCGTTGGGCAGCATCAGTCGCATGTAGGCCGACGCTCGCTCGATGTCGTCGACATGCACGAGGCTCCCGACCCGTCGCAGAAGCTCGTCCTCCCGCGGCCGCGCGTCCGCCGTCGGGAAACCGGCGTCTCGCCGCAGCGCCGTCCAGCTCTCGCCCGAGCGACCATAGATGTCGGGCAGTTCGTGCCCGCTCTCCTCCAGGTAGCGCGGCAGCGCCAAGTCGCCGTGCGAGCGGACGTCGTCGACCAGTGCCTTCCGCCCACCACGGAGCCCCTGCTGCACGTTCGCAAGGACAACCTCCTGCGCCACTCGGTCGAGGATCAGCCGGCACCCCGACGGCAAGTAGGGGAAGCCCTGCCCGATGTCGTCGACGAGCCGCTTGCGACTCGAACCGGTCAGCGCGCGGAAGCGGACGTCGAAGCGGAACTCGCGCCGGTGTGACCGATGAAGTCGAGCACCGTCAGAACGGCCTTGTCCTGCGCGCGCCGCAGACCGCGGCCGAGCTGTTGCAGGAAGATCGTGGCGCTCTGGGTGGGACGGAGGAAGAGCACGGTGTCGACGAAGGGAAGGTCGACGCCCTCGTTGTAGAGGTCGACGGTGAAGAGGCAGATGACCCGCGCGGTCGCGTAGAGCGGCGGCTGCCGGACACGATCGGCCACGACGACTCCCCGTGACCGCCCGGGCCGGGACGCCCGCCGCCGTGAACTTCTCCGCCATGTAGTTCGCGTGGGGGACCGAGACGCAGAAGCCGAGGGCGCGCATCCGAGTGACCTCGGTGATCCGGTCGGGGAGGGCGTTCAGGACGATGCGGGTGCGGGCGTCGTTGCCGGTGTAGAGGCGGTCGAGCGCATCGACGTCGTAGGAGCCACGCTTCCATTCCACCGCGGTCAGGTCGGTGTTGTCGGCAACCCCGAAGTAGTGGAACGGGCAGAGCAGGTCCTGTTCGAGGGCCTCCCCGAGGCCGATCTCGACGGCGACCCGCCC
>CAWATV010000003.1:0-355743 GCA_963785135.1 uncultured Actinomycetota bacterium
CCATGGTGTCCTCGATCGGCACCGAGGAGTCGAAGCGGTGGCACTGGTATAGGTCGACGTGGTCGGTGCGCAGGCGCGCGAGCGAGGCGTCGATCTGCTTCGCGATCTGTGCGGGGGACAGGCCGCGGTCGGTGTCCGACATGGGGAAGTAGACCTTCGTCGCGAGGACGTAGTCCTCGCGCCGGTAGTCGGCGAGGAATCTCGCCCCAGGCGGTCTCGGCGGCGCCGCCGCCGTAGACGTTGGCGGTGTCGAAGAAGGTGATCCCGGCGTCGAACGCGGCGCGGGTGCACGCGGCGGTCGCGTCCGCGGCGACGCCGCCGGAGTAGGTGAGCCAGGACCCGAGGGAGATCTCGGAGACCTGCAGGTCGCTCGTACCGAGCTGGCGATAGCGCACGACCCCACCGTAGGCCCGGGCGGCCGAGGCGGCTCGCGACCAACGCCTCCTGCCGGTGAACGGAAGGACAGGGCCGATCGGCGCTGATGCTCGACCGGACGTCGCAACCGCGGATGACCAAAATGTGAATTCCGCCATCCGGCGAGATGGCCTCGACACGCTGGCAGGATGGGCCGCACCAGATCATCGACGGGGGTCACCGGCGCCGCGGATGTCGCGCCGGTTCCCCCTCGACAGGTACTCGTCGTAGGGGTCCTCTGCTCGTGAACGCGTTACTGGCGCCGTTGCGCCCGCTCGCCGATGTCCTCGACCTGACCGCCGAGGCGGTCGCCGCCGTGGGGACGGTGTCGGTCGCCGCGGTCTCCCTGGTGCTCGCCCGGGTCGGGGAGACCCCGACGAGCCCCGCCTGCGCGTGGCGCGGCCGACCTCGTCGCTCTGACGCCGCGGCCGCGCCCGTCAGCCCTGACTGCGGTGCTGCTCGCGCAGCAGGGCGTTCAGCGACCGCAGCTCGTCGCGGATCTCGGTGAGCAGGCCCGGGATCTCGTGGCTGCGCTCCCAGTGGGGCGTCACGTCGATGCCCAGCTCGCCCAGCTCGCGCTCGTAGAGCTCGGCCAGCAGCGTCCGGTAGGGCTCCTCGGGGACCGTGCCGTTCTCCCAGCGCGAGAGCTGGGTCTTCAGGCTGGCCGCGCTGGCCACGTCGACCCGGCCGCGCTCGGCCAGCTCGCGCAGGCGCGCGACGGCAGCGGTCTGCGACCACCCTCGGTCACGACGGGCATCGCGCAACGAAACCACGCGGTCACACTAGACGACCTGCGCCGACCGGGCGGGGCCGGCCGGCTCACTCCCGCCCGCGTGTCCTCGTGGCCCGCTTCGGCGCCGGCAGCCGGGACGACCGGCGGAGCGGCCGGGGCGCGCTCCCGCCCGTCGCCGGCGGGGCGGCGGTGCCTCGGCGACGGTCCGGGGCGGTACCGGCGGGGCCCCGGGCGGGCGGGCCGCGGGGAGGGCGTGGCGGGCGCGCGGCGCGCCCGGCCACCGCGTCGGAGCCCTCGAGGGCCGCCGGCGCGTCGTGGAGGTCGAGGAACGCGCAGAGGCGCGGCCACGTCGTGGTCCGCGCGCGTCCGCCCGGCGAGCACCCCGAGGTGGCCGCCGGGGGCGGTCGTGAGGCGGGTGTGCGCCCCGGTGAGGCGCCGGGCGCCGGCGCGGACCGCGCGCGGCGGCACCACCTGGTCGGCCTCGCCCGCCACGAGCAGGACCGGGGTGGTGACGTCGGCGAGGTCGACCATGCGCGCCCCGACCGGGACGCGCCCGACGGCGAGGTCGCGCGCGTCGACCATGGCCCGGAAGTAGGTGCCGACCAGTCGCGCCTGGTTCCCGATGAGCGCCCGCAGGTCGTCGACCGCCTCGAGCTGGGCGAGGAAGTCGCGGTCGTCGAGGTGGGCGAGCACCGTCAGCGGCGCGGTCAGCAGCTCGTCGAGCGAGCCGAGCCCGAGGGCGCGCAGCAGGCGCGGCAGCGGCATCAGCGCGAGGACGGTCTGCAGAGTGGCCAGCACCGGTCCGCCCGCGGACAGGGCCAGCGGCCGGGCGCCGCCACCGGGGGCACGTCGTCGAGGGCGAACGGCGTGGCCAGCGCCGTGACCGAGGCGAGCGGCAGGTCCGGGTGCGCGGCCGCCGCGAGCACCGCCGTCAGCCCGCCGATCGACCAGCCCACGACGTGCACCGGCGCGCCGCCGTGGTGCGCGCTCACGGTGCGCACGACGTGGGGGAGGATCTCGTCGACCCAGCGCTGGAGGTCGGCGGGGCCCGGCGTCACGTCGAAGCCGTGGCCGACGAGGTCCTCGTCGTCGACCTGGTGCACCGCACGGCCCTCGCCCACCAGGTGCTCGACGAGGCTGTTGCCGCGGCGCAGGTCGAACGCGGCCCCGCAGGCCCCGAGCGGCGAGACGAGCAGGACGGGCGAGCCGCGCAGGCGCGCCGTCGGGTGCACGGCGTAGCGGTAGGTGCTCACCGACCCGGCCCGCGCGAGCCCGTGGGCGCGCCCGATCGTCGCGGCGTCGGGGTCGTCGGGGCCGGTGTCGATGGCGGCGCGGGGCATGCGGCGCAGGTCCGCGAACGGGCCCTCGAGCACCCGGTCGCGGACGTTGCCGACCGCCCGGAGCGCGCCGGCCGGCGTGATGATCATGTGACCTCCGGTCCTCTGGGCGCGCTCCCCTCGTCCGGGCCAGCCTAGGCCTGCTGGACGACCCCGGCCTCGCGGAGCTTCTCGACGCGCCCGGGGTCGACGCCCCAGTCGGTGAGGACCGCGGTGGAGTCGCGTCCCGGGGCGGGCGGCGCGGTGGGCGTCGCGCTGGGCGTGCGGCTGAAGCGCGGGGCGGGGGCGGGCTGGCGCACGCCGAAGGCCTCGACGAAGGTGCCGCGCGCCGCGTTGTGGGGGTGGTCGGCGGCCTCGTCCATGTCCAGGACGGCGGCGACGCAGGCCTCGGTCGGCTCGAGGTCGGCGGCCCACTCGTCGCGGGTGCGCGGTCGCGAACACCTCGGTGAGGCGGGCGCGGAACTCCGGCCAGCGCGCCATGTCCCACTGGTGCGTGGCGATGTCCTCGTCCTGCAGACCGAGCCCGGTCATCAGCGCGGCGTAGAACTGGGGCTCCAGGGCGCCGACGGCGACGTAGCGCGCCGTCGGCGCAGGCGTAGTGTGTCGTAGAACGGCGCGCCGCCGTCGAGGATGTTGCGCCCGCGGGGGTTCGGCCACATCCCGCCCGCCCGCAGCCCGTAGACCATCGCCATCTGCAGCGCCCCGCCGTCGACGATGGCGGCGTCGACGACCTGGCCCCGCCCGAGAACCCGCGCTCGACCAGGGCGCCGAGCACGCCCACGGCCAGCAGCATCCCGCCGCCGCCGAAGTCGCCGATGAGGTTGATCGGGATGCCGGGCGCGCCCCCGGGGCCCTCGACGTGGGCGACGACGCCCGCGGTGGAGAGGTAGGTCAGGTCGTGGCCCGCGCGCTGGGCGTTCGGGCCGTCCTGGCCCCAGCCGGTCATGCGGCCGTAGACGAGGCGCTCGTTGCGGGCGAGGCACTCGTCGGGTCCGAAGCCGAGCCGCTCGGCGACGCCGGGCCGGTAGCCCTCGAGGAGGACGTCGGCGTTCTGCACGAGGTCGAGCAGCAGCTCGAGGCCCTCGGGCGCCTTGAGGTCCAGGGCCACCGAGCGGCGGCTGCGGGCGAGGACGTCGGTGCCGGGGCTGCCCATCTGCAGGCCGCGACCGCCGGCGGGCCGGTCGATGCGGACCACGTCCGCCCCGAGGTCGGCGAGCACCATCGCCGCGAACGGCCCCGGGCCGATCCCGGCGACCTCGATGACCTTGACGCCGTCCAGCACACCCATGCGGCGCGAGCGTAAGGCGACAGTCAGCGCTGACGGTATGGGTCGCCCCCGTTGCGCGCGAAGGGCACCTTCCGACGCTCTTGTGCGTCCGAAGGTGCCCTTCGCGCGAAACCGGACCGGACAGCCGCGCGCGCTACTCGCCGCGCAGCGTCGCGCCCTTCTCGGCCTTCTCGACCAGCGACGCGGGCGGGGCGAAGCGGTCGCCGTAGGCCTTGGCCAGGATGCGGGCGCGCTCGACGAAGCCCGGCAGGCCGCCCGGGTAGCCGTCGACGTACTGCGCGACGCCCCCGGTCCAGGCCGGGAAGCCGATGCCCATGATCGAGCCGATGTTGGCGTCGGCGATGGTGTGCAGGACACCCTCGTCGAAGCACTTCACGGTCTCGAGGGCCTCGGCGAAGAGCATCCGCTCCTGCATGTCCTCGAAGGGCAGGTCGCCCGTCGCGGCGCCGAACTCCTCGGACAGGCCCGGCCAGAGGCCGGTGCGCTTGCCGGACTCGTCGTAGTCGTAGAAGCCCTTGCCCGACGAGCGGCCCTTGCGGCCGAGCTCGACCATGCGGTCGACGATGGCCTCCGAGGGGTGGGCCGTCCACGTGCCGCCCGCGGCCTCGACACCCTTGCGGGTCTCCTCGCGGATGTGCTGCGGCAGCGTCAGGGTCAGCTCGTCCATCAGCTGCAGCGGCGGCGCCGGGTAGCCGGCCTGCGACCCGGCCTGCTCGATCGACGACGGCGCGGCGCCCTCGCCGAGCATGGCGACGGCCTCGTTGATGAACGTGCCGATGACGCGGCTGGTGAAGAACCCGCGGCTGTCGGAGACGACGATCGGGGTCTTCTTGATCTGCAGCGCGATGTCGACGGCCTTGGCCAGCGTCGCGTCGCTCGTCTTCTCGCCGGTGATGATCTCGAGCAGCGGCATCTTGTCGACCGGCGAGAAGAAGTGCAGGCCGATGAAGTCCTCGGGGCGGTCGACGCCGCTCGCGAGGTCGGTGATCGGCAGCGTCGAGGTGTTCGAACCGAGCACCGCGTCGGGGGCGAGGTGCGGCATGATCTCGGCGAAGACCTGCTTCTTGAGGTCCGGGCTCTCGAAGACGGCCTCGATCACCAGGTCGGCGCCCGCGGCGTCGGCCGGGTCGGCGGTCGGGGTGATCCGGGCGAGGACCTCGTCGGCCTTCTCCTGGGTGGACTTCCCCCGCGAGACGGCCTTGTCCAGGATCTTCTTCGAGTAGTCCTTGCCCTTGTCGGCGTTGGCCTGGGCGACGTCCTTGAGCACGACCTCGAGGCCGGCCTGGGCGCAGGTGTAGGCGATGCCCGCGCCCATCATCCCGGCGCCGAGCACGACGACCTTGCGGGCGGTGTGCTTGTCGTAGCCCGTCGGGACGCGACGCGCCCTTGTTGATGGCCTGCAGGTCGAAGAAGAACGCCCGCGTCATGTTCGTCGAGACCTGCCCGCAGGCGAGCTCGGCGAAGTAGCGCGACTCGATCGTCCCGGCGTTGTCGATGTCGACCTGGGAGCCCTCGACGGCGGCGTCCATGATCAGGTACGGCGCGGGCATCGGGGCGTTCTTGAGCTGCTTGCGCAGGTTGGCCGGGAAGGCCGGCAGGTTCTGCGCGAACTTCGGCGTCGACGGCGTGCCGCCGGGGATCTTGTAGCCCTTCTCGTCCCAGGGCTGCGCGGCCTCGGGGTTGTCCTTCACCCACTGCTTCGCGCGGGAGATCAGCTCGTCGGGGCTGTCGACGACCTCGTGGACGAGGCCGGCCTCGAGGGCGGCGCGCGGGTTGCGCTGCTGGCCCTGCAGCAGGACGTTCATGAGGCCGTCGGCCAGGCCCAGCAGGCGCACGACGCGCACGACGCCGCCGCCACCGGGCAGCAGGCCGAGGGTGACCTCGGGCAGGCCGATCTTCGAGCCCCGGGCGTCGAGGGCGATGCGGTGGTGGGTGGCGAGCGCGATCTCGAGGCCGCCGCCGAGCGCGGCGCCGTTGATCGCGGCGACGACCGGCTTGCCCAGGGTCTCGAGGCGGCGCAGGTTCTTCTTGATCGCCTGCGACTGGTCGAACACCTTCTGGGCGTCGGCCTTCGTGTACTTCACGAGGTCGTCGAGGTTGCCGCCGGCGAAGAAGGTCTTCTTCGCCGAGGTCAGCACGACGCCGGTGATCGAGTCCTTCTCGGCCTCGAGGCGGTCGAGGGTGGCGACGAAGTCCTCGCCCCACTTGGCGCTCATGGTGTTCGCCGAGGCCGTCGGGTCGTCCATCGTCAGCGTGACGATGCCGTCCCCGTCGGCCTCCCAGCGGAACATGTTCTCGCTCAACTGCTGTTCCTTCCGCTCGGTGGGGGCGCTCAGACCCGCTCGATGATGGTGGCGACGCCCATGCCGCCGCCGATGCACAGCGTGACCAGGGCGCGCCGCAGGTCGCGGCGCTCGAGCTCGTCGACCATGGTGCCGATCAGCATCGCGCCGGTGGCGCCGAGCGGGTGGCCCAGCGCGATGGCGCCGCCGGCGACGTTGGTGCGCTCGTGCGGGAAGCCCAGGTCCTTCATCAGCTTCATGGGCACGGCGGCGAACGCCTCGTTGATCTCGAGGAGGTCGATGTCGTCGACGGTCATGCCGGCCTTGGCCAGGACCTTCTCGCAGGCCGGCGTCGGGCCGGTCAGCATGATCGTCGGGTCGGCGCCGGAGACGGCGGTGGCCACGACGCGGGCGCGCGGGGTCAGGCCGTTCTGCTCGCCGGCCTTCTCGGTGCCCATCAGCACCAGCGCGGCGCCGTCGACGATGCCCGAGGAGTTGCCGGGGTGGTGGACGTGGTCGATCTTCTCGACCCAGTGGTACTTCTGCAGCGCCACCGCGTCGAAGCCGCCCATGTCGCCGATGCCGGCGAACGAGGGCTTGAGGCCGGACAGGCCCTCCATCGTGGTCTCGCGGACGTGCTCGTCGTGGTCGAGCACGACGATCCCGTTGCGGTCGACGACCGGGACGATGGAGCGGTCGAACGCCCCGTCGGCCCAGGACTTGGCGGCGCGGGTCTGCGACTCGAGGGCGTAGGCGTCGACGTCCTCGCGGGAGAAGCCCTCGAGGGTGGCGATCAGGTCGGCCCCGATGCCCTGGGGCACGAACGAGGTCGCGAAGTTGGTCTCGGGGTCCATGGCCCAGGCGCCGCCGTCGGAGGCCATCGGCACCCGCGACATCGACTCGATGCCGCCGGCGATGAGGAGGTCCTCCCAGCCGGAGCGCACGCGCTGCGCGGTCTGGTTGACGGCCTCGAGCCCGGAGGCGCAGAAGCGGTTGAGCTGGACGCCGCCGACGTGGTCGGGCAGGCCCGCGGCGATGGCCGCGGTCTTGGCGATGTCGCCGCCCTGGTCGCCGACGGGGGTGACGCAGCCGAGGACGACGTCCTCGATGCGGTCGGGGTCCAGCGAGGGGTTGCGCTTGCGCAGCTCGTCGATCAGGCCGGTGACCAGCGAGACGGGCTTGGTCGCGTGCAGCGACCCGGTGTTCTTGCCGCGGCCGCGCGGCGTGCGGATGGCGTCGTAGATGAATGCCTCGGTCACCGGGTACCTCGTCCCTTCGAACGGTTCGAGCCGACTGCTCTCAACAGTCATGATGGACTGTTTTGTGAGTGTGTCAACGGGCGTGTCCGACGACACGAGCTCAAGCTACTCGCCAGTAGGGACCGGGCGCGCGACCCTCGCTCGTTGACACCCTGCCAACGGCTGACGAGGCTGGCCGGCATGTCCGACTTCGACGTCCTGGTGGTCGGCTCGGGCTTCGGCGGCGGTGTCACGGCCCTGCGCCTGGCCGAGAAGGGCTACCGCGTCGGGGTGCTCGAGGCCGGCCGGCGCTTCGCCGACCACGAGTTCGCCGAGAACTCCTGGCACCTGCGCGACTACCTGTGGGCGCCGTGGGCGCGCTGCTTCGGCATCTTCCGGGTCAGCCCGCTGCGCGACGTCCTCGTGCTCTCGGGTGCCGGGGTCGGGGGCGGGTCGCTGGTCTACGCCAACACGCTCTACCGGCCGCCGCCGGGCGTTCTACGACGACCCGCAGTGGGCGGGCACCACCGACTGGGCCGACGAGCTCGCGCCGCACTACGACCAGGCCGAACGGATGCTCGGGGCGACGACCTACCCGCGCACCTCGCCCTCGGACGAGGTGATGCGCGCGGTGGCCGACGAGATGGGCGTCGGGCACACCTTCCGCCCGGCCGAGGTCGGCGTCTTCTTCGGCGCACGCGCCGGGGGAGGAGGTGCCCGACCCCTACTTCGGCGGCGCGGGCCCCGCGCGTCGCGGGTGCCTGCACTGCGGGGAGTGCATGACCGGCTGCCGCCACAACGCCAAGAACACGGTGGACAAGAACTACCTCCACCTCGCCGAGGCCGCCGGCGCGCGCATCCACCCGATGACGACGGTCCGCACCGTCCGGCCCGTGGGCGGCGACCTGTCCGGGGCCGTCGGGCTACGCGGTCGAGGTGCGTCGCACCGGGGGTGCCTGCGCGGGCGGCGGACGTTCACGGCCGACCAGGTCGTCGTGTCCGCCTCGGCGCTCGGCACCCAGCGCCTGCTGCACCGCACGCGCCGTCGCGGCGACCTCCCGCACGTCTCGGCGCGCCTCGGGACGCTGTCGCGCACCAACTCCGAGGCCATCCTCTCGGCGCGCACCCCGTCGGAGGACGCCGACTTCACCCGCGGGGTCTCGATCACCTCGTCGATCCACCCCGACGCGCACACCCACGTCGAACCCGTGCGCTACGGCCGCGGGTCGAACCTGCTCGCGCTGCTCTCGGCGGTGCTCGTCGACGGCACCGTCGCGCGCAACGACCTCTCGCTCGGCGAGCGCGGGCCGTCGTGGCGCCGGGTGCTCGGCGAGGTGGCGACCCGTCGCCGGACCCTGCGCACGCTGCACCGCCCGCGGCGCTGGGCCGAGCAGTCGATCGTGCTGCTGGTGATGCAGTCGCTGGACAACTCGCTGACGCTGCGCCCGCGCCGCTTCTTCCGGGGGCTCACGTCGCGCCCGGGCGACGGCACGCCGAACCCCGCGTGGATCCCGGCGGGCCACGACGTCGCCCGCCGCGTCGCCCGGCACATCGGCGGCGTCCCGGTGGGCGCGAGCTCGAGCCTGGTCAACGTCCCGGTCACCGGCCACTTCCTCGGGGGCGCGGTGATCGGCGAGACGCCGGCGACCGGCGTCGTCGACCCGTACCACCGCCTGCACGGCCACCCCGGCGTGCACGTCGTCGACGGCTCGACCGTGCCGGCGAACCTCGGGGTGAACCCGTCGCTGACCATCACCGCGCTGGCCGAGCGGGCGATGTCGCTGTGGCCCAACCGCGGCGAGCCCGATCCGCGCCCCGCGCCCGGGCGAGCCCTACCGGCGCGTCGACCCCGTCGCCCCGCACCATCCCGCCGTCCCGGCCGACGCCCCCGGGCGCCCTCGTGCGTGACATTCGGGCCTATAGCCCCCAGGATCACGCACGTGGGGGTGTGCGGTGACCTACCCGCCCGAGCCCTGGACGCTCGTCGGCCGGATGGACCTGTCGACCTTCCTCGTCCCCGTCGCCGACCTGCCCCGCGCCACCTGGCCGGACGGCTGGCGCCCGCTCGCCGTGGCCGGGCGTGTCCCGGTCGGCGCCGCCTGGGTCGACTACGCCCCCGGCGGTGTCCTGAGCTACCGCGAACTGCTGGTCGCCGTCGCCGGCCGCGTCGGCGTGCGGGTCCGGCCGCACGTCTGCTCGATCTGGGTCGACAGCCCCGCCTCCCGCGACGGCGGGCGCGCGCTGTGGGGGATCCCCAAGGGCCTCGCGACCTTCGACGGGTTCGAGGCCGGGACGCCGACGCTGACCGTCGAGGGAGACGAGCGAAGCTCGCGACCGACGGCGTCGGCGACCCTGCGCCGCGGCCCGCGCCTGCCCGGACGCCCGCGCCTCGCCTTCACCCTGGCCCAGGACCTCGACGGCGCCACGCTCCACAGCCCCGTCGCCACCCGCACCCGGCTCGGCGCGCTCTCCGCCGACTGGACGTTCGACCCCGACGGCGCGCTGAATTTCCTGGCCGGCCACCGCCCCGTCGTCTCGATCACGATGCACGACTTCGCCATGCTGTTCGGCATGACGCCGTCGACCGCGCCGAGGTGTCAGCAGTGGGGGCCACGCTGACGCCCGCGGCAGGAGAGCCCCCCGCTCGACGCCGGGATCCGGTGACCGCGCCCGCCCGGGGTCGGCGTCTGGACCCGGACGCGCGGCGGGAGGAGATCCTCGCCGGCGCGCTGCGGTTGTTCGCCACGCACCCGTACGCGGCGGTGTCGACGACCGACCTGGCGCGCGAGGCCGGGGTCGCGCGCGGGACTGATCAACCACTACTTCGGGACGAAGCGCGCGCTCTACCTCGAGGTCGTGCGGCAGTTGACGACGATCCCGGCCGTCGCGGTCGACGAGCTGCCGCCCGGGTCGACGGCCCGGCGGGCGGGGGCGGCCGTGGACTGGTTCCTCGACGCCGTGGAGCGCCACCGGGGGCTGTGGCTCTCGGTCGGGACCGGGGCGGCAGGGGACATCGACGTCGACGCGATCCTGGCCGAGGCCGACGAGATCGCCGCCGACCGCGTCCTCGCCGCGCTCGCGCCCGACGCGCCGGCCGACCCCACCCGCGCGCGCGTCCGGTCGTTCTTCGGGCTGGTGCGCTCGGCGTCGCGGGAGTGGCTGGTGCGCGGCACGCTCGACCGCGCCGAGACCCGGGCGCTGCTCGTCGCCGTCCTGCTGGCCGTCCTCGCCCGCGAGCCCCACGACGACAGTCAGGTTTGACCGCTCGCGTCCGCGGCGGCACGCTCGTCGCCGGAGTCGCAGACGGTGGAGGTATGGCAGTGAGCACGAGGTCGGCGGCGGAGCCGGAACGGCGCTCGCGCGAGCAGCGCACGTCGGACAGCCGCACGCGCATCCTCGACGCCGCCGTGAGCTGCCTGGTCGACTCGGGCTACGCGGGGACGACGACGCTGACCATCCAGAACCGCGCCGGGGTCTCGCGCGGGCGGCTGCTGCACCACTTCCCGTCGAAGGAGACCCTGCTCGTCGCCGCCGCCAACCACCTGGCCACCTCGCGCTTCGCCGCCGACGGGCTGAGCACCGTCGACGCTGCCCGACCCGGGCGAGGATCCCGGCGCCCGCCTCGACCGGGCGGTCGAGGTCATGTGGTGGACCTACCAGCAGCCCTACTTCTGGGCGTCGGTCGAGCTGTGGACCGCGGCGCGCACCGACACGGCGCTGGCCGCGGCGCTGCTGCCCGCCGAGCGCCGGCTCGGTGCGGCGATCCGCCAGACCGTGGACACGTTCTTCGAGGCCTTCGGCGACTCGGCGCACGTGGCCGTGCTGCGCGAGACGCTGCTGACCAGCATGCGCGGCGTCGCCCTGACCTACGGGTTCGATCCGCGCGACCCCGCCACCGACCCGCACCTCGAGCAGTGGAAGCAGCTCGCCCGCGCCCTGCTCCTGCCCGCCGGCTGAGAGGCCCGGCAGGTCGGGCGCGAGGGGAGCATTCCGTCGCTAGAAGCGCCGGAAGGGTCCCCTCGCGCGAAAACAAGGGACCCCGCTACAGCAGCGACTTCAGCGTCTCGAGCGACGCCTTGACGCGGTCGTGGTCGGGGTCGAGCGGCTGGATGTTGAGCTGGGTGACGCCGGCGGCGGCGAACTCGCGGGCCTGCGCCGCGACCTCGTCCTCGGTGCCGATCAGCGACACGGCGCGGACCAGCTCCTCCGGGACCCTCTCGGCGGCCTCGTCCTTGCGTCCGGCGAGGTAGAGGTCCTGGATGTCGTGGGCAGCTTCTGCTCGAAGCCGTAGCGCTCCACGAGCTTGGTGTAGAAGTTCTGGCCCTTCGCGCCCATGCCGCCGACGTAGAGCGCGAGCTGCGGGCGGACGTGCTCGAGCAGCTTGCCCGCGCCGGGTCCGACCGCGAACGGCACGGACACCGAGACCTGCAGCTCGCCGAGCGACGGATCGCGCTTGGCCTTGCCCTCGGCCAGGGCGTCGCCCCAGACCTCGGACGCGCGGCCGGGGTGGAACCAGATCGGCTCCCAGATCTCGGCGATCTCCGCGGTCAGCGCGACGTTCTTCGGCCCCAGGGCCGCGAGCATCACCGGGATGCGGTCGCGGACCGGATGGTTGATCAACTTGAGCGGCTTGCCCAGGCCTGTGCCCTCGTCGGCGGGTAGCGGGATCGTGTAGTGCTTCCCGTGGTGCTCCAGCTTCTCGCGCCGCCACACCTGGCGGCAGATGTCGACGATCTCGCGGGTGCGACCCAGCGGCGCGTCGTAGCGGATCCCGTGGAACCCCTCGATGACCTGGGGTCCGGAGGCACCCATGCCGAGCACGAAGCGCCCGTCGGAGACGTAGTCCAGCCCCGCCGCCGTCATCGCGGTCAGCGACGGCGTCCGCGTGTAGATCTGGACGATCCCGGACTCGATGTGCAGCCGCGAGGTCCGCGCCGCGAGGTAGCCGAGCTGGCTGACCGCGTCGAAGCTGTAGAGCTCGGCGACGCTCACCGCGTCGAGGCCGATCTCCTCGAGCTCGACGAGCTTGTCGACGGTCTCGCGGAAACCCGCCGCTCGGCGTAGGCCAGCTGCATCCCGACCAACATGCCGCTCATCCCAGCACCACGCGGCCGATGATCTCCTTCATGATCTCGGACGTACCGCCGTAGATCGTCTGGACGCGCGTGTCCAGGTACGCCTTCGCGACCGGGTACTCCTTCATGTAGCCGTACCCGCCGTGCAGCTGCAGGCAGCCGTCGATGACCTCCTTGGCGGTCTCGCTGGCCCAGTACTTGGCCATCGAGGCGTCGGCGGGGCCGAGCTTGCCCTCGCCGAGCTCGACGATGCAGCGGTCGACGAACGCGCGGGTGACCGCGAGCTTGGTCGACATCTCGGCGATCGAGAACCGGGTGTTCTGGAGCTTCGAGAGCGGCTTGCCGAACGCCGTGCGCTCCTTGACGTAGGTGATCGTGTCCTCGAGGACCTTCTCCGCGCCCGCGGTGGCGGCCACGGCGATCGAGAGGCGCTCGCGCGGAAGGTTCTGCATCAGGTAGATGAAGCCCTTGCCCTCCTCGCCGAGGAGGTTGCCGGCGGGGACGCGGACGTCGGTGAACGACAGCTCCGCGGTGTCCTGGGCGGACATGCCGATCTTCTCGAGGTTGCGCCCGCGCTCGAAGCCGGGGGTGTCGCGCTCGACCACGAGCAGGCTGAAGCCGTGGGCGCCGGCGTCGGGGTCGGTCTTGGCGACCACGATGACCAGGTCGGACATGATGCCGTTGGTGATGAAGGTCTTCTGGCCGTTGATCACCCAGTCGTCGCCGTCGCGGACGGCCTTGGTCTGGATGCCCTGCAGATCCGAGCCGGTGCCGGGCTCGGTCATGGCGATCGCGGTGATCATCTCGCCGGTGCAGAAGCGCGGCAGCCAACGCTGCTTCTGCTCCTCGGTGGTCAGGTCGATCAGGTAGGGCGCGATGACGTCGTTGTGGAGGGTGAACCCGAGTCCGCTGGTCCCCGCGCGGGCGACCTCCTCGGTGACGATCCACTGGAAGCGCAGATCGGGGATGCCGCCCCCGCCGTACTGCTCGTCGACGTCCATGGCCAGCAGGCCGGTCTTGCCCGCCGCGAGCCAGATGTCGCGGCTGACGTGTCCCTGCTTCTCCCACTCGGGGTGGTGGGGGACCGCCTCCTTCTCCAGGAAGTTCCGGGTCATCTCACGGAAGTCGTGGTGCTCGTCGGAGAAGATCGTGCGCTCCACCGGGGCCCTCCTCGCTCGGTGTCGGGAGGCCGCCCCTCGGACGCCGTGCCGGGTGCGTGCCGGCCCCAGCGTCCCGGTGCAGCTCGGTAACAGTCAAGCGTGACTCTTCCGTCGTGCGGAGGCGATCGATACCGTTCCCGGCGCGCGTGTGGCTCCCGTCACCGGTGTCCGTTTCGTGCGCGCCCACCGCCCCGCGAGGAGGACCCGTGTCGTTCCGGCTCACCGATGTCGTCCGCGAGCACGCCCGCGACCCCGAGCTGGTGGCCCTGACCTTCGACGGGCGGTCGACCACCTACGCCGAGCTCGAGCGGCGCGCCGGTCGCGCGGCGACCGCGATGGCCGCCGACGGGATCGGCGAGGGCGCGCGCGTCGTCTGGCTGGGCAAGAACCGGCCCGAGTTCTTCGACCTCCTCTTCGGCGCGCCGCGGCTGCGCGCGGCCACCGCGCCGCTGAACAACCGGCTGACCGCCGACGAGCTGCTCGACGATCATCGCCGACTCGACCGCACCGCTCGTCGTGCTCGGTCCGGAGTTCTCGGAGATGCGCGGCGACGTCGAGGCGCTCGACGACGTCCGCCGCGTGCTCGTCGTCGGGGAGGACTACGACGACTGGCTGACCGCCTCCGAGGACGCCCTCGAGCCCCCGGACGACGCCGAGGACGGCGACTGCGTCCTGCAGCTCTACACCTCGGGCACCACCGGGATGGCCAAGGGCGTCGTGCTCACCCACACCCAGTTCGGCGGCGCTGCTCTCGGTGGGCGACCACTGGGGCTTCGACACCGAGTCGGTCGGCCTCGTCGCCATGCCCCTGTTCCACATCGGCGGCTCGGGCTTCGCGCTGGTCTGCCTGTCCTTCGGGGCGCGGGTCGTCCTCGTCGCCGACATCGTCCCCGACCAGCTGCTCGCGACCATGGCCGACGAGGGCGTCACCAACACCTTCCTCGTCCCGGCCGTGCTGCAGTTCCTCGTCGGCGTGCCCGGCGCGGCCGACCGCGACTGGTCGAAGCTGCGCGCCATCGCCTACGGCGCCTCGCCGATCACCAGCGCGGTGCTGAACAAGGTGCTCTCGACGTTCCGCGCGCCGCTGTTCCAGGTCTACGGCTCGACCGAGACCACGGGCGCGATCACCCAGCTCGACCCCGACGACCACGACCCGGACGGTCCGCGCGCCCACCTCATGCGCTCGGCCGGCAAGCCCTACCCCTGGGTCGAGCTCAAGGCCGTCGACCCCGCCACCGACGAGGACGCCAAGCCCGGCGACGTCGGCGAGATCTGGATCCGTTCCTCGCAGGTCACCCCGGGGTACTGGGCGCGCCCCGACGAGACGGCCAAGGCGCTCACCGACGACGGCTGGTTCCGGACCGGGGACGCGGGCTACCTCGACGACGAGGGCTACCTGTTCCTCACCGACCGGATCAAGGACATGATCGTCACCGGCGCGGAGAACGTGTATCCCATCGAGGTCGAGAACGTCCTGTCCGGCCACCCCGACATCGCCGACGTCGCCGTCATCGGTGTGCCGGACGAGAAGTGGGGCGAGACCGTCAAGGCCGTCGTCGTCGCGCAGGAGGGCTCGACCATCGACACCGACGCCCTCCTCGACTGGTGCAAGGAGAAGATCGCCGGCTTCAAGCGGCCCCGCTCGATCGACGTCGTCGACGTCCTGCCCCGCAACGCCAGTGGAAAACTGCTCAAGAAGGACCTCCGCGCCCCCTACTGGGAGAACGCCGAAGGCCGTCAGATCGGCTGACGCGGCCCCCTGAGCTGCCGAACGACGGAGCCGGACGGGGTCCGGCCACCCGGTTGCGGCGGGCGCGCGGTGTGCGTCAGGGTGGAGCACCGTCGACCAAGACCCCGTCGTGTGGTGCTCCCGCGGAACCCGTGGGCCACGTCGAGGTGTGGGGAGACGAATGATCCGCAAGAGCCCGGAAGAGCTGCAGACGGCGCAGGACATCTCCCGAGCCGAGTTCCTGGTGGCCCTGGCGCGGGGGCTCAGCCGTGAAGAGAGCGCCGAGGCGTTGAAGTACCGGGCTGCGACGGAGGGCCTGTCTCTCCATGCGGCAGCGCTCGCCGTGCTCACGACCGAGCCGACCGACGAGTTGTTGATCACCCGACCGTCACAGCCGCCCGCCGGCAGACACCTGTACGCGCTCCGGTCCTTCGCGGCGGACGAAGCGGCGGCCACCAGCGACGGGGCGGCGCTCGCGGCGCCGCACGGGCGGCACCACCGCCGCTGACGCGATTCGGACAGCGTCCCCCGGGCGGGCCCTTGACCTGACGCTACGGATGAAGGACCGTGACTGTGCAGGCTCTTCCCTGAGCATCGACCTTCGCCCTCAGCGGTCGGTGCGGGAGCCGAGCAGGGACGGCCCAGACCCCGTTGTCCCCCCGACGTCGGTCTGGGCCGTCCTCACATCCGTCGTTCGCCCGACGTCGGCGCCGCACACCGGCGCGCCGTCCGGGTGCGGGTTTGCGTGACCCCGCCGATCGGGGAATCGAACGCACCGGGTTCAGCAGCGGAGCCGGGTGGCGTGGCCCCGACGAAGCTGAGGTCGACGGCCCCAGCGTCGGGGCCGTCGTCACGACCCTCGGGCACCGGGCCCGGTGTCCCAGGTCGCACCGGGTGGGCGGAACGAGCGCGTACCATCAAGGTGTCGGCCGTGCCCCCCTCGGCCGACACCGGTTCCGGGAGCGCATCCCCCCGCGCTCCCGGAACCGCCTACACGTCGGGTCAGCTGCTCCCCATGTGGTCGAGCACCAGGTCGGCCAGGATGTCCGGGACCTCGTCGGGGATCCAGTGGCTCACCCCCGGCAGGATCTCGAGACGGTAGGGCCCCGTCATCCACGCGGCGTTCCCGTCGACGGCGGCGCGCGAGATCGCGGTGTCGCCGTCGCTCCACACCAGCATCGCGGGCGTCGCCACGGTCGGGGACGTGTCCCGGCCCGCCAACGGCATCGCCCGGTACCAGTTGATCCCGCCGGTCAGGGTCGGGCCGAGACCGCCGCGGGCGCTCAGGGCCGCCACGTCACGCCGCGCCCGGTCCGGCGTCTGACCGGTCCGGCGCAGGACACCGGCCAGCGCGCCGGGGCGGGTCAGGTAGCGCTCCGGCAGCACCGGCAGTTGGAAGACGTAGGTGTACCAGGACAGCAGCGCCTGCCGGCTCGTGGCGATCGCCCGCAGGAACGGCGCGGGGTGCGGCACGGACACCCCGGTCACCGTCACGGTGCGCTCCGGGTGCGTCGCGGCGAACATCCACGCGACGACCGCGCCCCAGTCGTGCCCGACGACGTGCACCCGTTCCGCGCCGGCGGCGTCGACCAGCGCGAGGACGTCGGCGACGAGCGCGGAGACCCGGTAGGCGCGCCGACCTCGCGGGCGGGCGGCCGGCGTGTAGCCGCGCTGGTCGGGGGCGAGGGTGCGGTACCCGGCGGCGGCGAGCCGCTCGGCCACCGGTTCCCAGCTCGCGGCGGTCTGCGGGAAGCCGTGCAGGAGCAGGACGACCGGCCCGGTGGAGGGCCCCCGCTCGGTGACGTCGAACCGCAGGCCGTCGCGCTCCCAGGAGTCCAGCACAGCCGCATCCTGCCGTGCGTACGGGTCCACGTCGATCATGTTCGACGGGGATCCGGGCGACACCACGCGAAGTGGGCCCCAGCGCGAGCGCGCCGCGTTACCGTCGCGGGAGTCGCCCCGATCGGAGTGCGGGGGCGGGCACGGCAGGCGACGGGAGCGCGGAAGCGGATGTCCACACAGGCGAGGCGTTTGCTCATCCTGGTCGTCGTGGGGGTGCTGCTGTTCTTCGTGATCTCGCAGCCCGAGGGTGCCGCCGACGTCGTCCGGTCGATCATCGCGCTGATCGGTCAGGCCCTGTCGTCGATCGCGACGTTCTTCCGCTCGCTGTTCTGAGCGGCTCGCCGGGCCGCTCCGGACCGTACAGTAAATTACGGTACGGAGAGAGGACGACGTCACGAGGCGTGACGGACGGAGAGCCCACGACATGGCGACGGCGACCCCCCAGGCCTACTTCGACGAGGCGCTGCGCCTGCTGGCCCGGGAGGGTCGCAACGGGTTGCGCATCGGACGGCTGTGCGCCGCGCTGGGTGTGACCAGCGGATCCTTCTACCACCACTTCGGCAGCTGGGAGCGGTTCGTCGCTGCGCTGCTCGAGCACTGGGAGCACGAGGAGGTCGGCCGGATCGTCGAACTGGTCAACTCCCGCGACGATCCCTTCGAGCGGATCACGATGCTCAAGCACCTCGTGCTGACCGTGCCCCACGAGTCCGAGACGGCGATCCGGGCGTGGGCCACCACCGACGCCGTCGTCGATGCGGCGCAGCGCGCCGTGGACGAGGGGCGCCGCCGAGCGGTCGAGGACGTCCTCGACCCGATCATCGACGACCCCGACCTGCGCGCCAGGCTCGCCGCTCTCGGGATGACCGTCCTGGCCGGGCACCAGCAGCTCGGCGCCGTGATCGGGGTCGATCTCGGGACCCTGCTCGACCAGTTCGAGCTGCTCGTGCGCACCCACGCCGCCGGCACGTGGGACCCCGACGCCGTCCGCCGGACGCCGTGGTCGGGACCCACGGTCGACGACCGGCGACGCGGGGATCAGTCGGTGTAGACCGCCGGGCGCTTGCCGACGAACGCGGCGACGGCCTCGGTGATGTCGTCGGAGATCAGCTGCGCGGAGTTCCACGTCGCGATCTGCTCGAGGCCGTCGGCGACGGAGTGGTCGCGGGCGTAGGTGATGGCGTGTTTGGTGCCGCGCAGGGCGAGCGGGGACTTGGCCGCCAGTCCGCGCGCCACCTCGGCGACGTGGGCGAGCAGGGCGTCGGTCTCGTCGGCGCCGTCCTCCGCCGTGACGCAGGCGTTCACCAGACCCATCCGCTCGGCCTCCACGCCGCGGACCTCCCGCCCGGTGTAGGCGATCTCGCGCGTGCGGCCCTCCCCGATGATGTGCGGCAGGCGCTGGAGGACGCCGACGTCGGCGGCGAGGCCCATGTCGACCTCCTTGAGGGAGAACCGGCTGCCCGGGGTCGCGTAGCGCAGGTCGCACGCCGCGACGAGGTCGAGCCCGGCCCCGACGCAGACCCCCTGGACGGCTGCGAGCACCGGCACCCGGCAGCGCTCGACGGTGGTGAGCACGTCCTGCAGGTCGAGGATCACGCGGCGCAGCGCGTCGCGGGAACGGCCGGCGCAGGCTCCGTCGGGGGCCATGCTCCCGATCTCGCCGAGCATCGAGAGGTCGATCCCGGCGCAGAAGTGCGCGCCCGCGCCCGTCAGCACGACCACCCGCACCGACGGGTCCTCGTCGAGGGCGAGGAAGGTCGTGCGCAGCTCCCGCCACAGCGCGCGGTCGAGCGCGTTCGCCGCCTGCGGGCGCTCGAGGCGCACGGTGGCGATGCCGCCGTCGCGGGCGACCGACAGCCCGGTCGGCCGGGTCGGGTCGGTCGTCGGCGCGGTGTCCTGGACGGTGCTCACGGCGCGGAGGCTCCCTTCGACGTCAGGTACGGCTACCGTCTCACGACCCCACCGGACGAGGAGCCCGATGTCGTGAGGGGACTCCTGCGGAGGGGCGCGACCGTAGCATCACGTACGTTATGGTGACCGGACGCCGACCGGCGCTCTACCGTGAGCGACACGCGAGCAGGCCCGTCGTCGAGGACGAGGAGTGGCAGATGGCGAAGATCGTCGTGGACTGGGACCGGTGCACCGGCATGGGGATGTGCGAGTCGCTCGCGCCCGACGTGTTCGAGGTGGACGACGACGGCTCCCTGATCCTGCACGCCGAGCAGGTGCCCGAGGGCCAGGAGGACGAGGTCCGCGAGGCCGTCGCCAGCTGCCCCACCGAGGCTCTCTCGCTCGAGGACTGACCCCCTCGGGCGACGGGAGCACGGATGACGGATTTGGTGGTGGTGGGGGCCTCGCTGGCCGGGCTGCGGGCCGTGGAGGCGGTCCGCAACGACGGCTTCGACGGCACGGTGACGCTGGTGGGGGCGGAGGAGCACCTCCCCTACGACCGTCCTCCCCTGTCGAAGGAGTACCTGTCGGCCGAGGAGTGCCGCGAGCCGACCTATCGCCAGGAGGCGGCCTTCGCCGACGAGATCGGCGTCGAGCTGGTCCTCGGCACGCCGGCCTCGAGGTTGGACACCGGGGCCCGCACGGTGACGGTGGGCGAACGGGAGATCTCCTACGACGCGCTCGTCGTGGCCACCGGGGCCCACGCCCGCACGCTCCCGGGCATCGAGGACATGGCGGGCGTGTTCACCGTGCGCACGCTCGACGACTCCCGCGCCCTGCGTGCCGCCCTGCGTGACGGCGCCCGGCGGCTGACCGTCGTCGGTGCGGGGTTCATCGGCTCCGAGGTCGCCGCGGCCGCCCGCAAGCTCGGTCTCGAGGTCACGATCGTCGAGGCGCTCGAGACGCCGCTGGTCCACGCCGTCGGCGAGCAGATGGGGCGCGCCCTGACGCACGTCCACCAGAGGCACGGCACCGAGGTGCGCACCGGGGTGTCGGTGGAGGAGGTGGTGGGGGCGCAGGAGAGCTCGACCTCGGAGAAGGACCACGTGACGGGCGTCCGCCTCTCCGACGGCACCACGATCGACACCGACATCCTCGTCGTCGGCATCGGCGCGAGCCCGGCGACGGCCTGGCTCGAGGGCTCGGGGCTCACCGTCGACAACGGCGTCCTCGCCGACGCCACCCTCGCCGCCGCGCCGGGGGTCTACGTCGCGGGCGACATCGCCCGCTGGCCGAACGGCCTGTTCGACGACGTGGTCGAGCGGCCGATGCGCCTGGAGCACTGGACGTCGGCCGCCGAGCAGGGCGCGCGCGCCGCCCGCAACGCGGTCGACCCGGCGAACGCGAAGGCCTACGAGACCGTCCCCTACTTCTGGTCGGACTGGTACGACAGCCGCGTCCAGTTCGTCGGGATCGCCGCGGGCCGCGACGGTGTCGACATCGAGGTCGTGGCCGGCGACGACGCCGAGGGGGGACCGTTCACCGCGCTCTACCGCTCGGGCGACCGCATCATCGGTGCCCTGGCCGTCGACATGCGCGCCGAGGTCATGAAGTACCGCCGCCTGATCGCGGCGCGCGAGACGTGGTCGGTCGCGCTCGAGCTGGCCGAGAGCCGCCGGAAGCAGGCCGCCGAGAAGGCCGCGGAGAAGGCCGCCGAGAAGGGAACCGGCCCATGACCGAGACCGCGGACTTCGACCCCGTCGACCTCTCCTCCCTGGCGTTCTGGGGGACGCCGATGGCCGAGCGCGACGCCTCGTTCGCCCTCCTGCGGGCGAAGCGGCCGATCAGCTGGCACCGGCCCCCGGAGGGCATGCTGATGCCGGGCGAGGACGACCCGGGGTTCTGGGCCGTGGTCCGCCACGAGGACATCGCGCACGTCAGCAAGAACCCGAAGATCTTCTGCTCGGGCCAGGGCGTGCAGTTCCAGGACGCTCCCGAGGAGATCCTCGAGGCCACGCAGTCGTTCCTGGCGATGGACGCCCCGCGGCACACGAAGCTCCGCAAGATCGTCAGCGCCGCCTTCACCCCCAAGCAGGTCCGCCGCGTCGAGGACAAGATCGCCGAGCGGGCGGAGACGATCGTCGACGAGCTGATCGACCACGGCGACGGCGACTTCGTGCAGCTGGTGGCCAAACGGCTCCCGATGGGGACGATCTACGACCTGATGGGGCCGCCCGAGGAGTACCGGGAGTCGCTGGCCGAGGCGGCCGACACGCTGGTGGCGGTCAACGACCCCGACGTGCTTGTGAACCTCGGCATCGACGACCCGCTCGAGGCGGCCAGCGATGCGCTGCAGAACCTGCTCGTGCCCGCGCTCGAGCTGGCCGACGCTCGGCGCGCCGAGCCCACCGACGACCTGATGACCAACCTCGTGCAGGCCGAGGTGGACGGCGAGAGCCTCTCCGACGAGGAGATCGGCGCGTTCTTCGTGCTGCTCTCGGTGGCCGGCAACGACACCACCCGCAACACCATCGCCCACACGATGCGCCGCTTCACCGAGCACCCCGACCAGCGCGACTGGCTGCGCGAGGACTACGAGGGTCGCGCCCGGACCGCCGTCGAGGAGTTCGTGCGCCACGCCAGCCCGGTGGTCACCTTCCGTCGCACGGCGACCCAGGACACCGAGCTGGGCGGCCAGCGGATCGCCGAGGGCGACAAGGTCGTCATGTTCTACGAATCGGGCAACCGGGACAGCGGCGTCTTCGACGACCCGCTGCGCTTCGACCTCTCCCGCGATCCGAACCCGCACGTGGGCTTCGGGGGTGGCGGTCCGCACTTCTGCATGGGCAACATGCTCGCGCGCACACAGTTGCGAGCGATCTTCTCCCAGTTGCTCACCCGGGTCCCCGACCTGAGCGTGGGCGAGCCGGAGATGCTCCGCAGCAACTTCGTGCACGCGGTCAAGACGATGCCCTGCTCGCTCACGGGGTAGCCGTCGCCGGCCGCGCCATCTGTTGTCGAGCGCGGGGAGCACGACGTGGTGCACGAGACCCTGGTCCTGTCCGAGGCGCGGTCCCGGACCGAACGCGAGCTCGTCCGGCGCTGGACCGAGGCGGCCCACGACGACGGCACGTCCGCGGTGGTCGTGCCGGCGACCCCGCGGAAGGTGGCGTCCGCGATCGACGACGCGGACCCCGGCACCTCGGTGGTGCCCGTCCGGGTCGTCTGGCCGCCGGACGAGCGCGCCGGGTCGGAGCCGGCCTCGCTGTCGGACCTGCTGTCGCTGAGCGCGCGCCGACGTGGTGTCCGGCGGCTGCACGCCCGCGTGTCGGGCTGGTCGGCCGAGCGTGCCCGGGTGGTGGCGGGCGAGGCCGCGACCGTGGAGGAGCTGCGGCGCGCCTGCGCCGAGGAGGTCGGCGACTGCAGCCAGGAGCGCTTCGTCGCCTTCGTCCTGCGCCGCGCCACCCTGGCCGCGGACCGGGCCGAGCGCCGCCTCACCGGCGACCGCTACAAGGTGCCCCGGCTGATGGCCGAGCAGATCACCGCCTCGGCCGCGGTGGCGACGCGGGCCGAGGCGCTGGCGGAGAAGCTGGGCCTCTCCACCGAGGACGTGCTCGCCCACACCGCCGACTGCCTCACCGAGATGGCCGCGGTTCAGAGCCCGCCGGCGATCGAGACGTTCCGCACGGTGATGAGCCCGATGCACTCGCGGGCGTGGGACGTCGACGTCGACACCTCGAGCCTGGACCGCCTGCGCGAGCTGGGCCGCACCCACCCGCTGGTGTTCCTGCCCTCGCACCGCTCCTACGCCGACCCGCTCGTGCTCGCCGAGGTCCTGCACGCCCACGACTTCCCCCGCAACCACGTGCTCGGGGGCGACAACCTCGCGTTCTGGCCGCTCGGGGCCCTGGGGCGGCGCGCCGGGATCGTGTTCATCCGCCGCAGCTTCGGCGACGACGCGATCTACAAGTTCGCCGTCCGCGAGTACCTGGGCCATCTGCTCGCCAAGCGCTTCAACCTCGAGTGGTACATCGAGGGCGGCCGCACGCGCACCGGCAAGCTCCGCCCGCCGAAGTACGGCCTGCTGCGCTATCTGATCGACGCCGCCGACAACCTCCCGTCCGACGCGCCCGGCTACGACCCGATGCTCGTCCCGGTCTCGCTGCACTACGACCAGCTCCACGAGGTCGGCGCGCTGGCCGCCGAGCAGGGCGGGGCGGGCAAGAAGGCCGAGGGGCTCGGGTGGCTCGCGCGGTTCATCCGCGACCAGCGACGCCGCATCGGCTCGGCGCGGGTGCGCTTCGGCGAGCCGATCTCGCTGCGCAACGCCATGGCCGAGGCCGGCGAGGGCTCCGCCGACAGTCCCGGGCACCTCCTGGAGAAGGTGGCGTTCCGGATCAGCGTCGGCATCAACCGCGCGACCCCGGTGACGCCGACCTCGGCGGTGACGTTCGCGCTGCTCGGCGCCGCGGGGCGGGCCCTGACGTTCGAGCAGGTCCGCGCCGTCGTCGCCCCGGTCCTCACCCTGCTCGACGGCGGACGCGGCGACGACCAGGGCCCCGACGAGCTCGCCGACGACGCCGGTCTGGAGCGCACGCTGGCCCGACTCGAGGCGGTCGGGGTCGTCGAGCGCTTCGACGGCGGGCCGGAGACCGTGTGGTCGATCGGCGACGACCGCCAGCACGTCGCGGCGTACTACCGCAACGGCGTGCTGCACCACCTGCTCGTCCGCGCCGTGCTGGAGACGACGCTGCTGGGGGTCGTCGAGGCAGGGGACCAGGTCACCGGCCAGGACCTCGTCGACGCCTGCTGGGCCGAGGCACTGCGGCTGCGCGACATGCTCAAGTACGAGTTCTTCTTCAGCCGCAAGCGGGTGTTCCGCGACGAGATGTTCGCCGAGATCGACCGCCTCGATCCCGACTGGCGGGAGACGACCGGGTCCCCCGGCGGCGCCGCCCGGCTGCTGGCCCGGGCCGACCTGCTGGTCGCGCCGCGCGCCCTGCTGCCCTTCCTCGAGGCCCAGTGGATCGTGGCGTCGGTGCTCGCCGACCGCGGCGACGAGGTCGCCCCGGACCGTGCCGCGCTCCTCGACGCCGCGGTCGGGCTCGGCCAGCAGTGGTCGCGCCAGCACCGGTTGCAGGGTGCGGACACCGTCTCCCGGGAGCTGTTCTCCGGAGCCCTGCGAGCCGCGCAGAACCGGGAGCTGATCGAGGACCCCGGCGACGCGGAGCGAAGTCGGTCCGGCACCGGGACCGACGACCTGGCCGCGCGCCGGGCGGCGTGGCGCGACGAGATCGTCGGCGTCCGTGATCGCCTGCACCGCGCCGCGTCCCGCGAGAACGAGCTGCTGGCGGAGGTGCTCGGTGCCGACGCCCTCGCCTGAGCTCGCCGCCCGACTCGCCACGGTCGCGGCGGCCCCGGCCGACGGGGTGGCCGTCGTCGACGAGTCCGCGCTGCTGGACGGCTCCCTCGCGGCGGCCTTCGCCTCCGAGGCGCTGCGGTCGGGGCGGACGGCCTGGCGTGCCCTGCCCGCCGAGGTCGCACTCGTCGCGGGCGCGAGCGGCGACGGCGGGGTCGACGCCGTGCACCGCCTGGTCGCCTCGTGGGCCGGCGAGGACACCGCCACCCTCGAGCGCCGCGCCCGCACGCTGTTCCACGACGAGGTCGCCGCGCACCTGCGCCCCGAGATGTGGGCTCTGGTCGCGGCGCACCACCGGCGCGGCCATCGCGTGGTCGTCACCGGTCACGCCACGCGGGTCCAGCTCGCGCCGCTGGCCGCGGACCTCGACGCCGACGACGTCGTGGCCACCGACATCGAGCTCCACGACGACGTCGCCACCGGCCGCATCGACGGTCCGGTGCGCTACGGGCCGGACAAGGCCATCGCCGTCGCCGCGCTCCTCGGCGGCCGGCCCGCCGAGTTCGCCTACGCCGGGTCCGCGGCGGACGCCGAGCTCCTCGAGGCGGCGGTCCGCCCGATGGTCGTCGGCGCCGACGGCGCGGCGGGCGCGCTCGCCGCCCGCCACGGCTGGCCGGTGCTGGGCACGGAGCCCCGGGGAGGCGCGCTGCCCGACCCGGCCGACGTCGTCCGGACGGCGGCCTTCTACGCCGGGCTGCTCGGTGTGGTCACCGCGGGGGCCGGGGTGGGGCTGGCGCGCGGGTCGCGCCGGCGGATGGTCGATCTCGTGTGCGGGGCGGGCGGGGACCTCGGGCTCGCGCTCGCCGGCATCGACGTCGAGGTCACCGGCGCGGAGCACCTCTGGTCCGCGCGGCCCGCGGTGTTCGTGTTCAACCACCAGAGCAAGGTCGACGTCGTGCTGATGATGGCGCTGCTGCGCGGTGGCTTCACCGGCGTGGCGAAGGAGGAGGCCAAGTCGATCCCCGGCTGGGGACAGATGTTCTCGGTCGCCGACGTCGCCTTCGTGCGCCGCGGCGACACCGGGCAGGCGCGCACCGCTCTCGAGCCCGCGGTGGCCAAGGTGCGCGACGAGGGCGTCTCGCTGGTCATCGCCCCCGAGGGCACACGGTCGGCGACGCCGCGGCTCGGGCGGTTCAAGAAGGGGGCCTTCCACATCGCGATGCAGGCCGGGGTGCCGATGGTCCCGATCGTGCTCCACGACGCGGGCGAGGTGATGTGGCGCGGAGCCCAGACGTTGCGGCCGGGGACCGTCCACGTCGAGGTCCTCCCGCCGGTGGACACCTCGGGGTGGAGCCAGGCGACCATGAACGAGCACGTCGAGGCGGTGCGGTCGCAGTTCGTGGAGGCCCTGGCGGCCGGCGCCGCGGAGCCGTCGTCGGCGGTGGCCCGGTGAGCGCCGACGACCACGGCCCGCCGCGGCGCCCGGACGGGCGCCTCGTCTGGTCCACCTCGCCCGAGATGACGCCGTTCGAGATCCTGATGTGGCGCGTCGAGGCCGATCCGCACATGCGCTCGACGGTGATGGTCGTCGAGACGCTGGACACCGCGCCCGACTGGGACCGCCTCGTGGCCGCGTGCGACTGGGCGTCGCGCGTGGTCCCGCGCTTCCGCGAGCGCATCGTCATGCCGTTCCTCGGCGCCGGCACGCCGTACTGGGGGCCCGACCCGGAGTTCGACCTGCACTACCACATGCGGCGCATGCGGCTGCACGACGGCGCGGAGCTCTCGGACCTGTTCGTGCACGCCGAGCAGGACGCCATGACCCCGCTCGACCCCGCGCGCCCGCTGTGGGAGGCGACGCTGGTCGAGGGCCTGCCCGAGGGCCGGGCGGCGTTCCTGCTCAAGCTGCACCACGTGCTCTCCGACGGGATGGGGCTCGCGCAGCTGCTCTCCGGGCTGCACTCGCGCACCCGGGAGCACACCACCGACAAGGCCCAGCCCGAACCGCCCGCGGTGGTCCCGGCGAGCCCGGCCGCGGAGCTCGTGCGGCAGGTCCGCGGCGACCTCGGTCTGGTGGCCTCCGCGGCCCGCGGCGCGCTGGGTGGGGTCACCTCGCTGATCCGGCCGGACCACGCGGTCCGCGACGCCGTGGCCTACCTGGCCTCGGCCCGCCGGGTGCTCTCCGCGCCGCCCGGGCCGCCGCTGCCGGTGCTCGCCGGCCGGAGCACCGCCTGGCGCTTCCGCACCCTCGACGTGCCGTTCCCCGACCTGCGGGCGGCGGCCAAGGCGGCGGGCGGTTCGATCAACGACGCCTACCTCGCCGCGCTGCTGGGCGGCTTCCGGCGGTACTCGGCGCTGCGGGGCGACCCCCTCCCCGCCGACCGCACGATGCCGCTGACCCTGCCGGTCTCGGTGCGGCGGGAGGACGACGAGCCCGGCGGCAACCACTTCGCGCCGGCCCGGCTCGCCGCGCCGGTCGGGATCACCGATCCCGTCGAGCGCATGCGCGCGGTGCGCGCCCGCATGCGCCCCGCCCTCGACGAGCCGGCGCTCGAGGCCCTGGAGGTCGTGACCCCGCTGATCGCGCGCCTGCCCGGCGCCGTCACCGGACGCTTCGGCGGCGGCTCGACCGCCGGCAACGACCTGCAGGCGAGCAACATCCCGGGCCTGCGCGAGGACGTCTACCTGGCCGGCGCGCGGATCGAGCGCAGCTACCCGTTCGCGCCGCTGCCGGGCTGCGCGGCGATGATCGCGATGATCACGCACGGCCAGACGTGCTGCGTGGCCGCGAACCTCGACGCCGCCGCGATCGTCGACATCGAGGGCTTCGTCGACTGCCTCGTCGAGGGCTTCGGCGAGGTCCTGGCCCTCGCCGACGCCCCGCCGCCGGAGCAGCCCTAGCCCGGGCGCCAGACCGACGACGCCGGTGGCGTCAGCTCGCCGCGGTGAGCAGGCGGCGCACGAGGTGCATGGCCAGCACCACCGAGCGCTCCCGGACGTCGCCGCGCTCGCCGGGCAGCACGGGGTCGCGGGCGATGGTGCGGCCGTCGGCGGCCTTGACGCAGAAGCACACGTAGCCGACCGGCTTGGCCTCGGTGCCCCCGCCGGGGCCCGCCACCCCGGTGATGGCCACGGCCACGTCGGCGGAGAACCGGGACAGGGCGCCGTCGGCCATCGCCTCGGCGACCTCGGGCGACACCGCGCCGTGGCTCTCGATCAGCTCCGCAGGCACGCCGAGCAGGTCGGCCTTGGCGGCGTCGGAGTACGACACGACCCCGCCCGCGACGTGGCGCGACGCTCCGGCCGGAGCGGTGAGCCGGCCGGCCAGCAGCCCGCCCGTGCACGACTCGGCGGTGGCGATGGTGTGCCCGTCGAGCAGCCGGAAGAGGAGCTCGTCGACGGTCTCGCCGGTGCGGGAGAAGATCGCCGTGCCGTGCCGGCGGTCGATCTCGGCGAGCACGGCGTCGCGGGCGGTCGCGGCGTCGCCGTCAGCGGGGGCGTGGCGGAGGTCGACCTCGAGGGTGAAGTCGCGCAGGCAGGTGGTGATCTCGAGCGGGTCGAGGTCGGTCCGGGCGCCGACGTCGCGCAGGGTCGCGGCGATCTCGGACTCGGGCACACCGAACAGGCGCAGGTGGGTCTCGGTCCACGGCGCGGTGCGGGCCAGCACGTCCCGGACCGGGCCGCTCGCCATGGCGTCGTCCCACATGGCGCGGACCTCGCGCGGCGGGCCGGGCAGCACGAGGACGGTCGGCCCGGAGCCGGTGGAGGAGCCCGGCACCGCGAGCCCGGGCGCCGTGCCGGCCGGCGTGATCGGCGTGGCACCGCGCGGCACCATCGCCTGCTTGCGGTTGGCCTCGGCCAGGGCGTCGGCGTCCCAGCGCAGGCGGTCGGCGAAGCGGGCGATGATCCCACCGACCACCTTCTCCATGTGTTCGTCGAGCTCGAGGGGACGCCCCGTCTCGGTCGCGACCACCTCGGCGGTCAGGTCGTCGGCGGTCGGTCCGAGCCCACCGGTGGTGACCACGAGGTCCACGCCGTCGCCGGCCAGGAAGCGCAGGGCCGCCGCCATGTCCTCGCCGCGGTCGCCCACGAGCATGAGGTGGGAGACCTCGACGCCGAGCTCGCCGAGGCGCTCGGCGACCCACGGACCGTTGCGGTCGGTGATGCGTCCGGTGAGCAGCTCGCTGCCGGTGGCGACGATGCCCGCCCGCACGCCGCGTCCCCTGGAGTCCTCGGTCACGCCCGCTCCCGTCCTGGTCGGCCCTGCGATGACCATCCCATCAGAGGGTCGTCGCGCCCGCCGTGCGATCACCGTGGCCCGGCCGGGTGACCCGGGGGACAGGCGGTGGGTGATGTTCCACGAATCACGGAGCGTTGTTGGGCCGGAGGAGTGAATCCCTGCCGGGTCCTTCGCGACGACTGTTGCGTAGTGTGAACATCTGCAGGGAATTGCTGGCTCGGGGGCGGCGATGGCCGGGCGCGGAAGGGGAACGATGTGGCGAGGCCCGGTGGGCTCCCCTCGTCCGACGTCCTCGTCGGCAGCGCCTCCTCCGCGGTGACCGTCGTGCTCGTCGTCGGCGTGGCCGTCACCGTCGCGCTCGCCGCCGCCGTCGCCGTCCTGCTCGTCGGGTACCGCCGCCGGGGCCGGCGCGACGCCGAGGCCGAGGCCCTCGCCGAGCGCCTGCGCCGCGACGCCCACCACGATCCCCTGACCGGGCTGCGCAACCGCGAGGGCTTCCTGCACGCGGCGGGGGAGCACCTCGCGCGCGGTGGTGCGGTCGCGGTCGTCGACTTCGCGCTGCTCGACCAGGTCACCGACGCCCTCGGACACGCCCGGGGCGACGTGTTCGTCCGCCTGGCCGCCGAGCGCCTCGCCGCCGTGTGCGGCAGCAGACGGGCGGCCTCGGTCGCCCCGCGCGGCCGGGTCGCCGCGCGCCTGGAGGGCGACACGTTCGCCGTGGTCGTCGCCGACGTGGATCCGGGGACCGCGCACCGCTCGGCCGAGGAGATGCGCGAGCAGCTCCTGCGTCCCTACCTCGTCGAGGGCGTGCCGTTCGAGGCGCCCGTGGTGGTCGGCGTGGCCGCCGACGGACCGTGGCTGAGCGCGGCCGGGGTCCCCGACGCCGGCCCGGAGCGCGCCGCGGCCCTGCTGCGCCGCGCCGACGTCGCGCTCGCCGCGACGCGCGACGGCGGTGAGCCGGTGCGCTGCTACGACCCGAGCATGGGCGAGCGCGTCCGGCGCCGCCTCTCGCTCATCCGCGGGTTCTCCGAGGCCGTGGCCCGCCGCGACGTCCGTGTCGACTTCCAGCCCGTGGTGTCCCTCGGCGAGCGCACCGTGATCGGTGTCGAGGCACTCGCCCGGTGGGACCACCCCGAGCTCGGCCCGCTGCTGCCCGACGAGTTCGTCCCCGTCCTCACCACGACCGGTCAGATCGGCGAGCTCACGAGCTTCGTGCTCGACGAGGCCCTCAGCGCCGCCCGCCGGTGGCTCGACCGTGGCATGCGGCTCTCGGTCGCGATCAACGTCGCCGTCGGCAACCTCGCCGACGCCGCCTTCCCCGGCGAGGTCGCGGACGCGCTGGCGCGCCACGGTGTCCCGCCCGAGCTGCTGACCCTCGAGCTGACCGAGTCCGGGGTGTCGTCCGAGCGTGACCTGGCCCTGCCGGTCCTGCGCAGGCTGCACGCCCTCGGGTGCCGGCTGGCCGTGGACGACTTCGGCACCGGCCAGTCCTCCCTGGCGCACCTCCGCCGGCTCCCGGTGGACCAGGTCAAGATCGACAAGAGCTTCGTGCTCGGCATGGGCACCGAGTACGGCGACGTCGCCGTCGTCCGGGCGATCGTGGAGATGGGGCACACGCTGGGCCTCACGGTGGTCGCCGAGGGCGTCGAGTGCGCGGGGGTCCGCAGCATCCTCGAGGAGATGGGCTGCGACGTCGCGCAGGGCTACCTGGTCTCCCGCCCACTGCCCGCGCACGGCTTCGACGCGTGGCTCGAATCGCTCGACGTGCGCCTCGGCGACGAGGGGTCCGAGGCCGGACCCCGGACGCTGATCGCCTGAGACCCAGCGGTAGTGTGGACAGCGCCCCGCGGGGCAGGCCCCTTTAGCTCAGTCGGCAGAGCGTCTCCATGGTAAGGAGAAGGTCTACGGTTCGATTCCGTAAAGGGGCTCTCGGTGAGCAGGCCGGCGGCGAAAGCTCCGCCGGCCTCGTCATGTGACGGGTACCGTCGCAGGAGGCTCATCGCGGCGGTGTAGCTCAGGTGGCAGAGCAAGCGGCTCATAATCGCTGTGTCGCCGGTTCAAGTCCGGCCACCGCTACCGAACACAGCACGTTGTCGAGAGAGGAACTCCCGTGGCCACGACCGACGTCCGCCCGAAGATCACGCTGGCGTGCGAGGAGTGCAAGAACCGCAACTACATCACGCGCAAGAACCGGCGGAACGACCCGGACCGCCTCACCATCAAGAAGTTCTGCCCGAACTGCGGCACCCACCGCGGGCACCGCGAGACCCGCTGAGCCTCCCCCGGTGCCCCTCGACGCGTCCTTCGTCGGCCGCACGTGGCCCCCGCAGACCTACGAGGTCGCGGCGGAGAAGATTCGCGAGTTCGCGGTCGCGGTCGGGGCCACCGACCCGGTGCACCACGACCGTGACGCCGCGCGGGCCGCGGGTCACCGTGACGTCGTCGCGCCCACCACGTTCGGTGTGGTGTTCACGTGGGCGGCCGTCCGCGGCGTCGTCGAGGACCCGGCGCTCGGTCTGGACTTCACGCGCGTGGTCCACCGCGATCAGGCCTTCACCCTGCAGCGCCCGCTGTACGCGGGGGACGTCCTCACCACCGTCGCCTCGGTCGACGAGATCCGGGAGCTCGCGGGCAACGACGTCGTCACCTTCCGCTGCGAGGTCACCGACCCCGACGGCGCCGCGGTCCTGACGACGACCGCGACGCTGGTCGGGCGCGCCGGCGACGACGAGGCGTCCGCGTGAGTGTCCGCGACGCCGCCGTCGGCGACACCCTGCCCACGACCACGGTGACGATCACCCGGGCCGATCTCGTGCGCTATGCCGGGGCGTCGGGGGATCTCAACCCGATCCACTGGAACGAGCGCACCGCGGTCGACGCCGGCCTGCCGGGGGTGATCGCCCACGGCATGTTCACGATGGCCCTCGCCGCGCGCCACGTCGCCGACTGGGCCGGCGACCCCACCGCGGTCACCGCGTTCTCCACCCGGTTCACCAAGCCCGTGGTCGTTCCCGACGACGACACCGGAGCCGAGGTCGAGCTCGGCGGCAAGGTCACCGCGCGCGACGACGACGGCATCCTCACCGTGAGCGTGACCGCCACGGCCGACGGCAAGGGCGTGCTCGGCAAGGCTGTCGCCACCGTCCGTTCCTGATCCCGCGCCGGGTGGCCCCACGCCCGCACCCGTGTTCTCATCCGGGACGGGACAGCGACGTCGGGAGCGGGCATGCGCGAGGCGGCGGAGCCCACGGAACCCTCCTACCGCGGAGGCCACGGCGCCCCGCTCGTCCTGCTCCATGGGGTGAGCATGTCCTGGCGGGCGTGGCGGCCCGTCCTCGGTGAGCTGGAGCGCCACCACGACGTGTTCGCGCCGACGATGCGGGGCCACCGCGGCGGGCGTCCGTGGGACGAGGACGTGCCGGTCCGCGTGCCCGAGCTCGTCGACGCGGTGTGCGCGGAGTTGGACGACGCCGGGATCGACACCGCCCACGTCGTGGGCAACTCCCTCGGGGGGTGGGTGGCCCTCGAGCTCGCGCGCCGCGGCCGGGCGCTCTCCTGCGTGGCCCTCTCGCCGGCCGGGGCGTGGCGCCGCCCGCTCGATCTGCGCCGCCTGGTCGCGAGCTTCCGGATCGCCATGGCCCTCGGCCGGCCGGCGTGGATCCGGCGGCTCGCCGACCGCCCGCGGGCACGGCGCGTGATGCTGCGGCGGATCATGGAGAACGGCGACCGCGTCCCCGGTGCCGAGGTGCCGGGCCTGTTCGACGACCTCGAGGGGTGCGCGATGCTCGACGAGTTCCTCGCCGGGGCCCGCGCCCAGGACGCGTTCGCGCCGCTGGCCTCGGCGTCCTGTCCGATCCGGCTCGCATGGGCCGAGCACGACCGCACCATCCCGTGGGCGCGCTACGGGGTGCCGATGCGCGCCCGGCTGCCCGGGGCGGAGGTCGTCCGCCTCCCCGGCTGCGGACACGTGCCGATGTGGGACGACCCCGAGCTCGTGGTCCGCACGATCCTGCAGGTCACGGTGGGCTGCGCCCAGGTGAGCAGAAAGAAGTGCTGAAGCACTTCTTTCTGCTCACCTGTGCTCAGGCCGGCACACCGAGGGTCGTGAGTACGGCGCGCGAGAGCGCTGCCGCGCCGAGGGCGTTGGGGTGCACCGGCGCGGCCGGGGCGGTGGGCACCAGGCCCTCGATCCACTTGGCGCCGGGGACCTGGCACACGTCGTGCCCGATCGTCGGGGTGAAGGTGTCGACGTAGGTGGCGGCACCACCCGCCGCCGCCTCGGAGATCGTCGAGTTCAGGTCGCCGAGCACCCCGCGCAGGTAGTCGACGTCGCCGGCGGTGTACGGCACGACCGGGTAGCAGCCGGGGCCGGTGGGCGGCAGGATCGACGGGTAGCCGACGAGCAGGACCTTCGCCTTCGGCGACCGGGCGTGCACCTCGAGGAGCACCGCGTCCAGGCGTCCGGCGAGCGTGTCGAGCCGCGCGCGGATCTGGTCGGTGCCACCAGCGGTGTAGCGGTCACGGCACGGGGTGCCGAACGGGGTCGGGCTCACGCAGTTGCGCACGATGTCGCTGAACCCGATGTCGTTGCCGCCGATACCCACCGTGACCAGCTCGGTGCCCACGCCCAGGGCCCGGTACTGCGGTGGGTTCGACCCCCCGTTGACCGCCTGCGCCGACGAGAAGTCGCGGGTCTGCGCCCCGCTGCAGCTCACGTCGGTCAGCGCCGCGCCGGTCTGCGTCGCGACGAGGTGCGGGTAGTTGTTCGCCGACCGCAGGCACCCCGGTGGCGGCCCCGCCGACGGGCCGGTCAGCGGTGACGCGGTGTACGAGTCGCCGAGGGCCACGTAGCGCTGCCCGGCATACGACGGGGCCGCCGGTGCCGACGGCGCGGCCGGTGCTGCCGGCTCGGGATTCGCGCTCGCGCTCGGGGTCACCAGCAGCGCGAACAGCGTGGCGACGGCCAGGAGGACGACCCTGGCCGTGCGGGGGCGGGAGGACGGCCGACGGCTCACCCACGTCTCCTTCGTCGAGGGGACGCCCACGTCCCGGTCGTGCCGTGCGTCGAGCTCCTGGTGGGTCAGCGCGCCTCGGCGAGCAGCGCGCCCATGCGCTCCACCCCGGTGCGCAGGTCGTCGTCACCCAGAGCGTACGAGAGCCGGAAGTATCCGGGCGAACCGAACGCCTCGCCGGGCACCACGGCGACCTCGGCGTGTTCGAGGACGAGCGCGGCCAGCTCGACGCTGGTCCGGGGGCGCTGGCCACGTAGCTCCTTGCCCAGCAGGCCCGCCACGGAGGCGTACACGTAGAAGGCGCCCTTCGGCGTCGGGCACTCGACCCCGTCGATGGCCGAGAGCAGCTCGACGATCAGCCGCCGGCGGCGGTCGAAGGCCTGGCGCATCTCGGCGACGGCGTCCAGCGGGCCGGACACCGCCTCGAGCGCCGCGCGCTGGGCGACGTTGCAGACGTTCGAGGTCAGGTGCGACTGCATGTTCAGTCCGGCGGCGATCACGTCGGCCGGCCCGATCATCCAGCCCACGCGCCACCCGGTCATGGCGTAGGTCTTGGCCACGCCGTTGAGCACGACGCAGCGGTCGGCGATCTCGGGAACGGCCACCGGCATCGACACGTGCTCGGCGCCGTCGTAGGTCAGGTGCTCGTAGATCTCGTCGGCGATCACCCAGATGCCGTGCTCGGCCGCCCACCGGCCGACCGCCTCGACCAGGGCGCGCGGGGCGACCGCGCCGGTCGGGTTGGACGGCGAGCACCACAGCAGCGCCTTGGTCCGCGGCGTCCTGGCGGCCTCGAGGGCCTCCACGGTCGGCAGGAAGTCGGTGCTCTCGTCGGCGCCCACCACCACCGGCTGGCCCCCGGCCATGCGCACGGCCTCGGGGTAGGTGGTCCAGTAGGGCGCCGGCAGCAGGACCTCGTCGTCCGGGTCGATCAGGGCGGCGAACGCCTCGAAGACGGCCTGCTTGCCGCCGTTGGTCACGAGGACCTGACGCGCCTCGACCTGCCAGCCGGAGTCGCGCAGCGTCTTCGCCGCGATGGCCTCCCGCAGCTCGGGCAGCCCGGCGGCGGGGGAGTAGCGGTGGTTCTTCGGGTCCGAGCAGGCCGCGATCGCGGCGTCCACGACGGGCTGCGGGGTCGGGAAGTCGGGCTCACCGGCGCCGAAGCCGATCACCGGGCGGCCCGCGGCCTTGAGTGCCTTGGCCTTGGCGTCGACGGCCAGCGTGGCCGACTCGGCGATGCCACCGACACGGGCGGAGATGCGCCGATCGGTCGCGGTGGGCGCGAGCGGCACGGTGTCCGCCGGGGAGGACGAGTCGGATCGGGAGTCGGAGCCGCCCGAGGGTCCAGCTCCGCTGCGCTGCGTGTCCGAGGACGACGTGACCGATGCCATGTTCCGATATTCTGGCAGACCGCCGCGACCCGTCGCGGAACCCGGTGCACCCGTCCACCGGGTGCGCTCCCCGGGCCCGGGCCCGTGCCGGTCAGCACACGGTCGTGCCGTAACATGAGTGGTCGGACGAGCCGTCCGTCGTCGTCGCGCGCCGATCCTCGGTGCCGCGCGCCGCGTGCCGGGGCGTCCGCGACGGTCGTGCACCGTCACAGGGGCGTAGCTCAACTGGCAGAGCAGCGGTCTCCAAAACCGCAGGTTGCAGGTTCAAGTCCTGTCGCCCCTGCAGCAGGGTCAGGGCCCGCGCCGACACGGCCGGGCGGACGACGAGGGACGGTGAGGACGGCGCAGTGAGCGAGGACAGCAGCCGGCGTCGGCGCTCCGGCGACGACGACGACGCGCGTCCGGTCACCGCCGCGGGCCGTCGCCGTCGGGCCGAGGCCGGGTCGGAGACGGGTTCCACGCGGGCCGGTGGCAACGGGGCCGCGCGGTCCGGGGGCAAGGGCACCGCGACCCCGACGCGCGATCGGGCCGAGGCCGCACCGCAGGGGTCGCTCATCACCCGGCTGCGCCGGTTCCTGCGCGAGGTCGTCGCCGAGCTCCGCAAGGTGCACTGGCCGACCCGGCGACAGATCGTGGTCTACACGGCCGTCGTCCTCGTGTTCGTGTCGTTCATGGTGGCGCTGGTCGCGGGGCTCGACGCGGTCTTCGCCAAGGCCGTGTTCGCCCTCTTCGGCTGACCGCTCCACGAGCGGCCGCGCCGAGCACCGTCCCGGTGCCTGCCGTGCAAAGGAAGTGAGACGAGAAGTGACCTCCCCAGGAGCGGACACCGAGTCCGACCACGACACCACCACCGGTACCTCTTCCGACGGCGGCGAGCCCGAGCTCGTGGGCGAGGCCCGCACCCGCGGCGTGATGGTCCGCGACGGTTCGGACCTCAGCACCGAGGAGCGCGCCGACACCCTCACCGACGGTGAGGTCGCCCGCGCCGCCGAGGCGTCGCGTGCCGACGGCGACGCCACCGACCTCGATGCGGCGCACGACCCCACCGACGACATCGAGGAGGCCCGCGAGGCGCTCGGTGTCCCGTCGGACTCCGATCCCTCGGACCTGCCGGAGCAGGCCGCCGGCACCGCCGACGCCGCCGAGCAGGGCGCCGAGGGCAGTCCGGTCGTCACCGGGCCCGAGGCCGTCGCCGGAGCCGGAGCCGGAGGAGGAGGTCGACCCCGCGGCCGCCCTCAAGGAGTCGCTGCGGCTCGCGCCCGGCGACTGGTACGTCGTGCACTCCTACGCCGGCTACGAGAACAAGGTGAAGGCCAACCTCGAGACACGCGTCCAGACCCTGGACGTCGAGGACTTCATCTTCCAGGTCGAGGTGCCCACCGAGGAGGTCACCGAGATCAAGAACGGGCAGCGCAAGCAGGTCCAGCGCAAGGTGCTGCCCGGCTACATCCTCGTGCGGATGGACCTCAACGACGCCTCGTGGAGCGCGGTGCGCAACACCCCGGGTGTCACCGGGTTCGTGGGCGCGACGTCGCGGCCCTCGCCGCTGACGCTCGACGAGGTCGTCAAGTTCCTCCTGCCGCGCCAGGAGGCGCCGAAGAAGGCCAAGGGCGCCGACAAGTCCGGCACCGAGGCGTTCGGCGCCAAGCCCACCGTCGAGGTCGACTTCGAGGTCGGCGAGTCGGTGACGGTCATGGACGGGCCGTTCGCGACGCTGCCGGCGAGCATCTCCGAGGTCAACGTCGACGCGCAGAAGCTCAAGGTGCTCGTCTCGATCTTCGGCCGGGAGACCCCGGTCGAGCTCGGGTTCAACCAGGTCTCCAAGATTCTGATCCCCGGGATCACGGAAGAACAGGAACCAGGACGCGAATGCCCCCGAAGAAGAGACGGCTCTCCGCAGTCGTCAAGCTGCAGATCAGCGCCGGCGCGGCCACCCCGGCCCCGCCCGTCGGCCCGGCCCTGGGTCAGCACGGCGTGAACATCATGGAGTTCTGCAAGGCCTACAACGCCGCCACCGAGGCGCAGCGCGGTCAGGTCGTGCCGGTGGAGATCTCGGTCTACGAGGACCGGTCCTTCACCTTCGAGCTCAAGACCCCGCCGGCGGCGAAGCTGCTGCTGGCCGCGGCCGGTGTGAAGTCCGGCAGCGCCACGCCGCACACGAGGAAGGTCGGCTCGGTGACCGCGGACCAGGTCCGGGAGATCGCCCAGACCAAGATGGCCGACCTCAACGCCAACGACCTCGACCAGGCCTCGAAGATCATCGCCGGCACCGCCCGCTCGATGGGACTCACGGTCTCGGAGTAAGGACCCCGCGTCTCCTTGACGCGACAGCACCGTGGGAGGGCGTGCGCCGCCCGTCACCACACTGATCCACGCCCGACTGAAGGACAGAGATGAAGCGCAGCAAGGCCTATCAGCAGGCCGCCGAGAAGGTGGACTTCGACAAGCTCTACGCGCCCCTGGAGGCCGCGGAGCTCGCGAAGGAGACCGCCAGCACGAAGATGGACGCGACCGTCGAGGTCGCCATGCGCCTGGGCGTCGACCCGCGCAAGGCCGACCAGATGGTCCGCGGCACCGTCAACCTCCCGCACGGCACCGGCAAGACCGCCCGCGTGATCGTGTTCGCCACCGGCGACAAGGCGCGCGAGGCCGAGGCGGCCGGCGCCGACGCCGTGGGCGCCGACGACCTCATCGAGCGCATCCAGGGCGGGTGGCTCGACTTCGACGCCGCCGTCGCCGCGCCCGACCAGATGGCCAAGGTCGGCCGGGTGGCGCGCATCCTGGGCCCGCGCGGCCTGATGCCGAACCCGAAGACCGGCACCGTGACCCCCGACGTCGCCCGCGCGGTGAGCGACATCAAGGGCGGCAAGGTGAACTTCCGCGTCGACAAGCAGGCGAACCTGCACCTGATCATCGGCAAGGCCAGCTTCGACGTCGAGAAGCTCGTCGAGAACTACGGCGCCGCGCTCGACGAGATCCTGCGGGCCAAGCCGGCCGCGGCCAAGGGCCGGTACGTCAAGAAGATCACCGTGACCACGACCATGGGCCCGGGCATCCCCGTCGACCCGAACCGCACGCGCAACCTCCTCTCGGTCACCGAGGCCTGAGCAGGACGAACACGTGGCGGCCGGGACGGGCCCCGCTGCGGGCACCGTCCCGGCCGCCGCGTATTCTCGTTCCCAGATCACCTGATCCACCCGAGACCGCTGGTCTCCTCCCGGGTCCGCCCGGGCAGGACGAAGGCCCCCGACGGGGGCGTCCCGCGCAGGAGGACGAGGGTTGCGACGGACGTCCGGGTCTCTCCCGGTCGCCGTCCCGACGCCCCGTGCGACTGCGCACGGGGCGTTTCGTCGTTCCGGGGCGTCGAGCACCACCGGTCGCCGTACACGCCGAAAGGAGGCGCGGATGGCAGCCAGAACCGGCGCACCGGCCGCCGAGAAGGTGGCCGCCGTCGCCGAGATCACCGCGGAGTTCCGCGATGCCTCGGCCATGGTCGTCACCGAGTACCGCGGCCTGTCGATGAAGCAGCTCTCGCAGCTGCGTCGTTCGCTGGGCCCGGACGTGACCTACGCCGTCGCCAAGAACACGCTGGTCAAGCGCGCTGCCGCCGAGGCCGGGGTCGAGGGTCTCGACGACCTGCTCGTCGGCCCCACCGCGATCGCCTTCGTGTCCGGCGAGCCCGTCGACGCCGCCAAGACGCTGCGCGACTTCGGCCGCGACAACAGGGCCCTGGTCGTCAAGGGCGGCTACATGGAGGGCCGCGCGCTCTCCGCCGCCGAGGTCGGGCAGCTCGCCGACCTCGAGTCCCGCGAGGTCCTGCTGGCCAAGCTGGCCGGCGCCATGAAGGGCAACCTCGCGAAGGCCGCCGGCCTGTTCAATGCCCCCGCCTCGCAGATCGCCCGCCTCGCGCAGGCCCTGCAGGACAAGCGGGCCCAGGAAGGCAGCGCCAGCACCGAGGAGGCCGTCGCGGCCGTCGAGGACGCCGACGCCACCGCGGCCACCGCCGACCAGGCCTGACACCCACCCCCAGACCATCGCCCGGTGAACCTGCCGGACGTTTTTCTTGATAGGAGCGCCCCCATGGCGAAGATGTCCACCGACGAGCTGCTCGACGCCTTCAAGGACATGACCCTGATCGAGCTCTCGGAGTTCGTGAAGAAGTTCGAGGAGACCTTCGAGGTCTCCGCGGCCGCGCCGGTCGCCGCCGCGGCCCCGGCCGCCGGCGGTGCGGCCGCCCCGGTCGAGGAGGAGAAGGACGAGTTCAACGTCGTCCTCGAGGCCGCGGGTGACAAGAAGATCCAGGTCATCAAGGTCGTCCGTGAGGTCGTCTCGGGCCTGGGCCTCAAGGAGGCCAAGGAGCTCGTCGAGAGCGCCCCGAAGCCGATCCTCGAGAGCGTCACCAAGGAGGCCGCCGACGCGGCCAAGGCCAAGCTCGAGGAGGCCGGCGCGAAGATCAGCCTGACCTGATCGTCGCCTGCCGACACAGCACGTCCCGCCGGGGCGGGGACCCGACGGGTCCCCGCCCCGGCGTCGTTCGTGAGCACGCTCGATCGTGAATGCGCATCTCCCCGGCCGGGTGGCGTACGCCGGGACCGCCGCCCCCGTCGGCCGTCGCCGGTCGACCGAATGCGTGGGGACACCGGGGAAGATCGCCCGGTCGGAGCAGAGATCCTCGGCGAGCGACGGACCATCACCGGGCGCATGCCCAGGTTGTCGGTCGAGTAACCTCCGCGTCCATCGGTCGTTGTAGACGTGACGCCCCTCTCGCGGAGCGCCGGCTCGATGGCGTCGGTAACACGGAACGTGCATGCGTCGACACACGGGCGACAGCGGGAGGACTCCAATGGCGGGCGTCGAGGTCGGCATCAAGAATCTGTCGAAATCGTTCGGCAGCTCCAACATCTGGTCCGACGTCACGCTGACGCTGCCGGCCGGCGAGGTGAGCGTCCTGCTCGGCCCCTCGGGGACCGGCAAGTCGGTGCTCCTCAAGTCGATCATCGGTCTGCTCAAGCCCGAGAAGGGCTCGATCTTCATCCACGACACCGACCTCGTGCGGTGCTCGGAGTCGAAGCTCTACGAGATCCGCAAACTGTTCGGTGTGCTGTTCCAGGACGGCGCGCTGTTCGGGTCGATGAACATCTTCGACAACATCGCCTTCCCGCTGCGTGAGCACACCAAGAAGGGCGAGTCGGAGATCAACGACATCGTCATGGAGAAGCTCGACCTCGTCGGGCTCGGCGGTGCGGAGGACAAGCTGCCCGGCGAGATCTCGGGCGGGATGAAGAAGCGCGCCGGGCTGGCCCGCGCGCTGGTGCTCGACCCCGAGATCATCCTGGTCGACGAGCCCGACTCCGGCCTCGACCCGGTCCGCACGGCCTACCTCAACCAGCTCATCGTCGACCTGAACGCCCAGCTCGACGCGACGATCCTCATCGTCACCCACCACCTGGGCACGGCCCGGTCGCTGCCGGACAACATCGGGATGCTGTTCCGGAAGAACCTGGTGATGTTCGGCCCGCGCGAGGTGCTCCTGACCTCCGAGGAGCCCGCCGTGCAGCAGTTCCTCCAGGGCCGGCGCGTCGGTCCCATCGGCATGTCCGAGGAGAAGGACTCGGGCCAGATGGAGGCCGAGATGGAGGAGCTGAAGAAGAAGGGTGGCTCGGCGGAGTCCGAGGAGTCGTTCATCGACCCACAGCTCGAGGTCAGCGAGGGCGTGCCCGAGCGCAAGGCGGTGCAGCGGCGCAAGGACCGCGTCATGCAGGTCCTGCACACCCTGCCGCCGAAGGCGCAGACCGCGATCCTCGAGTCCCTCACCGAGGACGACCAGGAGCGTTACGGCATCAGCCGCGACCAGGACCGCACCGAGCTGATCGAGATCACGCGGAACCAGCCCCCCGAGGACGCCGACCCGTTCGGCTACCAGGCGATGTCCGAGGCCGAGGACAACAGCATGGTCGACGGCGGCACCCAGGAGGGCGAGGGCGAGGGCGACCAGGCCGGCAGTGGTGACCCCAACGCCGACGCCGAGGCGCGCCGGGCACCGCCCGCCCCTCCCGAGTCCGACGAGCCGCTGGTCGGCGTTCCCGTCGACGAGGACGCCGGCGGCACGGTCGTCCTGCCCCAGGCCGGGGAGCACACCAAGGAGGGCGGCGAGGAGGACTCCGACGAGGCCTCCGGGGAGGGCTCCCAGGAGGGCTCCGGGGACGACGACTCCCAGGACTCGGGCGACTCCCAGGACTCGGACGGCTCGCAGCAGTCGGACGACTCGCAGGACTCGAACGGATCGCGCCAGTCGGACGACTCGCAGGACTCGCAGGACGACGGTGAACCCGACCGCGAGACCTCCGAGCAGCACACCGAGCAGTTCGAGGCGGTGAGCGACGACCAGCAGGGCCAGGACCAGCAAGGCCAGGACCAGCAGGGCCAGGACCAGCAGGGTCGGCAGTCGGGCGAGGACGACGAGCCCCGCGGCCGGCACGCCTGGCGCGGCGGCGAGGACGAGTCCGCCGACCGGGAGGACCCCGGGATCGTGACCATGCAACCGGTCGAGCAGGGTGCGCAGTCGGTCCCGCGCTCGAGCCGCGGTGACGACCGCGCCGGGTGGGCCGCCCCCGCAGCCGGTCCGCAGGGTGACCAGGGCCAGAACGGTGGCCAGGCTCCGCAGGGCGACGGCCGCAACGGTGGCCAGGACGAGGACGAAGGCGTGCTGGGCGGCCTGCGGCGGATGTTCAAGCGGGGCGGCTCGTGAGCTCACGTCTCGCCACGGGGAACTTCCCGGGGTCCGGAGCGCTCACTGCGGCGGGCAAGCTGTTCGCCCTCGCGCTCGACATCGCGGTCGGAATCTTCCAGCGCCCGTTCCAGTTCAAAGAGTTCGTCGAGCAGTGCTGGTTCATCTCCCGGGTCTGCATCCTCCCCGCGGCGCTGGTGTCGATCTCGTTCGGTTCGGTCATCTCGCTGCAGCTCGGGTCACTGATCCGCCAGTTCGGCGCGCAGTCGTTCTCCGGCGCGGCCAGCACGCTGGCAGTGATCCAGCAGGCCGCGCCGGTCATCTGCGCCCTGCTGGTCGCCGGTGCGGGCGGCGCGGCGATCTGTGCGGACCTCGGCGCCCGCACCATCCGCGAGGAGATCGACGCCATGGAGGTGCTGGGCATCAACCCGATCCAGCGCCTGGTCGTACCCCGGGTGCTCGCCGCGATCCTGGTCTCGGCCCTGCTGTTCGGCCTGGTCTCGATCGTCGGCGTCGCCGGCGGCTACTACTTCAACGTGGTGCTCCAGGGCGTGACGCCCGGTGCGTACATCCAGGGGTTCTCGGCGCTGTCCAAGGGGTCCGACCTCCTCGTCGGCTTCATCAAGGCGGCGCTGTTCGGTCTCACCGCGGGCATCGTCGCGGCGTTCCGTGGCCTGAACCCGGCCGCCGGTCCGAAGGGCGTGGGCGACGCGGTCAATCAGTCCGTCGTCATCACGTTCATCCTGCTGTTCGCGATCAACGTCATCGTGACGGCCGTCTACCTCAACATCGTTCCCCCGAGCAAGTTCTGACCCCGGGCCAGGAAACCAGATGATCACGCTCCCCCCACGCGTCAAGCGCGCGGTCGAGGCCCCGCTCGGGGTGCTCGACACCCTGGGCGATCAGGCGTCCTTCTTCGCGCGCACGCTCGGCTGGGTCCCCAAGTCGATCGTCCGCTACCAGCGCGAGGTCCTCCGTCTGCTGACCGAGGTCGCCTTCGGCTCCGGCGCGCTCGCCCTCATCGGCGGCACGGTGGTCATCGTCGGCACGCTGACGTTCTTCACCGGCAGCGTCGTCGGCCTTCAGGGCTACTCGGCGCTGAACCAGATCGGCACGTCGGCGTTCTCCGGCTTCGTCACCGCCTACTTCAACACCCGCGAGGTGGCACCCCTGGTGTCGGCGCTGGCCCTCTCGGCCACCGTCGGCGCCGGCTTCACCGCGCAGCTCGGCGCCCAGCGGGTCTCGGAGGAGATCGACGCCCTCGAGGTCATGGCCGTGCCCTCGCTGCCGTTCCTGGTGACCACCCGCGTCGTCGCCGGCTTCGTGGCCGTCATCCCGCTCTACGTCATCGGCCTGGTGAGCTCGTACCTGGCCTCGCGGCTGCTGGTCACGAACTTCTACACGCAGTCGGCGGGCACGTACGACCACTACTTCAACCTGTTCCTGCCACCGCAGGACGTCGCGTACTCGTTCTTGAAAGTCCTCGCGTTCGCCCTCGTGATCATCCTGATCCACTGCTACTACGGCTACAACGCCAGCGGCGGTCCGGCCGGGGTGGGCGTCGCGGTGGGCAACGCGGTCCGCAACTCCATCGTGGTCTTCAACATCCTGGACAACCTGATGACGCTGGGCATCTGGGGCACGACGACCTCGATCAGGATCGCCGGATGAGCGCGCCGACGCAGACCCAGGACACGCAGGACGACTGGGGCCCGCAGGTCAAGGACAAGCGTCCGCCCCTGAGCCCGACCCGGCGCCGCCTCATGGGACTGGCGCTCCTCATGATCATCATACTCATCGTGACCCTGTGCCTGGCCCTGTTCAACAAGGCGTTCAAGCCGGTCGAGACGGTCACGCTGAAGACCGACACGGTCGGCAACCAGCTCTCCAAGCAGGGCGACGTGAAGGTCCGCGGCATCATCGTGGGCGAGATCCGGTCGGTGGACAGCGACGGCTCGGGCGCGACCATCGAGATGGCGATGTCCCCGGACTTCCTGCCGTCCATCCCGAGCAACACCACGGCGATGCTCATCCCGAAGACCCTGTTCGGCGAGCGCTACGTCTCGCTCTCCATCCCGGAGAACCCGAGTTCGCGCCCGCTGCAGGACGGCGACGAGATCAGCCAGGACCGCTCGAAGAACGCCACCGAGACCGAGCAGGTCCTCAACAACCTGCTCCCGGTGCTGACCGCGGTCCAGCCCCAGAAGCTCTCGGACACCCTCGGCGCGATCTCCCAGGCGCTGTCGGGGCGCGGTGAGCAGCTGGGGAACACGCTGGTCCAGGTCAACCAGTACATCGAGGGGATCAATCCCTCGCTGCCCGACCTGATCGCCAACGTCCAGTCGCTGGCGCCGACGGCCGACATCTACAACCAGGCCTCGCCGGATCTCATCGCCGCCCTCGACAACCTGGTGACCACCAGCCAGACCCTCGTCCAGCAGCGGGCGGCGTTCGAGTCGACGTTCCGCTCGGTGACCTCCGCGTCGAACGTGACCACCGACTTCCTGGCCGCGAACCGGGCGAACATCATCGAGCTCGCGGCGACGTCCCGGCCGATCCTCGAACTGCTCGCCCGCTACAGCCCCGAGTTCCCCTGCCTGTTCCAGCAGCTCACGGACCTCACGCCGAAGATCAATGCGGTGCTCCGGCCGGACACCGGCATCCAGATCGACGCCGAGATCGTCATCGACCGGGGCAAGTACGTCGCCAGCGACGCCCCGATCTACGGCGACACACGGGGCCCGCGCTGTTACAACATCCAGGGTCAGGCCCCGCAGGACCCGCCGGGTGGCCCGATCGTCGACGGGTCGTCGCACGGGGCGGCGTCGCGCAGCACCCAGAACGCCTACGCGAACGGTCAGGGCGCCCAGATCGAGCAGGACTCCCAGACCGGCGAGGCGGGTCCCGCGGCGACCACCGGCCAGAGCGCTCCCGGTCGGGTGGACGGCGCCAACATCGGTCTTCCCGATTCCCCCAACTCCCCTGAGGAGCGCCGCCTGGTGACCGAGGTGACGGCGATGCAGATGGGCCTGGCCCCCGCGGCCGTCCCGTCCTTCGCCCCCTACCTGACCGCGGCCACGCTGCGCGGAGCCCCGGCGGTGATCCGATGAGGGGTGTCGCGTCGCCGCTGATCAAGCTGGGGATCTTCACGCTCGTGACGCTGGTGTCGGTCGCGGTGCTGCTCACCACGGTCCAGAACACGTACTTCGGGACCACCGAGAGCTACAAGGCACGGTTCACCGACGCCTCGGGTCTGATCGCGGGCAGCGACGTGCGCATCGCCGGGGTGCGCGTGGGTCAGGTCACCGACGTCGAGCTGGTCGACCGCCAGGTCGCGGAGGTGTCGTTCAAGGTCGACGAGAGCCGCCGCATCCCGGCGGCGTCGATCTTCTCGATCAAGTACCAGAACCTCGTCGGGCAGCGCTACCTCGAGATCTCCCGCGGCAACGGCCCGATGAACGCGATGCTGTCCGCGGACGCCACCGTGCCGGTGAGCCAGACGCGACCGCCGCTGAACCTCACGGTGGTGTTCAACGGGTTCAAGCCGCTGTTCCAGGCGCTGAACCCCGACGACATCAACCAGCTCTCCTTCGAGATCATCCAGGTGCTCCAGGGTCAGGGCTCCACGGTCAACTCCCTGCTCGCCCGCACGGCGTCGCTGACCTCGGCCATCGCCGACCGGGATCAGGTGATCGGCTCCCTGATCAACAACCTGAACGCGGTGCTGGACACGGTCAACGCCCGCGACGAGCGGCTCTCCGGGCTCATCGTCTCGCTCCAGCAGCTCGTCAGCGGCCTCGCGCAGGACCGCGTGGCGATCGGCTCCACCCTGGGCCCGATCGCCGACCTGACCACCACCACGGCCGGCCTGCTCAACGACGCGCGGCCCCCGCTGCGCGACGACATCATCAGGCTCGGGCAGCTCTCGTCCAACCTCAACGACAACCGGGGACTCGTGGAGAACTTCCTGCGCCTCACCCCGCAGAAGTCGAACAACTTCGGACGCGCCGGTAGCTACGGGTCCTGGTTCAACTTCTACCTGTGCGCCCTGGGCGGCACGGTCAGCTTCGGCGGCGTCCCGGCCAGCAGCATCCCGGTGCTGGGGCCGCTGCTGCCCGACCCGGACGGAGCCGGCCCCCTCCTGCCCGGCGACCTCTCCCTCCCCCTCCCGGATACGGCGGGCCGATGCAGCGGATGAAGCCCTTCCGGAAGCGCAACCCGCTTCCGATCGGTGCCGTGAGCCTCGCGGTACTGCTGCTGCTGATGGCGGCGTCCCTGAACCTCAAGGACCTCCCGCTCATCGGGCAGGGACCGACCTACTCGGCGCGCTTCAGCGAGGCCGCCGGGGTCCAGCCCGACGACGACGTCCGCGTCGCCGGCATCCGGGTCGGCACGGTCACCGACACGGAGCTCGACGGCGCCGACGTGATCATCTCGTTCAAGGCCCCGGACGCCTGGGTCGGGAACCGCACGTCGGCCTCCATCGAGATCAAGACCGTGCTCGGGCAGAAGTACATCGCCCTCGAGCCGGCCGGCGACTCCCCGCTCGACCCGGACGAGTCGATCCCGCGGAACCGGACGCGGGCGCCCTTCGACGTCATCGAGGCGTTCTCCCAGCTCTCGACGACGGTCGAGGACCTGAACACCGACCAGCTCGCCTCGAGCCTCGGCGTTCTCTCCGAGACCCTCGACGGCGCGGCAGGCCCGGCCCGCGGCGCGCTCGACGGCCTCAGCAGGCTGTCGCGGACCATCTCCTCCCGCGACCAGGAGCTGGCGCGGCTGCTGGCCAACACCCGGACCACGACCCAGGTCCTGGCCGACCGCGACGCCGAGGTCGAACGCCTCCTGCAGGACGGCAACGTGCTGCTGGAGGACCTCCGCGGACGGAAGGCGGCGATCGACGCCCTGCTGACCGGCACCCAGCAGCTCTCGATCCAGCTGCGGGGTCTCGTCGCCGACAACGAGGCGACCCTGCGGCCGACCCTCGAGCAGCTCAACGGGGTGCTGGACACCCTCGAGACCAACTCCGCGAACCTCGAGAACGGCCTCCGTCTCCTGGCCCCGTTCGCCCGGGTGTTCGCCAACGTGGTCGGCAACGGCCGCTGGTTCGACGCCTACATCTGCAACCTGGACCCGCCCGGCGACCAGGCGTGTGACCCGGGCTCGAGCCTCGATCCGGGGAGCCTGCTCGGTGCGATCGACCCGACCGTGCTGCTGAACATCCTGCAGAACGCCCTGGCGCAGCTCGGGTTGCCCCAGGTCACGGCGCTCACGACACCGGCACAGCTCACGCAGCTCGTCGGAACGCTCAGCCCCGCGCAGCTCACGCAGCTGACGCAACTCCTGGGCGGCACCGGTGGCCTGACACCGCAGCAGCTCCAGATCCTCTTCCCGAACGGGGTCCCGAACATCGCCGCTCTGCAGGCCGCTCTCCCCGTCACACCGTTGACGGGCGCCGCACCGGCGGGCGCGGCACCCGCGGCACCGGCGGGCGCAGCTCCGGCGGGCGCCGCTCCGGCCCAGGTGGGTGGTAACTGATGTCGAACCGTCTCGTCACGTTCTTCGAGAGCGCCGCCCGCACGTTGGCCGTGGCCCTCGTGCTCGCGCTCGTGGCCACAGCCGGCCTCTGGTACGCGCTGCAACGCGGCAGCCAGCGCACGATCACCGCCTACTTCACCTCGACCGTGGGTCTCTACACCCAGAACGAGGTGGACATCCAGGGCGTCGCGGTCGGCCAGGTCTCGGACATCGTCCCGCAGGGCAACGTCGTGCGGGTGACCCTCAAGGTCGACAACGACGCGCCCGTGTCGGCGAACGCCCAGGCGGTCATCGTCGCGCCGACCCTCGTCAGCGACCGGTACGTCCAGCTCGGCCCGACCTACACCGGCGGTCCGATGATGCCCGACGGCGCGGTCATCCCGGTGGAGCGCACGGCTCTCCCGGTCGAGCTCGACCGCGTCTACCAGAGCCTGGACACCATCGCGACGGCGCTCGGACCGAACGGGGCGAACCAGACCGGCGCGCTCAACCAGCTGCTGCGATCGTCCTCCGGCGCGCTCGGCGGCAACGGCGAGCTGCTCAAGAGCACGATCACCGAGATGGCCGGGGCGGTCGGCACGCTCGCGGACAACCGCGACAACCTCTTCGCCACCGTCGACAACCTCGGGCAGTTCACCAACGTCCTCGCTCGCAACGACGGGCAGGTCGTGGCGCTGAACAACCAGCTCCAGGACATCTCGGCGTTCCTGGCCGCCGAGCGCGGCAACCTCTCGGGCGTCCTGCAGCAGCTGCCACCGGCCCTCGACGACGTGGCCCGGTTCATCCGCGCCAACCGGGACATCCTGCGGACCGACGTCGGCCGGTTGGCCACCATCACCGACATCCTGGTGCGCCAGCGCGCGGCGCTGACCGAGTTCACCAACGTCGCCCCGCTGGCCATCGGCAACCTCACGAACTCCTACAACGCGAGCTCCGGAACCCTCGACGTCCGGCCGGTCCTCGCCCCGGAGCTGATCGGCGACGGCCTCGACCCGCGGGCGCTGCTCTGCAACCTGCTGGTCAACCAGCCGGGTCTGCCCGCCGCCCTCGCCCAGCCGGCCGATCCCGTGCTCACCCAGCTCGCCCAGGCGTCGGTGGTCTGCGGTGCGATCCTGGGCAACGGCACCGGGGCGGGCACGCCGCTGGGGGTCTCCCTGGCCCCCATCCAGAATCTGCTGAACCTGCTCAACGCCCAACCCACGCAGGCGATCACTCCTCTCGTGACCGGCCTGCCCGGGGCGACGCTGCTCCCGCAGGGCACGGCGACGCCACAGGCGACCCCGGCGCCCCAGCAGCCGGGCGGGGACATCCTCGGCTTCACCACCGCGCCGAACGGAGGATCGTGATGCCCCCCGCGACCCGGGCCGGTGAGGCCCGGCGGCGTCACGGCCGGACGGCCGTGCGTCTGGCGGTGCTCGTCATCGTGGCGGCTCTCGGCCTCTCCGGTTGCGCGTACCGGTCGTTGCAGGAGGTCCCGTTGCCCGGCGGCGCGGCCCTCGGGCCCGACCCGTACACGGTGACCGCGCAGTTCACGAACGTGGTCGACCTGGTGCCGAACGGCAGCGTGCGGGTCAATGACGTCCCCGTCGGCGTCGTGCGCACGGTCGAGGTGGCCCCGGACGGCTGGAACGCCCAGGTCGAGGTGGAGGTCAACGGGGCCGTCGTCCTGCCGGCCAACGCGACGGCCCGGCTGCGCCAGACCAGCCTCCTCGGCGAGAAGTTCGTGGAGCTCATGCCGTCCCCGAGCGACCCGCCGCAGGGCCGCCTGGCGTCCGGCGCGGTCATCCCCGTCGATCGCACCGACGTCGGGGCACAGGTCGAGGAGGTCCTCGGTGCCCTCTCGCTCCTGCTCAACGGTGGCGGGGTCGAGAAGATCCAGACCATCACGCGGGAGCTGAACGCCGCGACCTCCGGTAACGAGACCCAGCTGCGGGCGCTGCTGGGCAACCTCAACCAGTTCGTGGGCACCCTCGACCAGCAGAAGGCCGACATCGTCCGGGCCATCGACTCCCTCGAGCGCCTGACCCGGACCCTGGCCACCCAGCGGGCGCGGATCGCCAACGTGATCGACAACCTCGCCCCGGGACTCGACGTGCTGAACCAGCAGCGAGGCCTCCTGGTGCAGACGCTCCAGTCGCTCAACCGGCTCTCCGACGTGGGCACCGACGTGATCCGGCGCAGCCAGGCCAACACCGTCACCGACCTGCGCGCGCTGCAGCCGATCCTGGCCAACCTCGTCGCGGCCGGGGACGCCCTCCCCGGATCGCTCCAGATCCTGCTGACCATCCCGTTCGCCGACAACTCGCTCAACGTCATCAAGGGCGACTTCGCGAACATCAACGTCACGCTGGACCTCGACCTGCAGGCGATCCTGACCAACATCCTGAACAGTCCGGCGGTCCCCGGGGTCGACGCGATCTTCCAGCTCCTCCAGAGCCCCGGGACGACGCCTCAGGAGGGCGTCCAGTCCGCCGGGATTCCGGGCAACACCGGCGCCGGGCCCATACCGGCGCTCCCCGGCCTCACCGCGACGAACGGCGGGACCAACGGATGATCGGGTCGAAGACCAACCGGCTGGTGGCCCTGTTCCTGGTCATCTCGATCGTCGGTGTCCTCTACGTGGGACTCCGCTACGTCGGCCTCGACTCGTTGATCGGTCTCGGGCCCTACACCGTCCGGGTCGAGCTCGCCGAGTCCGGTGGAATCTTCCCGGACGCCTCGGTGAGCTACCGCGGTGTCGAGATCGGCAAGGTCGGGGACATGCGGTTGACACCGGCGGGGCTCGAGGTCGACCTCGAGATCGAGAACGACGCCCCCGAGGTGCCGGCGTCGTCCATCGCGGTGATCGCGAACCGGTCCGCGGTCGGTGAGCAGTACGTCGACCTGCAGCCGCCGAGGGACGGGGGACCGTTCCTCGACGACGGCTCGGTCATCCCCATCGAACGGACCAGGACGCCGACCCCGGTCGACACGCTGCTCGCCGACCTGAACTCGCTGGCGATGTCGGTTCCGCTCCCCGAGCTGCGGACGACGGTGAACGAGCTGGACAACGCCTTCGAACGCACGGGCCCGGACCTCCAGCGGCTGCTGGACGCGGGCAACGTGCTCGTCGCCGACGCGATCCGGAACCTCCCGCAGACCCGGCAGCTGCTCAGCGACGGCAGGATCGTTCTCGGGACGCAGAGCCAGCTCGGGCCGCAGATCATCTCGTTCAGCCGCGACCTGCAGTTGTTCACCGCTCAGCTCAAGGCCGACGACCCGAACCTCCGGCGCCTGGTGGCGGCGGCACCACCGGCCGCGGCCCAGCTCGAGGGGCTGATCCGGGAGACCGGGCCCGACCTCAGCCGGGTGCTGGCCAACCTGCTGACCGTCACGCGGATCGTCCAGCCGCGCCTCGCCGGCGTCGAGCAGGTCCTCGTGACCTACCCCGCGCTGTCGGCGGCGGCGCCGACGGTCGTCCCCGGCGACGGCAGGGTCCACTTCGGGCTCGTCCTCAACATCGCCGATCCGCCGTACTGCCGCAACGGCTACCTGACCCCCGACAACGGGTGGCGGCCGGCGACGGCCAAGGACTTCATCCCGATGGACACCAGCGTCCGCTGCAACGAAGCACCGCCGGTCGACTCGCGTGGCGCCCAGAACCTGCGGCCGCCGTTCAACTCCGAGAACCCCGGCGACGCGGCGTCCGCAGCGTCTGCGCAGAATGGCCAGGGCACGACCACCCTCGCCGCGGTACCCACCGACGGCGTGCTGGCCGGTAGTACCGAGGGCTCACCGCCGGTGATCATTCCGGGACTGACCCAGTAAGGACCCGCCCGGTCGGTGGGCGGACCATGACAGCGCCCGGGACGATGTCGTCCCGGGGGCGGACCACGAGGAGCTGAGCACCACGTCTCCGACCGACACGCTCACCGAGCGGACCGAGGCCACCCCGGCCGGTCCGCGGCGGCGCCTGCACGCCCCGTCCCGCCGCACCGGGATGACCATCCTGGCGGTCCTGACCGTCCTCGCGCTCGCGGCACTCGTGGCCACCGGCATCTACTGGTGGTCCGGCACGCAGAGCACCGACGCCCAGAACGCCCTGCAGCGCGACCAGGCCATCGACGCGGCCGAGCAGATCGTGGTCAACATCAACACGGTCCGGCCCGCGACGCTCGACGCCGACCTCGACGCCGCGCAGTCCTCGCTCACCGAGCCGATGCTCGGCGAGTACGCGAAGGTCCGCCAGCGCTTCGCCGACAGCCTGCGCCAGGCGCAGGCGCAGGTGATCGCCACCCCGGCCTCCGCCGCCCTCACCGCCTTCGACGGCGAGCGCGGTACCGCCACGGCGATCGTCGCGATCGACGTCACGGCTCAGAGCGCCACCACCCAGCCCACCGCCAAGCAGCAGTTGTTCCTCATCGAGATGCTGCGGACGCCCGACGGCTGGAAGGCCGCCAAGGCGACGCCCTCGACCGGACAGCAGTAGGCCGCGGACGACACCAGGAAGGGGGAGTGACCGTGCCACCCCGCTCCCGCACGAAGCCCGGAACGACCGCCCGTCGCCCCCGCGTCGCCGGCCTCCGCCAGCACCCGGCGGCCGCGCCCGAGGAGACGACCGAGACCGACGCCCCGGACGCCGGGACGACCGCCGGAGCGGCGGCCGCCCCCACGGCTCCGCCGCGTGACGCGTCGACGGCCGACGGCGCGACCACCGCCACCCCGACCACTCGCGCCGTCGCTCCGGAGGTCCCGCGCGCGGGCTCGGGTGGCGAGGTGACGGCGGCGTCCCCGACCACGCCACCCGCGGCGGCGGCGTCCTCCACGGACACGGACGCGTCGGCGGCCCCGACGTCCACGGACACGCGCCCCACGGACACGGTCGTCGCTTCCGCGGCACCCACCGAGACCGCGCCCGCGGCCCCCACCGAGACCATCCCGACGACGGAGGCCGCGCGGACCACGGAGCCCGCTCCCGTGGACGCCACGGCGACGACGGAGTCCGCACCGGGCGGGACCGGCGAGGACGCGGCGACGGCCGGGACCGCGACGCCGACCCGCACCGCCAAGCCGCGCCCGACCGGCGCGGCCTCGCGCGGGAACGGTGAGCGGCCCGCGCGGCGGAAGTCGGCGGGCTCGTTGACGCCGAACCCGTCGGCAGGGGCCACGGGCACCGCCGTGAAGGAGCGTCCGGTCCGGTCGCGCCCGGAGCCGGCGCCGGCGCGGGAGCCCGGCCGCCTCGGGCGCGCCGGCCGCGCGGTGACCACGGCGTTCGGCCGGTTCGGCCGTTCCCGGCGCGCACTGCCGATCACCATGGTCGTGGTGATCGTCGTGTGTCTGGTGCTGTCCGGCCTGGCGTTCTGGAAGGGCCGCGAGGCCTGGACGTCGGGTCCGGTGGCCAACCAGGCCGTCATCGACGTCGGGGGTACGGCCGAGATCGTCGGCCAGACCCGGGAGTCGATCGAGAAGATCTTCTCGTACGACTTCACCAAGCTCGATGACTCCGCCGAGGCCGCGCGGACGATGTCGACGGGCGCGTTCACCGAGCAGTACCTCTCGGTCTTCGACCAGACCATCCGGGCGCCGGCGACGCAGCAGCAGCTGCGCCAGACGGCGACCGTGGTCAACATCGGGGTGACCTCGATGCGCGGCGACCGTGCCGAGGTGATGGCCCTCGTCCAGTTCAACGCCCAGCGGACCACCACCGGGCAGTCGACCAACGCCCCCGGCCTGCTGCGTCTGGACATGCAGCGTGTCGACGGTCGCTGGAAGCTCGCCCAGCTGACCCCGCTGACCGCGCCGCGCTGAACCCCGAAGACCCCATCGAGCGAGGGGCGCCCCCATCCCGCCCCGCGGGCCGGGGGCGCCCCTCGTCCGTTCTCGGCCTGAAGTGGATCGACCCCCTCTGACCTGCGACGCGGTCGGGGCCCCCGGCGTGTCCTCTCCGGAGCGCCACGCGGCGCGCCGGACGGAACGAACACCGCGCGCCCCACTTGACTCCGCGGGCACGGGCGGTCACTCTGTTCGCAGCGCGGCACCCCGCGTCAGACCCCGGAGGTCGATCTCGCTGCTTGCGGCGAATCCCTCCCGGCGTGTCACTCAGGGGGGCCGTTCGACAGGTGCCATGACGCATGGCTAGACTGTCGGATCGCGCTGCCCTACGTCTGTTCGCTCATCCGTGCGTCGACGTCGCGGCCGCGTCCACACCGTCCGGGGTGCTGCGCTGCGACCCGGCCGGTGAAGCTACTGACAGCGTTCAGACAGCGTTGTTCCGGAAGGACGCATCTTGGCAGTTACCCGCGCCACCAAGGTCTCGAACCACCACGCGTCGTTCCCCGGGGCACCCCTCCGGGTCTCCTTCGCCAAGCTCGACCAGCCGCTCGAGGTTCCCGACCTGCTCGACCTGCAGACCCAGTCGTTCGAATGGCTGGTCGGCAGCGAGGAGTGGTTCGAGCGTCGCGTGGAGGCGGGTGAGGATCTCCCCGTCGGTGGACTGGAGGAGGTTCTCTCCGAGATCTCCCCGATCGAGGACTTCTCCGGCTCGATGTCGCTGTCCTTCTCCGACCCGCGCTTCGACGAGGTCAAGGCCTCGGTCGAGGAGTGCAAGGACAAGGACATGACGTACTCGGCGCCGCTGTTCGTCACCGCCGAGTTCACCAACAACACGACCGGCGAGATCAAGAGCCAGACGGTCTTCATGGGCGATTTCCCCGTGATGACCGACAAGGGCACGTTCATCATCAACGGCACCGAGCGCGTGGTCGTGTCGCAGCTCGTGCGTTCCCCGGGCGTCTACTTCGACCGCAACGTCGACAAGGCGACCGACAAGGACGTCTTCAGCGTCAAGATCATCCCGAGCCGCGGTGCCTGGCTCGAGTTCGACGTCGACAAGCGCGACACCGTCGGCGTCCGCATCGACCGCAAGCGCCGCCAGCCGGTGACCGTGCTGCTGAAGGCGCTGGGCTGGACCACCGAGCAGATCCAGGAGAAGTTCCACTTCTCCGAGACGCTGCTGGCCACCCTGGAGAAGGACTCCACGGCCGGCCAGGACGAGGCCCTGCTCGACATCTACCGCAAGCTGCGCCCGGGCGAGCCCCCGACGCGCGAGTCCGCGCAGACCCTGCTGGAGAACCTGTTCTTCAAGGACAAGCGCTACGACCTCGCGAAGGTCGGCCGGTACAAGGTCAACAAGAAGCTCGGCATGACCGTCGAGCCCTCGACGGGCACGCTCACCGAGGACGACATCGTCGCCACGATCTCCTACCTCGTGCGCCTGCACGCGGGGGAGACCGAGGTCGAGGCCGACAACGGGTCGATCCCCGTCGAGACCGACGACATCGACCACTTCGGCAACCGTCGCCTGCGCACCGTCGGCGAGCTCATCCAGAACCAGATCCGGGTGGGCCTGTCCCGCATGGAGCGCGTCGTGCGCGAGCGCATGACGACGCAGGACGTCGAGGCCATCACGCCGCAGACCCTGATCAACATCCGGCCGGTCGTGGCCGCGATCAAGGAGTTCTTCGGCACCTCGCAGCTCTCGCAGTTCATGGACCAGACCAACCCGCTCGCCGGCCTGACGCACAAGCGTCGCCTGTCGGCGCTGGGTCCGGGCGGTCTCTCGCGGGAGCGCGCGGGCATGGAGGTCCGCGACGTCCACCCGTCGCACTACGGCCGCATGTGCCCGATCGAGACCCCGGAGGGCCCGAACATCGGCCTGATCGGGTCGCTGTCGAGCTTCGCGCGGGTCAACCCGTTCGGCTTCATCGAGACGCCCTACCGCAAGGTCGTCGACGGCGTGGTCACCGACCAGATCGATTACCTGACCGCCGACGAGGAGGACCGCTTCGTCGTCGCGCAGGCCAACGCCCCGCTCGACGAGGACGGCCACTACACCGAGGACCGCGTGCTGGTCCGGCGCAAGGGCGGCGACGTCGACCTCATCGCCCCGACGCGCGTGGACTACATGGACGTCTCGCCGCGCCAGATGGTGTCGGTCGCGACGGCCATGATCCCGTTCCTCGAGCACGACGACGCCAACCGCGCGCTGATGGGCGCGAACATGCAGCGGCAGTCCGTGCCGCTGCTGCGCTCGGAGTCGCCGCTGGTCGGTACGGGCATGGAGCTGCGGGCCGCGGTGGACGCCGGCGACGTGATCGCCGCCGACCGTCCGGGTGTGGTCGAGGAGCTGTGCGCCGACTACATCACCGTGATGGACGACGACGGCCAGCGCACCACGCACCGGCTCCACAAGTTCACGCGCTCCAACCAGGGCACGTGCATCAACCAGAAGCCGATCGTCGCCGAGGGCGACCGCCTCGAGGCCCGCCAGGTCCTCGCCGACGGGCCGTGCACCGACGAGGGCGAGATGGCCCTGGGCAAGAACCTGCTCGTGGCGATCATGCCGTGGGAGGGCCACAACTACGAGGACGCGATCATCCTCTCGCAGCGCCTGGTGCAGGACGACGTGCTGACGTCGATCCACATCGAGGAGCACGAGATCGACGCCCGCGACACCAAGCTGGGCGCCGAGGAGATCACCCGGGACATCCCGAACGTCTCCGAGGAGGTCCTCGCCGACCTCGACGAGCGCGGCATCATCCGGATCGGGGCCGAGGTCGCCGACGGCGACATCCTCGTCGGCAAGGTGACGCCCAAGGGCGAGACCGAGCTGACGCCCGAGGAGCGCCTGCTGCGCGCGATCTTCGGTGAGAAGGCCCGCGAGGTGCGCGACACCTCGCTCAAGGTGCCGCACGGCGAGACCGGCAAGGTCATCGGCATCCGGGTGTTCTCCCGCGACGACGACGACGAGCTGCCGCCCGGGGTCAACGAGCTGGTCCGCGTCTACGTGGCCCAGAAGCGCAAGATCTCCGAGGGTGACAAGCTCGCCGGCCGCCACGGCAACAAGGGCGTCATCGGCAAGATCCTGCCGGTCGAGGACATGCCGTTCCTCGCCGACGGGACCCCGGTCGACATCGTCCTGAACACCCACGGCGTGCCGCGACGCATGAACATCGGCCAGGTCCTGGAGACCCACCTCGGGTGGATCGCCAAGAGCGGCTGGGAGGTCGACGCGGACAACGACGCCGAGTGGGCCGTCACCATGCCCGACGACATGCGCCGCGTGGAGCCCGGCACGAACACCGCGACGCCGGTGTTCGACGGCGCCCGGCAGACCGAGATCACCGGGCTGCTCGAGTCGACGCTGCCCAACCGCGACGGGGTGCGACTGGTCGGCCCGGACGGCAAGGCGCAGATCTTCGACGGACGTACCGGCGAGCCGTACCCGCACCACATCGCGGTCGGCTACATGTACATCCTCAAGCTGCTGCACCTGGTGGACGACAAGATCCACGCACGCTCCACCGGCCCGTACTCGATGATCACCCAGCAGCCGCTGGGCGGTAAGGCGCAGTTCGGCGGTCAGCGCTTCGGCGAGATGGAGTGCTGGGCCATGCAGGCCTACGGCGCGGCCTACACGCTGCAGGAGCTGCTGACCATCAAGTCCGACGACGTGCTGGGCCGCGTGAAGGTCTACGAGGCCATCGTCAAGGGCGAGAACATCCCCGAGCCGGGCATCCCGGAGTCGTTCAAGGTGCTGCTCAAGGAGCTCCAGTCGCTGTGCCTCAACGTGGAGGTGCTGTCCTCGGACGGCGCCGCCATCGAGATGCGCGACGGCGACGACGAGGACCTCGAGCGGGCCGCGGCGAACCTCGGCATCAACCTCTCCCGCAACGAGTCGCCGTCGGTCGACGACGTCGTGAACTAGGCGTTCCGCCGGCCGGTGCGTGACCCGCACCGGCCGGCTTCCGCCGCCCTGATATCAGCTCACCCATCCAGGGGAGAATCTTTTGCTCGACGTCAACTTCTTCGACGAGCTGCGGATCGGTCTGGCCACCGCCGACGACATCCGCCAGTGGTCGTTCGGCGAGGTCAAGAAGCCCGAGACGATCAACTACCGCACCCTCAAGCCCGAGAAGGACGGACTCTTCTGCGAGAAGATCTTCGGTCCCACCCGGGACTGGGAGTGCTACTGCGGCAAGTACAAGCGCGTCCGCTTCAAGGGCATCATCTGTGAGCGCTGCGGCGTCGAGGTGACCCGGGCCAAGGTGCGCCGCGAGCGCATGGGCCACATCGAGCTGGCCGCGCCGGTCACGCACATCTGGTACTTCAAGGGCGTCCCGTCGCGCCTGGGCTACCTGCTCGACCTGGCGCCCAAGGACCTCGAGAAGATCATCTACTTCGCGGCGTACGTGATCACGGACGTCAACAAGGACCAGCGCCACGACGACCAGTCGACCCTCGAGAACGAGATCGTCGGCGAGCGCAAGCGTCTCGAGACCCAGCGCGACAACGACCTCGAGGCCCGCGCGCAGAAGCTCGAGAGCGACATCGCCGAGCTCGAGGCCGAGGGCGCCAAGTCCGACGTGCGACGCAAGGTCAAGGAGGGCGGCGAGCGCGAGATGCGCCAGCTGCGCGACCGTGCGCAGCGGGAGATCGACCGCCTCGACGAGGTCTGGACCACGTTCACCAAGCTCGACCGTGGCCAGCTCATCTCCGACGAGATGCTCTACCGCGAGCTCTACGACCGCTACGCGGACTACTTCACCGGCGCCATGGGTGCCGAGGCGATCCAGAAGCTCCTGGAGACCTTCGACATCGAGGCCGAGGCCGAGAACCTGCGCGAGACCATCCGCTCGGGCAAGGGGCAGCGCAAGCTGCGCGCGCTCAAGCGGCTCAAGGTCGTCGCGGCCTTCCAGGCCACGGGCAACCGCCCGACCGGCATGGTGCTCGACTGCGTCCCGGTCATCCCGCCGGATCTGCGCCCGATGGTGCAGCTCGACGGCGGCCGCTTCGCGACCTCGGACCTCAACGACCTGTACCGCCGGGTCATCAACCGCAACAACCGCCTCAAGCGACTGATCGACCTCGGCGCGCCCGAGATCATCGTCAACAACGAGAAGCGGATGCTGCAGGAGGCCGTCGACGCGCTGTTCGACAACGGCCGCCGTGGCCGGCCGGTGACCGGGCCGGGCAACCGCCCGCTCAAGTCGCTGTCCGACCTGCTCAAGGGCAAGCAGGGCCGGTTCCGTCAGAACCTGCTCGGCAAGCGCGTCGACTACTCGGGCCGGTCGGTCATCGTGGTCGGCCCGCAGCTCAAGCTGCACCAGTGCGGCCTGCCCAAGCAGATGGCGCTCGAGCTCTTCAAGCCGTTCGTCATGAAGCGGCTGGTCGACCTCAACCACGCCCAGAACATCAAGTCGGCCAAGCGCATGGTGGAGCGCCAGCGCGGCCAGGTCTGGGACGTGCTCGAGGAGGTCATCAACGAGCACCCGGTGATGCTGAACCGGGCGCCCACGCTGCACCGCCTCGGCATCCAGGCCTTCGAGCCGCAGCTGGTCGAGGGCAAGGCCATCCAGCTCCACCCGCTGGTCTGCGAGGCGTTCAACGCCGACTTCGACGGTGACCAGATGGCGGTCCACCTGCCGCTGTCCGCCGAGGCGCAGGCCGAGGCCCGCATCCTCATGCTGTCGGCGAACAACATCCTCTCGCCGGCCTCGGGCAAGCCGCTGGCCATGCCGCGACTGGACATGGTCACGGGGCTCTACTACCTGACCGAGAAGCGCGAGGGCGACACGGGCGAGGGCCAGGCGTTCTCGTCCCCGGCCGAGGCGATCATGGCCTTCGACCTGGGCACGCTCGGGCTCCAGGCGCAGGCGCGGATCCGCCTCACCGGTGCGGCGGTGCCCGGTCCGGGCATGGTCCGCGACGACTGGGAGCCCGGCACGCCGTGGCTGGCCGACACGACGCTGGGACGGGTGCTGTTCAACGAACTGCTGCCCGAGGACTACCCCTTCGTCAACGACCAGCTGCCGAAGAAGCGGCAGGCGGCGATCATCAACGACCTCGCCGAGCGGTACTCGATGACCGAGGTCGCCCAGACCCTGGACCGGCTCAAGGACGCCGGCTTCCACTGGGCGACGCGATCGGGCGTCACCATCGCCATCGACGACGTCGTCGTGCCGCCGCGCAAGCAGGAGATCCTCGACGAGTACGAGGGTCGCGCGGAGCAGGTCAACAAGCGCTACCAGCGCGGTGCGCTCTCCTACCAGGAGCGCAACGACGAGATGGTGCGCATCTGGGGCCAGGCCACCGAGGAGGTGGCGAAGGCGATGGAGGACAACTTCCCCGCCGACAACTCCATCTCCCGGATCGTCGCCTCGGGCGCGGCGGGCAACATGACCCAGGTCCGCCAGCTGGCGGGCATGAAGGGTCTGGTCGCCAACCCCAAGGGCGAGTTCATCCCGCGCCCGATCAAGTCGAACTTCCGCGAGGGCTTCTCGGTCGTCGAGTACTTCATCTCGACGCACGGCACCCGCAAGGGTCTGGCCGACACCGCCCTGCGGACCGCCGACTCGGGCTACCTGACCCGGCGCCTGGTCGACGTCTCGCAGGACGTCATCGTCCGCGAGGTCGACTGCGGGACCGAGCGCGGCATCCCGATGCCGATCGCGGAGGAGGGCCCCGACGGGACTCTCGTGCGCGACATCCACGTCGACACCAGCGTCTACACCCGGACCGCCGCGTCCGCGGTGACCGACGCCGAGGGCAACGTCCTGCTCGACAAGGGCGGCGACGTCGGCCAGCAGGCGATCGACCACCTGATCGCCTCGGGCGTGTCCAAGGTCCGGGTGCGCAGCGTCCTGACCTGCGACTCGGCCCAGGGTGTCTGTGCGCGGTGCTACGGCCGCTCGCTGGCCACCGGCAAGCTCGTCGACGTCGGCGAGGCGGTCGGCATCGTCGCCGCGCAGTCGATCGGCGAGCCCGGGACGCAGCTGACGATGCGCACCTTCCACACCGGCGGTGTGGCGGGCGAGGACATCACGACGGGTCTGCCCCGTGTCCAGGAGCTCTTCGAGGCCCGCGTCCCGAAGGGCAAGGCGCCCATCGCCGACGTGGACGGCCGCATCCAGCTCGAGGACGGCGACAAGTTCTGGAAGATCACCCTCATCCCGGACGACGGGAGCGAGGAGGTCGTCTACGAGAAGCTGTCCAAGCGCCAGCGGCTCGCCACGATCGCGGTCGACGGCACCGAGCGCCCGCTGCAGGACGGCGACCACGTCGGCGTCGGCCAGCAGCTGCTCGAGGGCACGGCCGACCCGCACGAGGTCCTGCGGGTCATGGGCCCCCGCGAGGTGCAGCTGCACCTCGTCGACCAGGTGCAGAAGGTGTACCGGTCGCAGGGTGTGTCGATCCACGACAAGCACATCGAGGTCATCGTCCGGCAGATGCTCCGCCGGGTGACGATCATCGACTCGGGCGCGACGGAGTTCCTGCCCGGCGGCGTCGTGGACCGCGCCGAGTTCGAGGCGTCCAACCGCAAGGTCGTCGCCGAGGGCGGCGACCCGGCGGCCGCCCGCCCGGTGCTGATGGGCATCACGAAGGCCTCGCTGGCCACCGAGTCGTGGCTGTCGGCGGCGTCGTTCCAGGAGACGACGCGCATCCTCACGAACGCCGCGATCGAGGGGAAGAGCGACAGCCTGGTCGGCCTGAAGGAGAACGTGATCATCGGAAAGCTGATCCCGGCCGGTACCGGCATCAACCGGTACCGGAACATCCAGGTCCAGCCGACCGAGGAGGCCCGCGCCGCGGCCTACGCCCTGCCCAGCTACGACGACGGGTACTACGCGCCCGACGTCTTCGGCTCGGGGACCGGTGCGGCCGTCCCGCTCGACGACTACGACTTCGGCCAGTTCCGGTGACCGAGCGCTCGTAGCGAGCACGAAACGACGCCGGGCCGGCGGGGGAATGTCCCCCGCCGGCCCGGCGTTTTCGCGTGCAGGCGAGGTGTGCGCGAGGGGTCCCCTCCGGCGCATAGAGCGCCGAAATCATCCCCTCGCGAACGGCCCTACCACCGGCGTCCGTACGCGAGGGGAGCGTTCCGTCGCTCTAGGCGCCGGAAGGGTCCCCTCGCGGGGGAAGCGGGCGAGCCGGGGGTCGGGTTGCACGGCGGCGACGGGGTGGGGGATGCTGGGGAGGTCCGGTCGGCGCTCGCGTCGGCATGGTGGTCCGTGAGTCGGCCACCGAGGACGCGCGAGGGGCCCCGGAGCTCAGGACACCGGTGGCGCTCCCGGAGACCGCCCGTGGGCCGGTCCGGGCCCTGATCCGACCCGCTGCATGGCGTCCTCCGGTGCACGCGTACCCTGGTAGGCAGTGCCCGACCAGGTCGGGTTGCTCCGCGTGCCCCGGGTGTGCGTCCGACGACGTCACCGCGGTGCCGACACGCCCGACCCCGGGGCCACCAGGCCACCGTCGGCCCGGGAGTCGGTGGCCGACGCGGAGCACCACGCAACGCACGCCATCCGCACGCCGAACGGGAAGAAGCAGCGCACTCGATGCCCACGATCCAGCAGTTGGTCCGACGGGGCCGCGAGGACAAGGTCGAGAAGACCAAGACCGCGGCTCTCAAGGGGAGCCCGCAGCGCCGCGGCGTCTGCACGCGCGTCTACACGACCACGCCGAAGAAGCCGAACTCCGCGCTGCGCAAGGTCGCGCGCGTCCGGCTCTCGAACGGCATCGAGGTGACGGCCTACATCCCCGGTGAGGGCCACAACCTGCAGGAGCACTCGATCGTGCTCGTGCGCGGTGGCCGGGTGAAGGACCTGCCCGGCGTCCGTTACAAGATCATTCGTGGTGCCCTCGACACCCAGGCCGTGAAGAACCGCAAGCAGGCCCGCAGCCGCTACGGAACCAAGAAGGACAAGAGCTGACATGCCGCGTAAGGGTCCCGCTCCGAAGCGCCCGCTGGTCTCCGACCCGGTCTACGGAGCTCCACTGGTGACGCAGTTGGTCAACAAGGTGCTGGTGGACGGCAAGCGCTCGCTCGCCGAGCGCATCGTCTACGGCGCCCTCGAGGGGTGCCGCGAGAAGAACGGCGCCGATCCGGTCGTCACGCTCAAGCGTGCGCTGGACAACGTGAAGCCGGCCCTCGAGGTCCGCAGCCGCCGTGTCGGTGGCGCGACCTACCAGGTGCCGATCGAGGTGCGGGCCGGTCGCTCGACCACCCTCGGTCTGCGCTGGCTGATCACGTACTCCCGGGCCCGCCGGGAGAAGACGATGATCGAGCGGCTCACCAACGAGCTGCTCGACGCCTCGAACGGCCTGGGCGCGAGCGTCAAGCGCCGCGAGGACACGCACAAGATGGCGGAGTCGAACAAGGCGTTCGCGCACTACCGCTGGTGACAGCGCGGCCCGGTGCGAACCACCGGGCCCGCCACGGTCACGACCCCTGCCGCGAGACCCACGAGGTGCGTCGCGGCGACGAATCGAGAAGGAAGAGGAACCCTCGTGGCACGCGACGTGCTGACCGACCTGGGCAAGGTCCGCAACATCGGGATCATGGCCCACATCGACGCGGGCAAGACCACCACCACCGAGCGCGTCCTGTTCTACACCGGTATCAACTACAAGATCGGTGAGGTCCACGACGGCGCGGCCACGATGGACTGGATGGAGGAGGAGCAGAAGCGCGGCATCACGATCACGTCCGCCGCGACGACCTGCTTCTGGAAAGACCACCAGATCAACATCATCGACACCCCCGGGCACGTCGACTTCACGGTCGAGGTGGAGCGCTCGCTGCGCGTCCTCGACGGTGCCGTCGCGGTGTTCGACGGCAAGGAGGGTGTCGAGCCGCAGTCGGAGACGGTGTGGCGGCAGGCCGACACCTACAACGTCCCGCGCATCTGCTTCGTCAACAAGATGGACAAGCTCGGCGCGGACTTCTACTTCACCGTGCGCACCATCAAGGAGCGCCTCGGCGCCAAGCCGCTGGTGGTCCAGCTGCCCATGGGTAGCGAGTCGGAGTTCTACGGCGTGGTCGACCTCGTCCGCATGCGCGCCCTGACGTGGCGCGGCGAGGTCTCCAAGGGCGAGGACTACGCCGTCGAGGAGATCCCGGCCGAGATGGCCGACACGGTCGCCGAGTACCGCGAGGCCCTGCTCGAGGCCGTCGCCGAGAAGGACGACGCGCTCATGGAGCGCTACTTCGCCGGCGAGGAGCTCACGGTCGAGGAGATCGAGCACGGCATCCGCGCCGTGACGGTCACCGGCGAGGCCTACCCGGTGCTGTGCGGCTCGGCGTTCAAGAACAAGGGCGTCCAGCCCATGCTCGACGCCGTCATCGCCTACCTGCCGGCGCCGACCGACGTGCCGCCGGTCCAGGGTGTCCTGCTCGACGGCGTGACCGAGGTCCTGCGCAGCCCGAACACCGAGGAGCCGTTCTCGGCCCTCGCGTTCAAGATCGCGGCGCACCCGTTCTACGGCAAGCTGACCTACGTCCGGGTGTACTCGGGCAAGGTGGCCCAGGGCGCGCAGATCATCAACTCGACCAAGGACAAGAAGGAGCGCATCGGCAAGCTCCTGCAGATGCACTCCAACAAGGAGAACCCGGTCGACGAGGCCCGCGCGGGCCACATCTACGCCGTGGTGGGCCTGAAGGACACGACGACGGGCGACACCCTCTGCGACTCGCAGAGCCCGGTGATCCTCGAGTCGATGACCTTCCCGGAGCCGGTCATCTCGGTGGCCGTCGAGCCGAAGTCGAAGGCCGACCAGGAGAAGCTCTCGACCGCGATCCAGCGCCTGGCCGACGAGGACCCCACGTTCCGCGTCAACCAGGACGAGGAGACCGGGCAGACGATCATCTCGGGGATGGGCGAGCTCCACCTCGAGGTGCTGGTCAACCGCATGAAGTCCGACTACAAGGTCGAGGCGAACATCGGCAAGCCCCAGGTCGCGTACCGGGAGACCATCCGCAGGACGGTCGACAAGTACGAGTTCACGCACAAGAAGCAGACCGGTGGCTCGGGACAGTTCGCCCGCGTCATCATCAAGCTCGAGCCGCTGGAGAAGACCGCCGACGGTCCTCTCTACGAGTTCGTGAACAAGGTGACCGGTGGTCGTGTCCCGCGGGAGTACATCCCGTCGGTCGACCAGGGTGCGCAGGACGCCATGCAGTACGGCATCGTCGCCGGCTACCCGCTGGTCGGTCTGAAGCTGACGCTGCTCGACGGGCAGTACCACGAGGTGGACTCGTCGGAGATGGCGTTCAAGGTCGCCGGGTCGATGGCGCTCAAGGAGGCGGCCCGCAAGGCCGACCCCGCGCTGCTCGAGCCGGTGATGGCCGTCGAGGTGAACACGCCCGAGGACTACATGGGCGACGTCATCGGCGACCTCAACTCCCGCCGTGGCCAGATCCAGGCCATGGAGGAGCGGGCCAGCGGGCGCGTCGTGCGCGCCATCGTGCCGCTCTCGGAGATGTTCGGTTACGTCGGCGACCTCCGGTCGCGGACCCAGGGCCGGGCGAACTACTCCATGCAGTTCGACTCCTACGCCGAGGTCCCGGCCGGCGTGGCCAAGGAGATCATCGCGAAGGCGACGGGCGAGTGAGTCGTCCGCGGCCCGTACCACGACGGTGCGGGCCGCGGACCTCCTCGCAGGGGGACGATCGGCTCGCGCTAGCCTCGAGTCGGCCATCTCGGTCCTCCGAGACACGGCAGGACCCAACGAGCACACCACCCGCCCCGGGCCCGAGGTCAGGGGTGGGGCAGGAAGAACACAGTCCAGGAGGACGAGAGAAGTGGCGAAGGCCAAGTTCGAGCGGACCAAGCCGCACGTCAACATCGGCACCATCGGTCACATCGACCACGGGAAGACGACGCTCACCGCGGCGATCACCAAGGTGCTGCACGACAAGTTCCCGCAGCTGAACCAGGCGTCGGCGTTCGACCAGATCGACAAGGCGCCCGAGGAGCGGCAGCGCGGCATCACGATCTCGATCGCGCACGTCGAGTACCAGACCGAGAAGCGGCACTACGCGCACGTCGACTGCCCCGGGCACGCCGACTACGTGAAGAACATGATCACCGGTGCCGCCCAGATGGACGGCGCGATCCTGGTCGTGGCCGCCACCGACGGTCCCATGCCCCAGACGCGTGAGCACGTGCTGCTCGCCCGTCAGGTCGGCGTCCCCTACATCGTGGTGGCGCTGAACAAGGCGGACATGGTCGACGACGAGGAGATCATGGAGCTCGTCGAGATGGAGGTCCGCGAGCTGCTGTCGTCGCAGGACTTCCCGGGCGACGACCTCCCCGTGGTCCGCGTCTCGGCGCTCAAGGCGCTCGAGGGCGACTCCGAGTGGGGCGACGCGATCGTCACGCTCATGGACGCCGTCGACGACGCGATCCCCTCGCCGGAGCGCGACACCGACAAGCCGTTCCTCATGCCCGTCGAGGACGTCTTCACCATCACCGGCCGCGGCACCGTCGTGACCGGCCGTGTGGAGCGCGGCATCGTCAAGGTGAACGAGGAGGTGGAGATCATCGGCATCCGTGCGAAGTCGACGAAGACCACCACCACGGGCATCGAGATGTTCCGCAAGCTCCTCGACGAGGGGCGCGCCGGCGACAACGTGGGCCTGCTCCTGCGCGGCATCAAGCGCGAGGACGTCGAGCGCGGCATGGTCATCGGCAAGCCGGGCTCGATCACCCCGCACACCGAGTTCGACGCCCAGGTCTACATCCTGGGCAAGGACGAGGGCGGACGGCACACGCCGTTCTTCAACAACTACCGCCCGCAGTTCTACTTCCGGACGACCGACGTCACCGGCGTCGTGACGCTGCCGGAGGGCACCGAGATGGTCATGCCCGGTGACAACACCGAGATGGCCGTCCAGCTGATCCAGCCGATCGCCATGGAGGAGGGCCTCCAGTTCGCCATCCGTGAGGGTGGCCGGACCGTCGGCGCGGGTCAGGTCACGAAGATCAGCAAGTAGGGTCTCCACCCCGGTGTCCGGCCGCTGCGGCGGCCATGACACACTGGTGGAGAAGTTCGCACGGGGCGGCCGGCTCATGTGGTTCGAGTCGGCCGCTCCGCTGTGAGCGGGGTCCTCGACAGTCAGTGGGCCCGGGTTCCTCGGTGAGGAGCCCACCGTGCCGAGTCGCCTCCGGGCGCCGGGACGGACACACGATGAACAGCGCGGGGTCCACGGGGCCCGCACCGGTACTCGAGAGATCGAGTGCACAGGGCGGAGCCTGCCGACGGATTCGACACGCCCGACCGCGTGGACCGGAGACGGTCCCGGCGGGGCGGATCGGACCGGGAGCACGGCAACACCGAGGCGTCTCGAGAACCTGGCCATCCGCAGGCGGCAACGTCGGCGGGACGAGAAGAGGAACGGCAAGCCACCATGGCGGGACAGAAGATCCGCATCCGGCTCAAGGCCTACGACCACGAAGCGATCGACGCGTCGGCTCGGAAGATCGTCGAGACCGTGACGCGCACCGGCGCTTCCGTGGTCGGGCCCGTGCCGCTGCCGACGGAGAAGAACATCTACTGCGTCATCCGCTCGCCGCACAAGTACAAGGACTCGCGCGAGCACTTCGAGATGCGCACGCACAAGCGACTGATCGACATCGTGGACCCGACGCCGAAGACGGTCGACGCGCTCATGCGCATCGACCTCCCGGCGAGCGTCGACGTCAACATCCAGTGAGGCCGCAGATGAGCAACACTGCCGAGCGGCAGATGAGCGGGGTTCTCGGCACCAAGGTCGGCATGACCCAGGTGTTCGACGAGGCCAACCGCGTCGTCCCGGTGACCGTCGTCAAGGCCGGACCGTGCGTGGTGACGCAGGTGCGCACCCCGTCGGTGGACGGCTACAACGCCGTGCAGATCGCCTTCGGCGCCATCGACCCGCGCAAGGTGAACAAGCCGCGCACCGGTCACTTCACCAAGGCCGGTGTCACGCCGCGGCGCCACCTCGCCGAGCTGCGCACGAGCGACGCGTCGGACTACACCGTCGGCCAGGAGGTCACCGCCGAGGTGTTCTCCGCCGGCACCGTGGTCGACGTGTCCGCCACCAGCAAGGGCAAGGGCACCGCGGGCGTCATGAAGCGCCACGGCTTCCACGGCCTCGGCGCGAGCCACGGCACCCAGCGCAAGCACCGGTCGCCGGGTTCCATCGGCGGCTGCGCCACCCCGGCCCGTGTCTTCAAGGGCACGCGGATGGCGGGGCGGATGGGCAACGTCAAGACGACCACCCAGAACCTGACCCTCCACGGTGTGGACGCCGACGCCGGCCTGCTGCTGATCCGCGGAGCCGTGCCCGGCCCGCGCGGCGGCCTGGTCCTCGTCACGTCTGCCGCCAAGGGGCCCCAGGAATCGACCCAGTCCGCGAAGGGCGGTGCGCAGTGACCTCCCCCGATCCCACCCGGGCCGCCGACGGGCACACCACCGGCGTGACCGACACCCGCCGTCGCGGCTACTCGGCGGGCGACGCACGGCGCGCCGCCCGGCGCGACCGCCACACGGCCTCCGCCGCCGGCGAGACCCGCACCGTGCCGGTGCACACCCCCGCGGGGGACACCGACGGCACCGCGGAGCTCCCCGGTGAGCTGTTCGACGCCCCGGCCAGCACCGCGCTGATGCACCAGGTCGTCACCGCGCAGCTCGCGGCGGCCCGGCAGGGCACGCACGACACCAAGACCCGCGGCGAGGTCCGGGGCGGTGGCAAGAAGCCCTACCGCCAGAAGGGCACCGGCCGCGCCCGCCAGGGCTCGGTGCGCGCCCCGCAGTTCACCGGCGGTGGCACCGTGCACGGCCCGACGCCGCGCGACTACGACCAGCGGACCCCGAAGAAGATGAAGGCGGCGGCCCTGCGCGGCGCGCTGTCCGACCGCGCCCGCCACGAGCGCATCCACGTCTTCTCCGCGCTGGTCGAGGGGTCGGCCCCGTCGACCAAGGGCGCCAAGGGCGCCCTGGCCTCGGTGGTCACCGCGGACCGCCAGCACCAGAAGGTGCTCGCCGTCGTCGCCCGCGAGGACGTCGCCGGCCGGCGCAGCCTGGCCAACCTGCCGTCGGTGCACCTGCTCACGCCCGACCAGCTGAACACCTACGACGTCCTGCGCGCCGATGACGTGGTCTTCACGACCGCGGCGCTCGAGGCGTTCGTGGAGGCCCGTACGGGCAGTGTGAAGGAGACGGACCAGTGATCGCCGACCCGCGAGACGTGATCCTCGCCCCGGTCATCTCGGAGAAGAGCTACGGCCTTCTCGAGGAGCGCCAGTACACGTTCCTGGTGCGTCCGGACGCGAACAAGACCCAGATCAAGATCGCCGTTCAGCAGATCTTCGACGTGACGGTGGCCAGCGTGAACACGCTGAACCGCGAGGGGAAGCGTAAGCGTTCCCGTCGGGGCGTCGGCAAGCGCAAGGACACCAAGCGTGCGGTCGTGACGGTGACGCCCGACAGCCGGACGATCGACGTCTTCGGCGCGCCCGGGGCCTGAGGGAGTTAGCGAATCATGGGAATCCGCAGGTACAAGCCGACCACCTCCGGGCGGCGTGGCGCGAGCGTCTCGGACTTCGCCGAGATCACGCGCGACCACCCGGAGAAGTCGCTGATCCGACCGCTCCACAACAAGGGCGGCCGCAACGCCACGGGCCGGATCACCACCCGGCACCAGGGCGGTGGCCACAAGCGCGCCTACCGGCTCATCGACTTCCGTCGGGCCGACAAGGACGGCGTGCCGGCCAAGGTCGCGCACATCGAGTACGACCCCAACCGCACCTCGCGCATCGCGCTGCTGCACTACGCCGACGGCGAGAAGCGCTACATCATCGCCCCGGAGCGGCTGCACCAGGGCGACGCGGTGGAGAGCGGTGCCCGGGCCGACATCAAGCCCGGCAACAACCTCCCGCTGCGCAACATCCCGACCGGTACGACGATCCACGCGATCGAGCTCCGCCCCGGTGGCGGCGCGAAGATCGCACGGTCGGCCGGCTCGAAGGTGCAGCTGGTGGCCAAGGACGGCCCCTACGCCCAGCTGCGGATGCCCTCGGGCGAGATCCGCAACGTGGACGTCCGGTGCCGAGCCTCGATCGGTGAGGTCGGCAACGCCGAGCACTCCAACATCAACTGGGGCAAGGCGGGCCGCAACCGCTGGCGCGGCAAGCGCCCGTCGGTGCGCGGTGTGGCCATGAACCCCGTCGACCACCCGCACGGCGGTGGCGAGGGCAAGACCTCCGGTGGACGCCACCCGGTCAACCCCGCCGGTACGCCCGAGGGCCGCACCCGGAGCCGGAAGGAGAGCGACCGCATGATCGTGCGTCGCCGCCGCACCGGCAAGGGCAAGAAGAAGCGCTAAGAGTAGGAGGGAGCTCAGCGATGCCACGCAGTCTCAAGAAGGGCCCGTTCGTCGACGACCACCTGCTCAAGAAGGTCGACGCGCTGAACGAAGCCAACCGCAAGTCGGTCATCCGGACCTGGTCGCGCCGTTCGACGATCATCCCGGACATGATCGGACACACGCTGGCGGTGCACGACGGCCGCAAGCACGTTCCGGTCTTCGTGTCGGATTCCATGGTCGGGCACAAGCTCGGCGAGTTCGCCCCGACCCGCACGTTCCGCGGGCACATCAAGGACGACCGCCGCTCCCGTCGTCGCTAGGCCTCCCGGCCCCTGCGACCCGGGCAGCGCGGTCCCCGACCCGCCAGCTCAGCGCTCGATCAGAAAGGTACGACCACGATGGCTGCACCAGCCGACACCGACGCAGCGCCTCAGGGCGCCGTGGCTCGGGCGCGCTACGTGCGTATGTCGCCGATGAAGGTCCGCCGGGTGGTGGACCTGGTCCGCGGCATGCCCGTCGGCCAGGCCGCCTCGGTGCTGCGGTTCGCGCAGCAGTCCGCGGCCGGCCCGGTGGCGAAGCTCGTCGCCAGCGCGGTGGCGAACGCCGAGAACAACTTCGACCTCGACCCCGCCACGCTCGTCATCTCGACGATCACCGTGGACGAGGGCCCCACCATGAAGCGGTTCCAGCCCCGCGCCCAGGGCCGGGCCTACCGCATCCGGAAGCGGACCAGTCACATCACCGTGGAGGTCACCGCGGTCGCCTCCGACCGTGGCGGGCGTTCGCGTGCGAAGGGAAGGACCCGCTGATGGGTCAGAAGATCAACCCGCACGGGTTCCGGCTCGGGATCACCACCGACTGGAAGTCGCGCTGGTACGCCGACAAGCAGTACGCCGACTACGTGGCCGAGGACGTCAAGATCCGTCGCATGCTCTCCAAGGGCATGGAGCGGGCGGGCATCTCCAAGGTCGAGATCGAGCGGACCCGCGACCGGGTGCGCGTCGACATCCACACCGCCCGCCCGGGCATCGTCATCGGCCGCCGCGGCGCCGAGGCCGACCGTCTGCGCGGCAACCTCGAGAAGCTGACCGGCAAGCAGGTCCAGCTGAACATCCTCGAGGTCAAGGGCGCCGAGGCCGACGCCCAGCTCGTGGCCCAGGGCGTGGCCGAGCAGCTGTCCAACCGCGTGTCCTTCCGTCGCGCGATGCGCAAGGCCATGCAGTCGGCCATGCGCTCGCCGGGCGTCAAGGGCATCCGGGTGCAGTGCTCGGGCCGCCTCGGTGGCGCCGAGATGTCGCGCTCGGAGTTCTACCGCGAGGGACGGGTGCCGCTGCACACGCTGCGCGCCGAGATCGACTACGGCCTGTTCGAGGCCCGGACCAACTTCGGCCGCATCGGCGTGAAGGTCTGGATCTACAAGGGTGACGTCGTGGGCGGCAAGAAGGAGTCGGAGCGCCAGGCGGCCCTCGACGCCGCCACGCGCGACCCGCGCGGCGGTCGTGGCCGCGCCGGCGCCAACGAGCGTCCCCGGGGCCGTCGTTCCGGTGCCTCCGGCACGACCGGGTCGGGTACCGAGGCCGGCCGTGCCGCCGCCGAAGCCGCGGGAGCCTCGACGACGGCGGGCGCCGCCACCGGTGGCGCCCCCGAGGGGCAGCCGGCCGAGGCCACGAGCCAGAGTCAGGAGTCGTAGAGCATGCTGATCCCGCGCAGGGTGAAGTTCCGCAAGCAGCACCGGCCGGACCGGTCGGGTGCGGCCAAGGGCGGCACCCAGATGTCCTTCGGTGACTACGGCATCCAGGCCCTCGAGCACGCCTACGTCACCAACCGGCAGATCGAGTCCGCCCGTATCGCCATCACCCGGCACATCCGTCGTGGCGGCAAGGTCTGGATCAACATCTTCCCGGACCGCCCGCTGACCAAGAAGCCCGCCGAGACCCGCATGGGTTCCGGCAAGGGCTCGCCGGAGAAGTGGGTGGCCAACGTCAAGCCCGGCCGCGTCATGTTCGAGATGAGCTATCCGAACGAGACGACCGCCCGCGAGGCACTGCGTCGCGCGCAGCACAAGCTGCCGATGCGCTGCCGGATCGTCACCCGCGAGGAGAGTTTCTGATGGCAGCGGGAATCCCCGCCAGCGAGCTGCGGGAGCTGTCGGGCGAGGAGCTCGTCGCCCGCGCACGCGAGGCCAAGGCCGAGCTGTTCAACCTGCGGTTCCAGATGGCGACCGGGCAGCTGGACAACAACCGGCGACTGCGAACCGTCCGCCACGACATCGCGCGCATCTACACGGTGATGCGCGAGCGTGAGCTGGGCCTGTCGGTCGCCCCCGATGAGGACGAGGGAGCGGCATGAGCGAGGCGCCGACCAGCTCGGGAGCGTCCGCGCCCGAGCGTGACGAGGAGCAGCAGGTCCGCTCCGAGGTCAAGCAGGACACCAAGGCCGAGCAGAGCCCGGTCTCGCAGCGCAACGACGACCGGGGCCTGCGCAAGACCCGCGAGGGTCTCGTGGTGTCGGACAAGATGGCCAAGACCATCGTCGTGTCCCTGGAGGACCGGGTGAAGCACCCGCGCTACTCCAAGGTCATCCGGCGGACGAAGAAGGTCAAGGCGCACGACGAGAACAACACCGCCGGTCCCGGCGACCGCGTCCTGCTCATGGAGACGCGTCCGCTGTCGGCCACCAAGCGCTGGCGTCTCGTCCAGATCCTCGAGAAGGCCAAGTAGTCCGTCCACGGACTCCGCCCGGCGAAACCATCCGACGGGCCCACCCCCGTCGGGAAGGTCAGGAGAGTAAGTAGTGATCCAGCAGGAGTCGCGGCTACGGGTCGCCGACAACACGGGTGCCAGGGAAATCCTGTGTATCCGCGTTCTCGGAGGCTCGTCCCGCCGCTATGCGGGCATCGGCGACGTCATCGTGGCGACCGTGAAGGAGGCCATTCCGGCCGCCGGGGTCAAGCGTGGCGAGGTCGTCAAGGCCGTCATCGTGCGCACCCGCAAGGAGAAGCGCCGCCCGGACGGTTCGTACATCAAGTTCGACGAGAACGCGGCCGTGCTCATCAAGAACGACCGCGAGCCCCGCGGGACCCGCATCTTCGGGCCCGTGGGTCGCGAGCTGCGCGACAAGAGGTTCATGCGGATCATCTCGCTCGCGCCGGAGGTGCTGTAGCAGATGAAGGTCAAGAAGGGCGACACGGTCGTCGTCATCGCCGGTAAGGACAAGGGCGCGAAGGGCCGGGTCATCAAGGCCTACCCCGACCGCGACAAGGTCCTGGTCGAGGGTGTCGGCCGGGTCAAGAAGCACACCGCCCAGTCGGCGAACCAGCGTGGCGCGCAGTCCGGCGGGATCGTCACCCAGGAGGCGCCGATCCACGTCTCGAACGTGATGATCGTCGACGCCGACGGCAAGCCGACCCGCGTGGGCAAGCGCGAGGGCGGCGAGGGCGAGGCCAAGCGCGTGCGCATCTCGCGCCGCACGGGGAAGGACATCTGATGACGAGCACCGAGACTCGTCCGCGCCTGCAGCAGCGGTACCGCGACGCGATCGTCCCGGCGCTGAACGAGCAGTTCGGGTACGCGAACCCGATGCTCGTGCCCGGCGTGGTCAAGATCGTCGTGAACATGGGGGTCGGCGAGGCCGCCCGTGACTCCAAGCTGATGGAGGGCGCGGTCCGCGACCTCACCCTCATCGCCGGCCAGAAGCCCGAGATCCGCAAGGCCCGGAAGTCGATCGCGCAGTTCAAGCTGCGCGAGGGCATGCCGATCGGCGCGCGCACCACGCTGCGCGGGGCGCGCATGTGGGAGTTCCTCGACCGGCTGCTCACCATCGGGCTGCCGCGCATCCGCGACTTCCGCGGCCTGTCGCCCAAGCAGTTCGACGGGCAGGGCAACTACACGTTCGGTCTGTCCGACCAGACGATGTTCCACGAGATCGACCAGGACTCGATCGACCGGCCGCGGGGCATGGACATCACCGTGGTCACCTCCGCGACCACCGACGAGGAGGGCCGGGCGCTGCTCCGTCAGCTCGGCTTCCCGTTCAGGGAGAACTGAGAATGGCGAAGAAGGCTCTGGTCAACAAGGCCGCCAAGACCCCGAAGTTCACGGTGCGCGGCTACACCCGCTGCAACCGCTGCGGCCGCGCGCGCGCCGTGCTGCGGAAGTTCGGGCTGTGCCGCGTCTGCCTCCGCGAGATGGCCCACAAGGGCGAGCTCCCCGGCGTCAGCAAGGCGAGCTGGTGAGCGCACCGAACGACGTGACCGGGCGGGCGGTCGACCCCGCCCTCCTGCGCGTGATCTCCCGGGTCGCGCACCGCGAGCACCTCTTCGGCGGGCCCTCGCGCTCGTCGTCGCTCGCGATGCCGACCCTCCACCCCAAGGCTTCGAACCGCCCCGTACGCCACAGGCCCGTCACGGTCCCGGACGTCCCGCGTCCGGCCCGGGGAACCACGGCGAGGAAGGTGACCTGGTCACGATGACGATGACCGACCCGATCGCGGACATGCTCACGCGCATCCGGAACGCGAACTCCGCGTTCCACGAGAGCGCGACCATGCCGCACAGCAAGCTCAAGGCCCACGTCGCGCAGGTGCTGCTCGACCAGGGCTACATCGCGGCCTACCGCTCCGAGCCGGCCGCCGTGGGCAAGTCCCTGGTGATCGACCTGAAGTACGGGCCGAACCGCGAGCGCAGCATCGCCGGGATCAAGCGCATCTCGAAGCCGGGACTGCGCATCTACGCGAAGTCCACCGAGCTCCCGCGGGTGCTCGGGGGCCTCGGGGTGGCGATCATCTCGACCTCGTCGGGGCTGCTCACCGACCGTCAGGCATACCAGCGACGGATGGGCGGGGAAGTCCTCGCCTTCGTCTGGTAACGGCACCCGAGAGGAGGGGACCAGACACCATGTCCCGTATCGGCAAGGCCCCGATCACGGTGCCGTCCGGCGTCGACGTTGCGATCGACGGCCAGAAGGTCACCGTCAAGGGCCCGAAGGGCACTCTGAGCCACACCGTCGACGAGCCCATCGAGGTGAGCCTCGACGAGGGTGTGCTGTCGGTCGCGCGGCCGAACGACGAGCGGGAGAACCGCTCGCTGCACGGCCTGTCGCGCTCGCTGCTCAACAACCTCGTGCAGGGCGTCAGCCAGGGCTACGAGCGCAAGCTCGAGATCCACGGCGTCGGCTACCGCGTCCAGCTCCGCGGCTCGGACCTCGAGTTCGCGCTGGGGTTCAGCCACCCGGTCAAGATCGCCGCCCCGGAGGGCATCACGTTCACGGTCGAGAGCCCGACCCGCTTCGCGGTCCAGGGCATCGACAAGCAGCTGGTCGGCCAGGTGGCCGCCAACATCCGCTGGCTGCGCAAGCCCGACCCGTACAAGGGCAAGGGCGTCCGCTACGCCGGCGAGCAGATTCGCCGCAAGGTCGGGAAGACGGGCAAGTGATGAGCCAGACTGCCGAAACTGCTTCGAAGGCTGAGAGCAGCTCGAAGACCACCACGACGAAGGCGCGCGGGCACCTCGGCCCGGGCGCGTCGGCCAAGCGCCGGCTCGGCCTCGGGCGCCGCCACTCGCGGCTGCGCAAGAAGATCGCCGGCTCGCCGGCGCGCCCCCGCCTGGTCGTCACCCGGTCCTCGCGCCACATCACGGCGCAGGTGATCGACGACGTCGCGGGCCACACGCTGGCGCACGCGTCGACCATGGAGGCCGACGTCCGCAGCCTGGACGGCGACAAGAAGGCCCGCGCGGCCAAGGTCGGCGAGCTCGTCGCCGAACGCGCGAAGTCGGCGGGTATCGACGCGGTCGTCTTCGACCGCGGCGGACGCCGCTACCACGGCCGTATCGCGCAGCTCGCCGACGCGGCCCGCGAGGGGGGTCTGGCGTTCTGATGCAGACCGACCCCCGCAACGTCAACGTAGGAAGGATTGTCTGATGCCGGGACGTACACGGCGCGACGGCGGCACCGGAGGCCCCGCCGGCGGCCAGGGCGGCCAGGCGGGCGGCGACCGGCAGGGTGGCGGCCGCGACCGCCAGGGCGGTGGCCGCGGCGGTGCCCAGGACCGCACTCCCCACCTCGAGCGCGTGGTCGCGATCAACCGCGTCGCCAAGGTCGTCAAGGGTGGCCGGCGCTTCAGCTTCACCGCACTGGTCGTCGTCGGTGACGGCGACGGCATGGTCGGTGTCGGCTACGGCAAGGCCAAGGAGGTGCCGGCGGCGATCGCCAAGGGCGTCGAGGAGGCGAAGAAGAGCTTCTTCCGCGTCCCTCGCGTCGGCGGCACGATCACCCACCCGATCCAGGGCGAGGAGGCGGCGGGCGTCGTCCTGCTGCGTCCGGCCAGCCCCGGTACCGGGGTCATCGCCGGTGGCCCGGTGCGCGCGGTGCTGGAGTGCGCGGGGATCCAGGACATCCTGTCCAAGTCCCTGGGCAGCCAGAACGCGATCAACATCGTCCACGCGACGGTGGCTGCGCTGAAGGGCCTGCAGGTGCCCGAGGCCGTCGCCGCCCGTCGCGGGCTGCCCCTCGAGGACGTCGCGCCGGCGCGGATGCTGCGCCAGCGGGCGGGACAGGGGATCTCAGCCATGGCGGATCTCAAGGTCACCCAGACCCGCTCGGACATCGGCGGCAAGCGCAACCAGCGCGAGACCCTGCGGACGCTGGGCCTGCGGCGCATCGGCGCCACCGTCGTCCGTCCGGACACCCCCCAGAACCGGGGGCTGATCGACACCGTGCGCCACCTGGTCACGGTCGAGGAGGTGGGGAACTGATGGCCACCGGCAACGATTCCCCGATCAAGCTGCACCACCTGCGCCCGGCCCCGGGCGCGAAGACGACGAAGGTCCGCGTCGGTCGCGGTGAGGCGTCGAAGGGCAAGACCGCCGGTCGCGGCACCAAGGGCACGGGCGCCCGCAAGAACGTGCCCGCGAACTTCGAGGGCGGCCAGATGCCCCTGCAGATGCGCCTGCCCAAGCTCAAGGGCTTCCGCAACCGCAACAAGGTGGTCTCGCAGGTCGTCAACGTCGGCGACCTCGCACGGCTCTTCCCCGACGGCGGCGAGGTCGGCCCGGCCGAGCTCGTCGCCGCGGGTGCCGTGCGCCCCGGCCAGCCCATCAAGGTCCTCGCGCACCGGCGAGGTGGGATCGGTGACCCTGCGGGTCAGCGCCCACGCGTTCTCCGGTGCGGCGGGGGAGAAGCTGTCCGCCGCCGGCGGCAGCGCCACCGTCCTCGACTAGGACACCCGAGACAGACGCACCACCCCCGACGTCCCCGGGCCGCCCAGCAGCGGCCCGGGGACGTCGAGGTTCCGGCTGTTACCCTCGCTCCCGGGCCGACCTGCGCATCCCGAGCGCGGCCGGCGTCCCTCACGGCGCCGCGGCCCGTCGGTCCCGCGTCCGCCCCGGTCTCTCCTGGGAGCGAGGCCGAACGACCCCCTGGAGGTCCGAGTGCTCGGCGCCGTGCGGTCCGCTCTGGCGACCCCGGACCTGCGCAAGAAGATCCTGTTCACGCTGGGGATCGTCGCGGTCTACCGCCTCGGCGCCACCCTCCCCGCGCCCGGCGTGTCCTACGCCAACGTCCAGGAGTGCCTGCGTCAGGTCCAGGGGAGCGACGCCGCGAGCGTCTACTCCCTGATCAACCTCTTCTCCGGCGGCGCACTGCTCCAGCTGTCGATCTTCGCGCTGGGCATCATGCCCTACATCACGGCCAGCATCATCGTGCAGCTGCTGACCGTGGTCATCCCGCGCTTCGAGCAGCTGAAGAAGGAAGGGCAGTCCGGTCAGGGCAAGCTGACGCAGTACACGCGCTACCTGACCATCGCGCTCGCCGTCCTGCAGTCCACCGGCATCGTCGCGCTCGCCGACCGCAACCAGCTCTTCCAGGACTGCGACCCCTCGCAGTTCCCGATCCTGCCCGACGCGGACATCTTCGACCTCGCCGTCATCGTCATCGTCATGACGGCCGGCACCGCGGTCATCATGTGGTTCGGCGAGCTGGTCACCGAGCGCGGCGTCGGCAACGGCATGTCGCTGCTGATCTTCACCTCGATCGCGGCCCGCATCCCGCAGGAGGGTGGCAACATCCTCACCAGCTCGGGCGGGATCGCGTTCGCCGTGGTCTGCGCGTTCGGGCTGGTCATCATCGCCAGCGTCGTGTTCGTCGAGCAGGGCCAGCGCCGGATCCCGGTGCAGTACGCCAAACGCATGGTCGGCAGACGGATGTACGGCGGCACCTCGACGTACCTACCCCTGAAGGTCAACCAGGCCGGCGTCATCCCGGTGATCTTCGGGTCGTCGCTGCTCTACCTGCCCGACCTGCTCTCGCGCATCACGGGCAACACCAACTCGGGGTTCTCCCGGTTCGTCCAGACGTACCTGGCCAACCAGTCCAACTGGCTGCACATCCTGCTGTACTTCGCCCTGATCATCTTCTTCACGTACTTCTACGTCGCGATCACGTTCAACACCGAGGAACGCGCCGACGAGATGAAGAAGTTCGGCGGCTTCATCCCCGGCATCCGGCCCGGTCGGCCCACGGCCGAGTACCTCAGCTACGTGCTGTCGCGCATCACCCTGCCGGGATCGATCTACCTGGGCATCATCGCCGTGCTGCCCAACTTCTTCCTGGGCATTACCGGTCAAGGGCAGAACCAGAACTTCCCCTTCGGCGGTACGGCTGTTCTGATCATGGTGGGCGTCGGGCTGGACACGGTGAAGCAGATCGAGAGCCAGCTGATGCAGCGCAACTACGAGGGTTTCCTGCGCTGAGGAGTGGCCCCGGGTGTGGCCGGGGTACGTGTCGGAGTCGAAGCGAGTCGGGCGAAGGAGTGGCGTCGTGAGGATCGTGCTGGTGGGCCCCCCGGGGGCGGGCAAGGGAACGCAGGCCGCGCGGCTGTCCGAGCGCCTCGGAGCTCCGCACATCTCCACCGGTGATCTGTTCCGCGACAACATGAAGAACGAGACGGACCTGGGCAAGGAGGCCCAGCGGTACGTCGACGCCGGTGACCTCGTGCCCGACGAGGTGACGGTGAAGATGGTCAAGGACCGTCTCGCGCAGTCGGACGCCCAGGAGGGCTTCCTCCTCGACGGGTTCCCCCGCAACGCCGCCCAGGCGCAGGAGCTCGAGTCGGTCCTCGGCGACCTCGGGCAGCGACTCGACGCCGTGCTCGTGTTCGAGGTGGACGACGAGGAGCTCGTCCAGCGCCTCACCGCCCGCGGGCGCAGCGACGACACCGAGGAGACCATCCGACACCGCCAGGAGGTCTACCGCTCGGAGACGGAGCCGCTGATCGAGCACTACTCCGACCTCGCGGTGCGGGTGGACGCGACCGGGTCGGTCGAGGAGATCACGGACCGGGCCATGGACGCGCTGGCCGACGAGCCCGGCGACTAGCCCCATGCGGTGGGTGTGACGGACGGGGCCACAGCGGGGGACGAAGCGCAACGGAGTCCGACCGGGCGAGAGGGCCGCCGACCGCGAGGGCTGGCGGCCGTCTCCCACCGGTTCGGTGACCTGGCCGCCCGGGTACGGGGGCGCATGGTGGAGATGAAGACGCCCGGGCAGGTCGACGCAATGCGTGCCGCCGGCCTCGTGGTGGCCGCCACGCTCGAGGCCGTGGTGGACGCGGCGCGCCCCGGGGCGACCACCGCCGACCTCGACGCCGTCGCCGAGGGCATCATCCGGGACGCGGGCGCCGTCCCGTCCTTCCTCGGCTACATGGGCTTCCCCGCCTCGATCTGCTCCTCGGTCAACGAGCAGGTCGTGCACGGCATCCCGTCGCCGACCCAGGTCCTCGGCGAGGGCGACCTGGTGTCGATCGACTGCGGCGCGATCCTCGAGGGCTGGCACGGCGACGCGGCCGTGACGGTGTCGGTCGGCGCTCCGCACGGGGATGACGCGGCGCTGTCCGCGGCGTGCCGCGCGTCGATGTGGGCCGGGATCGCGGCGATGGTGCCGGGCGGGCGCCTGGGCGACGTCTCGCACGCCGTCGAGGCCGAGGCGCGCCGGCGTGGCGCGGCCGACGGCGTCGAGTACGGCATCGTTCCCGACTACGGAGGCCACGGCATCGGGACCTCCATGCACATGGAGCCCTTCGTGCCCAACCTCGGCCGGGCCGGCACCGGCATGCGGCTGCGCACCGGCATGGTGCTCGCCATCGAGCCGATGCTCACGGGCGGGACCGACGAGACCGACGAGCTCCCCGACGGCTGGACCGTGGTCACCGCGGACGGCTCGCGGGCCGCGCACTGGGAGCACTCGGTGGCCATCACCGACGACGGGCCGCGCATCCTCACCGCACCGTCGGAGAGCGGATAGCGCCGCTATCCGAATGGTGGTAGCGTCGTTCTCGGGAGCGAGGAGGACGCCATGGGAGACGAAGCGCAGCGGAGCTCGACCCGATGGAGGGGAGACGAAGCGCAGCGGAGCTCGACCGGTGCGGGAATGGCCGACGAAGCACGGCGGAGCTCGACGACCCTGCGGGTCGGTGACGCCGAGCGGTCGGCGGTCGCGACGCGACTGACCGAGGCCCACGCCGAGGGGCGTCTGAGCCTCGTCGAGTTCGACGAGCGGGTCCGCGCCGCGTGGGCCGCGCGGACCGCGGAGGATCTCGGCGCCGCTGACGGTCGACCTGCCCGCGGGAACGCCGCCGGCCGGCCCGACGCCGTCCCGCGACGCTCGTCGCGCCGACGCCGGGCTGCGTGCTGCCGTCGCGGTGTGGGCGGTCGTGAGCGTGCTCAACGTCGCGATCTGGCTGGCGGTCTCGGTGGGGGTCGGCGGGCCGGTGTACCCGTGGTGGGTCTGGGTCGCCGGACCGTGGGGTGTGATGCTCGCGGTGCGCGCGCTGGCGGGTGGGACGGTGGGACCTCCGATGCCCTGCGGCGCGCTGCCCGGCGTCCGTCGGCGCTGAGCCGGCGCGGGCGGTCGGGGCAGGGGCGGCTGCCGGAGCGCCGCCACGCCCCGGGTACACTCGATGATTGGTGCGCGTGTCGTGCCGGTTCGTGCGTGCCTCGTGCGCGTCGACCGGAGCCGCGGTCACCACGCCCCGTCGGTCCGGTTCCGCGCTCCCGCGCGGTCCCGTCCCTCGGAGTGGTCAACGAGATGTCGACGGAATGCGGAGGACATGGCGAAGAAGGACGGCGCCATCGAGGTCGAGGGTCGGGTCGTCGAGCCCCTGCCCAACGCGATGTTCCGGGTGGAGCTCGAGAACGGGCACAAGGTCCTGGCGCACATCAGCGGGAAGATGCGCCAGCACTACATCCGGATCCTCCCCGAGGACAAGGTCGTGGTCGAGCTCTCGCCCTACGACCTGTCGCGCGGCCGCATCGTCTACCGCTACAAGTAGATCCCGCGAGCGAGAAGGACGAAGACGTGAAGGTCCAGCCGAGCGTCAAGCGCATCTGTGCCAAGTGCCAGGTGGTCCGGCGGCACGGGCGGGTCATGGTCATCTGCGACAACCTGCGTCACAAGCAGCGTCAGGGCTGACCGACCCCCCGGGTCACGACGACCTGGACGCGCACCCGCGCGAGAACGACGAACCTCCCCGCTCCTACGCCGGCACGTCCCGGCGGAGCACCCCCGGCCCGGGAGGCCGGGGCCCGGTCACCGCGGTGACCGGGACGGACGGGGAGCCAGACCTCCCGATGACAACGAGGAGCACGTCGCCCCATGGCACGACTCGCCGGCGTCGACCTCCCCCGCGACAAGCGGATGGAGATCGCGCTGACCTACATCTTCGGGATCGGCCGCAGCCGTTCCCGGCAGATCCTGACCGAGACGGGCATCGATCCCGATCTCCGCTCCAAGGACCTGTCCGACTCCGACGCCGCCACCCTGCGTGCGTTCATCGAGCAGAACTTCCGGGTCGAGGGCGACCTGCGCCGCGAGGTCCAGGCGGACATCCGGCGCAAGGTCGAGATCGGCAGCTACCAGGGCCTGCGGCACCGCCGCAATCTCCCGGTGCACGGGCAGCGGACGAAGACCAACGCCCGCTCCCGCAAGGGCCCCAAGAAGACGGTTGCCGGCAAGAAGAAGGCCACGCGCAAGTGACTCGGCGCAGTACGCCCCTCGACCAGGAGAAGTAGATGCCACCCAGGACTCGCCAGGGCGCGGCCGGGGCCAAGAAGGTCCGCCGCCGGGAGAAGAAGAACATCTCCCATGGCCACGCGCACATCAAGAGCACGTTCAACAACACGATCGTCTCGATCACCGACCCGACCGGCAACGTCATCAGCTGGGCGTCGGCCGGTCACGTGGGCTTCAAGGGCTCGCGCAAGTCGACGCCGTTCGCCGCGCAGATGGCCGCGGAGAACTGTGCCCGCAAGGCCGCCGAGCACGGCATGAAGAAGGTCGACGTCTTCGTCAAGGGCCCCGGCTCCGGGCGTGAGACCGCGATCCGGTCGCTGCAGGCCGCGGGTCTCGAGGTCGGCACGATCTCCGACGTCACCCCGCAGCCCCACAACGGCTGCCGTCCGCCGAAGCGTCGCCGGGTCTAGGCGGAGAGGAGACAACGACATGGCTCGCTACACCGGTCCCGCCACCCGCAAGTCCCGCCGCCTCAAGGTCGACCTCATCGGTGGGGACAAGTCCTTCGAGCGCCGCCCGTACCCCCCGGGGCAGCACGGTCGGATCCGCATCAAGGAGTCCGAGTACCTGCTCCAGCTGCAGGAGAAGCAGAAGATCCGCTTCACCTACGGTGTGCTCGAGAAGCAGGTCCGCAAGTACTACGAGGAGGCGAACCGTCGCGAGGGCAAGACCGGCGACGAGTTCCTCAAGCTCCTCGAGTCGCGTCTCGACTCGGTGGTCTACCGCTCCGGGCTCGCCCAGACGCGGCGTCAGGCCCGCCAGCTCGTGGGGCACGGCCACTTCCTGGTCAACGGCCACAAGGTCGACGTCCCCAGCTACCGGGTGACGCAGTACGACATCATCGACGTCCGGGACAAGTCCCGGAACATGCTGCCGTTCGTGATCGCCAAGGAGAGCTTCGGTGACCGTCCGGTCCCGGGGTGGATGCAGGTCGTCCCCGAGACGCTGCGGATCCTCGTCCACCAGCTCCCGGAGCGGTCGCAGATCGACACGCCCGTCCAGGAGCAGTTGATCGTCGAGTTCTACTCGAAGTAGCACGACCCCCCGGCCCGGGAGCACCCCGGGCCGGGGTCACACGTTCGGCATCAAATAGCGGATGCCCGAGCATCGGAAGGAACACCAGAAGTGCTGATCTCCCAGCGTCCCGCCCTGTCCGAGGACGGGATCAACGACACCCGGTCGCGGTTCGTCATCGAGCCGCTCGAGCCGGGCTTCGGCTACACCCTCGGCAACTCGCTGCGGCGGACCCTGCTGTCGTCCATCCCGGGCGCGGCGGTCACCAGCATCCGCGTCGACGGCGTGCTCCACGAGTTCACCACCGTCCCGGGGGTGAAGGAGGACGTCACCGACATCATCCTGAACCTCAAGGAGCTCGTGGTCAGCTCCGAGGAGGACGAGCCGGCGACGATGTACCTGCGCAAGCAGGGGCCCGGCACGGTGACCGCGGGCGACATCGTCCCGCCGGCCGGCGTGACCGTGCACAACCCCGACCTGCACATCGCGACCCTGAACGACCAGGGCCGCCTGGAGGTCGAGCTCGTCGTCGAGCGTGGCCGCGGGTACGTCCCGGCCGCGCAGAACAAGGCCTCCGGCGCCGAGATCGGCCGCATCCCGGTCGACTCGATCTACTCGCCGGTCCTGAAGGTCAGCTACAAGGTCGAGGCGACCCGCGTCGAGCAGCGCACCGACTTCGACAAGCTGATCCTCGACGTCGAGACCAAGCCCTCGATGACCCCGCGGGACGCGATCGCCTCCGCCGGGCGCACCCTCGTCGAGCTCTTCGGGCTGGCCCGCGAGCTCAACGTCGACGCCGAGGGCATCGAGATCGGTCCCTCGCCCGCCGAGGCCGACTCGATCGCGGCGTTCGCGATGCCCATCGAGGACCTGGACCTCACCGTCCGGTCCTACAACTGCCTCAAGCGCGAGGGCATCCACACCGTCGGTGAGCTGGTCGGTCGTTCGGAGGCCGACCTCCTGGACATCCGCAACTTCGGTGCGAAGTCCATCGACGAGGTCAAGATGAAGCTGGCCGGCCTGGGCCTCGCGCTCAAGGACAGCCCGCCCGGGTTCGACCCGTCCGCCGCGGCGGCGGACTACCCCTCCGAGGGCTTCGAGTCCTTCGGTGCCGAGCCCGGCTTCGGCGGCGGCTACGGGGCGTCGGACGACGACGGCCAGGACTTCGCCGAGACAGAACAGCTTTAGAGGTACAGCAGCTCTAGCCGCCCAGCCACTCCGACGTTCTGCCCCCGGCCGGCCCACCCCAGGGCCGGCCGGAAAGGCGTCGAAGAGATCAGGAGCACGACATGCCCCAGCCCTCCAAGGGCCCGCGGCTCGGGGGATCCCCGGACCACCAGAAGCTGATGCTGGCCAACCTGGCCACGTCGCTGTTCACCCACGGGCGGATCCACACGACGCGGGCGAAGGCCGAGCGCCTGCGCCCGTACGCCGAGCGCCTCATCACGAAGGCGAAGGCCGGCGACCTGCACAACCGCCGGGTGATCTCCCAGCAGATCCGCGACAAGGACGTCGTCCACCGCCTCATGGCGGAGATCGGCCCGTTCTTCGCGGACCGTCCGGGCGGCTACACGCGGATCGTGAAGACCCTGCCGCGCAAGGGTGACAACGCGCCGATGGCCATCATCGAGCTGGTCAACGAGCGCACGGCGTCGGCGGAGGCCTCCCAGGCCACCCGCGTGGCGTCCACCCGGGGCGAGGGGACCGCCGCCACCGGGGCTGCTGCGACGGCCGCGACCGTGGCCGCGGACGAGTCGGCGACCGACGCGGACTCCGAGTCCCCGCAGGTCCCCGAGGCGGACGCCGCGGCCGAGGACGCCGACTCGTCGGCGACCGCGGACGGCACGCTCGCCGAGGACACCCCGTCCGCCGACACCTCGGAGGACGCCGACTCCTCGGCGACCACCGAGCCGGAGGACGAGTCCTGACCGATCGGTCACCCCGCGAGCCCGCCGTCGATCCTGACGGCGGGCTCGCGTCGTCTCCGGAGGTCGTGACGCGCTACCGGCTCGACCTCGCGTACGACGGGACCGACTTCTCGGGGTGGGCGCGCCAGCCCGACCGGCGCACGGTGCAGGGCGTCCTCGAGGAGACGCTGGCGACCGTGCTGCGCGTGCCGGTGGCGCTGACCGTCGCCGGGCGCACGGACGCCGGGGTGCACGCCGACGCCCAGGTCGCGCACACCGATCTGCCGGCCGACCTCGAGCTCCACCCCGGCCTCCTCGGCCGGCTGTCCCGGATGCTGCCCCCCGACGTGCGGGTGCGCGCCGTGCGCCCGGCGCCGACCGGGTTCGACGCCCGCTTCTCGGCGATGCGCCGCCACTACGCCTACCGCGTCTCCGTCGCGCCGTCCGGCCCGGAGCCGCTGCGCGCCCGCGACACGCTGCGCTGGGGGCAGCCCCTCGACGTCGCGGCGATGAACGACGCCGGTGCGCGCCTGCTCGGCGAGCACGACTTCGCCGCGTTCTGCCGTCCCCGCGAGGGCGCCACGACCATCCGCGAGCTCCAGCACCTGCACTGGGATCCCGCACCCGGCGAGACCGACGTGCTCGTCGCACGGCTCTCGGCCGACGCGTTCTGCCACTCCATGGTCCGCTCGGTGGTCGGCGCGCTCCTGGCCGTCGGCCGGCGGCGACGCCCGGTGGAGTGGCCCGCCTCGCTGCTCGACGCCGGCGGGCGCTCCAGTGCCGTCGCCGTCGTCGCCGCCCACGGCCTGCGCCTGGTCGGGGTCGACTACCCCGACGACGCCGACCTCGCCGACCGCGCCGCGCGCACCCGCCGCCGCCGCGACGAGGGCTGAGGCGGCGGGGTCAGCGGGGCGGCACCGCGACGCCGATCATCCCGTCCTCGTCGACACGACAGGGGTAGGACACCAGCGCGCAGTCGGTCGGGTCGACCCCGCGGCCGGTGGCCACGTCGAACTGCCACCCGTGGTTCGCGCAGGTGAGGACACCGCCGTCGAGGGATCCGCGCTCGAGCGGCCAGGCCCGGTGCGGGCAGCGGTTCCGGTAGGCGCGGATCTCGGGACCGACGCGGATCAGCAGCACCCGGTCGCCGGCGAGGCTGACGGCGCGCATCGTTCCCAGCTGGTCGGCCGGCAGGACGGGGGTGAACGGTGTGTCCGGGCTCACGCCGCGAAGGTACGCCGCCTCGCGGGTCAGTCCCCCCGGCGCACGGGTCCGAGGATCGCGGTCTCGCGCGGCCCGGTGACGAGGTCCATCCGTCGCCACAGGTTGCGCCCGAGCACGGCGACGCCGCGGTCGGGCAGCGTGCGCAGGGTCTCGGTCATCGACGCGGGGAGGCGCCACAGACGTCCGGCGAGCTCGGCCTCGTGCGGGGGGAGGCGCTGGAGCAGGACGAGGTCGGCGTCGTCGGCGAGGTCGGACACCGCGGGGACCAGCGACGGCAGCACCACCATCGTCGTCTGGCGCGGGCGGCGGGCCGGGGTCGGGCCGCGGGTGGTGGCGCCGCGGTCCTGGACGACGAGCAGCGGCTCGTCCCCCGCGCCGGTGAGGTCGGCGGGAGCGTCCTGCTGCACGCGTACCACGGCGTCGGGGTCGTCGCCGGCGTCCGGCCCGCCCGCGGCGCGGCGGACCGCCTCCCACGCCGGGGGACGGCCGGTGACCACGAGGGCCCGGGCGCCCGCGCCGACGGCGCGCAGGGTCACCTGACGGGCGAGGTAGAGGCCACCGAGCACGACCACGCGGGTCGGCACCGGTCGGATGATCGACACCGACACCGGCGCGCCGTCGGGATCGGCGCCGAGCACCACACCCGCCGGGCGCACCGGGGGACCGAGGGCGTCGAGCAGCAGCGGGGGCACCGAGAACGTGGGGGCGAGCTCGGGCTCGCCGCGACCGGCCGCGACGCGACCGCCCGGCCCGGGGCCCGCGCTCACGGGACCACCCCCAGCGGGAGCGTGGCCGCGAGGCCGGCGGCGTGCTGCCCGTCGAGCGGGTCGAGCCCGACCCCGAGGCCGCGCGCCCGGTGGACGAGCTCGAGGCCCGCGTCGGTGAGCGTGCTCGGTGTGGCCGCGGTCAGGCGGACCGTGCCGCGCAGCCCGACGGGCCCGCCGGTGGTGCCCCCGCGCGGTCCGGCACCGCGCTCGCCCGCGTCGGGGCCGGCCGCCGGATCGGGCTCGAGGGTCAGGGCGAGGGTGACGCTGCGCGCGGAGGTACCGGTGAGCGCGGTGAGCGTCTCGGGCACGGCGGTGGTCGGCCAGGACGTGACCGCGAACGCCGCGTGCCCGACCTCGCCCACCACCACGGCGCCCCAGTGCTCCTCGAGACGGTCGGGCAGGGAGCCGGCGGTGGCGCCGGGGTCGGCGGCGTCGGCGGCCGTCGTGGCCGCGGCGAGCAGCTCCTCGGCGGTCAGCGGGCGCACGGCGAGGCCGTGGTCGCCCAGCACCCGCCCGATCCGGGCGAGGGCGCCGACCACGGCGCGCTGCGCCCCGACCACCCCGCCTCCGCGCTCGGCGACGGCGTCCGGGCAGCGGGCCGGGTCGAGACGCACGACGAGCCACGCCTCGCGGCGCGCCACCGGCGGCAGCGGTCCCAGGATCTCGCGGTAGGCGGCGACGGCGGGCGACTCGTCGTCGAGGTCGGTGCCGCCCGGTCGGCAGTGCCACACGGCGGCGAGCGCGTCGAGCACCACGCCGCGATCGGACAGGCAGCCGGCGAGCGCCCCGAGCGGGAACGAGACCTCGGCGTCGTCCGCCAGCAGGCCCCCGGCGCCCTCCGGAGCGGCGGGGTCGAGGGCGAGCACCGCGCTCCACGCCCCGCCGTGGGCGACCAGGCCGACGTCGCGGCCGTCGTGGTCGCGGGTCCGGGCGACGGTGAGGTCCCCGGTGAGCAGCCGCAGCAGCCGCAGGCGGGGATCGCCCGCGGTCCCGGGCGTCGCGGGGGCGTCGCCGCTCTCCAGCGCGGCCGGCTCCGCGTCGCGGACCCGGGCGCGTACCCGGAAGCGCACCGCGAGCCCGATCCAGGCCACCAGCCAGCGCCCGCGGATCCTCAGCAGGCCGACGAGCAGGGCGAGCGAGAGGACGATGCCTGCCGCCGGCAGCAACCCGCGGTCGAGGGCGACGAGGGCGACGGCACCCGCGAGCCCCACCTCCACCACGACGACGCCCGCGAGCGGGACCGGGCCGAGCGACGGCCCCGAGGGGCGCCGGTGGGCGTGGAGCACCGCCCGCTCACGGGTGGCCGTCACGTCCGGCCCCCGCGGCGGCGTCGGCGCACGAACACGGCGACGACGAGGCCGACGGCGACACACCCCACCGCGAGCCCGACCCCGATCCCGACACCGGTGCGCGACGGGTCGGGGGCCGGTGCGGCGGCGCGCGCCCGGACGTCGGGGCCGGTCCGTGGCGGGTCTGCGCGCAGGGCGGCGGCGACGTCGAGCACGCCGTAGCCCACCGCGTCGTCGCGCGTCCCCGGCGCGAGCCCCGGCGGCGGCGCGGCCGAGCGCACGAGCGCGGCGGCCACCTCGCGCGCCGGGGTGGTGGGGGAGCGCTGGCGCAGCAGGGCCGCGGCGGCCGCGACCCTGGGCACGGCGAAGCTGGTGCCGACCAGGGGCGAGGCGGCGCCGTCGGGGCCGACGAGGGCGGTGGTGAGCCCGCCCGCGGGCGCGAGCGAGGAGGGGGCGCGCCCGGGAGCGGCGAGATCGACCCACGGGCCGGCGAGCGAGCTCGGATCGGGGGCGCCGTCGTCGTCGACCGCGGCCACGGTCAGGACGTCGTCGTCGAACCACGCCGGGGCGGGGAGGGTGCGCACGTCGCCCGGGGTGTTCTGGGGACCGCAGCCCGCTCCCGCGTTGCCGGCGGCCGCGACCACGACGATGCCGGCGTCGACGGCCGCCCGGACGGCGGCGCGCAACGCCCCGAGCGCCGGCCCGGCGGCGGCCTCGGGCGTGGTGCAGGCGGCCAGCGACAGCGTCATCACCCCGACGCCCGGCGTCTGCGCGACGTGCTGCACGGCGCGCGCGAGGGTCGTCACGTCACCGGCGCCGCCGGCCCCCGCGCTGAAGAAGGCGCTGGTCTGGCGCACGGCGAGGATCCGCACGCCCGGGGCGAGGCCGACGAGGAGGTCGTCGGGGGAGGGATCCGCGGCCAGCACCCCGGCGACGGCGGTGCCGTGACCGTCGCAGTCGTCGAGCCCGGAGGCGCCCGCGACGAAGTCGCCGCCGTCGACGACCCGCCCGCATCAGCCGGGGTGGGGACGCGACGCCGGTGTCGACCACGGCGACGAGCTGGCCCTCGCCGCGCCCCGCCGACCAGGCAGCGGCCGGGTCGGGGCCCGGTGGCACGTCGCCGAGGCCGAACCCGGCGGGCGGGACCGCGGGTGGGCAGGGAGCGCGCTCGCGCAGCCCGGGGAGGCGGTCGGGCGCCGGGTCGAGCGCGGCGAGGGCGGCCGGGTCGGGCGCGGGCGGGACGGGGGCGATCGTGGCGGTGCCCGAGGCGGAGAGCGTCGCGGTCGGCGCGGCCCCGAGCGCCGTGGCGAGGACGAGCACCCCGGTGGCCACCGTCGCCCTCACAGCAGCCGCATCGCGGTGTAGAGGTCCATGACCGCGAGGGCCAGCGGCAGGACGGCGGCGATCCCGACGGCCTCGCCGATGTCGACCGCGCGGCGCGCGACCGGGGAGAACCGCCGGCGCGGGACGACGACACCGAGGACCAGGCAGAGCGCACCGGCGGCGAGGGCGGCGGCCGTGCCCCCGAGCAGCGCCACCGGCGGGGACGCGGCGCTCAGCCAGCCCGTCATCAGTCCCGCGCCCGCGAGCAGCGCGCAGACCAGCAGGGCGACAGCCTGCACGCCGTTGGCGTAGGTGCGCGAGCGCAGCGCGAGCAGGGCCACGAGCAGGCCGGCGAGCACCCAGCCCGTGACACCCCGCCACCCCGGGGGCGGTGCCACCGCGATCACCGTGACCGCGCCCGCGGCCACGACGCCGCACCCGACGACGAGCCCCGTCATCGCGGCGTGGGCCCGGTCGGCGCGACGCTCGATGTCGGCGTGCTCCGCGACGCCGGGATCCTCCGACAGCTCGTCGACCGACCCCGGGACCCGCGGCAGCGGCAGCCGGGCCAGAGCGATCCCGGTACGGGGCAGCAGGGCCGAGGCGACGAGGGCCAGCGCGCCCGCGCCGGCGGCGACCGCGGCCGCGTCGCCGGCGTCGACCAGCGTGGCGACGCCGGTGGCGACGACGAGCAGGACCGCCGCGGTCACGGTCGCGACCAGCGCCGCGAGCCCGCTGCGCCCGGCGGTGCCGAGCACGAGGAGCGCCACGGCGGCGGCCAGGGCGGCGAGCGCGGCCCCGAGCATCAGCTGCGGGGCGCCGGCGCCGTCGAGCAGCGTCGCGCCGGGGGCGGCGGGCACCGCGGCGATCCCCGCGACCGCGGCCAGCCCCGCCCCGCCCGCGGCGAGTACCGCCCCGCCCGCGGGCTCGGCCAGGACGCGCGCGCAGACGGCGCCCGCCGCCACGCACGCCACCGCGGCGAGGCCGGCGACGACGGCGGTGGCGATCCCGCCGGCCGTCCCGGCGCCGCGGCCGGCGACGAGGAGCGCGAGCGCCGCGGTCACGAGTCCGACCGCGAGCCCGGCGATCCCCAGCAGGCGCGCAGGACCGGGACCCCACGCCCGGTAGCTGGCGGGGGTGGCCTCGGCGACGGCGTCGACGACGTCGTCGAACAGCGGGGGCGGCGCGGCGTCGGCGCGACGCCGCAGGACCAGCTGGTCGCCGTCGAGCACACCGAGAGAGGCGAGCGTGCGCGCCGGGTCGACCGGTCCCTGGCCCAGGGGGGCGAGGGTCCAGCCCGCGACCGGACCCGGTCCGCGCGCCCCCGACCCGACCTCGCCCGCCATGTCGAGCAGGACCGGCAGGAGGTCGGCCAGCGGGACGTCCGGGGGCAGGGCGACGTCGATGCGGGTGCGGGGGGCGAGCACCGAGACCCGGCTGGCCGCACCGCCGGCAGGGGTCGCCCCGGACCACCGGGCGGCGCCGGTGTCGTCGTCGCGGTCGACCGCGACGGCCTCGGTCGAGGGGCGTCGCGGGACACCGCCCGGGGGCAGGGCGGGACCCGTGCCGGACCGGGCCGTGCCTGTCATGCGCGTCCACTCCGCTCGAGGTCGGAACCCGCCCGCGACCTGCTACGACGAACCACGAGGCGGTTCGGCGAGACGGGCCCGGCGGGGGTCGGGGCTCCCTAGTATGGCGACGCCGCGGGCGCCGGGTGGTGCCTTCGGGGCAGAAGGGGGATCTCCGGTGGGTACCAGGGTCTTCCGTCGCGGCGCGCGCCTCGCCACGCCGGAGGTCCCGGGCGGCGACGTGCACCTCGAGGCGCCGCCGGAGATCCCGCGGGCGGTCCCCACGAGCCCTCTGATGCGGCTGCTGCCGCTGGTCATGGTGCTCGGCTCCGTCGGCTTCATCGTGGTCATCGGCGTCGACAACCCCACCTCGTGGCTGTTCGGGGGGATGTTCGCGCTCTCCACCGTGGGCATGGTCGCCGGCGGCGCCGCGCGCGGGGGCGGGCAGCGCCGGGCCGAGGCGGACGAGGACCGCAAGGACTACCTGCGCTACCTCGCCCAGATGCGCCGCCGCGCCCGCGAGACCGCTGCCGACCAGCGCCGCGCGCTGGAGTGGACCCACCCCGACCCCGACGGCGCTGGTCGGGCTGGCCCGCGGACCGCGGATGTGGGAGCGGCGCCCCGCCGACGCCGACTTCGCCCACGTCCGGGTCGGGCGCGGCTCGCAACGCCTGGCCACCGCGCTCGTGCCCCCGCAGACCGGGCCCGTCGACGACCTCGAACCGGTCTCCACGGTCGCGCTGCGCCGCTTCGTGCGCACCCATTCGATCGTGCCCGACCTGCCCACCGCGGTGTCGCTGCGCGCCTTCGCGTCGGTGTCGGTCTCCGGCGCCGACCTCGCCGCCCGCCGCGGCCTGGTGCGCGCGCTGCTCGCCCAGCTGGTCACCACGCACAGCCCCGACGACCTCGTCGTCGCGGTCGCCGCCGCCGGCCCGGCGCGCACGGAGTGGGAGTGGGTCAAGTGGCTGCCCCACACCGCGCACCCGCGCCTCACCGACGGGGCCGGTCCGGTCCGGATGGTCACCTCGTCGCTGGCCGCGGTCGAGTCGTGGCTGGCCCCCGAGCTCGCCGGACGACCCCGGTTCACCCGCGGGGCGGCGCCCGCCGCGGACACCCGGCACGTGGTCGTCGTCCTCGACGACGCCGAGGTGACCCGGTCCGAGCAGATCGTCCTGGAGGAGGGCCTCACGGCGGTCACGCTGATCGACCTGTCCGACTCGCTGGGCCCGCTGACGACCCGCCGCGGGCTCGGGCTCGTGCTGGAGGCGGGCGACGCTTCTGTGGTCGAGCTCCGCTCCGCTCCGTCTCCCGGCGGCGCGGACCGGATCGGGGCGCGCGGCCGGTCGGGGATCGAGTGGTTCGGCCGACCCGACAGCCTCGGCGTGGCCGAGGCCGAGGCGCTGGCGCGCCGGCTGGCACCGTTCCGCACCCCGGTCAGCGAGGGGGGCGACGACGAGCCCCTGCTGTCCAGCCCGGGCATCCTCGAGCTGCTCGGCGTGGAGGGCGAGCCGGACACCTTCGACGTCGCGGCGGCCTGGCGCCCCCGTCCGGTGCGCGACCGGTTGCGGGTGCCGTTCGGGGTGTCCGCCGAGGGCGAGCCGGTCGAGCTCGACATCAAGGAGGCCGCGCAGGAGGGGATGGGCCCGCACGGGCTCTGCGTGGGCGCGACGGGGTCGGGCAAGTCGGAGCTGCTGCGCACCCTCGTGCTCGGTCTGATCACCACGCATTCGTCGGAGGCGCTCAACCTCGTCCTCGTCGACTTCAAGGGCGGCGCCACGTTCGCCGGCCTGTCCGCGGCACCGCACGTCGCGGCGGTCATCACCAACCTCGCCGACGACCTCAGCCTCGTCGACCGGATGCACGACGCCCTGGCCGGCGAGATGCAGCGGCGCCAGGAGTTGCTGCGTGCGGCCGGCAACCTGTCGGGGGTCGGCGAGTACGAGCGTGCTCGCGAGAACGGCGCGGCGCTGGAACCGCTGCCGACGCTGTTCGTCGTCGTCGACGAGTTCTCCGAGCTGCTCAGCCAGAAGCCCGACTTCGCGGAGCTGTTCGTGGCCATCGGGCGGCTCGGGCGCTCGCTGCAGATCCACCTGCTGCTGGCGTCCCAGCGCCTCGAGGAGGGCCGCCTCCGCGGGCTCGAGTCGCACCTGTCGTACCGGATCGGCCTCAAGACGTTCTCCTCGACCGACTCGCGCGCCGCTCTCGGCGTCCCCGACGCCGCCGAGCTGCCCGCGGTGCCGGGCTCGGGCTACCTCAAGGTCGAGTCCTCGATGACCCGGTTCAAGGCCGGCTACGTCTCGGCGCCCCACCGCGGCGCCGCGCGCGCCGTGCCGGAGGCGTCCACCGGGCCGCGGGAGACCCGGCCGCGCCCGTTCCACGCCGGCTGGGTGGAGCCCGCGACCCCGCCGCCGGTCCCCCCGCCCGGCACGGACGACCCCCGGGTGAACGGCCGGCGAGGCGGGCCGCCCGCGGTCATCGGCCCGCACGGGGGCGACGGCGGCCCCCCGACGCCGAGCCGGAGCGGGCGCGAGGCGCCCTCGGTGCTCGACGTGGTCGTCGAACGGCTGCGCGGGCAGGGCCCCCCGGCGCACGAGGTCTGGCTGCCCCCGCTGGCCGAGCCCGCCGCCCTCGACGCGCTGCTCCCGCCGCTGACCGAGACGTCCGACCGCGGCCTGTCCCCGGTCGGCTTCCCGGCCAACGGGCAGCTCGCGGTGCCCATCGGCATCGTCGACCGCCCGTACGACCAGCGCCGCGACGTCCTGTGGGCCCAGCTCTCCGGGGCCGCGGGCCACGTCGTGGTCGCGGGCGGGCCCCAGTCGGGCAAGTCGACGCTGCTGCGCACGTTGATCGGCGCCGCCGCGCTCACCCACACGCCCACCGAGGTGCAGTTCTACTGCGTCGACCTGGGCGGCGGCACGCTCGGCCCGCTCGCCGGGCTGCCGCACGTCGGCTCCGTCGCCGGGCGCGGTGACAGCGACCTGGTGCGGCGCACCGTCGCCGAGGTCACCGCGCTGCTGGCCGGGCGGGAGCGGTGGTTCCGCGACGCCGGCGTCGAGTCGATGGCCGACCTGCGCGCCCGCAGGCGGCGCGGGGAGCTGGCGCCCGGCACGGGCGGCAGCGACATGCTCGGCGACGTCTTCCTCGTCGTCGACGGCTGGCACGCCTTCCGCTCCGAGCACGACCAGCTCGAGGCGTCGGTGATCTCGCTGGCCACCGCCGGGCTGTCCTACGGGGTGCACGTCGTGATCGCCGTGACCCGCTGGGCCGAACTGCGGCCCGCGCTCAAGGACCTGCTCGGCACCCGGGTCGAGCTGCGCCTCGGCGACCCCGGCGAGTCCGAGGTCGACCGCCGGGTCGCCGCGGTCGTGCCTGCGGGGCGACCCGGGCGGGGGCTGTCGCCGGAGAAGCTGCACCTGCTCGTCGCGCTGCCGCGCCTCGACGGGGTCAGCGACACCGCCGATCTCGGCCGCGGCACCGCCGACCTCGTCGGCCGGGTCGCGGCGGCGTGGTCGGGACCGACGGCCCCGCGCGTGCGGATGCTGCCCGACCGGGTCGACGTCGAGGCCCTGCCCGGCCCGGACGAGGGTGCGCCGCACCTCCTGCCGCTCGGGGTCGACGAGGACCGCCTCGCCCCGGTGCTGCTCGACGTCGACGCCGACCCGCACTTCGTCTGCTTCGCCGACTCCGAGTCCGGCAAGACCGCCCTGCTGCGCGGGCTGGCCCACCAGATCGTCACGCGGTACCGCCCCGAGCAGGCCCGTCTGATGATCGTCGACTACCGCCGCTCGCTGCTCGGCGCGGTCGAGTCCGACCACCTCATCTCCTACACGACCTCGTCGACCGCGCTGACCGGGGCGATGACCGAGCTGGTCGGGTCGCTCCAGAAGCGGCTGCCCGGTCCCGACATCACCCCCGAGCAGCTGCGCAGACGGTCGTGGTGGACCGGGCCCGACGTGTTCGTCCTCGTCGACGACTACGACCTCGTCGCCGGGAGCACGGGTCACCCGCTGACCGCGCTGCTCGACCTGCTGCCCCAGGCCCGCGACATCGGGCTGCACCTGATGATCGCCCGACGGACCGGCGGGGCCTCGCGGGCGCTGTTCGAGCCCGTGCTGTCGCGGCTGCGCGAGCTGTCCTCGCCCGGGATCGTGATGAGCGGCAGCCGCGACGAGGGAGCGCTGCTCGGCACCGTGCGCCCCGGCCCTCAGCCTCCCGGACGGGGGTGGCTGGTCGGGCGCCGCCACGGGGAGCGGCTCGTGCAGATCGCGTGGCGCGCCCCGGAGCCGCCGATCACCGGGGCGCCCGCGCAGCCCGCGGCGGGCAGCGGGGCGAGCGAGGACGTGAGCGGGGCCGACCCCGACGAGGGGCCGGAGCGGTGAGCGACGGGCCGGCGCTGGCCGTGGACCTCGGGGTGACCACCGTGGCCTCGGCGGCCGACCCGGCGCCGGTCGGCGCGGGCGTCGACCCGGCCCGTGCCGCCGAGGGACTCGACCCGGTCGGCCTCCCCGGCGCCGAGGGGCCGGTCGAGCTCGCCGCGCTCTACGCGCCCGCCGACGGGACCGCCCTGCGCGTCGGGGCCGAGGCGCGCCGGCTGGCCGCGACCGACCCCTCGCGCTACGAACCCACCCCGCGTCTGCGCGTCGACGAGCACGACCTCCTGCTCGGGACCCGGATCGTCGGCGTCGCCGAGGCGTGGGGCGCGGTGCTGACCGGGGTGCTGGCCCGCGCGGGGTCGCTGTTGCGCGGGGGGCGACCCCGCCACCTCGTGCTCACCCATCCCGCCGGGTGGGACGGGGGCCGGCGGGAGGTGCTGCGCCGGGCCGGGTCCGGCCTCGCCGAGGAGCTCACCCTGGTCGCCGAGCCGATCGCCGTGGCCGCGCACGCCGCCTGGATGCGGCCCCACGCCGCGGGGCCGGGCGGACCGGTCGCCGTGCTCGACCTCGGCGCCAGGGAGGCGAGCGCCGCGGTGCTCGAACCGGGCACCGACACCACGGCCCACCTGCTCGCCCACCGCGCGGACGACCGCTTCGGCGGCGACGACGCCGACGAGCTGCTGCTGGGCCACCTGCTCGCGTCCCTCGCGACCGACGCGGGCGACGACGCCGGCACCGACCGGGTCCGCGAGGTCGTCGCCGCGACCACCCTCGCCGACCGCCGCCACCGCCAGGTGCTGCTCGACGACGTCCGTGCGGCCAAGGAGGCGCTGTCGGACGCCGAGCAGGTCGCGGTGCCGATGCCCGGCCGGGTCACCGCCTCGTGGCTCTCGCGCGACGAGCTCACCGAGGTGCTGCGCCCGGCGCTGCGGGAGGTCGTCGACCTGCTCGGCGAGACCCTCGCCGACGCCGGCGTCGAGCCCGGCCGCCTGGCGTCGCTGTGGCTCACCGGTGGCGGCGCCCGCATCCCGCTGCTCTCCGCGCTGGTGCACCGCGAGCTGGGCGTGCCGGCCACCGTGGCGCCCGACCCGCGCCTGGTCGTCGTGCGCGGTGCCCTCGTCGTCGCCCGGGAGGTCGAGGCACGCCGCCGGCCCGGCTCGGCCTCGCCGGTGTCGCCCGCCCGCTCGACACCGGCCCGGGGTGTCCCGATGCCCGCACCCCCGGTCCCGCGCGTCGCCCCGCCCGGGTTCGTCCCGGGCCCCCGTCGTGCCCCGGACCCGTCCACCGACGAGCTGCCTGTGGTGCGCCCGCCCGCCCGGACCCCGGAGCCGGCCGACCCCGATCCCGCGCCGCTCTGGTTGACACCGACCGCGCCGGGCCCGGAGCCCGCCGTGGCGCTGCGCGCGCGGCGCGGCACGCCGGCGCCCGACCTCGACGAGGACCTGACCGCCGACCTGGGCGATCGGACCGACGTCCAAGAGGCCTGGGACGACCGCGACGAGTGGGACCGCGACGAGTGGGACGACTTCACCGACCCCGCCTCCGGGCCCTACGTCCTCGGACGGTCCGGGTCCGACGCCCGGCTCCCGGTCCGCCACCCGAGTGCCCGCCCCGGCCGGGGGCCGCGTCCGGGCCTGGTGATCGGCGTGGTCGTGGCGCTGGTCGGCGTGCTCACCGCTGCCGTGCTGGGCGGGCGCGCCCTCGCCGGCCCGGACGGCGCGACGACGGCGGTGGGAGGTCAGGTGTTCGTCGCTCCGCAGGCCTGGGTGGTGGCCGGGGGCGACGCGGCGGCGCGCCGCGTGCTCCTGCGCCCGGCCGACACCCCCCGCGGCACCGACCTGCTGGCCGTGCAGGAGAACCCCGTCGACCCCACCGCGGCCGCGGACCCGGACCGCGCCCGCGGCCAGCTGGCGGCGCAGTACGACGCGGCCCGCCGGGCGGGCGACGCGGTGTCGGGGTTCGAGCCGAGTGCCGAGTTCGCCGACCGGGCCGTCGCGCGCTACCGCCAGGACACCTCGCCGGGGGTGCGGGTCGACTGGGTCGTCGTCCTCTCCGACTCCGCGATGGTCAGCGTCGGGTGCCGCCACGGCGTCGAGGCCGACGACACCGCCCGCGTCCTCGCCGCCTGCGAGCAGGTCGTCGGGACGCTCGAACCCGCCGGCTGACGGGGCGAGCCGCGGGCCCCGCGGGCGGGGGCGGATTGCGCGAAACGGCCACCACCGCCCGCGCACGGGTGTCAGGCTCCTTGCGACGTCGAGCACGGGACCGGGCGGGTCCCTGCCGCGAGAGGGAGGGAACGCACGTGACCGGATTCGGTACCGAGACCGAGGTCATGACCTCGGTCGCCGGGCGGCTCGAGAGCATCAACGCCACGCTGCAGTCGCAGCTCAAGACCCTGCAGTCGCAGCTCGCCCCGCTCGCAGGCCAGTGGCAGGGGCAGGGCGCAAGCTCCTTCCAGGCGACCATGACGCGCTGGGACCAGGATTCGGCGCGGATGAACGCGGCGCTGCGCGCGATCTCCGAGCGGGTCCGTGAGGGCGCCGGCCGCTATGCGGTGAACGAGCAGGACGCGGCCCAGATGCTGAACCTGCTCGGCGACCAGGGCGGCGCCACGGGCGGGAGCGGGCCCGCGCCCGGCGGCGGCTTCAGCCACGTGCTCTGAGCCGGGCCACCGCACCGATCCACCCACCCGAGAACGAGGGACCCATGACCAACCCCAGCCAGATCCGTGTCAACTTCGGCGCCGTGGGCCAGGCCGCCCAGGACATCGGCACCGCGAGCGTCGGCATCGAGCAGCAGCTCGACGACGTCCGGTCCGCCGTGGGCCAGCTGTCCGTATGGGACGGCGCCTCGTCGGAGTACTACCACGCCCAGCAGCAGCAGATCGACTCCGCGTGGAACGACCTCAAGGCGCTGCTCACCCAGATCGGCACGAACACCAACGCCGCGATGGAGCGCTACATCGCGACCGAGACCGGTGTGAAGAACCTCTTCAGCTGACCGTGTCGCCGCGGCAGGGGGTGGTCGGCGTCCGCGCCGGGTCGGCGCGTACTCTGGACCATCGTTGCGCGGTGCGAGTCCCCGCGCCTGCCCGACCAGACCCGAGCGTCTGCCCTCCAGCCGTCCGTGACGAGGTAGCTTCCGTGCGCACGTTCAGTCCGAAGCCCGGCGACATCGATCGCGCCTGGCACGTCATCGACGCCTCCGACATCGTGCTGGGGCGCCTGGCCAGCCAGAGCGCCCAGCTCCTGCGGGGCAAGCACAAGCCGACGTACGCCCCGCACGTCGACACGGGCGACTTCGTGATCATCGTGAACGCCGAGAAGGTCGCCCTCACCGGCGGCAAGCGGGACGACAAGATGGTCTACCACCACAGTGGCTTCCCCGGTGGCCTGAAGTCCCGCACGGTGGGCGAGGAGCTCGACCGCTTCCCCGCTCGCGTGGTCGAGAAGGCGATCAAGGGAATGCTCCCGCACAACCGCCTGGGTCGCGCCATGAGCAGCAAGCTCAAGGTCTACGCGGGCCCCGAGCACCCCCACGCCGCGCAGCAGCCGGTGCCGTACGAGATCCGACAGGTGAGCCAGTGACAAGCCCTGACGACCCCACCGACATCCCCGAGAACGACGCCGCGCAGACCCTCGCCGAGGCGGCGGACCTGCCCGAGGGCGCCGTCGGCGGCACCCCGGTCTCGGCCGACGACGAGGTCGGCGCCGACGACGAGGTCCTCGCGGACGTCGAGGTCACCGACGCCGAGGTCACGGACGCCGAGGTCACCGACGCCGACGTGTTCGGCGACGCCGCCCCGGCGCCGGTCTTCGCCACGATCGACCGCCCGATCCAGACCGTCGGCCGCCGCAAGGAGGCCGTCGTCCGCGTGCGCCTCATGCCGGGCACCGGTCGCATGATCATGAACAAGAAGCCGTTCGAGGAGTACTTCCCGAACAAGGTGCACCAGCAGCTCATCCGCGAGCCGCTGGTCAACACCGAGCGCACCGAGCAGTTCGACGTGCACGCCACCCTCCACGGCGGCGGTACCTCGGGTCAGGCCGGCGCGCTGCGCCTGGCGATCGCCCGCGCCCTCGTCGAGGTCGACCCGGACGACCGCCCCGGTCTGAAGAAGGCCGGCTTCCTCACCCGCGACCCGCGGGCCACGGAGCGCAAGAAGTACGGCCTGAAGAAGGCCCGGAAGGCACCGCAGTACAGCAAGCGCTGACGGTGGCCGCCGCGTCACAGGCCCCCCGGCTCTTCGGCACCGACGGGGTCCGAGGTCTGGCCAACGCCGACCTCTCGCCCGAACTGGCGACGGCGGTGTCCGCCGCGGCGGCGCGCGTGCTCTCCGAGCAGGCGCGCGCCGTGGACGGACACCGTCCGCGCGCCGTCGTCGGGCGCGACCCGCGCGCGAGCGGCGAGATGCTCGAGGCGGCCGTCACCGCCGGGCTCAGCTCGGCGGGGGCGGACGTCCTGCGCGTGGGTGTCCTGCCCACCCCGGCCGTCGCCCACCTCACGGACGTCCTCGGCGCCGACCTCGGCGTGATGATCTCCGCCTCGCACAACCCGATGCCCGACAACGGCATCAAGCTCTTCGCCGCGGGCGGGCACAAGCTGCCCGACGCGGTCGAGGACGAGATCGCGGCGCGGGTCCGCGCGGGCCGCCCGGAGGGCGACCGCGAGGCGGGCGACCGCCCCACCGGGCGGGGCATCGGCCGGGTCCACGACGTCGCCGACGCCCTCGATCGCTACGTCGAGCACCTCGCCGGGGCCACCCCGACCCGCCTCGAGGGCCTGCACGTCGTCGTCGACTGCGCGCACGGCGCCGCCGCCGAGGCTGCTCCCCGCGCATACGCCGCCGCCGGGGCCCGCGTCACCGCGCTGCACGCCGCACCGGACGGCTGGAACATCAACGAGGGCGTCGGCTCCACGCACATGGACGCCCTGTGTGCGGCCGTCGTCGCCGAGGGCGCCGACCTCGGCATCGCCCACGACGGCGACGCCGACCGCTGCCTCGCCGTCGCCGCCGACGGCAGCCTCATCGACGGCGACCAGATCCTCGCGGTGCTCGCCCTCGACCTCCACGAGCGCGGCGAGCTCGTCGCCGACACGCTGGTCGCCACGGTGATGAGCAACCTCGGCCTGCACCTGGCGATGTCCGACGCCGGCGTCGCCGTGCGCACCACCGGCGTGGGCGACCGCTACGTCCTCGAGGAGCTGCGCGCGGGCGGGTTCAGCCTGGGCGGCGAGCAGTCCGGGCACGTCGTGCTGCCCTCGCACGCGACGACCGGGGACGGCCTGCTCACGGCGCTGCGGATCATGGCACGGATGGTCGCGACCGGACGCGGGCTCGGCGACCTGGCCGCGGTGATGACCCGCCTGCCCCAGGTGCTGGTCAACGTCCCCGTCGTCGACAAGGCGGCGGTGGGCTCCTCCCGGGAGGTCGCCGATGCGGTCGCCAAGGCCGAGGCCGAGCTCGCCGGCCGCGGGCGGGTGCTGCTGCGACCGTCGGGCACCGAGCAGCTGGTCCGCGTCATGGTCGAGGCGCCGTCACAGAGCGTCGCGGGCGAGGTCGCGGACCGTCTCGCCGGTCTCGTGTCCTCGGTGCGCTGAGGCGACGCGCCACGCGGACCGAGCGGGTGGTCCCACAACCGGGGCCGGACGCGGCATGATGGCCGGGTGGGCCGGTACCGGGTTCCGGTCCCGCGGCGGCGCCGTCCCGCGTTAACCTGACGGTGGTCTCCGTGCCCCCGGTGCCCCGGGCGGCACGTCGATCGGGGAGCCCCGCCACCGGCGGGCCGGACGCGGAGGACGGGCGATGGACCTGCTGCCGCCGTCCCACGGGCCCGCGGACCGCTCCGTCGCCGCCCCACCTGCCGATCTCCCCGAGGTCGCCCAGTCCGTCACCGGGCGCGCCCGCGACCTGCATCGCCTCGCCGACCTGCTCAGCGGGGGCGCCGACGCGGGCGGCCCGGACGCGGCGAGCGCCCCGGCGGTGGCGCTGCTGCGCGCCCACGCGGGAGCGGTCGACGACCTCGCCGAGCACCTCCTCGCCGCCGGCGCGGCCGCGACCGCCGAGGGCGACACCGATGCCGGTCCGCGGACCGCCGGGTGAACCATCCCGAGCGACCGGGGCTGCGCCTGGTCCCCGCACCCGGCCCGGTCGACCTCGCCGGACCCCCGCGCCCCGCCCTCCTCGCCTCCGTCGACGCGGCGGTGACGGTCCTGACCGTGCACCTGCCGCGGTGGTCGCGCGTCCCCGCGCGCTGGCGCGGCACCCGTCCAGGACCGGACACCGAGCCGGCGACCGTGCGACGGGCCGGGGCCGACGTGCGCGAGCTGCCCGATCCCGTCGCGTTCGCCGCGCAGGCCGCGGCGCTGCGGGAGGCCGCCGACGAGGTCCGCCGCCAGCACGTGGGCACCGCCGAGGACCTCGGGCCGCTCTGGGACACGTGGGCGGGCCCGTCCGCGGACGCGGTCCAGCGCAGGGTCTCGGCCCTGGCGCGCTCGGCGCACGGGCTGGTCGGCGAGCTCGGTGACGCCGCGGACGTCCTGGAGGTCGCCGGCGAACGCGTCGCGGCCGCGGTCCGCGACCTCGCCGCGGGCGCCGCCGCCGTGCGCCCCGCCGACCCGGTCGGCGGCCTGCACCCGCCCCAGGTCGACGCCCTGCTGGCCGCCGTGCGCACCGACCCGGACGCCGAACCGCGGCTGCGCGCCTACGCCGCCGACCTCGAGGAGCGCCTGCGGGTGTTCCTCGCGGCGTGCGCCCGCTCGCGCGCGATCGGTATCGAGGCCGCCGCGCGGGTCCGCGAACGCTTCGCCCCCGGCGACCGCGCCCCTAGCTAACGGCGAGACCCCGGGTTCCGCGCCGGAGGTCGGTACGCCGGGCGACGGAGGAGCCCGGGGTGCCGTATCTCCTTGGCGCGACTAATAGGTGCGGACGTCGGTCCCCTTGACCGAACCGTCGAAGGCGGCGGCGTACTTGCTCTCGTCGCCCAGGCGGTACAGGAAGTGGGCGGTCAGCAGGGCGCGCACGAGGGTGCGGGTCGGGACCTCGCCCTTGCCGTCGAGGATGAGGTCGCTCCAGTGGCGGCCCTCGACGAGCCCGAGGTGCGACGCCTTCTTCAGGGTGCGCAACGACGACGGGCCCGCCCACGCCGCGGCCACCGGCGCGGCGCCCGCCGCCGGGGGCGAGACGAGGTCCTTGCCGAAGGCCAGGTGCATGCCGGGCAGGTGCACGGCGCGGGCGGCGTCCTGGGCCGGGGGACGGGACTCGGTGAGCGCGACGGTCGCGACGGCCTTGAGGTCGAGGGTGCTGCCGGTCTCCCAGTAGGGCTCGTGGACCGCCTGGACCTGGGTGTCGGAGGCCGGCACGGCCGCGGCGAGCACCGCGACCGCCGCGCCCATGCCGTGCCCGGCGACGCCGAGGCGTCCCGGGTCGACGCTCACGGCGGCGCCGCGGGCGTTTCCGCCCAGGCGCACGCTCGAGCAGACCTCGAGCGCGGTGCGCAGGTCGTGGGCCAGGGCGCGGTGGGACCCGAGCGGGCCCGACTGGGTGTCCGGCGCCGCGGCGACGATGCCCCACGACGCGAGGTGGCGCAGCAGGCCGAGGTAGCGCCCGGCGGGCTGCAGCCAGTCGTGCGCGAACGCCACGGCGGGCAGGCCGGTGCCGCTGGTGGGGGTGAAGACGACGCCGGGCAGTCCGACGAGCGCCAGGTCGCCGCGCAGCACCGGGTGCGGTCCGGGCTCCCCGAGCTCGGCGATGATCGCCTTGGGCGCCAGGGACCTGCCCGGCAGAACACTCGCCATGGCGCGGAACCTATCTCACGTCCGTGCCGGTCAGCGCGCCGTACGCCCGGGGGTGTCATGCCCCGCGTCCCGTGGGCGTCGGGGGCCGGGACCGCGTCGTTATCCTGAGGTCCGTGTGCGGGATCGTGGGATATGTCGGCTGGCGGCCGGCCCGTCAGGTTCTCGTCGACGGGCTCCGGCGCCTGGAGTACCGGGGGTACGACTCGGCCGGCGTGGCCGTGGTCGGGCCCGGGCGGGACGGGGCCGGCGAGCTCGAGGTCCACCGGGCGGCGGGCCCCCTGGACAACCTCGTCGCCGTCCTGCCGCCGGCCGACGACCCCGAGGGCGCCGATTCGGGCGGCACGGCCGGGATGGGCCACACCCGGTGGGCCACGCACGGGCCGCCGAACGACCGCAACGCCCACCCGCACCGTGACACCGCGGGCCGGGTCGCGGTCGTCCACAACGGGATCATCGAGAACTTCTCCGCCCTGCGTGCCGAGCTCGAGGCCGACGGGATCGAGCTGGCGAGCGACACCGACACCGAGACCGCGGCGCACCTCGTGGCCCGGGCGCTGGCGGCCCAGGGGCGGGAGGGGGGCGGCGCCGTCGGGCTCACCGCCGCCGTCCGCGCGGTCGTCGCCCGGCTCGAGGGCGCGTTCACCCTCGTGTTCACCCACGCCGACCACCCGGACGAGGTCGTCGCCGCGCGCCGCAGCTCCCCGCTGGTCGTCGGGGTCGGCGAGGGCGAGATGTTCGTGGCCTCCGACGTCGCGGCGTTCATCGACCACACCCGCGAGGCCGTCGAGCTGGGCCAGGACCAGATCGTGACGCTGACCCGCGAGGGCGCGGTGATCACCGACTTCCACGGCAACGCCGCCCCCACCCGTCCCTTCCACGTCAACTGGGACATCGCCGCCGCCGAGAAGGGCGGCCACGACTTCTTCATGCTCAAGGAGATCGAAGAACAACCGGCCGCCCTCGCGCACACGCTGCGCGGGCACCTCGTCGACGGGCGGATCGTGCTCGACGAGCAGCGCCTCTCCGACCAGGAGCTGCGCGACATCGACAAGGTGTTCGTCGTCGCGTGCGGGACCGCCTACCACGCCGGCCTCCTGGCGAAGTACGCGATCGAGCACTGGTGCCGCATCCCGGTCGAGGTGGAGGTGGCCTCGGAGTTCCGCTACCGCGACCCGGTGCTCGACCGCTCGACGCTGGTCGTCGCGATCTCCCAGTCCGGCGAGACCGCGGACACCCTCGAGGCCGTCCGCCACGCCCGCGAGCAGAAGGCCCGCGTGCTGGCCATCTGCAACACCAACGGCGCGCAGATCCCCCGCGAGTCCGACGCCGTGCTCTACACCCACGCCGGGCCGGAGGTCGGCGTGGCGGCGACCAAGACCTTCACCGCCCAGGTGGTGGCCTGCTACCTCGTCGGGCTCGCGCTCGCCCAGAACCGCGGCACGAAGTACGCCGACGAGGTCGCCCGCGAGTACGCCGAGCTGGAGGCGAGCGCGGACGCGGTCGCCCGCGTGCTGGAGACGGTCGTCGAGCCCACCCGGGCGCTCGCGCGCGAGCTGGCGTCGTCGAAGGCGGTGCTGTTCCTCGGCCGCCACGTCGGCTTCCCGGTGGCGCTCGAGGGCGCGCTCAAGCTCAAGGAGCTCGCCTACATGCACGCCGAGGGTTTCGCGGCGGGCGAGCTCAAGCACGGCCCGATCGCCCTCATCGAGCAGGGCCTCCCGGTCGTCGTGGTGATGCCCTCGCCGAAGGGCCGCGCCACGCTGCACGCGAAGCTCCTGAGCAACATCCGCGAGATCCAGGCCCGCGGCGCCCGCACCATCGTGATCGCCGAGGAGGGCGACGAGACCGTGCGCCCGTTCGCCGAGCACCTCATCGAGATGCCCGCCGTGCCCACGCTCGTGCAGCCGCTGCTGGCGAGCGTCCCGTTGCAGGTGTTCGCCGCCGAGGTCGCCCGCGCCCGCGGCTACGACGTCGACAAGCCCCGTAACCTCGCGAAGTCCGTCACCGTCGAGTGAGCGCTGGCCTGGACAGAAGAAGCGAACCGGCGAAGGAGCCCCCGGTGTACGGCGTCTGGACACCCGACGAGGTGCGCGCGGCCGAGGAGCCGGTGCTGGCCCGCACTCCGGAGGGCGCGCTCATGCGGCGCGCCGCGGCGGGCGTCGCGCACCGGGCGGCCGCGATGCTGGCGGAGCGCGCGGGCGGGGTGAGCGGGCGGCGCGTCGTGGTGCTCACCGGCGCGGGCAACAACGGCGGTGACGGGCTGTGGGCCGGCTACGAGCTGCGCCGCCGCGGGGTGGCCGTGACCGCCGTGCTGCTCGCTCCCGACCGCGCCCACCCCGAGGGCCTCGCGGCGCTGCGAGGGGCGCGCGGCCGGACCTGTACCACGGTCGAGGCGGGCGTCGCCGCGATCGACCGCGCCGACCTCGTGCTCGACGCGGTGGTCGGCGTCTCCGCGCGCGGGGGGCTGCGCCCCGAGGCCGCGACCCTCGTCGAGGCGGCCGTCACCGCGGGCGTGCCGGTCCTCGCCGTCGACACGCCGAGCGGCGTCGACCCGCTCACCGGCGTGCCGGGCGAGCACGCCGTGCGCGCCGCGGCCACGGTGACCTTCGGGGCGCGCAAGCCGGTGCACGTGCTCTCCGCCGCGTCGTGCGGGCCGGTCGAGCTGATCGACCTGGGCCTGGGACCCGAGCTCGGCGAGCCCACCGCGCGGGTCCTCGAGGCGGCCGACGTGGGCGCCGCCTGGCCCGTCCCCGGACCGGGCGACGACAAGTACAGCCAGGGGGTCGTCGGCGTCGCCGCCGGGTCCGCGACGTACCCCGGCGCCGCCGTGCTCGCCACCGGCGCCGCCGCGCTGGCCACCAGCGGCATGGTCCGCTACGCGGGCACCGCGGCCGACGAGGTGCGCGCCGCGTGGCCCGAGGTCGTCGCCACCGACTCGGTCGGCGAGGCCGGCCGCGTGCAGGCCTGGGCGGTCGGGCCGGGACTGGGCACCGACGACGCGGGCGCCGAGACCCTGGCCGGTGTCCTCGACGCCGGCGTCCCGGTCCTCGCCGACGCCGACGCGGTCACGTTGCTCGGCGCCGACGCGGACCTGCGCGCGAAGGCCGCGGCGGTCCCGACCCTGATCACGCCGCACGCCGGCGAGTTCGCCCGCGTCGCCGAGCTCGGCGACGACCGGATCGACTCCGTGCGCCGCGCCGCCGAGACCCTCGGGGTCACCGTGCTGCTCAAGGGCAACGCCACCGTCGTCGCCGCGCCCGACGGCCGGGTGCTCGTGCACCCCGCCGGCAGCTCCTGGCTCGCCACCGCGGGCTCCGGCGACGTCCTCTCCGGGGTCGCAGGGGCGCTGCTCGCCGCCGGTCTCGAACCGTGGTGGGCCGCCGGCTGCGCGGCCTTCGTGCACGCGCGCGCCGCGGAGCTGGCCGCGGGTACACCCGGCGCCCCCGTGCCGGCCTCCCACGTCCAGGCCGCGCTGCCGGACGCCATCCGCGCGGTCCGGGGGGCGACATGACGATCCCGCGGGTCGAGGCCCGGGTCGATCTCGACGCGCTCGCCCACAACGTCGGCCTGCTCGCCGGCATGGCGCGGGCCTCGGGCGCGGCCACGATGGCGGTGGTGAAGGCGGACGGCTACGGCCACGGTGCCGTCGACGCCGCCCGCACCGCGCTGCGCGCCGGCGCCACGTGGCTCGGCGTGTGCACCCTGGAGGAGGCCGCGCAGCTGCGGGGCGCGGGCCTGGAGTCCCAGGGCCGGCCGGCGCCGATCCTGTCGTGGCTGCACGTCCCCGACGAGGACATGACCGACGCCGTCGGCACCGACGTCGACCTGGGCGTGTCCTCGCGCGCCGAGCTCGCCGCCACCGCCGCGGCCGCCCGCCGCGCCGGACGACCCGCCCGCATCCATCTCAAGATCGACACCGGTCTGAGCCGCAACGGGTGCCCGCCGGCCGACTGGGCCGACCTCCTCGACGCGGTGGAGGACGCCCGCGCGGTGGGCGAGGTCGTCCCGGTCGCGGTCTGGTCGCACCTCGCGCACGCCGACGCCCCCGCGCACCCCACGATCGACCTCCAGGCGGCCCGCCTCGACGAGGCGTGGCGGGCGGCGTCGGCCCGGCTCGGGGGGCCCGCACCGTGGCGCCACCTGGCGAACTCGGCGGCCACCCTGACCCGCCCCGACCTGCACCTGGACCTGGTCCGACCCGGGATCGCGGTGTACGGGCTCGACCCCACCGAGGATCCGGCGGGGCACGGCCTGCGGCCGGTGATGACCTTCGCGACACGGGTCGCGCTGGTCAAACGGGTCGCCGCCGGGGAAGGTGTGTCCTACGGACACGAGTGGGTGACCCCGGTCGCACGAGTGCTGGCGCTGGTGCCCGTGGGGTACGCCGACGGGGTGCCCCGACGTCTCGGAGGGTCGATGAGCGTGCAGGTGGCCGGCCACCGGCGGCCGGTCGTGGGCCGCGTCTGCATGGACCAGGTCGTCGTCGACCTCGGTCCGGCGGACCGTGACGGGAACGCTCCCGCGGTCGCCCCGGGCGACGAGGTCCTCCTCTTCGGGACGGGCGCCCACGGCGAGCCCACGGCCGCCGACTGGGCCCGCTGGCTCGACACCATCCACTACGAGGTCGTGACCGGGGTCGGCTGCCGTCCCCGCGTGACCCGGACGTTCCGGGGAGCCGGGGAGCGCGCGTGAGCCCCGACGCCCGCCGGCCCACCCCCCGCCCCGGACCGTCCACCGGCGGCATCGTCGGCGCCGTCGCCGGCGCCGTGGTCGGTGGGGCGGCCGCGGCGGGTGCGGTCGGCGCCGGCCGGGCCCGCTCGCGCATCCTGCGTCAGCGCGCGGAGCTCTCCGAGGAGGAGGCCGCCCACCCCTCGCAGCTGGGGATGCTGCCTCGCGGGCGGGAGTCGTCGGTGGCCGCCGACGACGGTGTGCGCCTGTCGGTGGAGGAGATCGACCCCGTCACCGAGGGCGCCCGCCCGGAGCTGACCGTGGTGCTGGTCCACGGCTTCGCCCTGGACCGCAAGTGCTGGCACTTCCAGCGCCGGATGCTCGCCGAGCTCACCGAGCCTGCGGTGCGCGTGGTGCTCTACGACCAGCGCCGCCACGGCCGCTCCGGCCAGGCCTCGGCGCGCTCGTGCACCATCGCCCAGCTGGCCGCCGATCTCGACGCGGTCCTGCGCGCCGTGGTCCCGGAGGGCCCCGTCGTCCTGGTCGGCCACTCCATGGGCGGCATGACGATCATGGCCCTGGCCGAACGCAACCCGAAGTTGTTCGACCGGGTGGCCGGCGTCGCCTTCGCCTGCACCTCGGCCGGTGAGGTGATGGTCGGCGGGCTGAAGCAGGCCGTCCTGAGCCACCGCAACCCGACGGTCAACGTGCTCGGACGGTTCGCGCACTGGCAGCCCACCCTCGCCGACGGGATCCGGCGGCTGGCCGGCAACGTCATCTGGGCGTGCGTGCAGGCCCTGTCCTTCGGCGACCGCTCCACCGACCCGGCCCTGGTGGACCTGGTCAACCGCACGATCGCCGCGACCCCGCTGGACGCCCTGACCTCGTTCGCCAACACCCTGAGCACCCACGACCGGCGCGCGGCGCTGGCCGGGCTCTCGCGCTGCGAGGTGCTCGTCATCGGGGGCACCGACGACCGGATGATCCCCTGGGAGCACTCCGAGGTGATCGCCTCCGAGCTGCCCGGCGCGGAGCTGGTCGCCCTCGAGGGCGCCGGGCACATGGCCATGCTCGAGCAGCCCGGCGAGTTCGACGCGGCGCTGCTGGAGCTCCTGCGCCGTTGCACCGACCGCAGCCAGGTCCTGCGCCGCCTGCGCCCGACCCAGGTCGGCAGCGCGGCCGCGAAGGTCCGGCGCGGACTGCGCCGTCCCCGCCGCCGGGCATGAGCACCAGGCACGACGGCGCCCCGCCCGCCGAGGACACCACCGTCGCCCGGGCCACGCTGCCCACCGCGGCCGACACCACCGCCCTCGGGCGCGCGCTCGGCGTCCGGCTCGCCGCCGGGGACCTCGTCGTGCTCGCCGGCCCGCTGGGGGCCGGCAAGACCCGGCTGGCCGGCGGTATCGGCGACGGCCTCGGGGTGGAGGGCCCGGTGACGTCCCCGACCTTCGTCATCGCCCGCGAGCACCCCTCGCGCCCCGACGGCCGGGGCGTGACCCTCGTGCACGTCGACGCCTACCGGCTCGGGGCCGGGGGGGACGCCGGGGCGTCGCCGGCCGCCCAGCGCGCCGCGCTCGACGACCTCGACCTCGACACCGACCTCACCGCGGCCGCCGTGGTGATCGAGTGGGGCGAGGGCGTCGCCGAGCACCTCGCCGCGCAGCACCTGCTCGTGCGCCTGCACCGCGACGGTCCCGACGAGGTGCGCGCCGCCGTCCTCACCGGGCCCGCCCGGTTGGTGGCGGCCGCCGGGGATCTCCGGGCGCGGACCACGCCACCGTAGGGTCTCGGGCGTGCTCGTCCTGGCCCTCGACACCGCCACCGCCCGGATCACCGCGGGCGTCGTCGTGCTGGGGGACGGCGGCCCGCGCACCCTCGCCGCGCGTGACGCGGCCGGCTCGCGGGCGCACGCCGAACTGCTCGCCCCGGCGATCCGGGACGCCCTCGAGGAGGCCGGTCACGACCGCGCCGACCTCGACGCCGTCGTCTGCGGTGTGGGCCCCGGGCCGTTCACCGGCCTGCGGGTCGGGCTGGTCACCGCGGCCGCGCTCGGTGACGCGCTCGGGATCGCCGTGCACGGCGTCCCGACCCACGACGCGATCGCCGCCGGCCGGGAGGGCACCGTCCTCGTCGCCACCGACGCCCGCCGCCGCGAGGTCTACTGGAGCCGGTACGCGGCGGGGGAGCGGACCCGCGGCCCCGAGGTCGGCCCGCCGTCCGCGCTCGCCGCGCGCCTCGGGCCCGCGGGCGACCTCGGCCCGGTCGACCACCTCGTCGGCGACGCGGCCGCGCTGGTTGACCCCGCGCGCGCGACCGGGGACGAGGGCCCCACCCCGGCCGGGCTCGTCGCCGTCGCGGTGCCCGCCCTGCGCGCCGGGACCGTCCCCGGCCCGCTCGCCCCCCTCTACCTCCGCCGGCCCGACGCGGTTCCGCCCGGTGCCCCCAAGACGGTGACGCGGGCGTGACCGGCCGGGCGGTGCTCGACCGGCTGGCGCCCGCCGACGCCGAGCGCTGCGCACAGCTCGAGGCGATCCTCTTCCCCGGCGACGACCCGTGGAGCGCCGAGGCCTTCGTCGCCGAGCTGCGCGCCGGGCACCGGTACCTCGCCGCCCGCCTCCCGGGGGAGCACGCCGACAGCGGGGAGCACGCTGAGAGGGCCCTCGTGGGCTACGCCGGCCTCGCCCTGATGCCCGGTCGCCTCGGGCAGCCGGGCGAGGCCGAGGTCCACACCATCGGCGTCGACCCCGACCACCAGGGCCGCGGGATCGGCCGCGCGCTGCTCGCGGGCCTGCTCGACGCCGCCGACGGGATCGGCGCGGTCACCTTCCTCGAGGTGCGCACCGACAACGAGCCCGCGCTCGCCCTGTACCGGGCCGCGGGGTTCGTGGTGGTCGGGACCCGGCGGCGCTACTACGCGTCGGGCGCCGACGCGTACACGATGCGCCGCGAGGCCGCCGCCCCGCCGCCGGGGCCCCCTCGTTGATGGATTGGCACTCTCGGCGCTAGAGTGCCAATCAGTACGGCGTCGGGGCCGCTCCGGCTCCCGCGACGACGGGGTGATCTCCGGCGCCGTCACGACCAGGCAGGAACAACTGCTCCGACCCCAGACCGTGGAGGTCAACCCGTGGCGAGCGTGAACATCAAGCCGCTCGAGGACAAGCTCGTGGTGCAGGCCAGTGAGGCCGAGACCACGACCGCGTCCGGCATTGTCATCCCGGACACGGCGAAGGAGAAGCCCCAGGAGGGCAAGGTCCTCGCGGTGGGTCCGGGCCGTGTCGACGACAAGGGCAACCGCATCCCCCTGGATGTGGCCGTCGGCGACGTCGTCATCTTCTCGAAGTACGGCGGCACCGAGATCAAGTACAACGGCGAGGACTACCTGGTGCTGTCCTCCCGCGACGTGCTGGCCGTCGTCAACTAGACGTCCGCACCCGTGAGTCGACGCCGCCCCGGTGTCCCCCGCTCGGGGACACCGGGGCGTCGTCGTCCACGGGGACCACTCCCACGTCACGGACCAGGAAGGCTCGGCCCGGAAAGGATGGGCAAGTGCCCAAACAGATCACGTTCGACGAGACCGCTCGCCGCGCCCTCGAGCGCGGGGTCGACCAGCTGGCCGACACGGTCCGGGTGACCCTCGGACCGCGGGGCCGCCACGTCGTGCTGGACAAGAAGTTCGGTGGTCCGACGATCACCAACGACGGCGTGACCATCGCCCGCGAGATCGAGCTCGACGACCCGTTCGAGAACCTCGGCGCGCAGCTGGCCAAGAACGTCGCCACGCGGACCAACGACGTCGCCGGTGACGGCACGACCACCGCCACCGTCCTGGCCCAGGCGCTCGTCGCCGAGGGCCTGCGCAACCTCGCCGCGGGGGCCAACCCGGCGGCGCTCGGCGCGGGCATGGCCGCCGCCGCCGAGAAGATCACCGAGGTGCTGCGCGAGCGCGCCACCCCGGTGGACGGCCGGAGCGGCATCGCCTCGGTCGGGGCGGTCGCCTCCCGCGACCAGACCATCGGTGACCTCATCGGCGAGGCGATGGAGAAGGTCGGCGAGGACGGCGTCATCACCGTCGAGGAGGCCTCCACCCTCGCCACCGAGCTCGAGGTCACCGAGGGCCTGCAGTTCGACAAGGGCTACATCTCCCCGTACTTCGTCACCGATCAGGAGTCCATGGAGGCCGTCCTCGAGGACGCCTACGTGCTCCTGAACCGCGAGAAGATCAGCTCCCTCGCGGACCTCCTCCCGGTGCTGGAGAAGGTGCTCGAGTCGGGCAAGCCCCTGCTGATCGTCGCCGAGGACCTCGAGGGCGAGGCCCTGTCCACCCTCGTGGTCAACTCGATCCGCAAGACCGTCAAGGTCGCCGCGGTCAAGGCGCCGTTCTTCGGCGACCGCCGCAAGGCCTTCATGGACGACCTCGCGGCCGCCCTCGGCGGCACGGTGATCAACCCGGAGACCGGCGCGAAGCTCTCCGAGGCCACCCTCGAGCAGCTGGGCACCGTCCGGCGTGCCGTGGTCACCAAGGATGCGACCACCCTGGTCGAGGGCGGTGGCCCGAAGGCCGACGTCGACGCCCGCATCGCGCAGATCAAGCGCGAGATCGAGAACTCCGAGTCCGAGTGGGACACCGAGAAGTTCCAGGAGCGGCTCGCGAAGCTCGCGGGCGGCGTCGCGGTGATCAAGGTCGGGGCGGCCACCGAGACGGACATGAAGGAGCGCAAGCACCGCATCGAGGACGCCATCTCCGCCACCCGCGCGGCGGTCGAGGAAGGCATCGTCCCCGGCGGCGGCACCGCACTGCTGCACGCCGCGGCCGAACTCGCCGACAACCTCGGTCGCACCGGCGACGAGGCCACCGGAGTCGCGCTGGTCCGGCGGGCGCTGAGCGCCCCGCTGCGTGCCATCGCGGGCAACGCCGGGCTCGAGGGCTCGGTCGTGTCCGCCCGGGTCGCCGAGGGCGGCTGGGGCAGCGGCTACGACGCGGCGGCCGCGCAGTACGGCGACCTCATGGCGGCCGGGATCATCGACCCGGTCAAGGTGACCCGCTCGGCGCTCGAGAACGCCGTCTCGATCGCCCGCATGGTGCTCACCACCGAGAGCGCCATCGTGGACAAGCCCGAGGAGGCGCCGGCGCCCGCCGCCGGTGGCGGCCACGGGCACGGCCACGGGCACGGTCACTGACCGTCCGCCGCACGGACGACGGGCCCGACCACCCCGGTGGTCGGGTCCGTCGTCGTGAGGTCTCCCGTGCGGAAGGTCGGTCAGCTCCGGGCGAGCAGATCGCCCGCGCCGCGGCGTCGGGGTCCGCCGCCGGCCGCCACGCGTTCGGACTCGGACATGCCGCCCCAGATGCCGTACGGCTCGGCCGCCGCGATCGCGTGGCGGCGGCAGGGCTCGACCACGGGACACCGCCGGCAGACGGCCTTCGCACGGCGCTCGCGGTGGGCGCGGGCCGGTCCGCGCTCCCCGTCGGGATGGAAGAAGAACGCGCTGTCCATGCCCCGGCAGGCCCCGTGCAACTGCCAGTCCCACACGTCGGCGTTCGGGCCCGGAAGCCGGCGGACGTCGGCCATGCGCACCTCCCAGCTCGGTGTCGTCACCCACAGTGCAGTCCAGCGTGCGGACGGCGACCATCTCGATCGACCCTATGGCGGTTGCGCGAGCCCCTACAAGGACATGCGACGTGGGCCATTCCCAGGTCGCGGACCGGCGGCGCGACCGGCCGCGGAGGCCAGGTGCTTGCCGAAGTGGCTCCGATCCGTGATCATCCTCGGCAGCCCCGTGACGGCGGGTGTCGCCGGACGGTCGTATCCGGTGGATCTCCGGTCGTCACTGCGGGGTCGTTCCGGCGTTGGACAGGGGGAGGGCCACCACACCACGGGGCCGGTCGTCGTCCGTCGCGCGCCGTCGCACAAGCCGTCGCGCATCGAGTCGGGCGCCGTCGTGGGGGCCGGCCGTGAAGAGGCGTGGTCGTCCTGCGCCCGTCGTGAGGAGAGCGCAATGGACCGGCAGGTCGACCCGGGGGGCCACCGCGGAAGCGGGGGAGGCCGAGAAACACCTCGGCCCGGGTCAAGGTCGTCCATCGAGGCGCCGATGGAAGGGAGTGCCCGCCCGTCGACTGCAGGCTCGCTGCAGAAAGGAGCTCCCGTGACCACGGTGCTGATCTGCGACGACCGTCGCAGCGTCCGTGAGGGTCTCACCAGGGTGATGTCCGCCGTTCCGGGAGTCCACCGCATCGACTGCGTCGCCCACGGCGACGAGCTGCTCACCCGGTTCTCCCGGCAGACCGTCGACGTCGTCCTGGTCGGCACGCAGCGCGCGGTGCCCACCGGCGTCGAGGCGACCCGCCGTCTGGTCGCCGCCCACCCCCAGGCGAACGTCATCGTCTTCGGAGCGCCGGACGACTCCGGGAGCATCGCCGCCGCGATCGCCGGCGGCGCCCGCGGCTACCTGCGCTGGGACGCCTCGCGCCCCGAGCTCGTCGCCGCCCTCGCCCACACCCTCGCGAGCACGTCGGTGCCTGCCCCCCGCACGCCGGCCGACTCCGGGGTCCAGCTCACCGAGCGCGAGCTCCAGGTCCTGCGCGGCATGAGCCAGGGCAAGAGCAACGGGCAGATCGGCCGCGAGCTCTACCTCTCCGAGGACACCGTCAAGACGCACGCCCGGCGCCTGTTCCGGAAGCTCGGCGTGCGTGACCGTGCGCAGGCCGTCGCGCACGGCTTCCGACGCGGCCTGGTCTCCTGACCGCCTCGCGCGACGACGGCCGCCAGGGGGGCCACGGCCCCACCGACGGCGCCACCGCCGGGCCGCCGCCGTCCGTCGACGACATCCCCACGCCCGTGCTCGGGATCCCCCGCGCGGTGTACCGCGCCGCGGATCGCTGGCGCCCGGATCGGGCGAACGTGCCGGAGCGAGGCGTACGGGGCCCCGGACCCGCCCGCTACGCTGGCCCGACCACGCCTCCTCCCGGGCCGCCCGGGACGGCGGACCGTCCGGCGGTGGAGCCGACGCCGATGCGCCGGCCGCCACCGCCCCGCGTAACACCGGGGCCACGTGCAGCGATGACCGAGACAGGGAACGACCTCGAGGGCCTGGTGGCCGCCGCGAACGACGGTGACCGCTCGGCCCTCAACCGCGTTCTCGCGATCATCCGCCCGTTGGTCGTGCGGTACTGCCGTGCGCGCATCGGTCGGCAGGAACGGTCGTCGGTCTCGGCCGACGACGTGGCCCAGGAGGTGTGTCTCGCCGTGCTGACCGCACTGCCGGGCTACCGCGACCAGGGCCGCCCCTTCCTCGCGTTCGTCTACGGCATCGCCGCGCACAAGGTGGTCGACGCGCACCGTTCGGTCGCGCGCAGCCGTTCCGAGCCGGTCGAGGACCTCCCGGAAGAGCTCGATCCCCGGGATGGCCCAGAGCAGCGGGCGATGAACGGGGCCCTGTCCGTCCAAATGGGTGCACTTCTCGACACCTTGCCCCCCAAACAGAGGGAAATCCTCGTGCTACGGGTGGTCGTTGGATTGTCGGCGGAGGAGACCGCGGAAGCGGTGGAGTCCACTCCCGGGGCGGTGCGGGTGGCCCAGCACCGGGCATTGTCGAAGCTGCGGACCCAGATGTCCGCGATGTCGGAAGAGGTGAGCTGAGTGGGCGGCCACAGGGCGTCGGGCGCTGGCGGGGCGGACGCCGACCTCGTCGACGGTCCCGTCGACCTCGCAGCGGTCCGGGCCGATGACGCCCTGATCGACGCCCTCGCCGGGGGGACCGGTGGACACGGTGGCGACTACGGCTTCGGCGCCGGCGACGACGACCGTCTCGCCGCGATCCTCGCGGCCTGGCGGGCCGACATCGAGGCCGACCCGATGCCGGAGCTCGTCACCCTCGACGAGGCGTCGGAGGCCGTCGCCGCCGGCCACGAGTCGCACGACCGGTTGCGCTCGCGGGCGCGGCGGCGCATGCCGTTCGCCATCGCGGCCGCCGCCGCCGTCGTGGCGTGCGCCGGCCTGACGGTGGCCGTCCACGGCGCGATGCCCGGCGACACCCTCTGGGGCGTCTCGAAGGTCTTCTTCTCGGAGCGCGCGGCCACGGTCCAGCGCGTCGAGGACGTCCGCGGGCACATCATCGCCGCCAACGACGCCCTCGTCCGGGGCGACACGAACGCCGCGCGGGCCCAGCTCCAGCAGGCCAACGTGGTGATCCCGCAGGTCGCCCCCGAGGAGCAGGCCCCGCTGGTGGCGGAGCGCGACCGGGTGCAGAGCTCGATCGCGGCCGACCCCGAGCCCGCGGCGCCGACCGACCCGTCGGCCACCCAGTCGCCCACCGCGTCGGGTAGCACCGCGGAGACCCCGACCCCGACGCCCACTCCCGGCGACGGCGCCACCCCGCAGAGCCCGGCCGAGTCGTCGCCGACGGACGAGACCCGCGGCACCGTCGACACGACCACGACGCCGGTGCCCCCGCCGGGCGGCTGAGCGAGAGCACCACACGAAACGGCCCGGCCCCCGCGATCGGGGGCCGGGCCGTTCGTCGTCGGTGCGGGGTTGCCTACTCGGCCAGCGTCGCGTCCGCGAAGCCGCGGCAGTACTCCCAGGTGACGTAGGCCGCAGGGTCCGGGTCGAACGGGGGCTCGTGCGGGCGCATGTGGCCCTCGTCGAGGAGCTGTTGCAGGCTCGCGCGCAGCAGGTCCCAGTCGTGGAAGTGCTGCTCGTCGCAGTCGTCACAGTCGACGACCACACCGCGGATGCCCCGCGGGGCGAGCAGCGCCTCGAACACGGCCAGGTCGCCCAGGTCGGCGACCACCTCGTCGCGCTCGGACTCGTCGAGCGGCTCGTCGTCGCCGGCCGCGTCGGTGTCGGCCGGGCCGAGGACGCGGGCGGGATCCGACGGGTCGTCCGCGAACGGGTCGGGCGGCAACGCTTCGTACGGCACACCACGAAGGTACCCGCGGCCTCTCACCTCGGACGAGGCGGACGCGCAGCGGGGAGTGGCCGGGACACGGCGCTAGCATCGGGAGCATGGTGCTGACGGACGCGCGGCCAGCGGAGCACGCCGACAGGGGACCCGGACCGGTCGAGTCCGAGAAGTTCGCACTGCTCGGCCTGACCTTCGACGACGTGCTGCTCCTGCCGGCCGAGTCCGACGTCGTCCCCTCCGACGCCGACACCTCCGCGCAGCTGACCCGCAACATCACCCTGCGGGTGCCCCTGGTCAGCTCCGCGATGGACACGGTGACCGAGGCGCGGATGGCGATCGCGATGGCGCGCCAGGGCGGCATGGGCGTGCTGCACCGCAACCTGCCCGCCGAGGCGCAGGCCGCGCAGGTCGAGGTGGTCAAGCGCTCGGAGGCGGGCATGGTCACCGACCCGGTCACCTGCTCGCCCGAGGACACGCTCGCCGACGTCGACGCCCTGTGCGCCAAGTTCCGCATCTCCGGGCTGCCCGTCGTCGAGCCCGGCGGCCGCCTCGTCGGCATCATCACCGAACCGCGACATGCGCTTCGAGGTCGACCACTCCCGCCGCGTCGTCGAGGTCATGACGTCGCACGACCTCGTCACCGCGCAGGTCGGGGTCACGGCCGAGGCCGCGCTCGGGCTCCTGCGCCGCCGCAAGATCGAGAAGCTGCCCCTGGTCGACGGCGCGGGCGTGCTGCGCGGGCTGATCACCGTCAAGGACTTCGTCAAGACCGAGCAGCACCCGATGGCCACCAAGGACCCGGACGGCCGCCTGCTGTGCGGCGCCGCGGTCGGTGTCGGCGACGACGCGTGGACGCGGTCGATGGCCCTGGTCGACGCCGGGGCCGACGTCCTCGTCGTCGACACCGCGCACGGACACTCGCGGGCGGTCACCGCGATGGTGGCGAAGCTCAAGAACGAGCTCGGGCCGCGGGTCGACGTCATCGGCGGCAACGTCGCCACCCGCGCGGGCGCCCAGGCGCTGGTCGACGCGGGCGCGGACGCGGTCAAGGTCGGGGTCGGCCCGGGCTCGATCTGTACCACCCGGGTCATCGCCGGGGTCGGCGTCCCCCAGATCACCGCGATCCACGAGGCGGCCGCGGCCGCCACGCCCGCCGGGGTCCCGGTGATCGGCGACGGCGGGCTGCAGTCGTCCGGCGACATCGCGAAGGCGATCGCCGCCGGCGCGAGTACCGTGATGCTCGGCTCGCTGCTGGCGGGCACCGCCGAGACCCCGGGCGACCTGGTGCTGCTCGACGGCAAGCAGTTCAAGACCTACCGCGGCATGGGCTCGCTCGGCGCGATGCAGACCCGCGGCCAGCAGGGCTCGTACTCCAAGGACCGGTACTTCCAGGACGACGTGCTCTCCGACGACAAGCTCGTGCCCGAGGGCATCGAGGGCCGCGTACCCTTCCGGGGGCCGCTCGGCCAGGTGACCCACCAGCTCGTGGGCGGTCTGCGGGCGGCGATGGGCTACACCGGTGCGCGCACCACCGCCGAGCTGCAGCGGGCCCACATGGTCCGCATCACCGCGGCGGGGCTCGCCGAGTCGCACCCGCACCACGTGACGATGACCGCCGAGGCGCCGAACTACGGCGCGCGATAGGGCTGTGCAGAAGGGATTGGCTCCGTGCGCGAGCAGGTCGAGATCGGGCGGGGCCGCAGCGCCCAGCGCAGCTACACCTTCGACGACCTCGACATCGTCCCCTCCCGGCGGACCCGCACCTCGTCGGCGGTGTCCACCGCCTGGCAGCTCGACGCCTACCGGTTCGAGCTGCCGCTGCTGACCCACCCGACCGACGCGGTCGTCTCACCGACCACGGCCGCGCGGATCGGTGCGCTGGGCGGTCTCGGCGTGCTCAACGCCGAGGGCCTCTGGGCGCGCCACCCCGAGGCGGAGAAGGCCCTCGCCGACGTCGTCGCGCGCGCCGCCACCGACCCCGCGGACGCCGTCGCCGAGCTGCAGCGCCTGCACGCCGCCCCGGTGCGCACCGCGCTGCTCACCGAGGCCGTCCAGACCGTCCGCTCGGCGGGCGCGACCGTCGCCGCGCGCGTCAGCCCCCAGCACGCCCGCGAGATCACCCCCACCCTGCTCGCTGCGGGCGTGGAGGTGCTCGTCGTCCAGGGCACGATCGTGTCGGCCGAGCACGTGGGACGGTCGGACGAGACCGAGGCGCCACTCGACCTCGAGGACTTCATCGCCGGGCTCGACGTCCCCGTGGTCGCGGGCGGTGTCGGCGACTACCGCACCGCCATGCACCTCATGCGCACCGGCGCGGCGGGCGTGATCGTCGGCTACGGGGAGTCCTCGGCCACCAGCACCGACGCCGTCCTCGGCATCGGCGTCCCGATGGCCACCAGCCTGGTCGACGCGGCCGCCGCGCGCCGCGACTACCTCGACGAGACCGGCGGGCGCTACGTCCACATCGTCGCCGACGGCGGGATGGCCACGTCCGGCGACATCGCCAAGGCCATCGCGTGCGGTGCCGACGCCGTGATGCTGGGCGAGCAGCTCGCCGCGGCCGAGGAGTCGCCCGGCGGCGGCTGGTACTGGACCTCCTCCGCCGCCCACCCCTCGCTCCCGCGCAGCGGCATCACCCGCGTCGCCGGCCGCGTCCCCGACCTCGAGACCGTCCTGCTCGGGCCCGCCCGCACCAGCGACGGCACGGTGAACCTCTTCGGCGCCCTCCGCCGCGCCCTGGCGAAGACCGGCTACTCCGACCTCAAGGAGTTCCAGCGCGTGGGCCTCTCCGTTCGCCGCTGACCCGCGCTCGTCCCTTCCCGCGCGAGGGGACCCTTCCGGCGCATAGAGCGACGAAATCCTCCCCTCGCGGGAGCGCTCAGTCGCTCCCGACGACCTCGTTGCTCATCGAGTCGATCAGCGAGCGGCCGGTGCGGACGTCGACGTCGGTGACCAGCGAGAGCCACCGCGAGGACAGGCGGGGTCAGCAACGGCACCGGGACGACGAGCATGGTGCTGCCCTCGATGACCGCGACGCGGCCCCGCGCGCCCTCGCCGGCGAGGGGAGGATTCCGTCGCTCTATGGGCCTGAAGGGTCCCCTCGCGCGGGATCGGGGCGGGGCGAGCAGAGGCCTCAGGAGACGGTGAGGCGCTCGCGCAGCGTCGCGACCCCGGGGCCGTCGAGGTCGTCGAGGAACGCCGGGCGGCCCGCCATCACCATCACCAGCGCGAGCGTCGACCCGGTGACCTGCGGGCCGTCGCCGGTCGCGAACGGCCCGTCGGTGGCCTCGATGCGCAGCCCCGCGATCGTGGTCTTCCCGGCGACGGTGAAGTCGCGGCTCGCGGTGAACCGGGCCACCTCGGTGGTGGTGGCGACCGGCGGTGACGTCGCGATCCCCAGCGGGCGGCGGATGTCGTGGGCGTGGACGACCACCTCACCGAGCCACGCCGCGTCCGGACCGAACGTCGACGTCGAGCTCGTCAGCACGGCGCGGAAGCGCGCGAGGGTCTCCGCCGGGGTGGCTCCACGGTGCTCGGCGAGCCGGCGGTCGTTGTGCCGGTCGAAGTCGAAGCGCGCCCCCACGACGCTGCGGACCCAGCGCCACGGCCCGATGCTCGCCGCCGCGGTCAGGTGGGCGACGACCTCCTCGACCGACCAGCGCCCGCACAGCGACGGCGCGGCCCACTGCGCGTCGCTGAGCCTCGCGAGGTCGTCGGCCAGCGCGGCGCGCTCGGCGTGGGCCGCGGCCCAGACGTCGTCGAGCGGCTGGACGTGAGCGGTCATCGGTGCTCCGGGGGGTCGTCGGGCGGAGGGTCGTCGGTAGGACTCCGGGGGACGGGCGGAATCATCGCGTGCGTGGGCATCGTTCTGCTGGTCTCCGGGAGCACGCGCGCGGGCTCGACGAACACCGCGCTGCTGCGCACCGCCGCAGCGCTCGAGCCCGGGCGCACGCGGTGGCCGGTGGCGCTCAAGGCGCTGCCGGCCTTCGACCCCGACGACGACCGGGATCCGCTCCCGCCCACGGTCCACGCCCTGCGGACGGCGTTGGCGGACAGCGACGCCGTGCTGTTCTGCACCCCGGAGTACGCGGGCGCGCTGCCCGGGGCGTTCAAGAACCTCCTGGACTGGACCGTCGGCGGCGCCGAGATGCCGGGGCGTCCCGTGGGCTGGATCAACGCCGCGTCGGTGGCCGCGCCGACCGGCGGACGGGGCGCGCACACCGAGCTCGCGACCGTGCTGGGCTACGTCGGGGCCCGGGTGGTCGAGGACGCGTGCCGCCGGGTCCCGCTCGCCCGCGACCAGGTCGGCGCCGACGGGCTGGTGGCCGATCCGGCGGTCCGCGCCGAGATCCGCGCGGCCCTGGACGCCCTGCTGCGCCTGAGGAGGGTCACACCAGCTCCGAGTCCCGCACCTTCTGCATCCCGGCCGCCATCCGGCGCTTCGCGGCCGGGACGCGGTCGACGAGGCGCATCCCGGTGCGCTGCGCGAACACCGAGATCGGGTCCGATCACGGGGCGGCGCGCGGTGCCCTTGTCGTTCATGAACTCGAGCGACTCGCGGACGGCGATCGAGGAGTACCGGCGCATCAGGTCCTCGTACTCGCCCACCGCCGCGACCAGCGAGAGCTCGCCGTCCCGCACCCGGACGAGTCGGTCGCGCAGCTCGCGGGCGTCGCGCAGCGCGGTGTTCGCCCCGGCGCCGCGGCCCGGGGTCATGGTGTGGATGGCGTCGCCGACCAACGTCACCGGGCTCGGCGTCCACGCGGGGACGGGGTCGGCGGTGCGGATGCTCAGGGCGACGCTCGCACCGTGGTCGGACCCGGCGAGCAGCGCGCGCCACCGCGGGTCCCAGTCGGCGGTCAGCTCGCCGGCCAGCGCGGTGAGGTCGGCCCCGGTCCGCTCCAGCAGGTCGGCCGGCGCGGTCGTGCGTGACGTCGTGATCCCCCACGACACGTAGTCGGTGGTGTTGTCGAACCGCAGCCCCGGCCACCGGGACACGAGCTCGCGCTCGCTGGCCCCGATCCCGTCGCGGGGCATACCACCAGGAGTCCACGGCATCCGCATCACGTGGGTGATGCCGAGCTGGCCCCTCCGGTCGAACAGCATGGCGAACCCGTGGCGGGTCCGTTCCGGCAGCAGCGCCTCGGTCATCGCGGTGAGGGGTGTCTTGCCGCCGATCGCGAGCAGCCCGGTCTCGGTGTGCGTGGCGTGCGGGAGGTACTGGCGGCGCACCGGCGAGCCCGCCCCGTCCGCGCCGACCAGCAGGTCCCCGGTGTCGGAGGAGCCGTCGTCGAAGTGGGCGGTCACCCGCCCGTCGGCGTGCTGCGTGTAGTGGGTGAAACGCCGGTCGAACGTGATGACGTCCTCCATCCCCGTGAACAGCACCTGGCGCAGGGTCATCCGGCTGACGTTGTGCTCGCGGTCCTCGGGGCCGTCGCCGGTGTGGGGCATCTCGTCGAAACCGAGCGTGATCAGCTCCCGGTACCGCTCGGTGTACATCGCGAGCGTGTCGTAGGGCGCGCCGGTCGTGGCCACGAAGGTGTCGAAGAGGTCCGGGGACAGGCACGCCCGCAGCGCGCGGGCCCCGTTCGGCGAGATGCCGACGCGGTAGCCGTGCAGCCCGCTGGTGCGCGTGCGGTCGCGCTCGTGGACGGCGACCTCGATACCGGCGCGGCGCAGCCCGTGGGCGAGGCACATCCCGCCGGTACCGGCGCCGATCACGAGGACGCGGAACGGGGTGGAGGTGGTCATGACGGGTCCTCTCCGCCGGACTCGATCCGGCGTGCCATGGCGAGCAGGTGGTCGTAGTCCCAGGTCAGGGCCCCGGAACGCAGGTCGTCGACGACGCCGGCGATGCAGACGACGTCGGCCTCGAGGTGGGCGATGGCGTACTCGTTGTCGATCAGGACGATCCGGGGCAGCACGCCGGCGACGCGGTCCAGCTCGTGGCGCAGGCGCTCGAGCTCGCCGCGCCGGTCGGACAGGCGCAGGGCCAGCGCGTCCGCCGCGACCTCCGGGTCGAGCAGCGGCAGGTAGGACAGCGCGGCGGTGAACTCCGCGAACTCGTGGCGCGGCGCGGTGAGCATGTCGAGCGTCCAGGTGACCGCGAGCTCGCGCCCGGCGTCGGTGACCGCGTAGACGGTGCGCTCGGGGCGCGTCGCCGCCCGCTCGGTGCCCCGCGCCACGAGCAGGCCGTCGCGCACGAGGCGGTCGATCGTCTTGTAGAGCTGGGAGCGCTGTCCCACGTTGACGACCTGGTCCTTGCCGCGCTCCCGGAGGAGCTGCTGCATCCGGTACGGGTGCATGGGCTCCTCCGCGGCCAGGGCGAGGACGGCGAGGGCGAGGCCGGATCGCTGTGTCATAGTGTCGACAACACTAGTGGCAGCGACACTATGCGGCAAGGGTCCGGGCTGTCCGACCCGTACGCGACAATGGGGGCGTGAGCAGCAGTGGTGACCGCCCCGTCCTCGTCGTCGACTACGGAGCCCAGTACGCGCAGCTCATCGCACGGCGGGTGCGCGAGGCGCAGGTCTACTCGGAGGTCGTGCCGCACACGACGCCGGTCGACGTGATGCTGGGACGTGACCCGGCGGCGATCGTGCTCTCCGGCGGGCCCGCGAGCGTCTACGCCGAGGGCGCGCCGGCCGTCGACCCGGCCCTGTTCGACGCCGGCGTCCCGGTGTTCGGCATCTGCTACGGCTTCCAGCTCATGGCGGGAGCGCTGGGCGGCACCGTCGCGCACACGGGAGACCGGGAGTACGGGCGCACGGAGCTCCGGCTGGCGTCCGACACCGGCCGGCTGCACGACGAGCTCCCCGGCGCGCACCCGGTGTGGATGAGCCACGGCGACGGCGTCACCAAGGCCCCCGAGGGCTTCACCGTCACCGCGTCCAGCCCCGGCGCCCCGGTCGCGGCGTTCGAGAACGTCGAGCGGCGCCTCGCCGGCGTGCAGTACCACCCCGAGGTCGGGCACTCGCCGCACGGCCAGGAGGTGCTGCGCCGCTTCCTGCGCGACGTGGCCGGCATCGACGCCGACTGGAACACCGCCACCATCGTCGCCGACACGGTCGAGGCGGTCCGCGCCCAGATCGGGCCCGCGGGGCGCGCGATCTGCGGGCTGTCCGGCGGGGTCGACTCCGCGGTCGCCGCCGCCCTCGTCCAGCGCGCCGTCGGCGACCGGCTGACCTGCGTGTTCGTCGACCACGGACTGCTGCGCGAGGGCGAGCGCACCCAGGTCGAGCGTGACTTCGTGGCCGCGACGGGCGTCGACCTGGTCACCGTGGACGCCGCCGCGACCTTCCTGTCCGCCCTCGAGGGCGTCACCGATCCCGAGGAGAAGCGCAAGATCATCGGCCGGGAGTTCATCCGGTCCTTCGAGGGCGCGGCGCGCGAGCTGTCGGAGGACCGCGGCGTCGACTTCCTCGTCCAGGGCACGCTCTACCCCGACGTCGTCGAGTCCGGCGGCGGCTCCGGCGCGGCGAACATCAAGAGCCACCACAACGTCGGCGGCCTACCGGACGACCTGCAGTTCGACCTGGTCGAGCCGCTGCGCGCGCTGTTCAAGGACGAGGTCCGTCGCGTCGGCGCCGAGCTCGGGCTGCCCGAGACGATCGTGCGCCGCCAGCCCTTCCCCGGCCCGGGTCTCGCGATCCGCATCATCGGCGCCGTCGACGCCGACCGCCTCGCCCTGCTGCGCCGCGCCGACGCCATCGCCCGCGAGGAGCTGACGGCCGCGGACCTCGACGGCGTCATCTGGCAGTGCCCGGTCGTGCTGCTCGCCGACGTCCACTCGGTCGGCGTCCAGGGCGACGGCCGCACCTACGGCCATCCGGTGGTGCTGCGGCCGGTCTCCAGCGAGGATGCGATGACCGCGGACTGGACGCGCCTGCCCTACGACGTGCTCGAGCGCATCTCCACGCGCATCACCAACGAGTGCGCCGAGATCAACCGCGTCGTCCTCGACGTCACCAGCAAGCCGCCGGGCACGATCGAGTGGGAGTAGTCGTGGGAGACGAAGCGGAGCGGAGCTCCACCGGGGTGGCCGATGCCTAAGACCATCTTCAGCGAGATGTCGGCCCTGGCGCTGCAGTACGACGCGATCAACCTCGGGCAGGGCTTCCCGGACACCCCGGGGCCGCGCGAGGTGATCGACAGTGCGGTCGCGGCGATGCACCGGGGCGCCAACCAGTACCCGCCGGCCATCGGGATCGCCCCGCTGCGCACCGCGATCGCCGAGCACCAGCGTCGCTTCTACGGCCTCGAGGTCGACCCCGACACCGACGTCGTCGTGTGCTCCGGGGCCTCCGAGGCGCTCTCGAGCGCGATGACCGCGCTGCTCGCGCCCGGCGACGAGGTGATCGCCCTCGAGCCGTACTACGACCTCTACGCCGCCACCGCCGCCCTGGTCGGCGCGCGCCTGGTCCCCGTGCGCATCCACGCGCCCGACTACGCCCTCGACGCCGACGCGCTGCGGGCCGCGGTCACCGACCGCACGCGCATGATCGTGCTCAACACCCCGCACAACCCGACCGGCGCGGTGCTCTCGCCCGCGGAGCTGTCGGCGGTGGCGGACGTCGCGATCGACCACGACCTCGTCGTCCTCTCCGACGAGGTCTACGAGCACCTCGTCTTCGACGACGCGCGCCACGTCCCGATCGCGACCCTGCCCGGCATGGCCGAGCGCACCCTCACCGTCGGGTCCGGGGGCAAGACGTTCTCGGTGACCGGCTGGAAGATCGGCTGGGCCACCGGGCCCGCCGCGCTCATCGAGCGCGTGCTCGGCGTCAAGCAGTGGTTCTCGTTCGCCGCCGGGACGCCCCTGCAGCACGGCATCGCCACCGGGCTCACCCTTCCCGACGAGCGCATCGCGCACCTGGGCACCGACCTCGCCCGGAAGCGCGACCTGCTCACCGACGGGCTGCGCGAGCTGGGCCTCGAGGTGTTCCACTCGAAGGCGACCTACTTCGTCACCGCCGACGTCGCCCCCCTCGGCGTCACCGACTCCCTGGAGTTCTGCCGCGCCCTGCCCGAACGCGTCGGCGTCGCCGCCGTGCCCAACCAGGTCTTCCACGCCTCCCCGGTCGGCGTCGAGACGCAGGTGCGCTTCGCCTGCTGCAAGCGCGACGACGTCCTCGCCGACGCCCTGTTGAGGCTGCGCAAGCTCTGAGTGGAGTGCCAGCGTGGGGGCCTTGCTGACACTGGGCGTCAGGAAATCCCCCACGATCACCGCGCTATCTCTCCACTATCGAGAGGTACGATGATGGAGTGAATCGCGTCGTCGTGGTCGGCGGAGGCCCCGCCGGAGTGCTGCTCACCTACCTGCTCGCCCGGGGTGGGGTCGGGGTGACACTGCTGGAGTCCCGCCACGACTTCGCGCGCCGCTTCCGGGGCGACACGCTGGCGCCCGGCGTGCTCGAGTACCTCGACACCCTCGGGCTGGCCGGGCCGCTGCTCGCCGAGGTGCCCCACACGCGCTCCGACGCGTTCCGCTGGCACACCGCGCAGCGCACCTGGACCCTCGTCGACTACCGCGGGGCGAGCCGGCGCTTCCCGTTCTACGCGCTCATCCCGCAGGCGGCGTTCCTCCCGTGGCTCGCCGAGCGGGCCCGGGCGTACGGCGCGACCGTCACGATGGGCGCCCGCTTCTCCGCCCTGCGCCGCGACGCCACCGACCGCGTCGTCGGCGTCGAGTACACCGTCGACGCGGCGCCGCACGTGCTCGACGCCGACCTCGTGGTGGGGGCCGACGGGCGGAACTCGAAGGTGCGCGCGGGGTCGGGCCTCGCCGCCACGGAGCTCGGCGCGAGCCTGGACATCCTGTGGCACACGGTTCCCCGCGACCCGGACGATCCGTCCTACTCCGGTCTCGACCTGTTCGGCACGCCCCACGGCAGCCTCGCCCTGCTCGACCAGGGAGGGACCTGGCAGCTCGGCTGGACGATCCGGGCCGGCTCGCTCGCGCAGGTCCGGGAGCGGGGCGTGGCGACCCTCGTCGACGCCGCCACCGGCGTCCTGCCGTGGCTGCGCGGCCGCCTCGACGACGTCACCGATGTCGCCTCGCTGACGCTGCTCCCGGTGCGGATCACGACCGTCGAACGCTGGTCACGGCCCGGGATGGTGCTGGTCGGCGACGCCGCGCACGTGATCTCCCCGGTCGGCGGGAACGGGATCAACCTCGCGCTCGCCGACGCCGCGGAGCTCGCCAACCGCGTCGTCGGACCGCTGCGCCGGACCGGGCTCGACCCGGTCGTCCTCGACGCCGCGGCGGCGAGTGTGGAGTGGGTGCGGCGCCCGGGGATCGAGCGCGAGCAGCAGGCGCAGGTCCGCACCGAGCGGGCCGCCGCCGCGCGCATCGACCAGGGCGACGCCCGGCCCCCGGGCGTCCTGCGCGTGCTCTCCGGCCTCCCCGGCTTCTCCCGCCTCGCCGGGCGCCGCGCGCGCGTCGAGGTGCCCGCGCCCGCGCCCGCGATCCTCGGCGTGTCGTGACATCGAGCATGTGGTGATTCTGACGTTGAATGCCAGCAAGGCCGCACCGCTGGCACCTCACCACCCGACGACGTCGGCGCCGTGGGTGGGGACGCCGTCGCAGAAGGTGGCGATGACGTCGACGTCGCCGAGGCGGTCGGGGTCGGCGCGGATCGGGTCGTCGCCCAGGAGGACGAGGTCGGCGAGGAATCCGGGAGCGAGGCGGCCGCGCACGTTCTCGTCGCCGGCGATCCAGGCGGCGTCGACGGTGGCGGCGCGCAGGGCGGACTCGGCGTCGACGGCCTCGTCGGCGTTGAGGACGCGACCGGACGCGGTGCGCCGCGCGCGCATCGCCGCCATGCCGCGCAGCGGGTGGCCGTCGAGGACGCAGGGGCGGTCGGAGCTCGCGGGCACACGCAGTCCGGCACGCAGGAACGAGGCGTGGCGGTAGAGCCGGTCGACCCGGTCGTCACCGACCGCGGCGGCCATCGAGTCGCCGATCTCGGCGAGGAACCGGGCCTGCGGGACGGGCGTGATGCCCAGGCGGGCCATCCGGTCCAGGGCGGCGTCGTCGACGAGGGCCGCGTGCTCGAGACGGTGCCGCAGCGGGCGCGCGCCTGGCCAGGGGTGGCCCGCGGCGTCGGCGAAGGCGTCGAGGGCGACCTCGACCGCGCGGTCACCGATGGCGTGGGCGGCGACCGTCCACCCGCCGGCGACGGCCTCGACGACGGCGCGGTGCAGGACGTCCGGGTCGTCGGCGAGGGCGCCGCGGTGGCCACGGTCGGCGTAGGGCGCCCGCAGCGCCGCGGTGCGGGAGCTCAGCGCGCCGTCGAAGAAGATCTTCATGGGTCCGAGACGCAGCCGGTGGTCCCCGAAACCCGGGCGCATCCCCAGATCCAGGCCGGTGCCGGGGCCACCGGACAGGGCGTGGAGCACGGAGGCCTCGGGCATGAGGTCGACGCGGACCGCGAGCTCGCCGCGCTCGCGGACCCGCTGGTAGGCGCCCAGCTCACGGGGTGAGCGCCCGATCCATCCGCCGCCGATCCCGGCCTCCGTGACGTGCGTGAGGCCCTGGGTGGCGAACACCCGCGCGGCGCGCGCGATCGCGTCGGCGAGGTCGTCGACGGAGTAGGGCCGCAGCAGGTCGGCGGCCAGGGACTGCGCGGCCTCCTCGAGGACGCCGGTCGGGTCGCCCTCGGTGTCGCGCACCACCACGCCGCCCGCCGGGACCTCGGCGGTCCCGTCGAGGACGCCGGCCCGGGCGAGGACCTCGGTGGAGACCGCGCCGACGTGGGCGGAGCGGTGCTTGAGCCAGACCGGTCGCCCGCCGCCGGCGCGGTCCAGGGCGCGCCGGTCGGGGGAGCCGCCGAGGGCGACGTCGTCGTAGCCGCTGCCGACCACGAAGGCGTCGGCCGGCAGGTCCGCGGCGTGCCGCGCGACGGCGTCGTAGACGGCGTCGCAGGTCGGGCAGACCGGCGAGCGGGAGCTCGGCCAGCGACTGGCCGTACCAGGCCATGTGGTCGTGGGCGTCGTCGAAGCCGGGGACCACCGTCGCGCCGCCGGCGTGCACGGTCCGGCGGGCCCGGACGCCGGCCGGCAGCGTCGCGTCGTCGAGCACGGCGAGCACCCGCCCGCCGTGCACGGCGAGGGCCCGCGCCCGGGGTCGGCCGTCGTCCAGGGTGCGCACATCGGCGTCCCGGATCAGCAGGTCGATCTCCACGGCGCGGGCCTCTCGAGGTCGGCTCGGGCCATCAGAGCACGCCCGGGCCGACCGGTCACGGCGAGCGTCGCCGCAGCGTCGTGAGCAGGACGGCCAGGCCGACGGCGACGGCGCCGGCGGCGAGGACCCAGCGCGGGTCGACCGTGCCGAGCACCCCGAGCATGGCCAGCAGGGCGAGGACGACGGCGGAGAGGCCCGCGACGAGGGCCACGGGGTCGGGCGCGCCGCGGCGCGCGGGCGAGGTGTCGGTCCCGGTGCTCATGTCGGTGTCCTCGTGGATCGTGTACGGCTGTGAGGGGGTCGGGTCAGCCACGGCGCACCGTCACGTCCCCGGCACCGCTGGCGGCCCGCAGGTCGACCACGGCGCCGCCCGGCCCGTCCGGGCCGAGGTCGGTGTACTGCCCCGCGCCCCGGCCGAGGCAGTCGACCGTCCCGGCGCCTGCCGAGCAGTCCACGGTCACGTCGGCGTTCTCGGGCAGCAGGACGGTGACGTCCCCGAGGCCGCTGCGGACCTCGGCGCGCGCCGGCGGGACGACCGGTGGGCCGTCCCGCAGCGCGCGCAGGTCGAGCCGGGCGTCGCCCACCCCGGTCTCGTAGGACGGGAGGACCAGCGAGGTCGGGGCCCAGGTCCGGTCGCCGAAACCGTCCTGGTCGAAGCGGTCGACGCCGTCCCGCCACGGCGCGTCCGGCGACGCCGCGGCGACGAGCAGGAGCGCCAGCGGCACCGCGGCCACGATCAGGCCGCGCCCCGTGTGCCTGCCGCCGAGGAACGCCCCCACGAGCAGGCCGAGCCCGACGACGAGCAGGGCCGTGGCGGCGATCGGAACCGGTCCGAGCCCGACGACGCCGAGCAGTCCGAGCGCCAGCGCGATCCCGGCCGCGACGAGCGCGAGGCCGAGGGTGACCGGGGTCAGCCACGAGCGGGGCTCGACCGGCGCCGGCGGCGCCGAGGGCTCGGGGAGGTCCCACGCGAACGGGGCCGCGCCCAACGGGTCCCACGCCGGCGGGCGGGGCGCGTCGTCGACGTCGCCGTCCGCGGGTCGGGCGCCGATGGTGCCGGCGGGCGTGGCGGTCGTCCCGGGACCGACCGGGTCGGCCGCCGCGTGGCGCCGGCTCTGGTGCAGCGCGTAGAGCAGCGCCGGCCATGACCGCGAGCCCCACCGCGGTGCTCGCGTCGCCGCTGCCCAGCGACCCGACGGTCACCACACCGACGATGACGGCGGCCACGACGGCCCAGCCCGACGACGCCTGCCGCCTGCCGTCCGGTCCGATCGTCGGCAGGATCAGCCATCCGACGAGGTAGAGCAGGATGCCGACGCCGTAGAACGCCGCGACGACGAACACGACCCGCACCAGCGTCGGGTCGATCGCGTAGCGGCGGGCGACGGCAGCGGCCACGCCCAGGAACTTCCGGTCGTCGCGCCGGCGGGCCGGTCGCGTCTCCCACATCTCGCGCAGCGTCGTGCGGACGTCGCTCGCGGGCGGTGCGCCCGACCGCACGTTCGAGTCCTCCGGGGTCGAGCTCCGCTCCGCGTCGTCTCCTGGCCCAGTCATCGTCCTCATCCTCCCGGCCCGAGCGGGCCCCATCGACATCCGATCGCCGTCGAGCGTCGCGGTCCTGGGGGCCCCGCCACCTCCGGGACGACCCCGGATCCCGACCCCGGGTCGACCCCGAGGACCCCGGGGGCCACGGCGGGCCCGCACGCGGTCGGACCGTGTGACGATGACCGGGTGACCTCACCTCCCGCCGCCACGCCCGCCGGCGTGACGCGCACGCTGCCCGGCCCGCGCCGGGTCGCGCGCCGGCGCACGGGGTCGGTCGTGGCCGGCGTCGCGGGTGGCGTCGCCGACCACCTCGGCGTCGGGGTCTTCCGCGTGCGCCTGGTGTTCACCGTGCTCACCGCGGCGGGCGGCGCCGGGTTCGTGGCCTACGGCGCGCTGTGGCTGTTCTGCCCGCTCGAGCCCACGCGGCACGGTGCGCGAGACGGCGCCGCACGAGCGCCGGCAGGGCGTCGCGATGGCGACGGTCGGGATCGGGGTGTGCCTGGCCCTCGCCTCGGTCGGGCGACCAGGTGGCCGGCTGGGTCGCCGGGCCGCTGGGCGTGGCCCTCGTCGGCGTCGCGCTCGTGTGGCGCGAGGCCGACACCGGGCGCCTCGCGCGGGCGACCGGGATCGGCGGGCGCGCCGCCCTGGTCCGCCTGCTCGGCGGCGCGCTGCTGGTGGCCGCCGGCATCGCCGCGTTCCTGCTCGGCGCGGTCGACGTCTCCCAGCTGCAGTTCGGCCTCCTCGCGGCGGCCGCGACGCTGACCGGGGTCGTGGTGCTGACCCTGCCCTGGTGGCTGCGCCTCGTGCGGGAGCTCGGCGCCGAGCGCCGGGGCCGGATCCGCGGGCAGGAGCGCGCCGAGATCGCCGCCCACCTGCACGACTCGGTGCTGCAGACCCTCGCGCTGATCCAGAGGCAGGCCGGCGAGGACGCGCCGGGCCGCGAGGTCCGCCGCCTCGCCCGCAGCCAGGAACGGGAGCTGCGCGCGTGGCTCTACGGTCCGACCGGGCGCGACACGGACGTCGCAGCGCAGCCGGGTGGTACGACCGTCGCCACCGCGGTCGCCGTGGCCGCCGGCGAGGTCGAGGACACCTACGGGCTGCGGGTGGCGCCGGTCATGGTGGGCGACGCCGAGCTCGACGACGACGCCGCGGCGCTCGTCGCCGCGGCCCGCGAGGCGATGGTCAACGCGGCCAAGCACGCCGGCGCCGACGAGATCAGCGTCTACGTCGAGGTCGAGCCCGACGCGATCGCGGTGTTCGTCCGCGACCGGGGGTGCGGCTTCGATCCCGAGGCGGTCCCCGCCGACCGCCAGGGCCTCGCCGGGTCGGTGCGCGCCCGGATGGCCCGCCACGGCGGGCGGGTCCGGCTGCGGACCTCGCCGGGGGAGGGGACCGAGGTGGGCCTGACGATGCCCCGTACCACCCGTGAGACGGCGCGCGAGACCGCTCGTGGGACGCCCCGCGAGACGGCGGCGGCGGGCGCGCCCGCCGGGGAGGAGGAGTCATGACCGAGGGCACCGTGTCCGTGGTGGTCGTCGACGACCACGCCCTGTTCCGGCGCGGGGTCCGCGCGGAGCTGGAGTCGCTGGCCCGTCACGACGTGACCGTCGTCGGCGAGGCGGGCTCGGTGGACGAGGCCGTCGCGGTGATCGGCCACCGGCGTCCCGACGTCGTGCTCCTCGACGTCCACATGCCCGACGGGGGCGGTGCGGCCGTCCTCGCCCGCACCCGACCCGACCACCCCGACGTGACGTTCCTGGCGCTGAGCGTCTCGGACGCCGCCGAGGACGTGATCTCGGTGATCCGCGCGGGGGCCCGCGGCTACGTCACCAAGACCATCTCGGGCCGCGAGCTCGCGGATGCGGTCGTGCGCGTGCACGCCGGCGACCCGGTGTTCTCCCCGCGGCTCGCCGGGTTCGTGCTCGACGCCTTCGCCGACCGGCCCGGATCCGCCGGCGCGGCCGGGGCCCTGGACCCGGAGCTCGACCAGCTCACCCGCCGCGAGCGTGACGTCCTGCGCCTGCTCGCCCGCGGCTGGTCGTACAAGGAGATCGCCGCCGAGCTGGTGATCTCGGTCAAGACCGTCGAGACCCACGTGTCGAGCGTGCTGCGCAAGACGCAGTCGTCCAACCGCCACGAGCTCTCGCGCTGGGCCACCGACCGCCGGCTGGTCTGAGGACGCGCGCGGCGCGCTCAGTCGTCCTCGCCGCCGGGACCCCGATCGCCGCCGCCCCGGTCCCCGCCGTGTCCTCCCCTGTCACCGTCGCCGGCGTGGCCGTCGTCGCGGTCGCGGCGCTCGTCCCGCGCCGGACCGTTCTGCTCGGCCCGGCGGGCCTGGCCTGCGCCCCCGGCGGCCTCCGCCGGGACATCCGGTGCCGAGGACGACGGCGGTGCCGGGCTCGCCGAGGGCGGGACGAGCGCGAGGCCGGTGGTCGCCGCGCGCGGGCTGGACGCCGCGACGCGGTCGTCGTCGTCGATGAGCCAGCGGCCGTCGGGGGCACGGACCATGCCCAGCTCGTGGGTCTCGCGGGACGTGCCGCGGCCCTCGGGGGCGAACTCCAGCGTCGCGCGCACGGTGGCGGGGCCGACGGCGGTGGCGTCGACGACCTGCACCGACGCGATCGTCGACCAGAACGCCTGGTAGGAGGCGAACCCCCCGGTCTGCGCCTGCAGCCCCGGGCCGAGGCGGGCCCAGCCGGCGGCCTCGTCGCCGGTCACGATGGCGTAGTAGTCGCGGACGGCGGCCGTCATCGCCGCGCCCGGGTCCTGGTCGTCCCCCCCGGAGGGGGCGAGCGTCGCGCCCGCCGAGTCCGAGCTCGAGGAGCTGATGAGCGCGACCCCGACGACGCCGCCTGCGAGCAGGGCGATGAGCAGCACGACGACGACCACGGCCAGGGTCGGACGGACCGTCCGGAGCCGGCGCACGCCCCGCGCCGCGCGGCTGCGGCGGCCCTCGGGCGCCGGCACCGGCATCCCGAGGCGGGTCGGCGAGGGTGTCGGCGCGACCGGGTCGGAGGGGTCGGACCCGGCCCCCTCGGGCCCCGCGGATACCGGTGGCGACGAGGGCGGGCCGGGCTCCCGGACACGCGGGCCCCCGACGGGCATCGGGGCCTCGCCGCGCCCGCCACCATGGGCGATCCGCCCGAGCTCGCGGCGTGCGTCGATCGCGCTGGGCCGCTCGGCGGGGTCGTCGCGCAGCAGCCGCATGAGCAGCGCGGTCAGCGGCCCGGCCTGGGTCGGTGGGATCACCCGCCCGGCGGCCACCGCGTGCAGCAGGGCGAGGGCGTTGTCGTCGGAACCGAACGGCGGCACCCCCTCCACCGAGGCGTAGAGGGTGGCGCCGAGGGAGAACACGTCGGAGGCCGAGGTCGAGTCCTCGCCGCGCGCGACCTCCGGGGCGAGGTAGGCGGGCGTCCCCGCGAGCATGCCGGTGCGGGTCAGGGTCAGGTCGCCCGTGGCGCGGGAGATCCCGAAGTCGGTGATCTTGACGGTGCCGTCGGCGCCGAGCAGGACGTTCCCGGGCTTGACGTCGCGGTGCACGATCCCGGCCTCGTGCGCGGCGTCGAGGGCGTCGGCGACCTGCCGACCGATCCTGGCGACCGCGCGCGGCTCGAGCGGGCCCTGCTCGCCGAGCACGGCCGCGAGGCTGCGCGAGGGCAGGTACTCCATGACCAGCCACGGCTCGTCGCCCTCGATGGACGCGTCGAACACCGAGATCGCGTGCGGATGCTGGAGACGGGCGGCGATGCGACCCTCGCGCAGGGTCCGCTGGCGGACCTCCTCGGCCTCGCGGTCGTCGAGTCCCGAGTGCAGGAAGACCTGCTTGACGGCGACGACCCGGCCGAGACGCTCGTCGGTGCCGCGCCAGACGACGCCCATGGCGCCGGCCCCGATCTTCTCCTCGAGGCGGTAGCGACCCGCGACGACGCGGCGAGCCGTCACCACGACCTCGGAGTCCTCACGGTCCGACAGGGTAGAGCCCGCGGGACGCCCCCGACCACGACCGGGTGACGTGCGATGCTGCTCAGGACCCGCCCAGGAGGTCACCGGTCAGGCCGGTGACGGTGTCCGTGGTGTCGTCGACGACGTCGGCGACGGGCTCGCCGACGGCGGGCACGTCCCTCACCACCGAGGTCGCGGTGTCGCTCACGTGCGACACGGTGTCGTTGGCGGTGTCGGTGACCGGGTCCACCACGTCGTCCTGAACGGTCTGCAGCGTTCGCTGCGCGACGCGGCCGGTGCCCTGCACGGTCGAGCGGACCGGCTCCGGGGTCAGCCCGCCGACGGTGTGGGTGACCCCGCCGGCGAGGCGGCCGGTCGTCGCCACGAGGCCGGAGCCGCTTCCGGTGCTCCCGCCGCCGGTGCCTCCGGTTCCGCCGCCCGTGCCTCCGGTTCCGCCGCCCGTGCCCCCGCTCCCGCCGCCGGTTCCTCCGGTTCCGCCGCCGGCGCCCCCGGTTCCGCCGCCGGCACCCCCGGTCCCGCCGCCGGCACCCCCCGGACCGCCACCCGCTCCGGTCCCGGCACCGCCCGCTCCGCCGGCACCCCCCCCGGAGCCGCCACCGCCCGCGAGACCGAGCGCGCCGGCGCCCGCGGCGCCACCGGGGCCGCCGATCGCGGCGCCCGTGCCGGCCGCCCCGCCTGTGCCGAGCCCGAGGTCGCCGACGGCGGCCGTCAGGGCGAGGGGGTTGGGCAGCGTCGCGGTCGGGCCGCCGGGGGCCGCGGGCAGCGCGGCGCCCCCCGGCGGCAGCGCGACCACCACGGGGGGCAGGGGCCCGGTGCCAACCGGCAGGTTCGGGGTCGCCACACCGGCCACGCTGGCCGCAGCGCCGACGAGCAGGACCGCCCCCGTGCTCACCGAGAGGGCGCGCCCCTGCCCGCGGCGGAACACGTTGACCCGTCGTTGCGCGCTGCGGCTCGGGGTCGGCGCCGGGGTGACTCGCTCGACCGGATCGGTGGCGGGCTCGTCCGCCACGAGGACGGTGACGATCGGTTGCGGGCCGGTCAGGCGGGCGATGAGCTCCGTGGCCGGCACGCCGTCGCCGTGGCGGGGGTGCGGGAGGACGGGGGCCGCGGCGTCGGACCCGGCGATGTCGTGCCCCGTTCCCTCGTCACCGGGACGGCGCGGGCCGGGCAGGGGCACAGCGACCGCGGCGCCGTCGGTCGGTGCGGTCGCGGGGGCCCCGGGTTCGTCGACCCAGGCGTGTCGTCCACCGCCGTCGCCCATGCCCGCTCCTCCTCGTCCCCACCGGGCGCGTCGAGACGATGTGCTCGTCGTCCACGCCGACCGTCAATTCCGTGTAGGGACATGGCTACTCGCGCGTCGCGGGGACCGGCAGCGTCCGTCCGGGGTCGGAGGGCTCACCGATCGGGTTTCGTCGCCGGACGGGCGTGTCGTGGAGGTCGGGTCGGTGGACGACCCGATCGGATCCGATGAGCGACGAAGGGACCGCCGGGGCCGACCGTCGGTCGTGAGGAACCAACCGTTCGTCGTGCTACAGGGGAGGCGAGGCGAGTCGTCGGCGGGCGGCCTGGAGCTGGTTGACCGACGCCAGGCCGATCCCACCGCCGAGGAGCAGGCCGATGACGTCGAGCGGCACGCCGCCCCCGGTCAGGAGCAGCGCGACGATCGCCCCCAGGGCGAGCCCGCCGGCTGCCGGCACCTTCTTGCGAGCATCGGCGGCCAGGTGGGCGGCACCCGGTCGATTCTTGGCCACCGACGAGAGCATCAGCAGGTAGCCGCCGTAACCCAGGGCGGCGAGCAGCCCGAGCACAGTGATGATCGTGGCGATCAGGTCGATGACCGTTCCCATGCCACCAGAGTGCCACCACAGGTGTGTCGTCGGCAGCAGGTGACGCCCGGTCGTCCACATCCGATCTCCCGGCGGTGCCGGTCACCCGGCCGGACGAACCGCGACGACGGCTCGTGGAACGGGATGCGCCGACGGAGTCAACGGCCTCCGAGACGCCCGCGGCCGAGGCGCAGCAGCAGCATCGCGAGCTCACGACCCTCGCTGCCGAGGTCGCGGAAGCGGGCGAGGACCTGCATCTCGCGGTTGTAGACGATGCGCGGTCCCCCGGCCGCCATCCGGGCGAGCCCGATCCGCTGGGAGATCTCGGAGCGGCGCTGGACGAGGCGCAGCAGTTCGGCGTCGATGGCGTCGATCTCCACGCGCAGCGCGGGGATCTCGTCGGCCGTCGCCGGGGCGAGCGCGGGGCGCGCGCTCCCGGCGACGGGCTCGTCCCCGGTGCCGGACTCGTCGGCGTCGCGCGGGCTGTCGGCGGTGCTCGCGGAGCTGGGTGCTGGGCTCACGGGGATCGGCCTCCTGGGTGTGTGCGGACTCGCGAACCCCGGACACGGAAGCGCCCCGGGGTCCGTGGACTCCGGGGCGACGTGGAACGGCGGGCAGGCGCGTCAGCGGTCCACGGGCACCGGGGTCCGGTACCCGCGGAGAAACTCCTGGGCCTGCGTGCGCACGGGTTCACGATAGCCACCGTCCGCCGCCCTGTCCAAGCACCGGACGGACGGTGTCGGGGGGTCCCGGTAGCGTGGAACGACGATGAGCACCGGTCCCGCCACCCGCCCGCCCGCCCCGGGTTCCGCCACGTCCGCCCCGGGTTCCGCGGCGTCGGTGCTGTCGCGTCGTCTCGCGGCCGCGGCGGGGGCGGCCGGCGGGGGAGCGACCCGCCGGGACGAGGGCGGGTCCGGCGGCCGCGGTCCGGACCCGGCGGCCGACCCGCTGCTCGAGGGCATGAACCCGCCGCAGCGCGAGGCCGTGATGCACACCGGTTCGCCGCTGCTCATCGTGGCGGGAGCGGGCTCGGGCAAGACCCGCGTGCTGACCCACCGCATCGCCTGGCAGATGCGCCATCGCGGTGCGTCCCCCGGCCAGTTCCTCGCCATCACGTTCACCAACAAGGCCGCCGCCGAGATGCGCGAGCGTGTCGTCGGCCTTGTCGGGCGCCGCGCCAACGCGATGTGGGTGTCGACCTTCCACTCGATGTGCGTGCGCATCCTGCGCCGCGAGTACCGCCACCTCGGCCTGAGCTCGACGTTCTCGATCTACGACGCCGACGACTCGCGGCGTCTCGTGGCGACCGTCGCCCGCGGCCTCGAGCTCGACGCCAAACGCTTCCCGCCCCGCGGGCTGCTCGGGCGCATCTCGGCGTGGAAGAACGAGCTCGTCCTGCCGATCGAGGCCACCGAGGCCGCCACCACCGACGCCGAGAAGCGCCACGCCGAGGTCTACACCGCCTACCAGGAGCGCCTGCAGCAGTCGAACTCGCTGGACTTCGACGACCTCATCGGCCGCACCGTCGACCTGCTCACCCGCTTCCCCGACGTCGCCGAGTACTACCGCCGCCGCTTCCGCCACGTGCTCGTCGACGAGTACCAGGACACCAACCACGCCCAGTACATGCTGGTCAGGGCGCTGGCGGCGGGGTCCGACGACGGCACGGTGCCGCCCGCCGCGCTGTGTGTCGTCGGCGACGCCGACCAGTCGATCTATGCCTTCCGCGGGGCGACGATCCGCAACATCATCGAGTTCGAGCGCGACTACCCGCAGGCCCGCACCATCCTGCTGGAGCAGAACTACCGCTCCACCCAGCGGATCCTCACCGCCGCCAACGCGGTCATCAGCCGCAACGCCGACCGTCGCGACAAGCGTCTCTGGACCGACTCCGGTGACGGCGAGCGCGTCGTCGGCTACGTCGCGGACAACGAGCACGACGAGGCGGCCTTCGTGGCCGGCGAGATCGACCGCCTCGTCGACGCCGGCGACGTCCGGTTCGGCGAGGTCGCGGTCTTCTACCGGACCAACGGTCAGTCGCGCGTCTTCGAGGACGTGTTCATCCGCCTGGGGATGCCCTACAAGATCGTCGGCGGGGTGCGCTTCTACGAGCGGCGCGAGGTCCGCGACGCCCTCGCCTACCTCAAGGTGCTCTCCAACCCCGACGACACGGTGTCGCTGCGCCGCATCCTCAACGTGCCCAAGCGCGGCATCGGCGACCGCGCCGAGGCCGTCGTCGCCGACGCCGCGGACCGCGCCCGCATCACCTTCGCCACCGCCCTGCGCCGCGCCGCCGCGGGCGAGGTCCACGGCCTGGCCACCCGCTCGCAGCGCCAGATCGCCGACTTCGTCGAGATGCTCGACGGGATCGCGGCGCTCCTCGCCGGGGGCGCGCCGGTCGACGAGGTGCTCGAGGCGATCCTCGACCGCACGGGCTACCGGGCCGAGCTCGAGGGCTCCGAGGACCCGCAGGAGCAGTCCCGCCTGGAGAACCTCCAGGAGCTGGTCAGCGTGGCCCGCGAGTTCGTCCAGGACGCGCGCAACGCCGAGGGGCTCGACGAGGAGGACGAGGAGACCACCGCGACCACGGCCGCCACCGCCGCCACCGACACCGACGGGCCCGCCCCGGGGTCGCTGGAGGCGTTCCTCGAGCGGGTGTCGCTGGTCGCCGACGCCGACTCGATCCCCGACGGCGGCGACGGCGTGGTCACCCTCATGACGCTCCACACCGCGAAGGGCCTCGAGTTCCCGGTGGTGTTCGCCACCGGGTGGGAGGACGGGGTCTTCCCGCACTCCCGGGCGCTGGCCGACCCCGCCGAGCTGTCCGAGGAGCGCCGGTTGGCCTACGTCGGCATCACCCGGGCCCGCGAGCGCCTCTACCTCTCGCGCGCGGTGATGCGCTCGTCGTACGGGCAGCCGCAGGCCAACCCGCCGTCGCGGTTCCTCGACGAGGTCCCCGCCGACGTCTGGGACTGGCGCCGCGTCGAGCCCACGGCCACCGAGCGCAGCTCGCCGGTCGGGCGCACGCGCTTCGGCTCCGGGCGCTGGGGCTCCGACCGCGCAGGCACCGACGTCACCGGCCGGCCCTCCCGCCCGTCGCCGAGCGCCGCGGGCTGGAAGGACGCGCCGACGATCTCCCTCGACGTCGGCGACCGCGTCAGCCACGACAAGTACGGTCTCGGCACGGTCACCGTCGTCGACGGCGTCGGCGCGCGCGCCACCGCCACCATCGACTTCGGCTCCTCCGGCACCGTGCGCCTCATGCTCATCGGCGGAGTCCCGCTCCAGAAGCTCTGAACGCGCGCCTGCGCCCGCCGGGACGACGAGGGCCCCCGGCACCGGGTGGTGGCGGGGGCCCTCGGTCCTGCGGGGAGCGGACTAGTCCTGTGGGGAACCCAGCGAGATGCCGCGCTCGGCGAGCCACGGCAGCGGGTTGATCTTCCGGCTGCCGTCGAGCCACACCTCGAAGTGCAGGTGCGGGCCCGTCGACTCGCCGCGGTTGCCGATCTCGGCGATCTCCTCGCCCGCGCGGACGCGCTGGCCCTCGCGGACGTAGGAGCGGTTGACGTGGCCGTAGACGTTGACCGTGCCGTCGTCCAGCCGGACGCGGACCCACATGCCGAAGCCGCTGGCCGGGCCGGACTCGATGACCTCGCCGTCGCCGACCGAGACGATCGGGGTGCCGATCGCGTTGGCGATGTCGATCCCGCGGTGCGAGCGGCCCCAGCGGGCACCGAAGCCGGAGGTGAGGCGCCCCTCGGCCGGCTTGACGAAGCCCGGGTGGGCCGCGGCGTCGCGGGCGGCCGCGAGTCCGGCGGCACGCTGGGCGGCCTTGGCGAGGGAGGTGACCTGCCCGGCGACGGGACCGGACGCGGTGCCCGTGCTCCCGCCTGCCGTGGTCGAGGACGGCGTGCCGGTGCTGACCCCGGGGGTCGCGGTGCCCGCGGCGGGCACGGGCAGGACCCCGGCGGTGGCGGCGTCGAGGACCGATCCCCCCGTGCCGCCGGACGACGTGGCGCCGTCGGCCTCGGGGGTGCCGCGGGCCGCGAGCGCGAGCTCGGCGGTGGTGGCGTCCTCGCTCGGGGCGAGCGACTCCAGCCCGGTCATGCTGTGGCCGGCGGTGGCCAGGGCGCCGGCCGCGACCGCGGCGACGGCCAGGCGCCCGCGCAGGGCGCCGGAGGCCGGCCCACGCCGCGCGGGCGCGGGCCCGGGCGCGGGGCGCGGGGGCCCGGGCCGGCTCGGCGGACGCGGGGCGTCGGGGGCGGGGCCGGGGAGCGGGCGACCCGCCGGGACCCGAGGAGCCAGCGTGGGGGCGCGGCCGGTGCCCTGGACCAGCGAGGCCGACCGGCCACCGCGGGGGGTGAGCCGGTCCGTCCAGTCGGTCCGGGGCCGGGCGGGGCCACCGAAGAGCGGTGCCGGTGGCCCGCCGGCGAAAGCGGGCGCGAGTCCGAACGGGGAGAACGAGGGCCCGGACGGCGGGCGGGGGGAGCTGTGACTCGCCAAGACCATCCTTTCCCGCAGTATCGGGGCCGGTCGCAAGAGGCACGGACTTCGGGGAAAGTCCGACGGATCGATTCGGGGGTCGATCCGTGTGCCGTTCGTGACCTGACCGTGACGAGGAACCGCCGGAAGGTAGCGGCGAGGTCACGGACCGGGCAAACGACAGGAGTCCCTCGACGCGGTCGGCACGCCGTGTGCACGGTCGTACGCGCCGAGCGGTCGACCGCGCGACGAGCGGCGCCGGCTCACTCGTCCGGACGAGCGGTGCGCGGTCACCGGGTCGGCGGCGGGAACGGTCACCGACCGTCCCGATCGACGCGCCGGGCCACTCCGTCGGGTGGCCGGAGGGCCGGTCTCAGCCCGCGTCGGCGGTCGGGGCGTCGCCCTCGCTCCCGGAGTCGAGGTCGGCGCGGCGGGCGAGCAGACAGGTGACGAGGTGGACCACGTCGGGGTCGATCGTCATCGACAGGTGCCCGACGTGGTCCAGCGTCACGTGGGCGACCCGCAGGTCGGGGTGGTCGAGACGGGCGCTCGACTGCGGGATGATCAGCTGGTCCTGCTTGCTCCAGACCGCGACGAAGCGGGTGCGGCAGCCGGGCGCGGGCTCCTCCAGCTCGCGCAGCAGGTCCGAGCCGGGCCGGAGCTGCTGGGGCACCCGTGTCGGGGGCAGGAGATGGGCGATCTTGCTCCCGCGGTGGGGCGTCCCGAGGGTGACCAGGGTGTCCACGCGGGCGTCGCCGCCGAGGCGCTGCACGTAGTAGCGCGCCATCAGCCCCCCGAGGGAGTGGCCGACGATGTGGACGCGGTCGGCGCCGGTGCTCGCGCACAGCCGCTCGACGTGGTGGCCGAGCTCGCGGGCCGCGATCCGGATGTCGCCGATGAACGGCGTCATGACGCTGAAGTTCACCGCGTGCACCACACCGAACCCGCGCCGGCGCAGCGCCCGCGCGAGCAGCGCGAAGATCGAGCGGTTGTCGACGATCCCGTGCACGAGCAGCACCGGGGTCGTCGACGCGGCCATGTCCGAGACGATGAGGCTGCGCTGGGCCGGCGGCAGGGTGTCGGTGCGGTGGTGGGCGAAGGTGCCGGCCGGGCGCAGCGCCTCCTCGGCCAGGCCCCAGGGGTACAGCGAGACGTGGACCGCGGTGTAGGCGAGCTCCACGGCCAGCCCGCGCACCCCGGCCGCCACCCCGACCGTCCGCGCCGCGTAGGTGGCCGCCTCCCACAGCGCGGTCCCCAGGGTGGCGAGCCGACCAGGACCCCTGGTGGCGGGGTCGGTCCGCGGCGGCTCCGTCGCCGCCGACATGACGCTGGTCACGTCCATGGATGGACGTTAACCGCTGTTCACTCGGAAGTCGCTCGCAGGTCGGGCGGGACCGATCCAGAGCGCTCGGGGGCACCGCTGTGTCGGGCGTCGCTCACGTCGGCAGACCGCCGCCGGGACCACGTCGATAGGGTCGCCGCGCATCCGTCGAGTCGGGCGCGTCGTCCGGGCGCGCCCCCGCGACCTTCGCCCGACGCCGCCGCCACGTCAGAGCGGCGACCGGGGAGTTGGTGAGGAGAGTTCACGAGTGGACCTGTACGAGTACCAGGCGAAGGACCTCTTCGCCGCCCACGGAGTGCCGGTCCTGCCCGGCCGCACCGTCGACACGGCCTCGGACGCCGAGACCGCGGCCGGTGAGATCGGCACGGCGGTCGTGGTCAAGGCGCAGGTGAAGGTGGGCGGCCGCGGGAAGGCAGGCGGGGTCAAGCTCGCCGAGACCCCCGCCGAGGCCAAGGAGAAGGCCGAGGCGATCCTCGGCCTCGACATCAAGGGCCACGTCGTGCACCGCGTCCTCGTCACCGAGGCCAGCGACATCGCCGAGGAGTACTACTTCTCGTTCCTGCTCGACCGCTCGAACCGCACCTTCCTGGCCATGGCGTCCGCCGAGGGCGGCATGGAGATCGAGCAGCTCGCCGTGGAGAAGCCCGAGGCGCTGGCCCGGGTGCCGATCGACGCGATCGCGGGGGTGGACAGGGCCAAGGCCGACGAGATCGTCGCCCAGGCCAAGCTCCCCGCCGAGGTCGCCGACGAGGCGGCCCAGGTGATCGTCAAGCTGTGGGAGACCTTCGTCGCGGAGGACGCCACGCTGGTCGAGGTCAACCCGCTGGTCCGCGACCCGCAGGACCGGGTCCTCGCGCTCGACGGCAAGGTCACCCTCGACGAGAACGCGGACTTCCGGCACGCCGACCACGCGCAGCTGGTGGACGAGCGCACCGAGAACCCGCTCGAGGCCAAGGCGAAGGCCAAGGGCCTGAACTACGTCAAGCTCGAGGGCGGCCAGGTCGGCATCATCGGCAACGGCGCGGGGCTCGTGATGAGCACCCTGGACGTCGTCGCCTACGCCGGCGAGGCCCACGGCGGCATGAAGCCCGCCAACTTCCTCGACATCGGGGGCGGCGCCTCGGCGGAGGTGATGGCGGCCGGGCTGGACGTGATCCTCGGCGACGACGACGTCCGGAGCGTCTTCGTCAACGTCTTCGGCGGCATCACCGCCTGCGACGCGGTCGCCAACGGCATCGTCGAGGCCCTGAAGATCCTGGGCGACGACGCGACCAAGCCGCTCGTCGTGCGTCTCGACGGCAACAACGTCGACGAGGGGCGCCGGATCCTCTCCGAGGCGAACCACCCCCTGGTCACGGTGGTGGACACGATGGACAACGCGGCCGCGAAGGCCGCCGAGCTCGCTTCCGCCGGCGGAGCCGGCAATTCCACGGAGGCAGGAGTCTAGAGATGTCGATCTTCCTCGATGAGAACAGCAAGGTCATCGTCCAGGGGCTCACCGGCTCCGAGGGCATGAAGCACGCGCGCAAGATGCTGGCGTCCGGCACCAAGATCGTCGGTGGGGTGAACGCCCGCAAGGCGGGCACCAGCGTCGACGTCGACGGCACCGAGGTGCCCGTCTACGGCGGCGTCGAGGAGGCGATGAAGGAGACCGGGGCCGACGTCTCGGTGCTCTTCGTGCCGCCGAAGTTCTCGAAGGACGCCGTGGTCGAGGCCATCGACGCCGGCATCGGGCTCGCCGTGGTCATCACCGAGGGCATCCCGGTGCACGACTCGGCCTGGTTCTGGGCGCACGCCGGCGCCAACGGCCACCGCACCCGGATCATCGGCCCGAACTGCCCCGGCATCATCAGCCCCGGCAAGTCCAACGCCGGCATCATCCCGGCGAACATCGCGGGCGCCGGCCGGATCGGGCTCGTGTCCAAGTCGGGGACGCTGACCTACCAGATGATGTACGAGCTGCGCGAGATCGGCTTCTCCTCGGCGATCGGCATCGGCGGCGACCCGGTGATCGGGACGACGCACATCGACGCCCTCGGGGCGTTCGAGGCCGACCCGGAGACCGAGGCCATCGTGATGATCGGCGAGATCGGCGGCGACGCCGAGGAGCGTGCCGCCGACTACGTGAAGGCCAACGTCACCAAGCCCGTGGTCGGCTACGTTGCGGGGTTCACGGCCCCCGAGGGCAAGACGATGGGCCACGCCGGCGCCATCGTCTCCGGCTCCGCGGGGACCGCGCAGGCCAAGAAGGAGGCGCTCGAGGCCGCCGGGGTCGAGGTCGGCAGGACGCCGTCCGAGACCGCGGACCTCGCGCGCTCGCTCGTCACCCAGGGCTGACGGGACCGCGCCGGTCCCGCCGTTCCGCCGCCGTAGACGCCGACGCGCCGTCACCGGGAGGACACCCCATGAGCTCACCGAACCAGGGCCCGCCGTCCGGCGGCCCGTCCGGGCAGTGGCCGCCGGGACCCGGAGGCCCCGGGGGCGGCGCGCCCGGCAGCGGCCGGGGACAGGGAGCGGGCGGGCCCGCGCCCTACGGGGCGGCGCCCTACGGGGGGTCCTCCTGGGCGGGCGCGGGCCAGCAGCCCGCCGCCGCCCCGGGCGCGCACAGCCAGGGCGGCCAGGGCTACGGCCCCGCCGGCTACGGCCAGCAGGGACCGCAGGCCCCGGGCGGTCCGCAGGGCCCGTACGGCCAGGGTGCGCAGTCCCCGCCGGGCGGGCAGCCCGCCCCGGGTGGGCAGTACGGGCAGCAGGGCGGCCCGTCCGGGCAGCCGCCCTACCCGGCCTCGGGCGGATTCCCGGCGGCCGCGACCACGGTCGCGACGTCCCCGGCGGGCGCCGGGGCGACCACCGGACCCACCACGGGCGCGTCTCCCGCACCGGCCGCGTCGGGTGCGACCTCGCCGGCCGAGCGTGGCGTCGCGCTCGCCGCGGGCGTGCTCGCGCTGCTCTCGTACGTCATGACGTACTTCTCGTCGGTCGACGCCTCGGGGGACGCCTCGGACTTCAGCGCCGCGTTCGGGGCTTCGTTCTACATGCCGCTGGTGGTCGCGGGCGGCCTGCTCACGGCCGCGTCGCTGCTGCCGCGGGCGCCGCGCTCGCTCGTGCCCGGGGCGGTGCTCAGCGTGACCGGGGCGCTGGCCGTGTTCCCGCTGCTGCCCTACGCCGACACCGTGCTCGTCATCCAGGTCGTGCTGGCCGCCCTCGCCGCCGCGGCGGGTGTGGTCGCCGCCCTGTTCGGCACCGGCACCCTGCGCGCTCCCGCCGGCGATCGTGCGGCGTCCTCGAGCTTCGGGAGCGGGTCCGGCGGGGGTCAGTCCGCATCGGTGTTCCCGGGCGCGGGGTCGTCCGGCTCCGGGCCGGGCCAGCCCGGCGGCGCATCGCCCTGGGGCGGTCCGTCCGCCGGCCCGCCCACCGGGGGCCAGCCGACCGCCTTCGGAGCCCCGGGCGGGGCGGGCGGGTACGGCGGCGGCTCCGGGGCGCCGGCCACCGGGCCGGCCTCGGGCCAGTTCGGCACGCCCGGCGCCGGGTCGTACGGGACGTCCGCGGCCACGACACAGGTCGTCCCCGGCGCCAGCGCCGCCGGCGGGTCGTCGGCGCCCGCTCCGGGCTTCGGCGGCGACGCCGGGTCCTCGGACGCGCCGGGCCGCCCGGACCGGGACGAGGCGACCACCTCGGCCTACGGGGCGCGCGGGTCGTCCGCGGCCGCAGGCGCGGACACCCCGCCCTCCGGCACCCCGTCCGTGCCGTCCGCGCCCGGTCCGTCCGCGTCCCGGTCCGTCCGCGCCCGGTCCGGCCACCCCGGCCGGCGGCGCGGCGGGTCCCTCCGGCCCGTCGGGCGCGTCCGGCCCGTCCGGGGCGTCCGGCCCGTCCGGCGCGTCCGGCCAGTCCGGCGGTGGAGTGCCGACCGGTGGGTCGTCCACCCCCGGGTACGGCATCCCCGCCACCGGCACGCCGACCTCGGGCTGGGGTGCCCCCTCGAGCGGCGGGCCCGCCGGCAGCGCGGCGGCCCCGGGGAGCGGCTCGGGCAGTGCGGGGAACCCGGGCTCGATCCCGCCCTCGTTCAGCCAGGAGCACCGCGGTGCGCACGAGTCGGGGGAGGACCCCGGACGGCCGCAGGTCGGCGGGACCCCGGCGAACACCGGAGAGCCCGGCGGCTCCGGCGAGGAGCGCGGCGCCGAGACGCCGCGCGACGAGTGGGGCTCCCCGCCCCGCTGACCCCCGCCACGGCCGCATCCGGCGTGGCGCCCCGGTCGGGCACGGGCCGGCTGGAAGTGTGGGCGAGCGTGACGGCCCCGACCAGCCAGCCCCGCCGCGCCGGGTCGCGGAGCCGGACCGCGCCCGCCACCGCCGCGTCTCCCGCGACGGGACGGGACGACGACGCCCGCCCGGTCCGCCGTGCGACGGGCGCCGAGCGGCTGGCCGTCCTCGCGAAGGTCGCCCTGCTCCCGCCCGCGGTCTGCTACGGCGTGGCCGTGGTGCTCGCGGGGGTGGTCGCGGCGCTGGCGTCGGGCACCTCACCGGGCGGGGAGCCCGGTCTCGGCCAGGCCCTCGCGGCGGGCGTGCCGCTGTGGCTGGTCGCCCACCTCGTCCCCCTCCAGCTGTCCGGGGTGCCGCTGGGTGTCCTCCCGCTCGCCCCGGCACTCGCCCTCGGCGCCCTGATCGCGACGGTCGCCCGCCACGCCGTCGCCCGGCTGGGACGCGGCCGCGGCGTCCTCGCGCCCGTGGTGGCCACCGCGGCCGCCGCGCACGCCGCGATCGGGGTCCTGGCCGCCGCCCTCCTCACCCCGGAGACGGTGGTCGACGCCTCACCGGCCCTCGCCGGCGTGGTGTGCGGGCTGCTCGCCGGCCTCGCCGCGCTCGCCGGTGCGGCGCGCCCGTGCGGGCTGCTCGCGGGCCGGGCCCGGCTACCGGGCTGGCTGCGCCGGGGGTGTCGCCTGGGCCTGGCCGCCGCGGCGGCGCTGATCACCGCCGGCGCCGCCCTGCTGCTCGCGACGCTGCTGGCCGACGCCCCCGCGGTCGCCGGCGTCGTCGTCGACGTCGCCCCGCAGGCCGGCAGCGGTGCGGGCCTGACCCTGCTGACCGTGTCGTACCTCCCCAACGCCGTGATCGCGGCGGCGTCGTGGGTGATGGGTCCGGGGGTGTCGATCGGGCTGGCCTCGGCGACGCCCACCGGTGCGGTCGCCGGTCCGATGCCCCCGATCCCCCTGCTGGCCGCGATGCCCAGTGGCGCGCCGCCCTCGTGGGCCGGCCTGACCTTCGCCGTGCCGCTGGCGATCGGCAGCCTCGTCGGCTGGCGGCTGGCGCCCTGCGCGCCGGACGTCGCCACCCGCCTGAAGGCCCTCGCCGTCGCCGCCGGGACCGCGGCGGGCGTGCTCGCCGTGCTCGCCGCCCTCGCCGGAGGACATCTCGGGGCGGGGCTGTTCGACCCGGTCAGCGTCCCCCCGGGCGCGGTCCTGCTCGCGGCTGCCGGCTGGGTCCTGGTGCCCGGCGCCGTCGTCGCGCTCCTCGCCGTCCCCGCGCGCCCCACCTCGCCGTGGGCCGCGGGCCCGTCCCCCCTCCCGGTCGCGGACGACGCGCCGCCTGCGGAGGACGCCGACGACCCGGCCGAGCCGCCCGCCGAGCCGGCCGCCGAGCTGTCGGACGAGATGCCGGACGAGATGCCGGACGAGATGGCGGACGAGATGCCGGACGAGATGACCGATGAGGTGCCCGACGAGGCCGCCGGGACCGACGAGCAGGACGGGGCCGCGCCCGGGAGGCGCTGACGTCACGTCGGGGCGGGGCCCCCGTGCGTGGTCGGGCCGATAGCCTGGCCACGACGTCCGGTCCGACCCGGGAGCAGTGCTGACCATCACCGCCGAGCACCGCCTGCGGTTCCGCGCGCCCGCACGCGTGGCCGTCCTGGCCTCGGGCTCGGGGAGCCTGCTGCAGGCCCTGCTCGACGCCGCCGCCGACGACGACTACCCGGCCGAGATCGTCGTCGTCGTCTCCGACCGGCACGGGGCCGGCGCGCTGGACCGTGCGGCCGCCGCCGGGACCGCCGTCGAGGTGGTCCGCCCGGCCGAGCACGCCGACCGCGCCGCGTGGGACGCCGCGCTGGCCGACGTCGTGGCCGCGGCGTCGCCCGACCTCATCGTGTCGGCCGGCTTCGCCCGCCTGCTCGGGCCGTCGTTCCTCGCCCGCTTCGGCGGCCGGACGATCAACACCCACCCCACGCTGCTGCCGGCGTTCCCGGGTGCGCACCCGGTCCGTGACACGGTCGCCTACGGCGTCAAGGTCACCGGCGCGACCGTGCACCTCGTCGACGCCGGGGTGGACACCGGGCCGGTGCTGGCCCAGCAGGCGGTGCCGGTCGAGGCCGACGACACCGAGGACACGCTGCACGAGCGCATCAAGGTGGTGGAGCGGCGGATGCTCGTCGACACCGTCGCGGCCCTGGTCCGCCACGGCGCCACCGTCACCGGACGAGGAGTGAGGATGCCATGACCGCGACCACCGAGCCGCAGACCGACGTGACCGCCGAGGGGCGCCGTCCGATCCGCCGCGCCCTGGTCAGCGTGTTCGACAAGGCGGGCCTGCTCGACCTCGCCACCGGGCTGCACGCCGCCGGCGTCGAGGTGGTCTCCACCGGGTCGACGGCGAGCCGCATCGCCGACGCCGGTGTCCCGGTGACGCGCGTCGAGGAGCTGACCGGCTTCCCCGAGTGCCTCGACGGCCGGGTCAAGACCCTGCACCCGCGCGTGCACGCCGGGCTGCTCGCCGACATGCGCCTGCCCACGCACGCCGAGGCCCTCGGGTCGCTCAACATCGCGCCGTTCGACCTGCTGGTGGTCAACCTGTATCCGTTCACCGAGACCGTGGCGTCGGGGGCGTCGCCGGACGACTGCGTCGAGCAGATCGACATCGGCGGCCCGGCGATGATCCGGGCGGCGGCCAAGAACCACGAGTCGGTCGCCGTGGTCACCGACCCGACCCGCTACCCGTGGGTGCTCGAGCAGGCCGCGCAGGGCGGGGTGACGCTCGCCGAGCGGCGCGCGCTGGCCGCCGAGGCGTTCCGGCACACCGCCTCGTACGACGTCGCGGTGGCCTCGTGGATGGGCAACGTGCTCGCTCCCGACCCGGCGACGACCACCGACGGCGTGCCCGTCCCGTTCCCGGGCTGGGTCGGCATGACGGCGCGCCGGCGCTCCGTGCTGCGCTACGGCGAGAACCCGCACCAGGCCGCCGCCCTCTACGCCGACCCCGCGTCCACCGTGGGCGTCGCCGGGGCGACGCAGCTGCACGGCAAGGAGATGTCCTACAACAACTACGTCGACACCGACGCCGCCTGGCGCGCCGCGCACGACCACGACGGCGTCTGCGTCGCGATCATCAAGCACGCCAACCCGTGCGGGATCGCGGTCGGCGCCGCCGGCAGCGACGTCGCCGAGGTCCACCGCCGCGCCCACGCCTGCGACCCGACCAGCGCGTTCGGCGGCGTGATCGCCACGAACACCGAGGTCAGCGTGGCCATGGCCGAGACGGTCGCCGACATCTTCACCGAGGTCGTCGTGGCCCCGTCCTTCGCCGCAGGCGCGGTCGAGGTGCTGTCCCGGAAGAGGAACATCCGGCTGCTCACCGCGACCTGGGTGCCCTCGCCCGCCGAGCAGCGCGCGATCTCCGGCGGCCTGCTGGTCCAGCAGCGCGACGCCGTCGACGCCCCCGGCGACGACCCGACGACCTGGACGCTCGCCTGCGGCTCCCCGGCGTCGCCCGCGCAGCTGGCCGACCTCGCCTTCGCCTGGCGGGCGTGCCGCGCGGTGAAGTCGAACGCGATCCTGCTGGCGCAGGGGGGTGCGACCGTGGGCGTCGGCATGGGCCAGGTCAACCGGGTCGACGCCGCCAAGCTCGCCGTCGCGCGCGCCGGCGATCGCGTCGCCGGCTCCGTCGCGGCGTCCGACGCCTTCTTCCCCTTCCCCGACGGCTTCGAGGTCCTCGCCGCCGCCGGGGTCGCCGCCGTCGTCCAGCCCGGCGGGTCGGTCCGCGACGAGCTCGTCGTCGAGTCGGCGCAGGCGGCGGGTGTCACGATGTACCTCACGGGGACCCGCCACTTCGCGCACTAGGTGGCTCGGCCTTCCGGACGCGGACGGGCCGCGACCGGACGTCCTCGTTCGTGCAACTGCGAAGAGTCACCATTTCGGGGTCTCGGGTTGGGCTGAACGGTCGGTTGTCACCCGGCTGACCTGTTCCTACCGTCATCTCGGCCACGCACTGTGGCCAGGCCGACGAGAGGATTCCGTGTTCCCGAGCCGGAGCGATCTCGGTCGCAGCGTGGTGGACCGGCGGGTGCCCGCCCCTCCGGAGCACGGGGTGGCCCTCGGCGCGCTCCTCGCGGTACCCGGCGTCCGGTACGCCTGCGCGGCCGACGGCGCGACCGGGCAGCGGCTGGACGAGCGGGGCGAGGACGCCGGCACGGCGCTCGCCGTGCTCGAGTGGGGCCGGCGCATCGCGTCGGTGTCCCACGCGCGGGGCCGGGACCTCGACGACCTGATGATCACCTCGGCGACCGCCTACCACCTCCTGCGGCCGGTCCCGGCGGGCGCCGCGGGCACGGTGTGGGTGTACGTGCGCGCGGCCCGCGACGGCGGCAACCTCGCCGCCACCCGCCGTGTCCTCGCCGGCCTGACCTCCGGGGTGACGGCCCCGGCCGCGCCGGCCGGGTCGGTACCGGTTCCGCGGGTGACGACCCCGGCCGCGCCCGCGGGGTCGGTACCGGTCCCGCGGGAACCGCTCTCCGCGACCCCGGTGGCGATGGCCGCCGCGGCGCCGGACCGACCCGGGAGCCCGTCCGGCCTCCGGGCCCTCCCGCCCGCCCCCCGCAGCTCGGCCCCGCCGACGCGGGAGGAGGCCCCGCTCGCCCTGTCCTGGCGCAACGACCTCGAGACGTTGACGAGGTTGCTCGCCGGGCTTCGCCGGCTTCCTGTTCCTCTCCGCGGTCGAGGGACCGCCGGAGACGGAGCGATCCGCTCGCTCCCCCCTCGGCCGACCGGTCGAGCAGTTCCCTGACGGAAGGCCCTCATGGCTGACATCGATTACGCACTCAACGCCGCGGCGAACATCAAGGGCGCCTTCGCGGTCGCGCTGGTGGACTACGACAGCGGCATGACGCTCGGCTCGCGCGGCGGCAGCGCGGAGTTCGACCTCGACGTCGCCGCTCCCGGCAACAGCGAGGTCGTGCGCGCCAAGTTCGACGTGATGCAGAAGCTGGGCCTGCGCGAGACGATCGAGGACATCCTGATCACCCTCGACTCGCAGTACCACCTGATCCGCCCGCTCTACTCCCAGGGCGAGGACAAGCTCTTCTTCTACCTGGTCCTCAACCGCCACCAGGCCAACCTGGCGATGGCCCGCCGTGACCTGCGCATGATCGGCGAGCGCTTCTACCTCGACGACCCCTCGAGCCAGGCCCAGATGGCCCCGAGCCCCGAGCCGGGCTACTACCCCGCCCCCGGCCGTCGATGAGCGCACGTCCGACCGTGGAGGTCCCGTGGGGCGGCATCGCCATGTGACGTGCGTGCGCTCCGACGGGCTCTCGGCGGTCCTGCGCCCGCTCCTCGACGACCGCAGGATCGTCGCGGCGACGCTCGTCGACGTCGACAGCGGGCTGGTGCTCGACGGGTACTCCGACGACGCCGACCTCGGCGACCTCGAGCTGCTCGGGGCGGGGCACGCGGACACGGTGCGGACCGCCGCGGTGCTCGCCGGGGCGGGCACCCTCCCGCCCGACGCCGAGATCACCGTCGGCCTCGGGGACGACCGCTTCCACCTCCTGCACGCGGTGCCGGACCCGCACGGCGACCGTCTCGTGCTCTCGGTGGTCGTGCGCGGTGCGCGTCGTGTCCGCCGCGCCCGCCGACGGCTCCGGGCGGTGTCGGTCGCCGCGCTCACCGCGGGTCCGACACTGTCCCGGCGACCGGTCGACGGCGTCTGGACCACCACCGCGCCCGATCCCGTCCCCGACCGGCCGTCCCCCGAGGAGCGGCCGTCCGCCGGGGAGCTGCCGGCCTCCGAGGAGCGGCCGTCCCCGGGGAACGGTCGGTCTCCGAGGAGCGGGCGGACGGGGAGGTCGCCGGGGAGGCGTGGTCGCGTCGCCCGTGGCCGGCCCGGGGTGCGCCCGTCCCGCCGGCGGCGATGCCTCCCCGGGCGTCCGGGCCCGCGTCCGTGGCCCGTCCCTCCTCGACGGTCTCCGCGGCGGCCGCCGGGCTGCCCGAGCCCGCGCTCGGCGCGCCCGACGCGGAGGAGGTGGCGGGTTGACGCGCCGGGCACCGGCGCCCCGACCCTGGCAGTGATCATCCGCACCCCGGGGTCGATGTCGATCTTTCTTGGCCGCCGCACCGTGCCGCTGACCACGGTCGGCGCGGCACACCACACGCTCGGGTCGCGTGACGCGTGGCGCGGTGTCGGTGGGGTGGGTTAGCGTTCTCGGTGTTCGAACACGTGTTCGAGTCGAGGGAGGACGCGTGAGTGCGATCGTGAGTGCGATGTCGACGGCACCGGTCGAGGACGGGCGGGCGGAGCTCGCCCGGCGGGCGGCGCGGCTGGGGCTGGTGCGGGCCTCGGAGCTGGGCTCACGACGGACCGGGGCGACCCCGGGGCCGGTCGCGGAGCCGGTCACGGAGCCCGTCCCGGAGCCGGTGGTCCCGGTCGAGCACGTGCCCGACCCGGAGTCCTCCGGGCCGCTGCCGGTGGCCGCGCCGCTGGCCGGGCTGCTGCCGGGGGGCGGGTTGCGGCGGGGCTCGACGGTCGCGGTCTCGGGGTCGAGCGCGCTGGTGCTGGCCGTGCTGGCCGAGGCCTCGCGGGCCGGGTCGTGGTGCGCGCTGGTGGGGCTGCCCGGCATCGGGATCCAGGCGGCGGCCGAGGCCGGGCTCGACCTGGCCCGCACGGCCCTGGTGCCCCGCCCCGGCCCGCGCCCGGCGACCGTGGTGGCGGCCCTGGTCGACGGGGTCGACGTCGTGGTCCTCGGTGGGACGGCCCAGTGGCGCGCCGGCGACAGGCAGCGTCTCGCCGCCCGGGTCCGCCAGCGCGGGGCGGTGCTCGTCCCGGTGATCGCGGCCGCGGGGGCCTGGCCGGGCGCCGAGGTCGAGCTGCACGCCTCCGGGGGCACCTGGGCGGGGCTGGCCGGCGACGGAGCGGGCCGGCTGCGCTCCCGCCGCGTGCATCTGCGCTGCGCCGCCCGCGGCCGCGCGCGCGACCACCGCGCCGACGCGCTGCTGCCCGGGCCCGCCGGGGCGTGCGCGCCGGTCGACGGGTCCGCGGTGGCGGGTGACCGTGGCGAGAGCGCGGCCGGGGTGCGGGCGGGATGAGCACGCCGATCCGCGTGGTGGCGCTCTGGTGCCCCGACTGGCCGGTCGTGGCCGCGGCGGCCGAGGCGGGGCTGCCCGCCGTCCGCCCGGCCGCGGTGCTGGCCGGGCACCGGGTGGTGGCGTGCTCGGCCACCGCCCGGGCCCAGGGGGTCCGCCGGGGGCTGCGCCGCCGTGAGGCCCAGGCGCGCTGCCCGGATCTGGCGGTGCTCGCCCGCGACCCCGACCGCGACGCGCGCGCGTTCGAGGCGGTGGCCGCCGCGGTCGAGGAGCTGACCCCCGGGGTCGAGGTCGTGCGGCCGGGGCTCGTCGCGCTGCCCGCGCGGGGGCCGGCCCGCTACTTCGGGGGCGAGGAGGTGGTGGCCGAGCGGCTGGTCGACCACGTGGCCGGGCGCAGCCGGGCGGAGTGCCAGGTCGGGGTGGCCGACGGGCTGTTCGCCGCGGGCCTGGCCGCGCGGCGGGCGGTGACGGTCCCGGCCGGCGGATCCGCGGCGTTCCTGGCCCCGCTCCCGGTCGCCGAGCTCGAGCTGGAGCCGGGCGTGGAGCCGGACACCGCGGGCGCCGACCACCCGGGCGCCGGCAACCGGACCGAGCTGGTGGGGTTGTTGCGCCGGCTGGGGCTGCGCACCCTGGGCGACTTCGCGGCCCTGCCCGCCGCCGACGTCGCCTCCCGCTTCGACGCGGCCGCGGTCCGCGCGCACCGCCTGGCCCGGGGGCTCGACGAGCGTCCGCCCTCCCGCCGCCGCGTCCCCGACGAGCTGACCGTCGAGCGGTCCCTCGACCCTCCGGTCGACCGCGTCGATGCCGCCGCGTTCGCCGCCCGCTCGCTGGCCGAGCGGCTGCACGAGGCGCTGGGCGGTGCCGGGCTGGCCTGCACCCGGTTGGGTGTGCAGGCGCGCACCACCACCGGCGAGGAGCTGGCCCGCGTGTGGCGCAGCGCGGAGCCGCTGACTCCCGCGGCCACCGCGGACCGGGTCCGCTGGCAGCTCGACGGGTGGCTCTCGCGGCGGCGGGAGGAGGGCCCGGACAGCCGCGCCGATCACGGGCTGACCGTGCTGCGCCTGGTGCCCGAGGAGGTCGTCGACGCCGGGCGGCTGCAGCTCGGGCTCTGGGGTGAGGTCGGGGTGGCCGACGAGCGGGCCGGGCGCGCGCTGGTGCGGGTGCAGGGCCTGCTCGGGCCGGAGGAGGTGCTCACCGGCGTCGCCGGCGGCGGGCGGGGTCCGGGGGAACGGATCCGGCTGGTGCCCTGGGGCGACGAGCGCGTCGCCGGGCTCGACCCCGAGGCACCGTGGCCCGGTGCGCTGCCGGCGCCCTCGCCGGCGACGGTCCCGCCCGAGCCGCTGCCCGCGCGGGTGCTCGACGCGGCGGGGGAGCCGGTGCGCCGCGCCCCCCGGGGCACGCTCTCGGCGCCGCCGGCCCACGTCGCCCTCGGCACCGGTCCCACCGCGCCGGTCCGGGCGTGGGGTGGGCCGTGGCCCGACGAGGGGCGCTGGTGGGACCCCCGCGCCCCGGCCGGAGGGTGCGTGCGGATCCAGGTCGTGTGCGCCACCGACGCCGACGACCTCGCCGCCGACCGCGAGACCGACCCCGACCCCGCCGCCGACCTGGCCCCCGACCCGGTGGCCTCGGGCGCCGACGCCGCCGGGCTCGCCCTGCTCCTGGTGCACCGCGAGGGCCGCTGGGCCGTGGAGGGGGTCTACGACTGACTGCGTAGCGTCGAGGAGGGGTCCGGCGGGAACGGGAGGCGGCGATGGTGGCTGGGGTGGTCCGCCGTCGGGTCCTCGTGGTCCTGGTCGTGCTCGGCGTGGTCCTCGGAGCGCTCTCGGGCGCCTGCTCCTCGCCGTCCGGACCCTCGTCCCCGCCCGGTGTCTTCGACTCCGCGACGGGCGACCTCGCGTCGCACTTCACCGTCCGGGACGACTCGGGTCTCGTCGAGGGCGCCCCGGTCCCCCGCGCCGGTACCGCCCCCGACGGCCGGCCGGCGATGCTGTTCAGCATCCCGGGCGGCGGGGAGCGGTCCGAGGTCCTGCCCCGCGTGTCGGTGGCCCGGGAGGGCCAGGAGATCTGGGTCCACTACGTGACCGAGCTGCGCGGCGTGCCGGTGGACACCCGGACCTGGCAGCTGATCCTGCAGTGGCACCAGCTGGCCAGCACCGGCTCCCCGCCGCTGGCCCTGGAGGTCGGCCGCGGGCAGCTGCGCCTGGCCAACGAGGGCTCCCACCAGCAGTCGCTGGGCCCGGTCGGGACGAACGCGACGGTGGACGTGGTCCTGCGGATCCGGTTCTCCCGGGACCCGGACACGGGCCTGGTCGAGGCGTGGCGGGACGGCCGCCAGGTGCTGGCGGACTACCACCCCCCGGAGGGGACCCTGCCCGACGGCGCGAACTACGTGAAGATGGGCATCTACCGCGATCCGGCCATCCGCCAGGCGTCGTCCACGGCGGTCACCCGTCTCGCGATCGGTCCGACCCCCGCCTCGATCGGCGCGCCGATCGGATAGGCGCCGTCCTGGTCGATCCCGGGACGTCGTCGGGGGTCCGCGCTAACCTGCATCGAACACGTGTTCGATCGAGGAGGCGCCGTGGGGTGGGGCAACCCGCCGGTGAGCTGGGCGGAGATGGAGCGGCTGCTGTCCGGGCGCGCCTCGGACGGGCCGTCGTTGCAGGGTCGCGGGAACGGGACGCGGCGGGCGATCATGGGAGACGGAGCGCAGCGGAGCTCGACCATCGGGAGGGGCGAGCCGCACGTCGGCCACGCAGGCCCCTGGCCGCCGGAGGAGACGGTCGACGGGCCGGGCACGATCCGTGTCCCGCCCGGTCCGCCGCGCGAGGAGCACCACCCCGGCGACGGCGGCGACAGCCCGGCGTGGAGCCGCAAGCGCGCCCCCTACGAGGCGCCGCCGCGACGCACCACGACGCCCGCCGTCCCCTACGCCGAGCTGCACGCCCACTCCAACTTCAGCTTCCTCGACGGCGCCAGCCACCCCGAGGAGCTCGTCGAGGAGGCGGCGCGGCTGGGGCTGGAGGCGGTCGCGCTCACCGACCACGACGGCATGTACGGGGTCGTGCGCTTCGCCGAGGCCGCCGCCGAGCTCGGGGTGGCCACGGTCTACGGCGCCGAGCTCAGCCTCGGGCTGCCCGCGCCGCAGAACGGCGTGCCCGACCCGGCCGGGGAGCACCTGCTGGTGCTCGCCCACGACCCCGCGGGCTACCGGGCGATCTCGCGGACGATCACCGAGGGGCAGATGCACAGCGAGGCGGTCAAGGGGCGTCCGGTGCTCGAGCTCGAGCGCGCGGCGGCGACCCTCGGCGGTCACGTCACCGTGCTCACCGGCTGCCGCAAGGGACCGGTGCGCCGGGCGCTGGCGACCGGGGGCCCCGCCCTGGCCGCGCGGGAGCTCGACCGGCTGGTCGCGCTGTTCGGCGCGGACGCGGTCGCCGTCGAGCTCACCGACCACGGGCTGCCCGCCGACGTCGAGCGCAACGACGCGCTCGCCACGCTGGCCGCGGACGCCGCGCGGGGCCGAGGGCTGCCCGTGGTGGCCACCACCGCCGCCCACTACGCCACGCCCGACCGGGCCCGGCTGGCCGCCGCGCTGGGCGCGGTGCGGGCGCGGCGCGGGCTCGACGAGGCCGAGGGCTGGCTCCCGCCGGGCACCGCGCACCTGCGCTCCGGGGCGGAGATGGCCGCGCGGTTCGCCCGCCACCCCACCGCCGTGGCCCACGCCGCGGCGCTGGGTCGCGACTGCGCCTTCGAGCTGCGCCTGCTCGCCCCCGAGCTGCCGCCCTGCGAGGTTCCCGCGGGCCACACCGAGGCGAGCTGGCTGCGCGAGCTGACGATGATGGGGGCGGGGGTGCGCTACGGCGACGCGCAGCGCTCCCCGCGGGCCTACGAGGTCATCTCCCACGAGCTCGGGGTCATCGAGGGGCAGGGGTTCCCCGGCTACTTCCTCATCGTCGCCGACATCGTGGGCTTCTGCCGCGACCAGGACATCTACTGCCAGGGCCGGGGGTCGGCGGCGAACTCGGCGGTGTGCTTCGCGCTCGGGATCACCCACGTCGACGCCGTCCTGATGGGGCTGCTGTTCGAGCGGTTCCTCTCCCCGGAGCGCGACGGCTACCCGGACATCGACCTGGACATCGAGTCCGACCGCCGCGAGGAGGTCATCCAGTACGTCTACGCCCGCTACGGGCGCTCGCGCGCCGCCCAGGTCGCCAACGTCATCACCTACCGCCCACGCTCGGCGGTGCGCGACGCGGCCCGGGCCCTCGGCTTCGCCCAGGGCCAGCAGGACGCGTGGAGCAAGCAGATCGACCGGTGGGGGCCGGGCGCCGAGCTGGCCGGCCAGGTGCCCGAGATGCCGGCGGCGGTGACGAGCCTGGCCGAGCAGATCGTCGGCTTCCCGCGGCACCTGGGCATCCACTCCGGCGGCATGGTCATCTGCGACCGGCCGGTCGACCAGGTGGTGCCCGTGGAGTGGGGGCGGATGCCCGGGCGCAGCGTCATCCAGTGGGACAAGGACGACGCCGCCGCGGTCGGGCTGGTCAAGTTCGACCTGCTCGGGCTGGGCATGCTCTCGGTGCTGCACTACGCCTCGGACCTGGTCGCCGCCCACCACGGGGTGCGGGTGAACCTGCACGACCTCCAGCCGGTCGAGGACGAGGTGTTCGCCATGCTCGCCGCCGGCGACTCGGTCGGCGTCTTCCAGGTCGAGTCCCGGGCCCAGATGGCCACGCTGCCCCGGTTGAAGCCGCGGACGTTCTACGACCTGGTCGTCGAGGTCGCCCTCATCCGCCCCGGGCCGATCCAGGGCGGCTCGGTGCACCCCTACATCCGGCGGCGCAACAAGCTCGAGCGCGTCGTCTACGACCACCCGCTCTGCGAGCCGGCGCTGGAGAAGACCCTCGGGGTGCCGCTGTTCCAGGAGCAGCTCATGCAGCTGGCCACCGACGTCGCCGGCTTCTCCGCGGCCGAGGCCGACGAGCTGCGCCGGGCGCTGTCGGCCAAGCGCTCCACCGAGCGCATCGAGCGGATGCGGACCCGGTTCTACGAGGGCATGGCGGCCAACGGGATCACCGGTGCGCTCGCGGACACGATCTTCGACAAGACCCGGGCGTTCGCCAACTTCGGCTTCCCGGAGAGCCACTCGATCAGCTTCGCGATGCTGGTCTACGCCAGCGCCTGGTACAAGTTCCACCACCCGGCGGCGTTCTGCGCGGCCCTGCTGCGCGCGCAGCCGATGGGTTTCTACTCGCCCCAGTCGCTGACCGCCGACGCCCGCCGCCACGGGGTCGTGGTCCTCGGGCCCGACGTCGCGGTCTCCGCGGCCACCCCGGACCTCGAGCCGCACCCGGACAGCACCGGCGGCGTCGCGGTCCGCCTGGGACTGGACGGCGTGCGGGGGCTCGGTGACGAGACCGCCGCGCGGATCGTGCGGGCGCGCGAGGACCACGGTGCCTACCGCGACGTCGCCGACCTGGCCCGGCGCACCGACCTGACCACCGCACAGGTCGAGTCACTGGCCACGGCCGGGGCCCTGGGGTGCTTCGGGCTGGCCCGGCGGGAGGCGCTCTGGGCGGCCGGGGCGGCGGCGGGCGGGGTCGGGGTGGTGCGCGACGGGGTGCGCCACGACCGGCTGCCCGACACCGCGGTCGGCCTCGACGCGCCTGCGCTGCCGGGGATGAGCGCGGTGGAGCTCACCGTGGCCGACGTCTGGGCCACCGGCCTGACGCCGGACAGCCATCCGGTGACGCATCTGCGGGCGGCGCTCGACGAGCGCGGCGCGCTGTCGGTGGCCGCGGTGGCCGACGTCGCCGAGGGCGCCCGGATCGAGGTCGGCGGCGTGGTCACCCACCGCCAACGTCCGGCGACCGCCGGCGGCACGACGTTCCTCAACCTCGAGGACGAGACCGGGATGCTCAACGTCGTGTGCTCGGAGGGCCTCTGGGCGCGCCACCGGGTGGTGGCGCGCACCAGCGCCGCGCTGGTCATCCGGGGCCGGGTCGAGCGGGCCCACGACGCCCCGACCGTGGTCAACCTGGTCGCCGACCGGGTGGAGCGTCTGGAGCTGCGGGTGCCCTCGAGCTCGCGGGACTTCCGATGACCCGGTCCCCCCGACGACGACCGGCCGGCACCCCCGCCGCGCGGGAGATACCGGCCGGTGGCCGATCGAGGAGGTCAGCCGCCGATCAGCGGCTTGCCCATCGGGAGCGCCTTGCCGCCCGTGGCCTGGCCCATCGCGTCGACGAACAGGTACACGCCGACCAGCGCGAAAGGAACACCACGATGCCGCCGATGCTCAGCAGCCCGGTCGAGTCCTGCGCCGTGCCCAGCAGCACCAGGAGCAGCGCGATGTCGATGAGCACGAACAGCAGCGTGAACACCGAGGGCAGGCGCAGCGTCGCGACCGTGAGGACCACGACGCCGATCAGCCAGGTGAGCAGGAAGGCCTCCTGGGCCCCGGTCGCGACGGCCTTGTCGGTGGCGTCACCGAACCAGCCGTGGGCCAGGCCCATCACCAGCAGCGGGAAGCTCAGCCAGAACCCGGCGAAGATGCCGAAGATCGACGCCACCGGGCCCTGCCCGACGCGGATGGCCCAGAGGGTCGCGATGACCAGCCCGAGACCGTTGGCGAAGATCAGGATCGGTACCAGGGCGACCGCGACGGTCGACGAGGCGCCGGTGAACCCGATCAGGTAGAGGCCCAGGCACACCGAACCGACGACGAACGTCGGTACGCCGACCAATGCCGGGTTCGCGGACGCGGCCTCTGCCGCCGCGTCCGCCTGGCTCTCGCGGGCGGCGTGCGCCGCCGTGGACTGCTCGTCGATTGTGGTCATGGCCACTCCTTCGCGTCCCACCAGTGGAGGGCCATGCCCCGGTGCCCAGAGCAGCACACAGGTCATGGCCTCCTTGCCATCCCACATTGTGGCCGCCACCACACTGATGCCGGACCGCCCGGACGGACGGGATGTGGTCCTGATCGTCTGCACCGTCAACCGGTTCAGGCATGCTCACGCCATGCCGACACGCCGGGGGACGCTGAGCCGCGCGCGTGGCGGCCCCGATCGCCCGCGGGGTCCTTGCCGGGGCCGCGGCCACGGCGGTCATGACGGTCACGGCCCGGCTGCACCGCGAGCTGTACGCCCGGCGCCACGGCATCGAGGTCTCCGAGATCGACCGCGTCATCGACTACGACGACAGCGAGTACGTGGTGGCGGCCGCCTCGACCGTCCTGGGCTCGGTCCTCGGGTGGCGCCCCCGGTCGCCGGCCGCGCGGACCGCCCTGTTCGCGCTGGTCCACTGGGGCTACGGCTCGGCGGTCGGCGTGGGCCACGTCGGCCTGCACCGGCTGATCGGGCGCGAGCCCGCGGCGGGGCTGGCCTTCTTCGGTGCCTGCCAGACCATGGCCCTGTCCCTGTTCCCGGTGCTCGGCGACACCCCGGTGCCCTGGCGCTGGGAGCGGGGGCTCCTGGTCACGAGCATCGTGCAGCACGGCATCTACGCCGGCGTCGTGGCCGCGGCGAACGCGGCCCTGCGCGAGGCCTGAGCGGGTGCCCGGGACCGGCGTGGACGCGGGGGATGGCGCGGACCCGGCGGTCGACGCCGCCCGGACGGGTCACGTCGTGGTGTGCGGGCTCGACGGGCTCGGGGTGCGCATCGTCGAACAGCTCCGGGCGGCGGGCCAGGACGTCGTGGTCGTCGACGCGGCCGCCCCGGAGCCGCTCCGTCGGGAGGTCCGCAGGCTGGGCGCCGGGTTGCTGCTCGCCGACGCCACCGAGGGCGAGGCCCTCGACGCCGCCGGGGTGGCGGGAGCGTCGGCCGTGGTGTGCGTCGAGCGCGACGACCTGCGCTCGCTGCGGGTGGCGCTGCTCGCCAGGGACCGCCGCGCCGACGTCCGCGTCGTCACCGCTCTCGCCAACGCCGCGGTCGGACGCGCGGTGGCCGGTGGCCCGTCGCGCCGCACCGGGACGGTGGGCGTTGCCGGCGCACGGGGTCCGGACACCGTGCTCGACGTGGCCGCCCTCGCGAGCCCGACGCTGGTGGAGGCCTGCGTGCAGAGCCCGGTGCACGAGCTCGACGTCGCCGGCCACCGGTTCCTGTCCGCGTCGGTCACCGCGACGCGCTCGGGCTCCCTGCGCGAGCTCTACGGCGATCTCGTCCCGCTCGCGGTCACCCCGGAGCCCGGCCCCGATCCCGACCCGCCCGATCCCGACCCGGCCGACGTCTCCCGTACGGGGGGCGCCGAGCCCGACCCCTCGACGACCGGGTTGGCCGAGACGACGCGGGGCGCCGACACCACGGCGGTCTGCCCCGGCCGGGACCACACCGTCGCCCCCGGCGACCGGGTGGTGCTGCTCGGCACCCCCGAGGAGCTCGCCGCCGCGGGCATCGCGACCGGGGAGCGCACCGCCGACCGGCGCGTCACGCGGCGGGGCGGCGGGCGGGATCCCGCGCTCGCCCAGTCCGGGAGCTCCCGGCTCCGGCGCGCGGTCGCCGCCCTGGTGCAGCTCGTCCGCGAGGCCGACCGCGGGTTGGGGTGGGCGCTGGTCGCCCTGGTCGCGCTGATCGTGGTCTCCACCGCGGTGATCAACATCGGGTACGCCGACCCCGGCATGACCGTCGTCGACGCCCTCTACTTCACCGTCGAGTCGGTGGCCACCGTCGGCTTCGGCGACTACAGCTTCGCCGACCAGGCCCTGTGGCTACGGCTGTGGGCGGTGTTCCTCATGCTCGCCGGGGTGGTGACCACGGCGATCCCGATCGCCTTCTTCACCGACATGCTGATCAGCCGCCGCCTGGCGGCCACGGCCGGGCGCCGGCGGGCGTCGGGTGCCCGCGGCCACGTCGTGCTGATCGGGCTCGGTGCGGTCGGCGTCGCAGTGCTCACGGCGCTCCGCGAGCGCGGGCGTGACGTCGTGGTCGTCGAGCGCGACCCGGCCAACCGGTTCCTCGACCGGGCCCGCGCCCTGAACGTGCCGGTGGTGTTCGGCGACGCGACCTCGGACGAGGCCCTCGCCGCCGCGCGGGTGCCGCGCGCCTCGGCGGTCGCGGTGCTGACCAGCGACGACATGGCCAACATCGAGACCGGGCTGGCGGTGCGGGAGATCCTGGGCGCGAGCTGGGTCGACGTCCCGGTGGTGCTGCGCCTGCTCGACCGCGAGCTCGCGCGCACCGCGGCCGACCGCTTCGAGTTCGGTTTCGTGCGCTCGGTGGGCGAGCTCGCCGCACCGTGGTTCGTCGGGGGCGCGCTCGGGCTCGACGTCCTCGGGACGTTCCCGGTGCACGGCCGGGCGTTCCTGCTCGGCCACCTGACCGTCGCCGCCGGCAGCGGGCTCGACGGGCTCGCCCTGCGCGAGCTCTCGGCGCGGACCCGGGTGGTGGCGCTGCGCCGGGCCGGGGACACCGACCGTCTCGAGCATCCGCCCCGGCGCGACACCCGCGTCGCGGCCGGGGACGAGGCCTACCTGGTCGGGCCGTACTCCGAGCTGCTCGACGTGCTGCGCCACCACCGCTCGGGCGTCCCGGCGCCGCCCGCCGACACCGCGGACAACCCGACCGACAACCCGAGCGACACCCGTCGGACCGCGGTCCCGTGAGGCGCGCCGACACCGTCGTCGGCCTCGTCGCGGCCTTCGTGACCGGGGCCTTCATCGTCGGCCAGGCCCGGATCAACGCCGAGCTGGGCGCCGAGCTCTCCGACGGGATCCTCGCCGCGCTCGTCTCCTTCACGTCCGGACTCCTGCTGCTCCTGCTGCTGGTGGCCCTGCTGCCCGCCGGGCGCCGTGGGCTGCGGCGGGTCCGCGCGGCGCGCGCCGGTGGGCGCCTGCGCGGCTGGCAGCTGCTCGGTGGTCTGGGCGGCGCCCTCCTGGTGGCCAGCCAGGGACTGACCGCGTCGGTCCTGGGCACGGCGCTGTTCACCATCGCCGTGGTGGCCGGGCAGTCCGCCGGCGGCCTCGTCGTCGACCGGGCGGGGCTCGGTCCGGCCGGTCCGCAGGCGACGACGCCGCCCCGGGTCGCGGGCGCGGTGGGAATGCTCGCCGCGGTCGCGCTCTCGGTGGCGCCGTCGATCAGCAGCGACGCCCCGGTCGCGCTCGCGCTGCTGCCCCTGGCCGCCGGGGCGGCGATCGCGACCCAGCAGGCCCTCAACGGCCAGGTGGCGGCGGCCGCGGGCACGCGCGCACCGGAGGGTGAGGAGGCCGCGGACAGCCGGGGGTCGTCGATCGTGACCTCGGTGCTCCCCGCGGCGACCATCAACTTCGTGGTCGGCGCGAGCGCGCTGCTCGTGGCGTCGGTGGTCGCGGTCGCGGTGCTCGGACCGCCCCGCGCGCTGCCCGGCACGTGGTGGCTGTACCTGGGTGGGCCCTGCGGCGCGGTGTTCATCGGGCTCAGCGCCTGGGTGGTCGGGCGGATCGGGGTCCTGCTACTGGCCCTCGGCGCCGTCGCCGGCCAGGTCGTCACGGCGGTCGTGCTCGACGCCGTCGCGCCCCCCGCCGCGGGCCCGCCCGGGGTCGCGACGGTTCTCGGCGCCGCCCTCACCCTCCTGGCCGCGGGCCTGGCCGCGCTGCCGTGGCGGCGCCGCCGGGCGGGCGCCGAGGGGCCGGGCGAGCGGGCGGACCTGCCATCATGAGGACGTGACCGCGACCAAGCTGGACGGGAAGGCCACCCTCGCGTCGATCCTCGACGAGCTCTCCGGACGGGTCGCGGCGCTCACCGCGGCGGGTCGCACCCCGGGGCTCGCCACCGTGCTGGTGGGCGACGATCCGGGGTCGCAGTCGTACGTGCGGGCCAAGCACAACGACTGCGCCAAGGTCGGGATCACCTCGATCCGGCGTGACCTGCCCGCCGACGCCACGCAGGCCGACGTGAACGCCGCCATCGACGAGCTCAACGCCGACCCGGCGTGCACCGGCTACATCGTGCAGCTCCCGCTGCCGAAGGGGCTGGACTCCGGGGCGGCGCTCGAGCGCATGGACCCGGACAAGGACGCCGACGGGCTGCACCCCACCAACCTGGGGCGCCTCGTCCTGCAGGAGCCGGGCCCGCTGCCGTGCACCCCGCGCGGGGTGGTCGAGCTGCTGCGCCGCTACGAGGTCCCCCTCGACGGCGCGAAGGTCACGATCCTGGGCCGCGGTGTGACCGTCGGTCGCCCGCTCGGCCTGCTGCTGACCCGGCGCAGCGAGAACGCCACGGTGACCCTGTGCCACACCGGCACCAAGGATGTCGCCGCCGAGCTCCGCGCCGCCGACATCGTGGTCGCCGCCGCCGGGGTCCCCGGGCTGGTCACCGCGGACATGATCAAGCCGGGGGCGGCCGTCCTCGACGTCGGCATCACCCGCGGCGAGCACGGCCTCGTCGGCGACGTCGCCGCGGACGTGGCCGAGGTGGCGTCCTTCCTGGCCCCGGTGCCCGGCGGTGTCGGGCCGATGACGCGCGGCATGCTGCTGACCAACGTCGTGGAGCGCGCCGAGCGCGCCGGCTGACCCGACAGGACCGCCATGACCGTTCCTGACGACACGCCCACCGAGGTCCTGCCGCGCGGGCGCACGGGCAAGCACTCACGACCCCGTCCGACGCCCGCCCAGATCCTCGCCCGGCTGCGGGCGCAGCTGCCCTTCCTGGTCGTGATGCTCGTCGTCGCCGTGGCGTTCCTGCGGATCGCGCAGCAGCACTGGCGCGAGGGCACCACGGAGCTGGGGCTCGCCCTGCTGCTCGCGGCGGTCCTGCGCGCCACGCTCACCGACCGGGCCGCCGGCCTGCTCGCCGTGCGGACCCGCCGGGTGGACATCGTCACCGACGCGCTGTTCGGCGCGATCGTGATCGCGGTGTCGCTGACCATCACCGGGGGGCCGTTCGCGGCGCGGTAGCTGCTCAGCCGATCGGCTTGCAGTCCAGGGCGCGACGCGCCCGGTCCCGGAGGTCGGCGGGCACCGGGGTGCCGTCGACGAGCGACGTGTGGATCTCGGCGCTGAACAGGGTGCTGAACGCGCCGTAGCACGGTCCGGCCGGTCGGGGCGTGGCGCTCGCGACGGCCCGTTGGACCTCGCGGGTGAACCGGTCCCCGGCGCGCGCCGAGCCGAGGAAGGCGGAGGTCCGCGTCGGGGCGATGCCGCCCTCGTCGAACAGCTGGGTCTGGGCGCGCGTGTTCGTCAGGAACGCGACGAGCTCCTGGGCCGCGACCGGCAGGTCGGTGTGCGCGGAGACCGCGAGGTTCGTCCCGCCGAGGACCGTGCCGCCCTCGGGCAGTTGGGTGACACCGACGGCGCTCGCCGCACTGGGGTTCTCGGCCGAGGGGGCGGTGAGGATCCGCTCGGCGACGGGCCACTCGCGCAGCACGGCGACGCGACCCTGCCGGAACGCCTGCAGCGAGGCGTCCTCGTCGAAGGTCAGCGCCTCCGGGAGCACGACGGACGGGTTGCCCTGGGGGTTCGGCCGGAGCAGATCGACCGCCCGCCCCAACGCGTCGGGGCGGCCCGCGAACAGGTCGGGCTGGTTGGGATCGACCGCGCGGAGCGCCTCGAGCACGTTGACGGTCAGCCCCTCGTAGGGGGCCAACTGCCCGGCGTACACCGCGGCGGGCCGTGGCGGCGGGAGGGTGCGCAGCCGGTCGGCGTCGTCGCGGAGGTCCGACCAGCTCGTCGGCTCGGGGACCACGTCGGTGCGGTAGTAGAGGAGGCCGGCGTCGGTGTTGTAGGGCAGCCCGTAGAGCGTGCCCTCCGGTGCGCCGTCCGCGCGCGCCGTGGCGAGCGGGCCGGGCAGGAAGTCGTTCGTGTCGACGTCGCCGTCGATCGGCTCGACGTAGCCGTTCTGGGCGAACTCGGCGGTCCAGGTGACGTCGAGGCCGTAGACGTCCACGTCCGAGTCCTCCGACTGGGCGTCCTCCACGAGGGCGTCGTGCTGCTGGTCGGCGAGCCCGGACAGCTCCACGACGCGGGCCGGGGTGTCGGGATGCGAGAAGTTCCATTTGTCGACCAGCGCCTGACGCTGGCCTCCGATGCTGTCGTCGCGCCCCGCGAGGATCACCAGGACCCCGTGCTCCGGGCTCGGGGTGCACGCGGCCAGGGAACCGGTCATCACGATGGCGGTCACGAGGCCGAGCACCGTCCGCAGCCCGGGGTGTCGTCGTCGGCGTCCGATGGGGATCACCCTCCTCCCAGCGCGGTGGCGAGGTCGGCCGACGTCGCGCCGGGGTCGAAGCAGCGCCCACCGGTCGTGTCCCCGAGCTCGCGCAGCGGCTCGCTGTCGCAGCTCACGTTGCCCAGCGTCACGATGTCGACCTTGACCCCCCGGCCCCGGACCTGGTCGAGGACGGCGGGCGGCGGCAGAGCGCTCGACGTGTCGTCGCCGTCGGTGACCACCACCAGGCGCCGGTCGGCGGAGCTGTCGGTCGCCGCGAGGGTGCCGACGCCGTCGACGATCGTGCGGAACAGAGGGGTGTTCCCCTGCGGGACGGCGGTCGCCACCGCCCTGATGACCGCCCCGCTGCGGCTCGAGCCACCGACGGCGTCGGAGGCACCCCCGAGCGGGACGACGGGACGCGACGTGCGCCCGGTCGCGTCGCCGGGGAAGACCACGAGTCCGATCTCGTCACCGGGCCGTGGCGGGAGGGAGAGCGCGGAGGTCACGGCGTCGACGACGTCGTCGGACCGGCGACGGGTCCCCGACGCCTCGGTCATGGATCCGGAGACGTCGACCGCCAGGAGATCCCGGCGGCGCTGCCGGGCCACGGTGTAGCGCTGGAGCACGGTCCCGTCGACGACTCCGGCGTCGATGTCGCCCTCTCCGTCGCCCGCGGTGGGCGTCGGGCGGAGCCCGGCGGCGGAGAGCGCCCCGCGGCCGGCCGCCGAGTGCAGCCAGTCCTCGAAGAGGGAGACGGCCTGGTCCCGGCGCGAGCCGGCGGGCGTCCAGGTGAACCGCACGAAGCGATGGTCGAGAGCGGGAGCGCGCGGGAAGAACGCCCGCAGGGTCGCCGCCGGATCGGGGCGGGCCGCCGGCGTCGCGCAGGTGGTGTCCAGCGGACGCCCGTCGTCGAACCGCAGCAGGGACTGCTCGGAGATCAGGAGGGAGGCGCGCGGAGCAGGGAGCGACCGGTAATGGCACACGGCCTCGGTCTCGGTGCCGGACGGGTAGGCCTCGGCCGTCGCCGCCCCGCTCAGCCGGTTCTCGACCGTCCTGTCGTCCGCGCGCGGGGGGGCGACGGGGTCGGTCGAGAGCTCGGTGTCGATCCCGTACAGCGCGGCCGTGGCGAGGGCACCGGACGTCGACTCCGTCGGGTCGGGACGCACCACGCCGGTCGCGCCCTGGGTGTCGACGATCGTCGGCAGGGACAGGCCCGTCGTCGTGGGCGCCGGCGCGGGGGCGCCGGCGGGCACGGCCAGGACGAGGGGCGAGACCGCGTAGGACGCGGGGGCGGGACGGACGACGTCGGGCGCCGCCACGAGGAGCCGGTTGAGGGGCAGCGTCGACTCGGCGAGCCAGACGTCGGGCCGCGGGCCGACGTCGCGCGGAGGGTTCGACCGGCCGCCCGGGTCGGGGTTCCAGCTCTGCGCGAGCCCCGCCTGCAGCGTGCTCTCCGGCACGCCGTAGACGAAGCCGTGCGCGCTCGGGCACCCGTCGACCGCGGTCGAGCGCTCGAAGGCCGCGAGCAACTCCGCCGTCGCCGCCTGCTGCCCGTCGGAGACGACCACGGTGAACTCCGTGGGCGTCGAGCATCCGCGGACCTCGTGGTAGCCGCGGACCACCAGGGGGATGACCACCTCGGTCGCCAGGACCGTCGTCGCCGTCACCACCGCGACCACGACGAGCGTCGTCGCCACGAACCGGGCCGAGACCTTCGGCATCCGGTCGCGCCACCCGCCGACGCTGCTGAGGTTCAGCGTCCCCAGGAGGGCGATCGCCGCGGCCAGGCCGGCGAGCACCGCCGTGAGCCCGAGGAGCAGGTAGGGCACCAGCGAGTGGTACGAGCCGGACGACGCCCCGGCCAGGAAGGTGAAGGCGACGGTCAGGACGCCGGCCACGAGGGCGGCCAGCCGTTTCCCGGGGGACGGTCGTTGCTCGGCAGGGTCCGTGCCGGGAGGCGCGCCGGGCCCGGCGGGCGTCGTGTCCGGGCCGTCGGGCGGTGTGCCGGGTCCCTCGGGTCGCGTCCCCGAACCCCCGTCGTCGCTCACCGACCCCCCGGTCTCCCGTGCCCGCCGGACTCCTTCCGGCGTAACGCGCGCCACAGCATAGGTCCCCGGTGGTTGGCGCAAGCTAATGAGGGGCGGCGTGGCCCGTGGCCTTGTCGTCCGTCACGCGCGGCGTGTTGCCGGCGTTGATAGCGTGCCGACCAGGGCGGACGGGGCCCGCACGAAGGCGGGCAGCGGCCTCACCAGCACACGGACGCCGGCGATCCGGCGCGAAAGGAGAGCCCGGACTCGTGTCGAAGATCAAGGTAGAGGGCACCGTCGTCGAGCTCGACGGCGACGAGATGACCCGGATCATCTGGCAGTTCATCAAGGACAAGCTGATCCACCCGTACCTCGACATCGATCTCGAGTACTACGACCTCGGGATCGAGAAGCGCGACGAGACCGACGACCAGGTCACCGTCGACGCCGCCACGGCGATCAAGAAGCACGGCGTCGGCGTCAAGTGCGCGACGATCACGCCGGACGAGGCGCGCGTCGAGGAGTTCGGCCTCAAGCGCATGTACCGCTCGCCGAACGGGACGATCCGCAACATCCTGGGCGGCGTCATCTTCCGCGAGCCGATCGTCTGCCAGAACATCCCGCGCTACGTCCCGCACTGGACCAAGCCGATCGTCGTCGGCCGCCACGCCCACGCCGACCAGTACCTGGCCCAGGACTTCAAGGTTCCCGGCCCCGGCACGGTGACCATCACCTACACGCCCTCCGGCGAGGACGAGCCCTACGAGGTGCAGGTCGCCGAGTTCCCGGAGAACGGCGGCGTCGCGCTCGGCATGTACAACTTCAAGGACTCGATCGTCGACTTCGCCCGCGCCTCGCTGCGCTACGGCCTCGACCGCGGCTTCCCGGTCTACATGTCGACCAAGAACACCATCCTCAAGGCCTACGACGGCATGTTCCGCGACACCTTCGAAGAGATCTTCGAGGCGGAGTTCAAGGAGGACTTCGAGAAGGCCGGGCTCACCTACGAGCACCGCCTGATCGACGACATGGTCGCCGCCGCGCTCAAGTGGGACGGCGGCTACGTCTGGGCCTGCAAGAACTACGACGGCGACGTGCAGTCCGACATCGTCGCGCAGGGCTTCGGCTCGCTCGGCCTGATGACCTCGGTCCTGATGACCCCGGACGGCACCGTCGAGGCCGAGGCCGCCCACGGCACGGTCACCCGGCACTTCCGTCAGCACCAGGAGGGCAAGGAGACCTCGACCAACCCGATCGCCTCGATCTTCGCCTGGAGCCGCGGGCTCGCCCAGCGGGGACGCCTCGACGGCAACGACGCCCTCGTCGACTTCGCGCAGAAGATGGAGGACGTCTGCGTCCGGACCGTCGAGGACGGCAAGATGACCAAGGACCTCGCGCTCCTGATCGGCAAGGACGCGCCCTACCTCAACACGCAGGACTTCCTCGACGCGATCGACGAGGGCCTGCAGAAGGCCGTCGCGAGCTGAGTCGCCCGACCCACCTCCCGTGAGGGGCCCCTCCGGCGCTCGACGCGCCGGGACGGGCCCCTCACGCACGTCGGGGCGCTGACAGACTGAGGACCGTGCCTGCCCCCGCCGACCCCACTCCCGGCACTCCTCCCCACCCCGACGAGGCCGACCGCGCCGCGATCCTGGGGCAGGGCATCGCCTGGACGGCGACGTGGAGCCTCCGGATCGTGCTCATCGCCCTGGGCGCGACGGTGGTCGGGCTGATCGTCGGGCAGCTGTGGTCGATCTTCCTGCCGGTGTTCCTCGGGGTGATCATCGCGTCGGTGCTGGCGCCGCCGGTCGCCTGGTTGCGGAACCGTGGGATGCCCTCGGCGGTGGCGACGACGCTGGTCGTGGTGGTGGCCGTCGCCGCGATCGGTGGGGTCGTGGTGCTCGTCGCGCCCTCGGTGGCCGGGCAGGCCCCGCTGATCGTGAACGGCGCCAGCGAGGGTCTCGACCAGATCCAGAACTTCCTGAACGGCCCGCCGTTCAACCTCAGCGCCAGCCAGATCGGCGGCTACGTCCAGATGGCGACCGAGCGGCTGCAGCAGAGCGCCGCGTCGATCGCCTCCGGCGTGCTCACCGGGGTCAGCGCGGTCGCGGACGGCGTCATCAACGGGGTCCTCGCCCTGGTGCTGGCGTTCCTGTTCGTCAAGGACGGCCCCCGGTGGCTGCCGTGGGTACGGCGCATGGCCGGCGAGCGCGCCGGCGGCCACCTCGTCACGGTCATGGAGCGCGCCTGGCGCCGGGTCGGCGGGTTCATCCGCACCCAGGCCCTGATCGGCTTCGTCGACGCGGTGTTCATCGGCGTCGGTCTGGTGCTCTTCGGGGTCCCGCTCGCGCTCCCGCTCGCCGTGCTGACCTTCTTCGGCGCCTTCATCCCCATCGTCGGCGCTCTCGTCGCCGGTGCACTCGCGGTCCTCATCGCCCTGGTCGTGAAGGGTATCGGGGTCGCGATCGGTGTCCTGGTCCTCATCCTCGCCGTGCAGCAGGTCGAGGGGAACCTGCTCCAACCCGTCCTGCAGGGGCGCGGCCTGGGCCTGCACTCGACGGTGGTCATCCTCGCGGTCACCGGCGGCAGCAGCCTGTTCGGTATCGCCGGCGCGTTCCTGGCCGTGCCCGTGGCCGCGGTCGTGGCCGAGCTGTTCCGCTACCTCTCCGAGCAGGTCGACCGCCGTGTCAGCCTGGAGGCCGAGGTGAACGCCGACCACTCCCGCGACGAGCCGGAGCCCCACACGCTGGCCGCCGAGACCGCGCCGGCCTCGCCCGAGGAACCCACCGACACGACCGGTCGGCCCCCGTCGTCCTCGGAGTGACGCACGGCGGGGCGGGTCCCGGCGCCGGTCAGGGTGGGAGCAGGTCGAGGGCGTAGGACTGGCCGAGGACCTCGTGGCCGAAGTCGGCGTGGGTCTGCTCGTCGGTGAGGGTGAAACCGGCGGCGAGGTAGACCTGGCGCGCGGTGGCGAGGGGTGCGTTCGTCCAGAGCACGAGGCGCGCGTAGCCCGCGTCGCGGGCGAAGGCGATGCACCGCTCGACCAGGGCGCGGCCGAGTCCGAGACCGCGGGCGGCGGGGTCGACGAGGAGCAGGCGCAGCTTCGCCGTCGTCCCGTCCACCCCGACGCAGAACACGCTGCCGACGCGGGTGCCGTCGAGCTCGGCGATCCAGGCGGCGTCGCGGCCCGGGACGGCCGTGGCGGCGTAGTCGGCGATGATCGGCGCCGTCGTCGCGTCGGTCGCCCACCCGTACTCCTCGGCGTAGCGCTCGCCGTGGGCCATGAGGACCCAGCCCAGGTCGCCCGGCCGGTCCGCCGTGCGGATCGTGACCTCGCCCATCTCCGACCTCCCGTCCACTGAAACGACTGTTTCAGTGAAGCACACTGCACGGGTGGGAGACGAGGGTTCCGCACGGCGACGCGTGCTGGTCGACGCCGCCTACGCCTGGGTGCTCGAGCACGGGTGGGCGGGGATGTCGCTGCGCCCGCTGGCCGAGGCGATCGGGTCGAGCCCGCGCGTGCTGCTGTTCCTGTTCGGCAGCAAGGACGGTCTGATCCGCGCGCTGCTCGAGCGCTCGCGCGCCGACCAGCTGGCCGTCCTGGAGACCCTGCGCGCCGAGAGGGCCGGGCTCGGCGCGGTCGGCGCGCGGATCTGGGCCTGGCTCGCGGCCCCCGAGCACCGGGCGCTGCTGCGGCTCTGGCTCGAGGCCTACACCCGCTCGGTGGCGGCCGGCCCGGACGGCCCGTGGTCGGGTTTCGCCGCCCGGACGGTCGCCGACTGGGACGCGTTGCTCGCGGGCCACCAGGAGCGCGCCGACGCCGCGGAGCGGGCCCTGCTCCTCGCCGTGCTGCGCGGCGCCCTGCTCGATCTGCTCGCCACCGGCGACACGGAACGCCTCGACGCCGCCGTCGCGAGCCACCTCGCGACGCTGGACGGGCCCTGACCACCCGGACCGGCGCCTGGCGGCACGTATGTCCGTGCCGGAGAGACGTGCACGGAGCCGCACCGTGGGTGTACACCGACGGGCGAGCGGCCGTGGGCGGCCGGTGACGTGGGAGGACCGGCGTGGTGGGGCCGCTGCTGGAGAGCAAGTACCGCGTTCCCGGCCGCCGTCCCGGGACGATCACCCGCCCGCGGCTGACCGACGCGCTCGCCGATGCCCTCCGGACGGCGCTGACGGTCGTGTCGGCGCCGGCCGGGTTCGGGAAGTCGACGCTGCTCGCCGAGTGGCTCGCGGCGCGCCCCGCGGAGCGCGACCGCCGTGGCGTGGATCTCGCTGGACGAGCGCGACAACGACCCCGTGCTCTTCTGGACCTACACCCTCACCGCGATGCAGGCCGCCGGAGACGGCGTCGGCGTCGGCGCGCTGGGGCTGCTGGGCTCGTCGCCGTCCTCGATCGAGGCCGCGCTCGTCGCGGTCCTCAACGACGTCGGAACGATGTCCCGGGACCTGGTGCTCGTCCTGGACGACGTCCACCTGGTGACCGCACCCGAGGTGCACGACGGGATCGCCTTCCTCCTCGAGCACCGGCCGCCGCAGCTGCACCTGGTGCTCGCCACGCGGGTCGACCCACCGCTCTCCCTGGCGCGATGGCGGGCACGGGGCGACCTCGTCGAGGTCCGGGCCGCCGACCTCCGCTTCACCGAGCAGGAGTCCGCGGCCTACCTCAACGGCCCGATGGCGCTGGCCCTGTCCGAGCACGACGTCGCGACCCTCGACGGACGCGCCGAGGGGTGGATCGCCGCCCTGCAGCTGGCGGCGCTGTCGATGCGCGGCCGCGACGACGTCGGCGCGTTCATCGCGGGGTTCGCCGGCGACGACCGCTACGTCGTCGACTACCTGGCCGAGGAGGTCCTGGCGCGCCAGCCGGACGACGTCCGGAGCTTCCTGCTCGAGACGTCGATCCTGGAGCGGCTCACCGGCCCGCTGTGCGACGCCGTCACCGACCGGGACGGGGGCCGGGCGACGCTCATGGCCCTGGAGCGCGCCAACCTGTTCCTGGTCCCGCTCGACGACCGGCGGCAGTGGTACCGCTACCACCACCTGTTCGCCGACCTCCTCCGGGCGCTCCTCACCGAGGAGCGCCCGGAGGTCGTCCCGGAGCTCCACCGCCGGGCGAGCGTCTGGTTCTCCGACCACGGCGACACCCCGGTCGCGGTCGACCACGCCCTCGCCGGCGGCCACGTCGACCGGGCCGCGGGCCTGATGGAACGGGCGATGCCGACGATGCGCCGCGAGCGACGGGAGACCGAGCTCCGGCGCTGGGTGCGGGCGCTGCCGGACGAGGTCGTGCGGGTGCGCCCGGTGCTCGGGATGGCCTTCGTCGGTGTCCTCGCGCAGGCCTCCCGGTTCGACACCGTGGAGCAGCGCCTGGGGGACGTCGAGCGCGCCGTGCGACCGGACGGTGGCGTGTGGCCGGTGCAGCCCCCACCCGGTCTGGTCGTGGTCGACGAGGAGGGGTACCGGTCGGTGCCCGCCGGTCTCGAGGTCTACCGCGCGGCGCTCGCGCTGCGTCGGGCGGACCTCGACGCCGCCGCCGCGCACGCGGGGGAGGCCCTGGCGCTGACCCCGGCGTCCGACGACCTCACCCGGGCCGCCGCCGGCGCCCTCGGCGGGCTCGCCTCGTGGGCGCGCGGCGACCTGACCGGGGCGGAGAGGGCGTACGTCGAGTCGGTCGCGGGTCTGCACCGGGCCGGCTTCGTCGCCGACGTCCTCGGCTGCTGCCTTGCCCTCGGCGACATCCGCAGGACGCTCGGGCGGCCGGGCGACGCGGAGCGCCTCTACCGGTGGGCCCTCGACCTGGCCGACCCCGCGGCACCGGTCCGGGGCACGGCCGACATGCACGTCGCCCTCGCCGGCGTGCTGATCGAGCGCGACGACCTCACCGCCGCCGCGGACCATCTGGCCGCGTACCGGCGGCTCGGCGAGCACAACGGCCTGCCGCAGAACCCGTACCGCTCGCGGGTCACCGAGGCGCGGCTCCGGTCGGCCCACGGCGATCTCGACGCCGCGCTCGCCCTGCTCGACGAGGCCGAGCGTGTCTACGACGGCGACTTCTCGCCCGAGGTGGCGCCCGTGCCCGCGGTGCGCGCCCGCCTCCGGCTCCGGCGCGGCGAGCTGGCCGACGTCGAGGCCTGGGCCCGTGAACGCCAGCTGTCCCCGGACGACGAGCCGGTCTACCTCCGCGAGTACGAGCACCTCACGCTCGCCCGGCTGCTCCTCGCCCGCCGGGACGGCGCCGGCGGCCGACCTGCTCGCGCGGCTGCACGTCGGCCGCCGAGGAGGGCGCGCGGGCCGGCAGCGTCCTCGAGATCCTCGTGCTGCAGGCGCTCGTCGCCCAGGCCCGCGGCGACGTCCCGCCCGCGCTCGACGCCCTGCGCAGCGCCGTGGCCCTCGCGGAGCCCGCGGGCGTCGTCCGTGTCATCACCGACGAAGGGGCGCCGATCGCGGCGCTGCTCCGGGCGCTCACGAAGCAGGACCCCGCGAACACGTACGGGCGCCGTCTCCTCGCCGCCTGCGCGGGTGGCACGTCCACACCGCAGACGCTCGTCGACCCGCTGAGCGACCGCGAGCTCGACGTCCTGCGCCTGCTCGGCTCGGACCTCGACGGACCGGACATCGCCCGCCGGCTGTCGGTCTCGCTGAACACCATGCGGACCCACACCAAGAGCATCTACGCGAAGCTCGGCGTCAACAGCCGCCGGACGGCCGTGCGCCGGGCCCACGAGCTCGGAGTGCTCCCGCCCCGTCGCTGACCGTCACTCACCACACGTGGTGAGGACCGCTCACCACATCGGCGCCCATCGTTGCGGCCATGACCAGCAGCGGACCACAGCGGTACGAGATCCGGGTGCGGGGACACCTCGCCCCGCGCCGGGCCTCCTGGTTCGACGGCATGGCACTCGTCCCGCAGGACGACGGCACCACGGTCATCGACGGCCCCGTCGCCGACCAGTCCGCGCTCCACGGCCTGCTCCGCACGATCAGCGACCTCGGCCTGCCCCTCGTCTCGGTCACGGCGACCGACGAGCCGACCCACTCCTCAAGGAGAACGCCATGATCACCGACATCGACGCCACCCCGACCACCCCGGCGGCCGCGCACCGGATGGACCCGATGAGGAAGGTGGCCCTCGCCGGCGGCCTGCTCTACCTCGTCACGTTCGCCGCGTCGATCCCGCAGCTCGCGCTCTTCGCCGACCTCGTCGCCGATCCCGGAGGGTTCATCCGCACCCCCGGCAGCAACACCGCGGTGCTCTGGGGGTCGTGGCTCGAAGTGATCACCGCGCTCTCCGGCATCGGCACGGCCGTCGCGCTGTACCCGGTGACCCGACGGGTCAGCCGGACCGCCGCGATCGGCTTCGTCACCTCGCGTGTCGTCGAGGCCGCCATGATCCTCGTCGGTGTCCTGTGCGTGCTCGCCGTCGTCGCCCTGCGCGGCGACCTGGCCGGCGCCGTCGGCGCCCAGGCGGACGCCCTCGGCGTCGTCGGCACGGCCCTGGTCGAGGTCCGTCAGTGGTCGTTCCTCGTGGGACCCGGCCTCATGGCCGGCATCAACGGCCTGTTCCTCGGCTACGTCATGTACCGGTCGCGTCTCGTCCCCCGCATCATCCCGACCGTCGGCCTCATCGGCGCCCCGCTGATCCTCATGTCGGCGAGCGTGACGATGCTCGGTGGCTGGGGCCAGGTGTCCGTCGCCGGCGCCCTGTGCGCGCTGCCGATCGCCCTGTGGGAGTTCTCGCTGGGCGTGTGGCTGACCGTCAAGGGCTTCCGTTCCACGACCCTGACCACGGACTGACCGCCACGACCCGCCCGGACGGAGCCGGCCCCCCGGGGTCGGCTCCGCGGCATGCACGGTCACGTCGCGACGGCGAGGAGCGCGGCGACGAGGGCGACGCCGCCGAGCACGGCGAAGGCGGCCGGGAAGCCGCCCACCGCGCCCGCGACGAGCACCCCGCCGGCCGGGGCGAGGGCCACCGCGAGCGTCAGCGGCGCGGAGAAGACGCCGTTGATCCGGCCGAAGGCGCGCGTGCCCCAGCGGTCGGCCACGGCCGAGGCCTGCAGGAGCGTGTGCAGGCCGCGGCCCGCGCCGGCGACGACGGCCATCGCGCACAGCAACCACACCGGGCCGGGGAGCACGGCGAGCGCCAGCACGCCGGCGGCTCCGAGCGCGATCACCCCGGCGGTCCGGGTCGCCGGGCGGGTGCGGCGGCTGAGCGGGGCGAAGAACAGCCGCCCGAGGACCTGGCCGGCGCCGGTCAGCCCGAGCGCGAGCGCCGCGATCCCGAGGCCGACGCCCCGCCCGGTGAGCAGCGGGACGAGGTTGATCGTCGAGGCGTACAGCCCGAAACCGGCCGCCGTCATCACCACCGCCAGACCCAGGAAGCGCCGGCTGCGCAGCACCTGCCCGGCGTGCGCGGCGTCCTCGGACTCCGTGCCCGCGGGGCGCTCGGGCCAGGGCGGGGTCAGGGCGAGAGCGTGCAGCGGGACGGTGACGACAGCGAGCACGGCGGCCAGCACGAGGTAGGTGGCCCGCCAGCCCAGCGGCTGGACGAGGGCCGCGGTGAGCGGGGCGAACACCGTGCTGGAGAACCCGGCCACGAGGGTCAGCGTCGTCAGCGCCCGCGTCCTGTCGTCGCCGTACCAGCCGGTGAGGGCGGCGAACGCCGGCGGGTAGAACGTCGCCGCCTGGGCGAGACCGGCGAGCGCCCACGCCGCGTAGAACAGCGGGAGCGACGGGGCGAGCGCCACCGCGACCGCGCCGAGGACGCCGAGCACCGAGCCCGCGGTCATCACCCCGCGCGGTCCGTGGCGGTCGATCAGCCGCCCGACGGGGACCCCGGCGCCCGCCGAGACCAGCGCACCGAGCGAGAACGCCCCGGTCGCGGCGGCCACCGACCAGCCCGTCTCCGCCGAGAGCGAGCCGACGAGCACCGGGAAGGCGTAGTACAGGACCCCCCAACTCACGATCTCGGTGACGCACAGCGCGGCGAGCGCGCGGCCCCGGCGGTCCACGCGGTCACCCTCGCCGATCACCGCGGCGCTCGGCCAGCACTCCGCTCCGCCGCCGACCCGGAAGATCGCTCACATGCGGGGGAGCCGCTCCCCGGCGTACGTTCGGGCGCGTGGCTGATCTCCCGGTCCCGAGACCGCCGGGGCCCCGCGTGCCCGGGCCCGCCCCCACGCAGGTGCGGGGAGCCCTGCGGCGCACCGGCGACGGGGCGGTACCCGGACCGGAGGACACCAGCACGCTGCTGGGGGCCCGCGGCGACGAGCTGGCGGAGGTGCTGGCCCTCGCGGCCCGCCGCCGCGACGCGCACCTGGACGCGGAGGGCCGCGCGGGCCTGGTCACCTACAGCCCCAAGGTGTTCGTCCCGCTGACCCGGCTGTGCCGCGACCGCTGCCACTACTGCACGTTCGTCACCGTCCCCGGGCGCCTGCCCGCGGCGTACCTGTCGGTCGACGACGTCCTCGCCATCGCCCGCGAGGGCGCCGCGCAGGGCTGCACCGAGGCGCTGTTCACCCTCGGCGACCGGCCCGAGGCGCGCTGGTCGGCAGCGCAGGCCTGGCTCACCGCGCACGGCCACACCTCGACGATCGACTACGTCCGCGCCTGCGCGCGGGCCGTGCTCGACGAGACCGGCGTGCTGCCCCACCTCAACCCCGGGGTGATGACCCCCGAGGAGCTGGCGCGGCTGCGGCCGGTGTCGCCGTCGATGGGGATGATGCTGGAGACCACCGCGACGCGGCTGTGGTCCGAGCCCGGCGGCCCGCACTACGGCTCGCCGGACAAGGAGCCCGCGGTCCGGCTGCGCGCGATCGACGACGCGGGCGCGGCGGGGGTGCCGTTCACGTCCGGCGATCCTCGTCGGCATCGGCGAGGACCGCGACGAGCGCGCCGACTCGCTGCTCGCCCTCGGGGCCGCGGCCCGGCGTCACGGCCACCTGCAGGAGGTCATCGTCCAGAACTTCCGCGCCAAGCCGGACACCGCGATGCGCGGCGAACCCGACGCCGAGTTCGACGAGTTCGTCGCCGCGGTGGCCGTCGCGCGGTTGATCATGCCACTCGGTGTCAGCGTCCAGGCGCCGCCGAACCTGGCGGGCGAGCTGGGGGACGGCCCGAGCGCCCACGCCGACCAGACCCTCCTGCTGCGCGCGGGCATCGACGACTGGGGCGGCGTGTCGCCGGTGACCCCCGACCACGTCAACCCCGAGCGCCCCTGGCCCGGCCTCGACGACCTGCGCGCCGTCACGGCCGCCGCGGGGTTCACGCTCACCCCGAGGTTGACGGTCTACCCGCGCTACGTCCGCGACGCCGACCGCTGGCTCGACCCGGGCGTGGCCGCGGCCGTCGCGGCGCTGGCCGACGAGCGCGGACTCGCCCGCGACCGCCAGCCGGCACAGGTGTGACGTGTCCGTCCCCGCTCCGTCCGACCGCCCACCGTCCGACCGCCCACCGTCCGACCGCACGGCCCGGTCCTGGCTGGCGCGCGCCGAGCGCGACCCCGCCGGCCTGCCCGACGAGGGCTACGTCGCCCTGCTGGGCGCCGACGGGCCGGACCTCGCCGAGCTCGCGGCCCTCGCCGACGCGGTGCGCCGCGACGTCCTCGGCGACGCGCTGACCTTCGTCGCCAACCGCAACCTCGACACCGCGGTCGCCGCGGGCGACGGCGCCCGCACCGCGGCGCTGGTCGACGAGGCGTGGTCCCTGGGCGCCACCGAGATCTGCGTGCAGGGCCCGCTGCCCGCCGACGCCCCGGCGCGCGGGTACCTCGACGTCGTCGCGCGCGTCGCCGGTCGCGCCCCGCTGCACCTGCACGCCTTCCGCCCGGCCGAGGTGGACGACGCGGCGAGGCGGCTCGGGGTCGACGCGCGCGAGTTCCTGGTCGCTGCCCGCGACGCCGGGCTGGGCTCGGTCCCGGGGACCGCCGCGCGCATCCTGGACGACGAGGTGCGCGCGGTCCTCAGCGGCGGCACCGACCTGCCGGTCGCGCGCTGGACCGAGCTGATCGCCACCGCCCACGAGGTCGGTCTGCGCTCGACCGCGACCATGGTCTACGGCCACGTCGAGACCCCGGCCGAGCAGGTCGCGCACCTGCGCGCGCTCGCCGCGCTGCAGGACCGGACCGGCGGGTTCACCGAGCTGATCGCGATGCCGATCCTGCCCGCCGCGCTGCCGGCCGACCCCGGCCCCGGCCGGGTGCGGCGCGCCGGGCCGTCACCGCGCGAGACCCGCGCCGTGCACGCGGTCGCGCGCCTGCTGCTGCACGGCCGGATCGACCACGTGCAGGCCGCCTGGCCCAAGCTCGGGCCCGACCTCACCGTGGCGGTGCTGCGCGGCGGCGCCGACGACGCCGGCGGCCTGCTGCTCGACGGCGCCCTCGACCCCGCGGCAGGCGCGGAGGCCGGGCTCGAGCTCGCGCGCACCGACGTCGCGCGCCTCGCCGCCGATCTCGGCCGCCCGCTGCGCCAGCGCACCACGGTCTACGGCGAGGTCGCCGAGGAGCGGCAGGCCGTGCTGCGCGGGACGCGGATCCCGACGTGCGGGCATCCGGCGTGAGCGCCGACGACGAGGACGTCGACGTCGCGATCGTCGGCGCCGGGTTCGCCGGGCTCGGTCTGGGGATCCGGTTGGCGCGGCGGGGTCGCGAGTCGTTCGTGCTCCTCGAGCGCGCCCACGGCGTGGGCGGCACCTGGCGCGACAACCGCTACCCCGGCGTCGCCTGCGACGTGCCCTCGCACCTGTACTCGTTCTCGTTCCGCCCCAAGCCGGACTGGTCGCGCGTCTTCGCGCCCGGCGAGGAGATCCACGACTACCTGCGGGAGTGCGCCCGCGACGAGGGCCTCGACCCGCACCTGCACCTCGGCGCGGAGATGCAGCGCGCACGGTGGCAGGACGACCACTGGGAGATCGTGACGACGGCGGGCTCCTACCGCGCGCGCGTCCTCGTGATGGCCGCCGGGCGCCTCTCGGAGCCGCGAATGCCCGAGATCCCGGGGCTCGCCGACTTCCCCGGCCCGGTCTTCCACTCCGCGCGATGGGACCCGACCGCCGACCTCGACGGCGTCCGCGTCGGCGTGGTGGGCACCGGGGCGTCGGCGGCGCAGATCGTCCCCGCGCTGGCCGGCCGGGCCGCCCAGGTCGTCGTCTTCCAGCGCACGCCGCCCTGGGTCGTCCCGCGGGGGGACCGCTCCTACAGCGACGCGGAGCGCCGGGGGTTCGCCCTCGACCCGCAGGCCGCCAGGACGCTGCGCGAGCAGCTCTTCGACGACGCCGAGCGCGCTCTCGGCGCCCGTCACCGCCTCCGTCCCGACATCGACGTCCTGCGCGAACGTGCCGCGGACCATCTCGCCGCCCAGGTCGCCGACCCGGGCTTGCGCGCCGCGCTCACCCCCGACTACGAGATCGGCTGCAAGCGTGTCCTGATCTCCGACGACCTCTATCCCGCGCTCACCAGACACGACGTCACCCTCGAACCCAGCGCCCTCGCCCGGGTCGAGAAGGACACCGCGGTGGCGGCGTCCGGGGCCCACCACCCGCTCGACGCGATCGTGCTCGCGACCGGTTTCTGGACCACCCGGCTGCCCTTCGCGCAGCGGATCGTCGGGCGTGGGGGGACGCTGCTCGCCGACCGGTGGGCCGACGGGATGACCGCCTACGCCTCGACCGCCGTGCACGGCTTCCCGAACATGTTCGTCATCAACGGACCGAACGCGAGCCTCGGTCACAACTCCGCCGTGTACATGATCGAGACCCAGGTGGACCACGTCGTCGGCGCCCTCGACCACCTCGCCGCGTCCCCCGGCGCGCCCCTGGAGGTCACCCTCGACGCCGAGCGCGCCTACACCCGCGAGATCGACGCGCGCAGCCGCGACACGGTGTGGCTGCGCGGCGGGTGCTCCAGCTGGTACGTCGACGAGGTCAGCGGGCGCCTGACGTTGCTGTGGCCGGACTCGGCGCGCGCGTTCCACGCGCGGAACGGGACGTTCGACCCCCGACCGTATGGTCGTCGAGCCGGAGTGACGCCCGGTCCCGGTGGGTAGCTTGCGCGCACACGCGGCGTGCCGTCCCGCGTGGCGAGTCGGGGAACCGTGAAGGGGCCAGCGCACACATGACGACGACCACCGAGGACCCGGCCACCACGGCCGAGCCGACCATGCTCGAGAAGTTGCGGTCGCGGTATCCGTGGCTCGACCATCTCGTGCGCGCGGCCACCCGCTACACCGAGAAGCACGGCGACCACTACGCCGCGGCGATCACGTTCTTCTCGATCCTCGCGCTGGTACCACTGCTGATGGTCGCCTTCGCGGCGGCGGCGTTCGTCCTGGCCAACAACCAACCCCTGCTCCAGCAGCTCCAGGACGGGATCACGGCGGCCGCCCCGGAGGGTCTCGGCGACCTCCTCAACCAGGTCGTCGACCAGGCCATCGAGCAGCGCAAGGCGGTCGGCATCGTCGGTCTGCTCGGTGCGCTGTTCTCGGGGCTCGGCTGGATGAGCAACCTGCGTGAGGCCCTCTCCGAGCAGTGGGACCAGCGCGGCGAGCCCCCGACGGTCGTCAAGCGCTACCTCGGCGACCTCCTGGCCATGATCGGTCTGGGCCTGGCGTTCGCGCTCTCGTTCGCGATCACCGCCGTCGGCACCGGGCTCTCCAGCACGATCCTCGAGTTCCTCGGTCTCGCCGAGGTCTGGTGGGCCAAGGCCGTGTTCTTCCTCATCGGCCTCGCGCTCACCCTGGCCGCGAACTGGCTGGTCTTCCTCTGGGTGATCGCGCGCCTGCCCCGCGAGCCGGTGACCCTGCGCTCGGCCGCCCGCGCCGCGCTCTTCGCCGCGGTCGGCTTCGTGATCCTCCAGCAGGTCATGACCGTCTACATCGCCAGCGTCACGAACTCGCCGGCCGGCGCCGCTTTCGGCCCGATCATCGGTCTCCTCGTGTTCGCCAACTTCGTCTCGCGCTTCATCCTCTTCGTCACCGCCTGGGCGGCCACGCTGCGCGAGAACGAGCGCGAGGAGCTCCCCGAACCCGCTCCCGTGATCGTCCGGCCTGCGGTCACCGTCGGCCGCATCCCCGGCCCCCGCGCCACCGCGGGCCTCCTCGGCGCGGGCGCCGTCCTCGGAGCCCTCGTCGGCTTCGGCGGGCGTCGCCGGCGCTGACGCCCGGGCGGGGCCCGGGAGCTGGCGGGAGGCGCGGGCAATCGGGTAGTCAGCGGCGGCGGCGACCCGCGCGCAGGGCGAGGAGGCCGCCGAGCGCGACGACGACGGCGCCGAGCAGCAGCGGGACACTCCACGACCACGAGCCACCCGCGTCGGGTGAGATCGCGCCCGGGTCGGCGGTGGACTCGGTCGACCCGCTGTCGGTGCCCGCGGCGGGACCGTCGGTGAGAGTCGCGACGCCGCGGGGGTCGGGTAGCGCGAAGCCGTAGTCGAGCAGGGCCTCGCCCTGCTGGTACATCGGCGTCGGGCGCTGCTCGCCGCGCATGAGCACGACGACCAGGCGCCGCCCGCCGCGCTCGGCAGCGCCGATGTAGGTGTGCCGGGCGTCGTCGGTGAAGCCGGTCTTGCCGCCGATCGCGCCGGGATAGCCGGTGGCGATCAGCTTGTTGTCGTTGATCACGTCGAAGCCGGGCGCCGCGCCGAACCCCGGGAACGGCATGCGGGCCGTTCCGGTCGCGGTGGCGAAGGGCTCCTCGCGCATCCCGGCGCGGAAGATCGAGGCGAGGTCGTAGGCGGAGGTCTGCATCCCGGGCCCGTCCAGCCCCGACGGGGTGGCGGCCCGGGTGTCGAGGGCGCCCATCGAGCGGGCCGTCTCGTTCATCAGCGCGACCGTTCCGTCCACGCTGCCGGTCAGCCGGACGGCGAGCGCATGGGCGGTGTCGTTGCCCGAGGCCATGAGCATCGCGTTCAGCAGCTGCCGGACCGTGTAGCGCCCGCCCGGTCCGATGCCGACCCGCGTCCCCTCCTGGTCCGCGTCCTCCTGGGTGCCGACCACGGTCTCGTCCATCGGCAGGCGCCGGGCGACGAGCAGGCCGGTGAGCGTCTTCATCAACGACGCGGGACGCAGGCGGGCGTGCGCGTTGCGGGCCGCGAGGATCTCGCCGGAGTCGAGGTCGGCGAGCACGTAGGACACGACGCCCACGGCGGGTGGCGCCGGCGCGCCCGCGGCCACGACGTCGCCGCACGCCGCCGTCGCGGGCCCGCCGACCGGTGACGGCGGGACGGGCAGCGGGGCGGGTTCGGACTGGCCGGGCCGCGGGGCCTCGGAGGTGTCGACCGGCGGTCCGGGGGCCACCGCGAAGGGGCAGGCCGGCTCGGCGCGGGCCGTGCCCGACACCCCCGGCACGGCGAGGGCGGGGAGGACCGCCAGCAGCACACCGACGACGACAGCGATCACGGCCGGTCCCCGTCGGTTGCGCATCGTCGCCGAGGCTAGTCATCCGCGCCATGACGATCCGACCCCAGGTGCTCCTGCGTCGCACCCCGTGCCGATCGCCGGCGCGTGAAGAGCTCGTCATCCGCGCCATGTCGATCCGACCCCAGGTGCTCCTGCGTCGCGCGCGCTACGGTCGCCGGCGCGCCGACACCGCAGGAGGTTCTCCATGATCACCGGGACCCACGCGATCATCTACGCCGAGCACGCCGAGGAGACCCGCGTGTTCCTCCGCGAGGTCCTCTGCCTGCCGCACGTCGATGCCGGTGACGGCTGGTTGATCTTCAAAGTCCCGCCCGCGGAGCTGGGCGTGCACCCGACGGCCCCCGAGGGGAGCGGACGCCACGAGCTCTACCTCATGTGCGACGACATCGAGGCGACGGTCGCCGAGCTCACGGACAAGGGCGTCGAGTTCCTCGCGCCGGTCAGCGACCAGGGCTTCGGTCTCGTCACGACGCTGCGGGTCCCGGGCGGGGGCGAGCTCGGGCTCTACCAGCCGCGACACCCGGTGGCCTACGACCTGTGACCCCGGATCGGGGGCCTCAGCTCTCGGCGGAGGTGTCCTCGGTGGGGAGCTCGGCGCCGTTGACGTGGGCGTCGCGGCCTGCGGGCTTGCGCGTGGAGCGGCGGGTGGTCGGGCGCGGGGTCGGCATCGCGGCCGCCGAGCCGCCGCCGGGGCCGAGGATGATCTCGGCGAACGTGGCCATGGCCTCGTCGAGGTGCCCGGCGTTGCGGCGCTCGGACTCCTCGTTGGCCTGACGGACCAGGGCGACGACGGCCTCGTGGTCGGGGCGGCTGACCAGGGTGCCGTCGAGGCGGTCGAGGCCGGTCTCCACCGAGCTCGACAGCGCGCCGACGCGGTCGGTGAGCCCGGACTCCACGCCGTCGAGCCGGGTGCCGACCTGGTCGAGGCGCGCGGTCAGCGACTCGAGGCGGGAGGCCAGCTCGCCGATCTGGCCGGTGGTCTCGCCGCGGGAGGTCGTGGCGTCGTGACGGGCGGCCTCGCGGGTCCCGGTGATCTCCTCCGACACGCCCTTGGCGAGGTCGTCGAGGCGGTCGCGCAGTCCGGAGTCGACGGCGTCGACGCGCTCGCGCAGCGGACCGCCGACGGCCGCGGGCAGCCCGTCGAGGCGCATCTCGTGGCGGTCGAGGCGGTTGTCGAGGTCGTCGAGGCGCTTGTGCAGCCCGGCGAGGCGGTCCTCGAGGCCGTCCATGCGCCCGGCGACGCCCTCGAAGCGCCCGGTGACGCCGTCGAGACGGCCGTCCAGCTGGGCGAACGGGGTCTGGAGGCGGTCGGCGACCCGTTCGACGATCGTCTCGACGAGGCGCGCGAGCGAGGAGATCGACGACTCCTGGGAGTCGAGCTTCGCGACGGTCTCGTCGAGGCGCTCGGCCAGCACGCTCATCTCGGTGCGGTCGGGCACGTCGGCCAGCCGCTTGCGCATCGAGCCGAGCGTGTCGAGCGCCGCCAGCCGACCGTGGATCTCGTCCAGCGAGTCGAAGATCTGCTGCTGCTCGCTGTCCCGGACCTCGGCCGCCCGCACCAGCATGCTGCGCATGCGGTCGAAGGACTGTGTCTGGTTGTTGTCGATCACGCGGCGCCCGCTCTCTCGGAAGGTCTGGTCCGGGCCGGACCGGGGTCGGCGGAATCGAAGGGTAAACACCCCCGGAGTGCCCAGCCCATCCGGGTGATGGCGTGCCGGCCGGACGTCCACCTCAGGAGCACCACGAGCGCGCAGGACCTCAGTGCTGCCGCAGGCGCCCCAGGAAGCGGTCCTCCAGCGCGCGCCACGCCGCGGCCTCGCGGTCGAAGGGCGGCGAGGGGGTCAGGCGGGTCGGGTCGGGGCGCACGACGAACGACACGAGCCACCCGAGGCTCTCCGACGGGGCGAGGTCCTCGGAGGTGCGGGCGTCCCCGGCCCAGGCCGCGGCGTCGAGGATCAGCTCGACGGCCAGCTCGAGCTGGGCGGCGTCGACGACGTCGGGGCCCTCGGCGAGGTCGTCGGCCAGGCCGGCGAGCACGTAGTGGTTCTCCGCGAGGACCTCGATCTCGAGGTCGCCGCCGGTGGCGGCGGCCACGACCTCCTCCCAGGTGGAGACCTCGGCGAGGTCGTGGTCGCCCGCGCCGTCGCCGGCCAACCAGGTGCGCAGCGCGCGGGCGGAGCCGAAGGTCTCGATGTGCCCGTCGTGGCCCAGGAAGATCGGCTCGTCGTCGAGGTAGCAGCGCAGGGTGAAGACCTCGCCGTCCGGCGTGGTGATCGCGATCGGGTCGATGCCGACGTCCTCCCAGAACCCCGGCTCGGGCTCCTCGGCCTCGTCGACGAGGTCGGTGCGCAGCGACTCGCCCGCGGTGTCGACGCGCTCGTCCGCCGGCGCGTCGGCCAGCGGACCGGAGGTGGCGGCGTCCTTCGGGTCACCGGCCACCGCGCTCGGGTCGACCGGGTCGTTGCCGGCGTCCTCGGACTCCTCGGCGGGTTCGCCGTCGGCATCCCCGTCGAGATCGCCCGCGGGGACGACGGTCGCGGTGGCGCGCAGCCGGGCGGCGAGCTCCTCGTCGACCTCGGGGACGGCGACCATCGCGTCCAGGGCGTCGATCACCTCGTCCCAGCGCTCGTCGACGACCTCGGCCAGCTCGCCCCACAGCGCGGCGCCGTCCCGCCCGCCGAACGCCAGCGCGCCGGACGCCAGCGAGGCGAAGGCCGGGGTGGCGTCGAGGACCTCGTGGACGACCGCGAGGTCGCAGACATCGGCGAGCGAGCGGCACATCGCGGTGACCTCGGCCAGGTCGTCGACGGTCCAGGTGTCGGGCTCGCCCGCCACCAGCTCGGGGACGCCGACGACGTCGTAGCGCTGGACGTCCTCGGGGGTGAGCTCGTCGACCGACAGCTTGCCCACCACCGGCCAGGCCGGGTGGTCGAGCAGGTCGTGGGCCTGCCCGGACTCCTCGGCCGTCGCGATCCACGCGGCCATGTCGGCGGCGTCGGCGAAGGCGAACAGCGCGTCGTCGTCGCCGAGGAACGCCTCCCACTCCTCGCCGTCCTGCCGCCACCGGGGCGCCCAGAGCGTCGTGAGGTCCCCGGCGGTGAGGGCCAGCGTGATCGGGATGATGTCCTGCGCCATGCCGGGCGGCCTCCAGGGCGATCGGGACGACTCGTGCGCGGGCAGCGCGGGCCGCACCCTATGCCGAGGCCCGTGACCTGCCCGTACCGGCGCCGGGCCGGAGCTGACAGTCTGCGGTGATGGAGCTCCTGCGCACCCCGGACGACCGGTTCGCCGACCTGCCGGGCTTCCCGCTCACCCCGCGATGGGTCGAGGTGACCGACCCCGACGGGGGCGCGCCGGTGCGGGTCGCGACCTACGAGGCCGGCCCGGCGGACGCCCCGGCCGTGCTGATGCTGCACGGCGAGCCGACCTGGTCGTTCCTCTACCGGCGCGTGATCGACGCCGTCGCCGCCGCGGGGCTGCGCGCCGTGGCCGTGGACATGGTCGGTTTCGGGCGCTCCGACAAGCCCGCCGCGGTCGCCGACCACAGCTACGCCCGCCACGTGGAGTGGATGCGCGCGGTCGTCTGCGACGAGCTGGACCTCACCGACGTCGTGCTGCTCGGCCAGGACTGGGGCGGTCTGATCGGCCTGCGCCTGGTGGCCGCCGACCCCGGTCGCTTCGCCGCCGTGGTCGCCGCCAACACCGGGCTGCCGACCGGGGACCACGACATGCCCGAGCCGTGGTGGCGGTTCCGGCAGGCGGTGGAAGGGGCCGAGACCCTCGATGTCGGGCGCCTCGTCGCGGCCGGCTGCGCGCGCGGGCTCGACGACGCCGCGCGGGCCGCGTACGACGCGCCGTTCCCCGACGAGTCCTACAAGGCGGGCCCGCGCGCGATGCCGCTGTTGGTGCCCACCCGGCCGGACGACCCCGAGACCGAGGCCAACCGGGCGGCCTGGCGCGCGCTGGGGGAGTACGAGGCCCCGTTCCTGGTCGCCTTCTCCGACTCCGACCCGATCACCGCCGCGATGGGCCCGATCCTCGCCCGGCACGTCCCCGGCGCGGCCGGGCTCGCGCATCCGACCATCGCGGAGGCCGGCCACTTCCTGCAGGAGGACGCCGGCAGCCGCCTCGGACAGCTCGTCGCGTCGTTCGTGCACGCCGACCGTCGCCGCACGCTCATCACCTGATCGGCGGAAGACACGCGGGCCGACGTAACGCCGATCGGACCTTTGCGTTGGGCCGTTCGGCGGAGTCGCGTGTTGTGGCTGCTCCGCGACCGCGAATCCGAGTTGGGGAGATCCACCAGTGTCGATGTGGCGCAAGACCATCCTGGCGACCGCACTCGTGGGGGCCGGCCTCGCCTCCACCACCGGCGCCGCCTTCGCCGGGGAGTCCGAGCACGGCCAGGAGCACGGCCAGGAGCACGGTCAGGAGCACGGGCAGGAGCACGGGCACGGCGCGCGCCACGACCAGAAGCGTGGCGGCGACAGCTGCGAGAACGAGGTCAGGGCCGGCAACGGCGGCCACACCACCCAGTCGGGACTCCTCAACGTCGACGACGTGCAGACGATCGTCCCGATCAACGCCTGCAACAACGACATCCCGGTCAACGCGCTGGGCGTGCAGGTGCCGATCCAGCACGGCGCGCTGAACCTCCCGATCGGCTCGGGGACCCAGGACGGCGGGAACAGCGCGGTCAGCTGAGCCCCGCCACGGTCCGACGGCCGGCGCCCACCCCGCACGGGGAGGGCGCCGGCCGTCGTCGTGGGGGCGACCGACATGTGGTGGTGACACCCGGCCGCTACGGTCCGGCGCCATGTCCTCCGGGCCCCTCGTGGTGCGCCACCCGCTCGTCGACGTCCGCCTCACCACGATCCGCGACGCCCGCACCGACCGCTCCACGTTCCGCGCCGCGGTCGCGGAGCTGACCGCGATGCTGGTCTACGAGGCCCTGCGCACGGCGCCGACCTCCCCGGTCGAGGTGACGACGCCGGTCGCCACGACCACCGGCGCGACGCTCACGGCACCCCCGGTGCTCGTACCGGTCCTGCGCGCGGGGCTCGGGATGGCCGAGGCCGCGCACGCCCAGGTGCCCGGCGCGGTGATGGGCTTCGTCGGCCTCGCCCGCGACGAGCGGACGCTGGCCCCGACCCCGTACATGGCCTCGCTGCCCGCCGACCTGGCCGGGCGCCCCGTGATGGTCCTCGACCCGATGCTCGCGACCGGCGGCTCGATGGCGTACACGATCGACCTGCTCGTCGCGCGCGGCGCCGACCGGGTGACCGCGGTGTGCCTGGTGGCCGCCCCGGAGGGCATCGCCCACCTCGCCGAGCGACACCCGGCGGTCGGCGTCGTCGCGGCCACCGTCGACGAGCGCCTCGACGAGCGCGGCTACATCGTCCCCGGTCTCGGCGACGCCGGCGACCGGCAGTTCGGCGCGATGTAGCCGGTGGCACGGCGTCTCCCGTCCACGCGGACAATGGACGAATGAGCGAGTCCGTGCTGACCGCCGTGGCGTGGCCCTACGCCAACGGCCCCCGACACATCGGCCACGTGTCCGGTTTCGGGGTGCCCTCCGACGTCTTCTCCCGCTACCAGCGGATGATCGGCAACAAGGTCCTCATGGTCTCGGGCACCGACGAGCACGGGACCCCGATCCAGGTGCAGGCCGACGCCGAGGGCACCACCCCGCGCGAGCTCGTCGACCGCTACTCCCGCGTGATCCAGGACGACCTGGCCGGGCTCGGCCTGTCCTACGACCTGTTCACCCGCACCAGCACCGACAACCACCACCGCGTCACCCGGGACGTGTTCTCCGCGCTCTGGAAGAACGGCTACATCTTCGGCGAGACGACGATGGGCGCGATCAGCCCGTCCACCGGGCGGACCCTGCCCGACCGCTACGTGGAGGGCACCTGCCCGATCTGCGGCTACCCCTCGGCGCGCGGCGACCAGTGCGACAACTGCGGCAACCAGCTCGACCCCGCCGACCTGATCCACCCGCGCAGCAAGATCAACGGCGAGACCCCGGAGTTCCGCGAGACCGAGCACCTCATGCTCGACCTCCCGGCCTTCTCGCAGTCGCTCGCGAGCTGGCTCGACACGCGGACGAACTGGCGCCCCAACGTCCTGAACTTCAGCCGCAACCTGATCACCGACCTGCGCCCCCGCGCGATCACCCGCGACCTCGACTGGGGCGTGCGGGTCCCGCTCGACGGCTGGGACGACGCGCCGATGAAGCGCCTGTACGTCTGGTTCGACGCCGTGATCGGCTACCTGTCGGCGTCGGTGGAGTGGGCCGAGCGCTCGGGCGACCCGGACGCCTGGAAGCAGTGGTGGTGCGACCCGGCGGCGTCGGCCTACTACTTCATGGGCAAGGACAACATCGTCTTCCACTCGCTGATCTGGCCGAGCCTGCTGCTGGGGCAGAACGGGGCGGGCGACAAGGGCGGCGAGCCCGGGGTGTTCGGCACCCTGAACCTGCCGACCGAGGTGGTGTCCTCGGAGTTCCTGACCATGAGCGGCTCGAAGTTCTCGACCAGCCGCGGCACCGTCATCTACGTCGGGGACTTCCTGCGGGAGTTCGGGCCGGACGCGCTGCGCTACTTCATCGCCGTCGCCGGTCCGGAGAACCAGGACGCCGACTTCACCTGGGACGAGTTCGTCCGCCGCACCAACTTCGAACTCGCCAACGAGTGGGGCAACCTGGTCAACCGCTCGGTGTCGCTGGCCGCGAAGAACGTCGGCGCGGTCCCCGAGGCGCTCTCGCCCGAGCCGGCCGACGCCGAGCTGCTCGCCCTCTCGCGCGCGGCCTTCGACACCGTCGGCGCCCACCTGCAGCGCTCGCGGTTCAAGCAGGCGACCTCGGAGGCGATGCGGGTGGTCGGCGCGGCCAACGCCTACCTGAGTCACGAGGAGCCCTGGAAGCGCAAGGACGACCCCGCGCGACGCGACACGATCCTGCACACCGCCCTGCAGGTCGTGCAGGACGCCAACACCCTCCTGACGCCGTTCCTGCCCCACGCCGCCCAGAAGGTGCACGAAGCCCTCGGCGGCACCGGGGTGTGGGCGGCCCAGCCCGAGCGCCAGGACGCCGGGGTCTCCGGCGAGCTGGGCACCGCGCACTCGGTGCTCACCGGCGACTACGCCCACGAGCAGGCGCGCTGGGCGTCCACCCCGATCCCGGTCGGGCGGCCCCTGGCCCGGCCCACCCCGCTGTTCGCCAAGCTCGAGCCGTCGCTGGGGGAGACCGGGCCGTCCTGGGCCCCGATCGCCCACGATGGCTGAGGGCTCGTCCGGTCGGGACGTTCCGCCTCCGGTGCCCGAACCGGTCGGGGCGGGCGTCGTGGACGCGCACACCCACCTCGACGCGTGCGGTGCGACGGATCCGGCCACGCTCGCGGCGGTGCTGGACCGGGCCACGGCCGCCGGGGTCACCGCGATGGTCACGACCGCCGACGACCTCGCGTCCGCGCGGTGGGCGGCGTGGGTGGCCGACACCGACCACCGGGTGTTCGCCGCCGTGGGCCTGCATCCGACCCGCTCGCGCGACCTCACCGAGGATGCCCGCGCGGAGCTGGAGGCGCTGGCGACGCTCCCGCGGGTGGTCGCGGTCGGCGAGAGCGGGATGGACGACTACTGGACCACGCGTCGCGAGGACTGCGCGCCGCTGGACGTCCAGCGCGAGGCCTTCGCCTGGCACATCGACCTCGCCAAGCGCACGGGCCTCCCGCTCGTCGTCCACGACCGGGAGGCGCACGCCCCGATCCTCGACGTCCTCGCGGCCGAGGGCGCGCCGCCGACGGTGGTGTTCCACTGCTTCTCCGGCGACCTCGAGCTCGCCCGCCGGTGTGCCGACGAGGGCTGGTTCACCTCGTTCTCCGGCACGGCCACGTTCCGGAACGCCGCCGAGCTGCGCCGGGCGGCCGCCTGGATGCCGCCGAGCTTCGTCCTGGTGGAGACCGACGCCCCGTTCCTGACTCCGCACCCGTACCGCGGTAGGCCGAACGAGCCCTACTGCGTCCCCCACACGGTGCGAGACCTCGCGGTGCTCCGTGAGGAGCCCGTAGAACGGTTGGCGGAGACCTCCGCGGCGAACGCCGAGCGGGCCTTCGGACTCGCCGAACACCCTCAACCCTCACGCTCCGTCCACCGATAGAGCACGCAGTGACTGCGTTCGTCGTCTGACGTCGTCCGCTCGGCGCAACACGCACGTGTCGGCTTGATGCTGGCGACACCCAACTCGTTACCGTGCCGTGACTCGCCGGGATGGAACCTCCCCCGAGGCCCGCGCGATCCGGACGTCCCCAGGTCCGGTTCGCAAGGACGAACCCACGTCGCCGTGGCGGACTCCCCAGGGCCGGTTCCTGCCCGGAGGTACGGCAGATGTGGACTTCCCCGTGGCTGTGTGCTCCCCGCTCGCCCCGACGTCCGACCGGATCGCGACGGACGCCCGATGACCGCCGACACGACGACCCGCGGCCGCCTCGACGGCGCCGGGTACGACACCGGCTACGACACCGCGGGTCTCCCGATCGCGGACGGCTACGGCTACGGCGGCGGGTACGGAGACCACGGCGACTACGGCTACGACAGCGCCCACGAGTTCGGCGCCGAGTCCGGCCGGGAATGGGGCTACGGCGGCTCGCGCACGGCCCTCGTCCCGCACTGGTTCGACGACATCACCGGTCCGCTGCCCGTCGCCCGCCCGTGGGAGGACGACCTCGGGTCCGCGTCGTCGGTCGCGAGCGGCGCCATCGCGCTGCCCGACCTCGACGAGTGGGACCAGCTCGAGCAGGACCGTGACGACGCCGAGGACGACCTCGCCCACGCCGCGCCCGCGGGGCTCACCGCGCTCGACGACCCGCGCCGCCTCGCCACCGACACGCGCCGCCGCTCCAACGCGGTCAAGGGCGGCGTGGCCATCGCCCTGCTCACCGTCGCCGCGGGCGGCAGCACGGCCGTCGCGCTGGACAAGGAGGTGACGGTCACCGTCGACGGGGTCGACCAGGTCGTCCACACCTTCTCCAGCGATGTCGCCGGCGCCCTCGACAGCGGGGACATCGATCTCGGCCCCGGCGACCAGCTCGCCCCCGGCCCGAACGCCTCGGTCGCCGACGGCGACCACCTGGTGATCAACCGGGCCCGCGAGGTCGCGCTGATGGTCGACGGTCGTCCGCAGACGATCACGACGACCGCCCGCACCGTCGCCGAGGCCCTGCGCCAGCTGGGCCTGCCCACCGACCAGGTGGTCGCCTCGGCCCCGATGGCCGCGACGATCCCGGTCCAGGGCATGAACATCGACGTCCGGATGCCCAAGGCGGTCACCCTGATCGACGGCGGGGCCGTTCCCCGCCAGCTCACGACCACGGCGCTGAGCATCGCCGAGTTCCTCGGCCAGAACGGCCTGCAGATGGGCCCGGCCGACACCATCACCCCCGGCTCGGTCGACTCGCTGGTCGCAGGCTCGACGATCACCGTCACCCGCAACACGGTCACCCAGGTCACCGAGACCCGCCCCGTGGCCCCGCCCATGCGCATCGTCGACGACCCGAACCTCGAGGAGGGTCAGACCCAGGTGCGCCAGGCCGGCGCCGCGGGCGAGGAGGTCGTGACCTTCACGGTCAACGCCACCAACGGCCGCGAGACCGGCCGCACCCAGGTCGGCGACCCCCGCGTCACCCGCCCGGCCGTCGGCGGCGTCCAGGCCCGCGGCACGAAGCCCAGCAACAAGGCCCCCGCGGTGAGCAACGGCAGCAAGTGGGACCGCATCGCCCGGTGCGAGGCGACCGGCGACTGGTCGATCAACAGCGGCAACGGCTACTACGGCGGGCTGCAGTTCGACAAGCAGACCTGGAACGCCTACGGCGGCAACCAGTACGCCTCGCGTCCCGACCAGGCCACCCGCGAGGAGCAGATCGCGGTCGCCGAGCGCGTCCGCGAGGACCGCGGCGGCTACGGCGCCTGGCCGGTCTGCGGCCGGAAGTAGCTCATCGGCCGGGTGTCAGCCGGGGTTCCACGCTGACACCGAACGTCCGAGAACCCACATCCTCGCCGGTGTCCGCCGGCGGGCTGGGATGATCGCACCGTGACGCACACGGCCCGGCTGCTCGGCGCGGTCGACGTGCGCGCCCTGGCCGCCGAGCTCGACCTGCGCCCGACCAAGCGCCTCGGCCAGAACTTCGTGCACGACGCCAACACCGTGCGCCGGATCGTGCGCCTCGCCGAGGTCGGCCCGGCCGACGTCGTGCTCGAGGTCGGACCCGGGCTCGGTTCCCTGACCCTGCCGCTGCTCGAGGCCGCGGCCGCCGTCGTCGCCGTCGAGATCGACCCCGTGCTCGCCGCCCGCCTCCCGGCCACCGCGGCCGAGCGAGCCCCGGGCGCCGACCTGCGCGTCGTCACCGCCGACGCCCTGCGGGTCACCGCCGACGACCTCCCGCTCGCCCCCGACGTCCTGGTGGCCAACCTCCCCTACAACGTCGCCGTGCCGGTGGTGCTGACCCTGCTCGCGGCGCTGCCGAGCCTCGCCCGGGGGCTGGTCATGGTGCAGGCCGAGGTCGCCGAGCGGCTCGCGGCCGCCCCGGGCGAGCGGGCCTACGGCGCGCCGTCGGTGAAGCTCGCCTGGTACGCCGACGCGCGCCGTGCCGGACCGGTCCCGCGCGCGGTGTTCTGGCCGGTCCCCGGGGTCGACTCGGGGCTGGTCGCGTTCACCCGCCACGACCGGGCGTGGGGCGTCGCGCGCGCCGAGGTCTTCGCCGTCGTGGACGCCGCCTTCGCGCAGCGCCGGAAGTCGTTGCGTGCCGCGCTCGCGGGCTGGGCCGGATCGGCGGGCGCCGCCGAGGAGGCCCTGCGCGCCGGCGGTGTCGACCCGGGCGCCCGCGGGGAGACACTCGGCGTCGCCGACTTCGTCGCGATCGCGTGCGCCGCGCGCAGGTGAGCCCTATCGGCGTGCTCCTCTTTCCCCTGCCATAGCACCCGCTTCTGCTCACCTGTGCGCAGCGCACCTACCCTGGACGGGTGCTCTCCGCCGTCGGACCGCCGGTCACCGTCCGCGTTCCGGCCAAGATCAACCTGCATCTGTCCGTGGGCGAGCAGCGACCCGACGGCTACCACGATCTGGTGACCGTGTTCCAGGCGCTCGACATCGTCGACGGCGTCAGCGTCGCGTCCGCCGTCCCCGGGGCCATCGAGCCCGGCGTGGTCCTGCTCGGTCCGGACGACCCCGCGGTGCCCACCGACTCCACCAACCTCGCGTGGCGCGCCGTCGAGGCCCTCGCGCGGCGCGCCGGCCGCGCCCCCGATGTCCGGGTGTCCCTGCGCAAGGCCATCCCCGTCGCGGGCGGCATGGCCGGCGGGAGCGCCGACGCCGCCGGGGCCCTGGTCGCGCTCAACGCGCTCTGGATGCTCGACCTCGGTCGCGAGGCCCTGATGGAGATCGCGGCCGAGGTGGGCTCCGACGTCGCCTTCGCCCTGCACGGCGGCACGGCCCTCGGCACCGGGCGCGGCGAGCGGCTGGTCCCCGTCCTGAGCCGGCACACCTTCCACTGGGTGGTGGCGCTGCAGGACCACGGGCTGTCCACCCCGGCGGTCTTCGGTGAGCTCGACCGCCTCCGCTCCGGCCCGTCCGCGCCGCGACGGGTCGGCGACGTCGAGCCGGTCCTCGAGGCCCTCGCCTCCGGGGAGGCCCGCTCGCTCGCGCTGCTGCTGGGCAACGACCTGCAGGCCGCAGCGGTGAGCCTCGACCCGGGGCTGCGACGCACCCTGCGCGCCGGCGTGGACGCGGGTGCGCTCGCCGGGATCGTGTCGGGGTCGGGACCGACCTGCGTGTTCCTCTGCCCGGACGCCGACGCGGCGGTCCGGGTCGCCGCCGAGCTCGCCGGCGTCGGGGTCTGTCGCACCGTCCGCGTCGCCCGCGGGCCGGTGCCCGGAGCGCGGGTGGTCGACGACGCCCCCGGACGCCCACCCCGCGGCCCGGTGCACCCCGGTCCCGGCGCCTACGCGTAGAGAACGAAAGGACACAGTGCCCAACCTGGTCAACCTGGAGGCGGTCTCGATCGCCTTCGGCGCTCCGAAGCCGGTCCTCGACGGCGTCTCCCTCGGCGTCGACAGCGGCGACCGCATCGGGGTCGTCGGGCGCAACGGGGGCGGCAAGTCGACGCTGATCTCGATCCTGGCCGGGCTGACGACCCCCGACTCCGGCCGGGTCAGCCCGGTGCGCGGCCTGCGGATGGCGACGGTCACCCAGCAGTCGCGACCGACCGGGGCGACGGTCCGGCACGCCGTCCTGGGGGGCGCGGTGCCCGACCACGAGTGGGCGGCCGACCCGCGCAGCCGCGCGGTGATCGAGGGTCTCCGTCCGGGCGGCGACCGCGGCCTCGACACGCCCGTCGAGGGGCTCTCCGGCGGCGAGCGCCAGCGGATCGCGCTGGCCGCGGCGCTGGTGCAGGAGCTCGACCTGCTCGTGCTCGACGAGCCCACCAACCACCTCGACGTCGAGGGCGTCGGCTGGCTCGCGGAGCACCTGCTGGCCCGTCGTACTGCGCTCGTCGTCGTCACGCACGACCGCTGGTTCCTCGACACGGTGGCCTCGCGCACCTGGGAGGTCGTCGACGCCCACGTCGAGCAGTTCGAGGGCGGCTACGGCGACTGGATCTTCGCGAGGGCGGAGCGGGCGCGCCTCGCGGACGCCGCCGAGCAGCGCCGCCGCAACCTCGCCCGCAAGGAGCTGGCCTGGCTCCGGCGGGGACCGCAGGCGCGCACGTCCAAGCCGCGCTACCGGGTCGAGGCCGCCGAGGCCCTGATCGCCGACGTCCCCGAGCCCCGCGACACCGTCGAGCTGGTCACCATGGCCAAGCACCGGCTCGGGCGCACCGTGCTCGAGCTCGAGGACGCGACCCTCACCGTCGGGTCCGAGGACGGGGCGGGGCACCGCACCCTCGTCGACCGCCAGACCTGGCGGATCGGGCCCGGCGACCGCGTCGGGATCATCGGGATGAACGGCTCGGGCAAGACGACGCTCCTGCGCGCCCTCGCCGGGGAACGCCCGCTCGACGGCGGGAAGCGCGTGCAGGGCACCACCGTCCGGATCGCCCACCTCTCCCAGGACCTCTCCGACCTCCCGATGCACCGCCGCGTACTGCAGGCCGTCGAGGACATCGCCGAGCGCGTCACCATCGGGCGCTACGAGCAGACCGCGTCCCAGCTCGCGGAGCGCTTCGGCTTCCCCGCCGCGCGGCAGTGGACCCCGGTCGCCGACCTCTCCGGCGGTGAGCGCCGACGCCTGCAGCTCGTGCGCCTGCTGATGACCGAGCCGAACGTCCTGATGTTCGACGAGCCCACCAACGACCTCGACGTCGACACCCTCCAGCAGCTCGAGGACCTCCTCGACGGCTGGCCGGGCACCCTCGTCGTGGTCAGCCACGACCGCTACCTCACCGAGCGGGTCTGCGACCGCGTCGTCGGGCTCTTCGGCGACGGGCGCATCACCGATCTGCCCGGCGGCATCGAGGACTACCTCCGCCGCCGCGCCGGGCAGCCCGCCGCGCCCGCCGTCTCCGTCTCCTCGGCGCCGCCCACCGGGGACGCGCGCGCCGAGGGCGAGCGCCGTGCGGCGCGCAAGGAGGCGGCGCGCATCGAGCGGCGCCTGGAGAAGCTCGCGACCCAGGAGACGCGCCTGCACGAGAAGCTCGCCGCCGCGGCCACCGAGCCGGGCCGGCTCCAGGAGCTCGACGCCGAGCTGCGCGCGCTCGTGGGCGAGCGCGAGCAGCTCGAGGAGGCGTGGCTGGAGAACTCGGTCGACTGAGCGCCCCGGCCCGCGCGTCGTCCGTCAGGCGACCCGCGCGGTCGTCGCCGGCGCGGGCAGCGTCGTCGCCTCGGCGGGTGCGGGGCGGAGCCACGACCTCAGGTCCACCACGACCAGCAGGACCGCCACGGCCAGCCAGACGACCATGTAGAGCAGGCCCACGTGCTGGACGGCGCCCTCCGCGGCGTGGGCGATGAGCACGAGCAGGACGCTGCCGCCGGTGTGGTCGAACAGCCACGTGTACCAGAAGGTCACCGCGACGGTGCCCACGACGATGATCGTGACGTTCGACCACGGGTCGCCCGCCTCGAGGAACGCGAGGGGGAGGTGCCACACGGTGATCACGACGGCGAGGATCGCGGTGGTCGCGAGCGGGGAGAGCCGCGACTGCATCCCGGGCAGGGCGAACCCCCGCCAGCCCGGCTCCTCGCCGAGCGGGCCGTCGGTGGGGTTCACCACGCGGAGCAGGAACATCAGCACGACGGTGCCGCCCGCGACGGTGGCGGTGGTCCCGTCCAGCACGAACGCCACCAGGTGCACGGCGACCGGCACGCCGAGGGCGAGTGCGTACCAGTACCAGCGGACGCGCCAGCGGACGAGTCGACGCCCGAGCTCGACGAGCCCGGCCCGGCCGCGGCTGATCGGCGCCACGATCAGTGCGGCGATCAACGGCGCGAAGGCCCCGAAGGAACCGAAGGGCACGAAGGCCCAGGCGATGACGAAGGTCAGGACGAAGAAGGCGACGAGGGGGTGGCTGCGGACCGCGTGCACGGGATCTCCTCGAGAAGTCAGGACGGCGGGAGGGGTGGAGCGGAGTACTCCCAGGCGGCGACCTCGGGATCCCGCGCCTTCACGTCCTCGAACAGCAGCACGGCGCGGTCGATGTACCAGGCCTTCGCGCACTGGCACAGGAACAGACCGGCGAGGGTGAGCAGGAGATCCAGCCGGACGACGCCGACCACGAGGAGGGCGAGCCCGATCGTCTGCCACACCGTCGTCACGACCGGCACCCGCGACGCCCGGAACTGGTCGGGGATGTCGCGCGTGGAGCCCTCGGACACGATCCGCTCGCCGAACACCCCCTTCGAGGCCCAGTTCCGGGTGGAGCGGGGCGGGGGGAACAGCAGCGGCTCGACCACCATGAACACGAGCGCCGCGGCGCCGGCGAGCACCGCCCACCAGCCGATCCACACGCGGCTCCACGCCGCGAGGACGATGAGGGGCAGCACGGCGAAGCGGACCCAGACGCTCCAGGGGTTGGCGTGCCGCATCCACTGATCGCCCCGGAGTCCGAACAGCCCGGCGATGCGCCCCTCGGTGGTCGATGTCGTCATGGAGAGAAGCGTCCGCGCGGGACCGGGAGGCCGACCAGCAGGCTGACCCCTATGACGACGAGGGTTGTCCCCGTAGTGGGCACGCCCCGGCCGGTGTCGACCAGCGGGCGGGCCCGTGCGTCAGCGCTTCGCTCTCCGGCCCGCGATGAGGCGGTAGATCAGGAGCAGGATGATCGACCCGACGATCGCGATGATCCAGGTGCGGAGGTCGAAGAACCCGCCTCGGGCGATACCGAACAGCTGCTGGCTCAGGAACCCGCCGAGCAGGGCGCCGACCACCCCGATGAGCATGGTGATGATGCAGCCGCCGGGGTCGCGGCCCGGCATCAGCAGCTTCGCGATGATGCCCGCGATGAGCCCGAGCACGATCCACCCGATGAAGCCCACGATCGGTCCTTCTTCCCGCTCCAGCGTCCCCGACGGGCGCATGTGCCGCGAGGCTAGCGACCGGACCTGTGATCGTCACGCCCCGCCCGGGCGGATCAGTGGAAGCGGTTCTGGGCGGGCTCGAGGCCGTCGGCGGCCAGGGCCTCGACGGCGTCGGCGGCGAGCTCGAGGGAGACGTCGAGCTCGCGGCGCTCGGCGGAGGACCAGCGCTTGAGCACGTAGTCGGCGGGGTCCTGGCGCCCGGGCGGGCGACCGATGCCGAAGCGCACGCGCAGGTAGTCCTTCGTGCCCAGCGACTGGGAGATCGAGCGCAGGCCGTTGTGCCCGCCCTCGCCGCCGCCGCGCTTGAGGCGGACGACGCCGAACTCGAGGTCGAGGTCGTCGTGCACGACGACGACGTCGGTGGGTGCCACGGAGAAGAAGCGGGCGGCTCCGGCGACGGGGCCGCCGGAGAGGTTCATGTAGCCGCGCGGCTTGGCCAGCACCGCGCGCCGACCCGGCCGGGAGCCGGCCCTCCGTCACGTCCGCGCCCGAGCGCTTGTGGACCGAGAACCGGCCGCCGATCCGCCCGGCCAGGACGTCGGCGACGGCGAACCCGACGTTGTGCCGGGTGCCCGCGTACTCCGGGCCGGGGTTGCCCAGCCCGACGACCAGCAACGGATCGTCGGGCCGGGCGGCCGGGAGAGCTCATCCGGCCGGTGTCAGCTCTCGTCGGAGTCCGAGGACGCCTCGGCGCCCTCGCCGCTCGCGTCGCCGGACGCGGCCTCGGAGACGACTCGCCGGTCTCGTCGGCCTCGTACTCGGGAGGCGTCCTCCTCGACGCCGGCGCCCTCGGCGTCGACCTCGGCCTCCATGTCGTCCTCGGTCGGGGCCTCGGTCACGTTGATGACCAGGGCCTCGGGGTCGGTGACGAGCTCGGAGCCCTCGGGCAGCGTGATCTGGCCGGCGAGGACCTGGGTGCCGATGGCGAGGTCCTCGATGACGACCTCGAGGGTGTCCGGGATGTTCAGCGCGTCGGCCTCGATGGTCAGCGTGTCGGTGTCCTGGAAGACCAGGGCGCCGGGGGCGGCCTCGCCGATGCTGACGATCGGGACGTCGACCTGGACCTTCTCGCCGCGGCGGACCGCGAGCAGGTCGACGTGCTCGATGAAGCCCTTGATCGGGTCGCGGACCACGGTCTTGGTCAGCGCGGTCTGGGGCGCGGCGCGCCCGGCCGTCACGCTCAGCACCGCGTTGCGCCCGTTGAGGCGCATCACGGCGGCGAACTCGACCGCGTCGAACGCAGGTGCTGCGGGTCGACGCCGTGTCCGTAGAGGACGGCGGGAATCTTGCCGGCGCGGCGGGTGCGGCGGGCGGCGCCCTTGCCGAACTCGGTACGGGTCTCGGCCTGGACGCGGACCTCGGCCATGATGCGACACTCTCCTGCAGATCGTCCTGGTCGGCGGAGCGGCGCTCGCGGCCCGAACACCGGCGGGAAGCGCCGGGGACGACCGCACCGCGTCGATCACGGCCGCGTGGCGCGACCCTCGCCGAAGTGGGGAACCCGACGGATAGTCGAGGGCCGGCGCGCGGGCGGCGGCGGGGGCGCGACGTGGTCACCGATCGTGTGGCTGACCGGCGAGTAGCGCGTTCGTCCCTAACGAGTTACTCCTATCGGATCGGTCCAGGGCCGATCCATTAGCAGGATGTGCTGGTTTTCACATTTTCCTCGTCTCGCGTACTGATACTCGCGGTTTCATCGTCCCCGATCAGGTGACACACGAGCAGTGGTGCTCACCGTCCGTAGCTCCTCTCTAGCGCCGACCGGAGGCCCTGTGACCAGGCCGACCCTGCCCACCGTGTCCGTCGTCGTCCCGGCCCGCAACGAGGCGCGCAACCTCGAGATCGTCCTGCCCCAGCTCCCGGCCGACGCCGAGTCGTGCTCGTCGACGGCCACTCGGTCGACGACACCGATCGACGTCGCCCGCCGGGTGCGCCCGGACGCGACGGTGGTGACCCAGACCCGTCAGGGCAAGGGCAACGCGCTGGCTGCGGCTTCTCCGTCGCCCGCGGCGACGTCATCGTCATGTTCGACGCGGACGGGTCGGCCGACGCCGCGGAGATCCCGGAGTTCCTCGACGCCCTCACCGGCGGCGCCGACGTCGCGAAGGGAACCCGGTTCGCCGCCGCCGACGACGGCCGGCAGCGAGGACATCACGCCGCTGCGTCGTGCGGGCAACGCCGGCCTCAACCGGCTCGCCAACGTGATACTCCGCGCGAGTTACACCGATCTCTGCTACGGCTACAACGCCTTCTGGTCGGACCTCCTGCCGTTGCTCTCGCTGCCCGACGCCGGCCACCCCGCCCCCACCCGGCGGCATGCTCTGGGGCGACGGCTTCGAGATCGAGACGCTGCTGACCTGCCGTTTCTCGCAGGCGGGCCTGCAGGTCGCCGAGGTCAGCAGCACCGAGAAGCCGCGCATCCACGGCGAGACCAACCTGCGCACCTTCGCCGACGGGTTCCGCGTGCTGCGTACCCTCGGCCGTGAGTACTCCCGCTCCGGCGCGTACCGGGAGCGCCGTCGTCGCTGGTGTCGGTCGGCCACGGCCCCACCGCTGCGGTCGGGCAGCGTCGCCGACGCGCCGCGCGACCGCACCGGCGTGCGCCTCGCGCCTCGCCGTCTCCCGCCCCACCTCCACGGAAGGAACTCCCGTGCTGAAGTACGCCGGCGTCGCCGCCGCGTCGAAGGCCTTCTCGGCCACGCCCGCCGGACGACGCCTCTACCGCCGCGTCGGCAACGTCGCCCTCGAGCGGATGCGGGTGGCCGACGGCCTGCCCCAGCGCTACCTCGACCGCGCCGAGCGCCTGCTCGCGATCTGCGACCGCTACGACGTCCTCGCGCCCGGGGACCGCGTCCTGGAGATGGGCACCGGCTGGGTGCACTGGGAGGCCACGGTCCTGGCCCTGCACCACGACGTGCGGGTGACCCTGTACGACGTCTGCGACAACCGGCTGTTCGGCGCCTACCGCGCCTACCTCGCCGGGTACCGCGACCACCTCGCCGACCCCGCGCACACCGTCGACCCCCAGCGCCGGGCCCGGGCGCTGGAGCTGCCGAGGCCGCCCTGCGCGCGGAGGACTTCGCCGGCATCTACGACGTCCTCGGCTTCGACTACGTCATCGAGCCCGCGGGCCGCCTGTCCGGGCTCGACACCGGCTCGTACGCGCTCGAGGTCTCGGCGGACGTCCTCGAGCACGTCCCGGCGGCGGTCCTGCCCGACTACCTCGACGCGGCCCGCCGGCTGCTGCGCCCGGGCGGGTACGCCGTCCACCAGATCGACCTGGTCGACCACTACCACTACTTCGACCCCGCGATGTCGCCGAAGAACTACTACCGCTTCGACGACCGCACCTGGCGGCGCTGGTTCGAGAACGACGTCCAGTACTTCAACCGCATCCAGCGCCCCGAGTGGCGCGCCCTGTTCGCGGGCGCCGGGTTCGAGACCGTCGAGGACCTGGCCACCAGCGGACCGGTCGACGACACCCCGCTCGCGCGGCGCCTTCGCCGGCCTCGAGGCCGAGGACCGGGCCTGCATGCAGATGCTGACCGTCCACCGGCGCCCGGTGTGAGCGGCGGCCCGCCCGTCGCCGCCGTCGTCGTCTGCGCCTACACCGAGCGGCGGTGGGACGACCTCCTCGCCGCCGTGGCGTCGGCGCGGACCCAGGAGCCCGCGCCCGGCCGAGGTCGTCGTGGTCGTCGACCACCACGCGGGGCTCGCCGAGCGCGCCCGTGCCGCCTTCGCCGCCGCCCCCGACGTCGTCGTGCTCGACAACGATCGTCGGCGCGGCCTGTCCGGAGCCCGCAACACCGCCCTGGCCCACCTCGGTGCCCGCCCCGACGTCGTCGTGTTCCTCGACGACGACGCGGCCGCCCGCCCCGGATGGCTGGCCGCGCTCCTGGCGCCGTACGCCGACCCGGCCGTCGCCGCGGTCGGCGGGGTCGCGGTGCCCCGGCTGGGCGGGTGACGGGGCGGCGCGCCGCCCCTGCTCCCCCGCGAGCTGTGGTGGGTCGTGGGCTGCACGTTCACCGGGCAGTACCCCGAGACCGGGGACCACGCCACCGCGGGCGCTCGCTCCGCGCGTGTCCGGTCGACATCCGCAACCTCATGGGCTGCACGATGTCGTTCCGCGCCAAGGTCTTCGCCGAGATCGGCGACTTCGCCGAGGACATGGGCCGGGTCGGCACGGTCCCGCTGGGCTGCGAGGAGACCGAGCTGTGCATCCGGCTCGGCGCGCGCCTGCCCCAGGCGCGGATCGTGCTCGCCCCGTCGGCCGTGGTGGACCACCGCGTGTCGCCCGACCGGGGGACCTGGCGCTACCTGCGGCGCCGGGCCTACGCCGAGGGCCTGTCGAAGGCGGTGCTCGCCCGACGGGTCGGGGCCGGCGACGGTCTGGCCTCCGAACGGGCCTACAGTCGGGTCGTGCTGCCCGCCGGACTGCGGCGCGAGCTCGTCGACGCCGCTCGGGCGCTCCGGCGGGGACGTGGCCGCGAGACCGTCGACCGGCTGCGCGCGGCGACGGCGCTCCCTGTCGTGCTCGCCGGTGCGGCGGTCGGTTTCCTGCGCGGTCGGATCGTTCCCGTGCGCGGGGCGGGACATGTCGAGGAGGATGTCGGATCGTGACCCTCGTGCCGGTGATCCGCCCCGACCCCGCACCCGGCCCGGCCGGACGTGAGGTCGTGCCCGCGCTCGCTGCGGTCCGGCTGGTCCCCGCCGCGCTGGCCGCCCTCGGCCTGATCGCGGTCGTGTACGCACTCGCGGACGTGCGCGCGTCCGCCCTGCACGACGTGCGGATCGTCGTGACGACGGTCTTCGTGCTGCTCGGCCCGGGCTGGGCGCTCGCGGCGTTCCTGCGCGGTCGCTCGCTCGCCGAGCGATTCGTCCTCGCGTCCGCGAGCGGTGTGGCGCTCTCGGTCCTCGCCGGTCAGATCATGGTCGTCTCGGGCGCGTGGCACCCGGTCGGCCTGCTCTACCTGGTGACCGCGGTGACCGTCCCGCTCCTGATCCGCCACGCGGCGCGCGCCGCATGACGCAGCCGGACACCTCGCGTCCGGAGCCGCCCGCCCCACCCGGCCTGGAGGACGAGGCGGAGGCGGAGCCCGAGCCGGTCGTTCCGCCCGCGGTCGGCGGGGTCGGCCCGATCGACCGGGTGCGCACCGCCCTGAGCGGTCACCTCGGCGACGGGCTGGCGATGTCGCTGGCCGCCGGCGGGGCCTCGCTGGTGGGAATGATCAGCTGGATCGTCGCCGCGCGGGCCCTGACCCCTGCCGAGCTGGGGACGGCGACCGCGTTCGTCTCCGCGCTGCTGCTCATCGCCGGGTGCACCGAGCTCAACCTGGGCGTCGGCCTGCTGCGGTGGCTGCCGCGCGCCGGCGGCGCCGCGCCCGCCCTGCTGCGCCGGTCGGCGGCCGTCGTCGCGGTGCTCGCCGCGGCGGGCGCGTCGGTCTACCTCCTGCTCCCGGGTGCCTCGGTGATCGTCGACGCCTCCGCGGGCGCCACCGGGGGCCGGCTGACCGGCGCGGCGGTCTTCGTGCTCGCCGCCGTGCTCTACGCCCTGTTCCAGCAGCAGGACTTCGTGCTCGTCGGGCTCGGCCGCGCCTGGTGGGCGCCCGCCCGCACCCTGCTCTTCGCCGCCGGGCGGCTGGGCATCCTGCTCGTGGCCGGCGCCTCCCTGACCACCGGCGGGGTGGTGGCGTCCTGGGTGGTCCCCACCGGGGCGTGCGTGCTGCTCATCACGCTGCAGAGCTGGATCGTCATGCGGGGACGGTCGGGAGGCCCCCGGGCGATGCCGGCGCGCCGCGAGGTCGTCGGTTTCCTCGGCCCGACCTACCTCGGCCGCGTCGCGACGTCGGTGCTGTTCAACCAGATCCCGCTGCTGATCATCTTCCGCTTCGGCCCCGAGATGGGGGCGTCGTTCTTCCTGGTGTGGCAGGCCGTCACGGTCATCGACGTCGTCGCGCATGTACTTCGTCTCGTCCCTGTCCGCCGCCGTGGCGCGGGAGCCCGAGCGCGCCGCCGAGCTCTCCGCGCAGACCCGCGTCCGCCTCCTCGTGGTGCTCGGGCCCGGACTGCTGCTGGGGATCGCTGCTCGCCTCGCCCGCGCTGTCGCTCTTCGGCGCAGATCTACACCGCGCGAGGCGAACGCGCTGCGCCTGATGCTCGTCGGGCCTCGCGTTCCGGTTGCTGGTCGTCCACCGGCTCGGCGAGCACCAGGCCGTGGGCCGCGGCGTGCGCTACGCGCGCCTGGCCGTGGTCAACACCGGCCTGATGGTCGTGGCCACCGTGCTCGTCCCGGCCACCGGCGACCCGTTGATCGCGATCGCGGCCACCTTCGTCGTCGTCCAGGCATGTTGCGCGGCCATCGTCACCTGGCGCCGGTCCCGCGAGTCCGGACCGCTGACGGTCGCCGGCCACACGCCCGCCGACGATCCGGGTGCGAACGGCGGATCCGTCGCGACCCCCCCACCATGACCGACACGCCGGGGAGAACCTCGTGACCGGCCCCGTCGCGTCACTCGTTCGGGGTACCTGCGTCCCCTCCGCGACCCTCTGATCACCCACCCGAGGCCCGGACCACCATGAGTCGCCGATGACCCGCTCCACGTCCGCGCGCCCCGGCCGCGACGGCACGCCGTCGACGCCGGACCCCGGTGCGCGCGGGACCCGGGCCACGGAGGACGCCGGCCGGGCGGGTGCGGTGCTCCCCGAATCGCCCGCCGAGGCGGCGCCGGACCGGGTGCCGGGCACGGCGGTCGCCCTGGTGTCGCGGCCCGCCCCGCCGGTCGGGCGCGAGTGGTACGAGGGGATCGCCCCGCTGCTGCTGGGCGCGGCCGGCGTGGTCATGCTGCCGGCGCTGGCGCTGCTGCTCGACCGGGACGCGATCGGCGGGCTTCGGGCTGGCCGGCATCCTCCCGGTGTGGGCGTGGCTCGGGCATCACGGCCGTGGTGCTGGCCTGCGTGATCGAGCTGCTGGCGCCCGACCCGCGCGCCCGGGTGCTCATCGGCGCTCACCGGCGTGCTCGCGCTGTGCACCACCGGGATGGCGGCGGTGGTGGAGCCGGGGGCGCGCTTCGCCGTGTCGTGGACCCACCTCGGGTTCGTCGAGGCGATCGCCGGCTCCGGCCGTGTCCCGGTCGGGGTCGACTCGCGGTTCAGCTGGGCGGGCTTCTTCAGCCAGTGGGCCTGGATCGGCGATGCCGCCGGCGGCCTGCCGCTGGACCTCGTGCTGCGCTGGGCGCCGCCGGTGATCGCCCTGCTGTGGGCCACCGGCGTCTACGCCATCGCGCGCCGCCTGCTCGACGGGCCACGGGCGCCGTGGGTGGCCTGCTGGCTGTTCCTCGGCCTGAACTGGATCGAGCAGGACTACTTCTCCCCGCAGGCGACGGCGCTGCTGCTCGCCATCGCCGTCCTCGTCCTGGCCGTCGGGCCGCTCGCCACCCACCGGCCGCCCCTGACCGATCCCGCCCTCGCGGCCCTGGCCCGGCTGCGCGCGCTGGGCCGGCGGGAGACGCTGGTGGCCGCTCGCCGGGGCCTGCGCTGCCCCGCATCCCGACGTCACGATGGGCCAGATCCTGATGGCCTGGGCCGTGGCCGCTCTCGCGCTCGCGGCGATGGCCACCGCCCACCAGCTCACCCCGTTCGCCCTGGTCTCCCAGCTGGTGCTGCTCACCGTCGCGGGGCGGGTGTGGGGCGGGCGCGGCCTGGTGGTGGTCCTGCTGCTGTCGGTGGGCACCTGGGTGGCGCTCGCCGGGCGCGAGTTCTGGTACTACCAGCTGTCGCTGGCCACCGGGGAGGTCGGCGACGCCTCCGGGTCGGTCGCGACCGCGCTCGGCGACCGGCTGGTCGGCGACGTCGGGCAGCTCGCGGTCAAGGCCGCGCGGGTCCTGCTGGCCGCCGCCACGTTCGCGCTCGGTGCCCTCGGGGCCTGGGTGCGCTGGCGGCGCACGGGCGAGGTGATCTGGGTGCTGGTCGCGTTCGCGCCGGCCAGCCTGGTCCTGTTCCAGAGCTACGGCGGCGAGGTCCTGCTGCGCGTCCTGCTCTACGGGCTGCCGTTCCTCGCGGTGCTCGGGGTGGAGGTGCTGCGGGTCCCGCTCCGGCGCTGGCCCCGCCCGACACGCGTGGTGCTCACCCTCGGGATGGTCGTGGTCTTCGCCCTGCTGGTCGTCGTGCGCGGGGGCAACGACTCCTACGTGGCCCTGCGCCCCCAGGAGATCGCGCTGACCCGCGCGGTGCTCGACCAGGCGCCGTACGGGTCGACGGTGCTCCCCCTGACCGATCTGGCGCCCGTGCAGGTCGCCCGTGTCGGCGAGGTGAACCAGGTCCCGCAGACCTGCACGACGCTGATGGAGGACCCGGTGCGCTGCGTGCTCGCCGACCGGCCGGTCGCGGTGTGGTCGCTCCCCACGATGGACGCCCAGGGCGTGGCCCTCGAGGGGCGGACGCCGGGGTGGAGCCGGACGGCGATGGCCGAGATCGCCGCGACGGGCCAGTACCGCTTCACGGTCTCCGACGGGCTCTACGCCGTCCTCGTCCGCACCGACCCGGCGGGGTGATCCGTGTACGACGCTCCCTTCGACACCCTGACCCGGATCGGCTGGTCACTGGCCGCGCTCGTCGTCGTCCTGTTCGTCGTCCGCGCGGTGCGCCTCGAGCGCGCCCACCGCGCGGGCCCGGGGCCGACCGTGCGCGCCGGGATCGTGTGGGACGTGCTGGCCGGGACGGCCGCGCTGGCCCTCGTCGGGGTGCTCCTGGCGCTGGTCGTCACCGTGTTCGGCTGAGGACCACGCCGGCGCGACGAGCGCGGTCAACCGCGGGGCAGGATCGCGGTGCCGAAACCGTCGAGATCGACCGGCGCACCGCCGGGGACGGAGATCCGGATCGTGCCCGGTGAGGTGTTGACCAGCAGCATCCCGCCCGGCTCGGGGGCTCGCGCCCCGCGGGGCGCGACCCGGTCGCGGAAGGCGAGCAACCGCCCGTCCGGGGAGCGCCCGATCTCGATCCCGCCGCCGGCGAGGCGGGGGACCAGCCAGGTCCACGGCGCGGTGAGAGCCGTCGGACGCCCGCCGTCCGGATCGGCGGTGTCGGTCCAGAGTGCCGCGAAGGGGAAGCCCTCCGACGCCTGGGGCTGCCAGAGCAGGGCCACCGCCGCCCCGCTGCGGGCCATCGCCGCGACCGACTCCAGCGTCACCGCCGCCCGCGCCGCGGACGCGGACTCATCGGCGTCCCCGGTCGCCTCGGTGGTCGCGGGGTAGAACTCCGACCACCACACCGGCAGCGGGCTGCGCTCCCGCAACCAGCGGGTCAGCGTCGCGAAGCGCTCCGCGCCCTGCGACGGGCCGGTGACCGGACCACGGTCCCTGGTGCCGGTGCCCGCGTCGACCGAGAGGAAGTCCGCGCCGGCGTTGTTCGCCAGCCAGTAGGACACGACGTCGAGGGAGCGCTGGTCGGTGACCCCCCAGGGACCGCGCACCGTCGAGGGGGTGGCGAACGCCGACGGGCTCGACCACGCGTCGAGGGGCATGTACGGGCCGCCGACCGCGATCCGGGGCCGGACGTCCTTCACCGCGCGCAGCACCCGGTTGTAGAGGTCGGTGTAGCCCGCGGCGTCCCAGCGGTCGACCTGCGGGTCGTAGAAACCCTTGAGCTCGTTCCACACCTGCACCGCCGCGACCTGCGGGTAGCGCGCCACGGCGGCGGCGCAGAGTGCGGCGAAGTCGTCGTAGTGCTCGCGGAGGGGCGCGACCTCGATGCGGGTGTAGTCGCTCTCGCCCGGCTGCCCGCCCTTCATCCAGTCCGGTGCCCCGGCCAGGGTGAGCACCGCGCTCCCGCCGGTCCCGGCGATGAGCGCCATCCGGGCGTCGAGCGTCGACCAGTCGTAGACCCCGGGCGCCGGCTCGGGGTTGAGCACCCCGAAACCCATGAGGTGCTGGACCTGCCGACGCCCGGAGGCGCGCAGGATGTCGGCGCCCCGGGACCGCGCCGCCGCGGGATCACTCGCGGCCAGGCTGTACTGCATGTGCGTGACGCCGAGATCGAGCGGCGCGGCCTGCGGCGTCCAGCCCCATTCGGGTCCCCCGCTGATGGTCTCGGTCAGCGGCGGCGCGCACCCCGCCGTGCCACCGAGCACGACGAGCGTCGCGGTGAGCACCGCGAGCATGATCCGCACGGGCGGCACGATAGCCGCGACACTTCACCGAGCCGCCGCAGCGCGACACGCGACGCAACCCCAGGCCGCGCCGCCGCAGCTCGACACGTCCCGCGACGAAGGAGCGGGAAGGGTCGAGAACGGCCTGGCGCGACGCTAGGCGTTGCCGTCGAAGAGGTCGGTCACCGAGCCGTCCTCGAAGACCTCGCGCACGGCGCGGGCGATCAGTGGGGCGATCGAGAGCACCGTGAGCTGCGGGAACCGCTTCTCGTCCGGGATGGGCAGGGTGTTGGTGACGATGACCTCGCGCGCACCGCATGTCGAGAGCCGTTGCACCGCGGGCCCGGACAGCACGCCGTGGGTGGCGGCGATGACGACGTCGGAGGCTCCGTCGGCCAGCAACGCCTCGGTCGCCTTGGCGATCGTGCCGCCGGTGTCGATCATGTCGTCGACGAGGATGCAGACGCGCCCGGAGACCTCGCCGACGACACGGTTGGCGACGACCTCGTTGGGCTTGGTCTTGTCGCGGCTCTTGTGGATGAACGCCAGGGGGACGCCGCCCATCATGTCCGCCCACTTCTCGGCGACGCGGACGCGGCCGGAGTCGGGGGCGACCACCGCGAGATCCTCGCCGGAGTAGGCGTCGCGCAGGTGCTCGGCGAGCACCTTGTTGGCCAGCAGGTGGTCGACCGGGCCGTCGAAGAAGCCCTGGATCTGGTCGGTGTGCAGGTCGATGGTCATGATCCGGTTCGCGCCCGCGGTCTTGAGCAGGTCGGCCACGAGGCGGGCGGAGATCGGCTCGCGGCCGCGGTGCTTCTTGTCCTGGCGGGCGTAGCCGTAGAACGGCACGACCGCGGTGATCCGCTTGGCCGACGCCCGCTTGAGGGCGTCGATCATGATGAGCTGCTCCATGAGCCACTGGTTGATCGGCGCGGTGTGGCTCTGGATGACGAAGGCGTCGCAGCCGCGCACCGACTCCTCGAAGCGGACGAAGATCTCACCGTTGGCGAAGTCGTAGGCCGCCTGCGGAGTGATCGTGACGTCGAGCTCCTTCGCGACCTCCTCGGCGAGCTCCGGGTGCGCGCGTCCGGAGAAGAGCATGAGGCTCTTCTTGGGGATCGACGACATGGTGCTCACGGTCACTGCTCCTCCTGGGGCCGATCCGTCGTGCGGTGCTCCGCGACCGGCGGGGTCGGCCGGAGCTGGTGGGGGGACCCGTCGGAGCCGTCGGCCGGACGGGCCGCCGCGGCGGCCGTGGCCGCCGCCGTTCCGGGTCGTTTGCGCTCGACCCACCCCTCGATGGTGCGCTGCGGGCCGGACGAGATCGCGAGGGCGCCCGGGGGCACGTCCTCGCGGATCACGGCGCCGGCGCCGGAGTACGCGCCGTCGCCGACGGTGACCGGGGCGACGAACGTGTTGTCCGACCCCGTCCGCACGTGGGAGCCGATGGTCGTGCGGTGCTTGGTGACGCCGTCGTAGTTGACGAACACCGACGACGCCCCGATGTTGCTGCCCTCGCCGATGGTGGCGTCGCCGACGTAGGTCAGGTGGGGGACCTTGCTGCCCTCGCCGATGTGGGTGTTCTTCACCTCGACGAACGTGCCGATCTTGCCGTGGGCGTCGAGCTCGACGCCGGGACGCAGGTAGGCGAACGGGCCGACCGAGGTCTCCTCGCCGATCCGCGAGGCGCTGCCGTGGGTGCGCACGACGGTGGCCCGGGCGCCCACGGTCACGTCGGTGAGCGTGGTGTCCGGGCCGATCGCGGCGCCCTCGGCGACCGTGGTGCGGCCGTGCAGCTGCGTGCCGGGGTGCAGGGTCACGTCCCGCTCGAGGCGGACCCCGACGTCGACCCAGGTGTTCGCGGGATCGACGACGGTGACGCCGGTCCGCATCCAGCGCTCGAGCAGGCGGCGGTTGAGCTCGGCGCCCAGGGCCGCCATCTGCACGCGGTCGTTGACCCCGGCGACCAGCCACGGGTCGTTCACCCCGACGGCGCCGACGCCGCGCTTCTCCTGGGCCGCGATGGCGACCACGTCGGTGAGGTAGAGCTCGCCCTGGGCGTTGTCGGTGCGCAGCCTGCCGAGGGCCTCGCGCAGGAAGGCCAGGTCGAAGGCGTAGACCCCGGAGTTGACCTCGCCGATGGCGAGCTGTTCGAGGGAGGCGTCGGCCTGCTCGACGATGGCGGTGACCCGTCCCTCGTCGTCGCGGACCACGCGCCCGTAGCCCCGCGGGTCGTCGAGCTCGGCGGTGAGCAGTGTGACGGCGTGCCGGGCGTCGGCGTGCTCGGCCTGCAGGGCGCGCAGCGTCGTCGCGTCGAGCAGCGGGACGTCGCCGTAGGAGACCAGCACGGTGCCCTCGGCGCCCGGGGGCAGTCGCCCGAGCCCGCACGACACGGCGTGCCCTGTCCCGCGGCGGCGGTCCTGCACGGCGGTGCGGACCTCGCGACCGACCTCGGCGGCCAGCTGGTGCGTGTGGGTGCCGACCTGCTCGCGCTCGTGCCCGACCACGACGACGAGGTGCTCGGGCTCGGTGCCCGCGGCGGCGTGCACGGCGTGGCCGAGCAGGCTGCGACCGCCCACCGGGTGCAGCACCTTCGGCGTGGCCGAGTGCATCCGGGTGCCCTCGCCCGCGGCGAGGACGACGACCGCGGTCGGACTCGACGCCATCGGCTCTCTCGACTCCTGCCCGGTCGGCGACGACCCCGGCGACGGGGCCTGGTGGCGGCGGGACTCCGGGCGAGGGCGCCGCCGGTGGGGTCGGCAGGCCCGGGTGCCCGGGTCGCGCGCTGCCGATCCTACGACCGCGGGTCGGCGAGCTCGGGTGGGGACGGGCCGTCGACCACGCGGACCGCGTCGCCGCCCGTGCGCTTGACCCCGTACATCACCGCGTCGGCGCGGGCCAGGGCCTCGGCGGCGCCCTCCGTAGGACGGACCGCGACCACCCCGACCGACAGCGTGACGGTCGCGGCGTCGGGGCCGGCGGGCAGGGCGCCGACGGCCAGCGCGGCCCGGCCGAGGGCGGCGGCCGCGTCGGTGACGGCGGTCTCGGGCAGGACGACCACGAACTCGTCACCGCCGTAGCGGGCCACGGAATCCGGCGCGCGCAGCGACGAGCGCAGGGCGCCCGCGACCTGGCGCAGGACCTCGTCGCCGCGCGCGTGCGAGACGGTGTCGTTGATCCGCTTGAAGTGGTCGACGTCCACCATCGCGACGGACAGCGGGGCGGGCGGGGTCCGGGCGGCCGCTGCGGCCAGCGCATCGTCGAGGGCGCGGTCGAGCGCACGGCGGTTGGGCAGTCCGGTGAGCGGGTCCGACAGCGCGAGCGCGGCCACCTGGCCGTGCTCACGGCGCAGGCGGTCGTGCGCCATGCGGGTGCGCAGCGACAGCACCCGGGCCTGGTGCAGCGCCCAGAGCTCGGACTCGAGGTCGGCGGTGTAGTCGCCGAGAGCGATCTTGGCCGCGGCGTTGGGGGCGTCGCAGCCCGACGCCAGCCGGGTCCGCAGGCGGGCGAGCTCGCGGGTCACCGACAGCATGAGGCTCGGTTCACCGCGGGGACGGTGGGCGCGGACGGTCTCGAGCAGCGCGGCCGCGGTGCCCGGCTCGCCCGCCCGCTCGAGGGCGCGGGCCCCGGCGATCGACACCAGCACGCGGTCGTGCTGCGAGGCGAAGCCGCCGTCGGCGGCGAGCGCGGCGGCGTCGCGGCGGGCCTGGGCGCGCTCGGCGGGACCGCCGGCCGGGCCCACCGGGGCGCGGGCGAGGACGAGCGCGGCCTGCAGCAGCGGGCGCTGGTCCTCGGCGGCGCGCGGGAGCAACCCGCCCGCCGTGCTCGCGGCCGCGAGCATCCGCTCCGCGCCGGGGCGTCCGGCGCGCTCCAGCCGCAGTCCCCAGGACAGCGCGACCCGGACCTGCTCGTACTCGCAGCTGCGCGACGCCGGCGAGTCGGGGCCGTCGACGTCGAGCAGGCGGGCCCGTTCGACCAGTGGCGCGGCGTTGTCGTGCATGCCGAGCGAGACCAGGGTGCTGGCCACGAGGCGGTGCGAGCACTGCAGGTTGTGACGGTGCTCGGCGAGCGTGGGGGAGAGGTCGACCAGCGCCGGTTCCTCGAGGTGGGCCAGGGCGGTCGAGACCGCGGACAGCGCGCCGTCCTCGTCGTCGTCGAGCAGGGCACGGCGGGCCACGAGCATCTGGGCGTCGGCGGCGAAGAGGGTGAGCCCGTGCTCGGCGACGAGCGACTGCAGCTCGTCGAGCCGGGCGTCGAGCGCGGTCAGCGGACCGACGGGCTCGCGGACGAGCGGGTCCGGGTCGGCGGCGAGGATCACCGCGCCGAGCAGGGCCTGCCGCAGCAGCAGTGCCCGTAGGGCCGGGCGGTCCGGTCCGGCGGCGTCGACGGCCGTCTCGAGGACCGCGAGCGCGTCGCGCGGGTCGGGGGCGGGGACCCGGCGCAGGGCGAGCAGGGCACTGCCGGCCCGGTCGAGGAGCACGCTGCGGTCCGTGTCGTCCCGTAGCGCCATGAGGCTGCTCTTCACCCCACCTCCTTCCCCGTGTCCCGAGGGGTCCGGCCGGGACGCAGTGATCGGATGCACGAGCGTTTGTGCGGGCACACTCTGCTCCGTGCCGGTCCGCCTGCACGACCCGGCCCGGGCTTCGGCATCCTGGGGGCCATGCGGAGCAGGCACACCCCGCTGATCGCCGCGCGGTACCGGGGGCCGGTAGCGGGACTCGCCGTGATCGGAGCGGGCACCACCGGCGTGCTCGGCTGGCGCTACGCCGGCGACGCCCGGGCCGGTGAGGTCGACCGCGTCGTCGCCGGCGCCGTCGCGATGCGACACGGTGTGGCCGGGACCGTCGGCCAGGCTCTTGCGGACCTCGGCGGGCCGGTGCCCGTCGTGGTCGCCCTCCTCCTCGCCGCCGTGCTCGCCTGCTGGCTGCGCGGTGGCCGGGGCCTCGCGCTCGTGCTCGTCGGCCCGCCGCTGGCGATGGTGATGACGTCGATGGTCCTCAAGCCCCTCGTCGAGCGCACCAAGGGCGACGAGCTCGCCTACCCGAGCGGACACATGACGTCCGTGGCCTCGCTGGCTGTGACCTCGGCGGTCCTCGTGCTCGGGATCGTGGCCTGGCCCGCGGTCCTGCGCGGCGTCCTCGTGCTCGTCCTCACGGGCCTCGTCGTCGCCGTCGGGGCGTCACTGGTCGGGCGGGACTACCACTACGCCACCGACACGATCGGCGCCGGGGGCGTCGCAGTCGCGGTCGTCCTCGTCGTCGCGCTGGTCGTCGACGCCTTCGCGTCCCTCGTCGCCGACCCCGACCACGCGGGCGAGGGGCTCGGCCTGCACCACCGCCCGACCGAGATCCTGCCGCGCGTCGCCCCTCGCTGACGGCGAGGAGCGCGGCGGACCGCGCCGCTCACTCCTGCGGGGTCGCCGCGCGCCGGGCACGGCCGCGTTCGACCGCCCCGAGCACGGCCCGTAGGACGAAGCCCAGGAGCAGGAGGTCGGCCACCATCTGGGAGGTCACGAGCACGCGTGCGGCCTGCGAGACCGCGGAGATGTCGCCGAACCCGACGGTGGCGAACACCGTGACGGTGAAGTACCGGGCGTCGGTGCGCGACATCGGCTCGCTGAACGCCGCGCGCTGTGCCAGCGACAGCACGGCGTAGGTCCCGGCGAACAGCGCGAGGAAGACCGGGACGGCCAGCGCGAGTGCCTCGATGGCTACTGCTGGTGCTGGTGGGGGAGCTGCTCCGCCGCCAGGATTCGAACCTGGATCATCGGAACCAAAATCCGAGGTGTTGCCCTTACACCACGGCGGATCGCCGCATCGGGTGCGGTCGAGTCCATCGTGGCACGCGGCCGGCGTCGCGGTCCTGGGGGTTCCGCGTGCCGGGCGGGTCAGAACGCTCACCCGTTCGGCGTCATGGTCGGGTGGTTCGCTCGTTACGCGGTCGTGAGCGAGACACCGCCGAGCGCGCCGCCGCCGGAGCCGACCGGAGGCGGGGGAGCGCGGACCCCGAGCCGCGCACTGATCATCGTCCTCGCGCTGCTCAGCGTGGTCGTCCTCGGCGCGGTGGTCAGCCTCGCCGTCGTCGGCGGGAACCTGGCCGGCCAGGTGCAGCGGGTGCCGGACGTCTTCGCGCCGCTGCCGGAGGCGCAGCGCCCGCCGGTCCCCGCGCCGGGCACGCCGGGGGACGGGTCGGCGACGTTCCTGCTGGTCGGCACGGACACCGGCAACGCGGGCACCTCCACGGCGGCCGGGCCGACGGGGGAGTCCATCCAGCTGCTGCGCATCGCCGGCGACCGGCGCAGTGCCGAGGTCGCCGGCATCTCCCGCGACACGCTCGTCGATGTGCCGGGCGTCGGCCCCGGGCCGATCTCGCAGACCTACACCACCGGCGGCCCGAGCGGGCTGGTCGCGGCGGTGGAGCGCGTCTCCGGAGTCCGGGTCGACCACTTCGCGGTCGTCGACTTCACCGGCTTCCCGGCGATGGTCGACGCCCTGGGCGGGATCGACGTGGACGTGGCCGAGACCACCACCACCCGCGGGGTGACGTTCCAGGAGGGCACCAACACCCTCGACGGCGCGCGGACCCTGACCTACGTCCGCCAGGACACCGACCTCGCGGGCGGCGACCTCGCGCGCGTCGCGCGCGAGCAGAACGTCATCCGGGCGCTCCTGCGCAAGGCCCTCGCCACCGGGATCCTCACCGAGCCCGCGAAGACCTACGCCACGCTCGACGCTCTCACGCAGGTGGTGACCATCGACGACACGCTGTCCGCGGTCGACGCCGCCCAGCTCGGCCTGAGCCTCCGGTCGATCACCGAGTCCTCGGTGGCCTTCGTCACCGCGCCCGTCGCCGGTCCCGGTCCGATCGGGCCGCGCGGGCGGCCCCTGCTGCTGCCCGACACGGTCCGCGGGCCGGAGTTCTGGCGGGCGGTCACCGACGGCACGGCGGCGCAATGGGCCCAGGCGAACACCGATGATGACCTGCCTGACGTCCCGCGCTAGAGCGCGGGGACGGTCAGCGTCGGACGCGGCCGCGACCGCGGATGCGGGTGGACAGCGCGAACAGCGCCACGAGCACGAGCATCCCGGCGGCCACCCAGATCACGTCCGAGGTACCGCCGCCGTTCGATCCGCTCGGCGCCCCGTTCACGTCCTCGCTCGGCGGGGAGGACTGCAGCTCGGAAGCGACGGACGCCATCGACGGACCGACACGGACGTCGTCGACCCAGAGCCGGCCGGTCTGGTCGATCGAGGTGTCCCGGTAGAGGCCCAGCTTCATGTAGTTGCTCTCGTCGAGCATCGTGCCGGCCGGGGGGTGATAGCCGCTGAGCACGTGGTCGCTGCGGTTCCAGACGTCGACGGTGCCGCGATCCGGGTCCTTGGAGAACGCGATGCGCAGGACGAGCTCGATCGACTCCCCGCCCTGGACCGGCCCGAGGTCCTGACGGTTCTCACCCTCGCTGGCCAGCATCAGGCGGTTGTCCCGGACCTCGATCGCGATCGGCGGGGAGCCGGAGTCGCTGGCGTGGTGCCACTGGAGGACGACCTGCCAGGTGTGGGCGTCGGTGGGGAAGTCCGGTGCGAGGTAGGCGCGGTAGGAGTAGTACTGGACGTCGCCCTCGTGCTGGTTGGGGATGCGGGGCTGGACCTCCGAGCGCTGGTCGCCGCCCGCGACGGTGATCTGCAGGGCCTGCTGACCGGGGACGTCCGGGGAGGCCGTCTGGACCGGCGCGCCGTCCTGTTCGTTGTAGTCGTTGCGGTCGAACGCCGAGAGGAGGTCGCCGTTGCCGGGCATCGTCCAGATCGGGCCTGCGGCGGGCGACGGCGCCGCGGCGACCGCCGAACCGCCCAGGACGGGCGCGACCGCGACCGTCACCGCGAGGACCACGGCGAGACGCAGGAGTCTCCGTGCCGTGGACCGGGCGGGGGCGTCGTGACTCGTCAAGAAGGCTCCTCGTCCGGGCCGGTCGTGGGTCGCCGACGGTGGTGGGGGTGCGGTGCGGAGATCGCTGTCTCGCGTCGGCGACCGTCGGCCGGTGGCGCCGTTCGGAGTATCAGAGTACCGGTGCGGGTGTGCAGTGACGGTCAACGGCCGGGCGCGCACCCGCCCACCGACCTTCGCGACCATCTCCCGGAGCGGTTCGACGGGCGCGACCGGATCGGGGCCGACGGCGTGACCGGGGCACCGGACGCTCGTTGGTCGGACGTATCAACCGGGGCGGTGCGAGATACCGGTGAGTCTGGAGGCAACCTCACCCCGGCGGCAGGCGTCTCACGTCGTGGAGAGGGGTGTCCATGACCGACGAGGTGCGACGAGTGGGGCTTCCCACGCGTATGACCCGCGACGGGGGCGACGTGATGAACGGACGTGCCAAGATCGAGTGGCAGCCTGCCGAAGACGGCTCCGAGGCTCTGCCCGGGCCGTCGGCCCAGGCCACCGCCGCGACCGCTTTCGACGCGCCCGAGGTGTTCGTCGATCCCGCGCCGACGGCTCCCGGGTTCGTCCGGATCTGGGAGGACGAGGGCCCGGGTCAACCGGGGAGCGTGGCGACGGCGGCGAGCTGGCAGCGCAAGTTCGCCCTGGCCGTGGCCGGCTCGGACCTGTTCGTCGTGGCGGTCTGCTCGGTGATCGGTGCCCTGATCGGCTTCGGCGAGGGCAGCAGCAACCACGGGACGAGCCCGTGGGGCCTCTCCGCCGTGACGGTGCTGCTCGTGCCGCTGACGATCCTCGCCTGCCGCGCCTGGGACCACCGGGTCCTCGGGCAGGGCTCCGAGGAGTGGAGCCGGCTCATGCGCGCGTTCCTCAGCGCGGCGATCCTGCTGGGGCTCGGCGGGCCTGGCGTTCGAGCGGCTCGGGGTGCGCCCCTGGGTGTTCGGCATCCTGCCGATCACCGGCCTGTTCGCGATGGCGGGCCGCTACATGCTGCGTCGCTGGCTGCACCAGGCCCGCAAGCGCGGTCGCGGGATGCTGCCGGTGCTCGCGGTGGGCACCGAGCAGGCCGTGCGCGACCTCGTGGAGCGCACCCGCCGCGTCCCGCACAACGGCTGGGTCGTCGTCGCCGCGTGCACCCCACCGGCCTCGGCGAGGAAGGCCAGGGCCACGTCGCCGGCGTGCCGGTCATCGGTGACCTCGACTCGCTGTCCACCAGCGTGGGCAGCGGCCGCTTCGGCGTCGTCGCCGTCGCCCCGACCCCGGGCTGGAGCCCGAAGCGTCTGCACCGGCTCGCCTGGGACCTCGAGGGCACCGGCTCCGAGCTCGTCGTCGACCCCGGACTGATGGAGGTCGCCGGCCCGCGCCTGCACGTCGCGCCGGTCGACGGCCTGCCCCTGCTGCGTCTCACCGAGCCGCGCCTCTCGGGCGTGCCGCGGGTGTTCAAGCTGATGTTCGACCGGTTCACCTCGGCCGCCATCCTGCTGCTGCTCCTGCCGGTGTTCGCGTTCATCGCCGTGATCGTCAAGCTCGACGGCGGGCCGGTGTTCTACCGCCAGACCCGCGTGGGTCAGCGCGGCAGGACGTTCCGGATGGTCAAGTTCCGGTCGATGGTGCCCGACGCCGACCGGCTGCGCGCCGGGCTCGTGGGCGGGGGCACCAACGACGCCTCCGGGCCGCTGTTCAAGCTGCGCCGCGACCCCCGGGTCACTCGCATGGGCCAGCTGCTGCGCCGCTACTCTCTGGACGAGCTGCCGCAGCTGTTCAACGTGCTCGGCGGTTCGATGTCGCTGGTCGGGCCCCGCCCGCCGCTGCCCGGAGAGGTCGAGGCCTACTCCGACGCCGCGAAGCGCAAGTTCCTGGTGCGCCCGGGCATGACGGGGCTCTGGCAGGTCAGCGGCCGCTCGGATCTCGTCGTGGGAGGAGTCGGTCCGGTTGGACCTGCGCTACGTGGAGAACTGGTCGCCCGCCATGGACCTGGTGATCATGTGGAAGACGGTGTCAGCGGTGTTCCGCGGCGACGGGGCGTACTGAGGGGATGAGCGACGCGAAACTGACCTGCCGTCTCTGTGGCTCGGCGGAGCTCGAGAGCTTCGTCGACCTCGGCGCCACCCCGCCCTGCGAGCTGTTCCTCACCGCGGAGGCCCTCGAGGCCCCGGAGCAGACCTTCCCGCTGCACCCCCGGGTGTGCCGGTCGTGCCTGCTGGTGCAGCTCCCGCCACTCATCGACCCCGACGAGACCTTCACCGAGTACGCGTACTTCTCGTCCTTCTCGACCTCGTGGGTCGAGCACGCGCGCCGCTTCGTCACCGCGGCCACCGAGCGGGCCGGGCTGACCCGGGACTCGCTGGTGGTCGAGGCGGCCAGCAACGACGGCTACCTGCTCCAGCACGTCGTCGCCGACGGCATGCGCGCGGTGGGCGTCGAGCCCAGCGTCAACGTCGGGGAGGCGGCCCGGGAGAAGGGCGTCCCGACGGTGACCGCCTTCCTCTCGCCCGAGACCGGCGCCGCCGTGCGCGCCGAGCACGGGCCGGCCGACCTCGTGGTCGCCAACAACGTCTACGCGCACATCCCCGACCTGGTGGGCTTCACCCAGGGGCTGCGGGCGATGGTGGCCGACGACGGCTGGGTGTCGATCGAGGTCCAGCACCTGCTGACGCTGGTGCGCTTCAACCAGTTCGACACGATCTACCACGAGCACTTCCAGTACTACACGGTCGGCACCGCGCAGAAGGCGCTCGCCTCCGGGGGCCTGCGCCTCGTCGACGTCGAGCTCGTGCCCACCCACGGCGGCTCCATCCGCTGCTGGGCGCGGCCGGAGGAGCTCGACACCCCGGTGGGGCCCGCCGTCGGGCAGGTGCTCGCCGAGGAGGCCGCCGCCGGGCTCGACACCGTCGAGGGCCACGCCGGGTTCGCCCGCGACGTCTCGCGGATCCGCAACGACCTCGTGCGGTTCCTCGTCGACGCGGCCGACGCCGGCAAGACCGTCGTGGGCTACGGCGCGCCGGGCAAGGGCAACACGCTGCTGAACTACTGCGGCATCCGCCCGGACCTGCTCGCCTACACCGTCGACCGCAACCCGTACAAGCACGGCCGGTACACCCCCGGCACCCGGATCCCCATCCACCCGCCGGACCGCATCGACGCCGACCGGCCGGACTACGTCCTCGTCCTGCCGTGGAACCTGCGCGCGGAGCTCTCCGCGCAGCTCGCAGGCGTCGCCGAGTGGGGCGGCAAGCTCGTGTTCCCGATCCCGGCCCTCGAGGTCGTGGAGCCCGGACCTCCCGTGGAGCCGGGCATTGATGGAGTCAATCCCTGATGAAGGTCGTCCTGTTCTGCGGTGGTTTCGGCATGCGCATGCGCGACGGGGACTCCGACGTCCCCAAGCCCATGCAGATGGTCGGGCCCCGACCGCTGATCTGGCACGTGATGCGGTACTACGCGCACTTCGGGCACAAGGAGTTCGTCCTCGCGCTCGGCTACGGCAGCCACCACATCAAGGACTACTTCCTCAACTACCGCGAGACCGAGTCGAACGACTTCGTCCTGCGGCAGGGCGACCTCGAGCTCAAGGGCTCGGACATCGCCGACTGGACGATCCACTTCGTCCACACCGGCCTGGAGTCGCCGATCGGGGAGCGCCTGCGGCGGGTGCGACACCTCGTCGAGGGTGACGAGATGTTCCTGGCCAACTACGCCGACGTCCTCACCGACGCCCCGCTGGACCGCATGGTCGCGGCGTTCCGGGACAGCGACGCCACCGCCTCGCTGCTCGCGGTGCCGCCGCAGGCGGTCTTCCACATCGTCGACGTGGACGCGTCGGCCCGGGTGAACTCGATCTACCCGGTGACCGACATGAGCATCCGGGAGAACGGTGGCTACTTCGTGCTGCGGCCCGAGGTGATCGACTACATCCCGGAGAACGGTGACCTCGTCGGGGACGCGTGCACGCGGCTGGCCAAGGAGGGCCGTCTGCTCTCCTACCCGTACGAGGGGTTCTGGCAGCCCGCCGACACCCTCAAGGAGCGCAACGCCCTCGAGGCGGCGTACCGCGCGGGGACCCGGCCGTGGATGGTCTGGGAGAAGGCGCCGGACCGGGATCCGATCGAGAGCCTCGTCTCGCTCGAGCTCTCCGGCCAGGACACCACGCGCTGATGCGCGCCCGATGAGAGCGCTGATCCCCGAGGCGCTCGACGAGCTCGTCCTGCTCGGTGCCCACTGCGACGACATCCCGATCGGCGCGGGCGGCACGGTGCTGACGCTGTGCCGCAGCCGTCCCGGCCTGCGGGTGCGGGTCCTGGTGCTCTCCGGCGGCGGGACGCCCCGCGAGGCCGAGGAGCGCGCCGCGCTGGCCGCGTTCTGCCCCGGTGCCGACCTCGAGATCACCGTCCTGGGCATGCCCGACGGCCGCCTCCCCGCGCACTGGGACTGGGCCAAGGAGGCCCTCGAGGCGTTCCGGCGGACCTGCGAGCCCGACCTGGTCCTCGTCGGGCACCGCGCCGACGACCACCAGGACCACCGGGGCCTCGCCCGGTTGGTGCCCACCGTCTTCCGCGACCATCTGGCGCTCGGGTACGAGATCCTCAAGGCCGAGCCCGACCTGTCCCAGCCGGCGGTGCTGTGGCCCCTCGACGACGACGTGGTGGCCGACAAGAGCCGCCTCCTGCACGAGCACTACCCGTCCCAGACCGGACGGGCGTGGTTCGACGACGAGATGTTCCGCGGCCTCGCCCGGGTGCGGGGGGTGCAGGCCGGCGTCCGGTACGCCGAGGGCTTCCACCCCACGCGGCTCGTGGTGGCCGCACCTCTACCGTCGGGATAGACCCGACGACGAAGGAGGGATCGCGCCATGCGCGTCCTGCTCACCGGCCACCAGGGCTACCTCGGCACGCTGATGGCCCCGATGCTCACGGAGGCCGGCCACGAGGTGACGGGCCTCGACACGGGCCTCTACGCCGAGTGCGTCCTCGGCTCGCTGGACGCCCCCGAGCCGCCCGGCCTCGCGGTCGACCTGCGCGACGTCACCGTCGAGCAGCTGGCGGGCTTCGACGCCGTCGTGCACCTGGCGGCGCTGTCCAACGACCCGCTGGGCTCGCTGGCGCCCGAGCACACCTACGACATCAACCACCACGCGTCCTCGCGCCTGGCCCGCCTGGCCAAGGAGGCCGGGGTGTCGCGCTTCGTCTACGCCTCGACGTGCTCGGTCTACGGCGCCTCGGGCACCGAGGACGTCCTCGACGAGGAGGCGCCGATGAAGCCGGTGACCCCCTACGCCGAGTCGAAGGTGCGCGTCGAGGCCGACCTCGTCGACCTCGCCGACGCCGACTTCACGCCCGTCTCGATGCGCAACGCCACCGCGTTCGGGTTCTCGCCGCGCCTGCGGGCCGACATCGTCCTGAACAACCTGGTCGGCCACGCGCTGCTCTCCAACCGCATCCTGGTGATGAGCGACGGCACCCCGTGGCGACCGCTCGTCCACGGCCGCGACATCTCCTCCGCGGTGATCGCCGCCCTGGCCGCTCCGGCGGAGACGGTGCGCGCCCAGGCGTTCAACGTCGGCTCGACGGAGAACAACGTGCAGGTCCGCGACATCGCCGACGCGGTGAAGGTCGCGGTGCCCGCGGCCGAGCTGGTCATCACCGGCGAGACCGGCGGCGACCCGCGCTCCTACCGCGTCGACTTCACCAAGATCGGCAAGTTCCTGCCCGACTTCCGGTGCGCCTGGTCGGTGGCCGACGGCGCCGCGGAGCTCGTGCGCGAGTACACCGCGCGCGGCCTCACCCAGGAGGCCTTCGACCGCCGCTTCACCCGCCTCGCGCGCCTCGCCGACCGCACCGCGGAGGGCACGCTCGACGAGACCCTGCGGCCCGTCCGCGCCTGAGCTACGGGGAGAGCGACGCCCGCAGCGCCGCCCAGCTGCCGGCGCCGCGGTCGCGCTCGGAGATCGCGGTGACCGGCAGGGGCCAGTCGATGGCGAGGTCGGGGTCGTCGTGGGCGACCGCGAGATCCTCGCCGGGGGCGTGCGGGCGGTCGATGCGGTAGCAGACGTCGGCGACCTCGGTGAGGGCCTGGAACCCGTGCAGCAGCCCGGCCGGCACGTAGAGGTGGTGGAAGTCGACGTCGTCGAGACGGAACGAGGCGGTCGTGCCGAACGTCGGTGAGGAAGGACGGGCGTCGACCAGGACGTCGTGCACGGCACCGTGCGCGGCCCGGACGAGCTTGGCCTCGCCACGACCACCGCGGCCGTGCAGCCCGCGGATCGTGCCGAGGCGCGAGCGCGACTGGCTGTCCTGGGCGAGGGCGCCCAGATCGACGCCGTGCGTCACGCCGATCGCCGTGTCGAACGTGCGGGTGAACAGCCCCCGGTCGTCGCGGTGCGGCATGGGGACGAACACCAGGACACCGTTGATCTCGCTCGTGCGAACCTCCACGGGCACAGTCTGGACGACACCACCGGAAGGACCACTCGTGGACCCCCGTACCGACGACGACCCCCGCCACGCGACCGTGGCCTGCCGCTGGTGCGGCGGGACGGACGGTGCCGTCGTGCTCGACCTCGGCGACCAGCCTGCCGCCGATCACTTCCCGGCCGCCGACGACCCGGGCCCCGACCCGGTCCACCCGCTGCGCATGTGGTTGTGCGCGTCCTGCGGGCTCGCCCAGCTCGCCGAGGACCCGACCACCCCGGAGGAGCCCCGCGGCGCCGAGCCCGCCGCGATGGTCGAGCAGGCGCGCGACGCCGTCGCCCGCGTGCAGGCCGCCGGCCTGCTGCCCGCCCACGGCACCGTCACCGAGTTCGGCAGCCCCCACGGCGGCTCGTGGCTCGACCTGCTCGCCGCGGTGGGCCTGAAGGAACACCACGGGGACGGCGGAGCCGACGTCGTGATCGACTGCTTCGGCCTGATGCACGCCCCCGACCAGGCCGCGGGACTGCGTGAGCGGGTCGACGCGGTGGCCCCCGACGGCGTCCTCCTGCTGCAGTTCCACACCCTCGCCGCGATCGTCGCCGACGCCGGGTGGAACGCGCTGCGCCACGGGCACTTCGCCTACTACTCGACCCCGGTGCTCTCGGCGATGCTCACCGCCGTCGGTCTCGAGGTCACCCACGGGTTCCTGTTCGACCTCTACGGCGGCACGGTCCTGCTCGCCGCCCGCCGTGTCGGCGCCCCCGGCCCGCGCGACGAGACCTCGGTGGCGCACCTGATCGAACGGGAGACGGCGCTCGGCGTCACCGACCCGACCGTCGTCGCGGGCCTCGAGGACGCCACCGCGGCCAGCGCCGACGCCCTGCGCGAGCACCTCGCCGCGACGCGCGCCGACGGGCGCTCGGTGCTCGGCTACGCGGCCGCCTCGCGGGCGGTGCCGCTGCTCAACCGCGCCGCCATCGGCCCTGACCTGCTGCCCGCGGTCGCCGACGGCTCGCCGGGCAAGCAGGGCCGGCGGTTCCCGGGCACCGGCGTACCGATCGTCGGGGTCGGCGAGGTGGACGCCCGGCGGCCCGACGAGGTGGTCCTGTTCGTCACCGACCTGCTCGGCGAGATGCGCTCACGCCTGCCGGGCGTGGAGGCCGGCGGGGGTCGTTGGGTCGTCGTCGACCCGGAGGTCCGGACGGTCCCGCCGGCCTGAGACCCCTCGACCTGAGACACCCGGCGGGCGGGCTCAGACGCGCGTCCGCCCCCGGCGGAGGAGGGCGGACATCCGGCGGAGGCGATCGGAGAGCTGCTGCTTGGCGGGCCGGACCCGCCGCAGCAGTCCCGGTGCGACGACGAGGCCGGTGTAGACCGCGGCCGCCCGCACCGTCCGGCGCTGCGCGAAGGCGGCGCGGGCCTCGGTGCGCGCCGCCGGGACGTCCCCCGCGAGGAACGCCCAGCGGGACCGGCGGATCGCCGACTCGTAGCGCAGCCTGCGCAGGGCGACGTCGAGCGCAGCGAGGTCCTCCGGGCGCCCGGACGCCTGCGCCGCGCGCGTGAAGGCGAGCTCGGCCTCGGCCTCGAAGGCGTCGACGCTGCCCGGCGCGTGCGACATCGAGTCCGCCCGCAACCGCCAGCGCCCGAGGACGTCCGGGATGGCCTGCACCGACCACCCGCTCTCGACCAGCCGGATCCACAGGTCGAGGTCCTCCACGCGGGGGACGTCCGACCCGTGGCCGCCGACACCGTGCCAGGCGTCCCGGTGGAAGGCGGCCCCGTAGTAGAGGAACTGCTGGCGCATGAGGTCGGCGAGGGTCAGGTCGCCCTCGGGGACCCTGCGGCGCGTGACCCCGGAGTGCTGCACGAACGTCTGGGCCATGACCTGGCGGGTCTCGTCGGAGAAGACCTCGGCGTCCGGGCTCAGGACGTCCGCGTCCGGGCGGGCGGCGAAGGCCGCGACCATCGACTCGCAGTAGTGGGCGACGACCATGTCGTCGCTGCAGAGCGGCACGAACCATCGTCCCCGGGCGACCGCCGCCGCCGCGTTGATCCCGCCGCCGTAGCCCCGGTTCTCCTGGCGCAGCAGCCGGATCCGGGGGTCCGCGGTGTAGGGCGACACGATCTCGGCCATCGCGTCGACGTTGCCGTTGTCGACGACGACCGCCTCCCAGTCGTCCCTCGTCTGGGCCAGCAGTGAGTCCAGCGTCTCGCGGATCCACTCCTCGGTCCGGTAGGCGGGGATCAGGAAGCTGAACAGCGGGGCGGGCGTCTCGCCGTCCCTATCGGCCGACGCGGGTCGCACCGGCGCCGCGGACGGGGGCGGCGGGGTCACCGAACCGGATGGTGTGGTCAACGCTCTCTCCCTGGTGCGGTCGCGGGTCTCGCGCACTCCGGCGATCGATGGGCTCCGCTCGAGTCTAACGAGCGCGCCCCGGCGCCGAGATGCGCGGGCGCGGCGCGTCCGGGGTGCTCGCCGAGCGCCGGTTGCTGCCCATCTCGGGCGAGTCCCACACGTCACACAGGCCTCAGACACCTCATCGAACGTGCGACTTGCCGCTTCTCTGCGCCGAATGGTGGAGTCACTGCGCCGAACGGCGGAGTGCTTAGCGCCGAACGGTCCAGCGGACGGGGACGAGCGACCAGCGGTCGCGAGGGCGGGGATGTCGAAGTGAGCAGAGTACGTCGGTCGTCGTGGGGCGAGCCGGTCCCGGCCGGTGCGCGGACCACCCGCCGGATCGGTCGGGTCACCGCAGCCGCGGCCCTCGGATGTGCCGCCCTGGCGGTCGGCGGGGGATTCCGCCGCGGCGGCTCCGGCGCCCACCGCACCCGTCGCGCTCGCGGCGACGTCGACGGCCGGCGCGCCGACCACGGGGCGCGACGGCGTGCCGGTGGGCTCGCGGACGCTGTTCACCGGCGACTGGGAGACCGGTGACTTCAGCCAGTGGGAGACCTGCCAGTCGGCGCTGACCAACGGGGACTGCCGGCAGGTGGGCCGCGGGGACCGGACGATGAGCATCGTCCCGGACGCCCGTCAGGGCCGCGCCGCCGCCCGGTTCGACATCCGGGAGGGCGACGTCCCGGACTTCGGCGGCGGGGAACGCAGCGAGGTGATGTCGTCGGCCCCCGGCGCCGTGGTCCGGGAGGGCGACGAGCGCTGGTACCAGTGGTCGATGAAGCTCCCGGCGGACTTCGAGAATCCGACCGGCGTGTGGTTCATCGTCATGCAGTGGCACAGCGAGGGTAACGGCTCGCCGCCGCTGGCGATCAACATCGGTGACGGGGGCACGGTCGACGTCGGCGGTGACGGGGTGCCGTCGGCTCCGAGGAGGACGCTGGGACCGGTCCGTCGCGGCGAGTGGGTCGACTACACGCTGCACGTCAAGTTCTCGAACGACGCCGGCGGCGGCTTCGTCGAGGGCTGGGAGAACGGCCGCCAGACGGTGCCGAGGACCGCGCGGGCCACAATGGTCGACGACTCGAACTACCTCAAGGCGGGCATCTACCGCGACACCGGGCCGGCGACCTCGGTGACGCTGGACGGCCTGCAGGTGACGGCGCCGTGAGCGCGGCCACGCTGCGGTGCAGCGTCCTCGTCCTGCTGCTCGCCCTCGTCCCCGTGATGGCGCCCACGGCCTCGGCGCAGGCCGGGACGCCCGCCGCGGACGCGGGTCCGGCGCGCGACGTCTACAAGAGGCCCTTCGCATGGGACTCGATCTGGAACCTCCCGCTGGCCACGAGCGCCCAGTACGTCCCGTTCGACGCCAAGGTGGGCGACGTCTACCCCGACATCGAGAACATCTCGGTCGACCCGAGCGCCCCGGTCCGGGAGCTGCGGGCGAACCCGGGAGGCGCGGTCCACGTCGACGCCGACATGACCGCGGACGGCTCCTGGAACAACTGTTCGACGTTGCTGATGGACACCCCGGACCGGCGGACGGTGATCCAGGGCCAGCCGATGGAGCTCTCGGCCGGCGGCGACCCGAGCTGGGAGTACGGCTGGCAGCCGGTGTCGTTGACCGGAGACGGGATCGAGGGGTGCCACGGCGGGTCCGGCATGTCCGGGATCGGCGGCACCATCCGACGCGGCGAGCTGACCGGCAGCCAGCCGATCCGGCACGCCCTGAAGTTCAGCCTGCCGTGCACCACCAGCTGCTCGCCGGCCCACGGGGGACACCGGTGGCCCGCGGTGAAGGCCGACTCCGGCTACGAGGGCAAGTACGGCGGCGACAATCCCGAGGTCAACATGGGGGCGCTGCTCGCGCTGCCGGCGGACACCGACCTGTCCGGGATCACCGAGCCCGACGTCCGCAAGGTCGCCGAGGCCCTGCGCACCTACGGTGGTTACGTCGTGGACGAGACCGGCGGAGCGCCGTCGGGGTCCCTCGACGTCGAGGCGGGCGCGGTCGGGGAGTTCTCCCACATCGACTCCGAGCAGATGCGGCGGATCGTCAACCAGCTCTCGGTGATCGCCAACAACACCCCGGCCTCCCCGGGCGGCGGCGCGTTGGGCACCCCGCGCCGTGCCGCGTGCGCCCCGGCGTTCACCGACGGCACCGGCGGCGCGCCACCCGGATGCTGAGCCGCTCGCCCGGAGGGCTGCTCAGTCGTCGCGGTCGGAGGTGCGGTCCCGGTCCTCGGGCTCGTGAGGGGGTTCCTCCCGGCGACGGGAGGAGACCCGGACCATCGGGATGAGACGACGGGGGCGGCGCGATGCCGGCTCGTCGGGCCCGTGGCTCCGGTCGGCTCCGTGGGTGGGAGCGGCCCCGTTGGTGGGAGCGGACCCGTTGGTGGGGGCGGACCCGTTGGTGGGAGCGGACCCGTGGGTGGGAGCCGATCCGTTCGGGCGGACCGGGGGCAGCGCCGTGGTGGGCGCGTCGAGCCCGGACTGCTCGAAGCGGGCGGCCCGCTCGGCGTGACCCGCCGGGCGAACCGTCGTCGGAACGCCTCGTGGGGTGCCCTCGGGCAGGGCGGGGAGCTGCGGCCCGCGGACCGGGGGTGGACGCCGCATCGGGGTCCGGCGGTACGGCGAGTACACGTACTCGGTGGGGCTGTCGAGCCCGAACATCGGCAGGATCTCGGTGGGCGCGTCGAGGAAGGCGCCCCGGTCGTCCGGGCGTGGGCCGTCCGGATCGTCGTCGTCGCTGACCGAGTCGGCGTCGCCGTCGCTGTCGCCGCCGTCGCGGCGCGCCCGGCGCAGGAGCCCGTCCCGGAGCTCCCGCACGGCGTCGGGGGCCATGAGGTAGAGGAGCCCGGCGAAGATGCCGAGCAGCAGGAGGCCCTCGACGGCGAGGAACACGAGGCCGAGCGCCACCGGCCACTGGTCGGCGTGGATCAGGTCGTGCTCGAGGAAGCCGACCACGGTGCCGGCGACCGCCGCGGCGATCACGGGAGGCACCAGTACCCCGACCAGGTCGGCGACCGACACCGCCGCGAGGTGGCGCGCGAGCGCCAGGCCGGCGAGACCGGCGACGAGGCCCTCGATGGAGGCGGCGAGGCCGACCCCGAGCAGCCCGAGCGGGATCAGGGCGATGAGGCCGCCGAGGCCGACGACCAGCGTGATGCCGGTCAACCAGTTGATCCGTGCGCTCTCGCCCGCACCCTTGATCGACTCGTAGCCGATGGCGCTCATGGCGATGCCGGGTCCGTAGCCCGCCATGGCGGCGACGAACAGCCCGGCGGGCCGCCACTGCTCGCCGAGCAGGACCACGATGAGGGGTTGCCCGAGCGCCACCAGGATCGCGGCGAACGGGACCGTCGCGGTCCACAGCATCCGCAGCGAGCGCAGGAACCCGTGGTGGAACCGGGAGATGTCGGTGGCGATCCGCGCGAACGCGGGGAACAGGACGTACGACGCGACCTGGATGATCGCCTGGCCCGGCAGGATGCCGATGCGGCGGCCGTAGCGGTACTGCCCGGCGGCGGCGAGGTCGAGGCGACGCCCGACGAGGGCCTGCTGGGCGAGGTCGCGGAAGTCCTCGACCAGACCCGACACGATCAGCGGAGCGGCGTAGCCGGCCATCTCCCGCCAGATTCGGAAGGTGAACGTGCCCTTGCCGGGCCGCCACCGCGCCAGGGTCCAGCAGGCGATGAGCGTCGCCGTCTGCGACACGTAGAGACCGATCACCATGCCCCACACGCCGTACCCGAGGAGGACGAGCGTGACGGTGACGACGGCGAAGGTGCCGGCCGTGGTGGGGTCGACCACGAGGCGGCGCTTGAAGTTGAAGCGCCGCTGCATCAGCGCCTCCGGGACGTTGAGCAGCGAGTGGATCAGAAGCGTGCCGCACGTGGCCGCACAGATCAGACCGACCAGCCGGTCGTCGAAGTACAGCGCCAGCAGCGGAGCGGCCGCCAGCGCGCTCAGCGACATCGCCGTCCCGGTCACCAGGCTGATCCAGAACGCCGTGTTCGCGGCGTCCTCGACCTCGCGCTCGCGCTGGATCAGCGCCGCCCGCATCCCCCCGTCGGCCACGGTGGTGAGGAAGTTGGCGAACAGGGTGCCGAGGGTGAAGGTCCCGATCTCGGCGGGCGTGAGGATGCGGGCGACCACGATGGTCTGCGACAGCGAGATGAGCTGGGTGAAGATCAGCGCCACGGAGGCGAACGCCGCACCCCGGCGCAGCTTCGAGCCGAGCCCCTCCAGCGAGGGGTCGTGTTCGCTGTCGGGCACGGCCGACCCGCTCCGGGGCGGCGACCCGTCGGGGGCTGTCCCGGAGGGGTGTGGTGGTTGGCTCATGGACCCGTCATCGCCGGCGTGACACGCGCGTCGACCCCCGCGCGGGACCCGCTCGCCCTGCGAACGGGACGCCCCATGATAGCGGCCGGGCGGCGGCCCTCACCGCCGTCACCCCGGTGCGCTGGCGCGGGCGGAGCGTGGGGGCCGGACCACCCGAGGGGAGGTGGCCGCCCGGTCAACGGAGGGGCTCGAGGAGACGGTCGTCCTGCGGGGTGGCCTCGGCCCCGGTCGGGTGCGTGGCGGTGCCGGGCGCGTCCCGCCACTTCCGCTGGTCGTCGGGCGACATCCCGCCGGGCAGCCCGCCGCCCGGCACCCCGGGGCGCAGCGCGGCACGGTGCGCGCGGTGGCGCTCGAGCTGGCCGGCCACCATGCCCGCGAAGATGAAGGGCAGCAGCATCGCGAAGTCGAGGATCCGGAGGTCCACCGTCGTCCCGTTGACCACCATGACGATGATCGCGATGGCTCCCACGAACGCCAGCGGGGCACCGAGGAACGTGTCGCGGGGCAGCTCGCGCGTGGCCCGCCAGAGAAGCCACATGACCGAGGCCAGCACGGCGAGCCAGAGAATCAGCCCCGGGATGCCGAGCTCGGCCGCGATACCGCTCTCGTTCTCGTGGGAGACGATGCCGTACCCGCGGTTCCAGTCGACGTGCTGCGACCAGGCCAGGTGGTGGTAGGTGTTGTAGACCTGGAACCGGGCGATGCCGATCCCGAGGATCGGGTGCTCCATCGTCGCCTGGAAGGCCGTGGCCATCAGGTTGAGGCGGTCGTAGACCTCGGTCGACGAGCCGACGCCTCCGGCGGAGCGGTCGCTGGAGAAGATGGTCGACGCGTTGGCGGCCACCGCGGCCAGCCCGAGGGCCGCGAACACGACCCACCCGCGTCGCCAGCCCGCCGCGAACACGATCCCCAGCCCGATCACCACGATGAGCGCCAGCAGCGCCGCGCGGGTGTGGGTGAGGTACACGGCGTAGGCACTCGCCGCCGCGACCCCGTAGAGGAGCCACTTGATGCGTCGCTCCGTGCCGGGTCGGCTGGCCAGGAACAGGCACACCACGAAGCCCATGACGAGGATCAGGCCGTTGGTCACCGGTTGGTTGAACACGCCGTTGGCCCGGCCCTCCCAGGCCGGGGCGTCGACGACGTACTTCGGCCAGACCAGGAACCGGGGGCCGTGGAACTGCATGATGCTGATCCAGGCGGAGTAGGCGCTCATCCCCACGGTGGTCCACAGGAGCCAGCGCACGCTGCGCTCGTCGTCGAGGACGCTCTTGGCCAGCACGTAGGCCGCGAACGGGAGGCCTGCGCCGAAGAGATCCAACGGAAGACGTCGGCGGGGGCGTCCGCGGCCAGCGGGTCGATGGCTTCGTACTGGTGCGGGAGCAGCCACGAGACGACGTTCCACGCGACGTAGGCCGCCATCAGCCATTCGACGATCCCGAGCTCCGGCGGGCGCTTCTCCTTCCGCGCCACGGCGAGCGTGAGCGCCACCAGCAACACGATGAACGCCGGCGTGAGCATCTCGGACGAGACGATCTCCTTCTGCGCGGTCCGCAGGAAGGAGGCGAGCACGACGAAGACCAGGGCGAGCAGCGGGTCGCTCAGCGCGAGCGCGCCCACCAGGACACCGACGGTCAGCGCGCCGAGCAGCATGCCGACGTTGCCGGGGGTCGTGGTGGCCAGGGCCAGCACCACGAGGCAGGCCGCGCCCCCGATGAGGAGATCGCGGCGCGAGGACGCCTGGAGCCTCCGCGGGAGGATGCTCATTTCTCCGTGCGCATGGTCACGGTGGGGGCGGACAGCCCGTCCCTGGCCTTCCCGGCACCGCCGCCGGCGCTCTCGGTGGTCGCGCCGGCCTCCGACGACTCGGCCGGGGCCTTCGGCGCCTTCGGCGCCGAGCCGCTCGAGAAGCGCGCCGTTCCCACGCGCTTCGCGCCGGCGGGCGAGCCGGGCGACAACCCGGGCTTCGCGGCGGGCGCGGTCGGCGAGGAGTTGCGTGCGACCGGCGGGTCCGCGGGCTTCGGCCGCGGCGACGGCTTCGCGTCGGGCCCGGCCGGTGAGCGCCGGGTGCGGACGTCGGCGCCTGGCGCGGCGTCGGGACCCGAGGGACCCCCGCGCGACGGCGGCTTGTTGTCCGGTGCGGGGGTGTTCCCCGCGGGGGAGGACGCCGGCGCCGTACTGCCGGACGCCGCCGGACCGCCGGGGCGGGCCGGTTGCGAGGTTCCCGGCCGCGGCGAGGGTGCGGCACCGTGGGCGTCGGACCCCGGCTTCGGGCCGGCGGCCTGCTCCGGCGGGGGCGTCGAGCCCGCGCCCCGGCCGGAGGCCGGTCCGCGCCCGGGGGCCTCGGTGGCGCCGCCCGGCTTGGGCTTGCCCCCGCGTCCCGCCGGGTCGTCCGCCCCGGGCTCGTCGCGCCGGGGCATCGGTCCCCGCGCCGAGGAGTCGAGGGGCTTGCCGTCGGCGGCCGAGCTCGACCGGCCGTTGGCGCCGTTGGTCCCGTTGGTGGCGCCCGCCGAGGGTCGGGGAGCGGCCGCCGCTGCGGCACCGGCCCCGGCGCCGGCCGCGGCCACCGCCCCGGCGACGTTGCCGGGGTCACGCGCCATCGCCTCGCGGGCCTCCTCGAGCTTCCTCTGCGAGATCGGCTGCGTCCGGTCGGCGGGCGGGACCTGACCGAGGGAGGACGACCCCTCCGGTCCACCCGGCGCGGGCGCACCCGGGCCGGGACCGGGACCGGGGCCCGGCCGTCCGTTCTGCGGCGCCGCGGGCAGCCGCACCGGGTTCCAGGTGCCCTCCTTGAGGAAGCCGGGGTCCTGGAGCTGCCCGGGGTTGCGCACCAGCACCGCGCCGAGCGCGGTGGCGCCGACCCGGCCGAGGGCGTCGACGGCCGCGGACGCGTCCCGGGCGCGGGTCTCGCCCTCCTCGATGACCACGAGGGCGCGGTCGGCGGCCGAGCACACGACCTGGCCCTCCACCGACTCGACCGGCGGCGCGTCGATGACCACGAGGTCGGCGAGCGCCTTGCCCTGGCTCAGCAGCCGCTGCACGTGGGTCCTGGAGAACAGGGCGAACAGGTCGTCGCGCTTGCTGCCGGGCGGGCCGACGAGCAGGGCGCGGCCGTTGGTGAACACCTTGCCGTCGATGCGGCTCCCGCCCCGCTCGGCGAGGAAGTCCGCGACTCCGGACAGGCTCGAGAGCTCGGAGGGGAACCGGTCGCCGTCGAGATCGGTCTGCAGGAGCAACGTGGTCTGGCCCTGCAGGGCGCGGAGCCCGGCGAGCGAGATCGCGACCTTGCTCTTCGACGCCCGCGTCGAGTACGGCCCCGTGATCGCCAGCGAACCCGGGACCGGCATGCCGTAGGCGCTGGTCAGACCCATGAGCGAGCGCAGGACCTGGGTGCGCGCATCGTCACCCGAGCGCCGCCGACCCCCCACGACCGCGAGGACCTGCAGCCCGAGCCGGTCGCTGACCTCGCTCGGGGTCACGATGCGGTTCTCGAACCGCCCCAGCGCCATCGCCAGCAGCATGCCGAACAGCAGACCGCCGACCAGCGCCGCGCCGCCGTTGCGCGCGGCGTTGGTGGGGTTCGCCGCGACCCCGGCGTTGAGCTGGAGGTCCTGGAGCTGGTTGGTGTCGGCCTGCAGGGTGCTGATCTCGTCCTGGAGCTGGCTGACCTGGCTGTTGTTGTTCGACGCCTGCGCCGCGGCGAGCTGCCGCTGCAGGTCCTCGATCTGGCGCTCGCTGTCGCCCGAGAGGCCCTGGTTGACGTCGTTGCGCAGGGCGACGGCCATCTTGGACGAGGCGTCGGCCGCGACGTCCGCGTTGGTCGTGGTCGCCTCGATGTAGACGATGGGGCTCGCCGCGGCGATGCGGGCGTTGAGCGCCACGGAGGAGGAGACGCCGGCCGCCTGGCGCAGGACCTCCTGCGACGACGGCTGGTTGAAGTAGTCCGCGTACCCCTGGGCGAGGACGGTGTCCTGCTCAGGGGCACGGTCCTGCGAGACGATCGTCAACGCGGCCCGGCCCGTGTACGTGGACCCCTGCAGGAGCGAGGCTCCCAGGGCGCCGGCGCCGGCCACGAGTCCGATGACCAGGATCAGCACCCACCGACGGCGGATGCGGTCCCACTGAATCTGGAGCGGACTCATCGCTTGCCTTTCGTCTGATCGCCTCCGGCGTGTCGCCCGAGGGCGACTCGCCTGCGCACCCTACTTTGACGTGCTTCCTCGGCGAACGTACCGAACCCGTTTGCCGGACCGGCCCCACGGGCGAGCGCGGACCCCTCGGGCGGCGGCCGAGTCATCCTCTCCGAGACAGGACGTCCACGGCCCGGTGCGGGTTGCGCCGGGGAGCGTGCGGGGTCGTCCCGAGGCGGGCGGTGGGAGGTTCGGCGCGGTTCGTAGGATGGGCGTCCATGGGCCGACGGCTGCTCGTGCTGGGCTGGCACAACATCGATCCGACGCCGTACTACCGCGCCGCGCCGGGGGCAGGCCGACGCGGGTTCGCCCGCCAGCTCGCGGCGCTGGACAAGCTCGCCACGGTGGTCCCCCTCGACGAGGCGGTCACGACGTTGGCCGCCGGTGGATCCCTTCCGCCGCGCGCGGTGGCGCTGACGTTCGACGACGGGTACGCCGACTGGCTGACGGCCGCGGTGCCGCTGCTCGACCGCCACGGCATGCACGGCACGTTCTTCCTGGTCTCGGACATCCTCTCCGGGCGCAGCGCCGCCTGGTGGGAGGTGCTGGCCGACGCGTTCGACCGGGCCACCGCCGACTCCGTGACCTGGCGCGGCCGGGAGCTCGACCTCTCGACCCCGCAGGCGCGGCGGACGGCGCTGGACGAGCTCAAGCGGGACCTCAAGGAGCTCGACGCGGCGACGCGCGTGGCGACGGTGACCGACGTCGCCGCACGGATCGCGCCCCCCGCCCCATCTCGTGACCCCCTGTTCCTCGACTGGGACGGCGCCCGCGAACTGGCCGCGACGGGCCACGGCATCGGGTCCCACACCGTGACCCACCCGATCCTCGCCCGCGAGAGCCCCGAGGGGCAGCGCCGGGAGCTCGTCGAGTCCCGTCGCGCCCTCGAGGCCGGGCTCGACCGGCCGATCGACCTGCTGGCCTACCCCAACGGCAACGCGGGGGACTACGACGACGCGACGATGGCGCTGGCGGCGGAGGCCGGCTACCGCGCCGCGATCACCACCCGACCCGGCCTCGCGGGTCCGGGGGAGCCCTACGCCATGCACCGGGCGCTGCTCACGCCCCTGACCGACGTCCGCGAGCTGGTGGGCAAGGTGCTCCGCAAGGGGTCCGTGGTGGCCGGCCGGGCCGCGCGCGCGGTCACGACCAGGGTCGGCGCCACCCGCTGACCCCGCGCGCCCCGCCCGTCACCGGTCGGAGGCGGCCAGGGGAGCGGGGTGGGCGTCGAGGACCCGGTAGGCGGACAGCAGGTTCGCCTGCGAGCGCGTCCACGACAGCGCCCCCGCGACGCGCGCGCGTCCGGCCTCGCCCATCTGCTTGCGGCGCACCGGGTCGTCGAGGAGCTCCGAGACCAGCGCCGCGAACTCGCCGGTGTCGTTGGGCCGGGCGAACACGGCGGCCTCTCCCGCGGAGACGCGGCTCTCGGTGAGGTCGAACGAGACCATCGGCAGCCCCATCGCCATGTACTCCATGATCTTGTTCATGGTGGACACGTCGTTGAGCGGGTTGCGGGGGTCGGGCGCGATCCCGAGGCAGGCGGTGGAGAGGTAGCGCCGCACGTCGGCGTCGCCGGCCATCCCGGTGAACGTCACCCGGTCGGCCAGCCCGAGGCGGTGTGCCAGGGCGACCACGTCGTCGAAGGCGTCGCCGCCGCCGAGGAACGCGGCGTGCCAGTCGTCGCGGCGCTCGGCCAGCTCGGCGAGCGCGCGGACGGCGTAGTCCACGCCGTCCTGGGGGCCCATGACGCCGAGGTAGACCAGCAGGTGCTCGCGGCCGCGCGCGAGATCGGGCTCCGGGGGCACCTGGCGGAAGCGGGCGAGCGCGGGGGCGCTGCGCACCACGAAGGCGCGCTCGCCGGACACCCGCCCGCGCCCGACGGCCTTGGCCCGGTAGCTCTCGTTGGTCGAGATCACCACGTCGGCGGTGCGGTAGGTGAGGAACTCGACGAGCCGGACCATCCAGTACAGGGCGTCGCGCTTGGGGCGGAAGCGCGACAGGTACAGCTCGGGCACCAGGTCGTGCTGGTCGAAGACGACCTTGGTGCCGCTCAGCCGGAGCACCAGCGCGACGAGGAAGAGCAGGTCCGGGGGGTTGCACAGGTGGACGACGTCGACCGCGCCCTGCTTCTGGACCTTCCGCGCGAGACGCAGCGTGTGCCACAGCGCGGCGGTGTACTCGCGGACGTAGCCCTGCGGACCGCCGGACGCCGCCTTCAGGGGGTAGCGGTGGATCGCCACGCCGTCCACGACGGCCTCGGGCTCGGTGTCCCGGTCCTCACCCTGCGGGCAGATCACCTCGACGTCCCAGCCCGCGTCGCGCAGGGTGGTCGCCTCCTGCCAGACCCGTCGGTCGAACGGCACCGAGAGGTTCTCGACGAGGATGAGTGCTCTACCGGGCACGTGGCGGTTCCGTCCTGTCGGGGGCGATCTCAGCCCTCTTCGTCGGCGCACCGCAGGGGCGGCGGCCTGCGTCGGGCCGGTGGACACGGTAGCGAGGCGCTCCGGTCGGCCGGACAGGTCCCCGGCCCCGGCCCGGGCGGACCCGGTGCACGGTTCGTAGGACGCTCGAACGCCCTGTGGGTTCCCCGGGGACCGACCCTCGACCGTGGCTAGAGCCGGCGCGGGTGCGCCTTGCTGCGCAGGGGCGGGGCGACCGGTCGGCCCTCGACCAGGCCGGCGACCGTGCCGGTCTCGAGCGCCTTGCGGTAGGCGGGCAGCGCCGAGCCGACGGCCTCCACGGTCTGCGCGACGTCGTCGTCGGTGTGCGCGGCGGAGATCACGAAGGACTGGCCGAGGATCCCGCCCGGAGCAGCTCGGCCAGGAAGAGGGTGCGCATCGGCTGCGACGGCCTGCCCTCACCGTCGCGGGTGAGGAACACCAGACACGCCGGGTGCCCGGCCACCTCGAGGTGGTCGGAGAGGCCGGCCTCGGCGATCACGTCGTTGGCGGCCCGGGCCAGCGCCTCGCCCTGCCGTGCCATCACGCCGCACGGGTCGCCCTCGCGGTAGGCGCGGGCGACGGCGCGGAAGGCGGCGAGGCCCACCGACTCGGGGCCGTGGGTGGTGGAGAGCAGGAAGACACGGTCGGCGTCGGTCCGCAGGCCGCCGAGCTCCATGAGCTCCCGACGGCCCGCGAGCGCCGCGAGCGGGAAGCCGTTGCCGAGGGCCTTGCCCCAGGTCGAGAGGTCCGGGATCACGTCGAAGACGCCCTGAGCGCCGTGGCTCGACCAGCGGAACCCGGTGATCATCTCGTCGAACACCAGCACGGCGCCCTCCGCGGTGCACAGCTCCCGCAGGCCCGCCAGGAAGCCGGGGGCCGGCGCGCGCATCCCGGTGGCGGCCTCGAGGAACACCGCCGCGATGCGGCCGGGGTGGGCCGCGAACAGGGCGCGCGCCGACTCGAGGTCGTTGAAGCGGAATCCCACCGTGCTCGTGCGCACGGAGTCGGGGATGCCGGCGTGCATCGGGGTCGCGCCGATGAACCAGTCGTCGGTGGAGAAGAACGGCTGGTCGGCCACGGCGATCATCTCGCGGCCGGTGGCGGCGCGGGCCAGCCGGACCGCCGCGGTGGTGGCGTCCGAGCCGTTCTTGGCGAACTTCACCATGTCCGCGCCGGGCACGAAGGACAGGAAGTCCTCGGCCGCCAGCAGCTCGAGCTCGGTGGGTCGGGAGAAGTTGTTGCCGCGGGTGAGCTCCTCGCGCACCGCCTCCACGACGGGCGTGTACGCGTGGCCGAGGGTGACCGAGCGCATGCCCATCCCGTACTCGACGAAGCAGTTGCCGTCGACGTCCCAGACCCGGGCGCCCTGCCCGTGGTCGAGCACCGGCGCCATGTGCTCGGGGTACTGGTCGGCACCCCGTGCGTAGGTGTGGGCCCCGCCCGGGATCAGCTCGTGCAGCCGGTTCTGGACCCGTGTGGACTCGGCGAACCGCTCGATCGCGTTCGGCATGGCTCCACCTTCCCTCGTCGCGATGACGCTTGCGTCAAGATTTGTGACTCTCCGTACGGAACGACTCCAACGGGCGACCCGCTTCCCCCGGCCGGGTGACGTTTCGCTACCGTGCGAGACGAGCTCTCGTGTGGTCGGAGGACAGGAGTACGGAGATGACCAACGTGCTGTCGAACCCGTCGTTCGACGATGCCACCCGCCGTGACCGTCTCTACCGCGGGGAGGTCATGGTCTACGGAGCCGGCCCGGCGACGCTGGCGTTGGTCGACTTCACGCGGGAGCTCGTCGAGGAGGCCTTCGCGGGTCGCGACCCGCAGACGGCCCAGTACTCGATGGACGTCCACGACTTCGCCACGTTGCTCGCCGACCTCAAGCCCCGCTTCATCCACCACCCGCGGTGCAAGGAACTGCTCCCGGCGATCCTCGCCGAGCGCGGCTGCGACCTCGAGCGCACCTACTTCGACGTGCCCCGCCTGCGGACCTCGACCTCGGACCACTACCTGACGACGGGCATCGCGTTCGCCTTCCACCCGCACCGCGACACGTGGTACTCGGCGCCGATGTGCCAGACCAACTGGTGGATGCCGGTCTACCCGGTGACCCCCGAGAACGTCATGGCCTTCCACCCGCGCTACATGACCGAGGGCCTGCGCAACGGCTCCCGGCGCTACGACTACGCCGAGTGGAACCGGACGAGCCGTCTGGACGCCGCCAAGCACATCGGCACCGACACCCGCGACCAGCCCACCCCCGAGGAGCCGGTCGAGCTCGACCCGCAGGTCCGGGTGGTGCCCGAGGTCGGCGGGATGATGGTGTTCTCGGGCAACCAGCTGCACTCCTCGGTGCCCAACACCTCGGGCCGCACCCGGTTCTCGATCGACTTCCGCGTCGTCGACATCGACGACGTCGCCGACGGGCGCGGCTCGGTGAACGTCGACGCCGAGTGCTCGGGCACGACGCTGCGCGACTTCGTGCGCGCCTCCGACCTCGCCCCGATGCCCGAGGAGCTCGCCGCGGCCCACGACGGTCCCCGCGTGCTCGCCCCGGTCTGAGGCCGACACCGTCCTCAGCGGGCGAGCACCGCCTCGACCATGGCCTCGAAGGCGCGGGCGGTCCGCTCGATGCTGAACTCGCGCTCGGCGCGCAGCCGCGCCCGCTTCCCCGCCGACCGGCGCAGCTCGTCGTCGCCTGCGAGGGCGCCGAGCCGGGCGGTGAGGGCGTCGAGGTCACCGGCGGGGACGAGGAAGCCCTCGTCGCCGTCGCCGATCATGTCGGGCAGTCCGCCGACCGCGGTCGCCAGCACGGGGAGCCCGGCCGCCATCTGCTCGATCACCGACATCGGCACGCCTTCGTGTGCCGACGGCAGCACGCCGAGGTCGGCCGCGGCGAGCAGGCGGGGCACGTCGCGACGGAGCCCGGTGAAGATCACCCGGTCCGTGACCCCGAGCTCCCGGGCGAGGCCCTCGAGCGCCTCGCGCTCGGGTCCCTCGCCGACGATCAGGGCCTTGAGGCGCGGATGCTCGTCGGCGAGCCGGCTCAGCGCCCGCAGCAGCCGGTCCTGGCCCTTGATGACCGTCAACCGGGCCACGAGGATCGCGACCACGTCGTCGTCGGCGAGACCGAGCTCGCGGCGCACGGCCCCGCGCTCGTCCGCGGCCGGGAGCTCGGGGATGCGGATGCCGTTCGGGACGACGTACTCCGGGACCCGCCGCCAGGGGAAACGGCCCACGCCCTCGTGCTCGCGCAGGTAGCGGCTCTGGCTCGGGACCAGCAGGGCCAGGCCGTCGGTGATCCGCAGGGTCTCCACCACGTAGCGCGGCAGCACGCGGTCGCCGACGTGGTGCGCATCCATGTTGTGCACGGCGATCACGTTGGCCGGCACGCCCGCCAGCCGGGCGAACCACGGGCCCAGGACGAGCGGGGCGCGCTGGAAGTGGGGCACCAGCACGACGTCGGGACGCGTCCGCCGGAAGTGACGCCACAGACGGGCCGTGGCGCGGAGGTCCCGCCATCCGCGGCGCCCGAGAACGGTGACGTCGAATCCCGAGGTCCGGAAGTCCTCGGCCAGCGGCCCGGGCTCGCGCAGGCAGACCAGCTCGGGCCGGATCCGTTCCGGGTCGAGGTGGCGGAACATCTCGAGCAGGACCACCTCGGCGCCGCCGACCAGCGCCACGTTCAGGACGAGGCACAGGCGGACCGGCTGATGGACGGGACGGGCCATGGCGTCGGAGAGTACGGGACGGGCGCGATCGGCCCGCGGACCGTCAGAGCACCGCGGCGGGCTCCGTCGGGCCCTCGGGGACGGGCCGGTCGAGGACGCGCGCGAACGCCCGCTGGTAGTCGTCGACCATCGCCGAGACGGTGTAGTGCCGCAGCGCCCGCTCCCGACCGGCGGTCCCGAGGGCCGCGGTCCCGGCCGGGTCGTCGACCACGGCGCGCACCGCCTCGGTCCACCGCTCGCGGGTCAGGGGGTGGACGACGACGCCCGCCCGGCCGTCGTCGAGCATCTCGGGGACCGCGCCGGACACCGACGCCATCACCGGGACCGCGCGGATCATCGCCTCGACCATGACCAGCGGGAACGCCTCGAACCCGCTGGGGACGCAGAGCACGTCCATGTCCTCGAACGCCTCGTCGGGCCCCGACGAGCGACCGCGCCACCGGACCCGGTCGCGGAGGTGCTCGGGTGTCCGCTCGCGCAGGTCGGCGAGGTCGGGGCCGTCACCGAAGATGTCGAGCGTCCAGGCCCCCGGCCGGTCCAGGGCGTCGAGGGCGTCGATGAGCAGCAGCGGGTTCTTGTACTCCATGATGCGGGTGAGCATCCCGAAGCGGACCGGCCCGCCCTCCGTCGCCGGGCGGTACGGACGGGCGTCGGCCACCGGGATCCCGTTCGGCGCGACCATGACGGGGTCCGTGAGCTGCTGGTGGCGGGTCAGGTCCTCGTGGTGGCTGGTGGAGAGCACCACCAGGCCGTCCGCGGTGCGCAGCGCGCGCGCCTGCGCCTCGGAGTACGTCGCGCGGTCGAGCACCGCGGGGTCGTGGGTGGCGGGCAGCCAGCGACGACGTCCGCCGCCCAGCCGTCCCTGCGCCCGCCAGCCCAGCGCGAACCCCATCTCGGTGTTGGTGACCCCGCCGATCACGATCGCGTCGTCCCCGGCGACGTCGACCACGGGTTGCCACCACGGCCGCATCAGCAGGCGCACCCGCGGGTCGAGCTCGGCGGTGTAGGGGCCCAGCTTCTGCAGGACCACCACCGTCACCGGGTGACCGCGCTCGACGAGCTCGTTGGCGAGCAGCACGCGCTGGCGCTCGGCGCCGCCCAGGTCGAGGCCGTTGCTGGTGATCACGATCGAGGGTCGTCCCGCGGCCCGCCCGGCCGCCGCCGCCCGGCGCCACCGACTCCGGGCACGCCGTGCCGGCTGCAGCCCCTCGAGCAGGATCTCGCCCGCCGAGTACACCGAGCCCCGTCCCGCGTTCCGCCGGACGCCCAGCGCCATGACCCGGCTGGCGCGCCGCAGGTCGTCCCGCCGGGTGGCGAGGGGGTCGTCGGGGTCGGTCTCCGCGCCGCTCTGGCGGACCTGGGGCTCCGGCTCGTCGACCAGGCGCAGCGTCCAGCCCGCGGCGCGCGCGTCCCGCTGCCAGGTCGCGTCCGCGCCGTGGTCGAAGAAGCGCTCGTCGAGCGGGCCGAGCGCCTCCCAGGCGTCCCGGGACACCAGGAGGGCGCCACCGGCCAGATAGCCGTCGACCTCCTCCGGCGCGGACGGGTAGAGGTCGCTGACGCGACGGCCGCGGAACGTCTCGGCGTAGCCGGCCGCGCGGACCAGGCTCCGCACCACGCTCTGCCGGCGGTGCGCGACGTCCCAGGGCCGACGGCGGCCCTCCGGGTCGACCACGGTGGGCGAGACCACCGCGACCCCGGGCTCGGCGAGCGCGTCGCGGGCGCGGGTCAGGGGGCCGAGCAGCTCGGCGCGCGGGTCGAGCGCCAGGACGTCGCAGTCGGGGACCTGGGCCATCAGCCGGTTCGTCGCCACGATGTGACCGCGGTCGGAGTCGGAGAAGGTCCAGGTGACGTCCGGACGGTGCGCGGCGAGCTCGGCCACGGCCGCCGTCCCGGACGAGCGGTTGTCCCACACGTGGACCCGGGCGTCGGGCAACCACTTGTCGACGCTCGCGAGCGCACGGTCGAGCAGATCGGCGCGTCCCTGGGACACGACCACCACGGCCAGCGCGCGGGACGCGCGCCCGCTCGTCGTCCCCGGGCCCGCCGCGTTGCCGGGACCTTCACTCGATCGCACCCGCACGACCTCCTCGCTCGCTGGCAGGCGTCGATCGTGGCACGGCCCGCCCGGACCCCGGCGAGGGACCCGGACCCCTCGGGGCCCGGTTCCCGGGGGTCAGAGTCGCCGGGCGTGCGAGACGACCCACTCCCCGTCGAGGTGGCTCATCAGGGACTTCGTCGACCCGAGGAGGGCCAGCAGCGTCGAGTCCTCCGCGTGCACGAGGGCCCGGGCCGACTTGCGCACGATGACGCCGGGGCTGCCGAGGAGCCCGCCCAGGGCGGGCTCCAGCCGGCCCGCGACCGCGGCGGCGCCGTCCGACCAGGCCTGCCGGAACAGGTGGTCGAGCACGACGTCCGCGTCGTGGCCCGTCACGGCCACCTGGAGCACCTGCGCGACACCGCCCTCCGGGAGCAGGTAGAGGAACCAGCCCGAGGACCCGGCCGTTGTCCCCCCGCACCAGACGACCGACCGGGCGGCCCTGGGCACGCAGCGCGTCGAGCTCGTCGAACACCCAGCGCAGGTACGCGGCGTCGTAGTCCGGGCGGAGCCGGAGGTAGCGGTCGATCGTGGTCATCTGCTCGAGCAGCACCTCGACGGTGAGCGGCTCGACGACACCGGCGGGTTCGGCGGGCAGCAGCGACCGACCGGGCAGCCGCCGGGCGAGCGCGTCGACGGGCGCGGCAGCCACCCTGGCGCCGGCCCGCAGGACACCGCCGCGGCCGCGCAGGTCCATCAGCGCCCCGACCGTGCCGCCGGGCCGGAGCACGCGGTACCACCCGATCGAGGCGTGCAGCAGCTCCTGGCCCCCCAGCCGCAACCACATGTCCCGCGAGCTGTCGTTGGACCGGTCCGCGATCGTCAGGTCCTGGGGCCCGCCGAGGAGCCGGCGCAGGAGCAGGGCCCCGATCCCGCGCGGCCGCCAGTCCGGGTGCACCACCAGGTTGCTGCTGGCGACCATCCGGATCGGCCGGCCGTCGACCCGCATCCGGCGGGTGCTCGACCCGATGAAGCCGACGATCTCGCCGTCGGGCGCCTCGTACACCCGCGAGGGGAGCTCCGGATCCGCCCACGGGTCGTCGAGGAGGACGCGGGCGAAGTACGGGACGAGCCGGGGGTCCGGTGTGCGCTCCCCGGAGCCCATCACCTGCTCGAAGAGGGCGCACACCCCGGGGAGGTCGGCCCGCTCGACCGACCGGATGCCGCTCACGGGTTCCCGCCGTCGGTGCGGCACCTCGTCGCGTGCTCCCGACCCGGAGCGGCGGTGTCCATGGTGGCCGACGCTACAGTCGGCCGCCGTCACGCCGTGGGCCGCCCGGGTCCGGGGCGCCGGGGCGGGAGCGGAGAGGGGTGGACCGCGGGTGTCGACCTGGTTGTTGACCGGCGGTGCCGGCTACATCGGCGCCCACGTCGTCGAGGCCGTGCGCGCGGCGGGACACGAGGTCGTGGTCCTCGACGACCTGTCCACCGGGCGGCGCGACCGGATCCCCGGCGTGCCCCTGGCCGAGGTCGGGCTCCTCGACGGTGTCGACGTCCTCGCCGACGTCTGCACGACGCACCGCGTCGAGGGCATCGTGCACCTCGCGGCCAAGAAGTCCGTCGGCGAGTCCGTCGCCCATCCGCTGTACTACTACGACCAGAACGTCGCCGGCACCGTCGCCCTCGTGCGCGCGGCCGTGCGCACCGGGGTGCGGGCGCTGCTCTACTCGTCGAGCGCGGCCGTCTACGGCGAGACGGCCGACGAGCCGGTCGACGAGAACCACCCGACCGTCCCGACGAACCCCTACGGCGAGTCCAAGCTGGCCGGCGAGTGGGTGGTGCGGCGGGCCGCGGAGGCCCACGGGCTGGCCTGGACCGCGCTGCGCTACTTCAACGTGGCCGGCGCCGCCCGGCCCGAGCTCGCCGACCGGGGTGGGGACAACCTCCTTCCCCGGGTGGTGCGTGCGGTGACGACCGGCGAGCCGGTGGCGGTCTACGGCACGGACTGGCCGACCCCGGACGGCACGTGCCTGCGGGACTACGTCGACGTCGTCGACCTGGCCGACGCCCACGCGGCCGCGGTCCAGGCGCTCGAGGGCGGCACCAGTGGGGGCGTGCTCAACGTCGGTCGCGGTCGCGGCCTGAGCGTGCTCGAGGTCCTGGACGCGGTCGAGGCGGTCACCGGGACCCCGGTGCCGCGACGTCACGGCCCCCGCCGACCGGGGGATCCGGCGCGGGTGGTGGCCGACGCCCAGCGCATCGCCACCGTGCTGGGCTGGCGCGCCCGGCGCGGCGTCGCGGACATGGTCGCCGGGAGCCTCTGAGTCCTGCCACGGGCGGCGGCATCCTCAGCGGCGCAGCACGCTCCGGTAGAGCGCCACGAGGTGGTCGGCCCAGGCGTCGGCGCCGTAGCCGCGGACGTCCTCGCGGGCCTGGATCCCGAGCTCGCGGCGCTGCCCCTCGTCGTCCAGCAGCTTCTCGAGGGCGACGGCCAGGGCGGACGGATCCTGCAGCGGCACGACCACCCCGTTCTGCCCGTCCCGGATCAGCGTGCTCAGCGTGCCGACCGGGGTGACGATCGGGGTGACGCCCCACGCCATCGCCTCCAGCACCGCCATCGGCAGGGCCTCCCACCAGCTCGGCAGCACGAGCAGCTGGGCCCGGCGCAGCAGGGCGTCGCGGTCGTCGGGGCCCAGCCACGGGCGGACCTCCACCGTCGGGTCGAGGTCCAGGGCCTCGACCCGCCGCCGGACCGCGTCGGCGTCACCGTGGCCGGCCACCGTGACGTGCAGGCGGCGCCGGACGTCAGGGCCCAGCTCGGCGAGAGCGTCGAGCAGGTCGAAGACCCCCTTCCGATCGATGAGCCGGCCCAGGAACACCGCCTCGACCGGTCCCCCGGTCGGGCGGTCCGGCACGGCCTCGGGGATCTCGACGGGGTTCGCGGCCAGGAGGACGTGGTCGGTGGGCATCCGCAACCGCGCGGCGTAGTCACCGCGGGCCTGCTCCGACAGCACGATCACCCGGTCGGGCCGCAGCATGGCGGCGACGAGGACGCGGACGTGTCGCGGTAGGCCGTCGAACCACGTGCTGAAGGCGCCGGCGTGCGCGTGCAGGACCGTCGGGACCCCGCGGGCCCGGGCGGCGGTCACCACGATGCCCTTGCGCAGGACGGAGAGGCCCTTCGCCACGTGCAGGTCGACGACGTCGACGCGGCGGCGCGCCACGAGCGCGAGGGCACGGGCCAGGCCGGTGACCATGAGCCGGAGCCGGCCGACCGGGCCGATCTCGTCATAGGTGATCACGACCGAGACCTCGACGTCCGCCCGCCGGCGCAGCGAGGCCGCGTGCAGGCGCTGGACGCTCGCGATCCCGCCGGGTGTGGTGGGGGCCTGGCCGACGATCAGCACGCGCAGGGGCGGGGTCTGTGCGGACAACGGGTCCTCCTGTTCATCCGCGTCGAGCCGGACACCTCGCCGGGCGGACTCGTCGGACCGCACGACACGGTAGCGAGGCGCTGCGGGCCGGCGGCCACGTGGCCGGTCCCTCTCCGGTGCCGCGGAGCGGGTCGAGCGAGGCCGCGTCGCCGGATCGGGCGGGAACGATGCGACCGGTGACGGTCGGGTCCCGGCGCGCCACCCCGACGGCCCAGCGATGATCCCCCGGTCAGGAAGGCCCGAACCGGCCCCCCAGACTGGGCTACATGGCAGCGCCGACTTGGTCGTTGGGAGCAACGGGGGCGTCCGGCGAGCCCAGCCCGCGCGCTGCCGGACGGCACGCCCGTGGCCGGAGCGCGGCGGTCCCGGCCCGGCCCCGGCGGCTCGCCGAGGCCGCGACCGTCGTCCGCGGCCCGTGGCCCGTCGACGCCGTGCCTACCCTGACGATGCCGGTGGTCCCGCCGCCCCCGCCCGGACCGGTACCGGGGCCCGCTCCCGTCCGGCTCGCCCCGGTGCCGCCGACCGTCCGCCTCGCGGCGCCGCCGCCCGCCCCGTCACGGGCCGCTCCGGCGCGCCGGGCCCCGGAGCCCGCCCCGGCGGGCCCGCGGGCGCCGATCCGCTACGACCCGGTTCCGGGCGCCCCCCGACCGCGCACCTCGGCGGTCTGGGGCCCGCCGCGCACCGCCGGCGCATCCTCCCCGGGACACCGCGACGGCCGCCCGGCGCTCGTCGCCGGACGCTGACGCCCGCGCCGGGGTCGGGGCGGCGCCCGCCGCCGGAGCTGGGCACGGTGCGCGCCGCTGGGGCAGGCTCTCCGTCGTGGGGGACGAGCTGGCGCGCATCGTCGCGCGCGACGTCGCCGCGATGCGGCGTGACGGGCCGTACCGCCCGCCACGCGCCGAGGACCTCGCCGCCCTGCCGGAGCTGGCCCGCGCGATCCTGACCGGCGACGTCGTCGCGGCCGCGGCCGCAGGCGCCGCCCTCGCGCTGACGGCCCACCGGTGCCGCGACGGCACCCTGCTCCTGCGCTCGGACCCCGCGAGCGAGCGCTCGTGGCTGACGCTGGCGATGCGGGCGGGCGTGCGGCCCGCGGTGCTCGTCGAGATCCCGCACCCCAACGCCGACCTGCACACCGAGGAGGTCGGGCTGGCCGTGCGGTCGCGGTGTCCCGGGGCGGTCTACCTGCAGGCGGGCGCGCACCGGGTGGCCGGTGCACCGCGCGGTGCGCGCGAGCGCGGGGCGTTCCCCGCCGACGTGGCGGTGCGCGCGGACACCGTGTTCTCGCGGCTCGCGGCGGCCCTCACCGCCCGGGGCCTGCCCCAGGTGCAGCTGCACGGCTTCGCCGACCGTCCGGGGCCGGGCGTGGACGTCGTGCTCTCGCCGGGGGCGTCGCGACCGGGCCCGCTGCTCGACGCGGTCGTCGCGGCGGTGCGCGCCACGGGGGAGCGGGTGGGGACGGGCGACGACCCGCGCTGGGCCGGGCTGCTCGGCCGCCGCAACGTCGCGGGCCTCGTCGCCGCCCACGCCGGGACGGAGTTCGTGCACGTCGAGCTCTCGCGCTCGCTGCGCCGCGACCCCCACCGGCGCGAGGGCGTCGCCACCGCGATCGCCGGGGCCGTGACGCACGACGGCGGCGGGGTGCCGGAGCACCCCGCCGCCGTCAGCGACCGGTGGGGGTCGACGCCCTGAGCGGGCGCGTCAGCGCCGGACGCGGAAGATGCCCCAGGAGAGCTGTCCGCTGCCGCCGCCGTTGACCCAGTTCTGCAGGCCGGTCTTCATGTTGGACATGTACTCGTCCGAGATCGTGCCCCGGAACCGCGGCTCCGCGGACTCGAGCTCGGCCAGCACCCGCCCGTAGTGGGTCGTGAGCTGGTGGGTGTGGTCGTCGAAGACGAAGTCGGCGTACCCGTGCTTGGCGAACTCCTGCCGGTAGAAGCCCGGTGAGCCCAGCGAGTCCAGGTGCAGGCGCGACAGGATCGGGCTCAGCGCCGAGGTGTCGGCGTCGTCGTGGGCCATCGGGTCGGTGAACACGACCTGCCCGCCGGCGGCGAGCACGCGCACGATCTCCGAGACCACCTGGCCACGCTCGCCGGAGTGCAGGAACGCGTCCTGCGACCAGACGAGGTCGTAGGCCTTGTCCTGCAGCGGCATGTCCTCGAAGGAACCGTCGACCACGTCGACGAGGTGGTCGAGGCCCTGGTCGCGGTTCTTCTCGCGGTTCCGCTCGTTCTCGACCTCGGAGAGGTTGAGGCACGTGACCTTGCACCCGTAGGTCTTCGCGAGCCACCGGGCCGCCCCGCCGTAGCCGGCCCCCATGTCGAGCACGCGGGTGTCGGCGGTGATCCCGGCCGTCTCGGCCATCCTCGCCACGGTGCGCTGCGACGCCGGGGCGATCGCCTCGTCGGGGGTCTCGTAGAGGCCGACGTGGATGTCCTCGCCGCCCCAGACCTCGTGGTAGAAGGTGTCGGCGTCGCTGGAGTTGTAGTAGTCGCGCGCGGTGTTGACCGCGGTCGAGTAGTTCTCGCTCAATTCCTCGTCCGGTCGGTAGGTCTTCTCGGCGATGTGGATCCAGAAGTCCGGCGTCTCGTCGCCGTAGGTCTCCTGGAAGTCGCCGTAGGACTCGATGCGCTGGAAGCCGACCTCACGCATGAGGCGCCGCACGTAGTCCTTGCGCAGCGGGAACATGTTGAGGTGGTACACGGACCCGTCGTCGTGGAACGTGTAGCGGAACCGGGCGAGCCCGTCGTCGACGTACTCAGGCTCCGCGGTGACGGTGTCGCCGCAGTAGAAGTACTTGTGCTTCGACGAGAACCCGTGGTCGAGGATCTCGTCGTAGTTGCGCTGATCGAGGATCAGGACGCCGTCGTGCTTGAGCATCGCGTAGAACTCGGCGAGCGCCTTGCGCCGGTCGCGCTCGGCGAACAGGTGCGTGAAGGAGTTGCCGAGGCAGATGATCGCGTCGTACTCGCCGTGGACGTCGCGGTTCAGCCAGCGCCAGTCGGCCTGGACGACCCGCAGGACGTGATCGTGGTCGCGACCGTTCTGGAATGCCTTGGCGAGCATTTCCGCGCTGCCGTCGGCCGACACGGTCTCGAAACCGGCCTTGAGGAGCTGGACCGAGTTGAACCCGGTCCCGGTGGCCACATCGAGGACCTTCTCGACGCCGCGGGCCCTCAGCTGGTCGATGAAGAACGAGCCCTCACTGGCGGCCCGACCTTCCCAGCCGATGTAGTCGTCCCACTTGTCGACGAATCCCTTGATGTACTCCTCTTGGTAGTGGTTCGTGTCGCGAACCTCGGTCGGCGTCTCGCCGAACTCCTGGTGTACATCGGCCTCGTCGTATGTGGTCTCGAGGCCAGCCGCGGTGTCGGGGCTCCGGTCTGCGGCTGTGGTCATGTGGTGTCCTCCGGACGTTCGATGACGCTTCCGGAGAGACGACGCTAGGCACCCGAACGCGCGTCCGACAGCGCTACCGAGGCCGTACGGTGCGAAGAATCGATCCAGAACCGGTGCGTGTTGACGCCCCCGTCAGGCCATCGGTGCTGCTCCGACCGGGTTCCTCGCGGGCCGTCGACCGTGACCACATCGCAATGTGATGGCCACCACGTTTCGGCAACGAGGGCCGCTCGGCGGGTCCGGCGACAGGTGATCACGCCCCGTCACTGGTCCTATCCGGACGGTTCGACGATCACGGTCCGGTTCTGGCTCGCCGGCCCGGGCAACTGCCGACCGTCCGGACCGACGTCGTTGACGTAGCCCGGGAACTGGCTCCCGACGCCGCGCGTGGTGATCCGGTCGGCGGGCGCGCCGAGTTCGACCAACAACTGCTTGACCGCCTCGGCGCGCCGGGTCGAGAGGTCGTTCTGCCCTTCCTGGGTGCCCGCCCGCGCACTGGTGCCGGTCAGCGCGAGGCGCGCATTCGGCGAGCCGGTCAGGAATTGCGCGAACGGAGTGAGGACGCCGCGTGCGGCATTCCGGTCGCGGAACTCCGCGGTGTCGGGCTGGAAACCGACCGACCCGTCGTCGGGCAGCGTCGTGGCCCGGCCGGGGGTGATCGTCGGCGGGGGCGGCACGTCGACCGTGCTGACCGGGGGGACACCGGAGGGGGCGTCACCGCCGCGCGGCTCGTCCACCACGGCCACGCAGGCGGCGCCTGCGGCCGTGCTGATCCCGCTCCAGAGCGCGACCAGCGAGGAGCGCTGCGCCGGGCTGAGCGCCGTCTGCGGGTCGGAGGTGTCCCCGAGTCCCGCCAGGATCACCGTGGCGCCGCGCAGGTCGGGTAGCGCGTCGTTCGCGCGCAGGAATTCGACGGTGTCGGTGACCGGGGCGTCGAGGAGGCCCGGCTGGCGGAAGTCCAGTGGCGCGACGGTGGAGAGCCCGGAGTCGACCAGGACCACGGTGCCCGGACGGTTGCCCTGCACCGAGCGGCCCGCCAGGTCGAGCGCGCCGAGCACGTCGACCTCGGGGTTCTCCGCGCGGACCTGCGTGACGGCGTTGCCGAGACCGTCCAGGAAGGCGTTCTGGTCGTCCCCGGCGGCGATCGAGTTGCCGGCATCGGTGCGGAAGGTGTCGCTGCCCGCCGAGGAGGGCCGCCCGTCGACGTTGATGATCGTGAAGCGGGGCTGGAGGTCCTGGTCGGACGCGCCGCGCACCACCGAGACGGCCGCGCCCTGGACGCCCTGAGGCAGGCCCGGCTCGGGGCTGTTCGCGCGCCCGGACACCGCGATCGCCATCGGTCCCACCGGTACGGGGCAGCTCAGGCCCCCACCACCGCCCTCGGCGGAGAAGCCGCCCGAGCCGCTGTCGCTGCCGGAGCACCCCGCCACCAGGGCGACGGTCAGGAAGGCCGCGAGGGCCGTGGCGGCCGTCCGCACCGGTGCGGTCAAGGATGATCTCCGTTCGGGCTGGTCCCGGGGAAGGGGGCGACGGACGTCTTGGTGGTCTCGCGCGGCTCCGGGCGGAACGGCGGCGGGGCCTCCTCGCCGGGGACGACGTCGCTCGCCGGGGTGAACAGCGGGTAGAGCGCGGAGCCGGACAGGCCGTCGGTGACCGACGGGTTCTTCTTCTGCGACGCCATCAGGGTGCGGGCGTAGTTCTGCAGCTCGAGCATCTCGGCGACGACCTGCTGGCGGGCGGCACGCCAGCGCTGGTCCTCGCGCTCGCGCTCGTTCTCCTGCTGGCGCAGCGCCTCCCGCGCGCGCTCGAGCTCGGCGCGGGAGCCGCGTTCGGCGTCGGTGGCGTGCTGCATGCGCTTCTCGGCGCGACGCAGGGCCCCGGCGACCGGGTTGAAGGACAGGAAGGTCGCGACCATCGCCGCCACACCACTGGCCAGGAACAGCGCGCCGAACAGGACCGCGGGCAGCGCCGCGGAGAGGTCGACGCCCGACGAGGAGCCGCCGAAGCCGCCCCCGCCACCCGAGCCGAAGCCGCCGCCGCCCGAGGAGAAACCGCCGCCGGACGACGATCCGAAGCTCCCGCCCGAGGACGATCCGCTCGGGGTCAGCAGCCGGGTGATGAAGGCGGAGACGCCCAGGACCAGCCAGACCAGGCCGGAGGCGATCGTCAGCGACACCGAGGCGCGCGGGTCGCCGCAGCGGCGCCGGGCCAGCCCCTGGCCGACGAGATGGGCGAGGCCCACCGCCGCCGCGGCGAACCCGACGGTGCCCAGCAGGATCAGCAGCGGCGAGCCGCGGAAGACGCGCGCGAGCACCACGTAGAACGCCGCGATGTCGCCGCCGATGGCGAGCACGATGATCCCGAGCGAGAGGTAGTCCTCCCGCGAGCGGTTGATCAGCATCGTCGCGTCGCGGTACGAGCGCGGCCGGGCCCCCGAGGACGGGCGGCCCGACGACGGGCGGGGCGCGCTCATCGGGTGACCTCCCCGGTCCGCGGCGAGCCCTGGGGCATGGCGACCCGGCTCCTCGAGCTCATCGACAGGCTCCACGTGTTCGGGGGCGGCGGCAGTGTAGGTGTCGCGTGACGGCCGCTCACGGGGCGCGTCCCGCGTCGGTCGGGCGCTGCACGGGCATCGGGCCGGTCGCAGGCTCCGGGGGGCCCTGGTCCGCCGGCTCCTGGACCCGGTACCCGGCGCCGGCGCTCCGGTCGCCGGAGCTCCGGCCGTCGGTTGCCCGGTGTCGGGAGGGCCGGTGGAGCGGCTCGTCGCTCCCCTCGGACGCCGCGCCCGCCGGCGTGTCCGGCTCGGGCTCGACGGGTTCGAGGAGGGCCTCGCGGGCCTGGGCGTAGTCGCGGCGGGCGATCTCGAGGGCGCGGCGGTCGCGCTCGTGGGCGGCCTCGGCCTCGGCGAGCTGCTGGCGCGCCCCGCCGACGAGGCGGTCGATGACCGCCTGGTGGTCGGCGTGCTGGGAGTCGACGCGCGAGAGCCACCCCGAGGTCCACGACGCGATGAGAGGGTCCAGGGCGGCACCGGTGCCCTCGTCGAGGGCGTGCGGGAGGAGGTCGCCGACGAGCTGGCGCACCCGTCCGCGCGCCGCGCCCACGTCGGGCGTGGCCTGGTTCGGGTAGGGCATCGGTCCCACCCGGTCGGCCGCGTAGACCTGGGCGAAGCGCCGCTCCTCCGGTGTCGCCGACCCGTTCGACGGCGCCGTGGCGGCCGGGCCGCCCGTCCGGCTGTGCCCGTTGGTCGTCGACGGCAGCGACGACAGCGACGGCTGCGACCCCGACGACCGGGCCCCGTCCCGCCCGGGAGCCGGGCTCGACGACGACGCGTCCTTGCGCGGACCGCCGCGGCGGAACCAACGGGCCATGAGAACTCCTCCACGCCCGCCCGGCGCGGGGCGCGTCGGGCGGAGGTCTGCGGTACGGCTAGGGGTGGGGACCGGCGAGCATCGGGGGCGGTTCCTCGGGATCCTCCGCGGCGAGCACCCAGCCCGGCACCGCGGGGTGCTGTGCAGCGAGGGCCGGACCGATCCGGTCCCCGGCGGGATGGCGGCGGACGAGGTGGCGTTCGTAGGCGCTGACTCGGCGCATGATCTGGGCGTGCAGGCGGCGCACCCGCGTCGCCCCCACGACCTCGCACGCCCGGATCGTGCTGCCGAGCCGGGCGTACTCCACGCGCATCTGGGTGAGCTGGGCGTGCAGCCGCGCGGCCTCGTCGACCAGCGGGCGTCGCGTCCCCTCGTACTCGCGGGCCCGCCGGGCAGCGACGACGTCGTCGGCGGTGTCGTACTCGCCGCCACGCCGCAGCGCGAGCTGGTCGGGCGCGAGCAGCACCGGCATCGCGTCGAGGCGCTCCTGCGCCCGCGCCGCCGCCTTCTCGGTCTCGGGGATGCGCGCCGCCAGGGACGCGCGCGTCTCGAGCATCGGGGCGATCTCGAGGTCGAGGCGCAGGCGCTCGCGATGGCTGCGCTCGAGGAAGTCCTGCGCATACTCCTCGAGGGTGGGCGTGCCCGTCGGGCGCCCCGGCTCGAGGCTGGGCAGCCGAGCCCGACCGTCGGCGCGGGCCTGCCACCAGTCCCGCAACCGGGCCGACGAGTGGTAGGGCGGCATCGGGGAGGCGGCGGCCGCCCGGTTCGCCGAGGTGGTCGCGCGCGCCTGCGCCCGACCGCCGCCCGCCTCGGGAGGTGCGCCGGAGCCGCCGCCCGGACCGGCGGGACGTGGCCCCGCGGCCGCGGCGGCGCGGGGGCCGTCGTCCGGACGCGGCGTCCCGCCGGAGCCGGTGCTCGGCCCGGTCGACTGGGTCATCTCAGATCAGGCGGTCCTTCTCCTCGCCCGGAGGAGTGACGTCCGGGGCAACGGTGGCGGAACGGAACGGTGGGCGTGAACGGCGGGATGACACCCACACACCCACCGAGTCTAGGACGACCCGCTGTGTGCGCCTCCCGGTCCCATCCGGTTGCGCTGTGTGGCCGCACGCCGCTCACGGACCGGAGTCGTTCGGGTGACGGGGAGAGGTGGGGCATGCAGGTCAGCGGCTCCGCCGTCGACAATGGCGGGCGTACCGTCCAGCAGAGCTGGCGGCAGGGGCAGCGATGCCCCTCCCGCGCCACGCCGATGCACGGACGCGCCGGCCTCGCCACGGGGTGCTCGGGGCGAGAGGGCAGCAGTCATGGACGACCGGGGTCACCGCCACGTCCTCGGCCGTGCCGTGGGCTGGGTGCGCCGCCTCGGTCGGTCGGGCCCCGCCGACCTGTGCGGGTGCGGCCACGTCCGGGAGGCCCACGAGCACTACACGCGGGCCTCGGACACCCACTGTGCGCTGTGCCCCTGCCCCCGATGGTCCCGCGGAGCGCGTGGCCGCGGGTGAGTGCGACGTCGGGGTCAGGCGCGGGGGATACGGCCGCGCCAGACGACGACCCCGCGGACCGCGACGCCGAGCCCGTCGAGCATGGCGGCGGCGTCCGCGACGTCGGCGGCCCGGGAGCGGCGGGTGTCGACCACCAGCACCGCCGACGACGCCCCGCGCAGCGCCTTGACCGCGACCCCGTCCACCCGCGGGCGCCGCAGCCCGTGCAGGCCCGGGCCGGGCGCCCCCGCTGAGGTGCCGGTGGTGTCGGTCGTGGCGGCGGTCGCGAGGTCCTGGTACGGGCGCGCGTCACCGACGATGTGGCCGGCCGCGTGCAGTTCGACTCCGACGTCGGCACGCGATTCGTCGGTCAGCTGGACGACGTGCACCGCGTCGTGGGCGCGGACGGCGTCGGCGAAGAACCGGGTGAGGACGGCGGCGACGTCGTCGCGGCGTCGCACCACCGCCCCCGGCACGTCGAGCACACCCAGCAACGCCTTCGCGCGGCCCCGGCGCGGCACGAGGAACCGCCCGCCCGCCGGGGAGGCCGGCGCGGCGGGGGTCGGACTCACGGCCGGTGCCGCCGGCGGCGCGGCAGGCGCAGCGACCGCCGGGGTGGCCGGCGTGGCGACCTCCGGGGCCGCGACCTCCGGGGCGGCGACCTGCGAGGTGGCGGAGCGCGCCCGCGACCGGGACCGCGTGGCGGGCCTGGCCTTCTCGGGCGCCGCCGGCGTCGCCGCCTCGACGGGCGCTGCGGGCGTAGCCGCCTCGACGGGCGCTGCGGGCGTCGCCGCCTCGGCGGGTGCTGCCGGTGTCGTCGCGGGCGCTGCCGCTGGCGCCTCGGTGGGCGCTGCCGCCGGCGCCTCGGTGGGCGCTGCCGGCGCTGTCTCGGCGGGTGCTGCCGGCGTCGCCGCAGCGGTGGCCTTCGTCGCACGCGCACCCTTGCCCTTGCGCGCGCGGGGCGCATCGGGGACGGGCGCAGCCGGCTCGGCGATGGTCGCGGCGGGCTCCGGAAGGGCCGCGGCGGGCTCGGAGGTGGACGCGGCGGGCTGCTCGGCCGGCGCTTCGGTGGGCCGTCCGGCCTGCGCGCCTCGCGCGGCCCGCTTGCCGCGTGCGGGCTCGGGGCGGATGCGGGTGCCGCCCGGGACGGAGGCGGCGACCACGGCCGGAGTCGGGGCCGGAGCCGGGGTCGGAGTTGGAGCCGGGGCGGGGGAGCCCGTGGCCGCCGAGCCGTTGCTGTGGATCATGCTCTCGGACGGGACGCCGGACGCATCCTCGTGCAGGTCAGGGGACATCGTCGGGGACTCCTCGTCGGTCCGGGGGGTGGAGGTGAGCACGCGGGGCGGAGCCACGTCGAGCGTCCGGTAGCGGCGACGGGAGGCGCCGACGACGAGCAGGAGGGCCGCGGCGAGCGCGAGGACCCCGAACCCCACGAGCGACACCGTCACGGCCGCCGAGCCCAGAAGCGTCGGCAGGTGGCCCATCACACTGCCCCTCTCGTTCGTCACTCTTTCGCGTGATCCTTCCAGTCCGTGACTCCGAGGGGAACGACGTGGTCCTCCAGCACCGACGATCGGCGGGAACACCGAGTCCTCGTCGGGCGCCGGAGCGTCGTCTGGCAGCGTGTCCCCTGAGCCGGGTGCCGGTCGAGCCCGTCGAGCCCGTCGAGAGAGCCCTGAGGGGGAGTTCGAGTGTTCGCACGTCGGGTCGCGGTGGTGGGCACGGGCTACGTGGGTCTGACCACGGGAGCGTGTCTGGCGTCGTTGGGGCACCAGGTCGTGTGTGCGGACATCGACACCGCGAAGGTCGAGCGGTTGCGCCGGGGCGTGGTGGACATCGTGGAGCCGGGGCTCTCGGAGCTGGTGGCCGAGCAGGTGTCGGCGGGTCGGTTGTCGTTCGTGGTGGGGGCGCGGGCGGCGGTGACGGGGTTCCCGGCGGGGCCGAGCGGGGGCACGGACGCCGAGGTGCTGTTCCTGTGCGTGCCGACGCCGATGGGTGTGGGTGGCGTGGCGGATCTGCGGGCGGTGGAGGCCGTGGTCGAGGAGACCCGGGAGCTGCTGGCGGCGGGGACCGTGGTGGTGAACAAGTCGACGGTGCCGGTGGGGACCGCGGCGCAGACCGCGGAGCTGCTGGATCGCCGGGACGTGGCGGTGGTGAGCAATCCGGAGTTCCTGCGGGAGGGTTCTGCGGTCAGTGATTTCCTGAACCCGGACCGGATCGTGGTGGGGTGCGACGCGCAGGATCCGGCGGAGCGGGTGGCGGCGCTCTACGCGCGTCTGGGGGCGCCAACGGTGCTCACGGACGCGGCGAGCGCGGAGCTGATGAAGTACGCGGCCAACTGCTTCCTGGCGATGAAGCTGTCGTACGTGAACGCGATGGCCGAGCTGTGTGAGCGGGTCGGGGCGGACATCGGGGACGTGACCGAGGGCATCGGGTACGACCGGCGGATCGGGCAGGCGTTCCTGTCGCCGGGTCCGGGGTGGGGTGGGTCGTGCCTGCCGAAGGACACGCACGCGTTGCTGCAGGTGGCGGACGCGGCGGACTTCGAGTTCCGGTTGTTGCGGGCGACGATCGACACCAACACCCGGCAGCGGCAGCGGATCGTGGACAAGGTGCGGGCGGCGGTGACGGGGCGGCGCACGGGGTCGCTGACCCGGGTGCGGCTCGGGTTGCTGGGGTTGACGTTCAAGGCCGGGACCGACGATCTGCGGGACTCGCCGGCGTTGGCGATCGCGGCGTTGCTGCGTCAGGCGGGGGCGGATCTGGTGGCCTACGACCCGGCGCTGGTGGGCGAGACCGCGCCGTCGGAGGTGGAGGGGGTGCCGGTGCTCGGTGACCCGCTGGAGGTGGCCCAGGGCGCGGAGGCGCTGGTGGTGCTCACCGAGTGGCCGGTGTTCCGGACCCTGGACTGGTCGGCGATGGCCGGGGTGATGAAGCAGCCGGTGGTGGTCGACACCCGCAACCTGCTCGACCCGGCCACCCTGCGGCGGGCCGGTCTCACCGGCATCGGCCTCGGACGCCGCGACGTCGCCGGCCCCGAATCGTGATCTGAGCCGCCCGTCACGGTCTCCGCCGACCGTTCTGCACACCCGGGAGCGTCCTCTACCCTCGATGGTTGCGTCGTCGGCGACCCGGGGCGTGCCACGGCGTCACGGGAGAGGCGAGCCCATGCACTGCGCACTCGCGGTCGACATCGACTCCTGCCCCGACCACGTCTGGGCGGTGCTCACCGACGTGACGCGCTGGCCGCAATGGACCGGCGCCGTCCGGGAGGCGGTCCTCGTCGGCGGGGGCACCGTCTCGACCGGCAGCGTGGTGCGCGTGCGCGCGCCCCGCCTCCCCGAGCGCACGTGGCGTGTGGGCGAGTGTCAGCGCCGCGGATCCGCGTCCCGCCGCGCCTTCACCCTGCACAGTGAGGGGGTCGGCGGCCGAGCCGTCGTGCGCTTCCGGCTGACCGCGGGCGAGCCCGACCCCGCGCGCCCCGGCCGCGAGCCGACCACGCGCCTCGAGGTCGAGCACGTGCGCGAGGGCTGGGTGGGCGGCACCGTCGCGCGGCTCACCGCGCGCATCGTGCGGGCCCGCATGACGACCCTGGTCGAGGACCTCGCCCGCCACTGCGCCTCCCGCCGGGCCGCGTGCGCCGCCTCCGGGGCGGTGGCCGTCACCGGCGAGGGACGGGACGGTGCGGCCGTCCCGGGGTAGCCACGGGTCATGATTCCGCTGACAGGGCCCGGCCCGGCCTGGATCCCCGGCCCCCGACAGGTCGTGCGCGAGGCCCTGCTGCTCAGCGCCCTGCCGCGCGGCATCGCCGGCGTGCTGTGGCGCTGCGTGCGCCCGGACGTCCCGGTGCACACGACGGAGGAGATCGGCGACCACCGCGACCTCCCGCCCGCGCTGACCGACCCGGTCGTGCGCGACCAACCGGTGGAGGCCGGCTGCGGGCCGGCGCTGCACCGCGAGTTCCGGGTGTCGGTGGTCGGGGCGCAGTGCACGGCCGCCGCGCTCATCGACCGGCTCGCCGGGGACATGAACGCCGCCGTGGTGCCCGGCGTGGCCCGCTTCGACGACGTCGCCGGCACGGGGCGCATGGCCGTCGGCGACGAGCTGGTCGTCCGGATGCCCGGCCCGTGGGACGGCCCGGTGCGCGTGGTCCGTCGCGACGCGACCTCGTTCCGGCTCGCCACGCTGGCCGGGCACCTCGAGGCGGGGCAGATCGAATTCGCCGCGCACGACCTCGACCCCGCCGGTGATGGGGGCCTCGAGTTCTCGATCACCACGTGGGCGCGCGCCGGGGACCGCCTCGCCGACCTCCTCTACAACACCCTCGGTCTCGCCAAGGAGATCCAGTACCTGCTCTGGGTCGAGTTCTGCGTGCGCGCCGCCGCCCTGGCCGGCGGCCACGCGCCCGACGGCGTGACCGTGCGCACCCGCACCGTGGCCTGGCCCGACGGGGTCGTGGCCCCCGTACCGCTGCCCGCCACATCCGGCCGCGCGGAATCCCGCGCCGAGGTGTAACGACCGGACGGCGCCGGACGACATCCCCGTTGCCCCGCGCGGCCACCGGACCCCCGACCCGGTGGCCCGCGGGGCGTCCCATGTCCGGGGTCCCTCCACCGTGGTCGTCCTGGTACCGCCACGACACGCCCGGTGACATTGCCCGGTCGTGACCCTCCACGGAGCTACCCTCCGTGGTGTGATCCGGGAGGCGGACGTGACCGAGCGATCGACCCCGATCCGCACCCTGACGCCCTCCACCGTCGCCGCGTACCTCGTCGCCGCTTTCTGCGCGCTGCTGCTGGCCAAGTGGCTGGCCGTCGCGGCTCTCGCCGCGTTCGCGCTGTTCGTCGGTGTCCGCTGGCTCGCGATGCGCCTCCTGCGCGCCCGCCGGGGACCGGCGGGCGAGGACGACGACGCGGCCGGGGCCGCCCTCGACCACGCCGACGACTGCACCTGGTGCGGGCTCGCCGGCGGCCACCGCGACCCGCTCGGACGCCCGCTGCGCCCCCGCCACGCCCACGGGATGCCTCGCGCCGCCTAGGGAGCCCGTGGGCTCGCGGGGTCAGAGCCGCAGGTGCACCAGCAGGCCCCGGTGGTCGCTGCGCGGGACGTCGACGACCTCCACCGACCGCGCCGCCGGTCCGTCCCGGGTCAGGACGTGGTCGATCTGCGCCCCGGCCGCACGCGGCAGGTCCGTCGGCCAGGTCGCGGTGAGGCTCTCGCCGCGCGCGGTCGCCGCGTCGGTGCAGCCCGCCGTCCCCGACCGGAAGCCGCTGTGGTCCGCGGTGGCGTTGAAGTCGCCCACGATCATCGTCGAGCCGGCGTCCGGCCCGCACCAGCGCTGCAACATCGCGAGCTCGCCCGGCCAGTAGGAGATCCATTCCGGCACCACCGAGACGAGGTGGACCGCAGCGAGCCGCGTGGGGCCGAGGATCCCGCCGGTGAGCTCGGCCCACGGGTAGCGGGTGTCGCCGTCGACACGCTCCGCGGTGACCGCGCCCGCCCGCGGCGAGGCGAGCACCACGATCCCGCGCACGTCCGGGGCCGCGGGCCCGACGTTGGTCCACGACCGGTAGGAGGGCACCCGTGCGGCGAGGGCCCGGCGGAAGCGCTCGCCGGCCTCCGGCAGCACGACGAGGTCGGGGTGGGCGCGGTCGATGATCGCGGCGACCGTCGCGACGTCGGCGCCGCCCTCGTAGACGTTGAGCTCCAGCACCGTCAGCTCGGTCCCACCGGGCGGCGGGGCGGGGTCGGGCACCGCCCGCGGCACGACGAGGGTCGCGGCCACGACGGCGACGGCGGCGACCCCCACCAGGCCGAGCAGCCCGGAGGTGCGCCGGGGGGCGGCCCGGCGGCGGCGCCACAGCAGGGCGGCGGCGACGCCGACGACGGTGAGCGCGGTCAGGACGGGCCGCAGGGCGACGAACACCGCGAACGGCAACCAGCGGTCCAGACCGACGAGGTCGGGCAGCAGGAGCCCGGCCGCGAGGACGACGGGCACGGCGACCCGCAGGATCGCACCGCGGACCGCGCGCGGGCGCGGCGCCGACGTCGCGGTCACGGGGTCGGACACCCGGGTCGGCACCGATCAAGACTAGGTGGCGCGGGAGCAGGCCGTCGTGAGGTGGTCCGGCTAGGGCGCCGTGAGCGGGCGCGGTCCGACGCCGCCGATCGACCGCTGATCCGGACCGATCTTGAGGTCGGTCACGACCATCGAGCCGGCCTGCCTGATGTTCGGGTCCCGGTACATCCCCATCTTCAGGTACGCGCGCTCGGTGCTCATGGTGCCCGCGCGAGGGCTCCAGTCGGTGACCCCGGAGCTGCGGCCGTCCCGCCACACCGTCACCGAGCTCTGGGCCGGGTTCCGGGAGAAGACGATCCGCATGGTCAGGTCGATCGGTTGTCCGGGTGAGATCGGGCCGATCGCCCGCATGTCCTCGCCCTCGCTCACCATCACGAGCTGGCCGCGGGTGACCTGGAGCGCCAGCGGCGGTGACCCACTGGGGGAGTCGTGGTGCCACTGCAGGATGAGCTGCCACGTCGGGGTGGTGGTGGGGAAGTCCTCACCGAGGATCGCCGAGTAGCGGACGAACTGCACGTCCCCGTCGCGCGGCTTGGTGCCAGGGCCCTCGGGCAGGACCTCGCTGCGCTTCCCGCCGCCGGGCAGGGCGAACGCCAGCGCCCTGCGCCCCGGGACCGCGGGGTTGTCGACGAAGCGGGGCCGCCCGCCACCCTCGACGAGCCCGTCCCCGCCGCCGTTGTCGAAGTGCTGATCGAAGGACCCCGCCGCAGAGTCGAACAGCGCCCCGACGACCGGGGCCACGGCGTCCGGGGCGGCGGCCGGTGCCGGCTGGACGGGGGCCGCCTCCGGGGCCGGGCTCAGGAGGCCCGGGACCTCGGGCGCGACCAGGTCCGCGGGCGCGGTCAGCGATGTCGGCCCCGGGATCGGCGCGGCGCCCGTCGAGGTGAGAAGGAACAGGCCGACCACGCCGACCACGCTCGCCGCCGCGATGCCCGCACGGACGGCCATCCCGCGGCGCGCACGTCGCCGGTCGTCGAGGGCGGCCGGGGCGGGAGCGGGTGGGGCAGGCGCGGCGTGGGTGGCAGGGAGGCGTGCGGCCGGTGCGGAGGCGGCCGGTGCGGGTGCGGTGGGAGCGGGTGGGACGGGAGCGGGCGCAGCATGGGCGGGCGCGGCGTGGGCGCCCGGCACACGGGCGGCACGGGCGGCCGGGTCGTCGACGCGGGCGAAGGCGACCGTCGGCGTCTCCGCGTCGCTCGGCTCGGCCGGGGCGGGAGGGGACGCGTCCTCGTCGGGGGGCTCCGGGGCACGGTGTCGCGCACCCTGGCCTTCGGCAGGGGCGGCGGCAGAGGCGGGCGCGGCGAACGGCCCGGTCCCGGGCGCGCGACGGTGCCGGGGTCGGCGACGCTCACCCAGGCGACGGGGAGGGCCGGGGTCGGCGGCGTCGCCGGACGTCACCACATCGGTCATCGGTCGTCTCTCGGTCGGTCGAGGCCGGGGTCTGTCCGGCTCACCCGTACTCGGGCACGGGCTTGTGCGCTCCTCCAGAATGTCGCCCGATCGTGACCTCGTCGCGTAGAGACAGCGTCGGATCGGCCGAATGGCGTCTCGTCAGCGACCGATGGCCGATTTCGGCCGCGCGGTCGCCGCGACGGCGGCCACCGACGCGGTCTCGCCCACCGGTGAGCCGAGCGGCACGACCACCGGCGCCCCCGCGCCACGACCACGACGTTCGGCGCGGGCGTCACGCCGGTCGGCGAGCGAGAGCGGCCGGAAGGTCACGAGCTGAAAACGATGGGGGCCGTCCAGGCCCGTCGGTTCCGCCGAACGGAGTATCATGACGCCGGTCGGCGCGCGCCGTGCCCCCATCGGCGGTGCTCGCCCCGGGAGCTCTCAGGTTCGGGTTCCGCACACGCATGTGTGCCTAGCGTGACCTCTCGATGAGCACCGCGATCCCCGTCCGCCCTCCTCGAGGCCGACGGGCACCCCAGAGCCTCGTCCGCCCCGGCGGCGGGAGTCGTCACGGTCTCCTCCGGATCGGGCTGCACCTGCTGCTCGCCGCCCTGCCCCTGCTCGCCATCTCCGCGCACGTGTTCGGCCTCATCCGGATGCAGGACTCCGCCCCCATCCTGGTCATCCCGCTGGCCACCGCGGTGGTGGCGCTGACCGTCCTCGCCCCGCACGCCGAGGACCGCGTCATCGCCCACGGCATGCTGTGGGGGATCCTGGGGTGCGGGGTGTACGACGGGTTCCGCCTCCTGACCGTGCACGGGTTCGGGTGGTGGGCGGACTTCATCCCGACCATGGGTACGTGGATCACCGGCAACCCGAACGACCTCGTCGCAGGCGCCGTCGTCGGCTACCTGTGGCGCTACATCGGCGACGGCGGCGGCATCGGCATCACCTTCTTCGCCGGCGCGTCCGCGCTCGGGCTGCACCGGCGATCGCGACGGGTCGCGGTGACCGCGGCCGTCGTCTTCTCGGTGGCGCCGGTCTGGGCGGGCCTCATCGCCACGGTCGCCCTCGCCACCAACGGCCAGACGATGATGTTCCCGCTGACCCCGACCACGCTGTCGCTCTCGCTGATCGGCCACCTGATCTTCGGGGCCATCATGGGTCTCGGCTTCTGGCGCGCCCGGGCGGCCGGTGAGGCCTGGCCCTGGGAGCCGCTGACCGGGGAGCAGCGGATACCGCGGGCGGCGCTCGGCGCGGCCCAGCCGGCGCCGCCGTCCCCGGCGCACGGCCTGCGCGTCGTCGTCCCGCCGCCGGCGCCCCCCGTGACCGACCGACCGGGACAGCACCTGCACCCCGAGACGTTCGAGCTGTGGCAACGGCAGCTCCGCACCACCGCCCGAGGCCGCCGCACCCACGGCGTGCGCTGACCGCTCACGACCCCTGACCTGCTCCCCAGCACACGATCGGCCCCGGTTCCCGCAACAGCGGGCACCGGGGCCGTCGTGTATCCCGCCCGTCTACCGTCACCTCGGGCGATCACGGCGATGTGGGGGAGCAGGGATGGGCGGCGGGGCAGGCGCGCGACGGCGGACCGGGATGCTCGCCGTGCTCGGCGTGGTCGTCGCGGTGCTGCTCGGGGCGTGCTCCTCGGGGGCACCCCCGGCGGACCCGCTCGCCGCCGTCCGGGGCTCGGTGGCCACCACGCGCGCGGCCGGGACCGCCCGGATCGTGTTCTCCTCGCGGACCGGGCCGCCGGGGCAGCCCGGCGTGGAGATCACCGGCGCCGGCACCGCCGACCTTGCGGCGCCGGCCGCCGACCTCCTCGTGACGGTCCCGATGCTCGGGGGCTCGACCCGGGTGCTCCTCGTGGCGGGCACGCTCTACGCCCAGCTGCCCCCGTCGCTGGTCGGGCTCGTCCCGGGTGGGCGTCCGTGGGCGTCGATCGATCTGCAGCGGCTGTCGTCGCAGGCCCTCGGCGCGAGCCTGGCCCCCGTCGGCGGGACGCCCGGCAACCCGCTGCAGCAGCTGGCCTACCTCGACGGTGTCACGGAGGCCCGCGAGGTGGGGCCCGAGCCCGTCGACGGGGCGCCGACCACCCACTACGCCACGGTCGTCGACCTCGCGGCGACCCCGGCGGCCAAGGATCCGGCCACCCGGCCCGCCGTCGACCGCCTCGCCGCGCAGATCGGGTCGTCGCGGTGGCCGGTCGACGTCTGGGTCGACGGGGACGGCCGGCTGCGACGCCTGACCCAGACGACGACCTCGGTGGCGCGCGACGGGGCGCCGTCGACGTCGTCGACCTCGGACGCGACGCTCTCGCAGTTCGGCGTCCCGGTCGCGGTGACGCCGCCGCCCGCCGACCAGGTCACCGATGTGGGCGCGCTGATCCCGGGCGGCTGACCGGCCCGGCGGTCACGCGAGCCGCGTGACGCGCAGGGCGACGGCGCCGCGATTCGAGGCGTAGCCGGTCCACGCGTCGTTGGCGAAGGCGTAGAGGTACCCGCCGGTCGGTGCCGGGAGGTCCGCGGTGCCGGTCGCGCCGATCGGGACGGTGGTGCCCTCGTGCACCGTGCCGTCGAGGTCGACGACGTCGTCGGCGACGACGGCCACGAGCTCCAGCCACCCCGCCTCGGGCACCCGGCGGCTGCCGACCACGTCGGAGCGTTCGTCACCGGAGAGCCATTCGATGGCCCGGCGCAGCCCGTCGAGCGCCGTACCCACCGCGTACGCCGGCCACGACCGCAGCGGCCACGGGCGCGCTCCGGACCCGGGGGACGCGGCGCCATGATCGCGCCACCGTCCCGAGACACCGAGCCGGTACTGACCGGGCTCGAGGTAGAGCCCGGTCTCCACCCACGGCTGATCGGCGGGCACCGCGACCTCGACGTCGTCGTCGACCGCGAGGACCCGGCCGCGGCGGTACGGCGGGTCGAGGTCGCAGGCGCGGCGGGCGATCGCCGAGGAGTGGACGTCCGGCGCGCCCTCGACGACGTGCGGCACGGCGCGGGGGCGCGGGCTCAGCAGGTTCCAGAAGCCGCTCACCGTGTCGTGGGCGCGTCCGCACGGGCGCCCCTCGGGGCGGGGGAGCACGTCGGTACGCCAGATCAGGTCGACGGCGGCGGTCGCCTCGTCGGCCATCCATCTCCACGCACCGTCGGAGAGGTCGGTGCTCGGGTTGCCGCCTCCCACGTCGCTGTGCCCGCCGGGGAACCAGAGCTGGGCGAACGAGGCGTGCCGGCCGGCGGGGGGCGTGGCCCACACCGCCGGGACGTACGGCCCGCGACGCTCGTCGAGGGCGAGCGCCTGGCGGGCGTGCCGGACGTCCGGCGCCAGGACGAGGTCGTGGAACGTGTAGTCGTCGCGCCCGAGCAGGGTCGAGAGCAGGCCCCAGGTCCGCGGCACGCCCAGCGCGCCGACGGTGTCCCAGACGCCCAGGAACGCGACCGGCGCGAGGTCGTGCGGGCCGAAGCCGGGCTGGAAGGTCAGGTCGCCGCCGGTCAGGTCCCGGTGGGCGCGGTACCCCTCGGTGAAGATGCGCTCGACGACCGCGTCGCGCGCCGCGTCGTCGCTGCCCTCGTCGAAGCGCACGAGGCCGCAGCGGGCGAGCATCCCGACGGCGCTGCGGACGGTGAACGCCCCGCGACTGAAGCCCAGGAACACCAGCTCGTCGCCCGGGACCCACACGTCCGCGATCCACCGGTACACCGCCTGGACGTTCTCGGACAGGCCGGCGCCGAACGCGCCGTCGAGCGCGCGGCGCAGGGAGTTGCCGACCGTGCCGACACCCGGGAAGTACCGGGGCGTCTGGGTGTCGGTGGTGGCGAGCCGGTCGTAGAGGCGCCGGACGTTGGTGGCGTCCGAGGGCGTGTTCCACGTGCCGTCGCAGCAGACGACGAGCCGACGCGGGGGGACGGGAGGCGTCACCGGCCCAGTGTCGTCCCGCTCACGGACGCGGGCTCGTCCGAGGGCCCCCGTCCTCGGTCCGCGCGGTGTCCGCCACGGGGTCGTCGGGGATGCGCGCCTGCACGGCGATCACGGCGACGGCCCCGACCACGACTGCCGTGATCGCCGCGAGCTGCACGGACAGGGGCACCAGGTCGGCGGTCTGGGTCAGCGCCCACGCCCCGACCCCGAGGCCGAGCACCGCGAGGGCGGCGCCGTCGACGCGGTGCGGGGTCCGTCCCCAGGCGCGGTCCCACGCCCGCCGCGGCCGGACGCGGCCGGCGATCGCGACCGCCCCGAACCCGACGAGGAGCACGGCGACGACGAGCTCGACGGCCACTCCGAGGATGCGCAGATCGCTCACGGCGTCCAGTCTGCCGGTCCGGTGCCCGGACGCGGCGAGCGGCGGGCCGCGGGGACGACGACGTCGCGCGGCGGGAGGTCCCGGCGGCGCTCGTCGGCGCTGTCGCCGGTTTCGGACGGGTGCGGCGGGCGGGGCGCGGGGATGCCGGCGACGGTCGCCGCGCGGTGCCGGGCCTGGACGATGCGGGCGTCCGCGACGGGAGCGGGCGCGGCCGTCCCGGCGCTCCGGGCCTCGCGGGTCCGCGAATCGATCGTCCCGCGCCGGGCCATGCTCACGAACGGCGCGGCGACGAACGCCGCGAGCCCCGTCGTCAGCCCCGCGATCAGACCCGCCGTCAGAGCTGCTGCTGTGTTCCGTCCCATGACGACCCCCCGAAGATCCTGGTGTTGCCGGGGATGTCGCAGGAGCGGGGTCGGCGTTAGCCGTCCGGAGGCCCGCGGACCGCCGTTCACCCGACCGGGGATCGTGTCGTGTCGACACGCCCACGCCGGGGTGTGGGAGGGGTCGGCGGGTCAGCCGCTGGGCTCCTCGCCGGAGCCGGCGAGGCCCTGGTCCTCGGGGTCGAGGTCGATGTCGAAGGCGGGAGTGGTCTCGTCGGTCTGCTCGAGGTCGTCGGAGTCCCGCAGGTCCTCGGGGATGTCCTCGGGGTCGTCGGCCGATCGCCCGGTCGGGTCGCTGTTCATCCTCGCTCCACTACCCCACCGGGACGCGGCTGACGCCCGGCGCGCCCGACGCCCGGCGCGGTGTGTCGCGCGAAGGGCACCTTCAGGCGCATAGAGCGACGAAAGGCGCCATTCGCCAGGTCGGGTGCACGCCTCAGGGGACGATCTGGACCTGGTCGTAGACCTGGAGATAGTCGAAGAACTTCTTCGAGGCGGCCTCGGAGAGGTGCACGCAGCCGGCCGAGTCGCGTTGCAGGCTCCCGGCGTGGAAGGCGTCGCCGGGGGCGAAGAACACCGAGTTGTCCATCATGGCGCCGTCATACTGGCCGCTGCGGTGGTGCTCGTCCTTCCACATGACGCTGAACGTGCCGGTGGGCGTCTCCAGTCCGGGCGCGCCGGTGGTGACCGGGACGGCGCCGTAGACGACGTGTCCGGCACCGTCGGTCAGCCACGCCTTCTGCTGGGAGATGTCGACGCACGCCTTCGCGGTCGCCGCGCACGGCGTGGCCGACGTGGTGGCGGGCGCCGCGGACGCCGGCGCGGCGAGAGCACCCAGCGCGCCGAGCAGGGCCACCCCGGCGCTGCCGGAGGCGAGGACGGTGCGGGCCCCGGGCGGGGCGGTGCGGCGCTGATGACGACCCATGCCAGGCCGATCCCTCCTGCCGCCGGCGGACGGGGGAGCAGGCCGGGGGCGCGCGAACGGTAGCCACGGACCCGGGGCCCGACGGCCACCGGTCGAAACGGAATGTCCTCGGCGTTCGGCGGACGAAGGCACCGAATCCGGCGTGCGCGCGGGGCGGACCGGCCGGGCGGCGCGACGTCGTGACCTGCGACGACGCCGTCGGCGGGTGTCCGGCGCCGACGACCGGAGTTCCCCGGACGCGCCGGGGAATTCCACGCGTGTGACCCAGTTCTCCCCGACCGGGTGACGCGCCCGCCCGTGGTGGGCGCGGCCCGGGGTTGCTCCCGGAGTTCCCGGGGCGCCGTGATCTAGCCGACGGGCGGCGGCGGGGAACCGTGGGGCTCCCGGGTCGTCTGGATCCATGAGCGCGGGGCGTTCTCGGCGCTCGGGAGAAGGAGAGCGGAATGTTCGTCATCGTGGCCCTGGTCGTCCTCGGCGTGATCTTCACCGTCGGAGCGCTGCTCGGCGTCTCCGTGGCGCAGAACCAGGCGGGCGACCGCGAGCGACGGCAGCAGCGCGACCGCCGCCTGTCGGCACTGCGGTACGAGGCGCTCGCCGGGCAGCGCTGACCGCGGTCACGCACCGTCAAGGAGATCGTGAGAGAAGCCGGTCAACCGGACCCTCGACCTTCCGGGAGTGACTCTCGGTGAGACACGATGGGTCCGGTCGCGTCGCCCGCGCCCGGACCCGCGGGAGGACAGCATGGACACGGTCGACATCGACGACGGCGTGTCCTCCCCGGAGAGCGTCGACGCCGACCCGGGCCAGGACGTCACGGCGCTCTTCGACCTCGACGGCGACGGGTTCGGCGACGTCGCCGCGGTCGACACCGACGCGACGGCGTGCCCGACCACTCCTGGACCGACCACGAGGGCGACGGCGTGGTCGACGCCGACGAGGTCGGGCCGGCCGACGGGGGCCCGGTCGGCGGGGGCTCGGCGGACAGCGACTGGGCCACCGACTGGGACCGGCGGCCGGAGAACTTCGCCCACGGCGCCCTCCCGTCCGACGCCTCTCCCGTCCGCGCCGCCGGTCCGCACGGCGGGCCGGACGACTCGGGTGACACGGGGGAGTCGGGTGACCCGGGCGACGACCCCGACATGCACGGCGACCCGCAGCAGGCATCGTCGTACTGGTTCGCCCAGTCGATCAACGGCTACTGCGTCCCGGCGTCGGTGGCCCAGATCGTGGGCGAGTGGCGGGGCACCAACGTCGGTGAGCAGGACGTCGTCGCGCGCGCGGTCGCGAACGGGTGGCTGATCCAGTCCGACACCGACGGCGACGGCACCGTGGACGGCGCCTCCGGCATGAATTCGCCGGACACCGAGGCGTTGCTGGAGAGCTACGGCATCCCCGCCACCACGACGTACGGAAGCCTCAAGGACCTGGAGTTCCTGCTCGACCAGGACCGCGACATCATCGCCTACGTCGACGCCGACGAGATTCAGGAAGGCCGCGACGACGACGGCACCGACGGCGGCGGCGACGACAACCACGCGGTCGTCGTCACCGGGATCGACGCCGAGAACGTCTACCTCGCCGACCCGGGCGACCCGAGCGGCGCCGTCGAGGTGGTGCCCCGCGCGGTGTTCGAGGACGCGTGGTCCGACTCCGACCACGAGATGCTCGTGACCGATACGCCACCGCCCCGCAGCGAGCCCGCGACCAACGCCCCGGAGTACGCCGTTCCCGACGCGGGCGCGTCGGCGACGCCGCTCGGCACCAACCCGATCGACCCGTCGTCGGCCGCTGGCTCGGACGGCGCCCCGGCTCACGGGCCGTGGGGGATGTCGCAGGAGGCGCGGTCGCCGGCGGGATCGTTGCTGTCGGCGTCGTCGTCCGGGGTGGTCCTGCTGCCGATCGTCCTGCGCGACGTCGCCGTGGCGACGCTGCCGGTGTCCGCGGCCCTGGTCGCGGGCGGGATCGTGCGCCGCAGACGCGCGACGGACGTGACGGATCAGCCGGTGTAGCCGCAGGTCGCGGCCACGCCCCGGGCGACGCGCGTGGTGACGACGCCGTAGTCCTCGGGGGTCGTGTCGCGCAGCCAGCCGACGATGTCGTCGACGCCCTCGACGTAGGCGCGGTACTCCGGCGACCCGGTGCCGTAGGTGGCGGCGAGGCCGCTCTCCCGGTCCTCGACCACCGAGGCCCACTGCGAGGCGCCGGTGCGCCCGAGGTCGGTGACGGTGGTGTCGAGCGCATCGGCCACGACCGACGCGCACTGGCGGGCGGTGCTCGTACCCGCGGCGGGGGTGGCCTCGACCTCGCTGCTCGAGGTGCCCGCGCCCCCGGCCGCGCCGCCGGCGGCGAGACCCGCGGTCAGCGAGGGGACCTGCGCGACCCCGCCGACGACCGCGACGGCGGCACCGAGGACGGCGACGGCCAGCGGGGCGCGGTGGCGCAGCCGGGCGCTCGTGGGGCTCGCCGGCACCGGGAGGCGGACCATGCGCGGCGGGGTGGGCACGCCGGTCACCGGGTGCGGCCGGTAGGAGGTCGGCGGGGGGTAGCCGAGGCCGGCGGGCGGCGCGTCCTGCGGGACGAGGTGCCGGGGAGCGACGACGGTCGGGGGCGCGGTCCGGGGAGGCCGCGGGAGCGCGGACGCCGCGGTGACCAGCTGGTCCTCGCGGCGGTGGTGCTGACCCATGTCGTACCCCCGGATGGCTGTATCGATGAGCGACCGTTCGGACGCTGTGTGCTCGATGTCGGCGGGGGGTGGAGCGTCGTTACGAGTTCGTGGCCGCTGCCCGCGAGGTCCACTCCGACGGGTGATGCGACGTCAGCCGTTCGCGGGAGCGGGCCCCCGTGGCGCCGGTGGGCGTCCATGATCGTGGTGGCTCTTGTGACGCTGAACGCCAGCAAGGACGCCACGCTGGCACGAACCTGACGCACCCTGTCAGCTTCGGGACCTAGCGTCGGGGGAGTTCCCGCTGACGACCGACGGAGGTCCTCGTGTCCGCCTCGCTGGTGATGGTCAATCTCGACGGCCCGGATCCGCGCGCCCAGGCCGCGTTCTACGGCGCGCTGCTCGACTGGACGATCGTCCACTCGGAGGACGAGTACGCGATGATCTCCGGGACGGGCGCGCCGATCGGGTTCGGGCGGGTCGAGGGCTACGTCGCGCCGCCATGGCCCGACCCCGACGCGCGCAAGCGCTACCACCTCGATCTCGGCGTCGACGATCTCGCGGCCGCCACCGACCGCGCGGTCGAGCTCGGGGCGACGGTCCCGGACCACCAGCCGGGCGAGGGGCGCTGGACGGTGCTGCTCGACCCCGTCGGGCACCCGTTCTGCCTCTGCCCGCGCTGATCGCGGGCGGGCGGTCAGTCGGCCCAGACCTTCCAGGGGGCCTTGCCGCTCTGCCACAGGCGGTCCAGCTCGGTCAGCTCGCGGTGGGTGTCCATGCCCAGCCAGAAGCCCTCGTGCTCGAACACCGACAGTTCGCCGTCGCGGGCGAGCTTGCGCAACGGCTCCTGCTCGAGGGTCAGGTCGTCGTCGCCGTCGAGACGGTCGAGGACCTCGCGGTCGAAGACGAAGAAGCCACCGGAGACCATCGTCCGGGAGGTGGCCGGCTTCTCGTTGAACTCGAGCACGACGTCGCCGGACACCTCCATCTCCCCGTAGCGCCCGGCGGGACGCACGCCGGTGACGGTCGCCGCGCGGGAGTGGGCGCGGTGGTGGTCGAGCAGGCCCTGGACGTCGACCGGGCCGATCCCGTCGCCGTACGTGCACAGGAAGACGTCGGCGTCGAGATGGTCGCGCACGCGCCGTACCCGCGCGCCGGTCCCGGTGTGCAGGCCCGTCTGGGCGCAGACGACCTCCCACGGCTCGGCGCGCCCGCCCAGGTACTCGGGTTCGCAGGCCCCGGAGAGGTCGATGCGGAGGTCGGCGTGGCGCTGGCGGTAGGTCAGGAAGTACTCGGTGACGACCTCGCCGCGGTAGCCGAGGCACAGGACGAACCGCCGGAACCCGTGGTGGGCGTAGAGCTTCATGATGTGCCACAGGAGGGGCTCGTCCCCGATGCGCACCATCGGCTTCGGCACGTGCTCGGTCTGCTGTCGCAGACGGGTGCCCAGGCCGCCGGCCAGGATCACCACCGGCACGTCCGCGTTGTCCGGTGAGCCGGGGGGTCGCTCGTCGGGAACGGTCCTCACGGGCGCGGTCCTCTCGGGGTCGGGGCCGCGCCGAGTATCACGACCGGACCGGACAGTCAGCTACGTTTCGCAGTCGAATTGCGTAGCGTTACCTCGGCCGTTCCGTAGTGACCCCTCCGACGTCGGACACTACGGTCCGTATCGAGCACGTTCTGTGGTCATCGACGGGGCGGACGAGCGTCCGCGAGGGTGGGCAGATGGCGCGGGACGACGTGGGTGAGCGGCCGAAGGTGCTCTACATCGTCGGGTGGGGGCGCAGCGGGACGACGCTGGTCGACAACGTGCTCGGCGCCCACCCGGGGTTCGTCACGGTCGGCGAGGTGACACGGCTCTGGGCGCTCGGGGTCGTCGAGGGCCGCCGGTGCGGCTGCGGGGAGGTGCTCCTCGACTGCCCGTTCTGGGCCGGGATCTTCCCGCAGGTGTTCGACGGCGGTCGGCTCCCCGACGCGTCCGGGATGATCGCGCTGCAGAGCGGCCCGCTCTCGGTGCTCCGCACGCCGAGCCTGATCGCCGGGGCACGGCGGGGCGCGAGCCGGGACGGGACCGACCCCGGCACCGACCCTGCCACCGCCTACGCCGACATGCTCTCCCGGCTCTATCGCGCGGTCGCCGCACGGACCGGGGCGCGGGTGGTGGTCGACGCGTCCAAGCGACCGTCCGACGCGGTGCTCACGGCGCGCGCCGCAGGCGTCGAGCCCTACCTGCTGCACATGGTCCGCGACCCCCGGGCGTGCGCGTTCTCCTGGCAGCGCGTGGTGCGCGAGCCGGACACGCGGGGCCCCTCGACGATGCACCGTCACGGCCGCCTGATGAACGTCGGCCACTGGGTGAGCTGGAACCTGCTCGCCGAGCGCATCGCCGACCTCTACGGCCCGGGCCGCAGCATGGTGCTGCGCTACGAGGACCTCATGGCCGCGCCACGGACCTCCGTGGACCGCATCCTCGAGCTGCTCGGCGAGGAGCCCGCCGCGAGTCCGTTCGTGTCCGACCACACGGTGGCGCTGCCCGCGAACCACACCATCGCGGGCAACCCGGGGCGGTTCCGCACCGGCGAGGTGCCGATCCGGCTCGACGACGAGTGGCGTACCGCGCAGCGCCGGGTCGACCGCCTCGCCACCACCGCGCTGTCCCTGCCGTGGCTGCGCCGCTACGGCTACCCGGCCCGGGTGCGGGAGGACGTGCAGCGCAGCGCCGCCGGCCGTCCCTGACGTCGGCCGTTCACGTCCGCAGCAGCGCCGGCCCGATGATCGTCGCGAGAGCCACGGCGAGACCCACGACCAGGACGACGGCGAGGACGTCGAGCCCCCGCACGACACGCCGCGGCGCCACCTGCACGCGGTAGTCCGGCCACCGGGCCTCGGTGAGCGCGACCCGCGCGGCGACGACCACGAAGAACGCCGTCGCGAGCGCCCACGCGAGCGCCGGCACCCACCCCGGGCTCATCGGGGCACGATCCGGACCAGGACGAGCACCCCGTCCTCGTCGCGGTCGACGCGGTAGGTGCGGTTGGCCACGAGCCGGTCCGCGACCGCGCGGGACCAGCCCGGCGCGAAGCCGCGCAGCTCGACGCCCTCGGCCTCCATGCTCGGCAGCACGACCAGGACGTCGGGGCGCTCCTGGATCAGGCACCGGTCGACGTCGACGGCGATCGGCGCGCACCCGGGCGTGGAGGGCACCTGCACGGTGTCCGCGACCCGGTCCACGCGCACCGGGCCCTGGTCGGTCAGCCGCAGCAGGTGGGCCCCGCGCGGCAGCTCCGCGAGGACCTCCCGCACCACGGCGACCTGCCGCGGGGTCACCACGACGTAGGCCTCGTTGCCGCCGCGCAGGATCACGAGCACGGCGAACAGCAGCGCCATCCCGACGGCGAGCACGCCCCGGCCGCCGCGTCGTCGGGCGATCGCGCGCAGCGCCTCGACGCCGAGGACGGCCATGATCGGCAGCGCGTAGAGCATCACCCGCAGCAGGATCTCGCCCCCGTAGGTCTGCGCGAGGGCGAGCCCGGCCGGGACCACGGCCACCGGGAGCAGGTACCACTCGGCGTCGCGACGCCACCGCAGCCACGCGCCCGCGAAGGCCAGCCCGGCGGTGGCGGCGGCCATCGCGATGCGACCGATCTTCACCACGATCTGCCCGGGGTCCCCGACCAGGCGACCGAACAGGGAGCTGAGCAGCGTCGCGTCCACGTCGCCGACCGCGCCCACGGCGAGCGCGAGGCGCGAGGTCCAGAAGTCCCCGGCGCCCAGGACGAACCAGGTCGCCTCGGCGACGACGAGCACGACGACCAGCCACCGGCCCCAGAAGCGGCCGGCGAGGGCGAGCGTGGTCAGCATCGCGATGACCGCGAACGGGGTCAGGGGGTGCATCACCACGATGCCCGCCAGGCAGACCGCGGCGGTGGACCAGAGCAGCAGGGTCCGCCCGGCGTCCCCGTCCGGACGCCGGACCGGGGTCCGCGCCGCGACCAGGGCGCGCAACGGCCACGGACGCGGGGCGGTCCCCGGCGCGGGCAGCGGCCAGCGGCCGCCCGCGGGGTCGCCGCGCGTCGTGGCCAGCGGCCCGAGCAGGCAGGCGAGCACGGCGAGGCCGGCGACGACCGCGGTCGCCTGCGGGGAGAAGTAGTCCTGCTCGATCCAGTTCACGCCGAGGAAGAGCCAGACCGCCGCCCACGGCGCGCGGGTCCCCCCGAGCACCGGCCGGGCGATCGCATGGATGCCGACCGCCCAGACGGCCACCACGACCGGCGGCGTCCAGCGCAGCACCCCGTCCAGGGAGAGGCCGCCGGACGCGTCGACGATCCAGGCCCAGTGCCCGAAGAACCCCGGCCAGCTGAACCGCGAGTCGACGCCCAGCGGGACCTGGCCGGCCCCCGCGATCGCGTCGACGAACCCCGAGTGGGTCCACGACGTGGCGAGGCGGGCGGCGGGCTCGACGAGGCTCGGCAGCCCGGTGCTGACGAGGATCAGCAGCGCGGTCAGGCCGACCAGCACGGGGGTGCGCGGGCGCGGGCCGAGCAGCTCGGTGACGCAGGCCGCGACGGCGAGGGCGAGGGCCACCCACGCCCACGGCGAGAGCACGCCGGCGAGCCCGATACCGCCCAGGTTCTCGAGGCTGGTCCCGCGCACCGCGAGGACCAGGAACAGCACGCTCAGCGCGGCGAGGACGAGCGGCGCCGCGTCGCGGGCCGTCGACGTGGGGCGCCGGTGCGCCGGGCTGCGGGCCTCCAGCGCCACCAGGGCCGGGCGCGCGGGGGCGCTCGACGTCTCAGGCACGCGCACCCCGGGGTGCCGACCGCGCGGCGAGGCGCTCGGCGAGGCGTCGCCGGACCCGCGCGAGGCGGGCCCCGACGCGGCCGGCGAGGACGTCGATGCGCCGCACCCGGACGTCGGGGAGCGCGCTCAGCTCGCGCATCAGCGCCTCCTGCACCCGGAACTGCTCGCGCCCCGCGTCGGCGAACACCGCGGTCGGCACCACCCGGTACGCGGCGAGGCTCTCGCGCTGGCCGAGGAAACCGCCGTGGGCGGTGAGCGCGACGAGGAGGTCGAGGTCGGCGACGAAGATTCTTCTCGGCGTCGAACCCGTCGGTGGCGTCGAAGGCCGTGCGCCGGAAGGTCGCCGCGCACGTCGCGCCGAGGGGGTTGGCGCCGCTGCGCACCACCCGGCGCACGACCTGCGTCCGGGTCCGCGGCCCGAGCAGGCCGCGCAGCGAGATGCCCGGCACGATCACGCGGCCGTGGCCGTCGATGAGGTCGCGGCGCGCCATCACGAGCGCGAGTTCCGGGTCGGCGGTCATGCGCGGCGACCTGGAGCTCGAGGCAGCGGGGGTGGATGAGGTCGTCGTCCGGGAGCAGTTTCACCAGCGGCGCCCGGGACGCGCGCACGGCGCTGTTCCAGTTCTCGGTCAGCGGCAGCACGGCGGGGTGGGTGATCACGCGGATCCGCGGGTCGTCGTAGGACGCGGCGATCTCTCCGGAGCGGTCGGGGCTGGCGTTGTCGATGATGACGAGCTCGAAGTCGGTGAACGTCTGGGCGAGGACGCTGTCGATCGTCGTGGCCAGGTGCTCCTCCCCGCGGTAGACCGGCACGCAGACCGACACCGCGGGGGTGGGGTGCGGCGCGCTCATCGGGCCACCACCGCGTGGCGCACGAGCACCGGCACCGCGAGCACGACCGCGACCCAGAGCGCCCCGACGGGGTGCCAGCCCACCGGTCCGAGCATGACCGTGGCCGCGAGCGCGCCCAGGGCCGCCCCGAGGCCCGCGGCGGCGATCCAGAGCAGGGCCGCCGGCACGCGGCGCAGGAATCCCGCGACCGCCCAGCCCGGCCCGAGCAGCAGGAACGCCGCCGTCGACACCGCGCGCAGGCCCCCGCCGACGCCCGCCCGGGCGTCCACCACGGCCAGCAGCGCGGCGGTCAGACCCAGCACCGCGAGGGTCGCCGTGGCGGCTCGGCGGTGATGCGTGGCCACGCGCGCGGGGCGCTCCGCCGAGGCGCGCAGGTCGACCACGATCCCTCCCCCCACGTCGTCAGGGCGGAGATCATGCCGTCAGCGGCGGGAGCGCACCAGTCCGGCCACGTACGCGGCCTGGCCGGCGTGCTGGATGTCGTCGTCGACGACGCTCACCAGGCGGACGCCCGCGGTCACCGGCGGGTCCCAGGCGTCGTCGACGACCCGGTCGAGATCGTCCCCGGTGAGCGTGCGCAGGTACGCGACGGTCCGCTCGTGGACGGCGTCGAGGTAGCCCAGCAGCAGGTCGGGGTCGGTGACCTGCACCGCCGCGACCTGCTCGGGGGTGTGGCCGAAGCCGATCGAGCCGACGTCGAGGGGCAGCGCGAACCGGTCGGCCCACCCGTCGGCGGTGTAGACCTGCTCGCTGCCGGCGAGGTCGGCGACGTGGTCGTCCTGCACCCGTGTCAGGTGCCAGACCAGCCACGCGATGTGGTTGGCGTGGCCGTCGACCCGCCAGGCGAGGTCCTCGGCGGTCAGCCCGTCGAGCGCCCGCGCCACGTCGCTGCGCGCCCGCCCGAACCCGTCGACGAGCACCTCGATGGCGTCCAATGCCGCCCTCCTCCTGAGTCGATGGTCCGGCTCCGCTGCGCTTCGCGTCCTGAGTCGATGGTCCGGCGGCGTCAGCGCGCCGAGGCGAAGACGACCACGTTGTCCTGGTACGACAGCCTGCCGGAGTCGAAGGGTCCGCCGCATGTGAGCAGGCGCAGCTGGGGCGAGGTCGAGGGACCGTAGACGCGGTCGGTGGGCAGCGAGTCCTTGGCGTAGTACTCGACGCTGTCGACCCCGAAGCGGGCGGTGCTGCCGTCGGAGCGCGGGACGTCGATGAGGTCGCCGGGGCGCAGCTGGTCGAGCTGGGCGAAGACGGCCGGGCCGCGGCGGGTGTCGACGTGGCCGGTGAGCACCGCGGGGCCGGGATCGCCCGGGACGGCGCTGGCGTCGTACCAGCCGACCTGCGAGTAGTCGGTCGGGACCTGCAGCGCGCCGCGGTAGTCGATGCGCAGGTCGGCCAGCTTCGGCGAGTCCAGCCCGATCCGCGGGATGGACAGGCCGGTGGGGCGCAGGCCCGCGGGGACCGGGGCGACGGCGTCGGCCAGCGGCATCCGGGGTGCGGGCGGGGCGGTGTCGTCGGAGGTGTCGGCGAACCATCCGCCGACGACGTCGAGCAGGGTCGGCGTCGCCAGCCCGCCGAGACCGGACTCCGTGCCGCCGCGCGGGATCGAGGGCACCCGCGGCGGCGCCGGGAGCGGGGTGTCGGTGTCCGGGGTGGGGCGCGTCGTCGGCGTGCTCGCGTCGACCCCGGGGCCCGGCACCGACGCGACCGACGCCGCGTCGGGCACGGCGTCGACGATGAGCTGGCCGTCGGACTCGCGACCCACGAACAGCGAGGTCACGCCGGTGTCGGCCAGCGGCACGGTGGTGGTGTTCGTCGACCCCAGCCGGGAGCGGATCTCGATCCGGCGGGGTCCGGACGGCACCGTCGCGTACGGGGTGGTGGAGCCGTAGAACAGGTCGCGGGCCAGCGGCGGGCCGCCCTCGACGTCGACGTCGAGCGAGCCGACCCCGTTCGCGGCCTGCACCACGCGGACCTGCGCGGTGCCGCCGGCGGCCGGCGCCGTCTGGTCGTCGAGGACCTGGAGCTCGGGACTGGCGCTGCTCGGGGCGTCGACGAACGCGGCGGTCTGCGCGGTGCCGGCCGGGAGCTCGACCGACACCGTCAGCGCGGGCGGGCTCGTCGGCGCCGCGCCGGCCGGGCGCGCGGCCAGGGTGTAGGTGCCGGCGGGCTCGGTGAGGTACGGCGACGTCGCGCGGTAGGCGACACCCGGGGCGACGAGGGTCTCGTCGAGGTCGGGCCCGGAGATGTACATGTCGACCGTGGGCGTGCCCGGTGCGAGGTGGGCCAGGCGCAGCATCCCGGTCGAGGTGTCGGCGCCGGCCGAGCGGGACGTCAGGGCGACCGTGCCCGCGACGACCGCGAGGACGACGACGCCCGCCGCGCCCCACAGGAGCAGCCGGGAGCGCCGGCGCGGGGGCTCGACCGGTGGTGTCACGGGCCCGGTCGGGGGGTCGGGGTCGACAAGCACGGATGCTCCTAGGACGTGCTCGGCCGGCCGGACGGGACGGCCGAGCTCGGGGTGGTCGGGCGCGCGCCGTCGTCGCCGGGCTCCGGGGTGGCGGGTGCGCCGGGAGGCAGGGCCAGGGGCGCGGGACGGGCCTCGGCGAGCGGGAGCCGGCCGCGCCAGACCACGACGCCGCGCACCTCCACGGCGAGGCCCTCGAGGGTGGAGACCGTGTCGGCGAGCCGGGCGGGCAGCGCGCGCCGGGTGTCGACGGCGATGAGCGCGGCGCGGACCTGCCGCTCGCGCAGGATCCCCACTGCGACGCCGTCGACCCGCGCGCGGCGCAGGCTCGAGATCGACACCGTCGACGCACGGCCGCGACGGCGCGCGCCGTCGGACGCGGGCGGCGGGGCGGGGGTACCGCGACCGCCGGGGGTCAGGTCGGTGTGCTCGACGCGATCGCCCACGATCTCGGCGGCGCCGACCAGGTCGCCGCCCAGGTCGCGTGCGGCGGGGTCGGAGAGCTGCAGGACCAGCACCGGACCGCGCCCGCGCACCGCGTCGGCGTAGAGGCGCGTGAGCACGGCGGGGGCGTCGTCGCCGGGGTGGAGCACCGCGTGCGGGCCCTCGACGTGGGCCATCGCCGGCGCCGGGTCGCGGCGCACCGGACGTCGCCGCGCGATGAACCCGGCGAGCGCGCCGAGGACGAGCACCGCGGCCGCGGCGGCGAGCGCCTCGGCCAGCGGCGAGTGCCCGGTCGAGAGCACGGGCTCGCCGTCGGGGAGCAGGCGCGGGGCCGGGGCGGCGGTGCGGTCGGCGATGACGCCCGCGACCGCGCCGTAGTTCTGCTCGACCGCGGCACGGCGCGGGTCGCCGAGCGGGACCGCCTGGAGTTGCACGCTCAGGTCCTGCAGCTGCTGCTGCAGCGGGCGCAGGGCCTCCTGCAGCGCCGCGTCGTTGGACCGCACCAGCGACGCCGCGAGCGCCTCGGTGGTGGCCGAGGCCAGCCGGGTGGCCACCTCCCCGGACCCGCCGGTGGCGGTCACGGTGACGATGCCCGCACCGCCCGCGGTGACGTCGACGTCGTCGCGCGCCTCGTCGCGGGTCACGCCCGCGCCGGCCGCCGCGGCGTCGAGCACCGGCCCGGTCCCGGCCAGCGCGACCACCGCGCCGGCGATGTCGTCGGGGCTGGTGGCGGCCCGCCCGGCCACGGGCTGCACGGCGACGACAGCGGTCTCGGTGGCCGTCGCGGCGGCGGAGCGCAGCACCGCGACGAGCACGCCGACGAGCACGGCGAGGACCACGACGGCGGCCACCCACCGGCGATGGGCTCGGTGCGAGCCGGTCACGTCTCCCCACGGCACGGGGGTCACCCTAACGGGTGGATGGCCCGTTCGGACCAGCCTTGATGTTCCGGTCGCCCGGGGTCCTACGATCAAGTCCGAGCGCCGGTACGCCGTCCGGGCCGGTCGAGGAGGAGCGTGACGTGGGGCGCACGAGCCCGTCCGATCGCTTCGCCCTGCCGATCCTGGTCGTGATCCTGGCGTTGCTGACGGCCGCGGCCCCGGCCAGCGCGGCGCCCGCCCCGGTCTCCAGCGCGGCCGCCGCGTTCTCCTGGGGCACCCCGGCGTGGTGCGACGAGTTCGACGGCGAGGCCCTCGCCCCGGACTGGTCGGTCTACGACAGCCCCGGCCACGACGGCAACGGGGTCCGCAGCCCCACACAGGTCGCGGTCGCCGACGGCGTGATGACCCAGACCGGCACCGCCGACGCCCGCTCGGCCGGGATGCTCCTCCAGGGCCACGACGAGCGCCGCGGTCGCTGGGAGTTCCGGATGCGCGCCACCCAGCGCGACGTCGGCGGCCGTCCCTACCACCTCGTGGTCGCGCTGCTGCCCGTCGGCGTGCCCTACGAGCAGGGCGAGCGCGACGTCGACCTCGCCGAGGCCGACCTCGACGAGGACGTCGTCCACCTGTTCGTGCACCACCCGCGACGCAAGCAGGCCTACGACGAGGTCGCCGTGGACATGACGGCGTGGCACACCTACGCCGTCGAGGTCGCCGGCGACCACCTGACCTGGTTCGTCGACGGCCGCCCCGAGGCCACCGTGCGCGCCCGCGCCGCGCTGCCCACCACGCCGCTGGCGGTCAACGTCCAGCTCGACGCGTACGCCGCGTCCGGGCTGAACCCGGGCCTGCTGCAGCTCGACTGGGTGCGCTACTACCCGCTGCCCGAGGGCCCGGTGCCCGTCCCGGCGGCGCCCGCGCCCCCGATCGGCGACTACGCGCCCGGGAGCTGACCGGGGCGGGGCTCGGGCACCGGGGGCCCCGAGCGCTGGGACATCCGGCTCGCCGCGAAGATCATCTCACGGCGCAGCCGCTTGACCGGGGCGTTGAGGATGCCGATGGCGACGTCGCCCCGCCCCACCTCGGGCTGGTCGGCGAGCTCGCGCGTGAAGCGGCGCTGGATGGCGTACTCGGCGCGGCCGGCCCCCGAGGACACGGTCCCGGGCACCACCCGGAACGAGGCGAGCGTGGGCACGCGGCCCAGCAGCGGGCCCTGCTGCACGAGCTGGAGGTAGAGGTCGAGGTCGGCGAGGAAGAGCCGCTCGTGACGGAAGCCCTCGGTCGCGTCGAAGGCCGCGCGGCGGAACATCACCCCGGCCGGCGCGCCGATCGGGTTCGCGCCGTCGCGGACGGTGCGACGCAGGACCTCGGCGTGGTCGAGCCGCCCGACCATGCCGCGCAGGAACCGCGACCGGGCGAGGATGCGGCCGCGGGCGTCGACGAGGTGCTGGCGGTGGGCGACCAGCGCCGCGGAGGGGTCGGCCTCGAGCTCGGTCGCCTGGATCTCCAGGCACCGGGGATGGAGCAGGTCGTCGGCGCAGACCACCTTCACCAGCGGCGCCCGGGCGAGCGCGACGGCCCGGTTCCAGTTCGCCGTCAGGGGCAGCGTCTCCGGGTTGTGCTCGAGGCGGATGCGCGGGTCGCCGTAGGACGCCGCGATCTCGGCGGACCGGTCGGGGCTCGCGTTGTCCAGCACGACGATCTCGACGTCGGGCATGGTCTGGGCGAGCAGGTGCTCGAGGGTGGCGGGCAGGAATCGTTCGCCCTTGTAGACGGGCACGCACACGGACACGGCCGGATGCGGCGCAGGCCTCGTGGCCGGCCCCGGTTGCGGGGTCGGCGCGGGCACGTCCCGCTCGGGGGACTTCGGTAGGGCGTCCACGGTCTCCACCTGGGTACGGGGTTGCTCGTCGTCGAGCCTCATCGCGCGGCGGCTGGGGACCTCCCCCACCCCCGAGCGGGGGGAGATCCGATGTCCGCCGGCGCCACACTAGCGGTGTTCCACCGAATGGCCCATGAGTCCGACCTCGGGATCGGGCCCCCATCGTGCGTTCCTCTCGGATCGAGGGTGGGGGCCCTTCCGGAGTCCAGTGACCATATGTGACAAGCGCGCTCACTCGAAAGATGCAATCGTCGACGGTCGATCGCGCGGGTGACCGACGATTCGTGACAGCCTTCGGCGTCGCCGATCCGGGTGACCTCACGGCGTGTCGGCGCGTGTTTCCGACGTGTGGGTGTCGATCGGGACGCCCGGTCCCCCGACGCCACGGGCGGTGCCGGTGCGCGTCCCCCACATCGGGTCGCGCCCGTCGGGCGTCGTGCCGGACGGGCGCGCCCCGGTGACCCGGCGTCGACCGGCCGCGGCCCGACGCGCGCGAGCGTCGCGCGGGGAGTGGCGGCGGCGGTGCGCGCTGCCCTATATCTCGCTCGACACCCGGCGAGGGGGCCTGCCCATGACGACGACACCGATCCACGACGAGCTGGCTGCGTCGCCCGCGACGTTCGATGCGCCCGAGGTCGGGGTGGCCGAGGACGCCGAGAGGATCGTCGGCCTGGCGTGGCGCGAGGCCGCCGACCTCGGCCACCGCCACTTCGGCACCGGGCACCTGCTGCTGGGCGTGCTCCGCGCCGACGGCCCGGAGGCGGGCCTGCTGGCCGCGGCGGGCGTCACCGCGCAGTCGGCGTCCGCGGCCATGGACCTGGTCGCGCGGCACTCGGCGTCCGAGCCGATCGAGGGGGCGTCGGTGGTCCCGCCCGGGCCGGGACCTGCGATCGCGGAGGTCCTCGCCGACGGGGCGTGGGCCGCGGTCGCCGACGGCCGCGCCGCGGTGGGAGCCCCGGAACTGCTCGGCGCGCTGCTGCGTCGCCCGTGGGGCCAGGCGGCGGAGATGCTCGCCGCGCTCGGCGTCCCGGTCGACGACCTCGCCGACGCCGCTCGCGCCCTCGCGATGTCGCCGTCGACGGCGATGACGACGGCCCCGGCGGCCCGCCCCTCGATCTGGCGCGACCCGAGCCGTCTGCTCACCTCGGCTCACCGCCCCGCGTCCACGGAACAGGAACCGGAGCCGGTCTGATCACCACGAGGTGACGCGAGGAGTCGTTCCCGGCCACAATCCGGGCATGGCGACGCCGAGCTGGATCCGGGCCGAGGACGGCGACTGGTATCGAGCGACGGAGGTGGTCGCGGTCAAGACGCTCCCGCACCCCGCGGGCGGCTACATGGTCACCGTCGAGACCCACCGCCACGACAACATCGACCTGACCGGACCCCTCGAGCACGCCGAGGTCGCCCACCAGGGCCGCGACGCCCTCGTCCATCTCCTCGCCGGGATCGAGGACGGCACCGTCCTCACCTACGCCGACGGGCGGTTCGCCACCGAGAGCGTGAGCTGAGGGGTTCTGGTCCGCCCCGGGCTCACCGGACGGGCTCGCTCCCGAACGCCCCCAGGAAGCGGTCGCGGAAGGTCTCCATCGGCCAGACCGGCGCACCGGGGGCCGGGGCGAGGCCGTCGGTCCAGCCCCAGCCCGCGATGCGGCCGAGGACCTCGGGGTCGCGGGTGACGATCGAGATCGGGACGTCGCGCCCGGCGTTCGAGCCGGTGACCACGGGGGCGGGCTGGTGGTCGCCGAGGACGACGAGGACCGGCGCGCGCCCGCGCGCCGCGCCGTCGGCCTGCACCCACGAGTACAGGGTGGCGAGCGAGTACTCGATGGAGCGCCGGTAGTCGGCGCGGACCACGGCGGGGTCCCCGCCGAAGATCGACTCGAAGGACTGCTGCGGTGCGGCCGGGCCGAACGCCGACCCGTCGCCGACGGCGTCCCACGGCACGGTGCGGGGCAGCGGGGTCCACGGCGCGTGGCTGGAGGTCAGCACGATCTGCGCCATGGTCGGTGGCGCCCCGGGCCCGCGCTCGGTGCGGGTGAACTGCGCGAGGGCGTACTGGTCGGGCATCGGCGACCAGCTGAACCGCGGCCCGCGGTAGCCGAGGTCGGCCGCGGCGTAGGCGCCGTCGTAGCCGTAGAAGGCGGCCTCGGGCCACGCCCCGGTGGTGCCCGGCTCGACGGCGACCGTGCGCCACCCGGCCCGATGGAACGCGCCGGTCAGGGTCAGCCGGTCGGAGCCGAGGAGGTCGTGGTCGCGCTGCTGGTTGTCGATCCGCAGGCCCGAGAGCAGCGTGGCGTGCGCCAGCCAGCTGCCCCCGCCGGCGACCGGGGAGGTCAGGAAGCCGCTGCGGGCGCGGTACCCCGCCGCGCCGAGCTGGCGGGCGCCGTCGTCGATCACGGCGTGCACGCCGCCCGCCATCGCCGGGTCCTCCAGGGCCGCGCGACCGTAGCTCTCGACGACGGCGACCACGACGTCATGGCCGCGCAGGGCGGTGAGCAGCCGGTCGGCGGGCACGTCGCGGTAGGCGTCCTGGTCGGCCTCGACGGCGAACGCCCGCTGGTCGCGGATGCCCTGCCCGATCGCCGCGGTCCGCGCGACGACACCCACCGACGTGTCGAGCGCGGCGACGGGCAGCCCGGGCGCGGACTCCGCGCCCGCGACGAACGCGACCGCCCAGCCCACCGCGAGCACGGCGACCGCGCGCAGCGCCGCGGATCGGCGGCGACGCGCGATCCGGGCCAGGCGCACCACGGCGGCCGCGGTCGCGACGACGAGCCCGGCGGCGGCGAGTGCGACGAGCACCGCGACCACGGTCCCGCCGAGCCCGCCGAGGGTGCTCTGCAGGAAGTCGACCGCGCTCCCGAGCAGCACCCCGTCGGCCACCGGGTCGAACGGGCGCGCCAGCGTCGCGGAGAACCCGAGGTCGAGCAGGGTCAGCACCAGGACCAGCCCGAGCAGCGCCCCGCCCACCGCCGCGACCGGCCGGCGCCACCGCGGGGGCAGCAGGACGAGGACGACGACGCCGACGAGCACCTCGAGCGGGATGCGCAGACCGGCCGCGGGCACCAGCCGGAGCAGATCCCCCGGCGTGACCAGCGCGGCGAGCACCAGCAGCGCGGCCAGCACCGTCACCACCGCGGCGACGCTCCGGCGCACGGCGAGGGGGTGGTCGGTCGTCCGTCGCCACAGCAGCACGAGGTCGCCCGCGAACGACCACACCAGCGCCGCGAGCGCACCCGCGACGAGCACCGTCGTGACGGCGCGCGGCAGGACGTCGGCGGTCGCGACGACGAGGACGACGCCCTGGAGCGCGGCGACGACCTTGGCCGACCGGCGCGGTGGAAGCTCGCCGCGCATCCACGGGGCGACGACGCGGGCGGCGACCACGGCGTAGCGCATCAGCCCGATGGCGAGCACCCACGCCCCGAGCAGCCCGGCGACGTGCAGCGAGAGCACCAGGAGGAGGTAGGCGTCCATCTCCATGTCGAAGCGCGCCCCGAACGCCGAGGCCACCCCGCGCCGCCGCGCCACGCGGCCGTCGACGGCGTCGAGCAGCAGCGCGACCGCGGCCAGCCCCACGAGCGCGGCGATCGAGACCGGGTCCACGACCAGGGCGGTCACCCCGACGGCGAGCACCGCACGGGTCAGCGTCACCCGCCCGGCCGGGCCCAGCGCGTCGACGCCGGAGCCCGCGAGCAGCGCGACCAGCCCGGCACCGGCCAGCGAGCCCGCCACCCATCCGACCGGCCCCAGCCCCAGGAACGAGAGCGCACCGAGCAGCGCGACGGCGCCCACCGCGGCGGCGGCGAGCTCGCGGCTCAAGGTCGCGGTCGGGCGGGGCACGATGTCAGCATGGCCCAGGTGCGACGCAGCGCACGCGCGTTCTGGCTCCGCGCGCCCGGCGAGGGGGAGATCCGGGAGGTCGAGCTCCGCGCGCCGGGCCCCGACGACGTCGTCGTCCGCACGCGCCACTCGGGGATCAGCCGCGGCACCGAGGCGCTGGTCACCCGGGGCGAGGTGCCCGCGAGCCAGGCGGACGTGATGCGCGCACCGTTCCAGTCCGGTGACTTCCCGGCCCCGGTGAGCTACGGCTACCTCGCCGTCGGCGTCGTCGAACAGGGCCCGCGCCCCGGCCGGACCGTGTTCTGCCTGCACCCGCACCAGACCCGCTTCGTCGTCCCCGCCGACGCGGTCGTCGACGTTCCCGACGGCGTCCCCGCGGCGCGCGCGGTGCTGGCCGGCACGGTCGAGACCGCGGTCAACGCCCTGTGGGACGCCGCGCCGCGCGTCGGCGACCGGATCGCGGTGGTCGGCGGCGGGCAGGTCGGGTGCGCGGTCGCCGCGCTGCTCGCCGGGTTCCCGGGCGTCGAGGTCCAGCTGGTCGACGTCGACCCGGCGCGCGCCGGGGTCGCGGCGGCGCTGGGCGTCGGGTTCGCGCACCCCGACGACGCGCGCGGGGGGTGCGACCTCGTCGTGCACGCCAGCGCCACCGGCGACGGGCTGACCCGCGGCCTCGAACTGCTCGGCGACGAGGGCGAGGTCGTGGAGCTGAGCTGGTACGGCGACCGCCCTGTCACCGTCGCCCTCGGGGGCGCGTTCCACTCCCGGCGCCTGGCGGTGCGCGCCAGCCAGGTCGGCCGCGTCGCCCCCGCCCGCCGCGCCCGCCACAGCACCAGCGACCGGCTCGCCCTCGCGCTGCGCCTGCTCGCCGACCCGCGCTACGACGCCCTGCTCACCGATTCCTGCCGGTTCGACGATCTGCCCACCGTCCTGCCGGCGATCGCCCGCGGCGAGCGCCCCGGGCTCGGGGTGCGGGTGGACTACGCGTGAGCTAGGCGCTTGATCGCGTCGAGAACGACGTCGGACTCGACGCGATCAAGGCTGTAGGTCCCCGGGGACCCCGGCCGCCGGGCCGGCGACGGCTGCCCCGGCGGCGGTCTCCTGCGTAGGCTGCGGGCATGCCGCGCTACGAGTTCCGGTGCCGGACGTGCGCCGCGACGTTCGAGGTCGAGCGGCCGATGCAGGCCTCCGGCGACCCCGCCGACTGCCCCGCCGGTCACGACGACACCGTGAAACTGCTCTCGACGATCGCCCTGGGCGGCCGGTCCGGGGGCGCGGCGCCGGCCATGGCCTCGAGCGGAGGGGCCGGCGGCTGCTGCGGCGGGGGCTGCTGCGGCGGCTGATGTTCTCGGTCACCGTCCGCGATCACGTGATGATCGCGCACAGCTTCCGCGGCGAGGTCTTCGGACCCGCCCAGGCCCTGCACGGGGCGACGTTCGTGGTCGACGCGACCTTCCGACGCGCCACCCTCGACGCCGACAACATCGTCGTCGACATCGGCCGTGCCACGACCGAGCTCGGCACCGCGCTGAGCGACCTGAACTACCGCAACCTCGACGAGCACCCCGACTTCGCGGGCGTGAACACCACGACCGAGTACCTGGCGCAGGTGATCGCGCAGCGGCTGGCCGCCCGCATCCGCGACGGTGACCTCGGCGACGGCGCCCGCGACGCTCTCGTCCCTGCTGGTCACGCTGCACGAGTCGCACGTGGCGTCGGCGGCCTGTGAGCTGCCGCTCGACGGTTGAGGGTCGACCTGGTCGTCCCCGCCGACATCGACGACGCCGACCTCGTCAGCGGGGGCAACGTCTACGACCGGCGGGTGGCCGCAGGGCTCGCCGCCCTCGGCCGGACCGTGCGCGAGTACCCCGTCGCGGGCGCCTGGCCGTCGCCCGGCCCTGACGCCCGCCGCGCGCTCGACGCCTGCCTCGCCGCGGGCGCGGGCCCCGTCCTGCTCGACGGACTCGTCGCGTGCGGCGTCCCCGAGGTCGTCGTGCCGCACGCCGCCCGGCGCCCGGTCGTGGTCCTCGTGCACCTGCCCCTCGGGGAGACTCGACGCGGGCGAGGGGGAGGTGCTGCGCGCGGCGGGCGCGGTCGTGGTCACCAGCACGTGGACCGCGCGCCGGGTCGTCGCGCGCCACGACCTCGACCCGGCGCGCGTGCACGTCGCCGTGCCCGGCGTCGATCCCGCGCCGCTCGCTCCCGGGACCGACGGCGCGCACCGGCTGTTGTGCCTCGGCGCCGTGACGCCGACGAAGGGCCAGGACCTGCTGGTGTCGGCGCTGGCCGGGCTCGGGCGGTACCCCTGGACCTGCGACCTCGTCGGCCCCGTCCGCCGCGATCCGGCGTTCGTCGCCGACCTCCGCGCCCGCATCACCGACCTCGGGCTGGCCGACCGCCTCGTGATCACCGGTCCGCGCACCGGCGCGGCGCTCGAGGCGACCTTCGCCGCCGCCGATCTGCTGGTCGTCCCGTCCCGGATCGAGACCTCCGGGATGGCCGCCGCCGAGGCCCTCGCCCGTGGCATCCCCGTCCTCGCCGCGGACGTCGGCGGACTGCCGGAGACCCTCGACGGCGCCGGTTTCCTGATAACGGCTGAGGACGTTGGGGCACTCGGCGCAGCACTGCGGGGCTGGTTCGCCGAACCTTGCCCGCCGTCTCGGGTTACGGCTCTCAGCGAGATCCCGACGAGGCACGCTGCCGGGGTGGGCAGCGACGGCGGGACACGTGGACAGGGTCCTGCGACGCCTCCTCTGACCGTCGTGCTGCGCCTGCTGGTCGGGCTCGGCCTCCCGGCGCTGCTCGTCGCCCGCCTCGGCGCCGACGACGTCGTCGACGGGCTCGACGCGATCACCCCGGGGACGCTGCTCGCCGCGCTCCTGGTCGGGCTCGCGACGACGGTCGCGAGCGCCGCGCGCTGGTGCCTCGTCGCCCGTGGGGTCGGGCTGACCCTGCCGCTGCGCGAGGCGGTCGCCGACGTCTACCGCGCGACGCTGCTGAACTCGCTCCTGCCGGCCGGCGTGCTCGGCGACGTCCACCGCGCCGTGCGCCACCACCGGCGCGCGGGCGACGGGCGCGGCGCGCGGGCGGTCGTGCTCGAGCGGGTGGCGGGCCAGGTCGTCGTCGTGATCGTCTCGGTGGGCGTCCTGGTGGCCGCACCGGCCCTGCTGCGTGCCGTCGGCGGGCCGCTGCCGGGGGTCCTGCTCGTGACGGCGGGCGCCGCCGCCGTCGTCGCGGTGGCCGCGCTCGGTGCATGGCTGTTCCTCGCGCGGCGGGCCGCCCCGTGGCGGGCACGGGTGGTCGGGGCGCTCGCCGAGATCCGCGGCGCCCTGTTCACCCGACGCACCGGGCCGGGCGTCGTCGCGCTCTCGCTGGTCGCGCTGGCCGGTTACCTCGGCCTGTTCGTCGTCGCCGCCCGCGCGGCGGGGGTGACCGTGCCGCTGTCCGCGCTGCTGCCGCTGGTCACCGCGGCGCTGCTGGCCATGTCGGTGCCGCTGACCGTCGGCGGGTGGGGGCCGCGCGAGGCGGCGGCCGCGGTGGCGTTCGGCGCCGTCGGGCTGGCCCCGTCCCTCGGGCTCGCGGTCGCGGTCGTCTACGGGGTGCTGTCGCTGGTCTCGTGCCTCCCGGGGCTCGCAGTCCTGCTGCTGGACGCGCGACGGAGTCCGAATGCAGCCCGGCTGACCGTCTCAGTGCCGATACCGTGGCGTCCGTGCTCACCCTCGTCCGCCACGGCCAGAGTCAGGCCAATGCCCGGGGGCTGATGTGCGGGCGCACCGACCCGCCCCTCACCGACGTCGGCCGCGACCAGGCCCGCGCGCTCGCCTGCGGCCTGGAGCGCCCGACGCGGATCGTCACGAGCCCGCTCGGCCGCGCCCACGAGACCGCGACGCTGATCGCCGAACCCAGCGGTCTCCCGGTCGAGGTCGACGACCGCTGGATCGAGCTCGACTACGGCACGCTCGACGGCCGGCCCGCCTCCGCCCTCGCCGCCGACGGCTGGCACGCCTGGCGCTCCGACCCCGACCACGTGCCCGCCGGCGGCGAGTCGCTCGCGGCCGTCGCCCACCGCGTGCGCGACGCCTGCACCGCCCTCGCCGCCGACGCCGCCACCGGTGAGGTCGTCGTGGTGAGCCACGTCTCACCGATCAAGGCCGCGATCGCCTGGGCCCTCGGGGTCGGCATCGAGGTGGCGTGGCGGATGTTCCTCGTCGACGCCGCGGTCTGCCGCATCGACACCAGCCCGCCGACCCCGCTCCTCCTCGCCGTCAACGACACGGGTCCCCTCGGTGCGGGCGCCGTCCTCCCGGCCTGAGCCTCGCGTATCTCGGCCGATCTCGAATCGAGCACGCCGATGTAACGCTCGGGCCCCGCGCATCGACGATGGAGCGCCGGGCACGCAGCTTCGGCGTCGCTCTGGGGGGTTTTGTGCGTCGAGTGGGAAACGTTCGATCGGTGATGCTGGGTGCGCTGGGAGGAGTCGCACTGCTGATCCTGTCGTTGCTCACCATCGGGTGGGCCTCGGCGGCGGGTAAACCCGTCGAACCGCCGAGCGCGGATCCGTCCAACGCTCGCCTGGGCATGACCCTCGGAGGCGACGGGCGGTTCAGCATCGGAGCGTTCCCGGATCCCTCGGGCGCTCCCGGACCGGGGAGTTTCAAACTCCTGTTCGGCTGGCCGTCGACGGGCACCTCGTACACGACGGTGCGCGTCGACGGTGCCGATCTCGTGTACGGAATCCAACGCCGGCACATTCACCCAGTCCCCCGCAGGCGGCGGCAGCACGGACAACGTGAGCACATGGCGGGCGGGCGACGTGTCGGTCACACAGCGCGTCGCGCTCGCGCCCAATCCTCTCACCGGCCAGAACGACACCGCACGGATCAGCTACACGGTCACGAACGCCGGGACGGTTGCGCACAGCGTCGGATCGCGGGTCATGTTCGACACCGACGTCAACGACAACGACGGGGCGCCGTTCCGAGTGCCGGGCGTCGGGTCGATCACGACCGAGCGTGAGTTCGCCGGCTCATCGGTCCCCGACGACTTCACGGTCTTCCAGAACCTGGCGGACTCCTCCCACATCGCGGGAGCGGTGCTGAGGGGGGCCTCGGCGACACCGCCCGACCGGCTGGTGATCGGCCAGTGGGGAGGCCTGCGAGGATCTCCCTGGGACTACACCGTCAATCCCGCCGGCGCGATCACCGGGGACAGCGCCTACGCCACGTACTGGAATCCGGCCGCCCTGACCGCGGGCGAGAGCCGCACCTACACCACCTACTACGGCCTGGGCGATGTCTCGGTCGACCTCGCACCGCCGGTCGCCCTCGGAGTGAGCGGGCCGACGTCGCTGAACGCCACGGGGTCGGGATCGGAACGCCCCGAACCCGTTCACGGTGACGGCGACACTGTCGAACGACAGTGGCGCGGCGGCCCGGGACGTCCGGGCGACGCTGAACCTCCCCGCCGGGCTCACCGCCCGGGAGCCTGTCGTGAACGTGGTCGGTGACCTCGCGAGTGGCTCCGGGGAACGCACGGTCACGTGGACGGTGACGGCCGCACCGCAGGCGCGCGCCGTCTCCGTCCCGTACTCGGTGACCGTGACCACGCCCGGCGCTCCACCGAAGACGGTGAGCAGGACGCTCGCCATCCCCGCGTCGAGCGCGACGAGTTCCAACGCGAACGTCGTGGCCCTCGGGGACTCCTACTCGTCCGGTGAGGGCGCCTCCTACCGCGGGGAAGGTACCTACGACCGCGGGACGGATACGCGCGACAACCGTTGCCACCGCGCATCGACAGCGTGGCCGCGCCTCCTCTCCGTCCCTCAGGACCGACACCTGGCGTGTTCGGGAGCCACCGTCGGCTCGGTCGTCGTCTCGGGTGGCAACGACGACAGCCGCACCAGCCAGATCTCGAGGCTCCGGACGATCGAAGCCGGCCTCGCGCAGCGGGGACAACACGTCGACACGGTCACGCTGACTATCGGGGGCAACGACATCGGTTTCGCCGGGATCATCGGTGACTGCTACAAGAACAACAATTGCCTCGCCGGATTCATGCTGACCGAACGACCGCGGCTGGAGGTGCTCCGTCGATCGGTGTCCTTTGCTGTCGACGCGATCAAACAGGCGGCACCCCGCGCCCAGATCAAGCTCATCGGTTATCCGCGGATCTTCCCGAGAAGTGATCAACCCACGGTCAACTGTGGATGGCTGACGCCCGTGGAGCGGGATCGGGCGAATTTCCTCGCCGCGGATCTCGATGCCACCTTCGAACGGCTGCAGGACTCGCGCGTCCAGTTCGTGAGTGTGATCTCGGCCCTGGAAGGCCACGAGCTCTGTCACGGTCCAGCTGGATCGTGCCGGTGAGTCCGCTGGCGAACATCCGATTCGGGTGGTTCCAGCTGCCGAGCTTCGCGCCGGAGCAAGGGCATCCGACCAGGGACGGCCAGCGAGCGATCGCGGACATCGTGGGTCCTCGCCTCCGGTAGGCGTCGGTCGTGGCGGCTACTTCCCCGCCCTGTCGGCCTGGTCTTGACTGACGCCATGCATCCGGGGGGATCGGGGCGGGACGTCCGGCTGCTCGGGCCGGTGACGGTCGTCGGGCCGGGGGTCGTGGGGGAGGGCGCGCCGCGGTCGCGCACGCTGGTGGCGCTGCTCGCGCTGGAGGCCGGGCGGTTCGCGGACTCCTCGGCGCTCGTCGACGGGCTGTGGGACCGGGACCTGCCGGGGGCGCCGCGGGACGCGCTCGCGGTGGTGGTCCGGCGGGTGCGCGCGTGGCTCGGCGACGAGGCCGTGGTCACCGAGGGCGGGGGATACCGGCTCGCCGTCACGCCCGTGCAGGTCGATCGCGGTCGGTTCCTCCACGCCGCGGGCCGCGCGCTCGGCGAGGACGGCTCCCTCGCCGACGTCGACGCGGCGCTGGGGGAGTGGGCGGGCGAGCCGTTCGGGGGCTGCGCGCCGTCGCCGCGGCTCGGCGACGAGCGTGACGCGCTGCGCGCCCGCCGCCTGCGCCTCGTGGAGCGGCGCGCCGAGCTGCTGCTCGCGGCCGACCGCGCCGAGGAGGTGGTCGCGACGATCGCCGAGGTCCTCGACGGCCACCGCGCCCGCGAGTCGTTGACCGTCCTGCTGATGACCGCCCTGGCCCGGCTCGGTCGCCGCGACGAGGCGCTCGCCGCGTTCGACGCCACCCGCCGCGCCGTCGCCGAGGGGCACGGCCTCGATCCGGGCCCCGCGCTGGCGGCCGCGGCGCGCCGTCTGCGCCGCGGCGTCGTGCGCCCGGCCCGGACGCGGATCGTCGGACGCGATGCCGTGCTCGCCGACCTCGAACCCCTCCCCGGCGGACTCGTGGTGGTCGAGGGCGAGGCCGGGATCGGCAAGTCGTCGCTGGTCACCGAGCTGCTGCGTCGCGCCGGGGAGCGCGGGCTCCGGACGGTGACGGGCACGGTCGACGACCACGGCCCGCCCCTGGGCGGGTGGCGCGAGGCGCTCGCCGACCTGGTGACGCTCGCCGACCTCGACGAGCGCCTGACCCCCGCCGCGGTCCGCACCGTGCTGGCCACGGCCGCGCCGGTCGTGGTGGCGCTCGACGACGCCCACCGCGCCGACTCCGCGTCCGCCGACCTGCTCCGCGGGCTGGCGACGCTCGGGGCCGCCCACCGGAGTGACGCTGCTGCTCGCCGCGCGCCGGCCCGACCTCGACGCGCACCCGGTGTGGGAGGCGGCGCTCGCCGACCTCGACGCGCGCCGCCTCACCCTCGGTGTGCTCGACGACGGCGACGTCACGGCTCTCGTCCGCGCCCGGCTGACCCGTCTCGACCACGAGGCCGCCCGCCGCGTCGCCGAGCTGCTCCTCGCGCGCACCGGCGGGCACCCGCTGCACCTGCGCACGCTGCTCGACGTGCTCGCCGACCAGCCCGACGAGGCGGCGTGCCGGGCGGTCGCCGCGCGCGTCCCCGACCGTCTGCGACCGCTGCTCGAGCACCAGGTCGCGAGCCTGCCCACGCCGACGCGCGCCGCCGTCGAAGCGCTGGCCGTCCTCGCACCCCTCGACCGAGCCGGGCTCGCCGAGGTCCTGACCGACGACAACGGCGCCGACGTCCTCGCCCCCGCCGTCGCCGCCGGCCTCGTGCTCGACGACGGCGCGCGCGTCGCGTTCCGCCACGATCTCGTCGCCGACGCCGCGCGCGAACGAGTCCCCGCGATCGTCGCCGCGCAGCTCCACCTCGCCCGCCTCGACGCGATCGAGCGGGGGGATCCTGCCGCTGAGCGCCCGACCCCTTCACCACCCTCCGCCACACGCTGGGCGCGGGGAACCTCGTGACGGCCGGGAGGAGGGCGATAGCGCGGTGGCGGGCGGGGCGGGCGGCGTACGCGCGGCGGGCGATCCCGGAGGCGTCGGCGCTGCTCGACGCGGCCGCCGGGGACGTGCCCGACGAGCACCGCGCCGATCTCCTCGTGCACCGGGGGCTCACGCGGGACGCGCTGCGCCGGGAGGACGCGGGCGCGGTGCTCGACGCGGGCCTGGAGGCGGCGCTGGCGGACGGCGCGCACGGGCTCGCGGTGCGGGCGGCACTCGGGGACGAGCCGCTGGGGACGACGGTGGCCGGCGACGCGGCGCGGCTCGCGCGGTTGCGGCGGGTGGCGGACGTCGTGCTCGACGACCACGACCGTTTCGAGGTGCTCGTCGCGCTGGTCCGCGAGGAGGGCGCGGTGCACGGGGCGCTGCCCGACGGGTTGCTCGCCGCGGCCGTCGACACCGGCCGCGCGCTGCCGGACCAGCCGCGGACGACGGCGCGCCTCCGGGCGCTCGACGCCCGGTCGATGGCCGACAGCCCGGCTCCGGCGCGGCATCGCCTCGAGGTCGCGGCGCAGGCCTACGCGCTGGCGGGCGATCTCGAGGACCCCGACGACGCCCTGCGCCTCGACGCGACCGAGGTGACGATGAGCGCCGCGCTCGCCGGCGGGTCACCCGGACCTGGCGCGCGAGCGGGCGGACGAGCTGCGGCGGCTCGGCGAGCGTCACCACCGACCGCGCGCGTGGTGGGCCGCCGACCTCGTCGAGACCGGCCTGCTGCTGTGCGCGGGAGACTTCGCCGCCGCCGACGCCCGGGCGACGGCGGCGCTCGCCGACGGGACGGCGCACGGTCTTGTCGACGCCCCCGTCGCCCACGGCGCGCACCTGCTCGTCCGGCATCTCCTGGAGGGCCGGGCGGGGGAGCTGCTCGACCTGGCCCGGGGCGCGGCGGCGACCATGCACAACACGGCGGCGTGGACCGCGGCGACGGCCCTGGCGCAGTCACAGACCGGCGACCCCGAGGCCGCGCGAACAACGCTTTCCGTCTACGGAAATCAACGTCGCGAGCGCCCCGGGCTGTGGTTCGACCGGCCCGGCCTCGCGATCGCGGCGGCCGCGGCGTTCTCCTGCGGTGACGCGGCGACGGCACGGCTCGTGCGCGACGCCCTGCCCGCCGACCCGGACGCGGTGGTGCTCGTGGGGTTCGGGGCGACGGTCGTCGGTCCGGCGATGCTCTGGACGGGGCTCGCGTCGTGGACCCTCGGCGAGCAGCGACACTCGCGCGGGAGCACCTCGCCCACGTCGCCGACCGGATGTCCGCGCTCGGGTGGAGCGCCTGGGCGACGGCCGCCAGCAACTCGTCACCGCGCTCGACGACCCGACCGCACTGCTGCCCCTGGGCCTCGTCCGGCCCAATGGGGGTTAGCGGGCGGGTGCGACAGGCTCGCCCTGCAGCTGCCGGTGGGTGAGCACTCGCCCGGCCTGGAGAGCAGTGAGTCCTTCCTCAGGTCCAGGACGAAGCCGGCCCATCGTGCGGGCCCGGCTACCCGAGGGAGTGGAGGGCATCGCCCGATTCCACGAGCTCGTCGGGCGACTCGGTGGTGAGGACCTCGACCCGGCCGTGGTGCTGGTGGGGATCGAGACCGACCGCGGGCCCTGGGTCGCCGCACTGATAAACGCGGGCTACACGGTCTACGCGGTCAACCCGATGCAGGTCGCGCGCTACCGCGAGCGCCCCAGCACATCAGGGGCGAAGAGCGACGCCGGCGACGCCCACGCGCTGGCCGACATGGTGCGCACCGACGCCCACCAACTACGCACGCTGGCCGGCGACAGCCCGCTGGTTGACGGGCTGAAGGTGACCGCACGTTCGCACCAGAACTGAGCTGGGACCGTCAGCGAAGGTGATGCGGCTGCGCTCGGCGTTGCGTGAGTACTTCCCGGCTGCGATGGCGGCGTTCGACGACCTGACCGCACCGGATGCCCTCGAGCTCCTCGCCGCGGCGCCGGACCCGGCTTCGGCCCGGGGGCTGTCCTCCGAGCGGATCATCGCGGCGCTGCGCCGGGCCAACCGCCGGGACGTGGCCGCGAAGGCGGCTCGGCTGCAGGTGGCGCTGCGCGGCGAGCACCCGCCTGATCTCCCGGCCGCGCTGATCGCCGGCTACGCCGCCACGGGCCACCGCGACGCTGATCCAGGCTTTCACCGCCCAGATCGATGCCATGGCCGCTCAGGTCGAGGAGCAGTTCAACCGCCACCCCGACGCGGCAATCGTCCGCAGCCAACCCGGACTCGGCACGATCCTCGGCGCCCGGGTTCTCGGCGAGTTCGGCGACGACCCCGCCCGCTACGCCGGCGCTCGCGCCCGCAAGAACTACGCCGGTAACAGCCCCATCACCCGCGCCTCGGGCAAGAAGAAGGCCGTCACCGCCCGATGGGTCCGCAACAACCGCATCGCCGACCCCCTGCACCAGCAGGCATTCTCCGCCCTCACGGCCTCACCCGGCGCCATGGCCTACTACCGCAGCCTCCGCGACCGCGGGACAGGCCACCACGCTGCGCTGCGCCAGCTCTCCAACCGCCTCGTCGGCATCTTGCACGGATGCCTGAAGTCAGGGACGCAGTACAGCGAGTTGAAGGCGTGGGGCCATCTGGTCGCCTCAGCAGGAGGCATCTGAGCCCTCCTTCGTCGGCAACCTCTGAGAACAGGCGCTACTCGAGATGCTCTTGCCGCGTGACCTCATACCAGGCCTCACCAGCCGGTTCACCGTCGAGGTTCCAGCTCCACGACGTCCTCGGCGTGATCCTCATGTAGGTCCCGGGCCCGACCATGCCGATGCGCTCGAAGGGCTGCTCGGCCACGCCGTCGATCCGTAGGCCGCGAGCGATGAAGGGTTCCATCGAGGGCAGGTCGTCGAACACGATCGACACTCGCGCGCTGCCAGCCGCGACGTTGCGGAACTTCCGCGTCCGCGTCACGGCTCCTGGGCCACCGACCCACAAATGATCGCCGTCGCACTCGACGGCGACGGGCACGACGTCGGGCTGCCCGTCTCGGCCGACCGTCGCCAGCCGTCCCACCGGCTGCGATCGGATGAACTGAAGCTCGCGGTCGGACAGCGCCATACACACCCCCGGAGTCCCATATCGATACTAGGACAACTGGTGCCGGACCAGACATAGCTGCACCCATGGTGATCAGGGGAGCGCAGAACCGTGACAGCACCAGCCCATGGGATGTCCTGAGGGCGAGCGATCAGTGGCAGGCGGCCTTCTGGCGCTGGTCCACGGTGCCGCGCACGGCCATCGCCGCCCACGGCGCCGCGAACCACGCCGCCGCTCCTGCTGCCGCTGTCACGATCATCGTCGTCATCGCGCAACCCCCGTGCTCCTCGAACGTCTACTGACCTGTCGCGGCGTGGGCCCGGGCGTTACGGGTTTCGTCGGATCGGCGTGAACACGCCACGAACGGCGCACCGTCATGGCTGCACGGCACGGTGCTGGGCGACCCGGTGCAGGGTGTCCCGGCCGAAGGCCGCCCACAGCATCCGCGGGGTCACCAGGGCGAACGGGATCTCGTCGCCCCACTCGTCCGGGTCGACGGTCTCCGACGGGTCGAGCGGGGTCGGGATCGCCGGGGCGGGCGGGGGCACGAGGGGATCGTCGTCCTCGTTCAGCGCGAAGACCGCGGCATCGAGCACGGTGGTGACGGCTCGCCAGAGGAACGCCGGGTCCTCCCACGCCAGCAGCGACAGCAGCGTGCGACGGGCTCGTCGCTGCTCGGCGGTGGGCCGGAGCTCGTCACCGAGCAGGTCCCGCGCCGCCCGGAGGATCTCTCCCGGCGACGGGAGATACCCGTCGTCCTCGTCGGTCGGAGGGGTGTCCGGGTCGACGACCCGCGGATCGAGCTCGAGGCGGACGGACGGGCGCTCGTAGGCCTGCGCCACGAACTCCGCGCAGTAGTAGCGCGGGCACTCGGGCGTCGCGCGCCAGGCCTCGGCCACCGCGCGGGCCGCGGCGAACATGCGCTCGCCGAGGTCGCGGGTCGCGGGCGAGCGTCGGAGGGCGGTCGCGTGCAGGGCGACGGCGATGGTCACGAGCTTGGTGATGGCGAAGCGCCCGTCCGCGCCGGCGCGGTCGTCGAACTCGGAGACCCTCCGGAGGGCGCGCGCCCGGTCGTCGGGGCTCATCGGGATGACGTAGAGGTCGCGCGAGGGCCAGAAGTGCGCGAAGTCGTCGCAGCGGATGCCGCCCCAGTCGGTCGCGTCCGGCAGGCCCGTCATCTGCGAGCTCGCGACGCGGGGCAGGCCGCCGGGCTCGCCGGGGATGGCGATCCCCGAGTGCGAGAAGCAGGTGCCGTCGAGCTCCTGCATCAACCGACCGAGGGGTTCGCCGGGTATCTGGGTGACCAGGAGTAGGTCTCCCGGACGAACCTGTTCTGGTCGGAGGAGCGGAAAGTCCTTACCCTCGGAAGTTCGAACACGTTCGGTGAGAGTTGGGGGGAGCGATGGGGTCACCGTGCGTACCTCGCGTCCGTCTGCGCCTGCTCGCTGCGATCGACCGCCGAACACGAGTCGACGGCTCGGCCCGCAAGACCCGCCAACTCATCGGCAAGTCCGGCCAGTTTGACGCCGACACCACGCACGCACCGAGCCGTTAGTCTGATCAGGTGACCGCCGTGCCACCCGGTAACATCTAGTTTCATAGCCTAGATACTGCAGGCAGGGGGGACAACTGGGGGGCCGCGATGGTCCGAACAAGAAGGCAGCCGACGAAGATCTTGCGATCTTCTCGCCCTTACGCTCTACTTCAGCTCCGCTAGTTGCGGTTCGGTAGCTCTTTACGGTCTTGAGTTTGCCGGTTTCTCTGGTTCGTCGCCTCGGTCACCTCCCTCATAATCGAAGAGCCTTCCGGTCCGCGCGCTCAGTTGGGGAGCTGCTTTCGTGTGGAGCGAACCCGTCCAGCTCTCCATTTTCAGAGTCAGTGCACAGTCCAGGGCTCATCGCTCGGCCGGACAATTGAGAGGTTTTGCTGTCGTGGTGAGAACTCAGGAGTTGCCTACTGGATCGCGGAGGAATGATGGCAATATCTAGTTCGGCGTTGGCCGCGGTTCCAGGCTGGCTGCCTCCTGCCGACCGCGCCCTGTTCGATACTCTCCTGGCTCAGCAGTCCGAGAGCGGGGACCTTGCAGAATTAGGTGTGTACCAAGGGAAGACGGCTATCGTGATCGGATCGCATCTGCGGTCCGGTGAAACGTTCACCGTCGTCGACCTGTTCGAAGAAAGCGCCGAGGACGCAGCAAATTCTACGGAGAACGACCGCGAATACTCCGGGTTGATGAGGAATCAGTTCGAAGCAAACTATCTCAAATTCTTCGAGACGTTGCCCAACGTCGTGACAGGACCCTCGACGTCAATCCTCCAGTTCGCCCGTCACAAGGCGCATAGATTCGTACACATTGATGCCTCGCATTTGTATCAGCACGTTGTCGCTGATATTGAAGCGGCGCGTCTGCTCTTGCAAGAGGACGGAATAGTAGTTCTTGATGATATCCGGTCGGCCCACACTCCGGGTGTTGCCGCGGCTGCTTGGGCGGCCGTGGCGAATGGCCTTCGCCCTTTCGCAATCACGATGCAGAAGCTCTACGCAACATGGGGTGACCCGACCACTGGTTTCACAGTAGCGCGTGATTGGGCGGCCAACCGCCCCCACGAGGTCCAAGATATCGGGGGACACGCCGTGTTGAGGACTTGGGACGAGCAGCCGACCGCGGCCCGGCTCCTTCCTCCCGCCTTGGTGCCCTTCGCCAAGCGGGTGAACGGGTTGCTGGGACGCTAGCGCGCCTTGAAGCGTCCCGAGGAGGGGCGAGGCACTGATCATTCGATGCACTCTTGTGCCGCGAGGGCGTGCCTGACGGCTCATCGGCGCCCGTCAGGGATGCGGCGAAGGTGATCGCTCCGCAGTTGGGGGTGCTAGTCGTGGCCGGTGGCCGGCCCTCGCCGCCCCCGGCGTGGTAGCTCGGGCGTCCCACGCCTCGGCCACCTTGCGATTCGCGGCGGACGTTCGCTCGCCGAGGTTGGGGTTGGCGGGCGACCGCGGTAGGTCAGGGTGACGGCGACGGTCACGAGCTTGGTGGTCGCGAAGCGCCCGTCCGCGCCCGTCCGGTCGTCGAACGCGAAGGCGGTCCGGAAGGCGCCCGGGTCGTCGGGGCACTTCGGTGGCGTCCGGCAGGCCCGTCATCTGCGAGCTCGCGACTCGGGGCAGGCCGCCGGGCTCGCCGGGGATGGCGATCCCCGAGTGGGAGAAGCAGGTGCCGTCGAGCTCCTGCATCAACCGACCGAGGGGTTCGCCGGGTATCTGGGTGACCAGGAGTAGGTCTCCCGGACGAACCTGTTCTGGTCGGAGGAGCGGAAAGTCCTTACGCTTGTCGGACCGAACACGTTCGGTGAGAACTGGGGGGTTCGATGGGGTCACCGTCTGTTGCTCCCATTCGTCTGCGCCTGCTCGGCGCGGTGACCGCGGAGGGTCCGGCGGGCGAGGTCACGTTCGGCAGTCCGATGCTGCGCACGCTGCTGGCGCTGCTCGCCGTCGGCGCCGGGGGAGCGGTGACGACCCGGGCGCTGATCGACGAGGTCTGGGGCGAATCGCTGCCCGCCCGCCCCGCCGAGGCCCTCCAGGTGCGGGTGAGCCGGCTGCGCAAGGAGCTGCGGCGGATCGGTGAATCGATCCAGGTGCAGGCGCTCGGCGAGACGTACGCGCTCTGCGTGGCCCCCGACGCGACCGACCTGCACCGCTTCCACGCCGACGCCGCGAGCGCGCTGCTCCCGGGGGCGAGCACCGAGGCGGTCCTCGAGCACGCGCGCCGGGCCCTGGCGACGTGGCGCGGCGAGCCGTTCGCGGGAGCGGTGCTCGGCGAGCGCCTCCGGGCCGAGCGGGTGCGCGCCGAGGAACGCCGGCTGCGCGTGGTGGAGCGCCTGGCCGAGGTGCTGCTCGACCTCGGGCGTCCCGACGAGGCCGTCGACACCGTCGCCCCGCTCCTGGCCACCGACCGGGGTCGCGAGAAGCTGACCGTCCTCGCTGCCACCGGCCTGCACCGGGCCGGGCGTACCGCTGAGGCGCTCGCCGCGGTCGCGACGACGCAGCGCTTCCTGCGCGACGAGTTCGGCCTCGAGTCCTCCGCCGAGCTCGAGGTCCTGACCCGCATGCTGTTCCTGCCGTCCCCGCCGCCCCGGGCGCGTCCGTCGCGGGCGCTGGTGGGACGCGACACCGAGCTGGCCACCCTGCGCGCCCTGCTCGACGACCCGGAGGCCGGCGCGGTCGCGGTGCTCACCGGCGAGGCCGGCATCGGCAAGACCTCGCTGATGCGGGCCGCTCGCGACGACGCCGCGGCGGCGGGCGCGCTGGTCGGGTCGGGGACCTGGGACGTCGACGCCGGTCCCTGGGCGGGGTGGGCGGAGGCGCTCGACGAGCTCGGCGCCAAGCCCCTGCCCGCCGGCGAGCCCGCGGTCGGCCGCGCCCTGCGCGAGCGTCTCGCCGAGCGGCGTGCGGACGGCCCGGTCGTGGTCACCCTCGACGACATCCACCACGCCGACAGCGCGTCGCTCTCGGCACTGCGCGCGGTGGCGCGCCTCGGCCTGCCGCCCGGCGTCGTCGTGCTGGTCGCGGCCCGCGAGCCCGACACCCACGCCCACCCTGCCTGGAGCGCTGCGCACGCCGACCTCGCCCTGCTCGACGCCGTCGTGCGGGTGACGGTGCCCGAGCTCGACGAGCCCGCTGTGGGCCGGCTGGTCAGCCTGCGCCTGCCCGCCCTCGACGCCCGCGGCGCCCGCCGGGTCGCCGACGCGCTGTGGGCCCGCACCCACGGGCACGCCCTGCACGTGGCCGCGCTGCTGGAGTCGCTGCACGGGCTGGCCGACCCGGAGGCCTGCCTCGCGCTCGCCGCGGAGGTCCCCGACCGGCTGCGCCCCCTGCTCGACCACCAGCGCGCCGACCTGCCGCCCGAGAGTCTCGAGGCCCTCGAGGCGCTCGCCGTCCTCGCCCCGATCAGCCTCGCCGACCTGGCCTCCACCCTCGGCGCCGACCCGCGGGCCCTCGCCGCGGCGCTGCGCCCGGCGGTCGACCGGGGACTGCTGCGCCCGGGCGACGACGGCTTCGTCTTCCGCCACGCGCTGACCCGCGACGCCGTGCGCGAGGGCGTCCCGGCCGCGACCGTCGCCGCGCTGCACCACGCGCGCTGGCAGGTGCTCGCCGCCGGGGACCCGGAGCCGTTCGAGCTCCTGCGCCACGCCCTCGGCGCCGGCGCGCTGGTGCCCGCCGTGGTCGTCGCCGACGCCCGCCACGACGCGGGCGTCGCCGCCTACCGCCGCGGCGCGCTCGACGAGGCGCTCGCCCTGCTCGGGCGCGCCGAACAGGACGCGTCGCGCCCGAGCGCCGTCGGGCTGTACCGGGGGCTCGTGCTCGAGGCGCTGGGCCGGCTCGACGACGCCGACGACGCCCTCGACGCGGTGGTCGCGCGGGCCGTCGAGGCCCGGGACGCCGCCGGTGTCGCCGACGCCGTCGTCGCCGCGGTCGGCCACGACGCCATGGGCATCGCCATCGCCGGACGTCCCCGCCGGGCCGAGCGGCTGCGGCGGGTCCGCGGGCTGGAGCTCACCGACCGCCAGCGCGTCGAGGTGCTGCGCGCGCTGATCCTGGAGGAGGAGCAGCTGCTCGGCGACGCCGACGACGCCGCCCTGCCCGAGCTCCTCGCGCTGACCGCCCAGGGGCTCGACGACCCGCGCCTGCTCGCCGGGGTGCGGGTGCTCGAGGCGAACCACCTCGCCGACGCCGCCGTCCCCGCGGCCGAGCGGCTCGCGGTGTGTGAGGACGCGCTCGCCCTGGCCACGGCCGCCGACGAGGACGCGCTGTGCTTCGAGGCGCAGGAGCTGCGCATCGCCGCGCTGCTCGCCGCCGGACGCTGCGACGACGCCCTGGCCGCGCGGCACACGCTCGAGCCCCGTGCCGTCGCGAGCCATCACCCGCGCTCGATCTGGATGGTCGCCCTGTTCGACGCCGCGCTGCTGCTCGCCCGCGGCGACGCCGACGCGGCCGACGCCGCCGCGCTCGCCGCGCTGACCCGGGGCCAGGAGCTCGGCCTGCCCGACGCCCTCGGCGCGTACGGCGTGCACCTGCTCGCCCGCCACTGGCTCGCCGGGACACTGCCCACCCTCAACGGTCTGCCCGCCGGAGCCGCGTCCCTGTACCCGCACGTCGCGGCGTGGTCGGCGGCCGCCGCGGTCGACGCCACCCAGGCCGGCGACTTCGACACCGCTGCCGCGCACCTCGCCGACTGGCACCGCAAGCGCGACGGCCGTGAGGGCCGCCTGTTCGACCGCCCCGGGCTCTGCCTCGCGGCGGCGGCCGCCTTCTCCCTCGGCGACCGCGACACCGCGTCCGCCGTGCTGCGCGGGCTCCCCGAGGACCCGGACGCGCTGGTGGTCGTCGGCATCGGGGCCGCGGTCTTCGGGCCGGTCGACTTCTTCCGCGGCCTCGCGATCGGCATCGTCGACGGTCCGGAGGCCGCGCGGCCCGCGTTCGCCCGGGCCCGCGACCTCGCCGGCAGCCGGGGATGGACGCCGTGGGCCAGCGCGGCGGCCGTCATGCGCGCCCTCACGGAGCGACGACGTCCGGCAGCACGCGGGGCGCGCCCCCTCCCACCGGACGTCGTCCTCCCGCTCGGCCTGCATCCGCCGCCCTGACGCGCCCCCCGCGCCAGGGTGGACCGGTCGCCCGGCCGAGCGATACACCGGGCCGGTGGGCCCTCGGCCGCCATGAGCGTCGTGCTGCTCTGGGATCGGCACGAGCCCCCCTCCGGCCCTGGCCCGGTGTACGAGGCGAGAAGACATCGTTCCGCTTTCACCGACCTTTCTCCGGACGCAGCCGACTGCGGCAAACGGCCCCAGCGCGTCGACCCGATGTGCGACGGTCGTCCGGGGGTCACGGTCGGAGGTGGGCAGGTGGACGAGCGGCGGTGGGGTTTCGCCGGACTCAGCGACGCCGAGTACGAGCAGTTCGTGCGCGGCGGCGGGGGCGCCTCGGCCCCGGCGGCGAGGGCGCCCCGGCCGGTCGTCGGCGCCCGGATCGTCGAGGTCCGCGTCGACGACGCGGGCGACGTCGAGGGGGTCACCCTCGCCGCCGACTGGGCGGCCCGGCTCGACCCGCACCGGCTCGGGGCCGAGGTCCTCGCCGCGATGAACGCCGCGGCGGCCGACGTCCTCGCCCGCGGCGTCGACGCGACCGAACCTGCGCCCCCTCGCGACGACGCCCCGCCCTGGACGGGCTCGCTCGCAGAGCTGACCGCGGCGGCCCGCGACGACGTCACCCGCTACACCGCGGCGCTGCAGGCCGCGCGGCAGCGGGTCGTCGAGGCGACCAGCCCGCCCGGGCACGTCACCGCCCGCGCGCAGGGCGGCTGGATCGTCGCGGTCGACGTCGACGTGGCGTGGGCGCGCACCGCACGGCGCCCCGCGGTCGAGGCGGAGCTGACCGACGCCCTGCGCGCGGCCCGGGCGCAGGCCTGGCCCGCGGTCCTGCGCCACGGCCCGTGCGCCCCCGCCACCCGGGCGCTGCAGGCGCTCTCCGCCGACCCGGAGCGGCTGCTGCGCGTGGCGGGGGTGACCCGGTGACCGACCCCGGACCCGGCGCGCTGGCCGTCGAGCTCAACGCCCTGCGCGGCGACGCCCGGATCTGGGGCGGGGCTGCCGGCTCGCTCGCGGGCCCCGCGGGCCAGGTCGGCGGGCTGGCCGTGCCGAGCCCGGCGTTCTCGTTCTTCGCCACCGAGCGCGGCCTCGACGTGGCCTACGAGGAGCTCCGGGGCCGGGTCCAGCGGTTGCTCACCGAGGGCCAGGTCGTGCTCGCCGACCTCGGTCGGACACTCGGCGGCGCCGCCGACACCTACGAGCGCGAGGACCGCGCGGGCGCCCACGCCTTCGACGGGCTCCGGCCGGGAGGCTGACGGCGATGGCGCCCGCCGACGAGACCCGGGCCACGGCCACCGACCTCCGGACGAAGACCCAGGACTTCTTCCGGACGGTCGACGAGGTGCTGCGCGTCCCCGGCCCCCTCCCGATCGACCCGGCGGTGATCGAGGCGATCCGGCGCGGCATGCAGGAGCTCTCGGACAAGGCCCGGGAGCTGTTCGCCACGATCGACGAGTTCCTCTCCACGGCGGGCGACAGCGACCGGCTGCGCCAGGTCGCCGCCACGTGGTCGGAGGTCGGCAACGCCGTCGGCGCCACCGCGACCAGCGTGTCGCCGGACCGGGTGGCCACCGGCATCGAGTGGAGCGGCAGCGCCGCCGAGGCCTACCGCCAGGTCGTCCCGGCCCAGGGTGCCGCGCTCGCCCGGATCAAGACGGTCGGCGTCTCCACCTCGACCTCGCTGAACGCCCTGGCCGACGCGATCGACAGCTTCTGGCTCGCCGTCGGGCTGGCCCTCGCTGCGGCCGTCGTCGGCATCGTCAGCGCCGCCGCCTCGGCCGTCGGCGTCGTGACCCTGCCGGCGGGCATCGCGGTCGCGGCCGGCGCGCTCATCACCTGCCTCGGCCTGGTGTCCGCCGCGCTGTTGCAGACCAACGCCGCGATGGACCGGGTCGACAGCGAGAATCCGTGATCTGATGCAGAGCACCCGCGACGCCGGCGACTCGTGGCCCGCGCCCATCCCCGCCGCGACGGCCGCGATGGCCGACGCCACGACCGCCGACGGCGACCCCTCGGAGTGGAGGCCGCACCGATGACCGCGCCCCGCCAGGCCTCTCGCTGGGACTACGTGCCCGACTGGCGCTGGGTCGGCGAGGACCGCGTGCGCCGCACCCGCCGCGCCGTCGTCCCGCTCGCCCTCGTCGGCGCCGTCGTGGGCGTCGCCCTCGCCGTCGTCCTCCTGGCCTCGCTCGGTGCCTTCGACGTCGGCAGCCCCCGGCGCGCGTTCCTCATGATGTTCGGCCTCGCCGCCGCGGGCTCGCTCGTGTACGGCGCCCTCGCCCTGCTCATGGTCCGCCGCCGCGCCGTCGGCGGGAACCTCGACCGCCGCGGCGGCCACGGCCTCGTCATCGCCGAGACCACCCTGACCGTCCTGGCCCTCGTCAGCGCCGTCGCCACCGTCCTCCTGGCCGCCGGCCCCGCCGTCGCCCTGGCCCTCCCGATCCTCCTCGCCCCGCTCCTGACCCTCGCCCTCGCGCTCTGGACCGTCGCCGCCTTCCGCGACGTGAGCTGACCCGAATTCGGCTCGCACACGCGGTCAACGGTGTCGAAGAGGAGTCCCGGTTCGGTCAGGTGCTCGATGATGTCTCCGGCCAGGACCACGTCCACCGACGGCAGATCGATGTCGGCGCGGGTCACGGTCGTCGCGTCGGCGTGCACGAGATTGTCGAAGACTCCGCGTTCGGTGAGTAGTCGCACTGAGGGCTCATCCGAGTCGACCCCGACAGAATTCTTCGCCAGGTCGGTCACCGTGGCATGCAGCGAATTCTTCCCCTGCTGCACCCGCACCTCGGTGTCCGCGCATGTGTGTCCGACGGCTCCTAGGTGGAGCACGTTCCGCCCGGTGATATGCCGGGCGATCGAAATCCACGCGGCTTCGATAACCCGCGATCTGCTGAATTTCCCCCATGATTACGTGTCGCCTCCACGTCCGCTCGTGTTACGCCTGGAGCGTCCTAGCCCAGCCCCGTCGAGAGCCAGCGCCCGTCGGCCGGCCGAGGTCGCCCCCCGGGCTCCGATCATCGCGGAAACCTGCCGGGATGGCCCAGGGTCTGCGCGGGGCAGCGAACGCCCGGGTCGTTCGGGCCCCTCCGCGTCGGTGCCGGCGGCGAGGCCGAGGGCGCCGCCCCGGAGCCGTGCGGGGCGCCCATGTCCAGCCTTGTCGGTCGAGGAGTTGGTTCGCGACGATCAGCGCGATGACGTGCGTCATACGGGCTGGCTCGCGTGACGTTCTGGTCGAGCCGGAGCGTACGTCGATCACGAATGTTCCCCCGAATGTCCTAAAGCGTCCCGGGATCGTCGAGGTAGAGTGCCACGCTGAGTGAGCGGCACGAGGTCCCTTGACGGGGTGTGTCGCGAACCCAGGGGGGCGGGGGAAATGACCAAGCACGTCGACGTGCGCTCGAGCGCGCCGAAGACTCATGTCGCTCGTTCCGGCGCCGTTCGCGCTCGGGCGGCGGAGAGGGACGTTCGGACTCCATCGTCGATTTTCTGGACTATCACCGATGACGATTCGACGACCTGCATCCGTGCCTGACCGCTGGTCGACCTTGCTCCTCGTGTCCGCCGTCCTCGTCGGTTGGCTGGTGCTCGGAGCGATGATGCTCACGACGGCGCCGGACCGACAGGAGATCACCAACGCCGCGCCGGCTCCTCGGTATTCGTTCCCTGCCCAGTCCCCGGACGGGTTCACGCAGTTCGCTCTCCCGTCGTGGCCGGAATCGCGAGCGAGGACGGTCGTACCGGTCGGGCTGACCCGGGCATCCGCTCCCCGTCGCCGGCTGCATCGAGACCGACGGGCTCTTCGACCACGCGGACAGGTTCCGTGTCCGGCACCGGCACTCGCAGAAACCCCACGTCCGCCGCGAGTGGCTCGACGGCCAGGGCGCGCACCGGCACGTCAGGATCGGGTGCGGCGATCTCGAGGCCCCCCGCCACGGCCACCACCGGACACCCACGACAACGGAACCACGGGAGACGACGACCACGACCCGGCCACCAAGGACCACGCAACCGCGCGAGACGACGACCACGACGCCGCCACTGACGACCACGAAAACCGCCACGGCGAAATCGTCTGCCCTCCCCCACAACGTATTCTGAGGCGACGGAGTCATGCGTGCTCGCTCCGTCGGCGCAGACCGATTCGAAACGTTGATGGCGCGTCCGCGGGGAAGGCGAACGATTGTGGACGACTGAATCCTCCCTCCAGGACGCATCCAGCCTCGAGGACAGCCACACCTTCCGCGGGCCAGCCTGTCCGCCCCCGTACCACTTCATCGTCGAGCGGGGTGCTGTCGGGTTGTAACGCCAAGGTGGCATCGTTCGACGAGACAGTTGCACGGTTCACTCCGCCGGAACCCCGTGGAGGCCGATGCCCGTGTCGTTCAGGAGGCGAGGCGAACACGAGCGAGTCAACCGAGTAGAGCAGCAAGGGGGGACAGTTGTCGGGGGACCGTGGCGCGCAGCGCGCCGAGGGCGAGCCTGCGGCCACGGTCGGTGCGCCGGGCGGCCCGGGCGACGCGGCTGCTCCACGTCGTCGCGCTGTCGATGCGCCTGGCCTGGCAGGCCTCGCCGCGCGGGGACCATCACCGCCGCCGCGCTCCAGCTCGTCGGCGCGCTCAGCACGACGGCACTGATCGTCGTCGGCAAGCTGACGATCGACGCGATCGTCGCCGTCCCGGGGGGCGAGGCCCGCTCCGCTCTCGTCCAGGCCCTCGTGCTGCTCGCCGTCGTGACGGCCCTGGGGTCGTCCGCCACCACGCTCCAGCGCCAGCAGCAGCGCCTCCTCGGCGAGCAGGTCGGCGTCACCGCGTGGAAGCGGATCCTCGACGTGACCGGGCGCGTCGAGCTCGAGACCTTCGAGTCCCCGAAGTTCTACGACCATCTGCGGCGCGTCGAGGACAACGCGCTGCTCCAGCCGCTCACGGTCACGTCCGCGCTCTTCGGGCTGCTCGGCAGCGGCGTCAGCGTCGTCGGCCTCATGGCCGTGCTGCTGGCCATCGAGCCGCTGATCGTGCCGGTGCTCCTGCTCGCCGGCGTGCCGACCCTGCTGCTCTCCCGTCGTTCGAGCAAGGCGGAGTTCGCCTTCATCACGCGCGCCACGCCGCTGTACCGCCAGCGGCACTACCTGCGCACCGTGCTGACGGGGCGCGAGGAGGCCAAGGAGATCCGGGCCTTCGGGGCGGAACGGGCGCTGCGGGGCCGCCACGACGACCGCGCGACGGAGCTCCTCGCACGCCTGCGGCGCCACGTCCGGGTCCGCCAGCTCTACGCCCTCGCCGGGCGTCGTGACCACGGCCCTGGCGCTGATCCTCGCGCTCGGCCTGCTGGTCTGGTTCCTGGCCCTGGGGCGCATCACCCTCGCCGACGCCGGCGCGGCCGTGCTCGCGATCCGGCTGCTCAGCACGTCCCTCGACCAGGTCTTCCAGTCGGTGGGCGGCCTCTTCGAGGCCGGCGTCTTCCTCGACGACCTCGAGAGCTTCCTGACCCTCGCCGGGTCCACGGTGACGACGCGCGGCGACGGCGGTGCCGCGCGGCCCCTGCGCCGCGACGTCGAGGTCGACGGCGTGTCCTACCGGTACCCCGGGAGCCCCGAGCCCGTGCTGCACGACGTGAGCGTGCGGGTGGGGCGCGGCGAGGTGATCGCCATCGTCGGCGAGAACGGGTCGGGCAAGACCACGCTGGCCAAGCTGATGGCCGGGCTCTACCCCCCGAGCGCCGGGACCATCCGCTGGGACGGCGTCGACACCGCGGACGTCGAGCCTGCCGAGCTCCGCCGCGGGGTCGCGGTGATCTTCCAGGACTTCGTGCGCTACCAGCTCACGGCGCTCGAGAACATCGGCCTGGGCGACCCCGACCACGTCGACGACGAGGACGCCGCGCGCGCCGCCGCCGAGCAGGCGCGGGCGGCCGAGTTCCTGGACGGCCTGCCGCACGGCTACGCGACCGTGCTGAGCAAGGAGTACGAGGAGGGCACCGACCTGTCGCTGGGTCAGTGGCAGCGCGTGGCGCTGGCCCGGGCGCTGCGGCGCGACGCCCCGCTGGTGATCCTCGACGAGCCGAGCGCCGCCCTCGACCCCCGGGCCGAGCAGGCGCTGTTCAGCGACATCCGCAGCACGTTGCACGGGCGGTCGGCCGTGTTGATCTCCCACCGGTTCTCGACGGTCCGGTCCGCCGACCGCATCTACGTGATGCGCGAGGGCTCGGTCGCCGAGGCCGGCTCGCACGACGAGCTCATGGAGCGCGACGGGCTCTACGCCGAACTGTTCTCCCTGCAGGCCGCGGGCTACGTGTCATGACCGTGACGCAGGACCGGACGGCAGGACCCGGAAGGAGGGCATGAACGCCGAGGCAGACAAGCGGATCAAGGTCCGGGAGGGCGCCGTCGCCTGGCAGGAGGTCGACGGCGAGGCGATCCTGCTCGACCTCGCCAACTCGACCTACCTGGGCCTCAACGGCTCGGCGACCATCCTGTGGCCGGAGATCGCGAAGGGGACCGACCGCGACGCGCTCGTGGCCCTGCTGCGGGAGCGGTACGGCATCACGGAGGAGAAGGCCGCCGCCGACGTCGACGAGTTCCTCGCGACCTGCACCGAGCGGAACCTCCTCGAGCCGTGAGGATCACCCGCCTGACCCCGACCAACCTGCGCGCGGCGTGGTGGACGCTGAGCTCGGTGCGCCAGGCGCGCCGCGCCCTCGCCCGCGACGGGCTGGAGGCGCGCATCCCGCCCCCGCCCCCGCTCCCGCACGGGGCCTACGCCGGCGTGCTCGCGCTCGCTGCGGCGCACGCGCGCGACCTGCCTCGAGCGGGCCACCGTCATCCAGGCCTGGTGGCTGGCCCACGGGCGCCCGCGCGACATCGTCGTCGGGGTGAGCAAGGACGAGCGGCGCCTTCGTCGCGCACGCCTGGCTCGACGTGGACGGGACCACGGAGGGGGACGGCTACCGGGAGATCCGTCGGCATCCCCGGCCCCGGATCCGCCGCCGGACCGAGGATGACGACGCCGGGCACGACGAGCCGGACGGAGCGAGGCAGTCGTCCAGCGGTCGCGGCGTCGGGTCGCATGCGGCCGCCTCGAGCTCGCCAGCGGCACGATTCGCGGCGTGGACGCCGAGCCCCCGGCGTTCCCGGCGGTCGAGCCGCTCTCATCGACGCGCGCGGCCTTCGAGCAGGTCGTGCTGCGCGCGCTGCAGACGACCGCCCTGCGTCGTGAGCTTCTCCGGTGGGCGCGACTCGTCGGCCGTGCTGGCCGTCGCCGCTCACGTCGCGCGGCGCGAAGGGCTCCCGCTGCCCGTCCCGGTCACGCTGCGGTTCCCCGAGGACCCGGCGACCCAGGAGGACAGCTGGCAGGAGCTGGTGCTGCGCCATCTCGGGATCGACGACCGGGTCGATGCCTCTCGTTCACCGACGAGCTGGACGTCCTCGGTCCCTACGCCCGCGAGACGCTCCGCACCCTCGGGCTGATCTGGCCCGCGAACGCCTACATCCACGTCCCTATCGCCGAGCAGGCCCGCGGCGGCACCGTCCTCACCGGGTTCGGGGGCGACGAGCTGCTGAGCCCCGATCCGCTCTACCTCCGGGTCAACCGCGTCCTCGCGCGCGAGGTCCGCCCCGAGGCACGGGACGCGCTGCGGATCGCGGCGTTCTTCGGCCCGAACGTCCTCCGTCGTGAGGCGATGCGTCGTCACTTCCGGGGCGTCCCGCCGCGTCCGTGGCTGCGGCCGTGGGCGGCGCAGGCGGTCGCCCGCGAGGAGATCGACGACCTCGTCGCCGAACCGCTGCGCTGGGACCGCGCGCTCGAGCACTGGTGGCGCGGGCGGTACCGGCGGTTGGCCGAGCTGGGCCTGGACCGGGTGACGGCGATGCGCGGGTCGACGGCCTGCAGCCCCTTCGTCGCCCCGCTCGTCCTGGCGTCGATGGCCCGGGAGTGGGGACGCGTCGGCGTCCCGAGCCGCACCGAGGCGATGCGGTCGCTGTTCGGGGACCTGCTCCCGCCCGCCGTGCCGACCCGGACCAGCAAGGCCGTGTTCACCGGCGGGTTCGCGAGCCGGGCGACGAGCGTCGTTCGCCCGGCGCTGGGACGGGTCGGGGGTGGACGAGGAGCTCGTCGACCCGCAGGTCCTGCGCCGGCTCTGGGCGGGCGACGGCCTCGACGCCGATTTCCGGGCCAGCGCGCTGATCCAGGCGGCATGGTTGGCGGCGGACCGGTCCGCCAGACGGCGCGGACGAGGACTAGCTCGCCGTCAGAGGGTGTCGAGCTTCGACATCAGGGCCGCGGTCGCCTCGTCGGCGACGTCCCAGCGTCGCGGGCGCCGGAAGACCACGAAGGGCAGGGCCGCGAGCTTGAGGATGTCCGCCGGCCGGGGCGGGGGCAGGAAGTGCAGGTAGCGGTGGGCGAAGACGGTGGCGGGGCGACGCGCGACCGGGATCGTGTCGAACTCGATGCGGTCGCCCCACTCCGGGAGGATCCAGCCACGGAGTTTCACGGCGGGCGGGACGTCCGGGAGATGGAGGCGCCAGCCGCCGGCGCGCACCGACCATCCCGATGTCGGTGCCCAGGCCCAGGTGGGACGCGGCCTCCTCACGCAGGTCGACGCACCGGGGGCCGGCGAGCGCCTGCCCGTCCTCGTCGATGACCACGATGTCGTCGGCGAGGATGCCGTATCCCGCCGCCGCGAGCTGCGCCATCAGCGAGCTCTTGCCGGCCTCGCGCTTCGCCCAGGACCGCCCAGGCGCCCGACCCGGTCACAGGGCGCCGGCGTGGACCGCGTCGCGTCCCGACCAGTTGTTGATCACGGCCGCGAGAGCGCCCAGATCGGGATGGAGGATCTCGGCGTCGCCGAACCCGGCCGGGCTCGTGAACCACGCCTCGAGCGGTTGTCGGGTCAGACGGATGCCGCCGACCTGCCCGGTGCTGTCCGCGGTGCGCAGTTCCAGGACGTCGTCGTCGACGAAGAACGGTCGCGTCACCGACGCCGCGCCCGAGGAGCGGCGCACGGCCAGGTGCGGCCAATGCTCCGGAGCGTCGATCAGGCTCGCGGCGGAGTCCTCCAGTCCCGAGATGCGGACGCCGTAGGCGCCGCGAGGCGCGGATCCGGCTCCTCGGCTGCTGACCCGTTCACCTGCACGACCCCCTTAGGTGGTTCTCCTCCGAGACCGACCGCTCCGCGCGCTCTATCGTCGGCCATGACGCCCGAGTGAAAGGACAGACCCCATGACCGAGGACACCACGTACGAGGCACCCGCGATGAGCGAGATCGGCACGGTGCACGAGCTCACGCTGACCGCTCAACAAGGTCGGCGGCGCTGCGGACATCTACTCGGGCCAGGTTCCCGATCGTCGGCAGCATCGGTACCCCTGACGCTCTGAGCTCGCCCCGTGGGCCCGGTCGAGAAGACCGGGCCCACGCGACCTCGTTCCACGACCGGCACCGTCACACCAGTCCGCGTTCTCGGGCGGACCGATACGGCCTGAATGCGCGTCCGCGCGCCGAGTTTCGCGAGCAGGCGGGCGATGTGCGCCTCGACGGTCTTCGGCGAGACCGACAGCTCTCGGCCGATCAATTTCGTCGGCAGACCACGCGCGAGGGCGTGCAGCACTTCGGTCTCGCGCGGGGTCAGCGTCGGACCACTCCGGTCCGCTCGGCTCGCCGGGCGGCTCGGGCGTGATGCTCGTCGCCGATCGCGCGTCGCCCGCCATTGTGCGAGCACCGCGGCGGCCGCCGCGGGGTGCAGGGCTGCGCCTCCCGCGGCGACCTCCCGGACCGCGGTCACGACGCGTTTCGGGCTCGGCGTCGCTCCACAACAGGCAGCCCGAGGCGCCGGCGAACAGGAGAGCGTGGACCGCCTCGGACTCGTCGGCTTCGGCCATCAGCAGGACGCGGCGTCCCCGACCGAGCACCTCGGTCAGCACCGGGAGGGGGTCGCCGTCGGGGTAGTGGGTCGCGGACAGGACGACGTCGGGGTCGAGCCGGTCGCACACGGCCGTCAGTTCATCCAACGACGTGGCGACCGCGACCTGGATCTCCGGGCCGATCCCAGAGCGACGGCGAGCACCTCCGCCAGCAGGGGCGACGGGGTGGCCGCGAGCACCACGAGCTCTCGGTGGTGCGATCGCCGCGTCTCGGATCGCAGTTCTCCGGATTCCCGGGCGACCAGCACCGCCTGCGCCTGACTCTGCACTCCGAGCTTGGCGAAGATGCGCTGCTTGTGGTTGTCGACCGACTTCGTCGTGATCTTCATGCGCGCGGCGATCTCGTCCGCCCGCGCGCCATCGGCGATCCCGCCCAGGACCTCGCGCTCCCGGTCGGTGAGTCGGGTGGACGCCGGATGAGCGGGCGTGGTCCCCGTCGGCGCGGCCCGGCACCATCCGCGGGAAGGCGCGCTGATCGGTGCGCTCGTCGCGGAGATGGTGGATCGGGACCGGGAAGGTCGACCAGCCGCCGTCGGGTTCGTCGGCCTCGCCGACCGCCAGGAGGTCGTAGGCGTCCGCGAGCGTGCGCAGGCCGGTGACGTCCGGGACGCTCGCGATGACCGTGAGCCCGCCTCGTTCTCGAGGACTCTCGCGACGCCGTCACGAACGGCCGGGCGGCGATCGACGATGGCTGTCCGCTGCGGATCGACCACGACCTCCGTCATCGGTCCCGTCCCCGATCGACACTCATGTTCGCGAGCGCCCGGCTCTGCGCATTCCTCCGCCCCCCACGCAACACCTCAACTGAGATCGACTTCGACGGTTCGCTGAGAATCCCTACCCGAGAAAGATGAGGATCGGCTCTGACTCATCGTAGCCGATATCGCACCCCGGCGCTCCGCGGGAGGGCGACATTTCGCCAGGCCACCGGGGCCTGCACTCCGATCTCCCCCGCAATTCAATTCCCGGGGAAGCGTGCATGTTCCTCGTGCGGCCACGCTGCTCCGCGCGCGGAGACTGCTCGTCGGGCAGCCCTGACGAGGAGGTTCTCGTGGGCGCTCTACCCTGGGACAGCGCGACCGCGCCGACCACGAGTGGGAGGAACATGGACAGCCACGAGTTCGACTGGAGTCGCAATCCTTGGCCCGCCCGGTTGCTCCTCCTGCTCCAGCGCTTCCGGTTGCGCCGGTCGGCGCGGTTGTGGTCGACACTGTTGGGGATCGACGCTCCGATCCCGCTGCCGCGCTCGCTCATTCTGCCGCACCCCTACACGATCGTGATCGCCTCTCAGGTGGTCATCGGGGCGGGGTGCGTCATCTACCAGGGCGTCACGATCGGGGCGGACGATGCCGGTCGCGTCCCGATCCTCGAGGACGGGGTCGTCATCTTCCCCGGATCGTGCGTCATCGGGGCCGTGAGACTGGGTCGGAACAGCCGCGTCGGAGCCAACAGTGTCGTCAACAAGTCCGTGCCGCCGGGCGCCACTGTCGCCGGCGCCCCGTCACGGGTCATCTCGCACGGGCCGGCACAGGTGTGATCGCGGGACGAGCGGAGAAGCGACTATCTCGACCGGGTCGCCCGTGAGGCCGCCTCGTACGTGAGCTCCAATCGCTCGACCGCGGACTCCGCCCTGAACCGCGCCTCGTACCGGAGCCGAGCAGAAGCCCCCTTGCGGTCGATGCTCGAGGACTCCTCCAGCCCGCCGAGCCGCGCTCCCAGTGCGACCTCGTCGCCCGGGGGCACCAACCAGCCCGAGTCGGTGTCGCCGAGGACCTCGGGCAGCCCGCCGACGTCGCTCAACACCAGAGGCACACCGGCAGCGAGAGCCTCGAGGGCGACCAGGGGCTGTCCCTCGTACCACGTCGAAGGAATGACGACGGCCCGCGCCTTCGCGAGGCGCGACCGGACGCTGCTCGAGGGCACCCGGCCGTGGAACTGCACACCGGGCGGCGCCGTGGCTTCGAGCTCGCGGCGTCGTGGCCCGTCGCCCAGAACGTGGAGCTCCAGCTGGTCCGGCATGGTCGCTGCCCACGCTCGGAGGAGGACGTGAAGTCCCTTCTCCTCGGAGATTCTTCCGACGAACAGCACGGAACGCGATGCCGACGGCGGTGATGTCCGAGGCCCTGGATCGGCGGCGAAATTGGCACCGACGACCATCTTGTCTCGCGGAACACCGGCCAGGACCAGTCTCGAGGCCGCGAACTCGCTCAAGACGATGAAGCGATCGACGAGTCGTGGCCACGTTCCGAGGCCTCGGTGGAGAGCGATTCCGGCAGCGGCCACCGACGAGAGGGCGCGGTTGTCGCGGTAACAGCGATGGATGACCGCGTGATGGGTGCCGCGATGTAGGCAGTCCTCACAGGGACGGCCGGAGCGCATCGAGGCCGTTCGCACATCCGAGGCGGAAGTTGTGCACGGTCATGACAGTCGGTATCCGTCGTGCATGAACGGGTCGAGGACTGCGGGACTCAGGGCGAACCATGTGTTGTGCACGTGGACCACGTCCGGATCGAACCGGTCGACCGCCGCTCGGACGCGGCCCGCAGCGGCCAGGTTCCACGTCGATGCCGCGAGACTGGCCACCGAGGGGAGGGTCTTGGTCGGATTCATCTCCGTGTGCTGGTGGACGACGTGACCGGCATCCTCGAGGATTTGCCGGTCCGCCTCGACGACGTTGTCTTCCCCACGCTCCCGGTACTGGACGTGGAGCTGCAACACCTTCATCCGACGTTCGCGTTCATCGAATCCGCGCGGCTCATCGGCGGGCACTCCAGGTTCTTCGTCGGGAAGGTGTTGACCTGCGGGGCTCGGTCGGCACTCGGGATTCGGTCAGATTTGTGCCTCCGTCCAATCACTTGAATCGAAGATCGCGCGACGTTCGTCCTCGGTGGAGACCAGGACCGTATTGTTCGAGGTCGAACGAGACGGCTTGAAGGCCACGTACCCATCCGGAATCTTCTGGAGACCGCCTCTCGTCACCTCCGCGATGATGACGGGGCGGTTCGATTCCACGGTCTTGCCTGCGCCCGACACCACCAGGTCCTCGACGCCTTCTGCATCGATCTTCAGCACGTCGACCCGGTCGATTCCCTCCCACTCGAGCAGGGAGTCGAGGGCAATGGTGAGGATCGAGAACGACGGTGTCGACTCGCCGCGGGGTTGCAGGCTGTAGGAGTTCGGCATGTTGCGGTTCTCGTAGAACTTGAGGGCTTGCTGGCTCTCGGCTGCCGCCAGTCCGCGAGCCCGGACGTTCCGGTGACCGTTCGCTCGCACGTTCTGGTCCAGGATCGCGAGCATCTGGGGGTTGGGTTCCAAGCTCAACACCGTGCCGTGCTGGCCGACGAGTCTGGCCGCACGAAGGGAGTACAAGCCCGAATTGGCCCCGACGTCGACGAAGACATCGCCCGCGTCGAGGAGCTTGTCGAGCAGGACGAGCTCGGGCTCGAGCGTCTCGCCGAAGACGAAGACGCCCCGGCCCCCGTACCCCGCGCGGTTGGGGCCGCCCATCACGGTGCCGTCCGTCAACCGCCGAGTCAGTCGCACTCCCCGCGGCAGGACCGCGACGACGACTTTGCGTAGAAACACTTCGATCGACGATCGCACGATGATCAGCACTTCCTCTCAGGATGAGTTCCGAGTACAGGGTGTCAGGTCGAGATGGTGGCGCCGACGTGCCGGGAAATCGATTCGCGAGGGGTTCATCCCTGCACGCCGAAGGCGGTGAACCCCGCGGTGCCGCGTCGCGGCAGACTGGCGGAAGGAGTCGTCACCGTACGTCCGTCTCGTGTCGACGAGAGGAAGACGCTGTGCGCCCGATCGCTCGAGTAGGCGCTCTCCGCGACGTCGATATCGAACTCTGAGTTCTCGCCCCTGAAAGCAGGCTCTGTGGGCGACGTCGGAGACACGGGATACAACAGTCCGCCGACGACCCGGTTCCGAGCGCCTTCCATCGCAGTGATCGCGGTATCCGGGCCCTCCGTCTTCAGGCCGAGTACCCACAGGCGCGCTCCACGATTGACCACTTTTCGGAACGGTCGCTCGACGTCCAGCTGCCTCGCCCACACCTCCTGCCCGGGCGAGAGCTGAAGCCCATCGCCTCCATCGAGATTCGTGACGAAGAGGCGGCTCGCTGTGCCACGGAACGCCACTCCCGACGCGTGGACGTCCTGAAGGTGGACGGTGCGGCCACTGACGTTCTCGACGTCGAGCGCCGTCGGACGGCTGAAGAAGAAGACCTGGCCGATGGTCAGTGGGGCTGCTCCCGGCTCGGCCACCCTCATGATCGTCGACTCGGAGGTTCCGGCGAACGCGCCCGTCGTCGCGTTGATGGTGGCGTCGAAGCCGACGATCGATTGGACGGTCGCGGGGACGTTGAGTGTCCTGCTCACGTTGTAGCGGCCACCACGCAGATAGATCACCGGAGCACCCGAATCCAGCGTCGCCTGGATGGCCCGCGTGTCGTCGAGCTGATCGCCGCTCACCGCTCCGTCGACCGCCACACTTCGCCACGCGGTCGAGGGCACCATCGGCTTCGGAGGAGCGTCGACGACGGGAGGCTCTCCGGTCCACTCGCCTCGACGCGCCCCGGTCCACCGGCCGAGCGATACAGCAGGTCGGGCGACAGCGCATGGTCTGTGCCCTGGTCCTCGACGGATGTCCGGTATCCGGGCGTGGCGATCCTTCGGGCCGAGAGGGCCCCTGCGTTCCTGATCGCGGGCTGTCGGGCGTCGGTGCCGGTCAGGAGCGCATCGGTCAGGACCGTCACGCTTCCGTCGCCGGGGCCCGCGCCGTTCTCGAGAGCGGGAACCGTGTTGGTGCTCCCGGAGATCGCGGATCGTCACGACGTTGCGAGTGTTCCGTATCCCGAGGGCGGTCTGATCCGCCAGCCTCAGGTGCTCGGCCGTAATCCCGTACTCGGACTGCGCGACGTCGATGCCGACCTTGAAGCCGCGGACGAGGACGTCCTGCAGGAGGCATGGGCCGGGGTACCTCCTTGTCATGGAGATTCCCGTCGTGCCTCCGTTCGTTCCGTTGACGATCACATTCCGGAGGACCCCTCGATTGTTGGCGAGGTAGTCGATCCCGATCGCACCCGGGTTGCCGGCGCCGACGTCGACCGTCAGGTCGGTGATCGAATTGCTGAACGCCTGGTTACCGGAACCGTCCGGTCCGTCCGGAGTCTGGGAGGCGGTGCTGATCACTGCCCGAGGGCGTGCCGCGTCCGCGAACCCCGGAGACGAGTCCGCGAGCCGCAGGACCGTTCGGTCCCTGTTCTCCCCGGCCAGGGTCAGCCAGGTCTGCCACGTACCGTCCGGGGCCTTCCACTCCAGGGGCCTTCGGACGAGATAGGTCCCCGCAGGGAAATAGCACCTTGTCGGGATTGAGCAGACCGACCGTGCTCGAGATGGCTCCCTGGATCGCGTCGGTGTCGTCCGTCGTCCCGTCACCTCGGCGCCGAACTCGGTCTTCACGTTCGAGGCGGCGTCGACGGCACGATCTGGTCCGCGGCAGGACTGTCGATGGACGAGGGCGCCTCGGCCGCCGGCGCTTCGGCGACCGCTTGCTTGATGACGAGAGCAGTGGCTACGAGAGCGACCGCACTGACGACGATGATGACGACAACGATCCAACGACGGGAGGGTGAGGTGCGCACGTCAGCCGATGGCGCTACTGCGGCCTGCGGGTCGTCGGGGTACGTGACAGCTCCACCGTGGTCGCAGGCTCATACGGGGGGGACGACAGATCACGACTCGGATCGTGAGGCTGTGGCTGCGAGGGGTCCTCGCCACCCTGACGATCGGGAGCGTCCTCGTGCGGTGCTGTCGGGAAGGAGGACCCGGTACCGGGCGCTGCCTCGCGACGCGTGGGCCGCGAGGCGATCGTCCCCAACAGGATCGTGACCGCAACGCCGAGGATCAGACCGAGAACCGCGGCGACGAGACCATCCCTGACCGGGTTGGGACTCGTCCTCACCGTCGGCGGCAGCGCCCTGCGGATGACGGTCGCGGTGAATCCGGCACCGAGCGATCGATGATGGCCCGGTTCAACTGACCTTGGACCGTCACTTGTTGCTGCTGAAGTCCGCTGAGCGCAGCCACGAGGGTGCCGGAAGTGGCGGCTCCCGCGCCCTGCCGGGTGAGGTCGTCGATCTGGGATTGGAGATCCCTCGAGCGCACGGTCAGTTGGCGGACCGTGGTCTCCTCGACGCTGGCATCCTGATTCATCCGGTAGGCGACGTAGGCATCGGCGAAGGCGTTGGCGGTGTTCGCTGCCTCTTGGCCCGTCGCGGACTGGGCGGTGAGATCGATGAGGTTGGTCTTCGTCGTCGAGGTCGCACGCGCCTGTGATGTTGCGCCTCGTTCGACAGCCAACCGCGTGACGTCGTCGCTGGTCAGTATCGCGGTCTCGGTCGACATCTCCGTATCGGAGAGTTCCTGCGACTGGGAGTTGAGATTGGAGTCGACCTGTCTCTGAGTCAGCGCGATCTCAGCCGTCGAGGAGTACACCGGGGTCTGCAGGCTGGACAGAACAGCCGCCGGAATCGCCATGAGAGGACGAATGCGACCACCAAGTACCTGCGACTCCAGACCATGCGCAAGTAGTCACTCACGACTGAGTTCCTGGATTGGCAGGCATTTTCTCTATCACCTTTACCTAGAGGGTTCATCGGACGGGGGTGGCGGCTTCAGGGCCGAGGCACTTGTCGTCGCCTCGCCGCCAGGTGGTGGTGGAGACACCGCACCTGTCCCGTCCGCTGTGCCGGGAGCGACGTGCTCTTCTGTGTGCAACTCACCGGGCGCCTTGAGCGCCAGGCCGGTGACGATGAACACGGCAAGCATGAAGGGGGGCTGCTCCAGCCAGTCGAAGATCACAGCGAGGGGGAGGAGGAGGGTCCATGACGCCAGTGCGGCGGCAGCCATCGAGCGTCGCGCTTCGTCTGCTCGTCGCAGCCGCTGGAGGACCGTAACGATCAGGAGGAGGAATGCGCGCACTCCGATGATCCCGTAGTCGCCGAGAATCCCGAACGCCGACGACTGCGCGCTGGTGAACGATGACTCTCCGGTGTAGGCGCCGCCCTTGACGACATCCGTGTAGCGGTCCGGACCCGTGGACCCGTGGAGATTGAGGTAGGTGGCGGGGTTACCAGTCTTCCGATAGGACGCCGTCGTCAGGAAGGCGAAGCGGGACACCGACTCGCCCGGCCCCAGTCCGAAGAACAGCGTGTCGAGGACCTCGCCGAGATGTCCGTCCAGATCGCGGGAGCCAACGCGACCTTCCCCCCGGACTGTCCCACCGAGAGATCGATGTAGGTCAGCGCTTGGGAGGAAGCGGCATAGGTGACGATCGCGAGCATGACCACGAGGGCCATCGATACGGCGGCCACGACGTTCAGCAACGTTGACGTCAGCGAGCCTCGCCGGCGCATGCTGAACCCGAGAACCAGGAGCGCGAGGGGCACGAGGAAGAGAACCGCTTGGCGGGCGAGGACGATGACCACCAGGGCGAGCCCGCCGAAGACTGCGATCATCCACTTCGGCGCACGGAGGCCGATCAACAGGAAGAACCCCACCACAAGTCCGCCGGCCGACACGTGGTGGCCGGCTCCCGCTCCGAGGAGGGTTCCCTTGATCTGGTCGCCCGTTCCACCGAGCGCGACCGTACCGAGGGAGAACGGGATCCGAAGTGCCAGCAGGGCGCGAGGCCCCAGCCCAATCGCGTCCACTCCTTGGTGCTCATCGGCATGAGGAGGATGGCGAGCATGACGAGGAACGGCTCGAAGGTCAGGATCGAGCCGGCCACGAGACGCTGGGGCTCGAAAGGAGCGCTGAAGGCCCACGAGACCGCGACGATGACGCTCACGACGACGAGTGCCTTGGAGATGGCCCGCGCCGACGGGGAGGTCGGGCGTCGTTCGGCCAGGTATCCCAGGGTCGCCGAGGCGAAGGACATCACCGCGAGCGGGAAGTCGACGAAATCGAGGAAACGTGGTGCAAACCCCACGGTTGTCAGACTAAGAGAGCCATACGACGGCGATCGTCAGGATGACCCACGTGACCGGCCTGGTGTTGAGCAGAGGTAGCACCAGAACGAGGGCGACGAGCGCAAAGGCCACGGTGGGATTGAGCCCCGTCACAGCTCCGAGGGCCGCGACCGCAGCCAACCCGGCGCCGGCCGGCAACAGACCGCGCCACCGCGGCCCCTGACCCGGCTGGAGGTCGGGTCCCGTTCCGGGAGACGGCACAGACCGTTCGTCGAGATCAGGCATGCGTGCGCGTCCCGATCCTGTCGACGCTCGCGCCTCGAGGAGAGCGACGACGTGCGACGCGGCCGGCTCGATCGTTCCCGTGTTCGCCTGCCATCGCCGTGAGACGTGCGCTCCGTGAAGTCCGATGTCGAGGAGGAGCGTCGGCCGACGGAGGGCCCACCAGGCCGTGCACGTTCACGCCGTCGGAGACGTCGACCGCAGCCGCTCGGACCAGGAATCGATCGAAGCGGGAGCCAGGTCCTGGGCGGTGGAGACGTCGGTGCCCGGGAGGTGGACCAGCTGGCCGGTCGGGAAGAGCACGCGGCGGACGCCCCTCGTGCTGAGGCGACTCACCCACACTCGGACGGACGCAGAGGTGTGCCGGGATGGTCGCCGTGCATGGCCCTCCGCCAACGACGGAGTGCTCGGCGGGAGAGCAGTTTCTCGGCGGTCTCGCTCGAGGGAACGTCCCCGAACTCGTTCCGGAGTCGCGTGACGATCGCGGCGGCTCGAGTCCGGTCCCCTTTCGCCGTGCGCTTGCTCAGGAGGTACACGAGTCGCGCTTCGTCGGTGAGCCGGGGAGGCGAGTTCGACGTGTCCGACCACCGTGACGTGAAGAGGCGATTCGTGCGCAAGCCGTAACGGCCGCGACCTGCCGGATCATGGAGCAGGTCGAGTCGGAAGCGCTTCGAACCGTCCCGCGTGCACCAGAAGGTCTCAACGATCCGACGTCGTAGTCCCACAGCATGATCGGAGCGAGGCCGTGGCGAGGAGCGTCGGACACGAGACGGGCGACGACTCTGCTCGGGTCCGTCCGTACGACGATGTCGACATCACTGATCGGACGTTGATCGCGAATGTCGTCGGCCCGGTGAAGGACGCGGTACTCGATCTCGAGATGGTCGAGGGTGTCGAGGAGGCGGACGGCGAGCCCGGTATCCGTGGTAGCCATCCCTAGCGAGCCCCCTCGGCGTCGGAGTACGACGCGCTGCCGTGTACCAACTCGTGAGGAGCGCCGAAGGCGAGCTGATGACCAGCGGTCCGGGTCCCCTGGAGGTGGAGCGGTCAAACTGCTGCCGCCAGGCCGTCGGCGCATCCTCCGGCTCATGGATCCACCGGCAGCCCACCGGAACCCCGTGAGATGGCCCCGCTTCCGCCGACGTCGAGACAGGCCACCGGTGTGCCGATGGTCAGCGCTTCGGCGATCGCCCCGGGCGCCGAGTCATGGAGGCTGGGGTGGATCAGGCAGCCTGCGCGGGCGATCGCGCCGACGACCTCTCGAGGTTGCCAGCCCTGGAGCCGGACCCTGTCCCCGACGCCGCGACGACGGGCGCGCCGGAGAATCCGGGCCCGATCGCTGCCCGTCCCGTAGATGTCGAGGTGGTAGCGGTCCGGGAGCAACGCGAGGGCGTCGATCGCCAGCGTCCATCCCTTCCACTCCACGAGCCGGCCGACCCCCACCAGCTGGTGGAGGCCGGTCCTGCTGAAGCGCCGCTCGGGAAGCGTCGTGTGATCGATGAAGGCGTCGGGCTCGATGGTGAGCTGTCGGCGAATCGAGAAGTACGAGGAGACGTCGGCGTTCTGCGCGACCGTGAGCCGGGCTCGGCGTGCCGCCGCCGTCCCCAACCTGCGTCCGGCATCACCCATGGGATTCCGAAGGACCTCATCGCGTATCCGCGAAGTCCAAGATAGGTGCGCGTCCCGCTCGGCTTCTTCGTCGCTCCTCCGACGGGACCAAGACGGTGGCGACGTCGTCGGGCAGGCGCGAGATCGCCGTCGGCATCCAGTCGACGGCGATGGTCACGTGGTGGGCGACGTCGACGGGGTGGTCTCGATGGAGTCGTGCCACGTGCCGCCGGGCCGTGATCTGCCAGACCACGTAGTACAGCTGGATACCGAACGGGATCCTCTTCTTCAGGCGGGACAGGTAGCGGACGTCGTGCGTGACGAGTCTGAGGTTCGGCGTGTCGGGCAGTGCCGCCACGATGCCCTCGGCGTTGTTGGCGCGGGTCAACAGGGTGACGTGGTCAGCGATCTCGAGGCTGGCGGTCAGGACCTGCCAACCCACACCCGGCTCGCTCCCGTTCGTCGGGTCGCAGGCGTAGGCGCTCAGGAGGAGATGCCGGGGCCCGGCCATCACTGGACCCCTTCCCTGGTTCGCACCAATGACGTCCAGAGCGCGCGGAGCTCGGCGGCGACGGCTCGGTCGGAGTACCGATCGGTCGCCCATCTCGAGTTCGCCTCGCGGCGATCCGGCGTGCCGCAGAGTGCGGTGGCCTCTCCGATCGCGTCCGCGAGGTCCGAGGCACCGGTCGACGTCGCGATGATGCCTCGGCCCTCCAACATCTCAGGAATACCCCGGTCGGAGACCGATCACGGCGCAGCCGGCCATCGCGGCCTCGATGACGACCCTCGGGGCCTGGTCTTCCCACGACGGTGTGGCGAGTGAGGGACAGGCGAGGACGTCGAGGCCGTGCATCAGGTCGAGCATCCCGCCCGGGTAGTCGAGCTTCCCCAGGAAGCGCACGGGTCTTCCGTGTCGTTGCCTGAGGTCCTCCGCGAGCCGGCCCTGGCCGGCGATGAAGAACGTCGCATCCATGCCTCGCGCCGTCAGGAGCTCTGCGGCCTCGGTGAAGACGTGAACTCCCTTCTCAGGGACGAGGCGGCCCACGAGACCGACGGCGACCGTATCCCCGCTCAGGCCGAGACGTGAGCGGGCCGAAACCCGGCGCTCGACCGCGGGCGTGTGCCATGTACGGGTGCTTCGTGGATTCGTGTGCACGCGAGGTGTGGGGCTACCGCTGCGAAGTCCGTGACGCGTGGCCAGGGTCGTGGCGTCGCTGTTCTCGCCGGCGTACGCGTCCATGGCGCCGAGAGTGAACCGGATCAGGAGCCGGCGGATGAGTTGCTCGCTCCTCGCCCCGTGGTGCCAGATGGTGTCGCACCCGTGGCCGATCAACACGGAACCAGGATTCTTCCGTTTCCACCGTGCCGCTTGGGCGCAGAAGAGCGCCCACGGCTCGCTGAGCACGTGGACGACGTGCGGGTCGACCTCGTCGAGCGCATGCAGGAGGCCGGGATAGACGAACTTGAGGTGGTTTCGACGCGATTCGACGAGGGGCGGGAAGAACTTTCCCTGCAGCTCGGTCGCGACGGCACCCGGTGGCGGGGCCGTCCCCGTCGGCCATGTGCCGTAGAAGAGGTGTAGATCGACTTCTTCCGCCAGGAGCTCGAGGAAGCCGGCGTCTGCAGGCAGGCCTGGCGCAACGACCACGACTCTGAGTCGTCCCGTGCCGTCAGCCATGGGTGGGGCTCAATTCTCTGTCTGCGGCCTTCCTGGCATCGATGACGGACAGCAGCGCCAGGTGGACCACGTAGCAGGCGGCCTGGGCGACGAGCGCCCAGGCCGCGCCGTACACACCGAAGGTCGCGGCCGCCCAGAAGAAGACGACGAGACCCACGACGGCCGAGCTCGCCCGGCTGATCACGAGCTTCCTGCCCCGCCGCGTCACCTTGGCCAGGACGACGAAGCCCACCGAGGCCGCGATCAAGGTCGTGTAGAGACCGGCGGCGACGAGCAGCTCGAAGTCGATATCGACGGCGCCGGCGAAGAGGATCTCCGTGAGGAGCTCTCGACAGGCGACGAGGACGACGCTGAGCGCCGCCGTTCCCGCTGTGAGGACAACCGTGATCTGAACCGCAGTTCTCACGGGGGCCACGGGGGGTCGGCGGGAAAGGAGCGGGACGAGCATGAGACCGGCAGCGGTGAGGGCGAGGACCAGAGGAGTGAAGATCATCTGGCTCGCCCGGAGGAGACCGACGCTGCTGTCGCCGGCCACGAGCGCGAGCAGGAAGATCACGCTCTGGGCCGACAGGACGACGAGCGCGCTGTCCACCAGGAGAGGACGAGCGATCACCTTGCACTCCGCCGTCCACCAACGGATGGCCCGCGGGAACGACGTCGTCCGGGTTCGGGTCACGAACACACCGAGGAGCGCGCCTGCCGCTCCTCCGGCCGCCCAGCACGCCGCGGCGAGAGCGGGGGAAGGGTGCGAGACCATCAGCGGCCAGCACGCCAGCGACACCACCACCCACGCGCCGTCGATCAACACAGCGGACGACGGCCGCTGCTGGCGGAACGCGACGTAGCGCATCGTGTCCTGGGCGAGCGTGGCGGGGAGGGTGAGAGCCACGACCACGATCTCGGGTCGACCGAGCGCGAGACCGACGGCGCCCAGTACGAGGCCGGACGCCGCGCCGAGCACGATCGTGATCGTGATCGCGGACCGGTAGGACGTCGTCTCCTCCCGACCTGCGCGGACGGTCAGGAGCGGCTCTGAGACGAGGGATCTCGCGAAGCCGAGAAGAACCATGTAGATGGCGAAGGCCACCGCGTAGCGGCCGAGCGCTTCAGCGCCCCCGCCTCGCGTGACGGCGATGGTGACGACGAGGTTCGAGACCGCGAACAGGATCTGGTCGAGGGTCGTCCACGTCGCGAGTGGTCCGAGGCGTCGCACAGCCTGCCGGAACGTCGGCGTCACGGCGCCACCGTCTTCGTGAGCGGCCCGCGCCGACCAGTCGGGTCGTCGATCAGGGCGCCCAGACGAACGGCGTACCGACGTGCACGTTCTTCGGTGAAGAGAGCGTCCTTGAGATACTTCCGGACGTGAATGGGAGCGGAGTCGGCGGATTCACCGCGATCGAACAGAAGTCGCGCCCCGACCGAATCCTCGGAGCAGAGGATCGAGTAGGCGGCCTCTGGAGAATAGGTGCAGCAGCGCCCCGCCCTGGACCACGAAGTGCGCGAGGTCGTGCAGTGGCTCGTCGACCCAGCGCGAGGACTCCCAGTCGAGGAGGACGGGACCTGACCGAGCGCGCACCAGGTTCCAGGGCGCGAGATCTCCGTGAACGAGCGGCTGCCCGTCGGCACCGGCCGATGCGAGTGCCTCGATGAGCGGCACGACATCATCGATTTCCCACGAGGCCGTCGACACGCGCTGGGCGATCTTCGTGATGAGGACGAAGTGGTCGTTCCATTCCCCGGTCCAGATGACCTCAGGTCGTGCGAGCGGGAGGTCGGCGCGCAGCTCGGTCGTGAGCATGTCGGCCTCGTGTCGGAGGCGGAAGTCGGTGAGCGAGCTGACCTTCAACACGGATTCGAGGCGGCCATCGCGACACAGGCCCAGGAGATGACGGCCCGGGGTCGACGAGCGCATCGCCACGGCACCGTCGGGGCGGAGCCCGATCGTCGCCCACAGGTCATTGAGATCGAGCATCGGGCCGGCGACCGGGCGCCCGAGCAGGCCGGTGAGGTGTGGACCGACACGGGCGCCGAGCGGGCTTGCGAGGAAAAGGGTTGGTAGAGCGCGAGGCCCGCGCGGGCTCGTCCGGTGATCTGCAGCCCGACGCGCTCCGGGGTGAGGGGCACGCGCCGCCACATGCGGCTCTCGCCGACGAGACGGTCGAGCACCGAGCGGCGCCGTCTCCGGGCCGACGTGGTCGTGTCGATCTCGATGCACCGGGTCGCGGTAGACGGCACGATCTCCCGCCACCGACGCAGCTGGCGGTCGACTTCGTCGATCGCCGATCTCGGGCTTGCGGGCGTGCAGGGTCTCGGGTACTCCCGACAGCAGAACGGTGAGGTCGGGACGGGGGAGGGCAGCCCGAGGCGACGCACCGTGGACGGTCAGGCGCGCGGGGAGCCGGTAGCGGCGTGGGTCGACGAGCATGTCGTACCAGCCGCGCTCGACCAGAAGGAGGCCGGCCCGACGTTGACGGCGCCACACGCGTAGTCCGCCCACCGTGTGGTCGACCCACACCACAGCGAGCTTGAGCCACGGAGCGGCGATCAGACCGCGTGGCGGACTTGCTGTGGGGATCGGTGACCGTCCCGACGGCCGTCCGACCCGCGACACGTGCGGTCGGGAGTGCGCGTGGTGGGTCGGCGACGCCGGCTCGGTCGCGCCCGGTCGAGGATCGCGTCGACCACGGTGGTCTTGCCCGCACCGTCAGGACCGACGACGAGGACGTATCCGGTCGAGGCAGCGCTCAGCCATGGCCGACCGCCTGCCGGGGCGCTGCGGTGTGAGCGGGGTCCGGGCGCCACAGGCCGAGCTTCTGGGCGACGAGGCGGACGACGTAGTTCGGGGTTGAGCAGGACGTAGCGGCGCCAGAGCCGCTTCGGGTCCTGGCGCAGGCGGTAGGCCCACTGCAGGCCGCGATCCTGGACCCACTGCGGCGGCTCGTCGGTGAGCCCGGCGTGGTAGTCGAAGGCCGCGCCGACCGCGAGCAGCGGCATGCCCAGGGCCTCGCGCATCTCCCAGGCGAAGACCTCCTGGCGGGGGCAGCCGAGCCCGACGAGCGCGATCCGCGCGCCCGAGGCGCGCACCCGCTCGGCGAGCTCGACGCGCTCGTCCGCGGTCGAGTGCGCGGAACTTCGACGGTTCGGCCCCGGCGATCTCGAGGCCGGGGAAGCGTTCGCCGAGGCGTTCGACGAGCGCGGCGAGCACCGTCTCGCTGCTGCCGTAGAGGTAGACGGGCAGGCCCTCTGCGGCGGCCCGCTCGAGGACGCGCAGCGTCAGGTTCGGCCCGTAGACGCGGTCGGCGAGGCCGGTGCCGTGCAGCCAGTTCAGCGCCCAGCGCACCGGCTGGCCGTCCGGGGTGACGAGGTCGAGGTCGTTGAGCCGGTGGCGGTGCTCGGAGTCCTGGACGCCGGTCATGACGCCGTGGACGGCGAGAGCGGAGACTCCGTAGGCACGGCCCTCGTGGGCGGCGCTGATGATCCGCTCGACGGCGGCGTCGTAGTCGACGGCGTCGACCAGGACGCCGAGGACGTTGCGCTTGCCGAGGTCGATCACACGCGACCACCGCTCGGCGTTCGCGTCGTACATCTCCGTGAGGATGTCCTCGACGTCGTGCTCGACTCTCCAGCCCGGGTAGTGGCTCCTCGAAGCGAGCCGTTGTCGCCGATCCACCAGATGTGATCGCCGGCGCGGTTGGTCTCCGAGTAGCTCCAGTCCATGCTCTCGCCGGTGATCTTCTCGGACATCGTGATCGCTTCGAGGACCGAGCAGTTGCTCGTACCGGCCGCCACCGATGTTGTAGATCTCCGCGATGCGCGGCTCCTTCCAGCACGCGGTCGAAGGCGGCGATGAGGTCTTTCGAGTGGATGGCGTCCCGCACCTGCTTGCCCTGGTAGCCGAAGACCGTGTAGGGCGTGCGGGTCATGGCGCAGCGCATGACGTAGCCGAGGAAGCCGTGCAGCTTGGCCGCGGAGTGCTGCGGGCCGGTCAGGGTGCCGCCGCGGAAGCAGGCCGTGGGCATGTCGAAGTAGCGGCCGTACTCCTGGACCATCACGTCCGCGGCGACCTTGGAGGCGCCGAAGACGCTGTGCATCGAGAAGTCGATGGACATGTCCTCGCGGATGCCCTGCTCGTAGGTGTGGCCGGGCTCGATCTCCCACCGGGTGTCGAGCTCGACGAGGGGCAGGGTGTTGGGACGGTCGCCGTAGACCTTGTTGGTCGAGGTGAAGATGAACGGCGCGGTCGGGGCAGTGGTGCCGGGCGGCCTGCAGCATCGCGAGCGTGCCGCCCGCGTTGACGTCGAAGTCGGTGAACGGGTCCCCTGCGGCCCAGTCGTGGGAGGGCTGCGCGGCGGTGTGGACGATCACGGACGACGTCCGATCCGTACCGCGCGAGGAGCGCGTCGACGCCGTCCCGATCGCGGATGTCAGGTCTCGACGTGGGTGTAGGCTCGACCCGAGCTCCTGCTCGAGCCGACGACGGTTCCACGCCGTGGAGCCCTCCGGCCCGAAGAACACGCTGCGCATGTCGTTGTCGAGTCCGACGACGTCGAGTCCGAGGCCCCCGAAGTGCAGGGCCGCCTCGGAGCCGATCAGGCCGGCCGCTCCGGTGATGATGGCGACGCTCATCGCGTGTGTCCTTCCGGCGAGGGTGCGGCGTCGGCGGTGACGGTGACGGCGCGTGACTGACGAGTGGCGTGCCTCCAGCTACGGAAGGCGGCGGCGAAACGGCCTGGCAATCCGGCCATACGCCGCAGGCGCGCAAGCAGCAGCGCGCGCCGGCTGTTGCCGGCGTCCGGGTCGCGACCGACCATGTAGGCCTCGGTCGGCCAGAGCTTGCGCACGACCAGGCGGGCACGAGCACTCGAGCTTCCGGCGTGCACGAGGTTGTCGATCTGGAGCGACTCCCGCGGTGCCGAGGAGACGCGCAGGAGCAGGCCGACGTCGCGGGGTGGCGCGAGACCGACGTCGTCGGCGACGCGTCGACCGGCCTCGGTCAGGCGGAGGCCCGCCGAGAAGGCCTGCTCGGCGCCCACCATCTCGGCGAGCCCAGCGGCCGCCATCCAGTGCTCCTCCGAGAGCTGGTCGAGCCCGAGCTCGAGGTCGTGGAGGGCCTTCGTGTCGGAGGGACCGTTCTGGGCGACGTGGAGGGCCAGGTGCATGGTGCGCGCCGTCTCGTCCAGCGTCGTGACGCTACTCTCCCGCGACGAGTCGCGCTCTCGGTCCGCGTGGAGAGGACCGACCAGCTTCGCTCGGGGTCTGGCCGTCGACACCGATCAGGGTGTGGTGAAGATCGATGCACGGGTCCCTGGGGCCGCAGCAGCTCGAGCTCGTTCGAGCCGTACTCGGAGTGCGCGGCGCCGGCGAGCCGGTGGCGGTATCCGAGGTCGGCCGAGCGGCCTCGACGGCGCCGTCGCGTTGCGACGGGGCGACCAGGAGGTCGACGTCGCCGTAGTTCGCGGAGCTCGTCCCCGTACAGCCAGTTCGCGAGCACGCGGCCCTTGAGGAGGATCGAAGCGACACCGGCTCGGCGAGATGGTGATGCGCTTCGACAGCCGCCGCGTCGATCATCAGCGTGCGCATGGCGATGAGCGCGGCGATGCGCATCGATCGTGCGTCGTCACTAGTAGGCCCCCCGTGCCCCCAGGACGCTGCGCGGGGTGTCCCGAATGATCTTCAGGTCCCACAGCAGCGACCATGACCGGACGTACACCGAGTCGAGGTGCTGCAGGTCCGCGTAGCTCAGATCGCTGCGCCCGGAGACCTGCCACAGTCCGGTCATCCCTGGCGCGACATCGAATCTGGTGAGCGCTGCGCCGTCAAGGCGCTCGGACTCGTCCGTCGGGAGCGGGCGGGGCCCGACCAGGGACATCTCGCCGCGGAGAACATTGATCAACTGCGGGAGTTCGTCGATGCTCGTCTTGCGCAGGAAGGCTCCGACCCGGGTGACGCGTGGGTCCGCGGCCATCTTGAACAGCGGCCCGTCGACCTCGTTGTCACGGCCCATCGCACACTTACGGGCGTCGGCGTCGGTCGACATGGTGCGGAACTTGACGATGTTGAAGGTCTGCCCTGCGCGACCGGTGCGCTGCTGACGGAAGAACACGGGCCCGCGGCTGTCGATCTTGATGGCGATCGCGGCGATCAGGCAGGGGATGGTGATGGCCAGGGCGGCCAGTCCGCCGAGCACGAGGTCGAGGGCACGCTTCGCGACCTTCTGCGGCGCCCCGAGGAGTGCCGGCGGGATGTGCAGGAGCGGGAGGCCGTGCAGCTCCTCGACCTCGCTGCGCCAGCTGTGGAGCTCGTAGAGGCGCGGGACCACCGAGATCGGGACGACGCCGTTGAGGCGCCGGACCATCGCGAGGACCTCGTGGGACGGCGTGCGCGAGAACGCCACGATGATCCGGTCGATCTCGTGTTCCCGGCACAGGGCCGGAAGGTCGCCGAGCCCGCCGAGGACGCCGTCGGGGTTGAGCGCGTCGTCGTCGACGTAGCCGACGACCACCGTGTCGCGGCACCGACGCAGGCGGGACGTGATGCGGTCGGCGACCTGACCGGTGCCGAGGATCAGGATGCGTGAGACCGCCGGGGGACCGAAGAGCCGGACGATGAGGCGCCGGCCCGGCGGGGACGAGCACCGCGGCCGGGAGCACCATCGCCACCGCCGCGCTCAGCGTGAGCTGTCGGGGACCGTCGAAGACGACCGCGGAGACGCCGAGCGCGAGCAGAGCCGCGGTCGGGAGGCTCCGGAGGACGACGCCCGTCCGCCACCAGGCCGTCGGCAGCAGCCGCGACGCCGGCCGCCGGTAGAGACCGTGCAGGTGCATGGCGACGCGCGACGCAGACCGCCGTGAGGACGATGTGCCGGAACGGCGACGTCGCCGGCACGAGTCGGGTCCAGCACCATGAGCACGACGTTGGCCAGCACCGGGCCGACCACGAGGGTCACGGCGTCGGCGAGGTAGAGCAGGACGCGCTGCCGGCCGCCGAGACGGACCTGGGAGAGCTTCTCCTCGAGCGACATCGTCGCGCGGCGCTGCGGAGGTCCGCCCTGGTGCCAGCGTGGCGGAACTGATGGTCAGCAGCGGGTCGGCGTGCGTGGTCACGATGGTTCCCCCCGGAACTCGTGATGGACGTGGTCGCGGTGGCCGCCGGCCTGGGGGACCGGCGGCCTCCGGATGCGAGGCGTCGGTCAGCGGCCGAAGCCGACGTAGGTCATGCCGGCCCCGACGAAGGAGTCCTCGTCGAGGAAGTTCCTGCCGTCGAGGATGAGGTCGCCCTTCATCACGTCGCGGAGCGTCGCGGGATCGATCTCGGCGAACTCGGCCCACTCGGTGGCGACGACGACGGCGTCCACCCGCTCGGCGGCGTCGTAGGCGTCGCCCGTCGTGCGGACGGCCGCGAGGTCCTCCGGGAGCTTCTTGACCATCGGGTCGTAGGCGGACACGACCGCGCCCGCGGCGAGGAGTCGCCGCGCGATGTCGAGGGCCGGGGCGTCGCGCAGGTCGTCCGTCCCCGGCTTGAACGCGAGGCCCAGGATCGCGATGCGGCGGCCCTTGAGGACGCGCAGCTCGCGCTGGAGCTTGCGGACCACGGCGGCCCGCTGCATCTGGTTGACCTCGACGGCGGCGCGCAGGATCGCCGGGGAGTGCCCGTACTCCTGGCCCGCCGCCATGAGCGCGGCGACGTCCTTGCCGAAGCAGGACCCACCCCACCCGACGCCCGCCGAGAGGAACGCCGGGGCGATGCGGTGGTCGGCGCCGATGGCCGGGAGCACCTGGCGCGAGTCGGCGCCGACGAGCTCGGAGATGGTGGCGATCTCGTTCGCGAAGCTGATCTTCGTGGCGAGGAAGGCATTCGCCGCGTACTTGATCATCTCGGCGGAGGCCAGCTGCGTCGTGATCAGCGCAGGCTTGCACGTCCGACGACCGGCGGCGAAGGACTGGTCGAGCACGGGGCGGTACAGCTCGGCCACCGTGTCGACGCCGATCTTGTCCCCGCCGAGGACGATGCGGTCGGGGTAGAGGAAGTCGTCGATGGCCGAGCCCTCGCGGAGGAACTCCGGGTTCGACACGACGTGGAAGGCCGGGGCGGCGTGGCGCGGCAGCGCGTCCTCGAGGAGCGTGTGGACCCAGTTGCCCGACCCCACCGGCACCGTCGACTTGTTCACCACGACCGTGCCGTCGCGCAGGTACGGAGCGACCGACCGGGCCGCCGACTCGACCTGGCTGAGGTCGGGGGTGCCGTTCGCGCTCGGCGGCGTACCGACGCACAGGAAGATCACGTCGGCGCCGGTGAGCGCGGCGTCGGAGTCGTCGGTGAAGTGCAGTCGCTCGGTCGCGATCGCGGCGGTGACCTGCTCGGAGAGGCCGGGCTCGTAGAAGGGGACCTGGCCCGCGGAGAGCTGCCCGGCGCGGACGGGGTCGCTGTCGACGCCCCACACCTCGTGGCCGAGCATCGCCATGCAGGTCGAGGTGACGGCGCCGACGTAGCCGGTACCGATGACCGCGATCTTGAAGTTGCTGCTCTCGGGGCTACGCGGAGCGGCGTCGCCGGACACCGCCCGGGTGCGCTGCACGGGGATGGCCGTCGCAGCGGTGCAGTTCTCGGCGAACCACGCGATCGTGCTCTTGAGGCCCTCGTCCAGCGAGACGACGGGCTCCCAGCCCAGCTGCTCGCGGGCGAGCGTGATGTCGGGCTGACGGACGGACGGGTCGTCGGTGGGCCGCGGGATGAACTCGAGCGGGGCGTCGGGGTTGGTCATCTCCCGGATGTGCTCAGCGAGCTCGAGAATGGTCATCTCGTTGGGGTTGCCGATGTTCACCGGGCCGGCGTGGTCGGAGAACAGCAGGCGGAGCGCGCCGTCGATGAGGTCGTCGACGTAGCAGACCGAGCGGGTCTGGGAGCCGTCGCCCGCGACCGTGATCGGCTCGCCGGCGAGGGCCTGGTTGACGAAGTTCGGGATCGCGCGGCCGTCGTGGGGTCGCATCCGGGGGCCGTAGGTGTTGAAGATGCGCATGATGGCGGTGTCGACGCCGTGGTGGTGGCGGTACGCCATCGTGGTGGCCTCGGCGAACCGCTTCGCCTCGTCGTACATCGACCGCGGACCGACCGGGTTCACGTGTCCCCAGTAGTCCTCGCGCTGCGGGTTCACCTGGGGGTCCCCGTAGGACTCCGAGGTGGACGCGAGCAGGAAGCGCGCCCCCTTCTCCTTGGCGAGGCCGAGCGCGTTCATGGTGCCGAGCGAGCCGACCTTGAGCGTCTGGATCGGAATCTCGGCGTAGTCGATCGGCGAGGCCGGCGAGGCGAAGTGGAGCACGTAGTCCACGGGCCCGGTGACGTGGATGAACTCCGAGACGTCGCAGCGCACGAGGCGGAAACCGTCACGCTCGCGCAGGTGCTCGACGTTCGCCGCCGAGCCGGTGATGAAGTTGTCGAGGCAGATGACCTCGAAGTCCTGGTCGAGCAGACGCTCGGCGAGGTGCGAGCCGAGGAAGCCGGCTCCTCCAGTGATCACAGCGCGCTGACGCATCGTTCGTTTCCCCCCGGAATATTGGCACTGTCTCGATTCAGTTGGCTCCCGTGAGAAAGCCGATCGAACCGGACAGAAATAAGTTGTCTGAGCGTCCGCTCAGTTGTTCAGGCGACGGTCCCTCGCCCGGAGCGAGGACACGCTGACTGGCCACGACCACAGAGAGTCGTCGTCCCCCGACGCTTCGCGACGTGTGGCGTAGTGCTGGCCCGCGACGCTGTCCTCACTGCTTCCCCCCGGTCAGGTGGTGCCTTCAGCCGTTCATTCGGTGTTTGCCCACCCGATAGTTACGCATCTCGGCCGTCTCGTGGGGGAGTTCATTCGATTGGCCTAGCGAAGGAGCGATTGGCCGACGATCGGTGAGATCGACATCGGATACGCGATCGTCACGTTGTGCTCATGAGGAAGAGATCGAAGTCGGGAACCGCTGTCGGCGAACGGCGCCGCCCGAGACCATCAGTTCCCGGACCATTGTTGCCATCGCGCGCGCAATACCGGCACGGCAGGGCCGTGTCACCACGCCATTGAAGCGGTCCGGGCTTTCAGCGAGCTGTCCATGGAGCGCACGGGCGTCGACGACGACGGAGCGGCGCGGTTCCATCGCGCTCTGGTGGTCGGACGGTGCTGGACGGGCGCGGCGTCGGGAGGCGATGGCACCGTGATCCGGGTGACAGGGTCCCCGTCATGACAGTCGCCGATCGCCGATCGGTCGCGGTTCTCCTCGCCGTCGCCGCCATCGGGTGGGTCCGGTTCAACGGACCGTGCAGGGCCGTGTCCTGGTGGTGTTCGCCCCGGGCCGAGGGGTGACGTCAGCCGATCTGCTGTCGGTGCTCGCGCTCGGTGTGGCCGCCGTCCTCACCTGGTCCACGCGAGGAGGCAGGGCCGCCACCCGGTAGCCGGGGCTCGAGGCCTCAGCGGGTCGTGCGCGCCTCGCACGGTGCCAGGTCGTGGGCGGTCCGGGGGGCGGGCACGTCGCCGCCGCCGAAGACCTCGCGCAGGGTCTGACGTCCCAGGTCGGTGAGCTGCCACGTGCCCGTGGTCCAGTCCTCGACGAGTCCGCGGTCGAGGAGTTCCTCGAGTTCGACCGCTTCCCCCCGGCGCGGTTGGTGGCCGCCCTCGATCAAGCGCAGCAGCTGCCAGCGCGGTGCGAGCCTCTGATCCTCGTTCATCCTGATCGTTCCCCCCCGGGATGTACCGCTGTCATCCGCGCTGTCGAGATCCGCCCGTGCGCTGTGAGCAGCGATGCCGCGGGGATATCCCGGTGATGGTGAGTTCACGCCTCTTCACTCTCTGTGTCGACACCCGGTCGGTGGGACTTGAGGGGCGCGGGGTGTGGTCCGTTCGGGGGCTCAGGCACCGGCCGGGAGCAGGGCGGACAGGCGGCGGCGGTCGCGGTGCGACGGCCGGCGGTCGAGGCGGGCGGTGAGGACGCGGCCGGCGTCGGGGCCGCGTCCGGCCGCGGCGAGGGCGTGGATCCAGGTGTCCTCGACGACCTCGCGCTGGGCGGCGCTGCCGCCGCACTCCACCATGCGCGGCACGACGGCGCCCAGGCCGTGGGCCGCGACGGTCCAGCGCCCGTCCACCACGTCGGCGAGCGCGGCGCACAGGGGGGCGACGACCTCGGCGAAGCACTGACCGTCGCGCCCCGCGCAGTGGCGGCGCAGGCGCTGCAGACCGTCGAGGTCGCCGGCGGCGGCCAGGGCGAGGGCGCTGTGCATCGCGGCGAAGCTGGTGGGGGGCGCCGTGAGCCACGACGCCGGCGCGGCGGCCAGGACCGGGGCGATGGGCAGGTCCTGCGCGCTGCCGATCATCCGACATCGCCAGATCAGCGAGGCCGAGTCGACGAGCGCGCGCGAGCCGGTCACGACGGGCGGTGCGAGCTGCGTGGCGTAGCGACGGCGCAGGGCCGCGTCATCGCCGAGGTCGAGCTCGTGCAGTGCCGCGTGCCACGCGAAGTGGGCACGGTGGCGGGCATGCGGGCCGTGGGCCGCCAGCCAGGCGTCGAGCCAGGCGAGACCGGCGGCGTGGTCGCCGGTCTCGTAGAACACGTGGGTGCGGGCGTGCACGGCGTGCCCGCACGCCGGGTCCGCGGCCAGTGCCCGCACCGCGAGGGCCTCGGCCTCGTCGAAGCGGCCCTGGTCCTGGCGCACGAACGCGAGTTGCGCGGCGTACCAACCGTCGTCGCCGTAGGCCGGGGCCAGGGACTCGATGAACTCCCAGCTGTCCTGCCCGGCCGAGACCCCGGCGAAGGCGATGGTGGGCACCGCGACGCTGACCGCCAGCGCATCGCGGGGCCACGCCTCGACGTGGCGCAGCAGCGCGGTGCCCGGCACGGCTGTGGTGGGCTCGTGGCCGAGGAGCTCGCCGACGGCGTGGACGAAGCTGCGTTCCCGGGCCGAAGCGTGGGCGACGGAGCGGCGGGCGGCGGCCAGCGCGCGGGCGCAGCCGTCGTGGTCCTCCCGCTGGTCGGCGAGCAGGGCGCGCGCGGCCTGGGCGAGCGCGAACTCCGGGTCCAGGGCGACGACGTCGGATACGGCCTCCTCGGCGTCCGAGCGGACGCCCAGGAGGCTCTGCAGCGCGCGGTCCCACGCCGGCGCCGTCTCGCCCCCGACGCTCAGGTCGAGCCCGTAGCGGTCCCGCGCCGGGCTCGGGCGACGGGCGGGTCGGGCGGTCGGCACGGCCGCGAGGACGGCGTCGGCCAGCTCGCGGGCCTGGGTGCGGAATCTCCGGGAAGGCCGTGCTCTCGAAGAGCATCCCGCGACGCGGGCTCCCCAGCGTCCACAGCGGGGCCGCCGCCTGCACCCGGGCGTCGAGGAGGCGGCCGTCGTCGGCGGTGCGGTAGCCCATGCCGTGCGGGCCGACCTGCGCGAGCCCGCCCGTGAGGAGGTCGGTGGCGAGGGGGTCCCCGGCGCACGACGGGTCGGCCTGCGGGCCGGTGGCGTCGACGACCGCCCCGACCGTCAGGCACCGCCCGTCGACCAAGGTGACCTCCAGATCGCCGTCCGCGCGGAGCACGTGGACATCGCCGACCTCGCCCGCCCGCACGTCGACCCGTCCGGCCGCGCGGGCCTCGTCCAGGGCCCGGGCGACCACCGGGGCCAGGCGGTGGCGCAGGACGTTCCAGCTCCGCAGGTCGTGGGCCAGGAAGTGCTCGCGGTCGGCCGGGGAGAGGGCGGCCCAGAGGCCGGCGGTGAGGGGGCGGAGCCCGTCCACGGCCACGCGCCAGTCGCCGTGCTCCCGCAGGGCGGTCCGGACGTGGTCGCGCATCGCCGTGCGCAGCCCGGGCAGACCGGCCGCGAGCGGCAGGCCGACCGGCGGGACGCCGGGAGTCGGCCGGTCGGCGTGGGCGCGGGGCAGCAGCCCGTGCCGGGAGACGGCGTGCACGACGCGGCCGGCGCGCTGCAGCGACAGCGCCACGTCGACCATGGTCAGGCTCGTTCCCACGACCAGGACGTCGCGGTCCGCGGGCACCCCGCCCAGCGCGTCCGGCGCCCACGGGTCCACCACGAAGCGGGGGGACGCCGCCAGCGCCGCGGGCGCCCACGCGCCGCTCGGCGGTGGCGTCCCGGTGGCCAGGACGACGGCGTCGGCGATCACATCGTCGCCGGCGGCGAGGCGCAGCGCCAGGCCGGGGCCGCGCGGCGTCACGCCGACCACCCGGTCCCGCAGTCGGCGCAGCACCCCGTCCCCGCCGGCCACCGCCGCGAGGTGCTCGGCGAGGTAGCGCCCGAAGAGCGGGCGCGGCGCGAAGTCGCCGGCCGCGGCGTCGGCCCGCCACGCGCCGCGGAGCCAGCGCACGAAGTCGCCCGGGTCGTCGACGCGCGCGCTCATCCGCCCGGCCGGCACGTTCAGCAGGTGGCGCTCGTCGGTGGTGCCGTAGGCCACGCCCCGCCCCACCTGCTCGGCGTCGCCGATCAGGAGCACCCGGTGGGACGAGCCCGCCGCCCGCACGGCCTCGACGAGCCGCGCGGCGGTCATCGTCCCGGCGGCCCCGGCTCCCACGACAGCCACGGTCGGTGCGCCTGATGCCTGCATGGGTTCTCCCCAATATCCATCAACTCGGTGGACATAGTCGGACTAGAGGAGAACATAGGACGGCTCCCGGGCGTGGCGGAAGCGGCCGGGTCGAGGAGTTCACGCCACCGGTACGCGAGACTGGTCCGGTGCGGGTGTCCGTGAAGACCGACTACGCCGTGCGCGCCATGGCCCAGCTCGCCGCGGACGCCGACGACGGGCCCGTTCCGGCCGCCCGGCTGGCGGCCGGCCAGGACATCCCCGTGAAGTTCCTGCACGGCGTCCTCGCCGAGCTGCGACGGGCCCGCCTGGTCCGCAGCACGCGCGGCGCGGAGGGGGGTTTCACCCTCGGCCGTCCGGCCACCGAGATCACCCTGGCCGACGTCATCCGGGCCATCGACGGTCCGCTGGTCGACGTGCACGACGAGCGTCTGTCCGCGCTGACCTACCCGGGACCGGCGGCGGCGCTGCGCGAGGTGTGGATGGCGGCCCGGACCAGCCTGCGCGACGTCTTCGAGCGCGTGAGCGTGGCCGATCTCGCGGGCGGACGGCTGCCGGACGAGGTGGTCGACCTCGCCGAGCGCTACCGGGCGACGGCCCGCGAGAGCTGATCAGCAGGCCGCGGCCCCGAGCGGCACCTCGGCGCCCGGGGACGCGACCGCGCACGCCCGGTCCCCGACGTCGCGCACCACGCGGAGCGCCGTCCCGTCGAGCACCTCCACCCCGAACCGCGGTGGCTCGCCCTGGGAGAGCTGGTCGAGGGTCAGCGTGACGTCGCGCGGCGCCGAGGGCCGGGGCGTGGGGCCACCGATGACCCCGTAGGAGCGCAGGCCGCCCCGCGAGCGCACCGTGAGCTCCAGGGAGATCCGGGCCGGGGGGTTGGCGGGCGCGTCGTTCGACTTGATCGCCCACACCTGGCTGTGCGCCCCCTGACCGAAGTGCTCGACCGTGCCCTGGAAGCGCAGGTCGGGGGAGGACAGCTCCACGGCGCGCACCACCTCGCGGCACTCGGGCCCGATCCAGCAGTCGATGCCCTCGAAGGTGCACGCGTGGGACTGCTCGCCGATGCTGATCGCCGGCACGACCGGGGCGCCCGGCGCGGAGCGGTAGAGGCCGCGGACGTCGCGGAGCGTGCTGTCGTGGCTGGCGTGCTTGATCTCGATCATCCGGCTGGTGAACGTGCCGCGGACCCGCTCCACGGTGGACAGCACCAGGGCGTTGAAGCCGATCATGTTCTCGCCGGTGACGAGCAGGTCGTGGAACCGGCCGCGCCAGACGCCGGTCCGCAGGCAGAGCCCCGCGCTCTCCACGGCGAGGTGGGCGATCTCGACGTCCTGCACGATCGACCAGGGTCGCCCGGTGGTGAGGTCGACGCCGTCGTTGAGGCACAGCGTCGGCCCCGCGAGCACCTCCGGGGCGGCCGGGGCCGCCACGATGTCCCGAGGGATCGCGAGCTCGAGGCCCAGCGTCCCGGCGCCGGGATCGACGGCGGTGACCCGGTTCCACATCTCGAAGTCGAAGGTGACGCCGTAGCGCCCGGCCTGGGCCGGGACGCCGTCCGACCGGATCATCACGATGTCCCCGACGGCCACCCGGGCACCGGCGAGGGGCTGGGTGAGCGTGATCGAGCGGGCGCCGGCCGCGACGGGGGCGAGCGGCCGCGTCGCCCAGGCCTGACCGGCGCTGCCCACGTCCATCGCGACCGGGTGGATGTTCCCGATCTCGAAGGTGTGCGCGTCCGGCAGGTCGATGGGGCGGAGGCGGGGGCGGACGTTCTGCAGGACGGTGCCGTCGCCCGCCCCGTGGTGGCGCTGCCCGGTGCGCACCCGCAGCGCGGCGCTGTGCAGGAAACGGCCGGGCGGGTAGAAGACTCGGTCGGTGCCCGAATCGATGGCCGACTGGATCGCCGCGCCGTCGAGCTCCTCGTCCAGGCTCGTCGCGCCCGGGTGGTCGGCCCGGGCCGCCTCGAGCGTCGGGTACCGCGACGACAGCGGGCGCGACCTCCCGTCCCCGACGGCGCCGAAGTCGGTGACCACCGTCCACCCCGCGAGCCTCGCGGCCGCGGTGGACAGCGGGACCGGGACGCTCCCGAACAACGCCGCCGCGGGGACTCCGTCCGCCGCGGCGAGGCCGGCACCGGCGGCGGCGAGCCCGCCGAGGGCCAGCACGCGCCGGCGGCTCCAGGTCGCTGCCACGGCGCGATGCTAGGGGAGCGGCCGCCGGGAGACTCCGACCCACGTCTGGGCGGATGGCCCATTCGCCTGGTCGGGTACCGTGTCGCGACGGTTCGGTCGAACGGTCGGTGTGCTCGTCGGTTCGGGGGATCCGGCCCTGCTACGGGGGAACGCACGTGGACCTGAAGGGCTTCCTGGCCGTTCTGACCAAGCGCTGGCTTCTCGTGCTGGTGGCGACGCTGGCGGTCACGGTGGTCGTCGGCGCGATCACGGTCCTGATCCCGCCGACGTACGAGGCGCAGTCCCGGCTGTTCATCTCCACGCAGATCGATGCGTCCAACCCGAACCAGCAGCTGTTCCAGGGCGGCAGCTTCTCGGTCGACCGGGTGAAGTCCTACACCGAGGTCGCGGCCAGTCCCCGGGTGCTCGAGCCGGTGATCCAGCAGCTGGGTCTGGACACCACGCCCGAGGACCTGGCCTCGCAGATCACCACCACGGCGCCCGCGGGCACGGTGCTCCTGCAGCTCGAGGCCCGGGACACGGACGCCGCGCAGGCCGCCGCCCTGGCGAACGCCACCGCGTCCCAGCTCAGCCGCACCATCGAGGAGCTCGAGACGCCGTCGACGGGCCCCCCGTCCCCGGTGCGTGTGTCGGCGCTGCAGCAGGCCGTCATCCCCTACGCCCCGGTGTGGCCGAGTGTCCCCCTCAACCTCCTCGTGGGGGTGCTGGCCGGGCTCCTGCTCGGCGTGGGCGTGGCGCTGCTGCGCGAGAGGCTCGACGTCACGGTGAAGTCCGACGAGGACCTCGCGCGGGTGACCGACCTCCCGGTGCTCGGCACCGTCCCCTTCGACGAGGACGGCAGGACCCGGCCACTGGTGCGCGACGACCCGTTCAGCAGCCGGGCCGAGTCCTACCGCCGGCTGCGCACCAGCCTCCAGTTCGCCTTCGTCGACGACCTGCCCCGTGTCGTCGCCGTGACGAGCGCGGTCGGGGGGGAGGGCAAGAGCTCGGTGGCGGGCAATCTCGCGCTGAGCCTGCAGCAGCTCGGGGTGCGGACCTGCCTCGTCGACGGCGACCTGCGCCGACCCTCGGTGGCCGAGTACTTCGGGCTCGTCGCGGACGTCGGGCTGACCACCGCCCTGATCGGGCGGGCCGGCCTCGACGACGTGTCGCAGACCGTCGCCCCGGGGCTGGACGTCGTCCCCAGCGGACCCGTGCCTCCCAACCCGGCCGAGCTCCTCGCCTCCCACCGCCTCGCGACACTCCTCGACGAGCTCCAGGACCGCTACGACACGGTGCTCATCGACTGTTCTCCGGTTCTGCCGGTGGCCGACGCCTCGATCGTCGCGACCCGCGCCGGTGGCGTGATGTACGTGGTGCACGTCGGGAGCACGACCCGCCACCAGGTCGAGCTCGCGCTGCGGACCCTGGTCCAGGTCAATGCGCGCGTGCTCGGAACGGTGCTCAACATGGTGCCCGCCCGAGGCCCGTCGAGCGCCTACTACGCCGACTACCGGACGACCTACCGCCCGCAGCCGCCCGGGTCGAACGGCGCACCCGCCGGATCGGCCTCGTCTCCCGGGCCCGCCCGCCGGGGCGATGCCGGTGGCGACGACCCGGTCGGCGCGACGTCGGCGAACGGTGAGCGGCGCCTGACCAGCCTGAGCCGGCGCCGTCCCGGTCCGGCACCGTCGACGGACGACGACCCGTCCTCGTGACCGTTCTCGCGACGCGTGCCGGTCACGACGTCGTCACGGCGCGACCGCGCGGGCGGGGTGCCGACGGTCACGCGCCGGTCGGGCCCCGGGAGGCCCGCTGGGCGGCGGTGGCGCTGCTGGCGTTCCTCGTCCCCCTGCCGTTGCAGTCGCAGATCCTGGCGGTCACCCCGCTCGGGGTGCTGCGCTGGTTCCACTTCGGTGCGCTCGCGATGACCGTGATCTATCTCCTGGCGTCGCGTCGCACCCACGGCGTGCTGCGCGAGCTCTGGCTGATCGTCGCGGCCATGACGCTGATGACCCTTCTCTGTGTGGTCAGTGCTGCGGTGTACGACAGCAACGCCGCCGAGCCGGTGCAGCACTTCGTGTACTTCCTCATCGGTCTGGGCGTCGCCACGGTGGCGGGGACCGCGCTGGCCCACGAGGCGGGCCGCAGGACGCTCGCCTGGTGCGCCCCCCTCGCGGTCACCTGGTCGCTGGTGGAGTTCGAGCAGAACCTCCGCGCCAACGGCATCAGCGCGATCGCCTCGCTGCAGCAGGCCCTGATCCAGGTCGACCCGAACGTGCTGATCTTCGGCGTCTTCCGGGAGGGACTGTCCACCGCCGGCGACACCCCGGCGCCGGCCAGCATCCGGCACGAGGTGATGGCGGCGTTGCTGGTGGCCATCCTGGTCACCTGCCTCGCCACCCGGCTGCGGCCGTGGATGTTCGCGCTGTCCGGTCTCGCGGTCGCCGTGGGTGCCGCGGTGATCCTGCTGTCCCTCTCGCGCTCCGTGCTCGTCGCCGTCGTCCTCGGCGGCCTCGTGGCGCTCCTGCGGGCGTTCCTCCGGATGTCGTTCAGCCGGGCGGCGATGATCGGCGTGGTCGTCGGTGTCGTGGCGCTCGCGGTCGCCGGCTCGGAGCTCGGCGGGCTGCTGTACTCACGGCTCTTCGACGACTCCGGGAGCTACCAGGCGCGCTACGACAGCCTGGGGCTCTCGGCGAACGAGATCTCCAACCGCCTGCTCAGCGGCGGTCCGGACCTCGTGACGTCGACGCACACGCTCTTCTTCGACGTGCTGTTCAAGACGGGGTGGTTCGGCGGGCTGCTCGTGCTGGTCGTCGTGGGCGTCGTCGCCCGGTACGGGCTGCACGCGAGCCGCCGCTACATGGCGACCCGATCGGTGCCGGACATCGTCGCGGTGACCGCCGCGGCGCTCGTCCTGGTCCGCCTCTTCACCAGCGGCAACGGCTACCTGCACCAGACCGAGTGGGCGGCGTTCGGGATCGTGGTGGCCGTGTCCTGGCTGCGCCGTCCCGACCCTCCTCACGACGAGGCCGAGCGACCGGTGCGCGCCCAGAACCCGCAGCGGTGCTCGACCGACGCGTCGTAGTCCGGGACGCCCGCGATCCCGAGGACCGTGGGCCGCGGGACGGTGCCGGGCGCGATCGGGTCCCAGGTCGGCAGTCCGGGGCCGTCGGGCCGTCCGGAGCGGGCGAAGGACGCCCAGGACGCCACCATCCGGGCGCCGAGGTCGCGCTCGGCCTCGGGGAGCGAGCTGATCCCGGGGACATCGAACACGAGCGGGAGGTCGCTCGAGTGTGATGCGCCGGGCGGAAGCCGGTTCGGCCCTCCGGCCGCGCTCTCGGGGGCGTCGAGCTCGTAGGCGAACGTCGGGGCCGCGGCCGCGAGCGCCTGCTCGTCCCGCAGCGTCGGGCAGGACCACGCGGCGTCGGTCAGCACCGTCGACCAGGCCACGGCCCCCGAGCCGCCGAACCGGGAGAGCGGGTACTCCTGCTCGACGGCCGGGGCCGCGCGACCGAAGGCCCCCTCGAGGAGCCGGGGGTACGCGGGCGGCGCGTAGAGCGTGGGATCGGCGCGCTGGAGGGGGCGGACGAACGAGCGGGCCTCGTCGTGGGTGCCCCCGATGAGGACGGGTATCGGCGGGCGGGGTCCGGCGAGCGCGTCGCTCGGGTCGGTCGGGAGCACGTCGGTGCCGTAGGCGAGCGTGACCTGTCGTGGCGCGCCCTCGAGGAGGTCGGCGGTCGACTTCCCGCGCAGGCACGCCAGGACGTCGCCGCCCGGACAACCGAGCGCACCGGCGACCTGGACACCGGTCGCCTCGACGGCGTCGCGGGGCGCGTAGAGCCCCTGCGCCGGGGTGCCGGGACCGAGGGCCGTCGGCGGCCAGTTCACCGAGCAGGAGCCCGACATCACGATCGCGCGGGCCACCCCGAGATCCCGCAGCTGTGGCGACCCGAGGAGGGCACACACCGCACTCGCCCCGGCGGACTGGCCGGCGACGGTGATCGCGGCCGGGTCGCCGCCGAAGGCCGCCGCGTTGGCCCGCACCCACCGCAGGCTCTCCAGCTGGTCGAGGAAGCCGAACGACCCCGAACCCTGCTGGCCCGGGAGCCCGAGGTAGCCGAGGACCCCGAGCCGGTAGTTGACGCCGACGACCACGACGCCCTGCTCGGCGAGCCGTCGGGGGTCGACGTCGGACGCCGCGCCCGAGACGTAGCCGCCGCCGTGCCACCAGACCACCACCGGCAGACGGGCGTCCGGCGGTCGGCGGCTCGGCACGGTGATGTCGAGGAACAGGCAGTCCTCGCTCTGCGGACCCGACTCGGGGCCGCCCCGTTGCGGGCAGCGAGGTCCGGACTCGGTGACGGGGCGGACGCCGGTCCAGGGGGCGATCGGCACCGGCGGCGCCCAGCGTCGGTCCCCGACCGGAGGTTGGGCGTAGCGCACGCCCAGGTAGCGCTGGACCGGGCCGTCGCCGATGCCCTGCAGGTCCCCACCCGCGGTGTGCACCACGGAGCTCGGGGCCGCGGCCCCCTGCCCGCAGGCGGCGACGGCCAGGACGAGGAGGGCCAGCATGCCGGGGACGACGGACCGCCGGACCGCTCGCACCGGCCGTCGTCGCGGCACGCAGGTGATCTCCGCTCTCCGCACCGGTGTGCTCCTCCGTGGTACGGCCGACGTCAGCCCTGATAGTGGCGTGACGAGGTGCGCCGGAAGTGGGCGCTGTCCGGATCGAGGTCGCGCAGCGGCTTGGCGGGGGTGCCGCCGTAGAGCGTGCAGGGCTCGTCGAGCGACGTGGTCACCAGGGAGCCCGCCGCCACGATGCACAGCTCGGCGAGGGTGACGCCGGGGAGCACGGTGCAGCGCGTGTTGACGACCGAGCGCAGTCCGATCGTCACGGGGCGGGTCGTCTGGCTGGCGGTGTCGAGCTCGTAGCCGTGGGTGAGGATCATCGTCCACAGACCGCCGAGCCCGGCGTGCTCGGCGAACTCGATCCGGTCCGAGCAGTCCAGGAAGTGCATGGTCGAGATGCGGGACCGGTCGTTCATGATCAGAGCCGGGTGCCGGTCCAGGTGCGCGAACCAGGGTTTCGTCCGGTCGACGGCGTTGACGAAGTTCATGTTGCCGATGAGGCAGTCGCGCCCGAGCTCGACGTCCTGGCAGCCGCGGATGACGGTGAGGTGCCCGATGACCGAGGAGGGTCCCATCCGCAGGTGTTCGACGTCGACGAACGAGTGCCCGACGACCGCCGTGGGATCGATCTCGTGGCCGAGCAGCCGGACGAAGAGCACTCGGCGGGACCGCGCCGGCAGCAGGACGGCGAGAGCGGCCAGCAGGGTCCGCAGCCTGCGGTGACGGACTACCACGGTGACTCCGACGAGATGAGCGGCAGGTGCAGCTCGGCGCGCAGCGGCTGCTTGAGGACCTTGCCGACCGCGTTGCGGGGCAGCGGCTCGGAGCGGAAGGTCAGCACGGTCGGGATCTTGAAGTGCGCGAGGCGGGGGGAGAGGTGGGTCCGGAGGTCCTCCGCGACGAGGGCCGCGCCGGGTCGCGTCCGGACGATCGCGCCCACCTCCTCACCCAGGAACGGGTGGCTCACGCCGACGACCGCGACCTCGACGACGTCCGGGTGTTCCACGATCGCGTCCTCGACCTCGACGCAGTGCACCGGTTCGCCGCCCCGGTCGACCACGTCCTTGAGGCGGTCGACGATGCGCAGCCAGCCGTCATCGACCCGGCCGAGGTCACCGGTGTGGAACCAGCCGTCGGTGAAGGCCTGCGCGCTCGCCTCCGGCGCGTCCCAGTAGCGTCGGACGACGTTGGCACCCCGCAGCCAGACCTCGCCGACCTCGCCCGGAGGCCGCTCGAGCCCGGTCGCGGGGTCGACCACGCGGAGCTCGAGGCCGGGATAGGGGCGCCCCACGACCCCGGGCCGAGCGAGGTACTCGGCGCCCGAGGTCGTCACCACCCCCGAGGTCGTCTCGGTGAGCCCGTAGGCGTTGGTGGGCGCGACGGCGCCCCCGAACCGCTCGCCGATGCGCCGCACGAGCTCCGGGGGGACCGCCGTGCCTCCCATCCGGATCGCGCCGAGGTGGGCGAGCTCGCGGCGGTGCGGTGCCACGGCCTCGACGAGCTGGCTCATCGTCAGCGGGACGCCTGCGGCGCCGGTCAGACGCTCGCGGCGGATCAGCGCCACCGCCTCCTGGGGGTCCCACCGGTGCTGGGTGGCGAGTGTCGTCCCGGACCAGACCGCCGAGGTCAGGGCGCAGAGCCCGGCGATGTGGAACATCGGGTAGGTCAGCAGCAGGCCGGCCCGGGCGGGTGCCGCAGGAGCGACACCGTCGGTGGAGGCGGCGCAGGCGGCGGCGCGCCCGAGGGCCACGGCCAGCGCCCGGTTCATGACGTCGGTGCAGAAGTTGCGGTGGGAACCGACGGCGCCCTTCGGCGCGCCCGTGGTGCCGGCGGTGTAGAGGATGGTGGCGTCGTCGTCCGGACGCACGGCGACCACCGGCGGCGGCCCGACGGTGTCGAGCTGCTCGAGGACCTCCGCCCAGGGCACGACACCCGCGCCGCGCTCCCGCTCGCCGCGGACCTCGACGATCGTCACGCCCCCGGCGAGGCCGGTGAGGTCGAGCAGGGCGTCCACCCGCTCCGGATCCCCCACGATCAGCGCTGGGCGGCAGTCGTCCAGCGCGCGCTGGAACTCCGCGGCGGTCCACCACGCGTTGAGCGGCACCAGGATCGCGCCGAGGGCCGTGGTGGCCCACAGGACGGGACTCCACTCCGGGACGTTGCGCATCGACACGCACACCCGGTCGCCGTGCCGCACCCCGGCGACGTGGTGCATCCAGCCCGCGAGCGCCGTCGCGAGCTCGGCGTGCTCGGCGAAGGTCATGCGCTCGTCGGCGTAGACGAGGAAGTCGCGGTCCCCGAAGCGCCTGCTCGCCGCCAGCACGTCGGCGAGCGTGCGCGGGGCGCGCGCGTAGACCTGCAGCCCGACGCCGCCCACGATCTCGTCCCGCAGCTCGTAGGGGGCACCGGGAGCGGTGAGCTCCGCGAGCTTCCCCTCGCGCGCCGTCCTCAGGAGCGACGGATCGTGCACGGCAGGCCCCCCGTTCCGGTGCGTGGGCAGCCACGATAGGTCCCCGAGGGTGCGGGTCGTACGCCCGCATCCCGCGCAGCGTCCGCCGGCAGGCCTGGCGTCGGCGCGTCCGGCGGCCGGTCCGTGGTCGGGGCGGCCTCCCGGTGAAACGAACCGTGCGCCTCGGTGCCTCTGTCGGGCCGGTTCGCCACGGCCGATATCTTGCGGAACCGGCCGGCGTGTGGTCCGTCGTGGGAGGTGGGGACGCGTGACGTTGTCCAGCGAGCAGCGTCTCCCGACGACCGGTGGCGCGCTCTCCGCGCTGTCGCGACCGATCGGCTACCGCGGCGACATCGAGGGCCTCCGCGCGGTCGCCGTGCTCCTGGTCCTCGTGGACCACGCCGGACTGCCCCTGACCGGCGGGTTCGTCGGCGTCGACGTCTTCTTCGTCATCTCCGGCTTCCTCATCACCTCACTGCTCCTCGCGGAGTTCGTCGAGACCAGGACGGTCTCGCTGCGCGCCTTCTACGCCCGCCGGGCCCGGCGGCTGCTCCCCGCCGCGGTCGGCGTGCTCCTGGTCACCGGGCTGCTGACGATCCTGCTGATCCCCCGGACGCGGTGGCTGGACATCGCCTACGACATCGGTGCCAGCGCGGTCTACGTCGAGAACTGGCGACTGGCCGACCTGGCCGTGGACTACCAGGCGCAGGACACCGCAGCCAGCCCGCTGCAGCACTTCTGGTCCCTCGCCGTCGAGGAGCAGTTCTACATCGTGTGGCCGCTGCTGCTGGTGGCCATCGCCCTGCTGGTCCGGTCCCGGTGGCTCGGACGCATCCCGCGCGGGGGTCTCGAGTGGGCGTCCGTCGGGGTCCAGCGGCGGGTGCTCCTCGCTGTGGCCGCCGGGATCGCCGTGGTCGGGATTCCGTCGCTCGCCTGGTCGATCTGGTTCACCGCCAGCAACCCGTCCGCCGCCTACTTCGTGACGACCACCCGCCTGTGGGAGCTCGCGGTCGGTGGGGCGACGGCGCTCTTCGCGACCCGGCTCGCGACGCTGCCCCCGAAGGCGGTGGCGCTGCTCGGGTGGGCGGGGCTGGCGGCGATCGCGGTCTCCGCAGTGGTGTACACGAGCTCGACGCCCTTCCCCGGCGTGGCCGCGCTCGCGCCCGTGCTGGGGGCGGCGGCGGTGCTCGCCGCGGGTCAGGCCTCCGTGACCGCGGGACCGCGGGCGATCCTCGACGTCCGACCGATGCGCTGGGTCGGGAAGCTGTCGTACTCGCTCTACCTGTGGCACTGGCCGTTGTTGATCGTCACCGCGGCGGTGGTGGGCGAGCGCACGGTCGTCCTCGGCACGGCCGCGGTCGTCCTGTCGTTCGTGCCCGCGTACCTGTCCTTCCGCTTCATCGAGGACCCGGTGCGCCGCTCGGTCCCGCTGCGCCGCGATCCCGAGAAGTCGCTCGCCGTCGGTCTGACGTGCACGGCGACGGCGTTGGTGGCGGCTGCGGCGGTGATCGTCGGTGTCGGTCCCTCCCAGGTCACGGCACTGCCCGCGGTCTCGCTCGACGCGGGTGGTGTGACCCAGAACACTCCACGGATCGGTGCGCTGGTACTCGCCGACAACCCGCGCGACGATCCGGCCGGGACGCCCACGGACACCGTTCCCTCGATCACGCCCGACCCGGTCGGCGCGAAGAACGACTACGGGTACGGCTTCTGCAGCACCTCGCTCGGCGACACCGCGATCCGGACCTGCACCCTCGGCGACACGGACTCGCCGACCGAGGTCGCGCTCATCGGCGACTCCCACGCCCAGCAGTGGACCACCCCCCTCAGCCTGGTCGCCCGCGAGCGCGGGTGGCGGCTGACGGGCTACACGAAGTCCGGCTGCCCGTTCCTCTCCCAGGACGTGGCGACCTCCCGGGACGATCAGGGCGGGGCCACTCCAGGGGCGCGGACCTACACGCAGTGCTCGGTCTGGCGGGACCAGGTCATCCAGCGGCTCACCACCGGCCCCCACCCGCCTGCGATGATCATCGTCTCGTCGGGGGAGCACTATCCGACCGTCGGTGACGAGGTCGTCACCGGTCCGCGGGCGACCGACCTCTTGGCCCGGGGCTTCCGGGACGCGTGGAGCCGTTTCCAGGCCCGGGGCACGCGGGTCGTCGCGATCGCCGACACCCCCGCGCCGGGAATCGAGGTGCCGGACTGCGTGTCGGCGCACCGCGACAGGCTCACCGAGTGCACGTTCTCGCGCGAGGAGGGCAACGCCGCGGAGGGATCGGGGCTCGTCACGGCGGCCCGCGCCCAGCCCGGTGTCACGCTGATCGACCTCAGCGACGCGCTGTGCCCCACCGAACGCTGCGCCCCGGTCATCGGTGGCGTGCTGGTGTACCGGGACATCAGCCATGTCTCGGCGACCTACGCGGCCACGCTCGCGCCGCGCCTGAACCGGCTGCTCCCACCGATTCCGTGAGGGTCGCGGCACGCGGTCGCCGGCTGGCGGCCCAGGCCCGGCGCCCCGTCCTCGGGATCGCCGGGCAGATCCTCAACGCCGCCACCAACGTGGTCACGGTCTACGTGGCCTCGCTGCTGCTGCGTCCCGACGCGTTCGGTGAGTTCGCGCTGGCCTTCACGCTGATCACCGTGGTGCTGGCCGCGGGCCGGGGTCTGGTCGGGTCGACCATGCAGGTCCACCTGCCCACCCTCGCCGAGGGACCACGCCGGGGCATGGAGCGCTCGGCCCTCGGGTTCACGACGCTGATCGGCGTGATCGCGTCCGCCGGGCTCCTGCTGGCCGGGCAGGGGGCCATCGTCTGGCTCGCGCCGTGGGTGGTCGCGGCGCTGCTGCAGGACGCCGCGCGCTACGTCTTCCTCGCCACCGGACGGCAGGGCGCCGCACTGCTCCTGGACGGGGCGTGGGCGCTGGCCCAGGGTCTGACCATCGCCGTGGCGGTGCTCGTCGGCGCTCCGGTCACCATCGAACTGCTGGCGACGGCCTGGGGCGTCGGCGCCGTCGCGGGAGTGGTGCTCTTCGGCGCGCTCACCCGCTCGTGGCCGGCCCCGCCCGGCCCCTGGGTACGGACGACCCGCGACATCGCCGGCTGGTTCACCGCCGTCGCGGTGATCGCCCAGCTCGAGCTCTACCTCGTGCTGCTGCTCACGGGCACGCTGCTCGGCGCGGCCGACGCCGGCGGGTTGCGCGCGGTCCAGCTCCTGGCCTACCAGCCGGCCATGGTGCTGCTCGGCGCGCTCTCCGTGGTCGTCACGCCGATGATGGTGCGCGCGCGCACCTCGCACGCGTCGATCGTCCACGCCCGACGGCGCATCACGATCACCGTGAGCCCGGTCATCGCGGTCCTGATCGCGGTGGCGTTCCTGCGCGAGCCGCTGATGGGTGTCCTCTTCCCCCAGTACGTCGCGGTGTCGGCCCTGGTCGTCCCGGTGGCGCTGCAGGGCGTGCTCACGGCGCTGGCCGTGGCCTCGCTCGTCCTGCTGCGGGCGCTGCGGCGCGGTCGCACCGTGCTGCTCCTGCAGGTCACCCGCCTGGTGCTCATCCTGACGATGATCGTGATCGGGATGCTCGTGGCCGGCCCGACCGGTCTGGCCTGGGGCCTGGCCGCCGGTTCCCTCCTGGTCTTCGTGCTGATCACTGCGACGGCGGCGCACGCGGCGCGCTCGGTGTCCGCCACCGGGGTGGAGGAGGGCGACGACAGGACCCCCGAGGTGCTCTGAGCCCCATGAGGTCCCCGGGTCACCCGAGGTCGAGCCCCGTGCGTCCCACAGCGAGTCCCAGGATGCGTTCGAGGATGTCCTCGAGCGACGTCGTCGACGTGTCGATAACGATGTCGGCGTCCCGGGGCGCCTCGTAGGGATCGAGATGCCGGTGAACCCGGGATTTCGCCGGCCCGCGCCCTGGCGTAGAGGCCCTTGCGATCGCGCTGCTCGCAGACCTCCAGGGGCGTGGCCACGTGGACGAGCACGAACGTCGCCCCGGCGCACTCGACCATGTCGCGCACCTCGCGCCGCGTCTCGTCGTACGGGGCGATCGGTGCGCAGAGGGCGATCCCGCCGTGCCGGCTGACCTCGGCGGCCACGAAACCGATCCGGCGCACGTTGAGCACGCGGTGCTCGCGGCTGAAACCGAGCTCGGAGGACAACATCCGGCGGACGACGTCGCCGTCGAGGACGGTGACCGTGCGGTCGCCGCGTTCGATGAGACGCTCGGCGAGCCCCGCGGTGATCGTCGACTTCCCGGAGCCCGACAGCCCGGTCATCATCACCGTCAGCCCGGTACCGACGGTCCGAGGGGGCCGGCGCACCTCGCGCGCCACCCACGGATCCGCGGCGTCGGACGCGGAGACGTCGCCCCGTGCGTGGAGCGCGGTGACGGTGGCCGGAGTCGCGACGTGGGTGGCGCCGTAGGCGGCGAGGACGTTCCGCACGAGTTCCGCGTCGGTCTCCTCCGGGCCCTCGCGCGGCACCGAGACCGGGATGACGGCGGCGTCGAGTCCCGCGCCCACGGCGAGGCAGGAGCGCACCAGCGCCGACGGGTGCACGCCCCGGCACCGCCCGGTCCCGGTGAGCGGGAAGAGCACCACGTTCGCCTCGAGCCGGTCCGCGCTCGCTCGGATGCTCGCGACCTCGGCCGCGGAGACGGGGCGGTCGACGGCGACGCCCAGGGTCGCCAATGACGCCGCGGTCTCCGTCGCCGGGAGGCGCAGGGCGGCGTGCGTCCCCGTGCCGGGCGGCCGACAGCGGTGACGGGACCGGCGAGCGCCACGTCGGTGTCCGAGAGCGGCCACGACTCGGCGACCGTGAGCTCGGCGAACGGCACGCCCTCCTCCTCGAGCAGGAGCAGTCGTCCGCCGAGGGCCGCCGCCTCCGCGACCGGGGCGGGCACGCTCAGGGTCGGCACCACGGGCCACGCCCGTCCGTCGGGGAGCAGGCCGACCTCGACGATCCGGTGGCTGTACTCCTTCCCCGGGAACCCGTCGATCCCGGGGTAGGCGCCGAGGAGGATCATCTCCAGGTGATCGAGCTCCCGTGTGGTCGGCGACCACCGGGACACCGACGCTGTTCCACTCATCGATGACATCCCAACCGCGACCCCCTGCCGAACGCAGGGCCCGACATACCCCATCCGCGCGGTCGGTACCCTCCCACCATCGCAGCGAGTAGTAGACGGCGCGTATCGGACGTCGCTGCTCCGCGTTGACGACACGACGGGGCGACGACGGGGTGGGGGCGCGATGGCCGGGGGCCCTCAGGCGCACGCATCCCAGGAAGCCGGGCACGGCGCCGGCTACGACTACGTGGACGGGTCACCCCACCTGCAGCACCCGGAACTGCGCCGCTGGATCGTCGACTCGGTCCTGGCCGCGGTCCGCTCCACGGTCCCGGAGGGCGCCACCCCGCGGGTCCTCGAGGTCGGTGCGGGCCACGGCCCGCTGACCGAGCACCTGCTGGCCGCCGGGGCACAGGTCGTCGTGACCGAGATGAGCGGGCCGAGCGCGGCCACCCTGCGGGCTCGCTTCGCGAGCAGCGATGACGTCATCGTGGTCCACGACCCCGACGGAGTCGTCCCGGTCGAGGGCGACTTCGACGCCGTCATCTACCTCTCGGTCCTCCACCACATCCCGGACTACCTCGCGGCGACCGACGCCGTCGTCGACCGGTTGCGCACCGGCGGGGCGTTCATCTCGTTCCAGGATCCGCTCGGGTCTCCGCGCCGCTCCCGGCGTTCGCGGCTGGCCGCCCGGGTCGTCGACCCGGGCTGGCGGCTGACCCGGGGGGAGTACCGGCGGGGTGTCGCCACCGCCGTGCGTCGCCTGCGCGGCGTCTACGACGACTCCGAACCCTCCGACATGATCGAGTACCACGTGATGCGGCAGGGCGTCGACGAGCGCGCCCTGCAGGACCTGGGCCCGCCCCGGCGGTTCTTCGACGGGGTCCGCGTGCTGCCGTACTGGTCCACCCAGTCCGCCTGGGGCCAGTGGTTCGGGCGCCGTTTCCTCGCGCCCAACACGTTCGGGCTCGTCGCGTCGGGCCGGCAGGACGGGTGACCATGGCCGGCAGGCTCCCCGACTTCGTGATCAGATCGGCGCGCAGAAGGCGGCGTCGACCCTGCTGCTCAATTCGCTGCGCAGCCACCCGCAGGCGTGGCTGCCGGCGTCGGAGGAGCCCTACTTCCGCGATCCCGTGTACGCGGCGGACGATTTCGGGCGCTTCGCCGCGCCGTACGCCGAACGTCCGGAACGGCGCCTCGGGCTGAAGTGCCCGGACTATCTGGGCCGGCCCGAGGTCGCGCCACGACTGGCGGATTTGCTCGGGATGCCGGAGCTGATCGTCTGCCTCCGCGATCCGGTGGCCCGCGCGGTCTCCGCCTACTTCTGGAAGGTTCGCTGGGGGCTCCTTCCCCTCATGCCGCTGGACGAGGGAATGCGCCTCCTCCTCGACGGTGGGCTGCGTGATCGGGACGCCTCGGCGGGGGACGTGCTCGAATGGGGCCGGTACGGGAAGCATCTCACGAGATACCTCGAGTTCTTCCCGCGCGACAGGCTGATGATCCTTCTGGACCAGGATTTGCGGAATGCGCCCGATGTCACGATGAACGCCGTCGCCCGCCATCTCCGGATCGAGGAGAGAAGGGTGGGATCGGTGAGCCGCCGCGGGACGAACGAGGGCGTGTACTCCCGGGCGCGCCTCCGTTTCCTCCGGCTCCGTAATCCCCTGGTGCTCCGGTGGGACGAGGACCGGACCTACGCCCAGATTCCCAAGCCGCGCCCACTCGCGCCGTGCCTCGTGAACAGCGCGGTGGGCGCGGTGGACACCACCGTCCTGGCACGGATTTACGACAATGCGCGTCCCACTCTCTCGCCCGAGATCGACGCGGAGCTGCGCGAGTTCTACCGTGACGACATCCGGATCGTGGAGCAGCTCCTGGGTCGTGAGATGACCTGGCGGCGGCCGGCAGACCGGGGAGCTCCGGGGCTCGCCGGGACGAGGGCTGACGGTGTCTGAGCACCCGACCTCGTCGCCCACGGTCGTTCTCACGACGGTCGGCGAGGCGGACCGCCCGGCGGGGGCGCCGGCTCGGTCACCCACGGCCAGTGTCTGGTGGCCGTCGTGACCGCCCTGATCCTCATGGTGGGCGTACCGGTGGCGTTCATCGACTGGAGCCGGAACACCGGCGCCTCGATGAACACCGTGCTGTGCCTGCTGATCATGGCCGTGAGCGCGGGCAGGCTCACCCAGACGATCGCCTTCGACCAGCGCCAGATGGTGCGGTCCCTGTTCTACGTGTTCGTCTACGTCTTCCTGGCCATGCCGGCCCTGGCCCAGTCGGTGTCCGGGAAGTACCCGTTGGACGGACTGACGTACGACGCGGCGACCGTGTCGACGGGGTTGCTGCACATCATCGCCGGTGTCGTGGCCTACGAGGTCGGCTGGTACCTCTGGCGGGGACGTCGGAGCGGGGTCCGGCGGTCCGGGGCCGGCGCTTCTCGTTTTCGGCGCGGCGATGTGTGGTGATGGGGTCGATCGGGCTGGTCGTCGCGGTCACGCGGGTGGCCCAGCTGGGCCTCCTCACGTTCTTCACCTCCCGGGCGGACACGACCGCGGCGCTGACGGGGACGGAGTCGCAGACGCCGTACTACATGACGGAGAACAAGACGGGCGGGTTGCTCTCGATCTTCCTCTCGCAGGTCCCGGTGTTCATCGCCCTCTTCGCCATCCTCTACGCGCGACGGCACCGACTGTGGTCGGCGTCCACACCGCGAGCGGACCTCGCCTGGCGATTCTTCATCGGCGCGCTGATCGTGGCCAACGTCGTGATGAACAATCCGATGGGCAACGGTCGTTTCTGGTTCAGCATCGTGATCCTGGCCTTCGTCTCGATCTATCTGCCCTACGACAGGAGAAACAGCCAGCGCTTCTATGTCTGCTGCGCGCTGGCCATCCTGTTCTTCTCCTTCGCGTCCCTGGACCTCTTCCGCGCCCAGGGCGGAACTCTCGAGGTGGCCGGGCCCGGGACGACGTTCATCGAGAACGGTACCTACGGGATGTTCCAGATGGAGCTGAACTCCATCCGGTTCGTCGAGGACGAGGGACACACCGACGGTCGGCAGATGCTGGGCTATGTCTTCA
>CAWATV010000004.1:0-56151 GCA_963785135.1 uncultured Actinomycetota bacterium
CGAGAAAGGCGTGTCGAGGTGACAGATCGGGCCCCGGGCGGGTTCTTCAGCCGTGCCGCCATCGTCGCACCGCCGGGCTGGAGCCGCTGGCTCGTCCCGCCGGCGGCGCTCGCCGTCCACCTGGCCATCGGCCAGGCCTACGCGTGGAGCGTGCTCAAGGCCGGTCTCGGCACCGGGCTCGGGCTGTCTGGCACCGCGACGGCGCTGCCCTTCCAGCTCGCCATCGTGATGCTCGGCCTCTCCGCGGCGTTCGGCGGCACGATGGTCGAGCGCAAAGGCCCGCGCTGGGCGATGTTCGTGTCGACGGTCTGCTTCTCGGCCGGCTTCGTGATCTCCGCGGGCGGCATCGCGATCGGCCAGTACTGGCTGGTCGTCGTGGGCTACGGGTTCGTCGGCGGCATCGGGCTGGGCATCGGCTACATCTCGCCGGTCTCGACGCTCATCAAGTGGTTCGCCGATCGTCCCGGCATGGCCACCGGCATCGCGATCATGGGCTTCGGCGGCGGCGCCCTCATCGCCCAGCCCGTCGAGAAGGCCCTTCTCGCCGGCTTCGGCACGACCCCGGCCGGCCTGTCGCAGACGTTCCTCGTGATGGGGATCGGCTACGCGATCTTCATGTCGGTCGGCTGGCTGCTCGTCCGCGTCCCGGCCGACGACTGGCAGCCCCCGAACCCGCCGCAGGCCTCGCCCGGCTCGACGGGCTCCGGTCCCGCCGTCTCGGCCGCGACCGCCATCAAGCTCCGGCAGTTCTGGCTGCTCTGGGTGGTGCTCTGCTTCAACGTCACCGCGGGCATCGGCATCCTCGAGAAGGCGCAGCCGATCTACCAGGATTTCTTCGCGACCTCCGGCCCCACACCGGTCATCGCGGCGGCGGCCGGGGCGTTCGTGTCGATCCTCTCGCTGTCGAACATGCTCGGCCGGTTCGTCTGGTCGTCGGCGTCCGACGTGGTCGGCCGCAAGAACATCTACCGGATGTACCTCGGGGTCGGAGCGCTGCTCTACCTGGTCATCCTGCTGTTCGGCGAGGGCAACAAGGTGATCTTCCTGATCGCCTCCATGCTGATCCTGTCGTTCTACGGCGCCGGGTTCGCGACCGTCCCCGCCTACCTCAAGGACCTCTTCGGCACCTACCAGGTCGGCGCCATCCACGGCCGCCTGCTGACCGCGTGGTCGGCGGCGGGCGTGCTCGGTCCGCTGATCGTCAACGCTGTCGTCGAGGCCCAGGGCGACGTCACGGGACCGTCCAAGTACACGGTCTCCTTCACGATCATGATCGCGCTGCTGGCCGTCGGCTTCGTCGCCAACGAGCTCATCCGTCCGGTCGACCCGCAGTACTTCGTGCCCGACTCCGAACGCGACGGCGTCGAGGGCGCGGCCGCGTCGGGCGGGACAGGGTCCGACCGCAACCAGGAGGTGTCCCGATGACCGCCGGACGCACCGCGCTCACCGCTTTCGTGTGGGCCTGGGTCGTGATCCCGTTCCTCTACGGGGTCTGGTCCCTCCTGCAGAACGTCGGCGCCCTGTTCTAGGCGACCGCGAGGGGCCGTGAGCACCCTCTCCGACTGGATCGACGAGGTCGCCCGTGAGCTGGGTACCGCCCACCTGCTCGGTCTCGCGGCCGGACGGGCGGCGCGGTCGGGGCCCGCGGAGCGTGAGCCGGCACAGGGGTGGGCGGACCACCTGGCGCCCCGAGCCGGCGAACGCGCTCAGCCGTAGCATCGAGGGTGATGACCAGCAACGATCGATGGGGATCCGTCTCGGCCGACAACGACGCCGCCGGCGACGGCGATGCCGACGAGCTCGCCCAGTTGCTGGCGATGGCGGGCGGATCCGACGACGCCGGATCCGGGCCCGGCGGCGGAGCCCTGGCCGACGCGTTGAGCCGCGAGGTCACCACCGGCCCGACCGACGACACCCCCGAGCGGGTCGAGGACGACGCGGAGTCGCTCGCCGAGCTGCGTGTGGTCGAGGCCGAGCTCGACCGGCGCTGGCCCGAGACCCGCATCGCCCCCTCGCTGGACCGGATCCGCGCGCTGGTCGAGGTGCTCGGCGACCCGCAGCGCTCGTACCCGGTCATCCACGTCGCCGGCACCAACGGCAAGAGTTCGGTGACCCGCATGATCGATGCGCTGCTCACGAGGATCGGGCCGCGCACCGGGCGCTACACCAGTCCCCACCTGCAGCGGGTCACCGAGCGCATCGCCCTCGACGGTGTGCCGATCAGCGCGCGCCAGTACATCGAGACCTACCGCGAGATCGCGCCCTACCTCGGCATCGTCGACCGCGCCCAGGCGTCTCGGGAGCCCAGCGGGCCGCTGCTGAGCAAGTTCGAGGTGCTCACCGGCATCGCCTTCGCCGCCTTCGCCGACGCCCCGGTGGACGTCGCCGTGCTCGAGGTCGGGCTGGGCGGGAGCTGGGACGCCACCAACGTCGCCGACGCCGCCGTGGCCGCCATCACGCCGATCGACGTCGACCACGTCGCCTACCTGGGGTCCGACCTCGCCGGCATCGCCCGCGAGAAGGCCGGCGTCATCAAGGAGGGCGCGGTCGCGCTGCTCGCGCAGCAGACCCCCGAGGTCGCCGCGGTGCTGCTCGAGCGGGCGGTCGAGGTCGGCGCGGAGGTCGCGCGCTCGGGGCTGGAGTTCGGGGTGCTCGGCCGCGAGGTCGCGGTCGGCGGTCAGCAGCTCCGGCTGCAGGGCCTCGGCGGCGAGTACGACGACATCTATCTCCCGCTCTTCGGGGAGCACCAGGCGGCCAACGCCGCCCTCGCCCTCGCCGCCGTCGAGGCCTTCTTCGGGGCCGGGTCCTCCCGGGGCCTGGACATCACCGCCGTGCGCGAGGCGTTCGCGTCGGTGCGCATCCCCGGGCGCCTCGAGCGCCTCCGGAGCGCGCCGACGGTCGTCGTCGACGCGGCCCACAACCCCCACGGCGCCCGGACGGCGGCCGCCGCGGTGCGCGCCGAGTTCTCGTTCCGGCGTCTGATCGGTGTGGTCGCGGTGATGGCCGACAAGGACGTCGACGGCATCCTCGCCGCGCTGGAGCCGGTGCTCGACGAGGTGGTGATCACTGCCGTGACCTCCGAGCGCGCGATGGACCCCGACGAGCTCGGGGGCCTCGCCGTGGGGCTGTTCGGCGCCGACCGCGTCGTCGTCGAGCCCCGCATGGACACCGCGCTCGAGACCGCGATCGGTCTCGCCGAGGAGGTCGACGACGACGAGGCCCCGATGGCCGGCGCCGGCGTCCTCGTCGTCGGCTCCGTCGTGGCCGCCGGCGAGGCCCGCACGCTCCTCGGGCGGGATCCGTCGTGACCGCCGAGCCCGCCCCCGCCGAGCCGACCCCGACGCGGGCCGACCCGCGCGCGGCCTTCCGCGGCCCGGCCAGCGCCTGCCTGACCCTCGAGATCCTCATCGTGCCGCTGGCGCTGCTCGTGATGGACAAGGTCGAGGGCGGGCTGACCGCAGGGAAGATCGTCTGGGTGGTCGTGCTGACCCTCGGGATGATCGTCGCCGTGGCGCGCTTCTCGGCCCCGTGGGGCCTCCCGCTGGCGCTCGGCCTGCAGGTCCTCATGGTGCTCGGCTGGATCGTCTCCCCGTCGCTGGGCGTGCTCGGGATCGTGTTCGGTCTGGTCTGGGCGCTGATGATGTGGATGCGTCACGAGGTCCTCCGCCGCCAGGCGCTGTGGCCCCGCGAGGTCGGCTGACCTCGCTCGTTACCCTCGGCACCGAGACCGACGTCGCAGTGATGAGGGGAACGGGAACCACGTGAGTGAGCGCACCCTGGTGCTGGTCAAGCCCGACGGCGTGCAGCGCGGACTGGTCGGCGAGGTCGTCTCGCGCATCGAGCGCAAAGGCCTGACCCTCGCCGCGCTCGAGCTGAAAGACGTCGAGAAGGACCTCGCCGAGCAGCACTACGCCGAGCACGCCGAGCGCCCGTTCTTCGGTGAGCTGATCGAGTTCATCACCTCAGGCAAGGTGGCGGCGATGATCGTCGAGGGCCCCCGGGCGATCGGCGCCTTCCGCCAGATCGCCGGCGGAACCGACCCGGTCGACAAGGCCGTGCCCGGCTCCATCCGCGGGGACCTCGCCCTCGAGACCGGCTCGAACATCGTGCACGGGTCGGACTCCGCGGAGTCCGCCGAGCGCGAGATCAAGCTCTGGTTCGGCTGACCGCCTCCTCGTTGCGGATCGTTCCGCACCTGCGCAGCTCGGTCGTGGAGGAGATGCCCGCGGGCCAGCGGCTGCTCTACACCTCCGAGCTCGGTGACTCCGACGCCGACCTGCTGGCCGACAACCCCGCCGTGGGGCACTTCACCTGGTCGGTATTCCTGAAGGCGGTGCGCGACCCCGACCTGGAGCTGATGGAGATCGCCGAGCCCCTCTGGGTGGGGGAGTGGGTCCGAGCCGTGCCCTACGTCGCCCTGGCCCGGGTGGCGCGTGCCCTCGCCCCGGGACGGCGGAGCCTGACGGTCGCCACGTACGCCATCGAGAACCTCGACGCGCGCGTCCGGGTGCCCTCCTGGTTCTCGCGCACGCTCCTCCGGCTCTCGCTGATCTCGCTCGACGCGATCGCCTTCGGCACGACGGGCGCCTACGAGAACTACCACCGTGTGTTCGGGCGACGTGTCGCGCGGACGACGCACGCCGTCCTCCCACCCCGGCTCGGCGAGTGCAGCGTCTGCGGGCCGGCGGCGGCCGCCGAGGCATCGCGCGAGCCGACGGTGGTCTTCCTCGGCGCGCCCAGCGAGCGCAAGGGTTTCGCCGTGCTCATGACGGCGTGGGAACGCTCCGGCGCGGTCGACGCGGGGTGGCGGATGGTGGTGGCCGATCCGAGCGGGGAGCCGGCACCGCCCGTGCCGCGCGGCGTGTCCGTCCGGTCGGGGATGACCAGGCCCGCCATCCACGAGCTCCTGCGCTCCAGCGCCGTGGTCGCGATGCCGTCGGTCCGCCTGCGGCGATGGCGCGAACAGATCGGTCTTCCGCTGGTGGAGGGTCTGGCCCACGGCTGTCGGGTCGTGACGACGCCGGAGACGGGGCTCGCCGCCGATCTGGTCGGGCATCCGCTCGTCACGTTCACCACCGCGGGCGACCCCGGGAGCCTGGCCGACGGCCTGCGTCAGGCGATGACCGCGGAACCCGACGTCGCCGGCGGGGCGCCGGCCGGCTTCTCGAAGCGGGACGTCGTGTCGTGGTGGCTCGCGGCCCGCTGACCTCCGGCGCGCTCGGGGGTCACTGGACCGCCGCCCGGGATGCGACGCGGGCGATCCCGTCGAGGACCGCGGACCACGTCCCGCGGGCGAGGTCGTGGCCCATGCCGGGGACCATCAGCAGTTCGGCCCCGGGGACCGCCGCGGCCGTGGCCCGCCCGCCCGACGGGGCGATGATGCGGTCGCGCTCGCCGTGGATCACGAGCGTCGGGCAGGTCAACCCGCCGAGGTCCGCGGTGCGGTCCCGCTCGCCCACGCACGCCGCGAGCTGGCGCCCGCCGTCGGCGCCGGTCTCACGCGCCGCCGATCGCCGGGCGGTCACACGGACGTCCTCGTCGTCCTCGGTGGTCCGCCCGACCGAGCCGATCCGGCGGAACGACGCGACGAGCCCCTCGACCGGATCCTTCGCCGGCGGGCGCAGGAACTCGGGCACCATCCGCCACGCGACCTTGCCCGTCCGCCCGTCGCCGGGCCGCCCCATGATCGAGGTGAGCGACAGCGTCGCCTCCGGGTGCCGGATCGCGACCTCCTGGGCCACCATCGACCCCAGCGACGCCCCGACGACGTGCGCGCCCACGGGAGAGACGTGCGCGATCAGGCCGGCGGCGTCGTCGGCCATGTCGCCGAGCGTGTAGACCGGCTTCGCGCGCCGCGTCACGAACCCCCACGGTCCCAGCCCCGGGCCGTGCACGTGCGTCGACCGCCCGACGTCGCGGTTGTCGAAGCGCACGACCCGGAACCCACGTCCGGCCAGCGCGTGGCAGAAGTCGTCGCGCCACCAGTCCAGCGACAACCCCAGACCCATGATCAGGAGAACGGTCGGATCGGCGGGGTCCCCGATCGACTCGAAACAGAGATCGATCTCTCCGACCCGGACGAACTCCTCAGCCACGCGCTCTCTTCGGCCCTCGGGGTGGGGCGGTTCGCCGAGTGGGCCCGCACCATGGTCAACAGAGCAATTCGATCATGGTGGAGGTCCACTCGGTGCGAATCGGGAGCCGGAGGGGTGCCGGCGGCGTCTGAACACGTGTGAACGAGGGACCGTTCCGTGGGTCGGAGGCCGTGGCGGCCGGGTGGGTCACGTGGGGAGAGCTGACCGGGCCACGATTCGATCACGTCGGGCACGACCTCTACGTCCGCGCCGGAACCGTGCTCGATCACCGGGCACGAGCCGGGATCGCGGCGCTCCGCGGCGGCCCGTCCACCGTCGTGACGGGCTGGTCGGCCTCCGTGCTGTGGGGACTCGACGTGCTGCCGCTCCGCGAGCCGCCGGTCGAGACCGCGGTCGCCGACCGACGCCTTCGCTCCGACCAGGGGAACCTCGTCCGGCGTCAGCGGTTCGGGGAGGGAGAGGTGGTGCTCCACGAGGGAGCCCTCGTCACGACGCCGCTGCGCACCGCGTTCGACCTCGCCACCCGGGTGGGGCTGGCCGACGCGGTGGTCGCCGCTGACGCGCTCGGACGACTCGACCACTTCGGTGGGGCCGACCTCCGATCCTTCGCCGGCCGCCATCCCGGCACCCGGGGTCTGCGACGGGTCGATCCGGTCGCCGCCCTGATGGACCCGAAGTCCGAGTCCCCGCCCGAGAGTCGCCTCCGGCTCGTGCTGGTCCGCGCCGGCCTGCCCGCTCCGACGGTGCAGTACCAGGTGTGCGACGAGCACCGGAAGGTCGCGCGCGTCGACATGGCGTGGAAGCGGTACCGGGTGGCGCTGGAGTACGACGGGCACGACCACACCCTCGAGGACCGTCGCGGTCGCGACATCGACCGCATCGAGGACGTGAGGAGCCTCGGCTGGGTGGTCATCGTGGTGACGAAGCGCCAGGCCCGTCGGCCGGACTGGATCATCGCTCGGGTGCGGGAGGCGCTCCTGGCCCGTGGCTGGTCGGGGGCGGCCTGAGCACCGGATGGTCGAGTGGACCTCGACCATGGTCGACAAGCTCACTCGATCATGGTGGAGGCCCACTCGGTTCGCGGAGGGTGCTCGTTACCCTGGCGAGGTGGTCGAGTCGGTGTTCGAGGCGCTGGAGCCCCTGCTGCCGCGGGTCAAGAAGCCCGTGCAGTACGTCGGGGGCGAGCGCAACGCGGGGGTCAAGGACTGGGAGTCCGTCGACGTCCGGTGGGCGCTCTGCTACCCCGACGCCTACGAGGTGGGGCTGCCCAACCAGGGTCTGATGATCCTCTACGAGGTCCTCAACGAGCGGCCCGACGCCCTCGCCGAGCGGACCTACGCCGTCTGGCCGGACCTCGAGGCGCTGATGAAGGACCACGGCGTCCCGCAGTTCACCGTCGACGGGCACCGGCCGGTGGTGGCGTTCGACGTGCTCGGCATCAGCTTCGCCACCGAGCTCGGCTACACCAACATGCTCTCGATCCTCGACCTCGCCGGCATCCCGTTGCACGCGGCGGACCGCGACGGCGGCCACCCCTTCGTCCTCGCCGGCGGGCACGCCGCGTTCAACCCCGAACCGATCGCCGACTTCGTCGACCTGGTGGCCCTCGGGGACGGCGAGGAGGTCGTCGGCGAGATCACCGACGTCGTCAAGGCGGCGAAGGCCGCGGGGCTCGAGCGCGCGGAGACGCTGGTCCGGCTCGCCCGCATCCCCGGGGTCTACGTGCCCGGGCTCTACGACGTGTCCTACGCCGACGACGGCGCGATCACCGCGGTGCTCCCGCTCGACGGCGCTCCGGAGCGGATCCACAAGCGCACCACCTCCGACCTCGACGACTGGCCGTATCCGAAGAAGCCGCTGGTCCCGATGGCCGAGACGGTCCACGAGCGGATGAGCGTGGAGATCTTCCGGGGCTGCACCCGGGGCTGCCGCTTCTGCCAGGCCGGCATGATCACCCGGCCGGTGCGTGAGCGCTCGCCGGAGGGCGTGCGGGCGATGGTCGAGACCGGGCTGGAGGCGTCGGGGTACTCCGAGGTCGGACTGCTCTCGCTGTCGAGCGCCGACCACTCGGGCATCGGCGGCATCGCCAAGGACCTCGCCGACCGCTACGAGGGCACCGGCACCGGCCTCTCCCTGCCGAGCACCCGCGTCGACGCCTTCAACGTCGAGCTGGCCGAGGAGCTGACGCGCAGCGGTCGTCGTAGTGGCCTGACCTTCGCCCCGGAGGGCGGGTCGGAGCGGCTCCGCAAGGTGATCAACAAGATGGTCTCCGAGGAGGAGCTCGTCGCGACGGTCTCCACGGCGTACGAGCACGGCTGGCGGCAGGTGAAGCTGTACTTCATGTGCGGTCTGCCGACCGAGACCGACGAGGACGTCCTGCAGATCGCGCACATGGCCCACGAGGTCATCCGCGCGGGGCGCAAGGCCTCCGGGCGCGGCGACATCCGGACCACGGTGAGCATCGGCGCCTTCGTCCCCAAGCCGCACACGCCGTTCCAGTGGGCCGCGCAGACCGCGCCCGAGGTCGTCGACGACCGTCTGCGTCAGCTGCGCACGGCCATCAACAGCGACCGCTCGCTGGGCCGCAACATCGGGCTGCGCTACCACGACGGCCAGCCCAGCCTGATCGAAGGCCTGCTCAGCCGGGGCGACCGGCGCGTCGGCCGGGTCATCGAGCACGCCTGGCGCCACGGGCAGCGTTTCGACGGCTGGAGCGAATTCTTCTCCTTCGAGCGCTGGTCCGAGGCCGCGGCCGCCGAGCTGGACGGCGTCAGCCTGGAGTGGTTCACCACCCGCGAACGCGCCCAGGACGAGATCCTGCCGTGGGACCACCTCGATTCCGGGCTGGACCGCGGGTGGCTGTGGGACGACTGGCAGGACGCCCTGAACTCCGAGGAGCAGGACGACTGCCGCTGGACGCCCTGCTTCGACTGCGGCGTGTGCCCGACGATGGGCACCGAGATCCAGATCGGAGCGCCCGCCGCGAGCGAGCGCCCGCTGCTGCCGCTCAGCCCGGTGGAGCGCCGGTCCACGCCGGTGCTCAACGCCGCGCTGCGCGGTGGAGGCTGACCGGTGAGCGCAGCCGGTGAGCGCGACCGGTGACCGCGAGCCCGGCGGGACCCGTCGACGTCCCCGAGGTGCGGGTCCGCCGGGCCGGCGATCCCGACGCCGACACGGTCGCCGCGCTGCGCCGCGCGTGGATCGAGCGGCGCGGCGGGGTCGCCCCCGGCGCGGACCCGGGCTTCGAGCACGGGTTCGCCACGTGGTGGCGTGCCGAGCTCGGTCACCACGCCGTCTGGCTCGCCGAGGCCAGGATCGGCGCCGACTGGGCGGCCGTCGGGTCGCTCGACGTCGCCGAGGTCGCGGCGATGCCCGCGCCGGGCCGTCCCGGGGAGCGCTGGGGCTACGTCGGCAGCCTGGTGGCGCTGCCCGGGGCGCCACGCGGGGTGCCGCGCCTGCTGCTCACCGCGGCCGTGGTCCATGCTCGCGAGCACGGCCTCGCCCGCCTCGTCCTCCGCCCGTCGGCGGCGGGCGCCGCGTTCTACCGTGCGGCCGGCTTCGCCCCGGCCGGCGACGAGATGATGGTCCTGGCCACCGGGGGCGCCCGCGCCGCCGCGCCCGCGCCGGGACCCGGAGGGACGAGCTGATGGCACGGGAGACCACGCGACCCGGGGAGGCGGCCCACCCCTCCGCGCCGACGGTGGCGAAGCTGCGGCTGCGCTACGCCAAGCGCGGGCGGGCACGGTTCAGCTCGCACCGCGACATCGCCCGCACCATGGAGTGGACCCTGCGCCGCGCCGGGGTGCCGGTCGCGCTGTCCCACGGGTTCAGCCCGCACCCGCGGCTGTCGTGGATCGGTGCGGCGCCGACCGGCGCGGCGAGCGAGGCCGAGTACCTCGAGATCGGCGTCACCGAGCACCTCGACCCCGAGGCCGTCGCGGGCGAGGTCGACGCCGTCCTCCCCGACGGTCTGGCCGTCATCGAGGTCGTGGTCGCCGGCCCCGGGTCGCTCGCCGACCGGATCGACGCCAGCCGCTGGGACATCGAGACCCCGGAGGTGGGCGACGACGTCCTCGGCCCCGCCGTCGCGGCCCTGCTCGCGGCCCCGGAGGCCGTGGTGGAGCGCCTCACCAAGAACGGTCCGCGCCCGCTGGACGTGCGCGCCTCGTTGGTCGACCTCGGACTCACCCGAACGGACCCATCGGAGGGTCACGACCGGGAGCAACGTGCACGAGCGGTGGTGTGTGGGAGACTGACAGCGGTCGTACGGCACACCACGCCGGCCGCGCGACCCGACGACGTGCTGAGTGCCCTCCGCACCGTCGCCGGCGTTGAGTTCCCGGTGCCCGCCAGGGCGACCCGGCGAGCGCAGGGTCGGCTCGACGAGCGCGGTGGGCTCGGCGATCCGCTCGCGGCGGACCGCGCGGTACCCACCGTGTGAGCCCTCGTGCGGCATGTCGGCGACGACCGCACGGAAGGACGGCTCCCGGGCCCACCGGCCCGACACCGTTCCCCGTGCCGTGACCGGTGACCGTCCCCGACGGCCGCCACGGCGAGACCACGCGATGCCCTCGTGTGGCCGCGACCCCCGTGTCGCGCCCGGGGGCGAAGGAGCTGAATGACCGACACCGACACCCCCGCCGGCGGTACCCCGTCCGCCGAGGGGGTCTCCGGCCGTCCCACCGAGCAGCGCCCCAGTGAGGATGCTCTGGCCGCGCTGCCCGAGAAGGTGCGTGTCCATGCGCTCGCGCGCATGGTCGGCACCTCGAGCCGTGACCTGCTCGCCACGCTCACCCGTCTCGGGGTCGGCGCGCGCAGCGCCCAGTCCAGCGTCGACCGCGCCGTCGTGGCGCGGGTCATCGACGAGATGTTCGGGACGCCCGCCGCCGCCGCCCCGGCCGCGGACACGCCCGGGATCGCGGCCGCCGAGCCGGTGACCCCGAGCGAGGCCACCCCGAGCGAGGCGGCCCCGAGCGAGGCTCCGACGACGCCCTCCCGCGCCGCGCCCTTCGCGGCGCCGATGTTCCTCGCGCCGGGCTCGTCCTCGACGGACGACGAGGACGCCCCGGCCCGGCCCCGGCGCCGGCGCGCCGCGCGGTCGGCCGGCACGGTCACCCCCCAGGAGACCCCCGAGACGCCTGGCGTGCCCGCGTCGGAGACGGCCACCGGGATCGACGGATCCGAGAGCCCGGCCGCCGAGACCCCGGCCGCCGCGGCGCCGGTCACCGACGACGGCGCCCGCAGCGACGACGGCTCCCGCGACGAGGGCTCCCGCGACGACAGCCCCCGCGACGACAGCGACGACGACGAGGACGACGGCGGTCGCCGCCGGCGTCGGCGCGGACGTCGGGGTCGGGGCCGGGGTCGCGGCCCGGCCGACGACAACGACGACGCCGAGGGCGACGGCACGGAGACCTCCGAGGACCAGGGCGACGACGCCGGTTCCGACGACGACGCGGACGGCGCGGAGGGCGCCGACGGCGCGAAGGACGGCGACGCCGACGACGACGAGCAGGGCTCCGGTGGCTCGCGCCGGCGCCGGCGGCGGCGTCGCCGGTCCTCGGACTCCGACGGCGAGGCGAGCGGCGACAGCAGCGACGAGCCGGTCGATCCGCCGAACACCGTCGTCCACGTGCGCGATCGCGTCGAGCGTCCCGAGGGCGGCCGCTCCTCCAACGACGAGGTGCGCGGGGTCAAGGGGTCGACGCGCCTGGAGGCCAAGCGCCAGCGCCGTCGCGACGGCCGCGACGCCGGCCGCCGGCGCCCGTCGATCCTGTCCGAGTCGGAGTTCCTGGCCCGCCGCGAGGCCGTCGAGCGCACCATGGTCGTGCGCCAGCAGGCCGGGCGCAGCCAGATCGGTGTCCTCGAGGACGGCGTGCTCGTCGAGCACTTCGTCGCAGGCGACGGCCAGAACTCGATGGTCGGCAACGTCTACCTCGGGCGCGTGCAGAACGTGCTGCCCTCGATGGAGGCGGCGTTCGTCGACATCGGGCGCGGGCGCAACGCCGTGCTCTACGCGGGCGAGGTCAACTGGGACGCCTCCGGTCTCGAGGGCAAGCAGCGCAAGATCGAGCAGGCGCTGTCCTCGGGCGACCAGGTGCTGGTCCAGGTCACGAAGGACCCGGTCGGTCACAAGGGCGCCCGCCTGACCACCCAGATCAGCCTGCCCGGGCGCTTCCTGGTCTACGTGCCCGCGGGCGGCGCGACCGGGATCAGCCGCAAGCTGCCCGACACCGAGCGCAAGCGCCTCAAGGAGATTCTCAAGCGGATCGTCCCCGACGAGTCGGGCGTGATCATCCGCACCGCCGCCGAGGGCGTCAGCGAGGAGGACCTCGAGCGCGATGTGCGACGACTGACCGCCCAGTGGGAGGCGATCGACAGGACCGCCTCCGAGACCGGCAAGAAGGGCTCCAAGGGGCCCTCGCTGGTCTACGAGGAGCCCGACCTGCTCATCCGGGTCGTCCGCGACATGTTCAACGAGGACTTCTCCTCGCTGGTGGTCTCGGGCGAACGGGCGTGGGAGACCCTCGAGGGCTACGTGTCGCACGTCGCCCCCGAGCTCGGCCCGCGCCTGACCCGCCACACCGGCCCCGAGGACGTGTTCGCCGCGCACCGCATCGACGAGCAGCTGATCAAGGCGCTCGACCGGAAGGTCTGGCTGCCCTCCGGCGGCACCCTGGTCATCGACCGCACCGAGGCGATGACCGTCATCGACGTGAACACCGGCAAGTTCACCGGCTCCGGGGGCAACCTCGAGGAGACGGTCACCCGCAACAACCTCGAGGCCGCCGAGGAGACCGTCCGCCAGCTCCGGCTGCGCGACATCGGCGGCATGATCGTCATCGACTTCATCGACATGGTCCTGGAGTCGAACCGCGACCTGGTCCTGCGCCGCCTGACCGAGTGCCTCGGACGCGACCGCACCCGCCACCAGGTCTCGGAGGTCACCTCGCTCGGCCTCGTGCAGATGACCCGCAAGCGCGTCGGCCAGGGCCTGCTCGACGAGTTCTCGACGACCTGCGAGCACTGCCGCGGGCGGGGTGTCATCGTCACGACCGAGCCGGTCATGGGCCACGACCACGGGTCGCCCGTCCCATCGGGCACGGGCCAGCCGGGGAACGGTCAGCAGCAGTCCGGCGGGAACGGCACGAGCACCCCCGCCGCGTCCGGGGAGAACGGCTCCGGCGGGTCGGGGAACGGCGGCTCCGGGTCGGGTCGTCGCCGCGGACGCGGTCGGCGCGGCACCCAGTCCGAGGGCGGGTCGCCGGCGACGGTGGCCGCGGCCAGCGGGCTGGTGGACACCCTGCCCGGTGCGGGATCGGAGACGGCCCCGAGCACCGAGGACGACGAGGCCGCCGCCCCCGTCGAGGACGCGGCCGAAACTGAGGTCGCCCTCGAGGCCGGGCTCGCCGAGACGAGCACGGAGGTCACCGGGGACGACACCACCGGCGACGTCCCGTCCGCCACCTCCGAGGTGGAACCGGACGTCGTCGAGGCCGTCGAGGCCGAGGTGGCGCTCGAGACCGACCTCGCCGACCACCCCCCGGCCGCTGAGACCCCTGAGGCCCCGGCCAACGAGACCCCGGCCCGAGACCCGTCGAGACCCCGGCGGACGAGACCCCGGACGACCCCGGCGGAGGAGACGCCTGCGAGACCGGCCGGGAGCCGGAGGCTCCGCGGATCACCGGGGCGATCGGTCGGGGCGCGCCCCCGGCGCCCGCGGCCGAGGCACCGGAGGAGCCCGCCGCGGCGACGCCGGTGCCGGTCACGCCCCCGGCCGCCGTGTCGAAGCCGCGCCGCCGGCGGGCGGCGTCCCGACCCGCTGGCCCGCCGGTCGGCGGGACCGACGGGGCCACCAACGGTGCCGGTCACGACACCGAGGCCGCGGGCACCGACGCCGCCGAGGTCGGCGCCGGCCAGGGCTGACCCCACCCGACGACCCCGACCACCCCGGCGTCGGCAGCCGCGACCGGAGGCGGGTACTCTCGACGGGTGCCCGCCGGGTCGCTGCCCGCGGCACCAGTGTGCCGCGCCCGCTCCGACGGGCCGAGCGCCGAACCACAGAAGTCCACCAGCGACAGGAGCCTGCGCCCGAGATGTACGCGATCGTGAAGACCGGCGGCAAGCAGTACAAGGTCGCGGTCGGCGACGTCATCGACGTGGAGCTGCTCGACGGTGACTCCGTGGACCTCCAGCCGGTGCTCGTCGTCGACGGCACCACCGTCCTGAGCTCGGCCGACGACCTGGCCTCGGTGTCCGTCACCGGCAGCCTGCTCGGCGAGTCCAAGGGCCCGAAGATCAAGATCCTGAGGTACAAGAACAAGACCGGGTACAAGCGGCGCGTCGGCCACCGCCAGCGTTACAGCCGCCTCGAGGTCACCGGCATCTCGAAGTAGAGGGAGCAAGACTCATGGCTCACAAGAAGGGTGCGTCCAGCTCCCGCAACGGCCGCGACTCGAACGCGCAGCGCCTCGGCGTGAAGCGCTACGGCGGCCAGGTCGTCAAGGCCGGCGAGATCCTGGTCCGCCAGCGCGGCACCAAGTTCCACCCGGGCGAGGGCGTCGGCATCGGGGGCGACGACACGCTGTTCGCGCTCGTGCCCGGTGCGGTGACCTTCGGTGCCAAGCGTGGCCGCAAGAACGTCAACGTGTTCCCGGTGGCGGAGAAGACCCCCGCCTAGGGCGCTGTCGGTACCGTCGCGAGGGGTGGGTCCGGGACTCGGACCCACCCCTCCGTCGTTTCTGGAAAGGGTGGACCTCCTGTGGCACGCTTCGTCGACCGCGTGACGCTCCACGTCACCGCGGGCGGGGGTGGCCACGGGTGCCAGTCGGTGCGCCGCGAGAAGTTCGTGCCGCTCGGCGGTCCGGACGGCGGCAACGGCGGGCGCGGCGGCGACGTGGTGCTCGTCGTCGACCCCGGTGTGCACACCCTGCTCGACTTCCACCACCGCCCGCACGCCGTCGCCGCGAACGGCAAGCCCGGCATGGGGAGCTTCCGCAACGGCGGGAACGCCGACGACGTGGAGCTCGCGGTCCCCGAGGGCACGGTCGTGCTCGACGCGGACGGCACCATGCTCGGCGACCTCACCGGTGACGGCACCCGCTTCGTCGCCGCCCGCGGCGGGCGCGGCGGGCTGGGCAACGCCGCGCTGGCCAGCACCTCCCGCAAGGCGCCCGGCTTCGCCCTGCTCGGCGAGCCCGGGGACACCCGCGAGCTCGTGCTCGAGCTGCGCTCGATGGCCGACGTCGGGCTGCTCGGCTTCCCGAGCGCGGGCAAGTCGTCGCTGGTCTCGGCCATGTCGGCGGCCCGACCGAAGATCGCCGACTACCCGTTCACCACGCTCGCGCCGAACCTCGGTGTCGTGTCGGCGGGCGAGTCGACGTTCACCGTGGCCGACGTCCCCGGCCTGATCCCCGGGGCCAGCGAGGGCCGCGGGCTGGGCCTGGACTTCCTGCGCCACATCGAGCGCTGCTCGGTGCTCGTGCACGTCGTCGACTGCGCGACCTTCGAATCCGACCGCGACCCGGTCTCCGACATCCGGGCGCTCGAGGCCGAGCTCGCGGCGTACACCCCCTCGCTGGGCACCGACATGGCCGCCCGCCCGCGGATCGTGGCGCTGAACAAGATCGACGTCCCGGACGCCGCCGACCTCGCCGAGCTGGTGCGCGCGGACGTCGCGGACCTCGGCTGGCCGGTCGTGGAGATCTCGACCGCGGCGCGCACCGGGCTGCGCGAGCTGAGCTTCCTCATGGCCGCCGCGGTCGACCAGGCGCGCGCCGCGGCCCCGCCGTCGACCGCCCCGCGGGTGGTCCTGCGCCCGACGGCGGTCGACGACACCGGATTCACCGTCGAGCCCGACCCCGAGGAGGGCCCCGACAAGGCCTCCTGGCTGGTGCGCGGCGAGAAGCCCGAGCGCTGGATCCGCCAGACCGATTTCGCCAACGACGAGGCCGTCGGCTACCTGGCGGACCGCCTGGCCAAGCTGGGCGTCGAGGAGGCCCTGGCCGAGGCCGGCGCCCGCCCCGGCGACATGGTCACCATCGGCGTGCACACCTTCGACTGGGAGCCCTCGACGCCGGCCGGGGTGGCGGCGATGCAGGGCAACCGGGGCACCGACCCACGCCTGGAGGGCCACGGCGTCGCCGACCGGGCCTCCGCCGAGGAGCGCCGCGCCGCCCGGGACGAGCGCCGGCGTCGCCGGACCGACGACGAGCTCGGCATCGCGCCGTGGCATGAGGACTACACCGACGCGCGCGAACGGTGGGAGGCCTCCCCGTGACCGGCGAGAGCCCCGCGCGCGGCGCGGTCGCCGGGGCGCGCCGCCTGGTGGTCAAGATCGGGTCGACGTCGCTGACGACGGTGGCCGGGGGGCTCGACGTCGCCAAGCTCGACGCCCTGGTCGACGCCGTCGCCGCGCGCGCCGCCGACACCCAGGTCGTGCTCGTGTCGTCCGGGGCGATCGCCGCCGGGCTCGCCCCGCTCGGGCTGCCGCGCCGCCCCCGCGACCTGGCCACCCAGCAGGCGGCCGCCGGCGTCGGGCAGCTGCACCTCACCCGGGCCTACGCCGACGCGTTCGCGCGCCACCGCCGCGTCGTCGGCCAGGTGCTGCTGACCAGCCACGACGTCGTCCGGCGCGCGCCCTACCGCAACGCCCAGCGCACCTTCGAGCGGCTGCTGGGGCTCGGCGTCGTCCCGGTGGTGAACGAGAACGACACCGTGGCCACCGACGAGATCCGGTTCGGGGACAACGACCGCCTCGCCGCCCTCGTGGCCCACGTGATCTCCGCAGACGCGCTCGTGCTGCTCAGCGACGTCGACGGGGTCTACGACACCGACCCCCGGGCCTCCGGCGCCAGCCTCGTCCGGGAGGTCCACGGCGGAGCCGACCTCGCCGCCGTCCGGGTCGGCCGGCCCTCCTCCCTGGGGACCGGGGGTATGGCCTCCAAGCTCGCGGCCGCCGACCTGGCCAGCGGGGCGGGCGTCCCCGTCCTCGTCGCCGCCGCCGCCGATGCGCCCGCGGCCCTGCGCGCCGAGGTCGGGACCGTGTTCGCCCCCAGCGGGCCCCGTCTGTCCGCCCGCCGGTTCTGGCTGCGTCACATGGCCGGCAGCCGCGGTCGCCTGCACCTCGACGCCGGCGCCGTCCGCGCCGTGGTGGGGCGTCGCCGCTCGTTGCTCGCGGCGGGCATCACCGGCTCGGACGGCGACTTCGAGGCCGGCGACGTCGTCGACCTCGTCGACCCGCGCGGCGAGATCATCGCCCGCGGGGTCTCGGCCTTCGACGCCGAGGAGCTGCCCGAGATCACCGGCCGCTCCAGCGTGGACCTCCCGGCCGAGCTGCGCCGCGAGGTCGTCCACGCGGACGACCTGGTCCCGGTCGTCGCGCGCACGCCCGTCGACACCGATCCCGCCCCCACTCCCGCCGAGGTGAGCAGTCCGTGACCGCAGGGTCGATGACCACCAGCCCCGCCGAGATCGTCACCGACTGCGGCCGGCGTGCCGCCGCGGCCGCCCCGCGGATGGCCGCGGCCACCGACGGCGAGGTGAGCGCCGCGCTGACGGGCATGGCCGGGCTGCTGCTCGCCACCGCCGACACCGTGCTCGCCGCCAACGCCGTCGACGTCGCCGCGGCCCGGGAGGCGGGGACGACGTCCGCGCTGGTCGACCGGCTGCGCCTGGACCGCGCCCGCCTCACGGAGATGGCCGGTGCCCTCGAGCTGCTCGCCGACGCCGCCACCCCGCCGGTGGACACCGTGCTCGAGGAACGCCCCGACGGGTTGCGCCTGGTCGAGCGGCGGCGCCCGGTCGGTGTGGTCGGCGCGAACTTCGAGGCGCGCCCCAACGTCGTCGTCGACGTCGCCTCGCAGCTGCTGAAGTCGCGCAACGCGGGCGTGCTGCGCACCGGCGGCGCCGCGCTCGCCTCGGCGACCGCGCTGGTGGAGGCCGTCGTCGCCCCGGCCCTGGCCGGCGCCGGGCTCGACCCGGACGCCGTGGTCCTCGTCGCCGACGCCCGCCGCGAGTGCGCCGTCGAGCTGGTGCGGCACGCGGACCTCGTCCCGCTGGTCATCCTGCGCGGCAGCGGCGACACCACCCGGTCGCTCGCCCTCGAGGCCGCCCGGCACGGCGTGCGCACGCTGGCGCACGCCGACGGTGGCGGGGTGCTCTACGTCGACCGGGCCGCTGCCCCCGACATGACGACGTCGCTGGTCACCGGGTCGATCGACCGTCTCGGGGTCTGCAACCGGCTCAACCTCCTGCTCGTCGACCGCCAGCGCTGGGACGAGCTCGTGCCGGGCCTGGTGACCCTGCTGGGCGAGCACGGCGTGCGCGCGTCGCTGCCACCGCACGACCACCCCCTGGGCCACGAGTGGGCCCTCGACGACGGCCACGAGGCCACGGTGACCGTCGCCCCCGCGGACGGGCCCGCCGACGCCGCGGCGATCGCGAACCGCGAGACCTCGGGGCTCGCCGCCTCGATCGTCACCGTCGACGAGGCCAACGCCCGGGCGTTCATCGACACCTACGCCGGCACCGGGGTCTTCTGGAACGCCACGACCCGGCTGCTCGACGGCTTCAAGTTGCGCCGCGTGCCCGAGACCGGCATCAACGTCGACCACGTCCCCGGGCCCCGCGGCCCGGTCACGTTCACCGACCTCTGCCTGCGCCAGTACGTCGTCGTCCCCGCCTCGACGGCCGTGGGTCTCTAGCGTCGGCGCCGCGCGAGGGCACCGACGCCTGCCGCGGCGAGCAGGAGCGCGGCGACCACCAGGAGGTACGACGCGAGCCACACGTGCTTGGTCAGCTCGTAGAACCCGTCGCCGACGACGGCCACCGCGCTGACCCCGACCGCGGTGAGCGCCGCGGCGGCCGCGACCCGGACCAGGCCCGCCGCGGTCGACCGGGCGCGCAGGCGACGTCGCCGGGGGAGCAGCGTGGCCGCCCCGGCCAGGACCGCGACGACGGCGAGGGCCGACGGCAGCCACGCCAGCGCGATCCCGTCGAGGTACCGGCGCTGGAGGTCGCCGACCGGACCCGTCTCGGGGTAGATCGTGCGGACCTCGTTGCGCTCCGGAACGCTGCCACGCGGCGCCGAGGGGAGGTAGGGCAACGCCGGGCGCAGGGTGGCGCCGAGCGCTCGGGTCACCACCCGCACCGCGAGGGCGGGGTTCCCGGCGAGCACGCCCAGCGCGTCGGCGCGCGCGGCGTCGGGGCGGCTGCCGAGGGCGGCGTCCCAGCCGGGGATGTCCCGGGCCCCCGCCCAGTACCAGGACTCGCCGCTCGCCGCGGCCGCCGCGGGCGGGAACCCGAGCCCGGGGAGCACTCCCGGTCCGAGCTCGGGCAGCAGGACGGTGAACACCAGGTGGTGGGTGTTGCGCGGGCCGTACGCCCGGTCCTGGGTGTCGAGGGCCTCGAGGACCGGGCCCGCGGCGACCGCCACCACGAGCGCCCCCGCGACGGCGCCCGGCACCCGCGCCCGCCACCCCGGGCGCACGCCGATCGCGACCGTCACGGCGGCCAGGGCCGCGACGACACCGACCGGCACGAACCCGGGCTTGGCGGTCGCCGCGACCACCCCGCCCGCCACCACCAGACCCAGGGCCGCCAGGCGCGCGGCGCGGGCGGTCCGGGGGGTGCCGGCGACCGCGACCAGGCCGAGCAGCACCCAGACGGTGCCCAGCAGGCCGGCGGGCTCGGCGTAGGTGGAGAGGTCGAACCGGCTCCACCACGGCACGACGAGCAGCGGGAGGAGGGGGACCGCGACGAGCAGCGCGCGCCGAGCCCCGAGGGTCGCCAGGGCCGCGGCCGCGACGCCGGCACCGACGGCCGTGAGCCCGGCGTAGGTCCACGCCAGGGTGGCCAGCGACCAGAGGGGGCCGGCGCCCATCGTCGCGTCGAGGAGCCCCGACGCCGAGGAGGCCACGCCGTCGGCGCACGCCGGGTGGCCGGTGGTGAAGGAGGTGACCACGACACCGCGCCAGGTCGCGTTCAGCTCGGGGGTGTCGGGCAGGAGCCCGGCGCGGCAGAACAGGCGGTAGCCGTCGCCGTTGTCGCCGGCACCCACCGATGGTCCGCCGAGCAGGCCCAGGACGCGGGCGAGCCCCAGGACCGTGACGGCGGCGGCAAGAGCGCCCACGCCGCCCGCGGCGAGCGCTCGCCGCGGCCGGGACATGCGCCCAGTCAACCCGACGTCATCGCACCCTCACCGGGCGGTCCACCGCCGAGGAGCCCTGGTCGGGGACATGCCGGGGGAGCAGGCTGGGTCGATGGAGGCCGGGTGGCGGGACGCGCGGTGGCCCCGGCGCGGCCCGCTGAGCAGCCTGAGCCCGCGCCGACGCTGGTACGTGCTCGCCATGACCGCGGTGGTCCTCCTGCTCGCCGGCGCGACCCTCGACGGTGTCGCCGACGAGTTCCGCGCCCCGCCCCGCGCCGATCCCGGTGTGCCCGGCACGGTGGTGATCGTCCCCGGCCTCGGCGGCGACCTCGCCGCCCTCAACGCCCTGGAGCTGCGGCTGCGCGCCGCGGGCCGGCGCACGGTCCTGGTGCCGCTGCCGGAGAACGGTCTCGGCGATCTCCGAGGTCAGGCCGCGGCGATCGAGGACACCGTCGCCACCCAGAATCCGCCGCGGCGCGCCCTCGGTCGACCTCGTCGCCTACTCCGCGGGCGGGGTGGCCACCTGGGTGTGGCTGACCGAGGGCCGCCACGCCCCGGCCGCGCGGCGGGTCGTGACCGTCGGGTCCCCGCTGCGCGGCGCGGAGCTCGCCGCCGCCGGCTCGGTCCTGCTGCCCGGCACGTGCACCCCGGCGTGCCGCCAGCTCGCCCCGGGCAGCGCGCTGCTGTCGCGCCTCGCCGCGGCGGGCGTGCCCCCCGGAGTCCCGTGGCTGTCGATCTGGAGCCGCACCGACGACGTCGTGACCCCACCGGACTCGGCGCAGGCCCCCGGGGTCCGCGACGTCGCGCTGCAGGACCTCTGCCCCGACCCGCCCGCGACCCACGCCCGGCTGCCGGTCGACTTCGTCGTCATCGGGGTGCTGCTCTACGCGATCGACCGCGCGCCGACCCCGCCGCTGGGCCCGGCGGACTGCCTCCCGCTGCGCACGCTCGGGACCGGCCGGCCGCGGCTCGCGCTGAACTAGTCCGGCCTCCGCGAGGCCGTCGCGCAGCACCCGCTTGAGCAGCTTCCCGGACTGGTTGCGCGGCAGCTCGTCGATCACGTGGATGCTCTTCGGCACCTTGTAGCCCGCGAGCCGCTCGCGGGCGTGGGCGACGAGGTCTGTCTCGATGGTCGAGCTCCGCTGCGCTCCGTCTCCGGCACCGTCGACCTCCTCCCTCAGCACCACGAACGCCGTCACGGCCTCGATCCACCGCTCGTCGGGGGTGCCGACGACGGCGGCCTCGGCGACGGCGGGATGGGTGTAGAGCGCGTCCTCGACCTCGCGGGAGGCGACGAGGATGCCACCGGTGTTGATCACATCCTTGATGCGGTCGACGACGGTGATGTACCCCTCCTCGTCGATGCGCACGAGGTCGCCCGAGTGGAACCAGCCGTCGCGGAACGCCTCGGCGGTCTCCTCGGGCTTGTCCCAGTAGCCCTCGCAGAGCTGGGGCGACCGGTAGACGACCTCGCCCGTGGATCCCGGGGCGACGTCGTTCCCGTCGTCGTCGAGCACCCGCAGCTCCACGAACAGCACGGCGCGGCCGCACGACTCCGGGCGGTCGTCGTGCTCCTCGGGCTGCAGGACGGTGGCGAGCGGGCCGATCTCGGACTGGCCGAAGCAGTTGTAGACCCGCAGCGCGGGCAGCGCCTCGCGCAGCCGGGCCAGCACGGGCCCGGGCATGATCGACGCGCCGTAGAACGCCTTGTGCAGGCTCGTCAGGTCGCGGGTGGCGAAGTCGGGGTGGTTGGCCAGGGGCACCCACACCGTGGGGGCGAGGAAGACCGCGCCGAGACGGTCGGCCTCGATGCGCCGGAGCACCTCGGGGATGTCCGGGACCTCCATGAGGTGGTTGACCGCCCCGACGGCGAGGTAGGGCAGCAGGAAGCAGTGCATCCCCGCCGAGTGGTACAGCGGCATCGGGTGCAGCGGCGCGTCGTCGGCGTGCAGGGCCATCGCCTGCACGCACGAGACGTACTCGTGGACCAGCGCGCGGTGGGTCATCATCGCGCCCTTGGGCCGTGAGGTGGTGCCCGAGGTGTAGAGCAGCTGCACCAGGTCGGTCTCGACGACCTCGGTGTCGATCGTCGGGACGTCCCCGCTGCGGCACCGGGCGAGGAACGAGCCGTCGGCGTCGCGCAGCGGCAGGACCCGTTCCGGGGTCTCCGCGAGGGCGTCGACGTGGCCCTGCAACGCCGGGTCGACCAGCAGCAGCCCGCTGCCCGACTGCTCGAGCAGGTAGGCCAGCTCGTCGCCGGTGAGCGCGAAGTTGATCGGGACGTGGATCGCCCCGGCCCGTGCGCAGCCGAGGAAGGCGAGCAGGTAGGCGTCGCTGTTCTTGCCGTAGGTCGCGACACGGTCGCCCTTCGCCACGCCGAGCTCGGCGAGCACGCCCGCCGCCCGGCTCACCGCGTCCTCGAGCTCACGGTAGGTCCAGACGCGGTCGGCGAAGTGCAGGGCGACCCGGTCGGGGCTGCGTCGCGCACTGCGTGTCAGCACGCCGTCGACGGTGCTCGAGCGGGGGTCGGCGCCGGGCATGCGGGTCCTCCGGTGGGGCTCGGACGGCTTCGCTCAGGCGTGCGCGTCGCCGACGGTCACCGTGCCGCCCGCGGTGACATCGCCGTAGACCCCGGCGCAGGCCCACTTCCCGGCGATCTCCGGCTTCTCGATCATGGTCCGGTTGTTCTTCGCGACCGTGCGCAGGATGTTGCGGTCCTCGGGGAGGTCTGGCTGCGCGAGGGTGGTCATCACGCAGCGCATGGTCTGGAAGGTGAACGCGACCCGGACGTCGTCGCCGAGTCTCATCTCCTGGCCCGGCCAGTCGTTCTCGGCGAAGCCGGACTCGATGCCGGCGAGGACGACATTGGGCCGGAAGCGGCGGACGTCGAAGTCGCTGTCGGGCGAGAGCTCGCGGAGCCGCGCCAAGGTCGACTCGGCGAGGACGTGCAGCGCCGCGAGGTCGTAGAACCGCCCGGGCGGGGCGAAGCCGGCGACGTCGAACCGGCTGATCGACTCGCCGGTGTCCTCCTGGCGCGCGGTGGTCGCCTCGATGATGTGCACCGGGGCCAGGCTGTCGGGGTCCAGACCTTCGATGTCGACCCACAGCTCCTCGAAGGCGCTGCCCTCCGGCGCCACGGTGATCAGCGTGACCTCCCGGCCGAGCACCGAGGACAGGGCCGCGTCGATCCCGGCGTCGTCGCTGCGCAGCGAGGAGCCGTCCGGGAACTGGATCACGACGGGTGGGGCCGCCTCGCCGGGCACCGGCTCGCCGGCGAACGAGGCCGAGAACCCCAGCAGCCCCGGGAAGCGCTTCGGCACCTTGGCGGTCGCGATCGTTCCCGACTCGACGTCGAGGACCGCGTACGCGCGGTCGCCCACCACTCCCCGCTCGTCGAACGTGGCCTGCGTCAGGGACTCACCGAGCATCGACTTGACCGGGTAGCGGTACAGCGCGGAGACCGTCATGGGAGGGGCTTACCATCCCGGGTGTTTCGTCCGGTAGGCCCGGGCCTCCGGAAGCTCCCCGAGATCACGCCGACGCCCAGCACCACCAGCACGATCCCGATGAAGAGCCACAAACGCTGCCCGGTCATGAAGCTGCCGCCCACCAGCCCGATGCCCTGCAGCGCGAACAGGGCGCCGAGCAGCACGGCGACGACACCCACCGCCCGCGGCACCGTTCGCGCCATCGCCGTGTCCCCGTCCCGTGGTCGTCGGTGACGATCAGTCTCGCACCCCGGGGCGCCGACCCCGGCTCCCGGCGACGGCGGCCACGGCCGCCCCCACCAGGGTTGTCGCCGCGACCACCAGGGCGTAGGAGCCGAGCCAGACGTGCTTGGCCACCTCGCAGTACCCGTCGCCGAGCACCGCGAGCACGACGATCCCGAGCGCGGCGACGGCGAGCACTCCGGCGACCCGCGCGAGCCCCGTGGCCGCCGGGGTCGCCGCCGCCGCCCACCGCGACGGGCCGGCGCGGATCCGCCGAGGCACGACGACGGTCAGCGCCGCCGCGAGGAGGGCGAGCGCGAGGACGGCCGGCGGGACCCACCGCCCGGGCAGGCCGTCGAAGTACACGAACGTCGTCCCCATGGTCTGCGATCCCTCGGGGTACGCCGGTCGCCGGATCTCGCCGTCGGTGGTGCGGGGGCCGCCCGTCGTGGACGCGAGGTAGGGCACCTCGGGGCGCAGCGTCGCGACGAGGCCGCGGTGCACCATGCGGGCGAGCACGCGGGGGTGATCCACCACCCACGCCTCGGCGGCCGCGCGGAGCTCGCCGGGGCGCGCACCCACCGTCTCCGCCCAGCCGGGCACGGCACGACCGCCGTTCAAGTAGAAGTGCTCGCCGGCGTGCTGCCATGCCTCCGGGCGCAGCCCCAGGGCCGTCGTGGCCGCCGGCCCGGACTCCGGCAGGACCGCGGTGAACGCGAGGTTGTGGGCGTTGACGGTCTCGTAGGAGTCCTTCTGGGCCTGGATCCCCGACAGCACCGGCGACGCGGCGAGGGCCACCGCGACCACGGCGACCCCGAGGCCCGGGAGACGTCGACGCCACGGCCGGGTGCCGACCGCGACGAGGGCGCACACGCCGACCGCCACGAGGCCCACGGGCAGGAACCCCGGCTTGGCGGTCGACGCGACGACGCCGCCGACGGCGATCAGACCCAGCGCGATCCCGCGGGCGGCCCGGTCGGTGGCGCGGGTGAGGGCGACCGTCAGCAGTCCCCAGCCCAGCCACGCCGCCCCGACCAGACCCGCCGGTTCGCTGAACGTGGAGACCAGGAACCGGGACCACCACGGCGCGACGAGCAGCGGCGCCAGCGGCGGACCGAGCACGGCGAGCAGGACCGGCGCGACGTGACGGGCAGGACGCCCGGCGGTGGCGGCGTAGGCGGCGAGGCCGGCGCCGAGGGCGAAGAGCCCGGCGTAGACCGCGGCCAGCCACTCGAGCGAGAACCGGGTCGAGCCGTCCGGGGCGGCGGGCGTGCGGTCCAGCAGCGGCGCGACCGCCACCGTGGCGCGCAGCACCAGGCCCGCCGACGTCGTGGGCGCCGCGCGCGGGCAGCCGGGGCCGCCGGTGCGGAACTCGGTGACCACGACGCCGTGGCCCGACGCCACGCCGTCGGTCGCGTCGGGCACGAGGTCGGCCACGCAGTAGACGCGCAGGCCGTCGCCGTTGTCGGCCGCACCGATGGCGCTGCCGCCGACGAGGCCGAGGCGTCCGACGAGGCCCGCGGCCACCACCAGCGCGACGAGGAGAGCGAGGAGCAGCCGCCGTGTCCGCCCGAGCGCCGGCCGGCGCGTCGGGCGCCGGGGGGCCGGGCGGCGACGGCTCGGTGCGGTCCGGTGTCGTGTCCCCGGGCGCCTCGATGCTGCGCTCGCCCGCCGTCGTCTCCGCCGTCATCGCCCCCCTCTCCGACGTGTGCAGGGTGCCAGACCGACTCCGCTCAGCCGGTGGTGGCCAGGACCAGGGGCAGCACGGCGGGGGCGCCCGCGCGGCGCAGGAGCATCGCCGCGACGGTCAGCGTCCAGCCGGAGTCGCTGACGTCGTCGATCAGCAGGACCGGACCGGCGTCCAGGCCGTCGAGCGCGGGCACCGAGAGCCGCCCGTGGACCTCGGCGAGGCGCTGCGCGGAGTTCGGCGGCTCCGGCTCCGAGTCGTCCTCCGGGTCGTCGTAGAGCGGCGGCGCGGCGTCGGCGAGCGCGCCGAGCAGGGGGAGACGCCCGATCGCGGCGATGCGCTGGGCGAAGCTCTCGACCAGCACCGGGCGCCGGCGCGACGGCAGCCACACGATCCCGACGGGTCGCTGCGCCCAGTCCCAGCTCTTGAGGACCTCGACCGCGGCGTCGACGACGGCGTCGGGCACCAGGTCGTCGCCGCGCAGCAGCGGGCGCAACCGCGGGCCCCACCCCACGTCGGTGAGCCGCCCGACGGCGCGGCCCTCCTCGGCGGCGTCCTCGGCCTTGATCTTGCCCTTCACGGCGATGTCGAGGGCGTCCATGGCGCTGGGCCACTGCTTGCGCGGGGCGAGCGGCACGCCGGGGCGCGCCAGCGTGGTCTCGGCCTCGACGCGGACGTCCTCGCCGATCGTCGGGTCCGGATGACGGCCGGTGCAGTTGTCGCAGCGCCCGCAGGGCTCCGCGCCCGGGTCGTCGAGCTGGCGGCGCAGGAACTCCATCCGGCAGCGGTCGGAGGCGATGTAGTCGAGCATCGCCTGCTGCTCGGCGCGCCGGGCCTTCGCGAGGCCGGTGTAGCGGGCGCCGTCGTACTCCCAGCTCTGCCCGGTCGCCTCCCAGCCACCCTTGACCCGGCGGACGGCGCCGTCGGTGTCGAGGACCTTGAGCATCATCTCCAGCCGGCCGCGGCTGAGCTCGACCCGCGGCTCGAGCGCCGCCGTGGACAGCGGGCGACCGGCGTCGCCGAGGACCGAGAGCGCCACCCGCACCTGCGGCTCGGCGGGGAAGGCCAGCGAGGCGAAGTAGGCCCAGATGTCGCGGTCCTCCGGGCCGGGAAGCAGCAGCACCTCGGCGCGCTCGACGCCGCGTCCCGCGCGACCGATCTGCTGGTAGTAGGCCACCGGGGACTGCGGCGCGCCCAGGTGCACGACGAACCCGAGGTCGGGCTTGTCGAACCCCATCCCCAGGGCGCTGGTGGCGACGAGGGCCTTGACCCGGTTGGACAGCAGGTCGTCCTCGGCGCGCTCCCGCTCCGCCGGGTCGGTCTTGCCGGTGTACGCGGCGACCGGGTGGCCGCGCTCGCGCAGGAAGGCCGCGAGCTCGTCGGCCGCGCTGACGGTGAGCGTGTAGACGATGCCCGAGCCCGGCAGGTCGTCGAGGTGCTGGGCGAGCCAGGCGAAGCGGTCCGCACCCCGGGGCAGGGGCAGCACGCTCAGGCGCAACGACTCGCGGTCGAGCTGGCCGCGCAGGACCAGGGCCTCGGCGTTCGTGGTGCTCACCCCGAGCTGGTCGGCCACGTCGGTGGTGACGCGGTCGTTCGCCGTCGCCGTGGTGGCCAGCACCGGGACGCCGTCGGGCAGGTCGGCGATCAGCGTGCGCAGGCGCCGGTAGTCGGGGCGGAAGTCGTGGCCCCAGTCGGAGATGCAGTGCGCCTCGTCGACCACGAGCATCCCGGCGGTCCGCGAGAGCTCGGGGAGCACCTGGTCGCGGAACTCGGGGTTGTTGAGCCGCTCGGGGCTGACCAGCAGGACGTCGACCTGCCCGGACTGGACCTGCCCGTAGACCAGCGACCAGTCGTCGGTGTTGGCCGAGTTGACCGTGACCGCGTGGATGCCGGCTCGCCCGGCCGCCTCGATCTGGTTGCGCATCAGGGCCAGCAACGGGCTGACGATCACCGTCGGGCCCTTGCCGCGCGCCCGCAGCAGGGCGGTGGCCACGAAGTAGACCGCGGACTTGCCCCACCCGGTGCGCTGCACCACGAGCGCCCGGCGGCCCTCGGCGACCAGGGCGTGGATCGCCGACCACTGGTCCTCGCGCAGGGCCGCGTCCTCGCCGGCCAGCCGCCGCAGCGTGGCCTCGGCGTCGGCGCGGAGGTCGGTCTCGGTCGTGACGGTCATGCCCCCATGGTGCGCCGAGGGTCCGACAGTCCGGTCGCGAACCCCGGGGGACGGCATCACGTCACACCTCGGGACAAGCGCGCGATCACCGGGCAGGATGCCGGGGCGTGAGCACCGAGCCGCTCGGCCAGAAGGCGTTGTTCGACTCCGTCGACGACGTCGCGGCGCGGCTCGCCGAGGTCGGCTACCTCGCGTCGACCGCGGTCGCGACCACCGTCTTCCTCGCCGACCGTCTCGGCAAGCCGTTGCTGGTCGAGGGTCCGGCCGGGGTCGGCAAGACCGAGCTGGCGCGCGCCGTGGCCGAGGCGACGGGCAGCGGCCTGGTGCGCCTGCAGTGCTACGAGGGCATCGACGAGGCCCGCGCGCTCTACGAGTGGAACCACGCCAAGCAGCTGCTGCGCATCACCGCGAGCCAGGGCGAGTCGTGGGACGAGACCCGCGACGACGTCTTCACCGAGGAGTTCCTGCTCCCGCGCCCGCTGCTCACCGCGATCCGCCGGCACGAGCCCACCGTGCTGCTGGTCGACGAGACCGACAAGGCCGACGTCGAGGTCGAGGGCCTGCTGCTCGAGGTGCTCGGCGACTTCCAGGTCACCGTCCCCGAGCTCGGGACGATCGTCGCCGCCCAGCACCCGTTCACGCTGCTGACCTCCAACGCCACCCGCGAGCTCTCCGAGGCCCTCAAGCGCCGCTGCCTCTTCCTGCACCTCGACTTCCCCGACGCCGAGCTCGAGCGGCGGATCGTGCTCGCCCGCGTCCCGCAGCTGCCCGAGGCCCTCGTCGAGGAGCTCGTGCGCATCGTCGGCGTGCTGCGCCGCATCGAGCTGCGCAAGGCGCCGTCGGTCTCGGAGACCATCGACTGGGGCCGCACCCTGCTCGCGCTCGGCCTCGACACCCTCGACGACGACACCGTGCGCGCGACGTTGGGCGTGGTGCTCAAGCACCACTCCGACGCCCTGCGCGCGGCGTCCGAGCTGCGACTCAACTGATGGTCGCGCCACCGGTCGGCGGGCTGCCCGCGCACCTCGTCGACTTCGTCGGCGCGCTCCGGCGGGCCGGCGTGGCGGTGGGCCCGGGGGAGTCGGTGGACGCGGCCGCGGTGATGGCCGAGCTCGACCTGCTGCGCCGCGAGCAGCTGCGCGAGGGCCTGGCGTCCGCGGTGCTGCGCCGCAGCGGCCAGCGTGCGGTCTTCGACGCGCTGTTCGACCTGTGGTTCCCGCTCGGGGAGGGCGCCGCGCTCGGCGAGGTGGCCCTGCCCTACGCCGACGACGGCAGCGTCGACGTGGACGCCCTCCGCGACCTGCTCGCCCAGCTTCTGCGCGACGGCGACGTCGCCGCCATGGCCGAGCTGGCCCGCGCGGTGGTCGACGGGCTCGGCGCCGTGGGGCAGGGGTCCGGGCGCGGCGCGGGCTCCGGTGGGGACGGCCACGGCGAGAACGGGCGGCGGCCCGCGAGCTGGTCGGCCTACCAGGCGCTCAACGCGGTGCGCCCCGAGACGCTGCTCGCCCGGGTGCTGGCGGAGCTGCGGGGTCGTGCCGACGAGACGTGGGACAGCCCCTTCGCCGAGGAGGTGTCGCGCCGCGAGGTCCGGGCGCGCATCGCCGGGTTCCGTCGCATGGTCACCGACGAGGCACGGCGGCGCGGCGCCGAGATCCGCGGGCGGGAGGCCGCCGCGCGCACCGGGGTCCCGCGCCAGGGCGACCGCGTCGACTTCCTGACCGCCAACGCCGAGCAGCTCGCCGACCTCCGCCGCCGCGTCGCGCCCCTCGCGCGCCACCTCGCGTCCCGCCTCGCGGCGCGCCGCCGCCGCGCCCGGCGCGGCCCGATCGATCTGCGGCGCACCCTGCGGCGCTCGATGTCGACGGGCGGGGTCCCGATGCGCCCGGCCTTCCGGAAGCCGCGGCCGGGACGCCCCGAGCTGGTGCTGCTCTGCGACGTGTCGGGCTCGGTGGCGGGGTTCAGCCACTTCACGATGATGCTGGTCCAGGCGCTGCGCGAGCAGTTCTCCCGCATCCGGATCTTCTGCTTCATCGACGGCTGCGTCGAGGTCACCGACCTGTTCGGCCCCGGCACCGACCCCGCCGGCGTGATGGGCGAGATCACCTCCCGGCCGGGGCTCGTCGCCTTCGACGGCCACAGCGACTACGGCTCGGCGCTCGGCCGCTTCCGCGCCGACTGGCCCGACGTCGTGGGCGCGCGCACCTCGCTGCTGGTCCTGGGCGACGCCCGCACCAACTACCGCGACCCGCACCTCGCCGTGCTCGGTGAGCTCGCCGACCGCGCCCGCCACGTCCACTGGCTCAACCCCGAGCCGCAGGCCCAGTGGGGCACCGGCGACTCCGCCGCCCGCCAGTACGGCGGCGTCGTGCCCATGCACGAGTGCCGCACCGCCGCCCAGCTCGCCGGGGTCGTCTCCGGCCTCCTCCCGGTCTGATCCCTAGGCTGACCGGGTGGCGAAGCGGCGGATCGGGGTCATGGGCGGGACGTTCGACCCCGTGCACCACGGCCACCTCGTGGCCGCGAGCGAGGCGCAGGTCCGGTTCGACCTCGACGAGGTCGTCTTCGTCCCGACCGGCCAGCCCTACCGCAAGAGCGGGACGGTCAGCGGTGCCGAGGACCGCTACCTGATGACCGTCGTGGCCACGGCGTCGAACCCGCGGTTCACCGTCAGCCGCGTCGACGTCGACCGCGACGGCCCCACCTACACCGTCGACACCCTGCGCGACCTCGCGCTGCGCTTCCCCGACGACGAGCTGTTCTTCATCACCGGCGCCGACGCCCTCGAGCAGATCCTGTCCTGGCACCGCGCCCAGGAGATGTTCGAGCTCGCCCACTTCGTCGGCGTCACCCGCCCCGGGTTCGAGCTCGACGGCGACCACCTGCCCCGCGGCGCGGTGAGCCTGCTCGAGGTCCCGGCGATGGCCATCTCCTCGACGTCGTGCCGCGAGCGCGTCGCCGCCGGCGAACCCGTCTGGTACCTGGTGCCCGACGGCGTCGTGCAGTACATCGCCAAGCGCGGGCTCTACCGGCCCGGCGGCCCCGAGGACGTCGGCCCCACCGAGCGTGTCGTCACCCGGTGACCGACGGCCGCCCCGTTCGGACCCACCACCCTCGCCGGGTTCGTCCGTCGGAGTGGCAGGGCGCCACGAACGGGTGGTGTCCCCTGGACGGGGCGCGGGCGCGCTAACGGAGCGGAGCCACCATCCGAGATCCACTCCGACGGCACCTCCCGCCCCGGGCGGCGCCCTCGGGGGGAGTGATCTCAGGTGCTCATGCCGCCGCAGCCGGTGTTCTACGTCGCGCCGCCACCGCGGCGACGGGGGACCGCCCCGATCGTCGCCCTCGTGGTGCTGGCCGTCCTCGTCGCCCTGCTCGGCGGGTTCGTCGCCGCCCGGGCGCTGCAGGCGCCGGCGGACGTCGCCCTCGAGCCGGTGGCCACCGCGGGCGAGAACCCGTTCATGCCGAGCGTCGGCACGGACTCCCTCGCCGTGCGCCCGGTCGCGAGCACCGGCGGTCGGTACTGGGCAGGCACGCCCGGGCTCTACGGCGGCTCCGGCGACGACGCGGTGTGCGACCGCACGCAGCTGAGCCGCTACCTCGGGGAGCACCCGGACAAGGCCGCGGGCTGGGCCGGGGTCCTCGGGCTCGCGGGCTGGTCGAGCGCCGAGATCTCCTCCTACGTCGCGGGCCTGACGCCCGTGGTCCTGCGCTCGGACACCTTCGTGACCAACCACGGGTGGAGCGCAGGCGCCGTCACGTCGTACGCCGCGGTGCTCCAGGCCGGCACCGCGGTCCTGGTCGACGGCCGGGGCAGCCCGGTGACCCGCTGCTTCTGCGGCAACCCGCTCTCGGCGCCGATGTCCTTCGGGTCGGTGTCCTACGTCGGACCGCGCTGGACGTCGTTCACCTCGACGTCGGTGACCGTCATCGAGCAGAACGTGACCACCGAGAACCACTACACGCTCGTCGACGTGCGGACCGGACGCGGGCTCGAACGGCCGGTGGGCACCACCGGCGACGAGGACACCGAGACCGTCCTCTCCGAGGACCCGCTCTCCCGTCCCGGTACGGCCGCCGATCCCTCGGCCCCCGATGTCCCGACCGCCGACGAGGCGACACCACGGGGAGCGGAGCCGTGCCCGGCCTGCCCGACACGTCGGACACCATCCCGTCCGCGGGTTCCGACCCGGCGCTGCGCTCCGTTCCCGGATCGGTCTCCGACCCCTCCCTGACGACGTCGTCCCCGTCGTCCCCGTCGAGCGCGGCGCCGGCCGAGCTCGCCGGCACGTGGAGCCCGGGCTCCGGCTGCACCGTCGCGACAGGGCCGGTCACCTTCACCGACGCGCTCTCCTACGAGGAGAACGGCGCCACGGCGGGGACGTACACGTGGTCCGGGACGGAGCTGATCCTGACGCCGTCCGGTTCGGGGTCGGATCGGTCGGGTTCGGTGCCGACGGGGCGTCGCCGACCAGCTTCACCTCGACCGCGAGCGGCCGGTGCGTCCTGACGCACACCTCGTCGTGACCCGCTGCCCACGCTGCGGCACGCCGGCCATGGCGGAGCGCTGCGCCCGCTGCGGGGCCGAGGTCGACCCGGTGACCCGCCCGCTGGCCCTGCACCCCGTGGCGCCCCGCCCGGCACCGGGGTGGGCGGGTGCCCCGTATGGGCCGGCGACCCCGCCGCGCCGCCCGGCCGGCGGCCTGATCGGCGGCGCCATCGCCGTGCTCGCGGTCCTGCTCGTCGCCCTCGGGCTCGGCCTGGTCCGCCCGGACCTGATCGGCCTCAGCGGGGGGTCGCCGTTCGCCGTGGCCGGCGAGGCTCCGCCGGGCTCGGCGGCGGGCACCGGCCCGGCAGCGACGGGATCCGGACCCGTGACCCCGGTGGCGGGCGGGAGCAGCGTCGCCGACCCCACGTCCGCGCTGCGGCAGCAGGCCGCGGCGGACCGTTCCGCGGTGCTGGCGGTCGAGGGCACCTGGGTGCCCCAGCTGTCGTCGAAGCGTCCCGGCACCGTCGACCGGGGCCGGACCTACGACGCGGCCGCGATCCTCGCCGAGCACGAGACCCTGCGGGCCGCGCACCCGCAGGCCCGGTTGCTCTGGTCCGGGGACTGGGCGTCCTTCTCCGCGGACGACTACTGGGTCACGGTGCTCGCCGACCCCGCGAGCTCGGCCGCGGGCGCGAACGCGTGGTGCGACACCCAGGGGTTCGGCGCCGACGACTGCTTCGCCAAACGCCTGCTCCGGACCGGGGGCAGCGAGGGCACGTCGGTGCACCGGTGACCGGTGCCCGCGGTCGGGTCAGGAACCGAACGCGAGCACCGAGGCGGTGAAGCCGTGGAGGTGGTTGCGGTCGCCGACCGGGCCGATCTCCCCGCCCGCGAAGAACCCCGCGACGCCGTCCGGGTCGAGCCCGCGTCGCAGCGCGAGGACGTCGTGGTCGGCGCTCGGGAACATGGCACGGCCCCGGCCGTTGCAGGAGAACAGCAGCGCGCCGCCGGTCTCCCCCTCCCGGCGGAAGCGCGCCATCATCCCGTCGAGATCGCTCCCGGCGCTCTCGGCGTCGCGGACCTGGAAGCGCACCGTGCGCCCCACCTCGACGACGTCGCCGACGGTGATCGAGCCGTCGTCCGGGTCGGCACCGACGACGCCGCGGATCAGGTAGTCGCCCTGGCGGTGCTCGTCGGCGTACTCGTCCATGACCACGCCCAGGTGCAGCCCGCGCCCGACCAGCGTCCGCTCGGCCTCGTCGAGGTCGCGGATGATCTCCTCGAGCTTCTGGTAGGCCGGGACACCCGCCAGCCCCCGCAGTTGCGGGCCCTCGGCGGCGGTGACGGTCATCGTCGGGCCGATCGGGCGGCAGCCCTGGCTGACGAGGGTGCGCACGGCGACGTGCCCGCCGAGCATCACCCCGACGACGCCACGCTCGTGGACCTGCCCGTCGAGGAACAGTCGCGTCGCGCCCGCCCCGCCCGGTGCGGAGGCGAGGCCCCCGACGAGCGGCAGGCCCGCGAGCGCGTCGGCGGACTGCTCGACGAAACCCTGGATCGGGAACGTGAACGGGTCGGCGAGCACGACGGCGACCACGTCGTCGTCGGCGCGGTGGGGCATGCCGCCCACCACGATCCCGCCCTCGGTGCGCCCGGCGTCGAGGCGGAACGGGGTCAGGCGCGCGTCGGGCAGCAGGGCGGCCCAGACCGACACGGCCGGGGCCGCCTCGACCGCGCGACCGTCGCCGATCACGCCGCCCGCGCCGCACCCGATGCTCACGCGGGCCCCGGCGACCTGCATCGCGCGCTCCCCGGTGGCGGCCACCGTGTCCGGGTCCGGGTGGCACACGAACACGGCGAGCAGGTCGGGGGCGCGGCCCCCGAGTGGTGCGGTGGCCTGCGCGACGGCGGTCTCGGCGGCGGCCACCAGGTCGGCACCCTGGGCCAGCCCGTCGGCGAAGTCCGGCATCGGACCAGTATGCGCCGCCCGACCGCCCGGACCGCCCGAACGTCGCTGGACGGCGCATGGGGCCTGTAGCCTGACGGCGTCCTGTTCCCGACCCACGAGGGGTCCGTGGCCGTCACCGATCGTGCACGCCGTCTCGCCGAGACCGCTGCGCTCGCCGCCGCCGACAAGCTGGCCCACGACGTCGTGGCCATCGACGTCTCCGAGCGCCTCCCGCTCACCGACTGCTTCGTCATCGCCTCCGCGCCCAGCGAGCGCCAGGTGCAGGCCGTCGTGGACGGCATCGAGGAACGGCTGCGCGCCATCGACGCCAAACCCGTGCGCCGCGAGGGCCAGCAGGAGGCCCGCTGGGTGCTGCTGGACTTCGCCGACATCGTCGTGCACGTCCTGCACACCGAGGAGCGCGAGTACTACGGCCTCGAGCGCCTCTGGAAGGACTGCCCGTCCGTGCCGCTGCCCGCCGAGGTCTACGGGCCCCCGGCCGACGCGGACGACACCGACACGACGCCGGCCGCCTCCTCCGGGGCATGAGCCTGGCCCGACTCGTCCTCGCCCGCCACGGGCGGACGACCTGGAACGCCGAGTCGCGCATGCAGGGCCGCCTCGATCCCGACCTCGACGACGTCGGGCGCGCCCAGGCCCTCGCCGCGGCGCCGCTGCTCGCCGCCCTCGAACCCGTCCTGATCACCTCCTCCGACCAGACCCGGGCCTGGCGCACGGCGGAGACGGTCGCCAAGGAGGCCGGGCTGGTGCCCCGCCCCGACCCGCGACTGCGCGAGACGTCGGTGGGGGCGTGGGAGGGCCTGACCGGCGAGGAGGTCGAGGCCGGCTGGCCGGGCGGGATCGCCACGTGGCGCCACGACGCCACCTGGGCGCCGCCCGAGGGCGAGTCCCGCGTCGACGTCGCCACCCGCGCGCGCCCCGTCGTCGACGAGCTGGTCGACGAGCTCGCCGGCGACGAGCCGCAGACCGCGATGCTCGTCGCCCACGGCGGCACCATCATCGCGCTGACCGCCTCCGTCCTGGGCTGGCCGGTCACGACCTGGCCGACGCTGCAGCCGCTCCCCAACTGCGGCTGGGCCGTCCTCGAGCACCGGCACGGCGACTGGCGGTTGCGGAGCTGGGGCCTGCGGGCGTGAGCCCGGTCCTCGTGGTGATCGGGGACTCGCTGTCCTTCCACGGTCCCGAGCGCGCCGAGCCCGCCGACGACGAGCGCCTCTGGCCGCACGTGGCCGCCCGCGCGGCGGGCGGGCGCGCCGAGCTGCACGCGGGACTCGGCTGGACCGCCCGCCACGCCTGGCGCGCGATGGTCGGCGACCCACGACTGTGGGCCTCGCTGCGTCGCGCGGACGCCGTGGTCCTCGGGGTCGGCGGTGTGGACACGCTGCCCTCGCCCGTGCCCACCGTGCTGCGGGAGGCGATCCCCGCGCTGCGCCCGGCCCGTGTCCGCCAGGCCGCCCGCGCGGCGTACGGCTGGATCACCCCCCGCGCCGCTCGCAGGCTCGGCCCGGCGTGCCCGCTCGTGCTGCCGGCCGCCGAGACCGTCCGCCACCTCGAGCTCCTGCGCCAGGCCGTGCACACCCTGCTGCCCGCGGTGCCCGTCGTGGCGCTGCTGCCCGCGGTGCACCGTGCCCCCTCCTACGGCGGGATGCACGCCGGCCGAGCGGGGCACGTCGACGCGATGACCGCCTGGGCGCGCACCCGCGCGGTGACCCTCGTCGACCCCGCCCCCCTCGTCGCCGACCACGTCCTCGGTGGGCACGGCAACCCCGACGGACTCCACTGGGGCTGGCCGGCCCACCGGGCGGTCGGCGAGGCCGTGGGCGGCGCCGTCGTCGCCGACCTCGCCGCGCGCTGAGCGTCCGTGTCAACGGACTCGCCCGTGCGGGCGCGTGTCCGGCCCTGCGTCGCCACCGGTCGTCCCCAGGACCCCCGACCGTCCCCAGGCCGGACCGCGCGGGACCCGTCGTCGGGCCGGGCTTCCTAGCGTCCGCGTCGTGCCCGCTTCCGCCGCCGTCCCCGACCACGCCCGGTCCCGTCTGCGCACCCTCGGCGCGGACCCGGCGCCGCGCCGTGCCGACCCGGCGCCGCCCGGCTGGGGCGGCCCGGACTCGGTGGATCTCGGGCCGCCGGCGGCCGTCGAGGAGGAGGTCCGCATCGGGTGGCCGACCGCGGCCCCGGGCACACCCGCCGCCCGTCTCCGGCTCGACGGGGGTCCCGACGGGGGTCGCTGGCCGGACGATCCGGAACCCGACCGGGACGAGCCCTCGCCGCGGCCTCGCAGCGCCTGGGATCCGCCCGCGGACGGGCACGGCCGGTGGGCGCGCTGGGTCGCCCGGTGGCTCCCGGGGTCCCTGGTCGGGGCGCGCTGGGACCCGAGCCGCACCGGGGCCCTCGCCCTGGCCGTGGTGGCGGCCGTCGCCGCGGTCGTCGCCGCCGTCGGGGTGTGGTCCGAGCGGCCGGTCGCCGAGCCGGTGCCCGCCCTCCCGGTGGTCGCTCCGGCGGCCGGGCCCGCGCCCGGCCCGGCGGGCCTCGCGGCCGCGCCGGCGGACGGGCCGATCGTGGTGAGCGTGTCCGGTCGCGTGCGTCGTCCGGGCCTGCTCCGCCTCCCCCCGGGCAGCCGCGTGGGCGAGGCCATCGACGCGGCGGGCGGCGCGGAGCCCGACACCGACCTCACCGGCCTCAACCTCGCCGCGCGCCTGGCCGACGGCGAGCAGGTGCTCGTCGGCGTGCCCGTCCCGGTCACGCCACCGGTCGCCGGCCCGTCCGCGGGCGCCGGCGCCGCGCCCGCCGCCCCGGAACCGGCGGTGCTCCGGCCGCCGGGGGGCGTCTCGACCTCAACAGCGCCACCCTCGAGCAGCTCGACCAGCTCCCGGGGGTCGGCCCGGTCACCGCGCAGCGCATCCTCGAGTGGCGGACCCAGAACGGGCGCTTCGCCGCGGTGGAGCAGCTGCAGGAGGTCAGCGGCATCGGGGACGCACGCTTCGCCACGCTCCGCGACCTGGTCTCGGTGTGAAGACGTCCGCTCCCACCCGCGACGACCCGCAGGACGCCCCGCCCCCGCCCGATCTGCGCCTCGTCCCGGCGGCCCTCCTCGCCTGGGGCGTCGCGCTCGCCACGCTGACGATGGGCTGGGGGGTCGGCGCGGTGCTCACCGCGCTCGCGGTCGGGACCGCGGCCGTGACGGCCACCCGGCGCGGCCGGGGCGGGGACGTGGAGCCCGGGGGCACGCGGCCGGGCGGTGCGGCCGCGGCGATCCTGGCCGCCGGGGCGTGCGCGGGGGCCGTCGGTCTGGTGGCGACGCTCGGGGCCCACGCCGTCGCGAGCCACCCGTTGCGGCCGGGTGTCGGGACCGGTGCGTGGGCGAGCGTCGACGTCGTCGTGACCACCGACCCGCGCCCGCTGCGCTCGACGGTGCCGGGAGCGAGCCAGGTGCTGCTGGGTGCGGACGTGCGCGGTGGTCAGGTCGGCGCGGGTGGACGCTGGCGGGCCGGGGGAGCGGTCGTGATCATCGCGCCGGCCGAGAGCTGGTCGGGGGTCCTGCCCGGTCAGACCCTGAGTGCCCGGGGTCGGCTCGCCGCTCCCCAGCGGGCCGACCTCACCGTCGCCGCCCTGCAGGTCCGGGGCCCGCCCCGCGACGCCGGGGAGGTTCCGCTCGCCCAGCGCGTGGCCGGCGACCTGCGCGGCGGCCTGCGCGAGGCCGCCCGGGCCGTGCTCGCCGAGGATCCGGCCGCGCTCCTGCCGGGCCTCGTCGTGGGGGACACCTCGGCGATCCCGTCCGGCCTCGCCGACGACTTCCGCACCGCGGGCCTCACGCACCTGACGGCCGTCTCCGGCACGAACGTCGCGATCGTCTGCGGCGCGGTGCTGCTGGTCGCCCGGGCGGCGCGCGCCGGGCCCCGCACCGCGGCCCTGCTCGCCGCGCTGGCGATCGTCGGCTTCGTGGTGCTGGCCCGCCCCTCGCCGAGCGTCCTGCGGGCCGCGGTGATGGGCGGGGTCACCGTGCTCGCCCTCGCGGTGGGGCGGCGGCGCTCGGTGGTCCCCGCGCTCGCGGCGACGGTCGTGGTCCTGCTGCTCGTCGACCCGGGTCTGGCCGTCGACCCCGGCTTCGCGCTCTCGGTGCTCGCCACCGGCGCCCTGGTGCTGCTCGCGCCGGGGATGGTCACGCGGCTGCGGGCACGCGGGGTGCCGCCGGGCGTCGCCGAGGCGCTGGCCGTGCCGGTCGCCGCGCACGTGGTCACCGCGCCGGTGGTGGCGGGCCTGTCCGGCGAGGTCAGCCTCGTCGCCGTCGTCGCGAACCTGCTCGCCGCGCCGCTCGTCGCCCCGGTGACGGTGCTCGGGGTGCTCGCGGCCACGGTGGCGCCGTGGTGGACCGGGGGCGCGCACGCCCTGGTGTGGGCCACCGGGCCCGGTGTGTCGGGACTGGTGTGGGTGGCGCGGCGCTGCGCCGCGGTTCCCGGCGCGTCGATCAGCTGGCCGGGTGGGGCGGCCGGGGGTGTCGCGCTCGCGGGCCTCGTGGTCGGCGTCGGGCTCGCCCTGCGGTGGCGGCGCCTGCGGGCGGTGCTCGCGGCGGTCCTGATCGGCACGCTGCTGGTCCTCGTGCCGACGCGCGTCGTCCCACCGGGCTGGCCGCCGGCGGGCTGGACGGTGGTGGCCTGCGACGTCGGGCAGGGCGACGCGATCGTGCTGGCGACCGGCGAGCCGGGGCGGGCCGTCCTGGTGGACGCCGGCCCCGAGGCGGGCGCCGTCGACGGCTGCCTCGCACGGCTCGGGGTCCGCGCGCTCGCGCTGGTGGTGCTGACCCATCTGCACGCCGACCACGTCGGCGGGCTGGCGGGCGCCCTGGCCGGCCGGTCGGTGGGCGCGGTGGCGCTCGGTCCGGTGCACGAGCCGGTCGACACCCTCGGTCAGGTCCTCCGGCGGACGGCCGCGGCGCGGGCCCCGGTGGTGGGCCTCGCGCGCGGGACGGTGCTGCGCTGGCCCGGGCTCGCCCTCGAGGTGCTCGGGCCCGTCCACCCGACGCCGCACCTCGACGCCGACGACGGCACCCAGGTCAACGACACCTCGATCGTGCTGCGCGCCTGGACACCGGTGGGCCGCGTCCTGCTGGCCGGTGACGCCGAGCTCTCCGCGCAGTCGGCGCTGCTGGGCACGACCGATCTGCACGCGGAGATCCTCAAGGTGCCCCACCACGGCTCGCGGTCGTCGCTCCCGGCGTTCCTGACCGCGGCCCGGGCGTCGCTCGCGCTGGTCAGCGTGGGCCGGGGCAACACCTACGGACACCCCAACCCGCAGGTGATGGGCCTGCTCGCCCGCTCCGGCGCGCTCGTCCGGCGCACCGACGAGGGTGGTGACCTCGCCGTCGTCGCCACCCCGGACCGCCCCGCCGTCGTCGCGCGCGGCGACCCCCGCCCCGACCCGCGGCGCCGGTGAGCCGAGGCCCGCACCCGCGTGATCAGGAAGCGTTCCGCGGGGCGCACGGGCTCACTCCGGCCCCATGGCCGGCCACCTGATCACCGAGGCGTCACTCGAGGGCGTCGGCGAGGCGGTCGAGGGTCGCCGCGAGGCCGGGGGCGTCGACGACGGGGAGGTAGGGCCGCAGGCGGTCGAGGGCCACCTCGGACCAGTCGTAGGTGTGCGTGACACGGGTGCCGTCGCCGTCCGGGGTGAGGGCGAAGGTCCAGGTCTGGCCCCCGCGCTCGCCGCCGGTCGTCGCCGGGGCCCAGCCGAGCAGGCGGTCCGGCTCGTAGGCCACCACGTGGTTCTCGACCTCGTAGTCGCCCGTGTCGCGGCCGCGCATCGCCATCGTGAACACGTCGCCGACACCGGTCACCGACTGTTCCGTGCGGGCGGCGACGACGCTGCCGGAAGCATCGATCGCCGGGAGGCGGCGGGGGTCGGCGAGCAGCGCGAACACGTCCTCGGGCGGCGCCCCGATCCGGCGCGCGACGCTCAGGTACCGCCCCGCCCGCGGGCCGTCGTCGTCACCGAGGAGGGCGGCGACGCGCCCGAGCGAGGCCTCGAGGTCGTCGCGGGACACGCGCGGCATCCGGGCTAGGACGTCCGGGTCGGTCATCGCCGACCAGTCGTAGTCCTGCACCACCTGCACGCCGTCCGCCGTGGGCAGCAGCGTGTAGGTGTAGGTGTGCCCGAGGGCGGGTTCGCCGGGCACGCCGGGCGCCCAGCCGAACTGTCGATCGGGGTCGCGCGCGACGACCCTGTTGAGCGTCCGGTAGTCGCCGCGACGGTCGTTGTGCATGTCCATGACGAACACGTCGCCCACCGCGTCCGCGCCACCGGAGACGTGTCCACGCACCATGCCCGAGGCGTCGAGCTCGACGTGGCGCCCGGGATCGGCGAGGAGCGCGAACACGTCCGCGGCTGCGGCGTGGACGGTGCGGGAGACGCGGAGGTGGGTCACCCGCCCCGGGTTCCCCGCGTCCGGACGCCCGTACGCCCGGGGACGACCGCCCGGGGACTACAGCCCGAGAGCCTCGCGGACGGCCTTCGAGGTCGCCGGGATGGTGGCCGTCGGGCCGACCTGGTGCTCGATGGCGTCGAGGGTCTTGAGCCCGTCGCCGGTGATGAGCAGGACGGTGTCCGCGTCGGGGTCGAGCTGACCGGACTCGACCATCTTCCTGGCGTTGGCGACGGTGACCCCGCCTGCGGTCTCGGCGAAGACGCCCTCGGTCCGGGCGAGCAGCCGGATGCCGTCGCGGATCTCCTCGTCGGTGACGTCGGTGATCGCCCCGCCGCAGCGGCGCACGGCGTCGAGCACGTAGGGCCCGTCGGCGGGGTTCCCGATGGCCAGCGAGCGCGCGATGGTGTCCGGCTTCTGGGGGCGGACCACGTCGGTGCCCTCCCCGAAGGCGGTCGACACCGGCGAGCAGCCGGCGGCCTGGGCGCCGAAGACCTTGTACGCGGTCTCGTCGACCAGCCCGAGGGAGATCAGCTCGCCGTAGGCCTTGTCGACCTTGGTCAGCTGCGAGCCGGAGGCGATCGGGATCACGGTCTGGGCCGGGATCCGCCACCCGAGCTGCTCGGCGACCTCGTAGCCCAGCGTCTTCGAGCCCTCGGCGTAGTACGGGCGGACGTTGACGTTGACGAACGCCCAGTCCTCCTGCTCGAAGGCGAGCTCGGTGGCCAGCCGGTTGACGTCGTCGTAGGTGCCCTCACACGCGAGCAGGTTCGTCTCGTAGACCGCGGTCATCAGGATCTTCGCGCGCTCGAGGGAGGACGGGACCAGGACCACCGAGTCCCACCCGGCACGCGCGGCCGCGGCGGCGGTGGCGTTCGCGAGGTTGCCGGTCGACGGGCAGGCGAGCACCGAGAACCCCAGCTCGCGCGCCGCGGCGAGCGCCACGGCGACCACGCGGTCCTTGAAGGAGTGCGTCGGATTGCCGGTGTCGTCCTTGACCCACAGGTTGCGGATGCCCAGGGCCGCGCCGAGCCGGTCGGCGCGGAGCAGCCGGGTGAAGCCGGGGTCGGTGTTCGGGTGGGCGTCGACGGTGGTCGGGACCGGGAGCAGGTCGCGGTAGCGCCAGATGCTGTGGGGGCCGCGCTCGATGTCGTCGCGCGTGATGGTGCCGAAGTCGTAGGCGACCTCGAGCGGGCCGAAGCACTGGGGGCAGGCGAACTCCGCGGCGAGCTCCATCCGGTGGCCACAGGCCCGGCAGGAGAGCGCACACGCCGGGCCGAGATCGAACTTGGCGACCGGATGGTCGGTCGGGGTCGCAGCAGTCATCGTCATGAAGGATTCCTCCTCATCTTCCCCGCGAACGGGTCGGAATTGGCACCGTGTTCGGTCTTCGCACGCGAAGGTCCGCCGGTTGCCGGGGTGTCGTCGGGCCGTTCCCTCTACCCCTCTGGATGAGCCGTATGGAGTTGTGGTCGATCGGTTCAGGACCTTACGGCACCCGCGGGACAGCGACCACCGATCGAGCGCAGAGACGGGGGTCACGTCGGGGCCGGCGTGGCACGATCTGGCCTCGTGACCCCCGCGCCCGTACACCTGGTCGTCGGTGACGAGGCGCTGCTGGTGGAGCGCGCGGTCGCGCGGGCCGTGGCCGAGGCCCGCGCCGCCGACCCCGCCGTCGAGGTCCAGCACCTGCCGGCCAACGAGATCACCGCGGGCCTGCTCGGCGAGCTGGTCAGCCCGTCGCTGTTCGCCGAGTCGCGGGTGGTCGTCCTGGAGAACGCCCACGACGCGGGGGCCGAGGTCACCACGCTGCTCCTCGACTACGCCCGGGCGCCGACCGACGGGGTCAGCCTCGTCGTCGTGCACCGTGGGCCACCCAGGAGCGCGAAGGCCCGCAAGCCCGCGAAGGGCGGGGCGAAGGGGTCGAAGGGTGACGCGCTGCTCGAGGGCCTGCGTGCGGCCGGCGCGGCGGAGTCGTCAGCGGCCGGGCTCGGCGACGACCAGCGCGCCGACTTCGTGCGCGCCGAGGTCCGGCAGGCCGGCGGACGCATCACCGGCGACGCGCTGGGCCTGCTGATGGAGGCGATCGGTTCGGACCTGCGCGAGCTCGCCGCAGCCGCCTCCCAGCTCGCCGCGGACACCGGCGGCCAGGTCGACGCCGATGCCGTGCGCCGCTTCCACCGGGGACGCGCCGAGGTCACCGGCTTCGCCGTCGCCGACCGGGCGATGACCGGCGACCGCGCCGGTGCCCTCGAGACGCTGCGCTGGGCGCTGGACAACGGCGTCGCGCACGTCCTGCTCGCCGACGCCCTCGCCGACGGCGTCCGGACGGCCGCACGGGTCAGCGCCGCGGGCCGAGGCGACCCCTACGCGCTGGCGTCGACGTTGAAGATGCCGCCGTGGAAGGTCCGCCGCGGGCAGGCGAACGTCCGGGGCTGGACCGGCGAGGGCCTCACGCGCGCCATGGGCGTCGTCGCCGACCTCAACGCCGACGTCAAGGGCGCCGCGGCCGATCCGGCGTACGCCCTCGAGCACGCGGTCGAGCTGATGCTCGCCGCCCGCGGCGGCACCCACCGCTGAGCCGGCTCATTCCCGCACGACGACGGCCCGCCCCCGATGATGCGGGGACGGGCCGTGTGCGAGGTGTGACTAGGCCGGGGTCTTGCCGGCCTTGTTGTCGACCGAGAAGCGCTCGGCGCGGTGGGCCATGCGCGACTTCTTGTTCGCGGCCTGGTTCTTGTGGATGACGCCCTTGCTGACGGCCTTGTCGAGCAGGCGGCCGGCCTCGCGGCGGCGCTCGGCAGCGGCCTCGAGGTCACCGGCGGCGGTGGCCTCGCGGTAGCGGCGGATCGCGGTCTTGATGCGCGACTTCGTCGCCTTGTTGCGCTGGCGCGCTTCCTCGTTCTTCCGGATGCGCTTGACCTGCTGCTTGATGTTGGCCACGGAGCGTTCGAACCTCGTTCTTCGGAGTCTGTTGCGTCACGGGAGCGCGCGGGGACGCTCGAGGAGCACCACGCAGTGGCACTCAGGCTACCAACCCCGCACAGGGGCGGCCCCGCCGGGGCTCGTGGGACGATGGACCCGAAGCACCTGCCCACCCGCGAGTAGAGGACCACGTTGACCCAGACCACCCCGCAGTCCGCATCGACACCGGGACGGCCGGGCACGAAGGGCTACGCGGACGAGACGTTCACCCCGCCCGAGCGGATCCGGAACTTCTGCATCATCGCGCACATCGACCACGGCAAGTCGACGTTGGCCGACCGGATGCTGCAGATGACCGGCGTCCTCGGCGACCGGGCCTACCGCGCGCAGTACCTCGACCGCATGGACATCGAGCGCGAGCGCGGCATCACCATCAAGGCGCAGAACGTCCGCCTGCCGTGGTTCGCGGCGGGTCCGGACGGCGAGCAGCGCGACCACGTCCTGCATCTGATCGACACCCCGGGCCACGTCGACTTCACCTACGAGGTCAGCCGGTCGCTCGCGGCGTGCGAGGGCGCGATCCTGCTGGTCGACGCCGCGCAGGGCATCGAGGCGCAGACCCTGGCCAACCTGTACCTGGCCATGGAGAACGACCTCGAGATCATCCCGGTGCTCAACAAGATCGACCTGCCGGCTGCCGACCCCGAGCGCTACGCCGCCGAGATCGCGCACCTCGTCGGCTGCGACCCCGACAGCGTCCTGCGGATCAGCGCCAAGACCGGCGACGGCGTGCCGGCGGTGCTCGACTCGGTGGTCCGCCGGGTCCCGGCCCCGGTCGGCGACGCCGACGCGCCGGCCCGCGCGATGATCTTCGACTCGGTCTACGACACCTATCGCGGCGTCGTCACCTACATCCGCGTCGTGGACGGGAAGATCACCCCGCGCGAGCGGATCAAGATGATGTCGACCGGCACGGTGCACGAGCTGCTCGAGGTCGGGATCATCTCGCCGGACCAGAAGCCCTGCCAGGGGCTCGGGGTCGGCGAGGTGGGCTATCTCATGACCGGGGTGAAGGACGTCCGCCAGTCCCGCGTCGGCGACACCGTCACGTGGGAGCGCAAGGGCGCCAAGGAAGCCCTCGGCGGCTACCGGGACCCGCAGCCGATGGTCTACTCCGGGCTCTATCCGATCGACGGCACCGACTACCCGCTGCTGCGCGACGCGCTCGACCGGCTGCGCCTCAACGACGCCGCCCTGAGCTACGAGCCCGAGACGTCCGCGGCACTGGGCTTCGGCTTCCGTTGCGGCTTCCTCGGGCTGCTGCACCTGGAGATCACCCGCGACCGTCTCGAGCGTGAGCACGGCCTCGAGCTCATCTCGACCGCGCCGAACACCGTCTACCGCCTCGAGCTCGACGACGGGAGCGAGGTCGAGGTCACCAACCCGGCGGACTGGCCCGAGGGCAAGGTCGCGACGATCTTCGAGCCGGTCACGAAGGTCTCGGTCCTGACGCCGTCGGACTTCGTCGGTCCGATCATGGAGCTGTGCCAGTCGCGGCGCGGCCAGCTCGGCGGGATGGACTACCTGTCCGACAGCCGCGTCGAGCTGCGGTACACGATGCCGCTCGCCGAGATCATCTTCGACTTCTTCGACATCCTGAAGTCGCGCACCCGCGGGTACGCTTCCCTGAACTACGAGCCCGCCGGCGAGCAGGCCGCCGACCTGGTCAAGGTCGACATCCTCCTGCAGGGCGAGCCGGTGGACGCCTTCTCGGCGATCGTCCACCGGGACGCCGCGTACGCCTACGGCAACTCGATGGCCACCAAGCTGCGCGAGCTCATCCCGCGCCAGCAGTTCGAGGTCCCGATCCAGGCCGCGATCGGCGCCAAGATCATCGCGCGCGAGACCATCCGGGCGATCCGCAAGGACGTGCTCTCCAAGTGCTACGGCGGCGACATCACCCGCAAGCGCAAGCTGCTCGAGAAGCAGAAGGAAGGCAAGAAGCGGATGAAGACCATCGGTCGGGTCGACGTCCCGCAGGAGGCCTTCGTCGCCGCGCTGTCCACCGACCAGAACGCCGTGGACAAGGCGAAGTCGGGCAAGAAGTGACCTTCGCGTAGACTCGTCGCTGAACGCCGAGCTGTCGGCCTGGGAAGGACCCCGCGTGACACGGGTCCGCGGACAGCTCACATGTCCGCCGTACCCCACCTGAAAGAGATCTGTGTCCAACGCTGCTGTCCTGTCCGACTCCGACCACGTCGAGCGCCTCGATGTGATCACCCCCGAGCACACCGACGTCGCCGAGCCCGACCAGGCCACCGACGTCGACGAGCCCCGCGACACCCCCGAGGACCTCGACGAGGCCCCCGAGGAGCAGGAGCCCACCGGCTTCGAGGCCCTCGGCGTCGCCAAGCGCCTGTTGCCCCACCTGGTCGAGTCCGGGTTCGACACCCCGACCCCGATCCAGGAAGAGACCATCCCGCTGCTGCTGGCGGGCCGGGACGTGATGGGCCTCGCCCAGACCGGCACCGGCAAGACGGCGGCGTTCGCGCTGCCGCTGCTCTCCGCGATCGACCCGCACCTGCGCGCGGTGCAGGCCCTGATCCTGACCCCGACGCGCGAGCTGGCCATGCAGGTCGCCGAGGCCATCGAGCGCCTCGGTTCCGCCGTGCCCGGCCTGCACGTCGTCCAGCTCTACGGCGGCGCGCCCTACGGCCCGCAGCTGCACGGGCTGCGCCGGGGCGGCCAGATCGTCGTCGGCACCCCCGGCCGCGTGGCCGACCACCTCGAGAAGGGCACCCTCGACCTCACCGAGGTCGGGCACTTCGTGCTCGACGAGGCCGACGAGATGTTGCAGATGGGCTTCCTCGAGGAGGTCGAGAACATCTTCGGCCTGCTCCCGGCCGATCGGCAGGTGGCCCTGTTCTCGGCCACCATGCCCCCGGCGATCCGCCAGGTCTCGCGCAAGCACCTGAACGCGCCGGCCGAGGTCGCGATCAAGTCGAAGACGCAGACGGGCATCAACACCCGCCAGCGCTACATCGTGGTGCCCGAGCGGCTCAAGGCCGACGCCCTGTCGCGCGTGCTGCAGATCGAGGACTTCGACGCCGCCCTGGTGTTCGTCCGCACCCGCCAGAACACCACCGACGTCACCGACGCCCTCAACCGCCGGGGCTTCTCCGCCGTCGCCATCTCCGGCGACCTGTCCCAGCCGCAGCGCGAGAAGACCATCGCCGGGCTGCGCTCGGGCGAGATCGACGTCCTGGTCGCCACCGACGTCGCCGCCCGCGGCCTCGACGTCGACCGCATCTCGCTGGTCGTCAACCACGACCTCCCGCCGGACAGCGAGTCCTACGTGCACCGCATCGGGCGCACCGGCCGGGCCGGGCGCAGCGGCGACGCGATCTCCTTCGTCACCCGCGGCCAGATCCGCACGATGCGCGCCATCGAGTCGGCCACCAAGCAGAAGGCCGAGGAGATGTCGGTCCCCGACACCGCCGACGTCAACGCGGTGCGCAAGCGGCGCTTCGCCGAGCGCATCACCGGCACCCTCGACGGCACGGTGTCCGGGGGCGACCCGATGGACGTCTTCCGCGGGATCGTCGACGACTACGTCGCCGAGACCGGCGCCGACCCGATGGAGCTCGCGGCCGCGTTGGCCAAGATGGTCCAGGGCACGAAGCCGCTGCTGGTCGAGGACCTGCCCGCCGCCCCCGTCCGGGGTGACAACCGGGCCGCGCGCGAGGGCAAGCCCGAGCGCGGCCAGGGTCCCGGCCGGTCGAGCTCGAGCCGTGGTGGCGCCCCCGCGCCGTCGTGGACGGTCGGGTCGGGCACCGACACCTACCGCATCGAGGTCGGGCACAACCAGCGCGTGCGTCCGGGTGCGATCGTCGGCGCCATCGCCAACGAGGCCGGCCTCGACTCCGCGCACATCGGGCACATCGACATCCGCACCGACCACACCCTGGTCGAGCTGCCCGCCGACGTACCCGGCCCGGTCGTGAAGCGCCTGCAGCGCGCCCGCGTTGCCGGCCGCCCGATGGGGCTGCGGCGCGCGTCGGCCGCCGAGGGCGCCACCCGCGCCCCGAACCGTCCCGACAAGGGACGCCCCCGCCGCTGACCGGTGCCGGGGGGCCGACCCGGTCACGTCCGGTGGCCGGGTCCGCCCCGCGCGACCTACCGTGGAGATCACGCGGAGGGAGCACCATGACGAGGTCGATCGTCATCGTGGGGGGCGGCCCCCGCGGAACCGGTGTGCTCGAGCGGCTCGCGGCGAGCGCGCCGGAGTTCGTCGACGACCTCGACGTCCATCTCGTCGACCCCTACCCCGACGGGGCCGGGCGGATTCTGGCGCGAGGACCAGTCGGCGCTGCTGTGGATGAACTCCATGGCCGCCGACGTCACCATGTTCACCGACGACAGCGTCGTCATCGACGGACCGATCTCCCCGGGGCTCTCGCTGTACGAGTGGGCGGTCGCCGTCCGCGACGGCGAGCTCGACGGCGAGGAGGTCCCGGGCGGCCCGGTCGGCGACGAGCTGCGCGGCCTCGGCCCGGCCACCTTCGCCACCCGTCGCCTCCAGAGCCACTACCTGGACTGGGTGCTGCGCCGGACCCTCGCGACGCTGCCGCCCGGGGTCCGCGTGCACCGCCACCGCACCCGCGCGGTCGGGCTGCGCCGCGGGACCCCGGACCGGGTGCTGCTCGCGGGCGAGCCGGACGTCCCGGCCGACGTCCTCGTGCTCGCGTCCGGGCACCTCGACGCCGCCCCGACCGACGCCGAGGCCGACATGGTCGCCCACGCCGAGGCCCACGGCCTGCTCTACTTCCCGCCCGAGCAGACCACCGACTCGGCGCTCGGGGTCATCCCGGCCGGCGAGCCGGTGATCGCCCGCGGCATGGGGCTGGCGTTCGTCGACCTCATGGTCCTGCTGTTCGAGGGCCGCGGAGGGCGCTTCCACGACCGCGGCGACGGCACCCTGGACTACGAGCCCGCCGGCACCGAGCCCGTCCTGCACGTCGGCTCCGGGCGCGGGGTGCCCTACCACGCCAAGACCGAGTACGCGCTGCGCGGGCCACGCCCGCCGTTGCCGCGGTTCCTCGGGCCGGACGAGATCGCCGGCTTCGTCCGCCGCGGGAACGTCGACCTGCGCCGCGACGTGTGGCCCCTGATGGCCAAGGAGGTCGGCTGGGGCTACTACCACGAGCTCTTCGCCGGTCATCCCGACCGCGTGCACGGCACCTGGGACGACTTCGCCGCCCGCTACGCGGAGCTGGACTGGTACTCCGAGGAGCGGCAGGCGCTGGTCGCCGAGCGCGTGCCCGACGGAGAAGACCGCCTCGACTTCGAGCGCATCGACCGGCCGCTCGCCGGTGTCGAGGCCGGCGACCTGGACGCGCTGCAGGAGCGGATGCGCGCCTACGTCGCCGACGACCTCGCCCGCCACGTCGACGACCGGTACACCGCCGAGCTCGGGGCGTTCGTCGCCCTGCTGTCGGTGTACGCGCAGGTCGCCGAGCTCGCCGGATCGCCCGCGCTGACCCCCGGTTCGCGCGCCCGCGACCTCGCGTGGTGGCAGAACCTGTTCAGCTCGCTGGCCAGCGGGCCGCCCGGACCGCGCCTGCGCCAGCTCCTCGCGCTCTCGCGCGCCGGTTACGTGGTCTTCCTCGGCGCGGGCCTCACGGTGACCCCGGTCGACGACGGCTTCCGGGCCACCAGCGCCTCGCTCGGCGACGTGGCGGTCACCACGCGGACGTTCGTCGACGCCCGCCTCTCGGCACCCAGCGTGAGCCGCAGTGACGACCCGATGCTCGCCGCGATGCACGCCGACGGCCAGCTCGACGAGGAAATCCTGCGCGAGGAGCACGGCGCGGCGGTACACGCCGCCGACGCCGCGGCCGACCACGGGGGCGGGGCCGTGACGCTGCACAACACCGGCCTGGTGCGGGTGCGGCCGTCCGACTTCCGCGTCGTCGACGACGACGGCCGCGCCCACCCGGGCCGCTTCGCGATCGGCCCGCACACCAACCTGCGCCTCCCCGGCGCGTTCACCCGCCCGAACACCAACGCGCTGAGCTTCCGGGCCAACGACGCCCTGGCCCGCGCGGCACTGAGCGAGCTCGCCGGCGCCGGCGCGCACGACCGCCGCCTCACCGCCTGAGCTCAGCCCGGCAGCCCGAGGGCCGCCGGCGGGGGCAGGGCGAGCGTCGAACCGGCCGCCACGAAGAGCGGGATCCGGGTGAGCGGGGCGCCCACCCGGATCCAGCCCGGCCCGGTCGCCCGGGCGCCGGACCAGTAGTCGCTCCACGTCCCGGCGGGCAGGTACACCGCCCGCCCGGTCACGCCCTCCCGCAGCACCGGGGCGACGAGCAGGTCCGGACCGAGCAGGTACTCGTCGTCGATGCCCCACGCCGTCGGCGTCGCCCGGGTGCTCGAGCCAGAGCGGTCGCATCAGGGGCAGCCCGGTGGCGTGCGCCTGCCAGGCGAGCCCGGCGAGGTAGGGGACGAGGGCACGGTGCAGCCGTGCGTACCCGCGGAACGCCGCGAGGGTCGCCGCGTCGGACTGCACGCCGAGGGGGTTCGCCTGGGCGCCGAGCATGTCGCGCAGGACGGGCGAGAGCGCGCCGAGCTGGAGCCACCGGGCCCAGAGCTCGCGCTCCTCACCGGGGTCGAGGTGGTCACCGTCGAGGAAGCCGCCGACGTCGGGACCCCAGTAGGGCCAGCCCGAGACGCCGCCGCTGAGCATGCCCGGCAGGACCGACGGGAGGCCGGTGCGGGCGTCCCAGTCGCGGGTCTGGTCGCCCGTGAAGCGCCCGGTCACCTCGGCCTGCGAGCCCGTGTAGCCCGACCGCGCGAACAGCACCGTCGCGTCCGGCCGGACCGACTGCACGGCCTCGCGCGCGGCGCGGGCGTAGAGCACCGGGTAGAGGTTGCGCACCATCGCCGCCGGCTGCCCGCTCGCGTACCGGCCGGTGAGCGGGGCGCCGTCGCCGTAGTCCTGCATCGCCCCGTCGAGGCCGAGGACGCCGAACGCCGACCGCACCCGGTCCTGCCACCACCGGGTGGCGGCGGGGTCGGTGAAGTCCAGGTAGGCGCGCCGGTCGCCGTACATCCAGTGCTCGGTGACCACGTCGCCGGCGGCATCGCGCACCAGGTAGCCGCGCGCCGCGGCCTCGTCGTAGCCCGGACGACCGGGGACGAGGAAGGGGCTGAGGTAGCCCATGGCCCGCAGGCCCCGGGCGTGCAGGGCCGCGACCGTGGCGCGCGGATCGAGGTAGGGGCCCGGGAGGACGGGGCCGTACACCGGCCATGTCCACCCGATCCCGGAGACGGGGTCGGTGAGGTCGTAGAGCCAGACGGCGTCGAGTGGCACCCCGGCGGCCAGGAGCGCGTCGGTGTCGGCGAGCGCCCGGTCGTGCCCGCCGATGAGGCTCTTCCACACTCCGAATCCCCAGGCCGGCGGGACCGGGGGCGGCCCCACCAGGGCGCTGCGCCGGGCGAGGACCGCCGCGGGGTCAGGACCCGTGAGGACGTCGACGACCACATCCGCCGCCGCGACGCGGATCGTCACCGTGCCGGGCGCGCGGAGGTCCACGGTCGCGTCGGCGGTCGTCTCGAGCTGCAGGCCGTAGCCGCGTCCGGAGAGCAGGAACGGGGTGGGGGAGTAGCTCGTCGTCCGGGGCTGCGCCTCCCCGTCCGCCACCTGGTTGTGCAGGAGCTGGCCGGTGAGATCGAGGGTCCCGAAGCGCTCGCCCATCCCGACGAAGCGTTCCCCGGGCCGGGTGGCCAGCCGGATCCCGGCGCCGCCCGACGGGGCGTGCACCCGGAGCGAGCACGCCCCGGCGGTGCAGACGGCGCGGATCGTGGAGTCGCCCAGCGGGGTCAGGAGGCCGTCACCGAGTGGGTCGGTGGGGCGCCAGGCCGGGGGCGTGGCGTCGACCCCGCTGCCCGCCGCGACCAGGACGAGCACCAGGACGAGGAGCTCGGCGGCGCGACGCCCGAGGCGTACCGCGCGGCGGTGACCGGCCGGGACCGGGCCACGCACCGTGCGGAACATGGCGCGGAACCTCTCCGACGATTCGTGCGAGGTCCCCCGACCGTGTCCGCGTCGACGGGTCGGACACTACCCGCGGTGCCCGGGCCACCACAGCACGAATCGGTCAGCAGCGCGGCGTCCCGGGCGGGGGGACGTCGCGGAAGACCGCGATCCGTTCGGCGGGCGTCGGTCCGGGCGGGAGCGGTCCGAGCGTGCGCGGGGCGGCGTCTCCGGGGGCGAGAGCGGCCGCCACCGTTCCGGGGTGCTCCCGGAGGTAGCGCTCCAGCTCGAAGCGGAGCACCGCCGTCGCGCCTCCGCCGCGGGTCGTGAGCGCGGGGTCGTTCGACGCGACCACGCGGACCGGCCGGTCCTGATAGCCGAAGATGCGCACCGCCTCGGGGACGAGCAGGTGGTTCCAGGCGCCGGGCTCGGTGCGCAGGTTGCTGAACATCTCGAAGGAGCTGTCGGTCTGGAGCCCGAGGTAGGGGCTCATGCCGTTGACGATCAGCAGGGCGACCCCGACGGCCAGGACCGGCTCGCGGACCCGTAGCGAGTGCGGCGGGTACTCGGGAGGGTCGGGAGCGCCACGGCGGAGCACGAGCAGGGCGCCGAGGCCGCCGCAGGCGACCAGCACGACGACGAGGCGCGTCCCGTCCGCGATGAGGACGCCGACGAGGCCGGGATCGGTCACGGAGAGCGCGGCACCGGTGAGCCACGCGACGACCGCCCCGGCGAGCACGGCGGCGCGCAGCGGACGGCCGACCCGCGGGAGACCGATCGGGAGGTCGCGGGGGAGGAACGCGACGTAGAGCGCGAACGCGAGAGCGGTGAAGGGCACGTTGCCGGCGAGCGCGAGCACGACGTGGAACCCGACGCCCACCACCACACCGAGCAGGCGGGTCCGGCGCACGGCCAGCAGCACCGGGAGGGCGACCTCGGTCGCCACCGTGCCCCAGATCGCCGGCTCGATGCGCCAGGAACCGTCGAGGAGGGCCGGATCGAACCACGCGACCTGCCGCGACATCGACGCCGCACAGCTCGTCACCGGGTCGAGGAACCCGGAGTTGAGCTTGGCCACCGCGGCGGTCGCGTAGACGACGATCACCGCGACCCGCAGGAACGGGGCGATCGTGTCGAACGCGGCGGCCGGGGAGGGCAGGCGCCGGGCGCGGACGGTGAGCCACCCGAGCTGCGCGAGCACGCAGCCGCCGACGATCAGCACCAGCAGCGTGTGGCTCCCGACGAACGGCATGTCCAGTGCCACCGCGACGACCTCGGCGCCGACCGCCAGGAGGAACCGGCCGACCGAGGTCGGGCGCAGCAGCGCCCACGCCGCGGCGAGGATCACCGCGGCGTGCGGGGTGAGGAGCTCGAAGGAGTTCCACCAGAGCTGGTGGAGGATCAGGGAGAGCGCGAACAGGGCGCTGAACAGCCGGAACAGCCCGGTCGTGTCCGTCCGGACGCTCCTCGGGAGCGTGCCCGCCGTCCCCACCCGATCACCCTCCGGGCAGGCGCCCCCTACCGTGTGAAGACGATCTTCCCGGCGGTCTCGCCGTCGAGCATCGACCGGAAGCCCTGCGCGGCCTCAGTCATGGGCAGCTCCTGGCCGATCTCCGGGGTGATGCCGGTGGTGGCGACGAAGTCGAGGAGGTCACCCAGCTCGGCGAGCGTCCCCATGGTCGAGCCGACCACGTTCTTCTGCAGGAAGAAGACCTGCGCGAGGTCGGCGCTCGGGTTCATGCCCGAGGTGGCGCCGGAGCAGACGATGGTGCCGCCGGGGACCAGCGAGCGCAGCGAGTGCTTCCACGTCGCCTCGCCGACGGTCTCGAAGACGGCCTGGACCTTGCCCGGCAGCTTCGCGTTCGACTCGAAGACCTGGTGCGCGCCCAGGCGCACGGCCAGCTCGCGCTTCTCGTCGGTGCGCCCGGTGACCCAGACCTGCATGCCCGCGGCGCGGCCGAGCGCGATCAGGGCGGTCGACACCCCGCCCGAGGCACCCTGCACGAGCATGGTCTGCCCGCCGCGCAGCCCGGACTTGGTGAACAGCATCCGGTACGCGGTCAGCCACGCGGTGCCCATCACCGAGCCGGCGACCGCACTCATGCCCTCCGGACGCGGGAGCGCGTTGCGCGACGGGACGACGACGTAGTCGGCGAAGCTGCCCTGCGCCCACTCGGTGAGCATCTTGCGCTTCGGGTCGAGGGTCTCGTCACCCTTCCAGTCCGGGTCGCCCATCAGCGAGTGCAGGATCACGGGCGTGCCGTCGTCGAGGGTCCCGGCGCCGTCGCAGCCGAGGATCATCGGGAACTGGTCTTCTTTGATCCCGACCCCGCGCAGGGTCGCCAGATCGTGCATGTTGAGGCTCGCGGCCTCGACCTTGACGCGCACCCATCCCTCGGGCACCTCGGGGTCGGGCCGCTCGCCCACCACGAGGGAGGCGATCGGGTCGTCGGCGTTGGGCTCGGAGGCGTAGACGGCGAACATGCCCGCAACCTATCGATGACGGAGGCTCCCCGCCTCGGCACGGGAGGATCGATGAGTGCCGGCAGCGGTACCGGCCAGTACCGTGACCGGACACGCGTCGGAGGGAGAGACCGTGTACGCCCCCGTGAACGGCCTGTCGATGTACTACGAGGTGCACGGTCCGGGCGCCCGCTCGTCCTGGTGCCGGGTGGTCACCTGACGATCGAGCTCGGCTTCGGGGCTGCTCCGCCGCGGTTGGCCGCGGCGCGCCAGGTGATCGCCGTCGAGCAACAGGGCCACGGCCGGACCGGCGACGTCGACCGCGACCTCACCTCGCGGGCTCGCCTCGGACCTCGTGGGGCTGCTGGACCACCTCGGGCTGGAGCGCGCCGACGTGCTCGGGTTCAGCTCGGGTGGGCTCGCCGCGATGGAGGCGGCGATCGGTACCCCGGCCGCGATCGACCGGTTCGTCTTCGCCTCCGGTCACGTGCGGCCCGACGGCTATCACGAGGACATCACCGACCCGTCCCGATGGGCGACCTCGACCCGGATGCCCACCGCGGAGGAGTTCGAGGCGATGCGCGTCCAGCACGAACGGCTACGACCCCCGCCCGCCGACCTCGATGCCCAGATGGCGAAGCAGGGCCCGGTCGTGCGGGACACGCGGACTGGAGCGACGAGGAGCTCGCGCGGGTCTCCGCCCCCACCCTGATCATGATCGGCGATCACGACTTCGTGACCGTCGAGCACGCCGCCCTGGAGCTGGCACGAGATCCCGGACGCCCGGCTCGCGGTGGTGCCCGGCGCCACCCACAACGGGCTCATGCAGCGGGTCGAGCTCGTCGCCCCGATCCTCGAGGACTTCCTGGGCCGCTGACGCGGCGCCGGCGCCCCGCGCGTACCGTCGAGCCGTGCTGCACGCCGTCGCGACCTGGTGGGACGGCGTCGAGCTGTGGCTCACCCAGCTCGACTTCGCGGTGCAGGTCGTGCTCGTGGTCGCGGTCGTCGGCCCCGTGTGCTGGGGCGTCGCCGCGGTCATCGACACCGTCGTCGAGCGTTCGGTCGCCGCCCGTCTGGGCGCCGCGGAGCGCCGGGACGCCGCGTCGCCGGGGCTCCACGCCCGCGCCCGGCAGCGACTGAGACCGGGCGCGAGGACGTGGAGCGCCGTTACGCGCGGTGGTGGGTGACGGGGATGCTCGTCGTGCTGCTGCTGCTCGTGCTGGTGCTCAACCTCCGCTGACCCCGGTCGAGGTGGTCGCGAGTCACCGCACCCAGGACGGCGCCCGCTTCTCGGCGAAGGCGGCCATGCCCTCCTGGGCCTCCTCGGAGGCGAAGTACTCGGCCGAGAGCGAGGTCATCGCCCGCAGGTCGTCCTGGAGGTCCTCGGCGCGGTTGCGCCGCAGCAGCGCCTTCGTCCCGGCGATTGCCTCGGGGCCACCGCGAGCGAGCACGTCGCGGTAGCGCGCGACCTCGGCGTCGAGGCCGTCGGCATCGACCGCGGTGTTGATCAACCCGATGGCGGCGGCGCGGTCGGCGTCGAAGGTCTCGCCGGTGAGCATCAGCTCGTGCGCGGCGCGCGGCAGCAGGCGCGGCAGGACGGTCGTCGAGATCACCGCCGGGATCACGCCGATGCGCACCTCGCTGAACGCGAACGTCGCCTCGCGGGCCGCCACGGCGATGTCGCAGGCCGAGACGAGGCCGACCCCGCCCGCGCGCGCGGGACCCGCGAGACGGGCGATGACCGGCTTCCCCGCGGTCCACAGCGCGGTGAGGATCGCGGGGAACTCGTTCACGCCCTGGTCGCCCGAGCCCGCGCCGCGCGACTCGCGCAGGTCCATCCCCGAGCAGAACACCGGTCCGGTGTGGGTCAGGACGACCACCCGCGCGGTGTCGTCGAGCAGGGCCGCATCGAGGTGGTCGGAGAGCTCCCGGCGCACCTGGGCGGACAGCGCGTTCCGGTTCGACGGCGAGTCCAGCGTGATCGTCGCCGTGCCGTCGGAGACCTCGAGGTGGACGAGTTCACTCATGGCCGCCCATTGTGGCC
>CAWATV010000005.1:0-199218 GCA_963785135.1 uncultured Actinomycetota bacterium
GATCCGGCGCAGCCGGCGCACCAGCAGCGCGACGTGGGAGCCGAACAGCCCGCGATAGGTGTGGCACTCGTCGATCACGACGTAGCGCAGGCGGCGCAGGAACGTCGTCCAGCGCCCGTGGCGCGGCAGGATCCCGCGGTGGAGCATGTCGGGGTTGGTGAACACCCAGCGCCCGTGCTGGCGGACCCAGTCGCGCTCGGCGATCGGGGTGTCGCCGTCGTAGGCGGCGGCGCGGATGTCGTCCAGCGGCTCGGCGAGGTCCTGCACCGAGCGCAGCTGGTCGGCGCCGAGGGCCTTGGTCGGCGCGAGGTAGAGCGCGGTCGCGCGCGGGTCGGCGTGCAGCTCGGCGAGCACCGGCAGCTGGTAGGCCAGCGACTTGCCCGACGCCGTCCCGGTCGAGACGACGACGTGGCGACCGGCGTGCGCTGCCTGCGCCGCGGCGACCTGGTGGCGCCACGGGCGCACGACGCCGCCGACCTCGAGGCGGGCGCGCAGCGCGTCGGGCACCCAGTCGGGCCAGGCGTCGGGGGTGCCCTCGCGCGCGGGGACGATCTCGGCGTGGGTCAGCGGCGACTCACCGGACGGCGTCCCGGCGAGGACACGGCGCAGGAGCAGCGACCCGCGGGTGGCGCCCTCGACGACCTCCTGCCCGGAGATTCTGGAATCGGCGCCCACGCACACCGACACTCGCACACCCGTCGACCGGGGGCCCGCGCGGAGCGCTCTCGCACGGCAAAGAGGGTCAGCTCACAGCGATCGGGGGAACTGCCGTGAGATCCGGTCCGGCGCACCTCATACACTGCGGCACCTGTCCACCCTCGGAGTGCTCCGGACGGTGGCCTGATCATCACGCGCCGAGGCTGCCGCGAGGTCCCGCCCGGCGTGTCGCACGTCTTACCGCGCCAACCGGGAGGCTGGATGCAAGCGTCCGTCCTCGCTTCGGGAGGAGTCGTCTTCTCCCCGAGCGAATACACGGTGGTCATCGGGGTGGCGGTCATCGCCGTCATCGCCCTGGTCATCGGGTTCGTCCTACGTCAGCAGGTGCTCGCCGCCGACGAGGGCACCCAGAGCATGCGTGACATCGGCCGGGCGGTGCAGGAGGGCGCCCAGGCGTTCCTGAACCGTCAGTTCAAGACGTTGGCGCCGTTCATCGTCGTCGTGTTCCTGGTGCTGTTCGCCCTGCCGGCGACCGGCACGGGTGAGCGCATCGGCCGCTCGGTCGCCTTCATCTTCGGCGCGCTGTTCTCCATGGCCATCGGCTACCTGGGCATGAACCTCGCGACCAAGGCCAACATCCGCGTCGCCGCGGCGTCCACCACGCCCGGCGGCCGGGACAAGGGCGCGCGCATCGCCTTCCGCACCGGCGGCGTCGTCGGCATGTTCACCGTCGGGCTGGGCCTGCTCGGTGCCGCGGTCGTCGTCCTGATCTTCGTGGCCGAGGCGCCGCGCGTGCTCGAGGGCTTCGGTCTGGGCGCGGCCCTGCTCGCCATGTTCATGCGTGTCGGCGGCGGCATCTTCACCAAGGCCGCCGACGTGGGCGCCGACCTCGTCGGCAAGGTCGAGCAGAACATCCCCGAGGACGACCCCCGCAACGCGGCGACCATCGCCGACAACGTGGGCGACAACGTCGGTGACTGCGCCGGCATGGCCGCGGACCTCTTCGAGTCCTACGCCGTGATGCTCGTGGCCGCGCTGATCCTGGGCTCGGTCGCGTTCGGCACGCTCGGCCTGACCTACCCGCTGATCGTGCCCGCCATCGGCGTGCTCACCGCGATCGTCGGTGTGTTCATCACCAGGACCCGCGAGGGCGAGAACGCCCTCAAGGCGATCAACCGCAGCTTCTACATCTCGGCGGGCATCTCGATCGTGCTGTGCACGATCGCGGCGTTCACCTACCTGCCGTCGAGCTTCGTCGGGCTGCCCGGCCTCAACGCCGCGCGGGTCGGTGACCTCGCCGCCGCCGGGAACCCGCAGCTGATCGCGGCCGTCGCCGTGATCATCGGGATCGTGCTGGCCATCCTCATCCTGGCGCTGACCGGCTACTACACCGGCACCGAGACCCAGCCGGTCAAGGATGTCGGCACCAGCTCCCTGACCGGTGCCGCGACCGTCATCCTCGCCGGCATCTCGGTCGGCTTCGAGTCGGCGGTCTACACCGCGATCGTCATCGGCGCCGCGGTGTACGGGGCGTTCCTGCTCTCCAGCTCGGTGTTCGTGGCGCTGTTCGCGGTGGCCCTGGCCGGTACCGGGCTGCTCACCACGGTCGGCGTCATCGTCGCGATGGACACCTTCGGTCCGGTCTCGGACAACGCCCAGGGCATCGCCGAGATGTCCGGCGACGTCGACGGTCCGGCCGCCGACATCCTCACCGAGCTCGACGCGGTGGGGAACACCACCAAGGCGATCACCAAGGGCATCGCCATCGCCACGGCGGTGCTCGCGGCGACGGCGCTGTTCGGCTCGTACAACGACGCCATCCAGTCGGCGCTCGCCGAGGTCGGCGTGACGGCCGACCAGGCGGGCACCGCGTTCACCAACGCGGTGACCGCTCCGAACCTGCTCGTCGGCATCATCCTCGGCGCGGCCGTGGTCTTCATGTTCTCGGGGCTCGCGGTCAACGCCGTGTCCCGGGCGGCCGGCGCGGTCGTGTACGAGGTCCGCCGCCAGTTCGCCACCCGGCCGGGGATCATGGACGGCTCGGAGCGCCCGGAGTACGGCCGCGTGGTCGACATCTGCACCCGCGACTCGCTGCGCGAGCTGGCCACGCCCGGCCTGCTCGCGATCCTCGCGCCGATCGCGGTCGGCTTCGGTCTCGGCGTCGGCCCGCTCGCGGGCTACCTCGCCGGGGCGATCGCGGCCGGCACGCTCATGGCGGTGTTCCTCGCCAACTCCGGTGGTGCGTGGGACAACGCCAAGAAGCTGGTCGAGGACGGCAACCACGGCGGCAAGGGGTCCGACGCCCACGAGGCGACGATCATCGGTGACACCGTCGGTGACCCGTTCAAGGACACCGCCGGCCCGTCGATCAACCCGCTGATCAAGGTCATGAACCTGGTCTCGGTGCTGATCGCCCCGGCCGTCGTCGCGCTGTCGGTCGGCGTCGACGCCAGCCCGGCGATCCGCATCTCCATCGCGCTCGTCGCGCTCATCGGTATCGCCGTGGCGGTCTTCGTCTCGAAGCGCCGCTCCACGTCGATCGCCGACACCAACACCGACGCCCCGGCGACCGTCGGGGCCTGACCCCCGGCGTCTGCCTGAACGCGAAGGGTCCCTTCCGGCGCATAGAGCGACGGAAGGGACCCTTCGCGCGTTCCGGGGTGTCGCGCGCCGCTCGCGTTCGAACGCATGTTCTAGGCTGCGTGGCCGTGGGGCAGCTGTCGTTCTACTCGGCGGACGCCCGGCCGCGCGCTATGGACGACCTCGAGGGCCTGCTCTGCGCCGGCGGCTCGGTCACGCTGTTCGGGCGCGGCACCTCCGCCCGGCTCACCGTCGTCCTCGGGACGCCGCCCGCTCCCGAGCCGGACGAGCCCGACCAGCCGGACGAGCCCGACGACACCGAGCCCGCGCCCGACCCCGGACCACCCCCGCCGGCCATCGAGCCCCGGACCATCGACCCGGCCGATCTCGAGTTCCTCGACCTCGACGCCGACGAGCTCGCCCGCCTCCTCGGCGGCGAGGCCCCCGGACGCCCCGCCGAGCCCGACCCGGCCCGAGCCCGAGCCGCCACCGGCCCCGCCCCGGCGACGCGAACCCGAGCCCGACCCCGTGGTGGTGTGGCGGGCGCACGCCGTGCGGTGCGCGCTGCGGGCCCGGGGCGTGGCCGCGGAGCTGGACCGCCATCCCGACGGCCGCCCGGTGCTGCGCAGCGCGTTCCGGGGCGATCTGGTGGCGCTGGCCGAGGCGTGGCGGGACGCGCGGGAACAGAAGGCCCTCCCGGACGGTTTCGACCTGGACGGACCGCGGCTGCGACTGTGGGTGCTCGCCGCCGGGGCGCAGCACGGACCCGCGTACACGCTCGGCTTGGATCCCGACGCCACGCACCTGCATGACGCGCTGCTCACGGCGAGTCGTCGCGCGGGCCTCGGGGCGACCCTGGCCGAGGTGGCGGGCGCGCCGTTCCTGCGCATCGTCGGGCGACGGCGGCTGGGCCGCCTTGCCGAGCTGGTGGGCCGGCCTCCGCGCGACCTGGCGGACGGTGTCTGGCCGGTGTGACGCCCGCGACACGGCCCCGAACAGGCCTGTGACCAGCGCCGATCCTCCTGCGGAGGGTCCCGGCGGACGGCCCTCCGGACGGCCGGGACGCGGTGACGGTCACGCTGTCGCTGGCGCTCCGGACGGCGTGAGGCACACTGGCGGCGAGTGGCGGTCCCGCCACGGCAACGACGAGACGAGGCATGCCCGTGGCTGAGGCGTTGGGTTCGGCGGCTGCACGCAGCGCGACGACCGGGACGACGGCCGCGCCGGAGGGTGCGCCGTCGAACGGGTCGAGCGCGCCCGCGGCGCCGAAGCCCCGCTCCGGTGGCGGCCGCAAGAAGACCGGGACCGGGGTCACCCCGGCCGGCGACGGCCGCCGGCGCCTGGTGATCGTGGAGTCCCCCGCGAAGGCCCGCAAGATCGCCGACTACCTGGGCTCGAGCTACATCGTCGAGTCCAGCCGCGGCCACATCCGCGACCTCCCGCGTGGCGCCGCCGACGTGCCCGCCAAGTACAAGGGCCAGTCCTGGGCGCGCCTCGGGGTCGACGTCGACCACGAGTTCGAGCCCCTCTACATCGTCACGCCGGACAAGAAGTCGACGGTCACCGAGCTCAAGGACGCCCTCAAGGAGGTCGACGAGCTCTACCTCGCGACGGACGGCGACCGCGAGGGCGAGGCCATCGCCTGGCACCTGCTGGAGACCCTCAAGCCGAAGGTCCCGGTCCGCCGGATGGTCTTCCACGAGATCACCGAGTCGGCGATCCAGGCCGCCGCGGCCAACCCCCGCGAGCTCGACCACGACCTGGTCGACGCCCAGGAGACCCGCCGCATCCTCGACCGGCTCTACGGCTACGAGGTCAGCCCCGTGCTGTGGAAGAAGGTCATGCCGAAGCTCTCGGCGGGCCGCGTGCAGTCGGTGGCCACGCGGGTCATCGTCGAGCGCGAGCGCGAGCGGATGGCGTTCGTGTCGGCGTCCTACTGGGGCATCGACGCGGTGCTGGCGGCGAAGAAGACCCAGGACGACGCCAACGCCACCTCGTTCAAGGCCGCCCTCACCGCGATCGACGGCGCCCGCGTCGCGACCGGGCGCGACTTCGACTCCCGCGGACAGCTCAAGAGCGAGGACGTGCGCCGCCTCGACGAGGGCGACGCCCGCCGGCTCGCCGAGGCCCTCGCCGACCGTGACTACACCGTCTCCTCGGTCGAGGAGAAGCCGTACACGCGCAAGCCGTACGCGCCGTTCATGACCTCGACGCTGCAGCAGGAGGGCGGGCGCAAGCTGCGCTTCTCCGCGGAGCGGACGATGCGCACGGCCCAGCGGCTGTACGAGAACGGCTACATCACCTACATGCGCACGGACTCCACGACGCTGTCGGAGACCGCGATCAACGCCGCGCGCAGCCAGGCCCGCGACCTGTACGGGGCCGACTTCGTCGCCGAGAAGCCGCGCCAGTACACGCGCAAGGTCAAGAACGCGCAGGAGGCCCACGAGGCCATCCGCCCGGCCGGCGAGACGTTCCGGACCCCCGGTGAGGTGGCCCGCGAGCTCTCCGGTGACGAGTTCCGCGTCTACGAGTTGATCTGGCAGCGCACGATCGCCAGCCAGATGCGCGACGCCCGCGGCACCACGCTGAGCGTGCGGATCACCGGCACGGCGGCCACCGGCGAGGAGTGCACGTTCTCGGCGTCCGGGCGCACCATCACCTTCGCGGGCTTCCTGCGGGCCTACGTCGAGACCGTCGACGAGGAGGCCGGCGGCGAGGCCGACGACGCCGAGAGCCGGCTGCCGCGCCTGGCGGAGGGCGACCCGCTGGGCGCCGAGTCGCTGACCCCCGAGGGCCACAGCACCAACCCGCCGGCGCGCTACACCGAGGCGAGCCTGGTCAAGACCCTCGAGGAGCGCGGCATCGGCCGGCCCTCCACCTATGCCTCGATCATCAACACGATCCAGGAGCGCGGGTACGTCTGGAAACGTGGCTCGGCGCTGGTGCCGAGCTGGATCGCCTTCGCCGTGATCGGGCTGATGGAGGTGCACTTCGGGCGCCTCGTCGACTACGACTTCACCGCCTCGCTCGAGGACGAGCTCGACGCCATCGCCTCGGGCGACGCGCAGCGCAAGACGTGGCTGTCGCACTTCTACTTCGGCGGCGACGAGCACGCGAACGGGTCCGGCGGCGAGACCGGGGTCGAGGCGTCGATGTCGAACCTGGGCGGGCTCAAGAAGCTCGTCGGCGACAAGCTCGAGGGCATCGACGCCCGCGAGGTCAACTCGCTGCGGATGTTCGCCGACGACCACGGCCGCGACGTCGTCGTCCGCGTCGGGCGCTACGGCCCCTACCTCGAGCGGACGATCACGGAGGACGGCGAGGAGAAGAGCCAGCGGGCGAACCTGCCGGACGACCTCCCGCCCGACGAGCTCGACCTCGCGCTCGCCGAGGAGCTGTTCTCCACCCCGCAGGAGGGCCGCACGCTGGGCACCGACCCCGAGTCGGGTCACGAGATCCTCGCCAAGGACGGCCGCTTCGGGCCGTTCGTCACCGAGGTCCTGCCCGAGGGCGCGAAGGGCAAGCCGCGCACCGGGTCGCTGCTCAAGTCGATGACGCTCTCGGAGATCACCCTCGACGACGCGCTCAAGCTGCTGAGCCTCCCGCGCGTCGTCGGCACGGACCCGGACTCGGGCGAGGAGATCACCGCCCAGAACGGCCGCTACGGGCCCTACCTGAAGAAGGGCACCGACTCGCGCTCGCTGGAGAACGAGGAGCAGCTCTTCACGGTCACCCTCGCCGAGGCCCAGACGCTCTACGCGCAGCCCAAGCAGCGCGGCCGCGCCGCGGCGAAGCCCCCGCTGCGCGAGCTGGGCACCGACCCGGCGTCGGGCAAGCAGATGATCGTCAAGGACGGCCGGTTCGGCCCGTACGTCACCGACGGCGAGGGCTACAACGCCTCGCTGCGCAAGGGCGACGACGTCGAGTCCCTCACCGACGAGCGCGCCGCCGAGCTCCTCGCCGAGAAGCGCGCCAAGGGCCCGGCCCCGAAGAAGAAGCCCGCCCCGGCCAAGAAGGCGCCGGCGAAGTCGTCGGCCGCCAAGTCGTCCGCCAAGTCCACGACGGCCAAGTCGACGAGCGCGAAGTCCACGACCGCGAAGAAGGCGCCGGCGAAGAAGACCACGACCCGCACGACGCCGACGACGTAGGCCCGCGGCATGGACGGCTCGGACCGCTGGGATGGCCACGGGCTGGGCTGGACGTGGGCGCCGGACGGGACGCAGCCGGTCCGGGACGGGGGCGAGGACGCGTTGCGCGCCGTCCCGGTCGACGCACCGCCGCTCGACGCGTCGGCGCGTCGTCCCGGGGATGTCGTGATCCCGGCCGTGCCCCTCGGTGACGACCCCCGGCTCGCCGCCGACGCGGTCACGCGCTGGATGGACGACGACCGCGCCGCTCGGGAGCCGACGCCTGCGCCGACCCCGCATGCTCCCGCCCCGCGTGTTCCGGCCCCGCCCCGGCCGGCGCCTGGCGAGGGTCTCCCGCGCCCCGTCCCCGCGCCGCGGACCCCCGCGAACGACGCTGCCGACCGCGTCGCGCGGTGGAACCAGGGCGCTGCGCCCCCGGCAGGTCCCAGCGCCGCGGGCTGGGTCCCGGTGGTGGCCCTCCTGCTGATGCTGCTGGTCATCGCGATGGTCGTGGTGCTCGGCGCGGGCTGAGCGCGCCACGGTAGCCCGGCGGCAGCCGGCACCCGCGCCGTTCGACGAGGAGGGCGGTGCGCTACAGCGCGAAGCCCAGGCCCGCCGCGCCGAGGCCCGCGAGGACGGAGGCGACGATGTTGAACACCGCCGGTGTCCAGGCGCGCTCCTCGGCGAGACGGACGGTCTCGTAGCCGAGCGTCGACCACGTACTCAGGGCACCGCAGAAGCCGGTGCCGACGAGGGCGGTGATCACGGGCGAGGCGCTGGTCCCGGCGACGAGGCCGAGGACGAAGGAGGCGACGATGTTGACGGTGAAGGTGCCCCACGGGAAACCGGTGCCGTGGGTGGACTGCAGCCAGCGGTCGGTGAGGTAGCGGGCCGGTGCGCCCACGGCGGCTCCGAGGACGACGAGGAGAGCCGCGGTGGCGGTCACGCCCCGGCCGCCGCGCGGTGAAGCCCCGCCACGCGGCGGGTGACGCTCACGCCGACGGCGACAGCGGACAGGGCTGCCGCAATGGTCAGCAGGATGTAGAGACCGGCTTCGACCAGGTGCCGGCCGGCGAGCAACTGGTGGGTCTCCACGGCGAAGCTGGAGAAGGTGGTGAAGCCGCCGAGAACGCCCACCCCGAGGAACGGTCGCACCAGCGGGTGCGACTCCCGCGCCTCGGTCACCAGCACCACCAGGACGCCCATCAGCAGGCAGCCGACGACGTTGATCGAGAAGGTGGCCGTGGGGAAGCCGTCGGGTGCCGCAGGAGCCAGTGACTGGAGGACCCACCGGGCCAGCGCCCCGACGGCGCCTCCCATCGACACGGCGCCGGTGATCGCCGCTTGTCCGCGCAGCATCGCCTCGCCGGGCCGTCGGCCGGCGATCACGTCCTCGGTGAACGGGTCGCCATCGGTGCCCGGGGGTTCTCCGGCGTCGGTTCCGGGCGGTCTCTCGGTGGGCATGGGGCCTCCTGAACGGCCGGAACCGTACAGGGACCGTCAGCAGGAGGACCTGCGGCTCTCGACCAGGCACGACCAGGCCACCCCGCGCAGGAGCGCGCTCAGCGGTCCGCGCTCCAGGCCGCTGCGGTAGAACAGCACCGACTGGATCGCCCCGATCGCGGCGCGCACGACCACCCGCGTCTCGGCGTCGGTGAGGTCGGTGCGCAGCGCGGCCACCACGTGCACCCATTCCTCGAGGTAGAGCCGCTGGCGGCGCCGTAGCCGGCTGCCGTCGGCGTCTCCGACGTGACGCAGTTCCTGGTGGTAGACCTGCAGCAGGCGTCGCTGGTCGACCGCGAACGCGATGTGCGAGTCGATCAGCCGGACCAGCGCCTCCTCGGGCGGATGGGTCTGCACGATCCGCGCCGCGTCCTCGGTGAGCGGGTCGAGCACCCGGTCGAACAGGGCCACGAGCACCGCGGACTTGCTCTCGAAGTGGCGGTAGATCCCCGAGCCGACGATGCCCGCGGCCGCGCCGATGTCGGCCATGCCGACCGTGTGATAGCCGTGGCGGGCGATGAGGTCGGCGGCCGCGTCGAGGATGCGGACGGCCCGGTGCGGATCCCGCCGCCGGACGGGTGCGTCCTGCCCCTGCGCCGCCATCAGGCACCCTCCCACCGCGGCGCGCGCTTCTCGGCGAAGGCGCGTGGACCCTCCTGCGCGTCGCGGCTGCGGTAGACCGGCGCCCAGATCGCTTCGGCGCGATCGTAGGCCTCGGACAGCGGGACCTCGGCCACCAGCCCGACGGTCGCCTTGGCGGCACGGACCGACAGTGGGGCGTTGCCGGCGATGCGGCGCGCCAGCTCCTGGGTGCGGCTCGGCAGGTCGGCGGGCGGGACGACGTGGTTGACCAGGCCGACCTCGCGGGCGCGGGCGGCGTCGATCGGGTCACCGGTCAGGAGGATCTCCATGGCCACCCGCGGCGGGACCAGCCACGGCAGCGGTGCGGCCCACGGGGCACCGCGTCCCACCGTCACCTCGGAGATCGCGAACCGCGCGTGCTCGGCCGCGACGACGAGGTCGCAGCACTGCGCGAGCAGGAAGCCGCCCCCGTACGCGATGCCGTTGACCGCGGCGATCGTCGGCTTGTCCACCCGGACCGTGCGGCCGAACTGCGGCACGAAGTCGGGCGGGGGGACCGTGAGGCCGGTGCTCGCCATCTCCTTGAGGTCGCCGCCGGCGCAGAACGCCCGGTCGCCGGCGCCGGTGAGCACCAGGACCGCGGCGGCGTCGTCCGCGACGAAGCGGTCGACGCCCGCGTGCAGGCCCTCCCGGACCGCCGCCGAGAGGGCGTTGCGGGCCTCGGGACGGTCGATCGTCAGCCACGCGACGCCGTCGACGACCTCGTAGCGGACGGGGTCGCTCACGTCGGCTCCCCGGTTCCGACGGCTTCGACGACGGCGAGGACGGTCCCCGTGTCCACCGTCCGGCCCGCGACGAGGTCGAGGTCGCGGACGACGCCGTCGTGCGGGGCGGAGACGGTGTGCTCCATCTTCATGGCCTCGAGCACGACGATCGGCGCGCCCGCCGCGACCTCCTCCCCGTCGGTCACCGCGACCCGCACGACCGTGCCGGGCATCGGCGCGAGCAGCGAGCCCGCGGCGGTGCGCTCGGCGGGGTCGGCGAAGCGGGGGACCTCGGCGAATTCGTCGGCGCCCAGGACGCTGTCGGCCCAGGACACGTCCGCGATCGAGTGGACACGGACGCGGCGGCGGACGCCGGCGACCTCGAGGTCGGCGACCCCGTCGGTGGCGCCGCGCCACACGACGCCGTCGAGCTCGGTGCCGTCGACGGCCACCACGACACCGTCGCGGGTGAACCGGTAGGCGACGTCCACCGTCCGCTCAGGGCCCTGGCGGTAGGAGACCAGCTGCCGCGCGCTCGGCACGTTGCGCCAGCCCGACGGGACCCCGCCGAGCACGGGGGCGGCGGCGCGCCGGGCGGCGGCGCCGGCGAGCGCCACGGCCGCGGCGTGCACCGCGAGGGCGTCGGGGTGGCGGGCGCGGGCGGCGAGGTCGGCGGGCGGGTGCCGCACGAGGTAGCCGGTGTCGGTGCGCCCGGCCACGAAGTCGGGCTCGGTGAGCAGCCCGACGAGCAGGTCGCGGTTGGTCGTGACGCCGTGCAGCTGCGTCTCCCGCAGCGCGCGGGCGAGCAGCCGGGCAGCCTCGTCGCGGGTCGGGGCGTGGGCGATGACCTTGGCCAGCATCGGGTCGTAGTGCACGCCGACCACCGAGCCGTCGGCGACGCCGGAGTCGACCCGAACGCCCGGCAGGTCGGGGAACGCGACGCGGTGCAGGGTGCCGCTGGCCGGGCGGAAGTCGGCGGCCGGGTCCTCGGCGTAGAGGCGGACCTCGACCGCGTGCCCGGTCATCGTCGCCGCGGTGACCTCGGGCGGCAGCGCGCCGCCCTCGGCGACGAGCAGCTGCGTGCGCACCAGGTCGAGCCCCGTGACCATCTCGGTCACCGGGTGCTCGACCTGCAGGCGGGTGTTGACCTCGAGGAAGAAGAACTCCCCGCTCCTGATCGAGCACGAACTCGACCGTGCCCGCGCCGACGTAGCCGATGGCCTTGGCGGCGGCGACCGCGGCGGCCCCCAGTTCGGCGCGCAGGGCCTCGTCGACCGCCGGGGACGGGGCCTCCTCGACGATCTTCTGGTAGCGCCGCTGCACCGAGCAGTCGCGTTCGAAGAGGTGCACGACCTGGCCGTGGGCGTCCGCCATGACCTGGACCTCGACGTGGCGCGGGTCGGTGACGTAGCGCTCGAGGAACACCAGCCCGTCGCCGAACGCCGACGCGGCCTCGCGGCGCGCGCCGGCCACGGCGTCGGCGAGCTCGTCGGGCGCGTGCACGACGCGCATCCCGCGCCCGCCCCCGCCGTAGGCGGCCTTGACCAGCACCGGGAAGCCGGTGATCGCGGTGGCGGCGGCGAGATCGTCGGGGGAGGGGTCGGCCTCCAGCGTCACGCCGGGGAGGACGGGCACCCCCGCGCGCGCCATCAGCTCCTTCGCGCGGACCTTCGAGCCCATCGCGTCGACGGCCTCCGGGGGCGGCCCGACGAACGTGACGCCGGCGGCGGCGCAGTCGCGGGCGAAGCCGGCGTTCTCGGACAGGAAGCCGTACCCCGGGTGGACGGCGTCGGCGCCGGTGGCCGCGGCGGCGGCGAGCACGAGATCGCCGCGCAGGTAGGTCTCGGCCGGCGTCGCGCCGGGCAGGCGCACGGACTCGTCGGCCGCGGCGACGAACGGGGCGTCCGCGTCGGGGTCGGAGAACACCGCCACCGTGGCGATGTCCATCGCCCGGGCGGTCCGGATGATGCGCGCCGCGATCTCCCCGCGGTTGGCGACGAGCAGCTTCTGGATCGTCCTGGGCGAGCGCAGCGACGGGGAGGTGGTCATCGAGCGCTCACATCCGGAAGACGCCGAAGCCGCGGCGCCCCTCGACGGGCGCGGAGTGCGCCGCGGACAGCCCCATCCCGAGCACGCTGCGCGTGTCGCGCGGGTCGACGAGGCCGTCGTCGTAGAGCCGCGAGGTCACGAAGAAGCTGTGCGACTCCTCGGAGATCTGCTCCTCGATGCCGCGGCGGCGCTGTTCGTCGGCCGCCTCGTCGAACTCCCGGCCCGCCGACGCCGCGGCCTGCCGCCCGACGATCGACATCACGCCGGCGAGCTGCGCGGCGCCCATCACGGCGAGCTTCGCGCCGGGCCAGGCGAACATCAGGCGCGGGTCGTAGGCACGCCCGGACATCCCGTAGTTGCCGGCCCCGAACGAGGCGGCGGTGTTGATCGTCAGGTGCGGCACCGTGCTGTTGGTGACCGCGTTGATCATCTTGGCGCCGTCCTTGATGATCCCGCCCTGCTCGTAGGCGGTGCCCACCATGTAGCCGGTGGTGTTCTGCAGGAAGACCAGCGGGGTGTCGTTCTGGTTGGCGAGCAGGATGAACTCGGACGCCTTCTCGGCCTCCTCGCTGAACAGCACGCCGCGGGCGTTGGCGAGCACGCCGATCGGGAAGCCGTGCACCGACGCCCAGCCGGTGACCAGGCTCGTGCCGTAGTTCGTCTTGTACTCGTCGAACCGGGAGCCGTCGACGACACGGGCGAGCACCTCGCGCGGGTCGAACGGCACGCGGATGTCGGACGGGGCGATGCCCAGCAGCTCGTCGGGGTCGTAGCGCGGCTCGTCGGCCGGCATCGTCGGCCCGGGACCGTGTTTGCGCCAGCGCAGGTCGGCGACGATCTCGCGGCCGATCCGGATCGCGTCGTACTCGTCGAGGGCGAAGTGGTCGGCGAGCCCCGAGGTGCGGGCGTGCATGTCGGCGCCACCGAGGGCCTCCTCGTCGGCGTCCTCGCCCGTGGCCATCTTGACCAGCGGCGGCCCACCGAGGAACACCTTGGCCTGGCCGTCGACGAGCACGGCGTGGTCGCACATGCCCGGGACGTAGGCGCCGCCCGCGGTGGCGTTGCCGAACACCAGCGCGACGGTGGCGACGCCGGCCGCGGACAGCGCGGTGAGGTCGTGGAAGATCCTGCCGGCGTTCACGAAGAGGTCGGCCTGGCTCGGGAGGTCGGCGCCCCCGGACTCGACGAGGTTGACGACCGGCAGCCGGTTGACGCGCGCGATCTCGAGAGCTCGCAGCGTCTTGCGCAGTGAGTGCGGGTTCATCGCGCCGCCGCGCACCGTCGGATCGTGGGCGATGAGCACGCACTCGACGCCGGACACCACCCCGATGCCGGTGACGATGCTGGCGCCGACGGTGAACTCGGTGCCCCACGCGGCGAGGGCGGAGAGCTCCAGGAAGGGAGCGTCGCGGTCGATCAGCAGCTCGATGCGCTCGCGCACCAGGAGGCGCCCGCGGTCGTGGTGGCGCTGCGCGTAGCGTTCCCCGCCGCCGGCGCGGACGGCGTCGAGCTGGGCCTCGAGCTGGTCGAGGACGGCGAGCTGCGCGGTCCGGTTGGACCGGTAGGTGTCGTCAGCCGTCGAGAGCTGCGATCTCAGTACGCCCACGAGACGTCTTTTAGTGATTCACGATTCACGATCGGCACCGTAGCGCCGACGGTGCGCACCTCACAAGGAGGCTTGACGCGCCGGTGGGGTAGTGCATCATCATTCACTCTCGCGCCGACATGTGACTCGGCTCACCGTGCCCGCGAGGAGGTCCCATGGACGTCGACGTCACCGCGCTGGTCGGACGGCGGGCCGAGGACCGGTGGAACCGCGTCTGCGTCGGCGACCTGCTCGAGCGCAACGTCTGGGGCCGCCCGGGCCAGGCCGCGTTCGTCGCGCTGCCGGGGGCGTGCACCGAGCCGCGCTTCGCCCGCCTGGACTACCGGCAGGCGAACGCGGTGTGCGACCAGCTCGCCCAGGGCTTCCTCGCCCGGGGCCTGCAGCGCGGGGACCGCGTGCTGCTGGTGTGCGAGAACTCGGTGGAGGCCGTCCTCGTCAAGCTCGCCACCGCCAAGGCCGGCCTGGTGGCGGTGCCACTGAACCCGTCGCTCGCGCCGGACGTGCTGGCGCACCTCGTCGCGCTCACCGAACCGCGCCTGGCCGTCGTCGACGACGAGCTCGTGGCCGCGGTCGGCCCCGTCCTCGCCGACGCGGGCGTGCCGATCGCGATCACCCTGACCGTCACCGGTGGCCCCCTCGCCGAGGGGAGCGTCGGCTTCGGGGCGTTCGCCGACGCGCAGCCGGCCGTCGAGCCCGGCGGACCGGTGCACGGCGACGACGTCTACGAGCTGCTGTTCACCTCCGGCACGACGGCGCTGCCCAAGGGCGTGATGCTCTCCCACACCAACGCGACGTTGTCCGCGCACGGCTTCGCGCTGTCGCTCTCGCGCGGCGTCCCGGCCGAGGAGGACGTCCGGCTGCTGTCGTTCCTGCCGGTCGTCTACCACATCGGCGACCAGATCTTCACGCTCTCGGTGCTCGCCTGCGGTGGCACGGTGATCGTCGGGCGGCGTCCCGAACCGGGCGCGATCGCCGCGGCCGTCGCCCAGGAGCGCCCGACCGTGCTGTGGGGCGGTTCGCCGCAGCTCGTCAAGGGGGTCACCGCGGCGCTGGAGGCCGGCGAGCTGGACGCGGCGAGCCTGCGGGTGGTCGTCTACGGCTGGGGGGCGCTGGAGCCCGCCGTCCTCGCGTCGTTGACCGCGCGGTGCCCCGAGGTGCGCACGATGGGGATCTTCGGCCAGACCGAGGCCATCGCCTGCCACCGGTTCTGGCCCGACCGTCACGTCGAGACCTACCGGGCGAGCGCGCCGGCGGTGAACTACGTGGGGCTGCCGCACCCGCTGCTCGCCTCGAAGGTCGTCGACCTCGACGGCGTCGACCTGGCCGGCGCGCCGGGTGTCCCGGGCGAGGCGGTCTACCGCTCGCCCACCGTGGCCCACGGCTACTACCGCGACCCCGACGCGACGCGGGAGGCGTTCCGCGACGGCTGGTTCCACTCCGGGGACAGCTGCGCCTACGACGCCGACGGGCTGCGCGTGATGGTCGACCGCTACAAGGACATCATCAAGACCGGCGGCGAGAACGTGTCGAGCCTGCGCGTGGAGTCGGTGCTCCACCAGCACCCCGCGGTCGCGCAGGCGGCGGTGATCGGGCTGCCGCACGACCGCTGGGGCGAGGCCGTCACCGCGGTCGTCGTCCCGGCGCCGGGCGCCGCGGTCGACGCCGACGAGGTGATCGCCTTCGCCCGCGAGCGCCTCGCCGGGTTCGAGACGCCCAAGGCGGTCGTGGTCATCGACGCGCTGCCGGTGACCGTGGGCGGCAAGGTGCTCAAGTACCGGCTGCGTGCCGCGCACGCCGACCTCTACGGAGCGCCCGCGTCGTAGTGCGCGGCGAAGCGCTCGCGCAGGACGTTCTTCTGGATCTTCCCGGTGGACGTGCGCGGGAGCTCGTCGACGACGATCACCGACTTCGGGATCTTGTAGCGGTCCAGGGTCGTGCCCATCGCCGCGGTCAGCGCCCCGGGATCGACGCTCGCGCCCGCGGCCGGCACGACGACGGCGGTGACCGCCTCGCTCCAGTGCTCGTGCGGCAGACCGATGACGACGGCCTCGGCGACCTGCGGGTCGGCGGCGTAGACGGCCTTCTCGACCTCGATCGACGCGACGTTCTCGCCGCCGGTCTTGATGACGTCCTTGGAGCGGTCGGTGAACCAGAGGATGCCGTCGTCGTCCACGCGCCCGATGTCGCCGGAGTGGAACCAGCCGCCCGCGAAGACCGACTCGGTGGCGGCGGGGTCGTGCAGGTACTCGGTCATGGTGTGCGGGCCGCGGTAGGCGATCTCGCCCTCGGTGCCGTCGGGCACCTCCGCGCCGTCCGGGCCGAGGATGCCGAGCTGGACGTTGACCACCGGCGTGCCCACGGCCCCGGAGTGCGAGAGCTGGTGCTCGGGGCGGAACAGCGTCGTCGTCGGGCTCATCTCGGTCTGGCCGAAGAGCAGGTAGAAGTCGCAGCCGAACGTCTCGATGGCGCGCCGGAGCTGGGCGTCGGGCATCGGGGCCATCGCGTAGCAGGCGCGCCGGAGGCTGGAGAGGTCGCGCGTGGCGATGTCGGGGTGGTCGAGCATCGCCCGGTACATCATCGGCAGGCCGAAGATCTGGGTGATGCGCTCGCGCTCGATCGTCGCGAGCAGCGTCGCCGGGTCGAACGCCCGCATCACGTGGATCGTGGCGCCGATCATGATCGCCGGCGTGCAGTGGGTGTTGAGCTGCGCGGTGTGGAACATCGGCAGCATCGCGACGAAGCGGTCGTCGGGGGCGAAGCTCGCCTCGTAGGCCATGGTCAGCGACTCGAGGTAGATCGCGGTGTGGTTGCCGACCACGCCCTTGGGTGCCGCGGTCGTCCCACTGGTGTAGAGGTAGGTGATCGGGTCGCGGTCCTCGACGAGCACCTGCGGGGTGCTCGCGTCGTCGGCCAGCAGCTCGTCGAGGGTGCTCCACCTCCGGTCGGCGGGCTCGTGGGCGGGCGTGCCCCCGGTGCCGGGCGCGACGACCACCTCGGCGACGTCCGAGCTCTTCTCCAGCGCCGGGGCGAGCGCCTGGACGAGCTGCGACTCCACCACCAGCGCCCGCGCACCGGAGTGGGCGAGGACGTAGGCGACCTCGTCGACCCGCCAGCCCAGGTTGACCGGGACGCACACCAGCCCGGTCTTGGCGCAGGCGTAGTAGACGGCCAGGAACTCCGCGCTGTTGCCCGCCGCGAGCGCCACCGCGTCGCCGCGGGACCAGCCGCGCGCCAGCATCCCGTGCGCGAGCCGGTTCACCCACGCGTCGAGCTCGCGGTAGGTCCACCGGCGCTCGCCGTCGACGACCGCGGTCCGCGTGGGATGGCGCGAGGCCGTGCGGGTCAGCGAGTCGCCCACGTTGACGCGGTGGGCGAGGTTCAGCGCGACGGACATGAGGCCCTCCGGGCACGTGCGTCAGTAGGAGCGCGGCAGCCCCAGCGAGTGCTGGGCGACGTGGTTGAGCACCATCTCCCGGCTGACCGGGGCGATGCGGAGCAGGCGGACCAGGCCCCAGAGCGGGACCAGCCCGTACTCGCTGGCCATGCCGTTGCCGCCGTGGGTCTGGATCGCGGCCGTGACGGCGGCCAGCCCGGCCTCGGCGGCGGCGTACTTGGCCATGTTCGACGCCTCGCCGGCCGGGACGCCGGCGTCGTGGGCCCAGGCCGCCTTCGCGGTCATCAGCGCCGCCAGCTCGGTCTCGATCTTCGCCTGGGCGAGGGGGTGGGCGACGCCCTGGTGCGCGCCGATCGGGCGGCCGTCCCAGACCGTGCGCGTGGTCGCGTAGTCGGTGGCCTGGGCCAGCGCGCGGCGCCCGACCCCGACGCACAGGGCGGCACCGGTGATCCGCTCCGGGTTGAGGCCGTGGAAGACCTGCGCGAACCCCTGACCCTCCTCGCCGACCAGCGCCTCGGCGGGCAGGCGCACGTCGTCGAAGAAGAGCGTGAACTGCTTCTCGGGCAGCATCGCGTCGACCGGCAGCGGGGTGCGGGTGAGGCCGGGGGCGTCGGTGGGGACGACGAACAGCGAGAGGCGCCCGCGCCCGGTGGTCTCGTCGCGCCCGGTGCGCGCGACGACGAGGAGCGCGTCGGCCTCGTCGACCCCGGAGATGTAGTACTTCGTCCCGCGCAGGATCCAGTCCCCACCGCTGTCGCGGAGGGCGGTCGTCGTGAGCTGGTGGGTGTTGGAGCCGGCCTCGGGCTCGGTGATCGCGAAGACCATCTTCTCGCCGGCGGCCAGGCGGGGGAGCCACGCCCGCTGCTGGTCGTCCGAGCCGTAGCGCGCGAGCACCTCACCCGAGATCGCGCTGGAGACCAGGAGGAGCAGCAGCGGAGCCCCGGCCGCCGCGGTCTCCTCGCAGACGATGGCCAGGTCGGTCAGCCCGCCGCCCCCGCCGCCGTGGGCCTCCGGGATGTTCACGCCGACGAACCCGCCGCGGGCGAGGTCGTTCCAGAGCTCGTCGCACGGCTCGTGGGCGGCCGCGTGCTCGCTGTAGTACGCACCGCCGTAGGGCTTCGCGATGCCGCGGACCGCGTCGCGCAGCGCCCGGCGCTCCTCGGTCTCGAGGAAATCCACGGCGACCCCTCCTAGAGAATGGTCGTTCACTATTGACCCTAGACCCCGGGGACCCGCACCGGAAGGCATCATCTCCGGACGTGAGCGTGTGGTCCCAGGTCGTCGGTCAGCCCGCCGCGGTGGCCGAGCTGCAGGCGGCCGCCGAGCACGCCGCGGGCATCCGGTTCGGCGACGACGCCCTCGGCGCGACCCGCAGCGTCGGGGCGATGACCCACGCCTGGCTGTTCACCGGCCCGCCCGGGTCGGGGCGCTCGGTCGCCGCCCGGGCCTTCGCCGCCGCGCTGCAGTGCCCCGACCAGGGCTGCGGGCACTGCGCGGCCTGCCACACGGTGCTCGCCGGCACGCACGCCGACGTCCGCGAGATCGTCCCGGAGGGCCTGTCGATCGGGGTCAAGGAGGTCCGGGCGACGATCGACATCGCGGCGCGCCGCCCCACCACCGCGCGCTGGCAGGTCGTCATCGTCGAGGACGCCGACCGCCTCACCGAGCAGGCGTCGAACGCGCTGCTCAAGTCGGTCGAGGAGCCCGCCGAGCGCACGGTCTTCCTGCTCTGCTGCCCCTCGGAGCACCCCGACGACATCTCGGTGACCATCCGCTCGCGCTGCCGGGCGGTCCGCCTCCGGACGCCCGCCCCCGACGCGATCGCCGCCGTGCTCGCCGAGCGCGACGGCGTCGACGCGGCCACGGCCGCCTGGGCCGCGTCGGTGTGCGGCGGGCACATCGGGCGCGCCCGCCGACTCGCCCGCGTCCCCGAGGCCCGCGAGGAGCGCGACGCCGTCCTCGCCCTGCCCCGCGCGCTGCGCTCGCCGTCCGAGGCGTTCGCCGGCTCCGACGCCATGGTCGGCGCCGCCGAGTCCGAGGCCTCCGCGCTCGCCGCGGCGCGCGACGAGGCCGAGCGCGAGGAGCTCGCCGTCTCCCTCGGCGCCGGCGGCACCGGGAAGGGGACCGCCCAGGCGGGGCGCTCCGCCCGCGCGGCGGAGAAGGAGCTCGAGCGGCGCCAGAAGAGCCGCACCACCCGCAACCGGCGCGACGCCCTCGACCGCGCGCTGGTCGACCTGGCCGGCTACTACCGCGACGTCCTCGTCCGCGGGCTCGGCGCCCAGGTCACCTCGGTCCACCCCGACCGCGCCACCGAGATCGGCGTGGCCGCCCGTGACAGCACCCCGGAGGCGTCGCTGCGCCGCCTCGAGGCCGTCCTCGCCTGCCGCGAGGCCCTGGACGCCAACGTCAAGCCCGAGATCGCGGTCGACGCGCTGGTCACCGCGCTGCGGACGGGCTGACGAGGCGCCGCTACTCGACGGTGACGCTCTTGGCCAGGTTGCGGGGTTTGTCGATGTCGCGGCCGAGGGTGGCGGCGAGGTGGTAGGCGAACAGCTGCAGGGGGATGCCGAGCAGGATCGGGTCGAGCTCGGGCTCGCTCGCCGGGACGCGCAGCACGGCGTCGGCGAGACCGTCGGGCAGGTCGGTGTTGGTGACCGCGACCACGGGTCCGCCGCGGGCGCGGATCTGCTCGATGGTCCCGATGTTCTTGGCGAACAGCTCGTCGCCCGGGATGACGACGATGCTGGGCATGGTCGCGTCGATCAGGGCCAGCGGGCCGTGCTTGAGCTCGGCGGCCGGGTAGGCCTCGGCGTGCACGTAGGAGATCTCCTTGAGCTTCTGCGCACCCTCCCGCGCCACGGGCCACCCGCGCACGCGTCCGAGGAAGAACATCGAGCGCGCGTCGGCGTAGCGCTTGGCGACGTCGACGATCTCGCCCGAGTCCGCCAGCACCGTCTCGATCTGCCCGGGCAGCGCGCGCAGGCCCTCGAGCAGGCGCTGACCGTGCGCGGCGGACAGGTCGCGGACCCGCCCGAGCAGCAGCGCGAGCATCGCGAACGACGTCGCCATCGTCGTCACGGCCTTGGTCGACGCGACCGACACCTCCGGTCCGGCGTGCAGGAAGACCCCGGCGCCGCACTCGCGGGCGATCGCACTGCCGATGACGTTGACCGCCCCGATCACCCGTCCGCCCTTGCGCTGCAGCTCCTGGACCGCGGCGAGGGTGTCGATGGTCTCGCCGGACTGGCTGACCGCGACGTAGAGCGTGTCCGGGTCGACGATCGGGTTGCGGTAGCGGAACTCGCTGGCCGGCTCGGCGTCGGCCGGGATGCGCGCGAGCTCCTCGACGAGCGCGGCGCCGATCTGGCCGGCGTAGTACGCCGACCCGCAGCCCAGGAACGTCACCCGACGGACGCCGCGCAGCGCCCGGGGGTCGAGGTCGAGGCCGCCGAGACGGGCGGTCGCGAACCTCGTGTCGAGGCGACCGGCCAGGGCGCGCCGGACGGCGTCGGGCTGCTCGTGGATCTCCTTGGTCAGGAAGTCGGGGTGACCGCCCAGGGCGTAGTCGTCCTCGTCGGCGTCGACGGTGGTCGGCGTGCCGACCCGCGCGCCCGAGTAGCCGTCGGCGCGGACGGTGGCCAGCTCGCCGTCGGTGAGGAAGATGACCTGGCGGGTGTGGCGCACGACGGCCGCGACGTCGGAGGCCACGAACATCTCGCCGTCGCCGAGCCCGAGCACGATCGGGCTGCCGTTGCGCGCGACGACGAGCTCGTCGGGGTGGCGGGCGTCGAGGACGACCAGGCCGTAGGTGCCCTCGACATGGCTCAGCGCCCGGGCGACGGCGTCCTGCAGCGAGCCGTCCCCGGCCTGCTGGGCCTCGGCGATCAGGTGGGGGAGCACCTCGGTGTCGGTCTCGGAGGAGAACGTCACGCCGCGCGCGGCGAGCTCGCGGCGCAGGGCGTCGGCGTTCTCGATGATCCCGTTGTGGACGACCGCGATCCGGCCCTCGGTGTCGGTCTGCGGGTGGGCGTTGGCCTCGCTGGGCTCCCCGTGGGTGGCCCAGCGGGTGTGGGCGATGCCGACCCGACCGGCCGGGTGGTCGTCACCGACGGCGTCACGCAGGTCCTGCACACGCCCGGTGGTCCGGGTGATCCGCAGGCGGCCGCGCTCGGCGACCGCGAGGCCCGCCGAGTCGTAGCCGCGGTACTCGAGCCGGGCGAGGCCGTCGAGCAGCACGCCCGTCGCCGCCGCGCGTCCCCCGATGTAGCCGACGATCCCGCACATCCGAAGTCCTCCCTGTCGCTGAACCGGGCCGTGTCGCCGCCTCAGCCGTAGACGATCCTCCGCGTCCGACGCTTCGCGACAGGACCCGGGGCCACGGGACGCACCGCAGTCACGCAGTCAAGGTTGACTGTTTCTTGCCTGCCGTCGACGATGGCGGCGTTCGCCGATCCGACCGGAGGCCCTGATGCCCGTGACCCTCACTTCCGAGCAGTCCGACCTGGCCGCGGCGATCGGCGAGTTCGCCCGTCGCGAGGTGCCCGACAAGGCCGCGCGCGACCGTCTCACGTCGGACGGCGCCGAGCCGCACAGTCAGGAGCTCTACCGGAGGATGGCCGACCTGGGCTGGCTCGGGATCGCGTTGCCCGAGGCCTACGGCGGCGCCGGCGGGAGCATGACCGATCTGCTCGTCTTCCTCGAGGAGACCTCGTACCACCAGACGCCCATCGGCGGCTTCGGCACCACGATCATCACCGCGGCGGCGATCGAGAAGTTCGGCTCCGAGGAGCAGAAGTCCGCGCTGCTCGGCGGGGTGTGCCGCGGCGACGTGCTCGCGATCTCGATGTCCGAGCCCGGCGCCGGCTCCGACGTCGGGGGCCTGACCTGCAAGGCGGAGAAGGCCGACGACGGCTGGGTGGTCAACGGCCAGAAGACGTGGTGCTCCAACGCCCACATCGCCTCGCACATCCTGCTCATCGCCCGCACGTCGACCGAGGGCGGCAAGCACGAGGGCCTGACCATGTTCGTCGTCCCCACCGACGTCGACGGGCTGCAGATCACCGGCATCGACACCATGGGCGGCAAGGAGGTCAACGACCTCTACTTCACCGACTGCCACCTGCCCGCCGACGCCGTGCTCGGCACGGAGGGTCAGGGCTGGCGCCAGCTCATGGCCGGGCTGAACCTCGAGCGCATGATCCTCGCCGGCCTCATGCTCGGGCTGGGCCGGCGCGCCTTCGACGACACCGTCGCCTACGTCAAGGAGCGCCGGCAGTTCGGTCGGCCGGTCGGGTCGTTCCAGGCGATGCGCCACCGGATCGCCGACAACGCCACGGAGCTCGCCGCCACGACGCTGCTGGTCCACGACACCGCGCGCACCATCGACGACCACCCCGGGGCGCTGTTCCCGCGCGAGGCCTCGATGGCCAAGCTCAAGGCGACGGAGCTGGCCAAGCACCTGTCGCTCGAGGGCATGCAGATGCTCGGCGGCTACGGCTACGCCACCGAGTACGGCATGGAACGCCTGCTGCGGCTCTCGGTCGTCTCCACCGTCTACGGCGGCACGAGCGAGATCCAACGCGACATCATCGGCAAGTCCTACGGCCTGTAGGTCCCGTCCAGGCGCTCGCGCAGGCCCGCGGCCATGCCCGCGACGGTGAGCGCGTCGATCCACTCGCCGACCGACTCGGCGAGCCACACGCGGCGCACGGGACCGAGGCGCAGGCGCAGCAGGACGCGCGTGCCCCCGTCGGTCGGGCGCAACGTGATCGACCACGACAGATCGGTGCGCCCGCGCTGCGAGCGGTGGACCAGCACGTGCGGAGCGTCGATCTCGGCGACGGTGAAGGTCTCGTGGCGCCCGCCGTAGTCGGGGATCACGTCGCCGGGGGCGAGGTGCTGCCAGCGGTCGACGATCCGCATCGCCGCGCGGCGTCGCCGGGGGACGAGGCGCTCGACGCCCGTGGGCAGGTACCAGCCACCCCGCCACTTGCCGAGCTGGACGATCCACGGCCAGACGGTCGCGGGGTCGCCGGGCACGGTGAAGGCGCGGTCCATGACGACGTCCGCGGCGACCAGCCCGTCCCCGGCACGGGCCTCGCGGCGTTCGGCGTCGGTCGCGGAGACGGTCATGAGCCCATCTCACTCCACCGACCCGTGCTCCGGGGACTCCCCTGCTATCTTCTCCGGCATGCCGGAATTACGGAAAAGCGGAGTCGTGGGCGTCGCGCTGGCGCTCGCCCTGCTCGTCGGGTGCTCGTCGGGCGCCTCCGACCCGGCGGCGTCGTCGGGCGCCCCGGCCGCCACCGTCCCGGCCAACCCGCCCCGTCCGGCGACGTGCACGCCCCCGCCGGCCCCGGACCCCACCACGCCCGACGGCTGGCTCGGGCTGACCGCGGCGACGCCCGAGGACGTCGGTCTCGTGCTCGACGACGGGCGCGGCACGGTGGTCTCCCACGCCGCCGACCGGCCGTTGCCCCTGGCGTCGTCGGCGAAGGTCGTGCACGCCGCGGCCTACGGGCGCGCGGTGGCCGAGGGTCGCCTGCGTCCCGACGAGCCGGTCCGCCTCGCCGACTGGGAGCGCTGGTACCTGCCGGGCTCCGACGCAGGCGCCCACCCGCAGGCCCTCGACCGGCTCGGCATCCCGCGCACCCCTGCTCTCGTCGCCGCCGACCCGAACCGCACCGTCCCGCTGGAGTCCGTGGTCGGCGCGATGATCCAGAGCAGCGACAACGCCGCCGCGGACTACCTGCGCGACCGCCTCGGCGACGACGCCCTCACCCGGGCCGCCGCCGACGGCGGGTGGCGCGACCTCGACACCCCGTCGTTCCTCGGCGCGGTGCTCGCGCTCGTCCGCCCGCAGGACGCGCCGCCCCTGACCGCCCCGCGCAGCGAGCGGGGGCCCGCGGAGCTCGCCCTGGCGCGCCGGTACGCCTCCGACCCGGCGTTCGCCGCCGACTCCGTGCAGCGCCTGTTCTCCTTCGCGGCGGACCGCGAGGCCTACATCCTCGACAACGAGCGCTGGGCACGGTCGACGGCCGCGGCCACCCCCGCGCAGCTCGCGGGACTCTGGCGCGCGGTGATCACCGGCTCGTTCGGTCCGGGGGCGGACGTGGCCCGCGCCCAGCTCGAGTACCTCCCGCCGCGCCCCGACGGCGACGTCCGCGGGTTCAAGGGCGGGTCGTACGTCGGTGTCGGCACGGTCGGGGTCAGCGAGCGCCGCCCCGACGGCACGGTCGGGATCGGCGTCCTCCTGGGGCGCGGGCTCCCGGCCGGGACGGACGCGGACGCGGTGGGCGTGGCCCAGCTCCGGCTCGCGGTACGGGCACTCGGCGACCCCGCCGAGCTCTCCCGCGTGGTCTGCGTGGCCTGAGAGCATCCGGACGTGTCCGACCCCGACGCCCGCCTCGCCGCCCTCGAGGCGCGGGTGGCCGCCCTCGAGGGCACGGCGACGGTCCCTCGGGAGCCGGGAGAGTCCGGTGAGGTGTCGTACGAGGGGCAGGTCCGGCTCGCCGGCGAGGTCTCGTGGGCGATCCGCTACGACGCGGCGGCCGCCGTCGAGCTCGCCGGCGGGACGGTGGCCGACGTCCTCGCCGCGCTCGGGCACCCGGTGCGCCTGGCGATCATCCGGCGCCTGCTCACCGGCCCGGCGTCCACCACCGAGCTCTCCGAGGCCGCCGCCCTGTCCTCGACCGGGCAGCTCTACCACCACCTGCGCACGCTGACCTCCGCGCGTGTGGTCGAGCAGGACGGGCGTACCTACCGCGTCCCGCCGACCGGGGTCGTTCCCGTCCTCGTCGCGATCCTCGCCGCCGCCGACCTCGGCGGAATCCTCCGTTAGTCCCCCTCCTCCACCTCGGCCTCGAGGCGGTGCCGGGCCCGGTAGGCGGCGACCCACGCGCGGTTCCCGCACAGGTCGGGCATGCAGTAGCGCCGCCGGCCGGGGCGGCTGGTGTCGATGAACGCCCCGGAGCACGTGGGGGAGGCGCAGTCGCGGAAGCGCTCCGGGCCGAGGGCGCGCAGGGCGCCGAGCACGCCGACCCCGCAGAGCAGGGCGAGGCGGTCCGCGGGCGACGCCCTCGGTCGCGCGACGGCGTGCCACGTCCGGCGGCCCGCCTCGTCGGCGACGAGCGTGAGCACGCCGGTGGCCGCGGTGAGGGCGGACGCGGCGTCGGTGATGGCCTCCGGGTCACGCAGGTCGACGACCTTGCGCAGGCGCCCCCGCAGGGTCCGCACGGCGTCCAGGTCGGCCTCGGCGAGCGTGCCGTCGGTCAGGTCGCTCTCGGCGACCTCGTGCTCGGCGAGGAACGCGACGAGGGTCGCGCAGTCGGTCAGCTGCTCCTCGCCGTGCCAGACGAAGGGCGCGGTGTTCACGAGATCCGTGGCGAGCCCGGCCCCCGCTACGTAATCCTCCAAAAGCGCTTGCACCCCTTACACCTCCTCTCGTACAGTAAGGCTCATACAGCGACTATAAACCTTAGGAGGAGTCGTGCCGACGGACACCGCGACCGAGGCCACCTGGGCGTTGCGCGACCGCGTGGAGCTCGCGACGGGAACCATCGCCGTCGACGTCCTCGGCGCCGACCGACCGGGCGCGCCCGTCGTCCTCACCCACGGCACGCCGTCGTGGTCCTATCTGTGGCGCAACGTCGCACCGCGTCTCGCCGAGCACCGGCCCGTGTACCTCTGGGACCTTCCGGGCTACGGCGACTCCACCGGTGCCGCGCCGTCGGTGGCCGGGCACGCACGGACCCTGGCGGCGCTCGTCGAGCACTGGGGCCTCACGGCCGATCGGGCGCCCGTGCTCGTCGGCCACGACATCGGGGCGGCCACCGTCCTGCGCGCCCATCTGGTGCACGGCATCCCGGCGCGCGCGCTCGTCCTGGCCGACGCCGCGGTCCTCTCGCCGTGGGTGACGAACGTCGCAAGCCACATGCAGGCCCACTCAGACGTCTACAGGACGATGCCCACGCACGTGTTCGCCGAACTGGTCGCCGCGCACCTCCGCACGACGACCTACGGCGAGCTGCGCGCGGACGTCGAGCAGGCCTATCTCGAGCGCTACGCCGGTCCGGAGGGTCAGCAGCGCTACCTCGACCAGGTCGCCGGGTTCTCCGACGACGACACCCGCGACGTCGTCGCCCGACTCGGCGAGATCACGGTTCCGACGCACCTGATCTGGGGCGAGCACGACACCTGGCTACCGACCACGGTCGCCACCGCCCTGCGCGACGCCATCCCCGGCGCCCGCCTCACCACCGTGGCCCGCGCCGGCCACTTCCTCACCGAGGACGCTCCCGACGACGTCGTGCGCGTGCTCACCGAGGCGCTTTCCACCGTCCGTACGACCGGAGCTCTGTCCGCATGACCCTTGCCCTCCCCACCCAGCGCACCCTGATCGTCGCCGCCCGCCCCGATGCCCTCGGTCTCGAGGCCGCCCGCCGCTACGCCGAGCGGGTCGGCGGCGACGAGGTCCCTGCCGTCCACGCCGGCGACGCCCACCTCGAGGACTACGTCCGCGACGCCGACCGCGTCCTCGTCCTCGACCCGGGCTCGTTGCGCGCCCGCCTCACCCGCGACCGTGCCTTCGGCGCCCACGCCGACGCGGCGGCACGCCGCGCCCTGCTCGCCCGCCTCGCGCCCTACCAGGACCGCGTGCGCTGGCTGGCCGGACCGTCCTGACCCACCACGTCGTCCGCTGCGGCGCGATCAGCCCCGCCGCCACGCCGCCGGGCTGGTCGCGTGCGCCGCTCGGAACCGCCGGATGAAGTAGCCGGGGTCGCGGTACCCGATCCGGGTCCCGATCTCGGCGACCGACAGGTCGGTGTGCACGAGCAGTCGCCGGGCTTCCCGCATCCGGCGCTCGGTGATCCATTGCTGCACCGTGCGTCCGGTGCGCTGCCCGACGACGGTGGTCAGGTGACCGGGGGTGAGCCCGGCGGCCGCGGCGACGTCGCGCAACGAGATCGGCTCGTGGAACCGGGCCTCGATCAGCGCGAAGACCGCGGCGAGCTGCGGGTCCGCGGCCTCGGCCGGCACGTCGTCCTGGAGCCGGCCGAGGGAGACCAGCAGCAGGGTCAGGTGGGCGCGGGCGGCCTCGACGTGGCCGTCCCTGCGGCCGGCGAGCTCGGCGTGCAGCGCCGTGAGCCGAGCGATCCAGTCGGGCTGCTCCTGTGCCGGGACCGGCAGCCGTTGCGCGCCGCCCCGGTGGCTGCCGACGAAGGGGGCCAGCAGCGGGTGGCCGCGCCACGACACCAGCGGCGCCGCAGCTCCCGGGTCGACGGCCTCCGCCGGGAAGAACACCGTCCACACGTCGCCGTCGTCGGTCCGCGACATGGCCGCGTCGTCGGTGCCGATCACCGCCCCCGGGGCGACGACGAAGGCGTCGCCGTCGGTCAGCACCCACTCCCGGCCGTCGACGCGGCGCACCCATCGGCCGCGCGCGACGTAGAGCAGGGTCAGGAAGTCGTGCGCGTGCACGCCCCGCGCCGGGTCGCCGTCGCCCGGAGTCCCGGTCCAGTGCTTGATCGCGATCGACGGTGGGCCCGTCGAGTGCGTGAAGCCCAAGCAGCGGCACATCGGAAGAACGTCCCCTCATCGCCGTACATCCTCCCTTGTCCGCAGCTCAGGGCACCCGGAAGCTGGTGTGTACACACGACTTTCGTACCACGGAGGGCTCATGCTCACGGACGACCGACCCGCGCAGACCGGGCGGTGGCTGCTGCCCGGCTACGACCGCCTCGCCGCGCTCCTGGGTGTGCCGGAGATGTACTGGCAGCTCGTGGCCCAGGCCGCCATCCCGCCGGACGCGACGGTGCTGGAGATCGGCTGCGGCACCGGGAACGTGATCCTGCGGGCGGCGCGGTCCGTCCCGACGGCCACGATGCTCGGCCTCGACCCGGACGCCGAGAGCTTGGCGATCGCCGGACGCAAGGCCGCCGCGGCGGGCCTGACGGTGCGGCTCGACCAGGGCGACGCGACCGCCCTGCCCCACGCCGACGGCAGCGTCGAGCGCGTCCTGTCCTCGCTGATGTGGCACCACCTGTCCGCCGACCAGCAGCTCGCGACGGCGCGCGAGGCACGCAGGGTGCTCGCGCCCGGCGGGAGCCTGCACCTGGTCGACCTCGACGCCGACCCGCGCGTCGCCGGGCCGATGGCCCGACTCCACCGGCTGCTGTCCCTCCTGCCCGGGCACGGAGCCGCGCACTCCGGCCACGGCCACGGCGACGGCCAGGGCCACGGGCACGGGCACGGTCATGGGCCGGCCCGGCCGATCGTCGACGTCCTGGCCGACGGAGGCTTCCGTGCGCCGTCGGTCGTCGCGCACGGGCGGGGGCGGCTCGGTGCGGTGACCTTCTACCGGGCGGAGTAGGCGAGCAGGACTAGAGACGGCGGTTGGCCAGGACGGGGAGCTTCGCGCGGACGTCGGCGATCTCGTCGGGGTCGACGTCGACGATCAGCAGGCCGGGCTCCCCGCCCAGCTCGTCGATGGTCACGCCGAACGGTGACGCGGCGAGGCTGTGCCCGACGCCGCGCGGGGCCGTCCCCGGGTCGAGGCCCTGCGTGGTCGGGTCGGCCTGGTCCGCGGCGAGGACGAAGGTCGTGGCGTCGACCGCGCGGGCCCGCACCAGCAGCTGCCACTGCTCGACCTTGCCCGGGCCCGCACCCCAGCTCGCCGGCAGCAGGACGACCGTCGCGCCCTGGTCGGCGAGGGCGCGGAAGAGCTCCGGGAAGCGGATGTCGTAGCAGACCGCGAGCCCGAGGGTGACCCCGTCGACGGTGACCGTGGTCGGCTTGCTGCCCGGCGCGACGGTGTCGGACTCGGCGAAGCCGAAGGCGTCGTAGAGATGGATCTTGTCGTACGACGTGTCCACGCCGCGGCCGGTGACCAGCAGCGTGTTGGTGACCCGACCGTCGTCGGTCGGGGTGAACATCCCCGCGACGACGAGCATGTCGTGGCGCTCGGCGATCGCGCGGACCTCGGTGGCCCACGGCCCGTCCAGCGGTTCGGCGACCGGCTTCAGCGAGACCCCGAAGCGGCACATGGTGGCCTCGGGGAAGACGATGACGTCGGCGCCCTGGTGCTTCGCCAGAGCCGTGTGGTCGGCGACGAGCTCGAGGTTCGCGCTCGGATCGTCGGAGGCGAGGATCTGGGCCAGTGCGACGCGCATGGGTCCGTGTATACCGGGCACATGGACGTGACGGCGTACCTGTCGCGGATCGGCGCGGTCCGCGACGACGACCTCCCGACGCTGATGGCGCGCCACCTCGAGGCGGTGCCCTTCGAGAACCTGTCGGTGCACCTCCGCGAGCCGATCACCACCGAGCCCGCGGCCCTGCTCGAGAAGATCGTCGACCGGCGCCGCGGCGGGTTCTGCTACGAGCTCAACGGCGCGTTCGCGCTGCTCCTCGGGGCGCTCTCCCTCCCGGTGGCGCTCTGGTCGGCACGGGTCGCGCGCGGCGACGGCACGTTCGGGCCCCCGGGCGACCACATGGCGCTCGTCGTCCCGGTCGATGGCCGCCGCCTGCTCGTCGACGTCGGGTTCGGCCGCTTCGCCCTCGGCCCCCTCGACCTCGACCGCCGCGACGACCAGGCCGACCGGTTCGGGACCTTCGCCCTGCGCGACGCTCCCGACGGCGAGCTCGACGTGCTCCACGACGGCGCCGTGGTCTACCGCCTCGATCCCCGCCCCCGCGTCCGCGACGACTTCGCCCCGCTGTGCTGGTGGCACGCGACCTCGCCGACCTCGCCCTTCACCGCGTCCTTGACGTGCTCCCGCGTCACCCCGACCGGGCGCCTCACCCTCTCCGGCGACCGCCTCATCACGACGACGGACGACGGCTCACGGACGGAGCGGACGCTGACCGTCGACGAGCAGCTCGCCGTCTACCGAGACGACTTCGGCTTCGTCCTCGACCGCGTTCCCGCAGCCCTGCACCCGCGCTGACCGGCGCGTCGAGGAGTCCCACCCGGTCCACCCGGCGGTCCCGGGCCTCCCCTACACTCGACCCCACTGCCGCCTTAGCTCAGCTGGCCAGAGCAACGCACTCGTAATGCGTAGGTCTCGGGTTCGAATCCCGAAGGCGGCTCCGCAGGTCAGGAGCCTGTTCCAGGCTGGTGGAGCATGCCCTTCGGCGTGTCCGTGTGACCTCCACGACCCGTACGGTTCTCCCTTAGCCACCTCTCGGCCCCGCCAGCACCAAGGCGGAAGTGGCGGAAGTGGTGGTAGAGGCCCTTATGAACGTGAACCACCGGCTCGGTAGGGCGGCGCTCCGTGGTCCGACAACGGGCCCGTGTCACCGGCCGACCTTGCCCGAATCCGAGGACGAGTGCGGTTGGTGCAGGCCGCTGCAGTAACCGCGACGCCCGAGGCGTGGTCTTCTGCTTGATCTCACGCTGAGATAGCATTCGCCAATGGTGCGGGCGCTAGCTGGACGGCTTAGATGGCTACCTTATAAGGTGCTGCCCACTGTTGCAACAATGAACTGACGGTTCAAGATCCTAATTGGTGATCTCCTTGTTGCCGGAGTGCTAATAGTTCTTGTCTTTGGCGTCGGCTGGCTCTTCAAGGAGTGGGACGCATCCGACTTCTTCGTAAATCTTGCAGCGAGCGCTGCCGGGGCTTGCTTTGGGATCCCGTTTGCTGTGGTTATCCTCGCCCAATTTGTTCGGTCGGAGACGGATCGGCGCGACAGGCGTGCCTCAATCCGACTTGTACACGCTTCTCTTGACGTCTCCAGGGAGGTTCCCGGTGATAAAGCACGGCAAGCTCGTGAGTCGCCACGTCCTCATGAAAGAAGTACGCTCATCTACCTCGGACGAGATTTGCCTCGGCGTCTCTCGACGAACTCGAACGCAGGACCACGAGAAGCCGGCGGCTCGACCCCGCCAGGCTGCAGTCGGAATCCTAAACCCGGCGGAGCCCGGGAAAGACCTGATAACTGGTTCCTGTGTGGCCGCTTCGTGCGACTTCTCTTCAATGGCGACAGCCCGGTGCCGGAACCATGCCCGGTCGGCCGCTCCCTGTGTCAGGTTGTGCACTGCGTTGACGCCCCGCCCGAGGCCGTCCTGACGCGGACCGCTGGACTCATTGCCGAGAGTACGTCCCTGTGTCCCTGGGGCTGCTGTCGACGAATTCGGCGGTCAGCGTGTTGTTCGAGGTGGCGGTGATGCGGATGACCGGGTTGTCGCCGCAGCGGTTGCGGGCGGCCGGCGTTGTTTGCACGTCGATCGAAGTCCCGGAGCTCCGCGCGAGGGTCAGGTCGAAGAAACACCCCGATGATCCGCTTCTCCAGTCACCGACCTTCTGCCCCACGGTTCCATCGGTCAGGTACAACCCGACCGTGTAGGGCCCGTTCCCGCTTCGGTTGTGGATCCCCGACGAGAAGCCCAGGAGCGTGGTCGGCATCCCGGCAACAGGAGCCGCGGAGGTCGGAGCCGGGGAGCTCGAAGCTGGGGAGCTCGTAGGCGAGGGCGCCGTCGCGGCGCCCGAAGGTTCCGCCGACGTGCTCACGAGGACAGCCGCAGCAAGAATGAGCGCCCCGAGGACCGCGACCAGGGCCGCGGATACATCCGTGCGGCTCCATCGGGGCGGGGCAGTCGATACCGCGTCCGTCCCGGCCTCGGGGTGCCCCTCGCCCGTGGGTGTGGCTGGAGGCGCGCTCTCGAGAGAGACCGGGGACCCCGGAAGAGGCGGCGCCTCGGTGGGGAGTGCCGCCTGGGGCCTCGCGCCGGCGCCCTCCGCGCGCACCTCGGAGCGCTCGACCTGATCGACCGGGGAAAGCACGCGGACCGGGCCCGAGGAGGGTGCGGAGCTGGGCACGGCCTGCGCTCGGGCCAGGGCCTGCCGAGCGGCGAGTGCCAAGGCGGCCGCCGTCGGCTGGCGGCGTTCCGGATCCTTGGCCATGGCGGTGGCGATCACCTCGTCGAAGGCGTCGGGCAGCCCGTTCACCGAGCGCGAGGCCGCCGGCGGACCGGCGTTGGCATGGGCCCACATGAGCTGCATGAAGTCGCCGGTGAACGGTGGCCCCCCGGTCAGCAGCTCGTGCAGGACCGCGCCGAGGGCGTAGACGTCGACACGGTGGTCCCCGCCACTCCGGAACCGTTCCGGGGCCATGTAGGCGGCCGTTCCCGAGACGACGGACGAGCTGTGACGGGAGGACAACAGGTTCGCCGCGATGCCGAAGTCGATGAGGTAGACGAAGTCCGAGGCGCCGGCGGCGGGGGCAGACGCATCGGGACGGTGGAGCAGGATGTTGTGCGGCTTGACGTCGCGATGCACCAGCCCTTCCTGATGAGCGGCATCAAGGGCCGACGCGACCTGCGTGACGATGTTGACCACTCGCGCGGGCGCGAGCGGGCCTCCACGCTCGAGGGACGTGGCGAGGTCGGTGCCGTCGACGAGGCGCATCTCAAGGAAGGGCCGCCCGTCGACGTCGCCGTAGTCGTGGACGGGGATGACGTGCGGATCACGAAGACGCGCAACGAGCTCCGCTTCACGCAGGAATCGGCGCTGGAAGCCAGGATCCTCGGCGAGCCCGGCCGGTAACCGCTTGACCGCTACCAGTCCACGGTTCTTCCGGCGGTCCACCGCCTGGAAGACCTCACCCATCCCGCCCCGGCCGATCAGACGGCGCAGCTCATAGGGTCCGAACGACTCCCCCGCCACCTGCGCCCCCTGGATCCGAGTGAGCCCACGACCGAGCAGGGATGGGCTCCTCGCTCACGACGAACATCGCCTACCGGACGAGGTCGTTACGGGTTAGCTCCGGCGAGGTCTCCGTGCGCGGGTCGTAGGTGGTCGTCGGGCCTCCGACCGGGAGAGAGGGTCGGGCTGGTCGATCCGGGGGCGGTGGGGGAGGCGTTTGCTCCGATCGGTGTCCGGGCACTCGCGGACCCGGCCTGATCCCGCGCGCGAGAGTGTCCAGATCCGGTTCTGCTCGTAGGTCCGCAGGCAACAACGCCGTGAGGGCATCGACTGCGTCGTCTGCGAGCGGCCGTCGATGTCGTTGGTCTTGCCGGACGCCAGCGACCCTGGTGAGTCGGCCGGTACTCTCGCCGGATGGCACCGTCGGCGGCGGCCGGCACGGTGATGGTGACCCGTGTCGTGCCGCCGGTGGCGCCGGCTCGCTACGTGGTCCGCGAGCACCTGCTCGGACCACTGCGCGTCGCCGTTGAGGACCCGCGTGTCGCTCTGGTGCTGCTCAGCGCTGCGGCCGGCGCGGGCAAGACGACCCTGCTGGGCGCGCTCGCCGACGAGTTCGGCCACCGGCGCGACCAGGATGTCGCGTGGCTGCAGGTCGACGCCGTCGACCGTGACCCGTCACGGTTCTGGTCCGGCGTCGCTGCAGCCCTCGATCGCGTCCGGCCGGGCGTCGCCGGGGTCGTCGCGGGCGCCGCCCGGGCCACCGGCGGTGCCGGCGAGGCAACGGTTCCGGTGCTGGTGAACCTGCTCGACGCCGGATCGCCCCTGTTGATCGTGCTCGACGACCTCCACCTGGTCGACAGCCCCACCGTGCACAACGGACTGACCCTGCTCCTGGACCGGCTGCCGCCGCAGGTCACCGTCGCCATCGGCAGCCGGACCGACCCGCCGCTGCGCCTGGGCCGGCTCCGTGTACGGGGTCGGATGATCGAGCTCCGCGCAGACGACCTGCAGTTTCATGTCGCCGAGGCGTCCGCCATGCTCGGCACCGCGCACGGCTTGGACACCGCCCAGATCGAGCAGGTGTGCCGGCGCACCGAGGGGTGGGCCGCCGGCCTGGTACTGGCCGGCCTGTCGTTGCGACGCAGCGACGACACGCAGACCTTCGTCGACTCCTTCGGCGGTGCCGACGGCCTGGTCTCCGACTACCTCACCGACGAGCTGCTCGACAGCCTCGCCGACCACGACCGCGACACCCTGCTCGCCAGCTGCGTGGTCGACCGGCTCTGCGGGCCGCTCGTCGACCACCTCACCGGACGCGAGGACGGGACGCAGTGGCTGGTCCGGCTCGCCGCCGCCAACCAGCTGCTGCGGCCCCTGGACAGCACCGGCACCTGGTACCGACACCACCAGCTCGTGCTCGACCTGCTGCGGGCCGGGGCCACCCGCTCGCTGCCCGACCGGCTGCCTGACCTGCATCGCCGGGCCGCGACCTGGTTCGGCGAGCACGGCGAGCCCGAACCGGCCGTGCGGCACCTGGTCCTGGCGGGCGACCGGGTGCAGGCCGCCGCCGTCCTGGCCGCGGGTCTGGGCTGGCGACTGATCGCCACCGGCGCCGCCGACACGCTGCACCGCATGCTGGCCGAGGTCGGCGACGCCGCCGATTCCATCACGGGATGCGTGCTCCAAGCGGGCTGGTGCGCGTTGATGCGCAACGAGATCGACCTCGCCCAACAACGCCTAATCCGCGCCCGCGCGATGCGCGAGGACGACAACCGCGCCTGGGACCCACTCTACGACGCCCTGGAGATCAACATCGCGCTGTCCCGGGGTACCGTCGCCGCCGCCCTCGATGCGGCGCTGCCCGTGCTCGCCGCCGACCGGCTGAGCGAGCTGATGTCGCCGATGGCCACATCCGTCGGAATGGCGCTGGCCTGGGCGGGCCGGCTGGCCGACGCCCGGTGCACCCTCGAGATCGCCCGGCAGCGGGCCGCGGTCGATGCGGTCACCACGGTCGACGTCCTCGCCTGGATCTACCTCGCCCTCGCCGAGGCCGAGGTCGGAACGCGGATCGCCGCCCACGACGCCGCCGACCGCGCGCTCGAGTCCGCGCGGCAGCGCGGCCTGGCCGGCTATCACCGGCTCGCCATGGCCCACGCCGTGCGGGCCGCCACCGCCACCGAACCGGCCGCGGCGGCGAGCGACGTCGACCGCGCGCTGGAGCTGGCCCGCCGACCGCTCGGCGCGCTCGATGCCGGGTATGTGCATGCCGTCGCCGCCGACGTCCGCCTGACCGCAGGCGCGCCCGACGGTGCCGATCTGCTGCAGCACGCGCAGGAGATCGCCGACCGCTGTCCCGACCCTGGCGTGCTCGGCTCGCGGCTACGCCGGATCCGCGACCGGCACCGCCTGGCCCAGTCCGCCCCCACCAGCACGCCCGGGCCGGTCGAGCCGCTGACCGACCGGGAACTCGCCGTGCTGCGCCTGCTGCCTGGCCGGCTGTCCCAGCGGCAGATCGCCGCCGAACTGTTCGTCTCGCTCAACACGGTCAAGACCCACAGCCGCGGCATCTTCCGCAAGCTGGCCGCACGGGACCGGCGCCACGCCGTGCAACGCGCCCGCGAGCTGGGCCTGCTGTAGGTCCGCTCCCCCGTGTGGTGTCCCGGTCGGGTTTCACCCGGGTGAGGTGAGCGTCCGGGTGAAGCCGGCGCGACGGTCCCGGTGGAGCGTGGCTCGGGAAACACTCGCCGACCGATAGGACGTCAATCATGAGCAAGACCGGCAGCGCCGCGATCAGCGGCGACCTGCGACACACCGTCCCCGCCAACCCCCTGGGGCCCCTCGGGCCCGTCGACCGTCGCCTGCTGCACGGTGCCGGCCTCACCGGCACCGTCGGCAGCCTGCTCCTGTTGGCCACCGTGGCCCGACGGCCAGACGACGAGCGAGAGGAGTTGGGATGAGCGTGGAAGGGGCAACCAGGGAGAACGCCCGCAGTCGGTTCGTTCGAGGCCGGCTCGTCGGCGCCGCGGCGATCGCGTTCGCGGTGTCGGTGGTGATAGAGAACGCGGTGTACGGCTTCCCCGCCGCGCCGACCTTCGGCGCTCCGATCGAGGAAGTGCTGGCCTACTACGCGGCCAACCGCGACTCGGTTGCGATCGCGACCAGTGTGGTGGCCCTGAGCCTGCCGCTGCTGCTCGTGTTCGTGACGGGCCTCCACGGCCTTGTGGAGCAGCGCGGCGGAGCGGGCGCCGACTGGTCGCGCCTCGCCTCGGCCGCTGGCGCGACGCTGTCGGCCATCTTCGTGCTTGTCAACGTCCTGCAGATCGGGCTCGCGCTCTCCGCCGGCGGGCTCGCCGAGCCGACGCCCGCGTTCGAGCTCGTCTGGCAGGTTCACGCGGCGGCGTTCGCGCTGTCGCTACCGATGCTCGGCACCACCTTCATCGGCGCGGCCCTCGCCGCGCACGCGAGCGGGCTGACTCCGGCTTGGCAGCGCCTGCTGGGCCTGGTGGGCGGGAGCCTGCTGCTCGCCGCGGGGGTCGGCAACCTCGCGATCGCCGATGGCTCGGCGCTGCTCTTCGTCGGGCTCCTAGGGTTCGCCGCCTGGCTCGTCTGGCTGCTCGCGACCGGCGTGCGCCTCGTCCGTAGCGACGTCGTGTCCGTCCGCAGACACGAACCGACCCACGACCAGAGGAGGAACGAATAGCTGCGTCTCTGGCTGGCCGTCCTGGTGCCGGTACTGGGAGGCGACTTCCGCGCCGCGCACCTGCTCGTGCCCTTCCTGTTCTGTGTGCCGAACCTTGTTGTCACGAAGATGCTGCTGCGTAAGCACATGAGCGGCATTCTGAGCAGGGAGGTCGACGGCGACGTCTCGACCATGACGCGTCATTGACGAGTGATGTCGCGGGTGCGGACACTCTTCAGCCGGGCCAGCCGCAGGCGGCGCGGACCCGCGCGGCCGCGCTCCCAATCCGGTGAGCAACGGCGACCCTCCCTCCCGATACGGCGGGCATCCAGCGCCTGCTCGAGGCCTGCGCCCAGCTCGTAGTGCGTGGCGCACTACCGAGGAGGCGTCCGAGTGGCCTGACCGCCCACCAGGGGAAGGAGATAGCTCCGCGTGATCGCCCGGTCGGTTCGCGTAACGGGAATCTCGCCGAGTGCGTGACGAGGATTCGGCGCCTCATCCTCTATGCTCTCAGTTCACCGGATGCTACTATTGTGCGACGCAGGACCGGTCGCTGTTCGGGGGCGTCGGGTAGAGCGACTTCGTCTTAGCGTTAACCCCCGGAGGGGGTTCGCGATGGACTTGCGGCGGCTTGGTTGCCGAATCTCAGTACTTCTCGCTGCGGCGATTGTCGCGCTGACTCCATGCCCGGTCGCTAACGCCGCCGCTGGTGCAGCAGCGCCAGTCCAAACTTTGAACTGGAGTGGGCACGTAACGAGCAGCGGTAGCGCCTCACATGTGGTCGCGTGGTGGAAGGTGCCCAGCATATCCTGCGCGCCGCTTGAAAACTCCAATGCCAGCCAATGGGTGGGGTTGGGCGGAGGTGAGAACGAGCCTCCGCTCGTGCAGGTTGGGGTCGTGAGCGGCTGCGCTGCAGGCGTACCTCTTCATCACGCATTTACGCAAATAGTGCCCAGTCAGGCGGCGGGTGTCCCCATCGTCATGATTGTGAACACGGGGGACAGGGTCGAGGCTGAAGTCAGACATCTTGGCGGTAGCGAGTACAGCGTGAGGTTTACGAACAACGCGTGCTGGTGCGGTGACTTCACAGCCGAGGTCACCCAACCAGATCTTTCTGTGACGCCTAAGACCGCCGAATGGATTGTTGAGGCAGGCGAAGCGGCTATGAACGGCGGAGCCTTCGGTCAAGGCCAGAGCAACTTCGGCACGCATCGTTTCGAAAGCGCGTTTTTCAACGACCGCCTTCTCGCAGAAGGCGACACTGTGAAGCATGTGGCGGTCAACAGCTCAGGTAGTCCGAAAGTCGCCGTAACCGACATCAGTCAGTTTGGTGGCCACGGCCCGAACTTCGATGTTAGCTGGCTGGGTCCATGAGAGCGGTCGGCGTGACCATGTAGTCCGCCGGCATTGAGCACGAGCCTGCGGTGTCCTGAGTCGCCGAGCCGTGAGCGACTCCCGGGTACGCCACACCCGGGTCGGACAGCCGGGACGAGCACCTGCAGCAGCTCTTCGGGGATGCAGCGGTACAGCAAGATGGCCTGCCGCGCTCGGTATCGATACCGACCTCAACGACCCGGTTGGACCCGGCTGCGCCTAAACTTGCTTGATCGTCACCGGGGTGATTTGGTCGGTCACTTCGTAGGCCCGGATCTCGTCGAGGCGTCCGAGCGGGCGATCGACGGCGACGACCAGGTGCACGACGGGCCACCTTCGTGCGTAGGCGACGTCAGCTGGCGAGAGAGTAGGACCACCGCGATGGATGTGAGTGGTAGATCGCCACGATGGTATGGCCGCGTGCGGCCAGGGCGCACTCCGCGCGGAACTGCTCGCGGGGGTCGGCTCGAAACCCGTCGGCGCCGGCCGACGGATGGTGGCTGAGCTGGTTGGTCAGCTCCACTATTTCGTGGACGTGACGACCGACGCCGCCGAGGAGACCAACGACCTCAATGGGGGCGCTGACCCGGGCGAGACGCAGAAGGTGCTCAACGATGTCAGTGCGAACGATGAGGGCGCTGCTCAGCGGGCGACGAAGCACAGGTGGGCCGGATCGGGGCGGAAATGGCTGTCCCGCCAGTGGCCGAGGCTGGGTGATTCGGCGTGGCAGATCATCCGGGTGAGGTCGTCGGCCGGGTAGATCCGCAGTCCGATGGCGGGAGAGAAGGTGCAGACGTAGCTGTGGTCGTCGTCTCCGGCGACGGTCATCGCCATCGGTTCGGCGTAGCTGATGTGGCTGCGGTTCGTCCCGTTGGTGTCGGGTTCGAGGGTCTTCGCATCGAATCGGATCAGCGCCGGCGGCACTGCCCGGATCGTAGTGCGATCGACGACCCGGTCGCCGTAGGCGCTGGCGACATGCTCGGGAAGCAGTCGCGGTCGGAAACCGCTGAAAGAGCAGAACAAGCGCTCCCGGCGTTGGTCGAGCTGGATGTTGATCGGTAACCACGAGTGTCCGAGCGAAGTGTGGCGGGGGTCGTAGGCGCGCGAGAACCTGGCCACTCTCGCCGTCCCGTGACGCCATTCGTAGCGGAACACCAGGCCGTGGTTGACCGCTTCGATGATCATCCCGGAGTAGTGCTCGGAGACCGCCTCGGGGGGCTCGCCGTAGATGTTCGGGCCTTGCGTCTCCTCGGCGACGTCGGCTTCCTTGAAGTTGGCGTAGAGAACGAATCCGTTCCCGCCGGTGGCGTCCACGTCGAGGTGCGACAAGGCGAGTCCGTCGAGCTCGTCGACGCCCGGCAGCAGCTGAGCGTGGAGCCGTGGCAGGTCGTCGCGAAGTTCGACGACCCAGATCGCGGACAGTGGTGCCGGGATGACGGGGCGGGGCCCGGCGTAGCCGATCGGCAAAAGATCTTCGATGACCGCCCCGGTACGCAACAGCCCGACGAAGCGTCGGCCGTCATCCTCGTAGTAGAACGCCGAGTGGAAGTTGGCCACCTCGGGGGCAGCGTCCTCCGTGGGAGCGATCAGCTCCCAACTGCGTTCGCCGCCGGTGGCCACGTCCAGCTCGAAGAGCCGAAGCCCGGTCGCGCGCACCGCCCCGCCGTCGACACCGGGTTCGAGGTGGGACTGGTGGAAGTACGCCTTGCGGTGATCGAGGCTCCACGCGAAATGCGATGTGCTGCTCATGCGCGGCGCGTCCGCGCTGAGCTCGAGGAAGTCCAGCACCCGTACCGGTTTCCAGCTGGGGATGTCGACTTCCAGGGGGGCGCCGTACAGGAGGTTGGTCGCCCACATCGTGTCGCCCGCGAGGTTGACCCCGTGGTTGGGCTGAGTGACGTACGTCGCGCCGCGCGGTAGACCGGTCACGCGGGCGAGATGTTCGCCGCTGACCACGTCGGTGCCGACATCGGCGGCGCTCGGGTCGACCTCGAGGACGGTGGCCCGAACCCGGCCCGGGTGGCCGGGCGTGAGATCGAGGCGCATCAGGTCGGTCTGCGAGTCGTGCCAGCGGGAGAAGTAGCTCCGGTCCTTGTGGCGCCGGCTGGTCGGGACAACCAGAGATCCGGCCAGTGCCGGGGGAACCGTGCCACGGACCCGCAGGTCGAACGAGTAGTGCCGCTCGTCGGGAGCCACGTAGTCAGAGGTGGGCGAGGTCGCCGCCACGCTCATCGCTATTGCCCTTCTGCGGGGACCCCGGGACCGCGAGTGGCGTCCTTCGGCGAAATCCCTGCGAACCGGCGCATGTAGTAGGGCTGGTTGTTCAGCACGGCACGCCCCTCGGCGATCAGATCGAGGAAGGGATGCGAGATGTCGGTCGGATCCGTCGTCAGCAGTGTTTCGATGTGGAAGCTGGACTCCGACATACCCCCGAACAACGGCTTGGGCATCCACTCGACGACATCGGTGGGAAACTCGACCGCCGCGAACGCCTCCATGTACAAGGGCCCGCCGTGCCGATTCGTGGGCATGCTCGGGTTGAACAGCAGATTCCGGATCACGTTGCCCGCGCTGATTTGCCGTGCGATGTCTTCGAAGCCGGTCGGGAAGAGGCCGGTGCGGTGGAGCGACGTCCAGAACACGACGTCGCGAAGCTGGTAGAACAGTGTTGGGTTGAAGAACTGCACCCGCACCGGTCGGCCGAGCTCACGGAACTCGTCGAAGTCGTCCAGTCCGTGGCTGCCGACCTGCGCGTTGATCTGCTCGAAGACGTCCGGGCGCTCTCCGAGATAAACCGTGTTCGGCGTCTCGTGACTCATCAGGTTGAAGTTCTGCCCGGCGCCCTTCATGACCAGCCGGCCGTAACGGACCTGGGTCTTCCCGTCGAACGTGGAAACGATCTCCTTCGCGGCGACATCGCAGGAGCCCTCGCGGGCGAACACCTCGGGTGCGGTGTCGAAATCCCAGTTCGCGCCCTCAAGGCGCCGAGTGGTTTCCTCGGCGTAACGAACACGCTCGGCAAAATCTGGCCCCTCGACCGAGAGGAACGGTGGGTCTGGCCACCCAGCCATTCAATAGTGCCAACCACCGGCGATCGGCACGTAGTGCTCGCGGAGCCAAGTCTGGTAGTCCGCTTCCGAGTACTCCGTGCCGATGATCGACATTGTGATCATTCGTGGCCCTCCGTGTTCGGCAAGTGCCCGGAGCCCGGGCGGGCCGAAAGCGCAGACACTACGACCTTCGGTACTCACCTGGCACCGACAATCGGATGAACCCTGTGGCGCGACAGCGTTTCGGCACGCGCAGTAGCCCGGCGACAACCCTTGGTTCCCAATGCTGGTTGAGGGAGGCCGGCGGGCTCGGCGAAGAGCTTGCGGGCCGGGAGGGATGGCTTGAACTTCGCAGTCGACTCGAAGAGTCGTTCGGTGGGAATGTCCAGCGCGACAGGGGTCGTCGATTGCTGGACAACGCGTCAGCCGAACCTTTACTGTTCAGCATGTGCTGACGGGTGAGACGAGGCAGGATGCGCTCGTGCGGATCGGGCGAGCCCTCGCAGACCCGACTCGGTGTCGCATCCTGCTCGCGCTGCTCGACCAACCAGGCTTCCCCGCCCAGATCGCCGAGCAGCTCAGCCTGACGCGCTCGAACGTCTCCAACCACCTGGCATGCCTGCGCGGCTGCGGGCTGGTGACCGCGTCCTACCAGGGGCGACAGGTCCGCTACGAACTCGCCGACCCGCACCTCACACGTGCCCTGCGCGAGCTGGTCGACGTCGTGCTCGCCGTCGAGCCTGCCCCGCAGTGCGAGAACGACACCGTGCACGTCATCCAACGGGCGCCACGGGCGGCGGTGCCGCCGTGAACGACCCCGTCGACCTGCGTCTCGGCCGCCTCGAGCCTGCCCCCGTCTCCGGCGCCGGGTGCTCGGACGACTGCTGCGCGCCGCCGGCTCCGACCTCGACGGGCGGCGGGGACGACGTCGACGTGGGCCGGCGCGCGGTCCTGTCCCGCCGGGTACGGCTGCTCGTCGCAGCCACGATCACCTACAACGTCATCGAGGCCGTCGTCGCCATCGCCGCGGGCACCGCCGCGTCGTCGACGGCCCTGATCGGCTTCGGGCTCGACTCGATCATCGAGGTCGCCTCCGCCGCCGCGGTTGCCTGGCAGTTCTCCGGCGCTGATCCGGAGGCGCGGGAACGTACCGCGCTGAAGGTGATCGCGTGCTCGTTCTTCGGGCTCGCGGCCTACGTCACCGTCGAGTCCATCCGCACGGTGCTCGGCGCCGCAGAGCCCGAACACTCGACCATCGGAATCGTCCTGGCTGCCACGTCGCTCGTGGTCATGCCGTTCCTCTCCGCGGCCCAACGGCGCGCCGGGCGTGAGCTGGGGTCGGCGAGCGCCGTTGCGGACTCGAAGCAGACGCTGCTGTGCACCTACCTGTCCGGAGTCCTGCTGCTCGGCCTCGTGGTCAACGCCCTCTTCGGCTGGTCGTGGGCGGACCCCGTCGTCGCCCTCGTCATCGCTGCGGTCGCCGTGCGCGAGGGCCGGGAGGCCTGGCGGGGTCACCTGTGCTGCTGACGGTCACGATCGCTCATCCAGGAGGCTGCGCAGCGGCACACATCCGGGGTGCTCGCCTTCCGGCGCACCTGGAGGCGCGGGGGAGTGAGCACCGTGCCCAGCACCGCCACCGACATCGGCGGGATGACACCGTCGCCGGCGAAGATCCCGAGCTCGTCGAGGACCGAAAGGAGCCGAGCAGCATCAGCCCGGCCCGCATCGCCGCGGTCACCGGGTCCGTCCGGCGATCGCGGCCGTCCACGCGAAGCCGAGCGTGGTCAGTGCCCAGGCGAGCGCGTCCAGCAGGTGGTTCGGCACGACGACGGCGAACACGAGGTGCAGCGGCTGGGACACGATCAGCGCCGCCGCGACCCAGCGTGGGAGCACCCGCCACAGCGCGACACCGAGCAGCACCGTGCCGAGGATGTGCCCGGCGACGAACACGAGTGTGGCGACCGCGACCGTCGGTTCGGCGTTCACGGCGTCGATGAGTGCGGCGACGGATGTGGGCGGGGTCCCGGTGGCCGCACCGGCGAGTGCCAGCTGGTCCATGGCGACCGTCCAGAACAGGCTGGTGAAGCCGAGCCAGGCCAGGACGGCCGCGATCCGGCCGAGCACCGGACGGGCGGCCGCGGCGGCACGGCCGACGATCAGGACTCCGAGCGGAAGTGTGAGCAGGGCCAGGTAGGAGAGCCACAGCACGGCGGACTGGACGCCCGGCGCGGCCCCGACCTTGTCCACGATCGTCTGTGGGTCGTCGGAGGTGGAGTACGGCATCACACCGCGGAGGACGGTGACCGCGAGCGGACCGGCCCCGGCGAGCAGCACGAGACCTGGAAGGCGGGTGGCGCGGGACGCGCCGACGGGTGGGGCGAGGGAGGTGGTTGTCATGGCCGGAGCCTGCGGACCCGCCCCACCCAGCCGGTAGGGGGTCCGATCCGGCACGGACCGGGCGATTTCCCGGTCCGACCCGGGAACGACCGGGGAGAGGGGTGCCCACCCCGCGCCACACTTCCGGCGTGACCAGCGACGACCAGACGCGCTCCCGGACCGGCCCCGGCGGTCGCGTTCGCGCTGTCCGCGCTGGTGCTGCTGGAGCTCGCCACCGGCGAGCCGGAGCACCGACCCAGACTCTGACCGCGTCCGTGCCACTCAACGTGAGCGCTCGGCGCTGCCCCTGTCGTTGCCTCCCGCACTCGATCGCACTCCTGGCGTGCAGAGGTCGCAGAATTCCTCGCGATCGGCAGAACGTCATCGACCGAAGTCGCGCCACGCTCGTCTGTATCCACTTTTCCCACTTAGCCCTTACGCTGGGTTGGCCAAGGGCCGCGTGAGCTTCTCATAGGGGTGTCCAATGACCGATCCAGTCCCGGAGACGGTTGAATGTCCATTTTGCAAAGAGATGGTAAATGTGGCGGCAACGCGCTGCAAGCACTGTCTCGCGTCGATCCCGGCTCGTCGTCCGTCCCATGGCGGAGTGTGCCCACTGTGCAAGGAGAGCATCAATCCTGCCGCGGTCAGGTGCATGCACTGCAAGTCGAATCTGGGTTCCGGTGAGGATCGTTCCGGTTGCGGTGGGTGCTCCTCGGTGATGGGGGCGGCTGAACCGCGGAGGGTCCGACCCAGTAGCGTGACCGGCCCGGCTCGCAATCGGATCGGTGTGCGAGTTGCCGGGACACGCGGTGCCACGGAGGACTGGAGTCCCACCCCCGTGTCCGGTGCTCACGTGTGCAATGACTACGAGATCGAGGCTGACGGGAGTATGTGGGGCCTCGTCGGGCCCACCGCGGATGGCGGGTGCGAGTACACGATGGTCATACCTCCCCCCTCATGGGTGTATTGACCGGCGACAATGTCGACCATTGACATCTGGCGCCACGAGCGATTCAGGTCGAGCCGATGCCGGCTCGAAGCTGGGTGTCAAGGCCGGAGCGGGAATCGCTGCGGTTGTCGATGGCCAAGTGCGGTACCGGAGGTGGCACGTCCGGTCGCATCCGCGCGACGAAATCGTCGAAGCTCGCGAGCTTACCGAGGTCCCGGCTCAACTGCCGAGCCTCGAGTCGGCGTCGTAGCGTCGCGGCGTCGGACTGCACCCACACCAGCCGGACCGGTGGTCCTCCGAGCTGGTCGAGCCACGTGTCCCAGTGGGTCGGGTCGCGGATTTGTTCGGTGAACGGGGCGGTCAGCACCACTGGGCATCCGCGTTCACGGATCTCGCGTGCGACGGCGGTCATGCCTGTGTATTCGTGGACCTTGATATGTTCGTCGTACCAGGGGCCTTCGCGCTCTCCGGGCGAGCGGTCGGCGGCAGTGAGCGCGGCCGACACGAGGCCTCCGTAAAGCGTGTCCTTGTCCAGCAGCGCAGGTACGGGCCGCAGCAGGGACAGGAGCCGGTCGGCCACGGTGCTCTTCCCCGACCCCGGGGCGCCGGCAACCACCCAGACATCCCCCACCGCCATCAGAACTCACCTTTCCTGCACTTCTACGGCTTCGGGTCCCCTGGATGTGATCTCAGCAGATGCCCGCGGGTCGCGATAGCGCTTGCTGCCTCAGGTGTGATCGACGAGCCCGGTGACGGTGGCTAGCGTCGTGGGTGTGGCGACCACGGTGGGTGCCAGAGCGGCGCGTGCGGTGGCGCGTGCACCGATCCGGCTCTACCGCGCCGGATACGGGTGGTTGCTCGGCCGGCGGGCCCTGATGCTCCAGCACACCGGGCGCACGAGCGGCCTGCCGCGGTTCGTCGTGCTCGAGGTCGTGCGCCGCCTCCCGGGCGATCGGTTCGTGATCGCCGCGGGGATGGGGGAGACCTCGGACTGGTACCGCAACGTGCGACAGAACCCGCGCGTCCGCATCTGGGTCGGACGGCGGCAAGGCGTCCCGGCGACGGCCCGCCTCCTCGGCCAGGCCGAGGCGCGGGAACACTTCGAGGCGTACCGGGCCGACCGCCCGACGACGTGGCGGTTCCTCAAGCCGCTCATCTCGCGGGTGATCGGCCGCCCCGGTCAGACCGACGAGGAGCTGTTCACCGCCGTGCCGTTGGTCGAGCTGTCTCTGGACGACGTCCGCTGACGGGTCGTGCGTCCGCAACCGCCTCGGGCCGGACGCGGTCAGGGAAGCGGGGTGAGGTCGTCGGATCGACCGGCTTCCAGCCGCGACCAGTGGGCGGTCGGGCGCCCCCCGGTGCGGATTCTGGATGCCGGGGGATCGCCGACCCGCCACTGCAGTGGCCACCCGGGCGGGGAGTCCTCCCACCCCTCCTGACGCCCGTAGGCCGTCAGGTCCATCAGGGCGTACGAGAGGTCCACCGCCTCGACGCCGCGCCCGGTGGTCGAGTACGTCTCGAAGACGTGGTCGCCGTCGCGCAGGTAGCACACGAGGTACATCGGTCCCAGGGCGCGCCCGACGAGAAGTGACGGGAGGGACCTCTGCGCCGAGTACCACGGCATCGTCCAACCCATGAACTCGCGATAGCGGCTGCTCTCGCCGTACGGACCCTGACAGAGGACCGCATAGGTGATGTCACGGGAATGGAGGTAGGACAACTCCGACATCTGGGTGTTGTTCCACGTGCAGCCTTCGCACTGTTCTGGTGCGGGTCGACCGGAGTTCCACATGAAGTAGTAGGCGATGAGCTGTCGGCGACCGTCGAACGCGTCGAGCAGGGTCACCGGGCCCTGCGGGCCGTCCAGGGGGAGCGCAGGGTCGACCTCGACCATGGGCAGGCGGCGTCGGGCCGCGGCGATCGCGTCGCCTTCCCGGGTGTGCGCCTTCTCGCGAGCGCGGAGCTCGTCGAGCTCGGCGTGGAACCTGGCGCGGTCGACCGGCGCCGGCGTGCTCGGCGCGTCACCGTCGGCGCCGACGTGTCCATGCGGGTTCGTCGATTCGTGGGTCATGGGTGCTCCTCGGTCGGTCTGGTCGGACAGGAAAGGTGATCGCCTCAGCGATGTGCCGGCTCGTCCTCGAGCACGGTCTCGGCGCCACCGTGCGCGGGATGCGGCGACGATCGGTGCGGCGGCCGGGGACGCAGGCCGGCGGCGACGAGGGCGACGCTGGCCAGGGTCACGACGACGTCCACGCCCAGGGCGAGATGCATGCCGGCCAACGCGCTGGACCCGGTCGCGGCGATGGCACTCAACAGCGGGATGCCGAGAGTGATCGCGACCTGCTGGGTCATGGACGTGAGCCCGGTGGCCAGGCCCTGTTCCTCGTCAGGGAGTCCGGACGTGGCGGTCACGGTGAAGGCGACGATGGCGGGCACGTGGCCGAAGAAGCCGATGAACAGGGCGGGGACCAGGATCAGGAGGGCGCTACGGTCGGGGCCGAGGAACATCAGCGGCACCGTCGCGAGCGCCTGCACGGTCAGCCCGGCGACCAGGACCCGGCGGCTGCCGAAACGCGCGATGCTCCGCCCGGCGATCATCCCCGCGCCGACGGACGCCAGGCCCGGCACGCCGAAGATCAGGCCGGTGACCAGGGGGGAGAGTTGCTGGACCTGCTGGAGGTAGAGCGTCGTCAGGTAGATCATCGCCGGTTCCATCGCGAAGATGACCAGGCCGGCGTAGTTGCCCCAGGCCACCGACGGGCGCGCCAGGATCCGCGGTGAGGCCAGCGGCGCCGGCGACCGGCGTTCGATCAGCCAGAACGCGGCCAGGAGCAGGACGCCGACGACGCCGGCCGGCACGTTCCTCTCGATGACCGCGTACACGACCGCGAGCAGGCCGCCGCTGACCGTCGTCGCACCGGGCAGGTCGAGGCGGATGCGGTCGGGCACCGCCGATTCGCTGATGAGGAACGGGGTGGCGACCAGGATCGCGGCGGCGACGGGGACGTTGAGAAAGAACGCGGCCCGCCAGCTCAGCAGGCCGACGAGGGTGCCGCCGAGCAGCGAACCGACGGTGAAGCCACCGGAGAGCAACGCACCGTTGAGGCCCAGGACGCGGTCGCGACGGGCGCCTTCGGCGAAGGTGGTGGTCAGCAGGGACAGCGCTGCGGGCAGGGTCGCCGCGGTGGCGAAGCCCTGCAGGGCGCGGGCCGTCAGGAGGACCTCCGGGGACGTGGCGACGCCGCCCAGGAGGGACGCGGCGATCAGCAGGGCCATGCCGGACCGGAACATCCTGCGGCGTCCGATCATGTCGGCCAGGCGACCGCAGACCAGGGTGAAGCCGGCCGCGGGGAGGACGAAGGCCGTGGTGACCCAGGGCAGCCCGGTCTCCTCCAGGCCGACGCCGGTGCCGATCTGCGGCAGAGCGACGTTCAGGATCGAGAAGTCGACCGAGAGCATGAAGCCGGCACCGAGCAGGACGAGGAGCACGGCGCGCTGCCTCGGCGTGAATCGGGCAGGGGAGATCGCAACGAGAGACATGGGAATTCCTGGTCGCAGAGGTGCGCGGAAGGTGGTCGCCGGCGGGTCAGCGGGCGTCGCGCTCGGCGATCTCCGCGAGGCGTTTGATCTTGATCAGACGCCGGTCCCAGTCGGCGGCCAGCGCGGCCATCCAGCGGGCGGTGGTGTCCAGCGCGTCGGGCCGGACCGAGTAGCGGACCTCGCGTCCGACCTTGGTGCTCTCGACCAGCCCGGCGGCGTCGAGGACGGCGAGGTGCTTGACGATCGCCTGCCGTGAGATGGGGAGCTCGTCGGCGAGGGTCGTCGCCGTGGCCGCTCCGTGGGCGGACAGCAGGTCCAGCAGCTGGCGGCGGGTCGGATCGGCCAGCGCGGCGAGGACGCCGTCGATCACTCCGGCGTCCGCGGACAACTGGTCCATGACGACCGGGCTACCCGGCGCGGGCCGCGAGCGTGGCGAAGCACTGCTCCCAGCCGGCGGTGTGGTCGTTGATCACATTGCGGCGGTTCTCCACCGAGGTGGGGAGGGCGGCGAACCCGCTCTCCACGACGCGCAGCCGGGTGCCCTCGTTCTCCGGGGTCAGGGTGAACTCGACGAGGGTGGAGTTGTCCTCGCGCAGTTCCTCCCCGGGGAACGCGCTGACCCACCGGTAGGCGAGGTAGTGCGGCGGGTCGATCTTCTCGACGCGCATCGGGAAGCCGCCGTGCTGGGAATGGCTCGCCACGAAAGTCTGGCCCTCGGTGGCCGCCGTGCCCCGGACGCTCTCGTCGTCGGTGGCCCAGAAACCCGGTTCGACCACCAGGGGCCAGACCCGTTCCGGGCGTGCCGCGATCACGATCTCGCGCTCGATGCGGTCCTCGGTCATGAGGTGCTCCTTCGCTCCGGCTCGACCGTTGATGTGCAACGCAAGAGTTGCACAGACTCAGGTCACGCGCAACATCTGGGTTGCAGATGAGCGCGACGAGCACCTGGGCGCGGCGTCAGGCCGTGGGCACGGTGATGCTGCTGAGATCAGGCTGACGGCCGCCGGTCGGAGTGGGTGGGGCGGCCGGGCCGAGGGAGCCGTCGCTCTCCACGGGGAAGCTGGTGACGCTCCCGTCTCCGTCGGTGTTGAAGTTGGCGCAGTAGAGCGTCCGGCCGTCGCGCGAGAGGGCAATCCCTTCGGTGCCGTTGGAACCGGTCGCGCGCGGCCCACCGAGCGGTCGGAGGCCGCCGGGTGTCACGTCGAAGGTCGTCACCAGCCCGGGGCCCGTTCCGCCGTCGAAGTTCGAGACGTAGGCCCGGTTGCCGGCCGCGTTGAGGACGACGCCACGTGGCTCTCGTCCGGGGTTGGGGACGGTCACGGTCGAGCTCGCCGAACCCTGCGGGGTCAGGTCGATCAGGCTGACACTGTTGGCGGTGGCATTGGTGACCACCGCGTGCGAGCCGTCGGGCGAGATGGCGGGCACGAACGCCCCGTCCCCGGTCGGGCGCGTCGCGGTCCAGGCGGGCCGCCCGCCGCCGTCGAGGGAGAACAGGGAGACGTCGCCGGACGTCGAGTTGGCCGCCACGAGGGTGTGTTGGTCCGGCGTCACCGCCACGCTCGTGGTCCCGCGACCTCGCGCGGCCACGGTGGTGATCGCTCGTGGCACCGCGTCGCTGCCGATGGCGAACTGGGCGATGGTGCCGTCCCCGCCGTTGGAGAAGTTCGCCATGTAGAGGTTCCTGCCGTCGGGCGAGATCGCGAGCGCGGAGGGCGTCACGACGTCGGGTGGTGCGGCCGGGACCGTGGCGACGGGGGTCAGCGTGCCGTCGAGGCCGATCGCGTAGGCGGCGACGTTGCTGGACCCCCAGTTCGCGACGTAGAGGAACCTCCCGTCGCGCGAGCGCACCGAGCCCTGCGGGTTCGCGGAACCACCGGCGACCGGGAAGGTCTGAGCGGGGGCTCGGAGCGTGCCGTCGTCGTTGACCTCGATCCGGGCGATCATGTTCGAGGCCCAGTGGGTGACGAGAAGGGCCGGAGTGCCGGCTGTGCGCGGGCTCTGAGGGGCCCGCGCAGGCCGCGGCTGCGAGCAGCAGTGCCGCGCATGCTGCGACGAGTGGGTATCTCAGGTGCTGGGGCATGGCGGGTCCTTCGTCACCTCGGTGCGTGGACTTCCTCGGCGGTCAAGCCGCGGTCGATGCCGTGGGCGACGACCTGCTGGCCGGGTTCGAGGCGCAGCACGGCGTCGTCGAGCGTGATCTGCACCTTGTCGGGCTCGAACGAGACCATGTCGCGCACGAGGTCGGCCTCGGTCCACGCCTCCCGGTAGGACCAGGCGGCTCGTGACGCGGGCCCGACGTCGTAGTAGCTGGCCAGGCCCTTGTAGGGGCAGAAGGTCTGGCCGGTGACGGGCGTGAGCGCCGACTCGTCGACGTCGGCGCGCGGGACGTACCACCGGGGCGCGAACCCGGATTCGAAGAGCACCATCGGTGCCGTGCTCTCGGCCACGACGCGACCCCCCGTGCGGACGACCAGGTGCCGTGAGGTGTGGCGGACGTCGGTGCGGTGGTACGCGTCGGCGGCGTGACCGACGATGCGGTCGTCCTCCTCGTAGAAGGCGTCCATCGCCCGCCAGGCGAAGGCCACGCGGCCGTCGAGCACGGCGGCGTGGGCCGGCAGCTCCACGTGCTGCCACGCGGCACGGTCCACGGACCCGGTGCCGGCGTGATCGCCGGCCACGGTGAACCACGCGGTGACCCCGAGGTCGCGGTGGCGGGTCCGATGGTCCATGAGCGTGAGGACGCCCGGCTCGACGTCGGCGAGCGGGAAGTAGGCCACCGGGTAGCGACCCGGCTCGTGGAGCAGGACGACGTCCTCGCTGTCGACGATCCAGACGCCCCCGAACCGGACGCGCATCCGCCGGCGCAACGGTTCGGCGAACAGCATGCGTTCGGGGAGCGGTTCGGGCACCAGGAAATGGCCCGCCGCGTGCGGAGACAGCGGCCCCTGCTGCCAGGACAGCCCCATGATCGAGTCCTCGGTGTCGCGGTGCGATGTGATCGGGTGGACAACCCTGGGGTCTGGGGGCGGTTCGGCGTATCCCCCGATGGCTAGCCGCCGTGGGTAGCCGCGGGCGTCGCGGTGGCTAGCCTGGGTCCGTGCCCGGGGCCGACGACCCACCACGGCGACGCGGCGCTCGGCTCACCGGCCGCGACGACGAGCGTCATCGCGTCGGGCAGCTCGTCGACGCCGTGCGGACGGGAGCCAGCCGCGCTCTGGTGATCACCGGGGAGGCCGGCGTCGGCAAGTCGGCGCTGCTCGACGATGCCGCTGCCCAGGCCGACGGCTGCCGCGTGATCCGGGTGGCCGGTGTGCAGTCCGAGATGGAACTGGCCTACGCCGGGCTGCACCAGCTCTGTACGCCCCTGCTCGACCGGACCCGAACGCTTCCCGAGCCGCAGCGGGACGCGTTGGGCGTGGCCTTCGGGATCACGTCCGGCGCGGCTCCCGATCGCTTCCTGGTCGGTCTGGCCGTGCTGGGCCTGCTCGGGCACGACGCGCCGTCCGTCCCCCTGATCTGTGTGATCGACGACGAGCAGTGGCTGGACCGGACCTCGGCCCAGGTCCTCGCCTTCGTGGCGCGCCGCCTCGGCAACGAGTCGCTCGGCCTGATCTTCGCCACGCGGGCCCTCGATCAGGATCTCGCCGGCCTGCCGGTGCTCCCGCTGGGCAGACTGGGCGAACCCGACGCGCGCGCGCTCCTGGAGTCGGCACTGCCGGGCCCCATCGACGCCGTGGTCCGCGATCAGATCGTGGCCGAGACCGGCGGGCTGCCGCTGGCGATCCTCGAGCTGCCGAAGGGCCTGGCCGCAGGCGAGCTCGCCGGCGGCTTCGCGCTGCCCCGGCTCGGGCCGGTCAGCGACAGCATCGAGGAGAACTTCCGACGCCGCGCGCAGGCGCTTCCCGCCCGGACCCGCCGGCTCCTCCTGGTCGCCGCCGCGGACCCGACGGCGGACGTCGCGCTGGTCCGGCGGGCGACCGCCACGCTCGGCACCGTCGAGGACGCCATGGCGCCCGCGGTCGAGGCAGGGCTCATCGACCTCGACGCGCGCCTGCGATTCCGGCATCCCCTCGTGCGCTCCTCGATCTATCGGTCCGCCTCCGCCGCGGAACGACGCGAGGCGCACCGCGTCCTCGCCGAGGCCACCGACCCCGATCTCGATCCCGACCGGCGGGCGTGGCACCGCGCCGAGGCGGTGGTCGGGCTCGACGACGAGGTGGCCGCCGAACTCGAGGGGTCGGCCGACCGGGCACAGGCCCGAGGAGGCCTCGCGGCCGCGGCGGCATTCCTCGAACGGGCGGCCGCGTTGAGCGCGGACGCGGACGAGCGCAGCGCCCGAGCCCTCGAAGCCGCCCGGATCCACGCCCGTGCCGGGACCTATCAGGCGAGCCGGGAGCTGCTCGCCACCGCCGAGGCGGGCGCGCTCAGCGCTGCGCAACGCGCCCGAGCGGACCTCGTCCGGGCCCAGATCGCCTTCTCGACCCACCGCGGCAGCGAGGCCACGACGATCCTTCTCCGGGCCGCCAGGAACCTCGAGCAGCTCGACCCCACCGCCTCCCGGGCCAGCTACCTCGAAGCGCTGGCCACGGCCATCTTCGCCGGCCGGCTCGCCGGCCCCGGCGCCGACGCACGGGACGTCGCCCGACGGGCGGCCCTCGCTCCGCCGCCGCAGCACCCGACGGCGCCGGATCTTCTCCTCGACGGCTTGAGCGCGCTCTACACCGCCGGACACCACGCAGGCCTGCCCCTGCTCCACCGGGCCCTCGCCGGCTTCGGCGCCGGGCCGGGCGCCGAGACCGACCTGCGGTGGCTCTGGCTGGCGTGCGTCGCCGCCATGCGGGTCTGGGACGACGACCGGTGGGAGGCGCTCTCGGCGCGCTACCTCGAGCTCGCCCGCCGGACCGGCGCGATGGCCACCCTTCCCCTGGCACTGACCTCGCGGGCGCAGATGCTGCTGTTCGCCGGCGACCTGGCCACCGCGGAGAGGTTGAACGACGAGGCGGACACCGTCAGCGCGGCGACCGGGAGCACCATCGCGCCCTACGGCGCGCTCGGGCTCGCCGCGCTGCAGGGAGACGAGGCCAGGACACGAAGCCTCGTGGAGGCCACCAAGGACGACGTGACCCGCCGCGGGGAGGGCGCAGGGATCACCTTCGCCGAGTGGTCGGACGCCGTGCTGTTCAACGGGCTGGGGCGGTACCGCGACGCTCGGGCCGCCGCCGAGCGAGCCATGGCCTACCGCGGCGACGACGGCTCGTTGATCTGGGCGATGATCGAGCTCGTCGAAGCGGCCGCACGGACCGGAGACGTCGACCGCGCCCGCGAGGTCCTGGACACCCTCGCCGGGATGACCGGCGCGAGCGGAAGCGAGTGGGCGCTGGGGCTCGAAGCACGATGCCGGGGCCTCGTGAGCTCCGACGAGTCCGCGGAGCGCGCGTATCGGCACGCGGTCGAACACCTCGACCGCACCCACATGCGGCTCGATCAGGCCCGGGCCCGCCTGCTCTACGGGGAATGGCTCCGCCGACAACGGCGCCGCACCGATGCCCGCGAGCACCTCCGTGTCGCCCACGAGATGTTCGACTCCATGGGCGCTGTCGGCTTCGCGCACCGGGCGCGGCGCGAACTACGCGCGACCGGGGACCCCGCCCCCAGGAGGGCTCCGGCGACGCAGCCACGAGGCCTCACACCGCAGGAAGCGGAGATCGCCCGGTTGGCCCGCGACGGGCTCACGAACCCCGAGATCGGCCTCCGGCTGTTCCTCAGCCCCCACACCGTGCAGTACCACCTCCGCAAGGTCTACGCCAAGCTCGACATCACCTCACGAAGCCAGCTGGAGCGAGCCCTCGCCTGAACCGCTGTCGCGTGCCTCAGACGAGCGTGAGTCCTCGGGCGGCCTCGAATCGTCGGGCGGCGTCGGCCCAGTTCACGATGTTCCACCACGCCTTCACGTAGTCGGGCTTGACGTTGAGGTAGTCCAGGTAGAAGGCGTGCTCCCACATGTCGAGCAGCGCGACGGGCACGATGGCCATCGGCAGGTTGCCCTGGTGGTCGTAGAGCTGGACCACGCGCAGCTGCTGTCCCACGGTGTCCCAGGCGAGCACCGACCAGCCCGAGCCCTGGATGCCCGTGGCGGCGGCGGTGAAGTGCTTCTGGAACTTCTCGAACGTGCCGAACGCGTCGTCGATGGCCGCGGCGAGCTCGCCGGTGGGCTTGGCGCCGCCGTCCGGGCTGAGGTTGGGCCAGAAGACGGTGTGGTTGACGTGGCCCGCGAGGTTGAACGCGAGGTTCTTCTCCCACAGGTTCACCGTCGTGCCGATGGTGTCCTGGTCGCGGGCCTCGGCGAGGGCCTCGACCGCGGTGTTCGCGCCGGTCACGTAGGTCTGGTGGTGCTTGTCGTGGTGCAGCTCCATGATCTTGCCCGAGATGTGGGGCTCGAGGGCGCCGTAGTCGTAGGGCAGGTCCGGAAGGACGTACGAGGCCATGTTCGAGGCTCCTCACGACGGTTGACGACCACGGTCGCCGCCAGCCTGACTCCGTTGCCATTAAGGTGCAACAGCGCCGGGGATCGGTCGCGGCGGTCGCGTGACTCTCCGTGAAACCGTCATGCGGACGGGAACCAGTCGAGCTCGACGGACGACTCCTCTTGCCGGGTGTGGAGGAGGAGCCGTGGTGTCGTCATCGATGTTGTCCTGGGCGCTCACGATCGTGTTCGCGGTCACCGGCACGTACGCCCTGTGGCGACTGGCCTCGCTCGCCGCCGGCACGCGCCGGGACGGCGACCGTCTGACCGAGCTCGCCCACCTGGTGATGAGCGTGGCGATGGTGGCGATGGTGTGGGGCTTCAGCGGGGGTCCGGCCAGCCCGAGTGGTGTCGTCCAGCTCGTGGTGTTCGGTCTGTTCGCCCTCGCCTTCCTGGCCCTGCTGGCGACCCGGCCCACGCACGGGCACAGCCGTGTCGAGCACGGCTACCACCTGCTGATGTCCGTGGCCATGCTGTGGATGGTCGCGGCCATGCCGTGGCTGATGGGGGTCACCGGCGCGACCGGCGACGGCGGCTCCCACGCCGGCCACGCCGGTCATGACGCCGTGTCCTCCGGAGCGAGCGGAACGGCCGGCACGGTCCCACCGCCGACGTGGGTGGTCGGCGTCAGCATGGCGCTGATCGTGGGCCTTGGCGCGGCGGTCCTGCTGTGGGTGAGCCGCGCCGTCCGGTCGGCTCCGCCTGACGGTGCCGCGGCGCCCGGTGCCGGCAGCGCACCGGGCGGAGACCAGGCTTCCGCCGCCCCGTCGGCGGTCGCGGTGATGGCGAACGCCGCGACCAAGGCCGCGACCCCGGCGGTCGCGGGACCGCGGTCGGACGCGATCTGCCACCTGCTCATGAGCCTGGGGATGGCCGCGATGCTCGCCGCGATGCTCTGAACCCGTCCCCGCCCCACGCCCGCCCCGCCTCACCGACCCTCGGAGGGACGCCCGTGTCCGAGATCCTCGACGAACCGACGAGCCGGACCGACAGGGAACCGTCGGACTCCGATCGCCCCCGAGATCGCCCGCGGTCCGGTTCGTGGTGGTGGGTCGGGCTCCGGCCCCTGGTGCTGCGCCTGCACTTCTACGTAGGCGTGTTCGTCGGCCCGTTCGTGCTCGTCGCGGCACTGACCGGATTGCTCTACACCCTGACACCGCAGGTGCAGCAGATCGTGCACCGCGATGCGCTCACCGTGTCGGCGGTCGGCCCCGCCCGCATCGACCTGGCGAAGCAGGTCGCGGCCGCCTCGGCCGCGGTGCCCGCAGGGACCGTCACCGAGATCCGGCCGGCGTTCACCCCGGACGGCACCACGCGGGTCTCGTTCGACGCTCCGGGGGTGCGCGAGGACTTCGCCCGCACGGCGTTCGTCGATCCCTACACCGGTCAGGTCCGTGCAGTGCTGGACACCTTCGGGGAGTGGCTGCCGGTGCGGGCGTGGTTCGACGAACTGCACCGGACGCTCTTCCTGGGTGACGTCGGCCGGGTCTACAGCGAGCTCGCGGCCAGTTGGCTGGGCGTGCTCGCGGTGTCGGGGCTGGCGCTGTGGGTGGTGCGCCGACGACGGCAGGCGCGGGTCCGCCGCACGCTGCTCCCCGAGAACACGGCACGCGGTCGGGTGCGCCTGCGTTCCTGGCACGGGTCGGTCGGGCTGTGCGCGGCGATCGGCATGCTGTTCCTCTCCGCCACCGGTCTCACCTGGTCACAGTTCGCCGGCGAGAACGTGACCACCCTGCGCAGCAGCCTGGACTGGTCCACGCCCACGGTCGCCACGGACCTGCCCGGTGACGTCCCCACCGGGGCGGCCGGCACCGCCGGCAGCTCGGGCATCGCGGGATCGGTCGGCGGCGACCCGGTCGCGATCGGAGCCACGGCCGACCGGGTCCTCACCGCGGCGCGCGGAGCGGGGCTCTCCGATCCGGTGGCGATCTCCCCCGGCGGTGACGACGGCCCCGCATGGAAGGTCGAGCAGGTCCAACGGTCGTGGCCGGTACGGCAGGACGCGGTCGCCGTCGACCCCTCGGCCGGCGCGATCGTCGACCAGATGCGCTTCGCCGACTGGCCGCTGGCCGGGAAGCTCGCGGAGTGGGGCGTCGATGCCCACATGGGCCTGCTGTTCGGGGTGACCAACCAGGTCGCTCTCGCCCTGCTCGCCCTCGCCATCATCTGCCTGGTGATCTGGGGCTACCGGATGTGGTGGCTCCGCCGCCCGACACGGCGCGGAGCCGGACCCGGTGCGCCGGGGGGCGACCACCGTCCGAGTCCCGGCGCGATCACCGTGGTGGGCGTCGTCGCGATCGGGGTCGGTGTCCTCGCGCCGGTGCTCGGGGTCTCCCTGCTGCTCTTCCTCATCGGAGACGCGGTGGTCCAGCAGGCGCGCTCGGCACGGGCCGATCCGGTGGGCGCCCAGGAGGGGCCGAGGCCGTCGGGGGTCGGGCCGTAGCCCGCGCCCTCACGCCACGTCGTCGTCGACGCGTCGACGGGCCACGGGATGGAGTCCGCCGCCGCGGGGGTCGGTGGCGGGCGGCGCGGAACCGGGGACGGGAGGATCCGCACGACGGCGCGACCAGGGGCTGGTGAGGAGGAGGCGCTCGGGACCCCGTCCCCCGGTCGGCCGGTGCCGCGCGACCATCAGGCTGAGAGCGAAGCCGACGATGAGGACGAGATGGGACGCGACGCGGTCCGGCTCCACGCGCCCCGCGGCCAGGTCGAGGACGCTGAGAACGGCGAGAACCGCGATGAACGAGCCGAGGGCGGGCAGGAGCCCCGGCAGGTGCCGGCGCCAGGCGGCGCCGACGAGGAAGGCCAGGCCCAGGGCCAGGTTCCACGCGGTGCTCTCGTGGCTCATGTGCGCCATCCCGGCACCCATGACCTCGGCCCCCATCGGGGGAGCGGACCCGAGCAGGGCGGCGAGGGCCAGACCGACCTGGACGAGCCCCACCGTGGCGAGGCCGACCCGGGGGCCGACGCGTCGCCACACCGGTGTCGGTGCGGGCAGCGCGTCGAGGACGCGGTCCACCACATCAGGGCCGCTCTCGGCCGTTGCCGTGCGGGCGAGCCGGGTGACCGTGGCGGCGGTCTCGTGCCAGTCCGCGCAGGGCCCGCACCCGGCGAGGTGGTGCCGGACCGCATCCCGGCAGGCCGGATCGGCCTCTCCGTCGAGGTCGGCGGAGAGCTCCTCGCGGCACCGCTCGCAGGTCATACCGTTCAAGTCGTCCGGCCGGGGGTGCGAGTTCCCTCGCCGTCGCCCGGTCATCAGCGTCGCTCGCCGGCATCGGTCGGACCGAGCCGGTGCTCGGGTGCGGTCCGCTCCGCGGGCTCCGTGGCCACCGCCTCGACGAGGTCGGCGCGGGCCCGCGCGACCCGTGAGCGGATGGTGCCCACGGGGCATCGGCAGACCTCGGCCGCCTCCTGATAGCTCAGCCCCACCATCTGGGTCAGGACGAACGCTTCACGCCGGTCGTCGTCGAGTTCATCGATGGTGGCGCGCAGCGCGACGCCCTCGGCGAGCTCGCCGTGCTGGGGCTGGCCGTGGGGGCGGTCGCTCTCGAGGATGGGGGCCGCCGCCGCCGGGCGGCGTGCACGCCGGCGCAGGTGGTCGACCGCGACCCGTCGCGCGATGGACAGCAACCACGTGCGGGCGCTGGACTCCGCGCGGAACCGACGGAGGGCGACGAAGGCTCGCTCGTAGGTCTCCTGGGTGAGGTCCTCGGCCGACGCGCGGTCGGAGAGGTGGACGAGCAGCCGCCACACCTCGTGCTGGGTCAGCTCGACCCAGCGTGCGGCCGCCGACCGGTCGCCGTCGCGTGCTCGCAACGCCAGATCGGTGATGGCGCTCTCGTCCATCCGGCCTCCACGGCTTCGGGTCGCCGCCCACGATAGGCCCGCCGCCCGGCTCGCTTCCTGCGGTCTCGGTCGTGGCCCGCGCAGGACTCGAACCCGCACCCTCTGTCGCTGTGGCGCCGAAGGGAGTCGAACCCCCACTGGCCAGGCCCTCGACCTGGTGCCTCTTCCGGTTGGGCTACGGCGCCGTGCGGTCGGCGAGAGTCGAACTCGCACTGTCGCGGCGCTGAACCGCGTGCCTCTCCCGTTGGGCTACGACCGCGTGCGCCGGACCGGAATCGAACCGATCACGCCCGAGGACAGCGGGGTTACGGCCCGCCCGATCCACCAGGATCCTCCGACGCGAATACCTCGGGAACCGCTACGCCTGATAGGCGAGCGGTGCATCGAGTCGCAGTCGGAACATGTCCCGAGCATCGCACACGGGTTCGGCTCGCGGCGAGCGCATTTCCGTGGTGGTCATTCCACGGCGGGTGACGGCGACGTGGCGTGCACGCCGGGGAGGTCGGCCACGATCCACGGGTCCACCCCCTCGCCACGCCGCACGACGCTGACCTGCCCGTTGCGCTCGAGGAGGACGTAGGCGACGTCGTCGAGGCGGGCGACGCCGGCCAGGCGCAGGAGCTGGCGCAGCTCGTCGTCGCCGAACCGCGCGCGGCGCGCGTTCTCGACCTGTATCCGGCCGTCGGCCACGAGCACGACGGGTTCGCGACCGAGGATGCGCCGGATCGGTCGGCCACGGTGGGCGAACCCGACCAGCCGTTGCATCCCGAGCAGGGTGACGAGGGCGATCACCCCGCTGCCCAACGACGGTGTCGCGAGCAGGGCGGTGCGTCCGACGACCGCGCCCAGGGCGATGACGCAGGCGACGTCGTACCCGGACACCGCCACCAGGGAGCGTTGACCGAGCAGGCGCACCAGCAGGAGGAACGCCAGATAGATGGCGGCGGTGGCCACGACGACCTCGAGCGCACCGGACGGTGAGATGGCAAGCTGCGCGAACACGCGCCCAGCGTGCCCGCCTCGCCGACCGTGTGGGCCTCAGCAATCGAACACCGACCAGCAGATCTCGTTCCGCACGCGCTGGTCGTCGAGGACGAGTTCACGGATCGGCTCCGGAAGCTGATCACGCTGCCACCGGCACTCACGTCGCCCCGCGATCTCGCCCTCGCCCGGCGGCGCGTCCGCGCGTACGGCTTTGATCGCGTAGGCGGCGGCGCCGAGCTCGTGCGCGGCGACGTGCGCCACCGCCCCGGCCTGGCCCGCGGCGTACGCAGCGTGCCGCGCTGCTCCACGCAGGTCCCTGGCCGCGCCCATCGCGTGACCGCCGGCCGCACGCGCGTCCATCATCGCGACCTCGCCCCGCACCCAGCCGCGGGCTCGTTCGATCGCCTCACGCGGACGTGGATCGCCCGGCCGAACCGCCTCGAACAGATCGAGAACGTGCGCTGCGCACGATGCCGCCCAGAGAGCGAGGAGATGGTGATCGACATCGGTGAGGGTCCCGCCGCGACGGATCGTCACGAGGCGAGGGTCCCGGTTCTTCGAGAGGATCATGGTCGAAGGCGCCGCCCGCACAGCAGTGGGTGATCACTGCTGTGGGGCAGCTCAGGTCGGGGGACGTTTAGAGCGCGGCGGCGGCCGCCGCGGCGACGGCCTGGTCCTGCTCGCCCGTCCCGCCGCTGACCCCGACGGCGCCGACGACGTCGTCGCCGTGCATGAGGGGCTGTCCCCCTGCGAAGATCATGATCCGGCCGCTGTTGGAGTCCTGGATGCCGTAGAACTGGCCGCCGGGCTCGGCGCTCTCCCCCAGGGTCTGGGTGGAGATGTCGAAGGCGCGGGCACTGAACGCCTTGTTGATCGCGATGTCGACGCTGCCGATCCAGGCGCGGTCCTGGCGGATGTGCGCGACGAGGATGCCGCCGGCGTCGACGACGGCGATGTTCACCGGCTGGCCCTGACTCTCGGCCTCCTTCTCGCCGGCCGCGATGACGCGGCGGGCGTCCTCCAGGGTGATGGTCTCGACGGTGCGCATGCGACTCCAGTTCGATGGGCGCGGCGTCGCTTCGGGGGTCGACGCTCGGCGCTGCGCCGAGCAGGGGTACGACCGACCCGCTCGACGCTCAACATGCTGGAGTACCCGAGAAGCGGGTCAGGTATGCCGGCCGGCGACGGGTGCCCGCCGTGCCGACGGTCGGCCGCGGGTCTGCGCGACAAACTGTCCACTCGGAGGGGTCGTGGCGGGTGTCCCACGCGGGAGTCGCCTGTAAGACTCCGCCCGTGCGCATCTACCTCGGTTCCGATCACGCGGGGTTCGAGCTGAAGACCCACCTGCTACGCAGCCTGGCCGAGCAAGGCCACGACGTGCACGACGTGGGACCAGCCGAGTTCGACGAGGCGGACGACTATCCGCCGTACTGCATCGAGACCGGACGGCGCGTGGTCGCCGACCCGGGCAGCCTCGGTGTGGTCATCGGCGGCTCGGGCAACGGCGAGCAGATGGCCGCCAATACGGTGGCCGGTATTCGGGCGGCCCTGGTATGGAGCGAGGAGACCGCGACGCTGAGCCGCGAGCACAACGACGCACAGATCGTCGCGATCGGGGCGCGAATGCACACCACCGAGGAGGCCACCGCGCTGGTCACCGCGTTCGTGGACACCCCGTTCTCGCAGGATCCGCGGCACGCCCACCGCATCGAACAGATGACCCGGTACGAAGAGACCGGGCAGGCGCCGGAATTGCCGCAGGGCTGAACCTCGTACACCGGGAGAATGTGGCGGTCGACGTTCTCCGGCCCGGGTGAGGCGTCTGCCGGTCACCTGTATCGGCGTCCGGTCGGTCTGTTCCGACGCTATGCGGTCGAGCGGAAGGATGGCACACTCGTCCTCGATCGGGCGCTCGGTGGATCCACGAGTTGACGGTGAATCAGTGTGGACATCCCGCCGTGGACACGGCGTCGCCGGACGAGATCGAGACAGCGCCCCGACCGTCAGGGCCCGGGATCATGTCCTCGGCCCTCAGCACCGCCGACGACCGTCCGGTGTCTTCATCGTGACCTGACGAGCAGCGCGACGAGGAAGGAAGTTGTCATGGCGAACAAGTCGCCGGGTGATGCACCCGATCAGGCGAGCGAGCGTGAGTCCCAGGACGAGTTGCTGCTGCAGGCGGTCATCGTGCTGCGGAGGCGCTACGAGGAGGGCGGCGACCGGTACGGCGAGGTGCCGCCGTCCGCCGCGGCGGAGCTGTGTGACAACCTCGCCGGTCTCGCGACGGCCCAGCAGGCGCCCGAGGGCGTCGATCGGGACGAGGCGCTCGCCCTGGCGCACCGCCTGATGGACGACGACCATCCCGAGCTCTCACCGATGTGGCCCGGGTCGGCCGGATAGACGAGCCGGCGGACGGAGGGGCCGGACCGGTGGTCCGACCCCTCCACCGGTCGTCAGCTCTTGATGGCGTCCCGGAGGGCCTTCGCGGCCGCGGCCGGGTCGTCGGAGTTGTAGATCGACCCGCCGGCCACGGCGACCTCCGCTCCGGATTCCTGCACCGAGGCGATGGTGTCGGTGTCGATACCGCCGGCGATCGAGAACGGCACCCCGGCCTCGCGGCCGTCGGCGAGCAGGGTCTCGATCGAGTAGTCGGGCCTGGCCTGCTCGTCGAGCCCGGCGTGGATCTCGACGAAGTCGACGCCCAGCTCCGAGAGCTTGCGGATCCGCTCGACCCGGCCCTCCACCACGGTGATCATGTCGGCGACGACCTGCTTGCCGGCGTTGTGGCCGGCCTCCACGGCGCCGCGCACGGTGTCGTCGTCGGCCGCCCCCATCACCGTGACCAGGTCCGCGCCCTGCGCGAAGGCGAGGTCGGCCTCCAGCTCGCCGGCGTCGGCGGTCTTGAGGTCCGCGAACACGAGCTTGTCGGGGTGCGCGGCCTTGATCGCCGCGACCGCACCGACCCCCGCCGACTTGATCAGGGGGGTGCCCAGCTCGAGGATGTCGACGTATTCGGCGACCTGCCGCGCCAGCGTCAGCGCGTCGTCGAGGGTCGGGACATCCATGGCCACCTGAAGCTTCACGGGTTTCTCCTGAATTGGTGTCGGATGGGGTCTGAGGTCGGTGTCGTTCGTGGTCGGGGTCGAACTACCGGAGCCGAGTCGGACGGCGGAACCGCATTGCGGTGGACATTGCGCCGTCCGGGCCGGGACCACCGGTCGGACCAACGAACTGTATCTGGGTCGTGCGCTCCAGCCCTCGTCGTGGTCGGCATTTCGATGCAGTCCGAGGTCAGGTCGACCCTGACAGTAGTACCCGGAGGTGGGTGACCACCACCGATCGACGGCGACGGCGGGGCCCGAACGTGGGTCCGCCGAGCCGCCGTCGAGTTTCCGCCGGTGGTGGCGGGCCCCGTCATGCGAGCGCCGGTCTCGAGGAGGGTTTCGCGGCGGCGTACTGGAATTCCCCGTATCGATGGTGGGACAGTACGGCGCACCGGCCCACTGAGCATGATCATGGTCGTTGTCCGTGTGCTGCGGCACTGGGGTCGATGAACACCGGCGCCGCGCTCGGCGACGACGAGGTCGGACGTGGCCGTCGAAGTCGCCGTCGCCATGCCAGCGACGCCGTCGAGGCGGCCCGGCGATCGCTGTCGCGCGCGTCGGAGTGAGCACCGGCCCCGGTGCCACCGGTCATTCGGCGACGAACTCGTCGGGCTGACCGGTGGCCTCGAGGACGGACATCCACAGGTCGCCGTCGGGATCGACCCGGTTGCGGTGGCTGGTGATCAGCGGCATCGGGATGTGCACGAAGCGCCGCCGCCACCGGACGACGACGGTCTCGGTACGCCCGGCCATGGCGGCGTGCACCGCGGCGTGCGCCAGGCGCAGGCAGTACACGCTGTCGTAGGCGTTGGCGGCGCGGGTGCGGATCGAGTAGCTGGGATCGATGTACCGCACGACGGGAGGAAGGCCGACCCCGGTGAGACGGTCGGTGATGCGGTCCCGCAGGAGTTGCCCGATGTCGCCGAGCTTGGGGTTGCCCGAGGCGTCGGTGGCGCCGTCGTGCCCGCCCTCGGCCTCGAGGAGGTCCTGGCCGGCTCCCTCGGCGACGACGATGACGATGTGGCCGCGGGCGCGGACGTGCTGCTCGATCCGGTCCAGCAGGGCCCCGTCCCCCTCGAGGGTGAAGGGGACCTCGGGGATGAGCACGATGTCGGCTCTGTTGTTGGCCAGGGCGGCGTAGCAGGCGATGAAGCCGGAGTGCCGGCCCATGAGCTTCACGATCCCGACGCCGTTCTCGTGGGCCGCGGCCTCGATGGCGACGGAGGAGATGAAGTCGGTGGCGCTGTCGAACGCGGTCTGGAACCCGAAGGACTGGTCGGTGTAGGGGAGGTCGTTGTCGATGGTCTTGGGGATCGCGATCACCGCGATGTCGAGCCCGCGTTCGTCGATGACCGAGACCAGGCGCATCGCGGCGCGGATGCTCCCGTCGCCGCCGACGACGAACAGGATGTCGATCTCGCGGGCGACGAGGGTGTCGACCATCTCGTCGGCGTCCTGGTCGCCGCGGGAGCTGCCCAGGATGGTGCCGCCGGAGTTGCTGATCTCGCGGACGACGTTGCGCGTCAGGTCGATGGTGTGGTTGCGGTGCGCGGCGGTCAGTCCCCGGAGCCCGTTGCGGAAGCCCAGGATGCGCTTCACCCGGTAGTGCACGGTGAGTTCCTGGACGACGCCGCTGATGACGTTGTTGAGCCCGGGGCACAGCCCTCCGCAGGTGACGATGCCGACGGAGGTCCACACCGGGTTGAAGTAGATCTTCTGGCGGGGCCCGGCGGTCTCGAAGCTCGGGAGCCCGGCGAGGGGCAGATCCATCGCGGTGAGCGACGAGACGGTGTCGTCGAGCATGACCCGGTCGTCCTCGTGGACGTAGTGCGGCGTCGTCTGCTTGTCGGCGAGCCGCTCGGAGAACGGCGAGCGGTATCGACACTCGCCGAGAGCGCGGACGCGGAGGTCGTCCAGGTGCACCGTCACCGGTTCTCCCCAGGGGTGGTGTACGGCCGCGGTGGCCGTCGGCTCGGCCCCGGCATCACCGCTCGGAGGCGGCGTGGAGGGTGGCGTGCTGGACGTGGCGCACCTGGCCGCTGGAGATCAGGAGCGACTGGGCGATCGTCGTGCCGTCGGACTGCCGGGGCGCGGCCAGCAGGTTGCCTCCGGTGACGCCGGTGGCCGCGAAGAGCGCGTCGCCGCCGACGAGCTCGTCGCAGTCGTAGATGCGGTCGAGGTCCATGCCCGCCGCGCGGATCGCCTCGGCCTCCTCGTCGCGCTGAGGGGCGAGGCGTCCCAGCATGCCGCCGCCCAGCGCACGGACGGCCGCGGCGGTCATGACACCTTCCGGAGTGCCACCGACGCCCAGGAGCAGGTCGGCACCGGCGGTCGGCAGGAGGACCTCGAGGGCTCCGCCGACGTCGCCTTCCGCGGGGGTGTGCACGGCGGCGCCCGCCTCCAGCACCGCAGCGATGAGTTCCTCGTGGCGCGGCTTGTCGATGATGATGACGCGAAGGTCGCCGACCGGTTTGCCGAGAGCTTCGGCCACCTTCTGCAGGGTGCGCTCGGGGGAGTCGCCGAGGGCGACGGCGCCTCGTGCCGCGGGTGGGACCACGATCTTGTCCATGTAGAACCCCGGCCCGGGTGACCACATGGTTCCCGATTCGCCGAACGCGATGGTGGACAAGGCGCCGGGAAGGCCCTTCGCGCAGAAGGCCGTGCCCTCGACGGGGTCGACGGCGATGTCGAAGTCGACACCGTGACCGGTGCCGACGACCTCACCGTTGAACAGCATCGGGGCTTCGTCCTTCTCCCCCTCCCCGATCACGACCGTTCCCTGGCCGGGCGCGTCGGCCAGGACCGCACGCATGGCCTCGGTCGCCGCGCCGTCCGCCGCCTTCCCGTCGTGCCGCCCCACCCAGGCTTGGCTGGCCAGGGCCGCGCTGTGAGTGGCGGCCAGAGCGACGGCCTCCAGGCTGTCGATACGGGTGCCACTGTGTGGGGCGGCCTCGCTAGGACGCTGCATATCGAGCTCCTCGTCTGCCCCGCGGGTCCGTTCCCCTATCCGGGGCCGCGGCCGCGGGGAACGCCATGGGGTCCGGGGTTGGTGGTCAGGGGCACGTTCGTGGCGGGCTCCCCGGCCAGGATCGCCGCGCGCAGCGCCTTGGCCGCGGCGGCGGGATCCGTAGCACTGCGGATCGCACCACCGGCCACGGCCACGGTCGCGCCGGCGGCCTGGACGTCCCGGATGCTGTCGATGTTCACACCACCGGCGATGGAGAACGGCACCCCGGACTCCTTGCCCGCGTCGATCACGGAATGGATCGAGTAGCCCTCCTGGGCCTGCTCGTCCAGACCGGCGTGAATCTCGCAGAACTCGACGCCCAGCTCGGTGACCTCCCGGGCTCGGGTGACCCGGTCCTGCACGGTGATCATGTCGGCGACCACGCCCTTGCCGTGCTTCCGGGCCGAGGCGATCGCACCCTTGATGGTGTCGTCGTCGGCCGCGCCCATCACCGTGACGAGGTCCGCGCCGGCGGTGAACGCGATGTCGGCCTCGAGCTCGCCGGCGTCCGCGGTCTTCATGTCGGCAAAGATGATCTTGTTGGGATACGCGGACTTGAGCGCACTGATCGCGGCGACGCCCTCGTGCTTGATGAGCGGGGTCCCCAGCTCGATGATGTCGACGTATTCGGCGACCAGGCGGGACAGCACCAGCGCCTCGTCGAGCGTGGCCACGTCCATGGCGACCTGCAATTTCATGACCGATGTCCCTCCGGTGGGTTACGGCTCCCGAACGCCGTAGTCACTCGAGATTCGCGTGGAGGCGCCAGAGTTCGCGCGCCTGGCTCCCGCTGGTCTGCCACAGGGCGTGGAAAAGCGAGTCGGTCAGGATCAGGACGGATTGCTCGAAGAGGCTCCCGGCGTACTGCGCGGAGGTGGTGCCCTCGAAGTCCTGCTTGTCGGCGGCGGGGACCACGAGCGTCTCGGCCGCGAGCCCGGCGAGATCGGACTCGGGGTTGGTGGTGATCGCGAGGACGTGGGCGCCCTCTTCGGAGGCGGTCCGCGCGGCCGTCACCACCCGTTTGGTGGAACCGGACCCGGACGCCGCCACCAGGACGTCGCCCTCGCCGATCGCCGGGGTGGTCGTCTCCCCGACCACGTAGGCGGACTTGCCCAGGTGCATGAACCGCATCGCCGCCATCTGCAGGGCGAGGCCACTGCGCCCGGTACCGACGGTGAAGACCGCGGGCGCGTCGAGCAGCAGGGAGGCCGCGCGGGCCCACGCCGCCGGATCGACGCTCGTGACCACCTGGGTCACCTCCCCGGTGAGGAGGTTCGTCGCATCGCTGAAATGGCTGGACTCGGGCTTCTCACCAGTGCCTTGTTCGGACGAGTCCGTCGTCGACTCTGACAATCGGGACACCCTTCCATTCACCACAGCGGACGTGCTCGTCGGGCGAGCATAGGGGTCGGGAGGGCCGGGCCGCACCCCGGGAATCGGTGTCGCCACGAGCGCGCCCGGAGCCGGGCGCCGGCGGGTGACCGTCGAGGCGTTGATCGCTTGCGACGCCGGGTCCGGCCGCTCGTCCGGCCCGGCGGACGGTCTCGTGGTCGTCCGTCCCCGGCGCAAGCTGGAACGATGAAGAGCGCGAAATCTGGTACCGTCCGCTCTCGCTGCATCGAGCTTCAGCACACCGAGGAGGGCACTGACAGATGTCAACGCTGACCGAAGTCGCCCATGCGCTGGTATCCAACAGACGCGGAATCCTGGCTGCTGACGAGAGCGTCGGAACCATGTCGAAGCGGCTGGAGAGCGTCGGCGTGGAGCCGACGGAGGAGACCCGTCGCAGTTATCGGGAACTGCTCGTCACCACGCCCGAGCTCGCCGAGTCGATCAACGGTGTCATTCTCGCCGACGAGACGTTCCGCCAGCAGCTCTCGGACGGGCAGACGTTCCCCGAGGCGCTCGCCGCTCTCGGGGTGCACGCCGGGATCAAGGTGGACACCGGGGGCAAGCCGCTCGCCGGGGCCCCGGACGAGAAGGTCACCGAAGGGCTCGACGGTCTGCGCGAGCGGGTGGAGGAGTACGTCGGGCTCGGGGCGACCTTCGCCAAGTGGCGCGCGGCGCTCTCGATCGGTGACGACCTCCCGACGGATCGTGCCATCCACGCGAACGCGCATGCGCTGGCGCGGTACGCGGGCCTCTGCCAGGAAGGCGGGCTCGTGCCCATCGTGGAGCCCGAGGTGGTGATGGACGGCGACCACTCGCAGGAGAAGTGTCGGCAGGTGACACGAGCGGTGCTGCTCGCCGTCTTCCACGAGCTCGGCCGCATGGGCGTGCAGCTCGACGGCATCGTTCTCAAGCCGAACATGGTGGTGGCCGGCGGGGAGTGCGCGGATCAGCCCGAGGCGTCCGAGGTCGCCCGGCTCACGGTCGACACGATGCGCGAGACCGTGCCCCCGGCCGTGCCGGGCATCGCGTTCCTCTCCGGCGGGCAGGAGCCGGAGGAGGCGACGAAGAACCTCGCCGCCATGCAGGACCTCGCGCCGCATCCCTGGGAGCTGACCTACTCGTTCGGGCGCGCCCTGGTCGGGCCGGCTCTCGAGACCTGGCAGGGCAACTACGACCAGTGGGAAGCCGCTCAGAAGGCCCTGTCCGAGCGGGCCGTCGCCAACGCCTCGATCCGCTGAGAGCCCGCCGGTAGCGGGCCGTTGCCGGCGCTCGCCGGCAACGGCCCGACCGGTCAGCGGGAGCGGCGAGCCTGTTCGATGTAGTCGCGCATCTCCAGCGACACGACGTGGGCGGAGTCGCGAAGGTGTTCGGGGTGTCGGTTCCACACCGCGCGCCATCCCTGGACGACCGCGGTGCGCGTCTCGGGGTCCTCACCGAGGAAGACCGCCACGAGCTGGTCCCATTCGGTGAGCAGGTGCTGCACCCGCGGGTCGGCGGGATCGGTCTCGTCGTCGATCTCGGCCTGCACCCGCTCGATCAGCCCGGGCCACCGGGCGACAGCTGCCTGCCAGCCGATCTCACCGAGGTCGTTGCGGCGGCGCTGGAACCAGTCCTGCCGGTCGGGCGGAAGGTGACGCTCGAACATCATCACCGTCTGGATCATCCGATCGGCGGGATCGGGCACGGTGCCGGCCACGGCCGTCGTGTGCGGGCGTGGGCGCCGGGGCCAGTCGGAGCGCGCCCACGCGCTCAGCCACTCGTCGGTGGCGATGGTCGGCAGGAGCGTGCCCCACATGTCGGTGACGGCGTCCCAGAGCCCTGGCCGGTCGGGTGCGCGGTCGCAGATCACGCTGTGCCCGGTGAGCTGGGCGATCACCGAACGTGCGATGCGCTCCGGGTCCAGGCCGGGGCGCAGCAGGCCCGCGGCGGCGGCGTGCCGGAGCTGATCGCCGAGGGCGGCCTCCCCGAACGCCCAGTGGTGGCCCGCGGCGCGCGAGGGCAGCGCGGGGTCGTGCAGGAGCCGTGTGCCGCCACGGGCGATCGGGTCCTCGAGCATCGCGACGACGACCCGGTCGCTGGCGGCGAGCGCGGTGTGCAGCGGGTCGAGGCGGTAGCCCTCGACCTCGGTGAGCACGGTGTGCCAGCCGGCGACCATCTGCTCGATCACCGCTTCGGCGAGGGCTTCCTTGTTGTCGAAATGGAAGTACATCGACCCCTTGGTGGCTCCGGCGGAGACGAGCACCGCGGAGACCGTGGTGCCGTGGAAACCGTGCTCGGCGAACTGTTCGCCGGCCGCCACGAGGATCAGCTGCCGGGTCACCAACCCCCGCACCTGAGGCCCCCGCACCTGAGGTTCCCGCTTGCGGGGCGTTCGGTGGGTCGCCGCGTCCTCGGGCACGCTCATCACACACGTCACCCCACGCCGATTCGTCCCGACTGTCCTGTCGCGGGCCCGGGACCGACACGGTAGGGCCCGCAGGAGGATCAGGCCATCGTCGGGGCCTGTCGACCCTTCCGACTATCTAGACCCCACGGTACGTTTCTCGACGGGACGGCGAAGGCCCGAACCGTCCCGAGCTGCCGGGGGGAGAGCTCGGGGTGCCCGGGTGGTGTCGCGGGCGATCACGCCGCGCGACACCACCCTCCCCCGAGGAGACCCAGCAGCGTCAGCGGTCCGCGGGGTTGCTTCCGGTCGCGCCCGAGAAGGCTGACGATGCCGACCTGACGTAGCGGATGAGCCCGATCACGTCCTGGGCGACCAGCCTGCCGATCGCGCCGCTGGAGTACACGGCGGTGATCAGTGTTGCGTCGGGGGAGAGAACGAATCCGGTGGACTGGAGATAGGGCGGGTCGTCGTGGGTGTACGCCCCGAGGGTGTTCGCGACCTCCGCCGGATCCGCGCCGTACCCGAGGGGGAACGTCCACCGGCGCTGCTCGGCGAGTGTTGCGCTGGTGGCTTCGTCGTCCACCGAGAGGGCGGCGACGCGGATGTCGAGATCGGTGAGCGTGTCCACGGCGCGCGCGAAGCCGGCCAGCTGAGCGTTGCAGTAGGGGCACCACGCCCCGCGGTAGACGAGCACCACTCCGTAGGACCCGAGGAGGTCGCCGGGCAGCGACAGGATGCCGCCGCCGACGGCGGGCACGGTCAGGGCCGGGAAGGTCTGGCCGTTCTGCAGCACGGTCATCTCCGGTGCCTGGATCCGGTCGATGCAGGACCGCCGTCGAGTGGTGGGTCGGGTGGTGGGTCGGGTGGGGCCGCGTGCGGGTGTGGCAGGGACAGAGCCGCGCGGTCCACGGGGCAGGCCGCGGCCAACCACGCCGCGGTGGACGTGTGCGCCCGGGCGATGAGTTCCGCGGAGTGCGAGAAGTCGGCCGGGGAGACCGCGAGCGGACACAGCGGGGGCGCGACGTGGACCTCGATGTCGTGGCGGTAGCGGTCGAGGTCGAGCGCGAGCCCGTGTTGCACGAGCAGGGTGAGACCCTGCAGCGCCATGCCCACGGCGGTGGCCGGGAGCTCGGTCGAGGCGCACGGGTAGCCCGCGGGCAGGACCCACAACGTGTCCGCGCCGAGGTCGACGGCGTGGCGGATGGGGCAGTTGTCGACGACCGCGCCGTCGACGAACCACTGCGACCCGATCCGGACGGGTGGGAGAACGCCCGGGATGGCGGTACTGGCCAGGATCGCGTCGACGGCGGACCCGGTGGAGAGCGCGGTGCTGCGTCCGGTGAGGGCGTCCACGGCGACGACGTGCACGGGTGTCGGCGCGTCCTCGAGCCGCTCGAAGCCGAGGTGGCGGGACAGCAGGGTCCGCAGACCTCGATCGGCGACCAGGCTCCGCCGGAACCCGGAGGCGGCGAGCATGCCGTGCCACGGGCCGGCCGGGAACACGTCCTCGCGTCGCAGTCCACACCAGAGCCGGGCCAGGCCGTCGACCCCGTCGATCGACGGGTCGGCCGCGATCCACGCCGCGTTCACGGCTCCGACGCTGGTACCGACCACCATGTCGAACCCGATGCCGGCCTCGACGAGGGCGCGCAGCATCCCGACCTGCACCGCCCCGAGGCTGCCGCCCCCGGAGAGGACCAGCCCGGTGCTCACCGGCGCTCTGTCGCACGTTCATGGGACCGCCGGTGGTGCGCCGCCGCGCGCTCGACGCGGTCGGCGCGGACGAGCGCGGCCTGCTCCGGGGTCGCGACCCCGTTCGACGTCGCGTTCTCGGCGACCGACATCTCGTCGATCTCGGCGAGCCGGAGCCGGGAGCGCTCCGGGTCCGGCGCCCCGTCGTCGGCTCGGGCCCGCACGTAGGGGTTGTCGCCGGCCAGGCCGCCGCTGAGCCGGCCGTAGGCGCCGGTGAAGAGCAGGGCCATCCCGACGAGCAGGCTGAACACGACGTTCGGGAAGCGGAACGCGAGCAGGTTGTAGGCGGTGCCGAGCACCGCGAGGTTGGCCAGGCCGGACACCAGGAACAGGACGCCGAGGGTCGCCAGGGCGGTCGAGGCGACGGCCCCGCCGTGCCAGGCCACGCCCACGAGGACCAGACCGACCACCACCGAGATCGTCGCGAGCAGTCCGTTGGACCCCATCCCCATCATCGGGGCGCTCGCGACCGACAGGAACGGAAGTCCGCGGGCGAGGCCCATGACTCCGAACGCGATCAGCGCAGCTCCGAGGATCGCGGCGCCGAGCCGATGGACCCGGCCCAGGGAGTGGTGGTCGTCGGTCGGATCTCCGTGTATCGACACGAGCGCTCTCCTTCGGTGTACCGGTCAGTACAACCGAGTGTCGATGTACTTGTCAGTACAGTCAAGGGCCGGTCGCTGGCGCGGATGCTTGACGGACGTGGCGGCGAAGGCGCTCACTGTGTACCGATAGGTACAACATCGACGGTGTATCGCGGCGTGGAGGGAGACCCATGAAGAGCTACGACCTGGTCGTGGTGGGGGCGGGCAGCGGCAACATGCTGTTCTCCCCGGAGCTGGGCGGCCTCCGCGCTGCGATCGTCGAGCCGGACCGGTTCGGCGGGACCTGCCTCAACCGCGGGTGCATCCCGTCGAAGATGCTCGTGGTGGCCGCCGACGCCGCTCGCACCGTGGTCGATGCCGGGCGTCTCGGCGTCCGCGCGACCCTCGAGGGCGTGGACTGGCCTGCTGTCCGGGATCGGGTCTTCGGCCGTCTCGATCCGCTCCACGACCAGGCCGCGGAGCACCGTCGACGCGGCGGGATCGACGTCTACGGCGACCCGGCCCGTTTCGTGGGCCCCGGCGTGCTGGACGTCGGCGGGGAGAAGATCGGCGCGGAACGGATCGTGGTGGCCGTCGGGTCCCGTCCGACGGTGCCGCCGATCCCGGGGCTCGACTCCGTCGGCTTCCACACCTCGGACACCATCATGCGGGTCGATGAGATTCCGGAGTCGGTGATCGTCATCGGCGGCGGGTTCATCGCGGCCGAGCTCGGCCACGTCCTCTCCGCGTTCGGCTCCGCCGTCACCGTGGTGCAGCACGGCCCCCGGATGCTGATGGCCGAGGACGCCCAGGTCTCGGCCCGCTTCACCGAGCTCGCCACGCGCCGCTTCACCGTCCGGGTCGACACGGCGGTCACCGCCGTCGCGCCCCGTGGGCACGGGGTCGCGGTCACCGTGGAGCGGGGCGGCGAGGTCGAGGTGCTGGAGGCCGCGGCGTTGCTGGTGGCCACCGGGCGTCGGCCGAACACCGATCTCCTCGACGTCGCCGCCGCCGGTCTCGCGGTCGACGAGCACGGGCACCTGGTCACCGACGACGCGTACCGCGCGTCGGCGCCCGGTGTGTGGGCCTTCGGAGACGCGGCGAACCACTTCCAGCTCAAGCACATGGCCAACGCCGAGGGCCGCGTCGTGGCCCACAACGTCGCCCATCCCGAGGCGCCGCGCCGGCTGCGCCGCGACGTGGTCCCGCATGCGGTCTTCTCCGACCCGCAGGTCGCCGCGGTCGGACTCACCGAGGAACAAGCCCGCGAGCGGGGCATCGACCCTGTCGTCGCCGTCCGTGACTACGCCGACACGGCCTACGGCTGGGCACTCGAGGACACGACCAGCTTCGTGAAGCTCCTCGCCGATCCACGGTCCCGCTCGCTGCTCGGCGCCCACATCATCGGGCCCCAGGCCGCGATCCTGATCCAGCCGCTCCTGCAGGCGATGATGCTCGGGCAGACCGTCGACCAGCTCGCCCACGACGTCCTCTACATCCACCCCGCGCTCACCGAGGTGCTCGAGCAGGCGCTCCTCGCGCTCTGAGTCCTCGTTCGCCCTGCGGACGTCGGACCCGGCGATACGGTGCGGAGGTGGCGGTGGAGCAGGGCGTCGGCGGCGGATCGCGCCGGTTGACCGCGCGCGGAGCGGCGACCCGGGCGCGCATCGTGACGGCCGCCGCCGACCTGATGTACGTCCGGGGAGTGGGCGCCACCAGCCTCGACGACGTCATCGACGCCAGCGGCACCGGCAAGTCGCAGCTCTATCACTACTTCGCCGACAAGGACGCGCTGGTCCTCGAGGTCGTCTCCACCCAGATCGACCGCGTCCTCGGGTTCCACGAGCCCCTCCTGCGCGGTGTCGACTCGCTGCGCGGCCTCGAACGCTGGCGCGACGCCCTGGTCAGCGCCAACACCATCCGCGGCGGCGGACACGGGTGCCCCCTCGGGTCCCTGGCCGCCGAGCTCGCCGACCACTCCGAGTCCGTCCGCGCCGCGCTCGTCCACGGCTTCGAGGCCTGGGAGGCGCTGATCGCCGAGGGGCTCGCCCGGATGCACGTCAGCGGCGAGCTCACGGCGGCCGCCGATCCCGACGGCCTCGCCGCCGGAGTCATGGCCGCCCTCCAGGGGGGCCTCCTCCTGGCCCAGGTCCACCGCGACCCCCGCAGGCTCGCGATCGCTCTCGACATGGCCCTCGAGCACGTCCGCCTTCATGCCCGTCCGGCCGACCACCCGTGAGCGCGCGTGATGGTCCGTGCGGCGACGAGCGGGGCGTGCTGGCTCAGGGGAGGGGGAGTGGGTGGGGCTGTGGTGCCTCCGCCGGATCGGGGCGCAGGACACGAGCGCGGAACACCCCGACCTCGCCGGAGCCGTCGCCGCCCTCCCCGGGCGACCATCCCTGCACCCTGACGCCGTCCCCGGCGAGGACCCGCACCGCGACGGCCTGGGCCACCCGGGCCCCCGCGTGCGCGCCGGCTCCGCGGCCGGCAAGGGATGTGGACCAGCTCCAGCCGTCGTAGCGGGCGGTCAGTGTCCAGCCCAGCCCGTACCGCTCGGCGGGATCGTCCGGCGGGTTGTAGGCCAGCAGATACACCGCTGTCTCAGCGGCCCGCGCGGAGCGGTTCGGTGCTACCGGGTGCGTCACGTCGGCCCCCCGAGGCCTCGATCTCCGGATTCTCACACTCACTGCGCCGGGGGCTGGGGCACCGAAAGAGTTGGTCAGGTTATCCGTGACGCTGACGGGCCGCAACGAGCTCGACGTGAGAGCCCGCGGACGCTGCACGGAATGCGGTAGGCGAGGCACAATGATTCGGTCGGTTCAGCAGCGCAGCCGAGTGATCGGATCGGTTCAGCAGCGCAGCCGGTCACCTGGGCCGCCACCAGCCGAGACCCCGCGGGGGCGGACCACCCACGCCGCTCGGAGGTGCACGCACGTCGGGCTAACGACGTCGCGACGAGCCGTGTACCTGCGCCGGGGGCCTTCTGAGGGTCTCCTTGCTCTCCCGCCGCGCCGGGACCGTGGCGACGGGTGGCTCGAGCGGAGTCAAGGCGTGGAGGATGGCTTCCAGGTTGGGGTACAGCGCCCGGGGCAGACGGGCCAGTTCCGCATGCTGGCAAGCGGCGACGCCGTACATGTCGGCCATCGCCATGATCTCCCACCAGCGGGCCGGATACTGGAGGTCGTCGAGGACGTATCGCAGCAGTCGACCGTCGTTGGCGGCGAGGGACGCCCCGATCATCGGACACTCTCCCGCGCGGATGCCGATGCGCCCGGCGGATACCCGGGTGCGCGAGTACGACGAAACTGTGCGCCCCGGTCGGCCCACAGGAGCACCTCCCAGACCACTGTTCCCACGGCCCGCGCGACGTGGGCGAGGAGCGAGGTGGCGGGAGGAGGAGGCACCAACGGCGGAGCGGGCCGGGTCACCGGCGCGACGCGGATGCGGGTTCTGTCGTGACGCATCGATCAATTCACCTCGGACGGGGTCTGGGTCCAAGAGGGTCCGCGAGATCGACGTCGTACCGAAGAACGACCGAACCGCGGGTGGCCCGGCTGTTGGTTCAGCCGACCGAATGTTTCTGACGATACGCGACGTCGGAAGAAAAAACGAACGGTTGTCGGGCTCTCGGGGAAATGGCGGCCCGGCTGGTGCGTGTGGGACGGGCGTGGCGAGGCGCGGTCCGCGTCTCAGTAGAGGTCGAGGTTTCCACTGATCACGTCGCGGGCCACGCTGGTCAGCCGTATCCCGTGGTGACGGGCGTGGGTGCGGAGCCGGGTGAAGGCGTCGGCCAGGTTCTCCTGGTGGAGGTGGGCCAGGTACCCCTTGGCCTGCTCGATGAGTACTCGACTGTCGAGGGCATTCTGGAGTTGCTCCGTGAGGCGGTCGCGGGACCGCTGAGCCCGGGTGTGCAGGATGCCGATGGTGGCCGCCGTCGCGAAGGCCTGCGCGACCGCCAGTTCGCTCTCGGGGACGGGGCCGGGCTGATCGCGGAACAGGTTCAGCCCGCCGATCACCTCGGAGCGCAGCTTCATGGGCACCGCGTGCACCGAAGACACGCCCTCGGCCTGGGCACGGGGCACGAATGTCGGCCACCGGTGGACGTCCTCGTCGAGGTGGGCCGACGAGACCGCCTTTCCCGTGTGGAAGCAGTCCACGCAGGGGCCCTCGTCGACCTGGAGCTGGAAGAGCTCCAGCAGCTCGACGCGGGGGTGTGAGGACGCCACGGTCCGGAGCCGACCGTGCTCGTCGGCGAGCAGCAGCCCCGCGCTGTCGACGGCGAGAAGCGAGGTGCAGGAGACCGTCAGGCCGTAGAGCAGGTCGGTGACGTCGAAGTCCGCGGCGAGGGTGTCCGCGAGTTCGACCGCGGCCTCGACCCGGCGCAGCTCCAGCGAGGTGTCCACGCCACTGGTGATACCCCGAGCCGTCGGGCGCTACCCGAAGCACCCGACGTGACCGTCTCGGGTGGCCCGCTCGACTCGGTCGCGGCGGTTGTGCCCGACCGGATCGCCTGGAACGGTGTCGCCGAGGCGACAGCCAGCTCCACGACCGATGGCCCGGACCCCGTCATCGCCGTCGCCGTGTCGCCTCGATCGGCGCGTAGGCCCCTGCGGTGGGGCCCCGTGACCAGGCCGTGTGGGGTGCAACGCTCGAGCGAGGACCCCGCCCATGGCTGTACCAGCCCGAGACGCTCTCGGGAGCCGACTCCGGTGCGCGCGGTGACCTCCCCGACGGGCGGGCGGGTCCAGCGAGCGCCCGGCCCGCTCCGCCCCGGCCTGCGCGAGGCCGCCCACGCGCTGCGGATCGTCACCACACCCCAGCTGCGGGACGACGGGTCATCCCATGAGTCCGACGGCGCCGTCGGACTCGACGGGCTCGACGGGCTCGACCTCGCCGGGCCCTGTGACGAGGCCGAGGAGGCGGACGTCGAGGCCGCGGCGGTCGCCGAGCTCGGGCAGCTGCTCGATGCCCTCAGCGAGACGGTCAGCGCTCTGGCCGACGCCTCCCGGTCCCCACGCCGGATGCACCTGCGCCGGCTCGAGGTCACGCTCGCCGAGGCCAGTGCCCGAGCCACCGGCCTCGCGTGGCCTCCTGAGGAGGTCCTCCCACGGTGAGCGTTCCGACCGAACCCCCGCGACAGGTCCTCGACGGCGTGGGCTCCGAGGTGAATCCGCCGGGAGCCACCGACGGGCACGGCGACGAGCACCCCGCCCCCGCGAGACCCGGCGACCCGGCCGCACTCCAGAGGGGCTGCCGTTGCCCGACCCTGGCCAACCGTCCCGAGGCGGGAGACTCCCTGCGCGCGCTGATCGCCCCGGACTGCCCGATGCACTACCGCACACCATCGAGCGAAGGGTCCGCCCGGACCCGGCCTGGCCCGTCAGCCGAGCAGGGCGGCGGTGTCGAGGGTGCCCTCGACGACGCCGCGGGCCAGCTCTGAGAGGCGCTGGTTGGTCCCGCGGGCATGGGACCGAAGCCGAGCGAACGCCTGATCGAGCCCGATGCCGCCACGTTCAGCGAGAACACCCTTGGCCTGCTCGATGATCACCCGGCTGTGCAGGGCAGCTTGGAGCTGTGCCGTGAGCTGTTCGCGTTCGCGGGTGGAGCGGTCGGAGAGGATCGCGATCGTGGCCACGTCGGCGAGGGCCTGACCGATGGCCAGCTCGCCGGCGGGCATCTCGTGGGCGTCGCGATGGAACAGGTTCAGCGCGCCGATCGTCTGACCGCGCAGGCGCATCGGGAGGGCGTGGACCGCGGCGAAGCCGTGCGCGTGGGCGCGGGCGACGAACCGCGGCCAGCGGTTCTCCGCCGTGGTCAGGTCGCCGACCTCGACCGGGGTGCTGGTGGCGTAGCAGTCCAGGCACGGGCCCTGGTCGGCTTGGAGCTGGAAGAGCTCCACCAGCTGGGCGTCCTCGTTGGAGGCCGACACGACCTGCAGGCTGCCGCGCTGGTCGCCGAGCAACAGTCCGGCGGCGTCGGCGCCGAGGAGCGCGACACAGTCCGCGCACAGCCTGTGGAACAGCTCGATGACGTCGTAGTCGGCCACCAGGGTGTCGGCGAGGCGCACGAAGGCCGCCACCAAGGTCTGCTCGCGCTCGGCCGATGGTGTGCTCATGATGGGTCTCCCTCATCCCCGTCCGTGGGTTCGATCGGGTCGTCGTTCACGGGCTCGGTCGTGACGGTGTGCCAGGAACCCTCCGGGCCCAGGCGTAGACGCCGGGCGACGACCTCGTCGGCGACCTCCACGACCGAGCGTCCCGAGCCGAACGCGACCGCGCGCAGCCGCGCCAGCGCGGCCGCGGCGTCGAGCCCGGCCTGGGCGATGAGCATCCCGGTGGCCTGGTGGACCTCCGCGCGCGCGAGCACGGTGCCGTCCAGCTGCTCGTCCGCCTGCACCCCTCCCGGGTCGCCGGCGCTGCGCACATCGACGCCGTCGAGCAACGTCCACACCGCGGCGTCGGCCGCGCGCAGCGCCCCGCTGAGGTCCTGGTCGCTCAGCGCACCCGGGGTGTCCCGATAGCAGTCCAGCACCCCGAGCCGGGCGGTGCCGGCGTGCAGCGGGAACACGAACATCCCCCGCGCACCGGTCTCCGCCGCGGCCGCCGCGAAGATCGGCCAGCGCCCGTCGCGAGTATCGGTGATGTCGGCGACCAGGACCGCCCGACCCGTGGCGAACGACTCCACGCACGGCCCGTCACCCAAGGTGAACTGCAGCTCGTCGATACGCGCCGCGCCGGGGCCGGTGGCGCACACCGGCTCCTGCCCCTGGGCCCCGTCCATCATGGTGATCGACGCCCCGGTCATGGGCAACCAGGCGACACACGCCTCGCACACGGCCAGAGCGGCGTCCGGGCCGCTGTCGGCGGCCGCCGCGGCCAGCGCCAGGCTCAACCGGGCCTGGTCCATCACACACCCGCCGCCCGAGGTCTCGTCGTGGCGGGCGGCAGACCCGCCCGCTCCCCGACAAGGTCCCGGCCGGGCCCCCGACACCGGGGCGGCGGACCACAGTCCCCGCGGCCCGGCTGGGGCTGGGCGCGAGGCTACACCCGTGGCGAGGGCCCGCCCGGAGGAGCGAGGTCGCAGATCCGCGGACACCGTCAACGACTTGATCCGTCCACTCGAACCTCCAGGAAACCTCGTCAGGTTCCTCGCGGAACCGTGACGGTCACCGGGTCTCGGGTGGCGCGTCGGGGGGCGCTGCGTCGATCACAACGAACCTGCGACGACTGTACCCGGCGATCACCGTGCGCACTGTTCCGGCCAGCGCCACCTGCCGCGGCCCGGACGGGTCCGTGACGATGGTGTGCGCGTCCGTAGCCTTCGGCCTGTGTCCGTGACGGAGCAGCACCACGATCCGGTGGCTTGGGTCGAGGTGTTCATGGGGCTGGTGGACCGATCGCATCTGGTCACCGGCGACCGCTTGTCGGTGATGCTGGACGAGATGCTGCGACCGGTCGATCTGCGCGCCGAGGCCTTCGTCGCCGACATCGCCCAGCGACGGTTGCAGTCGGTCCGGCCGGGATCCGTGGAACACCACGAGGTGGAGGGGAGCCTGGCCGGCCGGGCCTTTCAGTACGGCGAGATCGTGGCCGGCTCCGGGGGCGGCGAGGGGACGGACCGTTCGCTGTGGTTCCCGATGATCGACGGCACCGAGAGGGTCGGGGTCCTGCGGATCGATCTCGGTCCGGCGACCGGTGACGATCCCGAGCTGCGGCGGCGGTGCGCCTCCGTGGCCGGGCTGATGGCTCACACCGTGATGACCAAACTGGCCTACAGCGACTGGCTGCGCCACCTCCGCACCGGCGCCCAACTCACGACGGCTGCGGAGCTGCTGTGGCAGCTGGTTCCACCGCGCACCTTCTCCAGCGACCGGGTCGTCATCTCCGCCCTGCTCGAGCCCGCCCATCAGATCGGTGGCGACGCCTACGACTACGCCGTGGACGCGGAGACCGTCGACGTCGCGGTCTACGACGGGGTCGGCCACGATCTCGACGCCGGCCTCGCCACGACGCTGGCGGTCACCACGGTCCGCAACGCACGCCGGGCCGGCGAGACCGGGATGGCGGCGATGGCCGCTCGGGCCGACCGGGCGCTCCGTGCTCGGACGGGACGTATCCGGTACCAGTTCGTCACCGCGGTCCTGGCCCGGCTCGACACCCGCACCGGGACGCTGGACTTCCTGCTCGCGGGACATCCGCCGCCCCTGCTGATCCGCGACGGGCACATGGTCAAGGAACTGACCGCCACGGTGCGTGGTCCCCTGGGGGTCCCGACGAGCCACCAGGAGGACGCGACCGCAGGGCGCGAGCAGCTCGAACCCGGCGACCGGCTGGTGTTCTACTCCGACGGCGTGCTCGAGGCCCGCGACGCCGACGGTGCGTTCTTCGGGTACGCGCGCCTCGTCGAGTTCATCGAGCGCTCCGAGCTCGACCAGCTGTCCGCCCCCGAGACGCTGCGCCGCCTCCGCGAGGCGTTCCTGATGCACCAGGACGACACGCTCCAGGACGACGCCACCCTGCTCATGGTCGAGTGGTCGGGCTACGAGAGCGCCAGCATGTTCCCCGACGTCCGGCAACCCGGGAGGTAGCGAGGGGCTCGGCGCGAGGGAGTGCTCAGGCGCGGTCGCTGGTGGCCGGGCGTGCTGCGGCCGAGGCGCAGTGGGCGCAGCAGTAGGTGGCGCCGTCCACCTGGTGGCCGTGTCCGATCACCGTCACCCCGCAGTGCGCGCAGCGCGGCGCCATGGCGTGGATGGCGCATTCGAAGCTGTCGAAGACGTGCACCTCGCCCTGGACGTGCACCTCGAACGCCTGGTCGTAGTCGTTCCCGCAGGACTCGCATTGCGCCATGTCCGGCACCTCTCGTCGACGGATGCAGCGATGTGCATCCTGGGTGCCCGTCGCCGTGCGGGGATATACGACTGCGGGTGCGCCGGACCGTCCGGGGCGGAGTCGGCGCCACGGCCCGGTGCCGATCCAGCTGAGGGGGAAGCGGTATGGCCCTTGACGGCCCGGCGACGTCGCGCGCGGAGATGGTGGCGGACCTGCGCCTCCAGGGACTGCGCGACCCACGGGTGCTCGCGGCCATGGAGCACGTGCCTCGCGAACGGTTCGTGGCCGCCGACCTCGTCGACGCCGCCTACGAGGCCCGGCCGCTGCCGATCGGGGCCGGGCAGACCATCTCGGCACCGGCGATCGTGGCCCTCATGACGTGGGCACTGGACCTGTCGGGCACCGAACGGGTCCTGGAGGTCGGGACCGGCTCCGGCTATGCCGCCGCGGTCCTCTCGCGGTGCGCCGGCCGGGTCGTCACCATGGAGTACCACCAGGACCTGGCCCGGGCGGCCGGCCATGTCCTGGCCGGGCTGGGGTACGACAACGTCGAGGTCCGGCACGGCGACGGGCGCCTTGGCGCACCGGACCAGGCCCCGTTCGATGCCATCTCCGTGGCCGCCATGGCCCGTGACGAGGTGCCGCCGACGCTGATCGACCAGCTCGCACCGGACGGGGTGCTGGTCTGTCCCGTCGGCCGCGACCGGCGCGGCACACTGATCCGCGTCCGTGGCGGGCGCACCGAGACCCTGCTTCCGGTGACGTTCGTGCCCCTGATCGACGACCGCTGAGACCGGCCACCCGGCCTCCGTCTCCTCCCACGGCGCGGGTGACTCAGCCCTGCAGCGTCCGGTCGAGTCGGTCGACGTGTTGGTCGTTGAGGGCGACGGCGTCGAGGCTGAGCACGGCGCACACCGTCGGGTCGGTGTGCCGCTGGACGTAGTCGGCGACGGCGTCCCGGGCCGCTCGGTGGGAGTCGGCGACGGCGGCGTCGGTCAGGGCCGCCAGGCCGGTGCGGACGAACTGGTCACAGCTGCTGTACCACGCGTTGTTGAGGTCGCGGATCACGGCGTCCTCGTGGGCGAGCGCCGTGCCGCCCGGGTTGTACGGCGCGTAGAGCGGCGCCCAGGAGTCGGCGCGACCCAGGTGGATCGAGGTGGGCGGGTAGCCGGTGGCGCACATGAACAGGGTGCAGGCGATGCAGGACGCCAGCTTCTTGGTGACGTCACCGACGGCGATCTCGTACGGAGTGCAGCTCGGGCCGAGGTCGTAGGCCTTGTAGATCGCCTGGATCATCCCGTGGGTGTAACCGACGACGTCGTCGGGGCCGGGGTCGCCCTCGAAGGACATGCCGTAGCCGCCCGACCCCATCGCGACGGTGATCTCGTCGGCCCGGTTGGACGCGACGGACGGGTCCTGGGGTGGATCGCCGGCGTTCTCCCCGCCGATCATCCCCCAGGGGACACGCGAGTCCTCGCCCCTGCGGCCGCGGGTGGCCCAGAGCGGCGACCCCTCGGCGGGCAGCCACCGGGGGTGAGGGACCGGATCGGGGTGGGCCGGCGCCCCGACGAGGAACCGAGCCGTCGAGCGCGGGCCCACGGGGTCGGTCTCGCCCTCGGTGTTGTCGTTGTCCACGAACCCGGTGTAGGCGCCGTACCCGACGTACTGGGGCAGGGTGCCGGTGCGGATGCGATCCCACAGCTGCTTGCCCTTCACCGACAGCGTCGGGAGCGGGAGTGCGTCGGGCGCGTGCTGCCCGGCGAGCCGGTACACGCCCATGATCACCCCACCCTGCTCCCATCGGGGGCTCAGGCCCGCGCGCACGTGCCCTGGCGGCACACTCCCGCGGGCCGTGACGGCGGCCGCCACGGTCGCATCGAGCTTGGCCACCACCTGTGGTGAACGCCGTGCGCCGGGCCGGCGCGCTGTCCAGCGGATCCATGTCCAGGCGCAGGGCCTCGCCGGTCTCGACCGTGGTGATCGCGAACCCCAGGGTCGCGGCGGTCATGATCACGTCGGCCTCGGCGGCGGCATCGCCGTCGCGATCGTCGGTCACGATGGTGTGGGTACGGCGCAGTGCCATCACGGTGCCCCTCGCTCGATCGGGGACCCGGGGAATCGGCGGGTCGCGCAAGCTCGAATGCGCGGCGAAGCCCTCCGCCGCCCTCGGAGCGTAACAACGCACGGTAGTGCCAAACGTGCGTCATCTGCGTCTATCTGAGTGACGAAGCTGTCCGTTCGTGCCTGAATCGTCTAGCTTCTGATCACATTGAGTGAGAACACGGGCTGCCCTTGCCGGGCAGCACGCCCGCTCGTGCCCTGACGTTCCGGTGTTCTTTCGAGCTCTTCGCGTCGCTCGGAACTGTTCTCGAGCGAGAGATGGGCACCGGATCGTTCGCTTCGCGCTGCGGCGCGCCCATTCCTGGAGCTCTCCTCCATGACGACTGCCACGCCCGCTCCGACGGTTCCCACGCCCGAAGGGCTCTCCGACGCCGCGACGGGGGCCATCGCGGCGAAGCTCCTCGTCGACGGTTACGCCAACGCCGTGCTCCAGCAGCCCCCGCTCGCCCTGGCCCACGTGCCCGACCTCGACAAGCACCTCGCCCTGGCCCAGACCAACGCCCGCAGCTGGGTCACGCAGACCTCGCCCGCGATGATCGCCCGCATCACCGATATCGTCGGGTTCACCGACGTGTGGGCCGCGTTCGGTCCCACCGTGAAGAAGAAGCTCCAGGCCGGTGACGCCGCGGGGGCGGTCCAGCTGCTCCAGGTCATGCGGGACAACCACCTGAAGCCACTGATGATCAGTGCCCAGCTCTCGGCCGACGAGGCGGGTGCACTGCAGGTCCTGTTGGCCAAGGACGCCGGCAACCTCGCCTCCGACCAGGCGACCGGCCAGTCCGTGTACACGGGCGACAAGGGCGCCATCGCGCAGCTTCAGACTGCGGAAAAGGATCTCCAGGGCTCGATGTCGGACATGATGACGCTGATCGCCTTCTCGGCGGTCGGCATCGTCGTCGGCGGGCTCGTGGTCGCCGTCGGCCTCCTGGCCGAGATCCCGACCGGCGGCGCCTCCACCGCGGTGGTCGCCGCCGGTCTCCTCATCGTCGGTGGGGGGATCGCCGGGGTGGCGGCGGGCGCGGTGGAGTACAACAAGATGCTCGACGACTACCGCGACAAACTGGAGACGATCTCCAAGGACCAGGCCGAGATCGCGGCCCTGACCGTCATGAACGGCCAGGTGTCGGCGCTCGCCGCCGCGAACGGCAAGGCCCAGGGCGCGTTGAGCGCGCTGGCGAATGCGTGGACCACGATCCACGGCTACTTCGACAACATGATCGGTGATCTGCAGACGGGCATCGACATCCCGTCGGTCGTCCTGCCCGAGCTCGACGCCGCCGACCGCGAATGGGCCCACCTCGCGAAGACGGCGGTCGCGTTGGCCGACAACCTCGGCGTCCCGAAGGTCCAGGTCGATCTCACCAAGCCCGCGAGCGTCGTCGTGACGGACACCGCCGCGTGACCACCCCCGTCACGACGGTCCCCGGGGAGGGTGTCGCGGGCTCGTGGGCCTACCTGGGCCAGGCCCTGCCCGTCGTCGCCGACGCCGCGCGGAGAATCGACGCCCTGCCCGTCCTGGCCGCCGTTCCCGGTCTCCCCGACCTGGCCGCCCACGCCACGGCTGCGCACGACCTCGCCGCCGGGTTCCTGGACTCGACCGGGCCCGCCGCCGAGTCGGTGCTGCAGGCGACGGCGCGGTGGGCGGCCGCCACGGCCGCCGCAGTCGACAGCCTCGTGACGTCGATGCACGACGTCGGCGACCTCGACGGAGACGCCGCCGACCTCGCCGGAGACGTGGCCGCCCTCGAACGGCTGATCACGATGGGGGACTCGATCGCCGCCTACGGCCCGACGCTGCAGTCGGACGTGACCGACCTCGACGCCGAGAGCGCACAGGTCGGCGGCCTCCTGGTGGCGGACACCCAGGCTCTCCAGCGGACGCTGGCCCTCTCCATGCAGGACCAGGTCGTCCTCACCACGCAGGCGGTGCTGCTTCAGCAGAAGATCGATGACGATCACCAGGCGGAGCTCTGGGGCTGGCTGGGCGGCCCCTTCGGCTACCTCGCCGCCCGGGGGATCGGCGATCTGGTCGACGACGTGTCGGGCCTGGAGCGCCGGATCGCCGACCTACAGCACAAGGCAGGCGCCGACGGTCAGGCCATCGCGACGCTCGGCACGGTCGCCGTCCCGCTCGCGGCGCTCAGCCAGGGCGCGAGCCACCTCGGCGTCGGCATGCAGGCCCTCGCCGACGGGTGGTCGGTGCTGCTCGGCCTCCTGCACAACGCGCAGACCGCCCTGACGACGGCCGGCACCGACCCGCCGTTCGCCATGATCCCCGACCTGACCGCGGCGTCGACGGCCCTCCACCGCCTCGCCGACGCCTCCACCGGACAAGGACCGCCCTCATGAGCGCCACCACCCTCGCCCCCGCCGTCCAGCCGACCGGATCGGTTCTGCCGATGCGCCTGGGCCCGGCCGCGTGCTCGAGCTTCGCGACCTACCTGCGCGTGCTCGGCGATGCGAGCGCGGTGAGCGCCCAGCAGGACCTCGCCCTCGGCCTGGTCCCGACGCTGCCCCAGGACCAGGCTCTGGCCCGCAGCCACGCCGGGGACTGGATCGTGGGCGCCGCGCCGGACCTGCTGACCGCGCTCACCGCCGTCGGGGGGCACGCCCGGGTCGTGCGGGCGTTCGCCCACGCCCTCGAGGCGCACGCCGACGAGATCGACGCCGGAGGTGACCCGGCCCAGTTCGACCACCTGTGCGCGGCGCTGCGGTCGCACGTCGCCCGGCACACGGTGGCGATCGCCGACTCCCGCGCCGACTTCAAGCTCTACCGGCAGAGCGTCAAGGACGACGGTGTCCGCTTCGCCGAGCTGGGCCAGCAGATCCCGGTCGCCTACGCGCCCGACCTGGTCCGGCTGCAGACCCAGCTGGGAGCCCTCCGGGACCGGCTGGCGGCGGACAACGCGGTCGTGACCGGCGCCGTCGCCGCCCTGCTGCCCGGGATGGTCGCGATGGGCGTCGCCGCCGGCCTGACCGTCCTGGACGTCGGTCAGGCCAAGGTGGTGCTGCAGAAGGGCTATACGATGGTCAAGAAGGCCGTCGACGCGGTCGACGACGCGATGGCCGACTCGGCGAAGGCCGTCGCGGAGTACCGGACGGCCCTGGCGACCTTCACCCACGAGAAGGCCGAGCTGGCCGTGTTCACCACGGTCGCCGGCAACGTCGCACGGCTCACCGCCACCACCCACGACGCCATCACGGCGCTCGACGATCTCGCCACCGGGTGGCGGGACGAGGACAGCGTGCTCGTGTGGCTGAGCGCGCTGGCCCACGAGGTCCCCACCGGTTCCGCGGTGCGCGCGGCCGTCGACGACCTCGTCTCGCGGTGGGACACGCTGGGCACGATCGCGGACGGGTACCTCGTCGCCTCCGTCGAGCTCCCCACCACGTAGACGTCCGAGGGTGAGCTCCCGTCGCGCGTCACCGACGGCGCCGAGGATCCTGCGATCTACCTGGGGTGATCACCGCTGAGGATCATGCCGACGCCGGTCCATCCCCAGTAGACCCGGTGGTTCGTGATCAGGCCGTCGGCGATGTCCATGACCTCGACGATGTCCATCTGGTCGCCGTCCGGCGTCTCCCGGGGATACTCCCAGGTCAGGCGGGTGCCGTCGGTCAGGAACCCGGTGCGGAAGCGGCGCCGTCGCGGTGGTTGGTGCGCGAAGACCCTGGTCACGAACTCGCGCAGCGCCTCGCGCCCGCGCACGACGCCGTCGTCGCGCTCGAGCAGGTACGCCACCAGGGGGCTCTCGAGGACGACGTCGGGATGGTAGAGGTCCATGGCGGCTTCGAGGTCCTTGGCGCCCAAGGCCTCGTCCCAGGCATGGAAGACATGCTCGATCGCGCTCTGCTGCCGGGTCACTGTCGATCCTTCCGTCGAAGCGTGGAGACGACGGCGACGCTAGGGCCACGACGGTTTGTCCTGGCCCCAACCGTGTCCGTGTGACGATGTGGTGGTGTCGGAGCAGCAGTCAGGACCCGGCCCGGTCGCCGACCGGGACCTGGCGGCGGTCGCGGCGCTGATCGCCGAACCGGCACGAGCGGCGATGCTGGCCGCCCTGGCCGGTGGAACGGCGCTTCCCGCCGGGGAGCTGGCCCGGCGGGCCGGGGTGCACCCGGCGACCGCGACCGGACACCTGCGCCGGCTGGTCGACGGCGGCCTGGTCCGGGTCCGCACCCAGGGCCGGCACCGCTACCACGCACTCGCCGGCCCCGCGGTGGCGACGATCCTGGAGAGTCTGGCCCAGCTCGCGCCGCCCTCCGAGGTGCGCTCCCTCCGCCGTCATCGCGCCGCATCAGCGCTGCACGAAGCGCGGACCTGCTACGACCACCTGGCCGGGCGCCGCGGCGTCGAGCTGCGCGACCGGCTCCTCGAGGCCGGCGCACTGGATCGGATCGACGACCGCGACCACCGTCTCACCGACATCGGCCGCGGCCTCCTCGGTGACCTCGGTATCGACACGACCCGGCTCGCCACGACCCGGCGGGTGTTCGCCCGATGCTGCCTGGACTGGACCCACCGGCGACCACACCTGGCCGGTGCCGTGCCCGCCGCGATCACCGACGCCTTCCTGCACGACGGGTGGGTGCGACGCGGCGACGGGCGCGGCCTGCGCCTCGCACCCGACTACGACGCCCGTCTCGACGGGTGGCTCACTGCCCCGCCGCGCGCCGAGACCTGATCGTCGGGGCGGCGAGCCACGAGCGCAGGGCGGACGGCGAGTGTCCCGTCTGCTGCCGCAGCACGCGCACCAGGTGGCTGTGGTCGGCGAACCCCGCCGCAGCGGCCACCCCGGCGAGGTCGCGCTCGCCCGCGGCGATCCGCTCGAGCGCCTCGCGCGTGCGCAGCCGCCGGCGGTGTTCCGAGATCGTGATGCCGGTCGCGGCCGCGAAGACGCGGCTGAGGTGGTGGGGCGACGTGCCGACCGTCCGGGCGAGAGCGGGCAGGGAGCGGTCGCGATCCTCGGCCAGCAGATCCCGGACGTCGCCGGCCAGCCGGCGGTGCGCCGCCTGGGTCGACACCCGTCCGGCGAGCTCGATCCCGGGGGCGCGCAGCACCCCGCCGAGCAGGCCGATCGTCCGTTCGGCCAGCTCCTGGGGGTCGTCACCACGCCGGAGCCGTGCGAGCAGGACGCGATGGCGGACGTCCGTGGCGGTGTCGACGTGCACCAGGTCACGGAGCATCTCGGGTCGTTCGGGCCGCAGCCCGGCCACGAGCGGGAGATCGAACCCGATCCATGTGCAGTCGTCGCCCCATCCCGTCGGGGTGGTCGTAGCGCTCGACCTGGCCGGGCGCCATGAGGTAGGCGACGGTCGGGTCCAGGACCTGCGCGGCTCCGTCGGCCGTGCGCAGGAAGTGCCCCCGACGGACGAGGACGACCGCGTGGCGCCCGGTCTGCTCGGTCTCGACACCCGGCCCGCGACCGTGGCGGCAGGCGACGTCGGCGACCGTCACCCCGTCACGGTCGAGCATCGTTCGTGGCGCCAGCATCGGCTCCCGCAATCGCGCACCGACGTCCAAGCCGACGTCGTCGATGCCGCCCAGGCTGTCACCCATGGCCACGATCCAGGAAGAACTGCACCTGCCCCTCGCTCCCGCCGCGGTGTGGGCGGCGGTCCGCGAGTTCGGTGACGCGGACCGGCTCTTCGCGGGCGTCGTCACCGCGTGCACGCTGGAGGGCACCGAGCGGGAGGTCACCTTCGCCGACGGCAGCACGATCCGCGAGGTCCTGGTGACGTGCGACGAGAGGGCCCGCCGCCTCGTCTACGCGGCGGTCGGGAGCCCGGCGGCCAGTCACCACAGCGCGGCGCTCGAGGTGGCCGCCGGGGACGACGAGCGTTCCACGCGACTGACCTGGACGACCGATCTGCTGCCCGACGCCCTCGCCGGCCCGGTCGGCGACCGGATGCGGATCGGGTCGACCGCGCTCGAACGGGCCCTGCTGGCCATGGCCCGGACCTGATCGCGCCGGCGGATCACCGAGCACGACGGGCACAGGTCAGGCGCCGGACGGCACCGCCGGTCCCGGAGCGCTCCGGTCGGCCGCGGCGTCGCCCTGCCGACCGGGGATCCGTCCGGGAGCCAGGGTCCGACTCCGGGCCGCCGCGGTGCGACGCGGTGGCGCGAACGGGTCACGGACCAGACGATCCGACGGACTCATCTCGTCCCCACCTCCACCGCGTCCCGCCCGACCCGACGGGGTCGGCGCGCCTATTCACGGGGGAGTTCGCTCGGGGCACGACGTTCGTTACCAGCGGCGGCCACGCGTGCTCGGTGCGTGATCGACGGCACGGAGGTGGCAGGCTCGTCCCGGGCCGTCCGTCCCGAGGAAGAGAGGCCACCCCGCATGTCCACGTCCGGCGTCGCGCGACCGCGTGCGACGTGGGTGCACACCGCCGCCGGCCGACGCGACGCGGACGGCGGATAGTGGAGGCCGACGGATCTGCTCGCCTGCGGGTCATGAGCTTCAACGTCCGGGGCTTCACCTCGCCCGTCGACGGATCGCACCGGTGGCGACTGCGAGCGGACCGCAACGTCGCGACGGTGCGCGAGCACGCGCCCGACCTGCTCGGAGTGCAGGAGCTCCAGCCCGAGGCCCTCGCGACCTACCGCGCGAAGCTCCCGGAGTACGGCCTCGTCCTGGGTCCGGCGGCGGGGAGCCACCGGCGTCCGGAGTACAACGCGATCCTCTTCGATCCCGAGCGGCTCGAGGTGGTCGACACCGGCGGTTTCTGGCTCAGCGACACCCCGGACGTGCCGTCCTCCTCGTGGCGCTCACGGGTCGTGCGGACCGTGAACTGGGTGACGTTCGCGGTCCGCGGCACGGACATGACCTTCCGGCACGTGAACACCCATCTGGATCACTGGAGCGGTCTCGCCCGGAACGAGAGCGCCCACCTGCTCCTGCGGCGCGCGGCCTCCGAGGGGGAGCGGAGGCCGCCCACGGTGGTGACCGGGGACTTCAACTGCCCGCCCGACTCCGTGCCGCACCGCACGTTCCTCGCTCGGGGGTTCGAGGACGCCCACCTCGTCGATGGGCGCGAGGGTCGCGGGGACGAGGCCACCTTCCACGCGTTCGGCGGCGTCCGCTCCGTGCTGGTGCGCCGGCTCCACCGTCTGCGGCACGGGGACCGGCCCATGCGGCTCGACTGGATCCTCGTCGGGGACCCCGGGCGGCGGTGGTGCGTCGAGGCCTCCACGATCGTGCGCGACCGTGATCCGGTGACCGGCGCACCCCCGAGCGACCACGACCCCGTGATGGCCGCGCTCCGTCTCGCCCGACCTCCGCAGCGATGAGCCGACCGCGGGGGATCGCGCCGTTAGAGTGTCCCCGAGTGGTTCGCCGACGCCCAGGGCTGCGAGGTGGTGCGCGTGGACGTCGATGACCTCGACGCCTACATCGACCGGTGGTCGCGCGCGCACGGGGGCTACGACGTCCGGTCCTCCCGGCCCACGCTGGCCTGGCTGCGCCTCGCGCACGGCCTCGCCGCGCCCCTCGCGCGCCGCCGCATCCCGCCGACGTGGGTGACCACGCTCGGCGCGGTCGGCGCCGTCGCCCTCGGCGCGGTCGCCGCGCTCGGGGGCCGGTGGCCGCTGCTGGCGGCGGTCCTCGTCGTGGCGGTCGCGCTGCTCGACGGTATCGACGGCGCGGTCGCGGAGATGACCGACTCCGCGACCGCCTGGGGTCGGGTCCTGGACCAGCTGGTCGACCGCATCGGCGACGTCAGCATGATCGCCGGGCTGTGGGCGCTCGGTGCCCCCGGGCCGTTGTGCGCGGCGGCCGCGGTCCTGACCCTGTTCGACGAGTCGACCCGGGGGAGCGCGGCCGCGGAGGGCGTGGGGGAGATCGGCCTTGTCACCATCCCCGAGCGCCCCACCCGCCTGCTGATCGGGGGGATCGCGTTCGCCGCGGCCGGCGCCGTGCCCTCTGTGGCTGTGCCGGTCGTGACCGTCGGCGCCGCTCTGTGGGCGCTCCTGGCCCTCGTCGCGACGATGCAGCTCGTGGTCAACGTCCACCGGCGGCTGCGCGGCCGTCCGCGGAACGTGGCGCGCGACGACCACGACGACCACGACGACCGGCCCGAACCGGCGCCGGGCGGGGCCGACGACACCGGCTCCTCCGCCGGCGGCGCAGCACGGAGATGACCGTGGCCGGCCGCTGGGTGCGACGCGTGGGGTGACGACGGCGCTGGTCGCCGGCGCCACGAGCTGGACGGAACGCCGCCGTGCCGCCGTCCCGGATCCGCCCCGGGTCCGTCACCGGCTCGCCGGCGAGACCGGGTGACGACGCCCCGATCGACGGAAGACCGCTCCCACCCGGCGTCACGGCGTGTCCGCCCGACCCGAGGCGCTGATCGGCGCAGCGATCCACCACACTGCGCGGATGGCAGCCCTGGGGGAAGTGCTGTGGCCGGAGGTCGCCGTCGAGGCGGAGCGGCCCTCCCCGGCCGTGGACCGCTCCGCCTGGTGGGCGGCCGGATTCGGCGCCGCAGCCGGCGCGGTGCTGTTCGTCGTCGTGCACCACGCCCTGGTCGACGACGCGTACATCACGATCGGATACGCGCGCCATCTCGCCGAGAACGGACACTGGGGCCTTCTCGGTGATCGGAGCAGCAACACCCAGACCTCACCGTTGAACTGCTGGCTGCTGGCGGCCGGCACCGTGGCGACCGGCCGTCCCGTGGTGGCGGTGGGCGCTCTGCTCGTCGCGACGCTGGCGCTCGTCGGGTGGACCTCGGCCCAGCTCGCCCGCGACCTCGGCGTGTCCCGGATGCTGCCCTACGCACTCGTCGGGCTGCTCGCGACGTCGCCGCTGCTCGTCTCGACCGTGGGGCTGGAGACCTACCTCGGTGCCGCGGTGCTGCTCGGGGTCGCGCGCTACGCGTTCGTCGGCAGGCCGGTCGCGGTGGGCGTGCTCTGCGGGCTCGCGGTGCTCGTCCGCACCGGATCTCGCGGTGCCCGCCGGAGCAGTGGCCCTGCTGGGCCTCCGGTCCGGGCCGGAACGTCCCTGGACGCAGCTGGGCACCGTCGCCGGGGTGGCGGCGCTCGTCGCGCTGCCCTGGCACCTCTTCGCCTGGTACGTCCTCGGCGGGTTCCTGCCCGACACGACGTGGTTGAAATCGATGGTGACGCAGTTCGGCGGGGACACGTGGACGGCGATGTTCTACGCCCCGTTCACCAACTACGGCCGGACCTGGCCGGTCGCCGTCGCGCTCACCGTCCTCCCCGTCGCCGCCGCGCTCGTGTGTGCCGTCGTGGCCGCGCGTCGGAGGCGAGAGGCCTGGGCGCGCGTGGTGCTGATCTTCGTCGCCGCCGGGTGGCTGCACTTCGCGGGCCTCGTCGCGACCGGCGCCGCCCCGTTCACCTGGTACTACGGACCGCTGGTGATCTGCTCGATGTGCGCGGCGGTGGTCACCCTCGCCGGCACGGTGCCGGGGGTCGGCGCGGTGGCCGTCGGCGGGCTCGCCGTGGTGTGTGCCGTGGCGGCCGGTCCGGTGCCGTGGACCAGCGCACCCATGCAGGGCAACCAGGCCACCAGCGGTCAGTACGCCGCGATCGGCCTGCAGCTGGCGGGGCTCACCGGGGGACAGCCGGTGCTCGGGCCCGGCGAGATCGGCGTGCTGGCCTTCAACTCCGACGTGCCCGTCGTCGACTACTACGGCGATCGCGGCGAGACCCAGCGCTGGCTCGACCTCAAGTACCAGAGCTCGGGGCCGGTGCTGCGGGCGTTCCTCCGCTGGAACTGGACCCACAAGCCGCCTGCGGTCCAGACCCCCCTGCGCTACCGCCTGACGTTCGGCCCGGCGACCCCGCCGACGGCCAGGGTGCTGGCGTCGTGGCTGCTGCAGACCCCGAGCTACGGATCGGTCCGGCTCGTGCTCACCGACCAGGGCGAGCCGCCGCCGGCGGGGCCGGGGCGGATCGCCGGCGGCTGACGCGCCGGGGGTCACGCCAGGGGCGTTCCTACCGGACGAACACGTCGATCAGCTCGGCGCAGCTGGCGATCACCTGGACGACCGCGCAGATCACGGTGATCCGGAGGGCGACGCGCGCGCGTTGCCCCGGCGACTGCGGTTTCCTGGCCATGGCGCCCTCCGATTCCGAGTACTCGCGCTCACACCGGGACCGTCATGCCGGTCACGAGGGCCACGGCGGCGTCCTGCCACAGCGCGTCCTGGTCGACGGCCTCGGGCTGGACGAGCCGTCTCAGCGCGAGGCCCTCCGTCTGCGCCGTCAGCGCCGTGGCGATCGCGCCCACGCCGTCGTCGGTCGCCGTCCTGAGCTCGGTCCGTGGTTCCCGTCCGGAACGGGCCAGGAGGCCCCGCAGGGCGGGAACGACATTGGCGTCGTACGTTCGGTAGACCGCCCCCAGGGCGGTTCTCACCTGCTCCACCCGGGCTCCACCGAAGACGCCGAAATAGACTTCCGTGGGGTGGGCGAGCATCTGGTCCCGGTCCTTGAGCGCGTGCTCGGAGACGGCGTCCGCCAGGTCCTCGCCGTTCTCGAGGGAGTCGACGTCCAGGCCCTCGGCCGGGAAGAGCTCCAGGATCAGAATCCTCGAGGTAGGCGTCGAAGCTCTCCCAGTGCTTGTACAGCGTCGGGGCGGACACGCGCGACACCCCGCGGCGACGGTCGTCGGCCAGCAACCCGGCCGCGGTCTGCAGCACGTCGCCCAGGCGGAGCCGCAGCACGTCACCGAGGCGAGGCGGCTCGCCGGCCAGGCGCGTGACGCTGTCGCGGCCGGCTCGTAGCAGGACCTCTCGCGTGATCACGGCCTCGGGTCCGCGCCGCCTCGTGTTCGCCATGGGAGGAACGTACGGCAAGCGCTAACACTACAACAGTAGTTAGTGGTTCTCGATCAGCGCCTCCGGGCGGGCCTCGACCCGCGGACCTCGGTGATGCTCCAGGATGGACGCCTTGAGCAGCAGCTCCCGGTATTCCTCGGCCGGGTCCGACGCCCAGGTGATCCCCCCGCCGGTGCCGTAGGTGGCGCGTCCCGAGGCGCGGTCGACGACGGCGGTGCGGATGGCGACGCTGAAGCGGGCGCGGAACGGCGCGCGGGGCGGGGCGAGAACGCCGATCGCACCGCAGTAGAATCCCGCGGGGAGCGGGCTCCAGCTCCGTGATCAGCTCCATCGTCCGCGCCTTCGGCGCCCCCGTGACCGAGCCGCAGGGGAACAGCGCCGCGAACACGTCGACGAGGGTGGCGCCGTCGCGCCGGGTCGCCGTGACCCGCGAGGTGAGCTGGTGGACGGTCCGGTAGTGCTCGACCCGCAGGAGCTCCGCGACCCGGACCGAGCCCACGGTGGCCACCCGGGAGAGGTCGTTGCGCACCAGGTCGACGATCATGATGTTCTCGGCGCGCTCCTTCTCGCTGCGCACGAGACGGTCGGCGAGGTCGCGGTCCTCGGCCTCGGTGGCGCCGCGGGCCGCCGTCCCCTTCATCGGACGCATGGTCAGCGTGTCCTCGCCCATCTCGAAGAACAGTTCGGGGCTGGCGCTGACCACGGTGAAGCGGCCCGTGTCGAGGTAGGCGTGGTGGGCCCCGCCCTGGCGGGCGACGAGATCGGCGTGCAGACCGAGCATGTCCCCGGCGGCGTGCGCGGTGAGCCGGGTGGTCAGGTTGACCTGGTAGGTGTCCCCGGCAGCGATGTGGGCGCGGACGCGCTCCACCCGGGCGCGGTGGTCGGACTCGCCCCAGTCGCCGACCCAGGGCCCGAGGACGTAGGAGCCGGCCGCCGTGATCACCGGTTCCCGGCGGGGTGCCGCGGTGACGACGAACCAGGCCAGCGGGAGGCCGTCCGTCGGTGGGTGGGTCCGCAGCTCGGGCGAGAACGCCGGCGCCGCCTCGTACGCCACATACCCGTAGGCCCAGGCGCCGCCCGCGGTGCGCTCCTCGGCGGCGCGCAGGACGGGGGCCACCTCGTCGGGTCGGTGGGCGACCAGGACCTCGCCGCCCGGCGGGAACGACCACGCGGACCCGGTGGCCGCGTCGTCGAAGCGGGCCCAGGGCGCGTCCGGCCGCGCCGGGGTCACCGCCACACCGCACGAGCGTCGCGGGCGCGCCGCACCCGGGGCAGGATCGCCGGCGCGGTCATGACCACCTGCTGCGGAAGGGAGCGTCGCGATGGTCGGTCCGGTGCCCCCGCCACCCGACGAGGAGGACTTCCACCTCATCGAGACGATGCGTCACGAGCGCTCCCTCGGCGTGCGGGAGCTCCCGCGCCACCTCGAGCGTCTCGCGCGCTCCGCGGCGTTCTACGGGTTCTCCTTCGATGCGATGGCGACCCGGGAGGCCCTGACGGGACGGTTGGCGGGGACGGGCGGGGCACGCGTCCGGCTGTCGGCCTACCGCGACGGGACGCGGGTGATCGAGTGCGGTGCGCTCCCCGCCCCGCCCGACGGGACCCTCGTGCTCGCGCTCGACGACGAACCGGTCGACGCCCGCGAGCACTGGCCGCACCACAAGACGAGCAGGCGCGCGCCCTACCGGCGCCGGGCGGAGCGCCATCCCGGGGCCGACGACGTCGTGCTGGTCAACCACCGGGGCGAGGTCACCGAGGCGACCACCGCGAACCTCGCGGTCCGTCTCGACGGACGGTGGTGGACGCCGCCCGGCGGCGACGGCTGCCTCCCGGGTGTGGAGCGGGCGCGCCTGCTCGCCGAGGGGCGCCTGACGGAGCGCGTCGTACGGCCCGGCGAGCTGCGGTCGGCTCACGGGCTGGCCCTGGTCAGTGCGCTGCGCGGCTGGCGCCCGGCCCGCCTCGCCGCGACGCCGACCTGAGCCCGGCTCACGGGTCGTGCTCGATCTGGTGCGGCCGCCGCCGCGCGCCCCCGAACGTCGTCGCCACCTCGACCTCCCTCTCGCGGGGGCGACGGTAGCGGTCCGCCTCAGCCGTAGAGGGTCTCGGCGTTCCCGGCGAGGGTCAGCCTGCCGAGCTCGCCGTCCCCCATGGCGGCCCGCATCCGGGCCAGCTCGCCCTCGCGGTCGCCCCAGGGCTCGTCACTGGCGAACAGAACCCGGTCGTGCCCGATGCCGCGGCGCTCGATCTCGGCCGCGAGCCAGCGCGGGGCGAAGCCGATCGCCCAGCTCGTGTCGGTGTAGACCTGCTTGCCGGCTGCGATCCAGTCGAAGAAGCGGCCGCCGACGAGCTTGATGTGGCCGCTCATGCCGCCACCGAGGTGTACGAGGTGCAGCTTCACGTCGTCGGCGTAGCGCTCGACGAGCTCGCCGACCTCGTCGATGTCCGACGCCGCCCCCGGCGAGGTGTGCACGTGCACGACGCGGTCGTGCTCCCGGGCCGCCGCGAAGATGGCGTCGAGCTGCGGGCGGCACTCCGCGTCCGACGCCCGTCCGCCGAGCAGGAAACTGATCTTGATGACGCGCACCGGGTCCTCGGCGGCCATGGCGAGGGCCTTCGTGGTCATCTCCGCGTCCTGCGGGCGCGGTGAGGCCCAGATCCCGGCGCGGATGCGGTCGTCGGTGGCGGCCGCCTCCAGGACGAGCTCGTTGAGCGCGAACGACGCCGACGCGTCGGGGACCCCGTAGTTCGGGATGACGACCGCGAGCGGGGTCCCCTCCGCGTCGAGGTCGGCACGCAGCTGCGCGACCGTCGCGCGCGCACCGATGTCCGGGTTGACCGGCGGACCGCCGTAGAACGGGTAGGAGGGGAGCACGCCCAGGTGCCGGTGGGCGTCGACGACGGGAAGCGCGGTCATCGCCCCAGGCCACCAGCTCGATGTTTCCGAAGCGCGGCGTCCGGATGACGTCGTGTGTCGCGCTACCGGGGCGGCCCGGGTGTGGTCGCCAGCTGGAGCCACGTGCGGTACCGCCACCTCTGGTAGTCGTCGGGACTCCAGCCCTGCGTGCGGGTGAGGACCAGGTAGGTGTCGACGGTGCCGAGCAGGCTGCTGGTGGTGATCACCCAGTCGAGGTCGGTCCCGGGATGCATCAGCCCGTCGGCGTGCAGCGTCTCCCACATCCGGCGGATCTGGCGCAGGGCGTCGTCGCGCCCGGCGGCGGCGGCGGTGGCGATCGCCGGCTCGAGCAGGACGGCCTCGGCGACGACGGCCATCAGCGGGGCGGTGCGCTGCATGAGCGCCCGATTCCCGGCGGCCTGGGCGTCGATGCGCTCGGACAGCGTGGGTGCGGTCAGCGCGGCGAGGGTCCAGTCGCGGTGGGCGACGTCGATCGGGAGGTCGTCGCCCGCGATCGCGAGGTCCATCGCCCGTTTGAGCAGCTCGGCCTTGGTACCGAAGCGGACGTAGACCGTCCTCGGGGCCACGCCGGCGGCCTCGGCGACGTCGGTGAGCGCCGTACCCCGGTAGCCGCGGTCCGCGAACAGGGTCGTGGCGGCCGCGATGACCCGGCCCTCGGTGCGCGCCGCGCGACCGGTGCTCGCGCCCCCCTTGACTCCTGGTTCCACGAGTTGCAGTCTAACTGCACCCAAATATGCAGTCCGACTGCAACTAGAGAGGTACGACCATGGAGAGCTCGGTTCCGGTCCTGGCCGGCGTGCACCACCTCAAGCTGCCGGTCTCCGACCTGGCACGCTCCACCGCCTGGTACGCGACGCGGCTGGGGTACCGGGTCGGCCTGGAGTTCCGCGAGAGCGGCCGCGTCGCCGGGGTGCTGATGGTCCACCCCGGCGGCGGTCCGCAGCTGGCGCTGCGCGAGGACCCGCCGCGCGCCGCGGCCGCCGCCGGATTCGACTACTTCGCCATCGGGGCCCCGGACAAGGCGGCGCTGGACGCGCTCGCCGAGCACCTCACGGCGCTCGGTGAATCACACGCCGGGGTCCACCTGGCCAGCGTCGGATGGATCCTCCCCGAGCTGCTCGATCCCGACGGCCACACGCTGCGCTTCTACACCCTCGAGCACCACGCCGAGCTCCCTCCCGACACCGTCCTGCGGATCGACGACGCGCGCGAGAGCGCCGAGCAGCGCGAGCGCGCCATGCGGGACGCCGTCGGCGCGGAGCTGGGGGGCGAGCGCTGACCCATCGGGCGCCCGACGACGGCGCCCCCGCCGTCCCGTGCTCCGCTCAGCGAGGCTGGATCTCGCCCATCGGGCCGAAGCCGTCGTGCGGCGTGTCGATGTAGAGGATTCGTGGCTGCTCCGACACGAGGTCGGGCGCGGTGTCGAAGAACCTCTTGACGTACGGCTGCTGGACGTGGGTGGCGCCGGCATCAGCGTCCCGGAAGCCCTCGATGCAGACGAACTCGTTGTCGTCGGTCAGGCTCCGGGCGAACTTGAAGAAGAGGCAGCCCTCCTCGGAGTTGACGTCCTTCGCGTAGGAGTCGGCGAGCGCCAGCCACTCGTCCATCTTGTCGGACCGGATCTGCATCGTGATGTTGATCAGAATCATGTCGCCGCTCCCTCGAGGTTGCCGTCGGCGTGATCGTGAGGTGGGGACAGACGGGCGTCAACCCACGCCGCGACGTCTCGTCAACCGCGCGGATCACGCAGTAAGGTCGCGTATCGGGCCCCGGGCCGCGGAGGGTTGGGTCGGTCGGTTCCCGTCGGCCCACCGCAGAGAGGTCACGACGTGAGCGACGACCACCACGTGCCGAAGGAGAAGCTGCGCCTCCTGCTCGAGGCGAAGGCGGCCAGTTCCCGGCAGAAGCTCGAGGACGACGACATCCAGGTGTGTCCCACCTGTCAGACGGCGCGCTCCACGCCCTGGGACTACATCGAGATGGACGCCGACTCCCGGGACGTGAGCACCTTCTGCAACTCCGACCCGACCGACCCCGTCCACCACCTGTGGCCGAGTCCCTACTTGAGTATCCGGGCCACGCGCGACGATGCCGAGCAGGGCTGACGGACTCGCCCGCCTCCTCGGCACCGTGGACGCGGCGACGTTCCTGGAGGACCACTGGGAGCAGCGCCACCTGCTCGTCCGCGCGGCCGACCCGTGGGGATTCGAGGACCTGTTCTCGCTGGCCGACATGGACCGGCTTCTCGGGTGCACGCCGTTGTCCCACGACCGCGTGCGCGTGGTCCGGGAGGGCGTGACGCCGTTCCCGGACCACGGGCGAGGAGGTGGCGAGCCGCACCTCGAGCAGGTCTACGCCGAGTTCCGGCAGGGGGCGTCCGTCGTCCTGCTCGGGGTGGGGGACCAGTCGGAACCGGTCGGACGGCTCGGTCGATCGCTCGCGTCTGCGTTCAGCGCCCGGATCCAGACCAACGCCTACCTCACCCCCCGCTCCGCCCGGGCGTTGAAGGCCCACTACGACACGCACGACGTCTTCGTGCTGCAGACGCACGGATCGAAGAGGTGGTGGATCGGGCCGCGAGCGGTGGCCCTTCCCCTGCCGGAGCCGCCCTGGCTGCCGCAACACCACGAGGACGACCAGATCGCGGACGGCGTCGAGTTCGATCTCGAACCGGGCGACGCGCTCTACATTCCGCGCGGAACGCTCCATCGCGCCGTGTCCCGCGACTCCGCGTCCCTGCACCTGACGGTCGGCGTCCATCCCGTGACGTGGGCCGCCGTGCTGCGGGCGGCCCTCGACGACGTCATCGAACGCGACGAGGAATGTCGTCGCGCGCTGCCGATCGGATTCGCCGACGATCCCGGTGCGCGCGAGCTCGCGGTCCGGCAATTGACGGAGAAGCTCCGCACGGTGACGGTCGGCGTCGACGCCGACACGATCGTCCGCGGGGTGGCCGCATCGGCCCGCGCCGGCCGTCCGCCGGAGCTGGCGGGCCACCTCCTCGACCTCGAGGACGCACCGCGCGTCGACGCGGACACCGTCGTGCGCCGACGGCCGGGGCTCGACTGGACGCTCTCGGAGCACGGCGAGGAGATCTCGTTGTCCTTCCATCAGAAGAAGATCACGGTGCCCGCGCGCGTCCGCGAGTCGCTGACGTTCGTCACGGAGGTCGACGACGACTTCACCCCCGCCGACCTCTCGGGCCTTCTCGAGCCCGAGAGCGCCGTGCGACTCACCCGGCGGCTGCTCGTCGAGGGCTTCCTCACGACGCGCAGTGCCGGACACGCCGAGGAACGTGCCGCCGGCGAGGTCGCGGAGGCCCACTGACCCCGCCGGGGACGGGAGAGCGGGGCGGGACGCCGACGTCGTCGGGCCTGCCTTTACGCTCGTGGTGCCGCGAATGCTCCCACGCGGCCGGGTGAGGTGGGCACCGATGTCCGACGCGCAGCCCTGGACCGTCGAGCTGGAGTCCGGGACCCCGGTGCTCCTGCGGGCGGTGCAGCCCGACGACGTCGACGCTCTCGCGCTCGGCTACGAGCAGCTCAGCACCCACTCGGCGTACGCCCGGTTCCACACGCTCCTGTCGACGCTGTCCCCGGCCCAGCTGGACTACTTCACCCACGTGGACCACCACGACCACGAGGCGGTCGGCGCCCTCGAGCCCGACACCGGTGAGGGGCTGGGTATCGCCCGGTACGTCCGCAACGGCGAGGACCCGACCCACGCCGAGGTCGCCGTCACCATCGTCGACCACTGGCAGGGCCACGGGCTCGGCCTCGTCCTGCTCAACGCGGTGGCCGATCGCGCCCGCGAGGAGAACATCACCTGCTTCACCGCGGAGATCCTCACCGAGAACCGGCCGATGCTCGCCCTGATGCGGCGTGCGGGCCCGGTGTTCCTGGACGTCGACGGCACCACCACCACGGCCCACCTCGAACTCTGAGGGTGTCGTCGACGACGCCCCGGCGATGATCGTGAGTGGCGGGCGTCGCCGCAGCTCTAACCGAAGGTGTGGAGGTTCCGCGGCGCGCCCGCTCGACGGTCAAGTCCGGCGTCGCGACAGCCGTTTCCCGGAGCATGACCGTCTCCCGTGACATCTCCTGTGACGTGGCCGCCGTCGACGCCGTGCGTGCCCGCGCGATCGCCACCCTCGGCAAGCTCACTCCGCGAGAGGCACCCGACCTCGCCGCGTCCCGCCCCGTCGCGCCGTCCCCGTCCCTCGCCTCGAGCGAGGCGGTGGGCGCCTGGGTGCGGGGCACCGTCGCTGCCGTGCGGCGCGCGATCGACGACGGCTCCCTGCACCACCATCGACCCCAGGAGGTCCCGCACGGCCGCTCCTCCCTCGCCGCGGACGTCGTGCGCTCCTGGGCCGCCGGTCACGACACCGACACCCAGCGCCGGCTGTGCGGGGTCTGCTCCCCGGAAACCGCGTCGGCTCGCTGACCCGATACGTCGCCGTTCACCATCGGCGCCCGCGGCGTCGATGGTGAGCACGGTGCCGAATCGCGGAATGCGTCATTGCCGAGGCTGACTCCCCGGTGCCAGATTGGGTGACTCCAGGGTCGCGCCCATTTCGAGGAGTCGATATGGCGACATTTGTCTACTTCTTCTCCTACAAGCCCGAGACGTGGTCTCGGCTGATCGCCGGTCCGGCCGATCGCACCGCAGCGGTGCGGAGCACCGTGGAGGACGCCGGCGGGACACTCGCGGCCCTCTACTACACGATGGACGACCTCGGCGGGATCGCCGTCGTGGAGGCCCCCGACGCCGGGACCGCGGCCGCCATCAGCCTCGTGATCACCGGCTCGGGGGCGTTCGATGCGGTCCGCGTGCAACAGGTCATGACCGCCGCGGACTTCACGAGCGTGCTCCACCACGCCCAGGCCGCCGTGCCCGGCTACCGGAACCCGGGAACCTGACGGCTCCGGCCGAGGCCCGCCCCCGACGCCGAGGTCGGGGCCCCGGCGTCGAGGGCGTCGGTGCACGCGCCTCCTGGTGGTCGACCGAGCTCATCGCCGGCTCGGGCGGCGCCGCTCACGCGACGACTCGTCCTAGAAGTAGGTCTTGCGGCCGCCGACGCCGCGGCCCACCGCCCCGAGCAGGGTGAGGACGAGGCCGACCACGAGCAGGATCGCGCCGACGATGTAGATGATCTGGATGTTCAGGATGAAGCCGAGAATGACGAGGATGACGCCTAGAACGATCACGTGTGATTCTCTCCTTGGTCGTGATGGCGATGAGTGGCTCGGAGCCGGAACGCCGCGTCGGCGACCCGGCCGCGGTGACTGAACCACCTCTGTCATCAGACCTCACCTCGGGCGCACACGGGGGAGCGATCGGACCATTATTTTCTGACGCTCGGGCGCACCGACTCCTCCTCGGCGGGAGACCGCTCGGACCCGGACCGCATCAGCCGAATGCCCCTGGCGACGAACGCGACGCCGATCGGCCCCGGGGGACCCGGCTCAGCGCAGGGCCTCCTCGCGCCCGCGCTCGTGCGCGCCGGCACGCCGCGCCGGACGGCGGATGACGGCCACGGCGGCGCCCCCGACGGCGACGACGAGCAGTGCGAGCGCGAGCAGTGTCAGCGCATCGGGGGCGAGCAGCGCCTGCCCGCGCAGCGCCTGCCACGTCAGCAGGGCGACGAGCCCGAGGTAGCCGCCGGCCGCCACCCAGACCAGGCGCCGGCGGACGGCGGGCGGCCACCCGTGCCGACCAACGCGGCGGCCAGCAGCGGGAGCACCTGCAGCGCGTGGAGCCCGACGAAGTGGCCGACGCGCAGGTCGCCGCCCACGGTGCTCCAGCCGAACAGCGGCACGCCGGGCCCACCGTCGGCGACCCCGACCGCGTGCGCGCCGCCGTCCACCATCAGCACGCCGAGCCCCATCCCGACGAGGCTGACGAGCAGGCCCAGGCGGATCGCCCACCGCATCGCGGGGTCGGCGAGCCGCTGGCGCAGCAGCAGGAGGGCGACGACGGCGGTGGCCAGCCAGATCAGCCCGACGGTCGCCCCCATCAGCGAGTACAGGGACCCGTCGAGCGCCGTCTCCTCGTTGAAGTGGCTGCGCCGCCCCCGCCCTGCCTGGAGTGCGATGACGCCCACCTCGACCGCGGACGCCACCACGAGCACCCACCCGATGGCCCGCCCGGTGCGCCGTCCCCGGTCGAGGGCGCCGAGCATCCAGGCCAGCGCGAGGGCGTAGAGCCCGAACGACAGGGCGAACTTCAGCGGCTTCAGCCAGATCGGCGCGCCGAGCAGGACGCGGTCGTCGACCACGACGCCGACCGCGGCCACCACGGCGAGCACGCCCAGCGCCGCGGCGAGCCAGAACAGGCCGGCGTGGCCCCGGCGCGCCGCGGTGAGCACGCCGACCACCATGACCCGGAGGCTCCCGGCCGGCGGCGTGGCCGGTGGCGTCGTCATGACGCCGAGGCTCCGCCGGGCGCCCGGACCTCGACCAGCAGGCCAGCCCTCGTCTCCGGGCAGGGTTGTCCCCGTAGCGGGCGCCCGCGACGCGCTGCCACCCTCCGGGGAGTGGAGGCCCGGGTCCTGATCGTCGACGACCACTCGTCCTTCCGGTCGTTCGCCCGGCGCCTGCTGGTGGCCGACGGGTTCGACGTCGTGGGGGAGGCGGTGGACGGTGCCGGGGCGGTCGACGCCGTCCGGACCCTGGCTCCCGACGTCGTGCTGCTGGACATCCGGCTCCCCGACCTCGACGGTTTCGGAGTGGCCGAGGTTCTCGCGGGAGACGACGACGCCCCCGTCGTCGTGCTCGTGTCGAGCCGGGAGCGGGGCGACTACGGGCATCGCGTGGAGTCGAGCCCCGTCCAGGGGTTCATCGCCAAGGACGACCTGTCCGGCGAGACCCTGCGACGGGTGCTGCACGACCGGAGACCCCCGTGCGCGCCCTGACGGTGCGGACCGGCGCCGCGGTCGGCGTGGGCGCGGTGGTTGCCGGCGCGGCGGCGGCCGCCGCCCTCGTGTGGGGCGGCTACGAGGTCCCTCCGGACCTGCTGGCCCCGACGCTCGTGCTCCACCTCGCGGTGGCCTGGTCGTTCGTGGGCGTCGGCCTCGTGGCGTGGCGGCGCCGGCCGGACAGCCGGACCGGGCTGCTGATGGTGGTGCTCGGGTTCGCGTGGCTCGCCCGCTTCGTCGTCGCGGTGGATACGCCCGCCGCGTTCGCGCTCGGCGTGCTCGTCGGCTCGGTCGCTCTCAGCGTCTTCGTCCACCTCCTCGTGACGTTCCCGGTCGGTCGGACCCGCAGCCGCGCGCAACGCGTGATCGTCGCCGCCTCCTACCTGATGTCCGCGCCGCTCGACGCCGTGTTCCTCGCCGTCGGCGCGCAGCGCGGCCGCGGCGAGGGGCCGCCACCGAACGGTCTGGTGATCGCCCCGTCGAACGGCGAGTTCAGCCCCGAGCCGGTCGACCTCGCCGTCCAGGCCGTGGTGGTCGCGCTGCTCGTGTCGGTCCTGGCGTCGGTGTGGTCGCGCTGGCGAGGGGCCGGGTCCGCCGAGCGCCGCAGCCTGACTCCGGGGCTGGTCGGCGGCACGGTCATCGTGGTGACCCTGCTCGTCGAGCGGACCGCGATCCTGCTGCTCCTGCCGCCGTCGGTGGGCGTGGTGCTGGCGTGGTCGGCGCAGGTCGTCCTGGTGGTGTGGCCGGTCGCGTTGCTGCTCGGGCTGCTGCGCAGCAGGCTGGACCGCTCGGCCGTCGGCCGCCTGGTCGTCGAGCTCGGCGAGGGACTGCCGCGCCCGGAGCGGCTGCGCACGGTGCTCGCCCGCACGTTGCACGACCCGTCGGTGGAGCTCGCGTACCGCCTGCCCGGCGCCCGGACCTACGTGGACGCCGGCGGCGACCCGGTCGCCGTGCCGCCGGACGACGCCCGGGCAGTCACCCGCCTCGAACGCGACGGCGAGCCGATCGCGGTCCTGCTGCACGACCCCGCCCTGGTCGCCGAGCCCGATCTCGTCGAGGCGGTCGCCGCGGGCGCCGGGCTGGCGGTGGAGAACGAACGGCTGCACGCCGAGGTCCGACACCAGCTGCACGAGGTGCGGGCGTCCCGGACCCGCCTCATCGAGGCGGCGGACGCGGCGCGCCGGCAGGTCGAGCGCGACCTCCACGACGGCGCGCAGCAACGCCTCATGGCCGTCGGGCTCGCGCTGCGACTGGCCCGCGCCCAGCTCGGCGTCGTCTCGAACCATGAGATGGACGAGCTGCTCGTCGAGGCCGGTCTCGAGCTCAGCGGGGCGCTCGACGAGCTGCGCGAGCTCGCGCACGGCATCTACCCGGCCCTGCTCAGCGACGCGGGGCTCGGACCGGCCCTGACGTCGCTGGCCGAGCGTGCCCCGGTGCCCGTGGTGCTGGGCGCGCTGCCCACCGAGCGCCCGCCGGAGGCCGTCGAGCAGACCTGCTACTTCGTGGTGTCCGAGGCGCTGGCCAACGCCGCCAAGCACGCCGGTGCCTCGCAGGTCGACGTGGCGGTCGTCCCCGAGGCCGACGGCCTGCGGGTCGACGTGTGCGACGACGGCGTCGGGGGCGCCGACGCCACCGGCTCCGGCCTCCGGGGCCTCGCCGACCGGGTCGCCGCGCTCGGCGGCAGGCTGCTCGTCTCGAGCCCCTCCCACGGCGGCACGCGCGTGACGGCGACGCTGCCGTGCGCGTGATCATCGCGGACGACGCAGTGCTGTTCCGGGCCGGCATCGCACGGCTGCTCGCCGACCACGGCGTCGAGGTGACCGCGCAGGTCGGCGACGCCGACGCCCTCCTCGCGGCCGTGCTCGCCGAGCCGCCGGACGCGGTCCTGGTGGACATCCGCATGCCGCCCACGCACACCACGGAGGGCCTCGACGCCGCGCGCACCCTCGCCGGCGACCACCCCGACGTCGGCGTCCTGGTGCTCTCGGCCCACGTCGAACCGCACTACGCGATGGCGATCATCGAGTCGGCCGGGACCGGCGTCCGGGGCCGAGGTGGTGGCTCCGGGTACCTGCTCAAGGAGCGGGTGACCGAGGTCGAGGAGCTCGTCGAGGCCCTGCGGCGCGTCGTGGCCGGCGGGATCGTCGTCGATCCGACCGTCGTGTCCCAGCTCGTCGGCCGCCGTCGCGTGCACAACCCGCTGGACACCCTCTCGGCCCGCGAGCGCGACGTCCTGGGTGTGATGGCGGAGGGCCGGTCGAATCAGGGCATCGCGGAGGCGCTGTACCTGAGTGAGAAGACGGTGGAGGCCTACGCCCGGTCCGCCTTCACCAAGCTCGGCCTGCACCCCGCCGTGGACGACAACCGCCGCGTCCTCGCCGTGCTCGCCTATCTGCGCACGTGACCCTCAACGCCGGATCTCGACGAGGAGGACCCAGGCGTTGGTGAGCCCGCCGAGGAGGCCGAACGCGACGGCGAGCGGGATCCAGTACAGCCCACCGAGGGACTCGGTCAGCAGGCCGACGCCCCCCAGGAGAGACCCGCCGAACACCGCGACGGCGGGCAGGACGCTGGTTCCCACCCACGAGGAGCGCGGTTGGTACGGGGAGCGCCGCGCGGGACGGACCAACCACGCGAGCGCGGTGCCGCTGACCACGGCGACCACGATCAGCTCGATACCGAGCGCGGTACCCGGCTGCTCCGGGACCAGGATGGCGAGCGCGAGGAAGATCGGGGTCGCCAGCAGGATGAGCGCCTCGGCGGCACGGCTCGTCGACCCGCCGAGGACCGCCTCGATGTTGATCGACACGGCGACGAAGAGCAGACCCGCGAGCGCGGCGGCCGCGCCCGCCATCCCGACCGAGAAGTCCGCCCAACCCTGCGCGTCGTAGGCAGCCACGGGCGGCAGTCTCGCGTGCCGGGGCGCCGTCCTCGATGGCGGGTAAGGTCCGGGGTGCCGCCGTTCCCCGGACCCTTGGTGCTGCGTCGTGTCTGACGACCCGCATCACCGAGGAGCCCCGGCATGAGTTCACCCTTTCCGTCGGGCCTCGACGCGGGCGGCGGCTACGCCGAGCTCTTCCGCGAGATCCGGCGCGCCGGCCTGATGGACCGTCGGCACGGCTGGTACGCGGTCCTGATCGGGATGACCGCGACGGCCTTCGCCGGCGCCGCGGTCGTGTTCGTCCTGCTCGGCGACTCGTGGTGGCAGCTCGCGGTCGCCGCCGTGTTCGCGGTGCTGTTCGCCCAGATCGGGTTCATCGGCCACGACGCGGGCCACGGCCAGATCCTCGCCGGCCGACGGGGCAACGACGTCGTCGGCTACCTCCACGGCGACCTGCTCATCGGTCTCGGCTACGGCTGGTGGGTCGACAAGCACAACGCGCACCACGCCAACCCGAACCACGAGGACCGCGACCCCGACGTCGACCTGGGCGTCCTCGCCATGACCGAGACGCAGGCCGACGTCGACGGGCCGATCACCCGCGGCCCCGTCGGCCGGTTCGTGATCCGTCACCAGGCGGGGCTGTTCTTCCCGATGCTGCTGCTCGAGGGCCTGGACCTCCACGTGTCCGCGGTGCGCTCGTTGTTCTCCGGCCGGCTCCCGTTCCTGAAGCTCGAGGTCACCCTGCTCGTCCTGCACGCGGCGATCTACCTGACGGCGGTCTTCCTCGTCCTCTCGCCCGGTCTCGCGATCGCGTTCGTCGCGGTCCACCAGGGCCTGTTCGGTCTCTACCTCGGGTGCTCGTTCGCCCCCGGCCACAAGGGCATGCCCATGCCGACCGCGGCCGACCAGCTCGATCCGGTACGCCGCCAGGTCCTCACCTCACGCAACATCGTCGGCAGCCGCATGACGGACCTCGTGCTCGGCGGGCTGAACTACCAGATCGAGCACCATCTCTTCCCGCGCATGCCCCGGCCCCACCTCCGTCTCGCGCAGCCCCTGGTCCGCGCGCACTGCGCCCGCCACGGCATCTCGTACACCGAGACGCGCCTCATCGAGTCCTACGCATGGGGGCTGCGTCACCTCCGCGCGGTGAGCGCTCCGGCCCGCGGGCTGTCGCCGACCGTATGACCCGGCCCACTCCGCCGCGCGCCGGAGCCGCGCCCGGTCACGGGATGGTGTCGGGCCTCCGTGGTGTTGTGCTCGACAGGAGTCCTTCCGGGCCGCTCCGGCTCCGGAGGGCACCGACCAGTGCCGGGCGACGAGGCCCGGCCGGAGGAGGGGGCCTCGTGCCTCGCACCCAGTCCGCCATCACCACCACCACCAGCTCCCACCGCCGTGACAGGACCCCGGTGCTCATCACCGGGGCGCCGCGATCCCCCGCCGAGGAGTTCGCGGCCCGCCGCCGGCGCTACTCGCTGCTCATGGCGATGCGTATCCCGTGCCTGGTCCTCGCGGGCGTGGTCGGCATCGGTTTCGGCCTCACGGGGCTCGCCGCCGTGCTGGTCGTCGCCTCGGTCCCGCTGCCCTGGATCGCCGTCCTGATCGCCAACGACGCCCCGCCCCGCCGGACCGAGAAGGTCGCCCGCGACACCCGCACGGTGGAGACCGCCGCACCGCGGGTACTCGAGGCTCCGATGGTCGTCGACATGCCCCGTGACGCCACCTCACCCGCCGCCTGACGCTCCCCACCGCACACTCCAGGAGAACCTCATGACCACACCCGACACCACCACGCCGACCACCGGCGAACGTCCCCGCGTGCGCGTCCCCGAACTGGTCGGAGTGCCCGCCCAGGAGGCGCACGACCGCGCCCTCGACGCCGGGGTGCTCGCCGTCCCTGAGAACGCCCGCCACACCGGTGCGGGTCGCGCCACGATCGACCGCCAGGACCCCGAGCCAGGGGCCGAGGTCGAGACCGGTGCGATCGTGCGGATCTCGGATCAGCACGGGCCAGGGCGCCGTCCCGGCCTGAGCCCGTCTACGGGGTGGTCGTCTCCGGGGCGCGCTCGACGCGGGAGGCCGCCGCCTCACGCCGGGCCCGGCGCGGACCGCCGCGCGGGACGATGGCGCGCGGTGCAGGGGCGGGCCGCGGCGCGAGGATCGCGCTCAGGGCCTCGTCGGAGATCAGGGCCAGCTCGCTGTTCTTGATCACGACGAGCCCCCTTCCTGTCAGGGTGCCGGCCGTTGCCCGGCCGGTGCGTCACCCAGTGAACGCGAACAGAGGCCTCCGCGGTTCCCCATCGGTTCTCCGGATCGATCAGGCGGACCTGTCCGGGCGGTCGGTGGTCACTCTGCGCCGATGAGTGGCGAGCGCTCCGCCGACCGACGGCGCCGGTCTCAGGCCGGGATTCCCGCGTCGTCGCCGGACCGGACGATCGGGTGACATCGCCGCCGGCATGGGACTTCCGCGTGCGCGGCGCCTAGCGTCGAGGGCCGTCGGACAACCGAGCCCCGGGGAGCACGGCATGGTCGAGCGCGAGAGCCTGCAGCACGTCGTCACCTTCTGTGGACAGTGCAGCTGCGGCTGCCCGGAGCTCTACGTCGATCCCACGGCGGACGACGAGCGCCGCATCGTCATCACCGACGACTTCGGGCAGCACATCCAGATGAGCGTCGCCCAGCTCGCGGTGATCGTCGACGACGCCCGCGCCGGCGTCCTTGACGGGCTCGTCGCCGGCTGACCCGACTCCTCACGGCCCGATGCCCAGCATCCTGGCCACGAGGCCGGTGAGCGCGGGCTCCACGCGGGCGCGGGCGGCGGCCGGGTCCTCGTCCTGAGTGATCATCAGGGCCGCCTCGATGATCGTGCTGAACAGCAACGAGGCGACGACCTCGACCGGCCCGGTCAACGACGCCCCCTCCTGCTCGGCGGCGCGGAGGCGATCCACGACCAGGCCCAGGGCGTACTCCGCCTCGATGCGCCGCCAGGTGGCCCAGCCCAGCACCGCCGGGGCGTCGACGAGGCCGATCCGCCGGACCTCGGGACGCTCGCAGGCGTCGAGGAACCACCCGACGCCCTGCTGGAGGCCCCCGATCGCGCTCGGCGCGCGGCCGAGGCCGGCCGCGAGCTCGTCGCAGAGCTCCTGCTCGACGCGCTCGAACACCGCGCGGAAGAGGTCGTTCTTGTCCCGGAAGTGGTGGTAGAGCGCGCCCCGGGTCACGCCCGCGGCGGCGACCACCTCCTCCGTGGAGACCGCGGCGACGCCGTGCTCGGCGAACAGGGCGCGCCCCGCGGCGATCAGCGCCTCCGACGTCTCACGGCGTCGGTCGGCCTGCGTGCGCCGGGGTTCCGGGGTCGAGGGCTCGGTCGGCACGCAGGAACTCCAGGATCTCCTCGACGAGGGTGTCGGGACGATCCTCGGGCACGAAGGTGAAGGAGTCGCCGACCCCCACGATGCGCGCGTCCGGCAACCGCTCGGCCAGCCGGTGCGCGAGCGCGATGGGGAACACCCGGTCCTCGTACGCCCACAGCAGCAGGACCGGGCGGTCGAAGGCCGGCAGGGACTCGGCGGCGGCCAGCGTGTGGCGGTGGTGCACCTGGCGCAGGAAGCGCCGGGCGTCGGCCCGGACCGCGGAGTCGCGGCGGGCCGGGTCGACGTAGGACGCCATCACGTCGGCGGGCACACCCCGCTTCGTGAGGTCGCCGAACCCGAAGGGCAGGCGCTGGGCCAGGGGCCACGTCGCCGCCCGCGCCAGGAGGGCGAGTCCACCGGGCACGCGAGCGAGCCAGGGCAGATAGGCGAAGCGCGGAGGGAAGAAGGACTCGAAGGCGTCGCAGGGGGTCAGCACGACGCGCGCGACCCGCGCCGGCCGGGAGGCCATGAGGATCTGCGTCAGCCCGCCGCCCGTGTCGTTCGCGACGAGGGTGACGTCGCGGAGGTCGAGGCGGTCGAGGAACTCGCCGATCGTCGCCGCGACGGCGGGCGGGTCGAGCGCCATGCCCGGCACCGGGATCGCGTGCGACCCGAGGGGCCAGTCGGGGGACACGCACCGGAGACCGGCGGCGACGAGCCCGGGGACGACGTGCCGCCAGAGGTCCGCGTGCACGAGCGCCCCGTGCACGAACACCACCACCGGACCGTCGCCTCGGTCGCGGTAGCGCAGCCGTCCCCCCGTCAGCTCCACCTCGTGCTCGGTCCCCAGCGCCTCGCTCGTTGCCATGTTAGATACATACAGTACGTCGGTATCCTCGACAAGCCCCGGTCCGACGTCTCGGAGGCTGGGCGGGCGGGTAGTCGATCTCCGGACGACGCCACGAACCCCGAGGAGGAACCCTCATGCCCACGCTTCCGGTGGGAACCGAGAACGGCAGCCCGGTCGAGCTGTACTACGAGGACCACGGGGCCGGTCCTCCGGTGGTCCTGATCCACGGCTGGCCGCTGTCCGGCCGGTCCTGGGAGAAGCAGGTACCGGCGCTGATCGGCGCGGGGTACCGGGTCATCACCTACGACCGCCGCGGCTTCGGGTCCTCGTCGCAGCCGTGGGAGGGCTACGACTACGACACCTTCGCCGCCGACCTCGACACGCTGCTCGGTCATCTCGACGTCCGCGACGCCACGCTCGTCGGGTTCTCGATGGGGGGTGGTGAGGTCGCGCGCTACCTCGGGACCTACGGCTCGGACCGCGTGGCGAAGGCCGTGTTCGCCGCGGCCGTCCCGCCCTACCTGTACGTCTCCGACGACAACCCCGACGGCGGGCTCGACGACGCGACGATCGAGCAGTTCGAGGACGGCGTGCGGAACGACAGGATCGCCTTCCTCGACGGGTTCACGGCGAACTTCTTCGCCGCCGCGGACCGCACCGACCTCGTGAGCGAGGCGTTCCGGCTCTACAACCGCGAGATCGCCGAGTTCGCCTCGCCCAAGGGCACGCTCGACTGCATCGCGGCCTTCGGGCGCACCGACTTCCGTGACGACATCGCGAAGATCTCGGTGCCGACCCTGGTGATCCACGGCGACGCGGACGGCATCGTGCCGTTCGAGGTCTCCGGCAAGCGCACCCACGAGTCGATCCCGGGCAGCACGCTCGCGTTGATCGAGGGTGGCCCGCACGGGCTCAACGCCACGCACGCCGAGCAGTTCAACTCCGCACTGCTCGACTTCCTCGCCTGATCGTCGCCCGGGAGGGGAGGGGACGGCGCCCACCGCCCCGCTACGGTCCGCGCGTGGACGCCGCGACCCTCCTCGACGCCGGGCCGAGCACGCAGCGCGAGGCGGTGCGGGACGGTCGGGTGAGCGCCGTCGAGCTCGCCGAGGCCGCCGTCGCCGCGGCACGGGATCTCGACGCGCGGGTGAACGCGTTCGTGGTCATCGACGCCGAGGGAGCACGCGCGGCGGCCGAGGACGCCGACCGGCGTCAGCGTGACGGCGAGGACGGGCCCCTGCTCGGGGTCCCGATCGCGATCAAGGACGACCTGGACGTCGCGGGCCGGGTCACCCACTGGGGCTCCCGGGCGCGCACGAGCCCGGCGCCGGCCGACGACCCCGTCATCACCCGGCTCCGCGCCGCCGGGGTGGTGCCGATCGGAACGACCACCCTCCCCGAGCTGGCCGCCTACGGCGTCACCGACAGCGCGCTGACGGGCGTCACCCGCAACCCGCGCGCCCTGGACCGCACTCCCGGCGGGTCCTCCGGCGGGTCGGCGGCCGCCGTGGCCGGCGGCGCGGTCGCGATCGCCACCGCGAGCGACGGAGCCGGCTCGATCCGCATCCCCGCGGCGTGCTGCGGCCTGGTCGGCGTCAAGCCGAGCGCCGGCGTCACCCCCGGCAGCGGCGGATGGCACGGCCTGGCCGTCCAGGGGTGCCTGACCCGCCGCGTGCGCGACGCCGCGATCTACCTCGATGTGCTCGGCGGGTTCTCGTCGTCCCTGACCGACGCCGCCGACCGGGAGCCGGCGCCGCTGCGCATCGGAGTGGACCTCCGCTCGCCGGTGTCGCCCGCGCTGCCGCTCGGCCCCGACGTCGCCGCCGCGGTCGCCCGCGCGGCCGAGACGCTCGCCGGCCTCGGGCACGCGGTCTCCGAGGTCCGGGTGCGCTACGGGGCGACGCCGCTCGGGATGTCGCTCCGGATGGCGCGAAGCCTCCACGAGGCCGCGGCGGCGACCGACGATCCCGGGCGGTTGGAGGCCCGCACGCGGCAGATCGCTCGGATCGGCGGCCTGGTCCCGGCCCGGCTCATGGGGCCGGCCCGCCGACACGGCGAGTCCGCCGCGCACCGCGTGCTGGACCGTCTCGGCGTCGACGTCCTGCTCACGCCCGTGGCGCGCGGCCCGGCGGTCCCGGTCGACCACTGGGCGGGCCGGGGCGGCCTGGCGACCCTGATCGGCATGGCCCGTCACTACGCCCACACCCCGGCCTGGAACCACACCGGGCAACCGGCCGTGTCGTTGCCGGCGGGCGAGACGGCCGACGGTCTCCCGCTCGCCGTCCAGCTGGTCGCCGGGCCGCGGCAGGACGCGCGGCTGGTGAGCCTGGCCGCGCAGCTCGAGCGCGCCCTCTCCTGAGGGGTCCGCGACGTCGAGAGGTGGCGGATGTCCGACGGCACGACGACACTGCGAGGCGTGGACACCGCGGTCGAGGTCGGGCTCACCGCCGCAGACGTGATGATCACCGTCCCGAAGACGCTGCCGGTGGACGCCTCGGTGGCGCAGGTGTGGGCGACGTTCTCCGACGACCACGTCCACATGGTCCTGCTGACGTCGGACGGCATCCTGCACAGCACGGTGCGCCGCGAGGACCTGCCCGCGGGTTCCCCGCCCGCTGGTCCGGCCCTCGCCCACGGCACGCTCACAGGACGGACCGTCGCCCCGGACGAGCCCGCCGAGGCGATCCGTCGCCGGCTGGTCGCGTCGGGTCAGCGTCGTCTCGCCGTCGTCGGCGCCGGCCACGAGCTGCTCGGACTGGTGTGCCTGAAGCGCAGTGGTACCGGATTCTGCAGCGACGAGGGTGTCGCGGCCCGGGCGCGCGAGCGGGCGACGCACCCGGGCTGTTGATCGGTCGGCGCCGGCGGAAGCACGGCGCGGCGTCACGGGTGAAGCGGGAGCGGTCCGGGTAGCCGCTCCGTGCGGCTCACCGAGAGCCCAGAGGTGTCCGAGGTCGCCACAGCCCACCGGTGACCAGCGACGACGCTCTCGACCAGGTCGAGGTGTCCGCCGCCACCCGGACCCCGCCCGCGCGGACGACCCGCGTCTGCGCGAGGCCCCGCCGGGCTCCCCGGTCGCGGGCCATCGACGATCTCGACCCCCGGAGAGCCGCCATGCCCACCCCGACCGCCTCGACCCCGCGGTGACCCTCGACGGCACCGTGGCCGCGCTGCGCCTGGAGCCCTCGCCCCGAGGCGACGGTCGCACCGCGCACAACTGGTCGGTCCTCGCCCGCGCCGGCGCCGCCGACCTCGACACCGCGCGGCTCGCCGAGGCCCATCTCGACGCGGCCACCGTCCTGCACGAGCTCGGGTGCCCCCCGCCGACCGACGGGTCACGGTGGGGCGTCTGGGCCGCGGAGGCGCCCGACGGTGCGCTGCATGCCGTGCCGGACGCCACCGGACGCTGGCTCCTCTCCGGGCGCAAGCCCTGGTGCTCGGGCGCCCTCGGGCCGTGCACGCACGCTCTCGTGACCGCGCAGGCAGGCGACGGCCGGCGGTTGTTCGCCGTCGAGCTCGCCGCCCCCGGTGTCGAGGTGCGTGCGGGGGAGTGGCAGGGCGTCGGCATGCGCGGGAGTGCGGCGGCGACGGTCGAGATGGCCGAGGTGCCGGCCCTGGCCGTGGGCGGGCCGGGTGACTACCTCGACCGGACCGGGTTCTGGCACGGCGCGATCGGCGTCGCCGCGGCGTGGTGCGGCGGCGCGTCCGGCGTCGCCGCGCCGCTCTACCGCGCCGGACGCGACGGGCGCCTCGACCCCCACGGCCTGGCCCACCTCGGAACGGTGGACGCCGCGCTCGCGGCCGCCCGGACGCTGCTCGACCGGGCCGCGGCCGACGTCGACGCCGAGCCCGACGAACCGATCACCGTCGCGCGCCGGCGTGCGCTGCAGGCCCGTGCCGTCGTCGAGGCCGCGGTCGAGACGGCGATCCGGCGCACCGGGCGTGCCCTCGGGCCTGCTCCGCTCGCGACCGACGCCGACCACGCCCGGCGGGTGGCCGACCTGCAGCTCTACGTCCGCCAGAGCCACGCCGAGCGCGACCTCGCCACCCTCGGCACCCTCGCGGCCGAGGCCGCCCCCGAGGGGGTCCGATGACGCCGCGCCCCCTCGACCGTCCCGGGACCAGCGAGCAGACCTGGATCGGCTCCGGGGTGCTCGACGCCGTCCCGGTCCGCGATCCGGCCGCAGTACGCCCGCCCGGCCGGGTCGTCGTCGTGGCGCCACACCCCGACGACGAGGTCCTCGGGCTCGGCGGCGCACTCGCCGTGTGGGCGGCGCTCGGCACGGAGATCGTCGTCGTCGCGGTCACCGACGGCGAGGGCTCCCACCCCGGGAGCCCCACCCTGACCCCGCAGCAGCTGGTGCTGCGGCGCGCCGACGAGCGGCGGGCGGCGCTGGTCGCGCTCGGTCTCGGCGTCGACGCCCCGGTGGTCCGGCTCGGCCTGCCCGACGCCGCGGTGACCGCCGGGGCCGTGACGACGGGACTCGCGGACGTCCTCGCCCCGGGCGACACGTGTGCCGTGCCCGTGTCCGGCGACGGGCACCCCGACCACGACGCCACGGCGGTCGGCGGCGCGCGGGCGGCGGCCGCGGCCGGTGCCGTGTGCTGGTCGTACCCGATCTGGCTCTGGCACTGGGCGCAGCCGCACGACGTCTCCTTCGCCCGCGCGCGCCGCCTCGTCCTCCCGGCGCCCGCGGAGCGCGCGAAGGCCGCCGCGATCGCCTGCTTCACCACACAGATCGCGCCGCTGTCGCCGGACCCCCGCGACGCCGCCGTCCTCCCGCCCGAGGTCCTGGCCCGCTTCCGGCGCGGCAGCGAGATCGTCTGGGGGCCGGCATGACCCTCCCGTCCGGCTACTTCGACGACCTCTACGCCGCCCGCGCCGATCCCTGGGGTCTCGAGGAGGGGTGGTACGAGGACCGCAAGCGCGCCTGCGTCCTCGCCGCCCTGCCCGCCCCGCGGTTCCGGCGCGCCTTCGAGCCCGGGTGCGCCAACGGCGCGCTGTCGGCGCTGCTCGCCCCCCGGTGCGACGCCCTCGTGTGCTGGGACCCCGCCGAGCGCGCCGTCGAGACCGCCCGGACCCGGCTCGCCCCGTGGCCCGGAGTCCGGGTCGACCGCGGTGCCGTGCCCGCCGACCGCCCGGAGGGCACGTTCGACCTGGTGGTGGCCGGCGAGGTCGTCTACTACCTCGATGCGCCGGACCGTGCGGCGTTCTGGGACACCGTGGGCGAGGTCCTCGAACCCGGCGGGACGTTGCTGGCGGTGCACTGGATCCGGGCCGCTCCGGAGTACCCGGTGGAGGGCGGCCGGGTCCACGAGGAGCTCGCCGAGCGTCCCGGCCTGGAACGGATCGTCGCCCATCACGAGGCCGACTTCCGGCTCGAGGTCTACACCCGGGTCCCGCCGGCGGCCCGGTCGGTGGCCGAGCGCACGGGTCTGCGATGAGGGGAGTCGACGGACACGCGGCCGAGCGGAGCCGGGCCCTCGAGCACCGTCCCCTGATCGGCGTCGTCGTCCCCGCCCACGACGAAGAGGACACCCTCGACGCCTGCCTCGTCGGCCTGCGCACCGCCGCGGCGGCGGTGGCCGACCGGGCCCGCGTGGCGGTCCTGGTCGTCCTCGACACGTGCCGCGACCGCAGCGAGTCGGTGGCGCGGCACCACGGCGTCGGGATCGTCCGGGTGGCCGCCCGCAACGTCGGGTGCGCCCGCGCCGCCGGCGCGACGGCGTTGCTGTCGCGACACGGCGGTGCGCCCGTGTGGCTGGCCGGCACGGACGCCGACTCCGTGGTGCGGCCGGGGTGGTTGGCGGCGCACCTGGACGCGTGCGAGCAGGGCTGGGACGCGCTCGTCGGCACCGTCGAGGTCACCGACTGGACGGCGCACCGACCGTCGACCGAGGCCCGCTACGTCCGCCGGTACGCCCACGGCGCCGACGAGCTCGGGCACCGGCACGTCCACGGCGCCAACCTCGGGGTGCGGGCGTCGGCCTACCGCGCGGTCGGCGGGTTCGCGCCCCTGGTCAGCGGGGAGGACGTCGATCTCGTCGCGCGCCTGGACCGGGCGGGTCACCGGGTCCGCCGCGACCACGCCGTGCCGGTCGCGACGAGCGCGCGCCTCGACGGGCGCGCTCCGTCCGGCTTCGCCGGACACCTGCGCGCCCTGGTCGCCGAGGACGTGCTCCGGCCCCGGGCGGCGCCCGTCCCGGTCGGCGGGTAGCCGGGGGACAGAATGGCGTCGCTCACGGGACGAAGAGGAGGACGCGATGACCGAGGCGACGCGGTCTCCCGGACGGGAGACGGGGAACGACACGGTGGCGGGGCTGGTCGGCGAGCTCTCGGAGCTGTCCGCCCTGGTCCTGGGCACCGACGCACTGGACCGGGTGGTGTGGGAGGCGGCGATGCTCGCCGTGCACGCCATCGACGACGTCGCGGCATGCGGGGTGACCGTGCTGCGTGAGGGTGCCCCGCAGTCGATCATGCCGGACCAGGCGCCGTACGGCCGTCTGGAGAACTTCCAGTACGAGCACGACGCGGGGCCGTTGCTGCAGGCCATGCAGGAGCGCCGCACGATCACGGTCGGCCCCGACGAGGCGGCGCTCTGGCCCGCCTACGCGGAGCTCGTCGAAGAGCTCGGCGTCACGGCCTCGATCGTCGTGCCGCTGCGGGTCGGCAAGGACGTCCTGGGGGCCCTGAACCTCTACGCGACCGGCCCGGCCGACCTGAGCGCGTCCCGCGCGTTCGCCGAGCTCGTCGCGGACCTCGCGTCGACCGCGCTGAGCTGCATGGCCCGCCAGGCCGAGCAGGTCCAGCTCACCGAGGAGCTCCGGACCGCTCTGGAGTCCCGAGCCGTGATCGAGCAGGCGAAGGGGATACTCATGACCCGGGGTCACTCCCCCGAGAGCGCCTTCGGGCACCTGCGCCGCGTCAGCCAGAACCGCAACACCAAGCTGCGTGAGGTCGCGGCGATCGTGGTGGAGCTCGGCGCGTAGGACGACCTGCGCCGGCCCGGTGACCGCGGTAACATGCCCTGAGCACAGTAATGGTGGCTGAGACCTCCACGCCGCCACGGACGTCGTGGTCCCCCGGTTCTCCGGGGTGACCTGCCCGTGGCCGCAGGAGGCCCGTATGACCACCGAAGCTCCGACCCCGCTCCGCGAGCCCGTCCTCGACGTCGAGCACGCGGGGGATCTCGCCGAGCGTCGCCGCGCTGCCGTCGCCGAGGCGGTCGCGGACGCCACGACCCGCTGTGGCCGGCCGACCCGCCCCGCGGCCGCCGGCCTGCGCCGCTACGGCGAGGGCTGCCTCGTCGTCGCGCTCGCCGGCCGGTTCGACCGCCCCGCCGTCGAGCGGCTGCGCGCCCTCGGCCCGGAGATCGAGCGGCGCGCCACCACCGAGCTGGTCGTCGACCTCTCGCGTCTCGAGCGCTGCGACGCCCTCCTCGCGCGCGCCATCGCCCGCATCCGGATCCGGTGCCTCGCCGCGCAGACGCGCGTCGAGCTGCACGACCCACCGCCTGCGCTGGCCGCGGAGCTCGGCCGGTTCCGGCTCTGACCCGCATCCGTCGAGGGAGGACCCGATGACCGAAGACCCGGACGACCGGCAGGTCCGTGAGGCGCTGGACGGCATGCCGTTCCCCGCCGACCGCACCCAGGTGATCGACCACGCCGTCGATCTCGGCGGGATCGAGGGGGTCGTGCTGAGTGCGCTGCGCGCCCTGCCCGACCGCACCTTCAGCACCGCCGACGACGTCGTCATCAGCGTGCCGGAGCGCCCCTGACCCACCTGGGCGCGCCGGCGGCGGCCCGCGGCGCCGTCCTCGTCCGGGGACGACGGCGGGCCCGGGCCGTGACCGGTGGACGGTCACGACCCGGGCCCGGGTCGGGGTGGGGCTCAGCGCGGGGCGACGGTCGTGCCCGCCCCTGGTCGGGGGTCAGAGCCCGGCGGGGTCGTGGACGACGGTCTCGTAGGTGCCGTCGCGGTCGGTGTCCACGGCCCCCGCGTCGAACGTCCCGTTGCCGTCGGAGTCGACGAGCACGGTCTCGCCGTAGCCGTCGGCGTCGGAGTCGACGAGCGCCGACTCGAAGCTGCCGTTGTGGTCGGTGTCGGCGACGATCGTGTCGATGTAGCCGTTGTGGTCCTCGTCGGTGGAGACCGAGTCCATGTGACCGGAGGCGTCGGTGTGGTACGACCCGACCACCGAGCCGCTCCCGTCGTAGACGTTGCCGTCGGCACCGAAGTAGCGGTCGTCGTTGCTCATGATCTGCTCGCTCTCTCTGTGGTGGGTCGCGAGGGTGTCGCGACCGCGTCCCGGTGGGGCTTTCGGGACTCTGACGTGGCGAGGCAGCAGAGATGTTCCGGCGCGAGCGAGGAATTTCCGACTTTCACGCACCGAGCCGTGGTGGTGACACAGCGTCAGTCGCCGTCGCGGTCGTCCCGGTCCCGGTCGATCCCCCCGCGGGCCGCCTCGGACTGCGTCACGATGTCGACGGAACCGAAGCCGCCGTTGGCGTCGACCACGACCTCGCGCGAGGTCGGGGCGCCGGGGGGCACGGCACAGGCCTGCTCGCAGTCGACGCTGCCGAACATCATCAGGCCGGTGGTGCGCACCGTGACCCCGTCCGGGACGACCACCTCGGTGCTGCCGAACAGCGAGGCCACCTGGACCTGGTCCTGGGTGGCGGCCACCGTCACGGTGCGGCTCCCGAACACCGACGCCCCGTCGTCGGCGCCGAGGACGTTCACGCCCCCGAAGACGATCACGGCGAGGGCGATGCCCGGGATCACGAGCTTCCCGAGCTGCGGCCGCCGGGCCTCGCGGGGCGGGCGCGGGACCGGTGGAGCCGCGTCCTCGTGGATGGTCGGTGACGCGAGCGGCGAGGCGTCGGACTCGGGGAGGTCGGCGACGAGGACGTCGAGGTCGCGCCGGGTCCGCGCGGCCCAGCAGTCCTTGGTGCGCTCGTCGTACTCGACGAGGGTGAGCACCCCGTCGTCGAGCGCGGCGCGCAGCCGGTCGTCGGTGGCGCGGCGTTCGCGATCACCCACGCGGAGCTCGGGTACCGGGTCCCCGGAGGTCATGGGCCCATCCTGCCCGCTCACTTCCGACGCGATGCCAGCAGCGCGCGCTCGTCCGGATCGTCCGTCCGGGCGAGCGCCGCGTCGAGGGCGGCTCGTGCCTCCTCGTCCCGATCGAGGCGGCGCAGCAGGTCCGCGCGGGCCGCGTGCAGCAGGTGGTAGCGCTCCAGCCGCACGGCCAGGGCGTCCACGATCTCGAGCGCGGCCGCCGGGCCCTCGGTCTCGGCAACGGCGACCGCCCGGTTGAGCGCGGCCGTCGGGCTGGGGGCGAGGGCCAGGAGCTGGTCGTGCAGCGCGACGATCTGCGCCCAGTCGGTCGACGCCGTGTCCGCCGCGTCGCTGTGCACGGCCTGGATCGCGGCCTGCACCTGGTAGGGCCCCGGTCGCCCGCGGCGCAGGCACCGGCGGACCAGATCCTGACCCTCGACGATCAGCGCGCGGTCCCACCGGGTGCGGTCCTGGTCGGCCAGGAGCACCCGCGCGCCGGTCGCGTCCGTACGGGCGGGGCGACGGGACTCGGCGAGCAGCATGAGCGCGAGCAGCCCCAGCACCTCGGGCTCGTCGGGCATGAGCTCGGCGAGCAACCGGCCCAGCCGGATGGCCTCCGCGCACAGGTCGGCGCGCGCGCCGGTGCCGTGGCCCTCGGTGAAGATCAGGTAGACGACGGCCAGGACGGCGGGCAGCCGCTCGGGCAGGTCGACGTCGTGGGGCACCCGGTAGGGGATGCGCGCTGCCCGGATCTTGTTCTTGGCGCGCACGATGCGCTGGGCCATCGTCGCCTCGGGGACGAGGAAGGCCTTCGCGATCTCGGGGGTGCTCAGGCCGCCGAGCAGGCGCAGGGTCAGCGCCACGCGGGCGCCGACGGCGAGCGCGGGGTGGCAGCACGTGAAGATCAGGCGCAGGCGGTCGTCGCGCACCGGGCTCTCCTCGATGTCCTGGCCGTCCTCGATGTCCTGGTCCTCGTCGTCCAGGTCCTCGTCGTCGGACGGCGGCGGCTCCTCGCGCGCCGCGCGGGCGTGCTTCTCCCGCCCGACGGCGTCGCGGCGCAGGCGGTCGATCGCCCGGCGCCGCGCGGTGGTGACGATCCAGCCGCCCGGGTTCGGCGGCACGCCCTCGTCGGGCCAGCGGGTGAGGGCGACGGTGACGGCGTCCTGCACGGCCTCCTCGGCGAGGTCGATGTCGCCCAGGACGCGCACCAGCGTGGCCACGCACCGCCCGTACTCCTCGGCGAAGATCGTCGCGAAGCGGCCCTGGGTCGAGCTCCGGTCCGCGTCGTCTCCCATCCGCGCCGAGGAGGGGCCGGTGCTCACGGGCTCCAGTGGAACGGGCGGACCTCGATCGGGAGCGTCGTCGCCTCGGTCGAGCGCCGCGCCCAGTGCATCGCCGCGTCGAGGTCGGGGACGTCGATGATGGTCAGACCGCCGAGGTACTCCTTGAGCTCCACGAACGGCCCGTCGGTGACGAGCACGTCGTCGCCGCTCGCCGCCAGGACCGTCGCGGTGCTCGGTGCCTCGAGCCCGCCGGCGAACACCCACACCCCCGCGGCCTTCATGTCGTCCTGGACCGCGCCGACGTTCTCCATGATCGTCGCGAGCTCCTCGGGCGACGGCGGCGTGCCCTCGGGCTGGTACACGCTGAGCAGGTAGTGAGCCATGACGTCCTCCTGATGTCCTCCGGCGAGCACCGCGCTCGCACACCCTCTCCACGAACGCCCGCGCGTCGATCGACACCCTCGCGCGCCTCTCTTTCGCGCGAAGGCACCCTCGCGCGAAGCCCGCGGCACTCCGCGAGAGGCACACCGCGCGGGCCGTGGCTCGGGCCTGAGGTGGGGCGAAGCCGCGCGAGGTGAGCGGAGGAGGGTGACCGGGGCGTCGAACACCCAGGACCGACAGGAGGGCGCCATGCCCGTCGACCGGCTGCTCCCCACGCAGGAGGCCGAGGATCTCCTCGAGCTCACCCGCGATCTCGCGGACAAGGAGCTCGCGTCCCGGGTGGAGGAGCACGAGCGCGCCGAGACCTTTCCCGAGGGCCTCTTCCCGACCTTGGGCGCGGCCGGGCTGCTCGGCCTGCCGTACCCCGAGGAGGTCGGCGGCGGGGGCCAGCCCTACGAGGTCTACCTGCAGGTCCTCGAGGAGCTCGCCTCCCGCTGGGCCGCGGTCGCCGTGGCCACCAGCGTCCACGGGCTCTCGTGCTTCCCGCTGTTCACCTTCGGCAGCGACGCGCAGAAGGAGCGGCTGCCCGCGATGCTCGCCGGCGACGTGCTCGGCGGCTACAGCCTCTCGGAGCCCCAGGCCGGCTCGGACGCCGCCGCACTGACCTGCCGGGCCGAGGAGGTCGAGGGCGGCTACCGGATCACCGGCACCAAGGCGTGGATCACGAACGGGGGCGTCGCCGACTTCTACGCCCTCTTCGCCCGCACCGGTGAAGGCCACGGGGGTGTGTCGTGCTTCCTCGCGCCGGGCCAGGCGGAGGGACTCTCGTTCGGGAGGCCCGAGGAGAAGATGGGGCTGCACGCCATCCCCACGACCACGGCGAACTGGGACGGCGCCGTCCTCGAGGCCGACCGGCTGATCGGCCGGCCCGGCCAGGGTCTCGAGATCGCGTTCAGCGCGCTCGACTCGGGCCGCCTCGGCATCGCCGCGTGCGCCGTCGGGCTCGCCCAGGGCGCGCTCGACGCGGCCGTCGACTACGCCAACGAGCGCTCGACGTTCGGCAGGAAGATCGTCGACCACCAGGGCCTCGGCTTCGTGCTCGCCGACATGGCGGCCGCGGTCGACTCGTCGCGTGCGACCTACCTCGACGCCGCGCGTCGCCGTGACCTCGGCCGCCCCTACGGTCGACAGGCCAGCGTGGCCAAGCTGGTGGCCACCGACGCCGCCATGAAGGTCACCACCGACGCCGTGCAGGTCTTCGGCGGGTACGGCTACACCCGCGACTTCCCGGTCGAGCGCTACATGCGCGAGGCCAAGATCATGCAAATTTTCGAGGGCACCAACCAGATCCAGCGCCTGGTGATCAGCCGCGGCTTTGCCCGCTGAACGCCACCCGCCGGAGCGCGCCGAAGATCGGTAGGGAGCGCGACGGAGGAGCGCTGACTGCCGCATCTTCTTGGCCGCGGCTGACTAGCCACCCCAGGTGACCTGGCGGAGACCGTGCCGGTCGGGCGGCCCGGGCTCGGCGGCACCGGAGGGGTCGACCGGGGATCCGTGCCGCGTCGCACCGCCGCGGGCCTCGGTCTGGTCGCCACCCGAGGGTGTCGCGCCGGCGTCGAGCTCGGCGAGGCGCGTGCGCAGGACCTCGATCACCGGCATGCGTGAGCTGTGGGCCCGCTCGTGGTCGAGCAGGCCCTGGACGTCCTCGCGCTCGAGCGAGCGGATCCGGTGTTTGACCGTCTCCACGGTCGCGTGGTCGAAGTCGGGGAACGGCACGGCGTCGGACACGGCGGACCTCCTGCGGGTCGGGGACCCGGGGGTACCCGGACGCGGTGCGCCGCACCCGTCGGCTCAGTCGGTCGGCTCGGGTTCGGGCTCGGGGGAGGCGAGGAGGCCGGACACGCGCCGCTTCACGACCCATCCGACGGTCAGCCCGACCACGACCGCGACGGCGAGGCCGATGTAGGAGAACCGGGACAGCCACTTCTCGGCCACGATCCCGAGGTAGTAGACCGCCGTGGTGGTGCCCGCGGTCCAGAGGACCCCACCGAGCACGTTCGCGGGCAGGAAGCGGCGGTAGGGCATCTTCAGGACGCCGGCGAGCGGCCCGGCGAAGATCCGGAGCAGGGCGATGAAGCGCCCGACGACCACCGTGAGCACGCCCCAGCGCTCGAACGCCCGCTCGGCGAGGGCGACGTGCCGGGGGCCGAAATGCCGGGGGAACCGGCGCCCGGCCCAGTCGAACAGCGAGCGACCGTAGCGATGCCCCACGCCGTAGCCGATCGAGTCGCCGACGATCGCGCCGACGGCCGCGGCCACCGCGACCCAGACCGGCGAGATCACCGCCTCGGGTCGCGAGGAGAGCACCGCGGCGCTGACCAGCACGATCTCGCCGGGGAGCGGGACACCGAGGCTCTCGACCCCGACGACGACTCCGACGACGAGGTAGACCACCAGGGGTGGGATCGCCTGCAGCAGATCATCGATCGACACGTGTTCGCCGCCCTCGTGAAGACACCTCGGTCCCACCGCACCATTCGGAGGAAACGTACGCCCGGGTCGCGCGAGCGGTGCCGGTGATCAGGCTCGCTGGATGGTGCGGCTGCGCCCCCGGAACTCGGCGATCACCTGGCCGTCGACCGGGCGTCGCACGGTGACGTCGTAGACCCCGCTGCGCCCGAAGCTCGTGCGCTCGGTGGCAACCGCCTCGAGGACGTCGCCGTGGCGCCCCGACGCGACGAAGACGATGTCCGCGCCCGCGGCCACGGTCACCGGTCCCGGGGAGTTGCAGGCGCACGCGAACGCGGAGTCGGCGAGCAGGAACAGGAAGCCGCCGTGGCACATGCCGTGGCCGTTGACCATGTCCTCGGTGACGGTCATGGTCACCCGCGCCGTGCCGTCGACCGCGGAGTGCAGCTCCATGCCGAGCTTGCGCGACGCGGCGTCGTCCTCCCACATGCGCCGCGCGGCCGCCACGATGGTCACGACGGCACCTCCTTGGCCACCAGCGTCAGCACGTCGTAGCGCGCCACCGACTCGCCGTCGGCGTTGGTCACGTCGGCGTCCCACCGGACCTCGCCGTAGTCGGCGCCGTCCCGCGGGCTGATCTGCTTGGCGGTCAGCGTGATCGTGAGCTCGCTCCCGAACCGGACCGGGGTGAGGAAACGCAGGTGGTCGACGCCGAAGTTGGCCAGCACCGGACCCGGGGCGGGATCGACGAACAGGCCCGCCGCCAGCGACACCACGAGGTAGCCGTGGGCCACGCGCTCGCCGAAGAACGGATTCGCCGCGGCGGCCTCGGCGTCCATGTGCGCGTAGAACGTGTCCCCGGTGAACTCGGCGAAGTGCTCGACGTCCTCCTGGGTCACCGTGCGGGGGCCGCCGACGACGGTGTCCCCGAGGCGCAGCTCGGCGAGGCTCTTGCGGAACGGGTGGACGTCGGTGACGGTGCGCGCGCTGCCGGCGAACCAGCGCCCGGTGATCGCGGTGAGCATCTCCGGGCTGCCCTGCACCGCGGTGCGCTGCATGTGGTGGCGCACCCCGCGGATGCCGCCCAGCTCCTCGCCGCCGCCGGCGCGCCCGGGACCGCCTTGCACGAGCTGGGGCATGGGTGAGCCGTGGCCGGTCGACTCCTTCGCGTCGTCCTGGTCGAGCACCAGCAGCCGGCCGTGCCACGGGGCGAGGCCGAGGACGACCTCGCGGGCGAAGGCGGCGTCGCCGGTGACCACCGACCCCGCGAGCGACCCCTGCCCGCGCGCCGCGAGCTCGACTACCTGGGTCGTCGAGGAGTACGGCAGCACCGTCGACACCGGTCCGAACGCCTCGACCTCGTGCACCGCGGCGAGGTGCGGGTCACCGGCGTGCAGCAGCACCGGGGCCATGAACGCCCCACGCTCGGCGTCGGCACCGACGACCTCGACCTGGTCGGGGTCACCGGAGACGATCCTCGCGGACCCCGTGAGCGCCTTGAGCGAGCGCCGGACCTCCTCGCGCTGCTCCAGCCCGGCCAGCGCGCCCATCCGCACGCCCTCGGCGTCCGGCGCGCCGACGACGACCGTCGCCAGGCGCGCCGAGACCGCCTCGAGCACCGCGTCCACCTGCGCCTCCGGCACGAACGCGCGGCGGATCGCCGTGCACTTCTGACCCGCCTTGACCGTCATCTCCGTGACGAGCTGGGTGACGTAGAGGTCGAACTCCGGGGTGCCGGCGACCGCATCGGGCCCGAGCACCGAGCAGTTCAGCGAGTCGGCCTCGGCGGTGAAGCGCACGGCCCGTGAGGTCAGCGTCGGGTGCGTGCGCAGCCGCTGCGCCGTGGACGCCGATCCGGTGAACGACACCGAGTCCTGCTCGGTGAGGTGGTCGAACAGGTCGCCGACGCCGCCGGCCAGGAACTGCACCGTGCCCTCGGGCAGCAGACCGGAGTCGACGATCAGCTCGACGAGCGCCGCGGTGAGGAACGCGGTGGGCGTCGCGGGCTTGATGATCGAGGGGACGCCGGCGAGGAGCGCCGGGGCGAGCTTCTCGAGCGGGCCCCAGACCGGGAAGTTGTAGGCGTTGACCTGCACGGCGACGCCGAGCCTGGGCGCCATGACGTGCTGGGCGAGGAACGTGCCGCCCTTCGACAGCTGCTCCACGTCGCCGTCGAGCAGCACGTGCCCCGACGGCAGCTCGCGCTTGCCCTTCGAGGCGTAGGCCGCCAGCACGCCGATGCCGCCGTCGACGTCGAACTTGGAGTCCCCGAGCGTCGCGCCGGTCCGCGCCGAGACCGCGTAGAGCTCCTCGCGGTGCTCGCGCAGGTGGCCGGCCAGGGCCTTGAGCAGGGACGCGCGCTGCGGGAACGTCAGCTCGCGCAGGGTGGGCCCGCCCACACGGCGCCCGTGATCGGCGACGGCGGCCATGTCGAGGCCGTCGGTCGACAGGCGCCCGACCTCCTCGCCGGTGACGGCGTCGAGCATCGGTCGGCCGTCGCCCTCGGGCGCGGTCCACCGGCCCTGGACGTAGCTGGGCAGCACGGTCATCGGGCGCTCCTGGTTCGTGGGGCGGTCGGACAGCGGTCAGACGTCGTAGTCGACGACGAGGTCGCCGCCGACCGGGAAGGTCTGGCAGGTCAGCACGTAGCCGGCCTCGACCTCGTCGGCCTCGAGGGCGAAGTTGCGCCGCATGTCTGCGTTCCCGCTGCTCACGTGGGCCTTGCAGGTGCCGCACACCCCGCCCTTACAGGCGAACGGGAGGTCCGAGCGCACCCGCTGTGCCCCGTCGAGCACCGGCTCGTCGGCGGGCAGGGTCAGCGCGGTCGAGCGGCCGTTGAGGACGATGGTGGCGTCGACGCCCTCACCGGGATCGGCGTCGTCGTGGCGCACCGGCTGCGGCGGGGGCGCGTCCACGTAGAACAGCTCGCGGTGCACGGCGCTCGGGGGGACCCCGAGCTCGCCGAGCACCTCTCCGGCGTCGGTGACCATGCCGAACGGCCCGCAGAGCCACCAGTGGTCGATGTCGGGCACCGGGACGAGCAGCTGGAAGAGCCGTTCGAGCTTCGCGCGGTCCAGCCGGCCCTCGACGAGCTCGGCGTCCAGCGGCTCGCGGGAGAGCACGTGCACGAGGTGCAGGCGGGGCCCGTAGCGATTCTTCAGGTCGGCGAGGTCCTCGGTGAACATGACGGTGTCGCTGCGACGGTTGCCGTAGAACAGCGTCACGCTGGTGTCCGGGTGGGCGCCGAGCACCGTCGCCGCGATGGACAGCACCGGGGTGATCCCCGACCCGGCGGCGACGAACGCGTGGTGGGCGCCGGGCGTGAGCTCGGGGGTGAACCGGCCCTGCGGCGGCCCGACCTCGAGCTCGTCGTCGGCGGCGAGGCGATCGACGAGCCACTCGGAGAACAGTCCGGTGTCGACGCGGCGCACCCCGATGCGCGGGGCGGCGCCGGCCGGGGCGCAGATCGAGTAGGAGCGGCGCTCCTCGCCGGCCTCGGTGTGCAGGCGCAGGGTCAGGTACTGGCCCGCCCGGAACGCGTAGGTCTCGCGCAGGTCGTCGGGGACGGCGAAGGTGATCGCGACGGCGTCGTCGGTGAGGCGCTCGACGTCCGCGACGCGCAGGGGGTGGAAGCCGGCCTCCACCGTGGCCGTCATCAGAATCCCCTTCATGTGCTCGAACGGCTCGCGGCAGGTCGTGCAGCGGCGCAGGGCGGTGCAGGCGGTCGCCCCGAACCGCGACGTCTCCTCGGTGGCCGGCGAGCCGCACTGCGGGCAGGGCACGGTCTCCGACGGTGCGCTCAGCGTGAGCGGGACCGGTCCGACCGCGCGCGGCCCGACGTGGGCGGGCGGGGCGACGCCGGCGTCGGCGAGCTTGCGGCGTCCCTCGTCGGAGATCCAGTCAGTGGTCCAGGGCGGCGAGAACACCGTGCGCACCTCGACGTGCGGGTGGCCCGCCTGCCGCAGCCGGCGGCGCAGGTCGGCGCGCATCTCGGCGACGGCGGGGCAGCCGGTGTAGGTGGGGGTGATCGTGACGCGGACGGTGCCGTCGTCGTCGACCGCGACGTCACGCAGCACCCCGAGGTCGGCGAGGGTGAGCATCGGCATCTCGGGGTCGGTGACCTCGGCCGCGACCCGCGCCACCTCGGTCGCGGTCACCACGTCGCGTCCGGGTGCGCGCGGGCGAGGGACTGCAGCTGCGCGACCAGCGGGCCGAGCGTCTCGGTGTGCAGGCCGTCGCGTCCGGCGCGCCCGGCGATCCGGCCCACGGCCGGGCGCTCGGGACGGGTCAGGCCGCCGGCGGCAACGACCTGCGCGAGGACGCCGTCGACCTCCTCGCGGACCGACGCCGGGTCGACGGCCACGCCGGGCAGCCGGGTCTCGACCTCGTGGGCGACGAAGAGCTCCTCGACGAACGGCCACACCTGCTCGAGGCCGTCCTGGGCGCGCGCGTGGGAGTAGGCGGTGCCGTCGCCGAGCCGGACCATCCAGCGGGCCGCGTGGTCCCGGTGGTACGCGAGCTCCTTGGCGCCCTTCTCGGCCACCGCGGTGACGAGGGGATCGGCCGAGCCGACCAGGCGCGTCAGCAGGGCGAGGCGCCACGACGAGAACAGCAGCAGCCACGCCATGAGCCGCCCGAAGTCGGCGCCGCCGGGCGAGACGTCGGCCTCGGCCAGGTTGACGTGGCGGAACGCGCGCTCGTCGCGGAAGTAGGTCAGGACGTCCTCGTCGGCGAGGTCCGGTGACGCGTGGGCGGGACGGTGCGCGGCCGCGGCGCCGAGATGGCCGGCGCGGGAGAGCAGCAGGCGCGCCTGCCCGAGCAGGTCGAGCGCGCAGTTGGCGAGCGCCACCTCCTCCTCCAGCTCGGGCGCGTGGGTGGACCACTCGGCGAGGCGCTGGGCGGCGATCGAGGGCGTCGTCGCCGAGCATGAGGCAGTAGGCGGCGAGGTCGCCGGGGTCGACGCCGTCCGGGACCGCGGCGGTGATCTCCTCCCCGGACTCGGTGAAGCCGGTGCCGAAGGCCCAGCGGTCGTCGTCGCCGTCGAGGCTCTCGGCCAGCGCCTGGTAGGCGGACTCGTCGTCCTGGTGGGTGCTGTGGGTCGTCATCACATGTGCGGGACGGAGTCGGGGATCTCGTAGAACGTGGGGTGCCGGTAGACCTTGTCGGCGCTCGGGGCGAAGAACGGGTCCTTCTCGTCCGGGCTCGAGGCGGTGATCGCGTCGGCGCGCACGACCCAGATGCTCACGCCCTCGTTGCGCCGGGTGTAGAGGTCGCGGGCGTTGTCCAGGGCCATCCGGTCGTCGGCGGCGTGCAGCGAGCCGACGTGGACGTGGTTGAGGCCGCGCTTGCCGCGCACGAACACCTCGTAGAGCGGCCAGGACATCCGCGCGCCGGAGCGCGCGGCGGGGTCGCCGCCGGGGTTCGCCGTGATGTCGTCGCCGAGGGTCATGCCGCCACGGCCTTCGTCGTGGCCTGCTTCTGCGCGTGCACGACGGCCGCCTCGCGGACCCACGCCCCGTTCTCGTGCGCGGCACGGCGGTGGGCGAGGCGCTGGGCGTTGCACGGCCCGGCACCCTTCACGACCTGCATGAACTCGTCCCAGTCGATGGTCCCGAAGTCGTGGGCCCCGCGCTCGGCGTTCCACTCGATGTCGGGGTCGGGGAGGGTGACGCCCAGGACCGCGGCCTGCGGGACGGTCATGTCCACGAAGCGCTGGCGCAGCTCGTCGTTGGTGTGGCGCTTGATCTTCCAGGCCATCGACTGCTGCGTGTTGGGCGAGTCGCCGTCGGCCGGGCCGAACATCATCAGCGACGGCCACCACCAGCGGTCGACGGCGTCCTGCACCATCGCGCGCTGGCGGTCGGTGCCCGCCATGAGGTGGGCGAGCATCTCGAAGCCCTGCCGCTGGTGGAAGGACTCCTCCTTGCAGATGCGCACCATCGCCCGCGCGTAGGGCCCGTAGGAGCAGCGGCACAGCGGGACCTGGTTCGCGATCGCGGCACCGTCGACCAGCCAGCCGATGACGCCGACGTCGGCGAAGGTCAGTGTGGGGTAGTTGAAGATCGACGAGTACTTCTGGCGGGCGTCGACGAGCTTCTCGGTGAGCTCCGCGCGGTCGATCCCGAGGGTCTCCGCAGCCGAGTAGAGGTAGAGCCCGTGGCCGGCCTCGTCCTGGACCTTGGCCAGCAGGATGGACTTCCGTCGCAGGCTCGGGGCGCGGAGGATCCAGTTGCCCTCGGGCTGCATGCCGATGATCTCGGAGTGCGCGTGCTGGGCGATCTGGCGGATCAATGTGGTCCGGTAGGCGTCCGGCATCCAGTCGCGCGGCTCGATCCGGCGGTCGGCGCTGATCGTGGCGTCGAAGGCCTCCTCGAGGTCGACGCTCGCCCGGCCCACCCGCTCGTCGTCCACCCGATCGTCGAGCACCGCCATCGGGCCCACCTCCGTACCGAATGTTCGTTCGGTTGTGATGGTGCCGCACCCCGCGACGCCGGCGCAAGGACCTCCTCAGGGGGCCTGCGTCACGGTTCGATGTCGTTCGCGGGGCCGTCGATCAGCTCGTCGAGCGTGACGAAGGAGCCGGTGCCGTCGCCGCGTTCCACCGCTGCCCGGGCGCGGCGGGCGATCCGCGCGATCTCCTCGGCGGACACCACCCGGGACTGGAGGACCTCGCCGGCGTCGTCGGTGAGGGTCACTGCGACCAGTCCGGTCTCCTGCTGCTCGGAGAACGCCAGGGGCACCCCCCGAGCGTAGTCAGGAGCGGACGGCGAGGAGACCGTCGAACGCCATCCGGTCGACCTCGGCGCCGAGGGTCGCGACCGGGATGCGGCCCGGCCGGTACCAGTCGACCAGCGAGTTCACGAGTCCGGAGAGCAGACGCGCACCGACGGCGGGGTCGACCGAGTCGCGCAGCTCGCCACCGAGGACCGCGGCGCGGACCAGCTCGGTGATCGTGGCGTCGAACTCGCGGCGGCGTCCGAGGGCCCAGCGCTCGGTCTCGGTGTTGCCGCGCAGGCGCAGGAGCAGGGTGACGTAGGGCAACTCGGCGGCGAGCACCTCGACCTGGCGCCGCGACGATGTAGCGCAGCCGGGCGAGCGGGCGCCCGATCCTGGCGTCGGGCTCGTCGAGGATGCCGAACAGGCCGTCGAGGGCCCGCTCGAGCGCGGCACGCAGCAGGGCCTCCTTGCCGCGCACATGGTGGTAGAAGGACGACTTCGTGATCCCGGCGGCGGCCGAGAGGTCCTCCATGCTCGTGGCGTCGTAGCCGCGCTCGATGAACACGCGCGCCGCCACCTCGACGAGCGAGGAGATGTCGTACGCGGGGCGGGTGCCGCGTCGGGATCCCACCGTGCGGCCCTCTCCGGCCGGGCGTGCGTCCGTCACCGGCGTCAATCTACGGCTGTCCGGGCCTCCGGTGGGGCGTGACGTCGCGGTGCGCGTGGCGACAGGATGACGCTGGTCCCGCCGTGCCGGCGCTGTTACGGTCGATCCGACCGAACGATCGTTCGGCTCGGGCACGGTGCCGCGAACCCCTAGGAGGTTGGTCGATGACGACTCCCCGGGTCGAGGGCACGCCCCGGCTGCACGACCTCCCGCCCGCGGCCGACCCGTCCAACGCCACGCGGACGATGGGGGCGGCGCTGCGCCGGGCGCTCACCACGACGCCGACGCGGACCGCCGTCGTCTGCCCCGCCCACCCCGCGGGCGAGGAGACCTACACCGAGCTCGCCGACCGCGTGGCGCGCCTCGGCGCCGTGCTCGCCGGGCTGGGCCTGTCCCCCGGCGACCGCGTCGCGGTCCTCGGCGCCAACTGCCACCGCTACGTCGAGCTCTACCTCGGGCTGCCGACCCACGGCTTCGTGATCGTCCCGCTGAACGTCCGCCACACCGCCGTCGAGCGCGAGTACGCGCTGCGCGACGCCGGCGTGCGGGTGCTGTTCGCCGACCGCGCCGCTCGACGGGGTCGACGGCGTCGAGGGTCTGCGCGTCGTCGACCTCGTCGCCGAGTACGACGCGCTGCTGGACGCGCGCGACCCGCACCGGTGACCGAGGCCCCCACCGCCGAGCACGACCTGGCCGGCATCTTCTACACCGGCGGCACCACCGGCGCGGCCAAGGGCGTGATGCTCACCCACGGCAACCTGGTGGCCAACGCCTTCCACTTCATGGCGTGCTGGCCGTTCACCGCCGAGACCCGGTGGCTGGTGGTCGCCCCGATGTTCCACGCCGCCGGCACGATCGGGACCCTCGCCACCATCTGGGCCGGCGGCACGCAGGTCGTCCTCCCGGCGTTCACCCCCGACGGTGTGCTCGACCTCGTGCGAGCGCAGGGCGTCACCGCGACGCTCGTGGTGCCCACGATGATGGACGCGCTCGCCGGGGAGCAGGCCGCCCGCCCGCGGGAGGTCTCGACGCTGCGCTGGCTCTCGCACGGCAGCTCGCCCGCCGCGGTGGAGCTCCTGCGCCGGACCCACGCCGCGTTCCCCGACGCGTCGATGCTGCACATCTACGGGCTCACCGAGACCTCGCCGATCGTCACGCTGCTGCCCGACGAGCACCTGCTGCTCGACAGCCCGCGCGCCCGGTCCTGCGGGCGCGCCGCGATCGGCGTGGAGGTCCGCGTCGTCGACCCGGCGGACCGGACGTTCGCTGCCCGCCGGCGAGGTCGGCGAGGTCATGATCCGCGGCGCCAACGTCACCGCCGGCTACTGGAACAAGCCCGAGGAGACCGCCCGTGCCCTGGTCGACGGCTGGTTCACCTCCGGCGACCTGGGCTACCTCGACGACGGCGGCCACCTCTTCCTCGTCGACCGCGCCAAGGACATGATCGTCTCGGGCGGCGAGAACGTGTACAGCGCCGAGGTCGAGAACGCCCTGTTCGCCCACCCCTCGGTGGTCGAGGTCGCGGTGTTCGGCATCCCGCACGCCCGCTACGGCGAGGCCGTGCACGCCGTCGTCGTCCTGCGCGCCGAGCCCGAGGACCCCGAGGCCTTCACGATCGAGCTCGCCGCCCACTGCCGCGCGACCATCGCGGGCTACAAGGTGCCGCGCTCGATCGAGACGCGCACCGAGCCCCTCCCGAAGTCCGGCGCCGGCAAGATCCTCAAGCGCGAGCTCCGCGACGGGCACTGGCAGGGGCGCGAGTCGCAGCTGACGTCGTAGGCGGCGCCGAACCCGGCCCCGCCCCACCCGGGGCGGGGTGGGTCCTACCGGCCGGTGAAGGTCGGCTTCTGCTTGGCGAGGAACGCCTCGACGGCGCCGCGATGGTCCGAGGTCTTGGCGAGGCGCTCCTGGGCGGCGCCCTCGTGCTCGAGGACGACCGGCAACGACGACACCGTGCCGAGCGCGATGGCGGTCTTCATCTCGGCGAACGCGGCGGTCGGGCCCTGGGCGAGGCGGCGGGCGAGCGCGAGGGCGTGCTCGTCGAGCTCCGCGGGCGGGACGACGGCCCGCACGAGGCCCCAGTCGCGGGCGGTCTCGGCGGTGAAGGGCTCGCCGAGCATGAGCAGCTCGGTGGCCCGGGACGCGCCGACGGCGTGGGCGAGGGTCGCCGAGAGCCCGGAGTCGCCGCCGAACCCGATGCCGGCGAAGGCCGTGGCGAAGCGGACGCCCTCGGCGGCCAGCCGCAGGTCGCAGGCCAGGGCGAAGCCGAGGCCCGCGCCGACGCACGCGCCCTGGACCGCGGCCACGACCGGCTTCGGCATGGTGGCGAGCGCGGTGGTGATGCGGTTGTAGTGCTCGGGCACCGTGCGCATGAGGTCGTCCCCGCCCTCGCGCAGGGCGGTCGCGTGCTCGCCGAGGTCCTGGCCCACGCAGAACGCGGCCCCGGACGACGCGAGGAGCACCGCGCGCACGGTGTCGTCGGCGCCGACCTCCTCGAGCGCGTCGCGGAGCGCGACCTTGAGCTCGGTGGTCAGGGAGTTGCGGCGCTCAGGGCGGTTGAGGCGCACCACCGCGACGGCGGCCTCGTCGTCGCGATGGACCAGGACCGGGGCGTCGCTGCTCGTCATGGCCGCCATGCTCACATGTACCGCCCTCCCGTGACCTCCAGGACGCAGCCGGTCATGTACGACGACAGGTCGCTGGCCAGGAACAGGGCGGCTCCCGCCACCTCGTCGGGCCGTCCGGCGCGTCCGAGGGGAATCTCGGTGAGCTTGGACTCGTAGGCCTCCGGGGGCATGGCGGCGGTCATGGCGGTGTCGATGAGGCCGGGCTGGATCGCGTTGACGCGGATGCCGGCGCGGGCGACCTCCTTGGCGGCGGCCTTGACCAGACCGACCATGCCGGCCTTGGCGGCGCTGTAGTTGGTCTGGCCGAAGTTGCCGACCTTGCCCGAGATCGAGGACATGGTGACGATCGAGCCGCCGCCACCCTGCTCGCGCATCGCGGCGGCGGCGGCGCGGGTGCCGAGCCAGGCACCGACGAGATGGACGTCCATCACGGCGCGGAAGTCCTCGAGGGTCATCTTGCGCATGGTCCGGTCGCGGGTGATGCCGGCGTTGTTGACCATGACGTCGATCCGGCCGAACTCGAGCATGCACGCCGCGACCGCGTCGTCGACGGCCTGCTCGTCGGTGACGTCGCAGCGCACGGCGACGGCGTTGCCCAGGGTCGAGGCGGCGGCGGTGGCCGTGTCGAGGTCCAGGTCGGCGACCACGACCGAGGCGCCCTCGGCCACGAACACCTCCGCGATGGCGTAGCCCAGACCCTGCGCCGCGCCGGTCACCACGACCGCGCGTCCGTCCAGCAACCCCATCGTCGCCCCGCCTCCACTCACGCCCGTCCGGCCACGGCGATCATGCCCCGTCGCGGCGGGTGGACGATCAGGCCGCGCGGGAGATCCGGTGCGGGACGACCACGAGCACGACGTCGTCGGGCTGCGCGTCGGCCCGCTCGGCCTCCGGGGAGGGCCCCAGGTAGCGGTGGGCGAGCGTGCGGCGGTGCTCGGCGGAGGGCGCGTCCGCTGATGTCGCGCACGCGCCCGCGGACCCGGTAGACGTTCGCCGGGTCGTCGGGGTCGCCGACGGCCAGGGCGATCCGGGCGTCGCGGGCGACGTTGCGGGCCTCCTGCCGGCCCTGCCGGGTGGCGACGAAGATGTTCCGGCCGTCGGTGTCGACCCACACCGAGGCCGCGTGCGGGGTGCCGTCCTCGGCGAGGGTGGAGACGAAGCACGGGCTGGGCCGACGCAACAGGGCCAGCAGGCCGTCGGGCAGGCCGATGGGCTCCGGTCCGGGGGGTCGCTCGCTCATGTCCGTGGGACGTCCGCGACCCGTGAGGGTTGAGCGCGGGCGGGCCGCGTCACGCGGTGGCGACGCCGACCGGACACGCCGCGACCGGATTCCGTCGCCCGTGGCGCGCACGCGGGCGACCAGTCGGACGACGCGCGGCCGGTACGGCTGCATCACCGGGGTGACGGCGGCGATCGCCGCGGCGCGGACGGCGCTCGCGGGCCCGGTCGTCCTGCCCGGCGAGCCAGGCGGCGACGTGGGCCTGCCCGAGGCGGTAGTCGACGAGGTCGGGCACGCGGTCGAGACCGATGTCGGCGTCGTACGAGACGACGTCGACGGACTCGAGCCCGGCGGCGCGCGCGGCAGCGGTCATCGCCGGAGCGTCGCCGAGCAGGGGCGCCTGGACGGTCTTGAGGTGGGCGTACCAGTCCGGAGCGGTCCAGCCGTGGGCGCGGACGACGTCGTCGATCCGGTCGCGCGCCGCGCTGCGGTTGGTCGTCGCGTAGACGCTCGCCAGCAGCGCCCCGCCGGGCCGCGTCACGCGGATCAGCTCGGCGAGGGCGGCGCCGGGGTCGGAGACGTGGTTGAGCACGAAGGCCGCCACCACGTCGTCGACGGCGGCGTCCGCCAGCGGAAGGGCGTCGACCGCGCCGGCCGCCGCCGGAGGCCGGTGGGCGGCGTCCCAGGCGAGCATGTCGGGGGAGAGGTCCACGGCGACCGGCCGGGCGCCGGCCGTCCGTGAGCGCCTGCCGAGGCCAGGCCCGTCCCGGCCCCGACGTCGAGCACCCGGCGACCCGCGAGCGGGTGCGGTGCGGCGGCCACGAGGTCGCGCGCCAGCGGGCCGTAGACACGGGCCGCGCCGGTGGCCCAGCCGCGGGCGGCCCGGGCGTAGCGGTCCTCGGTGATCACACCGCGGAACGCTAGGTCCTGCTCAGCGCCGGGTGGGGGTGGGGGAGGTCAACGTCGCCCACAGGGCGCCCTGGCGGCGCAGGAAGGCGGCGAACGGGGAGAGGCGCGGGCGTGGTGTGCGTCGAGGTGGTCATGTCTCCAGGATGCCCTCGGCGACCCGCGCCGGCCACATGATTCTGTAGGAGTTCGAGCCGAAACTGCCGTGTTATTCACGGAGTCTCTAGAAGTGTAGAGCGACGAACTCCCAGGTCGATCGCCGGATGTGCCTGGGGTCACCCTCGGAGCGCGATCTCAGGGTTCCCTCACGATCGCCTCAGAGCTCCGTCACGGCGGGGGCCCAGGCTGGAGCGCACCCGAGACACACCCCCGGGCGGCCCCGCACCGCCCGCGCCGCGAGGAGACGATGTCCGATGGAGAACCGCCGCCTGCCAGGAGTCGTCGGACTGGGTCTGGTCGCGATGCTCGCGCTCGGCGGCTGCGCCGCGACCGGAGACGCCCCGTCCGGCACCGCAGGCAGCCCGGTGGCCGCGACCCCGACCCCCGCGGCCGGTGCGCCGGCCAACCAGGGCCAGGCGCCGTGCACCCAGCGGTTGCGACCCGGCGGTGGCGGCACGGGCGCGACGCCGATGGCCCTCACACCGCAGGCCCAGGCCGAGATCGAGCGGCTGCGCGCCCTGACCCCGGAGCAGCAGACCGCCGAGGGTCAGGCCTCGGCGGCGCGTGACCCCGAGCTCGCCGGTCGCCTGGCCGACGTCCGCTCGCGGGTCGAGCGGGCCACCCGTCCCTGTGCCGATCGCTGAGCAGGGCCGACCGCTGACGAGGACCGACCGCCGAGCGGGGCAGAATCCGCGCCCATGAGCGCCCCCGCGCCGGATCTCCTCGTCGTCGAGGACGACGAGCAGGTCCGGACCTCCCTCGAGCGCGGCCTGCGGCTCTCCGGGTTCGCGGTGCGCTCGGCGCCCGACGGCCCGGCCGCGCTGCGCGCCGTGCACGAGCAGGTGCCCGACGCCGTCGTCCTCGACCTCGGGCTGCCCGGCATGGACGGCGTCGCCGTGGTGACCGCCCTGCGGGCGATGGACCACGACGTCCCGGTGTGCGTGCTCTCGGCGCGCGACTCGGTCGACGACCGCATCGTCGGGCTCGAGGCGGGCGCCGACGACTACATGGTCAAGCCGTTCGCGCTCACCGAGCTCGTGGCCCGGCTGCACGCGCTGCTCCGCCGCGGCGCGCGCACCCTCGGGCGGCGGGCGACGTGATCGCCGTCGGGCCCCTGCGCGTCGACCTCGCCCGGCGCACGCGTCCACGTCGGCGACCGCGCGGTGGAGCTGACCAAGCGCGAGTACGAGCTGCTCGTCGTGCTGGCGCGCAACGCCTCGGTGGTGCTCACCCGCGAGCGGCTGCTCGAGCTGGTGTGGGGCTACGACTTCGCCACGGACACCAACGTCGTCGACGTCTTCGCGGGCTACCTGCGCCGCAAGCTCGAGGCCGACGGCACGCCCCGGCTCGTGCACACCGTGCGCGGGGTGGGCTTCGTGCTCCGGGAGGGCGGGTGAGGCGCTCGCTCTCGCTGTCCGGGTCCAGCTCCCCATCGCGGCTCCCTGCTCGCTCCGTGTCCCTGCGCGTGCGCGTGGCCGTCGCCGCCGGGCCTGGCGGCGACGGTCGTCGTCGTGCTCGCCGGCGTGCTGGCCGGGGTGCTGCTGGTGCGGGAGCAGACCGAGCGCCTCGACCGGGGCCTCTCGCCCGGGGCGGGCGTGCTCGGGACGTTCGCCTCGACCCGCTCGGACCTCGCGGTGACGACGCGGACGTCGGACGGCACCGCCCGCGCGGCGTCCGGGCCGGTGCTGCCGCTCTCGCCGGTGGGCATCCCGACGTCGGTCACCGTCGACGGCGTCGACTACCGGATCCGCACAGGGCCGGGTCCGACGCCCGGCTCGCTGGTCACCGTCGGCGCCACCGAGGACGACACCCGCGCCCGCGTCGCCGACCGTCGAGCGTCTCGTCATCGGGGTCGGGGTGGCGGCCGTGGCGCTCGCGGCCGGCCTCGGGTGGCTGCTGGCCGGGCGCGCGGTGCGTCCGATGCGCCGGCTCACCGAGCGGGCGCACGACCTGGACTCCGAGGACGACGACGGCGCCGCGCCCGTGATCCGCGCGGACGGCTCCCGCGAGTCCGAGGAGCTCGCCGAGGCGCTGACCGCGACCCTCGCGCGCCTGCACGAGGCCCGGCGGCGCAGCGCGGCCTCGCTCGACGCCGCGCGCGATTTCGCCGCCGCCGCGCGCCACGAGCTGCGCACGCCCGCTGACGGCCATGCGCACCGACCTCGAGGTGCTGCGCGAGCACCCCGACCTGGCCGAGCGCGACGAGGTCCTCGCCGAGGTGCTCCGCGCCCAGGAGCGGGTGGAGTCGACGTTGACCGCGCTCGGTCAGCTCGCCGCCGGGCGACCTGCCCGAGGACGTCGACACCGGCTCCGGCGTCGTGGTGGCCGACCTGCTGCGCCTGGCCGCCGAGGACGCGCGCCGCGCCTTCCCCGCGCTGCTGGTGCGGGCGGAGGCGCCGGGCGGGGTCGAGAGCGAGGACGCGGTGCCCGGCTCGCCGGAGGGGCTGCGGATGGCGCTGGCCAACGCGGTCACCAACGCCGTGCGTCACGGGCGGGCGTCGCGGGTCTGGCTGCGCGCGCGCGTCGAGGGCGGGGAGGTCGTCGTCGACGTCGACGACGACGGGGTCGGTGTCCCGGTGGCGGAGCGCGAGGCGGTGCTCCGCCGGTTCGTGCGCGGCAGCACCGCGGCGTCGCCCGGGTCGGGGCTGGGGCTCGCGCTCATCGCCCAGCAGGCCGCCCGCCACGGCGGCACGGTGACGCTGGAGCGAGTCGCCGAGCGGTGGCCTCCGCGTCACCCTCCGCCTGGGTCCTCGGCACTCCCCGCCCGCGGCGTGAGCTGGCGGACCAGCCGCAGGTCGTAGGCCTCGGGCAGCGGAGCTGTGCGCCGCACCCGTTCGTAGAGCCACACGGTGAAGCCCTCGTCGACGAGGCCCGCGCGCCACCTCGCAGAGCGCCGCGAGGTCGTCGGACTCGTGCTGCTCGGTGTCGTTGCGCACGGGGGCGTCCAGCGGTCCGTGGAAGCGGCGGGCGTCGAGCCGGTAGCGGGTCATGCGCCGGCTCCGACCGGCCGGAGGCTCGTCCGACCGAGCAGCAGGTCGCGCAGCCGGGCGAGCAGCTCCCCGCCGTGGCGTCGACCCGGTCATGGACCACTGCTCACGGCGCCGCGGCCGGTGGCGGCCGCGGGGAGCGGCGCGGCTGTCGCCGCCTCGCTGCTGGCGTCACCGTCCCCGGTCGGCGCGCTGTCCTCGTCCACGAGACGCGACTCTAGCGACAGAGACGTCATCGGCGACAGTAGCGATATCAACGCAATCAGCGTCAACAGCGTTATTTCCTTCGTTCGGACGACAGCGGCGACATAGGGTGACCGCGTGCCGCCGTCCGACCTCGTCCCGACCCCGGAGGCCGCGAAGGCGCTGGGTGTCAGTCCGCGGACCCTCCAGCGCTACGTGCGCGCCGGTCTCGTCACCCCGGAGATCACGCTGCCGTCCGGGCAGTACCGCTGGAACGTCGCCAAGCTGCGCCGCCAGATCGGTGCCGCCACCGAGGACGAGTAGCGACACGCCCGGCGTCCGGCAGCTCGGTAGCTATTGACTCCTGTATCGTCAACGATGGTCGACGAACGGGAGGCGTCATGGGTGATGCGGAGGTCCCACCGGGGCCGTTCGAGTCGGAGCCGGTCGAGCTGGGCCGGGTGCTCTCCGACGGCTTCTCCCCGTCCGTGGCCGGCGACGAGGTGGTCCGGCGCTGCGAGCGCTGGCTGACCGAGGTGCTGGACGAGGCCGACGTGACGGTCGGGTCGTTCGACGCCGAGGTCGCCGCGCTCCTGGCCGCCGACGGGTGGTCGGTCGCGCAGGTCGTCGCCGGCTGGGTGCGCCGGGCGGCCGCGCGCTGACGCCGTCCGCGCCGACGACGGGTCAGGGCGAGACCGCGGCCTCTCCCGCCTCGGCTCCGGGGCCCTCGACCGTGACGTCCTCGGCGTTCGCGCGGTCGCGCTCGGCGCGGGCGCTGCGTACGGCGACGACAACGGCGGCGATCCAGACCACGGCGAGCACGAGCAGCGTGACCGTCACGATCGTCGGGTCGACGTCGAGGCCGTTGAGCAGCGTGCGGGCGTTGGTGACGACGATCAGGCCGCCCGCGCCGGTTCCGAGGACGCGGGCCGGCAGCAGGCGGACGATGTAGGCCGCGAACGGGGCGGCGATCATCCCGCCGACCATCAGGGCGAGCACCACGCCGTAGTCCAGACCCTCCTGCGAGAGCGTGACCAGGAACCCGATGCTCGCGGCGAGCGCGATCACGAACTCCGACGTGTCGACCGATCCGACGACCTTGCGCGGCTCGAGCCGCCCGGAGGCGAGCAGGCTCGAGGTGGCCACCGGGCCCCAGCCGCCACCACCGGAGGCGTCGAGGAAGCCGGCGATCAGCCCGAGCGGGCCGAGGAACCGGCCGCCGGGGCGCGGCCCGGAGACCACGCGACGGGCCACCGCCCGCGAGCTGAACCGCACGAGGACGTAGACGCCGAGCAGCAGCAGGACGCCGGCCATGTAGGGCTCGGCGTCCTCGGTCAGGTTGACCAGCACGTACGCACCGAGGACCGCGCCGACCGCGCCGGGCACGGCGAGGATGCCGACCACCCGCCAGTCGACGTTGCCGAAGCGCCAGTGGGAGACGCCGGAGATCAGCGACGTGCCGACCTCGGCGAGGTGGACGGACGCCGAGGCGACCGCCGGCGCGGTGCCGACGGCGAGCAGGACCGTCGTCGACGTGACGCCGTACGCCATGCCGAGGGAGCCGTCGACGAGCTGGGCGACGAGCCCGGCCAGGGCGAAGAGCAGGAACGCGCGCACGGTGGTCCTCGAGGGGTGGGAGGAGCAGGCCGTGCCGCTGCGCCCGATCCGGGCGCGGGCGGCAGGGCCCGCGACCGATCAGGGGTGGGTGATCAGCGGAGGGCCGCCGGACGACACCCGGCCGAGCAGACGCGCAGGAGATCGACGTGCGCCCGGCCCACCAGGAGCACTCCCGTCGCGGCCATGCGGTCGATCCTCACACGGGTCCGACGCTCCGGGCACCGTGACGGGGGCGCGGTGTGGGAGCGGACACAGGACTCCCCGCCCGCCGTGCCGGCGGACGGGGAGTCGAGGACCGCCGCGGCTCAGCGGGTGGGCACCGGCTGGGCGGGGCCGGGCTGGGCGGGCGCGGGCTGGGCGGGCGCGGGCTGGGCGGGCGCGGGCTGGGCGGGCGCGGGCTGGGCGGGCGCGGGCTGGGCAGGCGCGGGCTGGGCGGGCGCCGCTGGTGCCGGGGCCATCTGCACCGTGGCTCCGGGCGCGATCTGCACGACCGCGCCGGGTCCGAGCTGGATCACGCGGCCCTCGCCGTCCTGGCCACGGGGGCCGCCGTGCCGGGGGCCGCCGGGGCCACCCGGTCCACGTCCGTCCGGTCCGCCCCGGCCGTCGGGGCCGGCCGCCGTCGTGCCGGGGGCGCCGGCGCGGTCGCCGCGGTCGTGGCCGCCGACCGTGGCGGCCAGGACGATCCCGCTGACCAGCACGCCGATCACAAGGCCGACGACACCGGCGACGATCACGGCGGCGCGCCGCGACCAGGTCGACGGCCGCGCGCGGCCCCGCGCCCGTTCCCAGCGGGTCGGCGGGCCGGAGGGGTAGGCGCTGGTGCTCTCGCCCGCCGTGTCGGTCGGGGCGGTCGGCGGGTCACCGGCGGGGGGACCGGAGTGGGGAGGTTCGCTCATGGGACCGACGGTGCGCACCGTGGCTGAACCGACCCTGAAGCCGGGCGCGCCGGAGGAGGTCTTCAGGGCCGGTTCAGCTCCGGGACGACAGGATCGGGTCGTGAGCACCCGGGATCCGGCCGATACCGCCGCGCGCGTCCTCGTCGTCGAGGACGAGGCGGCGATCCGCGAGTCGGTCGTCGACGCGCTCGGTGACGGCGGGTTCCGCGCGCTCGGTCGGGCGGACGGGACGGGGCTGGAGGAGCTGCTCGACGGCTTCCGCCCCGACCTCGTCGTGCTCGACGTGATGCTGCCCGGCCGTGACGGGTTCGCGCTGCTCGCGGTGGTCCGCGAGCGCAGCGACGCGGGTCTGGTGATGCTCACCGCCCGCGACGGGCTCGGCGACCGGTTGCGCGGCCTCGACACCGGCGCCGACGACTACGTCGTCAAGCCGTTCCTGCTCGCCGAGCTCGTGTCCCGGGTGCGGGCGGTGCTGCGACGACGCGGGCGCCTCCTGACGGCCCTCAGCGTGGGCGACCTGGTCGTCGACGACGAGTCCGGGACCGCGACGCGGGCGGGCGCGGTGCTGGACCTCACCGCGACCGAGCTGCGCCTGCTGCGCTACCTCGCCGAGCAGCGCGGCCGGACGGTCACCAAGAACCAGATCCTCACCCAGGTCTGGGGCTACGACGCCTACGACCCGAACCTCGTCGAGGTGCACGTCAGCGCCCTGCGCCGCAAGCTCGAGGCGCACGGTCCTCGGATCGTGCACACGGTGCGCGGGCTCGGCTACGCGTTGCGGCCGGCGCCGTGAACCGGCTGCGGGAGGTGTGGGCGCAGCTCCGCGGCGTGTCCGAACGGGTGGGCGGCGCGTCGGCATCGCTGCGCCTGCGGGTGACGGCGGTCGTGGTGCTCGTGGTGGCCGTCGCCCTCGTGGTGATCGGGACGGCCGTCGACCTCACCCTGTCCGCCCAGCTGCGCCGCGACCAGCAGAGCCGCCTCGACGACCGGGCGGCCCGGGCGAGCCTGCTGATCTCCGCGGGGACCACGAGCAGCGATCTGGTCGGCGCGGTGGCGGGGCAGGGCATCCGCGCGGTCGTGCTCGACGGGGCGGGGCGCCGGGTCGCGGCGGCCGCGGTGGACGACGAGGGTCCCCCCGGCGGTCCCGGTGGACCCGGCGGTCCCGGCGGACCGGGTCGCCCCGGCGCCGGCCCGCTCCGGCCGGCGCGCGATCTCGTCCGCGTCGTGCCGGTGCCCGACGGGACCCGCCTGGTGCTGGCCGTCGATCCGGACGAGAACGACGGCGTGCTGCGCCGCCTGCGCGCGGTGATGATCGTGGTCGGGGCGCTCGGGCTCGTCCTGATCGCGGTCGCCCTGCTCGGTGGGGTCGGGGTGGCCCTGCGGCCCTTGGAGACCATGACCGGCCTGGCGCGCGACATCACCGCGGGCGAGCGCGGACGGCGCCTGCGCCCGGCCCGCACCGACACCGAGCTCGGCCGCACCGCGCAGGCCTTCGACGCCATGCTCGACGCCCTCGAGACCGCGCAGGCCCGCGCCGAGGCCGCCGCCGACGAGGCGCGCCGCTCCGAGGCCACGACGCGGAGGTTCCTCTCCGACGCCGCCCACGAGCTGCGCACCCCGATCAGCGGGGTGCAGTCGCTGGCCGAGACCCTCGTCCGCCGCCCCGACACGGAGCTCGAGCGCCGCGAGCGGATCGCGACCACGCTCGTCCGCGAGACCCGGCGGGCGGGCGCGCTGGTGGCCGACATGCTCGAGCTCGCCCGCATCGAGGGCGGCATGCCGCTGGAGCGCCGCACCGTCGACCTCGCCGCGCTGGCCGCCGCCGAGGGCGAGCGCGTCGCCCTCCTCGCCCCGTCGTTGGCCGTCGAGACCACCGGCGCGCCGACCCCGGTGGACGCCGACCCCTCGCGCGTGGGGCAGATCCTCGCCAACCTGCTCGAGAACGCACGCCGGCACAGCCCACCGGGCGGCACCGTGCGCCTCGAGGTCGGCACGCAGGACGGCCGCGCCGTGGTCGACGTCGTCGACGAGGGTCCCGGAGTCGCGCCGGAGGACCGGGAGCGCATCTTCGACCGGCTGGTCCGCCTCGACGACGCGCGCACCCGCGACGCCGGTGGCGCCGGACTCGGCCTGCCGATCGCCCGCGCCCTCGCCCGCGCGCACGGTGGGGACCTGACCTACGTGGCCGACCCGGAGCAGGAGGGGGCCGGCGCGCGCTTCCGCCTCGATCTCCCCGCACGGACGTGAGCCGGACGCTGCTCGTTGCGACGGTGCGTCACAGAGGTGTCTGGCGAAGGTCTGAGAGCACTCCAAGGGAGTAATGTGGCCGGCGCAATCGTCGCTCTCCGTGCTCTATGCTCCTCGCGTCCGCCCCGGATCGAGCGCGCAGCACCCCAGGAGCTCCCATGTCGCAGCAGGCCCCGCCGCCCCCCGCCGGTCAGTACCCCGGACAGGGCCAGCCCGGTCAGCCCTACCCCGGCCAGCCCTACCCCGGCCAGGGCCAGCCCGGACCCGCGGGCTATCCCTACGGCTCAGGAGGTGGCGGGTATCCGCCTGCTCCGCCGCGGAAGTCGAACGTCGGAAAGATCATCGGCATCATCGCCGGCGTCTTCGTGGCCGTCATCGTCGCGATCTTCGTGCTCGTGATGATCTTCGGTACGCCCTCGGTGACCGCCGATCAGGTCGAGCAGCAGATCGCCCAGCAGTACGGCGTCGACGTGGCCCAGGTCAGCTGCCCGTCGTCGCTCGAGGGCACCGTCGGCGCGACCATGACGTGCACCGGCAACGACGGCGGGACCAGCTCGACGCTGCTGGTCCAGGTGACCAGCGTCGAGGACGACACCGTGAAATTCAGCATCACCCCGCAGTAGCCCCGCACGGGGCCGTCCCGGCGAGGATGGCCCCGTGACACCGCCGACGCTGCTGACGCCGCCGCCGTGTCCCCGCTCGCGAGCCGTGCGCCCGTGAGTCCGGTGGGCACGGCGGCGCTCGTCGTGGGGCCGGTCCTGCTCGGCGCGCTGACGCAGCGCGCCACGGGCACGGGTCTCGCCCTGGTCGGCGCCCCGTTCCTCGTGGCGATCCTCGGCCCGCGCGACGGCGTCTCGTTCGGCAACGCCCTGCAGGTCCTGCTCTGCGTGGTCGTGCTCGCCCGCACCTGGCGCGGGGTCGACGTCCGCGCCGCCGGCCTGCTGGTGCTCGGCGCGCTGGTCGGGGTGCCGCTCGGCGGGCTGATCGTCGACGCCCTGCCCGAGGGACCGTTGCTCGTGCTGGTCGGCACGCTCGCGTTCGCCGCCGTGCTCGTCTCCCTGGCCCCGCGCCTGACCGTGGCGCTGCGCGGCACCACCGGCGCGGTCGGGGCCGGCGCGGTGGCCGGGTTCGTCAACGCCGCCGCCGGGGTCGGCGGACCGTTGATCTCGGCCTACGGTCTCGGGCGCCGCTGGGGCACCGAGGTGTTCGTTCCCACCGCGCAGGTCGTGCTGCTGCTCGTCAACCTCGTCGCGCTGGCCGTCAAGGGCATGCCCGACCTCGGCGCGCCGGTGTGGGGCGCGGGCCTGGTCGCGATCGCGGTCGGGGTGGTCGCCGGCGACGCGGTGACCCGCCGCCTCGACGCCGCGACCGGCCGGCGCCTCGTCGCGGTCGTCGCGTGCCTCGGTGCCCTCGCGACCGTGGTGCGCGGCGTCGTCGTGTGGTGAGCCGCGTGTGGTGCCCCGGTGGTCCCGGCGCGTCAGAGCGCGAAGCCCTCGCCGGCGCCCTGGCGCACCAGCTCGGGCTCGTCGCCGGAGAGGTCGACCACGGTGGTGGGTTCGGTGCCGCACTCCCCGGAGTCGATGACCGCGTCGACCTGGTGGTCGAGGCGCTCCTTGATCTCCCAGCCCCGGGTCAGCGGCTCGGCCTCGTCCGGCAGCAGCAGCGTGCTGGACAGCAGCGGTTCGTCGAGCGCAGCGAGCAGGGCTTCGGCCACCGGGTGGGAGGGGATGCGGACGCCCACGGTCTTCTTCTTCGGGTGCAGCAGCCGGCGCGGCACCTCCTTGGTGGCCGGCAGGATGAAGGTGTACTGCCCCGGCGTCGCCGCCTTCACCGCCCGGAAGATCGGGTTGGAGACCTGCACGAACTGCCCGAGCTGCGCGAAGTCCTTGCACACGAGCGTGAAGTGGTGTCCCTCGTCGAGGTGGCGGATGGCCCGGATCCGGTCGAGCCCCGCGCGATTGCCCAGCGCACAACCCAGCGCGAAGCACGAGTCGGTGGGGTAGGCGATCAGCCCGCCCTCGCGCAGCAGGTCCACCGCCTGGCCGATCGCGCGACGTTGCGGATTCTGCGGATGCACGTCGATGTACCGGGCCACCGCCGCAGGGTAGGGGCGCGCGCGGGTGCGGTGGGAGCCCCGGGTCGGAGGGACCGACGCGAGGGTGAGGGTTTGTCGCCCGGCTGGTGGGGCACCTGACACATGTCCGTGACCGAAACGAGACCGAATCGCGGCGCACCGGGTCTCCCTCACTCCACCGGGTGAGGCCCGCCGGCCGGCCGCGCAGGAGGAACCGATGGGTGCTCATCACCTCGACACCGAGGCGATCCCCCTGGCCCGGGTGGCCGGTCGGGGCGCCCTCGTCGCGTCCACGGCGCTCGCCCTCACCGGCGCGGGGACCGGCCTCGCCCTCGCCCACGACACGGGCGGCTCCGGGCACGGCGCGGACGACCGCGACCACGGGTCCCGCCACGCCTCGGGTCACGACGTCGCGTCGTCGTCCGACGCCAGGTGCGACCCGCGCCTCGCCGACCGGCTCACCGACGGACTGCTCGGCGACCTCGGCCTCACGAGCTCGCCCGAGGAGCTGTGCGGCGCGGCGAGCCGAGGCGACGGTCAGAACGCCGCCGCCCGGCAGCAGAGCACGGACACCCGCTCCGGGTCCGGGTCCTCGGACGACGGGTCCGGCAGCGCGGCGAGTGCGACCCCGGCGAGCGCCGCGCCGGCCGCCCCGGCCAACCCCGACGACGTCCCGCCCGCGCCCGGCGAGACGAAGGTCATCGACCTGCCCGAGCAGCCGTCGGGCCACTCGGGCCGGACCTGAGCGACGCGACTCCCGCGTCGCGATGACGGACCTCGTCGCCCCGCACTCCCTCGACGACGACCGGGATCCGGCGGCGCTCGACCGGGCGCTCACGCGCCTCGCCGCCGTCGAGGACCGCATCCGGGCGTGGGTCACCGTGACGCCCACCCCGGGCGTCGGGGACGGCCCGCTCGCCGGGGTTCCGGTCGGGGTCAAGGACATCGTCGACCTCGCCGGCGTCCCCACCCGGTGCGGATCCGTCGCCCGCGCCGACGTCGGGCCCGCGGCCCGGGACGCCGCGATCGTGACCCGCCTGCGCCGGGCCGGCGCCGCGATCGTCGGCAAGACCGTCACCACCGAGTTCGCCTTCTTCGACCCCGGACCGACGCGCAACCCGCACGACCTCGCGCGCACCCCGGGCGGGTCGTCGAGCGGGTCGGCCGCCGCGGTGGCCGCCGGCGTCGTGCCGCTGGCCGTCGGTACCCAGACCGCCGGCTCGGTCGTGCGCCCCGCGTCGTTCTGCGGGATCGCCGGGTACGCCCTGCCGCGCGGCGCCGTCCCCTACGACGGCATCGCGGTGCTCGCGCCGAGCCTCGACACCGTCGGCCTGTTCGCCGCCACCGTCGTCGACCTCGCCGTGGCCCGCGCCGCGCTCGACGGGCGCGCGCCCGCCCCGTCCGACGACCGCCCGCTGCGGCTGCTCGCCTGGGACGGCTCCGCTGTCGATGCCGTCGAGCCGGCGATGCGCGCCGCGCACGCCGAGGCCGTCGCCCGGGTCCGCGCCGCAGGCGGGGAGGTCGTCGACCTCGCCGTCGACGTGGCCGGCACCGCCGCCGACCAGCGCACCGTGATGGCCGCCGAGGCCGCGCAGGCCGTCCCCGCGGCCTTGGCCGCCGTCGGGGCCGGGGAGCACGCGCTCGGGCCGCAGATCACCGCGTTCGTCGCGGAGGGCCGCACCGTCGATCCTGCCGCGCTCGCCGCGGCCCACGAGCGCGCGGCGACGACCCGCGCGGCGCTCCTCGACGTGCTCGACGAGACCGACGCCGCCGCCGTCCTCGCTCCCGGGGCCCTCGGGGTCGCGCCCCGCGGGCTGGCGAGCACCGGCGACCCCGCGATGAGCCGACCCTGGCACCTGCTCGGGCTGCCGGCCCTGGCCGTCGCCGGCCTGCGCGATCCCGACGGCCTGCCCCTGGGGCTGCAACTGGTCGGCCACCCGGAGCGCGAGGACGCCCTGCTCGCCGCCGGTCAGCGGCTCGAGGCGCTCCTGCACGCGTCGCGGCGCGACGGCGGCCCGCATTTCTTGTGACGCCGGTCGCACGGGGAGGGCGCGCGGGGTTACCGTCCGAGGAGGCCCCGTCACCACGCAGAGAGGCCCCGCCATGCCGCGCCGCCACCGTCCACGCCACGTCCGCCTGACCGAGCCGCTCGTCCGCGAGAACGGGGAGCTACGCCCGGCGAGCTGGGACGAGGCGCTCGCACGCGCCGCCGCCGGCTTCCGCGGGGTCGCGCCCGAGGCGTACGGGATGTTCAGCTGCTCGAAGGCCACCAACGAGATGAACTACATGGCCCAGAAGTTCTCCCGGGTGGTGATGGGCAGCAACAACGTCGACAGCTGCAACCGCACTTGACACGCTCCCAGCGTCGTCGGTCTGACGACAGTGTTCGGTGCCGGCGGCGGCACCTCCGCCTACGTGGAGGCGGAACACGCCGACCTGATGGTCCTGTGGGGCTCCAACGCCCGCGAGACGCATCCGATCTTCTTCCACCACGTCCTGCAGGGCCTCGAGCGCGGCGCCCGCATGTACTCGGTCGACCCGCGCCACACCTCCACGGCGCACTGGGCCGACGCCTGGCTCGGCCTCGACGTGGGCACCGACATCGCGCTGGCCAACGCCGTCGGCCGCGAGATCATCCACGCCGGGCTGGTGAACCGGGCCTTCGTCGACCGGGCCACCTCCGGTTACGACGACTACGCCGCCACCGTCGAGCCCTACACGCTCGCGCGCGGCGAGGAGATCACCGGCGTGCCGGCCGACACCATCCGCGAGCTGGCGCACGCCTACGCCCGCGCGGACCGCGCGCAGATCTGCTGGACGCTCGGGATCACCGAGCACCACAACGCCGCCGACTACGTCTTCGCGCTGATCAACCTGGCGCTGCTGACCGGGCACGTCGGCCGGTACGGGTCCGGGCTCGTGCCCCTGCGCGGGCAGAACAACGTGCAGGGTGGCGGCGACATGGGCGCCATCCCGGCCAAGCTGCCCGGCGGCTACGACCTCGGCGACGACGACGCGCGGGCCCGCTTCGAGACGGTGTGGAGCACACCCGACCACCCGGCCACCGTCCCGTCCGAGACCGGGATGCACCTGTCGCAGATGTTCGAGGCGATGGAGCGCGGCGAGATGACGGCGCTGTACTGCATCGGCGAGAACCCGGCCGAGTCCGAGGCCAACGCCACCCACGCCCGCCACCTGCTCGAAGGGCTCGACCATCTCGTCGTGCAGGACATCTTCCGCACCGCGACCGCCGAGCTCGCCGACGTCGTGCTCCCGGCGACCGCCGACTGGTGCGAGTACGAGGGCACCGTCACCAACTCCGAGCGCCGGGTGCAGCGCGTCCGCAAGGCCATCGAGCCGCCCGGTCTGGCGCGCCCGGACACCCACATCATCTGCGGGGTGGCCACCGCGATGGGCCACGACTGGGGCGAGCCGACCGCCGAGCAGGTGTGGGACGAGCTGCGGTCGGTGTCGCTGAACTGGCACGCCGGGATGAGCTACGCCCGCCTCGACGCCCTCGGCGGCCTCCAGTGGCCGTGCCCCTCGGAGGACCATCCGGGCACGCCGCTGATGCACGGGCGGCTGTGGTCCGACGATCCGCAGGAGCTCGGCACGCCCGCACCGTTCACGCCGGTGGAGCACGTGGCCCCGGTCGACGCGCTCGACGCCGACTACCCGATCCGGCTCACCACGGTGCGGCTGCTCGACGCCTACAACTCCGGCGTGCAGACCGGGGGATACTCCTCGCCGATGCGCCGCCGCGAGGCCCTGCGGATCGACGCGGGGGACGCCGCCGAGCTCGGGATCGCCGACGGCGACCGCGTGCGGGTGGTGTCCCGGCGCGGAGCGGTCGAGGCGCCGGTCGCGGTGGACCCGTCCCTGCGTCCCGGCCTCGCGTCGTTCACCCCGCACTTCACCGAGGAGGTCGACGTCAACGTGCTCACCAACGACGCCTGGGACCCGAAGTCGGGGACCTCGGAGTTCAAGGCGACCGCGATCCGGGTCGAGAAGCTGCCGAGCACCGCCGGGCGCCTGCCGGTCGCGGGAGGCTGACGCGTGGATCTGCACCTGTCCGAGGCGGCACCGAGCGCGCTCGAGCGCGAGGTGATCGACGCCGCGTTCGCGGAGCACGTGCCGGCGCCCACCGGCAACGGTGACCGGCCGACCCGGTCCGTGCACGCCGGCCACGCGGCCCGGTCGCGGCGCCATCTCCTCCTGCCGGTGCTGCACGCGGTCTCCGACGCCGTCGGGTGGATCTCCGAGGGCGCGCTGAACCACATCGCGATCACTCTCTCGGTCCCGCCCGCGGAGATCTACGGCGTCGCGACCTTCTACGCGATGTTCGCCGTCGAGCCGCGCGCGCCGCGGGTGGTGCACGTGTGCGACGACGTCGCCTGCGGCCCGTACGGCGGCGAGGAGATCATCGAGGTGCTCACCGCCGAGCTGGGGCCCGAGGGAGGGAGTCCGCACCTCGGCCCGGTCCCGGCGGACGATGCCTCGGGGGAGCCCGCCGGTTCCTGCTGGGTGCGGAGCCCCTGCCTGGGCCTGTGCGAGCGCGCCCCCGCCGTGCTCCACCAGCGGGTCGGCGAGCCCGACCTCAGCCAGGCCCCGGCCCGCGCCGCCGACGTGCTCGCCACCACCCGCGCGGTCGGGGAGCAGGTGGCCACCGACGCCGACCGGGCGTTCGCCGACACGAGGGTCAGCGCACCGCAGACCGGGCCCGGGGCGACGCTGCCCGGGCCGAGCTCCGAGGGCACCACCCCGTTGCGCCTGCTGCGCCGGATCGGCGTCGCCGACCCGACGAGCCTCGACGACTACCGCGCCCACGGGGGCTACGCGGCCCTGCGGCGGGCCGTCGACCTCGGGCCGACGCGCGTGATCACCGAGCTCAAGGACTCCTCGCTCACCGGGCGCGGCGGCGCGGCGTTCCCGACCGGGGTGAAGTGGGAGGGCGTCGCCGCGGCGCCGGAACGTCCGCACTACCTGATCTGCAACGCCGACGAGTCCGAGCCGGGCACCTTCAAGGATCGCGTGCTCATGGAGGGCGATCCGTTCGCGCTCGTCGAGTCCATGACCATCGCCGGCTACGTCACCGGGGCGACCACCGGCTACCTCTACATCCGTGGCGAGTACCCGCTCGCCACCCGCCGGCTGGCCACCGCGATCGAGGCCGCCCGCGCCCGCGGCTTCCTCGGCGACGACGTCATGGGCGAGGGCTTCGCCTTCGACATCGAGATGCGCCGCGGGGCCGGCGCCTACATCTGCGGCGAGGAGACCGCGATGCTCGAGTCCATCGAGGGCTACCGCGGCGAGCCCCGCAACAAGCCGCCGTTCCCGAGCGTGTCCGGCCTGTTCGGCAAGCCGACCGCGATCAACAACGTCGAGACGCTCTACAACGTGCTCGAGGTCCTCAACATCGGCGGACCGTCGTTCGCGGCCATGGGCGGCGAGCGGTCGACGGGGTCGAAGTTGTTCTGCCTGTCCGGCGCGGTCGAGCGCCCCGGGATCTACGAGGTCGAGTTCGGCACCACCCTGCGCGAGCTCCTCGATCTCGCCGGTGGGGTCCGCGGCGACCTGCGCACGATCCTGCTGGGCGGGGCCGCCGGCGGGTTCGTCATGCCCGAGCAGCTCGACGTGGTGCTGACCCTCGAGGGCGCCCGCGACATCGGCGCGACCCTCGGGTCCGGGGTCGTGCTCGTGTTCGACACCGCCGCCGACCTCACCGGCACGCTGCGCCGCATCGCGGCCTTCTTCCGCGACGAGTCCTGCGGGCAGTGCGTGCCCTGCCGGGTGGGCACCGTCCGCCAGGAGGAGGCGCTCGCGCGGCTCGAGCGCGACGCCCCGATCGGCTCCCGGGAGATCGAGCTCGCGCTGCTCGACGACCTGGCGCGCGTCATGCGCGACGCATCGATCTGCGGGCTCGGCCAGACCGCGCCCGCCGCCGTCACCTCGGCCCTGCAGCTCGGGCTGCTCGACGCGCCCTCGCGGCGCAGCGACGTCGAGCCGAGAGCTCCACACGCCGACGAGGGATCCCGCAACGGGAAGGTTCCCCACTGATGACGACGACGGGGAAGGGGCCCGCGGGTCCGTCCGGCGGTTCCGGCGCGCCGCACGACCTCTCGGCCGACGGGGCGAGCGAGGCAGCCGGCGGCGCCGCCGTGAGCGACCCGCAGGGTCCGGAGCCCGGCGGGTCCACCGACGTCGCCACCGCCCTCGTCGAGGGGCCGGTGGGCCCGACCGTCGCCGATCCCGTCGCTCCCGAGCGCGGCGTCACCGAGCGGGTGCCGGCCGGCCCGGTCATGCTCGGCGGCATCCGGCGGATGGTGGGCCTGACGCTCGACGGCGACGAGGTCCGTGTCCCCGAGGGCGCGACGATCCTCGACGCGCTCCACGGCGAGGGCACGCCCGCGCAGGCCGACACGCCCACCCTGTGCTGGGCGCCGAACATGAATCCGATCAACGCCTGCCGGGTGTGCGTGGTCGAGGTCGAGGGCTCCCGCGCGCTCGTGCCGTCCTGCGCCCGCAAGTGCGAGGACGGGATGGAGGTGAAGACCGACACCGAGAAGGTCCGGCACAGCCGCCGCATGGTGCTCGAGCTGCTCGCCTCGTCGGTCGACATGAGCCAGGCGAGCAGCGACGTCCAGCGGTGGATGGGCGACTACGGCGTCGACGCCGAGCGCTACGGGCCGCCCGCCCCGCCGGCCGCGGCGGGCGAGCGCGACCGGCGTCACGCCGGGCACCACGACGCCCCGGACGGCGCCACCGCGGCGACCGTGCAGCAGCCCATCAAGATCGACAACGACCTGTACGTGCGGGACTACTCGCGCTGCATCATGTGCTACAAGTGCGTCAACGCCTGCGGGACCGACGCCCAGTTCACCTTCGCCATCGCGGCCGCCGGGCGCGGCTTCGACGCCCGCATCGCCACCGAGTACGACGTCGAGCTCCCCGAGTCGGCGTGCGTCTACTGCGGCAACTGCATCGGGGTCTGCCCGACCGGGGCCCTGAAGTCGGTGCGCGAACACGAGCTCCGCGAGGCCGACGACTGGCGCCCCGACGAGGAGACCGTCGCGACGACGATCTGCTCGTTCTGCGGGGTCGGCTGCAACCTCGAGCTCCACGTCCAGCAGGGCGCCATCGTCAACGTCACCTCGCCCGCCGACCACTCGGTGACCCACGGCCACCTCTGCATCAAGGGCCGCTTCGGCTTCCAGCACGTGCAGAACTTCGGGTAGGGACCCGGGCGGGCCGGGTCAGCCCGCGTTCGGGGGGCTCTGGATCACCGCGAAGGGAGCGCCGAACGGATCGGCGAGGAAGGCCATCCGGCCGAAGGGCGTGTCGAGAGCAGAGCTGAGCACCGATCCTCCGCGCTCGGCGGCCACCGCCACCGCGGCATCGGCGTCGATCACCGCGAAGTAGATCACCCAGTGCGACGGGGTGCCCTCCGGTGCGCCCATCATGCCGCCGAGGCCGCCCGCGGGGCGGCCGTCGATGTCGAAGGTCGTGTAGTCCCCGGGCGCCCCGGGCACGGCACCGAAGGTGTAGCCGAAGACGGCCCCGTAGAAGCGTCGCGCGGCCTCAGGGTCGGACAGTCGCCCGTCCTCCCAGGCCATCGCGCCGGGCTCGTTGACGATTCCGGCGCCGATCATCCCGGTGGCCTGCCACACGCCGAACACCGCGCCCGTCGGGTCGGCGGCGATGGCCATCCGGCCGTTGCCGGGGATGTCCATCGGCCCCACGACCACCTGCCCGCCGTGCTCGGAGACCAGCGCCACCGTCGCGTCGGCGTCGTCGCTCGCGAAGTACAGCGTCCAGGCGGTGGGCCAGCCCTCCTGCATGACCGGCCCCATCCCGGCGACGGCCCTGCCGTTGACCTGCGCGATGTGGTAGTGCCCGAAGTCCTCGCCGCTGTCGATCATCGTCCAGCCGAGGACGTCGCGGTAGAAGGCGGTACCGACGCCGAGGTCGGGCACCGAGATGTCCGCCCAGTTCGGCGTCCCGGGGGGCCATACGTCGTCTCGGGTGGGCATGGTCGGTCACCTCTCCAGCGAAGGGGGACGACAGTCTGGCACCGCCCCCCTCCGGCGACCACCATCGCGCGCCCCGCCGTCGGAGGCCTGCGGGCCCGCCCTCAGAGGTACTCGCTGAGCTCGACGAGGTTCCGGTCCGGGTCGCGGACGTAGACGCTGCGTATCGGGCCCAGGGCGCCGGTGCGGTCGACCGGTCCCTCCTCGACGGCGATCGACGCCGCGTCGAGAGCGGCGATCGCCTCGTCGAGGGGTCCGGCGACGACGAAGCAGAGGTCGCCGCTGCCCGGGGTCGGGCGCTCGGCCCTCGGTGTGAACTCCCGGCCCGACTCGTGCAGGTTGATCTTGTTGGTGCCCGCGTGCAGCGCGGTCCGCCCGTCGCCGAAGACCTCCCGGTGGAACCCGAGGCGCTCGTAGAAGGCGGCCGTGGCCTCCAGGTCGGTGACGGTCAGGACGACGTGGTCGATCCGGTCGATGCGCACAGCCGATCAATACCCCTGTAGCGGTCGAGGGCAAGCCCGGCGCCGTCGCCCTCGGGTGCGGGAGGATGCCGGGGTGGCGGAGCGGGACGGGGCGCGCGACCTCGACGACTTCGAGCTCGACGCCGACTTCATCGAGGACGTCTCCGAGGAGTTCAGCCACCACGGATTCGGGCGCCACGAGTTCGGGGGCGACTCCCCGACGCTCTCGCCGCGGGTGGCGCGCCTGATCCGGTACGTGCCGCGGGCGCACCCCGGCGGTTTCGTGCTCGGCACCGCATTCGCCCTGATCTCGCTGACCCCGTCCCTGATCCCGCGGGACTACCTCTTCCAGGGGCTCGCCACGGGGATCTCGGGGGCCCTCGGCTACGCACTCGGGGTGGCGTTCGCCTGGGTGCTCGGGCGCACCGCGCGGTGGACGCCCCTGACCGACCGGATCCGGCGGATCACGCCGGTGTGGTTGACGCCGGGCGCCTGGCTGGTGCTGGTGATCACCGCCGCGGGGACGATGGTGATGATGCTCGTCGCGGGCGCCGGGTGGCAGCGCCAGATCGCCGCGTCCATGGGCATGGTGCAGACCACCACCGACGGGTGGCTGCGCGCCGGACCGATCGCGCTCGTCGTCGCGGCTCTCCTGATCGGGTTCGGACGCTTCGTCCGGTGGCTCGGGCGGATCCTCGCCGGGCAGCTGCGGCGGCGTGCCCACATGCCGCGCCAGGTCGCGGGCGTCGTCGGGTTCACGGTCGCCCTGATCCTCGTCGCCGTGGTCGTCGACACCCTGGTCCTGCGCACCGGGCTGCGCCTGGCCGACGCCGCCTTCAGCGCCACCAACGACGAGACCTACCCCGGCGTGGTCGCCCCCGTCTCGACGGCGCGGTCGGGTTCGCCCGCCTCGCGCGTGCCGTGGGACACCCTCGGGCGCGAGGGGCAGGACTTCGTCGCCGGTGGGCGTCCCGCGTCCCAGCTCGCCGCCGCGTCGGGGCGGGCGCCCCGCGAGCCGATCCGTACCTACGTCGGCCTCGAGTCGGCGCCCGAGGCCCAGGACCGCGCCGAGCTCGCCGTCGCCGAGCTCGAGCGGACCGGGGCCTTCGAGCGCGCCGTGGTCGCCGTGGTCACCACGACCGGTACCGGGTGGATCGACGACCCGGTGGTCGACTCCCTCGAGCTGACGTGGGGCGGGAACACCGCCATCGTCGCCAGCCAGTACTCCTACCTGCCCAGCTGGCTGTCGTTCCTCGTCGACCGCACGCGCGCCGAGGCCGAGGGTCGGGCGCTCTTCGACGCCGTGCACGCCCGGGTCGCGGAGATCCCGCCCGAGAATCGACCGCGTCTGCTCGTCTTCGGTGAGTCCCTGGGCTCCCAGGGCTCGGAGGCGGCGTTCTCGAGTCTCGACGACGCCCGCTCCCACGCCGACGGCGTGCTCTGGGTCGGGCCGCCGAACTCGAACCGGCTGTGGACCACGCTCACCGAGCGCCGGGACCCCGGCTCGCCCGAGATCGAACCCGTCGTCGGCGGGGGCCGCGAGGTGCGCTTCGCGGCCGACCCCGCCGACCTGGCGCGTCCCCCCGGGCCCTGGGACGCCCCGCGCGTGCTCTACGTCCAGCACCCGTCGGACCCGATCGTCTGGTGGTCCCCGGAGCTGCTGGTCGAGCGCCCGGACTGGTTGCGAGAACCGCGCGGCCGGGACGTCTCGGCGACGATGTCCTGGTACCCGGTGGTGACCTTCTGGCAGGTGACCATCGACATGGGCGACTCACAGTCGGTCCCGGACGGCCACGGCCACAACTACCGGTCGGTGCTTCTGCCCTCCTGGCTCGCCCTCGCGGCGCCCCCGGGGTGGACCGATGTGGATACCGCGCGGGTAGCGGGCATCCTGGGCGTGTGACCTCCGCTCCCCCCGTCACGTCTGTCCGCACGCCCCGGTCCCATCTCGCCCGACTCGCCCCGCCCGTCGCGGTGGCCGTGCTGCTGCTGGTCTGGAGCAATCTCGTGCTCCCGGCCCTGCCCGCGGACCCGGTGCTCAAGGCCGCGGTCAACCTCGGCGGCGTGCTCGCGCTGGTCGGGGCCGCCCGCCTCGCCGGGCTGAGCTGGGCGGACCTGGGGGTCGGCCGGGGCACGTGGCGGGCGGGCCTGCGCTGGGGCGGCGCCGCGATCGGTGTGGCCGTCGTCGGCTACGGGCTCGTTCTGCTCATCGCGCCGGAGGTGCTGGCCAACCCGCAGCTGGCCGGCGCCGGGCCGGGCGCGCTGCTGGTGCGGGGGCTGGTGCTCATCCCGCTCGGCACGGTGCTCGCCGAGGAGCTCGCCTTCCGCGGGGTGCTGCACGGGCGTTCGATCCGCTCGCTGCCCGCCCGCGTCGCGGTCTCGGTCACGGCCGTGGCGTTCGGGCTCTGGCACCTCACCGTCGCCCTCGGGCCCTCGGCGGTCCCGCTGCCCGCCGACCTGCAGTGGACCTCGGTGGCCCTGGTCCTGGGCGTCACCGTCGCCGGCGGCGTGGCCCTGGGCTGGTTGCGCCATCGCACCGGCTCGGTGCTCGCGCCGATCGGCCTGCACCTCGGCACCAACGCCGTGGGCCTGGTGGCGGCAGGGGTGGCGCTCGCGCACCTGTAGGGCGCGCAGAATGGCGCCATGAGTGTCGTCGACAACGCGGTGTACGTGGGCGGCGAGCGTCGCGTCGAGCCCGAGTCGCTCGACCGCACACTGCAGCTGCTGCGCTCCGAGGACGAGGGCTTCGCCTGGATCGGGCTGCTGCGTCCGGACGACGACGAGCTGAGCCACCTGGCGCAGGAGTTCGACCTGCCCCCGCTGGCCGTCGAGGACGCCGTGAACGCCCATCAGCGCCCGAAGCTCGAGCGCTACCACGACGTCGAGTTCGTCGTGCTGCGTCCCGCCTGGTACGTCGACGAGGACGAGGACGTGCAGGTCGGGGAGATCCACCTGTTCATCGGCGACGACTTCGTCGTCAGCGTCCGGCACGCCGAGGTCCCCGACCTCAGCTCGGTGCGCACGCGGCTGGAGAACGACCGTGACCTGCTGCGCCACGGGCCCCGCGCGGTGCTCTACGCGATCCTCGACCGGATCGTCGACGACTACCGCCCGGTGATCCAGGGCCTGCGCCAGGACATCGACCAGATCGAGACCCAGGTCTTCGGCGGCGACCCGAGCGTCTCGCGGCGCATCTACCAGCTCTCCCGCGAGGTCATCGAGCTCCAGCGCGCGGTCGACCCGCTCCGCCCGGTCCTCGACGACCTGCTCGCCGAGACGGCCGACGACCCGGACCGCCTGATGCTCCACCGCGGCCTGCGCGACGTCGCCGACCACATCGTCAGCGTGTCCGAGTCGGCCGACGGGTTCCGCCAGCTGCTCGAACGGCTGCTCACCGTCAACGCCGCGCTGGTCGGGCAGCGCCAGAACGAGGAGATGCGGCGGCTCTCCGAGACCAGCCTCGCGCAGGGCGAGGAGGTCAAGAAGATCTCCTCCTGGGCGGCCATCCTGTTCACCCCGTCCCTGATCGGGGCGATCTACGGCATGAACTTCGAGCACATGCCCGAACTGGGCTGGGTGTTCGGCTACCCCTTCGCCCTGAGCCTGATGGTGCTGGCGTCGCTGACCCTGTTCTTCTTCTTCCGCCGGCGAGGGTGGATGTGAGCAGCCGGGCGATCGTGAGCCAGCGGGCGACGGGACCTGTACAGGACGGAACGGGCACGACACGGTGGTGAGCACCACACCACCGTCGAGGGAGCCCCGGTGACCGAGACCGCTGACGCCCGTCCGGCCTCCCTGCCGCACGTCGGCCGGAGTCTCCCGCGCCGCGAGGACGCCGCCCTGCTGACCGGCCGTGCCACGTGGACCGACGACATCACGCCCGCCGGCGCCGTCCACCTCACGGTGGTGCGGAGCCCCGTCGCCCACGCGCGGATCACCGGCGTCGACACGACGGCGGCGCGCGCGCACCCCGGGGTCGTCGCGGTGTTCACCGGCGCGGACCTGGCCGGCGAGTTCGTCGCGGGCATCCCCACCGGCTGGCCGGTCACCGAGGACATCCTCGTCCCCGATCATCCCCCGCTCGCGCGCGACGAGGTCAACCACGTCGGCGACGGTGTGGCCGTGGTGGCCGCCGTCGACGCCGCGTCCGCCCGCGACGCGTCCGAGCTGGTCGTCGTCGACTACGAGGAGCTGCCCGGCGTGTTCGACGTCGAGGCAGCCCTGGAGCCGGGCGCCCCGCTCGTGCACGAGCAGTTCGGTACCAACCACTGCTACACCTGGCCGCTGGCGGTGGGCGACGTCGACGCCGCCCTCGCCCAGGCCGACGTCGTCGTCGAGGGCCGCTACGTCCAGCAGCGGGTGATCCCCTCGCCGATGGAGACCCGCGCGGTCGTCGTCACCCCGGACGCGGTCGGCGGCGGCTTCACGATCCACACCTCGACGCAGGTGCCCCACTTCGTCCGCGATCTCCTCGCGGCGATCTGCGGCGTCCCCGACACCAAGCTGCGGGTGGTGGCCCCGGACGTCGGCGGCGGCTTCGGCGCGAAGCTCAACGTCTACGCCGAGGAGGCCCTCGCGCTGGTGCTCGCGCGCCGGCTGAAGCGGCCGGTGAAGTGGACCGAGACCCGCTCGGAGCACCACGTCGCCACCACGCACGGCCGCGGTCAGGTGCAGCACATGACGCTGGGGGCCACCCGCGACGGCCGGATCCTGGGCATGCGCATCCGGCTGATCGCCGACATGGGCGCCTACCTCCAGCTGCTCACCCCGGGCGTCGCGGTGTTCGGGGCGTTCACCTACTGCGGGCTCTACGACTTCGGGGCCTACGACTTCGAGTGCCGCGGCGTGTTCACCAACCTCACCCCCACCGACGCCTACCGCGGCGCCGGCCGGTCCGAGGCGGCGTACGCCCACGAGCGGATCCTCGACGACCTCGCGCGGGCCCTCGACATGGACCCGGCCGAGCTGCGGCTGCGCAACCTCCATCCGCCGTTCAGCGAGCCGCGCACGGTCCCGTCGGGCGTGCAGTACGACTCGGGCGACTACGAGACCTGCATGCGCCGTGCCCTCGAGCTCGTCGACTACGAGGGGCTGCGCACCGAGCAGGCCCGCCGCCGCGCCGCCGGCGACCCGGTGGCCCTCGGGGTCGGGATCGGCAACTTCACCGAGTCCGGGGGGCTGTCGCCGTCCAAGGTCGCGGCCGGCGTCCGGCTGCAGACCGGGGGCTGGGAGGCGGCGACCGTGCGGATGACCACGGCCGGGCGCGCCGAGGTGGTCACCGGCACGAGCCCCCACGGGCAGGGCCACGAGACGGCGTGGTCGCAGATCACCGCCGACGCCCTCGGGATCGACCCGGCCGACGTCGAGGTCTTCCACTCCGACACCATGATCGCGCCGTTCGGCCGCGACACCTACGGCTCGCGCAGCCTCGCGGTGGGCGGCTCGGCGGTGTTCGGCGCGGCCGAGAAGGTGATCGCCAAGGCCCGGCTGATCGCCGCCCACCTCCTCGAGGCCGCCGAGGACGATCTCGACTTCCGCGACGGCGTGTTCTCGGTGGCCGGGACATCAGGGCCGTCGGTGACGATCCAGGAGGTCGCGGGGGCCGCGTCGCTCGCGGCCGACCTCCCCGAGGGGATGGAGCCCAACCTCACGGCCGACCACCACTTCGACCCGCCGAACTTCACCTGGCCGTTCGGCACCCACATCTGCGTCGTCGAGGTCGACACCGAGACCGGGCGCACCGAGGTGCGTCGCTTCGTCGCCGTCGACGACTGCGGGCGCATCGTCAACCCGCAGATCGTCGACGGGCAGCTCCACGGCGGGATCGCGCAGGGCATCGCCCAGGCGCTCTACGAGCACGCCACGTTCGACGACGCGGGCCAGCCCACGACCGCCACGCTGGCCGACTACGCCGTGCCCGCCGCGAGCGACCTGCCCTCGTTCGACCTGGAGCAGACCGTCACCCCCTCGCCCACCAACCCGATGGGGGTGAAGGGGATCGGGGAGTCGGGCGCGATCGGCTCCTCGCCCGCCGTGGTGAACGCGGTGATCGACGCCGTGTCCCACCTCGGGGTCACCCACCTCGACATGCCGGTCACCCCGCAGCAGGTGTGGTCGGCGCTGCGCGATCAGGCGCCCTCGACCCGGCGGGCGAGGTAGGTCACCTCGCGGTCCATGTAGTCCTGGGTGAGCCGGGCGGTGAGCAGCCCGAACACCGCCGACAGCCCGGTCTGGTCGATGGTCAGGACGACGCGGGTGCCGTCGCCGTCGTCGTGCATCGCGTGGACGGCCCGCGCGCGGGCCCCGGGCGTGCCCGCCACCCAGGAGAAGCACCGTGGGGCGTCCAGCACGTCGACCCGCCACGTGATCGTGGGCAGCCGTGGCTGCACGATCCGCACCCGCGCGCCGACGGCGAGCTCCGGGCCGTCGAGGAGGCGGACGTCGCGGACGGTGTCGGTCCACTCCGGCCAGCGCGCCACGTCGGAGAACACCGCCCAGACCGCGGCGGGTGCCGCCCGTATCCGTCCCTCGGCCGTGTGTCGCACACCCGCCTCCTCCGCGTGAGCCGCCCCGTCCCGGCGGTGTACCACTCCTGCCCGACACCGTGCCGACCCTGCCGCTCCACCCGATGAGATCGGGGCTGGACCGGAGGGGGAAGTGCGGCCAGGGTGACCCCTATGACCGACTCCGGACTCGCAGCGGCCGGCGAGGCCGGGGCCCGCTACGACTTCGGCGGTGACGAGTTCGTCTACGTCGAGATCGACGAGGCCATGAGCCTCCCGGCGCACTTCACGTCGCTCGCGATCACCCGCCGGCTCGCGGAGGAGGCGCTTCCCGGGGTCGAGGAGATCTGCCCGTCGAACGCGTCGTACATGGTCCGGGTCGACCCCGACCGCCTGCACCCGCGCGACCTGGTCCGCGAGCTGCAGCGCATCGAGAGCGAGGTCGGTTCCGCGGCGTCGACCGATCCGGACTTCACCGTCGACACCCGCATCGTGGACGTCCCGATCATGTTCGCCGACCCGTGGACCCACGAGGTCCTCATGCGCTTCCGCGACCGCCACCAGGACCCCTCGGGCACCGACCTCGACTACGGGGCGCGGATCAACGGCTACGACTCGGCGGCGTCGTTCATCGATGCGCTGGCCGGCTCGCCGTACCTGGTCACGATGATGGGGTTCGTCCCCGGCCTGCCGTGGTGCTTCCAGCTCGTGCCGCGCGAGCGCCAGGTCGAGGTGCCCAAGTACGTGCGGCCGCGCACCGAGACCCCGGAGCGGGCGTTCGGCTTCGGCGGCGCGTTCGCCGTGATCTACCCGGTGAAGGGCGCGGGCGGGTACCAGCTGTTCGGGAGCGCGCCCGCCCCGATCTTCGACGGTGCGCAGCGACTCCCCGACTTCGCCGAGAACGACTCCGTCGTCTTCTTCACCCACGGCGACATCATCAACTTCCGCCGCGTCGACCAGGACGGCTACGACGAGGTGCGCGCACAGGTCGACGACGGCACCTTCCGCTACACGACGCGGCCGGTGCAGTTCTCGCCGTCGCGCTGGCTCGCCGACCCGGACGGGACCAACCGGTCGCTGCTGGAGGTGCTGGAGCGATGAGCGTTCTCGTCCGCGATCCGGGCCTGGAGACCACCGTCCAGGACACCGGCCGCTTCGGGCACTACGCGATCGGCTTCCCGCCGTCGGGTGCGCTCGACTCGTTCGCCTACCACGTCGGCAACGCGCTGGTCGGCAACGAGCCCGGCGCCGCGGCCCTGGAAGCGGTCTACCTCGGACCGACGCTGGAGTTCACCGCCGACACCGTCGTCGCGGTCACCGGCGCCGACATCCCGGTGACGCTGGACGGTTCGGAGGTCCCCACCTGGGAGTCCTTCGCGGTCCGCGCGGGCCAGACCCTGGCGTTCGGGCAGCTCGCCGCGGGCGCCCGCCCCTACATCGCGGTGGCGGGCGGGATCGACGTCCCGCTCTACTACGGCAGCCGCTCGACGTACACGCTCGTCGGGATCGGCGGCTTCGAGGGGCGCGCGCTGGCCGAGGGCGACGAGCTCAGCCTCGGACCGGCCCGCGACGCCCGCCCGGGACGCCGGCTCGACGAGGCCGAGCGCCCCGTCCACCCGACCACCGCCGAGCTGCGCCTGCTCGTCGGGCTGCACGCCCACCGCCTGACCCCCGAGGCCCTCGAGCGCTTCACCACGACCGACTGGAAGGTCACGCCGGACGCCAACCGCGTCGGCTACCGCTACCGCGGCGCCGAGCTCGAGTTCGTGCCCCGCGAGCAGCCCTTCGGGGCGGGCAGCGACCCGGCGAACGTCACCGACAACGGCTACCCGGTGGGATCGGTGCAGGTCCCGGGCGGTGTCGAGCCGATCGTCCTGCTGCAGGACGCGGTCACCGGCGGCGGGTACGCCACGCTCGGCACCGTGATCAGCGTCGACCGCGACCGGCTCGCCCAGACCAAGACCGGCGACCGCACCCGGTTCGTCCCCGTCGACCTCGACGAGGCGCTGTCGATCCGCCGCGACCGCGCCGCCCAGCTCGACCGCATCCGCGCCGCCCTGTCCTGACCCCTGCCCACGAGGAGACCGCATGGCCGGCCACACCATCGCCGCCCGCACCCCCGGCGTCTTCTACCGCCGGCCCTCGCCGGACGCGGACCCCTACGTGGCCGACGGCGCCACCGTGGCCGAGGGCGAGACCATCGGGCTCATCGAGGTCATGAAGACCTTCCGCGAGGTGAAGGCGGACGTCGCGGGCACCGTGTCGCGCTGGCTGGTCGAGAACGAGGACGAGGTGACCATCGGCCAGGAGCTGGTCGAGCTCGAGACGTGACCCGGGGTGGGTGGGGCATCGACTCGGTGCTCGTGGCCAACCGCGGGGAGATCGCCCTGCGCGTGGTGCGCGCGTGCCGCGAGCTGGGCATCCGGTCGGTCGCGGTCTACTCGGACGCGGACGAGCACGCCGCGCACGTCCGGCACGCCGACGACGCCGTCCACATCGGGAAGTCGTCGGCGACCAAGAGCTATCTGAACGTCGACGCGGTGCTCGAGGCCGCGCGCTCGGCCGGGGTGGACGCGGTGCACCCGGGTTACGGGTTCCTGTCCGAGCGGGCCTCGTTCGCGCAGGCGGTCACCGATGCCGGGCTGGTGTTCGTCGGCCCGCCCGCCGAGGTGATCGCGACGATGGGCGACAAGGCCGCCGCGCGCGCCGTCGCCTCGCGGGCCGGTGTCCCGGTGGTCCCGGGCAGCGGCGAGCTCTCCGGCGACGACGTGGCCGAGGAGGCCGTGGCGGCGGCGGAGGACGTCGGCTACCCGGTGCTGGTCAAGGCCTCGGCCGGCGGGGGTGGGCGCGGCATCCGCCCGGCCGCCGACGCCGACGAGCTGCGTCGCGTCGTCGTCGAGGCGCAGCGGGAGGCGGCGAGCGCGTTCGGCTCCGACGTCGTCTACCTCGAGCGCGCGCTGCAGCACCCCCGCCACATCGAGGTGCAGGTGATGGCCGACGCCCACGGCACGGTGGTGCACTGCTTCGAGCGCGAGTGCTCCCTGCAGCGGCGTCGCCAGAAGATCCTGGAGGAGGCGCCGGCGGTCGGGCTGGACCCGGACATCGCGGGCCTCGTTGTGCTACGACGGCCGTGCTTCTGGCGCCGAGGTCGGCTACGTCGGCGCGGGCACCGTGGAGTTCCTGGTGGAAGAGGGAGCGGCCGATAGGGAGTACTTCTTCATCGAGATGAACACTCGCATCCAGGTCGAGCACCCGGTGACCGAGCTGGTCACCGGCCTCGACCTCGTCGCCGAGCAGCTCCGCGTGGCCGGCGGCGCGCCGCTGTCGTTCGCCCAGGACGACGTCGTGCTGCGCGGCGCGGCGATCGAGTTCCGGGTCAACGCCGAGGACCCCGACGACGACTTCCTGCCCGCACCGGGCGAGGTGACCTCCCTGGAGCTGCCCGGCGGACCGGGCGTGCGGGTGGACACCGCGCTCATGGCCGGCGACGCCATCCCGCCGTTCTACGACTCGCTCGTCGCGAAGCTCGCCGTCTGGGGCCTGACCCGCGACGAGGCCCTCGCCCGCGGACGCCGCGCGCTCGCCGAGTACCGCGTCGAGGGCGTCCCCACGACCATCGGGCTGCACCGCCGGCTGCTCGACGAGCCCGCGATCGTCGAGGGGCGTTACGACATCACCACGCTGGAGACGTTGCTCCGCTAGGCGCCGAGCAGCTCCGCCGCCGGGATCCGCCGGACGCCCAGGTCGTCGAGGCGGGCGCTGAGCGCCTGGGCGATCTCGACGGCGTTCGGCCGGTCGCCGTGCAGGCAGATGGTGTCGACGTCGACGTCGAGGTGTTTGCCCGAGGTGCTCGCGACGTGGCCCTCCAGGAGGTCGACGGCCTGCTGGGCGACGGCGTCGGGATCCTTCGCCTTCGGCTCGGGCTCGACGATGATCCGGCCCTCGTCGTCGTACTCCAGGTCGGCGAAGCCCTCGCGCGCGACCGTCGCGCCCAGCGAGCGCGCGAGGTCCGCGGTCGGCCCGGCCAGCCAGAAGATCATGAGTTGCGGGTCGAGGCGCAGGACGGCCTCGGTGATCGCGGTGGTGATCTCCGGGTCGGTCAGCGCCATCCCGTACAGGGCGCCGTGCGGCTTCACGTGTACGACCTCGGCGCCCTCCGCCCGGGCCGTGGCCTGTAGCGCGCCGACCTGGTAGAGCACGATCTGCGCGGCCTCGTCGGGGCGCAGTGCCATCCGGCGTCGCCCGAACCCGACCAGGTCGGGCAGGCCCGGGTGGGCGCCGATCGCCGTGCCGGTGGCGACCGCGGTGCGCACGGAGTCGCGCATGGTCACCGGGTCGCTGGCGTGGTAGCCGCAGGCGACGTTCACCGAGGTCACGTGGGCCATCAGCTCGTTGTCGTGGCCGAGCTTCCAGCGCCCGAGGCTCTCCCCGGCGTCCGCGTTGAGGTCGACGAGCGTCTTCATGGGGGCCTCCGGGTGATCGGGTTCAGGCCCCCGGTGCGGCGGGCACCGGGGCCTCGTTCGGCAGCGCGTCCAGCCCGGCACGGATGCCCTCGGCGAGCAGCGCGATCTCGTCCAGACCGATCGTGAGCGGCGGGGAGACCGCGACCCCCTTGCCCAGTCCGCGCACCATGACGCCGGCCTCGCGGGCGCCGCGGAGCATGACGTTGGGAGCGTCGGGCACCGTGGCGAGCACGTCGGGCTCGAGCTCCACGGCCGCGATCAGCCCGAAGCCGGCGCGGACCTCGTGGACCAGCGGGTGCCCGGTCAGCGGGGCGAGGGCTTCGAGCAGCGGGGTCTCCAGCTCCTCGCCGCGAGGGATGAGTCCCTCCCGCTCGAAGATGTCGAGGGTGGCCAGCGCCGCCGCGCAGCAGGTCGCGTGCCCGGAGTAGGTCGGTCCGTGGCGCAACGTGCGCTCACCCGGGGTGGTCCACCACGGTGCGGCGACCTCACCGGACACGATCACGCCGCCCAGGGGGAGGTATCCGCTGGTCACCCCCTTGGCGAACGTGATCATGTCGGGGCGGACGCCGTCGAAGCGCTCGACGCCGAACCACGTCCCGAGCCGGCCGAAGGCGCAGATCACCGCGTCGATCACCAGCAGCACTCCGTGGCGGCGGCAGAGCTCGGCGACACCCTCGAGGTAGCCCTCCTCGGGCAGGTGGACGCCGCCGGCCCCGGTGACGGGCTCGATGACGAACGCCGCGATCCTCTCCGGACCGACCTCGGCGAAGACCTTCTCCACGCCGGTCAGGTCGTGCAGGGGAGCGACGGTGTTCTCCCCGGCGAGCACCCCCCAGCCCTCGCGGTTGGGCGGGATGCCGGTGATCGAGGTGCCGTAGCCGTGCGTGCCGTGATACCCGGTCTCACGGGACACCACGTGCACCCGCTGCGGCTCGCCGATCGCCTGGAAGTAGCCGCGGGCGAGCTTCACCGCCGTGTCGATCCCGTCCGCGCCACCGGAGCCGAAGAGCACCTTCGCGTCGTCGACCGGGGCGAGGTCGGCGAGGCGGTCGGCGAGCTCGAGCGCGGGCCGGTTGGCGAGGTCGGAGAAGCAGGAGTACGCCTCGAGCTTCGCCATCTGCGCCGTCGCGGCCTCGACGATCTCCTGCCGACCGTGGCCGACGTTGCAGTACCAGAGGCTCGCGCACCCGTCGAGATAGCGCCGCCCCGCCTCGTCGTAGACCCAGACCCCGTCGGCGCGGTCCACGACGAACTCGTGCCCGTCGACGGCGGCCATGTCGGAGAACGGATGCCAGAGTCGCGTCGCCATGGGCCGGATTCTCCCCGCCGTGGCCCGGCGGCACGACCCTCCGGCGGGGTCGGCGGCGACCGCCTTTTCGAAAGGGCGTGTCCCGAGGACACGGATGTTCCGCGAAGCCCCGGAACTCGCGGGTGCCGATGTGTCCAAACGAAGTAACGGGCACGACCCTTCGAACGAGGACCTTCTACGCAGAGTGGCGTAGAGAGGGGGTCGCCGGTCATGCCCGTGGCCTTGTTGTCGATGGCGATGACGAAGTACCTCGTGGTCGGGGTGGTCGCCGCGACCGCCGTCGGTGGCACGGCGGCCGTGGTCGCGGCCACCGGGTCGACGGTCGTCGTGGAGCGAGTGGTCGACGGGGACACGTTCGACGCCACCGTCGACGGCCGCTCCGGTGTCCGCATTCGCCTGCTCAACATCGACACGCCGGAGACGAAGGACCCGAACATGCCGGTCGAGTGCCTCGGGCCCCAGGCCTCGGCGCGTCTCGCCGAGCTCGTGCCGGCCGGCAGCGAGGTCACCCTCGAGGGCGACGTCGAGCCGACCGACCGCTACGGCCGGACCCTCTCGGGTGTCACCAACGCCGACGGCGTCCTCGTCAACGCGGAGCTCGCCCGGGAGGGTCTCGGCGTCCCGATGGTGGTCGAGCCGAACCGTCGCTTCTATGACGAGGTCGTGGCGGCCCAGCAGGAGGCCAAGGCGGCGGCGCGCGGCCTCTATTCCCCGACGATCGACTGCACGGTTCCGGCGCCAGTCGCACAGGTGGAGCAGCTGACCATCCCGACAGCTGGCCCTGCGCTGGTCGCCGATCAGTGGGACGCGGCCGCGGAGCGATCCGACCAGGTGGTCGACCGGGCGACCGCGGTGCTCGCCATGTTCGACGGCCCGCGCACCGGGATCGTGTGGACCGCGTTCACCCGCGTCGAGCAGGACGCCTTCCGGGCTCGGGTGCAAGTCGTGCTCGACCGGGCCGCCGGTGAGGCCGTGTCGTCGCGCGGAACGGCGACGACCATGCGCGAAGCTGCCGTGGCGCAGGAGCAGGCCCGCCGGGACGACGAGGAGCGGCAACGGAACGAGGCGCGCGCCGCAGCGCGTGCCCAGGCCGCGTATGAGGCCGACCTCGCGGCGGCACGTCGCCGCCAGGCTGCCGCCGACTCCTCGAGCAGCTCGAGCGGGCGCAGCTCCGGCTCTTCCAGTGCGTCGTCGGGATCGGGTGCGTACCCCGGCTACACCGGGCCCCGCTGTTACGAGCCCGGAGGCCGTACCTATCACCCGTGTTGACGCGGACCCTGGTCCGAGACAGACCAGACTTGCCGAGCGGGCGCCGTGAACCTTGATGTCGAGGCTTGTCGCCAAGCTTTGATGGGTCAAACCTTGATGGACGGCATCGTGAGCAAGAGTTGAGGTCCGGCGCCGAGGTTCCGGCGATCTCTGGAGCGGGCCGCGCACCTCCCGCGGCGAGCTACGCCGCGAGCTGACTGTTCACCCCAGGGCGGCGGTCACGATCGCGTCGGCGTCGATGTGGTGGTGGGCGTAGGCGGTGGGGAGGTCGGAGGACATCCCGAACTCGGTGACGCCGAGGTGGGTGGCGCGGCGACGGTGGATGCCGGCGAGGAAGGCGAGGGTGTGGGGGTGGCCGTCGAGGACGGTGACCAGCGGGGCGGCGCGGTCGGCGGGGAAGGCGCTCTCGAGGACCCAGGCCGGCTCGGGGACACCCCCGAGGAGGGCGGCGTCGGTGGTACGGGCGCGCAGGGCGCGGAAGAGGCGGTCCGGGCTGGTGACGACGACGACGTCGGCGGGGACACCGGCGGCGTCGAGGCGTTCGGCGGCGTCGAGGGCCTGGGGGACGACGGCGCCCATCGCCGCGATCGTCACCGCGGGGGCGGACGTGCTGCGCCGCAGCGGGTAGGCGCCGGCGGTGACCTGGCGACGGCGCCGGTCGCGCGCCGCGGGGTCGGTGGGGATCGCCGCGAGCGACTGGTCGATCGGTGCGGTCGAGAGGCGCAGGTAGGTGGACGAGCCCCCGGCGCGCCCGAGGCGGGACAGGCCGTCGAGCAGGCACCACGCGACCTCGACGGCGAAGGCGGGCTCGAAGGACACGCAGCCGGGCTGCTCCAGGCCGATCGAGGGAGTGGTGATCGACTGGTGCGCCCCGCCCTCGGGGGCCAGGGACACCCCGGACGGCGTACCCACGAGGATCGACTGCCCGCCGGCGTACATCCCGAACGCCCACGGCTCGAGGGCGCGGGCGACGAAGGGGTCGTAGAGCACCCCGATGGGCAGCAGCGGCTCGCCCCAGCGCGACCAGGTGGCGCCGAGCTCGCCGAGCAGCCCGACCAGGTTGGTCTCGGCGATGCCGAGCTCGATGTGCTGGCCGGTCGGGCGCTCGCGCCAGTGCAGGATCGTCTCGGCGTCGTCGGCGAACCAGTCGGTGCGCTCGCGCGCGGACCACGAGCCGACCTTGTTCAGCCAGCCACCGAGGTTGGTCGACGAGGCGACGTCGGGGCTCACGGTCACCACCCGGCGCGCGGCGTCGGGCGCGCTGCGGGTCAGGTCGAGGAGCACCCGGCCCAGTGCCTGCTGGGTGTGCCCGACACCGGTCGGCGTGCGGTCGAGGTCGGTCGGGATCTCGGGCGGCGCGACGGGGGACACGGCGGTGCGGTGCAGCCGCTCGGCCGTGCGCGCGCACAGGGCGGCGGCGGGGGAGTCGGCGGGCAGCGGGGCCCAGGGGGCGTCGAGGTCGGTGCCGAGCCCGGTGGCCAGCGCCCGCATCTGGGTCTCGGTGAGAAGCGACGAGTGGTTCTGCGGGTGGCCCTGGGTCGCGAGCCCGTAGCCCTTCACGGTGTAGGCGAAGATCACGGTCGGCCGGGTGTCGTCGATGGCGTCGTAGGCGTCGGCCAGCGCGCCGAGGTCGTGACCACCCAGGTTGCGGATCGCGGCGTGGACCGCGCCGTCGTCGACGTCCGTGAGCAGCGCGGCCACGGCATCGGCGTCCGGACCGTCGCCGGGAAGGCGCTCGCGCAGCTGGTGCGGGGTGTAGCGCAGCAGGCGCTGGTACTCGGGGTTGGTCATCTCGTCGATGCGCCGGCGCAGGGCGTCGCCGCCCTCACGCGCGTAGAGCTCGGTGAGCAGGTGCCCGTACTTCACGGTGATCACCTGCCAGCCCGCGGCGGTGAACAGCGCGTGCAGCCGGGTCGCGGAGATGTCCGGGACGACGCGGTCGAGCGACTGGCGGTTGAAGTCGACGATCCAGCACACCTCGCCCAGCTCGCGGACCATCGGGTCGAGGACGGCCTCCCACACGGCGCCCTCGTCGAGCTCGGCGTCGCCGACCAGTGAGAACTGTCGCCCCGACCCCGCGGAACCACTGACTCCGTGGGCGTAGCGGCGCGCGATCGTGCCCCAGATCGGGGCCGTCGCCCCGATGCCCACCGAGCCCGTGGAGTAGTCGACCGGGTCGGGGTCCTTCGAGCGGGACGGGTAGGACTGCAGCCCGCCGGCCGCGCGCAGGGTGGTCAGGTGGCGCTCGTCGAGCTCGCCGAGCAGGTGGTTGATCGCGTGCAGGACCGGCGACGCATGGGGTTTGACGGACACCCGGTCCTCCGGGCGCAGCGCCGAGAACCACAGCGCCGTCATGATCGACACGATCGAGGCCGACGACGCCTGGTGACCCCCGACCTTGAGTCCGCCCGGGTTCGGGCGCACCCGGTTGGCGTGGTCGACGATCGCCGTGGACAGCCAGAGCACCCGGTTCTCCACGGCCTTGAGCGCCTCCCGGTCGGGGTCGCTGGGCTCCGCTCCCGCGAGCGGTCCGTGGGTGGGGTGCGTGGCGGTCATCAACGGCCTCCGGGTCGCCTATCCGAGGGTGAACGGGTCGCGGGTGCCGCCGGTGAGCTCGACCCAGACGGCCTTGGTCTCGAGGTAGGCGTCGATGCCGTGGATGCCGTTCTCGCGGCCGAGCCCGGAGGACTTGTAGCCGCCGAAGGGCACGCTCGGCGCGACCACGCGGTAGGCGTTGATCCACACGGTGCCCGCCTTGATCCGCCCGGCGACGCGGTGGGCGCGGTGCACGTCCTTGGTCCACACCGCGCTCGCCAGCCCGTACGGGGTGTCGTTGGCCAGCTTGATCGCCTCGTCCTCGTCGGTGAAGGTCACCGCCGAGAGCACGGGCCCGAACACCTCCTCGCGGAACACCGTGTCGGTCGGCTTGACCGAGAGCACGGTCGGCTTGACGAAGTAGCCGCCGAGGCTGTCGTCGGCCGCGCCGCCGTAGGCCACCGTCGCGCCCTCGTCGCGGGCGGTGGCGAGATAGCCCACGACCTTCTCGTACTGGGGACCGTTGGCGACCGGCCCCATCTCGGTCGCCGGGTCGAACGGGTCGCCGAGCGTGATCTGCGAGGCGCGCTCGGCGACCAGCCGTACCAGCTCGTCGTGGACGTCGGCGTGCACGACCAGCCGTGAGCCGGCCATACAGGTCTGCCCGGTCGCGGCGAACACCCCGGCGACCAGACCGTTGGCGGCCGCCTGCAGGTCGGCGTCGGCGAAGACGACCTGCGGCGACTTGCCGCCGAGCTCGAGGGTGACCGGGTTGAGGTTCTCCATCGCCGCCTTGCCGACCGCCTTGCCGGTGGCGGTCGAGCCGGTGAACGCGACCTTGTCGACGCCCGGGTGCGACGCGAGGCGCTCGCCGCTCTCGCGGGACAGACCCGTGACGACGTTGACCACCCCGGCCGGGATCCCGGCCTCCGCGATCAGGGTGGCGAAGCCCAGCGTCGAGGCCGGTGCGTGCTCGCTCGGCTTGACCACCACGGTGCAGCCCGCGGCCAGCGCGGGGGCGAGCTTCCAGCTCATGAGCAGCAGCGGCGAGTTCCACGGGGTGATCGCCGCGACCACCCCGACCGGCTCGCGCCGGGTGTAGACGAGGTAGTTCGGGTTCGGGGACGGGATCTGCTCGCCCTGGATCTTGTCGGCCAGCCCGGCGTAGTAGTGGTACCAGCCACCGAGGCCCTGGAGCTGGCCGAGCATCTCGCGGTAGAGCTTGCCGGAGTCGTTCACCTCCTGGCGGGCGAGCTTCTCCGCGTTCTCGGTGATCTTCTCGGCGAGGCGGCGCAGGCAGGCGGCGCGGGCGAACCCGGTCATCTGCCCCCACTCGCCGTCGAGCGCGGCGCGGGCCGCGTGCACCGCGGCGTCGACGTCCTCGGCGGCGCCGTCCGGGATCGAGGCCCAGGACCCGCCGGTGTAGGGGTTCTGCGACTCGAAGGTCTTCCCGGACGCGGCGTCGACGGCCTCGCCGCCGATCAGCATGCGGAACTGCTCGAGCTCGGCCACAGGGCGCTCCTTTGCACGATGTGCTCGTGAGTGCTTCTCCGCGCCTGGACGCGGGCTGGCACTCACGAGGCGAAGCCAAAGCCGCCGGCGCGCGGCAGCAGGGCGGGGACGCGGTAGCCGAGCGCGTCGGAGAGGAAGCCGGCGATCGGGAGCAGCGCGTCGAGGTCCAGGCCGGTGTCGTGGCCCATGCGATGCAGCAGGTAGACGAGGTCCTCGGTGGCGATGTTGCCCGTGGCGGCCGGGGCGAACGGGCAGCCGCCGATACCGCCGTTGGAGGAGTCGAGCCAGTCCACCCCCCACTCCAGCGCGGCGACGGCATTGGCGAAACCGGTGTTGCGGGTGTTGTGGAAGTGGGCGCGTGTGATCGTGCCGGGGGCGACCGTCGCGGACCCCGTCGAGCAGCGCACGGACCTGGGTGGGCACGCCGACGCCGATCGTGTCGGCGATCGCGATCTCCTTCGCCCCGGCCGCGGCGGACGCGCCGCGCGACCTCGACGACGCGCTCCGGGTCGACCTCGCCGTCGAACGGGCAGCCGAACGACGTGGCGATGGTCAGGCTCGCGAACAGCCCGGTCGACGCCGCCTCGGCCAGCACCTCCTCGGCGACGTCGGTCAGCGCCGCCGTCGTCGAGTTCTGGTTGGCCTTGGCGAACCCGTCCGAGGCCGGGACGACGACGTTGACCTCGTCGACGCCGGCCGCCACGGCCCGGTCGAAGCCGCGGCGGTTGAGCACGAGACCGATGTAGGAGACGCCGGGCTCGCGGTGGATCGAGGCCATCACGGCCTCCGCGTCCGCCATGGCCGGGACGAGCTTCGGGTGCACGAACGACGCGGCCTCGATCCGGCGTGCCCCCGCGGCCACCGCCCGCTCGATGAGCTCGACCTTCGCCCTGGTCTCCAGCAGCGCGCGCTCGTTCTGCAGGCCGTCCCGGGGACTGACCTCCACGATTCCCGCCACGACCGGTGCTCCTCGCCTCGACCCGCCACCGGAACCGATCCTGCCCGGCGCCGTGCGCCGCGGCCACCACTTCGTCCGCCTCGCGCGCGGTAGGCGGCGGTGGGTCCCTGCTGGCGTGCTCACCCGATCGGGCACCATGGCGGACGCACGTCACTGTGACCACGCGTGTCCGGGTGCGGCGATCGGGGCAACCGAGGCTCGCCGAGCCGGTCACCCGGAGGTGACGGCGACCGATGGGGGACAGTGGAGGGATGAGCGCGACCGTGACGACGACTGGTGGTCCGCGCCGCCTGACTCCTGCGGCCCGTCGGGCGCTGCGGGTGGCGACCGGGGTGGTCGTCGCCGCCGCGGTCGTGATCGGCATCGTCGTGGTGCTCCCCACCGTCGAGGCCGCCGGCGCCGCGCTCGTCGGCGCCGACCCCTGGCTCGTCGCCGCCGCGGTCGGGTTCGAGGCCCTCGCGCTGCTCGGCTTCGCCGTCCTGCACCGCCGCCTGCTGACCGCCGCCTCGGTCCGGGTCTCCCTCAGGGAGGTCACGCTGGCCACGATGGCGGCGAACGCCCTGCACCTCACCGTGCCCGGCGGCGCCGCGCTGGCGTCGGCCTACACGTTCAAGCGGCGCCGCGCCTGGGGCGCCAGCGCCCCCGCGGCCACGTGGACGATGGTGGCCGGCGGCGTCGCCGCGAGCCTCTCCCTGGCCGCCATCGCGCTGGGCTCGGCCCTGGTGGTCGGCGGGCGCCCGACGTCGCTGCCCCTGCTCGTCGCCCAGATCGCCGGCGTCGCCGCGCTCGGCGCGGGCGTCGTGCTCGTCGCGCGGCGGCCCGGTGTGCTCGTGGCCGCCGGCACCTGCGGCCTGCGCCTGGTCAACAGGGTGCGGGGCCGCGACCGCGACGCCGGCGTCGAGGAGCTCGCCGAGCAGATCGCGGCGCTCCAGCTGATCGACCTGCGCGGGCGTGGGCGCGCGACGGTCGGCTCGGCGGCGCTCGCCAACTGGATCTTCGACATCGCCTGCCTGGCCGCGTGCTGCGCGGCCGTGGGCGCCGAGGGCATGACCCTCGCGCTGGTGCTGGTGGCCTACGCCGCCGCCACCGCCGCCTCGAGCGCCGCGTTCCTGCCCGGCGGGCTCGGCCTGGTCGACGGTGCCCTGCTCGCCGCGCTCGTCGCCGGCGGAGTTCCCTCGCACCCCGCGCTCGCCGCGGTCCTGCTCTATCGCCTGATCAGCTTCGTCGGCGTCGCCGCGGCCGGCTGGGTCGCCTGGTTCGTCATCCACGCCCGCGAGACACCCTCGGCGGCCGAGGCCGAGGGCGTCCCCGAGGCGCTGCCCCCGACCGGCATCCCCTCGCGCGGCAACGGTGGGCGGGCCGACGACGTCCCCGACGACGCGATGTCCTCCCGCGGCTTCCGGCGTTCGCCTAGGGCCGCCCACCGGTTCCGGCGTTCACGCCCGCCGGTTCCGGCGTTCACGCTAGGGCCGCCCGCCGGTTCCGGCGGGCGGCGCACCCTCAGGGCCAGTTGCCGCCGCCCGTGCTGCCGGTCCCACCGTCGGTGGTGCCCCCGGTGGTCCCGGTGCCGGTGGTCCCGGTGTCAGTGGTCCCCGTGTCGTCGGTCGTGCCGGTGTCGGTGCTGTTCTGGCGGGTGGTCGTGGTCGTCGTGCGCCGCGTGCGATCCCCGCCGCCGTTGCCGCCACCGGTGTTGCTCGGTGCGCGCGCGGTGGCGGTGTTCGCGGGCTGCGCGGGCGCGACGGGCTCGGGGTTGACGGGGACCTCGGCGGGGGGCGCGACGACCGCGGCCGGCGGGACCGAGGCCGGTGGGATCGGTGTCGCGTTCGACACCTGCTGGTAGAGGAACGTGCCACCACCGAGCAGGGCCACGAGCAGGACGGCCGCGGCGACGAGCAGCGGCACGCGGCGACGTCGGGGTGCCTCCGCTGTCTGCGGGTCCATCGAGGGCGCGGGCATCCCCGCGGCGGGCGTGCCGGAGGCGGCCAGGGCCGGGAGCGGGACCGCGGCGCCGGCGGCGGCCGGACGCATCGGCATGGGGCCCTTTGGCCCCGACATCGGTCCGGCCGGCGGGCCCATCGGCCTCGGGCCCATCGGTCCGGATCCGGTCGGCGGACCCGTGTACGGGCCCGTCGGCACCATCGGCTGGCGCCCCGTGCCGCTGATCAGGCCGGTCGCCGGCGCGGCGCCGGTCGAGGGGCCGGTGAACACTCCCCGCTCGTCGACGAACCCGCGTCCCGACATCGTGGCGGCACCGAGCACGATCGCGTGCTTGGGGTGGGCGTCGACCGAGGTCGGACGGCCGAGCTCGGCCGAGACCATCTGGGAGACCAGCGGTATCCGTGAGGAGCCGCCGACCAGCAGCACCGTCTTCAGGTGTTCCGGCACCACCCCGGCGGACAGGAGGGCCCGGCGCAGCGAGGCGATCGTGGCCCCGATCGCCGGACGGACCATGGCCTCGAACTCGCCGCGCGTGAGCCGGACCTCGGTCTGCAGGTTGGGCAGCAGCACCGGGATGGTCGCCTCGGTGTCGGCCGAGAGCGCCTCCTTGGCGCGCGCGCAATCCTGACGGAGGCGGACGACGGCGGCGGTGTCCCGTGGGTCGGCGGGGTCGAGCGTGGCCATCGGACCACCGAGCGCCTTGTCGACGTGGTCGAAGACGGCCTCGTCGAAGTCGATGCCCCCGAGGCCCTCGATCCCCTCGGGCGCCCCGAGGATCTCGAATTTGTCGCCGGCCGCCCGCAGGACGGTGGCGTCGAAGGTCCCGCCGCCGAGGTCGTAGACCGCCACCAGGGCGCCGTCCTCGAGCCGTTCACCGGAGGCGTAGTGCGCCGCGGCCGCCTCCGGCTCGGTGATCATCCGGACGTTGCGGAGCCCGGCGGTGCGCGCGACCTGGTCGAACTGCTCCCGCTTGTAGGGCCCCCAGTTCGCGGGGTGGGTCAGGGTGACGGCGTCGGGCGCGCTGCCCTCGCGCTCGCTGACCAGGTGGAGCACGTCGCGCAGCTGCATGCCCATCAGCTGGGCGGCCGAGTGGGGCGAGCCCCCCAGCACCAGCGGCATCGGGTCCCCGAGCCGGCGCTTCACCTCGCGGGCGACGCAGTCGGGATCGGTCGCCGCGCGGCGATCGGCGGCGTCCCCGGTGAGGACCTGGCCGTTCTCCCCGACGAGGACCACCGAGGGCACCGCCGCTGTGCGATCGCCCAGCGTCACCATCTCGACCCGCCCGTCGCGTTCGATCGCGGCGGCCGTGAAGGTCGTGCCCAGGTCGACCCCGAGTCCGTATCCCACCGGAGTTCCTCTCTCGTCGTCTGTCGTGATGGATGGGGGCTAGTGAACGAGCGCAGCGTGCGTGTCGGATCCGTCGGAGCCTGCTCCCGGGTCGCCACCGCCGTCGCCGGCACCGTCCCCGACGGAGCCACCGGCCTCGTGACCCGGGTCGTCGTCCGCGCTCGAACTGTCGTTCGCGAACGAGTCGCCCGTTACGCCGGTGCCGGTGGGGTCGTGCGACGGCGGGTCCGTGACGCCGCCCGGGGCCTGCACACCCGGCCCTGCCTGGGTGGGATCGGTCGGGAAGTCGTTCCCCCCGACCGGCGCCGGGCCGTGGAACAGGTCGGGCTGATCGACTCCCCCCGGCGTCCCCGGGCCGTGGAACACGTCGGGCTGATCGACCCCCCCGACCGGTGCCGGGCCGTGGAACACGTCGGGCTGATCGGTACCGCCGGTGTTCCCCTCGCCCTGCGCGCTCGGATCGCCCGCGTCGTCGGTCGCCGGGTCGGTGGTGTGGGCGGCGTCCTCGGACGATCCGGACCAGGCGATCCCCGAGGTCCCCGAACCGGGCAAGGAGCTGTCCAACGGACCATCGGTCATGGCGACCGTGGCCGAGCTCCCCGCCGCCGTCCCCGCGGCGCCGGAGGCGCCGGAGGCGCCCGACGCCGAGGACCCCGAGGACCCGGAGGCCGACGAGCCCGAGGACGCGGTGGAGCCCGACGAGCCCGACGAGCCGCTGGAGCTGCTCGAGCCACTCGAGCCCGAGGAGGAGCCGGAGGATGTGCTGCCCGACGTGCCGCCCGGCCCCTCGGTGGTCGAGGTGCCGCCCGGCAGCTCGTCCCAGGATCCGCCGGGCTGCTCGTCCCACGGGTGGGGGTGCTGCCCGTTGCTGCTCGGGAACGGGGACGAGTCGGAATCGCTCGTCGTCGTCTGGTGGATGGTGCCGACGGCCTCGTCGCCGGTGTCGTCGCTGCCCTGTCGCGCCCGCTCGCTCAGGTTGATGGTGGTGTCGCCGTCGTCGTCCCCGTGTCCGCTCACCCGGACCGACTCGTCCTGGGTGATGCCGACCTCGTCCCGCCCGTCCCCGTCCGAGCCGACGAGCACCTCGATGCCGTGGTCGACGCTGACCGGTGTGAAGCTGCCGTCGGGGTTCTCGACGACGTGGACGTGGCCGGTCTCGTGGATGATCAGGTCGGTCTCCTGGCCGGGCGGGTCCGGCACGGTGACCTGGTAGTGCTCCGTGAAGACGTACTCGTGGCCCTCGTCGTCGGAGATGACGATGTACTGGACGGCGTCGACCTGGAACATCCCGTCGGCGGTCTCGAAGACCGTGACGTCCTGGAAGATCGACACCGTGAGGGTGTGCTCGGCGCCGGGCTCGCCCTGCTGCACCTGGAACGAGGTGCCGGTGTCCGAGGAGACCGGTCCGTCGGCCAGGTCGCCGCTCGCCCCGCCGGTCGCCCCGACGTGGAAATCACCGCCACCACTGCCGCTGCCACCGCCACCGCCGTCGAAGCCGCCGCCTCCGCCGAACCCGTCCATCCCGCCGAGGCCCTCGCCGGGCGGAGGGACGGCGCCGTCGAAGCCGGCGAGGTCCACGGGTGTGTCCGCGGAGGCCGCACCCGCCCCCAGCGCGATCGCGGCTGCGCCCACGCCCAGGGTCGCCCCCGCGGTGGCCGCCCGCCGCGCGATCGCGCGGATCGGACCGGGCGCGGTCGCGCCGTTGTCGGCGGCGTTGCGCACCCGATCGGGGATGGCCCCATGGACGTCGCGCTTGGCGAGTTCCCAGAGGTGTGGAGGCATCCCGGCGGGGGGACGGCTCGCGGGCGGTGCGGTCATGGGATCACCTTCGCGCCGCGGGGCCACGAGGTCATGAGCAGCCGACTACTCGGTCGGCCCCACCGCTTCATCCGCTCTTGCTCATGGAGGCTGCTCCCGGCTGCTGGCCGGGGACGCCGAGTGCGCCCATCACCAGCCCCTCGCTGGTCCGGACCAGGACCCGGGCCGCCTCGCGCACGTCGCGTGCGGAGGCCGGGTGCTCGGCCCGGCGCTGCCACTGTGAGAGCGCGGCCCGTGCCGCTCGCACGATGTCCGGTGGCGGAGATCCGACCGGCACACCGAGCCGGGTCAGGGGATGCACTCCTTCCCCGCCCAGGACCCGCTCCGCGTCGGCGCGCTCCTGGGGGGTGAGCATGAGCCCGCCGGCGCGCAGTGTGTCGAGCAGGCGCACCTCGGCGAACTCGTGCGCGCTCGCGGTGATCAGCTCGAGCTCGTGGCGCAGCCCGGCCGCGGCCGGGACGGGGTACCGGCGCAGCACGGCCTCGGTGGTCAGCAGCGCCGAACGGGCCTTGAGCACCTCGGCGCGACCGGCGAAACGGCTGGTGAGCGCCTCGCGCAGCGGGGCGAGCCCGCTGCGCGCGAGCAGTTCCCGCGACAGGGCGCCGGCCGTGGTGGCCACCCCGCTGTGCATCAGCCGCAACGAGAGTCGCAGGCCGAACATGCCGTAGCGGTCGAGCAGAGCGGCGCGGACCGCGGGCGTGAGGGCGATCTCGGTCTCGGCGCTCGCGAACCGGTCGGCGGTCAGCAGGAGGCGCTCGACCTCGGCCTCCGGTGCCTCGGAGAGCACCCCGATGGCCCGGAACTCGTCCTCCCGCAGCGTGGCGGCGGTGACCGCGAGGAGCCCGGCCACCGGCAGCACGGTCTGGCACAGCGCCCGGACCCGCGGGTCGTCGCGATACCGGCCGGCGACCTTGGCGGCGCTCTCCAGCGCGTCGGAACGTCCGTGGCCGACCTCGTCGGCGCGCGCGAGGACGCCGATCGTGTTGATCGGCCTCCGCTCGGTGGGGTCGTCGCGGAACGCCTCGAGGAAGCGGACGTCCGAGGCGTGGACGTGCCGCATGAGGTAGACCACCGCGTCCGCCTCGGACGCGCGCGGCTCCGCTCGTCGTCCTCGGCGGTCCCCAGAGCCGACTCGCTGCGCTGCGACAGCTCGGTGCTCAGGGAGTCCATCCCCGGGGTGTCGATCAGGCTCATCGTCCGCAGGGCGGGGGAGGGCCAGTCGACGACGAGCCGGTCGACGTCCTCGGCACGCATGCCGCCGAGGTCGACGTCGATCAGACCCCCGGAGGGGCCGGGAGGCAGCTGGCGCGGAGCACCGTGAAGCGGGTGGGCCATCACCCGGTACGTGTGGCCGTCGCGGTACCACGTGACGATCCGGGTGCACTCGCCGGCGTCCGTGGCCGCGAGCTCCTGCCCGACGAGGGCGTTCAGCAGTGTCGACTTGCCGGCCTTGATCCGCCCCGCGAGAGCCACCCGGAGCGGCTCGTCGAGTCGGCCGGCGGCGATCTGGAGGTCGGGGAGGGCCGGGCCGCCGCCGTAGAATCTGGCACGCGCGGTGGACCAGACCGCGCACCCGGTTGATCAGGGACGGAGCAGGCGGGGGTGGGGGTCCCGGGTGGATCGTCATCACGCCGCCCCGACCCGTGTCGGACCATCGGAGGAGCGGGAGCGCTCGAGGTGGGCGAGGAGGTCATCGACGCGAGCCCTCAGCATGGCCATGGAGGCGAGGTCGGCCTCGATGCGCTCCCGGGCGCTGGCGTCGGCCTCGCCGCCCTTGGCGGCCTGCTGGGCGGCAGCCAGGCCGTCGGCGGCCGAGCGCTGCAGCTCGCTGATCCGGTCCGACCACGCGGTGCGCAGTTCGCGTTGCACATGCCGCACCGCGTCCCGGGAGTCCTTGCCGAGCTGGAGGTTGAACTCGTCGACGAAGCGGCGCACGGCGGTCTTGGCCTCGCTGCGTCGCTTCTCGACCTGCCGTTTGCGGTCTTCCTTGAGCCCGAGGCCGCCGAGGAACAGCCCGGCGACCAGACCGACCGGGATCGGCACCGCGAGCCCGAGCAGCGAGGGCAGGACGGTGAACATGAGGACGCCACCGTAGCCCTTCTGCATGGCCGCCATGCCCGCTCCTTGGCCTTCTTCTCCACGAACGTCGAGTCGACGCTGAACTCTCTCAACTTCTCGATGGGGGCGGCCACATCCCGGGTGGAGACGACCTCCGCCTCGGCGAGTTCGAAGTGCTCACCGACGGCAGCGGCCACCTCCTTGGCCCGGCGGACGAACATCGCGTAGTTCTCGAGGGCTTCGCCGGCCAGCCGCTGGCGGAGCCATTCCTCGAACTCGGTCCAGTTCTTGGCCGGGTCGCCGCCGTCGATCGCGGTCTCGGCCTCGTGCAGCACGGCCCGGGACCGGGCGCGCAGGTCGAACTCGACGTCGGACGAGATGTCGGCGAAACCGTCCTGCAGCACGAGCTGCCACTTCGACGAGCGCTCGCGGAGGGCGTCGGCCCGCTGCTTGGTGGCCTGCAGCGCCGCAACGAGCTCAGCGGCGTTCTCCGGGTCGACGAGGGCGTCGCGGCGCGCTTTCAGGGCCACGTCCATCGCGTCGAGGGCCCGCACCACGTGCGTGATCGTGGAGTCGAGGGCGAGTCGCTCCCCGTTCCCCACGATGTCGTGCAGCCGCTGCACCAGTGCCGGGAAGCCGGACTCGTTGTTCATGGCCTGGTCGGCCGACTTCGCGGCGATGCTGCGGACCTCCGAGGAGATCGGGAGGATGTCCACCTCGATCCCGGCCCGGCGCAGGTGCCCCTGGTTGAGATCGCGGATGCGCTTCCAGTGCGGGTAGAGATCGATCTTGCTGAGGACCAGGACGACCGTCGGGCAGAGTTCCTGGACGGTGCGCAGGAACCTCAGCTCGGCGTAGGTGAGCTCCTGGGAGGCGTCGGTCACGAAGAGCACGGCGTGCGACTGGGGTAGCGAGCCGATCGTCGTCGCGTTGTGGACCGACCCCAGCCCCCCGACACCGGGAGTGTCGATCAGGACGAGCCCGCCGGCCAGGAGCGGGCGGTCGAGCCCGACGGTCACGGTGCGCAGCCGCCGATTGTTCCCGGGATTGCCCGCCTCCGAGGCGTACGTGGCGATCTCGGAGGGCGAGATCTTCTCGGTCCATCCCGGGCCTCCCGAGCCCGGTGCGGACTCGAAGCTGGCGCTTGCGCTCACCTCGGCGGCGTAGCGCACCTCGGTCGGAACCGCGGTCGCGATGTCGTCGTCGACCGGACAGATGGGCGCGGTGAGGAGTGCGTTGATCAGGGAGCTCTTGCCCTGCTTGAACTCCCCGACGATGTGGACGGTGATGGTGGACTCGGACAGCAGGCGCCGAGCGCGGGTCAGCCGATCGGCGAGATCCTCTCGCTCGTACGCCTTGGCGCCCTTGACAGTCGTGTCGAGGGTCTCCAGGGCGTGGCGGGCCGCAGCGCTCGGTGCCTGCTGTCCGGACATCGTTCTCCCTTCTAGCTCAGATCAGGGTGGTGTGACGATCAGTGGAAGGCGGGGGCGTCGTCGTGCCCGCCGCCGCCGTCGTCGGCGTGACCGCTGTCCCCACTCCCCGAGTCGTCGTGGCCCGCGGCCTCGTGCCCGCCGTCGTCCCCGCCGTCACCGGTCTCGGCCTGCTGGTTGGAGTTGCCGTCGCCGTCTCCCTGGTTGTTCTGGAAGATCGACCCGGAGTCCCCGCCGTCGCCGTGGTCGTCGCCGAAGCCGTGGCTGTCTCCGCCGTCGCCGGTCTGGGCCTGCTGGTTGGAGTTGCCGTCGCCGGTGCCCTGGTTGTTCTGGAAGATCGACCCGGAGTCTCCGCCGGAACCGCCGCCACCGAAGTGGCCGTTGTCTCCGCCGTCGCCGGTCTGGGCCTGCTGGTTGGAGTTGCCGCCGCCGGTGCCCTGGTTGTTCTGGAAGATCGACCCGGAGTCACCGCCCGACCCGCCGCCGAACCCGCCGCCGAACCCGCCGCTGTCTCCACCGTCGCCGGTCTGGGCCTGCTGGTTGGAGTTGCCGCCGCCGGTGCCCTGGTTGTTCTGGAAGATCGACCCGGAGTCACCGCCCGACCCGCCGCCGAACCCGCCGCCGAACCCGCCGCTGTCCCCACCGTCGCCGGTCTGGGCCTGCTGGTTGGAGTTCCCGTCGCCGGTGCCCTGGTTGTTCTGGAAGATCGAACCGGAGTCACCGCCGTCGCCGAACGGATCGGGCTGCCCGAAGCCGCCGCTGTCTCCGCCGTCGCCGGTCTGGGCCTGCTGGTTGGAGTTGCCGTCGCCGGTGCCCTGGTTGTTCTGGAAGATCGACCCGGAGTCACCGCCCGAGCCGCCGCCGAACCCGCCGCTGTCTCCACCGTCGCCGGTCTGGGCCTGCTGGTTGGAGTTGCCGTCGCCGGTGCCCTGGTTGTTCTGGAAGATCGAGCCGGAGTCTCCGCCCGACCCGCCGACGGGGATCCCGACACTCGGGCCGGCCCCGTTGCCCGGGTCGATCGGCACGGAAGGAGCTGAGCCGCCCCCGCCGGAACCGCCGGACCCCGTCTGGGCCTGCTGGTTGGAGTTCCCGCCGCCGGTGCCCTGGTTGTTCTGGAAGATCGACCCGGAGTCTCCGCCGTCGCCGAACGGGTCGGACGAACCGAAGAGTCCGCCGCCCGATCCGCCGTCGCCGGTCTGGGCCTGCTGGTTGGAGTTGCCGGAGCCGGTGCCCTGGTTGTTCTGGAAGATCGACCCGGAGTCACCGCCCGAGCCGGAGCCGCCGCCGAAGCCGCTGCCGCCACCGTCACCGGTCTGGGCCTGCTGGTTGGAGTTCCCGCCGCCGGTGCCCTGGTTGTTCTGGAAGATCGAGCCCGAGTCACCACCCGACCCGCCGCCGAACCCGCCGCTGCCGCCACCGTCACCGGTCTGCGCCTGCTGGTTGGAGTTCCCCGAGCCGGTGCCCTGGTTGTTCTGGAAGATCGAGCCCGAGTCGCCGCCGGAGCCGCCGCCGCCGAAGCCGCCGCTGTCCCCGCCGTCACCGGTCTGCGCCTGCTGGTTGGAGTTCCCCGAGCCGGTGCCCTGGTTGTTCTGGAAGATCGACCCGGAGTCACCCCCGCCGCCGAACCCGCCGCTGCCGCCACCGTCGCCGGTCTGCGCCTGCTGGTTGGAGTTGCCGCCGCCGGTGCCCTGGTTGTTCTGGAAGATCGACCCGGAGTCCCCGCCCGAGCCGGAGCCGCCGCCGAAGCCGCTGCCGCCGCCGTCGCCGGTCTGGGCCTGCTGGTTGGAGTTCCCGGAGCCGGTGCCCTGGTTGTTCTGGAAGATCGACCCGGAGTCCCCGCCCGAGCCGGAGCCGCCGCCGAAGCCGCTGCCGCCGCCGTCGCCGGTCTGGGCCTGCTGGTTGGAGTTCCCGGAGCCGGTGCCCTGGTTGTTCTGGAAGATCGACCCGGAGTCCCCGCCCGAGCCGGAGCCGCCGCCGAAGCCGCTGCCGCCGCCGTCGCCGGTCTGGGCCTGCTGGTTGGAGTTCCCGGAGCCGGTGCCCTGGTTGTTCTGGAAGACCGACCCGGAGTCGCCGCCGCCGCCGAACCCGCCGCTGCCGCCACCGTCACCGGTCTGCGCCTGCTGGTTGGAGTTCCCCGAGCCGGTGCCCTGGTTGTTCTGGAAGATCGACCCGGAGTCCCCGCCGGAGCCGCCGCCGAAGCCGCTGCCGCCGCCGTCACCGGTCTGGGCCTGCTGGTTGGAGTTGCCGGAGCCGGTGCCCTGGTTGTTCTGGAAGACCGACCCGGAGTCGCCGCCGCCGCCGAACCCGCCGCTGCCGCCACCGTCACCGGTCTGCGCCTGCTGGTTGGAGTTCCCGGAGCCGGTGCCCTGGTTGTTCTGGAAGATCGACCCGGAGTCCCCGCCCGAGCCGGAGCCGCCGCCGAAGCCGCTGCCGCCACCGTCGCCGGTCTGGGCCTGCTGGTTGGAGTTGCCGCCGCCGGTGCCCTGGTTGTTCTGGAAGATCGAGCCCGAGTCACCGCCGGAGCCGCCGCCGAAGCCGCTGCCGCCGCCGTCACCGGTCTGGGCCTGCTGGTTGGAGTTGCCGCCGCCGGTGCCCTGGTTGTTCTGGAAGACCGACCCGGAGTCACCCCCGCCGCCGAACCCGCCGCTGCCGCCGCCGTCGCCGGTCTGGGCCTGCTGGTTGGAGTTCCCGGAGCCGGTGCCCTGGTTGTTCTGGAAGACCGACCCGGAGTCGCCGCCGCCGCCGAACCCGCCGCTGCCGCCGCCGTCGCCGGTCTGGGCCTGCTGGTTGGAGTTCCCGGACCCGGTGCCCTGGTTGTTCTGGAAGATCGACCCGGAGTCCGCCGCCGGAGCCGCCGCCGAAGCCGCTGCCGCCGCCGTCACCGGTCTGGGCCTGCTGGTTGGAGTTGCCGCCGCCGGTGCCCTGGTTGTTCTGGAAGATCGAGCCCGAGTCACCGCCGGAGCCGCCGCCGAACCCGCTGCCGCCGCCGTCGCCGGTCTGGGCCTGCTGGTTGGAGTTCCCGCCGCCGGTGCCCTGGTTGTTCTGGAAGATCGACCCGGAGTCACCGCCGCCGCCGAACCCGCCGCTGCCGCCGCCGTCACCGGTCTGGGCCTGCTGGTTGGAGTTGCCGCCGCCGGTGCCCTGGTTGTTCTGGAAGATCGAGCCCGAGTCACCCCCGCCGCCGAACGCCGCTGCCGCCGCCGTCACCGGTCTGGGCCTGCTGGTTGGAGTTCCCGTCGCCGGTGCCCTGGTTGTTCTGGAAGATCGACCCGGAGTCGCCGCCCGAGCCGCCGGACCCGTCACCGAACCCGCTGTCGCCGCCGTCGCCGGTCTGGGCCTGCTGGTTGGAGTTCCCGCCGGCGGCGCTCTCGTCCGTGTTGTAGTGCCGGAATCCCTGGTCGTCGACCCAGTACGGAGCGCCGTTCTCATCGAGGAGAACCGGCTGTCCCTCGTACCCCGGCTGGTTCTGGAAGGCCTGGTTGTTCTGGAAGATCGAGCCGGAGTCGCCGCCGGCGCCTGAGCCGCCGGCGGCGCCGCCGTCGCCGGTCTGGGCCTGCTGGTTGGAGTTGGACCCCAACCCCTGGCCCGGGTGCACGGTCTCCGTCATCTCATGTCCTCTCATCGGGTCCTGCTGCAGACCTCGCCAAGCGCCTCGACGTCTCGCGCCGGGCGGCTCACCGAGCCCCCTTGTGGGGCCGGTCGAGGGCCGCTGGTGATGACAAGAGCTTGGGCACCCCGAGGCGGAGGGTCATGAGTACTCGGGTACTCAACTGACGCGAGGGCCGCCGCGGCCCTACTCGCCCCCTGGGCCTCAGCGACCGTCGCGAATGCCCACCACTTGAGAAAGATCGCCGCGACCGGAGACGCCGAGCTTCGCGTAGACCATGCGCAGGACGTTGTCGACGGTCCGCACGCTCACCACGAGCTGGCCGGCGATGGCCTTGCTGGTCAGGCCGGAGGCCGCCAGCGACGCGATCTCCATCTCCCGGCGTGTGAGGTCCACGGATCCCTCGAGGGCGTCGAGGGCCGGTGTCGACGCGCCCTCGCACAGGTCGGCCCAGGCGCGGGCTCGCGAGGCCGAGCCGCCCGCCGAACCGAGATTGGAGGCAGCCCGATGGGTCGTCGCGGCCTGGGCGGCGGCCTCGGCCGCGTGGAGCACCAGCCCGAGACGGGCGAACCGTTCCGCGACGTCGTCGAGGGCGTCGCCGTCCGCGTCGGACAGCGCCCGGGCGTGGTCGGCGGCGAGAGCGGTCACCGGCCCGCCGGGCGCGACGGCCAATGCGGCGAGGCGCTGGACGACCGCGCCGGTGATCCCGAGACGGACGGCGGTATGCAGGGCGGCGACGCGGTGGGCGTGGGCGACCGAGGTGTCGGCGACCTCCAGGGCGATCCGCTCCGCTGCGGAGCTGTGGCCCGCCGCGCCCGCCAGCCACACACGGGCGGCGCCGCTCCAGCCGATGACCGGCCCGTCCACCCTGACGTCGCTCGCCTCGGCGAACACGGACTGGGCGCGGCGGTTCTCGCCGAGACCGCTCAGAGCGAGCGCCAACTCGCTGACCAGCGGCACCGCGAACAGGAAGCGGTCGGCCGAGACACCGGCAGCCGCCTCGAAGAGCCACCGCGCGGCGGTCCGAAGGCGGCCGCGTCGCGCGGCGACGATCCCGATCCACGTCGCGTAGAGCGCGACGCGGTCACCTTGTCCGGCGGCGATCGCCTCACGGTGGCACCGGCGAGCGCGCTGCTCGGCCTGCTCGAGGCGTCCTTCCTCGAGATCGGCGAACCACGCCACACACGCCAGCTCGACCGGTAGCCACCCGCCGGTGAGGTCCTCGGCGTGGCTGTTCAGACCGCGTTCGGCGAGGCGGCGGGCCTCATCGGCCCGGCCGGCCCGCAGCGCTGCGGTGGCCGCGACGGCGAGGGCCGGCAACATGTCGGCGGTCTCGGCGTCCCCGGCGTCCTTCAGAACCGGTTCGACGGCTGCCGCGGCTTCGTCGTGCCGACCGTCGAGCAGCAGACCGAAGGCCCGCAGCGCGACCGCCAGCGGATGGGGCTCGGTCGCGTCATCCGTCACCAGCTTGATCACCGAGCAGGCCCCGGCCACGTCGCGCAGGCCCCAGAACCGGTTGTAGGCGCGCGCCACGGCCACGTTCAGCACCTGGTCGCGGCTCGGCTCCTCGTCCTCGGTCAGGTCGGCGAGGTCCGCCAGGACGGCCTCGGCGTCGGCGGAGCGTCCGAGCCGGACGAGGATCCGCGCGTGCTTCAACCGCGCGTTCGTGCTCCCGGAGGCCACTGCCTCGCGCAGGAGGCGCTCGGCGAGACGGGGATCGATGCGGTCGACGTCGGCCGCGGCGGCGATGAGCTCGACGGGGTCCGACCAGGCGCCCTGCCCGGTCCGCCACGCCAGCAGGCGCCAGCGGTCCTCCTCGCGGCGAACTCCGCGGGCCTCGAGGGCGTCGGCGAGGCCCTGGTAGGTCTCTCGTTCCTGGTAGGGAGTGGCCAGACGGCGCAGCACGGCCGCGTGCAGCGGGTGCGCGAGCGAGACCTCCACGCGGCGGCCGGTGCGTTGCGACACGATCAGACCGCGCTCCTCCAGCGCCGCCACCGTGGCGGGCGAGGTGAGACCGGCCGCCAGATCGCTGCCCAGCGGCTGCCCGAACGCCAGCAGCCGCATGAGGGTCTGCTCGTCCGGCGCCGAGCCGTCGGTCCGCTGCTGGACGATCTCGGACAGACGGGCGGGGATGGGGATCGCTCCGTCCGAGTGCCAGACGCGACCGGTGGCGCGCAGGGCACCGGTGGCCAGCGCGCCACGCACCAGTTCGCTCAGGAACAGCGGGTTCCCGAGGGACAGATCCCAGAGCTGGGCCAGGGTGGCTCCGTCGACGTGCCCGCCGAGGACCCCGACCACGAGCTCCTCGCTCTGCCGACGGGTGAGTTCCGGGAGGTCGATGCGCTCGACGAGCGCTTCCTTCCAGAGGGCGAAGACCGGGTCGGGCACCGTCACCCCGGTCGGGGCGCTGAGGACCAGGAAGGCGTCGCCGGAGGAGGCGAGCTGGTGGAGCAGCACCGCAGACGTCTCGTCGAGCAGGTGGACGTCGTCCACGCCGAGCAGCAGCCGGGCCCTGCCCTTCTGCCGGAGCAGTACCTGCCGCGCCTCGTGCAGCAGCCACCCCGGGCTCCCGTCGCCGGGATCGAGCTCGGGCAGCAGGTGGCTCAGGGCCCCGAGGGGGATCGTGGTGGTGGCGCGGGACGTCATCACCCAGACCTGGTGCCACGGCGGCGCGTCCGGACGCTCCGGTCCCGCGCCGAGGGAGCCGACCGCGACCAGCGCCGCGCGGGCGAAGCGGGTGCGGCCGACGCCCGGGGGGCCCACCGCGATGATGCCGGCCCGCTCGCGACGAGCGGCGATCCGCGCCACCGAACGCAGCGCCTCCGTGCGCCCCGAGAGTGGCCACTCCTTCCCCGTCATGACGTCGCTGCCATCCTGGGCGCGCCGAACAGGCGGACCGTGATGACGGGTGTCCGCGTGGTCATCGGCCCGCGACCCCGGACATGGGGGTGGGGCGTGATCATGTCCCTCTCCTGACGATCACGACGGACCGGGTGGCGGCGGATCACCAGTCTCTTCACCTCACGCGGATGGCGGAAGCGCCAGGCTAGCCTTTACGTAGTAATGACGACGATTGCAGGTAACCGGGAGTCACAGGTACTTGGCGCCTGCGTACCGGCGTGCGCCCCGGTCCCCGGCAGGGGAGTGTGGGCCGGTGCGCATCGCCCTGTTCGCCACCTGTCTCGGGGATGCGATGTTCCCACAGGTCCCCCGCGCCACGGTGGAGCTGCTTGAGCGCCTCGGCCACGAGGTCGTGTTCCCGGCCGACCAGACGTGCTGCGGCCAGATGCACGTCAACACCGGGTACCTCGACATGGCGCTCCCGCTGGTCCGCCACCACGTCGAGACCTTCGCCGACGCCGACGTCGTGGTGGCGCCGTCCGGGTCGTGCGTGGGCTGTGTACGGCACCAGCACGCGATGGTCGCGCGCCGCGGCGGGGACGAGGGCCTCGCCCGGGCGGCCGAGGAGGGCGCGTCACGCACCTACGAGCTCTCGGAACTGCTCGTCGACGTCCTCGGGGTCACCGACGTCGGGGCGTACTACCCGCACCGCGTCACCTACCACCCGACCTGCCACTCGCTGCGCATGCTGCGGGTCGGTGACAAGCCGCTGACCCTCCTGCGCGCGGTCCGCGGGTTGACCCTCGTCGAGCTGCCCGACGCCGAGGTCTGCTGCGGGTTCGGGGGGACGTTCGCGGTCAAGAACGCGGAGACCTCGACCGCGATGCTCGCCGACAAGATGGCGAACGTGCTCTCCGCTCGGGCCGAGGTGTGCACGGCCGGCGACTCCTCGTGCCTGATGCACATCGGCGGCGGGCTCTCCCGGCTGCGCAGCGGGGTGAAGACGGTGCACCTGGCCGAGATCCTGGCCAGTACCGAGGAGCGCTCGATGGCCGCCGACATGGTGTTCGACGAGCAGGAGGTGGCGCGGTGAAGTCCGCACCGCGCCGCGGAGCCGGACCACCGACGGCGACCTGGGCATGCCGACCGTCGCGCTGCGTGGCAATCGGGGCCCTGCGCGGCGACGAGACGTTCCCCGTCGCGGCGCACCGCGCGCTCGCCGACACCCAGCTGCGCCAGAACCTCGGGCACGCGACGCGGACCATCCGTGCCAAGCGCGCGGCGGTCGTCGGTGAGGTCGACGACTGGGAGGAGCTGCGCCTCGCAGGCTCGGCGATCAAGGCCGACGTGATGGCGCGGCTGCCGGAGCTCCTCGAGCAGCTCGAGGCGTCGGTGACCGCGCGCGGCGGGGTCGTGCACTGGGCGCGCGACGCCGCCGAGGCCAACGCGATCGTCACGGCGCTCGTGCAGGAGACCGGCTCCGACGAGGTCGTGAAGATCAAGTCGATGGCGACCCAGGAGACGGGGCTGAACGAGGCGCTCGCCGACGCCGGGATCGCCGCGCTCGAGACCGACCTCGCGGAGCTGATCGTCCAGCTCTCCCACGACCGGCCGTCGCATTTCCTGGTGCCCGCGATCCACCGCAACCGCTCGGAGATCCGCGACATCTTCCTGCGCGAGATGCCGGGCGTGGACCCCGACCTCACCGACGAGCCGCGCCGTCTCGCGATGGCCGCCCGGACGCACCTGCGGCGCCGGTTCCTCTCGGCGCGCGTCGGGATCTCCGGGGCGAACTTCGCCGTGGCCGACACCGGCACGATCTCGATCGTCGAGTCCGAGGGCAACGGCCGGATGTGCCTGACCCTGCCCGACACCCTGATCACCGTGATGGGCGTGGAGAAGCTCGTCCCCACCTGGTCGGACCTCGAGGTGTTCTTCCAGCTCCTGCCGCGCAGCTCCACGGGCGAGCGGATGAACCCCTACACCTCCACCTGGAGCGGGGTCACGCCCGGCGATGGCCCCCAGACCTTCCACCTGGTGCTGATGGACAACGGCCGCTCGAACGTCCTCGCCTCGCCCGACGGGCGCACGGCGCTGCACTGCATCCGGTGCTCCGCCTGCCTCAACGTCTGCCCGGTCTACGAACGCGCCGGCGGCCACGCCTACGGGTCGGTCTACCCCGGCCCGATCGGCGCGGTGCTCACCCCGCAGCTGACCGGCATCGACGGGCCTGACGACGTCAGCGCCTCGCTGCCCTACGCCTCCACCCTGTGCGGGGCCTGTTTCGACGCCTGCCCGGTACGCATCGACATCCCGCACCTGCTCGTCCAGCAGCGCGCCGCCGCGATCGACGCCCACCCGCACCCGACCGCCCAGGACGTGGCCATGCGCGCGGTCGCCGCCACGATGGTGTCGTCGAAGCGTTTCCGTGCCGCCGAGCGCGTCGTCGCCCTCGGCCGCTTCGCCGGGCGCTCCGGACGCATCACGGCCCTGCCCTGGCCGGGCTCGCTGTGGACCTCGGCCCGCGACGCGCCCGCCCCGCCGGCGGAGAGCTTCCGGACCTGGTGGGCCCGACGGGGGCAGCCGTGAGCACGGCCCGCGAGGAGGTGCTCGCCCGGCTGCGGCGGGCGCGCGACGAGGGTGGTGCGACGGCGCCGCCGGTGCCCCGCGACTACCGGCGGGTCGGTCGCGCGGCGCCGGGGTCCGCGGAGGTCGTGGACAGGCTCGCCGAGACGCTCGCCGACTACCGGGCCACCGTGCACCGGGTCGCCGAGGACGGGATCGCACGGGCGGTCGCCGCCGTCCTCGCCGACGCCGCGGCCACCACGATCGTCGTCCCGGCAGGCCTCCCCGACGCCTGGCTCGCCGGGGTCGGCGCGACGGTCCGCGCCGACGACCCGCCGCTGACCGTGCCCGAGCTCGACGCGGTCGACGCGGTGGTCACCGGAGCCGCGGTCGCGATCGCGGAGACCGGCACCTTCGTCCTCGACGCCTCCGCGCCCGACCAGGGCCGGCGCGTGATCACCCTCGTGCCCGATCACCACGTGTGCGTCCTGCACGCCGCCGACGCGGTGTCCTCGGTGCCCGAGGCGATCGCCCGCCTCGATCCCGCGCACCCCTTGACCTTCGTGTCCGGGCCCTCGGCCACCAGCGACATCGAGCTCGACCGCGTCGAGGGCGTGCACGGTCCCCGCCGCCTCGACGTCGTGCTGGTCGGGCCGTAGGACGAGGGGCGCGCCCTGAATGCCCCCGGCCGGGTTCCACCGCGCCTTCGGGCCGCGGTCGAGCTGGTCGATCCCGGTGCGCAGGAGCGGGTGCTCGAGATCGGGTGCGGGCGCGGCGTGGTGGCGGCGCTTCTCGTCGACCGGGTCGCCCTCTACATCGGCGTGGACCGCTCGACGGTCGCCACGGAGGCCACGGCACGCCGCATCCGGGCCGCGATCGCGGGGGACGGGCGGAGGTGGTCACGGCGGCCCTCGCCGACCTCGATCCGGCCGCCCGCGCGCCCGTCGACCGGGTGCTCGCGATCAACGTCAACGTGTTCTGGACCGGCTCCGCCACCCGGGAGCTCGCGATCCTCCACGCGCTGCTGGTGTCCGGCGGCACGGTGGACCTCGTGTACGGGTCCGATGGCGGCGTCGAGCCGCGTCCGGACATCGCCGACCGCCTCGTGGCCCGTCTGGACTCCGGCGGCTTCCCGGCGAGGGCCGCCACCGTGACGCGCTGCGGGGTGACGTCGCTCCACCTGCGTGCCACGAAGCCGTGACGACCGGGTCAGGGCTGCCGGTAGGCCAGCAGGCGCACGCCGAGGGCGGCTTCGGTCCGCCGGATCTCCTCGAGCTGCTCCTCGGTGAGGGGCGCGTACGGGCTCTCGGCCTCGTAGGCGACGACCGGTGTGCCGAGGCGATCCTCGAGTCCCCGGATCTCGGCGAGTGCGATGTCGTCGAGCGCGGCCGGGCGCAGGTCGGGACCGGTGGGTGGTGCGGACACGGGAGGCCTCCCGGGGCGAGTGTGAGCGGCGTCTCCGCCGTGGGCAGGCACTATCCCGGATCTCACCCGGACATGCATGAGAGCGCGGGTCGCGCGACGCGCGGTGCGGATCCCGGGCCGGGCGGGTAGCCCGCTCGGTGACTGCCGCCGAGACCCCGACCCCGACCGCCACCCGCCGCTGGGTGCCGCGTCGCGTGCTGGTCACCCGCTCCGCCGCCGAGCACGCGCACACCGCCGAGGTGCTCCGCCGGTGCGAGGCCGCCGGCGTGGACGACATCGAGATGCTGCGCGGCGACCGCCTCACCGGGCTACGCGGGGCCGACGACCGCGAGACCTACGCGCGGGCCAAGTCGACGCTCGCCGTCGTCACCAGCCCGCCGTCGTCCCGCACGCTCGACCCCATTCCGCCGAGCGCCGACTGGCGGGTGGACCTCGCCCGCGGCTGCCCGGCGCACTGCCAGTACTGCTACCTCGCGGGCTCGCTCACCGGACCGCCCGTGACGCGGGTGTTCGGCGACCTCGACGAGATCCTCGCCGGCCTCGACGCGTACGTCGGGCACGGCACGATCACCTCGCGCAACGCCGCGCGCGCCGACGAGGGCACGACGTTCGAGGCGTCCTGCTACACCGACCCTCTCGGCATCGAGCACGTCACCGGCAGCCTGTCCGCCGCGATCGCCCACGTCGGGACGCACACCTGGTCCGGGCCGGTCCAGCTGCGGGCGACGACGAAGTTCGACGACGTCGCCGCACTGCTCGCACTGCCCCACCACGGGCGGACCCGGCTGCGCTTCTCGCTCGGTCCGGAGTCGGTGGTCGGGCGCTTCGAGGGCGGGACGTCGCCGGTCGGCGCCCGCATCGAGGCCCTCGCCACGATGGCCCGCGCCGGGTGGCCGGTGGGCATCACCCTCGCCCCGATCATGCCCGTCGGCGACTGGCGCTCCGCCTACGCCGACCTGGTCACCCGGGTGGCGACCGCCCTCGCGGGGATCGAGGGCCTCGACCTCACCGTCGAGTGCATCACCCACCGCTTCACCCCGGGCAGCAAGCAGGTGCTCGAGAGCTGGTACCCGCGCACCCGACTCGAGATGGACCCCGAGCAGCGCCGTACCAAGCGCGGCAGGTTCGGCGCCACCAAGCACGTCTATCCCGACGACGTCATGACCGCGCTGCGCGAGCACGTGACCGGGGAGCTCGCCGACCGCCTGCCCGCGGCGCGCGTCCTCTACTGGACCTGATCGCCGGGAAGGAGCAGGGCGAGCTGGCGGGACTGGGCCACGAACGCGCCGTCGCTGTCGTAGACCTCGACGTCCTCCTCGTGCAGACCGTGCGCGAGATGGCGGGTCACGGTGCGGCAGGCCAGCGCGCCCGCGGCCGGACGCTCGCGGAAATGCACGGTGAGCTGCACGGTGCTCGACGCGCGGCCGAGCTCGAACACGACCGGGGCGGCGCCGTCGACGACGAACCCGAGCGACGTCAGGGTGGGATCCGAGCCGTCGGCGAAGCGCAGCCAGAACTCGGCACGCGGGTCGCCCGACGGCTCGCCGCGCGCCCAGCCCGGGGTCGCGGGCGCGGCCACGCGCACCCGCGCGCTGACCGTCGCCGCCTCATCGGACCCGTGGTCGGGCGCCAGCTCGAGGCAGTCCTCCCACGAGGGCAGGGCGGGCGCCGCGGAGAGGTCCTGGGCGTCGGCGGGCGAGGCGGCGAGGTCGGAGAACGTCGCCTCGAGACGCAGGACGTCACGCTCGTCGCCGTCGGGACCGTGCTGCACGAGGCGCGCGGTGCCGGTGCCGAGCCTGCGGCCCTCGCGGACGACCTCGGTCAGCACGCGCGCCGGCCCCGGAACCGCGGGACGCAGGAAGCTCGCCGCGGCCACCACCGGGTCGGGGAGACGCATCTCGGAGGTCAGGGCGCGCAGGGCGACGACCAGCTGGTAGCCACCGTTGAGGGCCCCGCCGCCGATGCCCCAGCGGTCGGAGAGGTCGAGCTCGTGGACCCCGTCGGCGACCCGGGTGGCGCTGCTGTCGAGCTCGAGATCGCTGATCACACCGCGAGTAGATCAGGATTCAGGCGCGGCGGCGCGACCCGGAGGGCAGCGCGCGCACGAGGGGGAGCAACCGGTGCGGCACGCGTTCGGTCAGCGAGATCTCCGACTGCGTGCGCTCGACGCCGGGCGTCGCGAGCAGTCCCTGGATGACCTCCTCGAGGTGCGCGTTGGTGCGTGCCACCACCCGGCACCAGAGGTCGCCGTCGCCGGTGATGCTGTGGGCCTCGATCACCTCGGCCACGCCGGCCAGGTGCTCGGCGACCGCGTCGAGGCGTCCCTGGGTGATGTGCAGGGTGACGAACGCGAGCACGTGGTACCCGAGCGCCTCGGGATCGATGTGCGGCGCGAACCCGGAGATCACCCCGCGCTCCTGCAGGCGCAGGAAGCGCGCCTGCGCGGTGCCACGGGCGATGTTCAGGGCGCGGGCGTGCTCCCGCAGACCGGCGCGCGGGCGCTCCAGCAGGGCCAGCAGCAGGGCGCGGTCGAGGTCGTCGAGGTCCATCGTCGTCCAATGGCTCGTTTGGATCAGTCTGATACGTCGCTGACTGTACCAACGGCTCAAGGTCCATCCGGTGTGCTGGACCACTGGTGAGTAACTCCCTAGCTTCAGCGACATGACCGTCGACGTGCGTCCCGACATCGCCGGCGTGCCGGACATCCCGCGGCGGAGCCTGAGCCTGCGGGACCGGTACGTCGAGACCGACGGCCTCGTGCACCTCACCGGCGTCCAGGCCCTCGTCCGCCTGCCGCTCGAGCAGCACCGCGCCGACCGCGCCGCCGGGCTCCGCACCGGGGCCTACATCTCGGGCTACGAGGGCTCGCCGCTCGCCGGGTACGACCTCGAGCTCGCCCGCCACCGTGACCTGCTCGACGCCCACGACGTCGTGTTCGCCCCCGGGCTGAACGAGGAGATCGCGCTCACCGCGGTCGAGGGCACCCAGCTCGCCGCGAGCACCGGCGGTCTCACGCGCGACGGCGTCGTGGGCTACTGGTACGGCAAGGCGCCCGGCCTCGACCGCGCCACCGACGCGCTGCGCCACGCCAACCTCACCGGCACCCACCCGCTCGGTGGCGCGGTGGCGTTCGTGGGCGACGACCCGGCGGCCAAGTCCTCGAGCGTCCCGTGCGCCTCGGAGGCGGCGCTGGCCGACATGGCCGTGCCGGTGCTCTACCCCGCCGACCCGCAGGACGTCCTCGACCTCGGGCGTCACGCCGTCGCCCTCTCCCGGGCCAGCGGACTGTGGGTCGGACTCAAGATGGTCACCGCCGTGGCCGACGGGTCGGGGACCGTGCGCGTGCACCCCGACCGCGTCCGGCCGGTGGTCCCCGACCTCACCATCGACGGCCGCCCCTACCGCCACACCCCGAACGCGGCGCTGCTGCAGCCGAACCTCGGGCCGATCGAGCGCGACCTCTACACCGCGCGGCTCGAGATCGCCCGCCGCTACGCCGCGGCCAACGACCTGAACCGGATCGTCGGCCACGGGCCCGCGCGGATCGGGATCGTGGCGGCCGGCAAGAGCTGGCTCGACCTGCGCCAGGCCCTCGGCACCCTCGGCCTGGACGAGGACGAGCTCGTCCGCCGGGGGGTGCGCCTGCTGCGCGTCGGGATGCCGTGGCCGCTCGAGCCCGGGGTCGTCGACCGGTTCGCCGACGGGCTCGACGAGATCGTCGTCGTCGAGGAGAAGCGCGCGTTCCTCGAGACGCAGATCAAGGAACGGCTCTACGGACGTGCGGACGCGCCGGCGGTGCACGGGAAGCAGGGCCCCGGAGGGAGGACGCTGTTCGCCCCGTTCGGCGACCTCGACCCCGACGTCGTCGCCCGCCGCCTCGCCGAACGGCTCCTCGAGCACGGCTCGTTCCCGTCGGTGGTCGCGTGGCGCGACGCGAAGGCGCGCCGCAGCCGCATCGACCTGGCGCTGACCCCGGTCGCGGGCGGGCACCGCACGCCGTTCTACTGCTCGGGCTGCCCGCACAACAGCTCGACGACCGCGATCCCGGACGGGTCGCTGGTCGGCGCCGGGATCGGCTGCCACACGATGGTGCTGCTCATGCCGGAGGCCCAGGTCGGCGAGGTCACCGGGCTGACGCAGATGGGTGGCGAGGGCGCGCACTGGTTCGGGATGGCGCCCTTCGTCGAGGCCGACCACTTCGTCCAGAACATGGGCGACGGGACGTTCCACCACTCCGGGTCGCTCGCGATCCGCGCGGCCGTCGCGGCGAAGGCGCACATCACCTTCCGCCTGCTGCACAACGGCGCCGCGGCGATGACGGGCGGGCAGGACGCGGTCGGTGCGCTCCCCATGCCCGCGCTGACGCGCTCGCTCGCCGCCGAGGGCGTCGCGCGGGTGATCATCACGACGGAGGACCGTGCGCGCTACCGGGGCGTGCGGCTCGCGAAGGGTGTCGACGTCTGGGACCGGGCGCGCTACGAGGAGGCCCAGCGCGTGCTCGCCGCGACCGACGGCGTGACCGTCCTGATCCACGACCAGGAGTGCGCGGCGCAGAAGCGGCGCAAGCGCAAGCGCGGCACGCTCGCCGAGCCGAGTACCCGCGTGATGATCAACGAGCGGGTCTGCGAGGGCTGCGGCGACTGCGGGCAGACCTCCAACTGCCTCTCGGTCACCCCGATCGACACCGAGTTCGGCCGCAAGACCCGCATCCACCAGGCGTCGTGCAACAAGGACTACTCCTGCCTCGACGGCGACTGCCCCGCCTTCCTCACCGTGGTTCCCGCGCGAGGGGTCCCTTCCGGCGCATAGAGCGACGGAATCCTCCCCTCGCGTGGAGGCGCTCGGCGCGGACGCCAGCCCGGAGCCGTCCGCCGTCGTCGACACCGACTCCTTCACCGTGCGGCTCGCCGGCATCGGGGGCACCGGGGTCACGACGATCGCCCAGGTCCTCGCGGCCGCGGCCCGGATCGCCGAGCGCCACGTCCGCGGGCTCGACCAGACCGGCCTGGCCCAGAAGGGCGGCGCGGTCGTCTCCGACCTGAAGATCACGCGCGGCGAGGCCGACGCCGCCGGTCGCGCCGCCGAGGGCGAGTGCGACCTCTACCTCGGCGCCGATCTGCTCGTCGCCGCCGAGCCCGCCAACCTCGCCGCGGCCTCGCCCTCGCGGACGGTCGCCGCGATCTCGACGGCCCGGATCCCGACCGGGGCGATGGTCGTCGACCCGTCGGTGACCTTCCCCGACCCCGACGCCGTGCTCGGGCGCATCACCGCGCGCGTCCGCCGCGACGTCGGCGTCGCCCTCGACGCCCGGGCGCTGGCCGAGGCGTTCTTCTCCGACGACCAGTTCGCGCTCACCCTCCTGGTCGGCGCCGCCTTCCAGAGCGGCGCCCTGCCGTTGCCGGCGGGCGCCGTCGAGGACGCCTTCGTCCTCAACGGCGCCGCCGTGGAGCGCAACATCCAGGCCTTCCGCCGTGGGCGCCAGGCCGTCGCCGACCCCGACGCCTTCGCCGCGGCCGTCGCCGCGGTCACCGGGACCGGGCCGGAGACGGGCGTCCCCGGACTGTCGGCGCGTGGAGCGGACGAGGCGAGGGAGATCGTCACCTCGATCGGGGCCCCCGCGGGCAGCGAGCTCGCCCGGCTCGTGGCGATCCGCGTCCCCGAGCTCGTCGCCTACCAGGACGCCACCTACGCCCGTTCCTACGCGGACACGGTCCGATCCACCGTGGACGCCGACCCGCGCCTGGCCGAGGCCGTGGCCACGGGGCTGTACAAGCTCATGGCCTACAAGGACGAGTACGAGGTCGCGCGCCTCTCGCTCGACCCCGCCCTCGATGCGTCGGTCCGGGCCCAGTTCGGCGACGGCGCGCGCTACGCCTGGAAGCTGCACCCACCGGTGCTCCGGGCGGTCGGGATGCAGCGCAAGATCACGCTCGGGCGATGGTTCCGGCCGGGCTACCGGACGCTGCGGGCGATGCGCCGGCTGCGCGGGACGCCGTTCGACCCGTTCGGCGCCGCCGGGGTGCGCCGCGTCGAGCGCTCGCTGGTCGCGGAGTACCGGGCCCTCGTCCCGTCCCTGGTGGCCGCCGACGACGTCGCACGGGCGATCGAGGTGGCGTCGCTGCCCGACATGGTCCGGGGCTACGAGCAGATCAAGCTCGACAACGTCGCGCGCTACCGGGAGCGCCTCGCCGCGCTCACCGGAACGTGATCACCGGCCGGACGGTCACCGGGGTGGTCAGGCTGTTCGCGACGTAGCACTCGTCGTGGGCGAGGCGGACCAGGCGCTCGACGCGCGCGAGGCCGGGCCCGGGGGCGACCGCGATCTCCGGGCGCAGCGTGATCCACGCGATGCGCGCCGGGCCGTCGTCGTGCGACATGCGCGCCTCGGCGTCGTCGCGGTAGTCGACGACGTCGATCCGTGCGCGCGCGGCGATGGCGAGGAACGACAGCAGCTGGCACGACGACGCCGCGGCCAGCAGGAGCTGCTCGGGGTCGAGCAGCGCGGCGTCGCCGCCCAGCGACGGGTCGTTGGACAGATCGAGGACCTGCGTCGCGGGCGGTGCGGACACCCGGTGGGCGCGGCGGTAGGCGTCGTAACCCGCCGCCGTCGACCCCGACCACGAGCACGTCGCCCGGTAGAGGTGCGCGCCGTCGTCGGAGACCGTGAAGGCCACGCGGACACACCTCCGGGTCGGTCAGGGGAGCTGGTAGTCCAGCTGGAGCCGCTCGTGGGCCAGCATGCCCGTCCCGCTCAGGCCCGCGAGCTCCGCGGTGCCCGAGCCCGCGACGACGAAGGCCCACTGCCGCATCTCCTGGCCCTCGCCGCCGGCGGCCCCGTGTTGGAGCACGAACGACCCCGAGCGCCCGTCGAGGGTCCCGACGATCCGCTCCTGCGCGAGGTACGCCGCGCCGCCCTCGCCCTGGGTGGTCAGCAGCGTGGCGACCGAGGTCGCCGCCAGGGCGCCGGTGTAGGTCTTGCGCACCGTGGCGCTCCCGGTGGCGGGGCCGTCGCCCGCCGGGTCGACGAGCGGGTCGGCCTCGTCGGCGGCCCAGTCGTCGATGCGGAACGAGCAGTCGAGGTGTGCGGTCATCGGGTCATCGTGCACCGGGGTGCCTGACACCCTGTGTCAGGTGGGAGCCGCCGCCCGCCCGGTCAGGCGCTCGCCCCGGAGGACCACCCGTCGTGCCCGTGCTCCGGGACGGCAGGGAGTGCGTCGAGGTCGCTCGGACGGTCGCCGACACCGAAGCGGGTGTCGTGCCACCAGCGACGGTGGCACGACGCGCACTGCACGAACAGCCATCGCGCCGCGCTGTCCAGGAGGTAGCACCAGTGCACGGGGCACGTCCGGCCTCGCAGGCAGTGCCGACAGCTCTCGTACTCGCCGCACGAGTCGCAGGCGACCCACGCCCGGCGGCAGATGTCGGCATGGGCGTCGAGCATGGCGGCGGCCTCCCGGGGTCGAGACGTCGCCGTCGAACTTAGGTGAGGCTCACCTTCACGATCCCGGAGTGTGTCCGGCATGACA
>CAWATV010000006.1:0-75181 GCA_963785135.1 uncultured Actinomycetota bacterium
TCGCCCGCCCGACCGTGCTGAGCACGGGCGCGCAGGAGCTGGTCCGATGACCCCCGGACCCCTGGTCGTCGTGGGCGACTGCCTGCGCGACGTCGACGTCCACGGCCGCGCCGACCGGCTCTGCCCGGATGCCGTCGCCCCGGTCCTCGACACCGGCGAGCGCCGCGAACGCGCCGGCGGCGCGGGCCTCACCGCCCGGCTCGCGGCGGACTCGGCGGGGCCCACCGACCGTCCGGTCGTCCTGGTGACCGCGCTCGGGAGCGACGCCGCGCACGTCCGCGGCCTGCTGGCCCCCGGCGTCGAGGTCCGCGCGATCCCCGCCGAGGGCACGACGCCGAGCAAGACCCGGTTCCTCGCGGACGGCCGCGTGCTGCTGCGCGTCGACGACGGCGGCCTCGGTCCGGTCGCCGCCGACACCGCGCGCGACCGGGAGGTGCTCGACGCGATCGCCGGGGCCGGCGTGGTGCTCGTCTCCGACTACGGCCGCGGGGTGGCGGCCGACCCGGTCGTGCGCGCCGCGCTGACCGAGGCCGCCGCGCGCGTCCCGATGGTCTGGGATCCGCATCCCCGCGGCGCCGACCCGGTGCCCGGCGCGAGCGTCGTCACCCCGAACCTCGCCGAGACCCGTGGTTTCAGCGGCCGCGCCGTCGACGACTGGCCGCGCGCCGCCGCCGACGCCGCCGAGGCGCTGCGCCGGCGCTGGGGCGTCGACGCCGTCGCGGTCACCCACGGCGCCCACGGCGCCGTGCTGCGCGGGGCCACCGGCGCCTCGGTCGTCCCCGCCGTGCCCGTCACCGGCGGTGACCCGTGCGGCGCCGGCGACCGCTTCGCCGCCACCGTCGCCGCCCGCCTCGGCGCGGGCGACGCCGCCGACGAGGCGGTCGCCGCCGCCGTCGCCGCGGCCGCCGCGTTCGTGGCCGCCGGGGGAGCGGGCGCCGGTGCGGAGTCGGGCGCGGGCGCCGCGGCTCGTCCGGCCCCGACCGGTGCCGGCGCCGACCGCCGTCGTGGAGGCCGCTCGTGCCCGCGGGGGGCGGGTGGTCGCCACCGGCGGCTGCTTCGACCTGGTGCACGCGGGCCACGCGCGGACCCTGGAGGCCGCGCGACGGCTCGCCGGGTCGGACGGCGTGCTCGTGGTGTGCCTGAACTCCGACGCCTCGGTGCGCCGCCTCAAGGGCGCCACCCGTCCCGTCGTCGCCCAGGACGAGCGCGCCGAGCTGCTGGGCGCGCTCACCGCCGTCGACGCCGTCGAGATCTTCGACGAGGACGACCCGCGCGCCGTCCTCGACCGGCTGCGGCCCGACGTGTGGGTCAAGGGCGGCGACTACGCCACCGACGAGCTCGCCGAGACCCCGCTGGTGCGCAGCTGGGGCGGCGAGGTCGTCACCGTCCCGTACCACGCCGGGCGGTCCTCGACGCGCCTGCTCGCGCGCCTGGAACCGCCCCCGACCCCCGTACCCACGAGCCAGGGAGAGACCCCGTGACCAGTCCCGTCGCCGCCACCGTGCCGGCCGCCCCCGATCCCGCCACCGACACCCCGGCCCCCGGCGGGCGCCCCCGCCCCGGCACCGTCCTCGTCACCGGGGGCTCCTCCGGGCTGGGCGCCGCGGTCGCCGACGCCGTCGCCGGCCGCGGGCGGCACCCCGGTCGTGCTCGACCTCAAGGCCCCCGACGCCGGGCACGCCTTCGTCGAGGTCGACCTGGCCGACACCCGCGCCGCCGAGGCCGCCGTGGAGCAGGCGGTCGAGCAGGTCGGCGAGCTCGACGCCGTCGTCACCGCGGCCGGCATCGACCGGTGCGGGCGCCTCGTCGACGTCGCCGCCGACCAGTGGGAGCGGGTGATCGCCGTCAACCTCCTCGGCACCGCCGCCGTCGTGCGGGCCGCGCTGCCCGGCCTCGAGCGCCGGCGGGGCAAGGTCGTCACCGTGTCCTCGACCCTCGGGGTGAAGGCCGTGTCCGACGCGACCGCCTACTGCGCCTCGAAGTTCGGCGTCGTCGGCTTCACCCGCGCGCTCGCCGCCGAGACCGCCGGCACGCGTCGGGGTCACCCTGCTCGTGCCCGGCGGGATGTGGACGCACTTCTTCGACGACCGCCCCGACCAGTACAAGCCCGGGTCCGACGCGCAGCTCAACGATCCTGCCGAGACCGCGGACGCCGTGCTCTACGCCCTGACCCGCCCGCCGGGCAGCGAGGTGCGCGAGCTGGTCGTCGCGGCGTCGGCGGAGTCGTCCTACCCGTGATCGCCCTCGTGCCCTCAGACCAGGTCCGGCGGCCGCGGTGTCGGCGTCGGGGTAGGTGTCGAAGAGCTCGGTGAGCCCGGTCAGGCTCAGGGCGCGGCCCGCCACCCGGGGCACGCCCGCCAGGCGCAGCGCCCCGTCGCGCTCGATCGCGGCCTCGCGCTCGGCGATCAGCACGCGAGCCCCGCCGAGCCGAGGAACGCCACGCCGGAGAGGTCGAGCACCACGTGGCGGGCGCCGGCGGCCACCTGCTCGCCGATCGCCGCGCGCAGCGGACCGGACGTCGCCGAGTCGATGTCGCCCGCCGGACTCACGACCACGACCTCGGGGGCCGTGAACCGGGCCGACAGCTCCAACCCGGTGTCGGCGGGGGAATCATCTGCGGTCATCGGCACTCCAGGGGCTCGTCGGTCGGGTCCGGGACCGGGCACCACGCCTCGCACGAGGGCGTCGAGGTCACCCGATGACAGTACCGACCTCGCGCGTGCCCTGCTGCCCGACCGAGTCCCCGACCTGCACGTCCCGTCGCTCCACCCCTGACGAGGAGGTTCCCATGCCGGCCCCGCCCCTCGACGCCGCGCCGCTGGCCGCGGACCTGCCCGCCCGCCTGGCGAGGCCGCCCCGCGCGTGCTGGTGCTCGGGGACACGGTGCTCGACCAGTGGTTGACCGGGCCCTCGCGCCGCCTGTCCCGCGAGGCGCCGGTCCCGGTGGTCGAGGTCGACCACACCCGCGGCGCCCCCGGGGCGGCGGCCAACACCGCGGTCAACCTCGCCGCCCTCGGCGCCCGCGTCACCCTGGTGTCGGTGGTCGGCGACGACGCCGACGCCGGGACCGTACGCGAGCTCGTCGCCGGCTTCGGCGTCGACACGGCGGGCGTGGTCGGCGCCCCCGGCCGCCCGACCGCGGCGAAGCGGCGGGTCCTCGCCGACGACGCGCTCGTCGCCCGCTTCGACACGGTGCCGTCGGACCCCGTCGCGGAGACCGCCCGCCGCGCGCTCGGCGACGCCCTGCTCACCGCGCTCGACACCGGTCCGGACGCGGTCGTGGTGTGCGACTACGGGACCGGCGCGCTGGACGACGCCACCGTCGCGCTGCTCGCCGACCGGCTCGGCCCACCCGGCCCCGACCGCGCACGGCTGATCGTCGACGCCCACGACCCCCGCCGCTGGGCCCGCGCGCGCCCCGACGTCGTCACGCCCAACGCCGGCGAGGTCGCCGTCGTGCTCGGTCACGAGCTGGGCCGGCCCGACCGGGCCGCCGCGGCGGAGGCGGCGGCGGAGGAGCTGCGCGAGCGCTGCGGCGCGTCGTCGGTGATCGTCACCCTCGACCGCGAGGGCGCGCTGCTGCTGCCCTCGGAGGAGCACGCCCCCGCGTACCGCACCTGGGCGCGCCCGGCGCCGGAGAGCCACACCTGTGGTGCCGGGGACACCTTCACCGCCGCGCTCGCACTGGCGCTGGCCGTCGGGACGTCCACGCCGACCGCGGTCGAGCTCGCACAGGCGGCGGCCGACGTCGTCGTGGGGCGGCCGGGGACCTCGGTGTGCGGCACCGGCGAGCTCGCCGAGCGGGTCGCGGCGGCGGAAGGGCCGCTGCTCGACGCCGCGTCGCTGGCCGCGGTGGTCGGCGAGCAGCGGGTCGCGGGCCGCCGGGTGGTGTTCACCAACGGGTGCTTCGACGTCGTGCACCGCGGCCACATCGCCTCGCTGAACCAGGCCAAGCGCCTGGGCGACGTCCTGGTCGTGGCGCTGAACTCCGACGACTCGGTCGCCCGCCTCAAGGGCCCGCAGCGCCCGCTGAACCCGCTGGCCGACCGCGCGGCGGTGATCGGCGCGCTGAGCTGCGTCGACCACGTGACCGTGTTCGACACCGACACCCCGGAGCCGCTGCTCGAGCTGCTGCGCCCCGACGTCTACGCCAAGGGCGGCGACTACACCCCGGAGATGCTGCGCGAGACCGCGACGGTCACCGGGTACGGCGGGCGCGTCGTGATCCTCGACTACCTGCCCGACCGCTCGACGACCGCGATCGTCGACCGTATCCGGGGCGTCAGCACGTGATCGACGTCGACGTCCTCGTCCCCACCCGGGGACGGCCGGTGGAGCTCGCGACGACCCTCGCCGGGCTCGCCGCCCAGACCGGGCCGTCCCTGCGGGTGACGATCTCCGACCAGTCCGACGGCGACGCGTCGTGGGAGACCGCCCCGGCGCAGACGCTGATCCGGGCCCTGCGGCGCCGGGGGACCGAGGTGGTGCTGCACCGCCACCTGCCCCGGCGCGGGATGGCCGAGCAGCGCGCCTTCCTGCTCTCGTGCGCGAGCGCCGACGCCGTGCTCTACCTCGACGACGACGTCTGGCTCGAGCCCGGCGTCGTGGCGCGCCTGCACCGCGCCCTGCGCATCCTGGGGTGCGGGTTCGTCGCGGCGGCCATGCAGGGCCTCTCGCACGCCGAGGACCGCCGCCCCCACGAGGTGACGTCCTTCGAACCGTGGACCGGGCCGGTGCGCCCCGAGACGCTGGTCAAGGACGGGCCCGGGTGGGAACGGTGGCGCCTGCACAACGCCGCCAACGGCGTGCACCTCGCCGAGTCGCTCGACCTCGACGCGCCCGGTTCCCCGCCCCCGGACGCCGACCGGTTCGTCGCCTACAAGATCGCCTGGGCCGCGGGCTGCGTGCTCTTCGACCGCGCCGCCCTGATCGAGGGGGGCGGCTTCGACTTCTGGCGCGACCTGCCCCCCGACGCCCACGGCGAGGACGTCCGCAGCCAGCAGGCCGTGATGGCGCGCCGCGGCGGCGCCGGCATCCTGCCCTCCGGGGCCTACCACCTCGAGTCGCCCACCGCCCTCCCCGACCGCGGCGTCTCGGCCGTCGACGCCCTCCGGACATCCTGAACCGCAGGGTCACCCGCGGTCGCGGAGCGCCCGCGCCACCTCGACGACGGCGGGGTCGGTGAGGAGGTCCTCGAGGGGACGGGACAGCGGGATGCGCCAGTTCGGGTAGGCGTCGACGGTGCCGGGGAGGTTGGGCTGGCGGACGTCGCCGAGGACGTCGGTGAAGGCGGCGAGGACGATCCGCGAGCCGGCGGTGGCGAGCAGCCGGTGCATCCCGGCGACCACGGAGCGCTCGTCGGACGCGTCGACCTCGATCCCCTCGGCGGCGAGCAGCGCCAGCATCTCGGCGCGGTCGCGTTCGGCGTCGGCGCGGGCGTCGCCGGGATCGTCGAGCAGCCCGGCGGCCTCGCGGACCCGGACGTGCTCGTCGCGCAGGAAGCCGACCGCGGTCGGCAGGTCGTGGGTCGAGACGCTGGCGAGGGTGTCGGGATGCCAGCGGCGCGGCGGCAGGAGCTCTCCCGAGGCGTCGCGCTGGAACCAGAGCACCGCGCAGCCGAGCATGCCGTGCGCGGCGAGGCCCTCGGTGACCTCGGGCTCGACGGTCCCGAGGTCCTCGCCGACCACCACCGCCCCGGCCCGCTGCGCCTCGATGGCGACGACCGCGAGCATCGCGCGCGCGTCGTAGTGGACGTAGGTCCCCTCGCGCGCCGAGCGGCCCGGCGGGATCCACCACAGGCGCCACAGCCCGGCGACGTGGTCGACGCGCAGGCCGTCGGCGTGGCGCAGGACGGCGCGGATCATCGACCGCAGGGGCGCGTAGCCCGAGGCCGCGAGCGCGTCGGGGCGCCACGGCGGCAGCGCCCAGTCCTGGCCCTGCTGGTTGAACGCGTCCGGGGGCGCGCCCACGGTGACACCGCGCGCGAGCGCGTCGGCGAGCGTCCACGCGTCCGCGCCGCCCGACGAGCACCCCACCGCGAGATCGGCGATCAGGCCCACGCCCATCCCGTCGGCCCGCCGATGGGCGGCGGCGAGCTGGGACTCGGCGAGGTCGAGGCACCAGGCGTGGAACAGGACACGGTCGGCGAGCGCGTCGCGAGCCGAGGCCACCGCGGGCGCGCCGGGGTCCTCGAGCCCGGCCGGCCACTCGGCGACGTCGGAACCGTGCCGCTCGGCCAGCGCGTACCAGGTGGCGACGTCGCGGCGCTCGTCGTCGAGGTCGGCGAGCGACGGTCGGCGCCGACGGGTCGTACGGGCGCAGCAGCCGCGAGCGCGGCGTCCTTCGCCGCCCACACGGCGTCGTGGTCGACGAGGTCGCCGCCGGGCGGGCGCAGCGCGTCGACCTCGGCCCGCACCTCGGCGGGCGCGGCGCCGTACGCGGTCGTGTCCGTGACGCGCAGGTAGAGCGGGTGCAGGAACCGGCGGCTCGACGGCGAGTACGGCGAGGGCTCGACCCGCGGGGCGAGGGCGAGGGCGTGCAACGGGTTGACCAGCAGGGCGCCGGCGCCGTGCTCGTTGGCGGAGCGCTCGAGCAGCACACCGAGGTCGGCGTAGTCCCCGCATCCCCAGGAGCCGGCCGACCGCAGCGCGTAGAGCTGCGCCGACCAGCCCCACGTCCGGGGCGGGGGGTCGAGTGCGGGCGGCGCGACGATGACGGTGGCGGCGCGTCCCCCGGCGTCGAGGTGGTGGTAGCCGGTCGGGAGGTCGCCGGGCAGGACGCCGTCGACGTCCCGGCCGGTGCCGTCCTCGAGGGTCAGCCGCCCGGGACCGGGGATCGTCGCCTGCTCGCCGGCGTCCAGGACGAGGGTCGGGGGCACGGCGGCGGCGTCGGCGGCGGCGTGGACGCGGTCCAGCGCAGCGGCCAGGGCCGGGGGCGTGCTCGCGTCGACGTCGAGGGCGGCGAGCACGTCGACGACGACCGCGCGGTCGACGTCGACCACCTGGTCGTCGGCGTCGGTGTAGCGGACCGCGACACCGTGACCGGCGGCCAGCTCGGCGAGGTCGGGCTCGACGGGGTCCGGCACGAGGCTCCTCGGGGCGAGACGTCAGCGGACCCGCAGGATCGCAGCCCCTCAGGACACCCGGGGCGTCGGGACCGTCCGCGCACGGGCACGGGCGGCCACCTCGTCGGCGACGAAGCCGGAGGCCGTCGCGGGACGGCGGACGCCGGCCAGCGAGCTCACGGTGTCGGAGGCCAACCCGGTCGCGAGGGCGACGAGGTCGGCGTCCCAGTGCCGCCCGAGGAGGGCGGCGGCGAGCTCGCGGGCCGCCGCGGTGTCGCGGCGCGCCCGGCGGGCCAGCGGACGGAGATCGGGGGGGACGTCGGGCGGGGAGCTCTCCGGCGACGTGCGGGGCTCGGGCGCGGTGGCGGCCGGGGGCGCGAGGGTCGGGATGGAGGGAGTGGGTTCGTGGAGCACGGTCACCTTCCGTCGATGTCGTTTACTGGTCCCAGGATGGTCGATGCGGGCCGATCCCGAAACCGTGCGCGGTGGGATGTCACGCAGCATTTTCCGAACGTGCCGACGGGCTCACACGGGCGTTCGGAGGACCGGACGGTCGGGTACGCCCGCCCGGTGGAACTGGTGCATGTGGAGCCCTACGGTCCCGGCCTCGGCCGGCGCAGGCGGGGCAAGGGGTTCAGCTACCACGACCTCGAGACCGGGGAGCCCGTCGCGGACCCCGAGACCCTCGACCGGATCACCGCACTGGTCGTGCCGCCCGCATGGAAGGACGTCTGGATCTGTCCCGACCCGGCGGGCCACATCCAGGCCGTCGGCACCGACGTCGCGGGCCGTCGTCAGTACCGCTACCACGCGGAGTGGACGCTGCGCCGCGACCAGGAGAAGTTCGTGCGGGTGGCGCGGCTCGGCCGCGTCATCCCGGACGCCCGCACCGAGATCGCCGCCCGCCTCGAGAGCAGCGACGGTCTGGGCCGCGACCGGGTCCTCGCGGGCGCGGTGTGGATGCTCGACCTCGGCGTGTTCCGGGTCGGCGGCGAGGAGTACGCCAGCGGTGAGGACGCCTCCTTCGGGCTCGCGACCCTGCGCCGCGAGCACGCCCGCGCGCGCCAGGACGGCAGTGTCGAGTTCCGCTACACCGCGAAGTCCGGGGTCCCGCGGCGGCTGTCGCTGCACGACGAGCACGTCCACCGGCTGGTCACCTCGCTCAAGCGCCGCCGCGGGGGCGGCGAGGACCTGCTGGCGTTCCGCCGCGGTGGACGGCGCGGGGCCTGGCACGACGTCACCGCGCAGGACGTCAACGACGCCGTGCGCGAGCTGATCGGTGAGGAGTTCACGGCGAAGGACCTGCGCACCTGGAACGCGGGCGTGGCCGCGGCCGTCGCGCTGGCGGGGGAGTGCGGGGAGGACGGCGCGCCCCCGACCGCGCAGCGCAGGCGGAAGAGCGCGGTGACGCGGACGATGAAGAGCGTCGCCGAGCAGCTGGGCAACACGCCCGCGGTGTGCCGGCGCTCCTACGTCGATCCGGTGCTCGTGTCGCACTTCGAGCAGGGACGCACGGTCGCCGACGCGGTGCGGGGCGCGCGGGCCGACGATCCCGCCATGCGCTCGGTGATCGAGAAGGCGGTGCTGGAATTGCTGGACGCGCGGGAGAGCTGAGGGACCCCGCAGGCGTTCAGGACGCGGCCATCTCCGCCCAGACGGTCTTGCCGTCGGCGTCGGCGTCGACGCCCCAGGCCTGCGCGACGGCCGCGACCATCGCCAGACCCCGGCCGCGCGGGGACCTCGGGTCCGGGAGGGTGGCGCCGGGCAGTTCGGTCTGGTCGAAGTCCCGCACCGCCAGGCGGAACGCGTGCACGCGCCGCTCGACCTCCACCACCGAGGGGCTCTCGGCGTGCTCGACGGCGTTGGTGACGAGCTCGGTCACCACGATCTCGGCGGCCTCCCGGGCGTCGTCGTCGACGTCCCAGCGGCGGCACACCCGCCGGACGTGGCCGCGCGCCGCGGCGGGGGCGCTCGGGGTGACGGTGAAGTTCCAGAAGGCGTAGGTCAGGGCGGGCCGCTCGTCGAGGTGGGCGACGGCCTCGGCGACGTCCACGTGCACCGGCACGCGGTCGCCGACCCCGGAGCTCATCAGCGCGGCCGCCAGGGCGGGCGGGGGCGCGGCGAGGGCGAGGCGGACATCGGGCCACTCGCCGGCCTGCGTGAGCGCCTGCGCGAAGGCCAGCACCGCCGAGTCGTCGACGAGGGCGAGATCGGCGACCTCGGCGACGACGGTGGACCGGGTGCGCACCAGCTCGCCGAGACGGGCGACGAGGTCGGGTGCCGACGCGTCGGCGAGCGACCCGTGCAGTCCCACGACGCAGGGGAGGCCACCGTCGTCACGGCTCCCCGGCTCCCGGAGCGCCAGCTCGATCTGTGTGTCCACATCTCACCTCGGGCCCCTGGTACCCCGCCGTGATTCGACCCATGCGGGTACCCGCGCGACACCCGACGACGCGCGGGCGGCGGGATGGTCGGCCAGGATGGGCGCCATGACGGAGCAGGACGACGCGCCCTCCTCGCCGCTCGCGGCGGCGGCCGCCTCGGGAGCGGGCGACGGAGCCGGGACCGGAGAGCTGGTGGCCTCGCCCGGCGCGGTGATGCGGGTGGCGGGCATGATCGGCAAGCTCGTCGAGGAGGTGCGCTCCGCTCCGCTGGACGAGGCGGGCCGCGCCCGTCTGGCCGACATCCACCAGCGGTCCATCCGCGAGCTCGAACAGGGGCTGGCGCCGGAGCTGCGCGACGAGCTGCAGCGGATCACGCTGCCGTTCACGGGCGACGGCACGCCGTCGCAGGCGGAGCTACGGATCGCCCAGGCGCAGCTGCTCGGCTGGCTCGAGGGGCTCTTCCACGGCATCCAGAGCGCGGTGCTGGCCCAGCAGATGGCGGCGCGCGGGCAGCTCGAGCAGATGCGGCGAGGCCGTCCGGCCGGTGGCGGGGAGGCCGGGCGGCGGCCAGTACCTCTAGCGCTCAGTACCTCTCGTGCTCAGTGCGCCTCGAAGACGAGGCGACCCTGCTCGGGAACCGGGGCCGCGGAGCGGTCACGCAGTGCCATGCGGCGCTCGTCCTCGGTGAGACCGCCCCACACGCCGTAGGGCTCGCGGGTGGCGAGCGCGTGGCGGCGGCAGGGCTCGATCACCGGGCACCCGGAGCAGACCTTCTTGGCCTCCGAGGCGCGGTGCTCGCGGCGGGGGCCACGCTCGCCGTCGGGGTGGAAGAAGAAGCTCGAGTCCATGCCGCGGCACGCGCCGTGGAGCTGCCAGTCCCACTCGTCGATGATCGGGCCGGGCAGGAGTCGGATGTCGGCCATGGCGAACCTCCCAATCAGGGCGACCGGTCGGACGAAGGGCTCTCGTCGCTCGGCGCGGCAGCGCGGGAATAACCGTCGCTCCGTGCGGCCAAACCCGCACGGACGGCCCAGCGCAACCCCCTTCGAGGGAACTCCTGCTCCTCGCTGCGACACCGGCGCCCCGGACGGGAGAGCGTGCGCACGACTGTCACCGCATCGGCCGCCGAACCGCTACCCGTTCCGGACGGGGGGTGGCGAGTAGGGTCCCGTGCGGTGAGTACGTTGCCCGTCACCGAACACGCGAGGAGCTCGGTGCATGCCTGAGACGACCGGAGGGGGACCAGACGCCGTGGCCACCGATGACGATCTGTCGGCCGAGGATCCGCTGGGCGTGGACGTGCAGCGTTCGGAGGGCGCGTCGGTGATCCGGCTGGCCGGCGAGATCGACATGCTGACGACGCCCGCCCTGCGGGCGAAGGTCAACGAGGAGCTCCAGGGCGGGCCCTCGGTGCTCGTCCTCGACATGCTCTCGGTCGAGTTCCTGGGCTCCAGCGGGCTGGCACTGCTCGTCGAGGCCCTCGACGAGTCGCGCAACCGGGACGTGGCCCTGCGCCTGGTGGCCAACTCGCGCCCCGTCAGCCGACCCCTGCAGGCCACCGGCCTGACCGATCTCTTCGCGCTCTACCCCTCGGTCGAGGCCGCACTCGCCGGATGATCAGCGTGGGGCCTCCCGCCCCACGTCGATCCGCCGATACGGTGGTCCGGACAACGCCGGACCCGACCGCGCCGCACCACACCGCGGCGGACCACCCTCCCGCGCCCCGCCCCTCACCTGCCGCGAACGGAGATCAGCAGCCGTGCAGACGCCGGAACCGCAGCAGCGTGACCGCCCGTCCACCGCGTCGTCCGCCCCCGAGCTCGACGGACTCGGGGTGGGCGATCTCGCCGAGACCCCGACCCCGATCGAGGTGCGGGTCCACGCCGACCCGGCGCTGATCCCGTCGGTCCGCGCGGTCGCGGCGGACCTGGCCGCCCGGGCCGACTTCGACCTCGACGCGGTGTCCGACCTGCGGATGGCGGTCGACGAGGCCTGCTCGGCCCTCGTTCCGCTGGCGCGCGCCGGGGGCCAGCTGCGCTGCGGGTTCGTGGTGTCCGAGGGGCGCATCGACGTGATCTGCCGCGTGCCGGTCGCCGAGCAGGGCACGCTGCGCCAGGACACGTTCGGGTGGCGGGTGCTCACCACGCTCACCGACGCCGCCGACGTGCTCGACACCGACCCGCACTGGGTCGGGATCCGGTTGCGCAAGGATCGGCTCGCTCCGTGAGCGAGGCGGCGCAGGCCCTCCCGGGCGGCACCGAGGAGTCCGTGACGCCGGCCCCCGCCCCGCAACGTACGTCGTCGTCCCGCGGCTCGAACCGCAGCGACGACTCCTACGAGCACCTCGTCCCGATGCTCGTCGAGCACGCCGGCCTCCCCGCGCAGGACCCGCGGCGTGAGGCGCTGCGCGACCGCCTCGTCGAGGGGTACCTGCCGCTGGCCCGCCACATCGCGCGCCGGTTCTCCCAGCGCGGCGAGCCCCAGGAGGACCTCGAGCAGGTCGCCACGGTCGGCCTGATTCACGCGGTCGACCGCTTCTCCCCGGAGCGCGGCTCGGATTTCCTGTCCTACGCGGTGCCCACCATCACCGGCGAGGTCCGCCGCTACTTCCGCGACAAGGCCTGGTCGACGCGCGTGCCGCGGCGGCTCAAGGACCTGCGCCTGGCCATCGGCTCGGCGATGCCGCACCTGTCGCAGGAGCTCAACCGCGCGCCCACCGCCGGTGAGCTCGCCGAGCACCTCCAGCGCACCCGCGAGGAGGTCCTCGAGGCGCTCGAGGCCGCCAACGCCTACCGGTCGAGCTCGCTCGACGACATGCTCGTCGACGACCCGTCCAGCGGACGCCTCGCCGACGTCCTGGGCAGCGCGGACGCCGAGCTCGAGCAGGTCGAGCACCGCGAGACCGTCCAGCCCGCACTGCGCAAGCTCCCCGAGCGCGAGCGCACCATCGTCATGCTCCGCTTCTTCGGTGGCATGACCCAGACCCAGATCGCCGAACGCGTCGGTGTCTCCCAGATGCACGTCTCCCGCCTGCTCACCCGCACCCTCGCGACCCTCCGGGCGGACCTCTCCGACGGGGCGTGAGTGTCAGCGTGGCGTCCACGCTGACACTGGGCGTCATAAAGGCCCCCCGCTCGCCTCACCCCGAGGTCGTGGCCAGCGGGAGCGACGCGTAGCTGCGCAGCAGCAGCGAGCGTCGCCGGACCGCTCCGGGCTCGCGACGCAGATCGGGCATCCGGACGGCGAGCGCGGTGAGTGCGGCGCGCGCCTCGAGACGGGCCAGGGGCGCGCCGAGGCAGTAGTGGATGCCGCCGGAGAACGCGAGGTGCTCGCCGGCGGTCGGGCGGCGCAGGTCGAAGACGTCCGGGTCGGTGTGCACCGCGGGATCACGCCCGGCCGCGCCGAGCATCGCGAGCACGGTGGTGCCCGCGGCGAGCGACCGGCCGCCCAGCTCGACGTCGACGCGCGGGACGCGCGCGGTGAACTGGATCGGGGCGTCGAAGCGCAGCGCCTCCTCCACCGCGGGCGACGCCAGGCCCTCCGGGTCGGCGACGAGCTGCTCCCACGGCGTGCCGGCGTCGAGCATCGCGGCGACGGCGTTGCCGACGAGCGCGCTCGTGGTCTCGAACCCGGCGAGGAGCAACAGGGCCGCGAGCCCGACCGTCTCCCCGGTCGTGGCGTCGGCGGCGGCGAGATGGCTGAGCAGGTCGTCGCGCGGGTCGGCGCGGCGGCGTTCGAGCAGGCCGGCGAGGAGCGTGCGCAGCTCGCCGGCCGCCCGCTCGAGACGGTGCAGGGCGCGCAGCGAGCGGACCCCACCGAGGCCCGCCCCGACCTCGCGGCCCCAGCGCGCGAAGGAGGCCGAGTCCTCCTCCGGCACCCCGAGGATCTCCGCGATCACCGCCGCCGGGAGCGGCACGGCGACGTCGGCGACGAGGTCGAAGTGCCCGCGACGGGCGGCGTCGTCGACCAGCCGCTCGGCGAGACGGGTGGCGAGCCCGGTGTAGCCCGCGACGCGCGCCGGCGTGAACGCGCCCGCCACGAGACGCCGCAGCCGCGTGTGGTCGGGCGGGTCGAGTCCGAGGAAGGACAGGTCGACCGGCTCGAGCAGCCGGTCGCGGCCGCCGGGCACGCTCCCGCCCGGGGTGCCGCCGTCGAGGGCGCGAACGCCGTAGCGCCGGTCGCGCACGACCTCGTCGCACCACGCGGCGGTGGCCACGACGACGACCCCGCTCCGGCTCGCGAACGGCGCGGGTTCCGCACGCAGCCGTCGGTGGATCGCCATCGGCTCGTCGATCCACGGACGGTAGAGCAGGCGGAGCACGGGATCACCGGCCAGCGCGAGGACGAGACCGCCGCCGCGCATCGCGGCCAGGCGCGCCCCGAGACGGACGTCCTCGCGCAGCGACATCCCGTGATCGTGCCGGGCGTCGACGGGTCCTCGGAAGCCCTCAGCGGAGCGCGTGGCGCCCCTCGTCGTCACGGCGGGTGCGGCCGGCCCTGGCCAGGTGCTCCAGCAGCGGCACGGCCACCCGCCGCGTGGTGCCCAGGGCCTGGCGCGCCTCCGAGAGGGTGAACGGCGAGGGCAGCGTCGCGAGGACCGCGACCGCGGCGTCCGGACCGCTCGGGAGCAGGTAGATGCCGTCGCCGACCTTGACGAGCTCGCCCGCCCGGACGATCGCGCCGAGCTCCTTGGCGCGGAGCCCCAGCTCGGCGAGCCGGTGGGCCTCCGGCGCCGCGAACGGGTCGGCGTCGAGGTCGGCGCGCACGGCCTCGAGGGCGCGGCGCACGGCGTCGGGCAGCCCGGCGCCGGCGCGCAGGCGGACGCGGCCGGCGTCGCGGACGACGTTCTCGGCCGCGCCCGGCCGGGCGAGGACGAGGTCGAGGACGCGCACGTCGGGCAGGTCCACCGCGCGGGCGGCGGCGCGCTCGGGCAGGCCGGGTTCGAGGGGGTGCGTGCGGGCGTGCTCGCCGACGACCTCGACGAGCTGGGCCGCCAGCGCCGCGAGGTGTTCCGGGTCGACCAGCCAGCCGCCCGCCTCGGGGGTCCCGGACGGGACGTCGACGCCGAGCGCGACGAGCTCCTCGCGGCGCATCGCGCGGCGCCGGCGCAGCTCGGTGGCCGCGTCGGGAGTGCCGTCGGAGGTGGCGAGCAGCCCGGCGCGTGCCGCGGCGGCCCCCCGGCGGCGCAGCGGCGGTGGCCGGACGTCGAGCACGGTGATGCCGCCGATCACCCGGTGGGCGCCCGGGTCGCGCACCAGCGCCCGGTCCCCGGGGCGCAGCGGGAGCGCGGAGTGCAGCGTCAGCCGCAGGGTCCGGGTGGGGGCGTCGGGGCCCAGGAGGGCCGCCGCGTCGGGATCGTCGAGCGTCGCGGGCGACAGGTCGGGGGCGTCCACGCGCGAGAGCGGTCGCACGCGCGCCGCCACCGCGGCGGAGCCGACGTGCACCATGACCTGCTCGGGGAGGTCGGCGGCGCGCCCGGCGCCCCGGGCGGGCTCGAGACGCACGTCGACGACGTCGGTGTGCAGCCAGCGCCCGGGTGTGAGCAGTGCGTCCCCCGCGCCCGACCTCGTCGAGGTCGACGCCGCGCAGGTTGACCGCCACCCGCGACACCGCGGTCGCCCGCGTCACCGGCGCGCCGAGGGACTGCAGGCCCCGTACGGTCACCGTCCCGTCCCGCAGCGCGAGCTCGTCGCCTGCCGCGATCGTCCCCGCCCCGAGCGTGCCGGTGACCACGGTGCCCGCGCCGCGCACGGTGAACGCCCGGTCGACCCAGAGACGCACGTCGGCGTCGGGATCCGGGGCGGGGAGGGAGCGCACCAGCCCGTCGAGGGCGCTCCGCAACGCGTCGAGCCCCTGCCCCGTGGTCCCCGAGACGCACACCGCCTCCATCCGACCGAGCGAGGACTCCGCGAGGTGCTCGAGGGCCTCGTCGCGCGCGAGCTCCGGATCGGTGAGATCGCTGCGGGTCACGACCAGCAGACCGTGGCGCACACCGAGGGCGTGCAGCGCGTCGAGGTGCTCCCCGGACTGCGGCATCCACCCCGCGTCCGCGGCGACGACGAACATCGTCGCGGGCACCGGTCCCACCCCGGCCAGCATCTGCGTCACGAAGCGCTCGTGACCGGGGACGTCGACGAACGCCACGGTGTCGTCCGCCAGCGTGGTCCAGGCGAAGCCGAGGTCGATGGTCATCCCGCGGCGGCGCTCCTCGGCCCACCGGTCGGGCTCCATCCCGGTCAGCGCGCGGACGAGGGTCGATTTGCCGTGGTCGACGTGCCCCGCGGTGGCCACGACCCTCACCCCAGGACCGCCCGCACCGCGGCGCGCAGCCGGGCGTCGTCACCCGGCGCGACGGAGCGCAGGTCGAGCACGCAACGACCCCTCTCGACGCGGCCGACCACGGGGTCGGCGCCGGCCCGCAGGGCGGGCGCCGCGTCGGCGGGCAGCGCGACGCCGGCGCTGGGCAGGCCCACCCCGGGCGCGCCGCCGCCGCCGACCTGCGCCTCGCAGTCGATCGCCTCGGCCGTCACGCCGACTGCGGCGAGGGCCTCGGCGAGCGCCGAGGCCCGGACACGCAGGTCACCGACGTCGGCCTCGAGCATCGCGGCGACCGGGGGCCGCGGCCCGCGCAGCGTGGCCTCGAGCGCGGCGAGGGTGAGCTTGTCGACGCGCAGGGCGCGCGCCAGGGGGTGGCGCCGCAGGCGCGCCACCAGGTCCGCGGACCCGAGCAGCAGCCCGGCCTGCGGTCCGCCGAGCAGCTTGTCCCCGGACGCGGTGACCAGGTCGACCCCCGCGCGCAGCTCGGTGGCGGCGTCGGGCTCGGCGGGCAGCAGCGGGTGCGGGGCGAGCAGCCCCGAGCCGATGTCGGCGACCACCGGGACCCCGAGGTCGGTCAGCTCCCCGGCGGGCACCGAGGAGGTGAATCCCGCGACGACGAAGTTCGACGGATGGACCTTCAGGATCATCCCGGTCCGCGGTCCGACCGCGGCCGCGTAGTCGGCCTGGTGCACGCGGTTGGTCGTCCCGACCTCGCGCAGCCGGGCGCCGGTGGACTCGAGCAGGTCGGGCAGGCGGAACCCGTCGCCGATCTCGACCATCTCGCCACGCGCGATGACGATCTCCCTGTCGGCCGCGAGTGCCGTCGCCACGAGCACGAGCGCCGCCGCGCCGTTGTTCGTCACGTGCACGCCGCCCGCGTCGGGCACGGCGGCCGCCAGGGCGGCGAGCGCGCCCGACCCGCGCCGTCCCCGTCCGCCGGTGGTGAGGTCGAGCTCGACGTCGGTGGTGCCCGCGGCCTCGTCGAGCGCGGCGCGCGCGGCTGCGGACAGCGGCGCGCGCCCGAGGTTGGTGTGCAGCAGGACGCCGGTGGCGTTCAGGACCGGGCGCAGCGTCGAGGCGGTCGAGGGGAGCGTCGCCAGCACCTCGTCGACGACCGTCTCGGGCGCGATCTCCCCGGCGCGGGCCCGCTGCTGCGCGGCGACCACCAGCTCCTTGACCCGGGACCGCCCCACCGACCCGACGGCGGGCACGAGCCGGGAGTCGTCCAGCACCGTGTCGGTGCGCGGCACCCGGCGCCGGGGGTCGTCGTCCATGGGCACCACCTTTGCGCATGCCCTCGTGAGGCGTTGCCCATGCCGGATGGTCAGGCGAAGGCGCGGTCCGGCGGGGTCGTCCCGGCCGCGCGGGTCTCCTCGCGCTGCCGGATGCGCTCGCGCTGGGGGACGACGATGTGCGCGGGGTCGCGGGACGAGGCCATGCCGGCCTCGAACACGCCGAACCGGGTCAGCGCCGACCCGGCCATCAGGGCGGCCCCGGACAGCGCCGCCGACCAGCGGCGTCGCCGCCCCAGGAGGGTGCCGACGAGCCCGGCGGCGAGGCAGGCCTTGGACGCCTTCATCAGGGTCGAGGCCTTGCCCTTGTGGTAGACGTCGCCGAGCAGCCCGAGCTTGCGCTCCATGTACTCGCCGACCGCCAGCTCCACCGCCGCCCCGGCGACCGCGAGCCGCGCGGCGGGGACGTTCTCGGTCACGGTCGCGCCGATCAGGCCCATCCCGCCGCCCGCGGCCGCGGCGCTGCCCGCGAAGAGCACGGGGAGCTCGCGGTGCGCCTCGTGCCAGGTCGGCACCGCGGTGTTGGAGAACAGCACCGCCGTGTAGGTGCCCAGCGCCGGCCCGATCACGGCCGCCGCCACGCCCGACGCGTCGCCGGCCCGACGGAAGAGGCCGGTCACCTCGGACGCCGCGGTGGCCGCGGCGAACGTCGCGAACGGGGAGAGGATCCAGGTCCCGACCGAGAGCGGCGACGTCGGCTTGAACACCCGCAGCATGTGCAGGAAGCGATGCGGCCGATGCAGGTCGTGCACGAGGAAGACGGTGCCGCCGATGGCCCCGCCGGCCGCGGCGAGGCGCCCGGTCCGGCGCAGGGACGGCCGGCCCGTCGCCCCGGCGAGCGCCGCGAGCCCGGACGACGTGGCCGCGAGCCCGCCGAGGAACAGGTACAGCGGCACGTCCGGGGTCTTCCACACCGGCGACTTGATGATCTGGCGCCCGTAGTAGGAGCGGAACTCCGGCCGGCGGCACCTGCAGCTGCTCACCCTTCGGCACTACTTCTTCCTCCCCAGGAACGACGCGGCGATCGTGGCCCCGAGTGCGAGCGCGGTCAGCGCGGTGTTACGCCACATCTCCGGCAGGTCGCGGGTGGTGACGATGGGGTCGGGCGGGAGGCCGTAGACCTCGGGCTCGTCGAGCAGCAGGAAGAAGGCGCCGTCGCCGCCGACGCCGTCGTTCGGGTCGCGGCCGTAGAGCTGGGCCTCCTCGACCCCGCGCCCGTGCAGTTCGGCCAGGCGGGCGTCGGCCGTGGCCTGCAGCTCGTCGAGGTCGCCGAACTGGATGGAATTGGTCGGGCACGCCTTCGCGCACGCCGGCTCCATCCCGCTGCCGAGCCGGTCGTAGCAGAGGGTGCACTTGTGCGCTCCGCCGGTGGCGGGCTCGACGTCGATGACCCCGTACGGGCAGGAGGGCACGCAGTAGCCGCAGCCGTTGCAGATGTCGTCCTGCACGACGACGGTGCCGAACTCCGTGCGGAACAGCGCGCCGGTCGGGCAGACGTCGAGGCAGCCGGCGTGCGTGCAGTGCTTGCACACGTCCGAGGCCATCAGCCAGCGCACGTCACGGGAGTCGTCGGGGGTCTGCTGGCCGTGCGCGCCGCTGTCCGGCAGCAGGGTCAGCAGGTCGATCGTGCCGCCGCCGGGCGGTGCGGTGGCCGCGTCGCGCGGCGCGGCCGAGGGCTCGCCGCCCAGGGCCGGGCAGGGCGGTGGGCAGGAAGCCGGTCGGACTGCCCGCCGTGCGCCGCGGTCGCCGAGCCGTGCGGCTTGACGTCCTCGATGAACGCGACGTGCCGCCAGGTCCGGGCGTTGAGATCCCCGGTGTTGTCGTAGGACATCCCGGTCAGCGCGTAGAGGTCGGACCCGTCGGTGCCGTCGTCCGGCACGAGGTTCCACTCCTTGCACGCCACCTCGCACGCCTTGCAGCCGATGCACACCGACGTGTCGGTGAAGAACCCGACGCGCTTGGGGTGCTCGGGGGCGAAGCCGGCGTCGGCGGCCGGGTCGGCGAGCGGCCCGTAGAGCGACGGTGTCGGTGCCGCGGAACGCGTCGAACAGTGAGGTCATGTGTTGCCTCCGGGTTCGACGCCGGCCTTGCGCCGGTACTGCTCCACGAACTCGAGCAGGGCCGGGCCGCGGGGCCGGCGCCCGGGCTGGATGTCGCAGGTCGCGACCTTCGACTCCTGGATGTGCACGTTCGGGTCCATGACCACGCCCAGCAGGTCGTTCGCCGGGTCCCCGGTCGAGAGGCCGTTCGAACCCCAGTGGTAGGGCAGCCCGATCTGGTGGACGGTCCGGTCCCCGATCCGCAACGGCTTCATCCGCTCGGTGACCATGACGCGGGCCTCGATCGCGGTGCGGGCGGAGATCAGCGTCGCCCAGCCCATGTGCTCGAGGCCCCGCTCCGCGGCCAGCGCCGGGGAGATCTCGCAGAAGAACTCCGGCTGGAGCTCCGAGAGGTAGGGCAGCGTCCGGCTCATCCCGCCCGCGGTGTGGTGCTCGGTGAGCCGGTAGGTCACGAAGGCGTAGGGGTAGACCTCGCTCTGCGACGGGTTGATCCGGTTCCACGCGCGGTCGATCCGCTCGAGCGCGGGGTTGTCCTGCTGGGCGTGCAGCAGGTTGGCCACCGGCGACTCGACCGGCTCGTAGTGCGTCGGCATCGGCCCGTCGGCCAGGCCCGCCGGGGCGTAGAGCCACGCCTTGCCGTCCGCCTGCATGATGAACGCGTCGGTGCCGGACAGGGCGTCCTGCCGGGTCGCCCCCTCCTCGGGGACGAACGACGGCGGCTTGGTCACCTCGAAGTCCGGGATGTCGTGCCCGGTCCACTTCTCCTGCTCGGCGTCCCACCAGACGTAGGCCTTGCGCTCGCTCCACGGCTTGCCCTCGGCGTCGGACGAGGCGCGGTTGTAGAGCGTGCGCCGGTTCATCGGCCACGCCCAGCCCCACTCGGCGGCCACCCAGTCCTGCTCGGACCCGGGCTTGCGCCGGTCGGCCTGGTTCACGCCGTCCGCGTAGACCCCGGTGTAGATCCAGCACCCCGCGGTGGTGGACCCGTCGGCCTTCAGCTGCGTGTAGCTCGAGAGCGACTTCCCCTCGGCGTCGAAGCCGTTGATCTCGGCGAGCACCGACTCCGGCTCCGGCTCCTCGTGGATGCCGGTGGTCGGGTAGTCCCACGTCAGGTCCAGCAGCGGACGGTCCCGCTCGTCGGTCGACCCGGCCAGCTTCTCCCGGATCTTCTTCCCGAGGTGGAAGTAGAAGTGCAGCTCGGAGCGGGCGTCGCCCGGCGGGTGCACCGCCTCGCGGCGCCACTGCAGCAGCCGCTGGGTGTTGGTGAAGGTGCCCGCCTTCTCGGTGTGGTTCGCGCAGGGCAGGAAGAAGACCTCGGTGCCGATGTCCTCGGTCCGCATCTCCTCGGTCTCGATCTCGGGCCCGTCCTTCCAGAACGTGGCCGTCTCGATCATCTGCATGTCGCGGACGACGAGCCAGTCGAGGTTGGCCAGGCCCAGGCGCTGCATCTTGCCGTTGGCGTGCCCGACGGCCGGGTTTTCTCCGACGACGAAGTACCCGTACGTCTTCTTGTCGATCTGGTCGCGGACGATCCCGTAGGTCCCGTGGTCACCGGTGAGGCGGGGCAGGTAGTCGAACGCCCAGTCGTTGTCGGCGGTCGCGGCGTCGCCCCACCAGGCCTTGAGCAGGCTCACCAGGTAGGCGTCCATGTTGCCCCAGAAGCCCGTCTTGGCCGCGTCCGCGTCGAGGAACGACTGCAGGTCGTCGTGCAGGTGGGCGTTCGGCATCGGGATGTAGCCCGGCAGGATGTCGTAGAGCGTCGGGATGTCGGTCGAGCCCTGGATGCTCGCGTGCCCGCGCAGCGCCAGGATGCCGCCGCCCGGACGTCCCATGTTGCCCAGCAGCGTCTGCAGGATCGCGGCCCCGCGGATGTACTGCGCCCCGACGCTGTGGTGGGTCCACCCGACCGAATACACCCAGGCCGTCGTGCGGTCGCGCGTCGAGTTCTTCGTGATCGCGCGGGCGACCTGGCGGAACTGCTCGGCGCTCATGCCGCAGACCTCGGACACGGCCTCGGGCGTGTAGCGGGCGTAGTGACGGCGGAGCACCTGGTAGACGCAGCGCGGGTGCTGCAGGGTCTCGTCGCGGTGCGGTGAGCTGGGCGCGTTCGCCGCGTCGCCCGCCCCACCGCCGGTGTCGGAGGCCATGGCGGCGTGGTGTTCGCGGAGCTCGGACTCCCAGTGGTCGCGCTGGCCCGCGGCCGGGGCCTCGTAGGTCCCGCCGTCGAGCTGCCAGCTGATCGGGTCGTAGCGCCCGGTCTCGGCGTTGTAGCCCGAGAACAGGCCCGCCATGTCCTCGGTGTCGACGAAGTCCTCGCTGACGATGTCCGCGGCGTTGGTGAACGTCTGCACGTACTCGCGGAAGTCGAGCTCGTTCTCCAGCACGTAGTGGATCAGCCCGCCGAGGAACGCGATGTCACCGCCGGCCCGGAACGGCACGTGCAGGTCGGCGACGGCGCTGGTGCGGGTGAAGCGGGGGTCGACGTGGATGATCGTGGCGCCGCGCGCCTTCGCCTCCATCACCCACTGGAAGCCCACCGGGTGGGCCTCCGCCATGTTCGAGCCCTCGATGACGATGCAGTCGGAGAACTGCAGGTCCTGCTGGAAGTTCGAGGCCCCTCCGCGACCGAAGCTGGTCCCCAGACCGGGGACGGTGGCGGAGTGTCAAATGCGCGCCTGGTTCTCCACCTGGATCGCGCCGAGCGCCATGAACAGCTTCTTGATGAGGTAGTTCTCCTCGTTGTCCAGCGTCGCGCCGCCCAGGCTCGAGAAGCCCAGGGTGCGCCGCAGGACGCGGCCCTCGTCGTCGGTGTCCTGCCAGCCCTTGCGGCGGGAGTCGATGACCCGGTCGGCGATCATGTCGACGGCGGTGTCGAGGTCGAGGTCCTCCCACTCGGTGCCGTACGGGCGCCGGTAGCGCACCGTCGTCACGCGCGAGGGGGAGGTGACCAGCGAGGTGGAGGCCGAGCCCTTGGGGCACAGGCGCCCGCGGGAGATGGGGGAGTCGGGATCGCCCTCGATCTGGGTGACCCGCCCGTCGCGCACGTAGACGTTCTGGCCGCAGCCGACCGCGCAGTACGGGCAGACCGACTTGACGACCGCGTCGGCGTCGTCGGTGCGCGGCCCGAGCGCCTTCGTCCGCGGGCTCTGCACGGCGGCCCCCCGCGCGAGCGGATCGGGCCCCGTGGCCTGCCGGAACATGGGCCACTCGCCGAGCCACGTGCGCACGCCCATGAAGATCCTTTCTCCACGCCGGTCTGGCGGAGGCGGACGGGAATCGAACCCGCCTGGCCGAGATGCTCGGCCACGTCGGTGTTGAAGACCGCGGGGGCCACCAGGCGCCCTGACGCCTCCGCGCCGGAGCGTATGTCACCGCCCGATTCGCCCGCAGTGCGGAGGCGGGCCGCTCACAGGTTCCGCGCCGGGACCGGAGGGGAAATCGGTCGCTCATGCGGAGGGTGAGCACGGATGTCTGAGGCGGACGTGGTCGTCGGCGTCGACGTCGGGACCACCGCCACCAAGGCCGTCGCCGTCACCCTCGACGGCGTCGTGCGCGGCGAGGGGGAGGCCGGCTACTCCCTCGACGAGCCCGAACCGGGCGCGGCCGTCCAGGATCCGGAGGCGATCTGGGAGGCCGTCGGCGACGCGGTCCGCGACGCCGTGGCCGGGCTCGACCCGGCCCGGGTGGCCGCGGTCTCCTTCAGCTCGGCGATGCACGGCCTGCTGGCCCTCGACGCGGCGGGCGATCCGATCGGCCCGCTCCTCACGTGGGCCGACCAGCGGGCGGCGGCCACCGCGCGGGAGCTGCGGTCCCGCGACGGCGCCCTCGCGCTGCACCGGCGCACCGGGACGCCGATCCATCCGATGAGCCCGCTGGTCAAGCTCGCCTGGCTGCGCCGGGCGCGGCCGAGCCTGCACGCTGCCGCGCACCGCTGGGGTGGGATGAAGGAGCTGGTGCTCCACCGGGCCACCGGTGTCCTGGCCGTCGACACCTCCTGCGCGTCCGGGACCGGGATGCTCGACCTCGCCGAGGGACGGTGGGACGAGGAGGCCCTGGGGCTCGCCGGGGTCACCACCGCCGCCCTGCCCGCCCTGGTCGCCCCCACCGACGTGATCGGCCCCCTGCGCGAGACCGGGTGGGGCCTGCCGGCCGGGGTCCCGGTGGTCGCCGGCGGCGGCGACGGGCCGCTCGCCACCCTCGGGGTCGGCGCCGTCGGAGCCGCCGTCGCGGCCTGCTCGATCGGGACCAGCGGGGCCCTGCGGGTGATCGTCGACCGGCCCGCCGTCGACGCCCGTGGCCGGCTGTTCTGCTACGGCCTCGCCGACGAGCGCTGGGTCGTCGGCGGCGCCGTCACCAACGGTGGCGTGGTCCTCGACTGGGCGCGCGAGACGCTGCGCCCGGACGGCGACGTCACGGAGCTCCTCGACCTCGCCGCGGACGTCCCCGCCGGGGGCGGCCCGCACGGCGGGCTGCTCGCCCTGCCCCACCTGCTGGCCGAGCGCGCCCCGCAGTGGGACGGGGCGGGCGCCGGGGCGCTGATCGGGCTGCGACGCCACCACGGGGCCGGTCACGTCGTCCGCGCCCTGCTCGAGGGCGTCTGCCTGCAGCTGCGCCTCGTGCTCGACGCGATGCGGGAGGCCGGCGTCGAGGTCGACGAGGTCCGCGCCACCGGCGGCTTCTCCCGCAGCCCCCTCTGGCGCGGGATCCTCACCGACGTGCTCGATCTTCCCGTGGCCTTCCCGGCCGTCGACCAGGGCTCCGCGTTCGGCGCCGCCCTGCTCGGTGCGCAGGGTGTCGGGCTCCTCGACCCCGGACCGGACGCGCTCCTCGCGGCCGCCGACCGGGTGCCGATCGAGGAGACCCGGTCCCCGGGTGCGGACGTCGCGGTGTACCGGACACGCCTCCCGCTGTTCGAGCGGGCGCACGATGTCCTGGTCGATCTCGGCGACGCGCTCTGACTACCCGGCGCCGTCCAGGGTGTCGGCGACCTCCTCCAGCTCGACCAGGCTGTCCTCGAGATAGGCCAGCATGTGCTGCAGGTGCGGCACCGCCCGCCGGCAGCCGGTGAGCCCGAACTCCATGTGGTCGGCGTAGGTGGTCACCGTGATGTTGAGGGCCTGGCCGTCCAGGGGCACCGAGACCGGGTAGAGGCCGGTGAGCTTGGCGCCCTCCCAGTACAGCGGATCCTTCGGCCCGGGAACGTTCGAGATGATCAGGTTGAAGCCCTGGTTGAGCGCCGACGACCCCGGGACGTAGCTCATCCCGAGCGGCGCGGCGACCGCGGCGCTCAGCGCGGCCACGGCCATCGGGTCGCGACCGTTGATGTTGTCCTTGGCCGCCCGTCCCGAGGCCTTGATCTTGTGCAGGCGCTCGCCGGGGTCGGGCTCGTGGGTGGCCAGGTTGACCAGGATCGCGCCCAGCGCGTTGCCCGACGCGGCGTCGTCGAGGGCCACCGGCAGCGCCGCGATCAGCGGTTTGGCCGGCAGTGCTTCGCGCTCGGTCAGGTAGCGGCGCAACGCACCGGCGCTCATGGCGAGCACGACGTCGTTGACCGTCGACCGGGTGCGCTCGCGGACCCGCTGGATCCGCTTGAGCGGCCACGACTGCGCCGCGAACCGGCGCGCCCCGGTGATGGGGACGTTGAGCATGGACGGCGGGGCGTCGAAGGGCAGCGTGAGGTCCTGCTCGACCAGCCCGTGGTAGAGGGTCTCGACCACCGCGGGCCCGACGCTCAGCGCGTGCTGGGCGGTGGACGCCAGGGCGCCCGCCGTGTGGGTGACGCCCTCCACCGCGTGCCGCGCCGCGACGATCGGCCCCCACGCCTCGTCCACGGTGGCCGGCGGCTGCGCGGCATGGCCCGATCGCGGGTCGACCGACCAGAACGGCGCCATGTCCCGCGCGTCGGGATCGAGGCTCAGCGTCTTCTGCAGGTGCTTCATCGACCGGACGCCGTCCATCATCGCGTGATGGATCTTGCCGTAGACGGCGAAGCGCCCGTCCTCCACGCCCTCGATGAGGTGGAACTCCCACAGCGGGCGGTGCCGGTCGAGCAGGCTGCCGTGCAGGCGGGAGACGAGCTCGAGGAGCTCACGGATCCGGCCCGGGCGGGGGAGCGCGGACAGGCGCACGTGGTACTCGACGTCGATGTCCTCGTCGTCGGCCCAGGCCCACTGGCCGAGCGTGCCCACCGACCGGGTCGCGCGCCGACGGAACAGGGGGGCGATGTCGACCTGCCCCGAGATCAGGCGCCGGTAGAGGTCGCCGAGGTAGTCGTCGCCCGCGCCCTCGGGCCGGTCGAAGAGCATCAGTGAGCCGACGTGGGTCGGACGTTCCCTGGATTCGGCCAGCAGGAACATCGCGTCCCGCAACGACATCGTCGCCATGAGTGCCCTCCCTGGAGTGGAGGATCAGTGTGGCCTACCCCTCGGTCACCTGTCGCGCGCGGACACCGGCGGCCGCGGGAGCCCGGGCGCCGGATCCGGCGAGCCCGGTGAGGGCCTGCGGCAGGGGACCGTCGTGCAGCACGCCCAGGCGTTGGGTCGCGCGGGTGAGGGCGACGTACAGCTCGGCCGCGCCCCGGGGGCCGGCGGCGAGGATCCTCGCCGGATCCACGACCAGGACGGCGTCGAACTCCAGTCCCTTGGTCTCCGACGGCACCACCGCGCCCGGCGTCCCCGGTGGCCCGATCACGACGCTGGTGCCCTCGCGGCCTGCCTCGTCCCGCACGAAGTCCTCGACGGCCGCGGGCAGCTCGTCCGCGGTGACGCGCCGGGACCACGGCCGGACGCCGCACGCGCGGACCGACTCGGGCGGCCGGACACCGGGCGCGAACTCGGCGAGCAGCGCGGCGGCGACGGTCATGATCTCGGCCGGGGTGCGGTAGTTGACGGTCAGCGACCGGTACACCCAGCGGCCGGGCACGTACGGCTCCAGCATCGCGGCCCACGACGTCGCCCCCGCCGTCGACCGGCGCTGGGCGAGGTCGCCGACGACGGTGAACGACCGGCCCGGGCAGCGCCGCATCAGTACCCGCCACGCCATCTCGGACAGTTCCTGGGCCTCGTCGACCACGACGTGGCGGTAGGTCCAGTCCCGGTCCGCGGCGGCGCGCTCGGCGAGCTCGCGGGTGTCCCGCTCCTCGAACCGCGCCGAGAGGCCCTCGGCGTGGAGGAGGTCGTCGACGGCCACGCCGACGTCCTCGTCCATCTCCTCGCGGTCCAGCGTCAGGATCTCCATGACGCCGGCGGCGTACTCGGCCTCGACCCGCTGCTCCTGCTCGGCGGCCCGCTCCGCCTCCCGGTCGGCCGCCGTGTCGCGCCCCAGCAGGTCGACCAGCTCGTCGAGCAACGGAACGTCCGACACCGTCCAGGCGGCGCCGTCCGCCCGCCACAACGCCGGGTCCGCCCCGGCCGCCCGCAACCGGTCGGGGGACGAGTACAGCGACGCCAACAGCGTCTCCGGCGTGAGGACCGGCCAGAGCTCGTCGAGGGCGGCGACGAACTCGGCGTCGCGGTGGAGGTCGTCGATCAGGTCCGCCCGCATCTGCTCCCACGCCGCGCGGTCGTCGCGCCTCAGCCACCCCCGCCCGATCCGGGCGATCGCCCGCTCGGTGAGCACGTAGGTGACGATCTCGGTGAACACCGCGCGGGCCTCGTTGTGTGGCAGCCCGCTCGACCGCGCCTCGTCCCGGGCCCACTGCGCGGTCTCGGCGTCGATCCGCATCGTGGCGTCCTTCAGCCCGATCGGCATCGGGTGCTCCGGGAGCCGCTGCCGGTCCCTGATCGCCGCCGCGAGCACGTCGACGATCGCGCGCGAGCCCTTGAGCCGCTCGGCCTCCGGCGTGTCCTCGGCGTTGACGTGGCGACCGGGCACGAGGTCACCCGGCGTCATGAACACCACGTCGGACTCGCCCAGCGACGGCAGGACGCGGCCGACGTGGTCGAGGAACGCCGGGTTGGGCCCGACCACGAGCACGCCGTGCCGCTCCATCCGCTCCCGTTGCGTGTAGAGCAGGTAGGCGACGCGGTGCAGCGCCACCACGGTCTTCCCGGTGCCCGGCCCGCCTTCGATCACCGTCACGCCCGGGTGCTCGAGCCGGATGATCTCGTCCTGCTCGGCCTGGATCGTCGCGACGATGTCGCGCATCCCGTCACCGCGGGGCGCGTTGACGGCCGCGAGCAGCGCCGCGTCCCCGCGGTCGGCGCCGCCCGGGCGACCGAGCACCTCGTCGGTGAACTCGACGAGCCGGCGTCCGCGGGTGTGGAACTGGCGGCGCCGACGCATGTTCTCCGGCGACGCGGCCGTCGCGACGTAGAACGCCCGCGAGGCCGGCGCCCGCCAGTCGAGCAGGACCGGCTCGTCGGTCTCCGCGTCACGCAGGCCGATCCGGCCGATGTAGGAACGGTCTCCCGCGACGCTGTCCAGCCGCCCGAAGCACAGCCCGTTGTCCGCGACGTCCAGCCGCTTCACCCGCGCGGCCGGTCGCGCGCACCCGGACGTCCCGGTCCATGGGTGTCTCGCCGTCCTCCCCGCGCAGCGCGGCGGCGTACTCGCCCGCCGCCCGCGCACGCTCGGCGTCGAGCCGCGCGTAGAGCCCCGCCAGATGGCTCCGCTCGGAGCTCAGTTCCTTCTCGTATCCCTGGGTCGACACAGGCCCCCTCACCTCGGCGGAACAGGACGATCGGTCAGTCGACGGGCGCACCGAACCACCTCGTCATCGGGTGGAGCAGCTCTGCCTGGTCCTCGCCGACCCAGACCACGTGGCCGTCGGGCCGCAGCAGCGCGGCCGGGACGTCCACCTCCTCGCTGACGTCGACGACGTGGTCGACCCGGTCCGCCCAGCCGGCCACCGACAGCTGACCCGTCTGGTCGAGCAGCAGCCCGCGCCCCTCGTGCATGAGCCCGTAGAGGCGGCCCCGCTTCAGCTCCACGTCCCGCATGCGCCTGCCGAGCAGGTCGTGCCCCTCGCCGACGTCGTAGCGGATCCCGACCGCGAGGATCTTCTCGGTCAGGTGCCGGTTCACGTCCTCGAAGTCCATCAGTTCCGACAGGAGCCGGCGCACGGCCTGGGAGTCCGGTTCGGGGGACATCAGCACGGCCTGCGCGCGGACGTTGTCGAGCACGGCGGCGGCCACCGGGTGCCGTTCGGTCTCGTAGGTGTCCAGCAGGTCCTCCGGGGCCCAGCCGTTGACCTCGGCGGCCAGTTTCCAGCCGAGGTTGAACGCGTCCTGGATGCCGAGGTTGAGGCCCTGCCCGCCCATCGGCGGGTGGACGTGCGCCGCGTCCCCGGCCAGCAGCACGCGGCCGACCCGGTAGTTCTCGGCCAGCCGGGTGGCGTCGCCGAAGCGGGAGAGCCAGCGCGGCGAGTGCACGCCGAAGTCGGTGCCGGCCCACACCCGCAGCTGCTGCTTGACCTCCTCGAGGGTCGGCGGGACCGCGCGGTCCTCGGCGACGCCCTCGGCGGGCACCACGACGCGGTACACCCCGTCCCCGAACGGGCCGAGGCCGAACCGGAGCTGGGTCCTGCGGACCTCGGCCACCACGGCGGACACCGTCTCCGCCGGCGCGGCGACCTCCATCTCGCCCAGCAGCGTCTCGGCCCTGGTGGGCTCACCGGGGAAGCCGACCCCGAGCAGCTTGCGCACCGTGCTGCGGCCGCCGTCGCACCCGACGACGTAGCGCGAGCGCAGCGAGGTGCCGTCGTCCAGCTCGACGGTCACCCCGTCGTCGCCCTGACGGAGCCCGACCACGGCGCACCCCCGCCGGATCTCGACGCCGACCTCGACCGCGTGCTCGGTGAGGATGCGGTCGGTGAGGGGCTGGGGGATGCCGAGGGTGTACGGGTGCGCAGTGTCCAGTCTTTCCGGCGCCCGCTTGGGGATGCCGGCGAAGAAGCCACCGACCGGGTACTTCGTGCCGAGCGCGAGGAACCGGTCCAGCAGTCCGCGCTGGTCCATCACCTCGATGCTGCGCGCGTGCAACCCGAGGGAGCGGACCACCCTGGTCGGCTCCGCCTCCTTGTCCAGCACGAGCGCCTGCACGCCGTGCAGCCGCAACTCGGCGGCGAGCATCAAGCCGGTCGGTCCGGCGCCGACCACGATCACATCGCTCATGAACCCCCATTTCCTGGTGTCACGAGCGGTGATACTGCGCCGGGATCCGGGTCTTGCCGCAAGTCCCCCCGTGCGCTATACGTTGGAAGGGGAAAGGGAACGGTCTCCTTTTCCCGGCGCTGGTGTGTGCGCTTCGGCGGGCCGGGACGACGGGACCGCCGGTCGCCACATACACCGTCGGGCTCTCGGCCACGGTCACCATCGTGACGCTGCTCGGGCTGCCGACGACGCTGCACACGGCTGTCTCCGCGCTCTCGAGCCCCTGACCACACCCGCCCCGCAGCTCCGGGATGACCAGCCCCGCCGCGACCCCCGGAAACACGAAACCCCGAACACGTGAGGCTTCGTGGCCATGCCGATGTCCTGGGACATCACAGAGCGCCCCCGGCAGGATTCGAACCTGCGACCGTGGGATTAGAAGGCCCATGCTCTGTCCGGCTGAGCTACGGGGGCTCCGCGGGCAGCGTAGCCGTCGGCCTGATCCGCCGAGCGGCGCCGACCTACGCTGGGGGCGTGGCCACGACGACACCGCCGCCTGCCGACGCGTCGGCCCCGTCGACGCGCTCGGCCGGCCCGTCCGGGTCGACCCGTCGGAGCGGTCCGGGGGCACTGTTCGGAGCTCAGGTGGGCCCGGCGCTCGCCGTCGCCGTCGTGGTGGCACTCGCGCTGAGCGCGCTCTCGGGCGCTGCCGGCTTCGCCCGCCTCGGCCTGCCCGATCCCGGGCCGGTGACCGTGTACGGCCTGCCGGTGGTGCGTGCCCTGGCCCAGGGCGCGGCCGTGACGACGATCGGCTTCCTCATGCTCGCGGCGTTCTTCACCCCGCCGGCGGGCAAGGGGTGGCTCGCCGCCGACGGGTACCGGGCGGTGCGCGTGGCGTCATGGGCCGCGGGCACGTGGGCTGCCGCGGCGATCGTGATGGTCCCGCTGAGCGTCGCCGACTCCTACGGTCGCCCGCTCACGCAGATGCTCGACGTCCGCGTCCTCGTCGAGGCGATCCCCGGCATCACCGCCACGATGTCCTGGACCCTCACCGCGGTCGTCGCCCTGGTCGTGCTGGGCCTGACGCGCGCGGTCCTCGGTTGGGGCGCCACGGTCGTGACGTTCGGCCTCGCGCTCCTCGGGCTGGCGCCCGTGGCCCTGACCGGGCACTCGTCGACCGGCGGCTCCCACGACATCGCCACCAACAGCCTGCTGCTGCACGTGGTGTCGGCCGCCGTCTGGGTGGGCGGCCTCGTCGCCGTCGTCACGCACCTCGCCGCCGGGGGCGGGCACCCCGCGACGGCCGCGCGGCGGTTCTCCGCGGTGGCCCTCTGGTGCTGGGTCGTGCTGGCGATCTCGGGTGTGATCAACGCCCTGGTCCGGGTGACCCCGGCCGAGCTGGTCACGAGCACCTACGGCGCCCTCGTCCTCGTGAAGGTGGCCGCGCTCCTGGCCCTCGGCGGCTTCGGGGCCTGGCACCGCCGGCACAGCCTGCCCGCGATCGAGCAGGGACGGACGGGATCGCTCGTCCGGTTCGGTGGCATCGAGGTCCTCGTCATGTTCGCCACCGTCGGCGTCGCCGTCGCGCTCGGGCGCACGCCGCCTCCCGCGGTGCCCAGCCCCGTGCCGACCCGCACCGAGGCCCTCGTCGGCTATCCGATCGACGGACCGCTGTCCGTGGCAGGCCTGATCACCGAGGCGCGCTTCGACCTCGTCTTCGGCACGCTCGCGTTCGTCCTGGCCGCGGTGTACCTCGCCGGAGTGCGCCGCCTCCGTCGCCGCGGTGACGCCTGGCCGGTGGGGCGGACGGTCTCCTGGCTGCTCGGCTGCCTGGCGCTTCTCGTCGCCACGTCCTCCGGGATCGGTCGCTACGCCCCGGTGATGTTCAGCGTGCACATGGGCCAGCACATGACCCTCAACATGCTCGTGCCGATCCTGCTCGTCCTCGGCGGTCCGATGACGTTGCTGCTGCGCGCGCTGCCCGCCGTCGGCTCCGGCGCGCCTCCCGGGCCCCGGGAGTGGGTGCTCGCCGCGGTCCACTCGCCGCTCGCCCGGGTGCTGACCCATCCTCTGGTCGCGTTGGCCCTGTTCGTCGGCAGCTTCTACGTCCTCTACTTCTCCGGACTCTTCGACCTGGCCCTCGAGGCGCACTGGGCCCACCTGGTCATGAACCTGCACTTCCTGCTGGTCGGCGCGCTCTTCTTCTGGCCCCTGGTCGGCATCGACCCGAGCCCCCGCCAGCTCCCCCCGATCGCCCGCCTGGGCCTGCTGTTCGTGGCGATCCCCCTGCACGCCTTCTTCGGGATCGCCGTCATGAGCTCGGAGACGGTGATCGGGAACGGCTTCTACCAGCAGCTCGACCTGACGTGGGTGAACCGCCTCGCCGACCAGAGCCTCGGCGGCGGACTGGCGTGGGCCACCGGAGAGGTGCCGATGCTGCTCGTGCTCATCGCCCTGCTCGTGCAGTGGTCCCGCCTCGACGAGCGCACCGCGCGCCGCGACGACCGCCGGGCGGACCGCGACGGTGACCGCGACCTCGTCGCCTACAACGCGATGCTGCGTTCGCTCGCCACGACCGGCCGGCGCCCGGATCCGGACACCCTCGCCGACACACCCTCGACGGCCGCCGCCGACGCCACGGGTCCTGCGACCAGCGAGAATGCCGGCGCCGGGGTCGAGCGCCCGACCCGCTGACCCCGCGCCCACGGTGGTCACGAGGTGTCGCGTACAGTGGTCGTCGCACCCGGGGAACGGACGCGGCGACGCGGACGGCCGGGAGCCGACCGAGGCTCTCGGGCCTCGGCTACAGTCGAAGAACACGATCCGGTCTCGCTCCGACGAGCAGCGATCGTCTCCGCCCGTCCCCCGGGTCGGTGTCCCGGGTACCCCCGGTGAATGCACCGGAACGGACCGGGTACAGTGGTGGTCACCGCGAGGAACTCCGGCCCTGATGGGCCGTGACAGAGGCGTGTGTGGTCGTCCTTTGAGAACTCAACAGTGCGTTTTGTTTGGTGTGTTTTGTCCTCGTCGGCATGCCTGCTTTTGTGGTTGGTGTGTCGTGGGGTTTCTTTGAGGATTGTTTGTATTGCTGGGTTTGTTTGAGCCCTCCTTTTTTGTTGGAGAGTTTGATCCTGGCTCAGGACGAACGCTGGCGGCGTGCTTAACACATGCAAGTCGAGCGGTAAGGCCCTTCGGGGTACACGAGCGGCGAACGGGTGAGTAACACGTGGGTGACCTGCCCTCCACTTCGGGATAAGCCTGGGAAACTGGGTCTAATACCGGATATGACCTTCGGATGCATGTCTGTGGGTGGAAAGTTTTTTCGGTGGGGGATGGGCCCGCGGTCTATCAGCTTGTTGGTGGGGTGATGGCCTACCAAGGCGACGACGGATAGCCGGCCTGAGAGGGTGATCGGCCACACTGGGACTGAGACACGGCCCAGACTCCTACGGGAGGCAGCAGTGGGGAATCTTGCGCAATGGGCGGAAGCCTGACGCAGCAACGCCGCGTGGGGGATGACGGCCTTCGGGTTGTAAACCTCTTTCGCGATCGACGAAGGCCCGGCTTGTTGTCGGGTTGACGGTAGGTCGAGAAGAAGCACCGGCCAACTACGTGCCAGCAGCCGCGGTAATACGTAGGGTGCGAGCGTTGTCCGGAATTATTGGGCGTAAAGAGCTCGTAGGCGGTGTGTCGCGTCGGCCGTGAAAACCTGGGGCTCAACTCTGGGCGTGCGGTCGATACGGGCATCACTTGAGTTCGGCAGGGGAGACTGGAATTCCTGGTGTAGCGGTGAAATGCGCAGATATCAGGAGGAACACCGGTGGCGAAGGCGGGTCTCTGGGCCGATACTGACGCTGAGGAGCGAAAGCATGGGTAGCGAACAGGATTAGATACCCTGGTAGTCCATGCCGTAAACGTTGGGCGCTAGGTGTGGGGTCCATTCCACGGGTTCCGTGCCGCAGCTAACGCATTAAGCGCCCCGCCTGGGGAGTACGGCCGCAAGGCTAAAACTCAAAGGAATTGACGGGGGCCCGCACAAGCGGCGGAGCATGTGGATTAATTCGATGCAACGCGAAGAACCTTACCTGGGTTTGACATGCACTAGACGCGTCCAGAGATGGGCGTTCCCTTGTGGCTGGTGTGCAGGTGGTGCATGGCTGTCGTCAGCTCGTGTCGTGAGATGTTGGGTTAAGTCCCGCAACGAGCGCAACCCTTGTCCTATGTTGCCAGCACGTCATGGTGGGGACTCATGGGAGACTGCCGGGGTCAACTCGGAGGAAGGTGGGGATGACGTCAAGTCATCATGCCCCTTATGTCCAGGGCTTCACACATGCTACAATGGCCGGTACAGAGGGCTGCGAAGCCGTGAGGTGGAGCGAATCTCGTAAAGCCGGTCTCAGTTCGGATCGGGGTCTGCAACTCGACCCCGTGAAGTCGGAGTCGCTAGTAATCGCAGATCAGCAACGCTGCGGTGAATACGTTCCCGGGCCTTGTACACACCGCCCGTCACGTCACGAAAGTCGGTAACACCCGAAGCCCGTGGCCCAACCCGCAAGGGGGGGAGCGGTCGAAGGTGGGACTGGCGATTGGGACGAAGTCGTAACAAGGTAGCCGTACCGGAAGGTGCGGCTGGATCACCTCCTTTCTAAGGAGCTTCACCGAACACCACCGGTTGCCGGTGTCCACGGACGAGTGTTCCGTGCACGGGTGCGGGTGGTGGAGGGCCCCGAAAGTCTCGCGCTCCCATCCGGGTTCGTTCCTGGGTGTGGGGTGGCCGGCGTGTAGGGGTTGCTCGAGAAAATGTGGAAACACCGAACGTATCGGCCTTCCGGTTTGTCCGGGGGTTGAGGACGCACTGTTGGGTCCTGAGAGGGCGACCACCGGTTCCCTCCTTCGTGTGGGGGGCCGGTTGTTGTTGTCTTGGTGCGGTCATTCGACCTGCTCGTGGCTGGTGCCGGGGGTGGGTTGGTGGTCCGTGTGGTCGTTGAGAATTGTACAGTGGACGCGAGCATCTTTTGTTTCTGTGCTGTTAGTTGTGTCGTGTTTGCTTGATGTGTGTTGGTCAAGTTGTTAAGGGCGCACGGTGGATGCCTGGGCATCAGGAGCCGATGAAGGACGTGGGAGGCCGCGATAGGCCTCGGGGAGCTGTCAACCGAGCTGTGATCCGAGGATGTCCGAATGGGGTAACCCGGCACCCGTCATGGGGTGTCACCGCCGTCTGAATGTATAGGACGGTGGGAGGGAACGCGGGGAAGTGAAACATCTCAGTACCCGCAGGAGAAGAAAACAAGAGTGATTCCGTGAGTAGTGGCGAGCGAAAGCGGAAGAGGCTAAACCGGGCCAGTGTATGAAGCTGGCAGGCGTTGCTGGTCCGGTGTTGTGGGGCGTCATGTACCTCCTCTGTCAGGGGGGTGCGGGTGTGTGTGGTGTTAGTCGAAGGCGTTGGGACGCGTCGGCGTAGAGGGTGAGACCCCCGTAGACGAAAACATCATGTTCATCTGTTGTGGCTGTCCCCGAGTAGCAGCGAGCCCGTGAAATTCGCTGTGAATCTGCCGGGACCACCCGGTAAGCCTAAATACTCCCTGATGACCGATAGCGGACAAGTACCGTGAGGGAAAGGTGAAAAGTACCCCGGGAGGGGAGTGAAATAGTACCTGAAACCGTGTGCCTACAAGCCGTCAGAGCTGATCGCTTGCGATTGGTGATGGCGTGCCTTTTGAAGAATGAGCCTGCGAGTTAGCGGTGCGTGGCGAGGTTAACCCGTTCGAGGGGTAGCCGTAGCGAAAGCGAGTCCGAACAGGGCGATGGTAGTCGCGTGCTCTAGACCCGAAGCGGGGTGATCTACCCATGGCCAGGGTGAAGCGCCGGTAAGACGGCGTGGAGGCCCGAACCCACCAGGGTTGAAAACCTGGGGGATGAGCTGTGGGTAGGGGTGAAAGGCCAATCAAACTCCGTGATAGCTGGTTCTCCCCGAAATGCATTTAGGTGCAGCGTCGCGTAATACTCACCGGAGGTAGAGCACTGGTTGGCCTAGGGGGCCTACAAGCTTACTGAAGTCAGCCAAACTCCGAATGCCGGTGAGCGTGCAGCGCGGCAGTGAGACTGCGGGCGATAAGGTTCGTAGTCGAGAGGGAAACAGCCCAGATCGCCGGCTAAGGCCCCTAAGCGTGCGCTAAGTGGGAAAGGATGTGGGATCGCCCAGACAACCAGGAGGTTGGCTTAGAAGCAGCCACCCTTGAAAGAGTGCGTAATAGCTCACTGGTCAAGTGGTCCTGCGCCGACAATGTAGCGGGGCTCAAGCGCACCGCCGAAGCCGCGGCAACACCACGTGAACACTCCGGTCTCAAACCCGGTGGTGGTGGTGTTGGGTAGGGGAGCGTCATGCGGGCGGTGAAGCGGCGGAGTGATCCAGCCGTGGAGCCCGTGTGAGTGAGAATGCAGGCATGAGTAGCGATAGCAGAGTGAGAAACTCTGCCGCCGGATGACCAAGGGTTCCTGGGCCAGGTTTTTCCGCCCAGGGTGAGCCGGGACCTAAGGCGAGGCCGACAGGCGTAGTCGATGGACAACGGGTTGATATTCCCGTGCTCGTGTAGGCGCGTCCATGGCGAGCCCAGGTGTGCTAACCGCCCGATCCGGTGCGGTCCCTTCGGGGGCCGCGCAGGGGAGCGCGGGACCCCGCCTGGTAGTAGCCAAGCGATGGGGTGACGCAGGAGGGTAGCTCCGCCAGTGAGTGGTTGTACTGGTGCAAGCGTGTAGGCCGGTACCCAGGTAAATCCGGGTGCCATCAAGGCTGAGACGTGACGCATAGCCGTTCGAGGCGAAGCAGAGTGATCCCATGCTGCCGAGAAAAGCCTCTAGCGAGTTCCTACGCGACCCGTACCCCAAACCAACACAGGTGGTCAGGTAGAGAATACCGAGGCGTTCGAGCGAACTGTGGTCAAGGAATTCGGCAAAATGCCCCCGTAACTTCGGGAGAAGGGGGGCCCTGTCCGGTGAAGCCCTTCGCGGGCTAGCCGGGTGGGGCCGCAGAGACCAGGGGGAAGCGACTGTTTACTAAAAACACAGGTCCGTGCGAAGTCGCAAGACGATGTATACGGACTGACTCCTGCCCGGTGCTGGAACGTTAAGGGGACCGGTTAACCCTCACTTGTGAGGGTGAAGCTGAGAACTTAAGCGCCAGTAAACGGCGGTGGTAACTATAACCATCCTAAGGTAGCGAAATTCCTTGTCGGGTAAGTTCCGACCTGCACGAATGGAGTAACGACTTCCCCGCTGTCTCGACCACAGACTCGGCGAAATTGCACTACGAGTAAAGATGCTCGTTACGCGCGGCAGGACGGAAAGACCCCGGGACCTTCACTACAGCTTGGTATTGGTGCTCGGTTCGGCTTGTGTAGGATAGGTGGGAGACTGTGAAGCGCTCACGCCAGTGGGTGTGGAGTCATCGTTGAAATACCACTCTGGTCGAATTGGGCATCTAACTTCGGGCCATGATCTGGTCCAGGGACAGTGCCTGGTGGGTAGTTTAACTGGGGCGGTTGCCTCCCAAAAGGTAACGGAGGCGCCCAAAGGTTCCCTCAGCCTGGTCGGCAACCAGGTGTCGAGTGCAAGTGCACAAGGGAGCTTGACTGTGAGACCGACGGGTCGAGCAGGGACGAAAGTCGGGACTAGTGATCCGGCACCACCACGTGGTTGGGGTGTCGCTCAACGGATAAAAGGTACCCCGGGGATAACAGGCTGATCTTGCCCAAGAGTCCATATCGACGGCATGGTTTGGCACCTCGATGTCGGCTCGTCGCATCCTGGGGCTGGAGTAGGTCCCAAGGGTTGGGCTGTTCGCCCATTAAAGCGGTACGCGAGCTGGGTTTAGAACGTCGTGAGACAGTTCGGTCCCTATCCGCCGCGCGCGCAGGAGACTTGAGGAAGGCTGTCCCTAGTACGAGAGGACCGGGACGGACGAACCTCTGGTGTGCCAGTTGTCCCGCCAGGGGCACGGCTGGTTGGCTACGTTCGGGAGGGATAACCGCTGAAGGCATCTAAGCGGGAAGCCTGTTCCAAGATGAGGTCTCCCACCCCCTCGAGGGTTAAGGCCCCCACCAGACCAGTGGGTTGATAGGCCGGAGATGTACGCACCGCAAGGTGTTCAGTCGACCGGTACTAATAGGCCGAGGACTTGCCCCACACACCATCAAGCCCCCACGCGCAACACCAACAACGCAAAAACACTGCTCGCGTCCACTGTGCATATCCCAACGACCACACCCACCCCCCAAGGGGGACAACAAGTGTGTGTGCACGTTGTGGGGGTGGCCCGGTGTTCCGGTGGCCACAGCGGAGGGGAAACGCCCGGTCCCATCCCGAACCCGGAAGCTAAGCCCTCCAGCGCCGATGGTACTGCGGCCGACAGGCCGTGGGAGAGTAGGACACCGCCGGAACACCCGACCACCCCCACACCACACACACCACCGAAAAAGGGCAGGACTCCCCACCGGAGCCCTGCCCTTCTTCGCGCGCCCACACGCCCCCAGCTCGCGAGCGCTGAGCGGAGATGGCCCTCGAGGCGACCGCCACGCCCATTTCGACGGCGTCAGTACATGATGTCGCGCGCTCGTCTCCCACGGTTTCCGCCGCCGCATCAGTTCCTCACGCCGGAAACGACGTCCTCGGCAGCTCCTCGAAGCTTCGTTCGACGACTCGACCTCGATCCACGCCGACGTGCCTCCTCGGATCGCGAGCTCGCCTGCCCAGATCCTCAGGTCTTCTCCTGACCGTGGTTGGTCAGCCGCGTGCCACGTCGGATGCCATGGCGGGTGGTTGACGAGCGGAACCCGCTCCCGCGAGTCGGGTGAGAACCTCGGGACCGCGCTCGGTGATGGCGACGGTGTGTTCGATGTGGGCGGCGCGGGTGCCGTCGGCCGTGCGCAAGGTCCAGCCGTCGGGGTCGTCGACGTAGGCGTCGGTGCCGCCGGCGATGAGCATGGGTTCGAGCGCGAGGACCAGCCCCGGTCGTAGTCGTAGGCCGCGCCCGGGGCGGCCTTCGTTGGGGACGTGGGGTGCTTCGTGCATCTCGCGGCCGATGCCGTGGCCACCGTGGCCCTCCATGAGGCCGTAGCCGGCGAGGCGGGCGACCTGGCCGATGGCGTGGGCGATGTCGCCGAGCTTCGCGCCGGGCTGGGCGGCGGCAATGCCGGCGTCGAGGGCAGCGTGGGTGGTCGCGATCAAGGCCTGGTCGCTACGGGTGACCTCGGGGTCGGGGTGCTCGCCGATGGTGAAGGAGATGGCGGCGTCGCCGCTCCATCCGCGGTAGCGGGCTCCGCAGTCGACGGAGACGAGGTCACCAGCGGCGAGGGTGTAGCGGCCGGGGATGCCGTGGACGACGGCGTCGTTGACGCTGATGCAGGTGACACCGGGGTACGGCGAGGGCGCCGAGCTCGGGTGGTAGCCCAGGAACAGCGCCTCGGCGCCGGCCGCGGAGATGACCTCGGAAGCGACCTCGTCGAGCTCGTCGAGCCGCCGCCCGACGCTCGCCGCATCGCGCACGGCGGCGAGCGCGGCGGCGGTGATCCGGCCGGCGTGGCGCATCAGCTCGACTTCGTGGGGGGTCTTGAGCTCGATCACCGCAGCACTCCACAGGTCGGGATAGTTATCCCGGTATTAGTATCACGGTCATGGTGCGCGTGCCGTTGACCCCCGAGGAGCGCGAGCGGGGTCGTCGCCTCGGGGAGGTGCTGCGTGATGCGCGCGGCTCCCGGTCGATGACCTCGATCGCCGCGGCGGCGGGGATGCCGGTGGAGACACTGCGCAAGATCGAGTCCGGGCGCGTGCCGACCCCGGCGTTCTTCACGATCGCGGCTCTGGCCGGCGAGCTGAGCCTGCCGCTCGAGGCGCTGGTCGATGCGTGCGGCCCATCGACCGAGCTCGATCGGTCTCGAACGGCGTGACCGGCGCGCGCTCCTGAGGGCTGCCCCGAGTGCACGGACCGGCGAGGAGGAGCGTCTCTCGACTATCCTCATCGCCATGACGTCCGGGCCCGACGCCTCCGTGAACGGGCTGCCGCCGCTCGCACCGGCGGAGGCTGCTCCCGACGAACGCGGTCGGGCGATCGAAGCCCGTCTCGCCGCTCGCCACGGCGCCCCGTCCCTCGCCGACCTCCGCCGGGCGTACGCCGGCTTCGGCGTCGAGTGGCCCGGCGACGACGAGATCCGCCGACGGCACGAGGTCGGGCTCGACGCGTGATCGGCAAGGTCCTCGACGGATCGTCCCTCGCGGCGATGGTGGGAGGACAGTGGTCCGCCGCGGCGTGGCTGACCACCGCCCGCGCCCTGTCCGCTCCGCTCTACCTGCCTGCCCTCGCCGTGCAGGAGGTCCGCACCGTGCGCCCGGACGTGGGAGGAGAGCTCGCCGAGCTCCTCGGTCATCCCTCGGTCGTCCTCGCCGACGCCGATGCGGTGACCGCCCGCCGGATCGACGAGGTCCTCACCGAGCGCTCCGTCTTCGACGGCCTGGCCGGTCACGTGGTCGTGGTGGCCCGCACCCGGGGGTGGCCGGTCCTGACCGCCGACCCGGGACGGCTCCGGCGCCTCGATCCGGGGGTCGTCGTCGACCTCCTGTGAGGGTCGAGGCGATGACCTGCATCGATGCGGTGATCGCCCCCCGTGTCGGCCCACGTTTCGGTCGTGTGTAGAGTTCTGGTCATCGCGAGATCGGGGGGTTGTCCCTGGGTCTTGCGGGGAACTAGGCTAGGGGAGTTGCCCTCCGGAAGGTCCACCTGGTGTTGGTGGGGTTGTACGGTGGTGTGGTCGTCCTTTGAGAACTCAACAGTGCGTTTTGTTTGGTGTGTTTTGTCCTCGTCGGCATGCCTGCTTTTGTGGTTGGTGTGTCGTGGGGTTTCTTTGAGGATTGTTTGTATTGCTGGGTTTGTTTGAGCCCTCCTTTTTTGTTGGAGAGTTTGATCCTGGCTCAGGACGAACGCTGGCGGCGTGCTTAACACATGCAAGTCGAGCGGTAAGGCCCTTCGGGGTACACGAGCGGCGAACGGGTGAGTAACACGTGGGTGACCTGCCCTCCACTTCGGGATAAGCCTGGGAAACTGGGTCTAATACCGGATATGACCTTCGGATGCATGTCTGTGGGTGGAAAGTTTTTTCGGTGGGGGATGGGCCCGCGGTCTATCAGCTTGTTGGTGGGGTGATGGCCTACCAAGGCGACGACGGATAGCCGGCCTGAGAGGGTGATCGGCCACACTGGGACTGAGACACGGCCCAGACTCCTACGGGAGGCAGCAGTGGGGAATCTTGCGCAATGGGCGGAAGCCTGACGCAGCAACGCCGCGTGGGGGATGACGGCCTTCGGGTTGTAAACCTCTTTCGCGATCGACGAAGGCCCGGCTTGTTGTCGGGTTGACGGTAGGTCGAGAAGAAGCACCGGCCAACTACGTGCCAGCAGCCGCGGTAATACGTAGGGTGCGAGCGTTGTCCGGAATTATTGGGCGTAAAGAGCTCGTAGGCGGTGTGTCGCGTCGGCCGTGAAAACCTGGGGCTCAACTCTGGGCGTGCGGTCGATACGGGCATCACTTGAGTTCGGCAGGGGAGACTGGAATTCCTGGTGTAGCGGTGAAATGCGCAGATATCAGGAGGAACACCGGTGGCGAAGGCGGGTCTCTGGGCCGATACTGACGCTGAGGAGCGAAAGCATGGGTAGCGAACAGGATTAGATACCCTGGTAGTCCATGCCGTAAACGTTGGGCGCTAGGTGTGGGGTCCATTCCACGGGTTCCGTGCCGCAGCTAACGCATTAAGCGCCCCGCCTGGGGAGTACGGCCGCAAGGCTAAAACTCAAAGGAATTGACGGGGGCCCGCACAAGCGGCGGAGCATGTGGATTAATTCGATGCAACGCGAAGAACCTTACCTGGGTTTGACATGCACTAGACGCGTCCAGAGATGGGCGTTCCCTTGTGGCTGGTGTGCAGGTGGTGCATGGCTGTCGTCAGCTCGTGTCGTGAGATGTTGGGTTAAGTCCCGCAACGAGCGCAACCCTTGTCCTATGTTGCCAGCACGTCATGGTGGGGACTCATGGGAGACTGCCGGGGTCAACTCGGAGGAAGGTGGGGATGACGTCAAGTCATCATGCCCCTTATGTCCAGGGCTTCACACATGCTACAATGGCCGGTACAGAGGGCTGCGAAGCCGTGAGGTGGAGCGAATCTCGTAAAGCCGGTCTCAGTTCGGATCGGGGTCTGCAACTCGACCCCGTGAAGTCGGAGTCGCTAGTAATCGCAGATCAGCAACGCTGCGGTGAATACGTTCCCGGGCCTTGTACACACCGCCCGTCACGTCACGAAAGTCGGTAACACCCGAAGCCCGTGGCCCAACCCGCAAGGGGGGGAGCGGTCGAAGGTGGGACTGGCGATTGGGACGAAGTCGTAACAAGGTAGCCGTACCGGAAGGTGCGGCTGGATCACCTCCTTTCTAAGGAGCTTCACCGAACACCACCGGTTGCCGGTGTCCACGGACGAGTGTTCCGTGCACGGGTGCGGGTGGTGGAGGGCCCCGAAAGTCTCGCGCTCCCATCCGGGTTCGTTCCTGGGTGTGGGGTGGCCGGCGTGTAGGGGTTGCTCGAGAAAATGTGGAAACACCGAACGTATCGGCCTTCCGGTTTGTCCGGGGGTTGAGGACGCACTGTTGGGTCCTGAGAGGACGACCACCGGTTTCCCTCCTTCGTGTGGGGGGCCGGTTGTTGTTGTCTTGGTGCGGTCATTCGACCTGCTCGTGGCTGGTGCCGGGGGTGGGTTGGTGGTCCGTGTGGTCGTTGAGAATTGTACAGTGGACGCGAGCATCTTTTGTTTCTGTGCTGTTAGTTGTGTCGTGTTTGCTTGATGTGTGTTGGTCAAGTTGTTAAGGGCGCACGGTGGATGCCTGGGCATCAGGAGCCGATGAAGGACGTGGGAGGCCGCGATAGGCCTCGGGGAGCTGTCAACCGAGCTGTGATCCGAGGATGTCCGAATGGGGTAACCCGGCACCCGTCATGGGGTGTCACCGCCGTCTGAATGTATAGGACGGTGGGAGGGAACGCGGGGAAGTGAAACATCTCAGTACCCGCAGGAGAAGAAAACAAGAGTGATTCCGTGAGTAGTGGCGAGCGAAAGCGGAAGAGGCTAAACCGGGCCAGTGTATGAAGCTGGCAGGCGTTGCTGGTCCGGTGTTGTGGGGCGTCATGTACCTCCTCTGTCAGGGGGGTGCGGGTGTGTGTGGTGTTAGTCGAAGGCGTTGGGACGCGTCGGCGTAGAGGGTGAGACCCCCGTAGACGAAAACATCATGTTCATCTGTTGTGGCTGTCCCCGAGTAGCAGCGAGCCCGTGAAATTCGCTGTGAATCTGCCGGGACCACCCGGTAAGCCTAAATACTCCCTGATGACCGATAGCGGACAAGTACCGTGAGGGAAAGGTGAAAAGTACCCCGGGAGGGGAGTGAAATAGTACCTGAAACCGTGTGCCTACAAGCCGTCAGAGCTGATCGCTTGCGATTGGTGATGGCGTGCCTTTTGAAGAATGAGCCTGCGAGTTAGCGGTGCGTGGCGAGGTTAACCCGTTCGAGGGGTAGCCGTAGCGAAAGCGAGTCCGAACAGGGCGTGGTAGTCGCGTGCTCTAGACCCGAAGCGGGGTGATCTACCCATGGCCAGGGTGAAGCGCCGGTAAGACGGCGTGGAGGCCCGAACCCACCAGGGTTGAAAACCTGGGGGATGAGCTGTGGGTAGGGGTGAAAGGCCAATCAAACTCCGTGATAGCTGGTTCTCCCCGAAATGCATTTAGGTGCAGCGTCGCGTAATACTCACCGGAGGTAGAGCACTGGTTGGCCTAGGGGGCCTACAAGCTTACTGAAGTCAGCCAAACTCCGAATGCCGGTGAGCGTGCAGCGCGGCAGTGAGACTGCGGGCGATAAGGTTCGTAGTCGAGAGGGAAACAGCCCAGATCGCCGGCTAAGGCCCCTAAGCGTGCGCTAAGTGGGAAAGGATGTGGGATCGCCCAGACAACCAGGAGGTTGGCTTAGAAGCAGCCACCCTTGAAAGAGTGCGTAATAGCTCACTGGTCAAGTGGTCCTGCGCCGACAATGTAGCGGGGCTCAAGCGCACCGCCGAAGCCGCGGCAACACCACGTGAACACTCCGGTCTCAAACCCGGTGGTGGTGGTGTTGGGTAGGGGAGCGTCATGCGGGCGGTGAAGCGGCGGAGTGATCCAGCCGTGGAGCCCGTGTGAGTGAGAATGCAGGCATGAGTAGCGATAGCAGAGTGAGAAACTCTGCCGCCGGATGACCAAGGGTTCCTGGGCCAGGTTTTTCCGCCCAGGGTGAGCCGGGACCTAAGGCGAGGCCGACAGGCGTAGTCGATGGACAACGGGTTGATATTCCCGTGCTCGTGTAGGCGCGTCCATGGCGAGCCCAGGTGTGCTAACCGCCCGATCCGGTGCGGTCCCTTCGGGGGCCGCGCAGGGGAGCGCGGGACCCCGCCTGGTAGTAGCCAAGCGATGGGGTGACGCAGGAGGGTAGCTCCGCCAGTGAGTGGTTGTACTGGTGCAAGCGTGTAGGCCGGTACCCAGGTAAATCCGGGTGCCATCAAGGCTGAGACGTGACGCATAGCCGTTCGAGGCGAAGCAGAGTGATCCCATGCTGCCGAGAAAAGCCTCTAGCGAGTTCCTACGCGACCCGTACCCCAAACCAACACAGGTGGTCAGGTAGAGAATACCGAGGCGTTCGAGCGAACTGTGGTCAAGGAATTCGGCAAAATGCCCCCGTAACTTCGGGAGAAGGGGGGCCCTGTCCGGTGAAGCCCTTCGCGGGCTAGCCGGGTGGGGCCGCAGAGACCAGGGGGAAGCGACTGTTTACTAAAAACACAGGTCCGTGCGAAGTCGCAAGACGATGTATACGGACTGACTCCTGCCCGGTGCTGGAACGTTAAGGGGACCGGTTAACCCTCACTTGTGAGGGTGAAGCTGAGAACTTAAGCGCCAGTAAACGGCGGTGGTAACTATAACCATCCTAAGGTAGCGAAATTCCTTGTCGGGTAAGTTCCGACCTGCACGAATGGAGTAACGACTTCCCCGCTGTCTCGACCACAGACTCGGCGAAATTGCACTACGAGTAAAGATGCTCGTTACGCGCGGCAGGACGGAAAGACCCCGGGACCTTCACTACAGCTTGGTATTGGTGCTCGGTTCGGCTTGTGTAGGATAGGTGGGAGACTGTGAAGCGCTCACGCCAGTGGGTGTGGAGTCATCGTTGAAATACCACTCTGGTCGAATTGGGCATCTAACTTCGGGCCATGATCTGGTCCAGGGACAGTGCCTGGTGGGTAGTTTAACTGGGGCGGTTGCCTCCCAAAAGGTAACGGAGGCGCCCAAAGGTTCCCTCAGCCTGGTCGGCAACCAGGTGTCGAGTGCAAGTGCACAAGGGAGCTTGACTGTGAGACCGACGGGTCGAGCAGGGACGAAAGTCGGGACTAGTGATCCGGCACCACCACGTGGTTGGGGTGTCGCTCAACGGATAAAAGGTACCCCGGGGATAACAGGCTGATCTTGCCCAAGAGTCCATATCGACGGCATGGTTTGGCACCTCGATGTCGGCTCGTCGCATCCTGGGGCTGGAGTAGGTCCCAAGGGTTGGGCTGTTCGCCCATTAAAGCGGTACGCGAGCTGGGTTTAGAACGTCGTGAGACAGTTCGGTCCCTATCCGCCGCGCGCGCAGGAGACTTGAGGAAGGCTGTCCCTAGTACGAGAGGACCGGGACGGACGAACCTCTGGTGTGCCAGTTGTCCCGCCAGGGGCACGGCTGGTTGGCTACGTTCGGGAGGGATAACCGCTGAAGGCATCTAAGCGGGAAGCCTGTTCCAAGATGAGGTCTCCCACCCCTTCGAGGGTTAAGGCCCCCACCAGACCAGTGGGTTGATAGGCCGGAGATGTACGCACCGCAAGGTGTTCAGTCGACCGGTACTAATAGGCCGAGGACTTGCCCCACACACCATCAAGCCCCCACGCGCAACACCAACAACGCAAAAACACTGCTCGCGTCCACTGTGCATATCCCAACGACCACACCCACCCCCCAAGGGGGACAACAAGTGTGTGTGCACGTTGTGGGGGTGGCCCGGTGTTCCGGTGGCCACAGCGGAGGGGAAACGCCCGGTCCCATCCCGAACCCGGAAGCTAAGCCCTCCAGCGCCGATGGTACTGCGGCCGACAGGCCGTGGGAGAGTAGGACACCGCCGGAACACCCGACCACCCCCACACCACACACACCACCGAAAAAGGGCAGGACTCCCCACCGGAGCCCTGCCCTTCTTCGCGCGCCCACACGCCCCCAGCTCACAAGGTGAGTTGTCCCCATCCGCCGAATGCGTCCCCAGGATGCCCGTCGACGTTTCCGCTCGAGCACTGTGTCCCGCGATGCTGCCGGAACCGATCGGGGAGAACCCCGGTCATCAACCGGGAACGGGGACGACGGTGAACGAGACGATGGTGACGGTCACGGGCAACATCGCCGGCGAGGTGACCTCGCGGCGCGTCGGGGCGGACGAGCACCTGCTGGTGAGCTTCCGGGTGGCGAGCTCCGAGCGCCGCTGGGACAAGGCGTCGGGCGAGTGGGTCGACGGCGACCGCTTCAGCGCCTCGGTGAGCTGCTGGCGGCGCCTGGCCGAGGGCGTACTGACGTCCCTGGTCAAGGGTGACCCGGTGGTGGTCAGCGGACGCCTCTCCGTCCGCGAGTACGAGGTCAACGGCGAGCGTCGCTTCTCGACCGAGATCGCCGCCGTGTCGGTGGGCCCCGATCTCGCCCGCAGCAGCGCCCGGGTGACCCGCCGGCGGCTCGCGGTCGTCGAACCCGCGGGCGAGGCGCGTACGGAGGACGCCACGGCGGCCGATCCCTTCGCGGTGGGGCCGGTCGCGGCGCCGGGTGCGGGGTTCCCGGCCGCCGCGGTGTCCTCGGCCGAGATCGACCGCGACGAGGCCGATCCGACCGGCGTCGACGTCGAGGACGACGCCGAGGACGGCGGAGCTCCCGGCGCCCTGCAGGCGTCCGCCTGAGACGGCCCCGGGGACGGGGGGCGCGAAGTCGTGGGAACTACCATCGGGGTCGTGGCTGAGTTCATCTACACCATGAAGAAGGTTCGCAAGGCCCACGGGGACAAGGTGGTCCTCGACGACGTCACGCTGAACTTCCTCCCAGGAGCCAAGATCGGCGTCGTCGGTCCCAACGGTGCGGGCAAGTCGAGCGTTCTCAAGATCATGGCGGGCCTCGACCAGCCCAACAACGGCGACGCGTACTCCGCCCCCGGGGCGACGGTCGGCATCCTGCAGCAGGAGCCGCCGCTCAACGAGGAGAAGACCGTCCTGGGGAACGTCCAGGAGGGTGCCGGCGAGGTGGCGGTGAAGCTCGCCCGCTACAACGAGATCGCCGAGCTGATGGCGACCGACTACTCCGACGAGCTCATGGAGGAGATGGGTTCGCTCCAGGAGGACCTCGACAATGCCGACGCCTGGGACCTCGACTCCCAGCTCCAGCAGGCGATGGACGCCCTGCGCTGCCCGCCGGCCGATTCGCCGGTCACCCACCTCTCCGGTGGCGAGCGGCGCCGGGTCGCCCTGTGCAAGCTGTTGCTGGCCAAGCCCGACCTCCTGCTGCTCGACGAGCCCACCAACCACCTCGACGCCGAGAGCGTCCAATGGCTCGAGAGCCACCTCGCCGCCTACGCCGGTGCGGTGCTCGCGGTGACCCACGACCGGTACTTCCTCGACAACGTCGCGGAGTGGATCCTCGAGATCGATCGGGGCCGGACCTACCCCTACGAGGGCAACTACTCGACCTACCTCGAGAAGAAGGCCGAGCGGGTGGCCGTCCAGGGCCGCAAGGACGCGAAGTTGCGCAAGCGCCTGGCCGACGAGCTGGCCTGGGTGCGGTCCGGGGCGAAGGCGCGGCAGGCCAAGAGCAAGTCCCGCCTCGCCCGCTACGAGGAGATGGCCACCGAGGCCGAGAAGACCCGCAAGCTCGACTTCGAGGAGATCCAGAATCCCGCCGGGCCCGCGTCTGGGCAACGTGGTGGTGGAGGTCGGCCACCTCGACAAGGGTTTCGACGACCGGCTCCTGATCAAGGACCTGTCGTTCTCGCTGCCCCCCAACGGCATCATCGGCGTGATCGGTCCCAACGGCGTCGGCAAGACGACGCTGTTCAAGACCATCGTCGGGCTCGAGCAGCCCGACTCGGGGTCGGTGAAGGTCGGGGACACCGTCAAGCTGTCGTACGTCGACCAGGGGCGCGAAGGGTTGTCCGGCACCGAGAACGTGTGGAAGGTCGTCTCCGACGGGCTCGACTTCATCCAGGTCGGCAACGTCGAGATGCCCTCGCGCGCGTACGTCTCGGCGTTCGGCTTCAAGGGCCCCGACCAGCAGAAGCCGGTGAACGTCCTGTCGGGCGGCGAGCGCAACCGTCTCAACCTGGCGATGACGCTCAAGCAGGGCGGGAACCTGTTGCTGCTCGACGAGCCGACCAACGACCTCGACGTCGAGACCCTGTCGTCGCTGGAGAACGCGTTGGAGAACTTCCCCGGCTGCGCGGTCGTGGTGTCCCACGACCGCTGGTTCCTCGACCGGGTGTGCACGCACATCCTGGCCTGGGAGGGGACCGACGACCATCCGGCGGACTGGTTCTGGTTCGAGGGCAACTTCGCCGACTACGAGCAGAACAAGATCCAACGGCTCGGGGCGGACGCCGCCCGGCCGCACCGGGTGACCCATCGCAAGCTGACGCGGGACTGACGCTTCGCAGGAGGTGCCGGTGCCGGCACGACAGGACGCCGTCCGCGGGGCCACGGCGAGCACGATCCTCGAGGTCGCTGACGGGTTGCGCTGGCGCGACCCGCAGCTCAGCGCGGCGCTCGCCGAGCACGCGGTCCGCCTCGCCGGCAGCGATGCGGACGTGCGCGGCGCGGCCGAGCGTTCGGCGATCCTGGCGCTGGGACAGCTCGACCGCGGCGCCGACGTCGTCGCCCGCGCCCTGCCCCAGCTCCACCACGCCGAAGCAGGCCGGGCGGGTCACGGACGCGGCTGCACTGCGCTGCGAGCTGGCCTCCGCCGCCGTGCGGTGCGAGGACCCGGAGCTCGCCGAGGCGCTCCTCGGTCCGGTCGCCGACGGCGCGGTCCTGCCGCCCGCGGTACGGATCGAGGCCCTGACCGCGTGGGCCGGAGCGCGGGCCCTGCGAGGCGACGTCGAGGGCGCCGACGCCGCGGCGGAGCAGGCGCAGGAACTGCTCGTCGAGAGCGGGGGGCTCGCGGTGCTGCACCGGATCGACCTCGACCGGGTCCGTGCCTCCGCCCGCCGCCGTCGCGGGGACGCCGCCGGGGCCGTGGCGGTCCTCCGCGCGGCCCCGGAAGCCGGCGACCCGAGCGGCGAGGACGCCGGTCGCCGTGCCGCCCTGCTCGTCGCCGACCAGGTCGATCTCCTTCTCGACATGCAGCGGCCTGCCGAGGCGCGCGCCGCCGCCGCCGAGGTGCTCCGCTGGACGCCGGAGGTCGCGACCGCGCTCCCCCTCGGACGGGTGCGGTGCGCGCTGGCCGGGCGCGCCCACCTCCCGGCGGGCGAGCTCGACGCCGCCGAGGCGCTCGCCCGCGCCGCCGAGCGCGACCTCGTCCCGCGCGGTCACGACGCCCAGGCCGCGGAAGCCCTGCAGGTGTGTGCCGCGGTCGCCGAGCGACGGGGAGACCTCGCCCGCACCGTGGACGCGCTGCGGCGGGCGCACGCCCTCGAGCTCGCTGCGCGGGGCGCCGTCGCCGACACCCGGATCGCCCTCAGCACGGCGCTCGCCGCGCCGGCACCGGGCGACGAGTCCCCGACGATGCCGTCCGCGCCCGCTGCGGGCGGGCGTGCCGACGACGCCCCGCGACGGACGCGGAGCAGCCGTCGGGCCGCGGAGGAGCGCGCGACGGAGGCGGGGGCCGGGACGGCGGAGGCTCCCGCCGGCTCGCCGTTCGGCGCGCCCGAGAGCTCGCCGACGTCGGTGACGGCCGAACCGCCGACGCCCGAACCACCGACCGCCGAACCGCCGACGCCGCCGCTCGGCGCCCGCCACCGCGGACCCGACGTCGAGACCGGCGGCGATCGCGAGGCCGGACCCACCGAGACCCACTCCGCGACCGGCGCGGGCTCCGGGGACGGGGCGGGCGCTCCGGCGGCGGACGGCTCGGCTCCGATGGCGGGCCGTCGTCGGGGTCGCTATCGGGAGGACGTCGAGCCGGGCCCGCTCCTCGCCGAAGCCCTGTCCGCCGGCTCGCTCGATGCCTTCTCGACCGCCCCCGCCCGGCCTACCGACACGGCGCCGGACGGCTCCCCGGAGCCCCCGGTCGCCACAGGGCCCGATCCCGTGGAACACCCTGCGGCCGGGATGCTCGCCGAGCTGCTCGCCGGGGAGGAGGACGCCGACCGATTCCCCGCGTACCCGGTGCTCGACGGCCTCGACGTGTCGTCGGACCCGCTCGGGCTCGGCCCCGGCATCCTCGACGGCCTCGACGATCGGGGCGGGATCGCGGCCCTCGGGGCCCCCGCCGACGACGACCGCGGGGAGCACGACCGCACCCCGACCCCCGACATCACGAGCAACGGCACCACGCCCGACCGCCCCGACCTCGGGGCGGACGGTGACCTGGGGGAGAGCGCCGAGGACCGGCGGACCCGGCGCGCGCGCGAGCGCTGGGAGAGCGCGGTGTCCCTGCTGCCTCGTCGTGGTTCGGAGGCGGCTCCCCTGCACGTGGATCCCGACGACCCTCTCTCGAGCGAGCGGCCGGGGACGCGGGGCGGCACTCTCGCGCCCGGGAGAGACGACTCCGCCGCCCGCGACCTCGCGGTGCCCCCCGCCGCGCCCGGGCCGGACCCCGGGGACGACGACGAGGTGGCCCGCGAGCTCGCGCTGACCCTGGTCGGCCTGCTCGCCGAGTACGGCGACCCCGACCAGCCGTCGCCCGACCACCGGCCGGGAAGTGGCGGGGGAACTGCGACGGGGATGGGGATGGGGATGCCGGCCGGCCCCTCGCCGGACCGGACCGGCCTCGTTCCCGCCCGGTCCGGCGGTGTGTCGCCGGGCCCGACGCCGACGATGAACGGGCACGGTCCCTCGGCCGACGCCTCGCCGGCGTCCACGTCCCACGACCGCGGGGCACCGGAGGGCTTCGGCGGGGGACATCCACATCGGGACTCCGCGGCCGTGCCGACCGCCCGGCGGGCGGACGACTCCGGGGCCAAGCTCGCCGACCTGCTGGCCGAGGCGATGGACGCGTTCCGCCGCACCGGCCAGGACCCGGCGCCCGGTACCGGGCCACCCGCCGACGACCAGCGTCGGGTCCGCCGCTGAACCCGGCATCCCCCTGACCGCCCCGTGCGTGGCTAGGGTGACCGCGTGACCGCCACCGGCACGACGTCGGGCACTGCGACCGACGGGGACGCCTGGCCGGGCTCCCGCGACGTCCTCCGCGCGGTCGCCGCCCGCGAGGACCCGCACGATTCCGGTCTCGGCGACCTCGCGATCGCCTACTACGCGGGCGTGCCGGCCCACGAGCTCGCCGCACGCCCGGCGGACGCGCTCGCCACGGTGCGCGCGCACCGCAGCCTCGCCCGCCTGCGCGTCCCGGGTCGGCCGGTCACCGCGGTACTCGACACTCCCGGCACCGGTGGCGTCGACGAGCCCTCCGAGCGCATCTCGGTGCTCGTGGTCACCGACGACATGCCCTACCTCATCGACTCGGTGCTCGCCGAGCTCGACCGCACCGGGGCGACGGTCCACGCCGTCGTCCACCCGGTCCTCGTGGTGCGGCGCGACCTGCGCGGCGAGCTGCTCGACATCCTCCCGACGGCGGACCCCGCCGCTCCGCCGCCGGGCACGGTGGCCGAGTCGTGGATGAACCTCGAACTGGGCGACCTGCCCGGCTCCGACCCGGCGCGTGACCTCGCCGCCGACCTGCACACCCGCCTGTCCGGGGTCCTCACCGACGTGCGCGAGGTCGTCGAGGACAGCGACCGGATGCTCATCACGGCTCGTGCGCTGGCCGACGAGTTGGAGGCCACCGAGGGTGCCGCGGCGAGCATCGACGACACCGAGGCGGCCGACACCGTCGCGCTGCTGCGATGGTTCGCGCAGGGCAATCTCACGTTCCTCGGCTACCGGCGGCAGGAGGTCGTCGACACCCCCGAGGGCCCGGCGCTGCGCGGGGTCCTCGCGACCGGCCTGGGTGTGCTGCGCCGGGACAGCCTGGTCGCGCGCACCCTCACCGCCAGCCCGGACAGCGTCGCCCCGGCCGGCACGGCGAGCGGGGAGTCGCCGCGTCGACTGCTCGTCCTCACCCGCGCGAGCGCACGGTCGACGGTCCACCGCCCCGTGCACCCGCTCTACGTGGGCGTGAGCATCCACGACGACGAGGGCCGCCTCGTCGGCGAGCACCGCTTCCTCGGGGTGCTCACCGTCGCCGCCCGGCACACGGATGTGCTCGCCATCCCGGTGGTGTCGCGGCGGGTCCGGGAGGTCGTCGCCACGGCCGACCTGCCCGTCGACTCGTGGTCGGGACAGCGCCTGCTCGAGGTGCTGCAGACCTACCCGCGGGCGGAGCTGCTGTGCACCGACCGGGCGTCGCTCGAGGCGACCGCGACCGGGGTGCTCGCACTCGGTGAGCGCCGGCGCGTGCGGCTGTTCCTGCGGCGCGACCCGTACGGCCGCTACTTCTCCTGCATGATCTACCTGCCCCGTGACCGCTACACGACTGCGGCCCGGACACGGATGCAGGACGTGCTGGTGCACCACCTCGGTGGCACCGACATCGAGCACACCGCGCGTGTCACCGAGGACCAGCTCGCCCTGCTGCACGTCACCGTGCACACCGGTCGGGCCGAGCCGGTCGAGCCCGATGTCGAGGCCCTCACCGCCGACCTCGCCGAGGCCGCCCGGACCTGGTCCGACCGGCTCCGGGAACACGCCACCGGCGTCCAGCGCGGGATGCTCGCCGTCCTCGGCGAGCCGTTCGGAGGGTCCTACAAGGAGGACTTCGACCCCGACCAGGGCCTCGCCGACCTGCAAATCCTCGACGAGCTGACCCGCTCGACGGAGGTCGGGGAGGACGCGCAGCGGAGCGGAGCCGGACCCGGGGCCGAGGACGCGCAGCGCAGCGGAGCCGGGCTCGAGGACATGGCCGTGCGGCTCTATCGCCCGCGCGACCCCTCGGGCGGGGACCGGCGCCTCAAGCTCTACCTCGCCGGGCGCCGGGCCACCGTGTCCTCGGTGCTGCCGGCGTTGCAGTCGCTGGGCGTCGAGGTCGTCGACGAGCGGCCCTACGAGGTGACGCGCAGCGACGGCACGGCGTGCTGGATCAACGACTTCGGCCTGCGTGTGGGGTCCGGCGACGCAGCCGCCATGGGGACCGAGGACGATCTCACCCGCCGCTTCGCCGACGCGTTCACGGCGGTGTGGAGTGGGCAGGTCGGCGCCGACGGCTTCAACGCGCTGGTGATGCGCGCCGGGATGACGTGGCGCCAGGCCGGGGTGCTGCGGTCGATGTCGCGCTACCTGCGTCAGATCGGGAGCCCGTACGGGCAGAGCTACATCACCGACGTCGCCGTCGCGCACTGCGAGGTCGCCGTCGGTCTGGTCGCCCTGTTCGAGGCGCGCTTCGACCCGTCCCTCGACGACGACGCCCGCGCTGCGCGTGTCGGGGAGCTCGACGAGCAGCTCGGCGCCGCGATCGCGGCCGTCACCAGCCTCGACGCCGACCGGATCCTGCGCGCGCTGCTCGGGGTGCTCCGCGCGACGCTGCGCACGAACCACTTCCGTCGCGACGCCGAGGGCCGTCCGCGGCCGTTCCTCGCCCTCAAGCTCGACCCGTCACAGGTGCCCGGCGTGCCCGAGCCGGTGCCCGCGATCGAGACCTTCGTGCACTCCCCGCGGGTCGAGGGGGTGCACCTGCGCTTCGGGCCGATCGCCCGCGGTGGTCTGCGCTGGTCGGACCGGCTGCAGGACTACCGCACCGAGATCCTCGGGCTGGTCAAGGCGCAGTCGGTCAAGAACGCGGTGATCGTGCCCGTCGGGGCCAAGGGCGGGTTCGTGGTCAAGCGCCCGCCGGCCGCGACCGGGGACGCGGCCACCGACCGGGAGGCCGCGCGCGCGGAGGGCGTCGCGTGCTATCGGATGTTCGTCTCCGGGCTGCTCGACCTCGTGGACGACCGCGCCGGGCACGCGTCGAACTCCGAGATCCGGACTCCGGCCGGGCGTCGTGCGCTACGACGGCGACGACTCCTACCTCGTCGTCGCCGCGGACAAGGGGACGGCGACGTTCTCCGACCTCGCCAACTCCGTCGCCGCCGAGTACGGGTTCTGGCTCGGGGACGCGTTCGCCTCCGGCGGTTCGGTGGGCTACGACCACAAGGCCATGGGCATCACCGCCCGGGGCGCGTGGGAGAGCGTGCGGCGCCACTTCCGCGAGCTCGGTCGCGACGTGGCGAGCGACGAGGTCAGCGTCGTCGGCGTCGGTGACATGTCCGGTGACGTGTTCGGCAACGGGATGCTGCTCTCCGAGCACCTGCGGATCGTGGCCGCCTTCGACCACCGTCACGTCTTCCTCGACCCCGACCCCGACCCGGCCGTGTCCTTCGCGGAGCGCCGCCGGATGTTCGAGCTGCCGCGCTCGTCGTGGGCCGACTACGACGCGACGCTGATCAGCGATGGCGGCGGGGTGTGGCCGCGCACCGACAAGTCGATCCCGGTGTCGGGGGCGGCGGCGTCCGCGCTGGGCATCGACACGGACGACCTCGTCGACGGCGGCCTCGACCCGACCGCCCTGATCCGCGCGATCCTGCGCGCCCCGGCGGACCTGCTCTGGAACGGCGGTATCGGCACCTACGTCAAGGCCTCCACCGAGACGCACGTCGACGTCGGCGACAAGAGCAACGACGCGGTCCGCGTCGACGCCGCCGACCTGCGCGTCGCGGTCGTCGGGGAGGGCGGCAACCTCGGCCTGACCCAGCGTGGGCGCATCGAGTACGCCAGGCTCGGAGGCAAGGTCAACACCGACGCCATCGACAACAGCGCGGGCGTCGACTGCTCCGACCACGAGGTCAACATCAAGATTCTGCTCGATTCGCTGGTCGAGCGCGGCGAGCTCTCGGCGGCGGACCGCGACGAGCAGATCGCCGCGACGACCGAGGACGTCGCCGCCCTGGTGCTGGCCGACAACGTCTCCCAGAACGAGGTACTGGGGGTGTCGCGCGCGCACGCGGCCGGGATGCTCCACGTGCACCGGGACCTCGTCGCCGACCTCGAGGCCCGCGGGCGACTCGACCGCGAGCTGGACGTGCTGCCGGACGCGGACGGCTTCGAGGCCCTGTGGTCCGAGGACGAGGGGCTCTCGAGCCCCGAGCTGTCCACGCTGATGGCGCACGTCAAGCTCGACCTCACCGACGCGCTCGCGGAGTCCGACCTCCCGGACCTCGACGTGTTCGCCCGGCGGCTGCCGACGTACTTCCCGGCCGTGCTCGCCGAGCGCTACCCCGACGCCGTCGCGGCGCACCCGCTGCGGCGTCAGATCGTCACGACGATGCTGGCCAACACCGTGGTCGACGGCGGGGGGCTGACCTACGTCCACCGGCTCGTCCAGGAGGTCTCGGCCACCCCGGGCGACGCCGTGCGGGCCTACCACATCGCGACCACGGTGTTCGGCCTGGACGAGCTGGCCGCCGACCTCGCCGCCGGTGACCAGGTCCTGCCGACCTTCATCGCCGACCGGATCACGCTGGCGGCGCGCCGCCAGCTCGACCGCGTGGCGCGCTGGTTCCTCACCCAGCGGCCCCAGCCGCTGGCGGTCGGCGCCGAGATCGCCCGGTTCGGGCCGTGGATCGCGAACCTCGCCCCCCGCGTCCCCGACCTGCTGCGCGGGGGCGAGGCCCAGGGGCTCTTCCGGCGCACGCAGGACTTCGTCATCGCCGGGACCCCGGTCGACCTGGCCCGACGGGCGCTCGGCGGGCTGTACGCGTTCGGGCTGCTCGACGTCGTGGAGATCGCCGAGATCGCCGAGCGCGAACACGGCGGCGTGCACACCCACGACGGCGAGGTCACCGACGACGAGGTGCTCGCCGTCGCGGACCTCTACTACGCGCTCTCCGAGCACCTCGGGCTGGATGCGCTCCTCACGGCCGTCGCCGGCCTCGACCGGTCCGACCCCTGGAACGCCCTCGCGCGCCTGTCCCTGCGCGACGAGCTGTACGCCGCGCTGCGCTCGATCACCCTGGACGTGCTGGCGGACACGGGGCCCGAGGAGTCCGCCGACGAGAAGATCGAGCACTGGGAGCAGGCCAACGCCTCCCGCCTGACCCGGGCGCGCTCGTCCCTGGCCGAGATCGCCAAGCTCGGGCGGGCCGACCTGGCGACCGTGTCGGTCGCCGCCCGCCAGAATCCGCAGCATGGTCCGCTGAGACGTCCTCCCCGAGGAGAGAACCCACCCCGTGGCCCCCTACACCGCCGACGTCGTGGTGCGCTGGTCCGACCAGGACGCCTACGGGCACGTCAACCACGCCCGCGTGGTGACCCTGCTCGAGGACGCGCGCACCGGGCTGCTCTTCGACGCCGCGACCCGTGCCGGGGTCTCCGCGTTCGAGGCCGGCCTGCTCGTCGCGGCGCTCGAGGTCACCTACCGACGGCCGATCAGCTGGTCCCCGGCCGGGGTGCGCGTGGAGATGACGGCGCAGGAGATCCGCGCGGCGTCGTTCCGCGTGGCCTACCGCCTGCTGCTGCCCGACGGGGACGGGTGGGACGACGCGCCCGCCGTCGAGGCGAGCACCCAGCTCGTGCCCTACGACCTCGCCAGCGGCCGGCCCCGGCGTCTCACCGCCGAGGAGCGGGCGTTCCTGGCCGAGTACGACGGATCGTGACGCTCGCCGTCCCGGACGCCGCCGCGCGCGACGCGCTGGCCGACGTCGTCGCGCGCGCGGTGCGTCTCGACCCGGCGGTGGTCGTGCGGCTGCGGGGCGAGCCGTCACGGGTCGCGGTGTGGGCGCCGACCCCGTTCGAGGTGCTGGTCACCGCGTCCGTGGCCGGGGAGGTCGAGCCGGGCGACGTCACCGTCATGGGCTCGGACCTGCTGGCGGCCCTGAGCGTGGTCGCGGCGCCGGTCCTCGACCCGGGCCGCGCCGTGGACGACCGGTGGCGCGGGGCGCTGCCGCCGACCTCGGAGGAGGCCCGGTGGGCACCGGTCGGGGAGATCGCGGCCGGTGCGGCCGAGGCGTCGGCCGCGGAGGGCATCGCCGCCGCCCGGGCCGGCGATCCGACGGGCGCACCGTCGCCGGCCCTGCTCGACACGACGGCGTGCGAGGTCGGGGGCGTGCGCGTACCGATGCGCTGCGTGCTGGCCCTCGCCGGGATGGGCTGGCCGGCGGACGGCGAGCCGGTGATGGTGGCGCTGTCCGCCGACGGCGGCCTGGATGCGCCTGGGGGCCGGCGGGGGCGCCGTCGTGCGCCACCGCCGACCCCGGCTGGCCCTGCGGCCCGTGTGAGGAGCCTGACTCAGCCCAGGTGCGTGCGCAGGAAGTCGCGCGTGGCGCTCCAGGCCTTGAGGGCCTGCTCGGGGTCGTAGGTGCCCAGCAGGTTCTCGTCGTTGAAGAAGGCGTGCTCGGCCGGGTAGAGGCGGAAGTCGGGACGCTTCCCGGACTCCTCCTCGATGCGGTCGGCGAGGTCCTCGACGGCTTCGGGCGGGGCCATCTCGTCCTCCTCGCCGAAGTGTCCGAGGAGCGGCGCGGAGAGGTTCTCGAAGCTCGGGAAGTCCTCGCCCAGCACGCCGTAGAACGGCACCGCGGCGCCGATCTTGTCGCCCTGCTGCGCGGCGAGGACGAGCACGAACCCGCCGCCCATGCAGAATCCGACGGCGCCGACCTTGTCCCCGGTCACGGCGTCGTGGGCGAGGAGGTGGTCGACCGCGCCGCCGAGATCGGTGGCGGCCTGCTCGACGGGCAGCTCCTGCATGAGCCGGCCTGCCTCGTCGGACGTCGTGGGTGGTGGCGCCGCCGAAGAGGTCCGGGGCGAGCGCGACGAAGCCCTCGGCGGCGAGGCGGTTGGCGACGTCCGCGATGTGGCTGGTCAGCCCCCACCATTCCTGGATCACCACGACGCCCGGGCCGGACCCGGACTCGGGGAGCGCCAGGTAGCCGTGCGCGGTGCCGCCGCCTGAGGGGAAGGAGACGTTCTGCAGCGGGTTCTCGGGCATGGGCGTCATCCCACCAGAGCTGTGCCCGCGTCGCCGTCCGGGCTAGAACGTCCTGTTCATCATGCTCGCGGCGGCCATCTCCATGTACTCCCACATCTGGCGGCGCCGCTCCTCGGGAAGACCGGCCTCGTCCACCGCGATCCGCATGCAGCGCAACCACGCGTCGCGCTCGAGCGGTCCGATCGGGAACGGGGCGTGGCGCATGCGCAGCCGTGGATGGCCGCGCTGGTGGGAGTAGGTCTGTGGGCCGCCCCAGTACTGCTCGAGGAACATCAGGAGGCGCTGCTCGGCGCCGGCGAGGTCCTCCTCGGGGTAGAGCGGGCGCAGCACGGGGTCGTCGGCGACCCCCGCGTAGAAGCGGTGCACGATCCCGGCGAACGTCTCGTGCCCGCCCACGGCGTCGTAGAACGTCTCGGGACGGCCTGCCTGCGGTGCGCTCACGTCTCCACCGTCCCAGATCCGCGACGATGACTCACACCGCAGGCCCCGGCTTCGTGGCGCCCGGACGCGTGCCACCGAGGAAGGGCATCGGGGCGGGCACGCCGGCCTCGTCGAACGCGCTCTTGACCTCGCCGGCCACGGCACGCTGCACGGCCCACTGCTCGCCGGGCCGGGTGCGGATCGTCAGCCGCAGCAGGACGCCCTCGGCGGTCACCGACTGGACGCCGAGCATCTCCGGCGGGGCGATCACCTTGCCCGCGATCGCGGGCTCCGTGCACTCGGCCACCGCCGCCCGCTGGGCGATCTCGAGGGCGTGGTCGACGTCGGCGGAGTGCCCGACGGGGATGTCGACCACCGCGACCGAGAAGCCCTGGCTGGAGTTGCCGACCCGCAGGATCTCGCCGTTGCGGACGTACCAGACGGTCCCGGCGATGTCGCGCAGCGTCGTCACCCGCAGGCCGACGGCCTCGACGGTGCCGGTCGCCTCGCCGAGGTCGACGACGTCGCCGACGCCGTACTGGTCCTCGAGCATCATGAAGATCCCGGACAGGAAGTCGCGGACGAGGTTCTGCGCGCCGAACCCGATGGCGACGCCGAGGATGCCCGCCGAGGCGACGATCGGGGCGAGGTTGACGCCGAACTCGCCCAGGACGAGCACGAACGCCACGCCGTAGATGGCCAGCGTGGTGAACGAGCGCAGCACCGAGCCGATGGCCTGGGCGCGCTGCGTGCGCCGCTCGAGCATGACCGGCGCGGCCTCACGCAGGCTCTGGGCGGCCTTGTCACGCAGCGGGCGCAGCAGGGCCGGCACGCGCCCCTCACCCGCCCCGTCGGTGAGCCGGTGGATCGCCCGGTGGACCGCGAGGCGCAGGACCACGGCGACGACGACCACCAGCAGCACGACGACCGCGTGGGCGATCAGCTGATCGGCCGAGCGGGAGATCCAGTCGGTCTGCGTGAGCTCGTAGACCCGCGCGCACAGCGAGCCGGGGTCCGACGCACAGGACGGCGCGCCCGCCATCGTCGGGTCGGGCGTCGGCGTCGGGGGCGGTGTCGGGGCGGCCACGACCCGCGACGGTAGAGCACCCCGACGGCCCGCTCCGGCCGTGGCCTCGCCGACCCGATCCCGGCCGCGCGACCCCGCGAGGAGGTGCCCCAACACACGTGCGATCGACGCCGTTGTGTGGTCGACTATGCGCAACTCGGCGGGAGGTGGTCGTGTGCACGAACGACAACCCGGAAGCGCGATACCGCTGGTCAGCGATGCCCTCGCCAGACCGCCGTCGCGACCACCGGATCTCGTCGTCGCCCCCGATCCCCCCGACTCCCCACCCCCCGACACCCCCTCGGCCCGCTCCCTGGCCGAGGTCCTGCCCCCTCCCGGCCGTCCGTCGCCGGCGCAGCTCTGGGGCCGCCGTCGCGTCCTCCTCCTCAACGCCACGTTCGAGCCGCTGACCGCGCTGCCGCTGCGCCGGGCGATCGTCCTGCTCGTGTGCGACAAGGCCGAGGTGGTGCACGGCGACGCCTCCGGGCTCGTCCTGCACTCCGCCACCGGAGCGGTCGAGGTCCCCTCGGTGATCCGTCTGCGGACCTTCGTCCGGGTCCCGTACCGGGCTCGCGTCCCGCTCACCCGCGCCGCGCTGATGCACCGCGACCGCTTCCGCTGCGCCTACTGCGGGGGCCGCGCCGAGACCATCGACCACGTCGTCCCGCGCAGCCGCGGCGGGACGCACACGTGGGAGAACTGCGTCGCCTGCTGCGCGCGCTGCAACCACCGCAAGGCCGACAAGCTGCTCGCCGAGCTCGGCTGGCCACTGCGCGCCATGCCCACCGCCCCGCGCGGGCGGCACTGGCGCCTCCTCGCCGGGCTCGTCGACGCCGACCCGCTCTGGCTGCCCTACCTGGGGGAGACGGCGGCGTAGGACGACGCCACGGCGGAGGGCATGATCCTGCACTCGTGAGCGACCTCGGAGAACTGACCGCCCTGCAGACCGCCGCGGCCGTCCGCTCGGGCGACGTCACCGTCACCGAGGTCGTCGAGGCGGCTCTGGCGCGCGCCGAGCGCCTCGGGCCCGACCTGGGGGCCTTCGCGGTGCTCACGCCGGACCGGGCTCTGGACGCGGCCCGGGCGGCCGACCGGGCCGGGCCCGGTACGGGGCCGCTGGCCGGGGTGCCGACGGCGATCAAGGACCTGACGGCGACCGCCGGGGTGCCCACGGCGCGGGGCTCGGTGCTCGGCGCCGGGTACGTCCCCGAGGTCGACGACGACGTCGTGGGCCTGCTGGCGCGCGCGGGCACGATCAGCATCGGCAAGACCGCGGTGCCCGAGTTCGGTCTGTCCTGCTACACCGAGCCGGCCGGGGCGCCGCCTGCGGTGACGCCCTGGGACCGGACCCGGTCGGCGGGCGGGTCCTCGGGCGGCGCCGCGGCCGCGGTGGCGGCGGGAATCCTGCCGGTGGCGCACGGCACCGACGGCGGCGGCTCGATCCGCATCCCGGCGTCGGTGTGCGGGCTCGTCGGCCTGAAGACCACGCGCGGTCGGGTGCCGGCGGGCCCGGTCGGCAGCGACCCGGTGGGGCTGTCGGTGCACGGCCCGCTGGCGCGCACGGTGCCCGACGCGGCTGCGTTCCTCGACGCCATGGCCGCGCCGGCGCCGGGGGAGCCCTTCGTCCCGGCGCCCGCCCCGCCCGACGGGTTCCTCGCCGCGGCAGGCCGCCCGCCCGCACGCCTGCGGATCGCGGTGTCGGTGGCGGCCCCGCTCGACGGCGTCGCCGTCGACCCGGTCTGCGCCGGCGCCGCGACCGAGGTCGCGACGCTGCTGACCGACCTCGGTCACCACGTCGAGCCGGTGGAGACCCGGCTGGACGACGAGGTGGTCGCCGCGTTCCTCACGCTCTGGGCGGTGCTCTCGGCGACCGACCCGGTGCCGGAGGCCGACGAGCCGCGCCTCCAGCCCCTGACCCGGTTCCTGCGTGCCCGCGGTCGCGCGGTCGACGGCGCGGCCGCGATGGGCGCGCTGCACACGGTGCAGGCCGCGACCCGGCGGATGGTCACCGCGCGCGCCGGGTTCGACGCCGTGCTGACCCCGACCGTCGCCCAGCCCCCGCGGCCCGTGGGCTGGTTCACCGCGGCGGGCGACCCGGAGGTCGACTTCGCCCGCCAGGTCGCCTTCACACCGTGGACCGCGGTCGCCAACCTCACGGGCGAGCCCGCCCTGACCCTGCCCCTGGTGTGGTCGGAGGGCCTGCCGATCGGCGTGGCGCTGCGCGGGCGGCGCGGCGAGGAGGCGCTGCTGCTCGCCCTGGGCGCCGAGCTCGAGGCGGCCCGCGGGCCCGCGCCCCGCCCGTCCCCGGCGCGCCGCCCGGTCGGATGAGCAGCCCGGGGACCGACGGCACGCCGTCGTCGCCGGCGATCGACTACGGTGCTCGGCTGTGAGCCCTCTGACCACGATCCTGCTCTACGCCGTGGCCCCCCTCTCCACCCTGGCGTTGCTCGCCGTCATGACCATGTTCCGTCCCTCGGGGCGCGGGGCCCGCTACCGCTCGGGCGGCGAGTGGGAGCACGACCCGCTGTGGTGGATGGGCAACCCGCGCGGCTCGGGCGTCCCGGAGCCGACCGTCGAGGCCGTGCCGGCCGGCGCGGCCCCGCTGCGCACCGCCCGAGGAGGCGCTCGTGGCACGTGGTGAGCTGGCCCGCACGTCCGACGACCAGGAGCGGCAGACCGACGGTGACGGCGGCACGAGCACGGACGTGGCCGGCGGCCACGCCCGGGTGCCGACGGCGTCGGGACGTATCTCCGAGGCCTACGACGTCCTGGCCGAGGACTCCCGCACCCCGTTCTCGAGCTCGCAGCTCTCCCGCCTCGACGAGGCGCTGACGCTGGCCTGCCGCGAGACCGGGCTGCTGTTCACCCTCTACGTCGGCACCCTCGGCGGCCGCACCCGCGAGCGCGCCGAGGAGCTGCACGCCTCCCTCGGCGACAGCGCCCGCGAGGCCGTCCTCGTCGCCGTCTCGCCCGGCGAACGTGTCGTCGAGATCGTGACGGGCGAGGAGTCGAGCCGCCGCATCGACGACCGCGGCGCCAAGCTCGCGGTGATGAGCATGGTCGCCTCGTTCAAGGAGTCCGACCTCGTCGGCGGCATGACCGAGGGCCTGACGATGCTCGCCGACCAGGCCGGCCACAAGCACTGAGGGTGCCTCCGGCAGGTGAGCAGAAATGAGTGCTGGAGCACTTCTTTCTGCTCACCTGCGCGGAGCGCACCTCAGCCGCGGTCGAACTCGCGCGCCGCGAGGGCGCGGACGATGCCGGCGCGGCCCTCGGTGACCAGGCGGCGCAGCGCCGACGGGTGGTCGCCGGCCAACCAGGCGTCCGCCGCCTCGACCGTCGCCTGCTCCACCGCCCACGACGGGAACAGGCCCTGGACCATCGGCTGGGCCTGCTCGCTCGAGCGTCGCGCCCACACCTCGTCGACGGCCGCGAAGTAGGTCGGCACGTAGTCGGTGAGCAGGGCCTGCTGGGCCGGGTGCGAGAAGCCCATGATGAGCGCCGAGATGATGGCGTTGGGCAGGGCGTCGTCGTAGACGGCGCGCTGCCAGGCCTCCGCCTTGGCCTCCGGGGTCGGGGTCAGGGCCCGGGCCCGCTCGGCCATCCGGCGCCCGGTGGCGGTGTTGTCCAGCGCGTACTCGGCCTCGATGTCGTCCTCGCCCGCGGCGCCGTGGGCGACCAGGGCGTGCAGGAGGCGCCAGCGCAGGTCGGTGTCCACGGTGAGGCCCTCGAGCGGGGCGCTGCCGTCGCGCCAGCCCGCCAGGGTGTCGAGGGCCTCGGCGGTCAGCACGGACCCGGCGAGGGCGTTGACCACGGCGAGCTGCTGGTCCGAGCCCGGGTCGGTGCGGGCGAGGTCGAGCAGGCGCGCCACGAACGCCGGCCACCCCTCGGTGACCGCCCAGCTCGGCTCGGCGTAGGAGGCGAGCGCGGTCTGGGCCTGCAGCAGCAGCCGCTGGACGACGCCGACCTCGCTCTCGGCGCCGAGCCCGGAGAGCACCAGGGTGACGAAGTCGCGGGCGCGCAGCTCGGCCTCGCGCGTCATCTCCCACGCCGCCGACCAGCACAGCGTGCGGGGGAGCGGCTCGGCGATGTCGCCGATGCGGTCGATGAGCGTCGTCAGGGACCTGGCGTCGAGGCGCATCGTGCAGTAGGTCAGGTCGTCGTCGTTGACCAGCACGAGGTCGCCGGCCGCCACGCCGACCAGCTCGGGGACGTCGGTGCGCTCGCCGGAGACGTCGAGCTCGACGCGGTGGCGCCGGACGATCTTCCCGTCGCCGGCGTCGCCGTAGATCCCGACCGCGAGACGGTGGGTGCGCCGCTCCTCCCCGCCCGGGCGGGCGCCGCCCTGCACGACCGCGAAGCTCGCGTAGCGGCCGGCGTCGTCGAGCGTGTACGAGGCGGACAGCGCGTTCAGGCCGGTGGTGCGCAGCCACTCGCTGCTCCAGCCGGACAGGTCGCGGCCCGAGGCCTCGGTCAGCGCGGCGAGCAGGTCGTCGAACGTCGCGTTGCCGTAGGCGTGGCGGGAGAAGTAGAGCCGCAGGCCCGCGAGGAACTCGTCCTGGCCGACGTAGGACACCAGCTGCTTGAGGACGCTGGCGCCCTTGGCGTAGGTGATGCCGTCGAAGTTGACCTCGACGGCCTGCAGGTCGGGGATGTCGGCGGCGACCGGGTGGGTCGAGGGCAGCTGGTCCTGGCGGTAGGCCCACGACTTCTCGACGTTGGCGAAGGTCGTCCAGGCGTTGCGGTACTCGGTGGCCTCGGCCTGGCTGACGACGCTGGCCCACGTCGCGAACGACTCGTTGAGCCACAGGTCGTCCCACCAGCGCATGGTCACGAGGTCGCCGAACCACATGTGCGCCATCTCGTGCAGCACGGTCTCGGCCCGGCGCTCGTAGAGGTAGCGGGTGACGCGGCTGCGGAAGACGTAGTCCTCCAGGAACGTCACCGCGCCGACGTTCTCCATGGCCCCGGCGTTGAACTCGGGGACGAAGAGCTGGTCGTACTTGCCGAAGGGGTAGGGCACCCCGAAGTTGCGGTGGTAGAAGCCGAAGCCCTGCTTGGTCTCGGTGAACAGCCGCTCGGCGTCCATGTGCTCGGCGAGGCTCGCGCGGCAGAAGATGCCGAGCGGGATCTCCCCGTGCTCGTCGGCGTAGACGTCGTCCCACCGCGCGTAGGGCCCCGCGATCAGCGCGACGAGGTAGGTCGAGATCGGCGCCGTGGTGGCGAACGCGTGCCGCTTGGCGCCGTGGTCGGCGTCGGTGACGGCCTCGGCCGCGCCGTTGGAGATCACCTGCCAGCTCGGCGCGGCGGTCACCGTCATGGTGATCGTCGCCTTGAGGTCGGGCTGGTCGAAGCAGGCGAACATCCGCTTCGCGTCGGCGGTCTCGAACTGGCTGTAGAGGTAGACGCCGCCGTCCACCTGGTCGACGAAGCGGTGCAGGCCCTCGCCGGTGTTCATGTAGCGGCCGTCGGCGTCGACGATCAGCTCGTTGGAGGCGGCGAGGTCGGGCAGCGCGATGCCCTTCTCCTCGTCGTAGTCGCCGACGTCGAGGGCGCGCCCGTTGAGGGTCGCCGAGCGCACGCCCGCCGCGACGACGTCGATCCAGGTCGTCGCCCCGACCTCCGCGCTGCGGAAGCGCACGGTGGTGACGCGAGCGGAAGGTGCTCTCGCCGGGGGCGCCGGCCCCGTCGGTGAGGTCGAGGTCGACCGCGTAGGAGTCGACGTCGAGCAGCTCGGCGCGCGTCTGCGCGTCGACGCGGGTCAGGTTCGGGGCAGCCACGGCGCCACCCTACGACCACGCCGACGACGACCAGGGAACATCACCCGCCGGTCGCGGGGTTGTCTCCGGTGAAGCATGTCCGAGAAGGGAAAGCGGAGACCATGGCTGAGAAGACCCGCGTCGACTTCTGGTTCGACCCGTTGTGCCCGTTCGCCTGGATCACGTCGCGCTGGATGCTCGAGGTGGAGACGGTCCGCGACGTCGAGGTCGAGTGGCACGTGATGAGCCTCGCGGTGCTCAACGAGGGCCGCGACCTGCCCGAGGACTACCAGGAGATGATGAAGAAGGCCTGGGGCCCGGTGCGCGTGTGCATCGCCGCCGCCGAGCAGAAGGGCGACGACATCCTGGCCCCGCTCTACACGGCGATGGGCACCGAGATCCACAACCGCGGCAACAAGGACTTCGGCGACGTCATCGCCAAGGCCCTCGACGAGGTCGGACTCGACCCCGCGCTCGCCGAGGCCGCGTCGTCGACCGAGTACGACGAGAAGCTGCGGACCAGCCACCACGAAGGCATGGACCCGGTGGGCATGGACGTCGGCACCCCGGTGATCCACGTCGAGGGCTCGGCCTACTTCGGCCCGGTCATGACCCGCATCCCCCGGGGTGAGCAGGCCGGCCAGATCTTCGACGGCGCCAAGCTGCTGGCCGGCTACGAGTACTTCTACGAGCTCAAGCGCACCCGCGACACCGAGCTCAAGTTCGACTAGCCGGTCGGTTCGACGCTATGCGCGCGGAGGGAGCCGATCGTGAGGTGGTTGCGTCCAACCAGGCGTGGACATCGATCGGTTCCTCGCCTCGCACGACGGCGTCGTCAGTCGTGAGCAGGCGCTGGCCTGTGGGCTGACCGAGGACGCCATCGCCTGGCGGCTGGCCTCCGGGCGCTGGGTGCGTCGTGCACCGAGGACGTTCCTGGACATCGCGTGGGCCTGGACCGTGGCCGCCCGGGTCCGGACCGCCGCGGCATGGGCCGGCGCGCAGGGCACTCTCGTCGGCGTGACGGCCGCCTGGTGGCTGGGCCTCGGGGCCGACGACCCACGGCCGATCACGGTGGCCCTCCCCCCGGGGTGCTCGCGCACGGCTCCGCGGGGGGTGCGCGTCGTGCAGCGCGAGGTCCGGGCGGAGCGCATCCGGCACCGGGAGCTCTGGGTGACGCGCATCCCGCTGACCGTCCTCGACGCCGCGGTCGCCCTCGCCGAGGAGGGAAACCGGTTCCTCGACCGGGCCCTCCAGCAGCACGTCACCCTCGACGAACTGCGCGCGGCGCAGTCGCGGACCCTCGGCCGGCGCGGCTCGTCGCAGGCGGGCCGCCTGATCGCCAGGGCCGGCGACCGCGCGGCCTCTGAGGCGGAACGGCGGATGATCGTGCTCCTTCGCGCGGCCGGCATCGTCGGCTGGACCGTCAACCTGTCCGTCCTGCTCACCGGCGGGCGCACCGCGGTGATCGACATTGCCTTCGCGGGCCTCCGGCTCGCCGTCGAGGTGGACGGGTGGGCCCACCACGAGGACGTCGACCGGTTCGTCGACGGTCGCAGTCGCAAGCGGGCTCTCGTCGCCGACGGCTGGACCGTGATCGAGGTGACCTGGCACGACCTCACCGAGAGGCCGGAGCGGTTGGTGGACGAGCTGCGCCGGACGCTCGCCGTGTGCGCGCAGCGTTCATGATCACTGTTCTGAGGAGACCCCGAGCACCAGGCGCCCGGGCCCTCCTGAATGCCGCGATCATGACGCGGGATCGACGGAGCGGGCAGAGTAGGCGGCGGCGACCCGACGAACGAGGAGATGTCGATGATGGCCCCGACGAGCACGACGACGCTCACCCGGCACTGGATCGACGGCGCGTGGCAGGAGGGGACCGGGTCGATCGAGGTGGTGAACCCGGCGACCGGCGAGACCCTCGCCGCGGTCCCGCGCGGCGGAACCGCCGAGGTCGACGCCGCGGTGATCGCCGCCCGCCACGCGTTCCCGGCCTGGGCCGCGAGGCCGGTCGCGGACCGGGTCGCTGCGGTGCTGGCGATCCGGGAGGGGATCAAGGCGCGCTCGTCGGAGATCGCGGCGTCGATCACCGCGGAGATGGGCTCACCGATCAGCTTCTCGTCGTCGGTGCAGGTCGGCATGCCGATGGCGACGTCGAAGGGCGTGGCGGGGGTGGCCGAGTCGTTCGCGTGGAGCGAGGAGATCGGCAACTCGCTGGTCGTGCGCGAGCCGGTCGGCGTGGTCGGGGCGGTGACGCCGTGGAACTACCCGCTGCACCAGGTCGTCGCCAAGGTCGCGCCCGCGCTGATCGCGGGATGCACGATCGTGCTCAAGCCCAGCGAGGTCGCCCCGCTGACCGCCGGCATCCTCGCCGAGATCACCGCGGAGGCCGGCCTCCCGCCGGGTGTCTTCAACGTCGTGCACGGCACCGGGCCCGAGGCGGGCGAGGCGCTCGCCGCGCACCCCGGCGTCGACATGATGTCGTTCACCGGCTCGGTCGCGGCCGGGCGGCGCGTGCAGGAGGTCGCCGCCGGGACGATCAAGCGGGTCGCCCTGGAGCTGGGCGGCAAGTCGGCCAACATCGTGCTCGACGACGCCGACCTCACCCAGGCCGTCAAGGTCGGGCTCGGCAACTGCTTCATCAACGGTGGCCAGACCTGTACCGCGTGGACCCGGCTGCTGGTCCCGGAGTCGTTGCACGACCAGGTCGTCGAGATGGCCGTGGACGCCGCCGCGAAGTACACCGTCGGCGACCCGACCGACGAGAAGACGCGCATCGGCCCGATGTCCAGCGACACCCAGCAGGAGCGGGTGCGCAGCTACATCGCGACCGGCATCGAGGAGGGCGCCGAGCTCGTCGTGGGCGGCCCCACGGCCCCCGACGGCCTCGAGCGCGGCGCCTACGTGCGCCCGACGATCTTCTCGGGGGTGCGCTCCGACATGCGCATCGCCCAGGAGGAGATCTTCGGCCCGGTCCTCTCGGTGATGCCCTACTCCGACGAGGACGAGGCCGTCGAGATCGCCAACAGCACCGTCTACGGGCTGGCGGGCGCGGTGTTCGCCGGGTCGCAGGAGCGCGGCGTCGAGGTGGCCCGCCGGATGCGCACCGGGCAGGTCGACGTCAACGGCGGCGCGTTCAACCCGATGGCGCCGTTCGGCGGCTACAAGCAGTCCGGGACCGGCCGCGAGCTCGGCCGGTACGGGCTCGAGGAGTTCCTCGAGATCAAGTCCATCCAGCTGTAGACGTCGCGCCCGGCGCTCAGGTGAGGTGGACGAACTCCGCCTCCGAGGGCACGCCGTCGCGCAGCAGGAACAGCATGTACCAGCCGGGCGGGGCGACGGCGCCGTCCGGCGGCGACCCCAGGGTCAGCTCGTCACCGCTGTGCGACCGGATCGACAGCCCGACGTGGCGCTGGTCGGGGTTGAACGAATGGGTGCACGACCCGTTGCGCATGAGCGCGACGTCGGTGACCGTCGCGGCGTCCGGGGTGTGCAGCGTGTAGGTGGTCCCGTAGCCCATCGCGTCCGGCGCGCTCGTGATCGTCGGGCGTGCGCCGCGGAAGAGGTAGGGCGGGCGGAAGACCTCCAGCCGCACCTCCGATTCGTGGATCGTCTCCGGGTTCCATGTCGCGTCGGTGCCCGAGGTCATGACCGTCGCATCGGGGAGCAGCAGTGCCGTCGCGTGGTACAGGCGCGGGACGGCGGTGTGCGCCATCGATGTCCAGGTGTCGGTCACGGGGTCGTAGATTCTCGCTCTCCCAGACCGGGTTGGCGCCGTTGTCCGCGTAGCCGCGGCTGCTCCCGGAGGTGACGAGCACCGTGCGGTCGGGGAGCAGCACCGCGTCGGGCATGACCCGGGCCGCGGCCATCGACGCCGCGGGCGCCCAGGCGGGGGAGGGGGCACCCATGTCGAGGATCTCGCAGGTCTCGGTGGCGGGCGTGCGCATGCCGACCGGAGGTGCGCCGCCGCCCCCCAGGGCCAGGACCCGCGCGCGGTACGGCGGGCTCGCGTCCGGCAGCAGGGGGAGCAGCACGCTCGTGCCCTCGACGCCGTAGGTGCGGCTGTTGCGACCGGGTCGCGGTACCGCCTCGAGGGTCCCGGGGGAGAAGGTCATCGTGTCCAGATCGAGGAAGACGGTGTGGGTGCCGCCGTGGATCAGGAGCCGGCGGCCCGGGAGCACGAAGACGAACGGGTACGTCACGGAGCCGCCGAACCCCTGCAGCGGGGCGGGCGCGGGTGGGCCCACCGTGTCGGTCGCGGGGTCGACGATCTCGTAGGTGAGGTTGCGCGTGGCGACCGGGTCCGGGAGACGCTTCTCCCCGGCGACCACCAGGACACGGCCGTCCGGGAGCGTCGCCGCGGTGGCGTACCACCGGCCCGCGGCCATGCGGGCGATGTCCCGCCACTGCCCGCCGCCGGTCCCGCCGGGGGTGAAGGTGTGCAGCATCTTCAGGCGGTCCTGCACCTCGCGGTCGCCGCCGACCATGAGCAGGCGTCCGTCCCCGAAGAAGGCGTGCCCACCGCAGAACAGGTTCGGCAGGTGCTCCTGGTGGCCCTGGTAGGTGGGCGTCGACGTCGTCCCGGTGGCGAGGTCGAGCACCCGGGACTCACCGAGTGCGGAGGGCTGCGGATCGTGATGCCCGTGCCCGGTCTCGTCCTGGTAGGCGAGGTACCAGATCGAGCCCTTCGCCCCGATCGGCAGCACCGCCCCGTGCAGCCCGCTGATGACCGCGGTGAACGGCGCCACCGTCCACGAGCCGCCGAGCGTGGGGTCGGGCACGGGGAACGTCGGCCGGTGCAGGACCTCGTAGGCGCCCCGGTGGGCGTCCCAGTAGATGTGGCCGCCCTGGAACTCGGTGACCTGGCTACCCCGGTGCTCGGTCGTGAGCTCGTCGGTCAGGGGGTAGCCGAGGGGGCTGAGCTCGTACCCGAGCTCGGCCCAGAGGGCGTGGATCGCCCCGCGCACCTCGTGCGCGCCGGTCTGCGGGGTCCAGTAGACCGAGCCGTTCTGGAAGTGGTTGAACCGGCCGACGCCGTCCGGCGTGGCGGTCTCGTCCGTGAGGGGATACCCGAGGGCGCTCGCCTCCCAGCCGAGCGCGCCCCACGTCCCGAGGATGGCGCCGTGGACCTCGTGGGCGCCGGTCGGCGCGCTCCAGTAGATCGAGCCGTGCTGGTACGGACGGAACCGACCGCCCTGGACCGGTCGCTCCGGGCCGGTCGGCGGTCCCAGCAGCCCGCCGTCTCCGCCCAGTGCCGCATGGTGGTCGTCGATCGGGGCCATCGCGCACCTCCCGCAGGTTCACCACCCAGGGTGACATGAACGGGAGGAATCGGATTCCGGACCACTCCAACGGCCTAGGTGGGTGCGCTGTCCTCGAGATCGAAGTGAACGGAGAGCCAGTCGATCACCTCGTGGATGAAGCGGACGCGGTTCTCGGTGCGCTGGATCTCGTGCCCCTCGTCCTCGAAGAGGAGGTACTTCATCGGCACGCCGGCCGCCTTGGCGCCGTGGACGGCGAGCTCGGCCTCGTGGACAGGGACGTTGGTGTCGTACTTGCCGTGCACGACGAGCAGGGGCGCGCGCAGGTTCTCCATGCGGTGCACGGGGGAGAGCTCGCGCAGCAGGTTGCGGTCGTGGAGGGGGTGGCCGTACTCGCCGACCGCGGCGTCGGCGATCCACGGCTCGGTGCGGGCGAAGAACGTCTCGAAGTCGGCCATGCCGCAGACGTCGATGCCCACCGCGAAGAGATCGGGGTGGTTCACGAGCGCGGCGAGGGTCAGGTAGCCGCCGTAGGAGCGGCCCATGCAGCCGATGCGCTCGGGGTCGGAGATGCCGCTCTCGACGAGGTGCGTCGCGCACGAGGCGACGTCGCGGATCGCCCCGAAGCGCCCCGCCCCGTTGTCGGCGTTGACGAACGAGCGCCCGAAGCCCGAGGACCCGCGCACGTTCGCGGCGTACACGGCGATGCCGCGGGCGAGCATCAACTGGTAGAGCGGCGTGAACACGGGACGTTCCTGCGCCTCCGGCCCGCCGTGCAGGTAGATCACCGTCGGGCACGGCCCCCGCGCGCCCGGCGGGCGGTAGAGCCAGCCGGGCAGCGAGAGGCCGTCGGGCGTGGTCACCGTCTCGAGGACGGGGTGCACGAGCGCGCCGGGGGCCCAGCGCGGCTCCTCGATCGGTGCGATGAGCGCGGTCGTCGACGACGACAGCTCGTGGCACCACACCGCCGCGGGGACCTCGGGCGACTGCACGGCCATCACCAGCGAGTCGCCGTCGTGGCTGAACACCGCGCCCGTCACGACGTCGCCGGGCGGGGTGTAGGGCGAGGGCTTGCCGGCCGTCACGCCCGGCCCGGCCAGCTCCAGGAGGTCGACCTCGCTGCGCCCGGTGGCGTTCCAGACCAGCGCGGCGAGGGTGCCGTCCTCGGTGAGCGCGAAGCGCTCGAGCTCGGCGTCGTCGCGCTCGGCGAGCACCTCGGGGGACATCGGGCGGGCGTCGGTGGCGACGTCGACGACGACCAGGGCGGCGCGCTCGCGGCCGCCGTCGGTGAGCATGACCACCCGGGTGCCGTCGGGGGTGAACCGCCCGGCGACCACCGTGGAGTCGCGGGTGATGGCGATGGGGTGCTCGACGGCCCCGGGCGGGCCCCCGGGGCCGCGGCCCGAGTCGATCTCGTGCCAGCCGTCGGTGCCGTCGAGGTCGACGATGCCGATGTGGCGTGACCCGCGCCGCCCGCGCCGGAGCAGCACGCGCCGCCGGTCGCGGCTGACGTCGAGGATTTGCAGGGCGTGACCGGACCCGAGGCGGCGGCGCTGGTCGGACTCGGCGTCGACCAGCCACGCCGTCGTGGTCTCGATGTCGGACTCGGTGACGGCCAGCACCGAGCCGGTGTGGGTCCAGCGGTCGAGGCTGACCGCGCCCCGGTCGCCGTCGCCGACCCCACGGACCGTCCGCAGCCCGGTGCCGTCGGGCCGGATCACCACCACGTTGCTGCGCTCGCCGCCGTCGGGCGCGGTCTGGACGGCCAGCCACCGGCCGTCCGGGGACCAGCGCACCGCCGACACGAGTCCCTCACCGGTGTCGAGGAACCACTCCTCGCCGGTGCGGCGCCGGTGCAGGCGCACGGCGGGACGGCCGGCGCCGTCGCAGACGAACGCGATGACCGTGCCGTCGGGCGAGGGGCTGGGAGACCAGGCACGCGTGGCGCTGATCCACTCGTCCACCGGCCCGACCTCCTCGACCACGCGCCTGCAGGGGTTCTCCGACGCCGGTACCCCCAACGTCGGGTGACGAGAACGTTACGTGACGGGTCGCTCAGGTGATCGCGTGCGCCTGGAGCCACATCTCCAGCAGGGCGACCTGCCACAACGCGTTCGCGCCCAGGTTGGTGCGCCCGGAGTTGGGGTCGTCGAGCATCGCGGCCACGGCGTCGGAGCGGAACAGGCCCCGCGAGCGCGCCGCGGGGTCGGTGAGGGCGTCGCGGACCTTGTCCAGCATCGGCCCGGAGAGCTGGCGGATCGCCGGGACCGGGAAGTAGCCCTTCTTCCGGTCGATGATCTCGTCCGGCAGGACCCCGCGGGCGGCGGCCTTGAGCACGCCCTTGCCGCCCTCGGCGAGCTTGTGCCGGGGCGGGCACCCGCCCATGGCCTCGACGAAGTCGTGGTCGAGGAACGGCACGCGCGCCTCGAGGCCCCAGGCCATCGTCATGTTGTCGACGCGCTTGACCGGGTCGTCGACCAGCATCACCGTCGTGTCCAGGCGCAGCGCCGCGTCGACCGCGGTCTCCGCCCCGGCGCGCGCGAAGTGCTCGGCCACGAACTCGCCGCTGACGTCGGAGTCGACCAGCGCCTCCGGGGCGAGCAGCTCGGCGACCCCGTCGTGGGTGCGGTCGAAGAACGCCTTCCGGTAGGCCTCGACGGCGCCGTCGCGCGGCACGTCGGCCAGCGGCGGGTACCAGTCGTAGCCGCCCAGGATCTCGTCCGCGCCCTGCCCGGACTGCACGACCTTGATCGACTTCGAGACCTGCTCGGACAGCAGGTAGAAGGCGACGACGTCGTGGCTGACCATCGGCTCGGCCATCGCGGCGACGGCGCCGTCGAGGGCGGGCAGCATCTCGGCCTTCGGAACGGTGAACCGGGTGTGGTCGGTGCCGTAGGTCTCGGCGACCAGGTCGGAGTAGTCGAACTCGTCGCCCTCCTCGCCGCCCTCGGACTCGAAGCCGATCGAGAACGTCTTGAGGTCCTTCTGGCCCTTCTCGGCCAGCAGCGCCACGACGATCGACGAGTCGATGCCCCCGGAGAGCAGGACGCCCACCGGGACGTCGGCGACCATGCGCCGGTCGACCGCGGTGCGCAGCGAGTCCAGCGCGACCTCGGCCCACTCCTGCGCGCTGCGGTCCTCGTCCCGGACGAACGCCGGTTCCCAGTAGAGCCAGTCGGAGCTGGCACCGTCGGGCTCGATCGTGCGCACGGTGGCCGGCGGGAGCTTCTTGACGCCCTGCAGGATGGTCCGCGGGGCGGGCACCACGGAGTGGAAGCTCATGTAGTGGTGCAGCGCGATGCGGTCGACGTCGGTGTTGATGCCGCCGCCGGCGAGCAGCGCGGGCAGCGACGAGGCGAAGCGCAGCGCCCCCGAGACCGCCGCGGTGTAGATCGGCTTGATGCCGAGGCGGTCCCGGCCGAGGACGAGGCGCCCGGTGGCGCGCTCGGCGATCGCGAAGGCGAACATCCCCTTGAACTGCTCGACGCAGGCCGGGCCCCACCGGTGGTAGGCCTTGAGCAGGACCTCGGTGTCGGAGGAGGAGAAGAACCGGTAGCCCTGCGCGGAGAGGTCCTCGCGCAGCTGCTGGTAGTTGTAGATGATCCCGTTGAAGACCGCGGTGAGCCCGAGCTCGGAGTCGACCATCGGCTGTGCGCCGGTCTCCGACAGGTCGATGATCTTCAGGCGCTGGTGGGCGAGCGCGAGCGGGCCGTGCCCGACGACGCCCCACCCGTCCGGGCCGCGCGGCTCGAGCACCCGCGCCATGGCGAGCACGGTGCCGACCTCGGCCGACCGGCCGTCGAACCGGAACTCACCGGCGATGCCGCACATCTCGGTTTGCCTCCTCCGTCACCGGCGCGTCACCGCAGAATCCAGGTGTCCTTGGAACCGCCCCCGCGCGAGGAGTTGACCACGAGGCTGTCCGCGGGCGCGACCCGGGAGAGCGGTGTGGGCAGCACCGTCGGGGTGGGGGCGAGCACGACGAAGGCGCGCAGGTCGACGACGCGCGGTTCGAGGGTCGAGCCGGTGAACGTCGGGTGCGTGGAGATCCGGATGGTCTCCTGCGCGACGAAGCCCGCAGGGTGGTTGCGCACCGCCGCCGCGGTCTTCTCCAGCTCGGTGGCGTCGGCGTGCGGGCCGACCACGATGCCCTGGCCGCCGAAACCGTCGACCGGCTTGACGACCAGCTCGTCCAGGTGCTCGAGGACGTAGGCGCGCTGCTCGTCGTCGGCGCACGACCAGGTGGGCACCGCGGGCAGCGTCGCGGTCTCCCCGAGGTAGTACTCGGTGAGCGCGGTGATGAAGGGGTAGACGGCCTTGTCGTCGACCAGGCCGTTGCCCGGGGCGTTGGACAGGGTCAGCCGGCCCTCGCGCACCGATTCCTGGATCGGCTCGCCGAGCTTCACACCGTCGGCGTCGACGGCCGAGAACAGGAGCTCCTCGTCGATGCGCCGGTAGACGACGTCGATCGGGCGCCCCGACGAGGCGACCGTCAGCATCCCGGCCGCGGCGCGCAGCTCCGAGGGCATGAGCAGCGGCACGCCCATCTCCTCGGCGAGCATCGCGTGCTCGTAGTACGCCGAGTCGGTGGGCCCCTCGGTGACCACGACCAGCGTCGGGTCGTCGCCGGCGGCCGGGGGCGCGCACGCGAGCAGCGCGTCGCGCAGCAGGACCGGACCCTCGTCGGCGTCGAGGATGCCGCGCGGGGCCTGCAGCTCGGGCAGGACGCTGCGCACGACGCGGCGGTCGGCCATGGCGTAACCGATGCCCGAGGGGATGCGCAGGTTGTCCTCGAGGACCTTCCACTCGCCGGCGCCGTCGCAGACCAGGTCCAGCCCGCTGACCAGGGCCCGGATCGCGCCGGGGGCGAGGTTCATCGCGGCCTCGTGCGGCGCGGGCAGCCAGCGCAGCGCTGCCTGCGGCAGGACGCCGTCGTGCAGGCAGGCCCGCTCGCCGTGCAGGTCGTTCAGCAGCGCCTCGCAGGTGCGGGCGCGCTGGACGAGCCCGCGGCTCAACGTCTCCCATTCCGACGCGGTGATCAGCCGCGGGACGAGGTCGAGGGGGAACAGGCGCTCGGCGTCGTCGTCCTGCGGGAAGAACATGCCGCGTGCGCGCTGCTCGGCGTCACGGCTCTTCTCGTGGACCAGCAGCCCCGACGGACCCAGCCGCTCGAAGGTGGAGATCAGCCAGGAGTACTCGGGGCGGAC
>CAWATV010000007.1:0-74695 GCA_963785135.1 uncultured Actinomycetota bacterium
CGCCGCGAGGCGGACCGGCTCCTGCGATCGGTCGAGGCCGCGGCCGGGGACGGCGGCTCGGGCTCGTCCGGGGACCCGCAGACCCGGCTCTGGCTCGGCCTGCGCGCCTTCTTCCACGCGCTCACGACACGGCGCGAGGGCTGGACCGTGCTCTACCGGCAGGCGTCGACGGGCGAGTTCGCCGGCGAGGTCGACGCCCTCCGCCGCCGGATCGTCGAGCAGGTCGCCACGCTGATGGCGGCCGGCCTGGGCATGCCCCAGGACGCCGTGCGCCCGTTCGCGCACACCCTTGTCGGCGCGGCCGAGGGTCTCGCCGACTGGTGGCTCGCCGGCGACACGGGCGTGACCGGCGACGACGCGGCCGACGTCCTCGCCAGGATGCTCATGTCCGCCGCCTGGCCCGGCCTCGACGCCCTGCGCTCCGGGCAGGCCTGGAGCCCGCCCATCGCGGCGTATCCGACCGTCTCGGACGAACGCTAGACGAGCGCAGACACCGCGATCGCGAGGGTTCCCTCGCTCTCTCTACGACGGTCTAGCGACGGGACGAGAGAGCCGGATACGCCCCGATCCGCGACACGCCGATCGCCTCCGATAGCCAGATATCGGGCGGGGACTAGAGAGCCCCATACGCTCCGATGGCATGGACCCGGTGCGCAACCCGTTCGCCCCCGGCGCAGGTCAGCGCCCGCCGGAGCTGGCCGGACGCGACAAGGAGCTGACGGCCTTCGACGTCGTCCTCGAACGCGTCGCCCGCGGGCGCCCCGAGCGCAGCCTCGTGCTCACCGGCCTGCGCGGGGTGGGCAAGACGGTGCTGCTCGGCGAGCTGCGCTCGATGGCGGTACGCGCCGGGTGGGGGGCCGGGAAGATCGAGGCGCGGCCCGAGGCCGACCTGCGCCGCCCGCTCTCCGCCGCCCTGCACCGGGCCGTCCGCGATCTCGCCGTCCGCCATCGCGCGCCCGACCGCGTCGAGGAGGTCCTCGGTGTCCTCAAGGCGTTCGCACTCAAGGCGACCCCGTCCGACGCCAAGCTCAAGGACCGCTGGCAGCCGGGCATCGACGTGCCGGTGCTCTCGGGGCGCGCCGACTCCGGCGACATCGAGATCGACCTCGTCGAGCTGTTCGGTGTGTGCGCGGAGCTCGCCGCCGACATCGGCGTGGGCATCGCGCTGCTCATCGACGAGATGCAGGACCTGCAGCTCGACGACATCTCGGCCCTCTGCGCGGCGTGCCACGAGCTCTCCCAGTCCGGGGCGCCGCTCGTCGTGGTGGGCGCAGGCCTGCCGCACCTGCCCGCGGTGCTGTCGGCGTCGAAGTCCTACTCCGAGCGCCTGTTCCGGTACGTGCGCATCGGCCAGCTCGACCGGGCCGACGCCGACTTCGCCCTCACCGCCCCCGCCGAGCGTGAGGACGCCAAGCTGACCCAGGCCGCCCTCGACGCGCTCTACGAGGTCTCCGGCGGCTACCCGTACTTCGTGCAGGCCTACGGCAAGGCGGCCTGGGACGCGGCGGTGCAGAGCCCGATCGACGTCGAGGACGTCCGCGTCGCCGCGCCCGACGCCGGCGCCGAGCTCGCCGTCGGCTTCTTCGGCTCACGCTACGAGCGCGCCACCCCCGCCGAGCGGGAGTACCTGCAGGGCATGGCCGAGCTCGCGGAGGGGCGCGACGAGCCCGTCACCACGTCGGCGCTCGCCACCCACCTGGGGCGCAAGGCGTCGTCGCTGTCCCCGGCGCGGGACAGCCTGCTGCGCAAGGGGCTGGTCTTCTCCGCAGAGCGGGGCTGGATCGCCTTCACCGTCCCCCACTTCGGCCGATTCCTCCTCGGCCGCGACTGACCCTCTGCAGTCGTCGGCACCCGAACAGGTGAAGTCACGTCGGATGTCGTGCGCGGGGTAACGGACCGGGGACCCCGGACGACATCCACGGTGAGCCCCGTGGCGCTGCCGGACCCCCGACCTGGCAGGGCCGCGGGGCGTTTCACGTTCCGGGGTCGGATCCGGCTCATCGTCGCTGGTCAGCACCCTCGTCGGCGTCGCGCGGCGGCCACCGTTCCACCGGCTGCCCTGGGCCGCGACCGTTTTCGCCCGCACCGTACGATCCCGGCGTGTCGGATCCCAGGCTGGAGATCCAGATGCTCCACGACCGCGTGATGGTGGCGCCCGCGCAGGGCGAGGGCGAGCGGCGCAGCAGTGGCGGCATCGTCATCCCGGCGACCGCCCAGGTGTCCAAGCGCCTCGTGTGGGGCGAGGTCTACGGCACCGGACACCACGTCCGCAGCGTCGCCGTGGGGGACCGGGTGCTCTACGGCCAGGACGACCACTTCGAGGTGGAGGTGTCCGGCCGCTCCTTCGTCGTGCTGCGCGAGCGCGACCTGCACGCCGTGGCGAGCGAGACGACCGAGACGACGTCGAGTGGGACGGGGCTGTACCTGTGACCGCACCTCGTGGAGGGCCCGAGCCCGACGAGACCACCGTCGACCGCACCCCGGAGGGCGACACCGCGCGGACCGACCTCATCCCCCGGGACCCGGGGCCCGCTCCCTCGGAGCCCGGCCACGCCGCCGCTCCGGCGCCGTCCGGTCGTCGCCGTTCGCCCGTGCTGATCGGGGCCGCCGTGGTCGGCCTGCTCGCCGTGCTCTACGTCGGCGACCTGCTGATCTCGAGCACCGACGTCCCCCGCGGCGTCGCCGTCGCCGGGGTCTCGGTCGGCGGCATGAGCAAGCCGGAGGCGGAGGCGGCGCTGCGCGGTCAGCTCGAACCGCGCCTGACCCGGCCGGTGGCCCTCCAGGCCGGGACGAGCACCGCGACGCTCGACCCGACGGCCGCGGGCCTGGCGCTCGACGTCGACAGCACCCTCGCCCGGGCCGGGGAGCAGCCCCTCAACCCGTGGACGCGCCTGACCTCGCTGTTCACCACCCGCGACGTCGCTCCGGCGACCGATGCGAACCCCTTCACCGTCGGGCAGGCCCTCGACGGGGCGCGCCCGCAGCTCGACCGGCCGGCGGCCGAGGGGACCATCCGCTTCGAGGGCACCGAGCCGATCGCCGTGCCGTCGGTACCCGGGCAGGTCGTCGACGGCCGCGCCGGGGTCGCAGCGGTCACCGAGCACTGGCTCGACCCGACGCCGGTCGCCCTCCCGGTGACCGAGACCCCGGTGAGCGTGACCCCGCAGGGGCTGCAGGCCGCGCTGGACGACGTCGCCCGCCCCGCGATGGCCGGCCCGGTCACCGTGGTCGGCGACCGCAAGAACGCGACCGTCCCCCCGGAGGCCCTCGGCACCATGCTGACCTTCCGCCCCGACGGCGCGGGCGGCCTCGTGCCCGGCATCGACGAGGCGGCGGGCCGGGCGGCGGTCGCGCCGCAGCTGGCGAGCACCGAGACCGCACCGCGCGACGCCACGCTCGCGTTCACCGGGACCGCCTCCACCGTCGTCCCGGCCGTGGTCGGGCGCACCATCGACTGGCCCAGCACCTTCTCCGGCCTGGTCGAGGCCCTCGCCCAGCCGGTGGGTGCGGCGCCTCCGGTCTACACCCCCCCGCCGACGGCCCCCGGCGTCGATCCGCCCGCGCCGCCCGCGGTGACCGGCCGCGCGATCAACGCCGCGTACACGACCACCCGGCCCGAGGTGACCACGGAGGAGCTCGCGGCCCTCGGGCCGGCCCAGGTGATCGGCGAGTTCACCACCCGCGGGTTCGCCGCCGACTCCGGTCAGAACATCCGACGTGTCGCCGAGATCGTGAACGGGGCCGTGATCGCCCCGAACTCGGTGTTCAGCCTCAACGGCTACACCAGCCCCCGCGACGTCGCCCACGGCTTCGTCGAGGCGGGGATCATCGACGACGGCGCTCCCGGGCGCGGCGTCGGCGGCGGGACCTCGCAGTTCGCGACGACGCTGTACAACGCCGCGTACTTCGCCGGTCTCGACGACGTCGAGCACAAGGAGCACAGTTACCCGATCAGCCGATACCCGGCCGGGCGGGAGGCCACGGTGTTCGAGGGCTCGATCGACCTGCGGATCGGCAACAGCGGCGACACCCCGGTCTACGTCCGCACCCAGTGGACGCCGAGCTCGATCACCGTCCAGCTCTACGGGCAGAAGCGCTACGACGTGACCTCGCAGCAGGGCCCGCGCTTCGCGCCGGTCGAGCCCGGAACCCGGGATCTGGGCACCAACCCGGCGTGCAAGCCGTCGACGGGGGTGGCCGGGTTCAGCATCACTGACACCCGCACGCGGCGCGACGTGCGCACCGGCCAGGTCCGCACCGAACCGCGCACGGTTCGCTACGAGCCCCAGCCGACGGTCACCTGCAACAACCGGTGAGCGACACCGAGCAGGGCAGCACGGATCGCGCCGGTCAGGGCGCCCGCCATGCGGGGCGCCGCGCTCAGGCGGAGGTGTCCGGGGACGGCGAGGGGGAGGCGCCGAACCGGGCGATCGAGCTGCTGGGGCGGGTCGGCCTCGCGAGCTACGGCCTGGTGCACCTCCTCATCGGCGCGATCGCCGTGCAGATCGCGCTCTCCGGTGGCGGGCAGGCCGACCAGCAGGGCGCGCTCTCGACCCTCGCCGGCGAGCCCTACGGCATCGCCATGATCGTCGTGGTGGTCCTGGGCCTGGTCGCCTTCGGCATCTGGCAGGGCTTCGCCGCCGCCGTCGGGTACCGGTGGACGTCGGGGTGGGCTCGCACCCAGCGGCGCATCGCCGCCGGGGCGACGGCCGTCGGCGTGCTCGGCGTCGCCCTCGTCGGGGTCCAACTGCTGGTCACCGGGTCGTCCGGTTCGAGCAGCGGGAGCTCGCAGCAGGCCACGACCGGGCTGCTGGCGCTTCCCGCAGGCCAGGTGCTCGTCGGCGCCGTCGGGCTCGTCGTCCTCGTGATGGCGGGGGCGACGGCGTGGACCGGGCTGCGCGGAGGGTTCAGCGAGGACCTCGACTGGACACGGTTGCCGGATCGCCTGCGTCGACCCGTGTACTGGCTCGGGGTCGGGGGATACACGCTGCGTGCGGTGGCCTTCGCGGTGATGGGCGTGCTGTTCGGCGTGGCCGCCGTGCTGGCCGACCCGGCCTGGGCCGGCGGTCTCGATGCGGCCCTCAAGGCTCTGGCGGCGCAGCCCTTCGGGCCGGTGCTGCTGCTGGTCGTCGCGCTCGGCTTCGTCGCGTACGGCCTGTACTGCGGCGGCGACGCCTGGGCGCGCCGGATCTAGCGGCGCAGACGCTCCGCCAGCCCGAGCGCGTCGAACGGCGCGTGCACCTTCATGTCGTTGTCGAAGTACACGAGGACGTCGCGTCCCCCGGGCCGTTCGGGCGCGGGCTCGGCCACGGTCTCCGCGGTGACGGGGCTGTGGCCCGCCGTCCACGCCGCGATCCGGTCGGCCCAGGCGTCGAGGGCCTCCGGGGTGTAGCCGCTCGCGTAGAGCTCGGTGTCGCCGTGCAGCCGGACGTAGACGAGGTCGGAGGTGACGTCGTCGAGGCGTGGGAACGTGCCGGCCGTGTCGGCGACGACGAGGGCCACGTCGTGGGCGCGGAGCAGCGCGATCGCGGCCGGGTCCCGGAAGCTCGGGTGTCGGACCTCGAGGGCGTGGCGCAGCGGGCGGTCGGCGTCGGTCTCGGTGTACGGGTCGGGGACCCGGTCGGAGTGTCCGCGCGCGAGCTCGGCCGCCGCGGCCGTGGTGCGGGGCAGCCGGCCGAGGAAGTCGTCCAGACGGTCGGCATGGAACCCGAGCTGCGGCGGCAGCTGCCACAGCACGGGCCCGAGCTTGGGCCCCAGGGCCAGGAGACCGGAGGCGAAGAAGTTGGCGAGCGCCTCGTCGACACCGCGCAGCTTCTTCATGTGCGTGATGAACCGGCCGCCCTTGACCGCGAACACGAAGTCGTCCGGGGTCGCGGCCGCCCACGTGCGGTAGCTCGACGCGCGTTGCAACGAGTAGAACGAACCGTTGATCTCGACCGTCGTCAGCCGGGAGGCGAGGTACTCCAGCTCACGGCGCTGGACCAGGCCCTCCGGGTAGAACACCCCGCGCCACGGCGGATAAATCCACCCGGAGGTCCCGACACGACTCCCCATAGCGACCATGGTGACCACCGGAGCGCGCCGGAGGTCGGGAGGGAGCGCGACGAAGGAGCGCTTCCTCCCGTATCTCCTTGGCGCGAAAGGCTAGAATGCGGCGACGTCGAGCTCCATGAGCGAGTTCTCGGCACCCTCGACGATCACCTTGCGGGCGGTGAGCTCGGGGAGGACCGAGCGGGCGAAGAAGCGCGCGGCGGCGATCTTGCCCTCGTAGAAGTGGGTGTCCCTCGCCGAGGGGCCGGCGTCGAGGGCGGCGCCCGCGACCTCGGCCTGGCGCAGGAGCAGCCAGCCGATGACCAGGTCACCCATGCTCATCAGGAAGCGGACGGCGTGCTGGCCGACCTTGTAGAGGTTGGTGACGTCCTCCTGCGACGAGGTCAGGAACCCGATCATCGTGCCGAGCATCGACTGCACGTCGGCCAGCGCGGTGCCGAGCAGCGCGCGCTCCTCCTTGAGGCGGTCCCCCATGCTGCTGGCGGAGCCGGCCTCGGCGTCGATGAAGGCCTGGACCTGGCCCGCGACGTGCATGAGGGCCTGGCCGTTGTCGCGGACGATCTTGCGGAAGAAGAAGTCCTGCGCCTGGATCGCGGTGGTGCCCTCGTACAGGGAGTCGATCTTCGCGTCGCGGATGTACTGCTCGATCGGGTAGTCCTGCAGGTAGCCCGACCCGCCCAGGGTCTGCAGCGAGGAGATCAACTGCTCGGAGGCCCGCTCCGACCCGACGCCCTTGACGATGGGCAGCAGCAGGTCGTTGACCTTCTCGGCCATCGCGATGTCCTCGGGCGACACCGCTCCGCGGTCGGCATCCGGTGCCTCGCCGAAGCGGATCACGTCCTGGTAGGTGGACGTGAACGTGTACACCGCCCGCAGGCCCTCGGCGTAGGCCTTCTGCGTCATCAGGCTGCGCCGCACGTCGGGGTGGTTGGTGATCGGCACGCGCGGGGCGGCCTTGTTGGTCTGCTGGGTGAGGTCGGCGCCCTGGATGCGCTCCTTGGCGTACTCCAGCGCGCGGAGGTAGCCGGTGGAGAGGGTGCCGATGGCCTTGGTGCCGACCATCATCCGGGCGTACTCGATGACCTGGAACATCTGGGCGATGCCGTCGTGGACCTCGCCGAGCAGCCAGCCGGTGGCCGGGACGCCGTTGCCGCCGAAGGTGACCTCGCAGGTGGCCGAGGCGTTGAGGCCCATCTTGTGCTCGACGTTCGTCACGAAGGCGCCGTTGCGCTCGCCCGGCTCGCCGGTCTGCGGGTCGAAGTGGAACTTCGGGACGAGGAACAGCGAGAGCCCCTTGGTGCCCGGCTTCGCGCCCTCGGGACGGGCCAGGACCAGGTGCATGATGTTCTCGAACAGGTCGCTGTCGCCCGAGGTGATGAAGCGCTTGACGCCCTCGATCGACCAGGTGCCGTCGCCGTTGTCGCGGGCCTTGGTGCGCCCGGCGCCCACGTCGGAGCCGGCGTCGGGCTCGGTGAGGACCATGGTCGCGCCCCACTTGCGGTCGACCATCAGCTCGGCCCAGTGCTTCTGCTGGTCGGTGCCGTTGCGGTAGACGACCGAGGCGAAGTTCGGGCCGGCCATGTACATGAACACCGGGGCGTTCGCGCCGAGGATCATCTCGCCCGCGGCCCACTGCACCGACGGCGGCACGCCCATGCCGCCGATCTCGTTGTCGGCCGCGAGCCGCCACCACTCGCCGTCCCACAGCGCGTGGAAGGAGCGCTTGATGCCCTCGTCGAGGTAGGCGCTGTGCGTCGTGGGGTCGAAGCGCACGGGGTTGCGGTCGCCGGACTCGTAGGAGTCGCCCAGCGGGCCCTCGGCCAACGCCGCGACCTCGCCGAGCAGGGCCCGCGCGGTCTCCTCGTCGGCGTCCACGAACGGTCCGGACCCGAAGCGGTCCTGCACGCGGAAGACCTCGAAGAGGTTGAACTCGATGTCGCGGACGTTCGCCCGGTAGTGGCTCATCCCGCTCGCTCCTGTGGTGCGACGTGTCGGTGGTGGCCGACCCGTACCGGCCGGTAACCGCAGCCTATTACTGGTCGGTAACCCTGTCGAGAACGGGTTCTGCTCCGGCGGTCGTGGGAGCATCCGGCTCCTCGGCGAGAGAAGGGCGGACGGTCGTGGCGCGGCGATCGGTCGACTGGCGGACCCTCATCGCGGGCGTCGACCCGGGCCTGGACCGGCTCCGCCTCGCGAGCATCGCCGTGCTGGCGATGGCGGTGGCCACCGGGGCGACCGAGCTGGTGCGCCTCCGCCTCGCCCCCGACGAGCCGGTCACCGTGCTGCTGTTCGCCGGTGTCGTCGCGATGATCTCCAACCTCGCGGTGAACGAGACGAGCCTCGCCCGCCAACGCGTGACGACCGCCCTGATGGCCCTGCCCGCGGTCGCGGCGACGACCGCCGGGACGCTGCTCGTCCCGTACCGCATCGTCGCCGACGTCGTCTTCGTCGTCGTGATGGTCGGGGCGGTTTACGTGCGGCGCTACGGCCCGCGCGGGTTCGCCCTCGGCCAGATCGCCTTCATGACCTTCTTCTTCACCCAGTTCCTGCGCGCCCAGCCCACCCAGCTCCCCTGGCTGATCGTCGCCGTGCTCATCGGGCTCACCGCCACGCTGCTGCTGCGCGGAGTCGTCTTCGCCGAGCGCCGGGAACGCACCCTGCGTCGCCTCGTCACCGCCTTCCGCGCCCGGGCCTACGCGGTGCTCGGCGCCGTGGACGCGGTCCTCGCGGCGCTGGTCGAGTCCCTCGACGCCGGCGGCGAGGTGGACGAGGGCGTGCTGGAGCGGATGCGCCGCGCCCGCGCCCGGCTCAACGACGTGGCCCTGCAGGTGGAGGACGAGCTCGAGCAGACCACCGCCGGGCGTGTCTGGCCCGGGCTGGCGAACGAGACCCTCGCGCTGCGCGTCGTCGACGCCGAGCTGTCCCTCGAGCGCCTCACGGTGGCCACCCGCCGCCTGGTGCGAATGCCCGACGACTCCGGGGTCGACCAACGCCCCGACGCCGGCGCCGTCGCCGCCCTGCGCGTCGGGCTCGGCCATCTCCGGGTCGCTCTGTCGGCCCGGACCACGCACGACGGGATCCTCGTCGCGGCCGACGACGCGCGCGGCGCCGTCGCGGGCCTGGTGGCGCTCACCGAGCCCGGCCGCGAGCGCCTGCAGCGCACGGCGTTCGCGATCCGGCGCGTCGCCGACGCGGTCCACCACGCCCAGCGCGACGCCCCGGCCCGGTCCCGCCCGCCCCGCTGGTCGCGCGCTCCGGTGCACCACCCCGAGCACGACGACCTCCGCCACGCGGGCGGCTCCCTCGCGACGCCCCCGGCGCGGGCCGAGCCCGCCACCACGGCCGAGGCGGCCGACGACGAGGACCGCGGCGCCGCACCCGAGCGTGACGGGCTCGCGCTGTCCACCCGTCAGGCCGTGCAGGTCGGCGTGGCGACGACGCTGGCCATCGTCGGCGGGGAGCTGCTGGCCCCCTCGCGGTGGTACTGGGCCGTGATCGCCGCCTTCATCGTGTTCACCGGGACGCAGAGCCGGGGCGACCTGCTCAGCCGCGGGTGGGGCCGCGTGCTGGGCACGATCGGCGGGGTCGCGGCCGGGATGGGGCTGGCCGCCCTGGTCGGCGGCAACCAGGTCCTCTCGCTGGTCCTGGTCTTCGTGTGCGTGTTCCTCGGGCTCTACCTGGTGCGGGTCTCCCCGTCGATGTTCGCCTTCTCGCTCACGGCGGTGCTGGCGCTGGTGTACGGGCTGATCGGACAGTTCAGCGTCGCCGTCCTCGTGCTGCGCGTCGAGGAGACCGCCCTGGGCGCCGCGGCCGCCGTGCTCGCCGCGTTCGTCGTGCTGCCCAAGGGGACGCGGGCGGCCTTCGGCGACGCGGTGGAGAGCCTCGTCGACACCATGGACGACGTGCTCGTCGCGACGGTGGACCGCATCGTCGGGCGGACCCCGGCCCGGGACCCCCACGAGCGGGCCCGCGACATGGACGAGGCCCTGCAGACGTTGCGCCAGCGCGCCCGCACCCTCGCCGGCCCGACGCCGCGACGGCGCGCCCGGTCGGGCTACCAGCGCGGCCTGCGCGTCCTCGTGGTCACCGACCACTACCTGCGCAGCCTGGTGCGCCTCGCCGACACCGTGCGCGACCCGACGTGGGCCCCCGATCTGGACGCCGCCGCCGGTCAGGTCCGCGCCAACCTCGACGGGCTGCGCGACGTGCTCGTGCGCGGGCGGCGGCGCTCCGACGGCCAGCGGGTGCTGGCGCGCTCGGCCGAGCGGCTGGTCGACGCCGCGGAGGCCCACGCCGCCCGCGTCAGCGAGGACCCGCACCGCAGGACCGCGATGCTCGGCGCGGCCCGGCTTCTGCGCCGCATCGACCAGGCCGTGGTCGGGCTCGCCCTCGACCTGGGGGCCGCGGTGGACACCGAGGAGGAGGGTGCGGAGCCCGCGGGCCTCGGGGGTCAGTCGCCCAGCACGGCCGACAACGCCGGCGCGGCGAACACGCGGTCGGGGTCGTAGTCGTCGCGGACCCGGCGGAAGTCGGGCAGCCGCGGGTAGGCGGCGACGGTGTCGTCGACCGTCCAGTCGTGGCGCGACGCCCAGTGCGGCCGGCCGTCGTGGGCGCGCAGGACCTCCCAGGCGCGCGCGAAGACCGGGCCGTGATCGGTGCCGCGCGGGACGCGCACGCCGACCCAGCCGGTCGCGCGCCCGCTCGCCGGGTGCAGCCAGCCGGTCTCGGCGGCACCGACGCGCAGCCGGACCGGCAGGCCGACCTCGAGGCCGTCGGCGGCGAGGGCGGCGAGCAGCTCGCGAGCGCCGTCGGCCAGGGCCTCGCGCGGGAGTGCCCACTCACTCTGCTCGTAGCGGGTGCCGGGCGGGCTGGAGAGCACCCGGTGCATCGGCCCGGTCGCGGTCACGGTGCGGGCCAGGCGGGAGACCACGCGGTTGAGGCGCGGGACGAGGCGGGGCAGGGCCCGCTCGACGACGACCGCGCCGCCGAACGCGGTGCGCCCGGTGGCCCCCGACGACGTCATCCCCACCCGGCGCTCCCGCGCCGGTTCCTCGTCGGCCTCGGACCCGCCGACCGTTTCGCGCGCCGCCGGCCGGGCCGCCGGGGACATGCGGTCGGCCCAGCGCGCGAGAGCGGTCGGGGCGGACGGGAAGACCGCGACCTCGGCCACGTCATGGCCCTCCCAGAACTCACCCGAGAGCACCTCCGAGACCGGGCGGGGCGCGCGGGTCACGCGGACGCGCGAAGCCGGGACGACCCGCAGCTCGGCGTCGAGGACGATGCCGAGCGCGCCCAGCGAGGTGCGCGCGGCGTCCAGCTCCTCGGCGGGGACGTCGCGGACCCGGCCGCGCCCGTCGACCATGTGCAGACCGACCACGGACGAGGACAGCGAGCCGAGCTCGGCGCCGCTGCCGTGCATGCCGACGGCCAGCGCGCCGCCGACCGTCGGCGCGGTCAGCTCGAGGGGCGCGGCCAGGGCGAGGTCGCGAGCGGCCAGCTCGTCCTGGAGCTCACCGATGGTGGTCCCGGCCCGGACCCGCACGGTGGCGTGCCCGGGCCGGCCGCCGACCCCGGTGAGACCGGTGAACGCCGACAGGTCGACATGCACGCCGTCGGTGACGACGAGCCCACTGAAGGAGTGCCCGGCGCCGACGGGGCGCACCGTCTGACCCCGCTCGGCGGCCCGGCGCACCACCGCGGCGACGCCGCCGTCGTCGAGCGGGCGCACCGTCGCCGTCGGGCGGCACTCCTGGCCGCCGGACCAGTTCGTCCACACCCCGGCCACCCTAGGTGTTCGCCCCGCTGACGCGGAGCGTTCGGCTCACGCCGCGAGTTTCCCGATGGCCACGTCCACTCCGTCGATGACGGTCTTGCGGGCCCGGTCGGTGGCGCCCTCGCTCTGGCCGGCCAGCTCCCGGGTCTGCTCGGCGACCTTGCGCGCGGCCCGACGACCGCGCCAGCCCAGCGACGGCTTGCCCTCGGTGTCGACCGCGGCCAGGACGAGCCCGCCGAGGATGCTGAGGTTCTTGAGGAACTGCAGCTCGTCCGCGGACTTCTGGGCGGGGTCGGACTTCTCCCAGAACGCGTGGCCGGCGTAGGTCGTCGGCACGAGGGTGCTGGCGAGCGCGAGCGAGGACAGGCGCGGGAACTTGCCCAGCGCGAGCAGGACGCCGGCGCCGATCTTCACGCCGGCGTCGATCCGCACAAGCTGGTCGGGCTCGGAGGGAGCCTGGTCGGGCAGGTTGGGGCCGACCTTCTCCAGCAGCGGCGTGGCCATCTGCACGCGGGGCTCGGGGTTGCGCAGGGTGTCGATTCCACCCTTGATGAAGATGGCGGCGAGCATGGGGCGGGCGAGACGACGGATGAGCACGGGGGCGACCTCCACGGGCGCGCGACACGGTGGTTCTCGGACGGCCGGATCGCTCCGGGGGAGGCCCCCGGCGACCGGGCCGCAGCGCGCGCAGCATAGCGGCGACCCCGGACCCGTCCGGGAGGGAGCGCACCACCGTGTCGGCGGGCGATGCGCTCCCCGGCGTCGGGAACGACGCGCGATCGGCTCAGCGCCGCAGGACGTGGCGCCCCTCTTGGGGCTCGTCGCGCGGAAGCAGCGTGTGCCGACCGCCGGCGGGGGCCTGCTCGACCGAGCGCGGCCGGCGTCGGCGCTCCGCGCGGCGGCGCAGCTCCTCCTCGGCCGACACCGCGCCGAGCCCGTCCGCGGGCGGGGGCGGCACGGTCGGCACCGGGGACAGGGCGCCCCGGGAGTCCTGCACCGGCAGAGCACCGGACCCCGGGTGCGGCTCGGGCACACGTGCGCCGGCCCACCGGTCGTCGTAGCGACGCGTCCGGTCCTCGGTGAGCGCGTGGAAGATCGGCGTGTACTCCGCGGGCAGCGCCCCGACCGCGGCGAGGGCGCGGTCGCCTGCGCCCGGCCCGGCCACCACCCGCTCGCGCGGCCGTGCCGCACGCGGCTCACCCGGTCCCGAGTACCCGCGCACCGCACTCGTCCCGGCTCCCGCACGATCCAGCGACGACGGCTCGTCCCAGGTCCAGGTGCCGTACGCGTCGAGCCGCCACCCCCCCTGGTCGACCCCGGGCGTCACATCGTCCCGCCACACCCACACGTCACGTACCTCCCCGACTTGCTGTGCCATTCACACCAGGAGGCAGGGCGCCGAACGGCGCAACGCTCCTGGCGTCTGGCCTCCTCAACGGCAGCTCCCGGCCCGGACTGAGGGGCGACACGGCGAAAGTGCGGCGACACGCCGAGAGATCCCCTGTCCGGGTGTCACCGGAGCGGGGATCGACCCCTGTCGAGGTCGGCGCCCCGGACGGACGCACCGCCGGTCACCGGCCGTCGCCCACACGGCCACCGGGATGACGCTCCGGCCGCGCACCTCCGCAGCCCCGTCCTCGCCCCGCGGCTTTGATCTGCGCTGCGCGACCGGAGGGGCCACGATCGGTGGGTGCGATGCGTGGTGACCGGAGCGACGGGATACATCGGCGGCCGTCTGGCGCCCCGGCTGGCCGCGGAGGGCCACGAGGTGCGCTGCGTGGTGCGCACGCCGGAGAAGATGCGCGACGTCCCGTGGGCGTCCGACATCGAGATCGTGCGGGGGGACGTGCTGGACGAGGACGCCATGCGACGGGCCTGCACGGGCGCCGACGTCCTCTACTACCTCGTGCACTCGCTCTCGGAGAGCGGCTTCGCCGCCGTCGACCGTCGCGCGGCACTGATCAGCGCGCAGGCGGCCCGCGACGCCGGGGTGTCGCGCATCGTCTACCTCGGCGGCATCCACCCCGAGGGTGTCGAGCTCTCCGAGCACCTGTCCTCGCGCACCGAGGTCGGCGAGATCTTCCTGCGCAGCGGGGTGCCGACCGTCGTCCTGCAGGCCGCGGTCATCCTCGGGTCGGGCTCGGCCAGCTTCGAGATGCTGCGCTACCTCACCGAGCGCCTCCCGGTGATGCTCACGCCGTCCTGGGTGCATCACCGCGTCCAGCCGATCGCGATCCGCGACGTCCTGCACTACCTCCTGCGGGCGGTCGACCTGCCCGGGGAGGTCAACCGGACCTTCGACGTCGGCGGCCCGGACGTGCTGACCTACCTGCAGATGATGGAGGGCTTCGCGGAGGTCGCTGGGCTGCCGAAGCGCACGATGCTGCCGGTCCCGGTGCTGACCCCGCGGCTGTCCTCGCACTGGGTGAACCTCGTGACCCCGGTGCCGCGGTCCACCGCGGTCCCCCTCATCGACTCGCTCGTGCACGAGGTGATCGCGTCCGAGCACGACATCGACATGTTCGTGGCGCCCCCCGAGGGCGGTCTGACCGGCTTCGGCCGCGCCGTCGCGCTCGCCCTGCAGAAGATCCGCAACGGCCAGGTCGAGACGCGGTGGTCGGGGGCGAACGCCAGCTACGCGCCGGCGGACCCGCTGCCCTCGGACCCGGCGTGGGCGGGCGGCAGCCTCTACACCGACGTCCGCGAACGGCCGTCCACGGCGGACCCCGACCGGCTCTGGGACGTCGTGACCGGGATCGGCGGCGACCGCGGCTGGTACTCGTTCCGGCTGGGCTGGTGGGCGCGCGGGATCCTGGACCGGCTCGTCGGTGGGGTCGGGCTGCGCCGCGGTCGCCGCGACGCCGACTCGCTGAAGGTCGGCGACGCCCTCGACTGGTGGCGCGTCGAGGAGTGCCTCGACGCGCACGCGCCGCGCAGCGAGGTCAGCGCGGGCCCCGACCTGGTCGAGGGCGAGCGCCTGCTGCGCCTGCGCGCCGAGATGAAGGCCCCCGGACTGGCCTGGCTCGAGCTGCGGGTCGCACCGACCGCGCAGGGCTCGCTCTACCGGCAGCGCGCCATCTTCCTGCCGCACGGCCTGTCCGGTCACGCCTACTGGTGGGCGATCGCGCCGTTCCACGTGCTCGTCTTCGGCGGGATGGAGCGGCGCATCGTGGCCGCGGCCGAACGCGTCGAACGCGGTGAGGAGCCCGACCCGCCGGCCGGGATGCTCGCGCGCCTGCGCGACCGCCGCACCCGCCGCGACGCCGAGCGCGCCCGCCCGGCCGTGCGCCGGGCGGGGTAGTTGGTCGCGGCGCGGGCTACGGGTGGCTACGCGGCGGCGTCGAGCGTGGCGACCGTCTCGCGGTCGAGCTCGAGGCCGGCGGCGGCGCAGTTCTCCTCGAGGTGCTCCAGCGAGCTGGTGCCCGGGATCGGGAGCATCACCGAGCTGCGCTGCAGCAGCCACGCCAGGGCCACCTGTGCGGGGGTGGCGTCGAGGCGTTCGGCGGCGCGGTCGGCGGCGTTGCCCGGTTCGGCGAGCTTGCCGGCGTCGGCCGGGGCCCACGGGAGGAACGCGATGCCGTGCTCCGTGCAGTGGCGCAGCACGTCGTCCGAGGAGCGGTCCACGAGGTTGTAGCGGTTCTGCACCGACGCGACATCGACGATCTTGCCCGCGGCCTCGATCTCGGACACCGAGACCTGGCTCAGGCCCACGGTGCGGGCCTTGCCCTCGCGCTGCAGGTCGGCGAGCAGCCCGAACTGCTCCTCCGCGGCGACGTGCGGGTCGATGCGGTGGAGCTGGAAGAGGTCGAGCGTCTCCACGCCGAGGCGGCGCAGGCTCATCTCGCACTCCTGGCGCAGGTACTCCGGGCGCCCACACGGGATCCAGCGGTTCGGACCGGTACGCAGCAGGCCGGCCTTGGTCGCGACACGCACGTCCCGGTACGGGTAGAGCGCCTCACGGATCAGCTCCTCGCTGACGTACGGGCCGTAGGAGTCGGCGGTGTCGATGAGGTCGACACCGAGTTCGACGGCGCGGCGCAGGACCGCGAGCGCGGTGTCGGGCTCCTTCGGCGGACCCCAGATGCCCTCGCCGGTCAGGCGCATCGCGCCGTATCCCAGTCGCCGGACGGTGAGCTCACCGCCGATCGCGAAGGTCCCGGATGCGGCCACGCCCTGATGTTCGGAATCGCTCACGTGCTCACTCTCCTCCCGGACCGGTCGCCCCCCGGCCCTCGGCCTCCACCCTGGCATCCCCGGGGACGCCACGCCCTCGGCCGTGTCCGACGTCCCACCCCGCGGCTCACCCCGGAGGGATCGGACCGGCCCCGCCGGTGAGCCAGCGCGCGGTGCGGGCCAGCCCCTCGTCGATCCCGCGCGGAGCCACACCGAGGGCCCGCGCGGCGTCGTCGACGACCCGGTAGCCGCCGAGGCGGCCGTAGACCACGGAGCGATCGGCGAACGGGGGCGCGTCCGGCCCGAGCTCACTGCCGGGCGGCAGGGCGCGCACGCGGTGCGGGCTGCCTGCGAGCGCGCAGTAGGTGTCCAGCACGCGCGGGAAGGCGGCGACCTCGCCGCAGAGCACGTAGCGACGCCCGGCCTCGCCGTGGGAGTAGGCCGCGAGCTGGCCGGCGGCGACGTCCTCGGCGAGCACCCAGCCGACCGAGGTGTCGACGATGTCGCCGACCTCACCGCGCGCCGCCGCGGCCAGGAGCAGGTTGTAGCTCTGCGCACCGCGCGGCGAGGGGCCGTAGACGTTGACCACGGTGGCGACGACGGCGTCGAGCGAGCCGTCGGCGACCGCGGCGAGGACGGTGGCCTCGGCCTCGGCCTTCGTCGTCGAGTACGTGTCCGTGAGCGCCGTCCCGCCGGGTGAGCGCTCGTCGATCACCGCGGGGGGCCCCTCGTCGGGCACGGTGCAGATCGCCGCGCTGGTCGAGGTGTGCACGAGGCGGCGCACCCCGGCGCGGCGGGCGGCGTCGACCACCCGGGCGGTGCCGCCGACGTTGAGCTCGCGCGCCTCGGGACCGGGCGCGCCGACCGCCGCCGCGAGGTGGAAGACGCCCTCGCAGCCGTCCATCGCGCGGGCGAGCGCGTCGGCGTCGGCCAGGTCCGCGGCCACCCGCTCGACGCCCTCGGGGAGAACGGTCGCCCGCGCCGGGTCACGGACGACGGCGCGGACCCGGTGGCCGCGCTCGTGCAGGTGAGCGACGACGGTGGCGCCGACGTACCCGGTGGCGCCGGTGACGAGGAGCATCGGCGCATCGTGACACGCCCGCTCCCGACGAGAGGACCTCGATGAGCGACACCCGCGTCGTGCTGACCACCACCGACTCCGCCGACGAGGCCGAGCGGCTGGCCCGCGTGGTGGTCGACGCCCGCCTGGCCGCCTGCGTCCAGATCGTCGGGCCGATCCGCAGCGCGTTCCGGTGGGAGGGCGCGGTCTCGGTGGAGACCGAGTGGCAGCTGCTCGCCAAGACCGCCGCGGCGCGCGTCGACGACCTCACCGCGCTGCTCGTGGGCACGCACTCCTACGACGTCCCCGAGGTGATCGTGCTGCCCGTCGTCGGCGGCCACGGGCCCTACCTGGCGTGGGTCACACAGGAGACGGAGGAGCGTCAAGACGGTTAGCCTCGACAACGATGTCGTCGTCGCTCGCGGTCCCGTCGGAACCCGGCTCCGCAGGCTCCGCGGGTGGCCTGGGCCTGCGACGCGGCGAGCCCGGGTTCCGCCCCGTCGCGGTGGGGCTGTTCTTCGCCGGCCTCACGACGTTCGCGCTGCTCTACGCGACGCAGCCGCTGCTCCCGCGCCTGGTCGAGGTGTACGGGATCTCGCCGGGCACCGCGTCGTGGTCGGTGTCGGTGACCACGGGGGCCCTCGCCCTCGCGGTCATCCCGGCCAGCGCGCTCTCCGAACGGTGGGGGCGCAGGCCGGTCATGCTCGCGTCGCTGACCGGCGCCGTCGTCCTGGGGCTCGCGGCGTCGGTGGCGCCGTCGTTCGGCGTGCTGCTGGTGCTGCGCGGGCTGGAGGGGCTGGCGCTGGCAGGTCTGCCGGCGGTCGGGATGGCCTATCTCGCCGACGAGATCGACGAGGGCCACCTCGGGTCGGCGATGGGTCTCTACGTCGCCGGCAACTCCGTGGGCGGGTTCGGGGGGCGGGTGGTCGTCAGCGCGCTCGCCGGCCTCACCGGGTCCTGGCGGTGGGCCCTCGGCGGGATCGCGGGCGTCTCCGCGGTGTGCCTGGTGGTGTTCTGGCTGGTCCTGCCCGCCTCACGACGCTTCAGTCCCTCGCGGGTGTCGGCGCGGACCCTGTTCGCGGAGGCGCGCGCTCACGTCGCCGACCCGGTGCTGCGGCGGCTCTACCTCGCCGGGCTGCTGCTGATGGGCGTGTTCGTGTGCGCCTACAACTACGTCACGTTCCTGCTGCTCGCCCCGCCGTTCCGGCTCCCCGAGCTCCTCGTCGGGTTCGTGTTCGTGCTCTACGCGGTGGGCACGGCGACCTCCACCCGTGCCGGGCGCCTCGCCGACCGTGTCGGCGCCCGCCGGGTCCTGCTCGGCGCCGTCCTCCTCGCCGCGGTCGGGGCCCTCGTGACGCTGGTGCCGTTCACCGCGGCGGTCGTCGGCGGTCTCGCCGTGCTCACCGTCGGCTTCTTCGCCGGCCACACCGTCGCCAGCTCGTGGGTGGGCCGCCGGGCCGAGCACGGCCGCGCCGTCGCGTCCGGGCTCTACCTGTTCGCCTACTACGTCGGCTCGTCGGTGGGCGGCACGCTCGGCGGCGTGGCCTACGGCGCCGCGGGGTGGCCCGCTACGGTGGCGTTCATGGTCGGGCTGCTCGCCCTCGCGGTGGGAGCGGTGGTGACGCTCGGCAGGGCGAGCCGGGCGGTCAGCTCTCCCGCGCCGTCTTGAGCGTGCGGGCGAACCACAGCAGCTCGTCCCACGTACGGCCGAAGCGACGCTCGTAGGTCGTGCGGTCGTCGTCGCTGATGCCGTCCTCGCCGAAGACCGTGGAGATGTTCGCGACGTAGGCGTCGACCGAGGTCGCCACCAGGCCCATCTCGCGGGTGACGTTGACCAGCAGCTCGACGCCGCGGACGCCGCCCCACGGTGTCGCCGAGGTCCCGATGAAGGCCACCGGCTTGTGGTTGTAGTTCTCGAGCTCGGAGTCGAGCAGGCGCTTGAGCGAGCCTGGATAGCCGTGGTTGTACTCCGGGCTGACGATCAGGAAGGCATCCGCGCGGGCCGTGATCTCGGTGTAGCGCGGGTCCTTGCCCTCGGGGTCGTTGCCGTCGCCGGGCAGCGTGAACTCACCCGGATCGACCCACACGACCTCGACACCGTCGTAGGACCGCCCCACCTCGGCGGCGATCTCGGCGACCTGAGGGGTCATGCGTTGGGCCCGCGTCGTCCCGACGATCAGGGCCACGGTCAGCGAGTCGGTCACGGCTCCGCCACTACCCCCGGGCGAGGTCGCTGAACCGGCTGTAGTGCAGCTGGTGCGCGATCGGGATCGTCGCGGTCGGCCCGTTGCGGTGCTTCGCGAGGATGACGTCGGCCTCGCCGGCGCGCGGGTCGTCGTGCTCGAAGGCGTCGGGTCGGCTGAGCAGCATGACCATGTCGGCGTCCTGCTCCAGCGAGCCGGACTCGCGCAGGTCCGAGAGCATCGGCTTCTTGTCGGTGCGCTGCTCGGGGCCGCGGTTGAGCTGGCTGATCGCGACCAGGGGCACCTCGAGCTCCTTGGCCAGCAGCTTGAGCTGACGGGAGAACTCCGAGACCTCCTGCTGGCGGGACTCGACCTTCTTGCCCGAGGTCATCAGCTGCATGTAGTCGAGGATGATCAGCTTGAGGTCGTGACGCTGCTTGAGCCGCCGCGCCTTCGCCCGGATCTCCATGATCGTCATGTTGGGCGAGTCGTCGATGAACATCGGCGCCTCGCTGATCTCGCTCATGCGCCGCGCCAGCCGCGTCCAGTCGTCGTCGGTCATGGACCCGGCGCGCATGTCGGACAGACGGATTTTCGCCTCGGCCGAGAGCATGCGCATCACGATCTCGGTCCGGCTCATCTCCAGCGAGAACACACAGCTGGTCATCCCGTGCTTGATGCTCGCCGACCGAGCGAAATCGAGCCCCAGGGTGGACTTCCCGATACCCGGCCGCGCGGCGACGATGACCATCTGGCCGGCGTGGAGGCCGTTGGTGACGGCGTCGAGGTCGGTGAACCCGGTGGGCACACCGAACGAGATGCCGCCACGGGAGGCGATGGCGTCGATCTCGTCCATGGTCGGCTGCAGGACGTCCTCGAGGGCCACGTAGTCCTCGGTGACGCGGCGGTCGGTGACCTCGTAGACGGCGGCCTGGGCGCGGTCGACGACGTCGTCGGTGTCGGCGCCCTCCGCCCCGTGGTAGCCGAGCTGCACGATGCGGGTGCCGGCCTCGACGAGGCGCCGCAGGATGGCCCGGTCGGCCACGATCTCGGCGTAGTAGGCCGCGTTGGCCGCGGTGGGCACGGTGGCGATCAGCGTGTGGAGGTAGGGCGCGCCGCCGACCCGCAGCAGCTCGCCGCGCCGCTCGAGCTCCGCCGAGACGGTCACCGGGTCGGCCGGCTCGCCGCGGCCGTAGAGGTCGAGCACGCACTCGTAGACCGTCTGGTGGGCGGGGCGGTAGAAGTCGTCGGGCTTGAGCAGCTCGACCACGTCGGCGATCGCGTCCTTGCTGAGCAGGATCGCGCCCAGCACCGACTGCTCGGCCGGGAGGTCCTGCGGGGGCTGCCGGTCGAACTCCGGTGCCGCCGGGCCCTGGCGCTCGGACCCGCGGCCGGAACGCCCCGAGCCGGACGTCCCCCGATCGTCCAGAACCGCCACGAACCCTCCTCCTGCTCGACTCCGGACCGCGCCCGAACCCGGCCACCGCCTCGAACACCAGTTCTAGCAGCGCCCACCGACAGTCCCCGGGCGTCGCGGCGACCGGAGCCGGCCATGGCCCGCGGACGGGACGGTAGGGGGTCGACGGCCCACCCCTCCAGGCGGCGATGTTGATGCCCTGTGGAGCACCTGGGGACGGTCGTCGGAGCACACGCCACTCCTGGGCACGGCCCTGGGGACAACCTGGGGACAGAAGCGGATCTGCGGGTCTCCGCGCAGTTCAGGAGGGTGTGGGGCCTGTGGACGGAAACCCGTGCGGCGTGTCGATCAGCCTCGTCGTGGGGCGTGTCGGCGGCGTGGTCACCCGATCGCACCGCGCGGCGAGCCGAGCGGTCCCGGGGCTGCGCCCGCCGGGTCAGGCCGGGGTGGAGGGTCGCATCGCGGGCCCCGGGGACACGACGGGCCCGGACGGACGACGGGCCCGGACCGCGGTGCGCGGTCCGGGCCCGGTCGGGTCCTCGAGGGGGGTGGGCTCAGGCGCCCTGGACCTCCAGGGGGAGAGCCACCGACACGTCGGGGTGCAGCCGCACCGTGACCGTGTGGGCGCCGGTCGACTTGATGTGCCCGGCGATGTCGACGAACCGCTTGTCGAGGTTCGGACCGCCCTGCGCGCGGACGGCCCCGACGACGTCGGCCGGGGTGATCGAGCCGAACAGTTTGCCGCCCTGGCCGGCCGCCTTCGCGGAGACCGTGACGGTGCCGATGCCCTGGATCCGGCCGGCGACCTCCTTGGCGTGGTCGAGATCGCGGATCCGCTTGCCCTCCTGGACGCGGCGGATGGTCTCGACCTGCTTCTGGGCACCTCGGGTGGCCACGATGGCCAGCCCGCGGGGCAGGAGGAAGTTGCGGCCGTAGCCGTCCTTGACCTCCACCGTGTCGCCGGGGCCGCCGAGGTTGGCGACGTCGGCGGTGAGGATGAGCTTCATCGTCTCCGCCTCCCTAGCGCGCGGTCGAGGTGTAGGGCAGCAGGGCCATCTCGCGCGAGTTCTTCACCGCGACGGCGACGTCGCGCTGGTGCTGCGAGCAGTTGCCCGAGACCCGGCGCGCGCGGATCTTGCCGCGGTCGGAGATGTACTTGCGCAGGAGGTTGGTGTCCTTGTAGTCGATCAGCTGGTTCTTGTCCTTGCAGAAGGTGCAGACCTTCTTCTTCGGCTTGCGCACCGGCGGCTTCGCCATGAGTCCTTACTCCTGGTGTGAATGGGCCCGTCGGGACGCCACGAGGCGTCGACGGACCGGGAACTGCGAACGAGTCAGGTCGGGGGGACCCGGGTCAGAACGGGGGCTCGTCGTCGTAGCCGCCGCCACCGCCGCCAGAGCCCCCGGAGGAGGAGCCTGCGGCCGGCGCGGACGCCCACGGGTCGTCGGACCCGCCGGAGTAGCCACCGCCACCGCCACCGCCGGAGTAGCCACCGCCACCCCCGCCGTTGGAGGAACCGCCGTAGCCGCCGCCCCCTCCGCCGCCGCGGTTGGCCTTGGTGACCGACGCGGTGGCGTAGCGCAGGGACGGGCCGACCTCGTCGACCTCCAGCTCGATGACGGTGCGCTTCTCACCCTCGCGGGTCTCGAAGGAGCGCTGCTTGAGGCGGCCCTGCACGATGACGCGGGCACCGCGGGTCAGCGTCTCGGCGACGTTCTCGGCGGCCTGGCGCCAGATGTTGCAGCGCAGGAACAGCGCCTCGCCGTCCTTCCACTCGCCGCTCTGGCGGTCGAAGGTGCGCGGTGTCGAGGCCACGGTGAAGTTGGCGACCGCGGCCCCCGACGGCGTGAACCGCAGCTCCGGGTCGGCGGTGAGGTTGCCGACCACGGTGATGACGGTGTCGCCGGCCATCAGGCAGCGCCGGCCTTGCCACGACGCCCGGCGAAGGCCGGGTCGCGCCGCATGACCTTGGTGCGGAGCACCGACTCGTTCAGGGCGAGCTGGCGGTCCATCTCCTTGACGGTGGCCGGCTCGCAGTTGATGTCGAGGACGGCGTAGATGCCCTCGGCGTTCTTCTCGATCTCGTAGGCGAGGCGGCGACGGCCCCACACCTCGACGTTCTCGACCGTGCCGCCGTCCTTGCGGACGACGTTGAGGAACGTCTCGAGGGACGGGGCGACGGTGCGCTCGTCGAGGCTCGGCTCGAGGATCACGACCAGTTCGTAGTGGCGCACGAGGTCCACTCACCTCCCATGGGCTGACGGCCACGGACGGTCCGTGGCAGGAGGAACTCGGTTCGGAAAGCGTACCAACCGGGCCGGTGCTGCCTCCGCGAGCCCCCTACCAGCTTCGACGCGGCGCCCGGCCCGTCGGTTCCCTCGGGATCCCGCGGAGCGGCGCTGCGCGGACGGGCCGCGAGGGTGTGCGGCTCAGGCCGGTGCGAGCGCCCGGTCGTCCGCGGACACCGGCAGGAGGGGGCGGGGGCCGTCGGCGACCGTGCGGTCGTCGAGCTCGGGCGCCGGGTCCTGGTCCGTCCGCGCGGCCGCGGGGGCCGGCGTCACCGGCGAGGCGGGCGGCGGCCGGGGGCGCGGCGGGGGTGGCCCCGCGACCCAGCACGATCCGCCGCATCGTGAACGCCGCGACCCCGGACAGCGCGAGGACCGCGAGCAGGGCCGGGACGCCGACCCCGCCCTTGTCGAGCCCGTCGACCGGGAGGGCCTGCACCTGGCTGGCCGTGGTGACCGCGCTGGCGGCGTCGTAGCCGAGGTAGGCCGGGGCGCCGGCGCGCAGACCCGGGAACGCCGAGCCGAGCAGCAGGCCCGCGTCGTAGCGGACGCCGGGGGCCGGACCGGCGGACGCGGAGCGCAGGAACGAGGTCGGCAGCGCACCGAACGCCGGGGCGAACGCCGGCGCCGCCGCCGCGGCCTGCTGCGGCGTCAGGGCGGCGGGCGCCGGTGCCGCGAGCGGCGCGGGCGTGGCCGCCCGGGCGGGGGTGGTGGCGCGGGCCCGCGCGCCGGGCTCGAGGACGGAGCCGGCGGTCCCGCTCAGGCGGGTGGCGGCGGGGGCGAGCGGCGGGGCGGCCTGGGCGACCGATCCGGCGACCGGCTCGACGACGTCGACCTGGACGCGGCAGAGGACCCCACCGATCAGCTGGGTGATCGGGGCCATCCCGGCCACGACCGGGCTGGTGAACGGCAGCCCGAGCGCCGGTGTCACCGCCACGGTGTCGCCGGGCTGAGCGCGCACGGTCTGCCCGCAGCGGGCGGGCACGACGTCACCTGCGGCGGGCGCGGCGGAGGCCGCTCCCGCACCGAGGAGCACCGAACCCGTGACCAGGCCTCCGGCGACGAGGGCCGTCAACAGACGCGTGGCGCGCAGAGTCATGGAGGAGGACCTTTCTCCGAACACGAGACCTGGGCCGGGGACGGCGGACCGGCGCGGGTCCTGCCGCCGGGGGAACCCGGCAGCTGACCCAACGAGCGGGTCGCCCGGTGGTGACGGCCACTCTTCCCCCGGATGCCGCAGGCGGTCGCCCACCGACACACCCGGGCCGCACCGCCGCCCTCATCGAGGGATGCGCGCGCTCCGGCGTCGTAGTGCCGCGGCGAGCCGGTCGGCCCGGTCGAGGACGCGCGGGTCGTCGTCGGCGTCCTCGAGGACCCCACCGTCGGGGTCGTCGAGACCCCGGGAGACCGACGGATCCCGCGGGCTGCGGATCGGGTCGTGCTCGGGACGGAGCACCGACCGCACGATGAGCGCGGCGACCCCGAGGACGGCGAGATCCCGCACGAGCACCGCGCCGTAGAACCACGGCGCCGGCAGCCCCTTCGCGTCGGGGCCGAGGTAGAAGTACATCCGCGGCACCCACACCAGCGCGTCGAGGGCCATCCACGCGAGCAGGGGGCGCCAGCGCGGATACGCCAGCACCGCCAGCGGGACCAGCCACAGCGAGTACTGCGGGCTCCACACCTTGTTGGTCAGCAGGAAGGCCGCGACGACGAGGAACGCGATCGAGGCGAACCGCGGGCGCCGGGGAGCGCGCAGCACCAGCGCCGCCACCGCGGCGCAGCACACGGCGAACGCCACCGCCGTGACGGCGTTGAGCACGCTCGGGGACTCGCCGGGCCGCACCGGGCCGTCGAACCCGCTCCATCCGGTCAGACCGGCCACGACGTTGTACAGCGAGTCCGGGTCGGCGCCCCGCGCGCCGTTGAGCCGGAAGAACTCCCACCATCCCGTCGGGGCGGCGAGCGCGAGCGGCAGGTTGATCAGCGCCCACGTCAGCACCCCGGCGGCGGCCGCCTGTCCCCAGGCCCGGAGACGGCGTGCGCGCAGGCACAGCAGCAGCAGGGGGAAGAGCAGGAACAGCGGATAGAGCTTCGCCGCCGCGCCGACCCCGAGCACCACCCCGGCGAGCACGGGACGGCGGCGCGCCCACGCCAGCATCCCGACGGTCGCGGCGGCGACGGCGAGCGTGTCGAAGTTCGTGAAGGCGTGCACCGCGACCAGCGGCGACACCGCCACCAGGGCCGCGTCCCACGGCCGCCCGGGGCGCAGCCGCACGACGGCCCAGACGGCGACGATCCAGGCGAGCGCCAGCCAGACCGCCGAGAGGTCGAAGTAGACGACCACGGGCAGCCCACCCGGCAGCAGGCCCGCCTCGGCGCCGGCGAGCCAGGCGTCGGTCAGGCGCGCGTTCGCCCACTGGAAGAACCCGGTCAGCACCGGGTACTCCATGTAGCGCACCTGCTGGGTGCCGTCGTCGTGGCGGTCGACCCACGACGTCACGTACGGGATGCCCCCGACGTCGAGCCGCTCGGCGGTGTAGAGCGGGACGGTGTCCGAGTAGCACATCGCGACGTACTGGCGGCCGTCACGCCAGTCGAGCTGGAGGCGCCCGGCGCCGTCGGAGTACTGCTGCAGACACGGCGCCTTGGCGAACCAGCCCAGCGCGAGGACCACGACGGCCAGGAGCAGCACGGCCCGCAGCGGCGTGAGGAAGCGCGCGCGCCCGGCCACCGCATGCTCCCCGAGGGGGCCCCCGATCACCGCGCTCACCGACGCGACGAACGGATCGTCCTGGGTGGGGCGCACCCGCTGGTCGGGTCCCAGCGACGCCGCGTCGTGAGCGCGCGCGCGACCGGAGGTGGCCACGCCCGCGCGGGCGGAACCGTCGGTCGTCAACCGAGCACGCCGCCCTCCTCAGGCTCTTGACCCGGGGGGACGCCGTTCTGGTTCGGCGCATTCTGGTTCGGATTCGGCTGGTTCTGATTCTGGTTCTGGTTCTGGTCGTTCTGGTTCTGGGCGTTCTGGTTCGGATCGCCCTGGTTCTGACCCTGGTCGCCGCCCTGGTTCGGGTCACCGTTCGGGTTCTGGTCCCCGGTCGGGATGCACACGCCGTTGATGCAGACCTCGCCCTCACCGGCCGGCGGCGCGGTCGGGGTGGTGGTCGGCGGGGCGCCGATCGGGCGGAACTCGGAGAACTGCTGGACCGGATCGCGGCGCAACGCGTCGTTCATGAACGACTGCCAGATCTGGCCCGGGACCCCGCGGCCGTAGATCGGCCGGCCGCCGGAGTTCTTGATCGGGCTGTTGTCGTCGGTGCCGATCCAGACCGCGGTGGAGACCTGCGGCGTGAAGCCGACCGTCCACGCGTCGTTGTTCTGGCCCTCGACCGACGACTGCACGGTGCCGGTCTTGGAGGCGACCGGGCGACCGCCCCCGAGCGGGATCCCCGAATGGTCGGCGACCTGCAGCATCGACTCGGTGACGTTGCGGGCGACCTGCTGGCTCATCCGCGTCTCGCCGGCCGGCGCCCCCGCGTCGAACAGCACGCGCCCGTCGGCGGTCGTGACCCGGCTGACCATGTGGGGACGGTGGTAGACCCCGTCCGCGGCGAACGTCGCGTACGCCGAGGCCATGTCGCCGGGGCGGACCTCGCGGTCACCGATCGAGATGCCGCCCGAGGGGTTCGGGAGCGGGGCGCTGATGCCGGCCTGGTGCGCGGCGTCGGCCACCCGCTGCGGACCCACCTGCACGCCGAGCTGGTAGAAGACGGTGTTGATCGACTGGGTCATGGCCGTGCGCAGGTCGCAGTTCGGGCAGCTCTCGCCCTCGGAGTTGGCGACCTCGGTGCCCGCGATGGTCTGCGGGCTCGAGCCGTCGAACGTCGTCCCCAGACCGATCGGGGGCGTGCGCTCGAGCCCCGCGAGCAGCACGAACGGCTTGAACGACGACCCGGGCTGGCGCTGGGTCTGCGCGTAGTCGAAGCCGGAGCCCTCGGAGCCGCCGTAGTAGGCGAGCACCGCCCCGGTCCGCGGATCGACCGACACCAGCGCCGAGCGCAGGTTCTGCGGCTGCCCGCGCAGCTGGCGCGCCACCGCCTCGGCCGCCTGGTCCTGCATCCGCGGGTCGATCGTGGTCGTGACCTGCAGGCCCTCCTGGTTCACCTGTTGCTCGTTGATCCCGTAGGTGTTCAGCTCGTCGCGGACGGCCGAGACGATGTGGCCGCGGTCGTTGTCCGGGATGCCGCTGCGCCGGGGCTGCGGGGGGATCGCGTTCGGGAACGTCTGCTGGGCGCGCACCGACGCGGGCAGCCAGTTCTGGGTGACCATCCCGTCGAGGACGAAGTTCCACCGCTGCTCGGAGATCGTCCGGTTGACCGCCGGGTCCCACTTCGACGGAGCCTGGATGAGTCCGGCGAGCATCGCGCCCTCGGACGGGGTCAGCGTGCCGACGTCACGACCGAAGTAGGCCTGCGACGCGGCCTGGATGCCGTACGCCCCGCGCCCGAAGTAGATCGTGTTGAGGTAGTTGCCGAGGATCTCCTCCTTGCTCTGCTCCTGGGAGATCTTCGCCGCGATCACCACCTCGCGGTACTTGCGCCACAGCGAGTACTCGTCGCCCACCAGCACGTTCTTGACGTACTGCTGGGTGATCGTCGACCCGCCGCCGACGCCGCCGGTGGCCTGGTTCCACGCCGCACGCACGATGCCGACCGGGTCGAAGCCGAGGTTCGAGTAGAAGGAGCGGTCCTCGGCCGAGAGCACCGCCTGCTGGACGTGCAGCGGGACCGCCGAGATCGGGACCTTGATCCGGTTGCCCTGCTCGGGCACCAGCGAGGCCAGCGAGGAGCCGTCGGCGTAGGCGATCGTCGCGAGCTGGTTGTTGGTGGCGTCCTCGGGGGAGGGGACGCGGAAGACGATCCAGCCGATCGCGAAGGCGAGGGCGGGGCCGATCACGAACAGCCCGATGAGGAGGTAGGTGACCCGACGGATCCGGCGCCAGCGGCGCGTGCGCGGATCAGGGGCAGGCTCCGCGCGCCGACCCCGGCCGCCGCGCGGCGGGTCGTCGTCCCCGCCGCCACCGCCACGGTGGCGGGTGGGGACCGGGGCGACCGCGGTGCCGGTGATGCCGCCGGCGGCGAGCGCCGAGCGGGTCGCGGCCGAGGCCGCGGTGGGTACGGCCGTCGCCGAGGGCGCGGCGGACCGGGTCGGCGCGTCCTCGCCCGCACGGTGCCGACGGGTGTCATGGGTGAGCAGGCGCGGCTCGGGGGGCGTCGCCGTGCCCACGGCGCTGCGCCGGGTGGCCGTGACGGCGCCGGTCGAGACGGTGGGGGCGCTGGCCGGACCCCCGGATCCCCGCGGCACGGGGTGGGCGTGCTCCGGGGCGGGATGGGCGAGGCCGGGACTGCGCCGGGTGGGGTTCTGCGAGGGGGGCACCGGACGCCAGCCCGCGGGGAGAGGGCCGTCGACGGCGGGCCGGGACTGCGGACCGGAGAGCGGGCGTCGGGGAGGTGGGCCGGGCGGCCCGGGAGGGACCGGCGGGCCGGAAGGGCCCCGACCGTTGCCGCGGGGACCGGGTCCGGGCGGGGGCGGCCCCGGAGGTGGCGAGGAGGGGCCGCGATCGCGCGGTGTGCCCGGTGCTCCGGGACCTGGTGCTCCGGGGCCTGGTGCTCCGGGACCCGGTGCTCCCGGCGGCCTGAGGGGAGGCGCGGAGCGTCCCGGACCGTCGTCCGGAGGCCGTGCGCCTCCGCGGTCCGCTCGCCGCTCGTCGTTCACCGATCAGCCTCCCGGTGCCGGGTGGTCGGGGGAGCTCCCCTCAGCGCCCCGCTGGTCCCGGGACCGCCGTGTCCGTCCGGCACCGACCCGGTCAGGTCGTGGCCGTGCGGCGACGTCGGCGACCTCCGCCCGACGCCTCGTCCGTCCCCAGGACGTACGACTGTACGAGGTGGTTCCACCGGCACGATCGGCAGACCTCCACGACGTGCACGGTGAACTCGCTGAGCGCATCGGCCAACCGGCTGATCTCGTCAGGGGATCGAGCGGATCCGGACGCCGACCCGAGTCGCTCGCCGAAGATCCAGAGGACCTCGACGACGGGCTCCTTGCGGCAGAGCGGGCACGTCCGGGTCGTCGCGCGCCCGTGGAAGGAGGCGGCCTGGAGCAGGTAGGTCCCGGCGTCGCAGGCGTCGGTGGAGGGGACGCGACCCGCGCCGACATCGGCGAGCAGCGCCCGGCGCTGCAACGCGTAGTCGACGATCTGACGGGGTCCCGGCACGGGATGCAGCGTAGCCACCGACCGCCTCCGCGTCCTCTGCGCGAACCGATCCGCGACCCCCTCCGGCCGGCGCGGATGTGACGTGGACATCGCGACGCAGCGTCCTGATGTATCGCTCCGATACAGTCGATGGCACGGTGCACGGACGACGTGGAGACAGGGGGTGGGTCGGTGCTCGAGCTCGCGGTACTCGGCCTGCTCCACGAGGCACCGATGCACGGGTACGAGCTGCGCAAGCAGCTGCACGCCCGTCTCGGCACCTTCCGTGCGTTCTCCTGGGGGTCGCTCTACCCGACTCTGCGCCGTCTCCAACGCGCCGGCCTCATCGCCGAGACCTCCGAGCCCCCCGCGGGCGAGGCCGACCCCGAGGCCACCCCGGTCGCTCCGGCCGCCATGCCGCCCGCGGGGGTCGGCGGGGCCGTGGCCCGCCCCGCCCGCGGCTCCTTCCGGCGCCGGGGACGGCGGGTCTACGAGCTCACCGCCGAGGGCAAGGACCGCTTCGACGAGCTCCTCGCCGAGGCCGGGCCCCAGACGTGGGACGACGAGGCCTTCGGCGTCCACCTCGCCTTCTTCTCGCGGACGCCGGTCGACGTGCGGATGCGCATCCTCGAGGGCCGTCGCCGCCGGGTCGAGGAGCGCCGCGAGGGCCTGCGGTCGACCCTCACCCGGGCCGGTGAACAGATCGACCGCTACACCCGCGAACTGCACCGGATCGGCTTGGAGTCCACCGAGCGCGAGGTCCGGTGGCTCAACGAGCTGATCGCCGCCGAGCAGGCCGAGCAGGCCGGGACCTCCGGGGTCGAGCCGGACCAGACCGGCCCGCCCGCACCGTGACCCGCCCGGGTCCACCCCATCAGCCCGTACCGACGAGGAAGAAACAGAGGAGAACATCCATGGGTCAGGTCCGAGTGGCGATCGTGGGCGTGGGGAACTGCGCCTCCTCCCTCGTCCAGGGCGTGCACTACTACGCCGATGCCGACCCGGCCGCTCGTGTGCCGGGCCTCATGCACGTCGACTTCGGCGGCTACCACGTGGGTGACCTCGAGTTCGTCGCCGCGTTCGACGTGGACGCCAAGAAGGTGGGGCAGGACCTCGCCGACGCCATCACCGCGTCGGAGAACAACACCATCAAGATCGCGGACGTCCCGCCGACCGGGGTGACGGTCCAGCGCGGTCACACCCTCGACGGGCTCGGCAAGTACTACCGCGAGATCATCACCGAGGCCGACGGCGAGCCCGTCGACGTCGTCGCCACCCTGCGCGAGTCGCGCGCCGACGTCCTCGTCTCCTACCTGCCGGTCGGCAGCGAGGACGCCGACAAGTTCTACGCCCAGTGCGCCCTCGACGCGGGCGTCGCGTTCGTCAACGCGCTGCCGGTGTTCATCGCCTCCGACCCCGAGTGGGCCGCGAAGTTCCTGGCGGCCGGCGTGCCGATCGTCGGCGACGACATCAAGTCCCAGGTCGGCGCGACCATCACCCATCGCGTGCTCGCCAAGCTCTTCGAGGACCGCGGCGTCCAGCTCGACCGCACGATGCAGCTCAACGTCGGCGGCAACATGGACTTCCAGAACATGCTCGAGCGCGAGCGCCTGGAGTCGAAGAAGACCTCGAAGACCCAGTCGGTGACCTCGCAGGTCGACCGCGACATGGGCAAGGGCAACGTGCACATCGGACCGTCGGACCACGTGCCCTGGCTCGACGACCGCAAGTGGGCCTACGTCCGTCTCGAGGGCCGCGCGTTCGGTGACGTGCCCCTGTCGCTGGAGTACAAGCTCGAGGTCTGGGACTCGCCCAACTCGGCCGGCATCATCATCGACGCCGTCCGCGCCGCGAAGATCGCCCTCGACCGCGGCATCGGCGGTCCCCTGCTCGGCGCCTCGTCGTACTTCATGAAGTCGCCGCCCGAGCAGTACCGCGACTCGGTCGCCTACGACCGCGTCGAGTCGTTCATCCGCGGCGAGGACAGCTGACCCGGTTCCGGTTCCGCGCGTTCTGCGTGTTCCGCGCGAGGGGACCCTTCCGGCGCTTCTAGCGACGAAATGCTCCCCTCGCGGCGGAGGTCGGGACGTGGCCGGCGGCGCGCGTGGGCGTAGGCCAGGCGCAGATCGGCCTTGACCCGCTCCCGCTCGGCCCGGAGCGCCCGCGGGCGGTGCTCGATGAACTCGATGTCGTGCGCCTTCATCCGGATGCGGCGTCGATAGGACCGCTCCTGGTGCTCCGGGCTCAGGTGGTAGGCCACCGACTCGATCTCCCACGCCAGGGCGACCTCGTCGATCCAGCCGTCGGGACGGCAGACGAACCGGCCGGCGCTGTCGTACACCGCCACGTTCCATTCCACGGCGGGGAAACCCTCGGTCTCCGCCATCTCCATGGCGATCCCGCGCGCCCACGCCTCGACCGCCGACCGCACGCCGTCGTCGATCTCGCGGAGTGCGATACGGACCAGGCGGGTGCCACGGCCCGACCCCTCCTCGAGCTCAGCCCGCAGCCGCGCCGCGGTCGTGAACCCTCGCTGGACCGCCTCGGCGATCAACGCCCGTATCTCGTCGAGTCGGCGGAGGCGGCGGGCGGTGTCGAGTACGGCCCGCTCGACCGGGGCGAGCGGCACGCCGAGACGCACGACCGGCGCCGGCTGCCGGTGCGTCCGTTCGATCCGCACGTGCCCGGCCGAGGATCGCCGGGTGTCGTGCGGCATCAGGAGCAGGACGTGACCGTCGTCGGGCGCGCGTTCGAGGCCGTGACGCCGGCAGGCGGCCGCCCCGGACACCACGGCGTCCGCACCGCCGTAGCGCAGCGCGGCGTCGACCAGCTCCTCGTCGGTCGGCACCCCGCCGGTGAGGCGGAGCAGTCCGGGGAGGAGTTGGACCCACAGTCCGGCCTGCACCCGGCGGGCGATGGTGCTGTCCGCGACGCCCAGCTCGTTCAGGTGGGCGCGGCGGATGTTGCCCAGGGGTGCGGCGTCCTGCACGGAACGCCAGTTCACATCGGCTCGTCTCGGCACACCATTTCTGACGCAGCAGAGACCGCTCCGGATCCCGGTGGCCCGCGAGGGGAGGATTCCGTCGCTCTATGCGCCGGAAGGGTCCCCTCGCGCTAGAGGGGCGGCGCGCTAGAGGACGACGTTCACCAGGCGGCCGGGGACGACGATGACCTTGCGGGGCTCGCGGTCCTCGGTGAGGGCGGCGACCTTGTCGTCGGCGAGGGCGGCGGCGCGGACGGTGTCCTCGTCGGCGTCGGCGGGCACAGTGATGCGGGAGCGGACCTTGCCGTTGACCTGGATCGGGTACTCGACGGTCTCGGCGACGAGCAGGGCCGGGTCGGCCTCCGGGAACGGCGCGAAGGTGAGCGTCTCCGGATGGCCCAGGCGCGACCACAGCTCCTCGGCGAGGTGCGGGCAGAGCGGGGCGAGCATGAGGACCAGGGGCTCGACGACCGCGCGGGGCGCGCCGCCCGACGGGTAGGTCTTCGTCAGGTGGTTGGCGAGCTCGATCAGCTTGGCGGCGGCGGTGTTGTAGTGCAGCGCCGGCAGGTCGCTGCGCACGCCGTCGATGGTGCGGTGGAGCAGGACCTGCGTCTCGCGATCGGGCTCGTCGTCGGTGACGCGCAGCGCGCCGGTCTGCTCGTCGACGGCCAGGCGCCAGACGCGCTGCAGGAAGCGGTGCGAGCCGACGACGTCGCGCGTCGCCCAGGGGCGGGAGGCCTCCATGGGCCCCGTCGACATCTCGTAGAGCCGGAAGGTGTCGGCGCCGTAGATCTCGCACATCTCGTCCGGGGTCACCACGTTGCGCAGCGACTTGCCCATCTTCCCGTACTCCTGGCGCACCGGCTCGCCGTTCCACGTGAATCCGGTCGGCGCCGTGGAGTCCTCGACGACCTCCTCGGCGGGCACGTAGACACCGCGGGCGTCGGTGTACGCCCAGGCCTGCACGTAGCCCTGGTTGAACAGCCGGCGGAACGGCTCCGACGACGAGACGTGACCGAGGTCGAAGAGCACCTTGTGCCAGAAGCGCGCGTAGAGCAGGTGCAGCACGGCGTGCTCGACGCCGCCGACGTAGAGGTCGACGCCGCCGGGGTCGCCCGGGGCGCGCGGTCCGAGCCAGTAGCGCTCGACGTCGGGGTCGACGAAGCGCTCGGTGTTGTCGGGGTCGAGGTAGCGCAGGTAGTACCAGCACGACCCCGCCCACTGCGGCATCGTGTTGGTCTCGCGGAGGTAGCCGGTCCAGCCGTGCTCCGGGTCGGAGGCGAGGTCGGCGTCGAACGCGACCCACTCGGTCGCGCGGGCCAGCGGGGACTCGGGCGAGGAGTCGCGGTCGTCGGGGGCGAACGACTTGGGCGAGTAGTCCTCGACGTCGGGCAGCAGGACCGGCAGGTCGGCGTCGGGCAGCGCGCGCGGGATCGACGGCCCGCCGTCGGTCTCGCCCTCGGCGACGTAGGCCACCGGGAACGGTTCGCCCCAGTAGCGCTGCCGCGAGAACAGCCAGTCGCGCAGCTTGTACTGCGTGACGACCTCGCCGTCGCCGCGCGCGACGAGCCAGTCGATGATCGCGGCCTTGGCCTCGTCGACGTCCAGCCCGTTCAGCGAGATCTCGTCGTTCGCGGAGTTGATCGCCGCGCCCTGACCGACGTAGGCCTCGCCGTCGAAGTCCTCCGGCGGCGCCACGGTCCGGCGGATGGGCAGGCCGAAGACGGTGGCGAAGTCCCAGTCACGCTGGTCCTGACCGGGGACGGCCATGATCGCGCCGGTGCCGTAGCCCATCAGGACGTAGTCGGCGACGAACACCGGCAGCGGCTCGCCGTTGACGGGGTTGGTGGCCCACGCGCCGGTGAACACGCCGGTCTTGTCGCGCGCCTCCTGGCGCTCGAGGTCCGACCGGGACGCCACGACGCTGCGGTACTGCGCGACCGCGGCCGCCGGGGTGTCGGCGCCGCCGGTCCAGCGCCCGTCGAGCTCCTCCCCCGTCGGCGGCGTCGGCCACGCCGCGGGCACGATCGCGTCGACCAGCGGGTGCTCGGGCGCCAGGACCATGTACGTCGCGCCGAAGAGGGTGTCCGGCCGGGTGGTGAAGACCTCGAGATCGGTGTCCCCACTGCGGAACCGCACCTGGGCGCCGCGCGAGCGCCCGATCCAGTTGCGCTGCATCGTCTTGACCGAGTCGGGCCAGTCGAGACCGTCGAGGTCGGCGACCAGCCGGTCGGCGTAGGCGGTGATCCGCATCATCCACTGGCGCAGGTTGCGCCGGAAGACGGGGAAGTTGCCGCGCTCGGAGCGTCCGTCGGCGGTGACCTCCTCGTTGGAGAGCACCGTGCCCAGCGCCGGGCACCAGTTGACCGGCGCGTCGGCGAGGTAGGCCAGGCGGTACCCGTCGAGGATCCGGTCCTGCGTGGGCCGGGGCAGCGACGCCCAGTCGACGCCGCCGGGCGCGGGGCGCGCGCCCGCGGCGAACTCGGCCTCCAGCTCCGTGATCGGGCGGGCGCGGCCGGCCTCGAGGTCGTACCAGGAGCCGTGGATCTGCAGGAAGATCCACTGCGTCCACCGGTAGAAGTCGACGTCGGTGGTCGAGACCGACCGGTGCGGGTCGTGCGCGAGGCCGAGCTGGCGGATCTGCTCGCGGTAGCGGGCGATGTTCGCCTCGGTGGTGGTCCGCGGGTGCGTGCCGGTCTGGACGGCGTACTGCTCCGCGGGGAGCCCGAAGGCGTCGAACCCCATCGCGTGCAGCACCGTGCGCCCGGTCATGCGCAGGAAGCGCCCGAGCACGTCGGTGCCGATGAACCCCAGCGGGTGCCCGACGTGCAGCCCGGCGCCGGACGGGTAGGGGAACATGTCCATCAGGTAGAACTTCTCGCCCGCCTCGTCCGCCTGTCCCGGCGTCGGGTTCGGCACGGTGAAGGTGCCGGCGGACTCCCAGTGGTCCTGCCAGCGACGCTCGATCTCGCCGGCGAGGGCGGCGGTGTAGCGGAACGGCGGGACGCCGGGGGCGCCGACGACGGGCGTCGCATCCGTCGCGTCGGCGCCCGCGCGGGGGGCCGCCTGGGGCTCGGCGGTCACAGAGATCCTCCTGGGTCGACCGGGAGTCCTCGCGCCGCCAGGTTCGTGAGCGGGCCCGGACGCCGCGGGAGGACGCCCGCGGGGGCACCGCGGCGCGGTGTGAGGACGGTGTCGAGCCTACTCTGGGGGCGTGATCGTCCCGGCCCTGGTCCTCGTCGCCGCGGCGCTGGTGGTGGGCGTCGCCGGAGTCCTCGCGCTCGGCCACCGCCTGCCCCGCAACCGCGTCCTCGGTGTCCGCACGGTGTGGACCATGGGCAGCGTCGACGCGTTCCGCCGCGCGAACCGCGCCGCGGCGCCCGCCTTCGTGCTCGCGGGCGTCGCCGGCGTCGTCGGCGGAGTGGCCGCTGTTCTCGCCGCGACCACCGCGGCCGCGGTGACGATGCTCGTGCTCGGCGTCGTCGGCCTCGTGGTCCTGCTCGGCGCCGGAGGTGTGGTGGGCGCCCGCTTCGCCGCGGCCGAGGAGGCCGCGCTGGCGAACCTCCCGGCGCCCGGCCCGTGCACCGCGGGCGCGCCGGAGGAGCCGACCTGCGCCCCGGCGGGCTGCGGGTCGTGCGCGCTCGGGTGCCGCACGGCGGCCGAGCGGTCCTGAGGGGTCACCAGCCCCAGGTGCCCGGCGATCCCTTGAACGGCCCGACGACGTCGCCGGTGATCCAGCCGCCGTAGAACCCGCCGGGCTGTGGCACGACGACCTCGCCGCCCACGGTGATCTCGTCGAACGACGCCGGGTACAGCGCCACCCGGTCGATCAGCTCGGTGTAGAACGCCCCGCCGACCGCCCAGCCGCCCCCGTCCTCGGGGGGATACCACCAGCCCACCTCCCGCAACGGCTCCGCGCGCGGGACCACGACGTCGACGTAGCGGGCGGTGCCCTTCCACTCGCAGACCGTGCGGCGCTCGGCGGGTCGCAGGACGCCAGGGGTGAAGGCGGTGCGCGGCAGGTAGAAGGTCGGCGGGTGGCTGGTCTCGAGGACGCGGACGACGTCGTCGGTGTCGACCACGACCGTCCCGGCGTGGGTCACGACGACCCGGCGCGGGTCCGCCTCGGCGCGCGGGGGGCGGGGGTAGTCCCACACCGACTCCTGGCCGGGACCGGGGACGACCTTCTGGATGCGCGGCACGTCGCCAGTGTGCGCGCTCCACGCGAGGGGAGTATTTCGTCGCTCTATGCGCCGGAAGGGACCCCTCGCGCCGGGGGGAGGGGCGCGGGGAGGGGGGCGCGGGGCGGGGCGTGCGCTCAGTTGCGGCGAGCGTCGGAGAGGTGGGTGGCCATGAGGGCGAGGGGCACGCCCTGACGGCGCAGCACTCCGCCCCAGAGGTCGTAGCTCGCGGGCGCGAGGACGTCGTCGGGCAGGGCGGGCACGACGAACCAGTCGCCGCGCGCGATCTCGCCCGCGAGCTGCCCGCGGTCCCAGCCGGCGTACCCGGCGAACACCCGCAGGCCGCGCACGCGCGGGGCCAGGGCGTCCGGGTCGCCGTCGAGGTCGACCAGCGCGACCGGGCCGCGCACGCCGACCACGCCACCGGTGCGCGCCGGGTCCTCGCCGGTGCGCAGCGCGGCGAGGCACAGGGCGGTGCGCTGCTCGACCGGGCCACCGACGAACACCGCGTGCGGCGTCGTGGTGTGCGGTCCCCAGGTGGGCAGCACGTCGGCGACGGACACCTCGCTCGGCCGGTTGAGGATCACTCCGAGAGTGCCGGAATGACGGTGGTCGATGACGAACACGACCGAGCGCGCGAAGCTCGGGTCGGTGAGGACCGGGGCGGCCACGAGCAGAGTTCCCGCCTCCACCTCGGCCGCCTGATGTTCACCCACACCACTGGCCACGCGCCCCATCGTCGCACCGCCGCGGGGCGTGCCGGCAGCCGCGTCCGGGTGGACGGGACGACGCGCGGCCGCTCCTCCCGCCCCTGCTCACGACCCCGTCGGAGCACCCTCCGGACCCGGCCGACCACCCCCGGAACGGGACCGTGACGAGGTCGTGATGTTCCGGCGACACGACCGTGACACAGCTGGTCGCGGACCCTCGCGCGCCCCGGTCCGACCGACGGGGAGCCACCGCGACCGGGAGCCCGGGCCCCCAAACGGACGCGTAGCGTGGGCGCCCGTGCCCGTGACGTCCGAGCCGACCCCGCAGTCGGATCCGGGCGCCCCGAGCCGGCCTGCGGCGCACCCGGAACGCGCGACCCGCCGCCGCGAACTGCTCACCCACCCCGGTTTCGGGCGCCTCCTGGCCGTGCGGCTCGCCGCCCAGTGGGGCGACGGGGTGTTCCAGGCCGCGCTCGGCGGGCTGGTCCTCTTCAGCCCGGAGCGCGAGTCCGACCCGGTCACGGTCGCGCTCGGCGTCGCGACGGTGCTGCTGCCGTACTCGCTGATCGGACCGTTCGCCGGCGCGCTGCTGGACCGGTGGGACCGGCGCCGCGTGATGATCGTCGCCGGGGCCGTGCGGGGGATCCTGACCCTGCTCACCGCGGCGGTGGTGGTCGCCGGCGTCACCGGCCCGCTCCTCTACCTCGGGGCACTCGCCACGATCGGGGTCAGCCGCTTCATCCAGGCGGGCCTGTCCGCGGCGCTGCCGCACGTCGTCTCCGAGCGCCACCTGGTGGGCGCGAACTCCCTGGTCACCACGAGCGGGGCCGTCGCGGCCGCCATCGGGGCGGCGTGCGCCTTCACCCTGCGCGGGTTCCTGGGCCCCGACGACATCTCCGCCGCGTGGACGACCGCGGTCGCCGCCGCGGGCTCCGTGGTCATCGTGGCCGTCGCCGCCGGCATCACCCGGTGCTCGCTCGGCCCCGACGAGCGCCACGAGGCGGCGCGCGCCCTCCGCGCGGTGGCGAACGGTCTCGTCGACGGCGCCCGGGCCGCCCGGGCCGCCCCCGGGGTGGTCGCCGCGTTCTGCGCCGTGGCCGCCCACCGGCTGGCCTTCGGCGTCGCGACGCTGGTGTTCCTGCTGCTGATGCGCAACACGCTCACCGACACCGGTCCCTTCAAGGCGGGCATCGGCGGGCTGGGCGAGACGGTCGTGGCGGTGGCGGCCGGCCTCGGCGTCGCCGCGGTGATCACGCCGTGGCTGACCGCGCGCGTCGGCCGCTCGACCACCGTGCGGATCATGCTGGTGCTCGCCGCGTCCGCGCTGCTCGCCCTCGGCCTACCCATGACCCTGCCGACGATCCTGGGCGGCGCGTTCGTGCTCGGGCTGGTCGGCCAGGCGATCAAGCTGTGCTCGGACGCCGCCGTGCAGCGGGAGGTGGGCGACGCCGAGCGCGGGCGCGTGTTCGCGCTCTCGGACACCACGTTCAACGTCACCTACGTCGCCGCCGTCGCCGGGGCGGCGCTGCTGAGCCCGACCAGCGGCCGCTCGCCGCTGCTCATCGCCCTGGCCGCCGGGCTCTACCTGTTCGGCCTGGTCGTGCACGAGCTCGCCCTGCGGGCCCAGGGCGGCCCGGGGGACGACGGGCGTCAGGGGGCCACCCAGTCCGGGGACGACTCGGTGAGCATCGTCTCGACCGACCCGTCGCCGTCGCGGTCGGCGAGCAGCGTGTCCCAGCGCCCGGTCGGCGAGCCGGGGTCCGAGGACAGGTAGGCCAGCTCGGCGCGCCCGTCGGCGTCGGCGTCGACGAGCAGCTGGTCGGCCCGCCCGTCGCCGTCGAGGTCGCACACGAGCTCGGGGCCGGGCGAGCCGGGATCGTGGTCGGCGTCCACCGGGGCCGCGTCGAGCGCGCCGTCGCCGTCGGAGTCGGCCGTCGCCACGGCCGAGGACCCGCGACCGCGCACGTCCCACCAGGCGACGGATGCACCCGGGGACGGGCCGGCCGGCGGGTCGACCGCCGCGTCCCAGAGCCCTCGCCCCGAGGAGTCGGCGAAGAAGCGCTCCGCGCGCCCGTCGTCGTCGAGGTCGAGCACCGAGCGGTCGGCCGCACCGTCGCCGTCGGAGTCCCAGAGGGCGTCGTCGACCCGGCCGTCGCCGTCGAAGTCCAGCGCGACCGCGTCGGGCAGCCCGTCGCCGGAGACGTCGAGGTCGGCGGGCGAGGCATGGTGGTGCACCGGGCCGTCGCCGGTGCCGAACCGGTAGCGCAGGGTCGGGGGGTCCACACCCGTTGGACGTCAGCCCGACCCGGACGGTTCCACCCCACCGCCGACGTCGCCGTCGGCGGTGATCCCCTTCTCGGCCGCCCAGCGCCGCAGCTCCGCCTCGGCCTCGTCGCGGTCGAGCGGGCCCTGCTCGAGGCGCACCTCCTTGAGGTGGCGCCACGCCTGCCCGACCAGCGGGCCGGGCGGGATCCCGAGCAGCTCCATGATCGCGTTGCCGTCGAGGTCGGGGCGGACGCGGGCGAGGTCCTCCTGCTCGGTGATCCTCGCGATGCGTTCCTCGAGGTCGTCGTAGGAGCGCTGGAGGGCCGCGGCGCGCCGCTTGTTGCGGGTCGTGGAGTCCGACCGGACGAGCGTGTGCAGCCGCTCGAGCAGCGGGCCGGCGTCGGTCACGTAGCGGCGCACCGCCGAATCGGTCCACTCGCCCTTGCCGTACCCGTGGAAGCGCAGGTGCAGGAAGACCAGCTGGGCGACGTCGTCGATGACCGCCTTGGGGTAGCGGAGCTCGCGCAGCCGCTTGCGCACCATCTTGGCGCCGACCACCTCGTGGTGGTGGAAGCTCACGCGGCGGCCCGGCTCGACCCGGCGGGTCGCCGGCTTGCCGATGTCGTGCAGCAGCGCGGCCAGACGCAGCACCAGGTCGGGGCCCGACCCCTCCCGGTCGATGGCCTGCTCGAGGACGGTCAGCGAGTGCTCGTAGACGTCCTTGTGCTGGGCGTGCTCGTCGATCTCCAGGCGCATGGCGGGCACCTCGGGCAGCACGACGTCCGCGAGTCCGGTGTCGACCATCAGCTCGAGACCGCGGCGGGGGTACGGGCCGAGCACGAGCTTGGTGAGCTCGGCCTGCACCCGCTCGGGGGTGATCCTCGCCAGCTGCGGCGCCATCGTGGTCATGGCCGCGCGGACCCTCGGCGCGACCGTGAAGCCGAGCTGGGCGACGAAGCGCGCCGCCCGCAGCAGGCGCAGCGGGTCGTCGCCGAACGACGTCTCGGGCTCGGTGGGGGTGTCGAGGACCCCGCGCGCCAGCGCCGCCAGGCCGCCGTACGGGTCGACGAAGGTGCGGTCGGGCAGCGAGACGGCCATGGCGTTGGCGGTGAAGTCGCGGCGCACCAGGTCGCCGTCGATGTCGTCGCCGAACGCCACGACCGGGTTGCGGGTGACGCCGTCGTAGCTGTCCGCCCGGAACGTCGTGATCTCGCAGGTCGCCCCCCGGCGGCTGGCGCCGACGGTGCCGAAGGCGATGCCGGTGTCCCAGACGGCGTCGGCCCAGCCCGCCACCAGGGCCTGGATCTGCTCGGGGCGCGCGTCGGTGGTGAAGTCGAGGTCCGCCGATCCGCGCCCGAGCAGGGCGTCGCGCACGCTGCCGCCGACGAGGTAGAGCCGGTGACCGGCGGCGGCGAACCGCTCGGCCAGGTCGTCGGCCACCGGCGGGTAGCGCAGGAGGTCCACCACCGCAGTGTGGTCCGCCGCGGTCGCCCGGGGGACCGCGGGCATGTCCGTGACGTCCTCCGGCGACGTCGCCGAGGGGGGCGGGGAGGGCGGGATCGAGATCGGCGCGGGTCCGGGCACGACGGGTCAGACTACCGTCGGGCCACGCGGCGATCTCCCCGGCCGTGGACGACCATCCGGGCGGAACACCGCGCCGGCGGCGAACCGGACACCGCGGGCACCGCGTCGACACCGCGTGGACGCGTCCCGGACATCGCACGGGCGCCGTACCATCGCGGACGTGTCCACCCCGCCCCGTCGGCCTGCCGATCGGCGGCGGCGGAGCTCCCGGCGACGGATGCGCACGGTCGACGAGACCTCCGCGGGGGGCCTCGTCGTCGACCTGAGCCGCGGGGCGCGCGGGTGCGCGGCGCTCATCGGCCGCCTCGATCGCCGCGGCCGGTTGCTGTGGTCGCTGCCCAAGGGACACATCGAGGTCGGCGAGACGGCCGAGCAGGCGGCGGTGCGCGAGGTCGAGGAGGAGACCGGCATCATCGCCTCCGTGCGCGCGCCGCTGGGCAGCATCGACTACTGGTTCGTCGCCGAGGACCGCCGGATCCACAAGACGGTGCACCACTACCTGCTCTCGGCCCTCGGCGGCGAGCTCTCGGACGCCGACGTCGAGGTCACCGAGGTGGCCTGGGTCCCGCTGGCCGACCTCGACGGCCGCCTCGCCTACGCCGACGAGCGCCGACTCGTGCGGCGGGCGGCGGAGATCCTGGAGGAGTCGGCGTGAGGTCTCCCCGCCGGGCGCGGGGAGACCACGATCGACGTGTGCGCTCCCGCGCCGGCGCGCTCGGGCTGCTCGTCATGCTGCTCGCGGGCGCGCTCGGCCTCGCGGCCCCGGCCGCGCTCGCCGCGCCGCCCACCGGCCTGTCGCCCACCGGCCTGCCGACCGCCGCCGCGGACGACGCCCCGGTCTCGGTCCGCCTCGACGGGCTGACCCCGCGGATCGTGACCGGCGACGGTCCCGGCGAGCTGATCGTGACGGGGCGGGTCGCCAACCGCTCGGCCGTCCCGGTGCGCGACCTGGGCGTGCGCCTGCAGCGCGGCACACCCGTCACCGGCTCGCGCGACACCCTGGCGAGCCTGAAGGGCACCGAGCCCGCCGAGGAGGTGCGGCCCGCCTTCACCGAGATCGTCGACGTGCTCGACCCCGGCGACGACGTCCCGTTCACCCTGCGGGTGCCGCTGACCGGTGCGCCGACGACGTCGCTGGCCATCCCCGCGCCCGGCGTCTACCCGCTGCTGCTCAACGCCAACGGGAGCCTCGGCACGGCCGGGCCGGCGCGGGTCGGCGCGGTCCGCCTGCTCCTTCCGGTGGTCGGCCTCCCGGGGGCCGCCCCCGCCGCCGTCCCGGACGCGGTACGCGCCGCCACCGTGACGGTGCTCTACCCGATCGCCGACCGGCCGCGCCGCCTGCCGGTGGTGCCGGGGACGACGACGCTGCTCTCCGACGACGACCTCGCGACCTCGCTCGCTCCCGGCGGGCGCCTCGCCGGCCTGGTCGACGCCCTGGCCCGCGCGGCGCCCCCGGGCTCGGCGGCCGCTCGCTCGGTCTGCGTGGCGGTCGACGCCGACCTCCTCGAGACCGCGGCCGCGATGGCCGGGGGGTACCAGGTGCGCGCCGGCGCAGGTGGAGCCGCTCCCGTGGCCGGGCGCGGGGCGGCCGCGGCGGCGCAGTGGCTCGACGCCCTGCGCACCCAGGTCCGCGGGCGCTGCGTGCTCGCCCTGCCCTACGCCGACACCGACCTCGTGGCCACCTCGCGGGGCAACCTCACCGACCTGACCACCGCCGCGGGCACCACCGGGACCCGTCGGGTGGCCGAGCTGCTGGGCGCGACCCCGGTCCCGGCGACGTCCTGGCCCGCCGGCGGCGTCGTCGACGAGCGCACGGTCGCCGACCTGACCACCGGTGGCACCCGGGCCCTGCTCCTCGCCGGCGGGGTCCTCGACGGGGGCGTCCCCGACGGCGGCGTCGCCCGCCTCACCGGCTCGCCGGCCACCGCCCCGCTCGTGGTCGGCCTCGACCCGGTCGCGCAGGCCGCCCTCGCCCCCCGGGCCACCGACTCCGAGGAGGAGGCCGGCCCCGGACAGGCCGACCCGGTGGGCGCGAGCCCCGCGGGCACGACCGCCCCGCTCTCCGGCCAGGACGCCATCGGGGCGCTCGCACTGCGGGCCCTGCAGAAGACCTCCCCGGGCGACGCGCCGCCGGTCACCGTCGTCGCGCCACCGCGGGACTGGGCGGCCGGGCCCGCCGAGGCCGGCGCCTACCTCGACGCCGTGAGCGACCTCACCAGGCTCGGGCTGGTCCGCCCGGTCGACCTCGGCACCCTGCTCGGACAGGCGGCCACCGCGCCGGACCTGCCCACCCGCGCGCTGACCGCCTCGTCCGACGACGCCCCCGGCCTCGGCGAGGCCACGGTCGCCCGGGCGGGGGTGGTGCGCGACCGCCAGCGCGATCTGCTCGCCGCCACCGAGCAGGACGGCCTGGGGAGCCCCTCACCGTCCGACTTCGTCGAGCCGCTCACCGAGGGCCTGCTGCGCAGCCTGTCCGCGGCGTGGCGGGGCGATCCGGGCGCCGAGGACGCCGCCGTCGCCGGGATGGAGACCCAGACGGACACGCTGCGCTCGATGGTGCGCGTCGTCCAGCCGGCGGGCTCCTACTCCCTGGGGTCCAACGACGCCCCGCTGCTGATCACCGTCGAGAACCGCCTGCCGGTCGCCGTGCGCGTCGAGGTCGTGCTCGCCCCGACCCCCGGGCTGCGCACCGCCCCGCTGCCGGTGACCTCCGTCCCGGCCTTCGGCAGCCGCCAGTTCCAGGTCGGCGTCGAGGTGGTGCGCGCCGGCCAGTTCTCCGTGGACGCCCGGGCCCAGACACCAGGGGGTGAACCTCTCGGTCCGACGGCTCGTCTCCTGCTGCGATCGACCGCCTACGGCACCATCACGGTGTGGTTGACCGCGTCCGCAGCCGTCGTGCTGGTGATCCTGGCGAGCGTGCGGATCGTGCGCCGGGTGCGGGCGAGCCGTCGGGAGCAGCGATCCCGCCGCAGCCGGCGCCGGGGCGGACCGCCGGGTCCGGGCCGCGGGGGCCCGACCGACCCGACGGAGCCGTGGACCCGCGAGCTGCAGAGCCGGTGAACGCCCACGACCCCGACGGCGACCCACGGCGGCGCGACCGCGGTGGACCCGTCGACCCCCGAGCCCCCGACCGCACCGAACCCGCCGACCGGGACGGCGCCGTCGTGCCACCACCGCCGATGCCGGCCCGCGGCCCGGCCCCCGGACCCCCCGGACCGGCAGGCGGGCCGTCCCGGCCCGGACCCGGTGGCGCGCCCCCGCCACCCGCACCGCCCCCGCCACCCGCACCGCCCCCGCCACCCCCACCGCCCGCACCGCCCGCACCGCCCTCGGCGGGGCCGCCCGGGCCCGCCGGACCGCGCGCGCCCGGGCCCCCCGCGCGCGGCGGCCCGGGTCCCGCGCCGCACCCGGCCGACCCCACGCGCCCGCTGCCCCGCGGCGGAACACGGCCGGGTCCGCCCGGCCCCCCGCCCCGTCCTCCCGAGGCCCCGGCCGGATCGGGGCTGGCCGAGCCGGCCACGACGGGGATCCCCGCGCCCACGTCGGACGCGGAGGCGACCGGCCTCGTGGGGGATGCGCACCGCACGGTCGTCCTGCCCACCGGCGTGGCGACACGGACCCGCCGGGGTGAGCCGCCCGCACCGCTCGCCCCGTGGAGCGTCGCCGGGTCGACCGAGGAGACCGTCCTGCTGCCCCGGCCGCCGCTGGAGCAGGACGCCTCGGCCGTCCCCGCGCCCCGCAGCCCCGCCGAGGACGGCGGCGGGCGCGACGACCGGGCCCTGGTCAAGGCCTCGAGCGGGATGGCCGTCGCGACCCTGGTCAGCAGGCTCACCGGCTTCCTGCGCACCCTCGGCCTGACCTCCATCGTCGGGCTGAACCTCGTCGGCAGCTCGTTCAACGTCGCCAACACGCTGCCCAACATCATCTTCGAGCTGCTGCTCGGCGGGGTCCTGACCAGCGTGGTCATCCCCGTCCTGGTGCGCGCGGCCCGCGAGGACGGCGACGACGGCAACGCCTTCGCCCAGAAGCTGCTCTCCGGGGCCAGCGTCGGCCTGCTGGCGGCGACGGCCCTGGCCACGCTCGCCGCACCGCTGCTCATCCGGCCCTACCTCGCCGAGGGCGTCGACACGACGCTGGCCGTCGACTTCGCGTACCTGCTGCTGCCCCAGATCTTCTTCTACGGGATGGGGGCGCTGTTCGGGGCGATCTTGAACTCGCGGGCGAACTTCGGGCCCGCCGCGTGGGCCCCGGTGCTCAACAACGTCGTCGCGCTGGTCGCCCTGGGCGTGTACGCCGTGCTGCCGACGCCCGAGGTCGGCATCTCGACCGTGCAGCTGCTCGTCCTGGGCATCGGCAGCACGCTCGGGATCGTCGTCCAGGCCGCGGTCATGCTCCCGGCCATGCGCCGCACCGGCTTCCGGTGGAAGTGGCGCTTCGGGTGGGACCGCGCGCCTGTCCGCGTTCGGCGCGCTCGCCGCGTGGGTCGTCGGCTACGTGCTCATCGCCCAGGTCGGGCTCGCCGCGATCATCCGGGTCGCCTCCGCGGCCGACGACGGCGGACCGGCCATCTACAGCTACGCCTGGCTGCTCATCCAGGTGCCCTACGGCGTCCTCGGGGTCTCGCTGCTGACCGCGCTCATGCCGCGGATGAGCGCCGCCGCCGCGAGCGGGCGCACCGACCAGGTGGTCGCGGACCTCTCCCTCGGGTCGCGCCTGTCCACGGTCACCCTGCTCCCGGTGAGTGCCCTGCTCACGGTGTTCGGCTCGCAGCTGGGGATCGCGCTGTTCACGCTCGGGCGCTCCGGGGCCGAGGGTGCGGCCCAGCTCGGTGGGGCGATGGCCGCGTCGGCGTTCGGCCTCCTGCCGATGGCCGTGGTCATGCTGCAGATGCGCGTGTTCTACGCCATGAACGACGCGCGCACCCCGACCCTGATCATGATCGTGATCACCGCGGTCAAGGTCCCCCTGGCGTACCTCTGCCCGGTGCTCCTCGCTCCCGAGCGGGTCGTGCTGGGGCTCGCGGCGGTCAACGCGTTCGGTTTCGTCGTCGGCCTCGTGGTGGGCAACCTCTGGCTGCGCGCCCGCCTCGGCTCCCTCGACACACGCCGCGTGCTGCGGACCGTCGTGCTCACCGGCCTCGCCTCGCTCGTCGCCGTGCTCGTCGCGGTCCTCGCCGCCACCCTGCTCGAGCGGGTGCTCGGCAGCGGGGTCGCCCTCGTCGTGCGCTCGTGGTTGGTGCTGGTCGTGGGCTCCGGGGTGTTCCTCGGGGTCGTCGCGGTGGCCATGCGGGCGCTCCGGGTGCCGGAGATGGATCCCGTGGTCCGGACGCTGCGACGCCTCGTCGGCCGGGGGGACGCACCCCCTCCGACACGCCCGCGGACTGAGATTCCGGCCGCCTTCCGGGAACCCCGAGCACGGCCCGGCGTCCATACGGTCACCAGGGCTGTCCCGTAGGCTCGCACGACGACCGAGGGGGAGGTGACGATCGTGGGCGGCGAGCCCTCCGCAGACCGCTCGACCGCGGACTCCGCAGGACGTGCGGGGTCCTCCCCGGCGGCGACGAAGCTCCCGGCCGCGGCGTCCGGCTCCCCGAACGGGGCTGACGAGACGCGCGTCACCGCCTCCGGCATGCCCTCGGTGCCCGGTCCGGCCGCCCCCACGGACGGCCCCGCCCGTGTCCCGCGGCCCGAGGCCGGGCCCGCGGACGAGAACGACGTCGACGAGGTCCCCCCACCGCCACCCGCGAGCCCACCGCCACCGGCGACCCCACCGCCGTCCGCGGCCACCCCGGCGGACCCCACCCCGGCAGAGCCCGCCCCGGCGGAACCCCCACCGGGCGAGCCCGCGGCACCCACGGGACCGACCCCCAGGGGACCGGCCCCCAGGGGATCGGCCGACGCCACGATGCGCGTGGCAAGCGCGAACGGCGCCGAGCGCACCACCGCCCTCGAGGCCGTGCCCGGCGCACCCGCACGACCGGCGGCCCCCCGGTCTCCCGTCGGGCTCGACGGTCCGACCGCCACCGTCACCCCGGGCACCGCCCCGCCCGAGCCGTCGGCACCGGCGGCGCCCACGCCGTCCCGTCGCCCCGGCCCACCACCCCGGGGACGCCGTGGCGGTGCACCGCCCCGCCGCGGGCCGGCGTCCGGGCCCTTCCCGGCGTCGAAGCCCGGCGGTCCGCCGATGCCCGGCACCGTCATCGCCGAGCGCTACCGCCTGGTGGCCGAGGTCGGGCGCGATGCGACCGCGGACGCGGCCCTGTGGAAGGCCCGCGACGTGATGCTCGAGCGCGACGTCGCCGTCACCCTCCTCGTCGGCCCCTGGCAGGCCGACACCCGCGCCTCGGCCGCGCTGTCCCGGGCCACCCGGTCGGCGCATTTCGAGCACCCGCACGCCGCTCGCGTCCTCGACGTCGTGCGTCCCACCGGGAGCGCGACCCTGCCCGCCGGTGTCCTCGGGGCGGCCGTCGCCGAGTGGACCCCCGGACGCGACCTCGCCGAGCTGGTGGCCGGCGGGCCGCTGCGACCCAGCGCCGCGCTGCGGGTCATCGAGCCCCTCGCCGACGCGGTCGCGGCGGCGCACCGCTCGGGACTGGTCCTCGGCCTCGACCATCCGCAGCGCGTGCGCGTCAGCAGCCGGGCCAACACCCGCCTCGCCTTCCCCATGCCGCGCGGGGAGGCCACGAACGCCGACGACGTGCACGGCCTCGGTGCCCTGCTCTACCTGCTGCTCACCGCCCGCTGGCCCGGCACCGAGGCCGCCCGCCCGCCGGCCGGGTTGCGCGCCGCCCCGCAGGGCCCGGGCGGCGGACCGGTCCCGGCCCGCCAGCTGCGTCCCGACCTGCCCGTCGAGCTCGCCGCCCTCGTCGACCGCACCCTCGACGCCGACGGCGGTATCCGCACCGCGGCGGCCGTGCACCGGCTGATCACGCAGATCCGCGAGGGGCTCGAGGACGACGCCGTGCTCCTGCCCGTCCTGGAGAACGGTCAGACGATCGACGCGGACGACCCCGCCGAGGTCTGGCACGACGACGCCGTGCCCGAGCCGGGACCGGACCCGGACCGTCAGCGCAAACTGCGGATCGGTGTCACGGTCCTCGTCATCGCCACCCTGGCCATCGTCGGGTTCGTCGCCTTCCAGGTCGTCTCCGTGGTGGCGGGCGGCAGCTCGTCGGCCCCGCCGGTCGTGGTCATCCCCACCGAGGCGGCCCCCGCGCCCGCACCGGCGCCGGCGCCCGGACCCGCCCCGATCCCGTCCGCACCGGCGGCACCCGCCGGCCCGGTGCCGCTCTCGAGCGTGGCGGTCTACAGCCCCGCGGGTGACCCCGACAACCCGACCCGGATCAACCGCGCGGCGGACAACGACCCCGACACCACGTGGTCGACCTCGGACTACCGCGAGCAGCTCCCGTCCCTCAAGCCCGGCATCGGGATGATGACGACGTTCGCCGCCCCGGCGCCGGTGGCCGCGGTGACCATCCGCTCGCCCAGCCCGGGTACCCGTATCGAGATCCGGTCGGCGCCCGCCGCCAACGTCCCCCTCGCCCAGACCCAGCTGCTCGGCGCCGGCACGGTGGACGGCGACGAGCTGCGCATCGCCCTGGGGCCCGCGCCCCCCACCGGCAACCTGCTGATCTGGATCACCGAGCTCGGCCAGGAGGACGACGACCAGTACGTCTCCGAGCTCTCGGAGGTCGTCGTGGAGCGCGCGGCCGGCTGACGGGTCTTCGCTGAAACGACCCCGGGGCGGCGGACCGCCCGGCTAGCGTCCGCGTGTGCCCGACCCGCGCAGCGACCGCGAGCTCCTCGCGGCGCACGTGGCCGGGCGGGACGGGGCGTTCGACGAGCTCGTGCGCCGCTACTCCGAGCGGCTCTGGTCGTTGGCCTTCCGGACGCTCGACCACCGCGAGGACGCGGCCGACGTCGTGCAGGAGACCCTGCTCTCGGCGTTCCGCTCGGCCGGGCGGTACCGGGGCGACTCGGAGGTCTCGACGTGGCTGCACCGCATCGCGGTGAACGCCTGCCTCGACCGGATCCGCCGGCGCCGGTCGCGGGCCACCGAGACGCTCGACGGGCACGACCTCCCCGTCCCGCGCGACGGCATCGACGACCACCTCACCCGCCTCGGCGTCGCCGAGGCCCTCGCCACGCTCCCCGACGCCCAGCGGATGGCGGTCGTGCTCGTCGACATGGAGGGGTTCTCGATCGCCGGGGCCGCCGCGGTGCTCGGCACGCGGGAGGGCACCGTCAAGAGCCGCTGCGCCCGCGCCCGGGCCCGCCTCGCCCGCCAGCTCGGGCACCTGGCGCCCGAACCGCGGGAGGGTGGAGGGAACGCGGGGCCCGCTGCCGACGTCCAATCCACGACGGGGGACGCCGGACACGGTGCGGCCACGCCGGACCCCGCGGAGAGGACAGGAGGCGGCTCGTGACCGACGACGACCGCCGCGACGACGGCGCGGGGGACGGGCCCGCCCTGTGGACAGACGCCGATCCCGACCTGTGGATCGCGCGCCGCCACGCCGACCCCGACGACCCCCTCGAGCCCGCCGACGACCGGGAGCGCCGCGTCGTCGCGGCCCTCGACCGCACCCGCGCCGACCTGGCCGACCACGCCGCCCGCACCCCGGCGATGCCGGCCTCGCTGCACGCCGACCTCGCCCGCGCGCTCGCCGAGGAGCCCCGACCCGCGCCGCCGCGCCGACGGGCGCTCCTGCTCGCCGCCGCCGCGGTGCTGGTCCTGGTCCTCGCCGCCGGCGCGGTCGTCGCGGGCCTGACGGGCGGGGCGGCCCCGCCGGAGCAGGCCGGTCCGCGGCCCACCGTCGGCACCGCCCCGCCGGACGTGCCCGTGCTGGAGCGCGGCGACGGTCCTGCCGGGCTGCGGGCGGGTCTCGGTCGGACCGACTACGGGCCGCTGAGCGACCCGGCGCGCCTCGCCGGCTGCCTCACCGCCCACAGGGTCGCACCCGGTGTGCGGCCGATCGGCGCCCGCGAGGTGATCGTCGACGGCGTGCCCGGCGTCGCCCTGGTGCTCCCGACCGGCGTCGCCGCGCGGTTCCGCGTCCTCGTGGTCGGGGCCGGGTGCGGGCCGACGACACCGCTCACCGTCTCCGACACGCTCGTCGGCCGGTGAGGGGGTCAGGTGGGGGAATCCTGCGGGCCCGCAGAGCGTTGACGCGGACGTGAGTGAGCAGACCATCCACGACGTGATCATCGTGGGCTCCGGCCCGGCCGGGTACACCGCGGCCGTGTACGCCTCCCGCGCCCAGCTCGATGTGGTGATCTTCGAGGGCAGCCAGTTCGGTGGCGCCCTGATGACCACCACGGGTGTCGAGAACTACCCCGGGTTCGCGGAGGAGATCCAGGGCCCCGAGCTGATGGACCGCATGCGCCGCCAGGCGGAGCGCTTCGGCACCGTCCTGCGGCCCGAGGACGTCGAGTCCGTCGATCTGACCGGCGAGGTGAAGTCGGTGCACGTCAACGGTGCCGACCACCACGCCCGCGCGGTGATCCTCGCGATGGGCGCCGCCCCCCGCTACCTCGGCGTGCCGGGCGAGGAGAAGCTCCTCGGCCGCGGGGTCAGCTCCTGCGCGACCTGTGACGGCTTCTTCTTCCGCGAGCACGACATCGTCGTGGTCGGCGGCGGCGACTCGGCGATGGAGGAGGCCACCTTCCTGACCCGGTTCGCCCGGTCGGTGACGATCGTCCACCGCCGCAGCGAGTTCCGGGCCTCGGGGATCATGCTGGAGCGCGCCAAGCAGGACCCGAAGATCACCTTCCGCACCGACACCGTCGTCGAGGAGGTCCTCGGGGACACCACCGTCGAGGGTGTGCGCCTGCGCCACACCACCACCGGCGAGGAGGAGACGCTCGCCGTGACGGGCATGTTCGTCGCCGTCGGGCACGACCCGCGCTCCGGCCTCGTGCGCGACGTCGTCGAGACCGACGAGGCGGGCTACGTCCGCGTGAGCCTGCCGGGCACCGGGACCAACCTCCCCGGGGTCTTCGCCTGCGGCGACCTCGTCGACCACACCTACCGGCAGGCCGTGACGGCGGCCGGCAGCGGCTGCGCCGCCTCGATCGACGCCGAGCGCTGGCTCGCCGAGAACCCGGCGACCGCCGCCCACGAGACCGCGCCGCCGGCCACCCCGGGCGTCGACGGTGCCCAGGTCGACGGCCTCGCGTCGCTCGCCCCCGGCACCGGTCGCCGCCCCGGCGGCTCCGTCGACGAGGGCTCCCCGTCGCCCGCCGGCGACGCGGTGCCCGCCCCGTCCTGACACCCCCCGCCGAGACCACAGCGATCCCACCGTCCGACAGGAGCACACCGCCCATGAGCGTCCCCGTGAACGTCACCGATGCCACCTTCGCCGAGGAGGTCCTCGGCAGCAGCAAGCCGGTCGTCGTCGACTTCTGGGCGACCTGGTGCGGCCCCTGCAAGATGGTCGCCCCGGTCCTCGAGGAGATCGCCGCCGAGCACGGCGACAAGCTGACCGTGGCCAAGCTCGACATCGATCAGAACCCGGCGACCGCCCGCGACTACCAGGTCATGTCGATCCCGACGCTCCTGGTCTTCCAGGACGGCAAGCCGATCAAGCAGATCGTCGGTGCCAAGCCGAAGTCGGTCCTGCTCAACGATCTCTCCGACGTGATCGGCTGATCTCCGCCACCCGGTCGGGCGGTGCCGTCCCCTGACCGGCGCAACCCCTCGGCGCCCCGCACGTCACGCCGGGCCCGGCCGTCGCCGGGCCCGGCGTCGTCGTTTCCGGCGCCGGTCGGTCGAATACTCCGGTTCGTCACCGCCCGCCGGCCGGACCGACCGCCGCCCGAGCGACACGCGCCGTCCGACGAGCCCGAACCGTGACCGGCGCGCCACGCCCCGCTGGGGGGAGCGCCGAGGACGGCAGGGCACAATGAGACTCCAGTGAAGCGCGACCACCATCGGGCCCGGAGCGCTGGGCGCGGACCATCGGGAGCGAGTTGCATGCAGCTGCTGAGCCGCGGTGACGCCGGGCCGCCGGTCGCCGAGGTACGGGCAGCACTCGAGGAGATGGACATCCTCGAGCCCGCCGGCCCCGGCCCGGCCCTGTTCGACGATCTGCTCGAGCAGGCCGTGCGCATCTTCCAGCAGCAGCGGGGCCTCATCACCGACGGCATCGTCGGACCGGCGACCTATCGCGCCCTGCGCGACGCCCGCTGGGCCCTCGGCGACCGCATGCTGCACCTCAACACCCACGCCCCGCTCACCGGCGACGACGTGTTCGCCCTCCAGGAGCGCCTGCTCGAGCTCGGCTACGACTCGGGGCGCGCGGACGGGGTGTTCGGCCGCCAGACCGAGCAGGCCCTGCGCAGCTTCCAGCGCGACTACGGCATGAGCCCCGACGGCATGTGCGGGCCCCGGACCCTGCGTCACCTCGGATACCTCGGGCGCAAGGTCACCGGGGGCCGCCCCGGCCTGCTGCGCGAGCAGGAGCGCCTGCACCGCGCCGGGCCCCGTCTCTCGGGCAAGCGCATCGTCATCGACCCCGGGCACGGCGGACCCCATCCCGGTGCCGCCGTCGGGCAGGGCGCCGACACCGTCACGGAGGCCGGGCTCGTCGCGGACATCGCGCGCCGTCTCGAAGGCCGGATGGCCGCCGCCGGCATGGAGGCGCTGCTCTCGCACGGCCCGAACGACTGCCCCACCGACGCCGAGCGCGCGGGCTTCGCCAACTCCGCGGGCGCCGACGTCGTGCTGTCCCTGCACGTCGACGCCAACGCCAGCGCCGCCGCCAACGGCCTCGCCGCCTTCCACTTCGGCACCGGGACCGGCGCCACGTCGACGGTGGGCGAGGCGCTCGCCGGCTTCATCCACCGCGAGCTGCTCGCCCGCACCCAGATGCTCGACTGCGGCGTGCACCCCCGACCCTGGGAGCTCCTGCGCCTGACCCGCATGCCGGCCGTGCGCGTCGAGATGGGCTACCTGACCAACGCGCGCGACCGGGCCGCCCTCCTCGACCCCGGCTTCCGCGACATCGTGGCCGAGGGGATCCTCGTCGCGGTCAAGCGCCTCTACCTGCTCGGCCAGGACGACAAGCCGACCGGCACGTTCACCTTCGCCGAGGTCCTCGACCGCGAGACCACCCGCCCCGCCGGGGTGTGAGAAGCGCTCCCTGGTCGCGCCAAGGAGATGCGGCAGTCAGCGCTCCTCCGTCGCCGCTGACTACCGACCTCCGGCGCGTTTGCCGTGATGGCTCAGCGTGTCGCACGCGCGGGGGCCGGCGCCTGGGCGGGGGCGGCCGGGGCCGTCGCGATCGTCACCGAGCCCAGCAGCTGGGCGATCGCGGCCTCGACGTCCTCCTTCCAGTTCAGGCCGGTGCGCAGTTCGAGGCGCAGGCGCGGCCAGCGGTGGTGCGGGGCGATCGTCTTGAACCCGACCGCCCGCAGGAACGCCGCGGGCAGGACGCAGGTGGGTGTGCCGTCGTCGGTGCGGCCGTGGGCCTCGGCGCGGGGACGCTCGCTGTCGTCGCCGAACGCCTCGACGGCCTTCACGCCGCGGCGGGTGAGGTCGCGGACGACGTCCTGGATGAGGATGCGGCCCACGCCCGCGCCCGCGAAGTCGGGCAGGACGTGCACGCCGCACAGCAGCACCGCGTCGGCGGAGACCGGGGCGGTCGGGAACGCGGCGGCCCGCGGAACGGCTGCAGGCGGCGCGAAGAACGCGAACCCGGCGGGAACCCCGTCGACGTGGGCGAGCCGGCCACAGGAGCCCCACTCCAGCAGGACGCCCGAGACCCAGGCCTCCTTCTCGAGCTCCAGGGTGCCGTACTCCTCGGCCTGCACCGTCAGGTGCGGGGGGATCTCCCAGTAGACGCAGCGACGACACTGTGTGGGCAGCTCCTCGATGTTGTCGAGGGTGACCCCGACACAGCTCCGCGACACGCGTCTCCCGCCTTCCACCGATACACGCCCAGAGATCAGGCCCCGGAAGGATACGGTCCGACCCCGGGGAACCGGCGACCGCTCGGGGTCCGGAGCGACCGCAACCACCCGGCTCGGTGACACCGCGCGACCGCGGACTCCACGGTCGGTGACCGCACCCCGAGCTCAGCGTCGATCTCAGGGCGCCCTCAGATCGACGCTGCGAGCCTGCCGGATCAGTCCTGGTGCGAGGAGCCCGCGGAGGGCTCCGGCCCCATCAGACGCGCGATGCGCTCCAGATCGTCGACCGAACCGAACTCGACCACGATGCGCCCCTTGCGCTGCCCGAGCTCCACCTTGACCCGGGTGTCGAAGGTGTCCGAGAGACGCTCGGCGAGATCCTGGAGCCCCGGGGCGTGCATCGGGCGCCGCACCGGCTTGCGCGTCGGAGCCGGCTTCTCCCCGCGGGCGAGGGTGACCGCCTCCTCGGCGGCGCGCACCGACAGACCCTCGGCGACGATCCGGGCGGCGAGCTCCTCCTGGGCGCCCGGGTCCTCCAAACCGAGCAGCGCCCGCGCGTGACCGGCCGAGAGCACGCCCGCCGCCACGCGCCGCTGCACGGCCACCGGGAGGCGCAGCAGGCGGATCGTGTTGGTGATCGCCGGGCGGCTGCGGCCGATGCGTTCGGCGAGCTGCTCGTGCGTCACGGCGAACTCGGTGAGCAGCTGCTGGTAGGCCGCGGCCTCCTCCAGCGGGTTGAGCTGCACCCGGTGGATGTTCTCCAGCAGGGCGTCGCGCAGGAGGCTGTCGTCGGGGGTGACGCGCACGATGGCCGGGATGTGCTCCAGCCCCACCCGCTGGGCGGCGCGCCACCGGCGCTCGCCCATGACCAGCTCGTGGGTGAGGGTGGCGCCGCTCTCGGCATCCCGCTCGGGCACGTCGAGTGCGCGCACGACGATGGGCTGCAGGAGCCCGAACTCGCGCACCGAGTGCTCGAGCTCGGCCAGGGCGTCCTCGTCGAAGACGCTCCGGGGCTGGCGGGGGTTCGGTCGGATGCCGTCGAGACGGACCTCGCGGTAGACCGCGCCGGCCACCTCGCCGCCGTCGACCGTCGCCGCGGCGCCGTCGGCGACCGGACGGTGCTCGGAGGTCCCGTGGTCCGTCGCGTGCTCGTCCGCGGCCGCCCGGCGGGTCCCGATGACCACGTCCGCCGCCCGGGCTCCGAGCCCGGTGCGCGGGGGAGCCTCGGCGGTCTCCGGCGGCCCGGTCGGGATCAGCGCGGCCAGACCACGTCCCAGCCCGCCCCGGCGCTCGGTGCGCTCGGTCATCGCCCCTCCTCGCGGCCGGACGCGGCGACCTCGGCCGGCCTCGACCCGCGGCGGGCCCGTGCCGCCTCGAGGGCGGCGGTCCGGGCGGCGACCTCGCGGGCGGCGTCCAGGTAGCTCATCGCCCCGCGCGAGCCCGGGTCGTAGGTCAGCACGGTCTGCCCGAAGCCGGGAGCCTCGGAGACCTTGACGCTGCGGGGGATCACCGTGCGCAGCACGACCTCGCCGAAGTGGTTGCGCACCTCGCTGGTGACCTGGTCGGCGAGCTTGGTGCGACCGTCGTACATCGTCAGCAGGATCGTCGACACGTGCAGCCCCGGGTTGAGGTGGGACTGGACCAGGGCGATGTTGTTGAGCAGCTGGCTCAGGCCCTCCAGCGCGTAGTACTCGCACTGGATGGGGATGAGCACCTCCGGCGCCGCCACCATCGCGTTCAGCGTGAGCAGGCCCAGCGACGGCGGGCAGTCGATGAGCACGTAGTCGACGTCGAGGCGGTCGAGTGCCGCGGGGGACAGGGCGTTCTTGAGCCGCGACTCGCGGTTCATCATCGAGACGAGCTCGATCTCCGAGCCCGCGAGGTCGATGGTGGCCGGCACGCAGAGCAGGTCGGGCGATCGGTCGCAGACCGCCGCCGCCTCGTCGAGGGTCATCTCACCGAGCAGCACCTCGTAGATCGAGGGCGTCCCGCTGCGGTGGTCCACGCCCAGCGCCGTGCTGGCGTTGCCCTGCGGGTCGAGGTCGACGACGAGCACGCGGGCGCCGTGCAGGGCGAGTGCCGCGGCGAGGTTGACCGTGCTCGTCGTCTTGCCCACGCCGCCCTTCTGGTTGGCGACGGTGATGATGCGGCGCTCGGTGGGCCGGGGCATGCGGTGGTCCTCGGGGTGCAGGACCCGGGCCGCGCGGGCCGCCTCCTCCGCGATGGGGGTCATGCCACCCATCCCGTCGTCGGGGTAGAGCACCTCGCCGGCACCCAGCACCCCCGCGCCGACGCTGGCGGCGGCGTCGCTGACCGCTTCACGCACCTTCTGCGCGGAGGGCTTCTCGGACCCCGAGCGCCCCGTTTCACGTGGAACGGTTCGGCCGGTCGGTCGCTCAGTCACGGTGACGATCCTTCCTGCCGCGCGCGCGGCGTCCGGCACCGGGGGACGCTCCGCGTCGCTCGCTCCGGCTTACCAGCACGACCGAGGTGGCGGCCTCTCCCACGCCGCACCGGACCACACGGGGATCGTCGCCCCCGGCCGCCCGGATCTCCTTCAGGTCGCGCTCGATCTCGTTCTGAGCGCTCGCACCCTTCATCGCCGCCAGGATCCCACCCGGGCGCACGAGGGGGAGGGTCCAGGTCACCAGCCGCCCCATCGGGGCGACCGCCCGGGCCGTCACGACGTCACTCTCCCCGCACTGCCGGCGGGCCTCGCGCTCCTCGGCCCGACCCCGGACGACCGTGATCGGGAGGCCGAGCTCGGCCACCACCATCTCGAGCCAGGCCACGCGACGTGCCATCGGCTCGAGCAGCGTGATGACCAGGTCGGGCCGGGCCAGGGCGAGCGGCACACCCGGCAGGCCCGCCCCCGAGCCCACGTCGACCACCGTCGTGTCGGCCGGCAGGACCTCGCCGACCGCCGCACTGTTGAGCAGATGGCGGTCCCAGAGCCGGGGGAGCTCGCGCGGCCCGATGACACCCTGGTCCTGCCCGGGCCCGGCGAGCAGCTCGGCGTAGTGCACGGCGGCCGGCAGGCGGTCCCCGAACACGGCGGCGGCCTCCGGCGGGGTCGGCGACAGCTCGAGGGTGGCCGTCGACGGTTCCGCGCCGGGCCACTGCTCCGGCGCGGTCACGGCCGTGTTCCACGTGGAACAGCAGCGACCTCCGCGAGCGGCACCGGTCTCAGCCGCCCGGGAGGACGACGACCCGACGTCGGGGCTCCTCGCCCTCGCTCTCGCTGTGCACCCCGCCGACCGCGGCGACCGCGTCGTGCACGATCTTCCGTTCGAACGGGGTCATCGGGCGGAGCCGCTGGCTCTCCCCGGACGTCTTGACCTCCTGGGCGGCCTGGCGTCCGAGTTCGGTGAGCTCGGAGCGCCGCTGGGAGCGCCAGCCCGCGATGTCGAGCATCAGCCGGTTCCGCGAACCGGTCGACTGCTGCACGGCGAGCCGCGTGAGCTCCTGGAGCGCCTCGAGGACGTCGCCGCGCTGCCCGACGAGCTTCTCGAGGTCCTTGCCGCCGTCGACGCTGACGATCGCCCGGCCGGCCTCGACGTCGAGGTCGATGTCGCCGTCGAAGTCGAGGATGTCGAGCAGCCGCTCGAGGTAGTCGCCCGCGATGTCCCCCTCGCGGACCAGCAGGTCCTCCCCGCCGCGTTCCTCCCGCGAGGCGTCGGGCGAGTGCTCCACCGGGGTGGTCGCGTCGCCGGCCGCCGCCGGGGAGCCCTCCGTCTCCTCGGATCGAGCCTCCCTGTCGGCGTGCTCCCCCTGATGCTTCGTCTCCGTCTCCAAGGTCTCCGACACGCCGTCTCCTTCCGCCGGGCCCGTGGGGGCCGTTCTGCTGGCGCGCACGACGTCGGCAGCGACGTCGGCACGCAGGTCCTGGGTCGTCCCGTCCCCGCGCCGCGGAGGTTCGCGCGCGGGTCGGGACCGTACGGACGGCCGCGGCCGTCAGCCCTTCTTCTTTCCCGATCCGTTGCGGGCGCCACCGTTCTTCCCGCCGCCGCTCTTGACCTTGCCGGGCGCGGCGCTGCCCGAGCCGGAGCGTCCGTTCTTGCCCCCACGCTTGCCGGGGGCGCCGGACCCGTTGCCGCCGGCCCCGTTGGCGCCACCCGACGCGTGGCCCGGGGTGCCGTTCTTGCCCGACCCGTTCGACGAGCCGGGGGAGGACCCGACCTTGCCCGGGGCGGGGCGGCCCGAGGACTTGCCGCCCTTCTTGGCACCGTTCTTCGCGGGGCGGGCGCCGGGCGCGGGGGCGCGGACGACCTCGCTCGGGGCGTCCTGCGGCTCGTCGGTGATCACTGCGGTGTCGGTCGGGGTGAGCCCGCCGGCGTCGGTGGCGCCGCGCTGGCGCTGCGGCTTCTGTCCGGGCTTCGGGGCCAGCAGGTCGCGCTGCTCACGGGCGACGACGCGCTTCTCCTCGTCCTCCCGGGCGATCTTGTTGTAGACGAGGTACTGCTGGGTCAGCGTCCAGGAGTTGTTGGCCAGCCAGTAGAGCAGGATCGCCACCGGGAAGAAGGCACCGAAGACGAGCACGCCCAGCGGGAAGAGCCACATCGTCAGCCGGCCCATCATCGCGGCCTGCGGGTTCGCGGCCGCCGCCGGGCTCTGGTGCTGCTGGGACACCCGGGCGGTGAAGTGCGTGGCGACACTGGCGATGATCATCAGCGGGAGGCAGACCACGATCGCGTTCGGATTGAACTGCGCGGCGCTGAGGCTGAAGTGGCCGAGGGCGGCCTGCCCACCGGCGATGGAGTCCGAGAGCCGGACCCCGAAGATGTCCGCGTCGAGGAAGGAGAGGATCTCGTCCCGGTTGAACACGTAGTTGTACGGATAGTTCGGCTGGAAGCCCCGGAGCACGTGGAACAGGCCGATGAACACCGGCAGCTGCACCAGGACGGGCAGGCAGCCGCCGAGCGGGTTGACGCCGTGCTCCTTCTGGAGCTTCTGCATCTCCTCGGCGAGCTTCTGCTTGTCGCCCTTGTGCTTCTCCTGCAGCTTCTTGATCTGCGGGGAGAACTCCTGCATCTTGCGCATCGACCGGACCTGGCCGATGAACGGCTTGATCAGCAGGGTGCGCAGCGTGAAGACGAGGAAGATCACCGAGAGCGCCCAGGCGAAGCCGTTGTTGGCTCCCAGGACGTAGCCGAAGACCTGGTGCCAGAACCAGAGGATGGCCGACACCGGGTAGTAGATGAAGTTCAGCACGACGCTTGCTCCTCGGTGAGGGGGCGCGCGGCCCCCGGGTCGGTGGTCCGGTTCGGCCACCCGAACCACGTCCGGCGCCTCCGGGGCGGCACCGGGTCCAGGCCTCCAGGGTGCCAGGGTGCGCACTTGGCCACCCTGACCAGGGTCAATCCCGTGCCGGCGACCAGCCCGTGCGTCCGCAGCGCGCCGATGGCGTAGGCGCTGCAGGTCGGGTGGAAGCGGCAGGCGGGCGGGAACATCGGCGAGATCCAGCGGCGGTAGAAGCCGAGGACGGCCACGAGCACGCGGACCGCGACGCCGGGGGGCGACCCGGGGGCGGGGGGCGCGGCGTCGGAGGGGCCGGGGGCGCTCGGCTCGGACCGGTCCGGGACGCTCGCGGGCTGCGGTGCGCGCTCCTCCACCGACTCGGTCCTCCCCGTGGTCCCCGTGGCGGCCTGCACGGCGTCCCACGGTCGTGCCCTCCATGGTGCCCGTCCCGGCGCCGGGAAGCGACCGCCGAGATCGGCCGTGAGAGAGTCCGCACCGTGGCCCTCGCCGAGACCTCGCCGGACCGCGCCCACCGTTCCCGCCTCGTGGCCGCCGCGCTGCGTCGCGGTGCCCGCCGGGGCTCGGTGGTCGAGAAGGAGATCCTCGGACTGGACGCGGTGGTCCGCCCGGGCGACGTGTGCCTCGACATCGGCGCCGAGTTCGGCCTCTACACCCACGTGCTCGCCGACCTCGTCGGTCCGGGCGGTGTCGTGCACGCCTTCGAGCCCCAGCGCGGGGCGCACCGTCTCCTGCGGGCCGGGGTGACGGCGGCCGGCTCCTCCTGGGTCGTCCTGCACCGCACGGCCCTCGGCGACACCGTCGGCCGGGCCACGCTCGCCGTCCCGCGCCGCCGGGGCCTGCCCGTGCACGGCCGCGCCTACGTCACGGCGGGCGCGGTGGACGCCGGGCCGAACCGCGAGTTCGCCGCCCACCGCGGGGAGACCGTCGAGCTGAGCACGCTCGACGCGGTCGTCGAGGAGCTCGGGCTGAGCGAGATCCGGCTGATCAAGGCCGACGTCGAGGGAGCCGAGGGCGCGCTGCTGGACGGGGCCGCGGAGACCTTGCGTCGTCATCGCCCCCACCTGCTCCTCGAGATCGAGGACCGGCACACCCGCAAGTACGGGCTGACCGCTCCGGACATCTTCGACCGGCTCGCGACCGGCCTCGGCTACAGCGCCCACGTGTGGTCCTCCGGCTGGCGGCCGGTGGCGGGCATCCGCGACGACGAGCGCAACTACCTGTTCCGCCCCTGAGGCCCGGCAGCCGCCAGCCCGAGACGGGCGAGCGCGGCGTCGAGGTCCTCGGCCAGCTCCGACGAGGTGGCCGTCGCGGCCGCGGGCTGCGCCCGCACCACGAGATCGGTGCCGGCGGCGAGGGCGTCCAGGGCGGCCAGGCGCTCCCGCAGCAGGTGGCGCAGCCGGCGGCTCACCCGGTGGCGGACCACGGAGGGCCCGACGGCCTTGCCGACCACGAGCCCGGCCCGCGCAGGACGGGACGGGTCCGGCCCGCCGACCAGCGCGTGCACCACGAGGCGTCGACGTCCCGCCCGGCGCCCGCGACGCAGCACGGCCCGGAAGTCCTCGGGTCGGGTCACGCGGCGGGGGCGGGGCAGCACGGGTCCCTCGATGGTCGGGCGGCGCCGCGCACACGACGGTGGGACCGCCCGGGGACGGGCGATCCCACCGTGGGGTCGTGCGCGGCGCCGACGATTCAGGCGCTGAGCTTCTCGCGGCCCTTGGTGCGACGGTTGGCGATCACGGCGCGGCCCGCGCGCGTGCGCATCCGCAGCCGGAAGCCGTGGGTCTTGGACCGACGACGGTTGTTCGGCTGGAACGTGCGCTTGCCCTTGGCCACTTTCGGGTTCTCCTGCTCCCACGCACCGCGTGATCGCGGCGCCACGGTCAGTGCCGGGGACACACGAGGACGACCCGGGGCCCGGCTCCGGTCCGCACCAGCGTAACCGGTCGTCCTCCGGGGCTCCGCAGGCGGATCCGGGCGCCCGCCGTGACCGCCCCGTGACCACGGCGCCGACCGCCGACGGAACCGCCGACCGGGGGGAGGTTGTGGGTTCCCGAGCGGGCTTGTTAGCGTCCTGCCCTCGCCGACGATGTGGGCTTCGGACGGGGGGAAACGCCGAGCCGTCGAGTCCACGTCGTGCCTCGACCGCCGACCCGGTCGCCCGGACCCGTACGTCACCGTCCGCGCCTCGTCGTGCACAGTTGTGGACAGGTCTGTGGACGCGCGCGCCCACCGGCCGATAGCGGACGGCTCGAGGGAGAGAAGGGGCGACGGATGTCGGACCAGCTCTTCGACCTCGACGAGACGTGGGGGCACGTCGTCGACGAGCTCACCCACGGCTCCGCCGCCTCCGCCGCACTCTCCCCGCAGCAGCGCGCCTGGGTCCGCGTGACCCGCCCCCTGGGACTGCTCGACGACACGGCGCTGCTCGCCGCGCCGAGCGAGTTCGCCAAGGAGGCCATCGAGCGCGCGCTGCGCGACCCCATCGTCGCCGCCCTCTCCCGCCACATCGGTCGCCCCGTCTCGCTGGCCGTGCGCGTGGACCACAGCGCCCGCTCCGCGGTCGAGGTCGGGCCCAGCACCTCGCCGCTGCCGCGCGCGGCGATGTCCCCGGTGCGCGACGACCACACCGACCACGACGGTGTCGGCCCGGGCGGACGGCTCGCCCCCGACACCGGCTACCTCAGCGCGACCTCCGACGGCCAGGCCTCGCACCGCGCCGAGGCCATCGCCGCTGCGGCCGGCGTCGGCGAGCGCACCCACAACCCGGACCGCGCGCACCCCGAGGAGGAGGTCGACGAGGTCCGCGACGGCCTCGCCGCGGTCCACGAGATCTGGCCGCCCGCCGGCGCCGGTCGCCCCGCCGAGGCCTCGCGGACCGGCCCGGACGGTCGCGGCGCCCCGCGTTCGCAGACCCGCCTCAACGAGAAGTACACCTTCGACACCTTCGTCATCGGAGCCTCCAACCGCTTCGCCCACGCCGCCGCGGTCGCGGTGTCGGAGGCGCCCGCCCGGGCCTACAACCCGCTGTTCGTGTGGGGCGACTCCGGGCTCGGCAAGACCCACCTGCTGCACGCCGTCGGCCACTACGCCCAGCGCCTGTTCGCGGGCATGCGGGTGCGCTACGTGTCGACCGAGGAGTTCACCAACGACTTCATCAACAGCCTGCGCGACGACCGGAAGGTGGCGTTCCAGCGCCGCTACCGCGACGTCGACGTGCTGCTGGTGGACGACATCCAGTTCCTCGAGGGCAAGGAAGGCACCCAGGAGGAGTTCTTCCACACCTTCAACACCCTGCACAACGCGAACAAGCAGATCGTCGTGTCCTCCGACCGCTCGCCCAAGCGGCTGGAGACGCTGGAGGACCGCCTGCGCACGCGCTTCGAGTGGGGCCTGGTCACCGACATCCAGCCGCCCGAGCTGGAGACGCGGATCGCGATCCTGCGCAAGAAGGCCGCCGGCGAGCGGATGGCCGCGCCGCCCGAGGTGCTCGAGTTCATCGCCGACCGCATCGAGCGCAACATCCGGGAGCTCGAGGGCGCGCTGATCCGCGTCACCGCGTTCGCCTCGCTCAACCGCCAGCCGATCGACCTGCAGCTCGCCGAGATCGTGCTGCGCGACCTCATCCCGGACTCCCGCCAGTCCGAGATCACCGCCCCGACGATCATGGCGGTGACGGCGGAGTTCTACTCGGTCTCGATCGACGACCTGTGCGGCCCCGGCAAGACCAAGGCGCTCGCCCTCTCCCGCCAGATCGCGATGTACCTCTGCCGCGAGCTCACCGACCTCTCCCTGCCCCGGATCGGCCAGATGTTCGGCAACCGCGACCACACCACGGTCATGCACGCCGACAAGAAGATCCGCAAGGAGATGGCCGAGCGACGCCGGACCTACGAACAGGTCCAGGAGCTCACCGCGCGCATCAAGCAGCGCGCCCGCGGCTGACCCGCGTCCGGGCCCGCGCAGCGCCCGACGCGACGTCTCAGGGGCTCCGACGACCCCTTTCCCCGTCGCCCCGGCCGTCGTCGTCGGGGGCGGGGCCGCCGCCCCGACCCGGATGGGCGCCTCGATCCGGCCCGAGCCGACGTCGCGCCCCGGGATCGGGCACCGGGTCGAGGATCGGGCGCGATTCTCACGGGCAGTCACAAAATGCCGCAGGTCGAGCGACGCAGCGTTATCACGCTGGAGCAGCGCCCGCGATGAATCGGCGTCCGCCCGCGCCGAACACCCGGGTCGGTAGCACACCGCAGTCGTTCGACTCCCGATCGACCCACAGCTGGGGACAAGTCTGTGGACAGGTGTCCCGCAGCGGTGGAAGAAGGGTGCGGCGAGGAGGACCCCCACCGATCCGTCCACCGGACACGCCGAGCTGTCCCCGGATCCGGGGACGGGCGCACGACGGCGTCCACACGGGTCCGCGTGGTCCCACCTGCGCCGACGCCCGCGGTCCACAGCGCCCACAGGACCTACTGTCACTACTGTTCTTCTCTTCTCGGGGAACCAGAGAAGAACAGCCTGTGTGGACCGGGCGCCCGACGCGCCGCCGAGCCGCTCGATCGGGTCGATCCCGGCGAGGGCCCGGAGTGTCGGACCCCTCCTGCAGGCTCTACCGTGATGCACCCGCGCCGGGAGCATCCCCGCCCAGGACGATCCGAAAACGGGCCAGTCCCGCCGGTCAGGAGAGGAACCCCGCGATGAAGTTCCGCGTCGAACGCGACGCCCTCGCCGACGCCGTGGCCTTCGTCGCGCGCAGTCTCCCGAGCCGGGCCCCGGTCCCCGTCCTGGGCGGGGTGCTGCTCGACACCGAGGGCGACGGCTCCCTGACCGTCTCCGGCTTCGACTACGAGGTCTCGGCCCGCGTCGAGGTCCCCGCGATGATCGGCGACGCCGGACGCGCGCTGGTCTCCGGTCGGCTCCTGGCCGACATCACCCGGTCGCTGCCCCCGCACCCGGTCGACGTCACCGTCGACGGGCCGCGCGCCACGATCTCGTGCGGCAACGCCCGGTTCAGCCTGCCGACCATGTCCGCCGAGGACTACCCGCAGCTCCCCGAGATGCCGCCGGTCGCCGGCGCGCTGGCCCCCGAGGTCTTCGCCCAGGCCGTCGCCCAGGTCGCGGTGGCCGCCGGCCGCGACGACACGTTGCCGATGCTCACGGGCATCCGCATCGAGATCGACGGCTCCTCCCTGACCCTCGCGGCCACCGACCGCTTCCGCCTGGCCGTGCGCGAGTTCACCTGGGAGCCGGGCGAGACCGCCGGGGCCGGCGAGTCGGGCGAGGTCGCGCTGCTCGCCCCGGCCAAGACGCTCGCCGAGGCGGCCAAGACGCTGACGTCCTCCGGCTCGCGCATCGAGCTCGCGCTGGCCCGCGGCGACGGCCTGCTCGGGCTCGCCGGTGGCGGGCGCCGCTCCACCACCCGGCTGCTCGACGCCGAGTTCCCCCGCTACCGCCAGCTCCTGCCCAAGGAGCACACCTCGGCGGCGGTCCTCGAGATCGCCCCGCTGGTCGAGGCGATCAAGCGTGTGTCCCTGGTGGCCGAGCGCGGGACGCAGGTCCGGCTGGAGTTCTCGGAGGGCTCGCTGCGCCTGACCGCGGGCGGCGACGACGAGGGCAGCGCCGAGGAGGAGCTCGCCTGCCGCTTCGCGGGCGAGCCGCTGACCATCGCGTTCAACCCGGGCTACCTGCTCGACGGACTCGGTGCGCTCGGTGCCGAGCACGCGCACCTGTCGTTCACCACGCCGAGCCGGCCCGCGCTGCTGCGCCCGGCCACACCGCCCGGGGAGTCCGCGGGTGACGGCGAGCCCGAGGCCGCCGGCGCCACGGCGGTCGAGCCGGGTCCGGGGGACGACGCCGGCGGCGCCGACCTGCCCGAGCCGCGGGCCGGTTACCTCTACCTGCTGATGCCGGTGCGGCTCCCGGGCTAGGCCGCGCCACCCCCCACCCGGGCCCGACGAGAGGATCGTGACGTGCAGCTGGGGATGGTCGGACTCGGACGCATGGGCGGCAACATGGCCGAACGGCTGCGTGCCGCCGGCCACGAGGTGATCGGCTACGCCAACGACGGGTCCGGCGACGTGGCGTCGGTGGACGAGCTCGCGAAGGCCCTGACCGCGCCCCGCACGGTGTGGCTGATGGTGCCCTCGGGCGAGGCCACCCACGCGACCGTCCGCAGCCTCGCCGACCTGCTCGACGCCGGCGACCTCGTCGTGGACGGCGGCAACAGCCGCTTCACCGACGATGCGATGCACGCCGAGCTGCTCGACGCCCACGACGTGCGCTTCGTCGACTGCGGCGTCTCGGGCGGGGTGTGGGGTCGGACCGAGGGCTACGGGCTGATGGCCGGTGGCGACAGCGCGGACATCGAGCGGCTCATGCCGGTGTTCGACGCGCTGCGGCCCGACGGCCCGCGCGAGGAGGGCTTCGCCCACGCCGGGCCGGTCGGCGCGGGGCACTACGCGAAGATGGTCCACAACGGCATCGAGTACGGCCTGATGCAGGCCTACGCGGAGGGCTACGAGCTGCTCAGCGCGGGCGGTCCGGTCGTCGACGTGGGCGCGGTGATGAAGGCCTGGAGCCGCGGCACCGTGGTGCGCAGCTGGCTGCTCGACCTCATGGTGCTGGCCCTCGAGGCCGACCCGCACCTCGACGAGATCACCGGCTACGCCGAGGACTCCGGCGAGGGCCGCTGGACGGTGGACGAGGCGATCGCGCACGCCGTGCCCCTGCCGGTGATCTCGGCCGCGCTGTTCGCGCGGTTCGCCTCCCGCCAGGTCGACTCGCCGGCCATGAAGGCGGTGGCGGCCCTGCGCGCCCAGTTCGGTGGCCACGCCACCCACAAGGCCGGCGACGCCGCCAACGAGCCGCCGACGGGGGGCTGACCCCTCCGGCAGGGCGAGCGCAGCGACGGGAGAACGGGGGCGAAGGCAGCGACGGGAGACCGGATGTACGTGCGGGCCCTCTCGGTCACCGACTTCCGCTCCTGGTCCCAGGCCGACCTCACGTTCTCCCCGGGGGTGTCGGTGCTGGTGGGCGCCAACGGCCAGGGCAAGACGAACCTCGTCGAGGCGGTCGGCTACCTGGCGACCCTGGCGTCGCACCGGGTGTCCTCGGACGCCCCGCTGATCCGGCGCGGGGCGAGCACGGCGGTCGTGCGGGCGGCGGTGGTCAACGAGGGCCGCGAGCTCACCGTCCAGCTCGAGATCTCGGCGGGGAAGGCCAACCGGGCCCGGGTCAACCGCTCCCCGGTGTCCCGCACCCGCGACGTGCTCGGCATCGTGCGGACCGTGGTCTTCGCCCCCGAGGACCTCGCCCTGGTCCGCGGCGACCCCGCGGAGCGGCGGCGTCTGCTCGACGATCTCCTGGTGGCGCGCGCGCCCCGCTGGGCGGGGGTGCGCGCGGAGTACGACAAGGTGCTCAAGCAGCGCTCGGCCCTGCTCAAGACCGCCCGCAACGCCCGGGGCGACACCAGCACCCTCGACGTCTGGGACGCCCACCTGGCCCGGACGGGCGCCGCGCTCGTGGCCGGGCGCCTCGCCCTCGTCGCGAGCCTCGCCCCGCACGTGACCCGCGCCTACGCCGACGTCGCCCCGGAGTCGGAGCCGGTCGGCGCGCGCTACCGCTCGAAGGTCGAGGCGGTCGAGGCCGCCGCCGAGCCGGGCGCGTCCCTCCCGGAGACCGTGGAGCTGGAGGCCGCGCTGCTCGAGGAGATGCGGCGGCGACGCGGTCAGGAGATCGAGCGCGGCGTCTGCCTGGTCGGCCCGCACCGCGACGAGCTCGAGCTGACCCTCGGCGAGGGACCGGCCAAGGGGTACGCCAGCCACGGGGAGTCGTGGGCCCTCGCGCTGGCTCTGCGGCTCGCCGCGTTCGAGCTCCTGCGGGGGGAGGGCTCGGAGCCGGTCCTGGTGCTCGACGACGTGTTCGCCGAGCTCGACACCCGCCGCCGCAGGGCGCTCGCGCGGACCGCGGCCCGCGCCGAACAGGTTCTCGTGACGGCCGCGGTGGACGACGATGTCCCCGAGGAGCTGCAAGGAACACGCTACGTGGTGGATTCGGGCACGGTGAGTGAGATGTCGGCGGCGGGTCGGTCGACGAGGGGTGTACCTGGTGAGCCGGATGCGTGAACTTCCGGGGGAAGGTGGGGACAGACCTGTGGATGCTGTGGACAACTCGTCGTTCCCCGACCGCCAGGGCGGTCGTCCGGACCCGGATCCGGGGGACGAGCTGGGATCCCGTGGGCAGTCCGCTGTCCACACCCCGACCGGGGGGACCTCGGACGGCTCGCAGGCCACGCCGCGTACCTCGGCGTCCGGTGGTGAACAGGCCGCCGAGCAGCCCACAGAGTCCCTCGCCCGTCCGGGCGAGAGCGGCGCCCCCCGGAGCGTCTCCGGGGACGACGACCCCGGCCGGACCCCGCGTCGCGGGGCCGACCTGGCACGCGACGCCCTCGAGGCGGCGCGGGCGGCCACCGCGGCCCGGCGGGCAGCCCGGGGCGCCGATCCCCGGCGCGCGGGTCCGCGTCGCAGCGGGGTGTCCGGGGTCGGGCGGCCGCGACGACGCGGGTGGTCGGGCGCCCGGGCGGACGAGCGGGATCCCCAGACCCTCGGGCGGATCGCCTCGCGGCTGTCCGGGCAGCGCGGCTGGGCGCCCAAGCTGGCGAACGGGTCGGTGTTCGGGCGCTGGGCCGAGCTCGTGGGCGAGGAGGTCGCCGAGCACGCCACGCCCACCGCCCTGCGCGACGGCGAGCTGACCGTGCAGGCCGACTCGACGGCCTGGGCCACCCAGTTGCGCCTGCTGCAGCGCCAGCTCCTGGCCCGGCTCGCGGCCGGCCTCGGCCACGGCGTCGTCACGAAGATGCGCATCCACGGACCGTCCGCGCCGAGCTGGCGTCGCGGCCCCCGTCACGTGTCCGGCCGGGGCCCGCGCGACACCTACGGCTGAGCCCTCGCGCGCGGCGCCTGCCACCGGCCGCCGAGAGGCGCCGAGAGGCCGTCCCCGGCGGTCGATCCCTCCCCGGGTCGATTCCGTCGCCCTGTGACGCGCTGAGCCGTGTGCCCGGCCCGTTCTGGCGGAGGTGACCCGGTAGACTGGGAGCAGAGGTACCTGCCCGAGCGCGAGACGTCCGGGCACGCGTCCACGCGAGGGAGACACCGGAGCCCGTGGCAGCCGCACAGAACTCGGCGAAGAAGAACAACGGCGACTACAGCGCCTCCTCCATCACGGTGCTCGAGGGCCTCGAGGCCGTGCGCAAGCGCCCCGGCATGTACATCGGATCGACCGGTGAACGCGGTCTGCACCACCTGATCTGGGAGGCCGTCGACAACTCCGTCGACGAGGCGATGGCCGGCTACGCGTCGTTCGTGAGCGTGACGCTGCAGGCCGACGGCGGGATCGCGGTCGTCGACGACGGCCGCGGCATCCCGGTCGACGAGCACCCGGTGGAGAAGAGGCCCGCCGTGGAGATGGTCATGACCATGCTCCACGCGGGCGGCAAGTTCGACGACAAGTCCTACGCGGTCTCCGGTGGCCTGCACGGGGTCGGTATCAGCGTCGTGAACGCCCTGTCCGTCGCCCTCGACGTCGAGATCCACCGCGACGGCCGGGCCTGGACCCAGCATTACGACCACTCGGTGCCCGGCGAGCTGGTGGCCGCCGGCAAGACGCGCAAGACCGGCACCTCGATCACCTTCTGGGCCGACCCCGCGATCTTCGAGACGACCACGTACAACCTCGAGACCGTGTCGCGGCGCCTGCAGGAGATGGCCTTCCTCAACAAGGGCCTCACCATCACCCTGCGCGACGAGCGCAAGCCCGAGACGTCCGACACCGACGGGGTGGACCTCGACGAGGCCCCGGACGCCGAGGGCTACGTGGCGAAGGTCAAGGAGCGGACCTTCCACTACCCGGGCGGCCTCGAGGACTTCGTCGCCCACATCAACCACGCCAAGGACCCGATCCACCGCAAGCCCGTCGGCTTCCAGGCCGCCGGTACCGGTCACGAGGTCGAGGTCGCGATGCAGTGGAACTCGGGCTACTCCGAGTCCGTCTACACCTTCTGCAACACGATCAACACGACCGAGGGCGGCACCCACGAGGAGGGCTTCCGGTCCGCGCTGACCACCACGGTCAACCGCTACGCCCGGGACAAGAAGCTCATCAAGGACAAGGACCCGGCGCTCACCGGCGACGACATCCGCGAAGGCCTCGCCGCGATCGTGTCGGTGAAGGTCGCCGAGCCCCAGTTCGAGGGCCAGACCAAGACCAAGCTCGGCAACACCGAGGTCAAGTCGTTCGTCCAGAAGGTCTGCAACGAGCACCTCTCGGACTGGTTCGAGGCCAACCCGGCCGAGGCCAAGATCATCATCAACAAGGCGGTGGGCTCGGCGCAGGCCCGCCTGGCCGCGCGCAAGGCGCGCGAGCTGGTGCGCCGCAAGACCGCGGGCGACCTGGGCGGCCTGCCCGGCAAGCTCGCCGACTGCCGCAGCAACGACCCGTCGCGCAGCGAGGTCTACATCGTCGAGGGCGACTCGGCGGGTGGCTCCGCGAAGTCCGGGCGCGACTCGATGTTCCAGGCGATCCTGCCGATCCGCGGGAAGATCATCAACGTCGAGAAGGCGCGCATCGACCGGGTCCTCAAGAACAACGAGGTCCAGTCGATCATCACCGCGCTGGGCGCCGGCATCCACGACGAGTTCGACCTGACCAAGCTGCGCTATCACAAGATCGTGCTGATGGCCGACGCCGACGTCGACGGCCAGCACATCCGCACGCTGCTGCTCACGCTGCTCTTCCGCTTCATGCGTCCGCTGGTGGAGAACGGCCACGTCTTCCTCGCACAGCCGCCGCTCTACAAGATCAAGTGGAGCGGCCGGAACGTCGAGCCGGACTTCGCCTACTCCGACCGTGAGCGCGACGGTCTCATCGAGGCCGGCCGGGCGGCCGGCAAGAAGATCAACAAGGACGACGGCGTCCAGCGCTACAAGGGCCTCGGCGAGATGAACGCCAAGGAGCTGTGGGAGACCACGATGGACCCCAGCACCCGGATGCTCCTGCAGGTGACCCTCGACGACGCGGCCACCGCCGACGAGCTGTTCAGCGTGCTGATGGGCGAGGACGTCGAGTCGCGACGCTCGTTCATCACGCGCAACGCCAAGGACGTGCGGTTCCTCGACGTGTAGGTGCGACGTTTCCCGTGGAACGTGCACGGCGCCCTCGGACGCGCCGCCGGGGGAGCCGGTGGCGTGTCGGGGGCGTCGGTAGAATCGAGTGGTTGGGTCCCGCATCGCCGCACAGGCGGTCGCGGGGCCCGGTGAACGGGCCGCCCCCCTCGAGATGACGCGGTGTCCACCGCGCCCGGGGCGCCAGAAGGGGAGACCGACCGCGTGACCGAGACGACCCTGCCTCCCGAATCCGGCGAGCGCATCGAGCCGGTCGACATCCAGCAGGAGATGCAGCGCTCCTACATCGACTACGCCATGAGCGTGATCGTGGGACGTGCGCTCCCCCTGGTCGAGGACGGGCTCAAGCCCGTCCACCGTCGGGTCCTGTACTCGATGTACGACTCGGGGTTCCGGCCCGACCGGAGCTTCGTCAAGTGCGCCCGGGTCGTCGGCGACGTGATGGGCAACTACCACCCGCACGGCGACTCGGCGATCTACGACGCCCTCGTGCGCCTCGCCCAGCCGTGGTCGATGCGCTACCCGCTCATCGACGGCCAGGGCAACTTCGGCTCGCCGGGCAACGACCCCGCAGCCGCCATGAGATATACGGAATGCCGGCTGACGCCGCTCGCGATGAGCATGCTGGCGGACATCGACGAGGAGACCGTCGACTTCGCCGACAACTACGACGGCCGCACCCAGGAGCCGGTGGTCCTCCCGGGTCGCGTGCCCAACCTGCTGATCAACGGCAGCGCCGGCATCGCCGTGGGCATGGCGACCAACATGCCGCCGCACAACCTGCGCGAGGTCGCCGCCGGCGCCACCTGGGCGCTGGACCACCCCGAGGCCTCCGAGGAGGAGACCCTCGAGACCCTCATGACCTACATCAAGGGTCCGGACTTCCCCACCGCCGGGCTCGTCGTCGGCACCGACGGCATCGAGGCGGCGTACCGCACCGGCCGCGGCTCGATCCGGATGCGCGCCGTGGTCGAGGTCGAGGAGGACACCAAGGGACGGGCGATCCTCGTCGTCACCGAGCTGCCCTACCAGGTCAACCCGGACAACCTCATCGAGTCGATCGCGACGCTGGTCCGCGACGGCCGCATGCAGGGCATCGCCGAGATCAACGACGAGTCCTCCGACCGCGTCGGCCGGCGCATCGTCATCACCCTGCGCCGCGACGCCGTCGCGAAGGTCGTGCTGAACAACCTCTACAAGCACACGCAGCTGCAGTACGGCTTCGGCGTCAACATGCTCTCGATCGTCGACGGCGTGCCGCGCACCCTGCGGCTCGACCAGATGATCCGGCACTGGATCCGCCACCAGATCGAGGTCATCGTCCGGCGGACGCGCTACCGCCTGCGCAAGGCCGAGGAGCGGGCCCACATCCTGCGCGGCCTGGTCAAGGCGCTCGACGCCCTCGACGAGGTCATCGCCCTGATCCGCGCCTCGCAGACCGTCGAGATCGCGCGCAACGGCCTCATCGAGCTGCTCGAGATCGACGAGCTGCAGGCCCAGGCCATCCTGGACATGCAGCTGCGCCGCCTGGCCGCCCTCGAGCGCCAGAAGATCATCGACGAGCTCGCCGAGATCGAGGCGACGATCCGCGACCTGCAGGACATCCTCGACCGGCCCGAGCGCCAGCGACAGATCGTCCGCGACGAGCTCGCCGAGATCGTCGAGAAGCACGGCGACGACCGCCTGACCCGGCTCATCAGCTACGACGGCGACGTGTCCAACGAGGACCTCATCGCCGTCGAGGACGTCGTCGTCACCATCACGCGCACCGGCTACGCGAAGCGCACCAAGACCGATCTCTACCGCGCCCAGAAGCGCGGCGGGCGCGGCGTGCAGGGCGCGACGCTCAAGCAGGACGACCTCGTCGCGCACTTCTTCGTCTGCTCCACGCACGACTGGCTGCTCTTCTTCACCAACAAGGGCCGTGTGTACCGGGCGAAGGCCTACGAGCTGCCCGAGGCCAACCGCAACGCGCGCGGCCAGCACGTGGCGAACCTCCTCGCGTTCCAGCCCGAGGAGCAGATCGCCCAGGTCCTGCACATCAAGGACTACGAGGCCGCGCCGTACCTCGTGCTCGCCACGAAGGCGGGACTGGTCAAGAAGTCCCGCCTCACCGACTTCGACTCGAACCGCTCCGGCGGCCTGATCGGGGTCAACCTCCGCGGCGAGGACGAGCTGGTCGGCGCCGTGCTGTGCTCGGGTGACGACGACCTGCTGCTCGTCTCGGCCGAGGGCCAGTCGATCCGCTTCTCGGCCACCGACGACGCGCTCCGACCGATGGGCCGCGCGACCTCGGGCGTCACCGGCATGCGCTTCAACAGCGGCGACGAGCTGCTCTCGCTCGGCGTCGTGCGCGCGGGCACGTTCCTCCTCGTGGCGACCGGTGGCGGCTACGCCAAGCGCACGCCGATCGAGGAGTACCCGGTGCAGAACCGCGGCGGGAAGGGCGTGCTCACCCTGCAGTACGACCGCCGCCGCGGCACCCTCGTGGGCGCCCTGATCGTCGACATCGGCGACCAGCTCTACGCCATCACCACCAGCGGCGGGGTGATCCGGACGAGCGGCCAAGGAGGTCCGCAAGGCGGGCCGTCAGACCAAGGGCGTGCGCCTGATGAACCTGGGCGAGAACGGCACGCTGCTCGCCATCGCGCGCAACGCCGAGGACGCCGCCGATCCCGACGCCGGTGGCTCGACCAGCTCGGACCCCCAGCCCTGATCCGCCGCGACCGGCCGACCGACGAGACGAGTGCACCGTGAGCACACCGAGCAGCCCGGACGCGCAGCGCAGCGGAGCCGGACCGGCGGGTCAGGACGCGCAGCGCAGCGGAGCCGGCCGCGGGTCTGGACGCGCAGCGCAGCGGAGCCGGACCGGCGGGTCAGGACGACAAGGGCGCGGTGACGAGGCTGACGAAGCCACCCCCACCCCGACCGTCGCGGGGTCGTCGGGACCCGCCGAACCGCCCCCGGCCGGGGTGAACGGGAGCACGGGAACGCCGGTTCCGGTGGCGGTAACGGCGCGGCCGGTCCGCCGCCGCCGTGGCAGCGTGGGGGTGCGGCCGGTGCGGCTCCGGGTGGCCCCGGTGCACCCGGACCCGCTGGCCCGAGCCCGCACGGCCCCGGGTCGGCGCCGCCGTCGGGTCCCTTCCCCGCGGTGGGAGGTGCTCCGGGGACGGGCCCGTTCCCGGCCGCGGCGCCGGGGGACGGGTGGGCCCGGACGTCCCGGTCCGACCGGCCCCGGCGCGCCGTCACCCGCCGAGGGTGCGCAGGCCCGGGGCCCGGAGTCCGGTGCGATCCCGGTCGGGGGACGCACCATGCCCGCGTCGGGCACCGCCCGCGCCGGCGGGACGGCGACCGGGCCTCGACCGGGGCCGGCTCCGGCAGTGGTGACGCCTCCGAGGCGGTGCGCCGGACGTCGGCGATCGACGCCGCCCACCAATCAGCTCTCGCCCGAGCAGCTGGGGATGCGCGCCCCGACCACGAGCCGAACGCTCCGACGACGCCGGCGAGCCCGACGACGTCGGTGAGCTCGCGGCCGCGCGGGGTCCCGGGGCAAGACGCCTCGCCGGGCGAGCCTGCAGGTCCGGCGCTTCGACCCGTGGTCGGTGCTCAAGCTGGCGCTGGTGCTCGGGGTGGCGCTGTTCTTCGTGTGGATGTTCGCGGTGGGCGTGCTCTACGCGGTGCTCGACGGGATGGGGGTCTGGGCCCAGCTCAACGGCACCTACCAGGACCTGACCTCCGACGCCGGGAGCAGCAGTGACCTCATCACAGCGGCCGGCGTGTTCGGCATCGCGGCGATCATCGGAGTGGTGAACACGATCCTGTTCACGGCGCTCGCCTGCGTGTCGGCGTTCATCTACAACATCTCCGCCGACGTCGCGGGCGGCATCGAGGTCACGCTCTCCGAGCGCGATTGAGCTCCGGCGCGCGGCGCCTGCGCGGTGACCTGACCGTTGCGGTATCGTGGCGCCGCACTCGCGCGGGCCCATAGCTCAGTTGGTTAGAGCGCATCGCTGATAACGATGAGGTCGCTGGTTCAAATCCAGCTGGGCCCACCCCCCGCAGATGACGACGAAGGCCCCGGAGCAGCATGTTCCGGGGCCTCTCGTTCGCGGTGTGCGGTCGGACTCAGCCCGAGAAGGTCGCCTGCGCTCGGCGCTCTTGCGCTGGGCCTCCCAGGCCTCGACGACGTTGTTCGGGACGCGGCCGCGGTCGGAGACCTCGAAGCCCTGGGCCTTGGCCCACTCGCGGATCTGCTTGGACGTCTCGCGGTCGTACCCGCCCGGGGAGGTGGCCCGGGGCGTGCCGGTGCCTGCCCCCGGCTCGGCGCCGGGTCGTCCCGGTGGCCCGACGGCCACCGGTGCGGCGGGCCGCGGAGACGTAGTCGGCGAGGGCGTCGCGGAGGGAGGCGCTGTTCTTGTCGTCGAGGTCGATCTCG
>CAWATV010000008.1:0-96797 GCA_963785135.1 uncultured Actinomycetota bacterium
ATCGGGGTCAATGACGTCCTGGGCGCCACGCGGACAAGGAGATCCTGCGCAGCGCGGACGCCACCCGCGCGCAGGTGGACGCCCAGCTCCGGCGGCCCGGCCCCCTCCGTCGTCCACGTAGCGGTCCAGCGCGACGACCTCAGTATCCTCCGTGTCCGGAACGATCACGCTCGCTGAGCGATCCCCAGGGTGTGGACCGCGCGGTGCCGCTTCCGGAACCTGCCCCTGGGGTGCTACGCCCTCGGAATCAGTCCCGCAACGGAGCCGATCTGGCCGGTGTTCCTTGAGCCATGACCGATTGCACCGAGCATCGTGATCAAACGGCAGGGCTCGTCTGGCACGCAGCCGCTTGGAGTGCCCAAGACTCGGGGCGGAAAAGGGTGCCGGCGAAGCCCGTGGACCCGCCGGCGGATCGTTCTCTGACAACAGACGAACGGTCGGTGGCTCTGCGATCGGCTCGTTACGCCTCGCACGCATACCCGGGCCGGTGGGGGAAGTGATTTGTTCGAAGATTGAGGAGTACGTCCTCGACGGAAAGGTACTCCAACCTTTCTCGCTGCTGCGCCGTCTGATCCGCTCGATGCAGACGAGGGAAACCCAAAGCCCGCTCCCTCCGCTCTGTGGATACGACTACCTCCCCGCGACATATATGCCTGGCGGCGCTCACCGGTGGCGGTATCGCACCGCAGCGGACGAAGAGCAGGACCGTCGCTAATCGGGCGACCGAACCCGCGAGCCGGGCTCGGCATCTCGCGCGCATCCCTGGAGCGCTACCCCGCTCAGGGCATGGTCGAGCCTGACCCGCGGCTCCCCGAGCGGGCAGTTGCGGTGGCGGGTCGTCCGCCTCCTCAGGGCCGTCGAAGACGGTCGCGCTGGGCGGATTGAGGTCCTGACCGAGTCCGATAGCGAGCCGGCGTCCGATAGGACGGTGCGATGCAGCCACCGACAGGCTTTCATCCGATCACGCGGCGCAGCGGTTTCCTCGACCTGATCGGCCCGCTCTACGTCGATGACACCGATCCTCGCGCCCCCATCTACGGGCTGCGGGTCGAGGAGCAGCACACCAACAGCCGCGGCAGCGTCCACGGCGGCGTGCTCACCACCCTCACCGACGTCGCCCTGGGCTACGGCACCCTCGCCGCACACGGCGAGACCGTCGCACTGTTGACCGCCAGCCTGACCATCGACTTCACCGGCAGCGGCCGCCGTCGACGACTGGCTCGAGGCCCGCACCACCCTCCAAGCGCCTGGGCTCCCGACTGGCCTTCGCCAGCTGCGAGATCACCAACAACGAACGACCCGTGGCCTCGGGCAGCGGCGTGTTCAGCGTGCCACCGGCACAGAAGACGACGAGCTGACCGCCACAAGCTGGTGCACCCGGACATACAACCGGGTCTCTCGGATGGGTTCTTCCGGCCTGGTTTGGTTGGGCTTTGCGCCTATTACTCGGGCGTCTCACCGTTCAACAAGGGCGGCCGCGCCTTCCCCGTCGCTCTCACGGCCGACCTCGGGGGGGCCCCAGCGTGCTCGTCGGCGAGGTCTTCCGGTTGCCAGCCCCTGAAGCGAGACCCGCCCGGATGTCAGACCGTTTGGTCGTAGAGCGAGCTGGTACGGCAGGAGAGTTCGGCAACACGGTCGCGCAGTTCTCGCGGATGCGTGATCTCGATAAGCGGGCCGAGGGAGAGCACATCGGCTGCAGTGTGCTCGAGGAGTGCAATCGAAAGCTCACCGCGAGCCAACCACGCCTGTCCTCGACCGCGTCCGGCAGCGGCCGGAGCGGTTGTAGACGGCCGAGCACCGCCGCCAGCGTGGCCCCCTGCGGCGAGAATCCGAGCCCGCGCCCTCTGGGAGCGCCGCCGCGGCGCATGCCACCCAGGACCGGCGGCCGGTAGGGGCGCCGGGTGGTCAAGCAGCGCGAATCCGCCGCCGGGCCCGCGCACGGCGTAGATCGGCACACCGGCACCGGAGAGAGCCTCGATGTCGCGCAGCACCGTGCGTCTACTGACCTCCAGACGGGCGGCGAGCTCGGACCCGCTGAGGCGACCCTGACTGTGCAGCAACGACATCAAGGCGACCAGCCGGCCCGCCCGCATCACATCAGCGTGCCCGACCGTCTGAGTGGGCGACAAGAGATGTCACCTTCCGGGTCTAACGTGCCCGGCGGACGGGACGTAGGACCAGGGATCGGTCCCCCGCAGAGAGAGAAGGCGAGAACCACACGATGACCGAGACCGAGGTCGAAGGGTCCGGGACGCCGGCGGATCCGTGGGTTCTGTCCACGCCACCGGGCACGTCGCAGTTCGAGAGCTACCGCGACCCCGACGCCGATCCCCCGGCGCTGGTGGTGCGGGTCGGGACCACCGAGCTGCGCTACCACCTGCGCTGCATCGAGGATCTACACCAGATGCTGACCGACCCGCGGGGACTGGATGCCGCTCGGCAACGCTGACGAGCAGAAACTCACGAAACCCGACACGGTCGAAGCATGGGGGCGCGCCGACGACAACCCGGTCGGAGGATGGTACGGCCTGAAGAAGGGACTCCGCGGCCGATTCGGCAACGACGACCGCCCGTCCTCGAAGCCCTCAGGCCTCGCCGAACTCGAGCACAACAGCCGCAACAACCGCGTCCGCGCCCGCTGAGGCGAGCTCGAGCCCGCCTGCGGGCTCGGACGCGACACGGCCGCACGTGTGCACGTGTTGCTCTCCGCGGCCAACACCCACGACTCCAAGCTGTTCGAGCCACTGCTTGAAACGAACCCCAGCGTCCGCGGCCGGCGCCATTACCCTGAATGCTGGGCCTGCGACTCAAAGGAATCCTGCGCTCCGCCTCACAGAGCCCTCTACCAGCGACGCTGTGCGCGGCGCTGACCCCTCCGGACCTACTCCATGCTCATGAGTTGACACCGCTGTTCTCCACGGCCTGCTCCGAGAACATCGTCAATGCCGGTCGTCAGGAGATCACTCCTCCATCTGGTGCTCGACCGGTACCGGCGCGAGGCCTCGGCTCTCGAGTCCCGGGCGCCCCACGGACGCTGCCCCGAGCAGGGTCCGCAGTGCCTCGCGGTCGCCGTCGGCGCGCGGTAGCGGATCCATCGCCAGACGCAGCGCAAGAAAACACGCGAGGTGCACATCATCGGATCGGACTTGCCCTTTCCGCGTCGAGCGGCAGCACCGGGTTGCTCCCACTCCACCACCACGAACCCGGCCGCCGTCACGCCCTGCTGGTCGGCGGGTTGAGCGCGGGGATTGTCGCGCCAGCATGGGCGGGCGTAGCCTCCGCCTTTCAGACGCGAGGCCCGGGCGGATCACGCTGCTGGCCCGGCGTGCGAGCATCCGGACTCGTCGTGCTGCCGCCGTGAGCTGCGGCAATGAGGGGCGGCCATGACGGCGGAGGACTACACCACCCCGCCCCGACCAGTAGGCCGGGATGCGGTGTTCGTGCGGCACCGACTCAGAAACCCGAAGGTGGCCGAGTCGGCCTATATCGCCCCGAACGCGGTGCTGTGCGGGGACGTCACCGTCGGCCCGCACAGCCGGGTGCTGTTCGGTGCGGTCATCACCGCCGAAGGCGGCCCGGTGGAGATCGGCGCGAACAGTGTGATCATGGAGAACGCGGTCGTCCGCGGGGTGCCACAGCATCCGACCCGGCTCGGGGACCGCGTGCTGGTCGGCCCGCACGCCTCCCTGACCGGGTGCGTCGTCGAGGGCGACACCCGCATCGCGACCGGAGCGGTGCTGTTCAATGGGGCGCGCATTGAAGTCGGCGCCGAGGTCGAGTTCCATGCCGTCGTCTACGTCAACACGGTGGTGCCGGCCGGAACGGCGGTGCCCATGGGGTGGTTCGCCGGTGGCGACCCCGCCGAGTTGGTTGCGCCGGGTGAGTGGGACCGCATCCGGGACCTAATCGGCCCGCTGGACTACCCGGGCACCGTATTTGGCGCCGCAGGCACCGACGCTGCGGTTCCTGACCTCGCGCAGCGCTACGCCCGCGGGCTGGCGCTGCACAGTCGTGACACCGTTCTCCCGCCGGGCCAGCACGACCAGCTCACCAACAGGACGGCCACCGAGCAGACACCTCCTCAGTGCCAGTAGAGGATCAGCCGGGCATCCCCCTCGGGTGAGCGTCGTTAGAGGGCGGTTCCGCGGGACGTCTCCCCAGCATTGGGGTTCTTGATGCCGCTCCGTGGAGGCAAGTAGTGGATGACACCACCGCCCCCGACACCGGGAGGTCTCACAGTCAGCTTTCAGGCGTCGTCAGCAAACGCACGCAAAATGTCCGTTGTCCATGACAAGGCAGTGCCATAGCATCGTTGTGCAAAGGTGCCGATGGTAGGGGTAAGCGATGGCCGAGGATGGCACGCAGACACAAGATGACATGCTGGCGGAGCGCGACAAAGCGATTACGCTACGCAACAAGGCGTTCGGGCTCGCGTTGAAGGTCCCGAAAGGTCAACGACTTCCGAAGCCGGACAGCGTCACCCGGATGTTCGGCGGGCTCTTCCAAAACTGCGGCGCGTACTTTACCCAGGCAAGTACCTGGTACGAGGCTGCCAGCGACGCCTACGACCGCGGCCAAGCAGCGTTGGGTGCCTCTTACATGAAGAAGGGCGACGCCGCGTTCGACGCAGGAGAGGATTGCATGTCCTGGTGGTGATTCGGCGTAGGAACTGGTGTGTATATGTCGGGCGGGGGCGCTCGCCGTCCCGCACCTCGGGGCGGTCCCGGCACCATCCCGGCCGCAAGCGGCGGCGCGGCGAGGCGGTGCTGCGTCCCCGCACCCTGGTCCCTCAGCTGTTCCCCATCGGCTGTGCGGGGACGAGCTCACGTGTCGTTGTAGGTACGACCTGACATGTCGTTGGTCCGGCGCGTCGGACCGATCGATCAGTTCACGTGGGGCCACCCTCCGGGCTTGTCAGCGGCCAGCAGAGTGGACGTCAACGTAGCGAAGATGTCGCAGACCTCGAGGTCGCCTCGCGTCTTCGTCTATCGACGGTCCGCGTCGACGCGCTGTGGCTGGGGAGCCAGATCAATGTTGAAGGCACTCGGGGAGCTCGGCCCAGGCCTCCTCCGTGGAGAGACCCTCCGCGGCGCGGCGGACCTCCGGGGGAACCCAGATAGGGAAGACCAGCTCCCGCACGCGATGAGCACCCGATTCTGTATGCTCCTCGTGGATCGCGGCTAGACGCCCAATTGGAAATCGATCCGCGACGCGGACCAGCGCAGGCCACAGCCGCCGGTGGATCAGAGTCACCTTCCCGTTCACCAGCCTCGTCCGGACGACGTCTGGCGATTCCGCCAAGATGTTTAGGGCATCGAAGATGGCCTGACTTGCCGGGTGGCCCCACCAACTACCACGGATCGGCTCCCCGGCGATCACCTCGGCAACGCTCGGCAACGGTCCGCGTGCGGACTGCAATAGCATCCCGTGCTTGGCCAGGGCCGCCACCGCATCCATCTGCGCAGCCTGCCACTCCGACGTCGGCGGGCACATCACTCAGGGTCCACGACTTATTCCACGCCCCCGCCCGAGAGTGCCGCTGGAATTGCGCGGACTGGGACGCTCATGAAGTACGAACTACCGGGAGCCGTCGGCGTCGATGCCCTTCGACCGACTCGGCGCTGGCAGCGTGCGCTGTCGGGAGGACGACCGCCCAGACCGCCGTCGGGGGGACAACGGGGTCTGGGCCGTCCCTGCTCGGCTCCTGCACCCGACCTGAGCTTGAGGGCAGCGGTCGGTGCTGAGGATGAGCCTGCCCCGTCACAGTCCTTGTGCGACCGCATCAGGTCAAGGTTCCGCGCCGGGTAGCCCTCGCCGCTGCCATGCTCGCTCGGATGGCCCGCGAGAGCCTCGACGCCGCCAGCCTGCCGGGCGGGGTGCCGGTTCGGACCGAGGTGCTGAGCCCGACGGAAGCCGAGATCGTCGCCCGAGCTCCTCGATGAGCTGGCCGGGGGCTGTTCCAACGAGGATTCGAGTCAGCTGGCAGGCGCCGTGCACCTGCAGCTGACCCGCCGCGCGTGCGGCGAGCTCGCGGTGTCCGTCGAGGACGACGGCACGTGGACAACTTCCGCGCCTCCGGCCCGACGCTCGAGGATGGGGTCCTGGTGCTGCGCTCGCCGTTGGCTGCCGGCGTCCCCCTGCAGATGATCGCGGCCGAGGACATCGGGCACGCGGCGGCGGCCTCCCGCCCAGGACCTCCAGTCCCAGGGACTTCGCCAGTGCCAACCTCGACTTCATTCTGCGCAGCAAGGCCATCGACACCATCGTGCTCGGCGGATTCCTCACCAACTGCTGCGTCGAGTCGACCATGCGTACCGGCTACGAGCACGGCTACCGGGTGATCACCCTGACCGACTGTACGGCGGCGATCTCCGCCGAGGAGCACCGCAACGCGATCGCCTTCAACTATCCGATGTTCTCCCACCCGGTGTCCTCCACCGAGGTCCTCGACGCCTCGCAATCCTCTCCCGCTGAACGGAACACGCGGCGAGGCCGCCTGCCGCGCCGTCCTAGCGTCGATGCCGATCACCGACGGAAGGCACTGATATGAGCGTGGGCACCTGGCTGGATGAGCAGACCTGGTCGGGGCGCATCCATCTCGATGGCTGGCGCGCCGGGTCGGGCGGGGAGCGGACCGTCGTGGAGCCGGCCACCAGCGGGGAGCTCGGCCGGGTCGGGATGGCGAGCCCGGACGACGTCACCCTCGCCTGCGAGCGCGCCGCCGAAGCCCAGCGGGAATGGGCCGCGCGGCCGTTCACCGAGCGGGCGGCGGTGATGCGACGCGCCGGCGATCTCTGGAACGCCCACGCCACCGAGCTCCAGGACTGGATCAGCCGCGAGTCCGGGGGTATCGGACCGAAGGCCCAGCTGGAGACCCACATCGCCGCCGAGGAGTGCTTCGAGGCGGCGTCGCTCGCCTCGAACCCGCTCGGCGAGGTCCTGCGCTCCGAACAGCCGCGGCTGAGCTTCGCCCGCCGCCGACCCGCCGGGGTGGTTGGCGTGATCGCCCCGTTCAACTTCCCGCTGATCCTCTCGATTCGCTCGGTCGCCCCCGCCCTCGCCCTCGGCAATGCCGTCGTCCTCAAGCCCGACCCGCGCACCGCGGTCAGCGGTGGCGTCACCCTGGCCCGCGTGTTCGAGGAGGCGGGGCTCCCGCCGGGGTGCTCTCGGTGTTCCCCGGTGGCTCCGACGTCGGCGAGGCCCTGATCACCGATCCGCGGGTGCGCGTGGTCGCGTTCACCGGCTCGACCCGAGCCGGGCGCGCCGTCGGGGCACTGGCCGCCCAGCACCTCACCCGCGCCCACCTCGAGCTCGGGGGCAACTCCGCGCTGGTGGTCATGCGGCGACGTCGACATCGAGGCGGCCGCCTCGGTCGGCGCTTTCGGCTCCTTCATGCACCAGGGCCAGATCTGCATGACCACCGGCCGACACGTCGTCGACGCCGCCATCGTCGACGACTACGTCGCGGCCCTGGCCCAGCACGCCGACAAGCTCCCGGTCGGCGACCCCGCCTCCGGCACCGTCGCACTCGGTCCGATCATCGACGCCGGGCAGCGCGACCATATCCACGCGCTGGTCATGGCGACGGTCGACGCCGGCGCGACCCTCGAGGCCGGCGGGACCTACGAGGACCTCTTCTACCGCCCGACCGTCCTGTCCGGGGTCGTCGACGAGCTCGCCGGCCTGGGGGAGGAGGTGTTCGGCCCCGTAGCGCCGGTCATCCCCTACTCCTCCGAGGACGAGGCCGTCGCCCTCGCCGCCGACAGCGAGTACGGCCTGTCGCTGGGCATCCTCGCCCGCGACGGCCTGCGCGCCCTCGAGCTCTCCGAGCGCATCCCCTCTGGCGCGGTGCACATCAACGACCAGACCGTCTCCGACGAGGCCGTCATTCCCTTCGGCGGACTCGGTGACTCGGGCAACGGTTCCCGCGTCGGCGGCTCTCGGCCAACCTCGACGCCTACACGGAGACCCAGTGGGTCACCGCCCGGAGCCAGATGCCCGGATATCCCTTCGAGTGCGTCGCCGCCGCGCGGGCAATCGGCGGGGCTCAGGATGCTGTTGGTCAGGCGTGCATGCGACGGCTTCCCCCACCGTGGAAGCCACCTCGCTGGACCCGGCCGACTTAGCGGTGGCTGCCGCCTACGCCAACCTCCGAAACTGGAGGATGGGGAAGTCGAACCTCGAGGGGTGGCGCTGCCGGTCAGGTTCACCAGCCAGATCAGCCAGATGGAGTGCCCAGGGTCCCCGCACGATAGACGACCTCATCGGGCTGCGACACGGCGTGGGCGCCGCCAGTCCGGGGGCTGCTCGACGCCGGATGGTCGAGCCGGCCCCGCCGGTCGGGCTCCCGGGGGGCTAGAGGCCAGGGGCTGGGGCCGACTCGTCATCACTGTCCCTGGTCCCCGGCCGGTTCGCGAGGCCCGAATGGCCGCTCTCTCTTGCGCTGTTGAGGGTTCCACGCCGGTGACCTCGCCGCGGCGGAGGACCGCTGGCCGGGGTTCGTCGCGCGGGCCCACGCGCACGGCTTCGCCGCGGTCCACGCCCTCCCGATGCGCCTGCGTGGGCAGACGATCGGCGCGCTGGACCTGTTCCACCAGGACACCCACCTGATGCCCACCGGCGAGCTGGCCATCGGGCAGGCCCTGGCCGACGAGGCCTTCACCCGCCTCCGCGCTCATGCCCGGACCACCCACCAGCGCCTCTCCGAACTGGCGCGCGAGGTCATCGACGGCACCCTTGACACCGCCGAAATGCTCAGCTGACTCCGCTAGGAGCTCGCGGGCGTGTGCCGGCGGCGCGGGCTGCCGACGCCGAGTGTCACGAGTGATCAGCTCTGGGTCGGATCTCCGCAAGCTCAGATGCCCGGTAGGTCCCGCCCTGTTGCCCGTCCAGGGTCGGAACCGGGGACGCGGTATCCGCGGTTCCTCGCCTGTCGGCGCCGGAGAGATGATTTGTCGGAGAACGAGCATCGAGACTGGCAGCGACGTCATCCCGCCGCTCCTTGGGTGGTCAGCAATTCTGGCCCCCACGCTCCCGGGCTGGCGGCGTTCCGCTCCCCGAGTGGTGGGAGGCCGAGGAGGTCGTGCCGGGCGGTCCTGCCAGCGCCGCGGCGGCGGCGCGGTTGGTGACGTCGAGCTTGCGGTAGATGTGTTCGAGGTGCTTGGCCACGGTGCGGGGGCTGACGTCGAGGGCCCGGGCGATGGCCCGGGTTGGTGCGTCCGAGCGCGACGAGCTCCAGGACGCGGACTTCCCGGTCGGTCAGCCGGTCGAGCAGCGGGTCGCTGCTCTCGGTGAGGGCGCGGCGGGACCGGTGACGGCGGCGGGCTCGTAGCAGCCCGGCGACCAGCGGCGCGCGGAGCATCCCAACAGGTCGCGCTCGGCATCGGTGAACTCGGTGCGAGCGCGGCTGAACGCGATCCCGACGACGTGGGTGCCGGCGTGGACAGGGTGATCGCGAGCTGGTGCTCGGTGTGGGCTTGGCGGAAGAACTCGCTGATAAGCCAAGGCGGTGGAACTCGGTGCGGCTGAGGAGGTCGCTGATCCGCAGGGGGCCGACCCTCGCCGGTGGCGCGGTAGTGGTCCACCACGGGGTGCTCGGCGACGTAGCGGCGAACACACCTGGGTGGCCGGGTCCAGGGCGCGCGCGGGGAGTCGGCGTAGTGCACCTCGCCGGGTGTGGGGCCGATGTCGTTGTAGGTGAGACGTCGGCACCGATGAGCTCGGCGAGGCCAGGCAGGACGGCCTCGGGGTAGCGGGCCGGGTCGTCAAGGCTGGCGAGCCGGTCGATCAGCGATCACCGCGCCGCGCGACCGTGATCAGGGACGGTCATCGCGAAACGGCCATGGCGGGCCCCCCCCGGTCGAGGTGTCTCGCGGGGTCCAGGCGAGCCGGGGTGCGCGAAGCGCGTATAGACGGTCCCGCCGCCACGCGTTCGGTCAAGGCCCAGGGACCCACCAGCACCGGTGATGCAGCGCACCGAGGTTCGTGCCGGCGAGCCGATTCGACCGCCGCTCGCGACACCGCCTCTACGCGTCCACCACGGCCACGAGCGCGGTGACGAGGCCAAGCTCGGCGCGTTGATGGGCAAGATCCTCGACGACTGCGGGGCCGCGGCGTCGGCGCCGCTGGTGGTGATCGGGGACCGCCTCGGGCTGTACCGGGCGATGGGCGACGGCGCACCGGTTACCGCCGCCGAGCTCGCGGCGCGTACCGGTACCGCGGAGCGCTACGTGCGGGAATGGCTCGCCGCACAGGCTGCCGGCGGATATGTCACCTACGACGGGCCCGCCGCCCCCGCCAACGGCGCCGGGGATCGGGTCGGCGGTATCACCTCGAGCCCGAGCAGGCCGCAGTGCTCGCCGACGACGCCGCCCCGACCTGCATGCTGGGCGCGTTCGAGTCGGCAACGCCGCGGTGCGGATGGGCCCCGCCTGCTCGAGACGTTCCGCACCGGCGAAGGCGTCGGCTGGCACGAGCACGGCCCGGAACTGTTTAAAGGCACCGAGCGCTTCTTCCGCCCGGTTACGCCGCGGATCTCACGACCTCGTGGATTCCCGCGCTCGATGGGGTCGAGGAAAGCTCCAGCGCGGTGCGCGCGTCGCGGACATCGGCTGTGGCCATGGGCCTCGACCATTCTCATGGCGCAGGCCTATCCGAACTCGCAGTTCTTCGGCTTCGACTACCACGCGCCGTCCATCGAGATGGCGCGCATGACCGCCGAGGCCGGCGTGCAGGATCGTCACCTTCGAAGCCGCGCCGTCGGACTACCCCGGCACCGGTTACGACCTCGTCGCGTACTTCGATTGCCTGCACGACATGGGCGACCCCGTCGGCGCCGCCGCGCACGTCCGCTCCACCCTTGCCCCGGACGGCACCTGATGATCGTCGAGCCCTTCGCGCACGACCGCCTCGAAAACAATCTCAACCCCATCGGCCGAGTCTTCTACACCGCCTCGACGATGATCTGCACCCCCGCCTCGCGGCCCAGGAGATCGGCCTCGCCCTCGGCGCCCAAGCCGGCGAAGCCCGCCTGCGCGAAGTCGTGACCAAAGGCGGCTTCACGAAATTTCGCCGCGCCACGGAGACGCCGTTCAACATCGTCCTCGAAGCCCGACGCTGACCAGCACGACCACAGCCACCCATCACCCACTCCCGGAGACCTCATGACCCGCAAGATCGCCGACTGCCGCGAGATGCCCAGCGACAGCGGCTGCACCCTGACCCTGACCGGCGAGGAAGACGAAGTCGTCGACGCCGCCACCGAGCACGCCGTGGCCGTGCACGGCCACAACGACAGCGAGGAGCTGCGCGCCGCCGTCCGCAACGGGCTGCGCGACGCCCCACAGGCCACCGGGCCCGACTCGTTCGCCCAGCTCATCGAGTTCCGCACCGAGCACATCGACCAGTACGACACCCTGATCGCGCAGTGGCTGACCGAGATCGGGGCCGACCGCACCGCCCAATGGTTCCTGCTCGGCGCCGACCGAGACCAGCCCGGCCGCTACGTCCAAATCGTCGAGTTCCCGAACTACGAGGCCGCCATGGCCAACTCCGCCCACCCCGCCACCGCCACGTCCGCCGAACGGCTGGGCAAGCTCGCCACGGCGAACCCGGATTCCGCAACCTCGACATCATCCGCGCCCAGACACCCTGATACGCGACTCGGGTCGTGGCGTTCCATCTGAGGGCGGCCCGACCCCAGGCCCGTCGGGAGCCATCGACCCACCAGGGATCGGCACGCGCCAGTCCAACGTCATCGCGCATGACCCGCCCCACGCCAAGGGAGTCCCGTGCCATGAGCAGCGATTGGACAAGGTGGGAACGGCGGGAGTCCGGGCCGCGCTCGGCCGAGCACACCGTGCTGTGCCTGCCCGGCGGCCTATGTACGGCGCTGTTCTACGAGGACCTGATGACCGAGCCCGCGCTCGCGGGGGTGCACCTCGTGGCCGTCACCCTGCCCGGACACGGCGGCACCCCCGCCCCGGAGGACCTCGGGATCGAGTACACCGCCCACCTCGCGTCCGAAGCCGCCACCGACCTCGATGCGGCCGCCGTCGTGGGGCACAGCAACGGCGCCACCGTCGCGCTGGAGATGGCCGCCTCCGGCGCGTTCACCGGGCCGATCGTGTTGCTTGCCCCCAGCTTCTCCCGACAAGACGAGTCCCTGTTCATCCGCCTACTCGACTACTCTCGCCGCGGTCCTCGGTTCGCTGCCCTACACCGTCATGCTGAAGCTCCTCGCCCTCGCCGTGAAAGACAGCCCGCTGGCTCCCGAGCGCCGCGAGGTGCTGGTGGCCGAGCTGCGCCGCAACGACCCCCGCCTCATGCGGCGCATCTTCCACACCTACCTGCGCTACCTCGACCGGCACGGCTCGGTCGCCTCCCGTCTCTGCGGAGCCGGGGTTCCCGCCTGGGTGGTCCACGGCGAAACCGGCGACGGCGGCGTCACCGACCAGGAACGGGCCACCCTGAAGGCCTGCCCCCGCATCCGCATGATCACGATCCCCGGACCCAGCTTCTTCACCCCCAACGAAGACCCCGCCTTGGTCGCCGAGCTCATCACCAAGCGCTCACACACACCGGCGCGCCCCCCGACCACTGACCCAGGTCCGCCGTTCGAGGCTCGGCGATGGGCTGGGCCCGCCCGGCTGGACACTGATCGCCAGTCGCCGAAGCGGGGACTGTCCGACGAGCGGTGTAACTGGCGTTGATGGGTCAGTTGGTGGTTGACGGGACGATACGGCCGGCGAAGGTGATCGCGAAGGCGTTGAGGGCAGGCTTCCAGCGCACGGCCCACTTCGCGCGTCCCTTGCCGGTCGGGTCCAGGGATCTCGTGACGAGGTAGAGGCACTTCAGGGCGGCTTGCTCGGTCGGGAAGTGCCCGCGGGCCTTGATCGCCCGCCGGTAGCGGGCGTTGATCGACTCGATCGCGTTGGTCGAGCAGATGACCCTTCGGATCTCCACGTCGTAGTCCAGGAACGGCACGAACTCCGACCACGCCGAGCGCCACAGCGTGATGATCGCGGGGTACTGGCTGGCCCAGGACTCGGTGAACTCGGCGAACCGGGCACTCGCGGCGGCCTCGGTCGCGGCGGTGTAGACCGGCTTGAGGTCCTTGCCCATCTGGTCCCAGTCGCGGCGGCTGGCGTAGCGGAAGGTGTTGCGGATCAGGTGCAGGATGCAGGCCTGCACCAGCGCCTGCGGCCATACCGTGGTGATCGACTCGGGCAGGCCCTTGAGGCCGTCGCAGACCGCGATGCACACGTCGCCGACACCGCGGTTCTTGAGCTCGGTGAGGACCTGCAGCCAGTACTTCGCGCCCTCGGCGCCGTCGCCGGCCCAGATGCCCAGCACGTCGCGGTGCCCGTCGACGGTGACGCCGATGACCACGTAGAAGGGCCGGTTGGTGACTTGGCCGTCGCGGACCTTCACGTGGATGGCGTCGACGAAGATCACTGGATAGACCGCGTCGAGGGGTCGCTGGGCCCACTCGGTCATCTCCTCGAGCACCTTGTCGGTGATCCGCGAGATGGTGTCGCGGGAGACCTTGGCGCCGTAGACCTCGTCGAAGTGCGCGGCGACCTCACCGGTGGTGAGCCCCCGAGCGGTGAGCGAGAGGACGATCTCGTCGATCCCGTCCAGACGCCGTTGGCGCTTGCGCACGATGACCGGCTCGAAGCTGGCGTCGCGGTCGCGGGGGACCTCGATCTGCACCGGCCCGATCTCGGTGAGCACGGTCTTGACCCGCGTGCCGTTGCGCGAGTTTCCGCTCAGGTCGCCGGTCGGGTCGTGCTTGTCGTAGCCCAGGTGCTCGCTCATTTCCGCCTCCAGGGCGGTCTCGAGCACCGTCTTCGTCAGGCCGGTCAACAGCCCGCCCGGGCCGACGAGCTCGACCCCCTCAGCGCGGGCGGCGTCCACGAGCTCCTGGGCAAGCTGCTGCTGATCGATCCGAGCCGGCACAGGCTCGATCGTGTCCGTCATCGGTGGTCCTCCCCCCGGGACACGCCCGGAGCCTCAGGACCAGTTACACCGTCCGTCGGACACTCCCCGAGCTGAGGAACGACGCCTCGCGGTCGCCGGGGTCGAGACCCTGTCGGTGCTGGGCCTGCCGCCTACGCTTCGTGGCGGAGGTGGGCCGATGGAGCCTGGGGACGACGTGCGCGCCTCCGACCGCGAGCGGGAGCTCGTGATCGAGCGGCTGACGCTCGCCGTGAGCCGGGGACGTCTGAGTCTGTCCGAGTTCGACGAGCGTGTGGCTGCGGTGTACCGAGCGGAGACCCGGACGGAGCTGGCCCGGCTCACCCGCGATCTGCCCGGACGCCTCTGGTGACGCTGACACCCGGGTCGGGCGACGCCCACTGCTGTGGGCGCGCCGGAACCGGGCTCCGGGCTCACCGGATCGGCGTACGGTCGGCTTCACCGGCGGAGTTGGCCCCGGACCTCGGCGGGCCCCGTCCCCTTCTCGTTGGGCGGAGTTCCCGTGAGCGTCTTGGTGATCTCACTTCTCGTGATCGTGCTGGTCGTCCTGGTGGTCGCCTCGGCGAGCGTGCGGCTCGTGCAGCAGTACGAGCGGGGTGTCGTGCTGAGGTTCGGCCGTCTGCTGCCGGACATCCGACAGCCGGGCCTGCGCCTGCTGGTGCCGTTCGCGGACCGGATGTCGAAGCTGTCGGTGCAGACCGTCGTCCTCGACGTGCCGTCGCAGAGCACCATCACCCGCGACAACGTCACCATCGGGGTGGACGCGGTCGTCTACTTCCGCGTCGACGACCCGGTCCGGGCAGTGATCAACGTTCAGAACTACCTTCAGGCGACCTCCCAGGTCGCTCAGACCTCCCTACGCTCCGTCATCGGTCGCGCCGACCTGGACACGCTGCTCTCGGACCGCGACCGGATCAACGGCGAGCTCAAGGACGTGATCGACGCCCCGACCGAGGAGTGGGGCATCAGCATCGACCGCGTCGAGATCAAGGACATCTCGCTCCCGGAGGGGATGCGGCGGTCGATGTCGCGCCAGGCCGAGGCCGAGCGCGACCGGCGGGCCCGCGTGATCAACGCTGACGGCGAGCTGCAGGCCTCGACCAAGCTGTCCCAGGCTGCGGCGGCGATGGGCGACACGCCGGGCGCGCTGCAGCTGCGACTGCTGCAGACCGTGGCCGACGTCGCCTCGGAGAAGAACAGCACGCTGGTGATGCCGTTCCCCGTCGAGCTGCTGCGCTTCTTCGAGAACAGGACCGACCGACCCGCCGCGACGACCACCTCCCCGCCGGCGCCGGTCTCCGCAGCGGAACCCGACGTGGATGCCTCCCCCGCCGTCCCCGGCGCTGCAGCCACGGGAAACGTTCCGACAAACGGGGCCGTCGTCCCGTCTCAGGACACCGGCATGCCGGACGAGGGCCACCGCTGACGGCCCGACACATCGCGCACCCTTTGAGCGCCGTGCCGGGCTGGCGTTTTGGCGGCTACGGCTGTGAGCGCATCGCCGAGCGAACCCGCCGCGCCCAGCTACGCGCCCGCCTCCCGGACCACCGTGATGTTCCCGGCGCTGACGGTCGAGAAATCGGACGGCTGCGGGTCGTAGGTGTCGCACGTGATGGGGGCGTTGGAGCCGAACGACGTGTACTGGTCGAACGTCGTCAGACCGTCGCCGACGTCACGAACGAAGTAGGCGATGCGGCCCGGGGGCGTGTTGTTCGGGACGTCGATGAGGACGCAGTACTCGTCGTCGCCGCGCGCGACGAGGTCGAGCACGGGGCCACCCTGCTCGGTAGCGGTCGGGACGACGACCTGGCCACTGGCCTCCCCGTTTTCGGACCGTGCCTGGATGGTGATCACGGCGGTCCCGAACACGATGGTTCCCGACACCGTGAGTACCGAGGGGCCGTGCTCGTCGGGCCGGCACTCCGGCTTCGACTCCTCACAGGCGGCGGCGTGCGGTGTGCCCGTCGCCGCCCCGAGGCCGACCAGGCCGCCGACCATCGCGAGGACAACCGCCAGCACTGCCCATCCATGCTTCACTGCGCCCCCAGGGCGTTCGGTGTCCGGACGAGGGAGACAACGAGCCAGGTAGAGCGCGGGAACGCGCTGCTCGCACTGCGACCCGACGGCCACCAGCGTCGCGGTGATGGGTTGGAGCTCGGCGACCAGCTCCCATCTCCAGCGCGCTCAGCACGTGGGCCTCCGTGCCGCCGATGCGCGCGCCGACGAGCGCGGCCACGTGCCCCATCACCGCGGTGCTCGCGCAGCATGGTCGCGGAATGCCACAGCCGGGCGACCGGGTCGCTCGGCACCACAAGGGTGCGCATCCCGGCGTACATCACCCGACCGCCGGTGGGCGCGCTCGGCGCGGCCTGGTGGTCAGGTCGGCGGCGCGCGCACGAGGCCCGGGGAGTCCACGTCGGGTGACCGTGTGGTGTAACGCGGGCGTCGTCGTGATCGAACTTTGCCGTAGCTTGACCATGACGTGAAGGTGGGGGGTGGCGGGTGGCGGAGACGTTCGGGCCCTACCAGCTCGAAACGCTGCTGGGCCGCGGCGGGATGGGCGAGGTCTTCCGCGCCACCGACACCCGCAAACGCGACCGACTCGTCGCCCTCAAACGACTCCCCGCCGAGTTCACCGGCGCCGAATTCGAAGAACGATTCCGCCGCGAAGCCCACGCCGCCGCCGGACTCCGCAGCCCCCACATCATCCCCATCCACGACTACGGCGAAATCCACGGCCGACTGTTCCTGGACATGGCCCTGGTCGAAGGCCGCGACCTCGCCCAGATCCTCACCGACACCGGCCCCCTGAGCCCCCAGCGAGCCATCACCGTCATCGCCCAGACCGCCAGCGCCCTCGACACCGCCCACCGCGCCGGACTCGTCCACCGCGACGTCAAACCCTCGAACATCCTGCTCGTCGACACCGGCATCGACGAAGACACCGACTTCGTCTACCTCGTCGACTTCGGCATCGCCCGCGACGCCGCCTCCACCGGCCTGACCTCCACCGGCCTGACCGTGGGAACCATGACCTACATGGCCCCCGAACGCTTCGCCGACCCGCGCAACTCCGACGCCCGCGTCGACGTCTACGGCCTGGGCTGCGTGCTCTACGAAACCCTCACCGGGCGACCCCCCTTCCCCGGCGGCGACGCGCCCAGCCTCATGTACGCCCACCTCAACCTCGCCCCCCGCCACCCCCCAACAGCGACCCGAACTCCCGGCCGGGCTCGACGACGTCATCGCCCAAGCCCTCGCCAAAGACCCCACCGACCGCCACCCCACCGCCGGCGAACTCGCCCGCCACGCCCGCCGCGCACTGAGAACACACAACCCGACGCGACCCGCCTCGCCGACGCCGACCCCGTCACGCCCGCAAGCCGGCATCCCGACGGCCGTCCCACGCTCACCCCAAGAAGGGGACCTGCCTTCTCCGGACTACACCGAGGGCGTTGGCCTGGAACCCTTGCCCGTAGCCCGATCGCGGTACGCGGCAGCAATCGCGGACGCAGCAACGTTGGTCAGCTTGACCGGGTTGGTCGTGTACTACTGTGCCGGCGCCGTTCTCGATGGAGAAGCGGGCTTCGTCCTGCTTGCCGCCATCGCGGCGTGCCTCGCGGGCGTGCTCCGTACCTTCGGCAGCGGTCGGTCCTGGCGAACGGTGGCAACGGCCGCCGTCAGCGCGGGTCTCGGTGGCGCGCTCTGTTCCTACGGCTCGCTGACCATTGCGGGCGTGGTACTGCTGTGTGCCAGCTCAGCGGCGGGAGCGGCGGCGATCGCGGGGCGAGCAAGACCGGCCTTCGAGAAAGGCGCTTGTTGGGCCGACGTCGTTCTTGCCGGCTTGGTCTCGGTGGCCGTCGGGGTGACCTGGTTGTGGTCCGAGGTAGACGAAGAGATCGCTGGCTTCGTCGTCGTGGAGGCGGTCGTATTCCTCGCCGTCGGCGGAGCACTCGCCTGGCTGCGCGCGCGCAGGGACCGTGCGGCCCTGTCGACGGCGCTGCTCTACGTGAGCATCGTCTTCAATGAGTCGGTCAGCGAAAGGTGGGTGAATTTCCTGCTCACTCCCGAACGGCTCACCAAGGGCGAGAAGTTCGTCGTGGCCTGTAACTCGTTCGCGACGTTCGCTGCTGTCGCGGCGGTCCTTTCCGTTGTCGTCTACGCGGTCCTGGCCAAGAGGGCCGATCGCTTGGCAGGCGGCTCCGGCGCAGTCGCCTGAGCGAGAACACGTGGTGGCCGGCCAACTCCGAGCCCGACCCGGCCTTGCGAGTCCCTGCGATAGTGACCGCATGGGCGAGCATCCCGGAGCGGCGATGTTCGCGATGGTCACCGGCGCGTGGGTCGCACAGGCGATCTATGCCGCGGCGCGGCTGGACGTTGCGGAAGTGCTGGCGTCCGAGGGCCCCCTGGGCGCGCACGCTCTGGCGCAGCGGGTGGGCGCCGACGCCGACGCGCTGCACCGGTTGCTGCGGGCTCTTGCTGCCCGGGGCGTCTTCGCGCAGGACGACCAGGGCCGGTTCGGGTTGACGCCGTCGGCCGAGTGCTTGCGGGCGGGTGTCCCGGGGTCGGTGCGTGATTTCGCGATCATGATGGGCAGTGCGCCGGTGTGGCGGTCGTGGGAAGCGGTGATGCACAGCGTGCGCACCGGCGAGCCGGCGTTCGATCACGTGTTCGGCATGCCGATCTTCGACTACTACAGTCGCGATCCCGAGGCCGCGGCGATCGGCGCGTCCGGGCTCACCAGCCGGAGTCTGGTCGAGAACGTCGCCGTGACCGCCGCCGTGGACCTGGCCGACGCGCAGACGATCCTCGACGTCGGCGGCGGCCAGGGCAGCCTGCTGCGCGCCTTCCTCGTCGCGCACCCGGGCCTGCGCGGCACGCTGTTCGACATGCCGCACGTGGTGGAGTACGCCCGCGAGGCAGCCGCGCAGGACGCCGGCCTGACCGACGCAGGACATGACGGCGATCGGCTCTCCTTCGTCGCCGGCGACTTCTTCGCCCAGGTGCCGGGCCGCCACGACCTGGTGATCCTCAAGAAGGTCCTCCACGACTGGCCCGATGAGCAGGCGACGACGATCCTGCGCCGCTGCCGCGACGCCCTGTCCCCGCGCGGCCGCGTGCTCGTGGTGGAGAACCTGGTGCTCCCGGGCAACACGGCGTCGTTCGCGAAGTGGCTGGACCTGCTCATGCTCGTCTACGCGGGCGGCCGCGAGCGCACCGAGGACGAGTACCGCGTGTTGCTGGCCGGCGCAGGTCTGGAACTGCGAGGCGTTCTTCCGACCACCTCCGGCATCACCGTCCTCGAGGCCGTCCCCGTCGGCGCCCCCACGCCACCGCGCTGAGGCGGGCGATCTCGCGTGCGGCGAGACGCCCGCACGACGGACGAACGCCGACGCGACGAGATCGACGCCCGAGGTCCGGCGCCGGGGATACCTCAGGTCAGGCCGAGGACGGGGCCGCCGGGACGGTGTCGGTGATGTCGATCGGGCGGCCGCCCAGGCGGCGTAGCCGGATGCGCAGCTGGCGGGCCGGAGCCACCACGATGAGCTGGACACCGCCGCGCTGGGCGTCGCCGGCCACTGCGGGCACGACCCAGAGACCGAGTTCGTCGTCGGCGACGACGGCGGTGAGGTCGAGCACGACCCTGGCGGGCGTCGTGGCCAGGGCGGTCTCCACCGTCTCGCGCAGGGTCGCTGCGGTGGCGCAGCACAAGCTGCCCCGGAGCCGGATCACCGTCGTCCGCCGGTCGGTCTCCAGCGTCGCGCTCAACCCGCTCGCCGGTGACGCCGAATCGCTGTCACCGCGCGGCAAGGAGGGTGCGACGACACGTCGAGTCGACATCCAGGAGCCCCCTCGTGCGCAGCGGACACCCCACGGTCCTCGGGGGCGCGCGACATCGGGTCCGGGATGTCCATGACCGCCCCCGCATCCGGATGGAGCACTGGTCTCGAAGCTGAGGCGGTCGGTACATACGACCGTATGCCGCGCGGTGACCCACCGGTAGTACGTGGTGGTCGCGAGGTCAGAGCGATCTGGGCGGGCGCCGCGGTTCACCCCGCCCGCGGTCGTGGTGCGAGCTTCGAACGGACGGAACCCGCCATTGCGACCCGTTGGCACCAAGGGATACCGTCATTCGTGTTTGTGCGATGCCCCGGACCCGGCGGACGCGAGCTGACAGGCCTCAGCAAGCACATCGGTCGGGGGAACAGTCGTGGGGCGACATCTGAAGCACCAGCCCACAGAGCGGCCGGCTGAAAGCCGTGCGAAACCGTCGAAGGTCACCATCGACTACGTCCGGGACCTGCCCATCGTGCGGGTCACCGGCCGGGTCGACGGCGCCACCGTCAATGAGGTGTCGGAAACGGTGCGGGGTCTGGTCGCAGTCGGGGTGCGCGAACTGACCGTCGACCTGGCGCAGTGCTGGGACGGGGCAGGCCTGCTGACGGTGCTCGCGAGAACCCGCGCCGACCTGACCGACCACGGCGGGTCGCTGCGGGTGCTCGGAGTCGCTCTACCGGAGTTCCTCGCCGCCCTGCTCTCGGCCCCGCTCGACGAGGTGTTCCTGGTCTACGACGCCCTCCGCCGCGACTCCCGCGACCCGGCAGCCCCCGCGCGCACCGCGTCCGCTCCCTCGAGTTCGGTGCAACGCCGCACCGACTGGGCGCCGATCCCGACCGCGAGACCACCCTCGGAGGGCGACTCCGCCGCCGGCCCGGCTTCGTCGCCGGGTCAGACGGGAGTGGCGAACGCGTCGTGAGGAACGACCTCCATCCCTCGCCGCTGTCTCCCCTCGCCGACGTCCTCGACCTCGCCGGCGAGGCCGTCGCCGCCCTCGGCATCCTGACGTCCACCGTCCTGGCGTCCCCCCGCTCGACCCGGTCCGCCCTGGTCGCCGACGAGGGCACCCTCACCGACGTCGATCACTGGGGCGATCGCGCCGAACGGTCGTCGCAGCGTGGACGTCGGGCCGGACGGGCGGGTGGATGAACGTGCGGGTCGGCGGGTACTCCGTTGACCGTTTCCCTTGCGAGCGGCGCGGCGACACCGCGCCACCCTCACCCGAGACCCCGGTGACCGACCCAGGTTCGACAACGAGCCCGGTGACAGTTCCCCGGAGGTCCGAGTGGTTGATCAGCCCTTGACGGCGGTGCGCGGGCTGCGGGCCACGCAGGCGGCGGTGCCCGGCGCGGTGTCGGCGCTCCGGCAGCTGACGCGCACCTGGACCGTGGGCAGCGCGGTGCATCCCGACATCGCCGAGGACATGGTCCTGGCCATCGACGAAGCCGTCACCAACTCCGTCGAGCACGCCTACCCCGGGCGGAGTGGGGCGGTGCACCTGCAGCTGACCCGTCACGAGTGTGGCGAGATCGCGGTGACCGTCGAGGACGACGGCACGTGGCGACCACCGCCCGCCGATGCAGGGTTCCGCGGCCGCGGCCTGCAACTCATCGACGCCCTCGCCGACCGCGCCCTGGTCACCCACACCCCGCGCGGCACCACCGTGACGATGAGCTGGAGCGCGGAGACCACAGGAGCCGCCGAGAGCTGGCCGTAGCCGGCGATCACGATGGGCCGGGCCGGTGCAGGAGCCAACTCCCGCCTCGATCCCGACAATTGGGTTGCCTGCGTCACATGCTCGCGGCTACTCTCGACGGCCCAGCGTGCAGCACCCTGGCCCCCGGCGCTCGCGAGAGCGACGACGCGAGGCCGGCGGGGTGGCCGACATGAATCTGATCAACTTGCCGCGGTTCGAGTTGCTCGACTCCGGCAGCATCGCTGCCCCCGAGACCGCGCACGACGCGGACCGCGAGAACGACGCGCCGGCGCCGCGCACCGAGCACGCGACGGCGTACATGCTGGTCTACAACGACCCCGCCCACCCCACCACGGGGTACGGGGTGGGCTGGGCGCTGATCGCCCGTCACGACTCCCGGTGGTACTGGGGTATCTCGCTGGCCGCCCGCGGCGCAGGCGCGCTCGCCCCGGCGCGGGTGGCGCAGGCCGTGGCGGTGAGGGTGCTGGCCGAGCAGGACGTGAGGGTCGAGGGCTGGACGGGCACCGGCCCCGAGCAGCCCGAGGGCGTGGCGGGGTTCCGAGCTCGCCTCACTCCTCTGCCGGAGATCGACGCCCCTCCCACCCTGGCGCCGTCGAGGTGGCGGCGACGAGCAGGGTTCCGCCAGTTCCAGGGCCACTAGAGGTCCTTCTCCCGCATCGCTCGGCCACGGTGGTGGCCGGGGCGCCCGTGGCATGCGGACGAACATCCCGCGCTCGCCGCTGTCTCTACGACCGCGGCGAGCGCTGCTGCCGCGGTGCGCCTCGAGGCGGACAGAGGCGATCGCCACACCGCCTCGTGCGACGGGGTGGGTAGCCCGACGACGGTCCGGTCGCGGAACGAGTCCTGCGGTCGGTCCGCGAGCGTCACTCCGTCACCTGAGGACAGCATGGACAAGCAGTCGCGGGCGGTGTCCGAGGACCCCGAGGCGCAGGAGTCGACGGGCGACGCGGCGGTCGCGGACACGTCGGCGCAGGACGCGGCGTCGAACGAGGCCGAGCACGAGGCCGAGCAGGAGGCCACCGAGGCCGAGGAGAAGGCCGACGAGGCCGGCCGGAAGGCCGAGCGGTCCGACGACGCGACCGAGGAGGTCGAGGACCGCGCCGAGCAGGCGGCGGAGCACGTGTACGGCGAGCTCGCCGGTCTCGGAGCACGGGGCGAGGGTGAGGCTCCCGTCCGCGCGGTAGAGCTCCTCGGGCGGGTCGGGCTCGTCGGTTACGGCCTCGTGCACGTGCTGATCGGGGTCATCGCCACCCGTTTCGCGTTCTCGGGACGTGGCCAGCCCGACCAGCAGGGCGCTCTGAGCACCCTGATCGGCAACCCGGTCGGTGTCGGGGTGCTCGCCGTGGTGGTGCTCGGCCTCATCGCGTTCGCGGTGTGGCAGGGCCTGGCCGCCGCCACCGGCTTCCGGTGGACCTCGGGTGGCATCCGGTTCCGCAAGCGGATCGGGGCCGGCGCGAAGACCATCGCGGTCCTGGCCGTCGTCGGGGTCGGGGTCCGCCTCCTGGTCACCGGGACGTCGGGCGGCTCCAGCTCCACCGGCTCGGAGCAGGTCACCGCCGGGCTGCTCGCCCTACCCGTCGGCCGGATTTTCGTCGCTCTCGTCGGTGTCGTCGTGCTCGTCGTGGCCGGAGCGATGTGCTACACGGGCATCGCGCGCAACTTCTCCGACGACCTCGACTACCGGCGCCTGCCGGACCGCATGCGCCGTCCCGTGGAGGTGCTCGGCGTGGCCGGCCACATCGCCCGCGGTCTCGCGTTCGCGATCGTGGGCGTGCTGTTCGAGCTGGCGGCGCTGCGGGCCGATCCCGGTCGGGCGGGCGGACTCGACCAGGCTCTCACCACGCTGGACACCCAGCCGTTCGGCCCGCTGCTCCTGCTGGCGATCAGCTTCGGATTCGCCGCGTTCGGCATCTACAGCTTCGCCGAATCGTGGGCCCGCCGCATCTGAGCAGAAACGTGCGCAAGCAGACGCAGACCGCGCCCGGACCGTCTCGTGGCTCATCCGAGCCAGGGCGCCCCGTCGCTCCACCGAGAGTCGTCCGAGGCCCCGGCGGACGCGTGCCCGCTTCCGCGCGGGGCGGGCACGTCGCCCGGTCGGACGCGGTGGGGCACGGCACGGAACATCGGCAGTCCGTCGCTCTCGCCGTTGCGCCAGCTCACGTGACGCACACCGTGCGCCGCCAGGACCTGCCGCGCCGCGGCCTGGGCCTGCCGGGGTCCGACGTGCGCCCCGGCCCCGTAGCCGGCCAGCGACTGCGACCACCGGGTGGTGCTGCCCTGGAAGGCGAGAAGCGACCAGCCGAGCCCGTAGTCCTCGGCCGGCGCCTCGGGGTCGTTGAACACCAGGAGATAGATCGCATCCCCGGATCGCGGGATGCCGTCGGACGCGGCCCGGGACTCGGGCATCCCCGACGCCGCCGCACCCGGGGCCACTGGTTCACGGTCGACAACACTCATCGCGGCACCTCTCAGGAGGAGATTCAGCATCGCGGACGGCTGCTGCTCAACCTGGCGCGAAAGCAACGGAGTACCCGGGTCGGGTCGGTCACACCACCGCGCCCGGCGACGACCCGGTTGTACCGATCAAGTCCGGGAAGGTGCGTCCAGGTGTAGGAGGGGCCCTCCTCGGGGCAGATCCGGCGGCATCCGGGTGCGTCGGGATCGGGCACGGACTGCTCCTGGAGGCGGACCCCACCGCCGGACGAACGGAGGGACCGACATGGGCGACGACCTGCGAGGGCTCCTGTCCCCGGAGGTGGAGCTCGACGTGTCGACGAGCGCGGAGACGGTGTGGTCGGTGCTCAGCGACGGGTGGCTCTACCCGCTGTGGGTGGTCGGCGCCACGCACATGCGCGACGTCGACGCGACCTGGCCCGCAGTCGGCGCCCGGCTGCACCACAGCGTGGGCCTGTGGCCGGTGCAACTGAGCGACACCACCGTCGTCCGCGCCGTCGAGGAGGGCCGGCGGCTCGAGCTCGAGGCCCGCGCCATCCCGGTCGGCTCCGCCCGCGTGGTGCTGCAGCTGACGCCACTCGGACCGGACCGGTGCCGGGTCAGCATCCTCGAGTACGCCGAGAGCGGTCCGGGACGGCTGGTCCCGACCGCCGTGCAGGCCCCGTTCATCCGGGCCCGCAACACCGAGAGCCTGCACCGTCTCGCCGACATCGCCGTCCATCGTGCCCAGGCCTGAGGACACCGTCGACGCCGTCGTCGTGGGCGCCGGCCACAACGGCCTCGTCGCGGCGAACCTGCTGGCCGACGCCGGATGGTCGGTGGTGGTCCTCGAGGCCTCCGACGCACCGGGTGGCGCCGTGCGGACCGCGGAGATCACCGCTCCGGGGTGGCGCAACGACCTCGGCAGCGCCTTCTACCCCCTCGGCAGCGCGTCGCCCGTCCTGCGGGGGCTCGACCTCGGCGCACACGGCCTGCGGTGGTGTCATCCGCCCGAGCCGCTGGCGCACGTGCTGCCCGACGACCGGGCGGTCCTGCTCTCGCGCGACCTGGACGTCACCGCCGCCTCCGTCGAGGGCTTCGCCCGCGGCGACGGCGACGCCTGGCGACGGCTCGCCGACGAGTGGGAGCGCCTCCGGGAGCCGCTCCTGGACGCGGTGCTCAGCCCCTTCCCTCCGGTGCGGGGCGCGACCCGGCTGGTCCGCACGGTGGGCACCCCCGGCCTGCTGCGGCTGGCGCGGCGGCTGGTGATGCCCGCGGCGCGCTTCGCCGAGGAGGAGTTCGCCGGCGAGGGCGCCCGCCTGCTGGTGGAGGGCAACGCGCTGCACACCGACCTCCCCAGCGGTCAGGCGGGCAGTGCCGTCTTCGGCTGGCTGCTGGCGATGCTCGCCCAGGACGTCGGCTTCCCCGTCCCCGAGGGTGGGGCCGGGGCGCTGGCCGAGGCCCTCGTCCACCGATTGGAGGCGCGGGGCGGGGTCGTGGAGTGCCATCGGCCCGTGCACCGGATCCTCGTGGAGGCCGGGCGGGCCGTCGGGGCCGTGGACGCCGAGGGCGGACTGGTCCGGGCCCGGAAGGCCGTGCTCGCCGACATCCCCGCGCCCCTGCTCTACCGCGACCTCGTGGGGACCGAGCATCTCCCGGCGCGGATGGTGGCGGACCTCGCGCGGTTCACGTGGGACGACGCCGTGCTCAAGGTCGACTGGGCCCTGTCGGCCCCGGTGCCCTGGACCGCTCCCGAGGCGCGGCGCGCGGGCACCGTGCACGTCGGGGGCGGCTCGGAGGAGCTCATCGACTTCGGCGCCGACATCGCCGCGGGGCGCTACCCGCGTCACCCGTTCATGCTGGTCGGGCAGATGACCCTCGCCGACCCGTCGCGCTCCCCCGCCGGCACCGAGTCGCTCTGGGCGTACACCCACCTCCCGCACGGGCAGGCCCGCACCGACGCCGAACTCGCCGAGCACGTCGAGCGGATGGCCGCGGTGCTCGAGAAGCACGCCCCCGGATTCGGCGAGCTCGTCGTCGCCCGCACCGTCTCCCGGCCGAGCGACCTGCAGGCGCGCATCCCCAGCCTCGTCGACGGCGCGATCATGGGCGGCACCTCGGCGATCCACCAGCAGCTGTTCCTGCGGCCGACCCCGGGCCTCGGACGGGCGGACACCCCCATCGACCGGCTCTTCCTCTCCGGGGCCTCGGCCAACCCCGGAGGGGCCGTGCACGGCGGACCGGGGTCCAACGCCGCCCGCGCCGCCCTCGCCCGCAACGGGCTGCTCGGCGTCGGCTACCGGGCCGCGATCGGGGCGGCCCACCGACTGGTCCACGGCTGACCGGCCGCTTCGGTGAGCCCGGTGTCGGTCGGGCCGGTCGGAGGGTTCAGACCTCGGTGACGAGCTCGTTCCACAGCCGGAGGAAGGTCTGGTCGACGTCGGGCGAACCGTCGAGGGAGTTCGCGACGACGGCGCCGGTGCGCACCATCAGCAGGACCTCGGCGGTGCGCTCGGGGTGGGGGCGACCGGCCCGGGCGAGGAGCTCGGTGGTCTGATCGCGGACCCAGGCGCGGTGTCGGGCGACGGTCGCGCGGGCCGGGTGCCCGGGGTCGCTGAACTCGGCGGCGGCGTTGATGAACGCGCACCCCCGGTACTCGGCCTCGAGCCCTTCGTCGGCCAGGAGTCGGCCGATGGCCAGCAACGCCTGCACGGGATCGTCGTAGCGGGCGGCGAGCTCCCCGAGCTGGTGTTCGCCGCGCGCCGCGCGCTCGTCGAGGTAGGCGGTGACCAGGTCGTCCTTCGACGCGAAGTGCCGGTAGAGCGTCACCCTGGTCACCTGCGCCTCGGCCACGATGCGGTCGATCCCGACGGCGCGGATCCCTTCCCGGTAGAAGAGCGTGTCGACGGCCGAGAGGATCCGTTCGCGCGCGGCCGACGGGCGCGCGCCGGTGGGCCGGTGCTGCTCCGATCGGTCGCACTCCTCGCCCGGTACGGGCCCTCGCGCTGCCATCTCGTTGCCCTCCCTCGCCGGTCTCGCTACGTTCCCAGAACGTAGGTAGAACGTTCAGTTCACGGGTCGCCTCGCAGGCGCTGTCACGGCGAGTCTCCGCGCGTCGCGCCGGGGTGTCATGAGGAACGGCACGGGACCGCCCGAGCGAGGAGAACCGACCATGACGACCTCACCCCCTGTCCTGTTCATCCACGGGCTCTGGCTGCACGCCACCTCGTGGACGCCCTGGATCGAGACGTTCACCGACAAGGGCTACGCCGCCTCGGCGCCGGGCTGGCCGGGCGACCCCGCGACCGTGGCCGAAGCCCGGGCGAACCCCGAGAGCATCGCCGACCACGGGATCGACGACGTCGTCGAGCACTACGCCGCCCTCATCGAGGGCCTCCCGACCAAGCCCATCCTCATCGGCCACTCCTTCGGCGGCATGATCGCCCAGAAGCTCCTCGGGCTCGACCTCGCCGCCGCCGCCGTGGCCATCGACGCCGCCCAGATCAAGGGCGTCCTCCCGCTGCCCCTGTCCGCTCTGCGCGCCACGCTGCCGGTCTTCAAGAACCCCGCCAACAAGCACCGCGCGGTCTCCCTCACTCCCGAACAGTTCCGCTACGCCTTCGGCAACGCCCTCCCTCCGGCCGAATCCGACGAGCTCTACGACCGCTGGGCGATTCCGGCGCCGGGCAAGCCGCTCTTCGAGGCCGCCGCCGCGAACTTCGACCCCCACTCGCCGGCGAAGGTCGCCACCGACAACTCCGCACGGGGGCCGCTCCTGTTGATCATGGGCGGGCAGGACCACACCGTCCCCGAAGCCGTCACCAAGGCGACCCTGAAGCAGTACCGCCACAGCGACGCCGTGACCGACATCCTCGAGTTCCCCGACCGGGCGCACTCCCTGACCATCGACCACGGGTGGCGCGACGTCGCCGACGCCACGCTGGCCTGGCTCACCGAGCACGGGCTCTGAGCGCCGTGGACCTGGGACTGTCGGGCAAGAGCGCGGTCGTCACCGGCGCCGGCCGCGGCATCGGACTCGCCGTCACCACGGCGCTGGCCGAGGAAGGCGCGAGCGTCACGGCCGGCTCGCGCACCATCACCGAGGAGCTGGAGGTGCTCGCCGAGAAGTACCCCGTGCATCCCGTCGCCGTCGACCTCGGAGCATCCGGCGCGCCGGACGACCTCGTCGACGTCGCCGTGGCGACCTTCGGTGGCATCGACGTTCTGGTCAACAACGTCGGTGCCGTCCACCCCCGCCTCGCGGGCTTCCTGGCGGTCACCGACGCCGACTGGGACGCCGCCCTGCAGCTGAACCTGATGATCGCGGTGCGAACCTGCCGGGCAGCGCTCCCCCACCTGCTGGCGCACGACTCGTCGTCGATCGTGACCGTCAGTTCGGTCAACGCCTCGCTCCCCGACCCCCTCGTCATCGACTACGGCGCCGCCAAAGCTGCCCTGACCAACCTCGGGAAGTCGCTGTCCAAGGAATTCGGGCCCCGCGGCGTCCGGGTGACCACCGTCAGCCCCGGCCCGGTCGAGACCGACCTGTGGCTGGGCGGCGGTGGCGTGGCCGAGGCCATCGCGACCGCCACCGGCGGCGACCCCCACGCCGTGGCGGAACAGGCCGTCGCCGCCACCGCCACCCGGCGCTTCACCCGCCCGAACGAAGTCGCCGATCTCGTCGCGCAACTCGCGGGTGGTCGGCTCCCCAACCTCACCGGGGTCGAGATCGTCATCGACGGCGGACTGACGCAGTCACTGTGAATCCCGCAGCCGGCACGTCACCGTCGGCGGTCGTTCCGTCGTCGGGGTGGACGAGGACGGCGATTCAGACCTCGGCCAGCAGCGGCAGCACCTGGCGCGTGAAGAACCTGCCGTCAGCCGGGTTCGAGAGCGTCGTCGCGACCGACTCCGGGGACACCCAGCGAGCCTCCGGGTTGGCCGGGTCGAGAGGTCGCAGGGTCGCTTCCGGACTGCGGAACAGGAACAGCGTGATCGTCTTGTGCTCGGGCAGGCCGTGGCCGAAGCCCATCCGGGAGTACGACCCCACCTCGCGCACCAGCTCCAGGTCAGCGAGCCCGCACTCCTCGTGGATCTCGCGCCGGGCCGCGTCGAGCACGTCCTCGCCGGACTCGACGTGGCCTTTGGGCAGCGACCACGTCCGGCCCCGCTGGCGGACGACGGCCACCCGACCGCGCGGATCGACGACCACCCCGCCCGCGGCCCGGCTCCGGATCACCGCCAGCTGAGCTTCTGCAGACCAGCGATGCCGGCGCCGAAGACGTCCTGGGCGAAGGTGCGGTTGAGCTCCTCCTCCTGATCCGCGTCGGCGTCGTACTCCGCCCACCACTCGACGAAGGACCGGCCGGAGTCGGTGACCGGAGAGACCCGGACCGTGCAGACGTAGCGGCGGACGCCGAACGGGTTCGCCCCGGTGAAGGTGTAGGTGAAGGTGCCGCCGGGGTCGTCCAGGACGAGCAACCGCTCGTCGAAGGGGTCGCCGCCGTCGGCGAGGGTCAGCCGGCGGACGGCCCCGACCTGCCCGTCGACGCCCTCGACGATCTCGCTGTGCCCGATCGCGGGCAGGAAGGCGGGTAGGTCGTTGTAGGCGCGAACCTGCGCCCAGACCTTGTCGACGGGCGCGTCGACGACTCCACTGGCATACGGACGCGGCATGGTCACTCCAAGGGTGTCGGTTCGTCCCGGACAATAGGCTCTCGGACCGCCGTTGATCGAGTGGGCGGTGTCGATCGCTCGGCGTCCGGGTCCGGGCGGGGTCGGGACACGATGATCTGGGCGATCCCCACGAGGAGGACGGCGATGGTCAGCAGCCGTTCGGCCGCGGGGAGCGGGCGGAAGTAGCCGTAGATCTGCGTGACGACGGCGAACAGCTGCGCCCCGAGCGGCAGGGCGATCGCGGGCCAGCCGGTGATCTCCCGGAAGGTGCGGGCCCGCGAGGGCAGCCGGGTGGCGCCGACCGCGAACGCGAGCGCGCCCGCGCTCCACAGGAAGTCGTAGGGCCCGTCGTGCGCCACGACGTCGGCCGCCGTGAGGCTGTAGGAGGCGTCGGCGACGGTGAAGCAGGCCAGCCCGACACCGACCCACGGCCAGCTGCCCCACAGCCGCCAGGACATCAGCGGCAGGGTGCCGACGAGCGCACCCAGCAGCAGGACGTCGCCGAGGGGATAGGCGACGGCGACGATCTGCCCCAAGCGGTCGATCGGCGCGTTCTCCAGCACCGGTAAGATCAACAACGCGACGCCGGGGGTCGCGACGATCAGGACGAGGACGAAGCCGTCGAGCCAGCGGTGCCACGGGACGTCGAGCACCCGGGCCCGGACCATGAGCACGAGCCCCGCCATGAACAACGGGTACGTGCTCAGGTAGAGCGGGTCGGTCGGATTCGGGGTGGGCACGTCGCCGCCCCCGGAGTACAGCGCGCCCCAGGTGATCTCGGCGAGGGCGAACAGCAGCAGCGCCGCGGCGAAGCACCACCACGCAGCACGCGACGGGCCCGGGGGCCGACGACACGCCCCCCGGGCGCAGATCGCGCTCGAGGCCAGGATGAGCCCGGCGTGGAGCCAGTCGTCGACGATCGGCAGGTCGCGGAGGTGGTCGCCGACGACGAGCTGATGGACGGCCTCGACCAGCAGGCCGACCAGCAGCACGCCGACGAGGACCCACCGCAGGGTCGTCCCACCGAGGCGCTCGCGGAGCCGACCGAGCCAGCGCGTCCGAGACACAGGTCCGCCTCCGATGCCTCCGGGTGGGTCGAGGATCGTCCATGACCCGGGTTCCCGTCAGCCCCCGTGCGGCGACGCGGGTGACCGCCGACGGGCACGACGTCCTCCCGGGGACCGCGCACCGTCGCAAGACGTGCGCGTCACGGGTTGCGGCGGTCGAGGTAGGCGTCCAGGCTCTCGCGGTCCTCGGCGCAGGCCGGGCAGCCGACGAGGTGGGGACCCATGCCGGGGTGGCGGGCGTCGGCGGCCGCGGCGCCCTCGGAACGGGCGTGCTCGACGTAGACGTCGAGGGTGTCGAAGCACTGCTCGCAGGTCAGCTCGGGCGCCTCGGGGCCGAGGAGGCGGGCGATCAGGTTCTCGGATGTCATCGGGGGGTGCCTCCGTCCGGGGCGCGGGCGGGGAGGGACCCGTCGGCCAGGGTGGCCCGGAGCTTGCGCCGGGCGTCATGCAGGGTCTTGTAGATCGCGCCCCGTGTGGAGCCCAACCGCTCGGCGAGGACGTCGATGGGGACCTCGTTGACCGTCAGCGCGAGCAGGACCTCGCGCTGGTGGTGGCTGAGCCCGCGGTCGATGGCCGCGCCGACGTCGGCCAGGACCTGACGGGTCTCGAGGTCGTGCTGGGCGCTGCCGGCGGGGTCGGCGACCGGCGGCCACCGCTCGGGTGTCATCGGGATCTCGTGGCCCTGCCAGGCCAGCCTGCGCAGGGTGACCGCGGCTTCGAGCAGGGCGAACTTGTACGCCCAGGTGGTGAAGCGACTGGCGCCGCGGTAGTCGTCCAGCTTGGCCAGCACGGCGACCAGGGCGTCGTCGGCGCTCTGGTGGGCGAGGTCGGTGTGGTCGCCGCCGCGCAGGTGCGCGGCGCGGGCGCTGCGGCGGTGGATCTCGAAGCGGGCCGCGGAGAGCAGCAGCGCGTGCAGGTCGGCGACGGCGCTCGCCCGGTCGGGATGGTGCGGGTGCAGGCGCCGGGTCCAGGCCCGGGACTCGGCGTCGGGCCCGGCCGGTCGAACCCGTCGCCGCTGGGTTCGGCCGGCGTGCGCACGGTGCGGGTGCGCGAGTCGCCGGAGGCTGGGGTCATGACCAACCCTCCGGGTCGGAGTGGTCGACCGGCGCGAGGATACGGACGGCGAGGTCGGGCGGGCAGCCCCGGTCGGTGAGGTTCATCAGCGCGTGGAGGTCGTAGCCGCATACCGGGTGTGCGTCGCGCGCGGGTCTTACCCCCGCGACCCGAGTCGCTCCCCGCATCCGGTGGGGGGTAAGACACCCGCGCCGCCGCGACGCACAGGTCACATCGGGTCGGGCACCGCGCCCCACCCCTGGCGTCGAGGAGCCACCATGTCGGCCACCCGAACGGTCGGGACACCCATTCCCGACGGCGTCTCCCGCGCAGCTCACCAGAGCTTCCTGATGCTGCGCGTGGGGTTCACCGTCCTGCCGATCGTGTTCGGTCTGGACAAGTTCACCAACCTGCTCGTGGACTGGAGGCAGTACCTGGCGCCGTGGATCGTCGCCCTCGCGCCCGTCGGCCCGTCGACGGTCATGCACGTCGTCGGCGTCGTCGAGATCGTCGCCGGCCTCGTGGTCGCCCTCAAGCCCCGCTACGGCGCCTGGCTGGTCGCCGCCTGGCTGGGCGGCATCATCCTGACCCTGGCGACGAGCCCGGCCTGGTTCGACGTCGCTCTGCGCGACGTCGGCCTGCTGCTCGCCGCGCTCACCCTCGCCCGCCTGGCCGCGGTGTTCGACCCGCCCGGTCGAACCCTGCGCCGGCGCGGCGTCGGTGAAGCGGTCGAGGCCGAGCACAGCTGACATCCCGGCGCACAGCGACCACTCTGATCCCGTCCGCCGAAGAAGGGGTACGACATGAGCCAGGTGATCGTCGGGGCCGGCCTGGCCGGCGCCAGAGCAGCGCAGACACTTCGCGAGGCCGGGTACCAGGGCCCGGTGGTGCTGCTCTCGGCCGAGGACCAGCGGCCCTACGAGCGGCCTCCGCTGTCGAAGGAGTACCTCCAGGGATCCGCGGACCGGGACTCGGTGTTCGTCCATCCGGTCGACTGGTACCGGGACCACGACGTCGACCTGCGGCTCGACACGACGGTGCGCGCGATCGACCGGGCGGGTGCCGAGGTGGTCCTCGCCGACGGTGCCCGGGTGGGCTACGACGCCCTGCTGCTGGCCACCGGCGCGTCGCCGCGACGCCTCGGGGTGCCCGGCGCCGAACTCGACGGCGTGCACTACCTGCGCACCCTCGCCGACAGCGACCACCTCCGGGACGCGGTCGGGCGCGCCGCACGGGTCGCGATCGTCGGCGCCGGCTGGATCGGGTTGGAGGTGGCCGCCGCCGCCCGGATCGCCGGGGCCGAGGTCACCGTGCTCGAGACGGCGTCGGCGCCCCTGCTGGCCGTGCTCGGTCCGGAGATCGCCGCCGTGTTCGCCGACCTGCACCGCGCGCACGGGGTGGACCTGCGTCTCGGCGTGCAGGTCGCCGAGATCGTCGGCGAGGGCGGCGCGGTCGCGGGTGTCCGCCTCGCCGACGGCGGGATCGTCGAGGCCGACGTCGTCGTGGTGGGCATCGGCGCGACCCCCGAGACCGGGCTCGCCGAGAGCGCGGGGTTGCAGGTGGAGAACGGCATCGTCGTCGACGAGCACCTGCGCACGAGCGACCCGCACATCCACGCGGCCGGTGACGTCGCGAGCATCCCCTACCGGGCGCTCGGACGACGGCTGCGGGTCGAGCACTGGGCGACCGCGCTGCACAGTGGGCCGGCGGCCGCTCGGGCCATGCTGGATCCCGGGGACCCGGCAGCCGTCTACGACCGGCTGCCGTACTTCTTCACCGACCAGTACGACCTGGGGATGGAGTACACCGGCCACGCCGCCCCCCTCGACCGGGAGGTGCCTGTCGACCTCGTCGTGCGCGGCGACCTCGCCTCGCGGGCGTTCATCGCGTTCTGGTTGCGCGAGGGGCGTCCGGTGGCCGGGATGAACGTCAACGTCTGGGACGTCACCGACGACATCAACCGCCTGATACGAGCCGCCGCTCCGGTCGACGCCCGGCGCCTCGCCGACCCCGACGTCGCCCTGGCCGACGTCTGACCGAGTGAGCCGCCTTCCCGCTCCCTAGACCAGATTCGTGCGGGCGACGATCTGGTCGCGGCGCCGGGACGACGCGGGCACGCCGCCCACCGCCCAGTCGTCCGGCGGGACCTGCACGACCCGTCCGAGCACCCGGGAACGGGTCGCTCCGAGCACGTCGCAGATCGCGTCGGTGATGTCCGCGAGCAGCCGGTGGCGTTGCGCAGGGAGACGCCCTTCCAGCACGGACACGACGAAGTACGGCGCCGGGTCACCGTCGACGGCGGCCGGGATGCCACCCGTCGCCCACAGTTCGGGCGGGTGCATGGTGACGACGGCACGCACGCGACCGATCGGCGCGCCGAGCACGGCCGCGTACCGCTCGCTGACCCTCCGCAGGAGCTCCTCGATGCGGGTCGCCGCGTGCTGGCCCTCGACGAGGTGGATCTCCACGACCGACACGACGACCTCAGTGCTTCCAGGTCCGCAGCCAGACCGTCCGGGGTGACCGACGGAGGTCGTCGAGAGCCTCCTCGGGGATCGCGTCGTCGGTGTCGGTGACGACGTATCCGCGCTCGCCGCGGGTGGAGAGCGCCTGGCCGACCACGTTCGCCCCGCTCTCGAGCAGGAGCTGGTTGATCCCGGCCAGCACCCCCGGGGTGTTCTCGTGCAGGTAGCCCATCCGGAACGTTCCCGGCACCGGTGGCGACGCGACCTGCGGGAGGTTCACCGACAGCGCCGAGGACCCGGTCCCGACGAACCCCAGCAGTTTCGTGGCGACGAAGCTCCCGATCTCCTCCTGCGCCTCCTGGGTGGAGCCGCCGACGTGCGGGGTGAGGATGACGTTGTCGAGACCGCGCAGCGGCGACACGAACGGGTCGCCCTGCGCCTTGGGCTCGCGGGGGAAGACGTCGATCGCGGCGCCGGCGAGGTGGCCCGAGAGGATGTTCTCCCGCAGCGCCTCGTCGTCGATGATCATCCCGCGCGAGGCGTTGATGAAGATCGACCGAGGCTTCATCAGAGCGAACTGCGCCGCGCCGAAGAGCCCGGCGTTCCCCGGGCGACCGTCGACGTGCAGGCTGACGATGTCGGCCTCGACCAGCAGCTCCTCGAGCGTGTGGACCCGTCGGGCGTTGCCGTGGGCGAGCCGGTCGGCGGTGTCGTAGAAGACGACGCGCAACCCGACGGCCTCGGCGACATTGGACAGCTGGGTGCCGATGTTGCCGTATCCGACGATGCCCAGGGTGCGTCCGCGGAACTCGTGGCTCCCCCGGGCCGACTTGTCCCAGATGCCCTCGTGCATCCGCGCGGTCTTCTCCGGTAGCCGCCGTACCAGCGCGATGATCTCGCCGAGCACCAGCTCCACGACGCTGCGCGTGTTCGAGAACGGCGCGTTGAACACCGCGACCCCGCGCTCGGACGCCGCGTCCAGGTCGACCTGATTGGTGCCGATGCAGAAGCACCCCACGGCCAGGAGGTCCGAGCCGGCCTCGAGCACCTCGGGCGTGATCGTGGTGTTGGAGCGGATCCCGAGCAGGGAGACCCCGGGCAGCGCCTCGGCGAGCTCGGCGCCGCTCATGGCCGCCGAGCGCGCGTCGACCTCGAAGCCTTCGAGGCGGAACGCCTCGGCGGCCACCGGATGGATGTTCTCCAGGAGCAGGACCTTCACGCCGCGAGCCTAGGCGCGACGACGAGGTGGCGTACGGTCGCGGGTTACAGCCCGACCGTCGAGGCCCAGTAGGCGGGGAAACTCGCGACGACGGCGACGGCCACGACGAGGTAGGCCAGCGCGAGCACGAGCCCCCGCCGGCGCGCGAGCCGCCGGCCCGGTCCACCGAAGTCGAGGTCCCCGGCGTCGAGATTGCGCGCGGTGACCAACCACGCGATCGCGATCGTCACCGCCCAGACCACCATGCAGTAGGGGCACAGAGCGCCGATCACCACGAGGCTCTGGACGATCAGCCACCCCACGAACGCCACCCCCGCGGTGGCTCCGAACTGCAGCCCCAGCCAGAACCACCGGGGCAGGGGTGTCCCGGCGAGCACCAGGGCGCCGGCCATGGCGACGACGGGGAACGACGCGACCCCGAGGATCGGGTTGGGGAAGCCGAACACCGCGGCCTGCGCGGTCCGCATCACCGACCCGCAGGACAGGACGGAGTCGATGTTGCAGCTCGGGGCGTAGCCCGGGTCGGCGAGGAGCGCGAGCTTCTCGAGCAGGAGCACGACCGCGGCGACGGCGCCCAGCAGACCGCCGGCGAGCAGGACGCCACCGAGGACGCCGTCCCCGCGGCCGATCGGCGCGGGGTCGGTCTCCGCCGACCACGCCGTCTCCGGCGCGGCACGATCATCCATCGGTTGCTCCTTCGGTCACCCCTGGGAGGCTGGTCGACGGTAGGCGCGGCGGCAAACCCTCGTCCGTCCACTGTCCGGGTGCTCACGACCGGGAACCACCGAGCACTCGGGAACGACTCCATCCAGGCGTCGTCGACATGTCGCGCGCCGGCCGGGCCCGGACCCGTCGCCGGGGCCCTCGTTCCACCTCGATCCCGAAGGACGAACACCCCATGGCGAAGCGATCGGCGAGCGTCACGAAGGCCCGCGGAGCCGGCCCGTCCCGCGGCCCCCGGATCGCGGCGGTGGTCACCGTCGTGATCGTCGCCGTGGCGGTCTTCGGCGGGATCTTCCTGTTCGGCGGGCGCTCCGGCGAGCCCGCCGCGGCGATCCCACCCACCCGCGCCGAGGGCACCTACCCGGTCTCCGTCCAGGACGGCGTGATCGTCGCCGGGCCCGCTGCCGGCGCGCCGCACACCCTCGACGTCTACGAGGACGCTCTGTGCCCGGCCTGCCAGCAGTTCGAGTCCCGAGGCGGCGCACCGATCACCGCGGCCCTGGACGCCGGACGTCTCCAGGTCCGCTACCACCTGGTGAACCTGCTCGACGAGCGCTCCCGCCCCGCCGGCTACTCCTCGCTGGCCGGCAACGCGATCATCTGCGCCGCCGAGAACGGCGCCTTCCCGAGCGTGCACGCGAGCCTCTACGCCGCTCAGCCGCAGGAGAACAGCGCGGGCTACACCGCCGAGCAGCTCGTGACCCTGGGCCAGCAGGTCGGCGCCGGACCCGGGTACGCCGCGTGCGTCCAGGACGGAACCCACACCGCCGCGGTGGCGCAGAACTTCCAGCAGGCCTCCACCGACCCGGCCCTCCAGTCGACCCCGGGCTCCTTCGGCACCCCGACCCTCGTGCTCGACGGGCGCCTGCAGACCTCCCAGGACAATCAGCTCGACGCCGTGCTCGGCGGCTGAGTCGGCCGGGCGATGCACCGGAATCCGAGATGGCTCATCCCGGTGTCGATCATCTGTGGGCGCCGCGCGGCGGGTCGGTAGCGCCGGCAGTAGACGTCGGCGCACAGGAACGAACCCCCTTTGACCACCTTGCGCGGCACGGCGAACTGCGGCTGCCGGGGGTCGTAGCTCGCCTCGACGCCGGGGCCGCGGGGGTTGCGCGGGACACAGCAGGCCCCGTCGTCCGGGTCCGGGTGGCGTTCGGCGTACCAGTCGGTCGTCCACTCCCAGACGTTCCCGGCCATGTCGAACAGGCCGTAGGGGTTGGCGGGGAAGGCGCCGACCGGAGAGGTCGTCCCGTACCCCGGCTCGGCCGACCAGGGGAACGATCCGTGCCAGTAGTTCGCCCACCGCCGGCCGTCGCCCTCGGGGGTGTCCCCCCAGGTGTAGGCGGCGCCGGGGAGCCCGCCGCGGGCGGCGGCCTCCCATTCGGCCTCGGTCGGCAACGCCCGGCCGGCCCAGGCCGCGTAGGCCTCGGCATCCGCGTAGGCCACGTGGACGACCGGATGGTCGGCCCTATCGGCCAACGACGAGCCGCGACCCTCCGGACGGCGCCACGACGCGCCCGGCGTCCAGGTCCACCACTGGTCGAGGTGACGCAGGTCGACCGGACCGTCGGTGCGGGTGAACACGAGGGACCCCGGTTGCAGGTTCTCGACCGGGGCGTCGGGGAAGTCCGCGGGGTCCAGGGGGCGTTCGGCGACGGTGGTGTAGCGCGTCTCCCGGACGAACCGGGCGAACTCGGCGTTGGTGACCGGATACCGCTCGACCCAGAGCCCGTCGACGGCGACCGGGCGTGCCGGGCCTTCCTCGCGGTAGTGGTCGTCCGAGCCGAAGGTGAAGGTCTGCGGCTCGACCCAGTGCAGCTCTCCGGTCGTCCTGGTCGTCGTGGTCACGCGTCGCCTGCCGCGAAGACGGTGCTCCAGTCGTCCTTCATGCTCACGACCGTCCAGCCCTGCTCGCGGGCGCGGTCGAGGACGTCCTCGGCGCCTGCGGTGTAGGCGAACTCGCGATCGGCGTCGTCGTGGAGCACGAGCAGGCGCAGCGCCGGGCCGTCGGGCGACCCCGAGAAGTCCATCATGGGGAGGTCGCCGTTGGAGTTGCCGATGGACAGGATCGGCCGTCGGCCGATCCGGCTCCAGATGCGGACCGGTTTCTCCTCGCCGTCGTCGAAGAAGTCCATCTCGGCTTTGTACAGCAGGTCGGAACGTCCGTCCCCGGTTCGATAGGTCAGACCCAGCGCGCTCCCGATGACCCGTTCCGGAGGGACGCCGTAGAGCTCGCCCGCGATCGGTCGCATGAAGTCGCGATCGCCCCCGGAGGCGATGTAGACGGTGAAGCGGTGGGCCTCGAGGTAGCGGAACAGCTCGACCATCGGGGCGAAACCGCACCGCAGGTAGGGAACCTTCATCGACGGATGCTCGGCGTCGGCGAAGAACGCCGAGACCTGCTGGTCGTACTCCTCGACGGTGACCGTGTCGAACGCCCGGGGAACCGCCGCCATGAGCAGACTCAAGTCGCTGTCGTCGCCGTGGTAGTGCTTGACCATGGCCGCGCCGATCCAGTGCAGGTCGTGTTCGTAGGCGGCCTTGTACGGCTGCTGGTCCTGCAGCGAGGGGTCCTCGGCCGCGAGCTGCCCGAGCCGGCGGATGGTGAAGTCGAGCTGGATGGGCATCGGCTTCTCGCACCACAGGGTGCCGTCGTTGTCGGCCACGCGACCCGGGCCTCGGGCGGGACGTGGTCGGGTCCCGACTCGTCGCAGACCCGCGCGACGAAGTCCTCGATGGCCGCCCGGGTCGCCGTCTCGTGCCAGGAATCGAGGCCGATCGCCATCGCTCAGTCCCGCGCGAGGAAGTCGTGGAGCTTCGCACGGCGTGGTCGATGGTGAAGCTGGCCGGCTCCTGGCGCGGCGGGAACTCCCGGAACGTCTGGAGGAAGGCCGTGGCGATCGCGGTGCCGTACATCGCGATGAAGTCGTGGTCGAGGAACCAGTCCCAGTAGGTGTTCGAGGTGATGTCGGCGCGCTCGAACGGATCGGTGCGCAGGTTGAACAGCTTCGGCACGCGCAGCACGGTGAACGGCTCCGCCCAGATCCCCAGCGTGCCCTGCTGGCGCTGCTCCATGAACACGATCTTCCAGTTCTCGAACCGGATCCCGAGCACGTCGGCGTCGTCGGAGAAGTACATGAACCCGCGCCGCGGGGAGTGCTCGACCTGGCCGGTGAGATACGGAAGCAGGTTCCACCCGTCGATGTGCACGCGGAAGTTCTTCTCGCCGGCCTGGTGGCCCGTCTTGAGCTTTTCGACGATGTCGGGGTCGCCCGCCGCCGCGCAGGAACGTCGGGAGCCAGTCGTGGTGCTGGACGATGTCGTTGGAGACCGAGCCGGCGGCGATGTGACCGGGCCAGCGGATCACCTCGGGCACGCGGAAGGCACCCTCCCAGTTGGTGTCCTTCTCGCTGCGGAACGGGGTGGTCGCTCCGTCGGGCCAGGTGTTGGCGTGCGGGCCGTTGTCGGTGGAGTAGACGACGATCGTGTCGTCGGCGAGGCCGAGCTCGTCGAGCAGGTCGAGCAGCTGACCCGACGTTGCGGTCGTGGTCGATCATCGTGTCGTGGTAGGGCGACTGCCAGAAGCCGGCCTGCCCCAGGCTCTCCGGCTTGGTGTGGGTCCGGAGATGCATGTGGGTCATGTTCATCCAGCAGAAGAACGGGGTCCCGGCCTCGTGCTGCTTGCGGATCGACCCGGCGCACGCGCGCGGTCGTCTCGTCGTCGATCGTCTCCATGCGCTTCTTGGTGAGCGGGCCGGTGTCCTCGATCCGCTGCTTGCCGACCCGGCCGTACTTCTCGTCGACCGTGTCGTCGTCCTCGTCGGTCGCCCAGCAGTGCAGGACCCCGCGCGGGAACTGGATGTCGTGCAGGCGGGGGTACTGCTCCTTGCCGGGGAAGTCCGGGAGCTCGGGCTCCTCCTCGGCGTTGAGGTGGTAGAGGTTGCCGAAGAACTCGTCGAACCCGTGCACGGTCGGCAGGTACTTGTTGAGATCGCCCAGGTGGTTCTTGCCGAACTGCCCGGTGGCGTAGCCCAGGGGCTTGATCAGCTCGGCGATCGTCGGGTCCTCGGCGGATCGAGCCCGATGTCGACGCCCGGGAACCCGACCTTGCTCATGCCGGTGCGGTAGACGCTCTGCCCGGTGATGAACGCGGCGCGCCCGGCGGTGCAGCTCTGCTCGCCGTAGGAGTCGGTGAACCGCATGCCCTCGGTGGCGAGGCGGTCGATGTTCGGCGTCCGGTAGCCCATCAGCCCGTCGCTGTAGCAGGACAGGTTCGTGATGCCGATGTCGTCGCCCCAGATGACGAGGATGTTCGGCTTCGAATCAGGCACGGAAGGACTCCTTCGGTGAGGGATCGGTCATCGGGGGACCTGGCGCATCGAGACCACGCGCAGGCCCAGGTCCTGGAAGCGGGCGAGGATCCCGTGCAGATGGGCCTCGTCGACGACCTCGCCGTGCATGACCGTCTCGGGCGCCGCGCGGGTCACCTCGAGCTCGTCGAACTCACCGGCGACCTCGTCGGAGAGCCGGCCCTCGACGCGGAACTCGTAGCGGGCAGCAGCCATCACGTGCCTCCCCATGGTGTGCCGTCCATTCCGAGGGAACGGCGCTCCGCCCTCTGCTCCTCCGTCGAGCCGGCCCGGTCATCACCGGGTGGTTCGCACGATGCGCGCCGGACCGGCGCAGCGGCTCACCCGCGTCGGGTGACCTCGCCCTCGCGAGAGCGGGCGCGGCCCGGCGGGTCGGGCGTCCCGTCGGGTGTCCGGGGCACGCGGGTCCGGGCACGCGGCCCGTCCACGCCGGTGCTCTCACCCGGCGCGGGTGAGGCGACGGGGCCGCACGGGGAGTGAGCCTGTCCGCGTGAGCTCCCGCGGGCAGAGGCGGCGGGGCCCGTGCCGTCGATGATCGCGCCCTGGCTGCGGGGGTACCGCCCCGCGTGGGCCCGCCGGGATCTGGTCGCCGGCGCGACGGTGTGGGCGGCCCGGGACATCGGTCAGGTCCGGGACGTCCTGCGGGAGACCGACGGCGCGGTGCCCCGGGTGTTCGGTGATGTCGACGGGGCCGTCGCCGCCCTCCGCCACGACACGGGAGTGGACAATGGGTAGTGCTATCGGGGCGGTCCTCCCGCTCGCCGTCGGGGTGGCGCTGAGTCCGATCCCGATCATCGCCGTGGTGCTCATGCTCGCCACACCCCGCGGGCGCACCAACGGCGTCGCCTTCGTCGGGGGCTGGATGCTCGGTCTCGCGGTGGCCGGCACGATCGTCCTGCTCGTCTCCGGAGGAGCAGGCGCGAGTGACGGGAACGAGCCGGCCACGTGGGTCGGCGTCGTGAAGCTCCTGCTCGGGGTCGCACTGATCGGGCTGGCCGGGCTCCAGTGGCGCCGCCGACCGCGCACCGAGGCGGCCGCCCTCCCGGGGTGGATGACGGCCATCGACACCTTCAACCCGGTGAAGTCGGCCGGCCTGGGCGTCGCGCTGTCCGCCGCGAACCCGAAGAACCTGCTGATCACCGTGGGCGCCGCGGCGGCCATCGCCCAGACCGGCGTCAGCGGCGGCGGGCAGGCGGTCGCCCTCGCCGTGTTCGTGGTCCTCGGCACGGTCGGCCCGGCCGTTCCGCTCGCGATCGACGTCGGCCTCGGGGCGCGCTCGCAGCGGGTGCTCGCGGGGCTCCGCGGCTGGATGGCGGCGCACAACACCGCGATCATGTGTGTGCTGCTGGCCGTCATCGGGGTGAAGCTGTTCGGCGACGGCCTCTCGGCGCTGGGCGGCTGAGACCTCGTGCAGCGCCGGCCCTCGTCTCGGCACGGAGTACCAGCGCAGTCCGCCAGGCGACTCGGCCCAGCCCCTCGTGCGCCACAAGCACCAATTCGACGGAGTCGGCCTCCCGAGGCGGCGCGGAAGGGTGCGCCGGGGCCCCCGACACGTTAGAACGGACGAACCGATCCCCCTGGACCCCGGAATCGGCTTCCGGCCAGGGGGTGCCATGCGGCGATCGAAGATCGCGGTGCCTCTGCGTCCACCGCGGTTCGTCGAGCGGTCGACCGTGCGCGCCGCCCTCGACGAGCAGAGCGAGCCCCGTGTGCGTGGTCGTGTGATCCTCGTCAGCGCCCCCGCCGGATACGGCAAGACCGCCGCGGTCACCGACTGGGTACGCGCCGGACCCAGGACCCCCACGGCGTGGGTGGCGCTCGACGCGGGCGACCGCGAGGAACGCCAGTGGTGGGCCTCCGTACTCGCGGCTCTCCAGGCGTCTCCGGCCGTGGTGGCCGAGAGCCCGTTCCCCGGGATCACGCCGTCCTGGACCGGCGCGCCCGAGCGTGCCGAGTTCCTCTCCGCGGTCTTCGACGCCCTCGACGGCCTGAGCGTCCCGGTCCGGTTGGTCCTCGACGACGTGCACGCGATCACCGATCATCCGGCCGTCGGCGGGCTGCTCGAGCTCCTGCGCCATCCCTTCCCGATGCTCACCGTCGTGCTGTGCAGCCGGCACGACCCGGCGATCGGGATCGACCGTCTGCGGCTGGAGGGGCGACTGGGTCAAATGCGGGCCGACCGGCTCGTCTTCACCGAGCAGGACGCGGCGGAACTGTTCCATCGGGAGGGGCTCGACCTCCGCGGTGACCAGACCGCGACGCTCGTCGCCCGCACCGAGGGCTGGGTGGCCGCGCTGCGACTGGCCGCGCTCTCGCTGCACCATCGCAGCGACACCGCCGGGTTCGTCCGCGAGTTCGCCGGCGACGACCGGTCCGTGGCCGACTACCTCGTCGGCGAGGTCCTGTCCCATCTCGGCGACCGGGAGCATTCGGTCCTCGTCGCCTCGACGATCTCCGCTCCCCTGCACATCGACCTCGCGGCCGACCTCACCGGAGATGAGGACGCCGCCGACATCCTCGACCGTCTCGCGACGACCACCGGAATGGTGACGGCCACCGACCGGCGCCGCGAGTACTACCGCGTGCACGAGCTGCTGCGCTCCCACACCCTCGCCCGGGTGCGGCGGGCTCGTCCCGACCACCTTCGCGAGCTCTACCGCCGGGCCTCGGCCTGGCACGACACCCGCGGCGACCACGTCGAGGCCCTCCGGTGCGCCGCGCTGTCCGGCGACATCGACACCACGGAGGTCCTGCTCCGGGCCCGCGCGATCGAGCTCATCGGCCGCGGTGAGTTCACCACGTTGGCGCGCTCCGAGCAGATGATCGACGGGGCGGTCAGCGACCCCCGGGTCCGCCTGGTCCTCGGGCTGGCCGCACTCGAGAGCGGGGAGCTCGGCCGCGCCGACGAGCTCATCACGACGGCCGGAGCCGAGTTCACGGGCGACGAGAGCGACAACGTCACGGTCTTCCGGCAGATCGTGGCGGTCCGGGCCTCGCTCGCGAAGGGCCGGCTCGGTGACGTCGTGGACGCCGCCCGAGCCATCCGCCCGGAGCTCGTGGAGGGGGCCGCCCTGCGGGCCCTCGCGCTCCTCACCCGGGCCAGCGGCCTGCCGACCATCGACACGGAGGCGGCGCGCCGGGACGGCACGGAAGCGCTCGCTCTCGCGGAGAAGCACGGCTGGTCCTATCTCGCGGTCCAGGCCCACAGCGCTCTGGGGGCCGCCCGGCTCTTCGGTGGCAGCCCGCCCGAGACCCGCGAGCACGCCCGGGCCGCGATCGCGCGCGCGACGAGCCACGGATGGACCCGGAGCTCCGGGTATGTCCAGGCCCGCCTGGTGCTGGCGTCGGCCGAGCTCCTGGGCGGGCGGCCCGAGGGGGCCCTCGCGCACATCGCCGAAGCGGAGATCGCCGAGGCCCAGACCCACCCACACGTGTTGTCGGCCCTCGGCACCCTGCGCGCCGTCGTGGACCACGACACCGGCCGGCCGGTCGCGGGCTGGCAGCAGATGCGTCTCGTCCGGATCGCCGGCGCCGGTACGGGTCTGTCCGACCAGCAGGTCGCGCTCGCCGGCCTCCTCGAACAGCAGGCGGCACTCGGGTTGGGCCGTGCGCGGGAGGCCGCCGAGGTGACCCGCGCGGTGGCCCACCAGCTGGAGGGCTCGGCCGAGGCCGCCCTGCTCACCGCACGACTGCAGTGGGCCACGACTCACGACCCCGCCGCGCGCAAGCTCCTCGCACCCCTGTTCGCCCGGCGACTCCGGCTCCTGACGTCTCTCGGCATCGTCGAATCGCTCCTGCTCGACGCCGAGATCGCCGCCGCCCGCGACGAGCCCTCCGGCGTCCTCCAGCAGATGCAGCGCGCCCTGCGGATCGCGGCCCGGCGGGACCTCCTGCGTCCGCTCCTCCACCTGCCCGGCACCCTCCGCGATCACCTCGCCGCCCACCAAGGTGCCTTCGGGGACCAGGATCCCCTCGTCGAGGTGGTGCTGACGCGCGCCGCGTCCGACGTCCCCGCCGACCGGGACCCCCTCACCGAACGCGAACGGGCCGTGCTGGCGTTCCTCCCGACCATGCGATCGTCCACCGAGATCGCCCAGGACCTCGCCGTCTCCCTGAACACGATCAAGACCCACCAGCGCGCCATCTACCAGAAGCTCGGCGTGACGAGCCGCCGGGACGCCGTCTCCCGCGCCCGACGCGTCGGTCTCCTCGATCCCACCCGGGGCACCTGACCCCGGGGGCCCGGAGACCGTGGACTCACCCGCTGTGGTGCGCTGACCACGACCTCGTGATCGGCGTCCTCATCGGGGTTCTCCTCCGCCGCCGCCGAGAGGTCCGTCGCCGGCGGCCGGCGGTCCGTCGAGGACCGTGGGCACGTAGTCGAGCATCTGGAGGCCACCGTCGAACGTGCGGCTGTCGACCAGGTCGAGCGCGACGTCGGGGTACCCGTCGAAGATGCGATCGGTCCCGGTGGCACCGGTGATGACCGGGAAGACGACCACCCGGAAGCGGTCCACCACCCCGGCTCCGAGCAGCGACCGGCACAGGCTGAGGCTGCCGAGAGTCCGCAGGGGTCGCGACTCACGACGCTTCATGTCCCGCACGGCGTCGACGGGGTCACCCTCGACCAGCTCGGTGTTGGCCCACGACAGCGGTGGCTCGAGCGTGGAGGAGAACACCCGCTTGGGCGTCGCGGTCAACGCGGCGAAGCCCGGATCGTCGGCCAACTCGGCGGCGAACCCGGACATGAGCCGGTACGTCGTCGCGCCCAGGAGAGCGGTGTGCTCCTCCTCGGCCTCCTCCGCGATCCAGGCGAGGTACTCCGGCCCCTCCATGCCCCAGTAACCGGGCCAGCCGTCCGCAGCCGCACAACCGTCGAGCGAGATGATGAAGTCGACCATGAGACTCGACATGGGGTCTCCTTCCTCCTCGGTGGCCCGGGACCTTCCCCGGTCGACGTAGTCCTAAAGATGTACCATCTAGTCCTGCCTAACTGTCAAGCATCCGGCGGCGACTCGCACGCACGGCCCCGGTCGCCGGCCGGTCGCCGAGCGGTACGATGAGGAGCGAACCGGTCCGCTGTGCACCCCCGTCCGGCACGCGACGCTCTCGTGCGCCGGACGCCGCCACCCTCGAGCGGTGGCGCGGGCCGTTCGGGCCCGCGGCGGCACCCGCCTGCCGAGGGGCCGGTCGCACCGTGGAGGAGCCACCTCGGTCTCTCCGCGGTGCCCCTCACCCGCAACCACGACGCGTGGCCGCCCGCCGCGGCGGCCGTGCCGGACCTTCCCGAGGAGTGACGTGGCTCGACGAGGCCGGCCCCAGCCCGGGGCTCGCCGTGGCGCCCCCGCAGATCGGCGGCGCGGCCGCCAGCGCGAGGACGTCGTGTCGGTGCTCACGCACGCCGTCGGGGAGATCCGGACCGCCCTGGGGCGCGGTCGGGTGACACCCGCGACGCGCACGAAGTTCCAGGCCATCGCGCTGCTGCTGCGCGACGAGCGCGCCCGGGTCCGGGCGGACGAGCGCAGCAGCGACACGCACCGGACCGAGCAGCTCAAGCGTCTCGACGACATCGCGACGTCCTTCGCGAAGACCGCCGTCCGTGATCCGGCACTCCTGGCGCTCCTCGCCGAGGACGCCGTCGTCTCCGACGACGCCCGGTCGCTCGAGCGCGACATGCTGCGCCGAGCAGGGATCGAGACACAGGCCGAGGAGGCCCCACCGGTCGAGGAGCCGTCCGCCGCGCCGGCCCGGCCGAGCGTGGTGCCGCAGTCGGTGGTCGCACGCCAGATGGCCAACCCCTTCCTCGCCCCCGACTTCTCGGCCGCCCGGCCGAGCGGACCCCGTCCGACGCCTCTGAGCGGCTGGGAGCTCCTCGGTCCGCTGCTCCGGTCGTTCGAGCGCGTCGGCGACGGGACCCCGGCGTGCATGGCCCTCCCCCGGCCCGGGTCCCGGACGGTTCCCGGCGGCCGGGAGCTCATGCCGCACCAGGCCCGGCTGGTCGCCGCGGCGGCGGACGGCCACCGGACCTTCCTGCTGGCCGACGAGCCGGGGCTCGGCAAGACCGCCGAGGCGCTGCTCGCCGCCGAGGCCGCGAAGGCCTATCCGCTGCTCGTCGTCGTGCCGAACGTCGTCAAGACGAACTGGCTGCGCGAGGCCGGGCTGTGGTCGTCCCGTCGCCGCGCCACCGCGATCCAGGGCAACGGGGACTCCGTCGACGGCTTCGCCGACATCGTCGTCGTCAACTACGAGGTGCTCGACCGGCACGTGGGGTGGCTGGGCGACTTCGGCTTCCGCGGGATGGTCCTCGACGAGGCGCACTTCATCAAGAACAAGGCTTCGCAACGCTCGCAACACGTGCTCGCGCTCTCCGAGCGCATCCGGTCCTTCACCGCACGTCCGCTGCTGATGGCCCTCACGGGTACGCCATTGATCAACGACATCGAGGACTTCCTCGCCATCTGGGAGTTCCTCGGCTGGATCGACGACAAGAAGCCGCGCGCCGACCTCATGGACGCCCTGACGGCCACCCAGCTGACCCCCGCCGATCCCGGCTTCTACGCGGCCGCGCGGGAGTGCGTGGTGGACCTCGGCATCGTGCGCCGTCGCAAGATCGACGTGGCCGCCGACATCCCCGAGCGTCGCATCGCCGACCTGCCGGTCGAGCTGGACGGCCCGACCGGCCGTTCGATCCGCGCGGCCGAACGCGACCTCGCCGCCCGGCTGGTGGCGCGCTACGACGAAGCCCTCGCCGCCCGGCGGTCCGGTCCCGCCGTCGAGGGGATCGATCACGACCTGGTGCGTCGCGTGGCCGGGTGGGAGCAGAAGGACGCGACCACCTCGTCGAGCGGCGACAACGTCTTCAGCATGATGCGGCGCATCGGCCAGGCGAAAGCCGGTCTCGCCGCCGACTACGCCGCGCAGCTCGCGCGCAGCGCCGGCAAGGTGGTCTTCTTCGCCAAGCACGTCGACGTCATGGACGCCGCCGAGGACACGTTCGCCCGGCAGGGAGTCCGGTTCTCGTCGATCCGCGGCGACCAGACGCCCGCGGTGCGGCAACGGAACATCGACGCCTTCGTCGACGACCCGGGCGTGGCCGTCGCGGTCTGCTCGCTGACCGCCGCCGGTGTGGGCATCAACCTCCAGGTCGCCTCGAACATCGTGCTCGCGGAACTCCCCTGGACCGCGGCGGAACAGACCCAGGCCATCGACCGCAGCCACCGCATCGGGCAGACCGAGCCCGTCACCGCCTGGCGCATCCTCGCCGCACAGACGATCGACGCCAAGATCGCCGAGCTGATCGACGACAAGGCCGGCCTCGCCGCCCAGGCCCTCGACGGCTCGGACGAGGAGGTCGGATCGTCGACCGACGCCCAGCACGCGGCGCTCGTCGCCCTGCTGACGGACGCGCTGTCCACGCGCCCGGGGTGAGGGTCGGCGCGGCGCCCCGGTCGTAACGATCACGAGTCGGCGCACGAACTCACCGGACGAACCGGACACGAGGTCCGTTCGACGCAGAGGGGCGTGCTGTGCGCGCCGTGGAACGGCGAGTCACGGTGCCGCCGACAGAGGGTGACCCCGCCTCCCGACGGGGTGCCGCTCCGGACGACGCTCAGCCGCTGCTCGAACCCGCGGAGCCCGCCGAGCCGGGCGAGCCCGCCCCCGGGCTCCCCGGATCCACGGCGTCCCCGGAGCTGTCCTCGGTGTCGACCCCGGTGTTGTCGTCAGCGCCGCTCGCGGCGCCGTCGCCGGCCCCGGCCGCACCCCCCGCAGCGCCGCCGGCCGGGCCGGCGCCGCCGGGGACCGCGCCGCCACCAGCAGCTCCCGCGGCGCCTCCGGCCGTCCCGGCTGCGGCGCCCGCCGCACCGTTCGTGCCGGGCACCGCGCCGCCCGCCGTGCCACCGGCGCCGGTGACGGTCACGGTGAAGGTCGCGGTGCGCGCATCCGCACCCTGGCCGACGGCCGCCGTGACGGTGAAGGTCCCGGCCGCGGACGCGGCACCGATGGCCGAGGCGAACCCGTTCGCGTCCGTGGTCTCGGTGTCCGACTGCTGGCCCACCCGGCCGATGGACAACCCCGGCGACGACGACGTGAACGTGACGGTGCTGCCGGTGACCGGGGCGCCGGAGGGGTCGGTCACGCGGATCTTGAGTGGCGCGGGGACGATGCTCCCGGCGGCCACGGTCTGCCGGTCGCCCGAGACCACCGCGACCCCCTGCCCCGTGGTCGCCGTGGCGATCGTGGCGTTCCCCGGGGTGGGCGTGCCGGAGCCGGTCGCGACCACGGTGCCGACCGCGATGGCGGCGAGGACGAGGACCGTCGCGACACCGCCCGCGACGAGCTTCCGCCAGCGCTTGCGGCCCGCCGGGACGCCGGCCTGGTCGGTGTCCACGGTGAAGCCCTCGGGCGGGGTGTCGACCAGCTGGTCGCGCGGCGGGGGCGGCGGCGGCGGTGGAGGCGGGGGCGGCGTCACGGGCAGCACCGCGGTCGTCCCGTTGTTGTTCTTGGGCACCTGGGTGGTGGTCGCGGTGCCGTTCTGGACGGGGGCCGGCATCGCGGCCATGTCGACGCGGCCGGCGACGCGGTCGGTGGCCACGGCGTGCAGCTGGCCTGGCTTGTCCCGCACGGCCGCCATCAGCGCACCGAAATGCGGGTCGGCCTGGTCGGGGACCCACACGCCCGGTCCGGTCTGCTTCCCGTTCACGAGGGTGCCGTTGGTCAGCGAGCCGACGTAGAAATGGACGATCGGGGCCTTGTCGCCGGCGGTCCGCTGGGGATCGACGGAGTTCACGCCGGTCACCTGCGGGACACCGTTCACGACCTGGGGCGGGTTCATCGTGGGCGGCCCGGCGGGCCCGTTCCGGGGCCCCGGGCTGTAGCCGCCGGCGAAGTCGACCCCGAGGCCGGAGCTGCCGACACCGATGCCCGCGTAGAGGAAGACCTCCTTGACGATGTTGTGCCGGTGGCCCCAGGGCGTGCCCATGTTGCCCGAACCGGGCCCGTCGTCGTACATCCACCCGAACACCGCCGCCGCGGGGTCGGTCTCACCGTGAATGATCTCGCCCTCGAGCTGGTTCCCGAGGGCAGCGTTCGCTCGCAGGCGCTGACTGAACGTACCGGTCAGCGGGCTGTCGTGATCGAAGAGGTGGTAGGCGTCCATCTCGGCCACGTGGTTGGTCATCAGGACCCCGAGGAGCGCCGGATCCTCGGTCAACGGGGGGAGCTTGCGCGCCGTCCGCTCCAGGTTCATCAACGTCATGACCTGCTGCTGCTTGGACATGGCGGTGTAGTTGGCGGGGAGCACGAACCTCGCGGCGACGTGTTCGGCGTCCCAGCGGGCCTGGAAGGCACTCGTGATCTCCTGCGGCGTCGCCGTCCGGCCGCGGATCGGGAAGGGGACGTTCGCCGGCGGATCGAGCACGGTGGGGGCGGACATCAACGACTCCTCGCGCAGAGGGAGCACCGCGTCCGCGCGCCGGACCGACGAGTCCGTGACGACACTAACGGTGACTGACGGTCATGTGATTCCCTGAATAATCACCCTCAAGGAGCACGCTGGTGTCACGAGGTGTAACGCGTCAAGGACTATCCCCCGAATGGCCGCCCTGCGAACAGCGAAGACCTAGCGTCCGCTCGGCCCTGTGATCCCGCGTGCACACGGAGTCATGTCGCCTCGGCATTCGCGATGGTGAACCGCACGACGATCCGACCCGAATCGCGAACGGGTCGGCCCCGGCCGCCGCGCCTGGTGGGGGGTACCGGGCGGCGGTCGGGACCGACCCGCGCCCATGGTGCAACACGGACCGGGGGGAACGGGATGTCCGGGGAACACGAACATCGCCCGCCCGGTTGATCGGACCATGAGTGTCGTCGGTGTCCTCGTGCTGGTCACGGCCCTCGTCGTCGCGACCGTCCTCGGGGTCGGCCTGCGCGTGCGGGCCGGCCGGGTACGCCGACCGTCCGCCGCCGCGGTGCCCTCGGGATGGGCACTCGCCGCCGCGACCCCGGCCCGGGGCGACCGGGTCCTCCTGCTCCAGCTCTCCTCACCGGTCTGCACGCCGTGCCGCCAGACCGCGGCGCAGCTCGACGCGCTCGCCGGCGAGCGGCCGGGGCTGCGTCACGTCGAGATCGACGTCGCGGCCACACCCGAGGCCGCCCGCGCCCTCCACGTCATGCGCACCCCCACGACCATCGCGTTCGACCGCGACGGACGCGAGCTGCTCCGCGTGGCCGGCGTCCCGCGCCGGGCCGAGCTGCTCGACGCGCTCGGCAGCGAGCTGGACGAGAACGTGGTCGACCCACGATGATCCGTCCCGTGGACCTCCTGCTCACCTGCGCCCGGACCATCGACCTGGTCCGTGTCGCCTCGAGCCTGTGTCGCCGGGGCTGACGACCCCCCGACCACCTCGATCGCCCGGAGCAACCCGTGTCCCAGCAGGTCCCCACCCGTCCCACGACGGGGCTCGACCCCCGCGGCGTGCGCTTCGCCGCGGCCCTCACGACCGTCGTCCTGGCCCTCGTCCTGATCACCGGTAGTGGGTGGCTCGCCCTCGCGCAGGCCGCCGTCTTCGCCGTCGCGTCGGTCGCCGGCATGCGCTACGCGCCCTACGGGGCGCTCTATCGCGGCCTGCTGGCACCGCGACTCGGCCCGCCGGTCGAGCGGGAGGACCCGGCGCCGGTGCGCTTCTCGCAGACCGTCGGCCTCGTCTTCACCGCGGTCGCGGCCGTCGGCTACCTCACCGGACTCACCGCGCTGGGAGTCGTCGCCACCGCGTTCGCGCTGGTGGCCGCGTTCCTCAACGCCGCGTTCGGGTTCTGCCTCGGGTGCGAGATGTACGGCCTGCTCGCCCGCGCCCGGAGCTGACCCGGAGCGCGCCTGCCGTGGCGGGCCGCCCGGTCACACGGGGCAGACGGCCTGCGGCGTCCGCACGGCGGAGCCGCCGGCCGGACCGGGACCGGCAGCGCCGGGTGTGAAGAGCCGGTTCGTGCGGCATGCCGCCAGGTAGGGCACGCCCGCCGTGTACCCGGAGCCCCGCGCGGTCCCCAGCATCCTCGCCGCGAGGCTGTGGTGGGTGGTCTTCCACCGCTGGTGCGCGGCCTCCAGCCGCGCGACCGCCCGGTCCAGGTCGTCCCATGCCCAACCGGGGCGCCCGCCCAGCTCGGTGCGGGCACGCGCCAGGCTGTCGTGGCCCTCGGCCTCGGCCCGGACCGCGGGGACGCTGGTGAAGGCGTCGGAGGCCAGGCGCGCGACGGACGGCTCCCCGCACGCGAGCTCGAACCGCTTGTAGGCCTCGGACTGGATGGCGCTGGCGCCGTCGGTGTACTCGCGGAACCGGTGGAAAGCCTCCGCGCGCAGGGTCGCGACGAGCCGGAAGAGCAGGCTCGCCCGCTCGAACACGACCGACGCCCGGTCGACGTGCGCGACGGCCTCGTCGAGACGTCCGGCGCGCACGGAACCGGTCGTCGCGTGCAGGAGGGCGGTGAGGGTGGTGAACACGAGCTCGTGGGCCTGGAGCGCGCGGATGAAGAAGTACTCGTCGTGCTCGACCGACACCGGCAGCGCGGTCAGCGCGAGCCAGGCTCCGGCCGTGGTGGCCGGCGGCGTCACGTCGTCCTGCGGGGAGCGGTCGACGGCGGCGACGAAGCGCGTGGCGTGGCGGACGCGCTTGAGGCGCAGGGCGGGATCGGTGCCGCGGGGGCGGGCGTTCTCGAACCGCACGACGTCGGCGAGCAGGAGGGCGGAGAGGCGCTCCGGGTCCAGGCCGGAGGACGGGTCGTCGAGGATGCGACCGAGCAGGGGCAGGGCCAGGTAGGTGGCGTTGTGGAAGCGGTCGCGGTGGCGCGCGAGGACGGACTCGAGGAACGCGTCCAGGAACGGGTCACGGCCGTGGTGCCGGACGGCGACGTCGTCGAGCGCACGCAGCGTCGCCGTCGGGAGAGCGTGCCGTCCGGCGCGCCGGACCTCCCGGGCGACGAGCCGCGCGAGGACGAGGCCCTCGCCCGCCGGTGCCGGACCGGACGAACGCCAGGCGGTGAGTGCCCGCTCGAGCGCCGGATCGACCGACGATCCGCGGTGTGGACAACGGGTCCGGACCATGGCGACCACCTCCCGACTCGGGGCAGGAGCCGTGCATCGGGCCTGCCGTGTGGAGGCCTCCAGAGTCGGGGGACGCGGTCAGGGCGACGATCGGGTGCGCCCTCGGGAGCGCGGTGCCCGCCCCCGGGTGAGGGGTGGGGGCACTCCCCACCGGAGCGTCCGGCCGCCCCGGGCGCGCGCCGGCCCGGCGTCGATCGTCGACGCCGGGCCGGGGAGTCGTGCGTCAGCTGCGGGCCGACTCGATCTTGTCGAGGATGGTCTTGCGGTTCTTGGTGCGCCGCTCGTAGGCGTCGACGCGGCCGAGGTCGGTCTCGGAGAGGCCCTCGAGGCGGGCGATGACCTCCTCGACGCGCAGGTCGTCGTAGTTCTTGATCGGCAGGTCCTGCTCGCGGGACACGGCACCCCGGGCCTCCCCCTCGGCGCCGGCGAGGCCGGGCACGCGCCGCAGCTGGGTCATCGCGCCGTCGGCGACGTCCTTGGCGGCGGTGCCGACGCGCTCGAGGAGGCTGGGGAACGCGGAGGCCAGCTCCCGGGTGAACGAGGCCTGCGCCGCGGCGAAGGCGCGGATCCAGTCGGCACCGCGGTCCCCCGCCGCCTCCTGGGCCTCGGCCACGTTCTCGAGCAGGCGCTCGTAGGCCTTCACCGACTCCTCGCCGCCCTCGCGGGCCAACTCCACCGCGCGCTCGTTCAGCGCGCGGATGCGCTCCACCGCGTTCTCGACCGTCTGGTTCGCCATCGTGCTCACGGGTCCTCTCGCGTCTTCGGGACAGGCTGTGGGTGGCCTGTTACCCCTCTCGGAGTAGTCCACTCTTCTGTCGTCCGGACTGCATCGATCATGTTCGGCAGCCGGGCGCCGTGACCGTCGGCCTCCGCCGCCGACCCGGCCGAGCGTCACTCGGCGAGCAGGCGCAGGAGGCGTTCGAGCTCGGCGCGGTCCGTGTCGTCGAGGACGGCGAAGACGCGGTCCGCCTCGGACGCGCGGGCGGCCCGGACGGCCCGGCCGAGCTCGGCGCCGGCGTCGGTGACCGCGACGAGGGTGGCCCGGCGGTCGGCCGGGTCGGGGCGCCGTGCGACGAGCCCACGGTCGACGAGCGCGTCGATCACCTCGGTGGCCGAGCGGGGGGCGATGCGCAGGTGCTCGGCGAGCGCACCCGAGCGCACCGGACCGTGACGCAGGAGGGTGCCCAGCGCCCGCAGCTGCGAAGGAGAGATGCCCCAGGGCGCGAGGGCCTCACGGGACTGGTGGCGCATCCGGCGGGCGACGGCCCAGAAGGTCTCCGCCAGCGAGCCCGGTTCGTCCACGGGAATAGCATAGCGTCTTTCTTGTTGTATCCTCACGATGAGGTTACCTCAGAACCTACCACCGAGGAGTCGCCCCTTGCCCCGCTCCGATCCCACCACCGATGCGTCCCCGCGCGATGCGGCGATCCGCGCCGAGGAGGCCGAGCAGGCCCGCCACGTCTCGCTGCGCCGCATCGCGCGGCTGTTCGCGCCGCACCGCGGGCCCCTGACCCTCGTCGTCGCGGTCATCGCCGTGTCCTCCGTCGTCGCCATGGCCTCGCCCTTCCTGCTCCGGGCCGTCATCGACGACGCCCTCCCCCGGCGTGACCTGCGCCTGCTCGTCCTGCTGGTCGCCGGGATGGTCGTCGTGGCCGCCGTCACCGCCGCGCTCGGCGTCGTCCAGACCTGGATCTCCACCCGCGTCGGTCAGCGCGTCATGCACCGGCTGCGCACCGACGTCTTCGCCCATCTCCAGCGCCAGTCGCTCGGCTTCTTCACCCGCACCCGCACCGGCGAGGTGCAGTCGCGCATCACCAACGACATCGGCGGCATGCAGTCCGTGGTCACCTCGACGGCCACGTCGATCGCCGCCAACCTCACCACCGTCCTGGCGACCGCCGTGGCCATGGCCGCCCTGTCCTGGCAGCTCTCGCTGATCACCCTCGTCGTGCTCCCGCCGTCGATCCTGATCAGCCGCCGGGTGGCGCGGATGCGACGCGCGCTCACCGCGGCGCGACAGCGCGAGCTCGCCGACCTCAACGTCACCATCGAGGAGGGCCTGTCGGTCGACGCCGCCGCCCTCAACCGCACGCTCGGGACCGGCGACGCCCTCGTCGCACGCTTCACCGCGTCCTCGGCCCGCCTCACCGACCTCGAGCTGCGCTCGCAACTGGCCGGACGCTGGCGGATGGCCACGATGAGCGTCGTGTTCGCCGCGATCCCCGCGGTGATCTACCTCGGCGCCGGACTGCCCTGGACCGCCGGCGCGCTGAGCATCGGCACCCTGGTCGCGTTCACCTCGCTGCAGGCCGGCGTCTTCCGGCCGCTCTCGAGCCTGCTCGACGTCGGCGTCGCCGTGGCCGGCTCGCTCGCCCTGTTCGCCAGGATCTTCGAGTACCAGGACCTCGTCGTCGACATCGACGACCCCGTCGCCCCGGTCGAGCTGGCCGACGTCCGTGGCGAGCTCCGCCTCGAGGACGTCTCGTTCACCTACCCCGGCAACGACGTCCCCGCCCTCGACCACGTCGACCTCACCGTGCCGGCGGGATCGACCCTGGCGCTGGTGGGCGAGACCGGCTCGGGCAAGACGACGCTGGGCGCTCTGGTGGCCCGGCTCCACGACCCGGACGCGGGACGGGTCACCATCGACGGCGTCGACGTCCGCGATCTGCGCCTCGCCGACCTCGCCCGTGTCGTCGGCGTCGTGAGCCAGGAGACCTACCTGCTGCACACCACCGTGCGCGAGAACCTGCGCCACGCGAAGCCCGACGCGACGGACGCCGAGATCGAGGCCGCCACACGCGCCGCGCGGATCCACGACGTGATCGACGCCCTCCCCGAGGGCTACGACACCATGGTCGGCTCGCGCGGCCACCGGTTCTCCGGCGGCGAGAAGCAACGGCTCGCGATCGCGCGGACCCTGCTGCGCGACCCGCGCATCCTCGTCCTCGACGAGGCCACCAGCGCGCTGGACACCGAGACCGAGCGCGCCGTGCAACTCGCCTTCGACGATCTCGCGCGCGACCGCACGACGCTGACCATCGCGCACCGGCTCTCGACGGTCCGCGACGCCGACCGCATCGCGGTGCTCGATCACGGGCGGGTCGTCGAGACCGGCTCCCACGCCGACCTCGTCGGGCGAGCGGTCGGTACGCGGCCCTGGCGGCCTGACGCCCGGCCGTCAGGCCGCGGCGGGCTCGGAGGCCGGCGCGCCGGCCACCGGCGGGCGACGGCCCAGGCCGATCCCCCCGGCCACGGCGTCGGCCCAGCGGAAGGGGCGCCACGCGTCGTCGAGCGGGACCTCGAGCCGGTCGGCCACCGCGATCATCGCGGCCGGGTTGTGGCACAGACCGCAGTGGCTGGCGGGCACGACGACGTTCTCGCACCGCTCGGCGTCGTCCTGCCGGCAGCCGTCACCGTGGACCAACCCGTCGAGCGGGGAGTAGATCGCGACCGAGGGCACCGGCACGGGGCGGCGCAGGAGGGCGACGACGTCGTCGGTCCCGGCCGAGAAGCCCCAGTACTGCTCGGCGAGGCGGAAGGCGGGCGTCACGCGGTTCTGCTCGACCTCGGGGCGCCACGGCGAGCCCAGGCAGAGGATCCGCTCGACGGCCTCCGGACGCAGGTGGGCGAGCCACCGCGCCATCAGGCCGCCGAGGGACCAGCCGACGATCGCGACCGGCCCGCCGTGGCGGGCGTGGAGATCGTCGAAGCGGGCCACCAGCCCGTCGAGGATGGCGTCGGTGAAGCCCTGGTTGATCCCGAGCGCCCACCGGTGGGTGTGGAAGCCGCGCGATCGCAGGTGGGCCCGCAGGCTGGCGGTGACGACGTCACCGGCCAGGAAGCCGGGCAGGACGAGCACCGGGCGCCCCGCCCCGCGGTCGGCGCGGGGCAGGACCCGGCGTACCGCGTGCCAGGCGGCGACCTCGACCGACGCGCGACCCAGATCGGAGGCGGTGAGCCACCACGAGGGGAAGGGCAGGAAGGTGACCGGTGCCGGGGACTCCGTGGTGGGGGTGTCGCTCACGGCGACCTCCTCGCGGGCCGCGGGGTCGCCTCGTCGCAACCGCCTGCGCGCGGGTGATACCCGTCGAGTGACAGCCGACAATCCGGGCTCAGAAGTGGTAGCGGCTGACCAGGTCCGCGACGCAGGCCGGCTTCTCCGAGCCCTCGATCTCGAGGGTCGCGCGGGTGACCATCTGTACCGCGCCCTCGCCGAGCTCGGTCAGCTCGATCATCGTGGCGCGGCCACGGATGCGGGAGCCGACCCGGACGGCCGCTGGGAAGCGGACCTTCTCCAGCCCGTAGTTGATCCCCATCTGGACGCCCTCGACCCTGCGCAACCCGTTGATCAGGTAGGGCACGAGCGAGAGCGTGAGGAAGCCGTGCGCGACGGTCGTGCCGTACGGACCGGACGCCGCCCGCTCGGGGTCGACGTGGATCCACTGGTGGTCCTCGGTGACGTCGGCGAAACCGTCGAGCCGCGACTGGTCCAGCTCGAACCAGGGGCCGGGGCCGAGCTCGCGCCCCAGCGACGCCTTCAGCTCCTCCGGGCCGTGGAAGGTCTCCACCTTCGCTCCTCTCCTCGGCCGGTCAGAGCCGGGCGGCGCGGATCGCGTCGGCGACGGACGTCGGGTCCCGTCCCAGCAGCCGGATCAGGGGGTCGGGCGACGTGTCGAGCTCGCCACGGGCGATCGAGCCGTCGAGGGCGGCCGTGAAACGCGCGGTGTCCTCGGGCGTGCCCGCGGCCGTCAACTCCTCGACGAGGGTCTCGGCGGAGACGTCCCGGTACTTGACGGCCGTGCCGGTGACCTCGCTGATCGTGGCGGCGAGCTCACCGAAGGTGAAGCCCGGCCCACCGAGCTCCCATGCCCCGGTGCTGTCGACGATGTCGCCGGTCAGCAGCGCGACGGCCGCCTCGGCGAAGTCGGCGCGGGTGGCGGCGGAGACCCGGCCGTCGCCGGCGGCGGCGACGATCTCGCCGCGCGCGAGGTACTCGTCGACGCGCGCGGAGTAGACCTCGGTGTAGAGGCTGTTGCGCGCCAGGGCGTACGGGACGCCGGCGTCGGCGAGCACCTGCTCGGTCGCCGCGTGCTCCGGGGCGAGCACGAGGTCCGTGGTGCCGGCGTGGACGATGCTGGTGTAGACGATGAAGCCCACGTCGGCGGCGTCGGCCGCGCGCACGACGGCGGTGTGCTGCTCGACGCGACGCCCGACCTCGCTGCCGGAGACCAACAGGAGCCGCTCGATGCCCTCGAGGGCGGCATCGAGCGTCTCGGGACGGTCGTAGTCGGCCTCGCGGATCCCGACCCCGAGAGCGGCGAGCTCGTCGGCGCGCGCCGGGTCGCGGACGAGGGCGAAAACGTTGCGGCCGGGCACCCCCCGGCGCAGGAGGTCGTCGACGGCGAGGCGGCCGAGGTGACCGGTGGCGCCGGTGACGGCGTAGCTGGCGGTGGGCAGGACGGGTGGTTCGGTCACGGCCGCAGTGTGCCCGGCCCCGCCCCGCGCGACGCGTCCGGCGCCGGGTGATGATGGCCGGGTGGTGGGGACGCGCGAGGCCGCGGCGACCTACCGCGAGGTCCTGGCACTGCCCGGGATCGGTGCGCTCTCCGCCGTCGGGTTCGCCGCTCGGCTCCCGCTGACCGCGACCGGCGTGGTGCTGACCCTGCATGTGGCGGTGGGCCTCGACCAGGGTTTCGCCGCCGCCGGCCTGGTCGGCGGCGCGGTCACCGCCGGTATCGCCCTCGGCGCCCCGCTGCTCGGCCGGATGATCGACCGCCATGGACTGCGCCCCGTGCTCGTGGTGTGCGGTGTCGCCGAGGCGGCGTTCTGGGGCGCCGCGCCGTGGCTGGCCGTCGGGCCTCTGACGGCCGCCGCCGCGGGCGCGGGCGTGCTGTCGCTGCCGGCGTTCTCGGTGGTGCGCCAGTCGCTCGGGGCCGCCGTGCCCGCCGACCTGCGACGGCCCGCGTTCGCGTTCGACGCGATGTCGGCCGAGGTCTCCTACATCGTCGGCCCCGCCCTGGGCACCGCCGCGATCCTCGCGCTGCCCTCGCCGGCGGCGCTCGAGCTGGTCGGCGTCGGGTTCGTCCTCGCCACGGCAACGCTGTGGTGGCTGAACCCGCCGACCCGAAGCGTTGACGGGGAACGGGCGCGGCCCGCCGCCCCGGCGATGCGGTCGTGGCTGGGCGCCCCGGTCCTGGTCGCCCTGGCCGGGGCGGCGGCCGCGATCCTGCTGCTCTCGGCCACCGAGCTCGGCGTCGTCGCCGCGCTCACCGCCCGCGGCGAGACCGCGTGGTTCGCGCTGGCCAACGCGGTGTGGTGCCTCTCCTCGCTGGCCGGCGGGTTCCGGCACGGGACGACCGCACGCCCGAGGCCGTTGCCGGTGCTCCTGGGCGCGCTCGCCGTCGGGTCGGTCCCGGTGGCGTTCGGAGGGCCGTGGTGGGTGGTGACGCTGAGCCTCGTGCCCGCCGGCCTGTTCTGCGCCCCGGCCCTCGCCGCGTCGGCGGAGGCCGTCGGGCGGCTCGCGCCCGACGCCGCCCGCGGGGTGGCCACGGGGCTGCACGGCTCGGCGATCATGCTCGGCGCCGCGGTGGCCCAGCCGCTGACCGGCCTGCTCATCGACCGCGCCTCCCCGACCGTCGCGATCCTCGCCGCGATCGGCGTCACCGCGGGCGTGGCCCTCGTCGCCGTCATGAGCCCCGGACACGCCGCGCGTGAATGAGGAAGGCTACGACGTCGCTGCGTCCATGATCGCGACGAGTGCTCCGCAGTGCCCGTGGGGACGGCCTTCCGGAGCAGTCCTGGCGATCATCGAGTGCGGCGTCGCCCGTCGCACCCGGACCTGAATCTCATGGGGCGATCAGACGCGGTCGAGGCACCCGGAGCCCTTCTGTGTGTGAGGCGTGTCCTCAGGACACGCCCGCTCCGCGCAGCGAGGCACGGTCCGGCGCCCACGCCTACGATGCGCTTCGACGGCGCGATCCGGAGGTCCTCGCGATGAGCACGCCCACCGGCACCGACGAACCCACGGTCCTCGTCGAGCACGACGGCACCACGCTCGTCGTCACGATCAACCGGCCCCGGGCCCGCAACAGCATCGACCAGGCCACCGCGCGCGCGATGGCCGCGGCGTTCGACGAGCTCGAGGCCGACGAGGCGCTCACCACCGGCATCCTCACCGGCGCCGGCGGCTTCTTCAGCGCCGGCATGGACCTCAAGGCGTTCCTGCGCGGCGAGTCCCCCGGCGTGCCCGGCCGCGGGCTCGGCGGCCTGACCGAACGCCCGCCGTCGAAACCGCTGATCGCCGCCGTCGAGGGGCCCGCCCTCGCGGGCGGTTGCGAGCTGGCGCTGGCGTGCGACCTCATCGTCGCTTCCGACCAGGCGTCGTTCGGGCTCCCGGAGGTCACGCGGGGGCTCGTCGCCGCGGCCGGTGGCCTGATCCGGCTCCCACGGCGCATCCCGGCCGCGGTGGCGATGGAGCTGGCGCTCACCGGCGACCCGCTCCCGGCCGTCGACGCCCACCGCTGGGGGCTGGTCAACCACCTCACCGCTCCCGGCGAGGCCCTCGCCGGGGCCCGCGAGCTCGCCGCGCGGATCGGCGCGAACGGTCCCCTCGCGGTCCGGGCGAGCAAGCGGATCATCACCGAGTCCGCCGACTGGACCGCCGAGGACATGTGGGAGCGCCAGGGCTCGATCATGGGCCCGGTCGTCGCCAGCGAGGACGCCCGCGAGGGCGCGACCGCCTTCGCCGAGAAGCGCGCTCCCGTCTGGCGGGGTCGCTAGAGGGTGTCCTCGCCGTACATCTCGCCGAGCGGGTCCTGGATGAACTCGATGCGCGCGCCGTCCGGGTCGCGGGTGTAGATCGACACGTTGGACTCGACCATGTAGTCGAACCCGCGCTCGTCGAGGCGGCTCTTGATCGCGTACCACTGGGTGCCGGGCACCGAGATCGCCAGGTGGTGCGCCCCGCCGAGGACCTCGTCGTACGGGCCCGGGCTCGACGCCGGGCAGGTCGAAGAAGGCCAGGTTGTTGCCGTTGCCGACGTCGAAGAAGAAGTGCGTCGAGCCGGCGAGGTCGCGGTTCTCGAACAGCACGGTGACCGGGAAGCCGGCGACGTTCTGGTACCACTCCACGGTCGTGCGCACGTCGCGGCAGATCAGGGCGGCGTGGTGGATGCCCTTGCCGGACGACGCCGGACGGTTCTCGTGGGAGTACAGGAACTCCTCGCGGATGCGGTCGCGCGCCTCCGTGAGACGCTGCCGCTCTTCTTCGCTGATCAACGATGTCTTCTCCGCGCTCACCGGGACACCGTAGCGTCGCGGAGCGCGCTCAGGACAACTCGTGGACCGCGAGCGCGCCGGCGTCCCGGCGCGCCTTCGTGTCGTCGCCCGCCATCTCGGCGAGCAGCCGGTAGGTCAGGGACCGCGGGGCGAGGCCGAGGGCCGCGGCGTCGTCGTCCTCGAGGCGCTCGAGCAGGGTCTTGGTCACGAGCTGCTGCCCGCCCGTGGCGACCTCCTCGACGCGGGCGCACTCGTTCACCTCGTCGCCCAGTGCGGTGACCTCGAGCCGCCCACCGGTGACGACCTGGCCGATGTAGAGGTTGGCCCCCCAGTGCGCGCCGACGTTGAGCCGGCAGTCGTCGGGATCGATGCCCACCCCGCCCTCGGCGAGCTCGCTGACGACGGTGCGCACCGCCGCGGGGAGGGCCTGCACGACCTCCAACGCCGCCCGGGTGGCCGCCGAGTCGGAGCCGTGGGTCCCGGCGAGGAAGAACGCGCTCGCCCCGTCGCCCGCGTGCTTGCCGGTGATGCCCTGGTGGCGGGCGACCAGGTCGTCGAAGGCGGTGGTGATCCCCCGGATCAGCTCGAAGTACGCCGGTGTCGGCAGCCGGCGCGACAGCGGTCCCGAGCCGTCGATGTCGGCGAAGACCACCGCGCTGGGCCGCGGTGCGGGCTCCGAGAGGTCCGCCATGCGGGTGAACATCGCCTCGTCGCCCTCGGAGACCAGGGCGAGGATGCGGGCGGGCAGCAGCGGCGCGAAGATCAGCGCGGTGCCGAGCGCGTCCCCGTGGTCGTCGCGCAGGCTCACGCCGAGCATGCCGACCGCGCGACGTCGGCCGCCGAACCGCAGGTCGAGCGGCTGCACCCAGAGGGGCGGGAAGCCGGTCTCGCCCTTGAGCCGGGCCCCCAGCGAGTCCCGGAGCGCGTCGACCGCCTCGGCGGTGAGGACGCCGCGCCACACCTCCCGGGCGAGCACCTCCTCGACGTGCTCGCCGATCCCGAGGTCGGTGCCTGCGTCGGCCCCGGCGAGCAGGAGCATCTGGTCGGAGATCCACGCCAGCCGTCCGTCGGCGTCGATGACCTGCGCCGCGGCCCGGCTCTCCTCGAGCGCCCCGACGACCTCGCCCAGCACTCCTCCGACCTCACCCATGGCGCGTGCCCTCCTCCACCGGCCCCACCGACCCCGACGCCCGGTGCTCGGCGTCGTGCACGAGCACGCCGAGCAGCTCGGCGACGTGATGGTCCCGGGCCCGCGAGAGCACCCGTCGACCGGCCCTGCGCTGGGTGACCAGCCCGACGAGCCGGAGCTTGGTCAGGTGCTGGGAGATCGCCGGTCGCGCCACGTCGAGGCGCGCCGCCAGGGTGGAGACGTCGAGCTCGTCGCCGCACAGCAGCCAGAGGATCCGCAGGCGGGTGGGGTCGGCGATCATCCGCAGGCCCTCGACCGCCCCCTCGAGGTACTCCTCGGGCGGGAGATCGGACCACGGACTCGTGTTGTCGGGTGCGCACACGTTTACGTATCGTGCCAGACACGACGATCGTGTTCGATGAGATCTCCACGCCCGCTCGACGACGACCGGAGGCCCGACCCGATGAGCATGCCGCCGGACCGCCCGACCCCTCTGTCCCGCCCGGCTCTCCGCGGCGGGGGGACGCGCGGGCCCGGATCGGGCCTCGCGCCCGGGCGCCCGGTCCGCCCGGCCGTGCGCGGGTGCGGTCACGACGGGGCCGACACCCCCGACGCCGCGACGCAGGCCGCGGCACTCGTCGAGGAGATCCTCGCCCTCCACGACGCGCTCGCCGTCGCCCGCACCCTCGACCCCGCGCCGCGGACGAACGCGCTCTTCGGCCGGCTGGTCGCCCTCGCCGTCGCCCCGCGGGACCCGCGGGTGGTCGACCGGGTGCTCGCCGACACGGTCCTGGCCGCGCGGCTGCCCCACCTGCGTGCCGTGTGCGCCCGCGGCGAGTACGCCCTCGAGCACGCCTGGGCCCGCCACGTCGTGGCCGCCGCCGACCCGCTCGCCGCCCTCGAGGCCTTCCCGTACCTGCAGAACTACCGCGACCTCACCCGCATCGAGTACCACGCCGTCGCCGGACACGCCGCCGCGCCGCCGCGGCGCGCGCTGTTCGTCGGGTCAGGGCCGCTGCCGCTGTCCGCGCTGCTGCTGGCGCGCCACGGGGTCGCCGTCGACGCGCTCGATCTCGACGACGACGCGGTGCGCCTCGGCCGGCGCCTCGCCCGGGTGCTGAGCGACGACGTGTCCTTCGCGCAGGGCGACGTCCTCGCGTGCGGCGACCTCTCCGGCTACGACCTCGTCTGCGTCGCGGCGCTCGTCGGGCTCGACCCGGCGGAGAAGTCCGGGGCGCTCGCCCGCCTGCGCGCGCGGATGCGCCCCGGCGCCACCGTCCTCGCCCGCAGCGCCCACGGGCTGCGCGGCCTGCTCTACCCGGTGCTCGACGTCGCCGACGCCGCCGGCCTCGGGGGCCTGGAGCCGGTCGCCGTGCTGCACCCGCACACCGACGTGGTGAACTCCGTGGTGCTCGCGCGCGTGCCGGGCTGAGCGGCCGCAGCGGAGGAGGCGTCGTGCCCACCACCCTGCAGCGCCCGCACCCGGCGGCCGTGGTCTCCCTCGTCGTGCTCGTGGGCCTGATCGTCCTGGCCCTCGCCACCTCGGAGCGCTCGGGGACCGGGGCACGAGACGTCGGCGTCCGGGACGGCTCGCCCGCGGCCGCGGCGATCACCGGCACCGCCTGCCCCCCGAGCGTGACCAACCCCGGTGGCCGCAACAACTACCGCCCGCACGCCCCGTTCACCCCGGTGCTGGGGCACGGCCTGGTCATCACCGGCACGGTGCGCGGCACCGACTGCCGCCCGCTGCCGGGGGTGCGGGTGCAGGCCTGGACCCAGACCGCCACCGCCGGCGAGCCCGACAACCGAGCGTCGGTGCTCACGGCCGCCGACGGCACCTTCCGCATCGACAGCGATCCGCCGCGCGCCCAGTTCGGCGAGCCGAACGTCCACGTCGCCTACGACGACGACGTCTACCGCTCGGTCTTCCTGCGCAACGTGGTGCGGGCCGACGACACCCTCGCCGTGATCGACCTGACCCTCGTCGGTGAGGACTGAGCACCGTGATCCCGCTCCGGCCCGCCGTCCTCGCCGGCCTGGTCGTGCTCCTCGCCGCCGTCCCCGCCGGGATCGCGCTGAGCAGCAGCCACCTCGCCGCCGCGCCGGGCCTGCTGGTCATCTCGACCACGACGGCCGCGCTCGCCGTCGGGGTGCTCGCGGTCCAGCCGTGGCTCTCGCGCCGGCGCCCGCGCCGCGGGCACCGGCCCCTGCACGTGGTGCTCGGCGCCGTCGTGGCGGGCCTCGTCTTCGTCCACGTCGGAGCGCTGGTGGTCGAGGACCCCGACGACGCGTGGTTCGCGATGTCGCCGGACGGGCCGACGCGGGCGCGGATGGCCCTGATCGCCATGGTGCTGCTCGCCGCGGTCACCCTGCTCGGCGGGCTGCGGCGGCGACTCGGATGGTCCGGGGCGACCTGGCGTCTCGTGCACGGCGTGCTCGCGGCGCTCGTCGTCGCCCTCGGGGTGGGGCACGCCGTCCTCACCGACGGCGCGCTCGACGGCGCCGGCACCGTCGTCCTGCTGGTCCTCGGCGCGCTCGGCCTCGGAGGAGCCGCGGTGCAGGTGGCGCGCAGCCTGCGCCGCCCCCGGCCCGGGCCGCGCCCGTCGGGGTGAACCACGACCCACGATGGTGGGCGCTGGGACGACCCGGGGGCGCGCGATCGCTAGCGTCGATCGGCGATGGACACGCCGATCTTCGCCGAGCTCGATGCCGTCCCCGAGGGTGCGCACGACGGCCACCGCCGCGGGGCGCGCCCGGTGATGGATCTGATCCGTGCCGTCGAACCCGCGCGCGACGAGCACGCCGGCGGGGTGCACGACCACGACCCCGAGTTCGCGGAGCGCGATCGTGTCGGCCTCGTCCCGGGCGTGTTGAGCTTCCGACTGCCCGCATAGTCGGCGCAGAGCGAGGCTCGCGAAGGATCCGCGGGAGGCCCCCGCGCGGCTAGGGTCCGGCTCGTGCTCGTGCCGCCGCGTCCGTTCCGCCGTCTCGCGATCGTCAACCGTGGCGAACCGGCCATGCGCCTGGTGAACGCCGTCCGGGAGTGGAACGCCGAGCACGACCCCGACGGCCCCACGATCCGCACGATCGCCGTGCACACCGCCGTCGACCGCCACGCCATGGTCGTGCGCGAGGCCGACGAGGCGATCCTCATCGGCCCGGACGACCCGGACGACTTCGGCCCTGTGCCCTACCTCGACCTCGCGGAGCTCGAGCGCGCGCTGGTCGCGTGCCGTGCCGACGCGGTGTGGCCCGGGTGGGGCTTCGTGTCCGAGCGCGCCGACTTCGCCGCCCTCTGCGAGCGCCTGGACGTCGTGTTCGTCGGGCCCGGTTCCGAGGTGATGCGCCGTCTCGGCGACAAGATCGAGTCCAAGCGGATCGCCGAGAGCGTCGGCGTCCCGATGGCGCCGTGGAGCGGCGGGCCGGTCGCCGACCTCGACGCCGCCCGGGTCGCCGCGGAGAAGATCGGCTATCCGCTGATGGTCAAGGCGACCGCCGGTGGCGGCGGGCGCGGCATCCGGGCCGTCGCCGGACCCGAGGACCTCGAGGAGGCCGTCACCCGGGCGTCGTCGGAGGCCGAGCGGACCGCGGGCGACGGGACGGTGTTCCTCGAGGGCGCGGTCGCCGGCGGGCGCCACGTCGAGGTCCAGGTCGTGGCCGACGCCGAGGGCGGTGTGGTCGCCCTCGGGGTCCGGGACTGCAGCGTGCAGCGGCGCAACCAGAAGGTCATCGAGGAGTCGGCGTCGACCGCGCTCGACCACGACCAGGAGCGCCTGCTGCGCACCAGCGCCGTCGACCTCGCCCGGGCCGCGGGCTACGTCAACGCGGGCACGGTGGAGTTCCTGTTCGACGCGTCCCGCGGGGTGCTGTCGTACATGGAGGTCAACACCCGGCTGCAGGTCGAGCACCCGGTCACCGAGGCCGTGACCGGTATCGACATCGTCAAGCTCCAGCTGCACGTGGCCATGGGCGGGACGCTCGCCGAGGTCCTCGGGGACGACGCCCTCGCGGCCGACGCCGTGGTGCCGGAGTCCGGCCACGCCATCGAGGCCCGGCTGACCGCGGAGGACCCGGAGCACGGCTTCGCCCCCGCGCCCGGCGCGATCTCGCACCTCGTGCTGCCCGCCGGTCCCGGCATCCGCGTCGACACCGGCGTCGCGGCCGGCGACGTGATCCCGCCGCAGTACGACTCGATGATCGCGAAGGTGATCGCCTGGGGACGCACCCGCGCCGAGGCCCGCGCCCGGCTGGGCCGCGCGATCCGCCAGACCGCGGTGGTCATCGAGGGCGGCACGACGAACAAGGCCTTCCTGCTCGACCTGCTCTCCCGCCCCGAGATCACCGAGGGCACCGCCGACACCGCCTGGCTCGACACGATGATGGCCGCGGGCTACACCCCGCCGCGCCGGGTCGACGTCGCGCTGCTCGCCGCGGCCATCGAGGCCCACGACGCCCACGTCTTCCGCCAGCAGGGTCGGTTGTTCCTCTCCGCCGAGCGCGGGCGTCCCGAGGTCGGCCACGAGGTGTGGCACCAGGTCGACGTCCGGGCGGTCGGGCAGTCCTACCGGCTGCGCGTCGCCCGCACCCGGCCGTCGCACTACCGCGTCGTGCTGGACGGCACGCCGCTGGACGTGGTGGTCGAGCGCTCGGGGCCCTTCGAGCGCCGCCTCACCGTCGGCGGGCAGACCTTCGGGGTGCTCTCGGTGGCGCAGGGGCCGGACTACCTCGTCGAGGTCGACGGCGCGGTGCACCGCCTGGCCGGGGGCGAGGCCGGGCTGGTGCGCGCCCCGGCGCCGGCCATGGTCGTCTCGGTGCCGGTGCAGGCGGGCGACACCGTCGCCGAGGGCGACACCGTCGCCGTGCTGGAGAGCATGAAGCTCGAGACCGCTCTGCGCGCCCCGATCACAGGGCGCGTCGCCGAGGTCCTCGTCGACCCGAACACCCAGGTCGAGGGCGGGACCCGCCTGGTGCGCCTGGAGCCCGACGACGAGGACGACGACGCGGGCGCGGCGGACGGCGAGCGCTGGAGCTTCGCCGAGCTGGCCGCCGGCGCCCCCGACGCCGCACCCCTCGACGCGCGGACACGGGCCCGCGACGCCCTCGCCGCGCTGCGCGCGCTGGTGCTGGGCTTCGACGTCGACGAGCGCGAGGCGCGCCCGCTGCTCGAGGCCCTGGACCGGGCGCGCGACGAGCTCCCGGACGATCTCGACGACCCGGATGCGCGCGCGGTGCTCGCCGACGAGACCGAGGTGCTGCGGATCGTCGCCGACCTCTCCGCGCTCTCCCGCAACCGACGGGTCCAGGACGGTGCGTTCGACGACGTCGGCGGCGACGACGAGACCGCCGTGGACGACGAGTCCGCCCGCAACCCGCAGGAGTTCCTGTACGCCTACCTGCGCTCGCGCGACGCCGACGCCGAGGTGCTGCCGGAGTCGTTCCGGATCAAGCTGCGCCGGGCGCTCGCGCACTACGGGATCACCGACCTCGCCTCCCCCGACCCCGACGTCCTCGGACCCGCGCTCTACCGCATGTTCCTGGCCCACCGGCGGGCCGGCGCGCACGTCCCGGTGGTGGCCGCCCTGCTGCGCTGGCGGCTGCGCCATCCGACCTCGCTGCACCAGACCGAGGACGGCCCGGCGACCACCTACCGCCACGTCCTCGACCACCTCGTGGCGGCGACCCAGCTGCGCCACCCGCAGATCGGCGACCTCGCCCGGCAGGTCCGCTTCCGGGCCTTCGACGAGCCGCTCATCGACGCCGAACGCGCGCGCGTCCAGGCCCGGGTGCGCGCGGAGCTCGATGCGCTCTCCGAGGAGCCCTCGGCCCGCGCCGCGCAGATCGACGGCATCGTCGCCTCCGGCGAGCCCATCCTCGGGGTGTTCGCCGAGCGCCACCACGCGGTGATGCTCGAGGTGATGACGCGGCGCTACTACGGGCTCATCCGCACGCTGGGCGACGTCCGGGTCGACGAGCACGACGGGCGCCCGCTGCTCACCACGCACTACACCCACGACGACCACGCCTACGTCGTCGTCGCCACCGTCTCGCACGGCACGGACGACCCGGCCGTCGCCGGGACCGCCACCCCCACGGCCGTCTCGACCGACCTGCACCGCCTCGTCGACACGCTGCCCGCCGGGCGCACGGTCCTGATCGACCTCTACGTCACCTCCGACACCGAGGACACGGCGGGCGACGACCCCGAGGCCCGCGCGGAACGGATCCGCGCGAAGATCGGCAACGTCCCGGCGGCGGTCGGGCGCGTGACCGTGGGCGTGCGCGGGCACGACGTCGCAGGCCACGGTGACGGCGAGGGCCCCGCCGGCACGAGCTGGTTCACCTTCCGTCCCGACGCCGACGGCACGCCGGACGAAGGGTCGAGTCGCTTCGGGTTCGAAGGAGGACCGGACCCTGCGCGGGCTGCACCCGATGGTCGCCGAGCGCCTGGGCCTGTGGCGCCTGCGCGACTTCGAGCTGGACCGCCTGCCCTCGGCCACGGACGTGCACCTGTTCCTCGCCCGCGGGCGCAACGTGCCCGAGGACCGGCGCCTCATCGTGACCGGCGACGTCCGCGACCTGACCACGATCCGCGACGACGCCGGGCGGATCCGGGCGCTGCCGCAGGTGGAGGCCGTCCTCGACGCGGCCCTCGACAGCCTGCGCGCCGCCCGCGCCGCCGACCCCGACCTCGCGGCCCTGAGCTGGAACCGCGTCCTGCTCTACGTGTGGCCGGTCCTCGAGGTGCCGCTCTCCGAGCTCGAGCCGATCGTGCGCACGCTCGCCCCGCGCACCGAGGCGCTGGGGCTCGAGCAGGTGATGGTGCGCTTCCGCTCGCTGGACCACCCGGACGACCCGGAGTCCGCCGCGCACGAACGGGTCCTGCGGATGAGCCGCCCACCGGGCGCCGGCCTCACCCTGCGGGTGACCGAGCCGCCGTCGCACCCCATGGGCGAGCTCGACGCCTACACCCAGAAGGTGATCAAGGCGAGCCGCCGCGGCGCGCTCTACCCCTACGAGCTCGTCGACCTCCTCACCCGCAACCCCGACCCGGACGGCGCGCCCGGCACCTTCACCGAGTACGACCTGGACGCCGACGGCCTCCCGGTCCCGGTCGACCGCGCCCCGGGGTCCAACACCGCCAACATCGTGCTGGGCATGGTCTCCACCCCGACCCGGCGCCATCCCGAGGGCCTGACCCGCGTGGTGCTGCTCGGCGACCCGACGCGTGCCCTCGGCGCGATCGCCGAGCCCGAGTGCCGCCGCGTGCTCGCCGGCATCGACCTCGCGCGCGAGCACCGGGTCCCGGTGGAGTGGTACGCGGTGTCGGCCGGCGCGAAGATCGCCATGGACTCGGGCACCGAGAACATGGACTGGATCTCCCAGGTGCTGCGCGGGATCATCACGTTCACCCAGGACGGCGGAGAGATCAACATCGTCGTCACCGGCATCAACGTCGGCGCCCAGCCCTACTGGAACGCCGAGGCCACGATGATGATGCACACCAAGGGCATCCTCGTGATGACCCCGGACTCGACCATGGTGCTCACCGGCAAGCAGTCGCTGGACTACTCCGGCGGCGTCTCGGCCGAGGACAACCACGGCATCGGCGGCTACGACCGGATCATGGGCCCGAACGGGCAGGCGCAGTACTGGGCGCCCGACCTCTCCGGGGCGGTCGACGTCCTGCTCACCCACTACGCGCACAGCTACCTCGCCCCCGGGGAGCGCTTCCCCCGTCCCGCGCCGACCACCGACCCGGCGGAGCGCGACATCCGCGACGCCCCCCACCACGGAGAGGGGTTCACCGTCCTCGGGGAGATCTTCGATCCGTCGGTCAACGCCGAGCGCAAGAAGCCCTTCGCCATCCGCTCGCTGATGAACGGGGTCGCCGACGCCGACCACCCGACCCTGGAGCGCTGGGCCGACATGCACGCGGCCGACTCGGTGGTCGTCCTCGACGCGCACCTCGGCGGGCAGCCGGTGGAGATGATCGGCATCGAGTCGCGCCCGCTCCCCCGCCACGGCCCGCCCCCGGTGGACGGCCCGTCGCAGTGGACCGCGGGCACGCTGTTCCCGCGGTCGTCGAAGAAGACCGCACGGGCGATCAACGCTGCGAGCGGCAACCGCCCGGTCGTCGTCCTGGCGAACCTGTCGGGCTTCGACGGCTCGCCGGAGTCACTGCGCGGGTTGCAGCTGGAGTACGGCGCCGAGATCGGCCGCGCGGTGGTCAACTTCGACGGCCCGATCGTGTTCTGCGTGGTCTCGCGCTACCACGGCGGCGCGTTCGTGGTCTTCTCCGGCACGCTCAACGAGCACATGGAGATCGCCGCCGTCGAGGGGTCCTACGCCTCGGTCATCGGGGGCGCGCCGGCCGCCGCGGTGGTGTTCGCCGGGGACGTCACCAAGAGGACCGCGGCCGACCCGCGGGTCGCCGATCTCGAGGCCCGCATCGCCGAGGGCGTCGAGCGCGGCGACGACGTCGCCGAGCTGCGCGACGAGCTCGCCGCGGTCCGCCCGGTGGTGCGCTCGGAGAAGCTCGGCGAGGTCGCCGACGAGTTCGACACCCGGCACTCGATCGCGCGGGCCCAGGAGATGGGGTCGGTACACCGGATCGTCGAGCCCGCGCGGCTCCGGCCCTACCTGGTCGACGCCGTGCGCCGCGGCATCGACCGGACGCTCGCCGACGGGTCGCCGGGCGACTGACGGTACCGGCGCACGATGCGCGGTCCCTAGGCTGGACGGGGCAGGAGACCCGGGTCCGACCGCTCCGCCGCTCGGACGGGAGGCGGTGCGCCGTGTCCCCCGACGTCGGTCCCTACCGTCTGGCCGGCCTCCTCGGCCGCGGCGGCATGGGCGAGGTGCACCGGGCCTGGGACACGCGGCGGCGCCGGTGGGTCGCCCTGAAACTGCTGGACATCCGGACCGGCGACGACCCGGAGTACCGGCGGCGCTTCCGGCGCGAGGCCGAGGTGGCCGCCCGCCTGAGCGACCCGCACGTGATCCCGGTTCACGACTACGGCGAGATCGGCGGGCGCCTCTTCCTCGACATGCGGCTGGTGGAGGGCCCGGATCTGGCCGCCCTGCTGCGGGAGGGACCGTTGGGGACGGCGCGGACCCTGACCCTGCTCACCCAGGTCGCCGCCGCCCTCGACGCCGCGCACGCGGGCGGGCTGGTGCATCGCGACGTGAAGCCCTCGAACGTGCTGGTCGCGTCGGGCGACTTCGCCTACGTCGTGGACTTCGGCCTCGTCCACGACCGCGGGGACGCCTCGACGGCCGGCTCCGACAGGGTGCTCGGCACCCTCGAGTACATGGCCCCGGAGCGCCTGCGCGCCGATCCGGTGGACGCGCGCGCCGACGTCTACGCGCTGGCCTGCGTCCTCGTCGAGTGCCTCACCGGCACCCGCCCGTTCCCCTCGACGGAGGCGGCGGACCTCGTGACCGCGCACCTGTACCGCGACCCGCCGCGGGTCACCGACCGGGCCCCGGAGCTGCCCGCCCGCCTCGACGCCGTCGTCGCCCGCGGCATGGCGAAGGCCCCCGCCGACCGTCACCCGAGCGCCGGGGCCCTCATCGCCGACGCCGCGGCGGCGCTCGGGGCGTCCGAGGGGGACGCGGGAGGGCGGAGCCCGAACCCACCGCGCGGGACGACCCCGGCCGCCCGGCCGACCCGCGTCGGTCCCCCGGACGCGCCGGAGGACGGCCCCTCCGCACGGCGCCGCCCCTTCGGGCCTCACCGCCGGCGCACCGTGCTCGTGGTCGTGGCGGTGGTCGCGGCGGTGCTCGTGATCGTCGTCGGAACCGTGGCCGTGCGCCGCTACGTCGGCGACGGCTTCGCGGTCGGGCTCAGCCCGGTCGCGGTGATCTTCTCCACCGACGGTGCGCAGGCCCTCGTCGTCAACGCCGGCGTGCGGTCGGTGTCGGTGCTCGACACCCGGCTCCACGTCCTCACCCGGCAGATCCCGGTGGACGGGCGCGTCGTGGGCGCCGTCCGGGTGCAGGCCCAGCGGGTCGCGGTGGTCACCGTCGGCGGGACGGTCCCCCAGGGCGTCGCGATCCTCGACCTCGCCGCGGACACCGTCACCGCCACCGTGCCCCTGCCCCTGCCGCCCACCGGCGCCCCCGTGAGCGACGGCCGGCGCGTCGCCGTGCCGGGACGGACCACCGTCGCCGTCGTCGACCTGGACCGCGGGGCCGTCGAGGCCGTGGTGCCGCGCGGGACCGGGCCGATCGCCATGACACCCGACGGCCACCTCGCGGTCGCCGCGGACGCGCAGCCCGGTGCGGGGGAGATCGACGTCGTCGCCCCGGCCCGCGGGCCCGACCGGACGATCCTGCCGACCCCGGGCCCGGTCGGCGCCCTCGTCGCCGGACGCGGCGCAGGCGTCCTCCTCGCCGCGGTCGGCGGGCCGGCACCCGGCCTCGTGACCATCGACGTCGCCGCACCGGGAAGATCGACGGTCCCGCTGCCCGCCACGGCGCGCGCCCTGACCGTCGCCCCGGACGGCCGCGTGGTGGCCGCCGTGGACACCGCCCGCCCCCGCGTCGTGGTGGTCTCCCCCGCACGCGCGACCCGGGTCGTCGACGTGGGCTCGCTGGACGAGTTCACCGGACGGGTGGCCCTGTCCGTGACCCCGGACGGCGACGAGGTCTGGGTGGCCAACACCGACCTCGGGACGGTGACCGTCCTCCCGCTCCCCCAGTGACCCGGCCGCGGGGCCAGGGCAGCGAGGGTGTCAGGCGGGCAGCGGGGCGGGCATCTCGAGGCAGTCGGCGAAATGTGCCAGCGCCGCCTGGTCGCCGGTGAGGGTCAGCGACCCGTCGGCGAGGGCGTCGTCGATCGGGAGTCCGAGGTGGACCAGGGCGCCGAACGTCTCCGGCGAGCACCGGACGGTCGCGTCCGGGTCGACGGCCTCCCCGCGCCGCACGTCGAGGATCCCCCCGCTCACGCGCAGGGCGAACGGCTGGTCGGCGAGGTGGAGCTGCAGGGAGAGCTCACGGTCGGCCGCGCGCTCGGGCGCGAACAGGGTGCGCAGCGAGAGGATCAGCGAGTCGACCCCGATGTGGTCCGACGGCGGCAGCGCCCGGGCCGCCCAGCGACCGAGCGTCTGCAGGACCGGCTCGAGCTCCAGCCCCCACTCGGTGAGCTCGTAGACCGCGGACGCGGCCGGCGGGGGCAGGCGGCGCCGACGCAGCACGCCGGCGTCCTCGAGCTCGCGCAGGCGCTGCGAGAGCACGTTGGGGCTCGCGTGGGGCAGGCCCGTGCGCAGGTCGGTGAACCGCTTGGGTCCGAGCATCAGCTCGCGGACCACCAGCAGCGCCCACCGCTCACCCACCAGGTCGAGCGCGTGCGCCGCACCGCATCCGTCGAAATAGTCCCGTCGTGCCGCCATCCCACGACGTTAACATCGAATATCGCTTCGGGTGCAATGAGTTGCCCGTTAGGACCATCACGGCTGGATATCGGCCCCCCCGCCGACCACCGACCGCGGGATCAGGTCCCGGGAGCGATGAAGAACTCGAGCGCGATGTTGTCGGGGTCGCGGAAGGAGAGCCCCGTACCGTAGTGGCCCTTCTTGATGCCGCCGTGCGCGATGCCGAGCTCGTCGAGGCGCGACTGCCACTGCTCGAGCTCGGCGGTGCCCGAGAGCCCGAAGCTGACGTGGTCGAGGCCGGTGCGGGTCTCGTCGGCGCGGTCCTTGGACTCGCGGCCCATGTGGGTGTGCAGGCCGAAGAGCATGCCGCCCTCGAGTGCGTAGACGGTGTGGTGGAACTCGCCGCCCTCCTCGTCCTCGTCGAGGACGGGGTCGGCGCCGAAGAGTCGCGAGTACCAGGCGGTGCTCGCCTCGAGATCCGACACGGTGACGGCGACGTGCTGCAGACCGGGGAAGGCCACTTCGGGCTCCTTTGCCAGGACGGACGGGCGCTCGCCGGGCGGCGGGCGCCGGTGGACGGTCTAGCGGTGCTGCCAGACCGGGGTGCGCTTGGCGAGGAAGGCCGACATGCCCTCCTGCGCGTCGCAGGTCATGGCGTTGGTCGCCATCGTCTCGCGCATCTGCTCGTAGGCGTCGTCCTCGGCGAGATCGATCTGGGTGTAGAAGGCCTGCTTGCCGATGCGCAGCGTGGACCCGCTGGCGTCGGCGATCGTGGTGGCCAGCGCGGTGACGCGGGCGTCGAGGTCGGCCGGCGCGACGACCTCGTTGACGAGGCCCCACGCGGCCGCGGTGTCCGCGTCGATGGTCTCGCCGGTGAGCAGCAGCTGCATGGCCCGCTTGCGGCCGATCGCTCGGCTGACCGCGACCATCGGCGTCGAGCAGAACAACCCGATCTTCACGCCGGGCGTGCCGAACACCGCCGTGGACGCGGCGACGGCGAGGTCGCACGCGGCGACGAGCTGGCACCCGGCCGCCACGGCGACGCCCTGGACGGCGGCGATCACCGGCTGGGGCACCGCGTGCAGGGCGCTCATCAGCTCGGTGCACACCCCGAAGACCTCGCGCTCCTCCTCGAGGGTGCGCTCGACCATCTCCGAGAGGTCGTGCCCGGCGGAGAAGGCGGGCCCCTCCGCGCGCAGCACGATGGCCCGCACCCCGTCGTCCGCGGCCACGTCGTGCAGCGCGGTCACGAGCTCCCGCATCGTCGCGACCGACAACGCGTTGCGTCGGCGGGGGTTCGCCAGGGTCAGCGTGGCCACCGGTGCGGCGACCTCGACGCGCACGGCGGGCGCCGGCGGGGCGACGGTTCCGCGTTCCAGGCTGGAGGTCATGCACCCACGTGTATCAGTCCGTGGGGACGGCGACCAGCCCGAGCGCGACCTCCCGTCCCCTCGGACGGGGTGGTCACGACGATCAGGCGGTGGCCGACAGGCCCGCGCGCCCGTCCTCGCCCCCGCGGTCCTCGAAGCGCATCCAGACCGCGCGCCGCTCCTCGTGGGTGCGGACCCGGTCCATGGCCTCGAGTCGGCGACGCTGGTCGGCGCTCGCGGTCCCCGCGGCCCGGGCGCGCGCCGCGGCCGCCATCGCGGTGTCGGCCGCCGCCTCGGCCCGCGTCCTCGGGCTCGGCTGGCCGTCGACGTCCAGGTCGCTCGTCCCGTCGCCCTCCTCGGGGTGACGTTCCATGCGGTAGGGGTTGTCGGGCGGCAGCTTGGACGACACGCGCCCGTAGGCGCCGACGAGGAGCAGCAGCAACCCGGCCGCGATCGAGAAGAAGACGTTGGGCAGGCCGAAGGCCAGAAGGTTGAACCGCGTGCCGATCAGCGCGAGGTTGCCGAACGCCGAGAGCAGGAACAGCACCCCGATGACGATCATGACGGTGGACGCCAGACGGCCGCCGCGCACGGCGGCCGCGACCAGGACCGCCGCGGTGACCACGGAGACCGTCGAGAGCGCACCGTTGGTGGACAGGCCGAGGACCGGGGCTCCGGCGGTGTCGAAGAAGCCGAGCCCGCCGACGAAGCCCAGCACTCCGAACACGGCGATGACGGCGGCGACCACGAGGGCCCCGAGCCGGTGCACCCGCAGCACCCGGGTGTCCGGGCGCCGCGCGTCCGTGCCGCCGCTCACCGGTTCTTCCCGGTGGCGGAGGTGTCGAGGAAGGACATCGCGGGCTCCCGGCTCATGACGGCGTGCGGTGACCCGAGGGGCATCGGCGCGTCCCGGACCGGCCAAACCTGGAGGCACCGCGACGAGGGCGCTCATGAGGCGCGGCGGCGTGTGGTCCCCGGGACGCCACCGGCGCCACCGAGACGTCGCGCCGTGACCGCCGGCGCGCGCGCCGCTACGTGACGTCGAGGTCGGCGGCCGTGCGGGCGCCGGCGAGCCCGAGGGTGAGGTCGAGCTCGGCGAGGACGTCGCGCACCACCTGCGACACGCCCGCGGCGCCGGCGAGCGCGAGCCCGTAGGCGAACGGGCGGCCGAGGCAGACCGCGCGGGCGCCCAGCGCGAGGGCGCGGGCGACGTCGGCCCCGCTGCGCACCCCGGAGTCCAGGAGCACCGGGGCGCGGTCGCCGATCGCGTCGACGATGCCGGGCAGGGCGTCGAGGGTGGCGCTCCCGCCGTCGATCTGGCGCCCGCCGTGGTTGCTGACCAGTACACCGTCGACGCCGGCGTCGAGGGCGCGGCGGGCGTCGTCGGGGTGCAGGACCCCCTTGAGCACCACCGGCAGGCGGGTGCGCGTGCGCAGGGTCGCGATGTCGGCCCAGCTCAGCGTGGGTCGCGAGTAGACGCGCAGGAACGTCTCGACGGCGGCGCGCGGCAGCGGGGAGCGCAGGTTGTCCACGAACCGTCCGGGATGGTGGCGGCTGATCTCGAGCAGGGTCCGCAGCGCCGCCGGCGTGGGCCGCGGGGTGGCGCGGGGCGGGCCGTCGGCGGTCTCGCGGGTGAGCCGCGCGAACACCGGGTCGGACGTGTACTGGGCGATGCCCAGCCCGCGGGCGAACGGCAGGTGCCCCAGGTCCAGGTCGCGCGGACGCCAGCCGAGCATCGTGGTGTCCAGGGTGACGACGACGGCCTCGGCCCCCGCGGCCTCGGCGCGCTGCAGGAAGCTGTCGACGAGGTCGTCGGAGGTCGACCAGTAGAGCTGGAACCACCAGTGTTCGACGTGGGCGGCGATCTCCTCCATCGGGAAGCCCGCCTGGTTGGACACGATCATCGGGACGCCGGCGTGGGCGGCCCCCCGGGCGACGGCGAGGTCGGCGCGGCGGTGCACCAGGTCCAGCGCCCCGATCGGCGAGAGCAGCAGCGGCGCCTCGAGCCGGCGGCCGAACAGCTCCACCGAGACGTCGCGCTCCCCGACCGCACGCAGCATCCGCGGCACGACGCGGTGGCGCGCGAAGGCCTCGCGGTTGGCGCGCATCGTCTCCTCCGCGCCCGCCCCGCCGGCGACGTAGGCGTACGCCCGCCGCGACATCGCCCGGCGCGCCTTCGCCTCCAGCGTCGGGAACGACGTCGGCACCGGCGGCCGCCGCCCGAGCACCCCCGCCCGGTACACCTCGTCCTGCCGCACCCGCCCACTGGTCGTCACGGTGGACCATCCTCCCGCGGCCCCGGTCCTGCGAGCATGGCCGGACCGGCAACCGAGGAGGCGCCCATGCGGAGCGCGCTCGACCGCGGCCGTGAGTCCTTCCGACGTCAGCGGTGGGAGGACGCCCACGCCGAGTTCTCGCACGCCGACAGCGAGGCCCCGCTCGGGATCACGGACCTCGAGCGGCTGGCGACCGTGGCGTACCTGACCGGCCGGGATGAGGAGAGCGCCGAGCTCTGGGAGCGCGGCCATCGTGAGTGCCTGCACCGAGGTGAGGAGGTCCCGGCCGCCCGGTGTGCGTTCTGGCTCGGTCTGGGCCTGGTCCTTCGGGGAGAGGAGATCCGGGGTGGGGGGTGGTTGGGTCGCGCCCGGCGACTGCTCGACGACGGCCACCACGACTGTGCCGAGCAGGGGTACCTGCTGGTCCCGCTCGCGTTGCAGCAGCTGGGCGCGGGCGACACCTCGGCGGCTCTGACGACGTTCGAGCGGGCGGGCGAGATCGGCGACCGTTTCGCCGACCCGGACCTGGCGGCGTTCGGACGCCTCGGCCGGGGCGAGGCGTTGGCCGCGGCGGGCGAGACGGCGAGCGCCGTCGCCCTGTTCGACGAGGTGATGGTCGCGGTCACGGCGGGCGAGCTGTCGCCGACCGTGGCCGGACTCGTCTACTGCGCGGTGATCGAGGCCTGCCAGGAGATCTTCGACCTCGATCGAGCGCGGCAGTGGACCTCGGCACTCACGCACTGGTGCTCGTCCCAACCGGGCCTGGTGCCCTTCCGCGGCCAGTGCCTGGTCCACCGGGCCGAGATCATGGTGCTCCAGGGGGCGTGGCCGGACGCCGCGGCGGCCGCCGACGAGGCCTGCGCCCGCCTCACCTCGCCGTCGGAGCACCCCGAGGTGGCACCGGCCGGGCACCCCGCGGCCGGCGGGGCCTTCTACCAGGTGGCCGAGCTCCACCGGCTCCGCGGCCGTCACGTCGACGCCGAAGCGGCCTATCAGGAGACGAGCCGGTGGGGGCGCCAGCCACAGCCCGGGCTCGCGCTCCTGCGGCTCGCCCAGGGGCGGGTCGAGGCGGCCGTCGCGGCCCTCCGCCGCGCCCTCGCGGAGGCGTCGGTGCTCGACCGGTCGGCGCTGCTCGCCGCGTACGTCGAGTGTCTGCTCGTGGCCGGCGAGACGTCGGCCGCCCGCCGCGCGGCCGACGAGCTGTCCGAGCTCGCCGCGCGATTCGACGCCGAGCTGCTGCGCGCCTCGGCGGCGCAGGCCTCGGGCGCCGTGCTGCTCGAGGAGGGCGACGCGCACGCGGCGCTGGCCGTCCTGCGCACCGCGTGGAGGTCGTGGCACCGGTTGGAGGTGCCGTACCACGCCGCACGGGTGCGGGTCCTGATCGCGCGGACCTGCCGGACCCTCGGCGACGCCGACGCGGCGGAGATGGAGCTGGACGCCGCCCGCCGGGTCTTCGAGCTGCTCGGTGCCGGGCCCGACCTCACCCGGCTGGCCAGGTTGTCCCGGGTGTCGGCCCCGGACCCGGCGAGCGGCCTGACAGCACGGGAGATGCAGGTGCTCCGCCTGGTGGCGGCCGGCAAGTCCAACAGGGTGATCGCCGCCGACCTGTTCCTCAGCGAGAAGACAGTGGCCCGGCATCTCGCCAACATCTTCACGAAGGTCGGGCTGTCCTCGCGCGCGGCGGCCACCGCCTACGCCTACGAGCACCGGCTGGTGTAGCCCGCGACCCGTCTGCACAGGAACACCCATCGCCGGCCCGACGACCTGCACATCTCGCCCGATGCGGCACCGTGCCCGCCGTTCCTAGCGTCGGGTGATGACGACCTCCACCGACGCCCGGACGTCCACCCCGCCCACCGACGAGGCCGTGCAGGGACTGCGCGCGCTGCTGCGCGGTGCCCTGCTCCGACCCCACGACGCGGGTTTCGCGGACGCCACCCTGCTCTGGAACGGAATGATCGACAAGACGCCGGCCCTGGTCGTGCGGCCGACGGGCACGGCCGACGTCGTGGTCGTGGTCGACTTCGCCCGCGAGCACGGCCTGCCGCTCTCGGTCCGGGGCGGGGGTCACCACATCGCCGGCACCGCCCTCGTCGACGGTGGGCTCACCCTGGACATGTCCGGGTTGCGCGGGGTCGACGTCGACCCGGTGGCCCGGACCGCCACCGTCCAGGCCGGATGCGTCCTCGGTGAGGTCGACCGGGAGACCCAGGTGCACGGTCTCGCGACCCCGCTCGGATTCATCTCCGAGGTGGGGGTGGCCGGCCTGACCCTCGGCGGCGGTCTGGGCTACCTGAGCCGGCGTTTCGGCTGGACGGTCGACAACCTCCTCGAGGTCGAGATCGTCACCGCCGACGGCCGCGTCCGACGCTCGAGCCGGGACGAGTGTCCCGACCTGTTCTGGGCGATCCGGGGAGCCGGGGCGAACCTCGGCGTGGTCACCTCGTTCACGCTCCGGCTCCACGACGTCGGGCCGACGGTCCACGGGGGCCTCATCGCCTGGCCCTTCGACCGGGCCCGGGAGGTCCTCGCCGCCTACCGCACGATCGCCGCCGAGGCGCCCCGGGAGCTCAGCGTCTGGTCGCTGATGCTGCACGCACCGCCGGCGCCGTTCATCCCCGAGCGCTGGCACGGACAGAAGATCTGCGCCATGGCCGTGTGCTACAGCGGCGACCCCGCGGGGGCGCAGGCGGCGCTCGCGCCGATCCGGGCCGTGGGGGATCCGGTCGTGGACCTGATCGGCCCGATGCCCTACACGGCCGTGCAGTCCTACCTCGACGACGGCGAGCCCAAGGGCAACCACTACTACTGGAAGACCGAGTTCATGGCCGAGCTCCCGGACGAGCTGCTCACCGTCACCCGGGACCTGTTCGCGGAGTGCCCGATCCCCGGAGCCGAGATCGGCTTCCTCCACCTCGGCGGCGCGATCGGCGACCACCCCGGGGACGACGGCGCCGTCGGCAACCGCGACGCGCGCTTCGCGTTCGGCATCACCGGCATGTGGGAGCCGGACCACCCGGGGGCCGACGGCTTCCCCTCGTGGGTCCGGTCCGCATGGCAGAGGATCCGGCGCTTCTCGACGGGCGGGAACTACGTCAACTTCCAGACCGCCGACGAGGGCGACGAGCGGGTCCGGGCGACCTACGGCGCGAACTACGACCGCCTCGCCGCCGTCAAGGACGCCTACGACCCGCAGAACATGTTCCGCTCCAACCGCAACGTCCGCCCGCGCGGGGCGGGGTGAGCGGAGCGGAGATCAGGAACGGAGGTGCGCCCGGTCGTCGTGCTCGCGCGGGGCCGGGGCGCCGCGGTCCTCCACGCGGCCGACGAGATCGGCGATGACCGCGTCCTGCGCGACGAGGTGCTGGCGCAGGTGCTTGCACTGCTGGAGCACGACCGTGGTGTGGTTGGCCGTCTCCCTCGCCCGCCGGTCCGACGCCTCGCCCAGGACGTCCTGTCCCACCATGATCACGAACATGAGGACCAGCTGGGCCAGGCTGGACAGGAACAGCAGGAACGGGAACGGGTAGGGATCGCCGATCAGCCCGAGCTGGGCGAGGACCATCCAGACGACCAGGATCGCGGCCGCGACGCCGAACGCGCGCACGGTCCCGAGGCGACCCACGAGCCACGCGGCGGTCCGGCCGCCCGTCGTGGTCGCGGCGGGCTCGACGGTCCGCGGCGGCGCGATGCGGACCGGCGCGGTGTCGCACGGGTCGAGCTCGGCACCCGCCGCCGCGCCGCGGTTGAGCAGGCGGTTCTGCGTCTCGATGTGCTCCTGGAGCCGGTGGCACTCGGCGAGGATCGCCTGGGTGTCGTCGTAGGTCTGCTCGGAGCGACGGTCGCCCGCCGCGCCGAGGATGCGCTGGCCGACCAGGATCACGAAGATCAGCAGCAGCTGGACGACGTTGCCGGCGAACAGCAGCACCGGATAGGGGAAGGGATCGAACCCGAGCACCTCCCGCGCGCCGAGCACCATCCAGACGACACTGATCAGCAGCGTCGCGTACACCGTGCTCATGGCGCCCAGCCGGCGCGTCAGCCACGTCGCCGCCCGGTCGCCGAGACGGCCCGGTCGACCGCTCGTCCGCAGGCCCGACCGTCGCGTGCGTGGCTCGGTGGAGGACAGCCGCGCCCACTCCCCCTCACCGGCTCGTCCTCGGCCTCGGACCAGGCGCCGGTCCACCTGGGAAGCGGACCCAGGCTACCGACGCCCCTCGCCCGCGCGCGGCCCCATACCCCGGCGTCTCCATGCCTTGCACGGCATATTACCGATGGGGCATAATCCGCCGGGTGCCCACCGCCGTCTGGACCGCGCTCGCCGACCCGCACCGACGGGACCTGCTCGGGCTGCTCCGCGAGCGCCCGCGGGCGGTGGGCGAGCTGACCGAGGCCCTCGGAGTCAGCCAGCCCAGCACGTCCAAGCACCTCCGCGTCCTGCGCGAGGCGGGGCTCGTCCGCGCCCGCGTCGACGCCCAACGACGCGTCTACGAGGTCGACCCCACGCCCCTCGCCGAGCTCGACGCGTGGCTCGCGCCCTACCGGCGGATGTGGTCGCGGAGCCTCGACGCGCTCGGCCACCGCCTCGACACCCTGGAGGACCCCCCATGACCGACGGCACCTACCTCGAGATCGACGGCCGTCCGGCCCTGCGCTTCGAGCGGCACTACCCGCATCCGGTCGCGCGGGTCTGGGCGCTCGTCACCGAGCCCGACGAGCTCGCGACCTGGTTCCCCGCACGGGTGGCCTACGAGCACCTGACCGTCGACGCCCCGGTCCACTACTCCTTCGACGGCGACCCCACCGTGATGACCGGGCGGGTCCTCGCCGCCGACCCCCCGGTCCGGCTCGGCCTCGACTGGGCGGGCGACGAGCTCTGGTTCGACCTGTCCGCCACCGACGACGGCACCCACCTGAGATTCACCACGATCCTCGCCGAGCGCGACACCGCCGCCCGCAACGCCGCGGGCTGGGACGTCTGCCTCGACGCGCTCGGAACCCCCGCCGGCGCGCCGACCAGCACCCCCACCGCCGACTGGCGGGCCCGCTACGACGCCTACCTCGCCGCCGGCGTCCCCTCGGGAGCGGTCGTCCCGGGCCTCGGGTGAGCCCCGAGGGCCCGGCGAGCACACTGCCGTCCGTGACCGAGGACGCGCGGGCGGCGCTGGAGCACGGGCCCGAGGTCGTCGACGCCGACCTCTCGGAGCTCGACCCCGCGTGGCTGCGCGACCGCCTCGCCCGCGGGCACTCCGCGCCGTGGGTCCTGCGCCGGTGCGCGCTCGGCGAGCTGGACGCGCGCGGGGTCGACCTCTCCGGGATCACGCTCGACCGCTGTCATGCGGAGGGGGCCCGGTTGCACGGCGCGGTGCTCGACGGCGCGCGGGTCACCGGCGGCTCGCTGGCCGCGGCGGACCTCACCGACGCCGACCTCACCGACGCGGTGCTGACCGGGGTCGACCTGTCCCGGGCACGCCTGCCGGGCGCGACGCTGACCGACACGGTGTTCGCCGGGTGCCGGATGATCGGCGTCGACCTCTCCGGGCTGCGCAGCCTGGTCGTGACCTTCTCCGTCGACGGGTCCTCGCTCGCGCTCGCCGACCTCTCCGACGCCCACCTACGGGGCTGGCGACCGACCGGCGTCGATCTCTCCGACGCCGACCTCTCCGGCGCCGACCTGCGCGACGCGGTGTTCGACGACTGCCTGCTGCGTGGCACCGACCTCACCCACGCCCGCCTCGCCGGGGCCGACCTGCGTGGCGCCGACCTCGGCGAGATCACCCCGGACACCCCGACGCTGCTGCGCGGCGCGGTCATCTCGCTCGCGCAGGCGGGCGACCTGTGCCGCGCCCTCGGGATGACCGTGGTCTGATCCGGCCGCGACCCCGGGTCACGTCTGAGCGGTGATGCTCCAGCTCGTGAGGCTGCCGACGTCGACGCCGGTGTTGTCGACGACGCTGAGCGTCCACGTCCCGTCGACCGACTGCCCGACCAGGCTCCCGAGCGGACCGCCCTGGTTGCTGTCGAGCTGCAGGTTGAGGTTCGGGCTGCTGCGGCTGCAGCTGTCGGAGTCGGCGAGCGTCGTCGAGGTGCCCGACGGCGAGCGCAGGGTGACGACCAGGTCACACGTGTACGGGTGCTGGATCGCCACCCTGACCTGCAATCCGGTCACCGTGCCCGAACCACTGAGCGCGATGGTGTCGGTGATCCCCGTGGGGTTGTCGTCGGGGATCGCCACGGTGCGCGAGGACGACCCGGTGACCGGGCCGCCGGAACTGACCGCGACCGCCACGACGATGCCGATCACGATGACGAGCAGCAGCGCGACGCCGCCCAGGATCCACGGCAGCGCCTTGTTCTTCTTCGGCGGCGCCCCGTACCCGCCGTAACCCGGCTGCTGCCCGTACCCGGGCTGGCCGTAGCCCTGCTGCCCGTAGCCGGGCTGGCCATAGCCCTGTTGGCCGTAGCCGGGCTGCGCGTAGGGCTGGCTGTAGCCCTGCTGGCCGTAGCCGGGCTGCGCGTAGGGCTGGCTGTAGCCCTGCTGCTGTTGGCCGTAGCCGGGCTGGCCGTGCCCTGCTGCCGTAGCCCTGCTGCGGGTCGTAGTACGGCTGCGGGCCCGACCCCGAGGAACCGTAGGGACTCGCGGGCGCGCCGTACCCGCCCGAGGCCGACGGGTCGGCCTGCGGGCCGTAGGCGGTGGGCTGGGACCCGAAGGACTCGGACCGCTTCGACGGGTCCTCAGGAGATCCGGAGCCGCCATAGGGGGAGGACACGCCGCGCAGCATACGGTCTGTGCCGCTCCCGGCGTCCCCGGTCCGGCCGCCGGTTCACCGGGACGGCGTCACCCGATCGGGTGGTGGTCACGCCGGTCGGTGCGCCGATCCGGCGGACGGGCGACCGACGGCCACCCGGACGGCGCCACGACGGTCGACCGGAGAGGGAGGCGGGGCGAGAGAACGTCCCCCCGGGCGAACTCTCGAGCCCCGCCTCCCCCCTCCGTCGACCGCCCGGCGCGCGGCCGGGGCGGCGACAGGACCAGCGCGGACCCGGTCCCCCACCACCGTCCGTCTCGTCCCTCGCGGCACAGCCTGATGGATCATCTCCGGGGGCACATCGGCAGAAATGACTACCCTCGCGGCGGGCTGCCTACGGCGCTGGACGCCCGCCCTCGCGCCGCTCTACCGTCGCCATCGTGGCAGGTCAGCGGGGGTCGATCGCCCACAGCTGGCGTGCCCGCGAGGCGGCGACCCTCGCCCGCTGCTGGGACGGCGCACGCGCCGGCGTCCCGGTCACCGTGGTCGTGCGCGGTGACGCCGGGGCCGGCAAGACCCGCCTGGTGCGCGGCCTGGTGGAGCGGGCCGAGGCCGACGGCGCGGTGGTCGTGTCGGGCGCCGCGGTCGACGTCGGCGAGCAGCTGCCCTGCTGGCCGGTGGCCTCCGGTCTGCGCCGGCTGCTCGGGACCCCCGACACCGCGCCCGCCCCGGCCCGCGCCGCCCGCGCCGCCCTCGAGCCCTGGCGCGACGAGCTCGCCCCGCTGCTCGAACCGGGCGGACCGGCCGGCGGTGAGCGCATGCCGACCTCGGGCCACCTGCTCGAGCTGGTGCTCCGGGTCGTCGTCGGCGTCGCCTCGACGGCGCCGGTCCTGCTCGTGATCGACGACCTGCACTGGGCCGACCGCACGACCCGCGAGCTGGTCGTGTCGCTGGTCGCCCACCTGGCCCACGAGCCGGTCCTCGTCGCGGTGACCGTGCGCACCGACGCCATCGACGACCAGCACCCCCTGCGCCGCCTGCTGCCCGAGCTGACCCGCGACCGCGGCGTGCGCACCCTCGAGCTCGCCCCGCTGGCGCGCGACGTCGTCGCCGCGATCGTCGCGCCGGGAGAGGACGAGGGCGGCGCGACCGACGACCCCGGCCTGGTCGACCTCGTGTGGCGGCGCTCGCGGGGCAACGCGTTCATCGTCGCCGAGACCCTCGACGCGGTCGCCGAGGGCGCCGAGGACGGCCTCTCCCCCGGGCTGCGCGGCCTGGTGCTGGGGCGCGTCGCCGGACTCGGCCCGGCCGCCCGGGCCGTCGTGCAGGCCCTCGCGCTCGGCGAGGAGCCCGTGCCGCACGCCCTGCTCGCCGAGGTCCTGCGGATCTCCGAGCACGACCTGGTGCCCGCCCTGCGCGAGGCCGCCGACGCGTCGGTCGTCGTCGTCGACCCGCACGCCGACGCCTACGCGCTGCGGCACGGACTCATGCGCGACGTCGTGGCCGCCGAACTGATGCCCGGCGAGCGACGGATCCTGCACCGGCGCTACGCGCTCGCCCTCGACGCCGTGCTCGACGGCGCCGTCGACGTGGAGCACCCCGATCCCGCGATCACCCTGCGCCGCGCCCACCACTGGGTCCGCGCCGACGACCCCGACCGTGCGCTGCCCGCCGTCGTGCACGCCGCGCACGTCGCGGAGCAGATGCACGAGTTCGCCACCGCGCACCGCCAGTGGATGGCGGCCATCGACCTCTCCGTCGCCCGCGTGCCGGCGCGGACCCCGGCCGGCGCCCCGAAGGCGCTCCCGGCGGGCGAGGCCGCTCCGGGCACCCTCCTGACCCGGGCGGCGGACACCGCCCAGCTCGCCGGTGAGTACGACGCCGCGGTCACGCTGCTGCGGCGCCTGGTCCCCGACCCGGCCGCCGCCCGACCGGCCGACCTGCCCACCGTGGTGCGGCTCGGCCGCTCGCTGCTCGACGCAGGCCGCACCGGCGACGCGGTCGACGTGCTGCAGACCGCGGGCGCGGGCAGCTCCCCGCCGTCCGTCCCCGACGGCGCCGAGCCCCCCGCCGCGCTCGCCGCCCTGCACGCCGCCCACGCGGAGGCACTGCTGGTCACCGGCGACGTCGAGGGCGCGCAGCGGGCCGCCGAGCAGGCCCTCGCGGTGTCACGACGCGGCGGGGAGCAGGCCGAGCAGGCGCCGATGCTGGCCACCCTCGGCTTCGCGCTGGCCTACCGCGAGAACCCCGACGCGGGCCTGGCCGCCGTCGCCGAGGGGCTGATGATCGCGGAACGGACCGCGGAGCCGGCGGCGGTCGGGCGCGCGTACCAGGCCTGGGCACACCTCCTGTCCGGCCCGCTGAACGAGGTCCACGAGGGCGTCGAGGTGGCGCACCAGGGCGTGGCCCGGATGCGCGACCTGGGCCTCGCCCGCTCGGCGGGGGTCCGCCTGCTGGCGACCGCCGCCAACGGCCTGTTCCGTCTGGGCCGCTGGGCGGAGGCCGACGACGCCGTCGAGGAGGCCTGGGCGCTGCGTCCCACCGGGGCCGACGAGCTGGAGGTCCGGCTCGCGCGCTGCCGCCTGCGTGTCGGGCGCGGCGAGTTCGACGGCGCCGACGAGGACATGCGCGCGGTCGACCTCCTCGCCCTCGACGGCAGCACCGTGGCCTCGCGCTACCGCGTGCCCCTGCTGACCCTGCGCTCCGGGATCGAGATGTGGCGCGGGCGCCCCGAGCTCGCCCGCGGCCTGGTCGCCGCGGGCCTCGACGTCGCCGAGCACACCCCCGACGACGTCTTCCTCGTCGCACCCCTGGTGTGGCACGGGCTGCGCGCCGAGGCCGAGGCGGTCGGACGCGGGCAGCCGGCGGACCCCGCCGCCCTCGACCGCCTCGCGGGCCACGTCGCCCGCCTCGAGAAGCGCGTGCCGCACACGGTGCCGGCGCTGCGGCGCACCGTCCTCGCCTACGTCCGGATGTGCCGGGCCGAGCGCGACCGGGTGGCGGGTGCCTCCGACCCGGCGGCCTGGGGCCAGGTGGCCGAGACCTGGAGCGCCCTGCTCAACCCCTACCCGTCGGCGTACGCGTTGTTGCGCCGTGGCGAGGCCCTGCTGGCCACCGGCGCCGGCCGGGGCGAGGCCGGCCGCGCGCTGCGGGCGGCCGCCGAGACCGCGAGCGCGATGGGGGCCGCGCCGTTCCTCGACGAGATCGCCGGCCTCGCCCGCCGCGCCCGCCTCGACGTCGGACGCGCCGACCAGACCGTCATCACCGTCCCCGGCGCCGACCCGCGCACCTCCCGCGCCGTGCGCAGCGCCCCCGAGCTCGCCACGCTCACGGGCCGGGAGCACGAGGTGCTCGCCGTCCTGGCCGAGGGCCTGTCCAACCGCGAGATCGCCCACCGCCTCTACATCAGCGAGCGCACCGTCGCGGTCCACGTCTCCCGGGTGCTGACCAAGACCCAGACCCGGTCCCGCACCCAGGCGGCCGCCCTGCTCCAACGCGTCCGCGCCCGCCCCGTCCCACCCGCCGACCGCTCGCGAGGCCCGCATGCCTGATTCCCTGGCCGACAACAACCGCGCGCTCAGCGCCCTCGCCGCGCGGAAGCCGACCACGGTCGGTGAGGTGATCGAGGTGCTGGACGGGATCGCGACGACGTCGGCCCACATGAGCCGGGGGGCGAACGACGGCATCGCCTGCTTCAGCCGGCTGTACCACCAGATCACCAGCGACGTCCTGGCCGCCTACGAGGCCGGCCAGCTCTTCCGGTGCAACGACTTCATCCTCCAGCTCGACCTGGCCTTCGCGCAGCGCTACCTCGACGCCCTCCGCGACCACCTCGACGGGGGCTCCGCGGCGCCCGGCTGCTGGGCGCTGCTCTTCGACCGCCGGCAGGAGGACGGCATCGAGGAGTGGCAGTTCGCGGTCACCGGCGTCAACGCGCACGTCAACTTCGACCTGGCCTTCGCACTCCTCGACGTGTGGGAGGACAACGAGACGCCCCTGACCACCACGGCCGACCAGCACGCCGACTACCAGGCGATCAACACGATCTTCCACAACCGCATGGACCAGCTCTGCGAGGACAACGAGGTGCCGTGGACCCGGTGGGGACGCGACGGCGGCATCATCGACCGGCTCGGCAACCTCGTCGGGGATCTCCTCGTCCTCGGGACGCGCGACTTCGCCTGGATCCAGGCCGAACGCTGGTACCCCCACCGCGCGACGCCGGGCTATCGCGTCGGCCCCACGGCTGTCCTGGACGTCGCGGCCACGAAGCTCGCCGAGGTCTTCATCTAGCCTCGTCCCGTGGCCCGCCGTGCTCCGCCCCTCCCGCCACGGCACGGGCTCGACCCGGCGCGGGTGCGGATGCCCGACGCGGGACCGTGGGCGACGGTGCGCGACCACCTCGTCGACCGGCTGCCGGTGCCCGCCGCGCGGGTCGACGCGATGCTCGCCGAGGGGCGGATCGTCGACCAGGACGGGCCGCTGGCGCCGGACACGCCGTTCGTGCCGCGGTCGGTGGTGTGGTTCCACCGCGACCTGCCCGCCGAGGCGCCGGTGCCGTTCGCCCTCGAGATCCTGCACCGCGACGACGAGGTGCTCGTCGTCGACAAGCCGCACTTCCTGGCCACCATCCCCCGCGGGCGCCACGTGCTCGAGACCGCGCTGGTCCGGCTGCGCCACGAGCTCGACCTGCCGGCGCTGAGCCCGGCCCACCGGCTCGACCGCGTCACCGCCGGGGTCGTGCTCTTCGTCGTCGACCCGGCCCGGCGCGGCGCCTACCAGAACCTGTTCCGCGACCACCGCGTCGCCAAGGTCTACGAGGCGATCGCGCCGCACGACCCCGACCTCGCCCTGCCCCGCACCGTCCGCAGCCGCATCGTCAAGGACCGCGGCGTGCTCACCGCGCAGGAGGTGCCGGGCGAGCCGAACGCGGTGACCACCGTGGAGCTGCTCGAGGCGCGCGACGGCCTGGGGCGCTACCGGCTCACGCCGCACACCGGCCGGACCCACCAGCTGCGGGTGCACATGACCGCCCTCGGCGTGCCACTGCTCGGCGACCCGTTCTACCCCGTGGTGCGCGACGTCCCGCTCGACGACTTCCGCGCGCCCCTGCAGCTGCTGGCCCGCGAGCTCGCGTTCCCCGACCCCGACACCGGGACGATGCGTCGGTTCGAGAGCCGACGCACCCTGCAGGCCTGGGACGACCCGGCGGGGTGGGCGGCGGGAGCGGAGCGGACCCGAGGGGACGGGCGTGTCTGACAAGGACCCGCTGATCGTCTCGGCGCTGCTCGACGAGGTCACACAGGCCGAGCTCGACGCGCAGCGCGCGCGCCTCTTCCCCTCCCGGAGGCTCGTCGTCGGCGCGCACCTGACCCTGTTCCACGCCCTGCCCGGCGGCCGTGAGGAGGAGGTGGCCGCGGCCCTCGACGAGCTCGCGGGACGCCCTCCGATCGCCGCCAGGGTCCGGGCCCCGTTCGCGCTCGGGCGCGGGGTCGCCTACCGGATCGAGGCTCCCGGTCTCGACGCGGTACACGCCGCCATCGCGCGGCGCTTCGCCGGCGACCTGACCCGCCAGGATCGCGGGCGTCCGCGCCACCACGTGACCGTGCAGAACAAGGTGGACCCGGACACGGCGCGCCGTACCCTCGCCGACCTCGTCGCGACGCACACGCCGTACGCCGCCACGGTCCGCGGCCTCGCTCTCTGGCGCTACCGCGGAGGGCCGTGGGAGGCGGCCGGGGAGTTCGTGTTCCGCGGCGGGGACGCGCCCGACTCGCCGCGCGAGGAGGGCCGAGCGGAATGAGCGCCGACCGGAACGAGCCCGCCCGCCCGTTGCGGGTATGGCAACGGGCGAGCGGCGACGAGCGTCAGAAGTAGGTCTTGCGGCCACCCACCCCACGACCGACGGCACCGAGGAGGGTGAGGACCAGGCCGACGACGAGGAGGATCCCGCCGACGTAGTACAGGATCGAGATCCCGAGCAGGTAGCCCAGGATCAGCAGAATCACGCCGAGGACGATCAAGTTGACTCCTTCGTCAGGTGGCCGTGAGGCCGGGGTGTGCGAGATACCCCGCAGCATGACAGCGGACACACCGCAACCAGCGCATTTGTGGACCACCCATTCGCGTCGCACGGTGTACACCGGCGGCACACTGCGCGTGGAGGTCGACGACGTCACTGCTCCGGCCGGGGACCGCTTCGACCACCACCGCGTCGTCCTGCCGCGTGCGGCGGTGGCGCTGGTCGTCGACGGTGAGCAACGGGTCCTCCTGCTGCGCACCTACCGCTACCTGATCGGGCGCGAGGGGTGGGAGCTCCCGGGCGGCCTGGTCGAACCCGGCGAGGAGCCCGAGACCGCCGCGGCCCGCGAGGCCGCCGAGGAGACCGGCTGGGAGCCCGTCGGCGCCGCCCGCACGCTCGCGGCGTTCGAGCCGCTGCCCGGGACGGCCACCGCCCCGATGTCGGTGCACCTCTGGACCGCGGTGCGGCCCAGCGGGCGTCCCCTCGACCCGCACGAGCCCGGGCGGGCGACCTGGGTCCCGCTCGCGGAGGTCGCCCGGCTCGCGCTCGCCGGCGAGCTCCTCGGGGCCGGCAGCCTCGTCGGCGTGCTGACCTACCTCGCCGAGCACGCCCCGTCGCCGTGAGTCGGCCCGCCGCCTCGCCGCCGGCGGGGTCGGAAACGGACGGCGATGTGACCCGGGTCCTCGCGTCGAAAAGCTAGGATGTCCTACTATCTTGACCCATCGGGCCGCGCGCCCGGCCCACGCACCGTCTCTGGTCTGCGAGGAACGATGACGGACGAGCTGTACGTCCCGACCCACCCGATCCGTTTCGTCACGGCGGCGAGCCTGTTCGACGGCCACGACGCGGCGATCAACATCATGCGGCGGATCCTCCAGCGCCAGGGGGCCGAGGTGATCCACCTCGGGCACAACCGGTCGGTCGAGGAGGTCGTGTCCGCGGCGATCCAGGAGGACGTCCAGGGCGTCGCGATCAGCTCCTACCAGGGCGGGCACGTCGAGTACTTCACCTACCTCGTCGACCTGCTGCGCGAGCGCGGCGCCGGGCACGTGAAGGTCTACGGCGGCGGCGGCGGCGTGATCATGCAGGACGAGATCGACCGCCTGCACGCCCACGGCGTCGCGCACATCTTCTCCCCCTCCGACGGCCAGCACATGGGCCTGCCCGGAATGATCAACACAATGATCCGGGCGTGCGACGTCGACCTCGCCGCGCAGCCCCCCGCAGGACTGGGACGGCGTCTTCACCGGGGAACCCGCGACGCTGGCGCGGGCCCTGAGCGTCGTCGAGGCCGGGGCCCTGCCCGCCGAGGTGCGCTCGCGGGTCGAGTCCACGATCGAGGGCCACGCCGTCCCGGTGCTGGGCATCACCGGCACGGGCGGGTCGGGCAAGTCCTCGCTGACCGACGAGCTCGTGCGCCGCTTCCGCCTCGACCAGGAGGACAAGCTGCGCATCGCGGTCCTCGCCGTCGACCCCACGCGGCGCAAGGGCGGCGGTGCGCTGCTCGGGGACCGCATCCGCATGAACGCCCTGGGCGGTGCGCAGGTCTACTTCCGCTCGATGGCCGCACGGAGCGGGTCGCAGCGGGGGGCACGCTGCCCGAGCACCTCGGCGACGCGATCGCGGTGCTGCGCGCGTCCGGGGTCGACCTGGTGATCGTCGAGACCCCGGGCATCGGGCAGGGCGACGCCGGCATCGTCGACCTCGTCGACGCCTCGCTCTACGTCATGACGCCCGAGTTCGGCGCGGCCTCGCAGCTCGAGAAGATCGACATGCTGGACTTCGCCGACGTCGTGGCGATCAACAAGTTCGAGCGTCGCGGCGCCGACGACGCCCGGCGCGACGTCGCCCGTCAGCTCGTGCGCAACCGCGAGGAGTTCTCCGCGAGCTGGGAGGACATGCCCGTCTTCGGCACCAGCGCGGCGACCTTCCACGACGACGGCGTCACCGCCCTGTACGGCCACCTGCGCACGCTGCTGGGCGGCCACGGGCTCACCGTCGGCGAGGGCCGGCTGTCGATCCCGGCGACGAGGACCTCCACCGACTACGCCGCCGCCATCCCGCCCCAGCGCGCCCGCTACCTGGCCGACATCGCCGCCGAGGTCCGCGAGTACCACGCGGCGACCGAGTCGATGGTCGACGCGGCGCGCCGGCGCGCCGCGCTGCGGACGGCCGCCGAGGCGCTCGGGGACCGCGAGGCCGGCGAGCTGCCCGCCGTCCTCGCCGAGGCCGAGCGCGCCCTGCCCCACGAGGCCGCCGACCTGCTCGACGCCTGGCCGGGCACGGTCGAGGACTACGCGGGGGACGAGCTCGTCGTCCACGTCCGGGACAAGGAGCTGCACACCCAGCTCACCCGCGAGACGCTGTCCGGCTCGAAGGTCAACCGGGTCGCGCTGCCGCCGTTCCGCGCCGACGAGGAGATCCTGCGCTTCCTGCGCCGGGAGAACCTGCCCGGCCACTTCCCCTACACGGCCGGGGTGTTCGCGTTCAAGCGCGAGGGCGAGGACCCCGCGCGCATGTTCGCCGGCGAGGGCGACGCGTTCCGCACCAACCGGCGCTTCAAGTACCTGTCCTCGGACAGCCCGGCGAAGCGGCTGTCGACCGCCTTCGACTCGGTCACCCTCTACGGCCACGACCCGGCGACCCCGCCCGACGTCTACGGCAAGGTCGGCACCTCCGGGGTCTCGATCGCCTCCCTGGAGGACATGAAGGTCCTCTACGGCGGCTTCGACCTGACCTCGCCGACGACCTCGGTGTCGATGACCATCAACGGCCCCGCGCCGACGATCCTCGCCTTCTACCTCAACACCGCGATCGACCAGCAGGTGGACGCCTTCACCGAGCGGGAGGGGCGCGAGCCCTCGACGCCGAGGAGCACGCGGAGCTGTCCGCCTACGCGCTCTCCCAGGTCCGCGGCACGGTGCAGGCCGACATCCTCAAGGAGGACCAGGGCCAGAACACCTGCATCTTCTCCACCGAGTTCTCGCTGCGGATGATGGCCGACATCCAGGAGTGGTTCATCGAGCACAAGGTGCGGAACTTCTACTCGGTCTCGATCTCCGGCTACCACATCGCCGAGGCCGGGGCGAACCCCATCAGCCAGCTCGCGTTCACGCTGTCCAACGGGTTCACCTACGTCGAGTCCTACCTCGCACGCGGGATGGACATCGACGACTTCGCGCCCAACCTGTCGTTCTTCTTCTCCAACGGGATGGACGCCGAGTACTCGGTGATCGGCCGGGTGGCCCGCCGGATCTGGGCGGTCGCGATGCGCGAGCGCTACGGCGCGAACGAGCGCGCGCAGAAGCTGAAGTACCACGTGCAGACCTCGGGCCGGTCGCTGCACGCGCAGGAGATGAACTTCAACGACATCCGCACCACGCTGCAGGCGCTGTGCGCGCTCTACGACAACGCCAACTCGCTGCACACCAACGCCTACGACGAGGCCGTGACGACCCCGTCGCAGGAGTCGGTGCGCCGCGCGCTCGCCATCCAGTTGATCATCAACCGGGAGTGGGGCCTGTCGATGAACGAGAACCCGCTGCAGGGCTCGTTCGTCATCGACGAGCTGACCGACCTGGTCGAGGAGGCCGTGCTGAAGGAGTTCGACTCGATCGCCGAGCGCGGCGGCGTGCTCGGCGCGATGGAGACCGGCTACCAGCGCGGCAAGATCCAGGACGAGTCGATGACCTACGAGTCGCGCAAGCACGACGGGACGCTGCCCATCGTCGGCGTCAACACCTTCCTGCCGCCCGACGACCCGGACGCCACGCCCCCGGAGCTGGAGCTCGCCCGCGGCACCGAGGACGAGAAGCAGTCACAGCTCGCCCGGGTCGCCGACTTCCAGGCGCGCCACGCCACGGCGTCCGCCGAGGCCCTGCGCCGTCTGCAGGACACCGCGACCTCCGGCGGCAACGTCTTCGCCGAGCTCATGTCCGCCGCCCGCGTCTGCACCCTCGGCCAGCTCACCGACGCGTTCTTCGAGGTCGGCGGCCAGTACCGGCGCTCGATGTAGGTGCGCTCCGCGCAGGTCAGAAAGGCGGGAGAGCCGCGCCGCGCTCGAGCGCGGCGGTGAGACGGTCGACGCCCTCCTCGCCGCCGAGGACACCGGTGTCGGCCCGGACGCCGAGGCGCACGCGGCCGGCGTAGCTCAGGATCGAGACCCCCAGGGCGAGGCGGCCGGAGCACGGCACCCAGAAGAGCGCGTCGCGGACCCGGGTCCCGGCGATCGTCAGCTCGGCGACCGGACCGGGGACGTTCGAGATGATCAGCGAGGTGGACGTCGCGTAGCGCGCGATCATCCCCTGGGTCGCCGAGGCGGGGGCGAGCCCGGCCGCGGCGATGCCCGCGAAGCTCGCGAGGGCCTGGTTCGTGCGCTTGATCGTGCTCATGGTGGCGTGCATCCGCTCGATGCGGCGGCCCGCGTCGGGCTCGTCGGTGGGCAGCGGCGGGAGCACGAGCCCGAACTCGTTGCCCAGCTCGTCGGAGATCGGCTGGTCCAGCGCACGCAGGTTGCTGGGCATCACCGCGCGCAGGCGTGGCACGTCGGGCTCGGCGGGGGTCCCGTCCCGCCGACGCCAGGAAGGTCCGCAGCGCCTCGGCGATCGCCGCGCACAGCACGTCGTTCACGCTCGCGCCGTGCTGCTTGGCCACACCGCGCACCGTCTCCACGGGCACGGCGGAGGTCCAGCGCGCCGACTTCGCGACGCCCAGCCGGCCCTGGAGGGGGTGGGCGGGTCCGCGGGCGGGCGGGTCAGCATCGCCGTCGACGTGGCGATCGCCCGGCCGGTGGCACGCAGCTCCGCCACCCCCTCCGGGCGGACCGCGCCCCGCACCGTGCCCGCGAGCTCGGAGAGCCGGTCGGCGGCCCGGCGTCGCAGCAGCCGCAGGTCGTGCACCCGGACCGAGCGGCGGGGCGGGGCGACGTAGGCCGTCGGGGTGCCCTCGGCGGGGGGCCCGTCGGCCAGGACGTGGAAGAGATGGTTCAGGGCCACGCCGTCGGCCAGCCCGTGGTGCAGGCTGACGACCAGGGCCGTGGGACCCCCGTCCCCGCCGGTAGCCGGTCAGGACCTCGAGGGTCCACCACGGGCGGTCCACCGGCAGCGGACGCGCCATGAGCTCGCCGACGTACCGGCCGAGGGCGGCGTCGTCGCCGGGAGCCTCGAGGGCGACGACACGGACGTGCTCGGTGAGGTCGGGCGGCGCGTCGACCCAGCGGGCCGGGCCGAGGCGGCCGAGCGGCCACGTCGGGCGCTGCCGCAGCCCCGGGTAGTCCGCGACCCACCGCTCGCGCACCCGCTCCCGCAGCGCGTCGGCGTCCAGCGGCCCTGCACAGAGCAGGATCCCGTGGACCACCATCCGGTTGGTCTCCTGCTCGAGCTGCAACCAGGCGGTGTCGATACCCGATGCCCAACGGTCCACGGTGTGCTCCGGTCACTGGATAATGTGCGGTACCGACGGTATCGGACTCTTTCGGGTGGCTGCGTGCGGCACCCTGGAGGGATGAACGTCGTCGACGACGAGGGGCGCCGGTCACCGTCCGCGAGCCCGTCACCCGGGTGGTCAGCCTCGTGCCCTCCCTCACCGAGGCCGTGGCGGTGACCGCGCCCGACCTGATCGTGGGGGCCACCGACTGGTGCACGCACCCGGACGACCTCGACGACCCCTCGGTCGGGCGGCGGGTCACCCGCGTGCGCGGCACCAAGAACCCCGACATCGAGACCATCGTCGCGCTGGCCCCCGACCTCGTCCTGGCCAACGCCGAGGAGAACAAGCCCGAGGAGCTGGAGCGCCTGCGTGCCGCCGGCCTCGCGGTCTACGTCACCGACATCCGCACCGTCGACGGCGCCCTGCGCTCGCTGGAGCGGATGCTCGCCGCGTGCGGGCTCCACCGCCCGGCCTGGATCGACGGTGCGCGGATCGCGTGGGACGCGCTGCCGCTGCACGCGGAGCCGCGCCGCGCCGTCGTCCCGATCTGGCGCAAGCCGTGGATGGCGGTCGGGACCGACACCTTCACCGGTGCGGTCCTGGCCCGCCTCGGGGTGGAGAACGTCCTGGAGTCCAGCCCCGAGCGATACCCGCGGTTCGACCCCGCGGACCTGCCGCCCCACGACCTCGTGGTCCTGCCCGACGAGCCGTATCTCTTCACCCCCCAGGACGGGCCGGAGGCCTTCGACGCCCCGTGCGCGCTGGTCAGCGGCCGGCTCCTGACCTGGTACGGGCCGAGCCTGCTGGCCGCGGCGCACGAGCTGCCCGGTGCCCTCCAGCAGGCCACCCCGCACGTCCGCTCCTGAGCGCCCCGACGTGACGGGCCGCGCGGCGCCGCCCGGTCAGCTCGTGAGCAGTCCGCCCTCGACCGGCAGCGTCAGGCCGGTGACGTAGGACCCGGCGTCGGAGACCAGGAAGACCAGCGCCGCGGCGAGCTCCTCGGGATCGCCGACGCGGCCGACGAGGATGCGCTCGGACTGCTTCTCGAGGTAGCCCTCGGGATAGGTGTCGGTCATCTCCGAGGTGAAGAAGCCCGGGGCGAGCGCGTTCACGCGGATGCCGTTGCGGGGGGTCCACTGCTGGGCGAGGTCGCGGGTCAGACCGATCAGGCCGGCCTTCGAGGCCGAGTAGGCGGCCTGCGGAAGCCCGGCGGTGGTCAGACCGAGGACGCTGGAGATGTTGACGATGCTCGAAGCCGGACGTCATGACCTTCGCCGCGGCCTGCGCCATCCAGTAGCAGCCGTTGAGGTTGACGTCGATGACCTGCCGGAACTGCTCGGGCGTCTCCTTGGTGGCGGGGACGGCGGTCCCGACGCCGGCGTTGTTCACCAGGATGTCGACGCGGTCGAACTCGGCCATCGCCGCGTCGACGAGCGCCTGGCAGTCCTGGGGGCTTCGCGACGTCGGTGGCCCACCGCGATCGCCCGCCGCCCGAGCTTCTCGACCGCCGCCCGGGTGTCGTCGAGGCGGTCGGTGC
>CAWATV010000009.1:0-327480 GCA_963785135.1 uncultured Actinomycetota bacterium
CGGCGCCCGCCTTCATTGGCGCAAAACACAGCCGCTCGACATAAACGCCGGCGAGGACCGCGCCGGCAATCGTTGCGCCGGCGACCGCAAGCGGCCCCGCGCCCTGCTGAACATAGAGCAGCGTGCCGACATAGGCGCCAATCATGATTGACGGCCCATAGGAGAGATTGAGCCGGCGCATCACGCCGAAAATCATGGTGAAGCCGAGGGCGAGCAGACCGTAGGACGATCCGATCATCAGACCGTCGAGGGTGTTCTGCACGAGATCGACCATCGTGCGCAGACCTCCCTCAACCTGCGGCGCGGCGGGCCCCGAGATAGGCGCGCTGGATGACCTCATCCTCGGCGAGCTGTCCCGGCGTTCCGCTAAACGTGATGCGGCCCTGCTCCATCAGGAAGAACTGGTGCGCCACCTGCAGCGCCATGTGTGCGTTCTGCTCGACCAGGAAGATCGTGGTGCCGTCGCGGTTGAGTTCGCTCACGATGTTGAAGATTTCCGCGACCACGAGCGGCGCGAGGCCAAGCGAGGGTTCATCCATCAACAGCACGCGAGGCCGCGACATCAGCGCGCGCGCGACCGCGAGCATCTGCTGCTCGCCACCGGACAGCGTGCCGGCCACCTGCTCGCGCCGTTCCTTGGAGTCGCGGAAAGCGCGCATACATGCGCTCGATATCGTCTTCGATGCCGGCCTTATCGTTGCGCTGATAAGCGCCGGCGAGAAGGTTTTCCTTCACGCTCATCTGCGGGAAAACGAGACGGTTTTCCGGAACGAGGGCGACGCCCTTGCTCACGATCCTTGCCGGGGACAGACCGGCGAGTTCGATGCCTTCGAGCTTGATCGAGCCGCGGCGCGGCTGAAGGATACCGGCGATGCTCATCATCAAAGTTGTCTTGCCCGCGCCGTTCGGGCCAAGCAGACAGGTGATGCGGCCGCCCGCGACCTGAAGTGAAACGCCCTTGAGCGCTTCGATCTTTCCGTAGGCGGTGACGAGGTCGGTGATTTGGAGCATCGCGATCCTCTAGGCCACGGCGGCGGCGCCGAGATAGGCTTCGCGCACCAGTGCATTGTTTTGCACGGCGACCGGCAGTCCCTCGGCGATCTTCTGCCCGAAATTGAGCACCGCGATGCGGTCGGCAACCGACATGACGAGTTCGACATGATGCTCGATCAGGAGCACAGCCATGCCGAACTCGCGCAGTTTACGGATGCGGGCGTCGAGCTGATCGATCTCTTCAGCGTTCATGCCGGCGGCCGGTTCGTCGAGCAGCATGAGGGACGGCTTTGCGGCAAATGCGCGCGCGAATTCGAGGCGGCGCTGTTCACCGAAGGCGAGGTTTCCGGCAAGCTCGTCAGCTTTTGCGCCAGATCGAAGAATGCGAGCGTGTGGCCGATTTCCTCGCGCGCCACGCGGCTGCCGCCGAACCATCGGCGTACCGGATTCTGTTGCCGCTGCTCGGCGGAATTCTGCGCCACCCATAGATTTTGCCAAACGGTCAACTGCCCGAACAGGCGGATATTCTGAAAGGTGCGCGCAATCCCCAGCGTCACGCGTTCGTGCGGCGGGAGATCCGAAATATCCTGCCCCTTGAAAATCACGCGTCCAGAAGTGCGCGGAAACAGACCGCAGATGAGGTTGACGATGGTGCTCTTGCCCGAGCCGTTGGGACCGATCAGACCGAGAATCTCCCCGGGCTGCACCGAAAGGTCGACGCCGTCGACGGCGCGCACCCCGCCGAAGTGCTTGCTCAGCTGTTGCAGTTCAAGCACCGGATGGCTCCCTGCCGTAACGAAACAACCGCCTGAGCGCGCGCATGCTGCCGGCGTCGAGCAGACCGCGCGGACGTACGTTCATCGCCAGCACGATGAGCCCGCCGAACAGCAGATTGCGCCAGTCGCCCATGAAGCGCAGGCCCTCGATCAGAAATCCCTGGATGAAGATGACGGCGATAAGCGTTCCGAACACGTTGGAAAGACCGCCAAGGATCGGATAGGCGATCGCAAAGGTCGCGAGCACGACGCCAAACTGCAGGTGCTCGATATGGGTGGTGTAGTGGGCGAAGATGCCGCCGCCAATACCGGCGATGACGCCGCCGATGGTCATCGCCGACACTTTCACCGCGGTGACGTTGATGCCCGCGCTCTGTGCGGCCAGCTCATCCTCGCCGACCGCACGCATCACAGCGCCGGGGCGAGAATGGTCGAGCCACCACAAGGCGGCCATCACGATCGCGACTGCGATCCAGATGAAAATGCCGACCTCAAGGGTGGTCCAGCCATTCTCGGGAAAATAACGGATCTGGCGAAAGCCCTCGCCGCCATGCGGGCCGAGCTGCAGATTGCCGGCCTGGATCTGGTAGGTGAAGTTGAAGAAGAAGAGGCGGACGGCTTCGCCGAAAGCGGTGGTGGCGACGACCAGCATAAGCCCCTTCACGCGCAGCGCCGGGAAATCCGACTGCGCACGCGACCGCTCCGGCGACGATCGCAGATGCAAGCAGGGCCGGCACGAGCGACCAGCCCGCGAGCACGGTCAGCATGCCCGCAACGTAGGCGCCGATGGCGAAGAAGCCGGCTTGCGCCAGGCTGACCTGTCCGGTCAGCAAAACGCAATACGCCGAGAGCCCGAGCAGCGTATGCACGCCAATGATCTGCAGGAGGCCAAGATAGAAATCCATCGGCGGCTCCGTCAGTCGCGCCCGGCCGGCGATGCGAACAGGCCGCCAGGCCGGAACACGAGAAAGGCGAAGAGGAGAAGCATGATGTAGAGGTCGCGCTCCGACACCCCGCGAAAGAACTGGATGACATTTTCCATGCCGCCGACAATCAGTCCGGCGATGATGGCGCCGGGAATACTGCCGAGGCCGCCGATCACGGTCACGATCAGTCCCTTGACGGTGAGCGGAAGCGAGAGCAGGGGGACGCCCGCCTCGTCGGCGAAGCGCCGGAGCGCGTCGGCCTTGCCCGCGCGGTCCACGACCGGGCCGACCACGCGCCCGGTGAGGCGACCGCCGGCGATCTCGAGCTCGTTGGCGGCGACGAAGTCGAGTCCGAGGTCGGCCGCCAGCGAGTCGATGACGGCCGTGAAGCCGCCCGAGACGACCCCGCAGCGGTACCCGAGCCGCTTGAGGGTGCGCACCGTCGTGCGCGCGCCGGGGGTGAGCTCGAGGCGTCCCGCGACCTCGTCGAGGCAGCGCGCGGGCAGACCGGCGAGCGTCGCGACGCGCCGGTGCAGCGACTCGGCGAAGTCGATGTCCCCCCGCATGGCCTCCTCGGTGACGGCGCGGACCTCGGCCTCGCAGCCGGCGAGGGCCGCGAGCATCTCGATGACCTCGCCCTGCACGAGGGTCGAGTCGACGTCGAAGACGATGAGCCGTTTCGTCCGCTGCGCGAGACCGACACGCTGCACGGCCACGTCGCAGCGTGCGCGGCTGCCCGCCGCGGCCAGGGCCTGGCGCAGGGCGGTGTCGCTGGGCGGCGCCTCGGCCGGCAGCGACACCCGCAGCTCGAGACCGGTCACCGGGTAGTCGGCGATCCGGCGGACGCGATCGATGTTGACCCGCATCCGGGCCAGCCCCTGGGCGACCTCGGCGAAGTTCGCGGCGGTGATCGGGCGTCCGAGCACGAGAACGACGTGGGTGGAGAAGGGGTGCACCGCGGAGGCGTCCCCGCCGGTCTCGACCGTCACGGTGAGCCCGAGCGCGGGCATCGTCAGGTCCAGCGCGGCCTCGAGCCGGGTCGGGTCGCCGGGCAGGGTCACCAGGGCGCTGAGCGTGATGCGGCGGTGGATCGTCGCCTGCTGGACGTCGAGCATCTCGGCACCGTGGTCGGCGAGGACGGCGAAGAGGGCCGCATTGACGCCCGGGAAGTCCGGGCCGGTGACGGTGACCAGCACCGGCAGCCCCGCGCTGCCGTCCCCCGCGCTGCCGTCTCCCGCGCTGCCGTCTCCGGCGGCGGGGGAATCGGACAGTGCGGCGCTCCGGAGGTCCTGCGGGGTCGCCTCGCTCACTTGTTCCGGGGGTCGGAGCCGGGGAGGTGCTCCTGGCCGGTCTGACCGGCCGCGAGCTCACCGATGCTCTCGGCGCTCGTCCCCACGTGCATCTCCAGGCGGATCCGCTCCGAGAGGTGCGGGTAGTGGAGCTCGAAGGCAGGGCGCTCGGACCGGATGCGGGGCAGCTCGGTGAAGTTGTGCCGCGGCGGCGGGCAGGACGTCGCCCACTCCAGAGAGTTGCCGTGGCCCCACGGGTCGTCGACCTCGACCGGCCGCCCGTAGCGGTAGCTGTGGAAGACGTTCCAGATGAACGGCAGCGTGCTCGCACCCAGCACGAACGCCCCGATCGACGAGACCGTGTTCAGCGTGGTGAAGCCGTCGGTGGCGGCGTAGTCGGCGTAGCGGCGCGGCATGCCCTCGTTGCCCAGCCAGTGCTGCACCAGGAACGTCATGTGGAAGCCGATGAACGTCGCCCAGAAGTGGAACTTGCCCAGCCGCTCGTCCATCATCCGGCCGGTCATCTTCGGGAACCAGAAGTAGATGCCGGCGTAGGTCGCGAACACGATCGTCCCGAACAGGACGTAGTGGAAGTGGGCGACCACGAAGTACGAGTCGGACACGTGGAAGTCCAGCGGCGGGCTGGCCAGCAGGACACCGGTGAGGCCACCGAACAGGAACGTCACCAGGAAGCCGACCGAGAACAGCATCGGCGTCTCGAAGGTCAGCTGGCCCCGCCACATGGTGCCGATCCAGTTGAAGAACTTGATGCCGGTCGGCACGGCGATGAGGAACGTCGTGAACGAGAAGAACGGCAGCAGCACCGCGCCGGTCGCGTACATGTGGTGCGCCCACACCGCGATCGACAGCGCGCCGATCGACAGCGTCGCGTAGATCAGCGTCTTGTAGCCGAAGATCGGCTTGCGGCTGAAGACCGGGAAGATCTCGGTCACGATGCCGAAGAAGGGCAACGCGACGATGTAGACCTCGGGATGGCCGAAGAACCAGAACAGGTGCTGCCAGAGGATCACGCCGCCGGACTCGGGCGCGAACAGCTGCGCACCGAGGTGCCGGTCGGCGAGAAGGCCGAGCAGCGCCGCGGTGAGGATCGGGAACGCGAGCAGGACCAGCACGACCGTCACCAGGATGTTCCAGGTGAAGATCGGCATCCGGAACATGGTCATGCCCGGGGCGCGCATGCACACGATGGTCGTCACGAAGTTGACGCCGCCGAGGATGGTGCCCAGACCGGAGACGACCAGGCCGACGATCCAGACGTCGGCGCCGAGGCCCGGCGAGTGCACGACGTCGGAGAGGGGGGTGTAGGCGAACCAGCCGAACGCCGCCGCGCCGCCGGGGGTGAAGAACCCGGAGACGACCATGGTGCCGCCGAAGAGGAACAGCCAGTAGGAGAAGGCGTTGAGGCGCGGGAACGCGACGTCGGGGGCACCGATCTGCAGCGGCACGATGTAGTTCGCGAACCCGAACAGGATCGGCGTCGCGTAGAGCAGCAGCATGATCGTGCCGTGCATCGTGAAGAGCTGGTTGTACTGCTCGACCGAGAGGATCTGCAGACCCGGCTGGGCCAGCTCGGCGCGCATCAGCAGCGCCATGAGCCCGCCGATCAGGAAGAACCCGAACGACGTCATCAGGTAGAGGATCGCGATGTCTTTGGGGTCGGTCGTCGACAGCATGCGGCCGAGGAACGACCCGCGCTTCGTCTCCCGCGCCGGGTACGGCGTGGTCGAGATCGGCTTGGGTGCGACGGCGGTCACGACTGCCTCCTGCTCACGATGCGTCTCCTGACCCGGGCGACGACACTCCCCCGGCGCGGACCCGTGGATCGTAACCGGCTCCCCGCCCCTCGGCTCGCCGGGTGAGGCCACCCACGACGAAACGTCGTAGGCGCCGCGACGTCAACCCCCGGACACGTCGAAGGCCCGCCGACCAGGAGGTCTGCGGGCCTTCGACGGGGTGTTCCTGGTGGAGCTGAGGGGACTCGAACCCCTGACCCTCACACTGCCAGTGTGATGCGCTACCAGCTGCGCCACAGCCCCAACGCGGAGAGACGGTACACGCCGCCTCAGAAGTCCCGACGTCCGGCCTCCTGCTCGAGCACGGCGTCGAGGTCGGCGAGCCGGTCCATGGTGGCCACCGCCCGGGCCGTGCGCTGGTTGCCCGCGAGCCGGTCACGGTGGCGGTGCACGAACTGCCAGTAGCCGGCGGTGAAGGGGCAGGCCTTCTCCCCCACGCGGACCTTCGGGTCGAAGGCGCAGCCCGAACAGTGGTCGGTCATCGTGTTCAGGTACGCCCCGCCCGCGGCGTAGGGCTTCGTGGCGAGCTTGCCGCCGTCGGCGTGCTGGCTCATCCCGATCACGTTGGGCGGCATCACCCACGCGAACCCGTCGACGAACGACGTGGTGAACCACTCCGAGAGCGCGCTCGGGGTGTACTCCCGCTGCAGGGCGTGGTTGCCCAGGATCATCAGGCGCGGGATGTGGTGGACCCAGCCGCGGTCGCGGACCCCGTCGAGGGTGTCGGACAGGCAGGCCGCCGTGACCTGCCCGCCGTCGAGCTCGGTCCACCAGCTCGGCAGCGGCACACGGTGGCCCATCTCGTTGCTGCGGTGGTAGTCCTCGCCGAAGTGCCAGTACAGGTGCCAGACGTACTCCCGCCACCCGAGGATCTGGCGGACGAAACCCTCGACGCTGTTCAGGCGGGCCTGGCCGTCGCGGTACGCCTGCTCGGCGGCGTGCACGGCCTCGAGCGGGTGCAGGACGCCGAGGTTCTGGGGCACCGAGAGCAGCGAGTGCGCCATCGTCCAGTCCTGGGCCATGACGGCGTCCTCGTAGGGGCCGAAGGCGTCGAGGCGGTGCTCCACGAAGCGGGCGAGCGCCGCCCGGGCCTCGGCGGTGGTGACCGCGAACAGCCGCGGACCGTCGGTCCCGACCGTCGGCAGGTCCCCTCGGTCCACGGCAGCGTCGAGGTCGTCACGGACCCGCTCGTCGATCCCGTCCTCGTCCGGCCACCAGGGGGCCGGGACGCCGAGCGTCGCCTGCTTCTTGGGAGGCCGCTCGCGGTTGTCGTGGTCGAGGTTCCACTTCCCGCCCACCGGCGACTCGCCCTCCATCAGCACGTCGAAGCGGCGGCGCTGGTTCCGGTAGAAGGTCTCCATCGTGAAGCTCGCGTCGTCACCGGCCCAGGCCTCGAACTCGGCGCGCGGCCGGGCGAACGTGGTGGTCGGCAGCACCGCCGCCACCAGCCCCTCTGCGCGCAGGCGCTCGACGAAGCGCAGCGCCGTGTGCGAGGTCGGCTGGTGGACCACGACCGGGCGGCCCACCGCCTCCAGGGCCTCGCGGTAGGTGGAGGTGCGGTGGTAGGTGGAGCGGTCGCCCAGCTCGTCGTCGAGGTGGCGCATCCCCGACAACTGCAGGTGCAGCTTCTGGCGGTGGTAGCGGCGGCGGCGCAGGACCGCGCTGGACTCGACGAGGACGACGTCGCGCTCGGCGTGCTGATCCAGGCCGTGGACGGCGGGGCCGAGCTGGTCGCCGAACAGCCAGAGCGGAGCCTGCGGGTCGACACCGTCGAGCGCCTCGTCGATCGCGGTCGCGTAGGTGTCGACGATGCCGTCGGGCACGCTGGCTCCGGTCACGGGGCGCGGGTGCCCGCCGCCACCGGAGGGGAACCACGCGTCTCGGCGACACGAAGCCACGCCACGAACGCGATCGCGGCGATGCCGCCGGACACCGCGAAGGCGACCCCGAACGAGGTCTGTTCCACGATCGCCCCGGCGGCCACCGGTCCGATGATCGCGCCGACGTCGGAGGCCATCTGGAACCCCGAGAGCACCGGGCCGCCGGAGCGCCTCGACCCGACGATGTCGGCGACCGCGGCGCCCTGGGCCGGCTGCAGCAGGCCGGCCCCCGCCCCGGCGACCGCGGAGGCGACGAGCAGCGCGGGCAGGCTCGGCACCAGCCCGAGGCTCGCGGTGCCCACGGCGGTCACCGCGAGCCCGGCGAGCACGACCGGGCGACGGCCACGACGGTCGGACAGGCCACTGGTCAGGGCGAGCACGGCGCCGTCGCCGATCGCGAACACCGCCAGCGCGACGCCCGCCCATCCCGGTTCCCGGCCGAGCACGACGACGACGAACAGCGGCACGAGCGCGACACGCACCCCCTGCACCGCCCAGCCGGTGGCGAGGTTCGACACGAGCGCAGCGCGGAAGGTCGGCAGCCGCAGTGCGGTGGTCAGCGGGAGCGCGGGCTCGGTGTCGTCGTCGCGGCGGACCCCGACGTTGCGCGAGCGCGCGAGCAGCCCGCCGACCACGGCGGTGGCCACCACCAGCGCGGCGGCGTAGACGAGGAACGGCGCCCGGAGGTCGATGTTGACCAGGCCGCCGCCGAGCGCGGGCCCGCTGATCCCGCCGAGCAGGAAGGCGCTGGCGAACAGCCCGGACGCCTGTCCGCGACGGCCCTCGGGCGCCAGGCGGAACAGCAGCGAGAACGCCGAGACGCTGAACATCGTCGACCCGATGCCCCCGAGCCCCCGGAAGATCAGCAACTGCGTGTAGCTCGTCGCGAAGGCACACGCCCCGGTCGACGCGGCGACGACCAGGAGCCCGGTGAGGTACATGGTGCGCTCGCCCAGGCGCGCGACCAGCCGCCCGCTGACCGGCGCGAACAGCAGGCGCAGCACCGGCAGCGCGCTGACCACCGCCGCCGCGGCGGTGACGCCGACCCCGAAGCTCCGGGCGAAGACGGGCAGCGCGGGGGCGACGATCCCGTACCCGGCCGCGACCAGGAAGCTCCCGGCGAGCAGCGCCCAGACCTCCCACGGCAACGGCTCGCGGCGCCCCTCCGACGTGGCGTGCGTCGAGCCGTCGTCGGCGACCCCGTCGGGCGGGCCGGCCTCGGCGGTCTCGTCCCGCTCCGGTGCGGGGGCCATGGGCGTACGACTCCTCGTCTCGGGGGTGCTCGCGTCCCCACTCTCGCCCGTGACGCAGCGGTCCGCGCGGCGACCCCTCCGGGGGGCGCCCCGTCAGGGCGCGGCGAGGGTGGCGTTCTGGCCCGGGACCTGGCGGCGGGTGGTGGTCGGGTCGGGGTCGGGCTCCGGCACCGTCGGTCGGGTGATCGAGGCCGTCGGCCCGGGGCGCGGCACGACGGGGGGCGGGACGGGTGCGGGCCGGCGGGTGGTCGTCGTCACGTCCGCGGTGATCGGCGTACGACTCGTCCGGCGGGTGGTGCGTTGCTCCACCGCCGAGTCGTCCGGCGAGGACGTCGCGGGCGGCGCGACGGCCATCGTCGGCAGGGGCGCCGGGGCGGGCACGGAGGACTCCCCGGCGGGGCGGGGCGCTCCGCCCGCGGGATTCTCGCTCGCCCACAGCACCATTCCCGACCCGGCCGCGAGGGCCAGCGCGGCCCCACCGAGGGCGGCGATCCGCAGGCTGCGACCGGCCAGGCCCGACCGCCGGCTCGGCGGCGCCTCCGCGAGGGCGACACCCCCGGCCCGGGCGAGGTCCCCGGCGCCGCGGACGTCGACCGCGGGTTCGAGGACACGCGCGGGAGGCGGCGGTTCGGGCAGCAGACCGACCAGCGGCACGAGCCCGGTCTCGTCCTCGTCGGCGCGGCGCAGTGATTCGGCGATCCGGCCCAGGGACTCGGCGGCTCCGCCTGCGGCGGCTGCGGCGGCGCGACCGTCGGTCATGTCCGCGAGGGCCCGCTCGAGCGTGGTGGCGGCGAAGGCGTCCGGGTCGAGCACGAGGGCCAGGACGTGTCCGAGGGCGGCGACGTCGCCGTCCGGCGCGGCCGCCTCGGTCGGAGTCCCCGGGCACGGACGCCGGGCCGACGTGCAGACCTGCGGTGAAGCCGGTCAGCCAGGCGAACGGCGCGGCATCGGTACCGCCGACGACGACGCTGGCCGGCCCGATCCCGCCGTGCACGACCCCGTGGCCGTGGGCGTGGGCGAGGGCGGACGCGGTCTGCGCGCCGATCTCCGCGACGGCGAGCGACGACCAGCGTGCGCGGTCGCGCGACCGGGTCGAGACCACGTCCCTCGACGCTCTGCAGCACGAGGGTGGACTCGGTGTCCTCGGCGAGGCCGTCGACGTCGAAGACCTCGAGCAGGTGGGCGTGGTGGAGCCCGGCCAGGCGTCGCACCTGCTCGATGCGCAGCACGAGGTCCTCGCCGCGCACCGGTGGCAGCGTGATCATGGCCACCTCGCGGCCGAGGACGGCGTCGACGCCCCGTGTGGCGGCGTCCACGGCCCCGGTCGGCGCGTCGGGATCCTCGTCCACCACGCACCTCCCACCGCGCCCTCGATCCGCCCGGTCTACGCCCGGACGGGTGGGACACGGTATCGCCCACGTGAACGCTGCGTCGACCGGCCCAGCGGGGGCGACCCGTTGGTGGAACCGTGAACAACGAAAGGCCGAGGAGCATCGACGCTCCTCGGACCTCTCGGGGGGGGTGGAGGTGCCGGGAATCGAACCCGGGTCCTCCGATCAGCAATCAGGACTTCTCCGTGCGCAGTCTGCTCCGTCTCTACTCGGATCCACCGATCTCGCAGACGTGTCGGTGTGACGATCCCAGCCGCTGTTCGATGTCCCACCGGGCCCCGCGGCCGGGCCCGGCGGTGGAGTTCCCTAGCTGATGCCGGCGACCGGGGCGGGAACGAACCCGGGCCGACAGACTTCGGCGACTCGCTGTCAGGCAGCGAGTTCGAAGTCGCGCTGAGTATTCTCGGCGCTTAATACATTGCGACGGATGGTTAACGAGATCATCGTCGCCTTCCTCGGCACGCTTCTCCTGATGAACCACTCGGAGTCGAAACCAGTCACCCCCTTCTCCCGCCCACCGTGGGTGGCGGGACGTCCAGTCTAACGTCCGGGCCCGACAGGATCATCCCCCGTCGGCCGCCCTCACGTGGCGCGGATCGCGGTGAGGGTGCCGTAGACGATGACGTTGGACAGGTAGCTGTGCTGTGTCTCGTCGAGATCGCCGCCGCAGGTTACGAGGCGGAGCTGGGCGTCCGGGGTGTTCCCGTACACCTCGGCGGTGGGGAACGCGTTCTTCGGCACCGTCGCGACCCGGTAGACGGTGAACACCGCCGTGCGCCCGTCGGCCCGGTCGATCTCCACCTGCTGCCCGGGCTGCACCTCGTCGAGGTTCGCGAAGATGCCGCGCCGGCCGTCGCCGTTCACGTGGCCGAGCACGACCGCCGGACCCACCGCGCCCGGGGTCGGGCTGCGGGAGTACCAGGCGGCCTGCATCGGCTGCGAGACCGGCGGCACGTCGACCCGGTTCTGCGCGTCCACGCCCACCGGGACGAGGGACGAGTCGGCGGCGATCGACGGCACCCGGACCCGCAACGGGGCGGACGACGACGCTGGCGCCGCCGCGACCACGGTCGGCGGGGTGAGCGCCGGCGCGGTCGCCACGGGGCCCGGTAGCGGGTCGGCCGGCGCGCCGGGCCCGCCCCACACGGTCACCGCCACCACGGCGGCCACCGCGAGCACGAGGCCCAGCGCGATCCCGGCCCGCAGGCGTCGCCCGGCAGTCGGGCGCGGCGAGTCGGGACCGGTCGGATCCGGGCGCTCCTCGACGGTCGTCGCGCCGCCCCGGTCGTGGTCGGTCACGGCCCGGTCGACCCGTCGCCGGTCTCGATCCCCCCGCTGGGCACCGTCGAGACCTGGCCGAACGTCCCGGCCGGCAGCGTCGACACCGGAGCAGTGGCGTTCACGTACGGGTAGTCCTCGCAGGCGATGCCGTTGCGGTTGGCGTCCAGCCGGTCGGCGTTGGCGCCGCCGAGCCACCGATGCTGTTGAAGTACGCCTGGGCCGCGGGCCTGGGAGGTGAAGTCCTTGCAGTCACGGTCGGCGCCGGTGGCCGTCGCCGCGGGCGCGGCGGCCGGGGCGAGCCCGGCAGCGGCGGGCGCCGTGCCCGGGGCCGCGGCGGTCGCGGTGGCGCACGCCTGGGTGGCGGCGGTCGCGGCGGTGTCCGCCGCCTCCTTCTGCTCCGCGGTGGCACCGGTGAGCGTGCCCAGCGCGGCCGTGAGCTGCTCCTGCGCGGTCGCGAGCAGCGCGGTCGCCGCCTGGCACTCCGGCGACGGAGCGGGGGCCGCGGCGGCCGGCGCGGCGGCGGGCGCGGCGTTCGACGCGCTCGGATCGGCCGGATCGGTCGCGGGGTCGGCGCCGGCCACCCCGGTCCACACCGCGCTCAGCATCAGGACCCCCGCGGCCACACCCGCACACCGACGGGTCGTCCCCTGCCGCCTGACCTGCACCGTCGTCACTCCACGTCCCCTCGCCGTACTGCATTGTGTCGACGCTGTAACGACCGCGAGGGCCGCGGGTTCCGACCCGATCGGGAACGATCAAGTCGGGTCGGCGACCAGCCCGTCGGGAGTGGTCCGGACGACCCGGCGCAGGAAGTCGGCGCCGAGCCGGTCGTCGGCGGCCGCCCAGTCGCAGATCGCCGCGAGCTGGCGCCAGTAGGCGTACGGGATGTTCGGGAAGTCGGTGCCCAGCACGACCCGGTCGGCGACGTCCACCAGGCGCGACGCCCAGTCCGGGGGCAGGGGCGCGAACTCCTCGGTGTACGGCGTCCCGACCATCGTGGTGTCGAGGTACACCCGCGTCGAAGCGGTCGACGAGCGCGAGCGCACCGGCGTAGTCGGGCAGGCCGGCGTGGGCGAGGACCACCGGCAACCGCGGGTGCCGCGCGAGCACCTCACCGAAGATCTCCAGCCCGGTGAACGCGCCGGGGATCGGCCCGTTGCCGACGTGCGCGATCACCGGCACGCGCGCGTCGGCGAGCAGCCCCCATGCCGGGTCGAGCACCGGGTCGCGCGGGTCGTAGCCGCCGACCTGGACGTGCACCTTGGCCACCCGCGCGCCGGCCTCCAGCGCGTCGCCGAGGTAGGAGGTCACCGAGGGCTCCGGGTAGAGCGTCGCCGTCGGGAGGGCCTCCGGGACCTGGGCCGCCCAGTCCAGCGCCCACGACGTCAGCCACGCGGCCATGTCCGGCTTGTGCGGGTAGACCAGCGGCGCGAACGTCGTCACGCCGAGGTCGCGGAGTCGCCCGAGCCGCACCTCCTCCGGCTCCTTGTAGTGCACCGGCCACGCGCGCCCGTAGTGCTCGCAGGCGTTGTCGAAGTAGGACCACACCTTCTGCAGCACGCGGTCGGGCAGGAAGTGCACGTGCAGGTCGGTCAGGCCGTCGACGCCGAGCGCGTACACCCACGCCGCGACGTCGTCGTCCGACGTCGGCGGCTCGGTCACCGGGTCCCGGGTCACGGGGGGCGCGCTCACCATCCCTTGATGCGACGACCCACGATGCGCTCGGCCTCGCGCTTGGCGTCGCGCTCGGCCATCGCCTCGCGCTTGTCGTGCTTGGCCTTGCCGCGGGCGAGCGCGAGCTCGACCTTGCAGAGGCCGCCGCTGAAGTACAGCGACAGCGGCACGAGGGTGTGGCCGGTCTCGCGCGTCTTGCCGACCAGCCGGGCGATCTCGCTGCGGTGCAGCAGCAGCTTGCGGACGCGGCGCGGCTCGTGGTTGGTCCAGGAGCCGAAGTCGTACTCCTGGATGTGCAGGCCGCGCAGGAAGACCTCGCCGTCGGTGACCAGGGCGAACGCGTCGTTGAGGGACACGTGCCCGGCGCGCAGGCTCTTGACCTCGGTGCCCTGCAGGGCGATGCCCGCCTCGTAGACGTCGAGGATCTCGTAGTCGTGGCGGGCCTTGCGGTTGGTCGCGACGACCTTGCGCCGCTCCTCGGGGCGGTTGCTGCTGGCCTTCTTCGGTGCCGTCTTCGGTGCCATCAGCCCTCCCTCCGGGTCAGGTCCGCACGTACAACCTCAGGGTCACGTACCCCGTGGCCGTGGCGATCAGCGTGCCGACGACCACCAGGATGGGTGCAACGTAACCGAGCACGTCGGCCATTCCGACCGGCGGGATCGCGTTGGAGATCAACCGGCCGGACAGCAGCTGGTCGATGAAGAAGATCTTGCCGAGCACCAGGCCGCCGGTCCCGAGCAGGGCGCCCACCACACCCGTGACGATCGCCTCGATGAGGAACGGGACCTGCGTGTACCAGCGGGTGGCGCCGACCAGACGCATGATCCCCACCTCGGTCCGCCGGGTGAACGCCGAGAGCTGGATGGTGTTGGAGATCAGCAGCAGGGCGGCGAGCGCCTGGATCAGCGCGAGCCCGAAGGTGGCGTTGCGCACGCTGCCCAGGAACGTGAACAGGTCCTGGACGAGGGTGCGCTGGTCGACCACGTTGCGCACGCCCGGCCGGCCGGTGAACCCGCTGACGATCTCGGCGCCGCGCAGCGGGTCGTTCATGGTCACCCGCAGTGTCGCCGGCAGGCTCTGCGGGCGCACCAGCTGCAGGATCGACTGCCCCGCGTAGATGCGCTGGAAGCGCGCGAAGGCGGCGTCGCGGCTCTCGTAATCGACCGACGCCACGAGCGGCGAACCCTCGAGGTCGCGGCGCAGCGTCGTGCACACCGGGCTCGAGCAGTCGGCGTCGGCGGCGCTGGTCGGCTCGTCGAGGGCGACCTGGACCGCGAGCTGGGAGTAGTACAGGTCCTCGGTGCGGTCGATCGTGCGGACCGCGAGCAGGCCCGCCCCGAGCAGCCCGAGCGAGATGGCGGTGGTGATCACCATCGCGACCGACATCGTGATGTTGCGGCGCAGCCCGACCAGGGCCTCCCGCCAGACGAAGAGCACTGTGGGTTACCGCCCTACCCCGTAGACCCCGCGGCTGTCGTCACGCGCGAGCTTCCCCGAGGACAGCTCCACCACCCGCCGGCGCATGCTGTCCACGATCTGGCGGTCGTGGGTGGCCATCAGCACGGTGGTGCCCGTCCGGTTGATCCGCTCGAGCAGCGTCATGATGTCCGCCGAGGTCTCCGGGTCGAGGTTGCCGGTGGGCTCGTCGGCCAGCAGCACCAGCGGCCGGTTGACGAACGCGCGGGCGATCGCGACGCGCTGGGCCTCGCCGCCGGAGAGCTCCGAGGGCATCCGGTCGGCCTTGCCCGCCAGGTTGACCAGCTCGAGGACCTCGGGGACCACGGTCCGGATCGTGTGCGAGGGCTTGCCGATCACCTCGAGGGCGAACGCGACGTTCTCGGCCACCGTCTTGGTCGGCAGCAGCCGGAAGTCCTGGAACACGCAGCCCATCCGCTGGCGCAGCCGTGGCACCCGGCGTCGCGGAAGGCGGGCGACGTTCCAGTTGGCCACGAAGACGCTGCCCGAGCTCGGGACGTCCTCGCGCAGCAGCAGCCGCAGCAGCGTCGACTTGCCCGAGCCGGAGGGGCCGATGAGGAACACGAACTCGCCGCGGTCGACCTCGACGGTCACGTCGTCCAGGGCCGGGCGTGTGGAGGTCGGGTAGACCTTCGTGACGTTCTCCAGCCGGATCACGGACCGTGATGGTACGCGGGCGTCCTCGGGTGCCCGCGGAGGTCGCCACCGGGGTCGTGCGTCGCGTCTCAGAACGGTGGTGGGTCGTCGTCGGCGACGACCATCCGGGGGTGCGGCGCGCGCGATCCGGGGCGGGGCTTCTTCTTCGGCGCGGTGCGGGCGAGGTACCGCTCGCGCCAGTCGCTGTCCTCGCTGCCCTCGGCGGCGGCGCCGGGGCCGTCGTCGGGCAACGGCCGCGGCGAGGTGGGCGGGCAGTGCGCCGGAAGGGACGGGGTGACGGGCCGGGGTTCGGTGACGTGGCGGACCCCGGCACGTGTGGTGATCGCGAACCGTCCCGGGCTGGGCTGGGTGACCCGCCAGCCGGCCTGGTGCTTGGCGCGGTGGTGGTGCCGGTCCCACACCCCGAGATTCCAGCTCGACGTGGGGCCGCCGAGGGACCAGGCGATCGTGTGGTCGAGCTCGGCGCTGTGGGCGGGGCGCCGGCAGCACGGGGCCACGCAGTGGCGGTCGCGGATGCGGGTCCACCGGTCGACCTCCGCGCGTGGATGGCGCCGCCAGAACCCCTCGTGGTCGTCCACGTCGGGCGCCCGTCCGAACCCGGGCCCGAGGGAGGCCTCGGCCAAGCGGTGCTGGAGCTCGGTCAGCAGCGGCGCCCACGGCCCGTGATGGGCGGGGGTCAGGGCGGCGAGCAGTGACGTCGGAACCTGGAGTTCGACGATCGCCGAGCAGGGCGCCCCCCGTGGCCGGTCGGTGTGGTCGCGGGGGCGGGCTGGTCGTCGCCGGGCGAGCAGGACGTGCTGGAGGTGGCCGTCGTCGGTGGTCAGGACGACCCGCCACTCCGCCCGGAGGTGACGACGGAGCAGGGTGCGGGCGTCGGGGGCGCCGATGGTGCCGTAGCCGGGCACCTGCCCGGGGTACTGGTCCAGCCCGAGTGCGGTGGTGAGCCGTAGTCGCAACTCCGACGTGCCGTCCCGCCGGCGCCCCTGGCAGGGGTCCGACCCCTCGATCATCTCCGGGGAACCCTGCGATCGCCGGCGGGCCGAGCACGTCCCGAGCGCCTCGGACGGGTCGGCCGACGTCGTCCGGCCGTCGTCGTCCGGAACTGTCCCGCCGTCGAGGCCCATCGCCGTCGTCGGGGCCCTCGTCGTCGGGGCCCTCGTCGTCCGGGCCGCTCGTCGTCCGGGCCCTCGTCCTCAGGGCGCTCGTCGTCGGGGCCGTGCGGCGGCGTGGTACTCCGCCGCCAGGGTCAGGGCGACCTGACGGTCGTCGTCACCGGCCAGGGACCCGTCCAGGAGGCGGGCGAACACCTGCACCCGCATCTCGCCGACCGGCAGCCGGACCCCCAGCGCGCGGATCGCCGCGGCGAGGGCATCGACCCGGTCGCGCATCGCCAGGCCGGTGGGGGCGGAGATGTCGGCCGCCGAGTAGGTCGCGGTGCCCGACGGGTTCGCCGAGAGGATCACCCGCCCGTTCTTCAGCGCCCGCTGCCGGCGGCGCTCCCACCAGTCCGGGGTCCAGCGCCCGCGCGGTGGCCTCGATCCGGGAGATCACCTCGCCGACGGGGATGCTCGGGCGCGTCCGGGAGCACCACGGCGCACACCTGGTGGGCGTGGTCCTCGGCGAGGTCGCGGGTCCATTCCGCCAACGCGCGGGCCTTGGACTCCTCGAGGTCGGCCCTCCCAGACCATGTCGGCGACCTCGGGCAGGCGCACCGCGAGGTCGTCGGCGAGGTCGAGCTTGCGGGCGGCCATCTGCCGTGACCAGCCCATGACCCCGCACAGCTCGTCGGCGGAGAACTCGTCGATCTGCCCGAGCCGCTCGGTGCTGCCCTCCTGCGCGCGGCCGAGGTGGTGCAGCCCCTCGAGCAGCCGCGCGGTGGCGCGGTTGAGCACGCGCGCCGACCCACGGACGTAGGCGGCGAGGTCCTCCCCGGTCAGGAGCGCCGGGCAGGTCTGTTCCAGGGCGGCGACCAGACCCTCGTCGGGGGCCAACGCGTCCAGCTCGGCCACCAGGCCGGGCGGGACGTCGTGGTCGATGCTCACGAGGACAACGGTAGACCCCACCCCCGACAACCGAACCCGTGTTCGAACCCTTCACGGCCCGCCGAAGGTCACGAAAAGGAAACGATCCCCGGCCACACGCGAGCGCCCGACGGCGGCTACGCGGCGGTCTCGACCTGCTTCCGCCAGCGGATGCCCGCGTCGAGGAACCCGTCGATGAATCCGTCGAGGACCTGGCCGGTCTGGTTGGTCTCCTGCCCGGTCCGCAGGTCCTTGACCATCTGGTACGGGTGCAGGACGTAGGAGCGCATCTGGTTGCCCCAGCTCGAGCCGGAGTCCTTGAGCGAGTCGAGCATGGCCCGCTCCTCCTCGCGGCGGCGGGCGAGCAGCTTCGCCGCGAGCACCGCCATCGCCGACGCCTTGTTCTGCAGCTGCGAGCGCTCGTTCTGGCAGGACACCACGATGCCGGTGGGCAGGTGCGTCAGGCGGACCGCGGAGTCGGTGGTGTTGACGCCCTGGCCGCCGGGGCCCGAGGAGCGGTAGACGTCGACGCGCAGGTCCTTCTCGTCGATCTCGACGTGGTCGGTGGACTCGACGACGGGCGCCACCTCGACCCCGGCGAACGAGGTCTGGCGACGACCCTGGTTGTCGAACGGCGAGATCCGCACCAGCCGGTGGGTGCCCTGCTCGACGCTGAGCGTCCCGTAGGCGAACGGGGCGGTGACCTTGAAGGTGGCCGACTTGATGCCGGCCTCCTCCGAGTAGGAGGTGTCGTAGACCTCGGTCGGGTAGCCGTGGCGCTCGGCCCAGCGCAGGTACATCCGCATGAGCATCTCGGCGAAATCGGCGGCGTCGACGCCGCCGGCCTCCGCGCGCACAGTGATCATCGCGTCGCGCCCGTCGTACTCCCCCGAGAGCAGCGTGCGGACCTCGAAGGCGGCGACGTCGGCGTGCAGGGCGGCGCGCTCGGTGTCGGCCTCGGCGCGGAGGTCGGTGGAGTCCGGGCCCGATTCCTCGTCGGCCATCTCGTAGAGCGTGCCGAGATCCTCGAGCCGGTGGCGGAGGTTCTCGGCGCGCTTGAGGTCGGCCTGTTTGTGGGTGAAGTCCGAGGTCAGCTTCTGCGCGGTCTCGACGTCGTTCCACAGGTCGGGCGCCTGGACCTGCTGCTCGAGCTCGGCGACCTCGCGACGCAGACCGTCGAGGTCCATGGCCGCCTCGACGCTGTCGAGGGAGGCGGCGAGGTCCTTGAGTTCGGTCGCGGTCGTGTCGTCCACGGCCTCCAGGGTACTGGCGGGAACCCGCGTCACCCGCCACCGGCGTCGGGCAGCAGGGTCACGAGGCCGGCGTCGCCGTCGACGCGCACGAGCTGCCCCGTGCGGATGCGGCTGGTCGCGGCGCCGGTGCCGAGCACGGCGGGGATGCCGTACTCGCGGGCGACGATGGAGCTGTGGCTCAGCGGTCCCCCGACGTCGGTGACGACCGCCGAGGCCATCGCGAACAGCGAGGTCCAGGCCGGCGTGGTGATGCGGGCGACGAGGACCTCCCCGGGTTCCATCGCCCCGTAGTCGGCGGGACCGTCGAGCACCCGGGCCCGGGCGGTGACCTTGCCGGTCCCGACGGCGACCCCGGTGATCGTGTCGCCGGCCTGCGCCCGGTCGCCGGCGGGCAGGAACGGGACCGTCAAGCGGTGGATCCACCCGGTCTCGGGCAGCATCGCCGGCGGCGTCGCCCGCCGCTGCCCACGCCAGGTCATGCGGCGCTCCTCGATCTCCGCGACCCGGGACGTCTCCGCCGCCCGGGACCCCGCCCCCGCGCGCACCGCGTCGACCAGCTCGTCCGCGCGCAGCCAGAACACGTCCCCGCGCTCGGCGACGACCCCGGCGGCCACGAGCCTGTCACCGAGCTCGAGGAGCATCCGCCGCATCACCGGCCACGCCAGGCCCACGTCGGCCAGGGCGTCCTCCCGGACCGGGCCGGCGCCCTGCGCCCAGCGCAGGGTGCGGTCGAACAGCACCCGGCGCACCGGGCCGAGCCGGGCGCGCATCGTCCGGGTCAGCTGCTCGCGCCGGGCGGCCGTGCGCCGCCGACGCTCGTCGGGGTCGTTGCCGTGGCCGGCGAGGTAGAAGCGGACGCTGTCGAACAGCGGGCCGGGGGCGTCCGCCGGCACCGGCTCGGCGAGGTCGAGGTTGTAGACCGTGTGCCCGAAGCGGTCGAGGTGGGCCTGGAACTCCGCGCGCCAGACGCCCCACGTCGCCGGGTCGGCCCCGGGCGGTGCTCCGCCCGTCCGCCACGCGTCGACCAGGACGTCGGACGGGGTCCGACCGAGGACGTCCGCGAGCCCCGGCCCACGGCGCGCGGCCGCGGCGAGGTCCCACAGCGACTTCTCGGCGCGCAGGGGCTCGCTGTCGAAGCCGAGCAGCAGGGTGTGCGCGACCGGGTCGCCCGCGCGGCGGACCAGCCGGTCGTACACGGTCCCGAACACGTACTCGCTGGTCACGGCGATCGGGATCACCGACTGCACCGCGGTGTAGTACTCGGTGCCGGCGTCGAGCAGGTCGCGCACCGCCGCGAGGAGCTCATCCGAGGTCATCGCCGCGGGGTCGGCAGTGCGGGCCCGCGCCACCGTCGCGACGTACCGCGGGTGCGCCTCGTCGCGCCAGCCCGAGGGTCCGCCGCGGTAGCGCCCGCCCTCGCGCACCGGGCCGTGACCCGAGATGCCGAGCAGCGCCAGCGGGGTGCGCACGGTGACGCGGGCCATCCCGCGCATCGAGTACCGGTAGTAGGCGTAGCCGTTGACCGTCGGGAGCCCGATGTCGCCGTCGCGCACGATCCCGCGGCCGAGGACCCGGTCCATGAGCACCCGCAGCGACCGGGTGACCGCGCGGTCGACGAGGTCGGCGAACAACGGCGTCAGGGGGTCGGGCATCTGCTCGACGATGCTGGCGCGGAAGTACAGCCCCCCGGCCGGCACCGGCCACGTCGTCGGCGGGTCGGCGGCGGGGGCGGGCAGGGCGGTGATCGGGCGGGCCTGGAGCACCAGGAACCGTCCGCGGGACCGCGCCCACTCCACGTCCTGCGGGGCGCCGTAGTGCGACTCGATGCGCGCGCCGAGCCCGGCCAGCTCGGCGACCTCCGCGTCGTCGAGCACCGGGGCGCGGCGCCGGTCCTCCGGCACCGGGACCTGCCTCGTCCCCGAGCCGCCGGCGGCCGGGACGGTCATCACGGCCTTGTCGGCGACGTGCCGGGACACGACCGCCCCGGACCGGTCCACCACGTGGTCGTCGGTGCCGACCTCGCCGCCCACCACGGACTCGCCCAGACCCCAGGCCTCGCTGACGACCGTGCGATCGCGCCGTCCGGTCGCGGGGTCCGCCGTGAACATCACGCCGGAGGCGTCGGCGTCGACCATCACCTGCACGACGACGGCCAGGCTCACCGCGTCCGGGGCGATCCCCTGCCGGGCGCGGTAGGCGAGCGCCCGCGCGGTCCACAGGGACGCCCAGCAGTCGACGACCGCCCGGTGCAACTCCGTCGCCCCGCGGACGTACAGGAACGTGTCCTGCTGGCCGGCGAAGCTCGCCTCGGCCAGGTCCTCCGCCGTGGCCGACGACCGCACGGCCACGGCGGTCCCCTCGCCGGCGAGCCGGGCGAGCGCGTCGTCGAGGGCGGACGCGAGGTCGGCGGGTAGCGAGGCGCCGGCGAACAGCCGCGCGATGCCCGCAGCCGCCTCGTCGGGCGGGCGGGCGGCGAGCTCGGCGATGCGCGGGCCGAGGCCGTGGTCGGCGACGAACGCGTCGTAGGCCGCCGTGGTGATCACGAAGCCGGGCGGCACCGGCAGGTCCGCGCGCGTCAGCTCCCCGAGGTTCGCGCCCTTGCCGCCCACCGTGGCGAGGTCGTCGCGGGTGATCTCGGAGAACCACGCGACCCGGCTCGTCGTCGCGCTCGGCGTCACGGGCTCGCCGGCACCGACTCGTAGCGGCTGAACCGTCGCGTGAACCGGGCCGCGCCGCCGCTGAGCGCGCGCAGGTCCACCGCGTAGCGACGCAGCGCCGCCTCCGGCACCTCGGCGCGGACCCGGGTGTGCCGCCCGTGCTCGAGGTCGGGCTCGGTGGCCACCACACGCCCGTGGCGGGCGGCGAGGTCACCGAGCACCGCACCGAGCTGATCGTCGTCGACCGTGACCTCGATCTCGTGCACCGGCTCGAGGAGCACCGTGCCCGCCGCGGTCACCGCCTCGCGCACCGCGAGCGCGCCTGCGGTCTGGAACGCCTGGTCCGAGGAGTCGACGCTGTGCGCCTTGCCGTCGACGAGGGTCACGCGCACGTCCACCACCGGGCGCTCGGGTGTCACACCCGTCGCGAGCTGGGCGCGGACACCCTTCTCGACCCCGGGGATGTAGGCCCTCGGGATCGCCCCGCCCACGATCCTGTCGACGAACTCGACGCCGGAGCCCCCGGGCAGCGGCTCGATCTCCACGGCGCACACCGCGTACTGGCCGTGCCCCCCGGACTGCTTGACGTGGCGCCCGAGGCCGCGTGCCGGACCGGCGACGGTCTCCCTGGCCGGCACCGCCACCTCGGTGACCTCCACCGTCGCCCCGGTGGCCCGCAGCCGGTCCAGCACCACGTCGGCGTGCGCCTCGCCGGTGCACCACAGCACGATCTGGTGGGTCTCCTCGTTGCGGTCCACGCGCAGCGTGACCTCCGTGCCGACCAGCCGGGCGAGGCCCCGGGCCATGGCGTCCTGGGCGGTGCGGTCGGCCGCGGTGACGGCCACCGGCAGCAGCGGCTCGGGGATCTCCCACCCGTCGATGCCGACGGGGTCGTCCACGCCGCAGAGGGTGTCCCCGGTCACCACGCAGGAGAGCCGGGTGAGCGCGCAGAGGTCGCCCGCCACGGCGGCCGGCACCTCGCGCAGGGTCGCCCCCAGCGGGGAGTAGACGCGAGCCACCCGCGCGGTGCGCCGGTCGCTCGGCGCCGTCGTCGGCGGCGGGCGGGGTCCGCGCCGGGTCGTGGGCCACGGCGACGACGCTGTCGGGCTGCAGCCGTCCGGAGAACACCCGCAGCAGCGAGACCCGGCCGGTCTGGGGATCGGCGCCGGTGTGCACGACCTCGGCCACCAGCGGCCCGTCCGGATCGGGAGCCACCGCCGCGTGCCCCGCGCCGTCCGGGCCGTGCGCGGGCAGCGGTGGGTGCGCGGTGGGTGGCGGGACGGCGTCGACGACGAGGTCGAGCAGCGCGTCGAGCCCCTGGTGCTCGGCGGCGCACACCGCGAGGACGGGGACCACCGTGCGGCGCGCGACGGCGCCGGCGAGATCCGCGCGCAGGGCGGCGACGGGGACGGGCTCGCCGGAGATCCAGGCTCTCGAGCAGGGACTCGTCCTCGCTCTGCTCGATGACGGTCTCGACGAGCTCGCGCAGGGCGCCGTCGACCTCGTCGACCACCGGATCCGGGCGTGTCGGGGCCGAGCAGCGCACCGACCGCCCCGTCGGGGCCCGGCTCGACGTGCGAGAGCGGCGCCAGGACCGTGCCGGGGACGCTCAGGCCGTCCCGGACGGCGGCGAGGGCGGCCGGCAGGTCGGCGCGGGCGTGGTCGAGGCGGGAGAGCACCACCACCCGGGGCAGGTCGGTGCGGACGCACTCCTCCCAGAGCGCGGCGCTCTGCGCGTCGAGGCCGTCGGTCAGGTCGGCCGCGCCGACGACGAACAGCACGGCGTCCGCCGCGCGCAGGCCGGCCCGGACCTCGCACAGGAAGTCCGCACACCCGGGGGTGTCGATCACGTTGATCTTGACGTCGCGGTGGCGGAGGGGCGCGACGGACAGCGACACGGAGCGCTGCTGGCGCTTGGCCGCGGCGTCGTGGTCGCACACCGTGGTGCCGGCGGTCACCGACCCCGCCCGCGAGATGGCACCGGTGGTGGCGAGCAGCTCCTCGACCAACGTGGTCTTGCCCGCCGCCGACGGACCGACGAGCGCGACGTTGCGGATCGCTCCCGGGTCCTCGGGCGCGAGGTCGACCTCCTCGCGCCCGTGCCGTGCTCTCCGCGACGTCGTCGTCCGTCCGGTCATGGCCGCACCGCCTTCGCACCCGCAGTGCGGCGGCCGCGCGTGGGCTGGCCCGGTCGTCGTCGCACCGGCCCTTCGCATTGGACTCCGCGAGCGGCCCGGGGACAAGACCGGAACTACATCGTCAGCGTCGCGACCCGGTCGAGGTGCTCGTCGGCCGACCCGAACAGCGGCACGCGGCGCCGGGCGCGCTTGTAGAAGAAGTGCGCCTCGTGCTCCCACGTGAAGCCGATGCCGCCGAAGAACTGGATCATCGCGCCGGTCGCGTCCCAGGCCGCGGTGCTCGCCTTCGCCTTGGCGACGGACACCGCGAGGTCGGCGCCCGGGTCGCCGCCGTCGACGGCCTGGGCGGCGAAGAGCACCGCGTGCTCGGCCATCGTCATCGCGACGTGCAGGTCGGCCATCGTGTGCTTGATCGCCTGGAAGGACCCGACCGGCACGCCGAACTGCTTGCGGTCGCGGTCGTAGTCGACGGTGCGGGTCAGCGCCTCACGGGCGACGCCGACGAGGTCGGCGGCGGTGAGCACCGCGCCGCGGGCCAGCAGCGCCCCGACGGCCTCCGGCCCCGAGGCGTCCAGGGCCACGGCCGGGGTGTCGGCCAGCTCGATCGCGCCCACCCGGGCCGTGCCGTCGTAGGTGCCCTGGTCGCGGACGGTGAGCCCGGTCGCGCCGGCCTCCACCAGGTGCAGACCAGGTGTGCCGGACGGTCCGGTGGCGGCCACGATCACGATGTCGGCGATCGCCGGGTAGTCGACCGGCGACGCCGTGCCGGACAGGCGCACGTCGTCACCGCTGCCGTGGGCGTCGACGGTGATGCCCCGCCCGTCCCAGGAGCCACCCTCGCCGCGCACGGCGACCGTGCCGACCGTGTCGCCCGCGGCCAGCGACGGCAGCCACTGGGCCTGCTGATCCGGGGTGCCGGCCAGGCGCAGCGCCTCGCCGGCCAGCACGGTGGGGGTCCACGGGCCGGGCGCGACGCCGCGGCCGAGCTCGCGGGCGATGACCTGGGCCTCGAGCAGGCCGAGGCCGAGGCCGTCGTGCTCCTCGGGCACGAGCACGGCCAGGGCGCCCTGGTCGGCGATGCCCTTCCAGAGCGACAGGGGGTGGCCGTCGCCGTCCGGATCCTCGACGACGCCCCGCACGGCGTCGAGGTCGAAGCGGTCGGCCAGGAACTCGCGGACGGTCGCGGCGAAGGCCTGCTGCTCGTCGTCCAGGGAGAAGAACACGCCCGGCTCCTATCGGGGGAGGCCGAGCACGCGCTCGGCGACGATGTTGCGCTGGACCTGGGAGGACCCGCCCCAGATGGTCACCGAGCGGGACCACATGGCCTGGGCCTGCATCGGGGCGAGATCGACGTCGGGCCGCGGGTGCGCCAGCGACGCCTCCGGCCCGAGCACGAGGTCGAAGGCCTCCCAGAGGTCCTGGAAGGTCTCCGACCACTGGAGCTTGGTCATCGAGGACTCGGCGCCGAGGTCCTTGCCCTGCTCGACCTGGGTCAGGATGTGCATCGCGTGGTAGCGCAGGCACTCCAGCTCGACCAGGCACGAGGCGAGGCGCCGACGCGAGGCCGGGTCGTCGGCGCGGCCGAAGCGGCGGGCCTGCTCGACGATCTCGTCGTACTGGCGGCGGAACTCGGTGTACTGGCCGACGCCGGAGGCGCCGCGCTCGAACGAGAGCAGCAGCATCGCGGTGCGCCAGCCCTGCCCGATCTCACCGAGGCAGTCCTTCGCGGGGACGCGGGCGTCGGTGAAGAAGACCTCGCCGAACTCGCTCGCGCCGCTCATCTGCTTGAGGGGGCGGGCCTCGACGCCGGGCTGGTCCATGTCGATGAGCAGCATCGACAGGCCCTTGTGCCGCTCGGAGCCGGGCTCGGTCCGGACAATGGTGAAGATCTTGTCGCCGTGCACGGCGTTGGTGGTCCAGATCTTCTGCCCGTTGACCACGAAGTCGTCGCCGTCGCGGACCCCGCGGGTGGCCACGGCGGCGAGGTCGGAGCCGGCGCCGGGCTCGGAGAAGCCCTGGCACCAGATGACCTCGTTGCGCAGCATCGGCCCGATGATCTCGGCCTTCTGCTCCGGGGTGCCGATCGCCATGATCGTGGGCGCCAGGAAGGTGAGGCCCAGGACGTTGACGGTCTGCGGGGCGCGGGCGCGGACCATCTCCTCGTCGTAGATGGCCTTCATCCCGGGGGTACCGCCGCGGCCGCCGTACTCGGTCGGCCACTCGATCCCCGAGAAGCCGGCGGCGGTCTTGGCCGCCTCCCAGTCGCGGCGCAACCGGAAGGACTCCTCGTCGTCGAGGCTCTTCCAGAAGCCGGGCTCGGTCCACTCGGCGGGGATGTTGTCCGCCAGCCAGGTGCGCAGCTCCGCGCGGAACTGCTCCTCCTCGGCGGTGTAGCTGAGGTCCACGACGCCACTGTGGCAGAACCTCCCGGCGCCGCGCAGGATCACGGCTACCGGAGAGTAGGGATTTGCGACGGCGACGCGAGGGTGTCGGACCGACGCGGTCAGCAGCGCAGCAGGGCGCGATCCGACTTGAGCGTCAGGACCCGGCGCGCGCTCTCGTCGAGGCGCGCGGCGAAGGCGGGGTCCCGGTCGGCCGCGGCGGCGAGGGCGCCGATCATCGGCGCGACGTCGGAGGGACGCACGGTGAGGACGAGGTCACCGCCCGCGGCGACGAAGCGCACGGCCCGCTGCCCGACCGGGACGTCGGCCAGCGCCGCCGCCGCGCCGACGTCGTCGGTCATGACCACCCCGTTGAAGCCGAGGTCGCGGCGCAGGACGTCGGTGACGATCGTGGTCGAGAACAGGGCCGGGGTGTCCGGGTCGATGCGGGTGTAGCGCGCCGAGGACATCATCACCGCGCCCGCCCCGGCCTCGATGCCGGCGCGGAACGAGGCGAGGCCGGGGTCGTCCCGCGTGGTCGTGGTGTCGACGACGGCGCCCGCGAAGTCGGTGTTCTGGCGGACCTGCCCCAGGCCCGGGAAGTGCTTGAGGGTCGTCGCGACGCCGGCCTGCCCCATCCCGGAGACGAACGCCGTCGACGGCCCGGCCGACCGCGGCCGGGTTCGTGCCGTACCCGCGGCCCAACGCACCGACCGGAGCGTTGGCGTCGCCGAGCGCGGGGTCGACGACGTCGGCGACCGGCGCGAGGTCGAGGCTGACGTCGGCGTCGGCGAGCTCGCGGCCCCAGCCGGCGGCGGACTCCTGCAGCGCCGCCCCCGCGCGTGCCTGCGACGTCGCCGGGGGGATGCGGGAGAACCCGGCGCCGTCCAGGTCCTGCACGCGCCCGCCCTCCTGGTCGGTGGCCACGAGCATCGGCAGGTCGGCCGCCGCCTGCGCGGTCCGGACGGTGCCGGACACCTCCTCGGCGGAGACCGCGCCCCCGCCCGCGGCGTCGGTGAGGATGATCCCGCCCGCGCCGGCGGCCACGGCCGCGCGCCCGGCTCCGGTGAGGCCGTCGGCGGGCACCCCGCCCATGACCAGCTGGCCCGCCCGCCCGCGCCGGTCGAGGTCGGCCAGGGTGGAGTCGACGCAGGTCGCGGGGTCGGCGGGCAGCCAGCGAACGCGCCCCGGGGACGGTGGGCGGCGCGGTCGTCGTCTCGACGGCCAGCGGGGGCGCCGCGGGCTGATCGGTCCCGCAGGCGGGGACGGCGAGCAGGGCCAGGGCCAGGGCGGCGACCACGGCGCGGCGGGCGCGCCGGCGGGGCTTCGTCGGCACGCACGTCGTCGGGCTCGGCATCGCCGGCAGAGCCTAGGGAGGCAGCCGCTGTGGACCTCCGACACCCCCCGACGGCGCGAATGGGTCACCATGGGCGGCGATGACCACCACCCGGCACACCCGCACGTTGCACGGAGCCCGGATGTCCTACGTCGAGGCGTGCCCCGACCGCGTCCGCGACGAACCCTCCGGCCCGGACCCCGAGGTCGTCGTCCTCGTGCACGGCATCGCGGGCAGCGCCGAGACCTGGACCGGTGTGCTCGAGGCGATGGAGTCGCACGAGGGCTGCGACCGTCGTCTGATCGCCCCGGACATGCTCGGGCACGGCGACTCCGCGGGTGCCGGCGGCGACTTCTCGATGGGGGCCTACGCCAACGGCCTGCGCGACCTGCTCGCCGTGCTCGGCCACCGCCGGGTCACGGTGGTCGGGCACTCGCTGGGTGGCGGCGTGGCCATGCAGTTCGCCTACCAGTTCCCGGAGATGTGCGCCCGGCTCGTGCTGGTCTCCAGCGGCGGGCTCGGCCGCGGGGTCAGCCCGGCGCTGCGCCTGGCCGCCCTTCCCGGCGTCGAGTACGTCCTCCCGGTGCTCGCCCGCACCGGTCTGCTCGGGCTCGGGGTGCGGGGTCTGCGCCTGGCCGCCGACCTGCCCGGACTGGGCGCCGACGCCGTGTCGCTGCGCGAGCTGGCCCGCCACGCCGCGTCGCTCACCGAGCGCGCGCACCTGGACGCCTTCGTCGACACCGTGCGCGGGGTGATCGGCCCGTCCGGCCAGCGGGTCAGCAGCACCGACCGGCTCTACCTCACCGAGGGGCTGCCGACGATGGTCGTCTGGGGCGCCCGCGACCCGGTGATCCCGATCGGCCACGCCCGCCGGGCCGCGGAGCTGATCCCGCACGCCCGCCTCGAGGTCTTCGAGGGCTCCGGGCACTTCCCGCACTGCGACGAGCCCGCGCGCTTCGCCCGCCTGCTCACCGCGTTCTGCGACGAGAACGCGCCCGCCGAACTCAGCGCCGCCGCCATCGGCCCGCGCCTCGCCGCCCGCGAAGCGTGAGAACCGCGCTACCCGCGGGGGTGGCGGCACTGGTAGGCCAGCGCCGGGGGCAGGTTCCGCCAGACCGTCGAGGTCCGGCTCACGTCGGCGAACATGCTCTCGAGCATGGCGCGGAAGCGCTGCTGCGTGGGCAGACGCGTCACGTGCCGGTAGGCGAACGTCGTGAAGCAGGCGTCCGGGGCGAGGACGCGCGTGACCTGCTCGAGGATGCCGCGCTGCGCGCTCTCGGGGAACAACGTCCACGGCAGCCCGCTGATGACGGCGTCCACGCGGTCGACCCCGACGTCGGCGAGCAGCTTCTGGAGGTCCAGGGCGTCGCCCGCCACGACCTCCAGCCACGGTCGGGTGCGCCGCAGGTGCTCGACCATCCCGGTGTCGATCTCGACCGCGATGTGCCGCGCGCCGGCGGGCAGCCTGCGGCGCAGCGCGGTGCTCACGACCCCGGTGCCGGGCCCGAGCTCGACGACGACGGGCTCCCCGGTGGTCGGGGCCACGGAGGCCAGCAGGTCGCTGAGCGCCACCCCGCTGGGGGCGACGGCGCCGATGACCGCCGGGGAACGCACGGCAGAGGAGAGGAACGCCACGAGGTCGCGCACGGGACTCACGCAGGACACAGTGGCAGGTCGGCGCGCGACTCGCCCGGTCGAGGGACCTCCACCACGGGTGTCCTGTCCCTCACCCGGTCACGCGGGGGTCAGCGCGGGTCGACCACGCGCATGAGGATGAACGTCACGAGCAGCAGGATCATGATCGACAGGTCGAGGCTGACGTTCCCGATGCGCACCGACGGGATGAGCTTGCGCAGCAACTTCACCGGCGGGTCGGTGACCATGAACAGGACCTCGAGGCCGGCCGCGGTGCCGCCCACCGGCCGCCACTCGCGGGCGAAGCTGCGCACGATCTCGACCACGAGGCGCCCCACGATGAACAACCAGAGCAGGAACAGCGCGTAGTAGACGAGCAGCCGTGCGATCTCCATGTCTCCAGCGTGCCCTAGTCCCCGCGCCGCGGGCACTCCGGCTACGGTCCTCGGTCGGCCCTCCGTCCGGAGGACCACCGGGCGGGCGCAGAGGAGGGGCACCGTGGGAATCGTCCTGGTCACGGTCGACGAGCGCCTGACCGCGCCCGGCTCCGAGGGCCTCGCCCACCTGCGCACCGCCGGCGTCGAGCACCTCGTCGAGGCCGTCCTCCGCTCGGTCACCGACGCCGGTACGGCGGACGGGCAACGATCGGGGGACAGCGCCGAGCGGGGAGCCGGATCGTCGGGCGACGCGGAGCTCGGCCCGACGTTCCTCGGCGTCGACCCCGACGACCGCCAGGTCGTGGGGACGTGCGGCTTCCTCGGCCCCACGCGGGCCGGCCGCGTCGAGATCGCGTTCTGGACCTTCCCGCCCTTCGAGGGCCGTGGGTGGGCGACGGCGATGACCCGCGCGCTGGTCGCCCGGGCCTTCAGCGACCCCGCGGTGCACACCGTGGTCGCCCACACCCTCCCCGAGCGCGACCCGGCCTCCGGGGTCCTCAAGGCCAACGGGCTCGTGCGGGTGGAGGCCCGGCGGCGCGACGAGAGCCCCGGCGAGGGGGCGGCCCCGGTGCGCGGGCGTGTGTGGCGCTGGGAACTGCGGCGACCGAACCGGGCGGTGCCCGCGGAGGGCTGACACCCTCGCGGCGTGATCGTCCACATCTGCACCCGCGACGAGCTCGCGGCGGCCCGCGGGGCGGGAGCGCGCCGCGCGCCCTCCCTCGACGACGTCGGGTTCGTGCACTGCTCGGATCCGGGCACCGTGCACCTGCCGGCCTCGCGGCTCCATCCCGGGCGCACCGACCTGGTGCTGCTCGAGATCGACCCCGCCGCCCTCGACGTCGAGGTGCGCTGGGAGCCCGGCGCGGGCCCGGCCGGACCCGAGGACCCGACGGGTCCCTGGTTCCCGCACGTCTACGGCCCGGTCCCCATGGCCGCGGTCGTCGCCGTGCACGTCCTGGAGCCCGAACCCGACGGGACGTTCCGGCCGCCGCCGGGCCTGCGCTCGCGGGAGTGGGTGAGGCGGACACGACGAAGGCCCCCGACCGGTGGTCGAGGGCCTTCGTCTGCTGGTAGCGGGGACAGGATTCGAACCTGTGACCTCTGGGTTATGAGCCCAGCGAGCTACCGAGCTGCTCCACCCCGCGCCGTCGGGAACCGACCCTGGGGGCCGTTCCCGATGACCAGAACACTACAGGGCCGCGGCGGCCGCCCCGCGGTGGGGGGGTCGGCCCGCTACCGGCCGGCCGCCCCGCCCGGCGTGGTCCCACCGCCCCCGGAGGCGGCCTGGTAGCGCTGGACCGCGGCCGCGAGGTCGGCCTGGGCCTGCCCGATCCCGGCGAAGTCACCGTTCTGCTGCGCGGTGCGCAGCCGGGTCAGGGCGCCGTTGATGTCGGTCACGGCCGCGCTCAGCTCGGGGCTCGCCTGCGGGCGCCGCGGTGGTTCCCGACGGGGCCTGGCCCTGCTGCGGGGTGCCCGGTGTCGCAGCCTGGCTCGGTGGCGTGGGCTGGGTCCCGACGGTGGCCCCGGGAATCTGCTGCGCCGCGCCGGCCGAGCCGAAGACCTGGGTCAGCGCCTCGGGCAGCGTCGGGGCGTACCCGATCCGGCCGCCGAAGCTGACCAGCACCCGGGAGAGCTGCGGGAACGAGGACTCCTGGTTGGTCCGCTCGATGTAGACCGGTTCCACGTACAGCAGGCCACCGGCCACCGGCAGGGTCAGCAGGTTGCCGTAGAGCACCTGGGTGCCCTGCTGGCGCAGCAGGTTGAGCTCGGTGGAGACCTGCGCCGAGGACAGGAACTGCGTCTGCACCTGCTGTGGACCCCGGGTCTGGGTGTCCGCGGGGAGCTGGAGCAGCGTGATCCGGCCGTACGTCGCCGGATCCGAGCTCACCGACATGTATGCCGAGAGGAACTCGCGCCGCAGGCTGACCAGCGCGCTGGTCAGCTGGAACTGGGCCGTCGGGCGCGCCCCCGGTTGCGGGTCGTCGGCGAGCAGGAAGTACGGCGGGAGAGGCGCACCCGCGGCGCCCGACTCGGTGGTCGGGTCGGACGGTACGTCCCAGAACGACACCGTCGAGTAGAACTCGCGCGGATCCTCGACGTGGTAGCGGGTGAGCAGGTCACGCTGGACCTTGAACAGGTCCTCCGGGTACCGGAAGTGGGAGCGCAGCTCCGGGCTGATCGCCTCGGGCGCCTGGACGACCCCGGGGAACGCCTTCATCCACGTCTGCAGCACCGGATCGGCCGGATCGACCTGGTAGAGGTCGACCTTCCCGGTGTAGGCGTCGACGGTGGCCTTCACGGAGTTGCGCATGTAGCCCGCGTTCTCCGGGATCAGCGTCCCGTTGGGGCCGACCGCCGAGTCGCGGGTGGCGTCGGCCAGCGGCACCTGCTGGGCGTACGGGTAGCGCGGCAGCGTCGTGTAGCCGTCCACGACCCACTTCATCTGCCCACCGACCACCACCGGGTAGGGGTCGGAGTCGAGCTCGAGCCACGGCGCGACCTTCTGCACACGCTCCACCGGGCTGCGGTTGTACATGATCCGCGAGTTGTCGCCGATCGAACCGTTGAACAGGATGTTCCGCTCGCCGTAGGCGGCCGCGAAGACCAACCGGGAGGCCCAGTTGCCGATGGAGACGCCGCCCGGCCCGGTGTAGGTGTACTGCCGGGAGTCGCTGTCGTACTCGCGCGGCGGCGCACCCTCGGTCGCGCCCACGATCGCGTAGTCGTCCGGGGAGTCCACGAGCTCGCCGTAGTAGATGCGCGGCTGCTGCAGGTTGAACGGCCCGGGGTTGTCGAGGTCGGAGACCTGGAACTGGGGGTAGCCGCCCTGGCCGCCGTTCTCGTCGACCGCGGCGTTCACACGGTTGGCCGGGGCCGCGACGAACCCGTTGCCGTGGGTGTAGACGAGGTGCCGGTTGATCCAGTCCTGCTGGTTGGCCGAGAGGTTGTTCGGGTTGATCTCGCGCGCGGCGACGATGTAGTCCTGCACGGCCTGCCCGGACAGGGCGTAGCGGTCGATGTCGAGGCGGTCGTTGAACCCGTAGAAGTTCCGTCGCTGCTCGAGCTGGGTGAACGTCCTGGCGAGGCGGCCCGGGTCGAGCAGGCGGATGTTCGGCACGGTGGCCTGGTTGGTGGCGATCGCGTTCTGCACCGCGCCCGCGGACTGGTCGGTGGTGCCGGCGTAGGGCACCACCTGCACGTCGGTCAGCCCGAACGCCTGCCGTGTCGCCGCGATGTTGCGTGAGATCGACTCGGCCTCGCGGTCGTTGGCGTTGGGCCGCACCGAGAACTGCTCGAGCACCGCGGGCCACGCGGCGCCGACCAGGATGCTGGAGAGCACGAGCAGCGCCAGGGCGATCGCCGGGATCTGCAGGTTGCGCAGCACGACCGCGGCGAAGAACGCGCCGGCGCAGATCACCGCGATGATCAGCAGGATCAGCTTGGCCGGCATGGCGGCGTTGAGGTCGGTGTAGCTGGCGCCGAAGAAGTTCGCCCCGCCCTGGGCCGCCTTGCGGTCGGAGAACAGCAGCTCGTAGCGGTCGAAGAAGTAGGCCACGGCCTTGAACAGCACGAAGGACCCGGCGAGCACGGCCAGGTGCGCGCGGGTCGCGGAGGCGATCGCGCCGTTGCGCCCGGCGAGCCGGATGCCGCCGAAGAGGTAGTGGGCCACGAGCGCGGCCACGAAGCTGACGGCGATCGCCACGAACACCCAGTCGAGCAGCCAGCGGTAGAAGGGCAGCTCGAAGACGTAGAAGCCGATGTCGTTGCCGAACACGGGGTCGGTGACGCCGAACGGGGTGGCGTTGAGGAACAGCTGCACGGTCTGCCAGTCGGCCTGGGCCGAGAGCCCGGCGACGAGCGCGACGACGGCGGGGATCCCGATGGCGAACCAGCGCAGGCGCGCGAGCACGACGGTGCGGTAGCGGGCGACCGGGTCGTCCGCCCCGGCCACCGGCACGAAGACCGGGCGCACCCGGTAGGCGACGACGAGGTTGAGCGCGAGCAGCCCGCCGAGGAGGGCCGCGGCGACGAGGAACTGGATCACGCGGGTCCACAGGACGGTGGTGAACACCCCGCGGAAGCCGACCTCCCCGAACCAGGCCCAGTCGACGTAGATGTCGACCAGCCGCGCTCCGCCGAGCAGCACGACGAGCGCGACCGCCCCGATGATCAGCAGGGACTTGGTCCGTCGCGACAGCTGGGGCGTCGCGGTCGGGGGCCGGTTGGCCACGTCGGTCACTCTCCAAGCGAGCGGGATCGCAGTCGGGGTCGCGCGCCGGCGGGGGCGTGCGGGGACACGCAGCCCGGCGGAGCCGGACCAGTGTCTGGGGGCCCACTCTACGAAGGTGGTGTGGGGTTGACGTGGCCCGCCATGTCCGGTTCGCCGTACAGCGTGACCAGAGGTGTTTCAGCAGGGTACGGGCGGGCGCCCCTCCCGCACGGCCTGCAGTGCCGCGATGCCGTCGGACAGGGTCCCGACCCGGGCGAGCTCGAGTCCGGCGGGCGCGTCGCCGACCGCCTCGGCGCAGTTGCCCGCGGGCACGAGGAACACCTGCGCACCGTCGCGGCGGGCCGCGTCCATCTTGAAGCGGATGCCTCCGATGTCGCCGACGCGTCCGGCCGCGTCGATCGTCCCGGTCCCGGCCACGACCCGGCCCCCGGTCAGGTCGCCCGGGGTGAGCTTGTCCACGATCGCCGACGCGAAGATCAGTCCCGCGGACGGCCCCCCGATGTCGCCGAGGCTGATGGCCACCTGGACCGGGGAGTCGACGACGTTGGTCGGCGTGATCCCCAGGAAGCCCCGGGGGTCGCCGTCGGGGCGGGCCGCGGCGGTGACGACGACGTCGGCCGGGGGCGTCGGGGAGCCGAGCGGACCACGGGCGACGGTCACGGTCACCGACTGGCCGGGACGGGTCGGGGCCAGCGCGTCCATGACCTCCTGGGGCGTGGTCACCGGACGGCCGTTCACCCCGAGGATGCGGTCCCCGGCGTTCAGGCGACCCGCCGAGGGCGAGCCGGCCAGCACCGACCCCACCTGCACCGCGGTGGGGTAGCCGAGGTAACGCAGGGCGGCGGCCTCGGCGTCGGTCTCGGACTGGGCGAACTGCCGGGTGTTCTCCTGGTCGACCTGCTCGCTGGAACGCCCCGGCGGGTAGACCGACTCGCGCGGCACCACCTGCTCGTTGCCCGAGGCCCACATGGCCATCGCGCCGAACAGCGTCACCTGGGTGGTCACCGCGACCGTGGTCATCCGCAGCTGCCCTGAGACGGGGTAGACCGGCACCGGGCCGGTCACGTCCACCACCGTGCGGCCGTCCTGCACGCCGAGGACGTCGAAGGTCGGGCCGTCGCCGAGAGCCACGAACGGAACCCGCACGGTCGCCCCGAGCAGCCCCAGGACCCCCGCCAGGACCAGTCCGAGCGCCAGGGTCGCGCGCAGCCGGGTCACGGCGGCACAGGGTAGTGATCGCGGACGTGGGGTCCTCGTCGGGTGTTCGCGCCGGGAGAACCTGTGCACCGGCTGGGCGTTCGCCCTGGGCGTGCGCGCACGGTGCCCGGGTGGCCCGGTGCCGCGTACCGTTTGACACATGAGTGACCTGCCCTTCGGCTTCGGCCCGTCCGACCCTGACGACGAGTCCCGGCGCTCCGGCGCGTCCGGTCCCGGCGCGGGCGGCCAGGGACCCGGCGGCCCGCTGGGCTTCGGCCTGCCCGGGGGCGCGGGTGGCGGCGCGGGCGGCCAGTTCGACATGGGCCAGCTCGGCCAGATGCTGACCCAGCTCGGTCAGATGCTCAGCCAGTCGTCCGGATCCGGCACGGGCGGCGGCCCGGTCAACTACCAGCTGGCCGCGCAGATGGCCCACCAGCAGCTCGGCGCGGCCGGGAAGACCGCGCCGACGTCCGAGCAGCGCACCGCGGTCGAGGAGTCGTTCCGCCTCGCCGAGCTCTGGCTCGAGGACGCCACCACGCTGCCCGCGGGCGCGTCGACGGTGACGGTGTGGTCGCCCGCGCAGTGGATCGACGCGACGATGCCCACCTGGCAGCGCCTCTGCGACCCGGTGGCCCAGCGGGTCGCGGGCGCCTGGGTGGAGGGCCTGCCCGAGGAGGCGCGGCAGATGGCCGGGCCGATGCTGGGGATGATCTCGCAGGTCGGGGGCATGGCCTTCGGTTCGCAGCTCGGCCAGGGTCTCGCGCAGCTCGCCGGGGAGGTCCTCACCTCCGCCGACGTCGGGCTGCCGCTGGGCCCCGAGGGCACGGCGGCGATGCTGCCGGCCTCGATCGCCCGGTTCACCGAGGGCCTCGACCGCCCGGCGGGCGAGGTGCTCGTGTTCCTCGCCGCCCGCGAGGCCGCGCACCACCGCCTGTTCGGGCATGTGCCGTGGCTGCGCCAGCGGCTGCTGGCCACCGTGGAGGAGTTCGCGCGCGGCATCACCATCGACACCTCGCGCATCGAGGAGCTCGCCCGCGACCTCGACCCCTCGAACCCGGCGGCGCTGCAGGAGGCGATGGGCTCGGGGATGTTCGAGCCGCAGACCACCGAGGAGCAGCGCGGGGCCCTGCGCCGCCTCGAGACGCTGCTGGCCCTGGTCGAGGGCTGGGTCGACGTCGTCGTCGCCGAGGCCGTCGGCGACCGCCTGCCCGGCGCCGCTGCGCTGCGCGAGACGCTGCGCCGCCGTCGCGCCTCCGGCGGGCCCGCCGAGCAGACCTTCGCGACGCTGGTGGGCCTCGAGCTGCGGCCCCGCCGGCTGCGCGACGCCGCCGAGCTGTGGCGCCGTCTCGGCGAGGCGCGCGGCGTCGAGGGCCGGGACGCCCTGTGGGGCCACCCCGACCTGCTCCCCACCGCCGAGGACCTCGACGACCCCGCCCGCTTCCTGGGCGGCGCCGCGGCCTCCCCGATCGAGGGTGCCCCGGCCGCCGCCGGCGAGCGCTTCACCGACCTCGACGACCCCCTCGCCCGGCTCGAGCAGGAGATGGCCGCCGAGAAGGGGCCCGAGGACGACACGGCGCCCGGCAGGGACGAGAAGGGTGACGGCGCCTGATCAGTCGTCGCCCGCGCCGACCTCGTCGGTGTCGGTGATCGGCAGGCCCGCGGCGGCCGCGAGGCCCTCGAGGTAGCCGATGGCGCGCTCGCTGCGCGGATAGCGAGCCTCCAGCGCGCGGAAGGCCGGGCCGTGCCCGGGCTCGCGCAGGTGGGCCATCTCGTGCACCAGGACGTGGTCGAGCACCCAGCCCGGCACCTCGCGGAGACGCTCGCTGACCCGGATCGTGGCGTCGGCCGGCGTGCACGAGGCCCACCGCGTCCGCATCGGCCGCGTCCAGCGCACCGACGCCGGGCGCGGCCAGCGCCCCCCGGGGGCGGCGGCGTCGAGGTGGGCGACGGCCAGCGCGTCCGCCCGCGCGGCGAGCTCCCCGTCGCCCGCGCGGCGCCCGGGACGGCGGCGGGCCTCGGAACGCTCCAGGCGGGCGAGCATCTCGGTGACCCAGTGCTTCTCCTGGGCGCGCGTCATGCTCGCGGGGATGGTGACCACGACGGTCGCTCCCTCGCGGTGGGCGTCCACGGTGCGGCGTCGCCGGGCACTGCGCCGGACCTCGACGTCCGGCCCGGGGGCGGACTCGTCGCGTCGCTCGGGCACCGGCGCAGGGTAGTCGGCGGATCCGAACCGCCCGCCCGTGCGTCGAACCGGGCGTGGCTTCCCCCCGCATCATCACCGCCCCGCTCCCCCTCCCCGACCGCCCGCGCCTGTCCCGGCCGGCGTGGCGCCGCGCCCCGGACGCGGTCCAGTTCGGACTCCGGCCCGGGGCGGCGTCGGTGCTCGACGGGCTGACGCCGCCGCTCGTGCGCCTGGTGCTCGGCCTCGACGGCACCCGCGGCGTGTCCCGGGTGGTCGCCGAGGCCGCCGCCGCCGGCGCCTCCCCCGACGCCGCCCGCGCCCTGCTCGACGCGCTGCACCACACCGGGCTGCTGACCGGGCCCACCGCGGGCGCCGGGCCCGGGAGCCGGGCGGGCAGCGTGGTCGTCGTGCACGGCGGCGGCCGGATCGGGGTCGCGCTCGCCGGGCTGCTCGTCGCCTCCGGTGTGGGCCGGGTCCGGGTCGCCGCCAGCGGCACGGTGCTCGCCGACGACACCGGCACCGGGCTGTCGGCCTGTGACATCGGGCGGCCCGCGGTGCGCGCCGCCGCCGAGGCGCTCGGCCGGGCCGGTGGACCCGCGGTCCTCGACGCCGCGACCGCACGGCGCGCCACCACCCGCCCGGACCTCGTCGTCCTCGCCGCGGGCGCCCATCCCGACCCGGTCGTCGCCGCGGAGCTGGTCACCGCCCGCCGCGCGCACCTCGCCGTCGGGGTCGACGACGAGACGCCCGGCGCGCCGGCCGGGCTGGTCGGGCCCCTCGTGCTGCCCGGGCGGTCGGCCTGCCTGCGTTGTGACGACCTCGCCCGCGCCGCGGTCGATCCCGCCTGGCCCCGGGTGGCCGCCGAACTGGCGGGGTCCCGCCCGGTCGTGCCCGTGACTCTCGCGGCGACGGTCGCCGCCGTGGCCGCCGAGCAGGTGCTCGCGCTGCTTGACGCGGGGCCCGCCGGTCCCGGGCCCGACGACCGCCCGGCATCGCTCGGCGCCGTGCTCCGGCTCGACCCCCGCGGTGGCGGCTGGACCCGCGAGCCACGGCGTGTGTGGCCGGGCTGCGGCTGCGGCGCTCCCCCGGAGTCACCGGTGGAGTCAGCCCGGCCGCCGACGCCGGTCCCGGCCCTCGCCGCCGACCTACCCCCCGCGACGTCGGCTCGCCGTGAGGTCGGCGGCGCCGCGTGAGGGGCGTCGACCTGGACGCGCCGCGACCCGGCCCACGGGGGACAATCGGCAGGTGTCCGATGACATCCCCCGCCGGTCGGTCCAGCGCTCGGCCCGGCTCGCGTCGCTGCCGCTGGGGTTCGCGTCACGCACGGCCGCCGGGTGGGGCAAGCGCCTCGCCGGCGGGGACCAGGGCGAGATCTCGGCCGACGTCGCCCGCCGCGGCGCCGAGCAGCTCTTCGCGGTGCTCGGCGAGCTCAAGGGCGGCGCCATGAAGTTCGGGCAGGCGCTGAGCGTGTTCGAGGCCGCCGTCCCCCCGGAGATGGCCGAGCCCTACCGCGAGGCCCTGACGAAGCTGCAGACCGCCGCCCCGCCGATGCCCGCCGCGCGCACCCACCGCGTGCTCGCCGAGCAGTTCGGCCGCGGCTGGCGCGACCGCTTCCGCGAGTTCGACGACACCCCGGCCGCCTCGGCGAGCATCGGTCAGGTGCACCGGGCGGTGTGGCACGACGGCCGCGACGTCGCGGTCAAGGTGCAGTACCCGGGCGCCGAGGAGGCCGTGATGGCCGACCTGCGCCAGCTCCAGCGCTTCAGCCGCGTGGTGCAGCCGCTGGTGCCCGGCATGGAGATCAAGCCCCTGCTCAGCGAGCTGCGCGACCGCATGGCCGAGGAGCTCGACTACCGCGACGAGGCCGACGCGCAGCGCACCTTCGCCGCCGCCTACGAGGGCGACGAGCACGTCGTGGTGCCCCGCGTGGTGGCCTCGGCGCCCCGGGCGATGGTCTCGGAGTGGGTGAGCGGGACGCCGCTCTCGCAGATCATCCGGGCCGGCGAGCCCGAGGAGCGCGACCGCGTCGGCCTGCTCCTGAGCCGGTTCCACTTCTCCTCGCCCGCACGCTGCGGGCTGCTGCACGCCGACCCGCACCCCGGCAACTTCCAGATCCTGGCCGACGGGCGTCTGTGCGTCATCGACTTCGGCGCCGTCGCCCGGCTGCCCGACGGCCTGCCGCGCGAGCTCGGCCGGATGCTGCGGATGGCCGTCGAGGACCGCGCCGAGGACCTGCTCGCGTTGCTGCGCGCGCTCGGGTTCGTGCTGCCCGGCGTCGATATGGGCCCCGACGAGGCGATCACCTACCTCGGGCCGCTGACCGACCCGCTGCGCGTCGAGCGCTTCCACTTCACCCGCGAGTGGCTGCGCGGGCAGGCCGACCGCCTCGGTGATCTGCGCCGCCCGGAGTTCACCACCGGGCGCGGGCTGAACCTGCCGCCGCAGTACATGCTCGTGCACCGGGTGACGCTCGCCTCGGTCGCGGTGCTCTGCCAGCTCGACGCCGAGGTCCCGATGCGCGGGATCTTCGAGAGCTGGCAGCCCGGGTTCGACGACGCCGTCCCGGACCCGACCGTCTGAGAAGGGGCGGGCCCGGCGCGCGGATCGCGCACCGGGCCCACCCCCGGGCGGCCGGGGGGAGGCTCCTGCATCAGAGGGAGGAGCTCCTCACACCAGCCCGGCCGCCGCCCGCGCCGCCGCCAGTTCGGCGTCGCGGGCGAGGTCGGCCTTGCTCGGCCGGCCTCGGGGCCTCTTCCGGGCGATGACGGTGCCCCGGTCGAGGATCTCGCCGCCCCAGACGCCGCAGAACTCACGGCGGGCCAGGGCACCGGCGAGGCACGCGCGGCGCACCGGACAGTCGGTGCACAGCGCCTTGGCCCGCTCGAGATCGACCGGGCGCTCGGAGAACCACAGGTCCTCCGAGGCGGACCGGCAGGGCAGCTCGACGTCGGGCCGGGCGTCGAGCGGGGTGGCTATCTCGGGACCGTCGAGAAGTCCGGCGGCAGACACGGGTACCTCCTGGGGCGATCGGCGGGGGCCGGGAGCCGCGGAGGCTTCGTCAGGGTGCCGCACGGTGGTCGGTCGGTGACCACCGGTGGAGACGACGAAGGCCGCGGATCCCTACAGAGCGGGTCCGCGGCCTCGGTGGGCGTTCGGTGGGTCCGGCTAGCGGATCCGGGGCCGAGGTGCGGACGGACGCTGGAGGGGCTGCTGCAGGTGCTTCGGGGCGTACGGGTGCCGCGCGAACGCGATCCCCTGACCCGCGATGGCGCGCGGAGCCGACCAGAGGCGCTGGTCACGGCTGCGCACGAGCACGGTGGAGCCCGGCGTCGGATCGACGCAGAGAGCGGTCGCGAGGATCATGGTGTTGCCCATGACGACCACCTCCCGCGCCGGTCCGGCGGCCTTCGCGCCGGAGTGCTGTCGACCGTAGAGCGCTCGCGCTCGAGGGGGCAACGGATTTTCCGCGAACTTCTCCGACTTTCCCGCGCGGCCGCGGGTCAGGGCGCGGAGTGCTCGCGGAGCAGGGTGAGGACCTCGGTGCCGTAGCGCTCGAGCTTCGACGCCCCGATGCCCGGGATGGCGACCAGACCGGTGGGGTCGGCGGGGCGCTGCTCGGCGAGCGCGACCAGCGTGGCGTCGGTGAACACGACGTAGGCCGGGACCGAGCGGCTCTTCGCCTCGTGGGCGCGCCAGACCTTGAGGCTCTCGAGCAACGACTCGTCCATGTCCGAGGGATGCTCGGCGCAGCGGCCCAGCTTGGTGGCGGCCGGGTCGGTCATCGTCTTCCCGCAGATCCGGCAGCTCGGCCTGGACACCTTCCTGGCGGGGCCATTGCCGTCCACGCCGCTGCCGGGGGCACGGGCGGCGGGGTGGTCGTCGGGGACGAGGCCGTAGAGGAACCGGCTGCGTCGCCGCGAGCGGCGCCCGCCGGCCGAGCGCGACAGCGCCCACGACAACCGCAGGTGCACGCGCGCGCGGGTGACCCCGACGTAGAACAGCCGGCGCTCCTCCTCGATCGCCGCGTCGTCGCCGTCGGCGTGCTGGATGGGCAGCGTGCCGTCGGTGAGCCCGACGAGGAACACCGCGTCCCACTCCAGGCCCTTCGCCGCGTGCAGCGAGGCGAGCGTCACCCCCTGCACCGTCGGCGGGTGCTGGGCCTGGGCGCGGGTGGCCAGCTCGGCGAGGAAGGCGTTCATGTCCGCGGTGGGCACGGCGTCGGCGAGCTCGGCGGCCAGCTCGGCGAGCGCGTGCAGCGACTCCCAGCGCTGGCGCGCCGCGCCGCCGCCACCCCCGCCGGCGCCGGGGGGCGGGGCGTCGGTGAGGCCCTGCTCGCCCAGTACGGCCCGGACGGCGGTGACCATGGCGGGTCCGGTGGCGTCCTCCGGGACGCGGGGTGCCGCGGTGCGCAGCGCCGCGATCGCGGTACGCACCTCGGTGCGCTGGAAGAAGCGCTCGCCGCCCCGGACCTGGTAGGCGATCCCGGCGTCGCCCAGGGCCTGCTCGTAGGCCTCGGACTGGGCGTTGACCCGGTAGAGGATCGCGATCTCGGCCGGGGCGACACCGTCGTCGACGAGCTGCGCCACGGCCTGCGCGACCGCGGCGGCCTCGGCAGGCTCGTCGTCGTGCTCGGCGAAGTCGGGCGCCGGTCCCGGCGGGCGCTGCCCCTCGAGGCGCAGCCGGGAGCCCGCGGCCCGCCCGCGGGCGGCGCCGATGACGGTGTTGGCCGCGGCCACCACCTGCGGGGTGGAGCGGTAGTCGCGCACGAGCCGGACGACGGCGGCCTCGGGGAAGGCGCGCGGGAAGTCGAGCAGGTACGACGGGCTCGCGCCGGCGAAGGAGTAGATCGTCTGGTTGGCGTCGCCGACGACGGTGAGGTCGTCGCGGTCGCCCAGCCACGCGCGCAGCAGACGGTGCTGGGCGGGGGTGACGTCCTGGAACTCGTCGACCACGAAGCAGCGGTAGCGCTCGCGGAACTCGTCGGCGACCTCGGCGTGCTCCTCGAGCGCGGCCGCGGTGTGCAGCAGGAGGTCGTCGAAGTCGAGCGCCTCGGCGCGGTTCTTGAGGTCCTCGTAGATCTCGTAGACCGCGGCGACCTGCTCGACGGGTGCGGGGGCGTCGCGGTGGGTGCGCGCCGCCGCGGCGGCGTAGCCGTCCGGGGGGACGAGGCAGGCCTTCGACCACTCGATCTCGCTCGCGAGATCGCGCAGCGACTCGCGGGTGGTGGGCGCGCCCGCACGCTGCGCGGCCTGCCCGACCACGCGGACCTTGTTCTCGAGCACCTCCCACGGCGGGCCGCCCACCACGCGCGGCCAGAAGTAGCGCAGCTGGCGCAGCGCGGCGGCGTGGAAGGTGCGGGCCTGGACGCCATGGGCCCCGAGCGCGCGCAGGCGGGTGCGCATCTCCCCCGCCGCGCGGGCGGTGAAGGTGACCGCGAGGACCTGGCCCGGCGCGACGTGCCCGGTGCCGACGAGGTGCGCGATCCGCCGGGTGATCGTGCGCGTCTTGCCCGTCCCGGCGCCGGCGAGCACGCACACCGGGCCGCGCGGGGCGAGCACCGCCGCGCGCTGCTCGGGATCGAGCCCGTCGGCTGCTGGTCCGTCCTCGCGCGCCGCCACGCCCCCATGCTCTCAACCCGGCCCGACACGGTGGGGCGGGACCGGTCGACCCGCCCGTCGGGGGCGCCGGAATTCGGACGACGCCGTCGGTCCCCTCTGCTTCGCTGGGCGTCGTGGGACCAGCCATCGAGGTCGAGGGCCTCGTCAAACGCTTCGGCACGACCACCGCGCTCGACGGGGCGAGCTTCGCCGCGCCCGAGGGCAGCGTGCTCGGCGTCCTCGGGCCGAACGGCGCCGGGAAGACGACGGCGGTGCGCATCCTCGGGACGCTCCTGCGCCCCGACGCCGGGCGCGCCGTGGTCGGGGGCCACGACGTGGTCGCCGACCCGCACCGGGTGCGCTCGCTCATCGGCCTCACCGGCCAGTACGCCGGTGTCGACGAGTCGCTCACCGGCACCGAGAACCTGCTGCTGATCGGGCGCCTGCTGGGGCTGCCCCGCCGGGCGGCGCGGGCGCGTGCCGCGGAGCTGCTGGCCGGCTTCGGGCTCACCGACGCGGCCGGGCGCGCCGTCCGCACCTTCTCCGGCGGCATGCGCCGGCGCCTCGACCTGGCCGCGTCGCTGGTCGGGCGGCCCCGGATGCTCTTCCTCGACGAACCCACGACGGGGCTCGACCCGGCGAGCCGCCTCGAGCTCTGGGAGCTGGTCCGCGGCCTGGTCCGTGACGGGGTGACGGTGCTGCTCACGACGCAGTACCTCGACGAGGCCGACCAGCTCGCCGACGACATCGTCGTCATCGACCGCGGGACCGTCGTGGCCACCGGGACGCCGGACGAGCTGAAGAACCGGGCCGGGGCGGCGGTGCTGGCGCTGCGCCCCGCGGATCCGGGCGATGTCGACACGGTCGTGCGGGTGTCCGGCGAGCTGTCCGGCGCGCCCGCGCTGGTGGACGCGGGGACGGTGTCTGTCACCGCGGGCGACGGCTCGCTGATGCCCGCGCTCGTCCGTCGCCTCGACGACGTCGGCGTGCGCCTCGAGGAGCTGACCCTGCGCCGCTCCACCCTCGACGAGGTCTTCCTCGCCCTCACCGGCCACCGGGCCGGGTCCACCGAGCCCCGATCGGGAGACCGCATGACCACCACGACCGCCCCGGCGCGTCCCGTCGCGCCCGCCCCCGGGGCGCGACGGCGACCGTCGCCGAGCGAGTCCGTGCGCCAGGCGATGACCATGGCCTGGCGCAGCCTCGTGCAGATCAAGCACAACCCCATGGAGCTGCTCGACCTGTCGGTGCAGCCGATCATGTTCGTGCTGCTGTTCACGTTCGTGTTCGGCGGCGCGATCGGCGGGTCGACGGAGGCGTACCTGCAGTTCGCGCTGGGCGGGCTGATCGCGCAGAACGCGCTGTTCCTCACCGTCTACACCGCGATCGGGCTGTCGACCGACCTGCAGAAGGGCACCTTCGACCGGTTCCGCAGCCTGCCGATCGCCCGGTCGGCCCCGCTGGCCGGGCGCATCCTCGCCGACGTCGCCCGGCAGCTGTGGTCCCTGGTGGTCCTGCTGCTCACGGGCACCGTGCTCGGGTTCCGCATCACCACCGGGCCCGTCGAGGTCGTGGCGGCGTTCGGGCTGCTCGCCGCGTTCACGATCGCGTTCTCGTGGACGTCGGTGTGGCTGGGCGTCCTGCTGCGCGACCCCGAGAAGGTCCAGGTCTTCGGGTTCACGGTGCTCCTGCCGCTGACCTTCGCCAGCAACGCGTTCGTCCCGACCGCCACGATGCCGGGCTGGCTGCAGGCCTGGGTGTCGGTGAACCCGGTCAGCCACCTGTCCGACGCCCTGCGCGGGCTGCTCGTCGGCGGTCCGGTCGCCGGCGACGTCGTCGCGACACTGCTGTGGGGGCTCGCGTTCGCGGCTGTCTTCGCGCCGCTCGCCCTGCACGCGTTGCGGACCCGCGTCTGAGGCGACGAGCCCCGGGGCCGGCGCGGGGCCACCATGGACACCATGACCGAGCGGCTCGCGCGCACCTCCACCGTGGACCGGATCCCGGACGACCTCGTCGACCGCGCCGTGGCGCGGGCGGACCGGTGGGGCGCCGCGGGAGACACGGCTTCCGGCCCGAGCGCGCAGCTCGCCGCCCTCATGCACGATCCGGCGGGCGTCGACTTCACCCTGCGCTTCGTCGACCGGGTCGCCCGGCCGGCGGACGATCACGTCGCCGCCCGCGAGCTGGCGCGCCTGGCCGGTCGCGGGGCGCCGTTGCCCGGGTTCGTGCGCGGGCTCGACCGGACGTTGCTGCGCGCCGGCGCGGTCCTCGCCCCGCGCCTGCCGCGGATCGTGGTCCCGCTCGCCCGCCGCCGGCTGCGCCGGCTCGTCGGTCATCTGATCGTCGACGCGGACGGTCGTGGGCTGCGGCAGCGGCTCCGGCAGGCCCGCGACGAGGGGTTCCGCCTCAACCTCAACCTCCTCGGCGAGGCCGTCCTCGGCGACGAGGAGGCCGACCGGCGCCTCGCGCGGACGACGGAGCTCCTGCGCCGCCGCGACGTGGACTACATCTCGGTGAAGGCGTCATCGGTGGCGAGCCAGCTCGTGCCCTGGGACGTCGAGGGCAGCCGCGACCGGCTCGTCGAGCGCCTGCTGCCGCTCTACGTGCTCGCCCGCGAGACCGGGACCTTCGTCAACCTCGACATGGAGGAGTACAAGGACCTCGACCTCACCGTCGCCCTGTTCACCACGCTGCTGGCCCGCCCGGAGCTGCACGGGCTCTCGGCCGGGATCGTGCTGCAGGCCTACCTCCCCGACGCGGTGGGCGCGCTGGAGGAGCTGGCGGCGTTCGCCCGCGAGCGGGTCGCGGCGGGCGGTGCCCCGATCAAGGTGCGGCTGGTCAAGGGCGCGAACCTGGCGATGGAGAAGGTCGACGCCGAGCTGCACGACTGGCCGCAGGCGCCCTACACCAGCAAGGCCGACGTCGACGCGAACTACGTGCGGCTGCTCGACCGCGCGATCGGCGGCGATCTCGTCGACGCGCTGCGGATCGGGGTCGCGAGCCACCACCTCCACCACGTCGCCCTCGCCGTCGAGCTGGCCGCCGTGCGCGAGGCGGAGCGCCAGGTCGACGTCGAGATGCTGCAGGGCATGGCGCCCGCGCAGGCCCGGGCGGTCGCCGCCGACGTCTCTGAACAGCTCGTGCTCTACACCCCGGTGGTGCACGCCGGCGACTTCGACGCCGCCGTCTCGTATCTCGTGCGCCGGCTCGAGGAGAACGCGTCGCCGGAGAACTACCTCTACGCACTGTTCTCTGATGCCGGCCCGGCCTCCTACGAGCAGCGCTTCCGGGACTCGGTGCGCGACCGCGACGCCGTGCCGGAGACGCCGCGCCGGACGCAGGACCGGGCGACGGAGGAGGTCGCGATCCCGGACGCGTTCCGCAACGAGCCCGACACCGACCCCTCGCTCGCCGCCAACCGTGAGTGGGCGCGCCGCGCGATCACGACCGCCCCGTCTGCCGTACGCGGGTCCGAGCTCACCGACCCGGCCGCGGTCGACGCCGTGCTCGACCGGGCGGCGGCGTCGTCGTGGGGGGCCCGGCCCCCCGTCGAGCGCGCGACGATCCTGCGCGACGCGGCCCGCGCCCTGGCCGCCGCGCGCGGCGAGCTGCTGACGGTCATGGTCGGCGAGGCGGGCAAGACCATCGCCGAGGCCGACCCGGAGATCAGCGAGGCGATCGACTTCGCGGCGTACTACGCGGACCGGGCGGCTGAGCTCGAGCAGGCGCCCTTCACGCCCGACCGGGTCGTGGTGGTGACCCCACCGTGGAACTTCCCGGTGGCGATCCCCCTCGGGGGCTGTCTCGCCGCGCTCGCTGCCGGGGCGTCGGTGGTCATCAAGCCCGCGCCGCAGGTCCGGGCGTGCGCCGAGGTCGGCGTGGCCGCCCTGCACCGCGGCGGGATCCCGGCCGAGGCATTGCAGCTCGTGCACACCGACGAGGCGGAGGCGGGCCGGCGGCTCGTGACCCATCCCGCCGTCGACCACGTCGTGCTCACCGGGGCGTCGGACACCGCGGCGCTGTTCCGCTCCTGGCGTCCCGACCTGCGCCTGGTCGCCGAGACCAGCGGCAAGAACGCCCTCGTGATCACCCCGAGCGCCGACCCCGACCTCGCCGTCGCCGATCTCGTGCGCTCGGCCTTCGGGCACGCCGGGCAGAAGTGCTCCGCCGCGTCGCTGGCGATCCTCGTGGGGTCGATGCGCTCGACGCGCACCGCGGTCGGCGCGCGCTTCCACCGCCAGCTCGCCGACGCCGTCCGCACCCTGCGCGTGGGACACGGATCCGACCCGTCGACGACGATGGGGCCCCTGATCGATGCGCCGGACGAGAAGCTCGAACGGGCGCTGACCACGCTCGACCCCGGGGAGCGGTGGCTGGTCGAACCGCGGCGGGTCTCGGACACGGTCTGGACCCCCGGGGTGAAGGAGCCGGTGGCCGCGGGGTCGTGGTTCCACCGCACCGAGTGCTTCGGGCCGGTGCTCGGGCTGATGCACGCCGCGACGCTCGACGAGGCGATCGCGTTCCAGAACGCCACCGGCTACGGCCTGACCGGCGGGCTGCACGCCCTCGACCCCGACGAGATCGACCACTGGAGCGAGCGGGTCGAGGTCGGCAACGCATACGTGAACCGCCACATCACCGGCGCGATCGTCGCGCGCCAGTCCTTCGGCGGCTGGAAGGGCTCGGTCGTCGGCCCCGGGGCCAAGCCGGGCGGCCCGAACTACGTCGCGCAGTTCGGGACGTGGCACGACGGCGACCTCGACGCCGTGGGGTCGGCGCCCCTCGCGGCGCCGGCCGCAGCCCTGCTCGCCGAGGTCGCCCCAGGACTCGGCGCCGACGACCTCGCGTGGCTGCGCGCGGCCGCCGCCTCCGACGCCGCCGCGTGGCGCGACGAGTTCGCGGTCGAGCACGACCCCACGGGCCTGAGGGCGGAGGCGAACGTCTTCCGCTACCGGCCGCTGCCGTCGCTGCGCGTCGTCGAGGGCGCCGACGCCGCCCCGCGCGACGTCCTGCGGGTGCTCCTCGCCGCGGCGTGCGCGGGCGTGCCGGCGAGGACCGTCCCCGAGGCGTCGCCCGGGCCCGGCGAGCGGATCCGGGTGGTCGGCACACCCCCGGAGTCGCTGCGGATCGCCGCGGCCGAGGTGGGCGCCTCGCTCGTCGACGCTCCCGTCGTCGCCGACGGCCGCCGGGAGATGCTCACCGTCCTGCGCGAACAGGCGATCAGCGTCACACGCCACCGCTTCGGGCACGTGGAGGACTGAATCCGCCCGGTGCCGCGTTGTACCGGCCGTGGCACAGATGACGATGTACACGACCACCTGGTGCGGGTTCTGCCGGCGCCTGAAGACCCAGCTCGACCGGGAGGGCATCGGCTACGTCGAGGTCGACATCGAGCGCGAGCCCGGGGCGGCGGACATCGTGACGGAGGTCAACGGCGGCGACCGCACCGTGCCGACCGTGGTCTACCCCGACGGTTCGGCGGCCACCAACCCCAGCTTCGCCGAGGTCAAGGAGGCGCTCGCCCGGGCCGACGCCGCCTCCTGACCGTCAGCCCCCGACCGCGGACCGCGGCCGGCGCCTCCGCGGCCGCGCGTGGGGGGCGCACGAGCGCGATGACCAGGGCCGCCGCGACGAGGGCCCCCGCGCCCGCCACCACGAAGATGCGGTCGAGCCCCGCCGCGAACGCCGTGTGCACGAGGCCGTCGAGGCCCGCACGGTCGGTCGGCGGCGCGGCGGCGAGGACCCGTCCGGCCTGACCGGCGGTCAGGGCGTCGCCGAGTTCCGGTGCGCCGCCGTCGCTCACGACGGTGGAGATCCGCGCGGCGAACAGGGTGCCGAGCACCGCGATGCCGAGCGCCAGGCCGAGCTGGCGGAAGGTGTTGACCGCCGCGCTGGCCGTGCCGGCCGACGGTCCCGGCACCGCGTCGATCGCGGCCGACACCAGGACCGGTGTCGACAGCCCGACGCCGATCCCGAGGACGACGAGGCCGAGGGTCAGCGCCCCCGGCCCGGACGCCGGCCCGACCGCGGCCATCAGCAGCACGCCGACCCCCACGAGCGCGAGCCCGGCGCCGACCGGGATCCGTGGGGGCAGGCCGTGCAGCACCCGGCCGACGAGCACGGAGACGACGAAGCTCGCGATCGAGAGCGGGACGAGCACGAGCCCGGCGCCGATCGGCGTGCGGCCCAGCACCGACTGGAGCCAGATCGAGACGTAGGCCAGGTGGGCGAACGCGGCGCCCTGCGCGAGCAGGGCCGCCACCATGAGCGCGACGAACGACGGACGCCGGAAGAGGGCGAGGTCGAGCATCGGCGCGACGGCCCGCCTCTCGACGAGGACGAAGGCCACGAGGGCGACGACCGCCAGCGCGAGCGCGGCCAGCGTCACCCCGGAGCCCCAGCCCCGGTCGCCGCCGGCGATCAGCCCGTACACCAGGGCGGCGACGGCGAGCGTGAACGTCACCGCGCCCGGCACGTCGATCGCCCCGGCGCGGGGGTTGGTCGACTCGGGCACGACGGCGAGGGTCAGCACGACCGCGACGGCGGCCACCGGCAGGTTGACGAGGAAGATCGACGGCCAGCCGAACGCCTCGGTGAGCAGACCACCGAGCAGCGGGCCGGACGCCGCCGCGAGACCGTTGACCGCACCCCACACGCCGAAGGCCACCCCGCGTCGGCGGCCGGCGTACGTGGCCGCGATGAGCGCCGACGTGGTGGCGAACATGGCCGCGGCGCCCGCGCCCTGCACCACGCGCGCGGCGACGAGCAGGACGGCGGACCCGGCCAGCCCGCACGCCAGGGAGGCGACCGAGAAGACGGCCAGGCCGGCGAGGTAGAGCCGGCGGCGCCCGAACCGGTCGGCGAGCGAGCCGGTGACGAGCAGGAGCGCGGCCAGCGCGAGGGCGTAGCCGTCGATCACCCACTGCAGGGCGGTGAACGTCGAGCCGAGCGAGATCGCGATCGAGGGCAGCGCGACGTTCACGATGGTGACGTCGACGAGCAGCATGAAGGTGCCCAGGCAGATCGCCACGAGGGGCCACCACGGACGCATCGGTCCTCCAGGATTCGGGGTCGGCGGAACGTCCGCCGGTCCCGGCGATCCTCGACACCATCCGGGGCGCGGAGCGAGACAGTCGACGCTTTCTGCGTCCTCTCGACATCAGGTACCGTCGTGACGGTGGTTCTCGACACCTTCGACGACGTCGACCGGGCACTGCTCAACGCCCTGCAGGTCGACGGGCGGGCGCCGTTCCGGCGGATCGCCGAGGTCCTCGGGGTGTCGGACCAGACCGTCGCGCGCCGCTACGCGCGCCTGCGCTCGGCCAACGCGCTCCGGGTGCTGGGCCTGGTGGACCCCAGGACGGTCGGCGACGTCCAGTGGACCGTGCGCGTCCGCTGCGCTCCCGACGCGGCCGCCGACATCGCCGACGCGCTGGCGCGGCGCCCCGACACCTCCTGGATCAGCCTCGTCGCGGGTGGCGGCGAGATCCTCGGCACCCTCCGGGTCGCCGTGGCCGCCGAGGCCGAGGCCCTCGCGGCGCTGCCCCGCACCCCGGGGGTGCTCGACGTGACGGCCCAGCAGGTCCTGCACACCTTCTTCGGCGGCGCGGACAGCCTGGTCACCAAGACCGGCGTGCTCGACGACGACCAGGTGGCGCGCCTCGCCGAGCACCTTCCGGCACCGGCCGCCCCGTCCGCCGTCGACGACGTCGACCGTCGCCTGCTCGACGTGCTCCGCCGCGACGGCCGCGCGCCCGTCGAGGACCTCGCGCGGCTCGCCGGCGCCTCGCCGAGCACGGTCCGGCGCCGGCTGCACGACCTGCGCGCCGCCGGCACGCTGTTCTTCGACGTCGACTTCGACCACGGCATGCTCGACGCCCGGGCGCGCACGATGCTGTGGCTGACGGTCGCGCCCGCGGACCTGGACGCCGTCGGCCGGGCGCTCGCCGGACACCCCGAGGTCCCCTACGCCGCGGCCACGACCGGACGCAGCAACCTCTACGCCAGCGTCTCGACGCCGAGCCCCGCCGCGTTCTACCGGTACCTCACGACGCGGGTGGCCGCGCTCCCCGGTGTCGTCGCGACCGAGACGGTCCCGGTCGCTCGCACCGTCAAGGCGGCGGGGACGCACTACGCGCGCCGGTGAGGATCAGCCGGCCGCGGCCCAGGCCTCGAGCATGGCGCGGGCGATGGACACGCCGCCGGGGAGGATGAGCTCGCGACCCCGGCCCGCCTCGAACGCGGTGCCCCCGACGCCCTGGGCACCCCGCGCCGCGCCGTCGCGGTGCGACCACTCCCCCGCCTCGAGGGCGGCCCGGAGCTCGTCGCGGGTCACCCAGCGGGCGTTCTCGATCTCGCCCTCCTGCAGCTTCAGCGCCTGGTCGGGGTCGGCGACGGCCGAGAACCCGATCATCAGGGAGCGCGGGAAGGGCCATGGCTGCGAGCCGAGGTAGGAGATCGTGTGCACGGCGACGCCGACCTCCTCGGCGCACTCGCGGGCCACGCACGCCTCGAGCGACTCGCCCGCCTCGACGAACCCGGCGAGCACCGAGTAGCGCCCCTCCGGCCAGATCGGCTGGCGCGCCAGCAGCACCCGGTCCGCGCCGTCGTGCACCAGGCAGATCATCGAGGGGTCGGTCCGCGGGTACTCCTCGTGCGCGTGCGCCTCGCACAGCCGCGCCCACCCCGACTTGACCGCGGACATCGGCGAGCCGTCGCGCGAGCAGAACGGTGAGCGGTCGTGCCAGTTCAGCAGCGCCACCGCGGTGGTGAGCAGCCCCGCGCCCCGGGCGTCGAGGTCGGCGCCCGAGGAGCGCAGGTCGGTCCAGTTCCGGTGGTCGGGCCCCCCGCCGCTGCGCGCCCACTGCTCGGCGGTGAGGAATCCCGATCCCGCGTCGTTCGCGTGCGCCTCGGCCGGGTCCGGGACGCGCACCGCCCAGAACGCGACGCCGTCCTCCTCGCCGAGCGCGACGGCGCCGTCGGGCACGGTGTCGCCGACCTCGGACGACGACGCCGTGGTCAGCGTCAGCGCGCCGTCCTCGTGGCGCTCGACCGGTGTGCGGCCGTGCGGGTCGACGAGCACGACACGCGCCGTCGGCCACGCGGCGCGGACGTGCTCGGGGTCGGTGCGCAGCTGCTCGCGGCGGTCGACCGTCGAGCGCGACAGCGACGGGTCGTCGTCGAGGTGGAACGCGGCGCGCAGGTCGGGGCCCGCGGTGCTCATCGGATCTCCACCCCGCCCAGGGCGCGCAACGACGCCGCGGAGGCGGACGCGTCGGCCACCACGACGCCGGTCATGCGCGACGGCGCGAAGAACCGCGCCGCGGCCTCGGCGACCTGGTCGACGGTCACGGCCTCGAGGCGTGCCGGGTGCTCGCGCACCCACGACGAGGTGAGGCCGGCCGCGGCCAGCGCGGCCACGGTGGACGCGTAGCCGGCCTGGGTCGTCATCGAGATCAGCAGCGAGCCGATCAGGTAGCGACGCGCCGACTCCACCTCGTCCGCGGTCGGCGGGACCACCGCGAGGCGGCCCAGCTCGTAGCGCGTCTCGAGCAGCGCGGGTGCCGTGACCTCGGACGCGACGTCGGTCTCGACGACCAGCACGGCGCCGTGCGGGTCGAGCTCGAGGCTCGACGACGCGTGGTAGGTGTAGCCCTTGTCCTCGCGCAGGTTCTCGACCAGCCGCGAGGAGAAGTAGCCGCCGAGCGCCAGGTTGGCCAGCTGGAGCGCGGGATAGGCGGGGTCGGTGCGCCCCACCGCGGGCGCGGACAGCCGCAGCTGCGACTGCACCGCCCCCGGACGGTCGACCAGCAGCAGGTCGCGCGGGGTCAGTGCCGGGAGCTCGGGCAGCTCGACGGCCCGCCCCGAGCTCCAGCCGGCCAGCGCGTCGTCGACCCGGCGCACCGCGTCCGCGGGGTCGAGGTCGCCGACGAGCACGAGCACGGACCCGCCCGGGTTCAGCGCCGAGGCCTGCAGCGCGCGCACGGTCCCGGCCTCGACCGCGGTGACCTGCTCGGCGCGCGGCATCTCGCGGGTCACCGGGTGGTCGCCGTAGCGGCGCTCCTGCAGGGCCCGGCGGGCGATCACCGACGGCTGCGCGGACGCCAGCTCGATGCGCTCGACGAGGCGCTCGCGCTCGCGGGCCAGCTCGTCCTCGGGGTGGGTGGCGGCGAGCAGCACGTCGGCGAGGACGTCGAGCAGCGTGTCCAGCCCGTCCGCCAGGGCGTGCCCCGACGCGGTGAGCCGCTCCGGGTCGACCGAGAACCCGAGCTCGCCGCCGACCCCGGCGAGGTCGTCGTCGATCCCGACGCGGCTGCGGCGCGCGGTGCCGGAGGAGAGCGTCGTCGAGAGCACCTCGGCCACGGCGGCGTGCGCCGACCCGGGGTCGCTGCTGGGGTCGGCGAAGGGGACCCGCAGCCGCAGCTCGACCATCGGCACCTCGGCGCGGCGCACGGCGACGACGCGCAGGCCCGAGTCGAGGACGGTGTCGACCTCCTCCGGCGCGGGCACGGTGCGCTGCGCGCCCAGGGGTGGGAGGGGGCGCGGGCCGGTCGGCGTCGTGCCGATCTCCTCGGCGGTGCGCCTCTCGAGGCCGACGGGGGCGGTCATGCGGACGCTCCGCTCGTGTCGCTCGGGGTGAGGGTGAGCAGGGCGCGGGCGTCGGGGCGCAGCGACCCCGCGGCGGCGGCCACCGCGGCCGGGTCGACCGCGGCGATCAGGCCGGGCAGCTCGTCGGCGAGCTCCGCGCGACCCTGCACGAGCTCGGCCGACCCGAGCGCGAGCATGCGGCTCATCAGGCGATCACGCTCGCGGTGCAGCGAGGACGCCCACCGCGCGGTGACGCGGCGCAGCTCCTCGGGGTCGGGGCCGTCGCTCGCGAGCGTCGCGATCTCCTCGTCCACGGCGTCGACGACGCGGCGCGGGTCGACCTCGGCCGGGTGCACGGCGGTGACGGTGAAGGTGTCCGGGTCGCGGGCGTCCAGCGGCGCGCCCATCAGACCGCAGCCGGCGGAGACGTCGGTGACCAGCTCGTCGCCGTAGACCAGCCGCTCGGTCAGCCGTGCGGCCTCGCCGTCGGCGAGCAGGCTCGCCAGCACGGCGTGCGCGAGGTAGCCGTGCAGGTCGGCGGCCGGGTCGGGCACCCGGTAGCCGAGGGCCAGCGCGGGCAGCGGGGCGTGCGGGTCGGGGACGGTCTCGTGACGCTCGCCCGTCGGGGCGGGCTCGGCGAAGCTCGGCCGGGCCGGGACGGCGCGGGCGGGGATGTCGCCGAAGTGCCGCTCCACCAGCGCGGCGGCCTCGTCGGGATCGAGGTCGCCGACGAGGGTGAGCACGGCGTTGCCCGGGGCGTAGTAGGCGTCGAAGAACGCGGCGGCGTCGTCGAGGGAGGCCTGCTCGAGGTCGGTGAAGTCGCCGTAGCCGTTGTGGGCGTTCGGGTAGGTGTCGTAGAGCACCGGCGGCAGCAGGATCCAGGGGAAGCCGCCGTACGGCCGGTTCAGCACGTTGAGCCGGATCTCCTCCTTGACCACGTCCACCTGGTTGCGCAGGTTCTCCACGGTCAGGCGCGGGGCGCGCAGGCGGTCGGCCTCGAGGAACAGCGCGCGCTCGAGGGCCGCCGCGGGCAGGACCTCGAAGTAGTTCGTGTAGTCCTGGTGGGTCGAGCCGTTGAACACCCCGCCCGAGGACTGCACGTGCCGGAAGTGGGCGAGCTTCTCGAGGCTCTCCGAGCCCTGGAACATCAGGTGTTCGAAGAGGTGCGCGAACCCGGTGCGGCCCTCGGGCTCCGAGCGGAAGCCGACGTCGACGTGGACGGCGACCCCGACGACGGGGGAAGCCGGGTCCGGGGCCAGGAGCACCCGCAGCCCGTTGTCGAGCACGAGGCGGTGCAGACCCCCGGCGGGGGCGGTCACAGCAGAGGTCACACGGAAGGACCCTAGTGCCGGGGCCGTCCCGGGGCCGGACGGCGGGAGCCGGGGCGCGAGGCCGAGCGCCGGGTGCCCGACACGTTCCGGCAGCTCGCCGCGGAGCGGCCCCGCGCCGGGCGCGACGTCGTGCGCGCCGCGGAGGCCCGCCCGTCACCGGTCACCCGGCGCTCGCCGCGACCCGCGGACGCGCGCTCGCCCACCTTTCGTGCGGTCGAGCGGGGTGCTTTCCTCGCGGTGGGCACGACCGGTGCTCCCGTGCCGGCCCGCCGGGTGCGCTCACGCGCCACCGCGACGAGCAGGCCGGCCATGCCCAGGCCGGCGACACCGGTCAGGAGGATCGCGAAGCGACCGGTCAACGGCGAGGTGGTCGCCTGCCCGTTGGGGACGAGCGCGCCCTGACCGCCGGTGCCGAGGACGCGGGCCGGGACGGGCGGTCCGGAGTCGTCGAGGGACATCCGGACGGTGACGAGGGCGCCGACGACGCTGCCGCAGGCGTCCAGGGGCATCAGGCGCCGCCCGCCCGGGGTGTCCACGGCGATGGTGTCCTGGGGGTCGGGGTCCGTGCACGACGCCGAGGCGACGACGGTGCCGGCGCCGACGACCTCGACCGGCGCGGGGGCCGGCACGGCGGAGCTGCTCAGCGCGGCGCCCGGGAAGGCCGCGAGGAGCAGCCACACGGCCACCGCGGCGCCGAGGGCCAGCGCGATCAGCAGGCCGAGCGCCCGCCCGCGCCGCGACACCCGGGGCGTCCGTGCGACACGGACACGGCTGCGCGGGACGACGAGGTGGGAGCGGTCCAGAACCGCTGCGGCGCTGACTGACACGGGCGGAAGTCAAACACCCGCGACCCCCCCACGATCGGGGCATCCGCGCCGGTCACGGACGGCGAGCTGATAGGGCGTCGGAGGGCCGCGGCGTGCCCCGTTCGCCCGGTCGCCACGCTCTCGGCGACACGCCGGAAGAGGGCCTCGAACGTGTGGGTGACGCCGCGCCTGCGGTCCTCCCGACCCCGGCGGACCTTGAGGCCCGTGCCCGGATCGTGTGGGAGTTCCGTCCTCGCCCCGGGCCGCGTGGTTCAGATGCCGCGCTCGCCGAGCAGGCGCCAGAGGTGCGCCGTGGCCTCGGCCCCGGACAGCAGCAGCGGGAGGACGGCCCGCTCGTCGGGGGCGTGGATGCGGTCCGAGGGCAGCATGACCCCGAGGAAGGCCAGCGGGGCGGCGAGTTCGGTGGCGAGCAGGGCCTCGGGTCCGCTGCCACCCTCGCGGGCCGGGAGGACCTCCGCGCCGAGCGCCGCGCCCATCGCCTCCCGGATCGACCCGACGAGCGTCGAGTCGACCTCGCAGATCAGCGGCGGCACACCGGGCCCGGAGGTGGTCACCTCGGCGGTGATGCCGGCCGGGGTGCGCTCGGAGACGAAGGCCCGGACGGCGGCGGCGATCGTGGCGGGATCCTGGTCGGCGACCAGCCGGAAGGTCAGCTTCACCGTCGCGACGTGCGGCACGATCGTCTTGTGGCCGGGGCCGGCGTAGCCGCCGTGCAGGCCGTTGACCTCGGCGGTCGGCCGGGCCCAGAGGCGCTCGTAGGTGCTCCAGCCCTCCTCGCCCGCCGTCGCCATGGCACCCGCGGCCGAGACCGCCAGCCACTCCGGCTCGTCGAAGGGCAGGGCCGCCCACGCTGCGCGCTCGACGTCGGTGGGCAGCCGGACGTCGTCGTAGAACCCGGGGATCTGCACGCGGCCCCGGTCGTCGTGCAGGGCGGCGACCAGGCGTGCCAGCTCGGTGACCGGGTTGGGGACCGCGCCGCCGAACTGGCCGGAGTGCAGGTCGACCGCCGCGCCGCGGAACACGACCTCGGTGTCGACCATCCCGCGCATCCCGGTGCACACCGTCGGGGCGTCGCGCCCGACCATCCCGGTGTCGGTGACGACGATCGCGTCGCAGGCCAGCGCCTCGCGGTGCGCGGCGAGCAGTGCCCCCAGGTGCGCCGAGCCGGACTCCTCCTCGCCCTCGGCCAGCAGCTTGAGGTGCACCGCGGGCGCACCGGACCCGGTGGCGGCGAGGTGGGCGGCGAGGCCGAGCCGGACCATCGCGAGGTGGCCCTTGTCGTCCGAGGCGCCCCGACCGCGCAGTTCCTCGCCGACGACCTCGGGGGCGAACGGCTCGAACGACCAGCCGTCCTCGAGGTCGGCGGGCTGGACGTCGTGGTGCCCGTACACCAGGACGGTGGGAGCGCCGGGGTCCGCGGCGGGCCACGACGCGAACACCGCCGGCAGCGCCTCGGTGTCGTCCCAGACCTCGACCTGCGGCCAGCCCTCGGCGCGCAGCCGCTCGGCGAGCCACAGGGCCGAGCGCGCGACGTCGCCGTGATGTCCCGGGTCGGCGCTGATCGAGGGGATGCGCAGCCACGCGGAGAGGTCGTCGACGAAGTCGCCGGCGCGGCGGGCGACCTCCTCGCGCTCGCGGGGCACGGATCCGGCTGACGTCTCGTGGGCGACCACGTCCGCGACGGTAGTCCGATCGGGGCTCAGGCCGCCGTGCGGTCCCGTCGCCCGGCGTGCTCTCGCGCGGCGGCACGCGGGTGGTCCTGCCCGGCGGATGGCGCCCGGCCGGCTCGCTGCGGCAGCACGCGGCGGGCGACATGGCACCCTCTCGATCATGTCGCCGACCGGCCGCTCCCTCCGCCGTCGCCGCCCCTCCCCCGCCACGGTGCTGGCCGGGGCCCTGATCGGCGCGGGCGCCACGCACGCCGTCGTCCCGAGCTTCTTCGACGCGATCGTCCCGCCGTGGATCCCGGGCCCGCCGCGATTCTGGACCTACGCGAGCGGCGTCGCCGAGGTCGCGGTCGGCGCCGCTGTGGCCGTGCCGCGGACACGGCGCCTCGGTGGCTACGCGGCGGTCGCGCTGTTCGTCGGGGTCTTCCCGGCCAACGTCTGGATGGCGTGGGACTGGCGGCGTAGGCCGTGGCCCTACCGCGCGGCCGCCTTCGGGCGCCTGCCGATGCAGGTTCCCATGATCACCCACGCGCTGCGGGTGGGCCGGGCGGCGCCGGCCTGACCACTACGCGGCGCGCAGCTCCAGGCCGGTGATCACTCCGAGGTCGGCGGCGGCCGGGTGGGCGCGCAGCGCCGCCCACCGGTCCGGGTCGCCGGCCGGCCCCACCTGCCGGACGACGCCGTCACCCCCGACGACGGTCACCGACCGCACCCCCGGGACCCCGCACGGGCCGAGAGCACGGACCGTGTCGGCGAGGAAGCCGTCCCGGGTCCACGGCCGCGGCAGGTCGTGACGCCGGGCCGCCGCGTCGACGCCCGCCCAGCTCGCCCCGAGCCCGGCGGCCACGGTGCCGGCGCGCGGCTCGACGATGACGCGGTCGATCCGCGACGTCGTCACCACCACGGTCGGGACCACCGGGCTGCCGACGAACCCCGTGCCGGGCACGGCCACGGCGACCCCGTGCACCGACGCCCAGCCCAGCACCGTGGCCACGTCGTCGGCGTCCACCGCGCCGACCACCGCCACCCGCCGGGACAGCCCGTCGCGACGGGCGCCGGCGAGCTCGATGAGGGCCTCGACCCCGTGCGGGTCGAACACCGGCCCGGTGACCCGGACCGCGAGGTCGACGACGGCCTCGGCGAGCCCGCACCACCGGCGGATCCCGGGCGGCGGCTCGCCGGTCGCGGTCACGTCCCCTCCACCCCGGACGCGGCGCGCACGCCGAACCGGTCCGCGCCGAGCGCGCCGGCCGGGTCGAGCCGGCGGACGACGGCCGCGAGGCGCTCGGCCTCGCGCGGGCCGAACACCGCGTCGGAGCGCAGCCCGAGGGTCTGCGGCGCCGCCCAGTTCGCCGGCACGCGGCCGGTGGCCCAGGGGGCGAGCGCCTCGACGACCGCGTGACCGACCGCGGGGACGACGCCGCGCAGCTCCGCGGGGAACGGGGCGACGACGCCGAGGGTGTACGGGGCGCGCGCCATGCAGCCGGCCGTCCCGCGCATCGCCGCGCCGTCGGTCTGGCGCAGGTCGACCAGGATGAGCGGGAGGGTGAGCTGCGGGCCGGCGACCGCGAGCAGCGCCTCGATCGTCCCCTCGTCGATGTCGGTCAGGTAGGCGCCGGTGGCCCAGGAGGGCATCGGCTCGGTCGGGTCGAGGTGGATCGCGTCGACCTCGGTGTAGGACATCTCGCCGACCGTGTCGACGATCGGGGCGGCGACCGCGCGCATCGGCGCCAGGAGCGCGCGCCCGGAGTCGGCCGAGCCCAGGTGCGCGACCCGCAGGTGCACCACGGCCCGTCCGCGCAGCGGCGGTGGGACGGTGTCGAGGTCGGGTACACGCAGGACGGCGATCGACGTCGTCATCTCCTCGGGCAGCGTCGGCGCCCACGTCCGCCACGCGTGCAGCACGGTGGCCGCGTCGGCGCCGTCGTAGAACACCGCGCCGCCGTACAGGCGCGGCATCTCCACGAGCTCGAACGCCATCTCGGTGACGATCCCGGCGACGTCCTTGCCCCCGAGCAGCGCCCGGAACAGCTCGGGGTCGGAGTCGGCGGTGACGTCGCGGACGACGCCGTCGCCGGTGACCACCTCCATCCGCCGGACGCGGTCGGCGGCGTAGCCGTGGGTGCGGGCGAACGGACCGAGGCCCCCACCGAGGGTGTAGCCGACGATGCCGACGTCGGTCGACGAGCCGTTCAACCCGGCCAGGCCGTGCGGGGCGGCCGCCTCGACGAGGCGCGCCCACTTGACCCCGGCCCCGACGGTCGCGATCCGCGTGTCCGGGTCGACGTGCACGGCGTCCATCCGCCGCGTGCTGATGACGAGGCGACCGCGGTGCGACCAGTCGCTGTGGCCGGTCGCGACCACCGACACCCCGAGTCCCCGGTCCGTGGCCCACCGCACGGCGGCCGCGACGTCGCCGGCCCCGGTCGCGCCGACGACGGCCGCGGGCGCGTGCTCGACGGCGAGGTTGGCACCCGCCAGCTCGGTCACCACCTCCACGTCGCCGGGACCGTGGACGGGTCCGAGCACGGCCCGTCGCAGCTCGGCGAGCGCCGACGCGGCCCCGGGCGGGGTGGTCTCCACGGAGGGACGGGGACGGCTGACCTCGCTCATGTGACTCTCCGCGCTTTCTGGGGCGGCCATCCGGGCGATGACTCGGTGGGAGAGACGGTATTCAGTGACTCTCCGCGCAACAAGAGCCGTCATCGTGCGGCGGCGGAGACGGAGAGTGACAGACAGGTCGGGCGGACCGTGATCGTCCTGGGGTCAGGAGGGTCCGGGCACGCGGGCGTCCAGCACGCCGGCGGGGTCGTACCGGCGGGCGATCGCGGTCAGGCGGGCGCGGTCGGCCGCGCTCCAGGCGCCGCCGCGCCGGGGGAGGTCGGAGGGCGTCCCGACGGAGCCCTCGCGCGAGCGGCGCGGGCGCGGTGCGGCGTCGAGCGCGAGTTCGACACCGGTCAGGACACCGGCGAGATCGCTCCCCCGGGCCAGGGTCCACCAGAGGTCGGGCTCGGACACGGGGTCCACGCGGCGGACGACGCCGTCACCGGTCACCAGCGTCAGCGCACGGACCGGCGCCGCGTGCAGGATGCCGAGGAACGCCGCGGTGTGGGCGTCGGCCACGGGCAGCGGGAGGTCGGGCGCGTCGACTCCGAAGCCGTGCTCGGCGGCGGCGGCCCGGACCCCGGCCCAGGTGGCGCCGACCCCGGCGATCGCCCGGGCGGCGCGGGGCTCGACGACCACCCCGTCGATACGGGATCGCGTCACCACGACGGTGGGCCGGGCGTCCGAGCCGACGTGCCCGCTGCCCGGTACCGCGACCACGACCCGGTGCTCCGCCGCCCAGCGCAGGACCTGCGCGACGTCGTCCGCACCGACCGCGCCGACGACCGCGAGCCGACGCGCGAGACCGTCGCGGCGGCGCCCGGCCAGCTCGACGAAGGCCCCCACGTCATGGGGCTCGAGGACGGGTCCGGTGCACACCGCCCGCAGCGCGGCGAGGACGTCGTCACCCGCGGGGGCCGGCGACCCGGCGGTCTCCCCCGCTTCGGCGTCACCCATGCCGACCTCCGTGACCCGTCGTACACGCGTCGACGTCCGGACGGGGTACGGCGTCGATCGCACGAGGCTAGAACGTCACGCAGTGTCGAACAAGATGAGGATCTCGTGCCGAGTCTCACCGAACGGGTGACGACGCCTCAGGGGCGGGGGTTCCCCCGGGCCCGGATGGTCGCGTGCGGCAGCGCGGGTGCCGGCAGGCGGGCATCGTCGTCGCGCCGCCCGTCGCGGCCGACGTAGCCCGCCACGGAGCCGAAGCGCTCGGAGCCGGCCTCCCAGGCGGTCCGGAACGCCACGATCTCGTCGTGGCTGCGGCCGACGAAGTTCCACCACATGACGATGTCCTCGCCGAACGGCGGACCGCCGAGCAGTACCAGCCGCGCGGGCTCGGGGCCGGTGGCGACCAGGTCGAGGCGCGCCGGTCCCGCGGCGACGGCCCCGAGGTCGCCACGCTCGAGAGGCGTGCCGGCGAGGGACACCGCCCCGCGGTCGACGAGGACCCCGTGCTCGAAGGCGGGGTCGACGTCCAGGGTGAGCGTGGCCCCGACCGCGAGCCGGAGCTCGGCGCCCAGCAGCGGGGTGAAGGTCTCGACGGGCGAGGTGACCCCGGCGAGCTCTCCGAGGAACACCCGCAGCGTCGCGTCCCCGAGGTCGACCGCGTCCGGGGCGTGGTGCGCGAACGCGCGCGGGGTGTCGCGGTGCGCGTCGGGCAGGGCGACCCAGAGCTGCACACCGTGCAGGACCGTGGTGTCGGTGGTGCTGACCTCGGAGTGGGCGATGCCGTGCCCGCCGGTCATGAGGTTGAGCTCGCCGGGGCGCACCACGGCGTGGACGCCGTGGCTGTCGCGGTGCTCGACCTCGCCGCTGAACAGCCAGCTCACCGTGGCGAGGCCGGTGTGCGGGTGCGGGGGGACCTCCATCCCGCCGGTGGCCGCGGTGTCGTCGGGGCCGTAGTGGTCGACGAAGCACCACGCGCCGATCAGCGAGCGCGTCCGCTGCGGCAGCGTCCGGCGCACGGACATCGCCCGCGGGCCGCCCAGCGGCACCTCGCGCGGGGACAGCACCTCCACGGTCACCGCGCCGGGGGCGGCGACCGTTCCGCCGGGCGCGCACAGGACCTCGACCGGGGCGGTCTCGACGTTGCTCACACCCCAGATCATGCCCTCGTCAGCGGGCCTCGGGATCGGGGTCGTCCTCAGGGCCGGCGTCGAGATCGGGATCGGCGTGCGGACCGGTGCCGCGCACCGGGGCCTCCGGGTCGCCCTCCGGAGCCCGGATCTCCACCGGCACCGACGCCACCAGCGCCTGCAGCCCGTCGGCGTCGAGGAGGTCGGACGGCGTGATCGTGTGGTCGTGGCGGACGTAGTGCAGCGCGGCCCGCACCCGCTCGACCGGCACCCCCGAGAGCCCCGACCACGCGAGGCGGTACGCCGCGAGCTGGACGGCGAGCGCCGGCAGGGCGGTGTCGGGCGGCACCGCGCCGGTCTTCCAGTCGACGACGGTGGCCCCGCCGTCCGGGTCGGCGAACACGGCGTCGATGCGACCACGCACGAGGGTGCCCGCGACCTCGGTCTCGAACGGCACCTCGACCGCGACCGGCGTGCGCGTGGCCCAGCGGCTGGCGGTGAAGCGTTCCTGCAGCTCGAGCGCCTCGGCCGCACCGGCGGGATCGGCATCCGCGTCGGCCCCGGCGTCGGCGGCCCCGGGCAGCTGGTCGAACTCGAGCAGTTCGGTGGCCGAGAACCACCGCTCCAGCCACGCGTGGAACTCGGTGCCCCGCCGCGCCCGCGGGTCGGGCGGTCGCGGCACCGGGCGTCGCAACCGCCGCGCGAGCGCCTCCGGGTCGGCGGCCAGATCGACGAGCTGGCTCACCGACAGCTGCGGCGGCAGCAGGACCCGCGCGTGCCGGCGACGCGCGGCCGCCCGCTCGGCCAGCAGCACGTCGACGTCGGCCGCCCAGCCGTCGGGGTCGACCTCCTCCGTCCCGACCACCGTCTCGGCGTCGGCGGACAGGCGCGCGCGGGCGGCTACGGACCAGGGCGGCGCCCTCGTCGACCGCGACGCGCCGGGAGCCGAGCGGGTCCTGCGGCCAGGCCGCCTCGTGGACGGCGTCCGCCATCGGGTTGGCCGCGCCCTCCTCGGGCGGCTCGGCCCAGACGTCGACCACGCCGCAGCGCCCGGCGCCCTCGGCGGCGAGCGCGCCGACCTCGGCGAGCAGGTCGGAGGGCCCGCGCGGTGAGTCGCCGGTCTCGCCCCACCAGTGCCCGGACACCAGCAGGACGCGTTCGGCGCGGGTGAGCGCGACGTAGAACAGGCGCCGCTCCTCGACGAGGCGGCGCTCGTCGAACGCCCGCTCGTGCGCCTCGAGCAGCCCCTGGACCTCCTTGCGGTCGGTCGCGCCGTCGAGATCGAGTACCGGCAGGTCGGGCCGGTCGCCGCGCAGCTCGACCGGCAGCGAGGCGACCGAGGACAGCCACGACCCGGAGCGCTTGGTGCCGGGGAAGACCTTGTCGCACACGTGGGGCAGGGCGACCAGCTCCCACTCGAGGCCCTTGGCGGCGTGCACGGTGAGCACCTGGACGCGGGTGCCGCCCGTGGCGGCCTCGGCGACGTCGACCTCGCCGGGGGTGAGCCCGTCCTCGGCCTCCTCGGCGGCGTCGAGATAGGCCAGCAGCGCCGTCGCGGTCGCGGTGCCGCCCGAGGACGTGGCGCCGGCGGAGAAGTCGGCGACGACGTCGGCGAACGCGTCGAGGTGGGCCCGCCCCGTGGGTCCGGGCCGGGCGGCGGTCTCGACGTCGAGCAGCAGCACACGCTCGACGTCGGCGACCAGGTCGACCAGCGGCGCGGTGACCCGCCGCCGCAGCGACGTGAGCTCGCCCGCGAGGCGGCGCAGCCGGGCGTAGCCGGTGGCGGAGTAGCGGGCGGGTGGGCCCGGGTCGTCGAGGGCGTCGACCAGCCCCGCCCGCTCGGCGTGCTCGCCGGGCAGGGCCGCCTGGACCGGGTCGGGCACCCCCGCGCTGACCGTGCCCGGTGTCCCCGGGCTCGCGAGCTCGCGGGCCCGCCGCCACAGCGCCGCCAGGTCGGCACCGCCGATGCGCCACCGCGCCCCGGTGAGCAACCGGACCGCCGCGCCGCCGGCCAGCGGGTCGACGACCAGGCGCAGCGCGGACACCACGTCGCGGACCTCGGGCTCGTCGAGGAGCCCGCCGAGCCCCACGACCTCGACGGGCAGGTCACGCTCGCGCAGCGCGGCGGCGAGCGCGGTCATGTCGGCGCGGCGCCGGACCAGCACCGCGCTGGTCGGCGGGTCGTCCCCCCGGTCGGCGGCGGCGCGCCAGCGGTCGGCCACCGCGTCGGCGAGCCACGCCCGCTCGGTCTCGACGTCGGGGTGCAGGGCGACGCGGACGTCGCCGGCCGGCGCGCCCGGCCGCGGACGGAGCCGGTCGAATGTCGGTCCAGCTCCGCTTCGCTTCGTGTCCCCCGGGACGTCCAGCGCCCGCAGGGGCTCGGCGATGCCGTTGGCGAGCGCGAGGACCTCGGGCGGGTTGCGGAAGCTGGTCAGCAGGCCGTGCCGGGGCGCGGCGGCCCACTCCCCCCGGCCGGCGTCGGGGTCGGGGCGGGGGAAGTCGGTGACGAAGCGCGGGAGGTTGGCCGCGCTCGCCCCGCGCCAGCCGTAGATCGACTGGAACGGGTCGCCGACCGCGGTCACCGTGGTCGACGGGTCGCCGGCGAACAGCGCGCGCAGCAGCACCCGCTGCGCGTGCCCGGTGTCCTGGTACTCGTCGAGCAGCACCGCGCGGAACGCCCCGCGTTCGATCTCGCCGACCTCGGGGTGCTCGTCGGCCAGGCGGGCCGCGGCGGCCATCTGGTCGGCGAAGTCCATGCAGCGCTCGGCGCGCTTGCGGGCGGCGAGCTCGGCGATCAGCGGGAGCAGCGCGACGCGGAAGCGCTGGGCGGCGACGAGCTTCTCCAGCGCGAGGGGCAACGGGGCCCGCTGCCCCTTCGCCGGCGGCGCCGTCTCCACCACGGCGCAGAACCGTTCGGCGTGGGCGCGCAGGGCGTCGGGGTCGGCGAGGTGCTCGCCGAGCTCGCCGGCCAGCGCCTGCACCAGGGCGGTGACGGTGGCGGGCACGCGGTCGGTGTCGAGGTCGGCGGCCCAGGTGGCGACGATGCGGTGCGCGAGCTGCCACGACGCGGTCGGCGACAGCAGCCGCGCGCCCGGGTCGGTGGGCAGGCGCAGCCCGTGCTCGGTGAGCAGCCGCCCGGCGTAGGCGTGGTAGGTCGAGACCGTCGGCTCGCCCGCCCGGGCGGCGGTGCGGCGGTCGCCGGAGGGGTCGAGCTCGTCGAGCAGCGACGACGAGGAGAGCACCCGCAGGCGGCGCCGCACGCGGTCGGCGAGCTGGCCCGCGGCCTTGCGGGTGAAGGTCAGGCCCAGCACCTGCTCGGGGCGCACGAGGCCGTTGGCCACCAGCCACACCACCCGCGCGGCCATGGTCTCGGTCTTGCCCGAGCCGGCCCCCGCGGTGACCAGCGCGGGCTGGAAGGGCGCGCCGATGACGTCGGCCTGCTCCTCGGTGGGCCGGCGGAGCCCGAGGCGCTCGGCGAGCTCGACGGGGTCGATCAGCTGGGGGCGCGTGTCGAGGCTCGTCACGGGACCTGCCGTCCGGAGGCGTGCACGGGGCACGCGGTGCGCACCGGGCAGCGCGGGCACACGTCGTTCTCCCGGCCCACGAACATCGGCCCCTCGGTGGCGCGCGCGGCCTCGGTGACCGCGGCGCGCCAGGTCCGCAGTCCCTCGTCGTCGAGCGGGGCCTGGACGCGCTCGGTGACCTTGCCCCCGGCCCGCGACAGGTAGACCAGCCGCGCCCCGCCCGGTGTGCTGCGGGCGGCCGTCGGGTCCGGACCGGCGAGGGTCTCGGCGAACGCCCCGAGGGCGGTCGCGAGCTGGTAGACCGCGAGCTGCGGGTGGGCCTCGGCGTCGGCCTTCGTCACGGCGTTCTTGCCGGTCTTCACGTCGATGATCACCGGGCGGCCCTGCGGGTCGATCTCCAGGCGGTCGACCCGCCCGCGCACCACGACGGTGTCGGTGACCGCGACCTCGAGCGCCTCCTCGACCGCGGCCTCGGTGAGCGTCGCGCGAGTCTGCTCCCGCCAGGCCAGGAACGACATCAGCATCCGGCGGGTGTTGGCCAGCTCGCGCCGCGAGAACCACGGGGCGCCGGCGTCGACCGAGGCCCAGGCGACGTCGAGGGCCTCGGAGAGCTCCCGCTCGCCGGCACCCTCGGCCGCGCGCTGCACGAGGGCGTGCACCAGCGAGCCCGTGACCGACGCGAGGGAGTCGGTGTCGTCGCCGCCGTGGGTCTGCAGCGCCCACCGCAGCGGGCAGGTCATGATCGTCTCGACGGCGCTGGGGCTGACGGTGACCGCCGACCCGGGCGGGCGCAGCGGCGCGGACGTCGACAGGCCGAGCAGGCCGTACCACTCGTCGGGATCGGCCCCGGGGACGCCGGCCTCGGCGAGGCGGGCGAGCTGCGCGGCGGCCCGCTCCCGGCGCTCCGGGGTGGTGTCGGCGTCGGTGACCGCGCGGCGCAGCGACCCGACCAGCTCGGCCAGCACCAGCGCGCGCCCGGGCCGGGTGCGGGGACGCACGCCGTCGTCGCCCGGGCCTGCCGACGTGCCGGCGTCGGCGGCGCGGCCGTCCACGTCGTCGAGGAAGCGCGACGGCGTGACGTCCTCGGCCTCGACCGCGGCGACGTGCACCGCGAGGCGGGCGCGGGACAGGGCGACCGCGAACAGACGGCGCTCCTCGGCCAGCAGCGGGGCCTGCCCCGCGACGGCGGGGTCGTCGGGAACGCCGGCGAGCACGTCGACGAGGCGCTCGACACCGAGCAGCGTGCCGCGACGGCGCAGGTCGGGCCAGATCCCCTCCTGCACGTCGGGGACGGCCACGACGTCCCACTCGCGCCCGCGGGAGGCGTGCGCGGTGAGCAGCGCGACCGCCTCGCCGTCGGGCGCGCGGGGGGCGAGGGTGTCGGCGCGGATGCGCTGGTCGTCGGCCTGGGCGACGAACCCGGCGACCGAGCCGCCGGGCAGATCCTCGACGAAGCGCGCCGCCCGCTCGACCAGCGCGACGACGGCGTCGAGATCGCGGTCGGCCTGCGCGCCGGTGACCCCGCCGCGCTCGCTGGCGGCCACCCAACGCCGCTGCAGGCCGCTGCCCTCCCACACCGCCCACAGGACGTCGGGCACGCTCGCCCCGGCGCGGACGGCACCCGCGGCGGCGCCGAGCAGCTCGCCGACCCGCCGCAAGGGCGCGGCCTCGGCCGGCAGGAGCATCGCGATCGGATCGACGTGCGCGTCGACGTAGTCGGTGAGGACCTCGACGATCAGGGCGTCGCTGGGCCGGTCCGGGCTGCCGCCGCCCGCCTCGTGGCGGCGCAGCAGCCCGCGCCGCAGCCGGCGCAGGGCCAGCGGGTCGGCCCCGCCCAGCGGCGAGGTCAGCAGGGCGAGCGCGGTGTCGGCGTCGAGACGGGCCGGGTCGGCCGCGCACCGCAGCACCGAGAGCAGCGGGGCCACCGCGGGCAGGCGCGGCGAGCGGGGTGTCGTCGGCCGGGACCGCGAGCGGCACCCCGGCGGCCAGCAGCGCCCGGCGCAGCGGCGGGAGCGACAGCGACACCGAGCGCACGATCACCGCCATCCGCGACCACGGCACGCCGTCCATCAGGTGGGCGCGCCGCAGCCGGTCGGCCACCGCGGCGGCCTGCTGACCGGGTGTGGCGTAGACGTCGACGCTGACCGCCCCGGGACGCTCCGGGTCCGCGTCCGGCGGGCGCGATCCGGGTGCGCCCCGGGCCGGCGCCGGGCAGGGCCGCGACGACGCGTGCGACGGCGTCGCGCAACGCGGGAAGACCGCGGTGGTCGGTGCCGAGCACCACGGTCGCCCGGCCGCCGGGATCGGCGTCGCGCAGCAGGGCCGGGTCGGCGCCCCGGAACCCGAGCACCGAGGAGTCGGGGTCGCCGGCGAGCACCCAGTCGTGCGCGGCGGCGCCGAGCGCGCGCGCCAGCTCGATCTGCTGGGGGTCCATGTCCTGCGCGTCGTCGACCACGAGGTGCCGCACACCGGCCTGCTCGTCGGCGAGCAGATCGGGGTCGGCGGCGAAGGCGTCGAGCACCGCGGCGACGAGCTCGGCGGCGTCGAGCGGCGGCGCCGACGCCAGAGGGTTCGCGCGCCCGGCCGCCGCGCGCAGGAGCGTGACCTCCTCGTAGGAGCGGAAGAACCGCCCGGCCGCGACCCAGGCCGGCACCCCGTGGCGCCGGCCGAGGTCGGTGAGCTCGCGCGGCCCGAGCCCCCGCTCGGCGGCGCGCAGCAGCAGGTCGCGCACCTCACCGGCGAAGGCGGGCGCCTCGAGCGCGGGGCGCATCCGGACCGGCCAGCCCGACGGCGCGCCGACGTCGGCGGCCTCGCCGGCGAGCAGCTCGCGCACCATCGCGTCCTGCTGGGCGCCGGGCAGCAGCCGGGGTGGGGCCTCCCCCCGGCGCTCGGCGTGGCGGCGCAGCACGGCGAACGCGTAGGAGTGGACGCTGCGCACCAGCGGCTCGGCGGCCGCGCGCAACGGCGGCGGGCCCTCCGACGCCGCCTCGAGGGTGCGGCGGCGCGCGGAGATGCGCTCGCGCAGCGCGGCCGCGGCCCGCCGGTCGCCGACGAGCACGAGCGGGCGCGCGTCGGGGCGGGCGTGCAGCAGCCGCGCGACCCGCTCGGCCAGCAGGGTCGTCTTGCCCGTGCCCGGACCCCCGAGCACCCGCAGGAAGCCCGCGTCGTGGTCGAGCAGCCGCCGCGCCGGCGCGTCGAGGACGAGCGCGCCCGGCACCCGGGCCTGCGCCCGGCGCAGCTGCGGCGCGGCGTCGGTCGACGTCATGTCCCTAGCAGAGCACGGCCCCCCGACAGTGCTCGTCCGGGTCGGGCAGCATGGCCACCGTGGACGAGGCCCGGCACGAGCGCATCCGCGCGGTGGTGGCGTCGATCCCGCGCGGACGGGTCGCGAGCTACGGCGACGTCGCGGCGGTGGCGGACGAACGTTCGGCCCGCGTCGTCGGGACCGTCCTGCGCATCGACGGCGCCGACCTGCCCTGGCACCGCGTCCTGCGCGCCGACGGCTCCAGCGCGCCCCAGGTCGAGGACGAGCAGCACGCCCGCCTGCGCGAGGAGGGCGTGGAGATCCGCGACGGCCGCGTCCCGCTCGCCGAGTACCGCTGGCGTCCCTGAGCGTCGGGCCGGGCGGGGAGGAGCATCGTCGGCAGGAGCGTCTTCCGGCGAGCCGGCGGATTTCCTGACGTCCAGTGTCAGCATGGCCCCCACGCTGACACCCCGTACAGCGCCAGGTGCGCGGCGGCGGCGGTGTCCCAGGAGTGCGAGGCGGCCACGGCGCGGCCGGCGGCGGCGCGGGTCGGGTCGGGGCCGGCGTCGAGGGCGTCGATCAGGGCCGCGGCGAGTCCGGCGGGGTCGGTGGCGAAGCGGGCGCACCCGGAGAACACCTCGCGCAGGACGGGGAGGTCGCGGGTGACGAGCGGGACGCCGGCGGCGAGCGCCTCCATCGCGGCGAGCCCGAAGCCCTCCTTCGTCGATGGGAACGCGAACACCGCCGCGCCCGCGACGAGCCCGGGCAGGGCGTCGTCGTCGACCGGGCCGAGCACCGCGGGCTCGACACCCAACTCCTCCGCCCGCTCGAACACCGCCGCACGGTAGGGGCGGTAGTCGAACAGCGTGTCGCCGCCGGCGATCACGAGCGGCGTGCCGGGAAGCCACGTCATCGCCTCGACCAGGTCGAGGGTGCCCTTGCGCGGTTCGATCCCGCCGACGGCGAGGACGTAGCGCCCGTACGCCGCACGCCACGGGGCGCCCGCGTCGGCGGTGGCGGCCGCGGTGAAGCGGGCGGCGTCGACACCGTTGCCGATCACGGTCGCCGCCCGGCCCCACCCGGCCCCCACGTCGGCGGCCACCGAGGCCGACACGCAGACGAGCGCGGCGGGCTCGACGATCGCGCGCTCGTGGCAGGCCGCGAGCTCGGGGGTGGTGAACTCGTCGAGGTGGTGCACGGTCCGGTACAGCGCGCCGTACCCGCGGGCGCGGCCGACGGCGTTGGCGGTCAGGCAGTCCTGGGCGTGCACGACGTCGTAGGAGCCCACGAAGGCGTCCCCGAGCAGCGCGATCGACCGCAGGATGCGCGCCCCCACGGTCTCGCCGTCGATCTCCGGCACGGGCACCAGCCGGACGGCGACGGCGTCCGAGACCCGCCGGAAGAAGCCCGTGTCACCACCGCGGGCCAGCGCCCAGACGGTGACGTCGTGCCCGGCCCGGGCCAGGGCCTCGCCGAGCGCCAGGGTGTGCACGACGCCGCCGCGCGGCTTGGTGGAGTAGGTCAGCAGGGCGATCCGCACGCTAGGTCCCGTAGGTCTCGGGGCGACGCTCGGCGAGGTGGTGCAGCACGGCGCGCGCCGCGCCGACCATGCCGTCCAGGTCGACCTCGGCGACCGCGAGCCCGCCCTTGGACCAGGTCCGCGCCAGGATCTCCCCGCCCGGACCGACGATCTTGGCCCGGCCCAGGAAGTGCAGGGCCCCGTTGCGCCCGCTCTGGTTCGCCGAGAGCCAGACGACCTGGTTCTCCGCGGCGCGCGTCTGGTCGTAGAGGTCGAACAGGCGCGCCTGGCGGTCCTGCGCCATGCGGGGCGCCCGGTGGGTCAGCGACGTCGGCCAGGCCGACAGGCACGCGAGGATCTCGGCGCCGTCGACCGCGAGCGCGCGGGGCGCCTCGGGGAAGGTCTTGTCGTGGTCGATGAGCAGCCCCATGCGCCCGACCGGCGTGTCGAACGCCTGGAAGCCGTCGCCTGCGGTGAACAGCGACGCGACCCCGGCCGGCAGGTGGACCTTGCGGTGCCGCCCGAGGATGCCGTCCCCGGACAGGCACACGGCCGAGTCGTAGCGCACGGGTCCGGTCCCGTGATCGGGACCGCGCTCGCAGTAGCCGAGGCAGACGACCATGTCGCCGGCGAGGTCGCAGACCGAGCGGACCTCGTCGCCGTTGGGCTCGAGCATCGGGGGCAGGCAGCCCGTGCCGGGGTGGCGCAGGTCGGTCAGGTACCCCCCGAGCGCGCCGTCGGGCAGCGCCAGCACCGCGACGCCCGCGTCCCGGGCGTGCGCAATGATCATCTTGATGCGGTCGAGGTCGAAGGCGAGATCGTGGGTGAAGTGGGCCGCGGCGGCGGCGAGGCGGACCACCGGCGCGTTAGGAGGCCGGGACCGGGACGCCTGACGGGCCGTAGCTGGCGGGGCGCAGGTCGCGCAGGTGGCCCATGACGCGACGGGCGGCGTCGACCGCCTCGTCGACGTCGAGGGCGGCGACCGCGAGGCCCTCCTCGGTCCCGGTGGTGGCCAGCACCTCGCCGCCGGGATCGACGATCTTCGCGCTCGCGACGAGCTGCATCGACCCGAAGGTGCCGGCCTGGTTCGCCGACACCCACACGATCTGGTTCTCCAGCGCGCGGGCCCGGTCGAACAGGTCGAAGCGCCGGGTCCACCGGTCGTCGGCGAGCACCGGGGCGCGGTCGGTGCGCGACGCCGGCCACGCCGACATGCAGACACCGATCCGGGCGCCGTCCATCGCCAGGGCGCGGGCCGCCTCGGGGAAGGCCTTGTCGTAGCAGATCATCATGCCGAGGCGGCCGACCGGCGTGTCGAAGGCGCTGAAGCGGTCGCCCGCCGCGTACGAGCTGTTCTCGTGCAGCGGCTGGTGCACCTTGCGGTGCCGCCCGAGCACGCCGTCGCCGGTCACCGCGACGGCGCTGTTGTAGGGCCGGCCCCCGCTCTCGGCGTCGCCGCGCTCGCAGTAGCCCGCGGTGACGACCATGTCGCCGGCCATCGCGACGAGGCGCTGGATCTCGGGGCCGTCGGGGTCGAGCTGCGGGTGGCACGTCGGTGTGGTCGCCGTGCAAGGACGACAGGTAGCCCCCCAGCGCCGCCTCGGGCAGGGCGAGCAGATCGGTGCCCCGCGCGCGGGCCTGCTCGACGAGACGCCCGGCGCGCGCCGAATCCTCGTCGAGATCGCGGACGAAACCGGCCGCGGCGGCCGCGAACGTCGTGGTGGTCATCGGGGGTGCCTCTCTCGGGAACTCGGAGCCCGGTCGGCCGGTCCCAGACCGGTGACCGTCGAGCCGACGGCAGTGGTGGTCTCGCCGTCGGGCCAGCGCAGCGCGACGCCGGTCCCCGCGACGAGCTCGCCGCACGCGGCGCTCACGGCCGGGCCTGCGGAGGGCATCGGTGCGCCGGGCTCGTCGGCGGTGAGCAGCGCGAAGCCGGGGAAGCACGTCAGCCAGTCGGCGACCCCGGCGCTCGCGGGGCGCGGCACGGCGGCCACGTCGAGGACCGCACCGGTGCCGCCGGCCTCGGCGAGCATGCCCGAGGGTGCCGACGAGCCCGGCCATCGAGACGTCCTTGGCCGCGGCGGGACGGTGTGCCGCGTCCGGACCGATCGCCGCGATCATGGCGCGCAGCTCGGCGGGCGTGCGGTGGGTGGTGGAGTCCCACTGGCGGCCGGTGTAGCCCGGGACGCCAGCGCCCGCCGAGGTCCGCGGTCAGGCGCACCTGGTGGCCGACGCGGCCGCCGCCGGCGGGGACCGGGTGGCGCGTCGTGCCCAGGGCCGTGATCGCGAGCGACGCGGGCACCTCGAGCTGGGTGTGGCCGCCGAGCACGGGCACGCCGTAGGCGTCGGCGGCGGCGCGCACGCCGGCCAGGACGCGGTGCGCGAACGACGCGTCGCGCGCCCCGAGGGCGTCGAGCAGCCCGACGGGGTGCGCGCCCATGGCGGCGAGGTCGTTGACGTTGACGAGCACGCCGCACCACCCCGCCCATTCGGGGTCGCGCTCGACCATCGCGGGCAGGATCGCGTCGCAGGCGGCGACGACGTCGCTGCCGGGGACGGGCGCGCCGTCGTCGCCGAGATCGGATCCCGGACCCGGCCAGGCCGGCGAGCGAGCTCACCGAGCGGGGCCTTCGTCGCGGCGACGAGGGCGGCGAACCGGCCGACCCGCCAGCGCATCCGGACGTGCGGACGGCCGGCGACGACGCTGTCGCGCACCCGGTCCCACCCGAGGCGGGTGAACAGGGTGGCGTTGCCGGCCTGTACGTCGGCCTCGAAGCGCAGCACGCCCGCGGACTCGGCCCGGGCGCAGGCGGCACGCACGAGCGCGGCGCCGACACGCATCCCCGCGCGCCGCCGGGCGGAGGGGGTGACGGCGAGCCTGCTGCCGGTCCACCAGCCCAGGTCGGGGCGGGCAGGGTCGGGGTCGACCGGAGCGAGGCGCACGCCGCCCAGGACCTCGCCGGCGGCGTCCCGCGCGACCAGGACGACGGCGCGCGGGTCGCGGTCGTGCTCGTCGAGGTCGCCGGACGGGTCGTCGGCGAACAGGCCCTGCTCGTCGACGAACACGGCACGACGCAGGGCCCGGTGGGCGACGACGTCGGGGTGGCGGGCGTCGTCGGCGGGCGCCTGCCCGATGGTGACGGCGCGGGCGCCGCGCGAGGTCTCGACCCGGGGCCGCCCGCCCAGAATCTCCTCCGCGGCGAGCATCTCCCCGGCGGAGCGCAACTCCCCGACGGTGCGCGTCGAGGTGGGCATGCCGTGGGGTTCGAGCGGAGGCATGTCAGCCTCCCGCCGCGGACAGGGCGCTGCACGCACCGCAGGCCGCGCAGCCCGCGGCCTGGTCGGCGCCGCGCATCCCGGCGGCCTGCAGGACCTTCGCAACGCGCCCGGTGACCTCGGCGAGCAGGTCGGCCGACGGGGCCGGGGCCCCGTCGGCGAAGGCGAGCGTGCCGGGGATCGGGCGGTAGGGCACGACGAAGGGGTAGACGCCGTGGTCGACCAGCTCGGCGGCCCCGGCGACGAGCTCGTCGGGGTCCTCCCCGAGACCGACGATGAGGTAGGTGGACACCGCGTTCGCCCCGAACAGGCGCACGCTCTCGTCCCACGCCAGCCAGTACTGGCTCAGCGGGACGCCCGCCTTGCCCGGCATCCAGCGGGCGCGCACGGCGTCGTCGAGCGACTCGACGTGGATGCCGATCGCGTCGGCGCCGGCCTCGTGCAGCTCGGTGAGCGCCGCGAGGTCGGAGGGCGCGGGCGGCTCGCACTGCACCTGGACCGGCAGCCCCGGGACCGCGGCCTTGATCGCGCGGACGCAGCGGGCCAGGTGGCGCGCGCCGCGGTCGCGGCCGTTGCTCGTCCCGGTCGTCAGCACCATCTGGCGCACGCCGTCGAGACGCACGGCGGCCTCGGCGACCTCGGCGAGCTGGTCGGGGGTCTTCACCGCGGTCGTCGCGCCGGCGGAGAGCGACTGCTCGATCGCGCAGAAGCGGCAGCGGTCGGCGGGGTCGTAACGCACGCAGGTCTGGACGACGGTCGTCGCGAGCACGTCGTTCCCGTGCAGGCGGGCGATCTTCTCGTAGGGCACGCCGTCGGCGGTGGTGAGGTCGTAGAACGCGGGCCGGTCGACGGTGTCGACGACGACGCCCATGTCGGTGACGGCCCCGCCGTCCTCGCGCCGCACCAGGCGGCCGTCGCGCAGGCGGTAGGGGCTGTCCGTGACGATCGGCACCGTGGTCTTGAGGCCGTCGACGAGCACGTGCCCGTCGGCGGAGGGTCCTGCCCCACCCGGGCGGCGCAGTGGGATGGCCGAGCCGAGGTCGGTCGTCGTGGCGCGCCCCGGAACGGGCACGCCGGGCTCGCGTTCGTCGAGCGCCACGCCGCGCACGGCCATCTCGGAGCGGGCCGCCAGAGCGATGCTGGCGGTCCCGGGGTCGGATTCGGACATGGCGTGGGACCTCCGGGGCGCGTCAGGTGGGCGGAGCCCAGGTGAGCACTTTCGAGTGCTGGAGCACGTGAAAGTGCTCACCTGGCGGAGCCACCTACAGCTGGTAGGTCGAGTTGATGATCGCGCCCTTGCGCGCGTAGTAGATGAGCGCGTCCTGCACGTCGAGCGGGTGCGTCGGGATGATGCCCTCGATGAGGTCCTCCTCGCGGGCACCGTGCAGCGACAGACCGAAGCGGCAGCAGAAGACCTTGCCGCCCTCGCCCATGAACGTCTTGAGCTGGTCGTTGATGTTGTGCTCGCCCGGGAACGCCGAGGTGCCCGTGGTCGGGAACCCGCGGGTGGCCAGGCAGTTCAGCGAGCCGGGGCCGTAGAAGTACATGGCCGACTCGAAGCCCTTGCGCAGCGCACGGGTCGCCTGGAGCACGGCCACGAAGCTCACCGACGACTCGTGGGCGATGCCGTGGACGAGGGTGAAGTAGGTCTCGCCGTTCTCGGCCTGAAGGTCCGGGAAGACCTTCGTGCCGCCGTAGATGCTCGAGCCCTCGGGCAGCGAGGGATGCGGGATCTCCTCGAGGCTCTTCTGCTCGACGTCGGACAGCTCCGCGGTGGTCATGGAAGTTCTCCTCCTGGGCGGTCGAGGACTCGACCTGGTCGGACGGTGCGGTCGGCAGGGCGGGGCGCGGTGTCGCCCGTCCACGTGGAGGCGGCGGACGTCGCGGGCGAGGAACCACCTCGACGGTGCGATTCCCGTACTCGGCGCACCCTCGCCGGTCCGCCGCGGGATGCCGTGGTCCGGCTCCCTGCCGTCACAGCACACCAACGGCTCGTTTCCGAGACGTTGCGTCGTGACTACGGCACGGGGTCCGCATCGGCGGGACGTGACCGAGGTGTTTCGTTACATCGCGCAACGACGCCTTCGTCCGGTGGACACCGTGCGGAAACACGCGGAGCGGACCTTGGTCCGTATGGATGCCGCTGATCTCCGGGCCCGCCACTGGCCGGCCGTCGTCGTCGGCGGCGGGCAGGCCGGCCTGTCGATGAGCCGTTGCCTGCACCGGCGCGGGATCGACCACGCCGTGCTCGAGCGCAGCGAGGTCGCCCACTCGTGGAAGACCTACCGGTGGGACACCTTCTGCCTCGTCACCCCGAACTGGCAGTGCCAGCTCCCGGACTTCCCCTACGCCGGGGACGACCCGCACGGCTTCATGGTCAAGGACCAGATCATCGACTACCTCGAGGCCTACAAGGCGTTCGTCGACCCACCGCTGGTCGAGGGCGTCGAGGTCCTGCGGTTGAGCACCGACGGCCGCGGCGTCTACCACCTCGAGACCTCCGTCGGCGAGGTGACCGCCGACCAGGTCGTCGTGGCCACCGGCGGGTACCACACCCCGATCACGCCGCCGTTGTCGCAGCCGCTGCCCGGGGAGATCACCCAGGTGCAGTCCCAGGACTACCGCAGCGGCTCGCAGCTGCCGCCCGGCGAGGTGCTCGTGGTCGGCTCCGGCCAGTCCGGCGCCCAGATCGCCGAGGACCTGCATCTCGAGGGCCGCCGCGTGCACCTCGTCGTCGGCGACGCCCCGCGTGTGGCCCGCTTCTACCGCGGCCGCGACGTCACCGACTGGCTCGCCGAGATGGGCTACTACGACATGCCCGTCACCGAGCACCCGCGCCGCGAGGCCGTCCGCGCCCAGGCCAACCACTACGTGACCGGCCGCGACGGCGGGCGCGACATCGACCTGCGCGCCCACGCGGCGAGCGGCATGGCGCTCTACGGCCTCATGCACGACCACCGCGACGGCGTCCTGCACTTCAAGCCCGACCTCACCGAGCGCCTCGACCACGCCGACGAGGTGTCCGAGTCGATCAAGGACACGATCGACAAGTACATCGCCTCGAACGAGCTCGACATCCCCTCCGAGGAGCGCTACACCCCGGTCTGGCACCCCGGCGAGGAGATCACCGAACTGGACCTGGCCGACACGGGCATCACCTCCGTGGTGTGGTGCATCGGCTTCCGCCAGGACTTCCGCTGGGTCGACCTCCCGGTCTTCACCGGCCGCGGCGCCCCCGTCCACACCCGCGGCGTCACCGCGGCGCCCGGCCTGTACTTCCTCGGTCTCCCCTGGCTCTGGACCTGGGGCTCCGGCCGCCTCTCCGGCGTCGGCCGCGACGCCGAGTACCTCGCCGAACGCATCCGTTCCCAGCGCGGCCTCACCACCACCGGCGGCCGCGGCGACGTCTGCAACGTCCTCGCCCTGGGGTCGTAGGCGACCGACGTGTCAGCGTGGCGTCCACGCTGACGTTCAGCGTCACGAATTCCGCCAGCTCGCGGAGCGCGGGCCCCGCGGTGTGGCGAGACCATCCACATCGGCGTGCGCTGTCCACAACGGCGTACACACCGCTGGCACCGCGAGGTCGACGGCGTTCATCGTCCGCATATGCGACGCGGACGGTGGGCCGAGACACCGGCAGAACTGCTGGCGGCGAGCCAGGAGGGAGTCATCACCGCGCGAGAGCTCGAAGAATTGGGCGTCCCACAGCGCACGACGTACCGACGCTGCCGGGAGAACGGGCAGTGGCAGCGCATCGCCCCGGGAATCATCGTGCTCCACAACGGCACGCCCAGCCGTCGCCAGAAGGAGATCGCGGCCCTACTCCATGGTGGCCCTGGTGCGATGCTGACCGGGATGAGCGCGGGACGCCATCACGGATTGCGGCGGGGCCCCGAGCCCGACGGCGTCCATGTGCTCATCCCCCACCACCGGCAGGTCCGTAGTTGGGGTTACATCACCGTCGAGCGCACCTCACGGCTACCGCGTCCGGTGGAGCGCGACGGCCTCGCCGTCGCGCCCCTCGTCCGAGCGGTGCTCGACGAGGCCCGCCGGCTGCGGGACCGGGACCAGATCGTCGCGCTCCTCGCCGAACCGGTCCAGCGCCGGCTGGTGCTCCCGGAAGCCTTGCGGGAGGAGCTGGATGCCGGCTGCCGCAAGGGGAGTGCGACGCCACGGGCGGTGCTCGAGGCGATCGCCGACGGCATCCGTTCCGCGGCCGAGTTCGTTGCACGTGAATGGTGGCTCGCCCAGCCCGAGCTACCGCCCGCCAGGTTCAACGTCCGAGTGCTCGGTCCGGACGACCGCCAGGTCGCCATCGTGGACGTCCTCGTCGAGGACGTCGGTTTCGTCTGGGAGATCGACTCCGTCGAGGAGCACTTCGCGACACCCGACCAGGTGGCGTCGACCAACGAGCGTCGGCGCCGGTTACGGGACGTCGGGCTGTATGTCGTGAGCACGCGCCCGACGCAACGGCGGGACGACGCGAGGGGAACGCTGCGCGACATCCTTGACGGCCTTGCGGTCGCGGCTCTCCTCCCGACACCGTCAGTCAGTTACGAGGACGATCTCCCGCGCGCTGCTTGATGCCGCTCCGGACCACGCGAGCTGGTGGCTTTTCAGACGCTGGGTGTCAGCATGGACGCCACGCTGACACGTCGCCATGCTGACTCCACCTCACCGGCCGAGGGCGGTGGTGGGGACGTCGACGAAGCCGGGGGGCGGGGCGGTGGCGGTGGCGCGGTCGCGGTCGGGGGGCCCGACGGGGCGGCGGGGCTCGGGGACGCGGGCGGGGACGGGGCGGGGCATGCGGAAGGTGCGGCGCAGGAGGCGGTCACCGACGATGGTGCCGAGGTAGTTCTCGCCGGGGTCGAGGAGGTCGGAGCCGACCTCGGGGTCGGTGGGCCAGGGGAACCAGCCGATCCACTGGTTGTGCACGCTCCACACGTAGGGCATCCCGGGGCGGTACCAGGCGATCCAGCGCCCGTCGCTGGCGTAGAGATGGACGATCTCCATCGCGGTGGCCTCAGCCCTGCGGCTCGGTGCTGCCGTCGCCGGTCTCGACGCCACCGTAGGGGTAGGTCCCGGTGCTGTGGCCGGTGGTGGACGCTCCCGGGGTCCCTGCCGAGAGATCGCCGACGATCGTGCTGAGGAACACGACGACCTGACTGCCGGCGGCGGCCAGGTTGCTCGCGCCGTTGCGGGTGGTCGCGGCGGCGTCCTGGGGGTCGGAAATGATCGCGAACAGAATGAGGATCACGACGAGCCCACCGAGAAGACGTCCCATGCTCTTAGCATCACCCGATCGTGGCGCCCGGGAAACCCCTGGTCGGTCAGGCGACGATCATTGACGCCGATCGGTAGCGGGCGACCACCACACGGGCGACATCCGGGTGGTCCCCCAGCGGCTCCGCGACGACCGCCGCGCCCGCGTCGGCGAGCCTGCGGTGGAACGCCCCGGGCGCGAGCAACCACGTCACGAGCGCCACGCGTCCGGGCTGGGCGGCCACCACCGACGCGATCCGCGGCTCGCCCCCGGCGATGTAGCCCACCGGAACGGGGCGCCCGAGCCGCTCCTCGAGCAGTCCCGCCGCCACGCGCAGGTCCTCGGCGGCGACCGGGTCGGTGGACCCCGCGGCGGCCAGGACCACTCTGTCGGTGTCGGCCGCGCCCGCCTCGGCGAGACGCGAGAGCGCCGCGGCCACGAGGACCGGGTCGGGCCCGAGGGGGTCGGCGAGCACGACGTCGGCGCGCCCGGTCGCGGCGAGCTGCCCGGGGACGTCGACGCGGACGTGGAACCCGGACGCCAGGAAGGCGGGCACGACGACGACGGGGCCGGGCAGATCCGTCAGCACGTCCGCGAGACGCGGCCGCGCCACCCCCGCGTACGCCATCCGGACCGTGACGTCCGGCAGGCGCTCGCGCAGCGCCACGAGCAGGCGCCCGATCGTCGCGCGGCCCGCGGCGTCGCCGGTGCCGTGGGCGAGCAGGACGAGGGCCGGGCTCACGGGGTGGTGGCGGCCCGGGCCACGTGCTCCTCCAGGCGCTTGACCATCGCGCCGAGCCGGAACCGGTCCGGGGCGATGCTGGGCACGTCGAGACGGTCGAGCGGGGCAGCGGTCACCGGACCGACCGCGCACGCCAGCACCCGCGCGCGCAGGGCGTCGAGCAGGGCGTCGAGCACGCCGCGCTCACGGGCCCGGTGGACGAGGCCGTCGACCGCCGGCGCGCTGGTGAAGGTCACGACGTCCACCGAGCCGGCGATCACCGCGTCGGTCAGGGCGTCGACGGCGCGCAGGTCGGGCGGGGGCTCCCAGCGGTAGACGCGCACCTCGACGACGTCGGCACCCGCGTCCCGCAGGGCGGCGAGGAAGTCGGTCATCGGGTCGCCGTGGAGCTGGACGGCCACCCGACGGCCGGCGAGCGAGCCCTCGCCACCGTCCAGCAGGTGGGCGAGCACCTCGGGCGAGGACTCGGTGGCGTCGGCCGACCAGACCTCGCGCAGCCCGGCGCCGCGGATCGCCCCGCGCGCCTTCGGACCGCGCGCGAGCAGCGCCGCCCCGGCGAGGGCCGCGTGCAGCGGCGCACCGAGCTCCCAGTCGGCGGCCACCTCGAGCCAGCCGCGGAAGCCCTGCCCGGTGGTCGCCACGACGATCGAGGGCGGCGCGTCGACCAGCGCACGCGTGACCGCGGCGAGCTCGGCGTCGTCGGCGAGCGGCACGATCCGCATCGTCGGGCCGTGCACGACCTCCGCGCCGTGCCGGCGCAGCAGGTCGATCTGGTCGTCGGCGCGCCGGTCGGCGGTCACCCCGACGCGCAGGCCCTCCAGCGGACGCCCCTCGCTCACGGGTGCCATCACCCACCCAGGATAGGTCGCTGCTCAGACGTCGGCGTAGGAGAGCCGGGCGCCGCTGCGGGGGTCGGTCGCGGCCTCGGGCCGGCGCAGGTAGACGGCGTAGGTCATCCCGAAGCACACGGCGTAGAAGGCCACGAACGACCAGAACGCGGGCGTGCCGCTCTTCGTGGCCTGGAACGACGCCCGGAACGCGAGGTTGATCAGCAGGCCGCCGAGCGCCCCGACCGCGCCGGCGATCCCGATCACGGCGCCCGAGATGCGGCGCGCCCAGAGCAGGGCGGCGTCGGTGTCCCACCCGCGCGTCTCGGTCGCGGCCAGGGCTTTCATCCGGAAGATCGCGGGGATCATCTTGTACACCGAGCCGTTCCCGATGCCCGAGGTGACGAACAGCAGCACGAAGCCGATGGTGAAGATCGCGAGCGAGTCGATCGCCGAGGCCCAGATGCAGACGAGCGAGCTGGCGGCCATGGCCACGAAGTTCCAGAACGTGACCCGGGTCCCGCCGATGCGGTCGGAGAGCATGCCGCCGACCGGCCGGATCAGCGAGCCCAGCAGCGGGCCGATGAAGGTGACGGCGGCGGCCTGCAGCGGGGTACGGCCGAACTGGTTCTGCAGCACGAGACCGAAGGCGAAGCTGTAGCCGATGAACGACCCGAACGTCCCGATGTAGAGGAACGAGAGGATCCAGGTCTGGGCGTCGCGGGTGGCCTCCTCGAGCGCACCGGTGTCGTTGCGCACCGAGGACAGGTTGTCCATGAACAGGGCCGCGCAGACCACGGCGATCACGATGAGCGGGATGTAGACCCCGAGCAGGATGCGGGGCGCCCCGGTCCCGGCGGTCGCGATGATCAGCAGGCCGACCAGCTGGACGACCGCCACGCCGAGGTTCCCGCCGCCGGCGTTGATGCCCAGCGCGGTGCCCTTCTGCTTCTCGGGGTAGAAGGCGTTGATGTTGGTCATCGACGACGCGAAGTTGCCGCCGCCGACCCCGGCGAAGACCGCCACGACGATGAACGTCGTGTAGCTCGTCCCGGGGTGCATGACGAACGCGGCCAGGATCGGTCGGGACCAGCAGCAGCGCGGCGCTGACGATCGTCCAGTTCCGGCCCCCGAACACCGCCGACCGCCATCGTGTAGGGCAGCCGCAGCACCGCGCCGACCAGCGTCGGCACCGAGACGAGGAAGAACTTCCCGGCCGTGTCGATGTGGTAGGTGGCCTCGGGCATGAAGAGCACCAGCACCGACCACAGCGACCAGATCGAGAACCCGATGTGCTCGGAGAGGACCGAGAACCACAGGTTGCCGGCCGGCGATCCTCCTGCCGGTGCTCGCCCAGAACGACGGGTCCTCGGGGCGCCAGTCGTCGATCCAGCGGCCGCGGAGAAGGCCGCCGGACGCACCGGGCGGTGAGGTCTCGGGCGCAGTCGTCACGGTTCGTTCCACCTCGCTGTTCGCGGGCGGGGCCGGGGCCCCGGCTCAGGTCGCGAGGGACGGTAAGCAGGTGGTGTGACGTGCGGATGACCCCGGATGACGGGTGTGCGAACGCGGGTGCGGGCCTCGTCACTCGTCCGTCGGGCGGGACCTCAGGCGGGCAACAGGCTGCCGACGAGACGCGCGGCGTGCTCGAGGCCGCGCAGGGACTCGCGGGTGCAGGCCGGGTGCTGGGCGTGCACGGCGAGCCGGAAGAGCAGCGCGTGCAGGAGCATCTGCGGCCACTGCGCGAGGTGGGCCCAGCGGGTGAGGATCCCGGGATCGGCGCCGCCCCACGCCAGCGCGTCGACGACCACCACGGCCGCCGCCCACTCCACGGGACGCCAGAAGGGCACCAGGTCGAGCACCGCGGGCGGGGCGTCGCGATCGAACAGAACGGTGCCGAACAGGTCGCCGTGCACGAGCTGGGCGGGCCGGTCGAGCTTCAGCCGTCGCCGGGCGAGCTCGGTGAACAGGGTGCCGCCGGTCTCGGGGTCGAGCGGGGTGCTCTTCTCGCCGAACGCGGCGCGGTCGGCGCGGGCGAGGACGTCGTCGCGGTCGTCGACCAGGCGCGGGCGCTCGAGGCGGGCCGTCGCCCGGTGCAGGCGCAGGGACGCGGCGATGACGTCGTCGTGGCGGGCCTCGACGCGCCCGGGAACGTCGTGGCAGGCCGCCCAGCCCGCGACCACGCGGCGTCCGTCGCTGGCGCGGACCGGTCGGGCGAGACGCAGGCCGTCGACCCCGGCGGCGGCGAGGTCCTCCACCGCGCCCGCCGACCACGCCGCGAGGACGGTGTCGGCCACGGGGCGTAACACCAGGGCGTCGCACCGCCAGGCCGGACCGGGCAGGTCCTGGCGCGGGCGCGGCACCGCGTCCCGCACCCCGAAGGCCGTCCGGACGTGCACCGGCGGGCCGTGCTCCAGGCGAGGATCGGTGTCCACCCGTACCTCGGCCTCCTCCCCCGCGGCGTCGACGGGCGCCGAGCCGGGCGACGTCGGCGTGTCGTGCGGAGGCGCGGCGGTCACGCTCCGCACGCTACTCGCGGGCGTGCGCGGCACCGCCCAGCCCCACCCGGCGTGTCGGCCCGTCCTACCAGACCTTGTACGGCAGGAACTTCCCGTTGAAGGTCAGCTTGACCCGGTCGCCCTGGGGGTCCTCGACGCGCTCCACGTCGAGGGTGAAGTCGATGGCGCTCATGATGCCGTCGCCGAACTCCTCCCGGATGAGCTCGTGGATGCTCGTGCCGTAGACCTGGAGGGCCTCCTGCAGGCGGTAGGTCACCGGCTCGGTCGGATCGAGGGCGGCGTCACCGCGGACCGGGGGGAGCGTGAGCGCGTCGGTGGCGTACTCGTCGAGCCCGAGCATCGACGCGATCCGCCGGGCCTGGTCGGTGTCGAGGGGCTGCTGGCCGAGCAGCGCCGAGGTGGTCCAGACGACGGAGCGGTCGAGGGCCTCGGCGAGCTGCGCCCAGCTCACGCCCTTGGCCTCCTTGGCGCGCACGATCTCGCGGCCCGCCTCGAGGCGGTCGAACTTGTCGGGCATGACGGGCTCCTCCGTGACGGGGTGCGGACCTCGTCGTCCGGGTTCTCAGACTGGGTTCTCGAGGGCCTGTACCCGGTCGAGGCGTGCCCGCCACCAGCCCCGGCGGTCGGGGGGAGCGGCGTGGCGGGCGAGCAGGTCCGGGTCCGGGACCGGGGGGTGGCGCGGCACCGGGAGGGACCCGACCGACCGGCACGAGCCCCGCGGTGACGACGTCCGCGGCGAGCAGGCTCGTCGTCCCGAGCCCGCAGGCGTGCGGGAGCGCGGGCAACGCTCCCGCCAGGGCCAGGCCCGCGGCCAGCCCCACCGAGCTCTCGACGGCCGAGGACACGACGCAGGGCAGCCCGATCGCCTCGGCGATCCGCAGGGCCGCGCGCACCCCGCCCAGCGGCGCCACCTTGAGCACGGCGATGTCGGCGGCCTCCGCCCGGGCCACGCGCAGCGGGTCGGCCGCGCGACGGATCGACTCGTCGGCGGCGATCGGCACGTCCACGCGGCGACGCAATGCGGCCATCTCCTCGACGGAGGCCACCGGTTGCTCGACGTACTCCAGCCCCCCGGCGGCGCGCCCGAGCGCCCGGATCGCGACGCGGGCGCCCTCGACGTCCCAGCCCCCGTTGGCGTCGACCCGCACGTGCCCACCCGGCCCGAGGGCGTCGCGGACCGCCTCGACGCGCGCCAGGTCCTCGGCGAGCGTCTGCCCCTTCTCGGCCACCTTCACCTTGGCCGTCCGCGCGCCCGATGCGGTGACGATCCGGTGGGCGTGGTCCGGATCCGTGGCCGGCACGGTCGTGTTGACCTCCACGCGCGCGCGCACCGCGGCCGGCCACCCCTCGTGCGCGGCCTCGCGGGCGCAGCGCCACCAGGCGCGCGCCTCGTCGTCGTCGTACTCGACGAAGGGGCAGAACTCGCCCCAGCCGGCCGGGCCCTCGACGAGCGTGAGCTCGCGGACGGTGATCCCGCGGAACCGGGTGCGCAGCGGCAGCGCGACGACCGACACCGGCGGCGGGGGGATCACCGGACCTACCCTAGGACGGTGCGGGCCGTGGAGATCGTGCCGACCGACGGGTCGCCGGCCGCCGCGACCGCCCTCGGCGAGGCCCTCGTCGCGGCGCTCGACGGCACCGGGCCCGCCGTGCTGCCCGTCGGCCCTGACGCCGTCCCCGCACCGGCGCCGACCGCCCCGGTGGACGACGCGATCGCCGTCGTCGTCACCACCACCGGGTCGACGGGCGCGCCGAAGGCCGTGCTGCTGCCGACCGCGTCGCTGCGGGCCTCGGCGCACGCGACGCACGCCCGCCTCGGCGGCCCCGGCCGGTGGCTGCTCCCCCTGCCCGCCCACCACGTCGCCGGGGTGCAGGTCCTCGTCCGCTCGGCCCTCGCGGGCGTTCCGGCCGCGGTGATGGACCTGCGCGCGGGCTTCCGTCCGGACGCGTTCGCGGCCGCGAGTGCCGCAGCCGGGGCCGCCTACACCTCCCTCGTCCCGACCCAGCTCGTCCGGCTGCTCGACGACGGCGGTGCGGGCCTCGCGGCGCTCCGGGGGTTCCGGGCCGTGCTGCTCGGCGGGGCCGCCGCGGACCCCTCGGTGCTGGCCCGCGCCCGCGGCGCCGGGGTCGCGGTCGTCACCACCTACGGGATGAGCGAGACCTGCGGCGGCTGTGTCTACGACGGCCGCCCGCTCGACGGGGTCACCGTCGCGCTCGAGGACGACGGCCGCATCCGCCTCGGCGGCGCGACCCTCGCCGCGGGCTACCGCGATCATGAGGACCCGGCGTTCACCGCCGACGGCTGGTTCCGCACCGGCGACCTGGGGGCGTGGGCCGACGACGGACGCCTCGAGGTGCTCGGGCGCGCCGACGACGTCATCGTCACCGGCGGCGAGAACGTCGCCCCGGCCCGCGTCGAGCGCGCCCTGCTCGCCCGCCCCGGTGTCCACGAGGCCTGCGCCGTGGGCGTCCCCGACCCCGAGTGGGGCGCCCGCGTCGTCGCCGCCGTGGTGGGCGACGACCTCGACCCCGACGCCCTGCGCGCCGCCGTCGCCGGCGAGCTCGGCCGCGCCGCCCCCCGCGCCGTCACCGTCCTCGCCGCCCTCCCGGTCACGGGCATCGGCAAGCCCGACCGCGCCGCGCTCCGCGCCCTCCTCACCCGCGACTGACGGCCACCGACCGCCCGGAGGCGTGTCCCGGGGACACGCCTCCCGGAAAGCGGTCGGCTCGGGTCGGGACGGCTCACACCGGCGCGACCGCGCGGACCGGGTAGTGAGGGAGGCCGGCCCAGTCGGCGGGCGGGCTGAAGCAGCCCACCGGCCAGGTCGCCGACGCGGCGCCCGACCGGGCTCGCCGCGAGACGCAGGGCGGTGTGGAGGAGGGCGCGCCCGCCGCGCGTGCGCGGGTTGCCGATGCGGGGCGCGCCCGGCGGGAGATCCTGGGCCTTCACGACGTAGGGCCGCATCACGGCCTCGTACCGGGCGAACGCCGACCGGTGGTCGGCGTGGGTGGCGAGCTCGCCGGCGAGGACGTAGGCCCCGGTGAGCGCGAGGCTGGTGCTCATGCCGCTGATGGGCGAGGAACAGTGCGCAGCGTCGCCGAGCAGGGCGACGCGACCGCGGCTCCACGTGGGCAGGCGCGCCTGCCCGAGGGCCTCGAGGTAGAGCGGCGCGTCGTCGAGGGCGGCGAGGATCCGCGGTGTCTGCCAGCCGACGTCGGCGAACGTGCGGCGCAGGATCATGATCTGGTCGTCACGATCGAGCTCGTCGATCCCGCGCACGTCGGACATGAACGTCAGGCCGGCGCGGGTGGTGCCCATGTTGTCCGGGCGCAGCATGACGCTGCGCCCGCGGCCGGCGTGCAGCCACTGCCACCGGTCGGTGTCGGTCGGGGCGCGCGGCACGGTGAGGTACGCGGCGTAGGCGCCGAGCTCGCACACGGGGTCGGCGTCGGGGAACACCCGGGCGCGGGTGCGGGAGCGCAGGCCCTCGGCGACGACCACGAGGTCGAACGCGCGTGCCGGTCCGTCGCGGAAGGTGACCGTGACGCCGTCGGCGTGCTCGTCGAGGGCGGCGATCTGGTCCCCGAAGACGTACTCGACGTCGTCGCGGGTGCGGTCGTACAGGATGCGCGAGAGCTCCCCGCGCAGGATCTCCAGCTCGGCGGTCCCGCCGTCGCTGTCGCCCGTCCCGGGCGGGAACGACGCCACCGTCGCGCCGGCCTCGTCGACGAACTCCAGACCGCGCTCGCCGGTGGTCGCCGCGCGGACGTCGTCCTCGATGCCCATCCGCCGCAGCACCTCCCGGCCGGCGCCGCGCACGTCGATGTTCTGCCCCGCGTCGCGCAGGGCGTCGAAGCGCTCGACGAGGGTGACGCGCCACCCGTGGGCGTGCAGCCAGTAGGCGAGCGTGGGCCCGGCGATGCTGGCGCCGGAGATGAGGACGTGGGGAGGGGTCGTCACCCGCGTGGCTTCCCCGCCGACGGGCACCCCACGCGCGCCCTAGGCTCCCGGCCCGTGAGCGACGCCGCCGATCCCCCGCTGTTCGACCCGTCGATCTGGCAGGAGGTGGGCGGCTACACCGACATCACCTACCACCGCCACGTCGAGCTCGGCTGCGTCCGGATCGCGTTCGACCGCCCCGAGGTGCGCAACGCCTTCCGGCCCCACACGGTCGACGAGCTGGCGGCGGCTCTGGAGCACGCGCGGACCAGCGCCGACGTCGGCGTCGTGCTGCTCACCGGCAACGGGCCGAGCCCGCGCGACGGCGGTCACGCCTTCTGCTCCGGCGGCGACCAGCGCATCCGCGGGCGGACCGGCTACCAGTACGCCGCCGGGCAGGAGAGCGCGACACCGGAGGAGAAGGGCCGCGCCGGGCGGCTGCACATCCTCGAGTGCCAGCGCCTCATCCGGTTCATGCCCAAGGTGGTGATCGCCGTGGTCAACGGGTGGGCGGCCGGTGGCGGCCACTCGCTGCACGCGGTCTGCGACCTCACCCTCGCCAGCGCCGAGCACGCCCGGTTCAAGCAGACCGACGCCGACGTCGGCAGCTTCGACGCCGCGTTCGGTTCGGCCTACCTCGCGCGCTCGGTCGGGCAGAAGTTCGCGCGCGAGATCTTCCACCTGGGCCGGACATACACCGCGGAGCAGATGCACGCGATGGGCGCGGTGAACGAGGCCGTCCCGCACGCCGACCTCGAGACCACCGCGGTCGAGTGGGCGCGCCTGGTGCTCGGCAAGTCGCCGACCGCCCAGCGCATGCTCAAGTACGCGTTCAACCTCCCCGACGACGGTCTCGTCGGCCAGCAGCTGTTCGCGGGCGAGACCACGCGGCTGGCCTACATGACCGACGAGGCCACCGAGGGCAAGGACGCCTTCCTGGGCAAGCGCGCCCCGGACTGGAGCCCCTACCCCTGGTACTACTGATCGACTACGTCAGCCCCAGCATCTCCTCGCTGACGTCCCACAGGCGGGCGGCGAGCTCCGGATCCTCGGCCTGCGGGTTCTTGTTGGTGACGGCCTTGTCGTTCTCGTAGTAGCGGCCGGGCTCCCAGTCCTCGCCCGGCGTGCCCGTCGCGAGGTAGGTCAGCCGCTCGCCACCCTTCTCCGCGCTGATCAGGAACAGCCGGGAGAGCACCGTGCCGTAGATGAACCGCATGAAGCTGGTGGTGTCGCTGGCGAAGCTGGTGGCGACGCGTCCCGGGTGGAACGCGGCCGCCGCGATGCCCTGCTCGCCGTAACGGCGCTGCAGCTCGACGGTGAACAGGATGTTCTCGAGCTTGGCGTTGCCGTAGGCGCGATCCGGGGAGTAGCCGCGCTCCAGGCCCAGGTCGTCGACGTCGAGCTTGCCGAAGCGGTACGACGCCTCGCTGGAGGTCTGCAGGACCTTCGCCGAGCTCGCCGTCAGGGTGGGCAGCAGCAGGTGGGTCAGCAGGAACGGCGCGAGGTGGTTGACCTGGAAGGTCTTCTCGAACCCGTCCTTGGTCTCCTCGCGCGCCCCCATGATCCCGCCGGCGTTGTTGGCCAGGACGTCGATGCGCGGGTACGCGTCGGTGAGCTCGGCGGCCAGGGAGCGGACCTGGTCGAGGTCACCGAGGTCGGCCAGGTGGTACGGCGCGCCGATCTCGTCGGCGACGGCAGCGGTCTTGGCCTGCGAGCGGCCGACGAGCACGACCTGCTCGCCGCGGGCGGCGAGCTGCCGGGCGGACGCGGCGCCGATGCCGTCGCTCGCGCCGGTGATGACGATGGTCTGGGGCATGGCGGTCATTCTGGACGACCGCGGTCGGGCCGACGTGCGTGGCGTGACGGGCCGGGCCGGGCCGGGAGCGGGCCGGGCAGGTCGTCGAGGCGGTGGCGGCTGCGTGCGGGGGGCGCGTCGGGGGCGCGCCGCTGCTCCGGCCCGGGGTCCGCCGTCGGGGAGGACGAGAAGGAGAGCAGCGGACGGCTCGCGCGCGACGGGCTGGCGGGCACGACCGAGGTCACGGCCGGTGCCGGGTCGCCGGGGTCGGCGGGGCCGTACCGCGAGCGTGCGACCGCGGGGACGGGCCGCGCCGGGACGGGGCGGGGCGGGGTGGGGGTCGGCGAGGGCAGCGGCGGGGCCGGGGCCGGGACGGCGCGGTGGGCCAGCCGCGTGAGCCGCGTCCTCAACGAGCCCTGGGAGAGCGCGGAGGTGATCCCGGCCTCGACGTCGTTCGGGATCACCGGCGGGCGGGGGCCGTCCGGCGCGGTGCGCGCGCGCGTCGTCCCGCGCCCGTCCGGCAGCAGCGAGACCGGCCGACCCGCGGCGAGGTCCTCGACCCAGCCGAAGGCGAGCACGCCGACGACGATCAGCCCGACGGCGACGCCGAGACGGCCGGCGCCGGAGTCGCCGACGAGCCGGGCGGCGACCGGGGCGGCGAGCGCGAGCGCCAGGGTGTGCCAGAGGAAGATCGTCAGGGCACGCGCGTTGATCACCGTGACCAGCCGTCCGAGCGGCGGGACGCGCTCGAGCCATGCGGCGCGGGGGGTGACACGCAGGAGGACCAGCACCACGCCCGCGGACACGAGGGCCTGCGCGAGCGGACCACCCGCGAGATCCGGGCCGACGTCGCCCGTGGCGTGGCCGAGGGCCCAGGCCAGGCCACCGGCGACGAGGACCACGACCAGCGAGCCGGTCATCAGCCCGGGCAGTCGCCGCAGCATGCCCTCGCGGTGGGCGAACCCGAGCAGCCAGCAGGCGCCGAACGTCGCCGCGTCGAGCACGATGCTGCCGGCCGCACCCCCGCCGCGCAGCGGCGAACCCAGCAGCGTGTCCGCGGTGACGACGGCGATCGGGAGCGCGAGGGCGATCAGGGGTCGGCGGCGGAACGCCCACAGCAGCGGCGGGGTGAGCAGCACGAACCACAGGTAGGCACGCAGGAACCAGAGCCCGGCCCCCACCCCCGTGCTCCCGTCGACGCCCGGGGTGTCGATCAGCGGGAGGATCCAGGAGGAGAGCGCGGACGCCGTCGGCGCGGGCGTGAGCAGGCCGGACCAGAGCACCACGGGCACCGCGACGAGGCCGAACAGCCACAGCGGGGGCAGCACCCGGCGCAGGCGGTGGCCGAGGACGTCGAGGGCCTCGCGGCGTCGCAGGGACTGCACCATCAGGGAGCCCCCGAGGGCGAACAGGATCCCCGCCGCCGGGATCAGCGTGCTCCCGCCGAACGCGTGGCCGACCACGACGCCCGTCAGGGCGACGGCCCGCAGCAGGTCCGGCCACCGCTCACGCCCGCCCCCGAGATCGGCGACGGCACGCCGCGACGGTGCGGCGTCGGGTGCGGGGCCACGGGCGACGGTCGGGGGCGGCAGGCGATCGGCCGCCGGGCGGGACCGGCCGTCGGCCCCCGAGGGCGCGGCCAGGTGCTCGGCGACGGCGCCGACGCGCCGCAGCTTCTGCCAGCGCACGCCGGCCCCGGTCATGGCGCTGACCACCGCCTGGACCAGGACGACGTACATGAGCTGGCGGTACATCACCTGCTGGATCGGCAGCGCCCACAGCGGCCCCTTCGGCTCGCCGTCCATCCCGAACGCCATCGCGGCGGCGACGAACTGGAGGAGCAGCATCGAGCCCCACAGCGCCGCGGCGACGACGGGGTCGCCGAAGACCAGCCCGTAGACGAAGAGCAGGTCGATCAGCGGCGCGGCCAGGGGCAGGCCGACGTGGAAGAGCCCGATGTGGGCGAGGCCGACGCGGCCCATCCGTCCGGAGGCGCCGCTCTCGCGCAGGGCGCGCCGGTGCTTCCAGAGGGCCTGCATCGTCCCGTAGCTCCAGCGGAAGCGCTGGCGCCACAGCTGCCCGAGGGTGACCGGAGCCTCGGTCCAGGCCAGCGCGCGGTCCGCGTAGACCACGCGCCACCCGGCACGACCGAGGGCGATGGTGAGGTCGGTGTCCTCGGCCAGGGTGTCCGAGGACAGGCCGCCGACCTCCCGGACGGCCTCGCGCCGGAACGCCCCGGCCGCGCCCGGGATGGTGGAGATGGAGCCCCACCGGTCCTGGACGCGGCGGTCGACGTTGAACCCGACGACGTACTCGATGTGCTGCAGGCGCGGGATCAACCGGTCGCGGTCGGCGATCTTGACGTTGCCGGCCACGGCTCCGACACCGGGGTCGGCGAACGGGGCCACGAGGGCGGCCACGGTGTCCGGCTGGAAGATCGTATCGCCGTCGATCATGACCACGAGGTCGTGCCGGGCGGCCGCGACCCCGCGGTTGAGCGCCGCGGACTTGCCGGCGTTGACCTGCCGGATCACCCGGACGCGGGGCAGCGCGAGCTCCTCGACGAGGTCGGCGGTGCCGTCGGTCGAGCCGTCGTCGACCACCACGACCTCGAGGGGATGGCCGTTGGCGAGGATCGAGCGCACGGTGGCCTCGATGTTGTCGGCCTCGTTGTAGGCGGGCACGACCACGGAGACGGTCTCGGTGACGGGCTCGCCCCAGGTGAAGCCCGGGTCGCGGCGACGCCGCGCGTGCCCGCGGGCGACGACGAGCATCACCAGCAGGCGCCCGACGACGAGCACGCCCACCACGACGAGCGCGCCGTGCAGCACCCTGACGACACCGGCGGCGACCGAGACGGCGCCCAGCATCGCCTGGCCGACGACCCGGTCGCGGGCCGACGCCGCGGTGTTGTGCGGGCCGAGCCCGACGGCCTCGCTGACGGTCGTGAAGCGGTAGCCCTGGGCCTGGAGCGCCGGGATCAGGCGGTCGAGGGCCGCGACGGTCTGGGAGCGCTCGCCGCCCGCGTCGTGCAGCAGCACCGTCGCGCCCGCCCCGTTCTGCGGCGTGGCGTTGCGGACGATCGCGTCGACGCCGGGGCGGCGCCAGTCCTCGCCGTCCACGTCGGTGAGCACGGTCACGTAGCCGTCGCGACCGGCGGTGACCACCGTCGCGTAGCCCGGGTCGTCGAGGGCGTCCGGGGTGGACGAGAACGGCGGGCGCAGCAGGTGCGTGGACACGCCCGCGGCCCCCGCGATGGCGAGCTGGGTCTCGGCGACCTCGCGGTCGAGGCGCCACGGTGACACCCGGGCCAGGTCGGGGTGGGTGAAGGAGTGCACGCCGAGCTCGGAGCCCGAGGCCGTGATCCGGCGGGTCACGTCGGGGTGGCGGGACACCATCGAGCCGACGACGAAGAACGTGCCGGGGACCCGGTGGCGGGCGAGGACGGCGAGGACCTCGGGGGTCCAGGTCGGGTCCGGACCGTCGTCGAAGGTCAGCGCGACCGTCCGGTCGGGCAGCCGCCCGGTGCGGACCGGATCGGCGCGCGCGTCGATGATCGGATCGCCTGCGGTGACCGACGACGGCACCGACCCCGTGCCCTCGGGCCCGCGGGCGAAGGCGTCGTTGCCGATCGTCGCGTCGGCCAGCCCGGCGACGGTGAGGACGGTCAGCAGCATGAGCCCGAGGACCGCGCTCATGACCCAGACGCCGACCCGCCGGCGCGGGCGGAGCGCGCCCGGCCCGTTCGTCGTGACCCTGCGTGTCACTCACGGGCCGAAGCGACCACCGACCGTCACCTCCCTCGTCGCATTCGTCCGACTCGTGTCCAGACCGTCGCCCGATCGTGCATCGAACGATATCGAGTGGTCTGTCCGGGTCGCGAGGGACACCCACCGGCCCGCAGCACGAAGGGCACGTTCCGCAGGCTCGCCGGAGCGAATATCTGCCGAACGTGCCCTTCGCGGTCGGAACCGGAGCGCGCGACTCCTCGGCGCGACGAATCAGTAGGTCGGCAGGGAGGTGTCGACCTGCTGCGCCCAGCCGGTGACGCCGCCACCCACGTGGACGGCGTTGGAGAAGCCGGCACCCTGGAGCGTGGCGAGCGCCTCGGCGGAGCGGACGCCGGACTTGCAGTACAGGATCGTCTGCCGGTCCTGGGGGATCTCGGCGAAGGCCTCGCCCGAGAGGATCCTGTCCTTCGGGATGAGCTTCGCGCCGGGGATCTTCACGATCTCCCACTCGTGGGGCTCGCGGACGTCGATGAGCTCGAACTTGTCGCCCGCGTCCATCTTCTCCTTGAGCTCGACCGCGGTGATGGTGTGGCCCGCCGCCGCCGACTGGGCCTCGTCGGAGACCGTGCCGCAGAAGGCCTCGTAGTCGATCAGCTCGGTGATCTCGGCCGCATCCGGGTCGCGGCGGATCTTGACCTCGCGGTACTCCATGTCCAGCGCGTCGTAGATCTTCAGACGGCCGAGCAGGGTGTCGCCGATGCCGGTGATCAGCTTGATCGCCTCGGTGACCATGATCGCGCCGATGGAGGCGCACAGGACGCCGAGCACGCCGCCCTCGGCGCACGACGGGACCATGCCCGGCGGCGGGGGCTCGGGGTAGAGGTGGCGGTAGTTGAGGCCCTGCCCGTTCGGGGCGTCCTCCCAGAACACCGACACCTGGCCCTCGAAGCGGAAGATCGAGCCCCAGACGTAGGGCTTGCCGAGCAGCACCGCGGCGTCGTTCACCAGGTAGCGGGTGGCGAAGTTGTCGGTGCCGTCGAGGATCAGGTCGTAGTCGCGGAAGATGTCCAGCGCGTTCGACGAGTCCAGCGGGACCTCGTGGAGGTTCACCGTGACCAGCGGGTTGATCTCGGCGACCGACTCCTTCGCCGACTGCGCCTTGGGCTTGCCGATGTCGGACTGGCCGTGGATCACCTGGCGCTGCAGGTTGGACTCGTCGACGACGTCGAAGTCGACCACGCCGAGGGTGCCCACGCCGGCCGCGGCCAGGTAGAGCAGCGCCGGGCTGCCGAGCCCGCCCGCGCCGACCACCAGCACCTTGGCGTTCTTGAGACGCTTCTGCCCCTCGACGCCGACGTCGGGGATGATCAGGTGTCGGCTGTAGCGGGCGACCTCGTCCTTGGTCAGCTCCGCGGCCGGTTCCACCAGGGGCGGCAGGGTTGCCATCGCTCGCTCACTCCTCGGTTGTTCGACTCGCTCACCCAGCACCAACCCGTCGCGGCCCCGGCGTGTTCCCGTCACGGCCGGGGCCTCGGGGCCTCGGGCCTCAGGGCCGCAACGCGCCGTTCGGGTACGGCCAGGCGTTGGGTTGGCAGGTCTTGCCGTCGCGCGGGATCTCCAGACCCTGCGGGTTCTCCTCGGTGAGCTGCGCGAGGTAGTCGTCGGACGTGCCGAACGACTGCTGCATCATCACCGGGGCGAGCGCGCCGTTCGTCTCACAGGGGACGTGGCGGTTGTCGAAGACGTGCCCGACCTCGTGGTTGATCGCGTACTGGCGGTAGAGCCCGAGCTGCCCGTCGAACGCGCCCGCGCCGCGGACCCACCGCGCGCCGTTGATGAGCACCCGCTTGATGTCGGACTTCCAGCACGACGCCTCGTACCGCACCTCGTAGCCGCACTGCCCCCGCGTCGTCAGCTGGGAGGTGAGGCTGATGCGGAAGTCGGGGACGCCGGCGTCGACACGGCGCACGGCGATCTGCCCCGAGCCCACCCAGCTGCGCGGGTCGGAGAGCGTCGACTCGACCGCGGTCGCGAACGCCGCGTCGCCCTCGGGCAGCACGGCACCGTCCTCGACCTCGACGGTGTAGGTGTAGACGCGCCCGGTGCCGGCCTGCGGGGACGTGCCCGGCACGACGTGCCAGGTGCCCGCGCCGCTGACCGGGAAGGCGCCGCCGCTCGGGAGCTCGGCGGTCGGGATGTTCACGTTCGCGCCGACGCCGGCCGGGGCCTCCCCCACCACCGGTGACGAGCTCGGTGGGGTGCCGGTCAGGAGGGAGGCGGCCGAGCCGGTGTCTGCGCCGGGCGAGACGGCCTGGACGACGGCGAGCACGGTCAGCACCACGAGCAGCGGCACGACCCAGAGGCGCCAGGACCCGACGAGGCTCGACGGCGGCCGTCCCCGCGCGCCCCCGGCGGGGCGGCGGACCGGTTCGGAGCGTGGACGGTCCTCGGCCGAGCTCACCGCCGCGGGACGCTGCGGACGGGAGCGCTCGGTCCCGTTCCGGGCGGGAACGGCGCGCGCCGGGGAGCTCACGGTGCGGACGGTGCGGTCGCGCGACGGCGGGGCCTCGTCCTCCCCGTCCTCGAAGCGCCGTACCGCCCGGGTCACGCGGGCACTGTCCCACACGCCGCGGAACCCGATCGCGTGACGGCCTCCGACGGGTCCTCCCGGCGGGGACACGCGGCGCCGGCGGCCGGCCAGCGGCCGTCCGCGGCCGCCTCCCACAGCCCGAGGACGGCGCGGCCGACGAGCGCGGGCCGCTCGATCTGGGCGACGTGGCCGGTGTCGGGCAGGCGCAGCAGGCGGCCGGCGGGCAGCGTCGCCGCGGTCCGGGCGGCCCGCCCCACCCCGATGAGGCGGTCGACCTCGCCCCACACGACGAGGGTGGGCACGCGCACCGCGGCCGCCGCGGCCCACAGCGACCGGGCCGGCGGGGCGAACCACAGGCCCATCAGCCCGGCGAACGGACCGGTGCAGCGCCTCCGGGGTCCACGGCAGTGCCGCGCGCTCCGCGGCCTCCTCGCGGGCCACGGCCAGCGCGCCGGGACCGATGCGCGCGGGGTCGGCGTGGCAGAGCGCCATGGTGGCGTCGAGGCGCTCGGCGGGGCTGCGCCCGGCCGCCTCGCGGCGCGCGCCGGCGCCGACGACGGGCAGCAGGGCCAGCGCCGCCCGCCGCCCGCCCACCCGCGAGGGCAGCGGGCGCAGGTCGGGCATCGCCGGGCTGACCAGGGTCAGGGTGCGCACCAGCTCGGGCCTGCGTGCGGCGACGAGCAGGGCGACCGCCCCGCCGAGGGAGTTGCCGAGCAGATGGACGGGCGCACCGAGGCCCGCGAGGAAGTCCTCGACGACGGCGGCGTGCGCGACCGGCCGGTAGTCCCGGGCGGCCGGCGGCGGCGTGCGCCCGAAGCCGGGCAGGTCGACCGCGAGTCCACGGCCGCGCGACGAGAGCCCCTGCGCGAGCTCGGTCCAGTTGTTCGACGAACCGCCCAGGCCGTGGACGTAGACCGCGGTCGGTGCGTCGTCCGCCGACCGGCCCGGGTGTCTCGCGGACGTGCAGCGTGGTGTCCCCGGCCGGCCACCGGCGCCCCGGCCAGGAGGGCGTGGGTGCACCCACGTCCCCGAGCGGCGCGAGCGCCCCGGCCTCGGCCATCGGGGGGCCCGCGGGCGAGGCCCGCCGGCGCGGGGCCCGGGGCGTTCGGACGATCACGCCGACCATCATGGCGGTGTCCACGCGGTGACGTCCCGGTGACGGGAGGACGACCACGCGGTTGACGGGACCTCCGCGGCTTGTCGGCGGGTGTGTGAGCCGCCACGGTGGGTAGGGTCGGATCCCGGTACGGACCCCGACCGGGGACGGCGCGATCACGGACGGGGGCGGGACCGTGGCGATGAACGGGCAGGCGGGCGTGCCCCCCGGACGGGCGCGGTTGTCGCGGACGGCACGCCGGGCCCAGCTGCTCGACTCCGCCCGCGACGTCTTCGGGTCCCGCGGCTACCACGCCGCGGCGATGGACGAGATCGCCGAGCGTGCCGGGGTCAGCAAGCCGGTGCTCTACCAGCACTTCCCGGGCAAGCTCGATCTCTACCGCGCCCTCGTGCAGGGCGCCGCGGACGAGATGGTGCGGACGGTCCGGGCCGCGATCCGCTCGACCACCGACAACAAGGCCCGCGTGCAGGCCGCCGTCCAGGCCTACTTCGACGTCGTGTCCTCGCGCGACGGGGCGATGCGCCTGGTGTTCGAGACCGACACGCGCGCGACCCCCGAGGTCGCGGAGCTGGTCGACCGGGCGACGTCGGACTGCATCGACGCGGTGACCGAGGCGGTCACCACCGACGCGGGGCTCGAGCCCGAGCGCGCCCGGCTGCTCGCCGTCGGGCTGGTGGGCCTGTCGACCACCGCGGCGCGCTACTGGCTGGACGCGGGTCTGCAGCCCCCGCGGGAGGACGCGATCACGCTCATGACCCAGCTGGCGTGGCGCGGCATCGGCGGGTTCCCCCGCCAGGAGGGCTGACGGTCCGGACTTCCCGCGGACCGCCAGCCGTCCCGCGCCGTCCTAGGTGCTGACGCCGAACCCGACGCGCCGCCCCTCGGACGGCGCGATCTCCACATAGGCGATGCGCGCCGAGGGCACCACGTAGCGGCGCCCCTTGTCGTCGGAGAGCACGAGCGTGCCGGTGCCGGACCCGAGCGCCTCGTCGACCAGCGCCTGGACCTCGTCGGCCGTCTGGTCGCTCGCCACCACCAGCTCGCGCGGGCTCTCCGCCACGCCGATCTTGACCTCCACGCGTTTCCTCCGCCTGACCCGATGCTGGTGAGGAGCGGGCACGCGCACGTCCCGCCCTCCTGGCCCGCGCAGGGTAGTCCACCGCGGGGCGGGCCGGCCGTGCGCGCGGAGCCGGCCCCTACAGGCCGAGCGCCTGCATGCGCTTGGCGTGCCGCGACTTGAGGGCCTTGAACAACGCCTGGCGGGTGGTGTCGCCGAGCAGGGCGGACGCGGCGGCCGGGTGCTCGTCGAGCACGAGGGCGGCCGCCGCCAGGGTCTCCCCCAGCAGGCGCCTGCCCCAGCGGGCGAGCCGGTCGTGCACCCGGGGGTCGGCGCCCAGTGCCGCGATCTGGCGCTCGGCGAAGGCGTCGAAGCCGGTCCCGGTGTCCGGCCGGTGGACGAGGTCGCTGTCGGCGCCCGCCGCCTCCGCGGAGCCTGCCGCCAGCACCATGTCGACGGCCAGCGTGCGACCGACGTGGGCGGCGACCAGGGCCTCGCCCCAGTCGCCCGGCGCGGTCCGGTCCGCGAAGGCGTCCAGGGCGGGCACGAACGGCGCCATCGCGGCGACGACGTCGGTCCCGCGCCCCGCGAGGTGCTCGCGGACCCGCTCGAAGTGGGCGATCTCCGCCGCGGCCAGGGAGGCGACCTCGGTGCGTCCCGCCAGATCGGGGGCGCGGTGGGCGTCGGCGGCGAGCCTGCCGAAGGCCGCGAGGGCCCCGTAGGCCACCGCGCCCAGCAACTCGACGCGCACCGTCTCGGCCGATTCGGCAGGGGGCTCGGTCACGGGCGGAGAGCCTACTTCCGGCGCGGCCGACGGCGGCGCGGAGCCGAACGGGGGACGACCGGTACCATGGTGACCAGTCCCGCCGGGGCGCGCACCGTCTCTCCACTCTGGCGCCGTGTGCCCCGCGGAACGCACCCGAGCGTGCGGGCGCCTTCGCCGGCTCTCCCGCGACCGGTGCCGACCATGGTGGTGCTCCAACGCCGGAGCGCCCCGGGTCGACACCAGCGTCCGGTCCGGACCCCCCGGGCCCGGCGCGGTCGAGCCAGCCGGCCCGCCTCGTGCGCACGCGCCACGAGAGAGGCAGACCCCTGACCATCACCGACGAGACCACGACCGACCCTGACGACGAGCAGGCCACCGACGAGCCGACGGTCCAGCCGCTGGTGCCCACCGCACCGGTGACCGAGGACTCCCCCACCTTCGCCGAGCTCGGCGTGGACGACCTGATCGTCGGCGCCCTCTCCCGCGCCGGCATCGTGCGCACGTTCGCCATCCAGGAGCTGACGCTGCCGCTGGCCCTGGCCGGCGAGGACGTCATCGGCCAGGCCCGCACCGGCACCGGCAAGACCCTCGGCTTCGGTGTCCCCCTGCTGCAGCGCCTCGGCACCCCCACCGAGGACGGCACCCCCCGTGTGCTGGTCGTCGTGCCGACCCGCGAGCTGTGCGTCCAGGTGGCCGGAGACCTCCACGCGGCGGCCGCCGACCTGGGCACCCGCGTCGTGTCCATCTACGGCGGGCGTCCCTACGAGAGCCAGATCGCCGCGCTGCAGCGCGGCGTCGAGATCGTCGTCGGCACCCCGGGACGCCTGCTCGACCTCGCCCAGCAGGGCCACCTGATCCTGGCCAAGGTCGGCGGCCTCGTCCTCGACGAGGCCGACGAGATGCTCGACCTTGGCTTCCTGCCCGACGTCGAGCGCATCCTCGGGATGCTGCCCGAGAAGCGCCAGACGATGCTGTTCTCGGCGACCATGCCCGGGCCGATCATCACGCTGGCCCGCACGTTCCTGACCCAGCCGACGCACATCCGCGCCGAGCAGGTCGACGCGACCGCCATCGGCGAGAAGACCGCGCAGTACGTCTACCGCGCCCACGCGATGGACAAGGTCGAGATGCTGGCGCGCACCCTGCAGGCGACCGACCGCGGCGCGACGATGGTGTTCACGCGCACCAAGCGGACGGCCAGCAAGGTCTCCGAGGAGCTCGCCGAGCGCGGTTTCGCCGTCGGCGCCGTCCACGGCGACCTCGGGCAGGGGGCCCGCGAGCACGCGCTCAAGGCGTTCCGCGACGGCCGCATCGACGTCCTGGTCTGCACCGACGTCGCCGCGCGCGGCATCGACGTCACCGGCGTGACCCACGTCATCAACTACCAGTGCCCGGACGACGCCAAGACCTACATCCACCGCATCGGTCGCACCGGCCGCGCCGGCCTCACCGGCATCGCGGTCACGCTCGTCGACTGGGACGACCTCCCCAAGTGGAAGCTGATCTCCGACGACCTGGCCCTGGGAGCCCCGGAGCCGCCGGAGACGTACTCCAACTCGCCGCACCTCTACGCGGACATGGGCATCCCGGACTCGGCGACCGGCCGCGTCGCGCGTCGCCGCCGCCCCGCCGAGGAGGAGGCCGAGGACGACGGGGCGGGCGCCCCCCGCACCCGCTCGCGCGGCGGCCGCTCCGGCGAGTCCCGCAGCAGCGAGTCGCGCAGCAGCGAGTCGCGCAGCGGCGAGTCCCGCAGCAGCCGAGTCCCGCACCAGCGACGCCGCCTCCGACGAGGCCGAGGGCGGTCGTGACGGCACGCGCGGGCGCCGCTCGCGTTCCTCGTCGCGCTCGCGGACCCGTCGCCGCGGCGGCGAGCTCGTCACCGGGCCCGACACCGGCGGCCCCGACAACCGTTCCGACGGCCCCGAGCCCGCCTCCGAGCGGGCCGAGGCCGGGGGCGACGCCGCGACCGACGAGGCGGGCGCGCCCGCCCGCCGCCGCCGTCGACGCGGACGGGGCGGGCGTGGCGGCTCGGGCTCCGGCGCGCCCACCGAGTCCACCCCGGCCGCCGACCCGGTCGCGGGCGACTGACCCACCACCCGTGACGTCCACGTCCGGGTCGCCGGCCCCGCCGTCGCCGCCCACCGAGGGGCGGCGCCGGGGCCGGCGGTTACCGGAGCTGCCGCCCCCCGAGCGGCGGCGCCGCGGTGACCTGATCGCCGCGGCGCTGATCACCGCGGCCGTGCTGGTCGTCGTGGTCGTCGTCGTCGCCACCGGGGACGCCGCGGGCACCGTCGACCGGGTGGCCCCGCGACCCCTGGTCGCCCCGCCCGACGGTCCTGTTCCGACCGCCCTGGTGGAGGCCTGGCGCGCCGAGAGCCCGGCGACACCCGCCCCGGTCGTCGTCGGTCCGGCCGTGGTCACCGCCGGCCCCGACGGCGTGGTCGGCCACGACGCGACCACGGGCACGCCGGCCTGGTCGTACACCCGCCCCGAGGTGCCGTGCACGGTCGGCGCCGGGTTCGGCGACGTGCTCGCCGTGTTCCGCACCGACGGCGCGCTCGGCCCCTGGTGCTCCGACGTCGCCGCCCTCGACCCGGACACCGGCGCCCGCGGCCCCGCCCGCCACGCCGACCTCCGCGAGGGGACCCGCCTGCTCGCCGACCGCGACCAGGTCACGGGGACGGGCCGCGACTACCTCGAGACCTGGCGCTCGGACCTCGTGGCCACCACCGAGATCGGCACCCTGCCCACCCCCGTGCAGCCCCCGGGAGAACAGCCGCGCGCCGGTTGCGCGAACGGCTCGATCGCGGTCGGCGGGGGCTCGCTCGCGGCCGTCGAGCGCTGTCCGGGCGAGGCGTCCGACCGCCTCACCGTGTTCGACGCCGACCCGCCCAGCTCGGAGAAGCCGCAGGAGCGCACGAGCCTGCTCACCGGCCTCGTCGGCGCCCGCGTGGTCGCCCTGACCGACCGGCGCGTCGCGTTCACCGCGCCCGACGGCGTGCTGCGCGTCCTCGACGTCGCCCTCGCCGCGTCCGAGGGCTCGGAGCCCAGCCCGGTCCTGTACCCGCTGGGCACCGCCGCCGGACCGACCACCGACCCGCCCGGCCTCGCCGCCACCGTCCGCCCGGTCGGCCCCGTGCTGCTGTGGTGGACGGGCACCGCGACGGTCGGCCTCGACCCCGACGACCTGCGGCCCCGCTGGGCCGTGCCCGGCACCCTCGGCGCCGGCGCCGCCTGGCCCGGCACGGCACCCGCGGCCACCGTCCTCGTCCCGGTCCCGGCGGGACTCGCGGTCCTCGACGCCGCCACCGGCGCCCCGCGGGCCGCCCCGATCCCCGTCGCCCGCCCCGGTACCGCTCCCGACGCACCCGTCGCGGTGGGCGCGGTGGGCACCGTGCTGGTCGAGCAGCGCGGCCCGACCGTGGTCGCCCTGCGCCCTCCGCCCTGACGCGTCCTCCCGCCGGCCCGCCCGCATTGCGGCAGACTGGCCGAGGTGGGCCCCCTCTGGAACTCGTCCGAGTCGGCCGTTCCCGAGTACCCGGCGCCGGCGGCCCGGACCCCCGACGCGACGCCGACGACGGTCACCGCCCGCCACGGCGAGGCCCAGTGCCACCCCCACGCGGGCGTCCCCGTCCTGATCGACTCGACGTACGGCCCGATCGCCGCGCTCCGGGCGGACCCGACCGGCGAGGCGGTCGAGGGGCCGCCGGCCACGGCGGTCCTGGTGCCCGGCTACTCGGGGTCGAAGGAGGACTTCGCCCCCCTGATCGACCCGATCGCCGCCGCGGGGATCGGGGTCCTCGCCGTCGACCTGCCCGGGCAGTACGAGTCACCCGGCCCGGGGAGCGAGAGCGACTACCGGCCGGCCGCGCTCGGCCCGGTGCTCGCCCGCCTGCTGCGCGACGAGGTCGACGCCGGGCGACGGGTGCTCTTGCTCGGGCACTCCTTCGGCGGGCTCGTGGCCCGCGCCGCGGTGCTCGCCGGGGCCCCGGCGCACGGGCTCACGCTCCTGGACTCCGGGCCGGGCGAGCTGCCGATGGGCCGGCGGCGCACCCAGCTCGACGTGCTCGAACCCGTCCTGCGCCGGCGCGGCCTCCCGGCCGTGATCGCGCTGCGCGACGGCTCCGGTGAGTGGTCGTCGACCGACCCCGACGTCGTGGCGCTCCTGCGCGAGCGGCTCGCCCGGTCGTCCCCGGTCGGGCTCCTGGGCATGGGCGACGCGCTGCGCGACGAGCCCGACCGCACCGCCGAGCTCGTCGCCGCCGTGCGCGCCCGCCGGATCCCCTGCCTCGTGGTGTGCGGGGTGGAGGACGACGCCTGGCCGGTGACGGTGCAGCGCACGATGGCCGACCGGCTCGAGGCCGAGTTCGCCGCCGTCCCCGGCGCCGCGCACGCCCCGAACGTCGAGAGCCCCGCCGCCCTGCTCGACGTCCTGGTCCCCACGTGGCGGACGTGGCTGCGCGACGACATCCTGGGGTGATGTCCGGACCGACGCCCGCTGCCCACGACGGCTACTTCGGACCGGGCAGCATCAGCTGGCGGGTCCTCGCCGATCCCGCCGCCGGACCGGGCGGCCTGTCCGCGCTGTTCCTGCAGGCGCTGCACCCGCGGGCGCTGGCCGGGGTCGACCAGCACTCCGACTTCGCCGAGGACTTCTGGCCCCGCCTCCAGCGCACCGCCGAGTACGTGATGACGGTCACCTACGGGCCGCGCGAGCGTGTCGACGGGATGGCCGCGCGGGTGCGCCGGGCCCATGAGTGGGTCCGCGGCATCGACCCGGTGACCGGCCTGCCCTACGCCGCCGGCGACCCCGACCTGCTGCGCTGGGTGCACGTCGCCGAGGTCAGCTCGTTCCTCACCGCGGTCCGGCGGGCGGGCGCGCCGATCTCGGACGCCGAGGCCGACACCTACTACGCCGAGCAGGTCCTGGCCGCCGAGCTCCTCGGCGCGACCGACGTCCCCGCCAGCCGTGCCGACGTCGACGACTACTTCGCCGACGTCCGCGCCGACCTGCGCGCCTCGTCCACCAGCCGCGGCGCCGCGATCCGCCTGCTCGCGCCGCCGATGTCGCTGCGCACCACGCTCACCACCCCGGCCCGGCCGGCCTGGACCGCGCTGGCCGCCCTCGGGTTCGCACTGCAGCCGCGCTGGGCCCGGCGGCTGCACGGTGTCCCGACGCTGCCGACCACCGACCTCGCGGCGACCGTGACGCTGCGCACGCTGCGGGCGGCGGCCATGGCCCTCCCCGAGCACTGGCGGCACGGGCCGATGGCGCGCGAGGCCCTCGCCCGCGAGCGGGAGGCGCTGGGCGCCTGAGCCGACGACTCCGCTCACGCCCACCAGTAGGTGCCGAGCACCACGAGCAGGTCGACCGGGACGGCCAGCGCGGCGAGCACGCCGAGGGTGGACGGCGTGCGGGGGTGCGCGGCCACCGCCGTGGCCGCGATCGCCAGCGCCGCGCCCACCACGTGCCCGGCGACGACCGCGCCGCCCGCGCCCGGACCGCCGAGCACCCACGGGCCGCCGACGACGGCGAGCGTCAGCACGACCAGCCCGCCGGCCAGCACACGGGCGACGCCGACGAGGCGCCGCTGCGCCGTCTCCGTCGCGGTGGCCCGCGGATCGGGGACGCGGCGCCGGGCGACGCGAGGTCCGGCGGCGCGGGGGTCGGCGGGGCGGGGCTCGGCGGCGCGGCGCGGCGCGCGTCGGACCGGGCCGACCGACGCCTCCTCGCGGGTCGCCGGGCCCTCGGGGGTGCCGTACGGCGGAGTCGGCGCGCCGCGGCCCCGACCGCGGCCGTAGGGCGGCGTCGGCGGCTCGGCGCCCGGATCGGGACGGGCGGTCACGGCGCGAGCCCGGCCCACGGCTCGGCCGCGGGCGCGGCGGCCCGCCCCTCCGGGCAGTTCCGGCGCATCGTGCACGCACCACAGTGCGGACCGGGGGCGGGCGGGAAGAGGTGCTCGGCGAGCGCGGGATCGCCGCCGGCGTGCTCGAGCCGGTCGGTGGCCTCCGCGAGCGCCGCCCCGGCCGCCTCGGCCCGTTCGCGGTGCGCGGCCAGGGAGGCCTCGTCGTGCTCGGCGACGGCGACGGTCCCGCTGGGCAGGTGGTGCAGCTCGACGCGCCGGCAGGGGCGGCGCAGGGTCCGGCGGATCGCGAGGGCGTAGAGCGCCAGGGACGGGGCGCGGCGGGCGTCGTCGGCGTCCGGTGCCCGGCGGCCGGTCTTGTAGTCGACCACCGCGACCGAGCCGTCGTCGCGCTCGTCGAGGCGGTCGACGCGGCCCTCGGCGACCAGCCCGCCGACCGGTGCACTCACCCAGCGCTCGACCCCGAGTGTCCGTCCGGCGGGCTCCGGGGCGTCCGGCACGGCGTGCCGCTCGACGTAGTCGGCGACCCACCCACGGGCGCGGCTGCGGTACTCGGCGGCCTGGGCGTCGTCGCGGAAGCCCTCGCCCGACCACTGCCGGTCGACCTGCGCGGCCGCTCGCCCGGGGGTGCGGCGCGCCGGCGGGTCCGCGAAGACGGCCTGCAGCGCGTTGTGCACCACCGCGCCCAGCGTGGCGGCCGCGCGCGGCCCCCCGCGGGGCGGGGCCGGGCGGTCGAGGTAGGTCATCCGGTACCGGCGCCGGCAGTCGTCCCAGGTGGCGAGCCGCGACGGCGTGACCCGGACCAGGCGGGCGGGCATGCCCTCCAGACCCAGCTGGTTGCTCATCACCGTCCAGCCTATGCGCGGGCGTCCCCGGTCAGGACCGGCACTCCGGTGGTGCGCGCGACCAGCGCCTCGAGCACCTCGGGCGCGGTGGTGCGCGCCGCGATCGGCGTCGTCTTGTTGGCGCCGTGGTAGTCGCTGGAGCCGGTGACGAGCAGCCCGGTGTCGGCGGCCACGGCGCGCAGCACGGCGCGGTCGGCGTCGTCGTGGTCCGGGTGGTCGATCTCGACCCCGCCGAGGCCCTCGTCGACCAGGTCGACCAGCACCGACGGCTCGATGACGGGACCGCGGGCGCGCGCGAGCGGGTGGGCGAAGACCGCGATCCCGCCCGCGGCGCGCACCATCGCGATCGCGGTCGTGATCGGGGTGTTCTCCTTCTCGACGTAGTACCGCCCGTCGGCGCTCAGCAGGTCGTCGAACGCCGCGCCCACCGAGTCCACGACGCCCGCCTCGACGAGGACGCGGGCCAGGTGCGGGCGCCCCGCGGGTGAGTCGGACGGCAGGCGGGCGAGCAGCTCGTCGGCGTCGACCGGCAGGCCGTCGGCCGCCATCCGCTCCCCCATCGTGCGCACCCGCGCCCGCCGCGAGGTCCGGAGGCGCTCCTGCTCGGCGACGATCTCGGGGTGGGCGGGGTCGAACAGGTAGCCCAGGAGGTGGGCGGTGACCGTGCCGCCGCGCCCGTCCGGGCTCTCGGTGGAGAACTCCGCGCCCCGCACGAGGGCCATGTCGGGCGGCAGCGCCGTGACCGCGGCGTCCCAGCCTGCGGTGGTGTCGTGGTCGGTCAGCGCCAGCGTCGTGACGCCGGCGGCACGGGCGACGGCGACCAGCTCGGCCGGGGAGTCGGTGCCGTCGGAGACCTCGGAGTGGGTGTGGAGATCGATCACGTCTCAGCGGCCGCGGCGGGGCCGGGAGAGCATGTGCGAGCGCGTCTGGCGCTTGTCACCGAACACGAGCTCGGAGATGGCCTCGTAGACCTCTTCGGGGTCGGGCAGGTAGTGGATTCTGGTTGAGCGCCTGGATCTGGCCCGCCGACTCGATGACCATCGTCCCGTAGCCGAGCAGCCGGCCGTTGAACGTGCGGATGAAGCTCAGGTCGGTGACCTTGGTGAGCGGCATCATGCCGACGCTGTGGGTGAAGATCCCCTTGGTGAGCATGACGCGCTTGTCGGTGACGACGACCTTCTCCACCCACCACTCGCTGACCTTGTAGCTGGTCTTGAGCAGCACGAGCAGCGCGCCGTACCAGAACAGGTTGTCCAGGACCTGGTTCTGCGGGAGGAAGGCGGCCCCGATCGCGAGCAGCACGAACAGGACGACGGCCTGGAGGACCTCGCCGAGGATGACCGCCCAGTGCCGCCGGAACCGGATCACCCTGCGTTCGGTGGGCAGGACGTACTCGTCGACCTCGCGGGGTGCCAGCACGGCGCCACCCTCCCGACTGCGCTCAGAACAGAGCGCGGATGAACGCCACGATATTCGATGCGGCGTCGCTGAGGATGTTCAGGATGTTCAGCACGAGGTCTGCGGACCCCTGGGGCTGGGAGATCACGAAGAAGAGCGCGAACGCGACCCCCACGAAGATGCCCAGCTTCTTCACGTCCACCGTGGGTCCCTCGCGGTCGTCGGTCGAAGATCGTGCTCACGGAGTATGGATGCGGCCGGACGAGCACGGGAATCCGGCACGGGGTGATACTAGTGTGATCTCGTGTGACGATGCGTGACATCGGTGCGGACCGCGGCGCGTCGCGACTCGTGTCCTGCGTGGGCGGCATCGTCGCCGACGGTGCGGGCCGCCTGCTCCTCGTCCGCCGGGCCCACCCGCCCGAGGCCGGCCGGTGGTCACTGCCCGGCGGGAAGGTCGAGGACGGCGAATCCCTCCCCGAGGCCGCGGCGCGCGAGATCGTCGAGGAGACCGGCCTGAGGGTGGTCGTCGGCGACGAGGTCGGAGCCGTGCGCCGCGACGCCCCGGACGGCCGCGTCTTCGACATCCACGACTTCCGCTGCCGCCCCGTCGACCCCGCCGCCGAGCCCCGCGCCGGCGACGACGCCGCCGACGCACGCTGGGTGGACGCCGCGGCCTACACCGCCCTCGACGCCGCCGGCGAGCTCGCCGCGGGCCTCACCGCGGCCCTGCGCGCGTGGGACTGCCTCCCCCGCTGACCTGCCGCATCTCCTCGGCGCGACGCGGTTAGCGCTGGGGAACGGGTCGGCGGGGCTGCTCGGTCTCCGCCGGATCCTGGGGGCCTGCGTCCCCGGTGGGGCGCTTGGGCACCATCACCTTGCGGCGGTAGATGCAGACGACGACGCCGTCCTGGTTGTAGCCGATGGTCTCGACCGACACGACGCCGCGGTCGTTCTTCGACGATGACTCCTTCTTGTCCAGCACCGTCGACTCGCCGTAGATCGTGTCGCCGTGGAAGACCGGCTTGACGTGGCGCAGGGACTCGACCTCGAGGTTGGCGATGGCCTTGCCCGAGACGTCGGCCACGGACATGCCCAGCAGCAGCGAGTAGACGTAGTTGCCGACGACGACGTTGCGCCCCTGCTGGGTGCCCTCGGCGTAGTGGGCGTCGAGGTGCAGGGGGTGGTGGTTCATCGTGATCAGGCAGAAGAGGTGGTCGTCGTACTCCGTGACCGTCTTGCCGGGCCAGTGCTTGTACACCGCCCCCACCTCGAACTCCTCGAAGTACCGGCCGAACTGCACGGGTCCGCCTCCTGAACGTGGCTGATCGGGACGGTGGCTCCGGGGTCCTGCCCGGGCCGCCACCGCGGAAGGTCGCTAGGATGACCGATCGTCCGACATCGTGTCGCGCGCGAACGAGGAGGTGAGACGTGGACGACTCCGCAGCCGACGGCCTGCCCTCCAGTACGGGCCGCGTCTCCCTCCGGCCGGCCCCGACGCGCTGACCGCATGCCGTCGGCAGGCCCGGAGAGGGACGCGGAAGCCGTGGTGGCGAGCGTGCTCGCCCCAGCTGTCCCCCCACCCGTCTCCGCGCCGCGACCCGTGATCCGGGTCCCGGGCGCCACGATCCCCGTGCTCGTCCGCGACCACGGGATCCGGAGGTCCCCATGCCTGCTCTCCCCGCGCTCCGCGCCGCCGGGTCCCGCGTGATCCGCCCCGGACGGCCCCGCGCGGCCGGCGCCCCGCACGTCCCGCTCGCCGCCTTCGTCGTCGACTGCGCGGTCTACGTCGACGGCAAGCGCCTCGACGGGCGGTGGAACCACCGCGACGCGATCGCCGAGGTCCGCCGCCGCGAGGAGGGCTTCGTGTGGATCGGGCTGCACGAGCCCGACGCCGAGCAGATCACGGACATCGCCGAGGTGTTCGGGCTGCACCCGCTGGCCGTCGAGGACGCCGTGCACGCCCACCAGCGCCCGAAGATCGAGCGCTACGACGACATGCTGTTCTCGGTGTTCAAGACGATGCGCTACGTCGCGCACGCCTCGCCGACGACCGCCAACGAGATCGTCGAGTCCGGCGAGCTCATGGTCTTCCTGGGGCGCGACTTCGTCGTCACCGTCCGGCACGGACAGCATTCGGGGCTGCGGCGCGTACGCCGCGACCTCGAGGCCGACCCCGAGCACCTCGCCCAGGGTCCGGCCGTGGTGCTGCACGCGGTCGCCGACCACATCGTGGACGCCTACCTCGACGTCTCGCAGGCCGTCGAGGGCGACATCGACACGATGGAGGCGGAGGTCTTCGCGCCCTACAGCGAGGTCGGCGCCGAGCAGATCTACCTGATGAAGCGCGAGGTCCTCGAGCTGCGCCGCGCCGTCACCCCGCTGGTGACGCCGATCCGCCGGCTCACCGAGGGCTACTCGCCGCTGGTGCCCACGGAGGTGCGCAGCTACTTCCGCGACGTCGACGACCACCTCGCCACCGTGGGCGAGCGCGTCGGCTCGTTCGACGAGCTGCTCACGACGCTGGTCGACGCCGTCCTCGCCAAGATCACGCTGCGCCAGAACAACGACATGCGCAAGATCACCGCCTACGCCGCGCTGCTGGCGGTGCCCACGATGCTCGCCGGCATCTACGGCATGAACTTCGACTACATGCCCGAACTGCACTCGCCGTACGGATACCCCGCGGTCCTGCTCGCCATCGTGGTCATCTGTGGCGTGCTCTGGCGGACCTTCCGCCGCAACCGCTGGTTGTAGCCCGCTGGCCCGTTCGTCGGGACGCGAAGATTCGTTGTCGTGGCTAAGCTCACCCCCGCCGTATCGCCACGTACGTGGAGGTGAGCCGCATGACGACGTCGTCGCCGGCCCAGGGGTCGGTCCGCAGCCTGATCCCGGCGCGCATCGACCGCCTGCCGTGGTCGCCGTTCCACACCCGCATGGTCGTGGCCCTCGGGACCTGCTGGGTCCTCGACGGCCTCGAGATCACCATCGCCAGCAACGTCGGCGAGAAGCTCACCGACAGCGACCGCCTGGGCCTGTCGACCACCGCGGTGGGGTTCCTCGCCACGGTCTACCTGCTCGGACAGGTGGTCGGAGCGCTGGTCTTCGGCAACCTCTCCGACCGGCTCGGGCGCCGCAAACTGTTCTTCATCACGCTGGCGATCTACTTCGGCGGCAGCGCGCTCACGGCCTTCACCATCGGCTCCGGAGCCTTGTCGCTGACGTTCCTCTACGCGACCCGCTTCATCGCGGGCGCCGGGATCGGCGGCGAGTACGCGGCGATCAACTCGGCCATCGACGAGCTGATCCCGGCCCGGTACCGCGGTCAGACCGACATCGCCGTCAACGGCACCTACTGGGCCGGCGCCGCGATCGCCGCGGCGATCCAGGTCCCGTTGCTGTCGGGCGCCATCAGCCCGGGTCTCGACTGGCGGGTCGCCTTCCTCATCGGCCCGGTTCTGGCCCTCGTCATCATCGTGCTCCGTCGATCGGTGCCCGAGAGCCCGCGGTGGCTGATCATGCACGGACGCAGCGAGGAGGCCGAGCGGTCGATCGACTACATCGAGCGCGAGGTCGCCGCGACGGGCAAGACGGTCGACCCCGTCGACGAGACCAAGGCACTGGACATCCGGCCGAGCCCGCAGACCGGGTACGTCGCGCTGCTGCGGGTGCTGTTCCGGACCTATCCGGGCCGCTCCACGCTCGGCGCGGTCCTCATGATCACCCAGTCGTTCCTCTACAACGCGATCTTCTTCTCGTACGCGATCGTGCTGGCGAACTTCTACCTCGGGCCGGACGCGGACACCTCGATCTACTACATCCCGTTCGCGATCGGGAACTTCCTCGGCCCCATCCTGCTGGGACGGTTCTTCGACACGATCGGGCGACGGAAGATGATCGCCGGGACCTACATCCTGGCCGGCGGGCTGCTGGTGATCAGCGCCTTCCTGTTCCGGGCCGGCGTGCTCACCGCCACCACCCAGACCGTCGCCTGGTGCATCATCTTCTTCTTCGCGTCGGCCGGGGCGAGCGCCGCGTACCTCACGGTCAGCGAGATCTTCCCGATGGAGGTGCGCGCCAAGGCGATCGCGGTCTTCTTCGCGATCGCCCAGGTCTTCGGGTCGGTGGCGCCGCTGGTCTACGCCGCCATGATCGGACCGAAGGACGCCCCGAGCGAGTCCGGCCTGTTCTGGGCCTACATCCTCGGCGCCGTCGTCATGATGATCGGCGGCGTGGTCGCGGCCGTCCTCGGCGTCGACGCGGAGCGCAAGTCGCTCGAGGACGTCGCCATCCCGCTCTCCGTCGTGCGCGCCACCGGCGTGGGCGGGTCCTGACCGCCAGGGACCTCCCGTGCCGGGTGACGATCAGCCGTCGGTGCCCATGGCGAGCTTGCCGAGCATGTCGCGGGCCTGCTCGGCGCTGCGGGGCTGGCAGAGGACGTCGTAGCGCCCGGCCACGAGCTGGCTGGACGAGGTGAAGTCGCGGCGCCCGCGCGACGCGCCGTAGGTGATCGCACCGGAGACGACGCCGAACACGATGCCGATGATCAGTCCGGTCAGGATCGAGGGCAGTCCGCCGGTCGGCGAGAGCAGGCCGAGCACGAGGCCGACGAACAGGCCGAGCCACGCCCCGGACGCGGCGCCGGTGACCAGGACGCGACCCCAGGTCAGCCGGCCGATGACGCGCTCGACGAGCATCAGGTCGACGCCGACGATGGTGACGTCGGCGACCGGGAAGGCGTTGTCGGCCAGGTGGTCGACCGCCCGCTGGGCCTCCTCGTACTTGGCGTAGGAGCCGACCGGCCACCCGGTGGGCGGCTCGGGCAGGTTGGGCAGGCCCGGCTGGGCCCCGGGGCGGTTCGGTGTGAACGGGGCAGACACGACGATCCTCTCGCGGCGGCGGACTCTGGTCCGTCAAACGACGAACCCGGCTCGGGAGTGCCCGGGCCGGGTCGACGTGTGAGGTTCCGGACGGTACCGCCGGACGGGCGAGCGGCCCAGGTGCGCGCCGGTCAGCGCAGCTTGTAGTCCTTGAGCAGACCACGGCTGATGATCGTCTTCTGGATCTCCGAGGTGCCCTCACCGATGAGCAGGAACGGGGCCTCGCGCATGAGGCGCTCGATCTCGTACTCCTTGGAGTAGCCGTAGCCGCCGTGGATGCGGAACGACTCCTCGGTGACCTCCTTGCAGTACTCGGAGGCGAGCATCTTGGCCATGCCGGCCTCGACGTCGTTGCGCTCGCCGCGGTCCTTGAGGCTCGCGGCGTTGACCATCATGTGGTGCGCGGCCTCGACCTTGGTGGCCATCTCGGCGAGCTTGAAGGCGATCGCCTGGTGCTGCGCGATCGGCTTGCCGAAGGTCGAGCGCTGCTGGGCGTACTCGATGCCCAGCTCGAACGCGCGGATCGCGATGCCGCACGCGCGGGCGGCCACGTTGACGCGGCCGACCTCGACGCCGTCCATCATCTGCGCGAAGCCCTTGCCGGGCGCGTGGCCCAGCACCTGGCTCTGCGGGATGCGGTGGCCGTCGAACACCATCTCGGTGGTGTCGACGCCCTTGTAGCCCATCTTGTCGATCTTGCCGGGGATCGAGAGCCCCTCGGCGACCTTGCCGAACCCGCGGGGCTTGTCGACCAGCAGCGTCGTCAGGTTCTGGTAGGGCTTCTCCGCGCCCTCGTCGGTCTTGACCAGCACCGCGGTGAGGTTCGAGCTGCCACCGTTGGTCAGCCACATCTTGGCGCCGTTGACCACGTAGTCGTCGCCGTCGGCCTTGGCGCTGGTCTTGATGGCGGCGACGTCGGAGCCGAGGTCGGGCTCGGACATCGAGAACGACCCGGTGATCTCGCCGGTCGCCATCTTCGGCAGGTAGTACGCCTTCTGCTCGTCGGTGCCGTGCTGGCGGATCATGTAGGCCACGATGAAGTGGGTGTTGATCACGCCGGAGACGCTCATCCACCCGCGCGCGATCTGCTCGACGACGAGTGCGTAGGTCAGCAGCGACTCGCCCAGGCCGTCGTACTCCTCGGGGATCATGAGCCCGAACAGGCCCATCTCCTTCATGCCGTCGACGATCGCCTGGGGGTACTCGTCGGCGTGCTCGAGCTCCTGGGCGTGCGGGATGACCTCCTTGTCCACGAAGTCGCGGACGGTGGAGAGGATCTCGGTCTGGACGTCGGTCAGACCGGCGGTCTGGGCGAGGCGAGCCATGGTCGTGCTCCTGCTTCTCCGTGGGAAGTTACCGGCCAGTATGCCCCTGCTCAGGACTCCGGCGGGGTCCAGCGCTCGCCGCGGGTCATGCCGGCGGCGCGGCCCTTGCCCGCGATGACCAGGGCCATCTTGCGGGAGGCCTCGTCGATCATCTCGTCGCCGATCATCGCCGAGCCCTTCTTCCCACCGGCTTCGGAGGTGAAGTACTCGTAGGCGTCGAGGATGTTCTCGGCGTGGTCGTAGTCGGACTGCCCGGGCGAGAACACCTCGTTGGCGGCGTCGATCTGGCCGGGGTGCAGCACCCACTTGCCGTCGAAGCCCAGCGCCGCGGAGCGACCGGCGACGCGGCGGAAGCCGTCGACGTCGCGGATCTGGAGGTACGGGCCGTCGACGGCCTGCAGGTCGTAGGCGCGGGCCGCCATGAGGATCTGCATGAGGATGTAGTGGTAGGCGTCGCCCACGTCGTAGCCCGGGGGCTGCTCGCCGACGACGAGCGACTTCATGTTGATGCTGGCCATGAAGTCGGCGGGGCCGAAGATGATGGTCTCGTTGCGCGGCGACGCGGCGGCGATGGCGTTGACGTTGGTCAGGCCCATCGCGTTCTCGATCTGGGCCTCGATGCCGATCTTCCCGACCTCGTAGCCCATGGTCTTCTCGATCTGGGTGAGCAGCATGTCCAGGGCGTGGACCTGCGCGGCGTTCTGCACCTTGGGCAGCATGATCGCGTCCAGGTTCGCGCCCGCGCCCTCGACGACCTCGGTCACGTCGCGGTAGGTCCACTCGGTCGTCCAGTCGTTGACGCGGACCACGCGGGTCTTGCCCTCCCAGCCGCCCTCGTTCAGGGCCGCCACGATGGTCTTGCGGGCGTCCGGCTTGGCCAGCGGCGCGCAGGCGTCCTCGAGGTCCAGGAAGATCTGGTCGGCGGGCAGCGTGCGCGCCTTGTCGATGAACTTCTGGCTCGAGCCCGGCACCGCCAGGCACGACCGGCGCGGACGGTTCTCGACACTCACCTGCGTAGACCTCCTCGACGACGGCGACGGCGTCCACCTGCAGACGGCCGTCGGCGGATGCTGACATGCCCGTGCGCGGAGCATCGGGTGAGGTGAGGACCCTCTCACCGATGACTCGATCCAGCTCTGCGACGGCCCGGCTCGCCGCGACGGTTAGCCTTCTCCGGTGAGTACCGCCATGACCAGGGTGTTCGTCGCCCGGATGGTCGGGCTTCCCGTCCTGGGCCCGGACGGGGAGCGCATCGGCCGGGTGCGCGATGCGGTGTGCGCGGTGACCGTCGGCCCGCGACCACCCCGGGTGCTCGGCCTGGTGGTCGGCGTCGGGTCCCGGCGCCGCATCTTCGTGCCGATGCTGCGGATCACCGCGGTCGACGCGGGCGCCGTGACGCTGGCCACCGGCCAGGTCAACCTGCGCCCGTTCGCGCAGCGTCCCAACGAGGTGCTCGTCGTCGGCGAGATGCTCGACGCCCGGGTGCGGGTGGTCGACCACGACACCGACGCGACCGTCTCCGACGTCCTCATGGAGCACACCCGCAGCCGCGACTGGCTGATCACGCGCCTCGCCGTCCGCGAGCTGGTCGGGCGCCTCGGCCGCCGCGGTCCCGTCCAGGTCCTGCCCTGGCAGGCCGTCAGCGGGCTCTCGCTCTCGGAGACGGGCCAGGGCACCGAGCAGCTGCTGGCCACGTACGAGGACATGCGCCCCGCCGACGTCGCGCACGCCCTGCTCGACCTGCCGCGCCGGCGGCGCCACGACGTCGCCGACGGCCTGGGCGACGACCGCCTCGCCGACGTCCTCGAGGAGCTGCCGAGCACCGAGCAGCAGGACCTGCTGCGCCACCTCACCCACGAGCGCGCCGCCGACGTGCTCGAGGAGATGGACCCCGACGACGCCGCCGACCTGCTCGCCGACCTCCCCGGGCCGGAGTCCGAACAGCTGCTGGGCCTGATGGAGCCCGAGGACTCCGAGCCGGTGCGCCGCCTGCTGAGCTACTCGTCGAACACCGCGGGCGGGCTGATGACGCCCGAGCCGATCGTGCTGGCTCCCGGGGCGACGATCGCCGAGGCGCTCGCCCACGTCCGCAACCCCGACATCACCCCGGCGCTGGCCAGCATGGTGTTCGTCTGCCGGCCGCCGTCGGCCACGCCCACCGGGCGCTACCTCGGGTGCGTGCACTCCCAGGCCCTGCTGCGCGAGGCCCCGTCGGAGCTGGTCGCGGGCGTGCTCGACGCGGAGCTCACGCGGCTCGGGCCGGACGCGTCGCTGGCCGAGGTGACCCGGTACTTCGCCACCTACAACCTGGTGTGCGGCCCGGTGATCGACGAGGCCGGGCACCTGCTCGGCGCGGTCACCGTCGACGACGTCCTCGACCACCTGCTGCCCGAGGACTGGCGCTCGCAGCCCGATCCGGACCCGACCCCCGCCCGGCCCGCCACGCCCCCGGCGTCAGCCGCCTCCGTCGATGGAGCCCGCCGTGGCTGAGCGCCCCACCCGCCGCCGCCTCGACCAGCCCGCGGACAACCGCCGCATGCCCTCGCTCGGCGTCGACGCCGAGTGGTTCGCCAAGGTCGCCGAGCGCCTCGCGCGGTTCCTGGGCACCGGCACGTTCCTGCTGTGGCAGTCGGTCATCGTGTTCATCTGGATCACGCTGAACGTCTTCGCGATCAGCCTGCAGTGGGATCCCTACCCGTTCATCCTGCTCAACCTGGCCTTCTCGACCCAGGCCGCCTACGCCGCGCCGCTGATCCTGCTCGCCCAGAACCGGCAGGACGACCGCGACCGCATCTCCCTGGAGGAGGACCGCACCCGCGCCGCGCGCGTCAGCGCCGAGACCGAGTACCTCGCCCGCGAGCTGGCCTCGATGCGCCTGACCCTCGGCGAGGTCGTGACCCGCGACTTCCTGCGCAGCGAGCTCGAGGGCGCCCGCGGCGGGGGCCGGACCGACCGCGCGACCGACAAGGCGCTCGACAGGGCCGTCGGCAAGGCGGTCGACCGGGCCGTGGACCGGGCGATGGACCGCGCCGTCGACCGGGCCCTCGAACGGGGCATCGAGCGCGGCGTCGCCCGGGCCGTGGAGGCGGCGCTCGCCCGGGTCGGTGACGGTCCCGGGGCGGGCGACGCGCCCCACATCAGCGGGCTCTGAGGCCTCCGGCGCGGCGGTCGCGCGGAACCGCCACGTACCATGGCGGACGAGCCGACGGGGATTTCACGGGCCCCGTTCCCGGTCCCGGCGAGGGATTCGCCCCGGGACCGACGACAGCCCCGCGAAGCCGACGAGTAGTTGAAGAAGGGTCCGATGGCCGCAGCACCGTCCGTCGACGCGATCCGGGCCGCCCTGGCCGGCGTCGAGGATCCCGAGATCCACCGTCCGATCACCGAGCTGGGCATGGTCAAGGACATCAACGTCCTCGACCACGGCAAGGTCGAGGTGGCGATCTACCTGACCGTCGCCGGTTGCCCGATGAAGGAGACCATCACCTCGCGGGTGACCACGGCGGTCTCGGCCGTCTCCGGGGTCACCGCGGTCTCGGTGGATCTCGACGTCATGGACGACGAGCAGCGCCGCGAGCTGCGCAGGACCGTCAAGGGCGACGCCGACGAGCCGGTGATCCCGTTCGCCCAGCCCGGCTCGCTGACCCGTGTCTACGCGGTGGCGTCCGGCAAGGGCGGGGTCGGCAAGTCGTCGGTGACGGTCAACCTGGCCGCGGCCATGGCCGACCGCGGCCTGTCGGTGGGCGTCGTCGACGCCGACATCTACGGGCACTCGGTGCCGCGCATGCTCGGCACCGACGCCCGCCCGACCAAGGTCGGCGAGATGATCATGCCGCCGCAGAGCCACAACGTGAAGCTGATCTCGATCGGCATGTTCACCCCCGGCAACACCCCGGTGGTCTGGCGCGGCCCGATGCTCCACCGCGCCCTGCAGCAGTTCCTCGCCGACGTGTTCTGGGGCGACCTGGACATCCTGCTGCTCGACCTGCCCCCGGGCACCGGCGACATCGCCATCTCGGTGGCCCAGCTGATCCCGAACGCCGAGCTGCTCGTCGTCACGACGCCCCAGCAGGCGGCCGCCGAGGTGGCCGAGCGCGCGGGCGCGATCTCGCTGCAGACGCGCCAGCGCCTGGCCGGCGTCATCGAGAACATGTCCTGGATGGACATGCCCGACGGCTCGCGCATGGACCTCTTCGGCTCCGGCGGCGGCCAGGTCGTGGCCGACTCGCTGACGCAGTCGGTGGGTGCGCCCGTGCCGCTGCTCGGTCAGATCCCGATCGACACCCGCCTGCGCGAGGGCGGTGACGCCGGCGTCCCGCTGGTGCTCACCCAGCCCGAGTCGCCGGCCGGCGCGGAGCTGCGCGCCATCGCCGAGAAGCTGACCGTGCGCTCCCGCGGCCTCGCGGGCATGTCGCTGAACATCAGCCCGGCGGGTGCCTCCGGCAGGTGAGCAGAAAGAAGTGCTGTAGCACTTCTTTCTGCTCACCTGGCCGTCAGGCCACCTGGAACGAGCGCCGCGACAGGCCCCACATGTGGCCGTCGATCGCGGTGTGCACCGGGGCCTCGGGGTCGCTCGCCGCGCCGAGGGTGACGAACAGCGGCACGAAGTGCTCCGCGGTCGGGTGCGCGTAGGGCATGCCCGGGGCCTCACGGAAGCGGTGCAGGGTCTCGACGTCGACCGTCCCGCCGTCGCCGAGCGCCTCCGACGCCCAGGCGTCGAAGTCGACCGTCCAGCCGGGGGTCGACGTCCCGGAGAGCATCTCCTGGGTCAGGTGGGGCAGTCCGTGGGTCATGAACCCGGAGCCGACGACCAGCACGCCCTCGCTGCGCAGCGCACGGAGCCGGACGCCGATGGCCTGGAGGCGGTCGGGGTCCTCGGTGGGCATGCTCATCTGCAGCACCGGGATGTCGCCCAGCGGATACATGATCTTGAGCGGGACCCAGGCGCCGTGGTCCAGGCCCCGCGCGGAGGTGTGCGCCGGCACCCCTTCGGGCAGCACCGCCGACACCCGCGCGGCGAGGTCGGACGCGTCCGGGGTCGCGTAGGTCATCCGGTAGAACCGCTCCGCGAAGCCGCCGAAGTCGTAGACCAGGGGTGCGCCCGCCACCGGGCTGGACAGGGTCAGCGGTGCGGACTCCCAGTGCGCCGAGACGATGAGGATGGCCCGCGGCGTGGGCAGGCGGTCGGCCCACGCCCCGAGGTCGCGCATCCAGCCCGCGTCGTCGAAGAGCGGCGGCGCGCCGTGGCTGAGGTAGAGCGCCGGCATCGGACCGTCCTCCGGGCGCCACGGGGTGCGCAGGGCGGCGCGCTCGCGCGCGCCGGGCAGGAAGGCGTCGAACGCCGCGCCGGGCGTGGCGGTGGCGAACGGGTCCATGGCGACCTCACTCAAGTTGACGATTCAACTCACCACGGTACTCCCATAGAGTTGAAGCATCAAGTAATATGGAGCCCATGGAATCCGCGTGCCCCGAGGAACCGTGGCTGGACGCCGACGAACAGCGCGCGTGGCGGCGGACGGCGGCGGTGATGACCCTCCTGCCGGCGGCCCTCGACGCGCAACTGCAGCGCGAGGCCGGGCTGACGCAGTTCTCCTACCTGACGATGGCGATGCTCTCGGAGACCCCGGGCCGGAGCGTTCCCATGAGCACCCTGGCGGCGATGGTCAGCTCGTCGCTCTCGCGGCTCTCCCACGTCGTCGCACGCCTCGAGGCGCAGGGCTGGGTGGTGCGCGAGCCGTCCCCGGAGAGCGGGCGGGTCACCGTCGCGCGGCTGACCGACGCGGGGATGGCCAAGGTCGAGGACTCGGCCCGCGGTCACGCCGCCGAGGTGCGCCGTCTGATCTTCGACGCCCTGGACGACGACGGTGTGGCCGCGCTGGCCTGCGTCACCGCGGCGATCCTCCAGCGGCTCGACCCGTCGGGAGGGCTGCGGGCGAACCCCCTATCGGCGTACTGATCGTGGTGCGGGAGCGGGAGCCTCGACCCGCCACGAGCTGATGCCGGCGGGCACGCCCTTGGCCGGGCCGTACGGGATGCGACTCAGGCGCGCCTGGTCCCCGAGACGGGCCCGGGCCGGGCTCGAGACGCACACCTCACCGGCCCCGGCCGCGTCGGTGATCCGGGCGGCGATGTTGACGTCGCGGCCGTAGTAGTCGCCGCCGAGCCGCTGCGGACGCCCCAGGTGCACGCCGGCCCGGAGGTGCAGCCGGTGCCCGTCGAGGTCGAGCTCCTCGACCGCGTCCCGCGCGGCGAGGGCGGCCACCACGGCGTCGTCGACTCCCGGGAACACCGCCATCAGCCCGTCGCCGAGGCGCTTCACGATCCGTCCGCGCTGCGCGACCACGGGTTCGACCACGGTGCCGATCCGCCGCAGGGCCGCGACGGCGGCGTCATCGCCGACCCGCAGCGTCCAGTCCGAGAAGCCGGCCAGGTCGGTGAACAGGACCGCCACCTCCTGCTCCCCCGCCGCGTCGTCCACGCCGGCGTGGGCCTGGAAGACCTGCAGGGCGGTGAGCCCGACCTCGCGCAGCACGCTGGGCCGGGTCGCGGCGAGCGACGAGAGCTGGGCCGCGAGCCGCCCCACCGAGTCGCCCGCGGCTGACAGCGGGTCGCCGAACGCCGCATCGCCCGGTAGCCGGGAGCGCGCCCACTCGATCGCCGCGAGGAGCCGGGGATCGCTGTCGAGGCGGTGCGCCGCGACGGCCACGCGTCGACGGACGGGCATCTCCTCCACCTCTCCCTGTTCCGACAGTCTGTTACCGAAGGTAACAGTCATTTCCCCGCCACCGCCGCGCCGACCCCTCCCGTGAGCGACGCCACGGCCGGGCCCCCGGCACCGATGGGCAGTACGTTCACGATCTCCGGCTGATCCGCACCCGAGGACAGGAGCACGACCATGGACTGGACCCTCGAGGTCGTCGTCCTCCCGGTCGGCGACATCGCTCGCTCGATCGCCTTCTACCGCGACCAGGTGGGCTTCGACCTCGACCACGAGACCGTCACCGACCAGATGCACGTGACGCAGCTGACGCCGCGTGGGTCCGGCTGCTCGATCGTGTTCGGCGACCTGCCGCCGCAGCGTGAGATGGCCCCGGGATCGATGAAGGGACTCCAGCTGTGCGTCGCGGATGCGGCCGCCGCGCGGGAGGAGCTGGTCTCCCGGGGTGTCGAGTGCAGCGAGCTCATGTCGTTCGGCGACCAGGACGGCGCCACGTTCTTCGGCTTCGCCGACCCCGACGGCAACACCTGGGCGGTCCAGGAGCTGCGGGTCCGCGGGGAGAAGCCGCTGATCCCGGTGGAGGCGCGCGGCCGTTTCGGCGCCGACATGACGCTGGACGGGTAGCTCGGTCCTAGGTCGCGTCGGGGTCGAGGGGAGCGATCTCGCCGGGCGCGAGGGGCGTGGCCCGGTCCGAGCGGCCCTTGAGTCCCGCGCCCGCACCCTGGGCCGGAACACCCCGGGCCGGGTCGGGCGACGGCGCGCTCCCCCCGCCCGGAGTGGCGGGGTCGGACGTCGCGGGGGTCGCGGCGCCGCTCCAGGTGCCGTCGGCGGGCGGATCGGCGAGCAGGTGCTGGCGCACCGCGCGGCGCGGGTCGAGGTCGCGGACCGACCGCAGGTCCTCGAGCGGCTTGCGGAGCTCGTCGAGCTCCGGGCCGAGCTCGGAGCGCAGCTGGTCGCGGGCGCCGACGGCGTAGTCGCGGACCGTGCGCACGGTGCTCGCCACCCACGCCGCGGCGGCGGGCAGGCGCTCGGGTCCGAGGACGAACAGGCCGACCATCGCGATCACGAGGAGCTCGGGCCAGCCGATGTTCTCGAACATCCTCGCCTCCTAGAGGGTCGCCTGGAGGGTCAGGGGACGACCCTGCCGCACCACGCCGAGGGTGATCGACGAGCCGACCGGGTGCTCGCGGACGGCGACCACGAGCTCGTCGGCCGAGGCGATCGGGCGGTCGTCCACGCGCAGGACCACGTCGCCCTCCAGGAGCCCGGCCCGCGAGGCCGGCCCGCCCTGGCGCACGTTGAGCACCTGCGCGCCGTCCGACGTACCGTCGGTCACCGACTTCGCGTTCACGCCGAGGTCGCTGTGGACGTAGGTCCCGGTCCTGATGATCGATTCGGCGATGGTCCGGGCGTCGTCGATGGGGATGGCGAAGCCGAGGCCGATCGAGCCGCCCTCGCCGCCGCCGAGGGTGCGGATGGCGGTGTTGATGCCGACCACCGCGCCGGTGGTGTCGACCAGCGCGCCCCCGGAGTTGCCCGGGTTGATCGCGGCGTCGGTCTGGATGGCGTCGATCACGGGGTTGGCGTCGCTGGTCTCGGCGTCGAGGCGCACCGGGCGTTTCACCGAGCTGATGATCCCCTGGGTCACCGTGCCGGCGAGCCCGAGCGGCGAGCCGATGGCGATGACACCGTCGCCGACCTGGAGGTCGGACGAGCGCCCGAGCTGGGCGACGACGGGGTTGGCGAGCTCGACCTTGACCACGGCGATGTCGGTCTGCGGGTCGCGACCGACGACGCGCGCCGGGGCGCGCACCCCCGAGGCGAAGACGGCCTCGAGGGTGGCCCGCGGGTCGGTGGCGGCCAGCGAGACGACGTGGTTGTTGGTGACGATGTGGCCGTCCGGATCGACGACGACCCCGGAGCCGGTCCCGCCGCTGCTGCCCGACCGGATCTCCAGCGACACGACGGCCGGGACGACGCGGCCCGCGACGTCCGCGACCGAGCCGGGTGGGCGCTCACGACCGGGCTCGACCTGGGCGAGGCTGGCCCCCGGGTCGACGAGGTCGTCGGCGCCGCCGGCCACCGCGTAGCCCGCCACGCCACCCACCGCGCCGACGAGCAGGGCGACCACGGCGAGCAGGGCCAGCGCGGTGGGCTGCACGCGGCGGCCGAGCACCAGTTCACGCGCCGACAGCCGCGGTCCGGGGGTGGTGCCGGCGCGGGCGGTCGACGACTCGCCCAGCGCGGGTCCGCCGAGATCGGCGGCGGCGTCGGGATCGCGCCAGGGGTCGCGGCCGGCGGCCTCGCCGGACCAGAACGGCGGCTCGTCCCCGTCCGGGGCGTCGGCGGGGCGGGCGGGGCGCTGCAGGGAGTCGCCCCCGGCGCCGGGGCGCCCGAACGCCGAGACCAGCGCCGGGGCGGGGGTCTCCGCCCGGCCGGACCGGGCGGCCGGCGGCGACGGTCCGCGCGAGGCGAAGGCGCCGGAGACTCCCGAGGGGCGGCCGAACACGGGGTCTCCCGAGGCGGCGGCCCCGTGCGCCTGACCGTTCCCGCCGAGCCCGTTGCCGCCCTGCCCGTTGCCGCCCTGCCCGTTGCCGGCGTGCCCGTTGCGGCCGTAGCCGTTCCCGTTGTGGCCGTTGCCGGTGGGGTCGTGCGTGTCGTGGCCGTTCGTGGCGCCGGAGTCGTCGTCCCGCCGGCCCCCGTCCGGGACGGGTGGGTCGGAGGTCTCGCGGTCGCCCGGCGGGCGGGCCCAGGGATCGGTCATCGCGGATCCACCGTAGAGCCTCGGTGCGCCGCGTGTGTCGACACCGTCGCAGCCTGCGGGCGCGCCGGTGAAACGGCGGTCAGGGGGCGACGATCACGTGGGGCGTCATGGCCCGCCGGGCCCCGACGGCCCGGGCGGGGTCGCGTCCCGGCGCAGCGCGAGGTCGGCGGCCGTCTCCGTCGGAACCACCCCGGTCGACGGGGGGCCGACGGCGGTGCTGCGCGGGGCCGGGACGGAGGTGTGGGCCCCGACGCCGGCGGCCGACCCCGCCAGTGCGGCGAGGGCCGCGGCACCCACCACGACGCCGGAGCCGACCATGACGGGCAGTCCCGGACGGCGGCGCGACCGGCGGGATGGCGGGTCGGCGACGCCGTCGGCGGTCAGGCCGGCCGGGGCCTTGGTGGCGTCCGTGGCGGCGGTGGCCTCGGTGGCCTCGGTGGCGCCGGGGATGGCGCGCAGCGCCGCGAGCAGCGTGGTCGGCACCGAGGGCGGGCCCGCGGCGCGGACCCGACGGCGCGCCTGGCGCTGGGCGGCGACCTCGCCGGCACAGCTCAGGCAGCGGTCGACATGCGCGGCGGCCCGGCTCGCCGGCCCGGCCGGGAGCTCACCGTCGACGAAGGCGACCACGGCGTCCAGGGAGAGGTGCCCGCCCGGCAGCGCGTCGGACATCGACCCGATCCACCGTGACCAGCTCGAGTCGCCGGTGCGACCAGTGATCACTGGGGGCTCCCGGCGACGGAGCGCGACGGAGCCCGCCCGCCGTGGTCGGCGGTCACGCGGCCGGGCGCGGTCTCGAGGGCGGCGCGCAGGGCCTGGCGCCCGCGGTGGATGCGGCTTCGCACGGTTCCCAGTTTGACACCCAACGTGGCCGCGATCTCCTCGTAGGAGAGTCCTTCCACGTCACACAGCACGACAGCGGCGCGGAACTCGGGCGCGAGGGCGTCGAGCGCACCCTGCAGATCGGGGTCGAGGTGGGCCTCGGAGAACACCTGCTCGGGATCCGGGCCGCCGCCGGGGAGCCGGTCGGTGTCCTCGGGCAGGCCCTCCATCCGCAGGCGCCCGCGGCGGCGCACCATGTCGAGGAACAGGTTCGTCGTGATGCGGTGCAGCCAGCCCTCGAACGTCCCCGGGGTGAAACGGGAGAGCGAGCGGAACACCCGGATGAAGGTCTCCTGCGTGAGGTCCTCGGCGTCGTGGGCATCGCCGGTCAGACGGAAGGCGAGGCGGTAGACGCGGTCGGCGTGCTGGCGCACGACGTCGTCCCACGTCGGGGGCACCCAGTCGGCCTCGCCGGCGTCTCCGACCGTGGGGTGCCCGGCGGCCGCGGCGTCCCCGGTGGGGTCCACGGTCGCAGGCTCGCGGTCGAGCACGGCGGCGACACGGTCGGTCATGGGGATGCGGGCTCCTCGTCGGGGGTCGGGCTCCTCGGTGACCGGCGACGATGTCGTCTCCGGGGCACCCCCACAGAGTCCACCGCGGGCATGACACCGCCGTGAGCAGCGACTGAGAGCCCGCTGAGGATCGGTGGGCGGAGGGGTGCCGCGGCGGCGACCCGCCCGGACCCGGACGGGGTCGGACGGTCCGGCGCGGCACGCCGTCGGGGCGCGCCGGGCGATCTAACCTGCCCCGGTGGCGACGGGACGCTCGGGTGGGCGCGGGGGTGGTGGCGCGGGTCCCAGCGGCCTGCGCGACACCCCTCGGGCGCTGCGCTCGGTGCACCGGACCACGGCGCGCGGGGGCGAGCGCGTCCCCGCTCCCGAGAACCCCCGCGACGACGACCGGCCACCCGAGCTGGCCGTGGCGCCGCCGGTGGCCGTGGCCCCCGAGGACCTCCGGGCCGCGCCGGAGCCCGACCGCGCCCGCGCCCACGACCGCGCGGAGACCTGGGTGACCGAGGACGAGATCCTCGCCGGGCTCCGTGCCCGCTCACTCGCGTGCGGCGTCGTACCGCTCGGGCCCGGCGCGGCCACCGCCCTGACCTTCCTCGCCGCCGCCACCCGCGCCCGGGCCGCCGTCGAGGTCGGCACGGGACTCGGGGTCGGCACCGTCTCGCTGCTCCGCGGCATGCCCGCGGACGGCCTGCTGACCAGCATCGACATCGACCTCGACCACCAGCACGCCGCGCGGGAGGCGTGCGTCGAGGCCGGGTTCGGTCCGAGCCGGCTGCGCATGATCACCGGGCAGGCGCTGCAGGTGCTGCCGCGGCTGTCCGACGGTGGCTACGACCTCGTCGTGATCGACGCCGTCACCACCGAGTACCCGCGCTACCTCACCGAAGCCCTGCGCCTGCTGCGCCCCGGCGGCGTCGTGGTGCTCGACAACGTCCTCTGGAACGGCCGCGTCGCCGACCCGGTCCGCCGCGAGGCGGTGGCCGGCGCGCTGCGCGAGACCACGCGCGCCGTCCGCGAGGACGAACGCCTGCTCCCCCTGATGCTCCCGCTCTCCGACGGACTGCTCTGCGCCGCGCGTCGCTGAGACGGTTCCCGGAGCCTCAGTCCGTGCTCCCGGGTGTCCAGGCGGCCGCGAACTCCACGAGGGTGCGCGCCGAGAACCCCGTGGCGCCCTTGGCGACCTCCTCGTGCGGGGTGTCGCAGCGCGCGGGCCCGGCGATGTCGAGGTGGATCCAGGGTCGGCCACCGGTGAAGCGGCGCAGGAACAGGGCGGCGACGATGCCGCCGGGGCCAGGCGGGGCCTGGCGGACGTCGGCGAGGGTGGAGTCGACGTCGGTCTCGAGGTGATCGGTCAGCGGCATCGGCCACCACGCCTCGCCGGTCGTCGCGCCGGCGTCGACGAGTGCGCCCCGCAGGGCCGGGGTGCTGGCGAACACCCCGCCGGTGCGCACGCCGAGCGCGACCTTCATCGCCCCGGTGAGCGTGGCGACGTCGACGACGACGTCGGGGTCGAGCTCCTCGTCGGCGTGGGCCAGGACGTCGGCGAGCACCATCCGGCCCTCGGCGTCGGTGTTGGTGACCTCGGAGGTGATCCCGCCACGGTGGCGTACGACGTCGCCGGGGCGGTAGGCGCTGCCGGACACGTGGTTCTCGGCCAGGGGCACGAGGCCCGTGACCCGGACCGGGATGTCGAGGCGCGCGAGCGCGCGCAGGGCGCCGACGACCGCGGCGCCGCCCGAGCAGTCGGTGCGCATGTCGGCCATGCCGGCGTTGGGCTTGATCGAGATGCCGCCCGTGTCGAACGTGATGCCCTTGCCCACGAGCACCACGTGGCAGCGGGCGTCCGGCGGCGACCAGGTCAGCTCGAGCAGCCGGGGCGGGCGCGAGGAGCCGCCACCGACGGCGAGCAGTCCGCCGAAGCCGTGCTCGGCGAGCCAGGCCTCGTCCCGGACCACGACGCCGAGCCCGTCGGCGTCGCTCACGAGCTCGGCGGCGGTACGAGCGAACCAGTCCGGGGACTTGGTGCCCGAGGGGGTGTCGGCGAGGTCGCGGGCCAGCGCGGTGGCGCGTGCCAGCTCGATCGCGCGCGAGACCGCGTCGCGGTGCTCGGCGGGCACGTCGAGATGCACGGTCGGCACCGGGGCCGGCGGGCTCGAGCGTACGGCGAACCGGTGCGAGCCCAGGATCACGCCGGTGGCCAGCGCCGCCCACCCGAGCGCGTCGTCGGGGGCGTCGCCGTCCCGGTCGGGGGCGAGGACGAGCGCCACCGGGTCCCCGGTGTCGGTGTCCGTCTCGGCGTCGGTGGGCGCGGGGCGAGCATCACGCACCGCCTTGACCGCGGCCGCCCCGACGGCGCGCCAGTCCTTCGGTGTGCCGGCACCGGCGCCGACCAGCCACCGCGCGGGCTCGCCCGGCAGCCCCGCGACGGCCCCCGCGGAGGGACGCCACCCCGCCGGGGCCCCGGCGACCACCGCGGGAGTGCGGTCGTCGCCGGTGCCGTCACCGGAGGTGTCGTCGTCGGAGGTGTCGTCGCGGCGCCGCCAGCGCACGGTCGGACCGGCGTGCTCGTCCGGGCTCGTGAGGACGAGCCCGGCGAGCGGGGTGGGCAGCGTCGGGTCGGCGAACGCCGCGCCCGCGAGGCCCACGCCGGCGCTCAGCCGACCACGCCCTGGAGAGCCTCCCGCAGATCGCCGGCCTCGTCCGCCGTCATCTCGACGACGAGGCGCCCCCCACCTTCGAGCGGCACGCGCATCACGATGCCGCGCCCCTCCTTGGTGACCTCGAGGGGACCGTCGCCGGTCCGGGGCTTCATGGCCGCCATGTCGTGCTCCCTCCGCGAGCTTTCGTCGATCTCCCGCCGTCACGGTGCCCCGCGCGACTGCGTGGGGACCTCGTGGAGCGAGCGCCGTGTGACAGACGTCGATTCTTCACCATCGTCCCGGTCGGCACGACACCGGAGCCGATCATCCCGGCGTGTCCGCCCCGGTCAGGGGCCCGGCGCGTCCGCCCGGAAGCATCCGGCGACGTGGTCGTCGACCATCCCGGTGGCCTGCATGAGGGCGTAGCAGGTCGTCGGACCGACGAACCGGAAGCCGCGGGAGCGCAGCGCCTTCGCCATCGCGTGCGAGGCCGGCGAGGTCGCCGGGACGTCCGCCAGCCCCGCGGGCGGCGCTCCGCGGGTCTCGGGCGCGAACGACCAGAGCAGGCCGTCGAGGTCCTCGCCGCGCTCGGCGAGCGCCAGCACGGCGCGGGCGTTGTCCCGGGTGGCGAGGATCTTCGCGCGGTTCCGGACGATTCCGGCGTCGCCGAGCAGCCGTTCGACGTCGTCGTCGCCGAACCCGGCCACGACCTCGGGCTCGAACCCGGCGAACGCCGCCCGGAACGCGGGGCGCTTGCGCAGCACGATCAGCCAGGAGAGCCCCGACTGGAAGGCCTCGAGGCTGATCCGTTCGTAGAGCGCGTCGCGGCCGTGGAGCGTGCGACCCCACTCGGTGTCGTGGTACTCGGCGAGCAGGCCGTCGCCCGCCCCCCACGGGCAGCGGGCGATCCCGTCGGCGCCGGTGACGGCCACGGTCACTCGGCGAGCTCCTCGCAGTGGCGGGCCATGGCCTCGAGCGATCGACGCAGGCCCAGCGCGAACACCGGGCGCACCACGGGCCAGCCGAGCGCCCCGAGGGGGCCGAGTGGCAGGTCGAGCAGCTCGCTCCAGTGGAACGTCGAGGCGTCCCCACCGTCGACCCCCCGGCGCTCGGTGACCGAGAACACCCCGCTGCCGCGCACGATGCGCCCGGTGTGCCGCACGGTGGCGCGGTGCGGCGGGTCCCAGCCGACGACCTCCATGGTGTCGGTCACCGCGAGCGGGCCGACGCCGGTGGTCGCGGCCACCTCGGAGCCCACGCTGCGGCCGTCGCCGCGCGTGACCTCGACGTGGGTGCCGAGCATCCAGTCGCCCTGGGACTCCCAGTCGGTCACGACCGCCCACACCGTCTCGACCGGGGCGTCGATGTCGACCGACACCGTGATCTCGCGGCGCGCCATGACGGCGTCCTCACCTTCTGTCGCGGGGCTCGTCCAGCGCGGGCATTCCCCGCCCGACCCCGGTCGACTCCACCCGCGGCGTCGGGTCGGTCGGGCTCGGGTCGCCCCGGCCGGTCACCGCGTCGCGCGGAGCCGGCGCACCCGCGTCCTCCATCACCGCCACCCGGGCCCGCAGCGCGTCGACCTCGGCGGCGAGGCGCTCCAGGGCCCAGTCGACCTCGCTGCACTTGTAGCCACGCAGCGCCTGCTGGAAGCGCAGGTCGCGCACGTCGCCGCCGGTGAGATCGCGGGCGGGCAGGCGGGTGGGGGTGGCGCCCGGCGGCATGGGGGCGAGCTCCTCGCCGCGGCCGAAGACCAGGGCGGCGACCAGGTAGACCGCGGCGGCCACGAGGCCGACCACGACGACGTACACCAGCGCGCTGCCCATGGCTTCTGATCGTAGGCGGCACCGGGGCCTGGAGCCGTCAGGTCCCCGTGCGCCGCAGGGTCTCCAGTGGCGGCCGGTCGACGACGGCCACCGCCTGCTCGTCGGGCAGCCAGTCGCCGTCGACGGGCACGAACTGGACCAGCGGGTCGGTACCGGGGTGGCCGGGGACGCAGCGGCGCAGCGCGGCGTCGAGGACCTCCGCGGCCGTGGCGCCGAGGGCGCGCAGCGAGCGGTGGCGGTGCTTGCGGACCCCGAGGTCGACCTGGCCGATCGCGTCGAGCCCGCGGGTGCGGTGGGTGTCGAGCAGCAGGCCGATCTCGACGCCGTAGCCGGCCGCGAAGGGCACCGACTCCAGCAGCGCGCGGGTGGCCGCGTACTCCCCGCCGAGGGGCTGGACGACGCCGGAGAGCTCCGGGCGCAGGGCGGCCAGGACGGGGCGGGCGGTCAGCTCGGTGACCCGTCCGCCCCCGGAGAGCGTCGCGTCGGCCTCGGTGGCGCCGGGCGAGGGGAGCCGCAGCGGGCGGTGGTAGAAGCCCTTGACCAGCTCGACGCCGTCGACGGTGAGCAGCGGACCGAGCAGGGAGACGACGAACTCCGGGCCCATGTCGATCAGGTCGGAGTCGAGGAACACGACCACATCGCCGACGGTCGCGGCGAGCGAGCGCCAGAGCACCTCGCCCTTGCCCGGGAGCACCGGGACCTCGGGCAGCACCGCGTCGCGCGCCACGACGCGCGCCCCGGCCGCCCGGGCCCGGGCGGCGGTGGCGTCGGTGGAGCCGGAGTCGACGACGACGAGCTCGTCGACCAGCGTGCCGACCAGCGGGCGGACCGCGGCCACGACCCCGCCGACGGTGGCCTCCTCGTCGAGCGCGGGCAGCACCACGGACACCGTGCGCGCGCCCTTCGCGGCCGTCAGTCCCGCGGCGTCCCACGGCGGGTGCGCCCACGTCCGTCGCCCGAACCAGTCCTCGACCTCGGGCCTCACGCCAGCGCCCGCACCGTGCGGGCCGGGGGCGTGTCGCCGCGGATGGCGGAGACCATGTCGACCACGCGGCGGGTGGCGGCGACCTCGTGGGCGCGGACCATCGCGGCGCCCGACCAGGCGGCCACGGCGGTCGCGGCGAGGGTGCCCTCGAGCCGCTCGGCGAGCTCGGTGGTGCCCAGGGTCTCGCCGACGAAGTCCTTGTTGGACAGGGCCATCAGCACCGGGCGGCCCAGGGCGACGAGCTCGTCGAGGCGTCGCAGGAGCTCCAGGCCGTGGAAGGTGTTCTTGCCGAAGTCGTGGGTGGGGTCGACGAGGATGCGCGCGGGGTCGACACCGGCGCGCTCGTGCGCCGCGGCCTGGCGGGTCACCTCGGCGATGACGTCGGCCACCACGTCGACGTAGCGCACACGGTGCGGGCGGGTGCGGGGCACGGCGCCGCCGGTGTGGGAGCAGACGATGCCGGCCCCGAACTCGGCCGCGACCGCGCCGAGGGACGGGTCGACGCCCGCCCAGGTGTCGTTGATGAGGTCGGCGCCCGCCGCGCACACCTCGCGGGCGACCTCGGCGCGCCAGGTGTCGACGCTGATGGCGACGTCGGGGTGGCGCGCGCGGACGGCGGCGACGGTCGGGAGCACGCGGCGCAGCTCCTCGGCGGCGTCGACCGCGGGTCCCGGACCGGCCTTGACCCCGCCGACGTCGACCACGTCGGCACCGGCGGCGACGGCCCGGTCCACGGCCTCGAGCGCCGCCCCCGCATCCCAGGCGGCGCCGCGGTCGTAGAACGAGTCGGGCGTGCGGTTGACGATGGCCATCACCGCGACACGCCCGTCGGCGGGCAGGAGGGCGCGGGTCACGAGCCGGCCACCGAGTCCAGCGCCTCGTCGACGGTCCGGACGCGGACCAGCGCGCCCATCCCCCGGTCGCTGACGAACCCGGTGCCGCGCAGCCCCTCGAGCCAGGCGAACAGCGGGGCGTAGTGGCCGTCGGGGTCGAGGACGACGACCGGCTTGGCGTGGATCCCGAGCGCGCGGGAGGTCCAGGCCTCGAACAGCTCCTCGAGGGTGCCCAGGCCCCCGGGCAGGGCGAGGACGGCGTCGCAGCTCGCGTCCATCACGGCCTTGCGGGTGCGCATGTCGTCGACGACGAGCAGCTCGTCGGCCTCGGCGTCGGCGACCTCCGCGTCGACGAGGACCCGCGGCATCACCCCGACGGTGTGCGCCCCGCCCGCCCGGGCCGCGCGCGCCACGGCGCCCATCATCGACACGCGCCCGCCGCCGGAGACCAGCGACCAGCCGCGCGCCGCGATCGCGCTCCCCACCTCGGCGGCGAGCACGAGGTGTGTCTCGGCGACGTTCCCCGAGGCACAGAACACGCACACCCTCACCGCTCGATCATCTCCTGGAAGCCGAGCCGGACGATGTCGACGGCCTCGTCGACGTCGTCGGTGAGGTGGACGAGGTCGACGTCCTTCTTCGAGATGGTCCCCTCGTCGACAGCGGGGCCGGCGAGCCAGTCGTGCAGCCCGCCCCAGTACTCACGGCCGAGCAGGACGACCGGGAAGCGGGTGACCTTGCCGGTCTGGACGAGCACGAGCGCCTCGAAGAGCTCGTCGAGCGTGCCGAAGCCGCCGGGCAGGCAGACGAAGGCCTGCGCGTACTTCACGAACATCGTCTTGCGGGCGAAGAAGTAGCGGAAGTTCACCCCGAGGTCCACCCACGGGTTGAGGCCCTGCTCGAAGGGCAGCTCGATGCCGAGCCCGATCGAGAGCCCGCCGGCCTCGCTCGCCCCGCGGTTGGCGGCCTCCATGCAGCCCGGGCCACCGCCGGTGATCACGGCGAAGCCCGCGCGGGCCAGCGCCGCGCCGAGCTCCACACCGCGGGCGTAGGTCGGGTGGTCGGGCGGGGTGCGGGCGGAGCCGAACACCGTGGCGGCGCGCGGGATCTCGGCCAGGACGCTGAAGCCCTCGACGAACTCGGCCTGGATCCGCTGGACACGCCAGGCGTCGGAGTGCACCCACTCGGCGGGGCCACGGGAGTCGAGCAGCCGCTGGTCGGTGGTCGAGCTCAGCCGCGCCGGGTCGCGGTGCTCGGGACGGCGGCGGTCGATGGCGGTGGCACGCGGCGCGATGTCGTCGTCGAAGTGGTTGCGCGACTCCGGGAGCGCGCGGTCGGTCGGCTCGGGCCCGGTCATGCCGCGAGCCTAGGAGCCGCACCCGAACGGGGCGTGACGGCGGCTACGCGGTGGTGAGGTAGGCCCGCAGCACGTCGCACGCCGCGGTCACGGCGGGCACCTCGACCCACTCCTCGCGGGTGTGGGCGAGGTTCGGGTCGCCGGGCCCGAAGTTCAGGGCCGGGATGCCGAGGGCCGCGAAGCGCGCGACGTCGGTCCAGCCGTACTTCGCGACCGGCGTCGCCCCGGTGGCCGCCACGAACTCCGCGGCCGCGGGGGCCGCGAGTCCGGGCAGCGCGCCGGGGGCGGCGTCGGTCACGGTCAGCTCGGCGATCCCCGTGCCGTCGAGGACCTCACGGACGTGCGCCTCGGCGCCGGGGAGGTCCCGGTCGGGGGCGAACCGGAAGTTGACCGTGACCGTGCACCGGTCCGGGACCACGTTGCCGGCGACGCCGCCCTCGATGCGCACCGCCTGCATGCCCTCGCGGTAGACGCAGCCGTCGATGTCGACGCTGCGCGGCACATAGCCGGCGAGCCGGTCCAGCAGCGGCGCGGCGGCGTGCACGGCGTTGACGCCCAGCCAGGCCCGCGCGGAGTGCGCGCGCCGGCCCTCGAGGGTCGCGACGAGCCGCATCGTGCCCTGGCACCCGCCCTCGACCTGGCCCGACGTGGGCTCGCCGAGCACCGCGAGGTCGGCGTCGAGCCAGTCGCGGTGCTCGCGCTCGATGCGGTTGAGGCCGTTGCGCGACGCCTCGACCTCCTCGCAGTCGTAGAGCACCAGCGTCACGTCGTGGGCGGGCTCGACCACGGCGGCGGCGAGGTGGGTCATCACCGCGACGCCGGCCTTCATGTCGCTCGTGCCGCACCCGTAGAGCCGCGTGCCCTCCCGCCGCGAGGGCAGGTTGTCGGCGATCGGCACGGTGTCGAGGTGCCCGGCGAGCAGCACCCGCCGCCTGCGGCCGAGGTGCGTGCGCGCCAGCACGGCCTGCCCCGAGCGCACCACCTCGAGGTGTGGCGCCTGCGCGACGAGCGCCGCCTGCACGGCGTCGGCGAGCGACTCCTCGTCGCCGGAGACGCTCGGGACGTCCACCAGCGCCGCCGTGAGCGCCACGGGACCGGCCGAGAGGTCGAGGGTGACGGGCGGCGGGCTCACCCGCGCGAGGCTAGACGGGCGTACGGTCTCCTTCCCCTCCGCCCTGGGGCGATAGCCTCGATGTCGATGAGCACCCCGAGTTCCCCGACCCGCGCCCTGGGCGTGGGGCTGGCCACCGTCGCCCTCGACGGCACCGTCCTCGACACCTGGTACCCGCTGCCGGAGCTGGCTGCGGAGGACGATCCGGTCTCCGCCGAGCGCGGGCACGGTGATGGTCCCCGCCGGCGAGCTGGAGCCGTCGCTGGTCGACGCGCTCGGCACCGACGAGGCCCGGGGGGTGGAGGTCGTCGCCGTACGCACGGTCGCCGACCTCACCGCGCCGCCGTCCTCGGGCTACGACGTCTACCTGCGCCTGCACCTGCTGTCCCACCGGCTGGTCCGGCCCCACCAGATCGACCTCACCGGCATCTTCGGCCGGCTCGCGAACGTCGTCTGGACCAACCACGGGCCCTGCCCGGTGCCGGACTTCGAGCGGGTCCGCGCGCGGTTGCGTGCGCGCGGACCGGTGACCGTCTACGCGGTCGACAAGTTCCCGCGCATGGTCGACTACGTCATCCCCTCGGGCGTCCGCATCGGCGACGCCGACCGCGTCCGCCTCGGCGCCCACCTCGCGTCGGGCACCACCGTGATGCACGAGGGCTTCGTCAACTTCAACGCCGGCACGCTCGGCACCTCGATGGTCGAGGGCCGCATCTCCGGTGGTGTCGTGGTCGGCGACGGCACCGACGTCGGCGGGGGTGCGTCGATCATGGGGACGCTGTCCGGGGGCGGCAAGGAGGTCATCGCGATCGGCGAGCGCTGCCTGCTGGGCGCCAACGCCGGGATCGGGATCTCCCTCGGCGACGACTGCATCGTCGAGGCCGGCCTCTACGTGACCGCCGGCACCCGCGTCACCCTCGACGACGGCAGCGTGGTCAAGGCCGCCGAGCTCTCCGGCCGCTCCGGCATGCTGCTGCGCCGCGACTCGGTCACCGGCACCGTGCACGCCCTCGCCCGCACCGAGGGCGCCCGCGTGGAGCTCAACGCCGCCCTGCACGCGAACGACTGATCGGTCCCCTCACGATGACCGATCACCGCGCCGCCCTCGGGGACGTCCTGATGGGCTACGACGACGACGGGAGCGGCGAGCCGCTCGTGCTCCTGCACCCCGGTCTCGCCGACGCCCGGGCGTGGGAGCCCAACCTGCCCGGGCTCGCGGCGCGGTTCCGGGTGTTCCGCCCCGACCAGCGCGGCCACGGGCGCACGCCGGACGTGCCCGGCCCGATCACGCTCGCGCGGATGGCCGAGGACACGATCGCGTTCCTCGAGCAGGTCGTCGGCGGGCCCGCGCCGGTGGTGGGGCACAGCACCGGGGCCCTGCTCGCGCTCACCGTCGCGCTGCGCCGGCCCGACCTCGTGCCACGGCTCGTGGTCTCGGCGGGCGTCTTCCACCACGACGCCTGGGCCCCGGGCGTCCTCGACCCGCTCGACGGCGAGACGCTGGCGTTCTTCGTCGAGTGGCACGACGCGGTGTCACCGGACGGCCCCGGTCATTTCCCGGTCGTCGCCGAGCGGGTGCTGGACGCGCACCGCCACGAACCGGCGTTCACCCCGGCCGACCTCGCCGGCTACCCGCACCCGGCGCTGGTGATGATCGGGGACGACGACGACGAGATCCCCGTCGAGCACACGCTCGCCCTGCGCGCCGGACTCCCCGACGCCCAGCTCGCCGTCGTCCCGGGGACGGGCCACGGCTCGCTGGGCGACAAGCCCGAGCTGTGCAACCACATGATCGTCGACTTCCTCACCGAGGAGCGGCCGGGCTGAGACGGTCCGCGGCGGCGCGGACGCGCTCGTCGGAGGCGGTGAGGGCGACGCGGACGTGGCGGGCGCCCGCCGGGCCGTAGAACTCGCCGGGGGCGACGAGGATGCCGAGGGCGGCGAGGCGGTCGACGGTGGCGCGGCAGGGCTCACCGGCGGTGGCCCAGAGGTAGAGGCCGGCCTCGGAGTGCTCCACGCGCAGGCCCGCGGCCTCGAGGGCCGGGCGCAGGAGGGCGCGCCGGGCGTCGTAGCGGGCGCGGGTGACGGCGACGTGCTCGTCGTCGCACAGGGCGGCGGTCATCGCCTCCTGGACCGGCCGCGGCACGATCATCCCGGCGTGCTTGCGCACGGCGAGCAGTCCGCCGACCAGCGCGGGGTCGCCGGCGACGAAGCCGGCGCGGTAGCCGGCGAGGTTGGCGGTCTTCGACAGCGAGTGCACGGCGAGCAGCCCGTCGACGGCGCCGCCGTGCACCACGGGGTCGAGCACGGAGACGGGGGCCACCCCGGGTCCGGGGAGGGCGAGGTAGCACTCGTCGGACGCGACGACGGCGCCGAGCTCGCGGGCCTCGGCGACGCGGGCGGCGAGCGCCCGGGCGTCGAGGACGCGCCCGGTCGGGTTGGACGGCGAGTTCAACCACACCAGCCGGGTGCCGTCCGGCAGGGGCTCGTCGTCGGCGACGCGCACGGGTCGCGCGCCGGCGAGGCGGGCGCCGACCTCGTAGGTCGGGTACGCCAGGGCCGGCAGGGCGACGACGTCACCGTCACCGAGCCCGAGCAGGGTCGGCAGCCAGGCCACCAGCTCCTTGGAGCCGATGGTCGGCAGCACGGCATCGGGCACCACGCCGGCGGCTCCGTGGCGGCGCGCCAGCGCGTCGACGGCCGCGGACCGCAGCGCGGGCGTGCCCCAGGTCTGCGGGTAGCCCGGGGAGTCCCACGCGGCCCGCAGCGCCTCGCCGACCACGGCGGGCACCGGGTCGACCGGCGTGCCGACCGAGAGGTCGACGAGGCCGTCGGGGTGCGCCCGCGCGGTGGCTGACGCGGTGGCCAGGCTGTCCCACGGGAACTCCCCCACCGCGGGGAAGGCGACCGCGGGGCCCATGGTGCTGCGGCCCGTGGACGTCACTCGCCCTGGGGCGGCAGCGCGGGCACGGGGCCCACGTCACGGTCGAGCTTGCCGACCTTCGAGGCGCCGCCGGGCGAGCCGATCTCGTCGAAGAAGTCGACGTTGGCCTGGGTGTAGACCGACCACTGCTCGGGCACGTCGTCCTCGTAGTAGATGGCCTCCACCGGGCACACCGGTTCGCACGCCCCGCAGTCGACGCACTCATCGGGGTGGATGTACATCATCCGGCCCCCCTCGTAGATGCAGTCGACGGGGCATTCCTCGATGCAGCCCTTGTCGAGCACGTCCACACACGGTTCGGCGATCACGTACGTCACGGCGGCTCCTGATCCTCGCTCTCGTCCTCGCAGCGCACCCCGGCCGCGCACAGCCGGACCGGGGAGGCTCCGGCGAGTATTCCCGTCCGCGGCGCCCGACGCCCGTGCGGGGGCGGCCCGATTCGCTCCCGTCGCGGTGGTGGGTGCCACACAGGGCACCCTCACCGCTGCTCGCGCGCCACCCACTCCGCCGCGGCGCGGGCCGCCCGCTTGAGCCCGGAGCGCTCGCTGCGGTAGCTCGCCAGGGCGCCGACGACGGGCACGTTGGCGGCCACCCGCCAGACCTTCCGCCCGCGGGGGCGGCGGTCGAGCTCCTCGTTCAGCCCCCACAGGGTGCGTCCCATCCGCCACACCGCCCGGGCCAGCGCCGAGAGCCTGCCGCGCTCCTCGGTGTGCCCGCCGTGACGGACGTCGCCGGTGAGCTCGCCCGCCTCGCGCTCGACGTCGGGGCCGTGCGCGTCGCCGTGGCGCGCGGGGTCGAGGTCGCGCCCGAACAGCACCGACGCCAGCAGGCGGACCTGCTCGTCGCGGCCGGTCAGGCCGTGCTCGCCCGCGATCGCGCAGATCACGAGCCCCTGCGCGCCGAGGCCGAGGATGTCCGAGACGGGCAGGCGACGGGCCAGCGCGCCCCCGATGCCGGGGATCGACGCGACCACCGAGGTGAAGCGACCGACCCGCCCGACCCACCACTGGTCGCGCTCGGAGGGGCTCATCGCCTGCCAGCGGGGGGTGCCGGGGAGCTTCGAGGTGGCCAACCGGTCGAGCGCCCGGGCGCGGGTGTTCCGCGCGGTCCGCGCGGCCTTCCCGCGCCGGGTGTCGGGAGCGGGGGCGGGCTCGGCCGACGGCTGCTCCGACGCCTCGAGGGCCCGCCGCCGGGCGAGACGTCCGAGGCGGAAGGGATCCGCGTCGCGCAGGCCGCGCAGGACGGGACCGGTGGCGGCCACGAAGGGGCGCAGGACGCGGACGACGTGCTCGTCGGGGATCGCGGACATGGCCGCTCGGTTCCCGGACTCCGCCGGGCTCAACCGTTGCGCTGCGGCGCGGTCCCGGTGTCGGGGCGGGGCTCCGCCGGCTCGGGAAGGGGGTGTCGGCGGCTCGTCGCCACGACCCCCGGCAGCAGCCCGGCCGCGAGGAGCAGGATCGCGCGCCAGTCGGGCACGAGCACGCCGCCTCCGGCCGGGCTCCACAGCCCGGCGAGCAGGATCGTCAGGGTCCAGCCGGCCAGGGGCAGCAGCGGTGCCGTCGTGCGCGGGAGCGCGGCGTCCGCCGCCAGCACCAGCACCGGGGTCGTCACGGCCGCCACCAGCGCCGAGAGCGGCAGCGGCACGGCGGTGGCGCCCACCCGCAGCGACAGCCACGCCATCTCGGTCCACGCCAGCAGGACCGCGTCGACGACGAGGACCGCGACGACGAGCCAGGGCAGGCGGCTCACGACGCCGGGAACAGGTCGTCCGGGGCGCTCGCCGGGCCCCGCAGGTGGACGAAGCACTCCGCCGGCAGCACGGGCTGGGCGAGGCCGTTCGACAGCGCGAACGCGGGGGGCTCGCGGCCGTCGTCGAGGACCCCGATCTGGGTGGCGTGCGCCCGCAGGGCGGCCATCTTCGCCACGCGGGCGGCACCGAGGTCGATCCGCGTGGTGATGGTGGCGTCCGGGACCGTGGGCAGGTCCTCCACCGGCGGCACGGGCAGCGGCAGCCACGGTCGTCGGGCCAGCGCGGCGAGCCCGGCGGCGACCTCGTCGTGCGCCGCGGCGGTGGCGGCCACGGTGATCGCCGTGGCGTCCGGGTCGACGACCGCCACGGCGGCGAGGGTCACCTGGTGGGCGCGGACGTGGTCGGGGTGGCCGTAGCCGCCGCGCTCGTCGTAGGTGACGACGACGCGCGGGACGCTCTCGCGCAGCACCGCGACGAGCGCCGCGACCTGGTCGTCGAAGCCCCCGGGCCCGGCGAACGCCCCCGGGTCGAGCCGGGCCGGGGCGGCGGCGCGGATCCCCTCGCCGGCGAGGACCATGCCCGAGTCCTGCCACCGTCCGGCCCCGCCGAGCCAGCGGTGGTCGGTGACGCCGAGCGCCGCGCACGCCCGCGCGAGCTCGCCCTCGCGGTACGCGCCCAGCGCGTCACCGGACAGGTGCTGCCACTCCGCAGGGATGACCTCGCCGAGCTCGCCGCGCGTGCACGTCACCAGGGTGACCGGCACGCCCGCGCGGGCCGCCAGCGCCATCACCCCACCGCAGGTGATCGTCTCGTCGTCGGGGTGGGCGTGGACCAGCACGAGGCGCGGCGAGCTCACCGGGGAACCGTAGGCCGGGCGAAGTGGCAGGCCGCCGGGTGGTCGGTGCTCCTCCGGACCTCGAGCACCGGCTCCGTCTCGGCGCACACGGGCTCGGCCCGCGGGCAGCGCGTACGGAACCGGCAGCCCGAGGGCGGGTCGGCGGGGTCGGGCAGGTCGCCGTCGAGCCGGACCACGTCGCGACGCCCCCGCAGCGAGGGGTCGGGCATCGGGACCGAGGACAGCAGCGCCTGCGTGTACGGGTGGCTCGCGCGACCGTAGATCTCCTCGCCGGTCCCCGTCTCGACGATCGTGCCGAGGTACATCACCGCGACGCGGTCACAGAGGTGCCGGACCACCCCGAGGTCGTGGGCGATGAACACGTAGGACAGTCCGAACCCGCTCTGCAGCTCGGCGAGCAGGTTCATCACCTGCGCCTGGATCGACACGTCGAGCGCCGAGACCGGCTCGTCGCAGACGATGACCTTCGGCTTGAGCGCGAGGGCCCGCGCGATGCCGATGCGCTGGCGCTGCCCGCCGGAGAACTGGTGCGGGTAGCGGCGGATGTGCTCGGGGTTGAGCCCGACCACCTCGAGCAGCTCCTGCACGCGGGCACGACGCTGCCCCTTCGGGGCCACCTCGGGGTGGATCTCGAAGGGCTCGCCGACGATGTCGCCGACGGTCCGGCGCGGGTTGAGCGAGGTGTAGGGGTCCTGCAGGACGATCTGCATCTCGCGGCGCCACGCCTTCAGCGCCGCGCCGGACTTCGCGAACAGGTCCTCCCCCTCGAAGGTCGCGGTCCCGCTCGTCGGCGGCTCGAGGCGCATGAGCACCCGGGCCAGGGTCGACTTGCCGCAGCCCGACTCCCCGACCACGCCGAGGGTCTCGCCGGGGTACAGGTCGAACGACACCCCGTCGACGGCACGGACGTGCCCGACCGTCCGGCGGAACACCACGCCCCGGGTGATCGGGAAGTGCTTGACGAGGTGGCGGACCGCCAGGAGGGGTTCGCCCGTGGCGGTCACGGCGACACCGTCTCTCCGGACGCGCGGCCCGCGGGCAGGAACCGCTCCGCGACGTGGCAGGCGCTGCGGTGGCCGCCGCCGAGCTCCCGCAGGGCGGGGCGCTCGACGCGGCAGCGGTCCTCGACGAAGGAGCACCGCGGGTGGAACGGGCACCCCGGCGGGATCGCGGTGAGGCTCGGCGGCAGGCCCGGGATCGGGTCGAGGGACGCCGGACGGGGCTCGTCGAGGCGGGGCACGGAGGCCATCAGCCCACGGGTGTAGGGGTGCGCGGGACGCGCGTAGAGCGACGCCGCGTCGGCGTGCTCGACGATCCGCCCGGCATACATGACCGCGATCCTGTCGGCGACCTCCGCGACGACGCCGAGGTCGTGGGTGATCAGGACCATCCCCATCCCGCGCTCGCGGCGCAGCGCGTCGAGCAGCGCCATGATCTGGGCCTGCACGGTGACGTCGAGTGCGGTCGTGGGCTCGTCGGCGATGAGCAGGTCGGGGTCCAGGGCCAGCGACATCGCGATCATGGCGCGCTGGCGCATGCCCCCGGAGAACTGGTGGGGGTACTGCTTCACCCGTCGCTTCGCGTCCGGGATGCCCACCAGGTCGAGCAGCGCGGCCGCCTCCGCCGTCGCGTCCCGGCGCGACATCCCGCGCCGCGTGCGGAACTGCTCGGCGATCTGGAAGCCCACCGAGTAGACGGGGTTGAGCGCCGAGAGCGCGTCCTGGAACACCATCGCCATCGACTCGCCGCGCAACCGCCGGCGGCGCTCCTCGGTGGCGCCGAGCAGCTCCTCCCCGCGGAACCGCACCGCGCCGCCGGTGATCCGGCCGGGCGGGACGTCGAGGATCCCCATGACCGTCTGGGCGGTGACGCTCTTGCCCGACCCGGACTCGCCGAGCACGGCGAGGGTCTCGCCCTCGTCGACGTGGTAGCTCACACCGTTGAGCACCGAGGCCTTCCCGGGACCGGTGCCGAACTCGACGTGCAGGTCGTCGACCTCGAGCAGGGGGGAAGGAGGAAGGGAGCTGGACCGCGGAGAGGCCACGGCCGTCACCGTCCCCTCGGGTCGAGCGCGTCGCGGACGGCGTCGCCGAGCATCACGAACGCGAGCACGGTCAGGACGAGGAACGCCGCCGGGAACAGGATGGCGTGCGGGATCTGCGCGACGCGGTCCTGCGACTCGGCGATCATCACGCCCCAGGAGACCACCGGGTCCTTGAGGCCGATCCCGAGGAACGACAGGGTCGCCTCGGCGCCGATGAACGCCCCGAGCTGGATGGTCGCGTAGACGAGCACCGGGGCGAGGGTGTTGGGCAGGATGTGCCGGAAGACGATCCGCCCGGGCCCGGCACCGAGGGCCCGCGCCGCCGTCACGTAGTCCTGCTGCCTCGCGGTGATCGTCGCGGCCCGCGTGATGCGCATGGCCACCGGCCAGGAGAGCACGACGATGGTCAGCACGACCTGCGTCACCAGCCGGGACTCCCCCACCAGTGCGCCGGGCGGGTTGAACGCGGTGAGGATGACGATGCCGCCGAGCACGAACGGCAGGCCGGCGAAGATCTCGCCGAAGCGCGAGACCAGGGCGTCCACCCAGCCCGGCGCGTAGCCGGCGAGCAGGCCGGCGAGGGCGCCGATCCCGATCGTGCCGAGGGTCGCGAGCACGCCCACCGTCAGCGTCGGCCGGGCACCGTAGATCGCGCGGGCGTACACGTCGCGGCCCTGCAGGTCGCGCCCGAACACGGCGTCGGGCCCGGGGGGCGCGCCGGAGGCGGCCAGGTCGGCGGCGCCGGGGTCGACCGAGGTGAACAGCGAGGGGGCGACCGCCATCCCCACGAGCACCAGGATGATCGTCGTCGCGACCCAGAACAGCGGGCGTCGGCGCACCTGGCGCCACGCGTCGGACCAGAGGCCGCCGACCGCGTCGACGTCCGGGGTCCTCCGCCGCCGGGTCGTTGCCCCGGCCCGCGAGCACGGGCTCAGTCATAGCGGATCCTCGGGTCGAGCACGGCGTAGAGCAGGTCGACGACGAGGTTGGCGATCAGGTAGACGATCACCAGCAGGACGACGATCCCGACCACGGTGGCGGTGTCCTGCTGCAGGATCCCCCGGAAGACGAGGCCGCCGATCCCCCGGATGTTGAACACGCCCTCGGTGACGATCGCCCCGCCCATCAGGGTGCCGAGGTCGGTGCCCAGGAAGGTGACCACGACGATCAGCGAGTTGCGCAGCATGTGCACCCCGACCACACGACGCCGGGACAGACCCTTGGCCACGGCGGTGCGCACGAAGTCGGCGCGCGCGTTCTCGACGAGGCTGGTGCGGGTCAGGCGCGCGACGTAGGCCATCGACAGGCTGCCGAGCACGAACCCGGGGACGAGCAGGTCGGCGACCGAGGGGTTGTTCGGCACCGAGGTCCGGATGATGCCGAGCTCGACGCCGAGGACCTGCTTGAGCACCAGGCCGGTGACGAACACCGGCAGGGAGATCAGGAAGAGCGTCGAGACCAGGACGAGGGAGTCGACGAACCCGCGACCGCGCAGGCCGGCGACGATCCCGGCGAGGATGCCGATGACCGCCTCGATCGTGAGCGCGACGAGGGCGAGACGGATGGTGGTCGGGTAGGCGGTCGCGATCAGGGTCGAGATCTCGGTGCCGGAGAACGTCTGCCCGAAGTCGCCCGTCAGCACCGCCCCGAGGTACTTGAGGTACTGCACGACGAGGGAGTCGTCGAGGTGGTACCGCTCGGTCATCGTGGCGACGTAGGCCGGTGAGCAGGCACGCTGCCCGCACTTGCCCGCGAACGGGTCGTCGGAGAGGCCCCAGACCAGGACGTAGACGATGAAGGTGCTCCCGAGGAACACCGGGATCAGCTGCAGCAGGCGCCGCAGGACGTAGCGGCCCACCCCGCTCAGCCCTGCGGGTTGAGCCGGTAGGTCGAGGTGTCCTGCCGGTTGAGCGGGTTCTGGTCCGCGGCGGCCACCCGGGCTCCGTTGCCGTACGTCACCGGGCGGCTCCACAGCGGGATGGAGGGCATGTCGGCGAGGACGAGCCGTTCCGCCGCGGCGTACCCGGCGTTCGCCGCCTCGACCGTCGGGGCCCGGTCGGCCGCCGAGAGGGCGGCGTCGACCGCCGGGTTCGAGTACCCGTAGTCGTTCGACGACGCCCGGGTCCGGTAGAGCTGGGTCAGGAACGTCTCGATGTCCGGGTAGTCGCCCTGCCAGCCGGCGCGGAACAGGCCGGTGAACTGCTGGGCGTTGGCGATCCGGCGCTGCTCGGAGAACGAGGGCAGGGGCGTGTAGCGCACGTCGATCCCCAGGGTCTGCCGGATGCTGGTCGCGACGGCCTGCATGTACTGGTCGTGGCCCCCGTCGGAGTTGGCGGTCAGGGTCAGGGTGCCCGGGAAGCCCCCCGCCTGGGCGAGCAGCTGCCGGGCCGCCTGCGGGTCGTAGGTGCAGGACTGTGCGCACTGGCCGGGCACGTAGCCCGCGGCCGCCGACGTCGCGTAGCCGGTGGCCGGGGTGTAGGTGCCCCCGAAGATCTGCCTGACGATCGTCGGGCGGTCGATGGCCATCGAGATCGCCCTGCGCAGCAGCGGATTGGCGAAGCGCGGGTCGTAGGTCGGGACGCCGAGCGAGTCGGTGACCAGGCCCTCCTTCTGGTGGGCGCCCGCACCCAGGTCGGCGCGCCAGCGGCCGCCGGCCAGCGCGGCCGCCGGGATGGCGCGGACGTGGTCGAGGTTCCCCGAGATCACGTCGTCGTACGAGGTCTGCAGCTCGGAGTAGACGCGGAACTCCAGGCGCTCGACCTGGGGCTTGGCGGCGCCCGCGTACTGGTCGTTGCGCACCAGGGTCAGGCTCTGGTTGGGGACGCGGGAGTCGAAGCGGAACTCGCCGTTGCCCACCGGCGCGGCCTCGTAGCCGGCGCGGTCGGTGAAGAACGTCCGGGGCAGCGGGTAGTAGGCCGAGTAGCCCAGGGTCAGCGGGAAGATCGTGAACGGTTGCTTGAGCGTGACGGTGAACGTCAGGGGGTCCACCACCCGCAGGCCGCTCATCGCCGGTGCGGTCGGCTGCTCGGTGGAGACCTGGTCGTAGCCCTCGATCTTCTCCATGAAGGACTGGGCCTGCGCGGCGTTCGGGCCGAGCGCCGTCCAGTTCCAGGAGTCGACGAAGCTCTGCGCGGTCACCGGGGTGCCGTCGTGGAAGGTCCACCCGGGCTTGACCCGGATGGTGAACACCCGGTTGTCGGTGGTGGTGATGGCCTCGGCCATCTCCGGGGTGGGCGCGCCGGTGTCGACGTCGTAGCGCACGAGACCGGAGAACAGCGCGTCGATGACGTCGCCGCCGTTCTGCTCCGTGGTGTTCCCGGGGATCAGCGGGTTCTCCGGCTCGCCCCACTCGATGCTCAGGGTCTGGGCGGACCGGTCGTCGCCGCCCCCGCCGCAGGCGCCGGCCACAAGGACCACGGCGAGCAGTGCGGCCACGACGGTGGCCGGCCGGCGCAACGGCAACGTTCCTCCTCGGTGGACCGGTGGACCGGTGGCCGGTCCGGGCACGGGGCACGCACGGGTGGTCACGCCGCGTCGTCCGGGCGCGCGAAACCTAGGGGGTTCCCCGGGTCACGGCAAGGCACCGACCGGTCAGTTGATGCCGTCGTCACCGCGGTCGGACGCCGGTGGCGGCACCCACCGGTCGGCCCCGGCGAAGGGGCTGGCCTGGAGCGGGCCGACGACGACGTCGGTGCGGTCGGCCGGTCCCGCGAGCACGGAGGCGGCCTGGAAGAGCGGGATCGTCGGGAGCGCGCTCCACAGGGTGGGCTCGGCCAGCGCCAGCGCGGTGTCGGTGCTCATCGCGCCGGACATCGCGGCGTCGAGCAGCGACTGCAGCGTGGGGTCGCAGTACCCCGTCGGCGAGAGCGCCTCGGAGGCCTGGGGCTCGGCGAGGTCGGATTCGGCGCCGTCGGCGGCGGCGCTCCCCGTCGCGGTGCGCGCCGCGGTGCTCGTGGGCGCCGCCGCGGTGCTCGGGGCCGGGGCGTTGCTCGTCGGGACGGCGCCGGTGGTCAGCGGCACGGCGGCCACCGCCTGGCTCGGGACCGGGGTGCCCGACGTCGCGGGCGCGCGCCCGCCCGGGCAGCCGACCACGGACGCGAGGTCGGTGATCGGGTCCCCGCCCCGGGGCAGCGCGAGCACCGAGATGTCGGCGACGGCCAGGTCCGAGGGCGAGTCCGGGGTCAGCGGCACCGTCGTCGTGGTGGTGGAGGCGGTCGTGGTGGTGGTCGGGTCGGCGCCCCGGGCGTCGGCGTGGCGACGGGGCCGGTGGTCGGGGTGGGCGTCGGCGTGGGCGTCACGGCGGGCGAGGGCGTGGCGGTGGCCGGGACCGGGCCGCGACCCGGCGGGAAGGCCGTCGCGCCGCCGTCGGCGACGACGACCGAGTCGATCCCGGCGGCGCGGAGCTGCGTCCCGAGGGTGGCGACGAGCCGTCCGAAGGGGGCGACCTGGGGCGGTGCGGCCAGGCGCAGGACGAGTGGCTGCCCGCCGCGGGTCCACCGCCCGTCGGTTCCGCGGGTGTAGCCGGCGGTGGTGAGCAGGGTGGCCGCGGTGGCGAGGTCGCGGGCCGCGGCCGGGGAGTCCGCCGGGAGCGTGGACCGGTAACCGGCCTCCGACGGGGCGCGGGCGAACGCGTCGGCGGGCAGGGCCGACGAGGGTCCGCCCCCGGTGCCGACCGCGCGCAGGGCCGACCGGTCGATCGACGCCGCCACCGCGCCCCGCACACGGACGTCGGACAGCGGCCCGTCGTCGCTGCGCAACGCGAGCTGGACGACCGCGGGCTCGGGCAGGGTGCGCACCCGCAGGGCGGGTCCGACCGCGGCGAGGGCGGCCACCTCCGCGGCGTCGGCGCGGAACGCGGTGGCCTGCACGTCGCCGGAGCGGACACGGTCGATCAGCGACGCGGCGTCGGCGGCCTGGAACACGAGCTCGTCGGGAACCGTGGGGGTGCCCCAGTACCGGTCGTTGCGGGCGAGCGTCACCTGCCCGCGGATGCGGTCGACGACGCGCACCGCGAAGGGGCCGGCCGAGAGCGGGATGCTGTCGGTCAGCGCCCCGCCCCACGACCCGGGCGCGTCCTTGAGCAGGTGGGCGGGCAGCAGGTGGTCGAACAGCGACGACCAGGCGGGGAAGGGCCGGTCGAACACCACGTCGACGGCCTTGCCGCCGGCGCGCGAACGGACGTCGGAGATCGCCCGGTAGCCCGCGGCGTCGACCACCCCCGGCTGGCTGCGCATCTGCTGCCAGAGGTAGACGAAGTCCTCGGCGGCCACCGGCGCGTTGTCCGACCACGTCGCGGCCGGCGCGATCTCGTAGGACACCGTGTAGGGCCGGGTCGACGTCACGCGGGCCGAGGTGACGACGGTGGTGTCGAGGCGCGGCTCGCCGTCGGGTCCCGGGCGGAACGCCGAGGGCAGCACGAGGGCGGCCATCGCCCGGGAGACGGGGGTGTCGTCGGTGATGCGGTGGGGGTTGAAGCCGACCCCCAGGTCGTCGATCCCGATGCGCAGCTCGGTCGGGTCCGGCTCGAGCTGCGGGGCGGGCGCGGGCGCCGCGGGGACCTGCCCGACCACCGGCGGTGGCTCGGACGAGCAGGCGGCGAGCAGACCGAGCACGACCATCACGGTGGCGAGCAGGAGGCGCCGACCGCGCTCGCGGGGGACCCGGACGCCCGCGGGCGCGTTCCGGGAACCTCTCACGTGTCCGTCGGGCCCTTCGTCCTCGGGGATGCCGGCCGACCTCGCCCCGGGAGGTGGGGCCTGCCCGAGCAGGGCACGGGCCCTGGGTCGGCGTCGCCATCGTGGCACGGTCGGCGTGACGTGACCGCGACGGGTCTGGCCTCCCGCCGGGGACGGAGGTTAGCCTCACCTCATGGGCAAGGGCGCGAAGAAGGGCCGCCGCCGGGAGGGGTCGTGTCCCACGTGCGGGGCCTGCGGCACCGGAGTCCCGGAGGTCCCGCGGGGTCCGGCCGTGCCGACGAACCTCGCCGCCTACGCCCACGCCGCGTCGCTCACCGGCGCGAAGAAGATCAAGAAGCAGTGCTGCCGGTCGGCGCCGCGCTGCAAGGGGTGCCCGGTGCTGCTGATGCGCGCGGCGCGCCTGCAGGAGGCCGGCGTGACCGGCAAGGACCTCAAGAAGGCGCTGAAGAAGGCCCGCGCGGCGTAGGCCGGGTGCCGCGCAGGGCGGCGGCGAGCGCCGGCAGCACGAGGCGGTCGGCCGGCAGCCAGTCGAGGTCGTCGAGCTCGTCGGGACCCACCCAGGCCAGGGCGTCGTGCTCGGACGGGGTCGGCTCCCCCTCGGTGGTGCACCACCGGATGCGCAGGACCCGCCCGCCCGGCAGCGGCACCTCCTCGCCCACCGGAGCCCCGACGACGACGTCGAGCGCGAGCTCCTCGCGGCATTCGCGGGCGAGCGCGGCGGCCTCGTCCTCGCCGTCCTCCACCCCTCCCCCGGGCAGCTCCCACCGTCCCGCCGCCGGGGCCGGACGGGTCCGGCGCGCCGCGAGCACCCGTCCCCCGCGCACCACCGCCGCGCCCACCACGATCCCCATGACCCCATGATGGCGTGCCAGGATGCCCGCATGGCCGAACTGCTGGACGAGGACGCGATCGCCGAGGCCCTGTCCCGACTGCCCGCCTGGGAGCGCGCGGACGACGTGACCATCGCGCGGTTCGCGAAGCTGCCGAGCTTCCCCGCGGCGATCGAGGTGATCCGGCAGGTCGCCGACCTGGCCGAGGAGAACCAGCACCATCCCGACATGGACATCCGCTACAACAGCCTGAAGTTCAAGCTCTCCACCCACTCCGAGGGCGGGCTGACGGCCAAGGACACCGACCTCGCGGCGAAGATCGACGCGGTGGTCGACGCCCACTCCGGCTGACGACGCTCCGCGTCCGGACGGGTGATCCTGCCCGGCAATCGGGGGACGAAGCCTCCCGCGCGGTGACGGAACGGCTGCGCGCCGCGATGTCCGCCGTGTCCGGCCTCCACGGCCGGCGGTCGGACGGGACGGGAGGCACGCCGTGGTGCGGAAATGGCTGCTCTCGGCGTTGCTGGGCGCGATGGTGATGATGTGCTCGGCGCAGGTCGCGGACCTCAGTCCCTCGACGCTCCCCATCCCGGGCTCCGCGGCGACGCGTGTGCCGACCGGGTCGCCGGGGGCCGGAGGGGCGCCCCTGTCCGACCCGGCCCAGACCGGGGCGGTCCTCCCCGCCGCCCCCGCCGCGCCCGGCCTCCCGGCGGTGGCCGGCGTCCCCGCGCCGGGCGCCGGCGCCGGCGCGACCGACGGCGTCGCCTCGCCGGCGGGCGCGCGCGGTGGCGCGGGTGCCACGGCAGGCGGCGGGACGGCCTCGGGGTCCGGCGGGACCTCGGGCTCCGGCGCGGCGGCGGACCGCGACACGGGCTCGTCGAACGACGCGGGCTCGTCGAGTGGCTCGACCGGGTCCGGGAGCTCGTCGGGGTCGGGCAGCTCGCCCGCCCCGGCCGCGACCCAGAGCGGTGGCGTGCGCGCCGGGGTGTGCCTGGAGTGGCTCCTCGGCACGTGCGTGCGGGTCAGCCTCGGCTGAGCTCGCCCGCCGGCACGGTGGCGGTCGTCGCCGTCGTGCGCGCCTCGGCGGCCTGCACGGCGGCGATGGTGGCGTCGAGCAGGTCGATCAGCACCCGGTCACGCGCGTCGGTGTCGAGGTCGGCGATGCGGGTGGCCACGAGCAGATGCGCGCAGGCGTGGTTGACCGGACCGACGTGCAGCAGCGTGGCCAGCCGGCCACCGCGCCCGTCCTCGCCACGGCCGGGACGCGCGTCCCGGCGGCGTGCGCGCCCGGCCTGCTGCTCGAGGCGACGGCGCAGCCGCGGGAAGAACCGGCTGTCCGGGTCGAGGGCGAGTCCGGCGGCGGCGATCGTCTCGAGCACGACGGGCCGCACCGCGACCGGGCCGGAGCGGCCGAGCCCGACGAGTGCGACGGCGCGGGTGCCGAGCTGCTGACGTGCGGTGGACGACACGGCGTCGTTGACCTGCCACGCGATGGCGGCCAGCGCCGGGTGGGTGCAGCGTGGTCGGTCGGTGAAGTGTTCACCGGCCAGGACCGAGACGTACTCCATCAGACAACTGCCCGCCTGGGCGTCGCGATGGGCTCCGGCCTCGAGGACGGGCAGGCCCTCGGGTACGCGGGTGGTGGTCATGGGAGGCCCCCTTCCCGAGCCCGGGCCGTGTCGCCCGGTCGAGGTGACCCAGCGTAGACCGGATCACCGCCGGACGGCAGGCCGGACGAGGTGGGGAATCGGAGTCCGAGCGGTGCGCTCAGCGCTCGGAGCTGATGACGGTGGTCGCCGTGAGGGCGGCGAGCACGGCGCTCACCGTCGGTGACACGAGGCGACGGATGTCCTGGGCGACGCCGAGCGGGACGTGGCGCCCGCCGGCGATCGCCCGCGCGCGACGGGAGGCCTCCGCCGGGTCGGTGGGGCTCAGGGACCGGACGCGCCTGCCGTGATGGAGCAGCACGACGAGCATCGCCACCGCCTCGTCGGGCTCCTCGCCCTCGAGGACGGCGCGCACGGCGGCCCGGTCGTGGTGCAGCGCGTCGACCTCGTGCACGCGCATCGCCGACCCGAACACCGGCATGGCGAGGTAGCCGAAGACCCGGCGGGGCTCGCGGGCGGCCAGGCCGCGCTCGACGAGGCGGTCCATCGTCCGGCGGATCATCTGCGCGCCCCGGGCGCCGGTCACGGCGTGCTGCAGGTCGCCCTTCGACCCGCCGCGGACGAGCAGGCTCTCGGCCACCCACGCGAGCAGCGGGTCGGTGATGTCGACCGGACCGCGGCGGTAGGCGCTCCCCGCGTCGAGCAGGGAGGCGTCCAGCATCAGTTCGACCATCGCCGCCGCCACCAGCAGCCCGGCGGGCTCGGTCAGGCTCGAGACCGGACGGCCCTCCTCGTCGCCGAGCACCCAGGCCACGCGCTCGGGCAGGGTCAGCTCCCCCGTCCGGGGGGACCATCTCTCCGAGCGCACGTCGACAGCGTAGGCACGCCGGTCCCCCACTCGTGCGAGCAGTCCCCGGGCGGCACGACCGCGCGTCGAACGGTCCCGCCGCACGGGCGAACCGACCTCGCCGACCGGTCCCACGGTCGTCACCCGCCGTGGCGCCACCGGTCGCCGGGGACGCGCACGTCAGGGGCGTCCGGCGTGCGGGACGTCGACGGTGGTCGACAGCAGCACCGACTCGCGCGTGGGACGCCGCTCGTGCTCCGCGAACGACGGTGCGGCGCAGAGGAACAGCGTCCGGCCGTCGTCGCCGCCGAGCATGCAGGCGTAGACCCCGAGGTGGCCGGTGGAGATCTCCTCGAGGACCTCGCCGCCCTCGGCCACCCGCAGCACCCGGTGGTTCAGGGCGTCGGCCACCCAGATCGCGCCCTCGGTGTCGGCGCAGAGGCCGTCCGGCCCCACGCTCAGGGCACCGAGGGCTTCCGCCACGTCGTCCGACGCCGACGGCTCCGAGAACCGCGCCCAGGCGCGGCGGTGCCCCAACCCGCCGTCGTCGGCCACGTCGAAGGCGCTGAGGCGCCCGCCGAAGGTCTCGGCGACGACGAGCACCCGTCCGGCCGGGCCGTCGAGCAGCACCATGCCGTTGGGGAACAGCAGGTCGTCCGCCACGGTGGCCGGGGTGCCGTCGGGGGCGACGTAGGTCAACGTCGTCGACCGGACCGCGGCGCCGCTCATGAGGTCGAAGCCGAAGTTGCCGACGTACGCGCCGCCGTGGTGGTCGACGACCATGTCGTTGAGCGCGCTCTCCACCATCCCGGACAGGTCGGCGTGCTCGACGAGCTCCCCGGAGTCCTCGCGCCGCAGGATCCTGCGGTCGCGCATCGAGACCACCAGCGCGCGCCCGTCGGGGAGGAAGCCCAGGCCGGAGGGCTGCTGCGGGACCTCCGCGATCACCTCGTGGTGGCCGTCGACGCCGATCGCCACGACGCGCTCGGTGTAGAAGTCCGCCACCCAGAGCCGACCGTCGTGCCAGCGCGGGCACTCCAGGTACGACCAGCCGTCGCTGACGACGTCGAGGGCCCGGTCCGCCATCTCGGACTCCGTCTCCCCGGACCTCGCTGTCCGGTGCGTCGACGCGGTGATCTCCGGGACGCTGCATCGGGTGCCTCCGGGGTGTCAAGCACTCCCGGACGCCATCCGGGCCGCCGTCTCCGCGGCACCGGGACCGTGCAGCGCGGACAGCCCGGCCGCGCGGCCGTTGACCACGAGCAGGAGCGCGCCGACGGGGCCGCGCACCTCGGTCGGGCCGTCGCCCACCGCGGTGTCGGCATCGGTGGCGACGAACCGGAGACCGGCGAAGCGGCGGGCCGGGCGGAGGATCGGATTGCGCCAGGCGTGCGCGAGGCACGGCACCACGCGCTCCGGCGGCATCGTCCGGTCACGCCCGAGCGGGATCGCGATGTCCTGGCCGTGCACGAGCAGGTCGTTGAGCGGGTCGAGGCGCCCGGCGAGTCGGAAGCGCCGGTCGACCCCGGCCATCGCGCGGAGCTGGGCGACGAGCTCGTCGCGGGAGTACGAGCGCGCCCGCTCCCGGGCCATCTCGGCGAACACGCGGTCCATGTCGCCGCGCGCCCGCACCGTGCGCAGGACCGTCGCCACCATCGGCTGGCGCGTCGAGAGGGTGAGGTGGGCGACGACGTCGAGCACCGTCCACCCGGGGCACAGCGACGGGGTCGCCCAGTCCTCGTCGGTGAGCGTGTCGAGCAGGTCGGCGAGGTCGCGCCGCTCGGCCGCGACGTCGTCGAGCATGTCCACGTTGCTGCCGGGCATCGTCGGCTCCTTCTCGTCGAGGGTCGTCGAGAAGTGGGACCGGCCGATGGGGCCGGAATCATCGCGAGCGCGTCCGACCGGCGTCGCCGCGTCGGCTCAGTTCCGGGCCACCACGGGGACAGGTTCGAGGCCGGCGGGCCCGGCCGACGAGCGCGCGGGTCGCGGATCCGGGGCCGCCTCGCGGTCGCCGCTGCGCGCGGCCATCGCCCAGACGGCGAACGGCACGGCCGATGCCCCCAGGGTCATGTCGAGGTCGGCGGTGGGCCCGACGACGAGCCACCGCGCCAGGGACAGCACCGAGGGCGCGAACAGGACGGCCGCACAGAACCAGCCCACGGCGCGGGTGGAGGACGGGCGGACCACGCACAGCGCGACGACGACGAGCGCCGCGGCGGCGAGGGCGACCACGGCGATCCCGAGGGTCAGCCCGCGCTCGCCGGTCACCTTCGCGGCCACGTGCCACGGCGAGAACCGGGCCGCGCCGCCGAGCAGGAACGGGACGATCAGGGCGACCCACGCGAGGCTCGCGCACCCGCCCACGACCAGCGCCCGCCGCGCGCCCGCCGCCACACCGACCGCGGCGACCACGATGATCACCACGAGGGCCATGTGCGGGCGCGTGCACGTCGCCACCCCCAGCACGATCGCCGACGCGGCCAGCACCCACGTCGACCGGCCGCGCGCGGCACCGAGGGTCCACGCGACCGCGGCGACCGCCGGGACGACGCTGGAGACCAGGTCGTCGCCGATGAGGAACTCCCGCAGCACCTCGAGGCCGCCGAAGGCCACGAGCGCCCACAGCACGGTCGGTCGCGTGCGCGGGCGCCAGCCCCCGTTGACGAGGGGGAGAAGCAGGAGCATCCCCGCGACGTTCTGCCACGCGGCCGTCCCGGTGACCCACCAGAACGGGGCGGCCATCAGGAGCGCGCCCGGCAACGGCGTGATCGGGTTGCCGACGTAGGTCGTCCCGGTGTACGGGTACAGGCCGTGGGCGAGCCGTGAGAGCGCGACGTTGAGCGCGTCGGCGCGGTCGCTGCCCACACCCATGACGTCGTGATAGGCCGCGGGCACCCCGACCACGAAGGCCACGATGAGCGCCACGACCCCGACGGCGGCCAGGGCAGGCAGGACCCAGCTCGGCGCGCGCCGGAGCAGGCCGGTCACCCCCGGCAGGAGCACGAGGATCATGAGTGTCGCGACCACGGCGTAGCACACCGCCACCGTCGTCCCGCCGATGTTCAGGGCGGTGTGCCACGAGACCACGGTGAGCACCACGGTCAGCGCCGCAGGGGCGAGATCCGGCACGCGCCAGCCCCGAGTTCCCACGAACCAACCCCTCCTCCGCGTCCGGCTCGTCGACATTGTGTCGTCCTCGCCCGATCGTCCTGCGGGGAGGTGGGACCGATTCCGCGCCGGCTCGTCGCCGGAGGGACGCCACCCGGCGCGGGGCGCCGTCGCCGCTCCGGACACGCCAGGCACGATGTGCCTGGTGGCGACCGGTGCAGCTGCTCAGCGGCGCGACGATCCGAGCGGGCGGCGCCGGATCGGGCTCGCCCTCGGCGCGGGCCTCGCGGCGTCCGCGGTCGTCGTCCTCACGCTCGGGCTGCCCACGGCCCGGACGTCCGGGGTCGAGGACAACGGCGACGGATACCGGCTCTACTGCGGCGTCGGGCTGCTCCCGCGCACTGCCGACCGGCTCGGCGCCTGGAAGGCCGGGGTCATCACCGACTTCACCGTGGGCCCCCCGAGCTGCGGGGCGTCGACACCGTCGTCGGCGGGGCTGGTGCTGCGTGCCGCCACGCTGGGCAACGACGGTTCGCTGGCGCTGCAGACCGTGGCCTGGTGGTACGTGGCGCTCGTCGGTCTGGTCGTGGCCGTCGCGGCGTGGGCGGCCTCGGCGTCGGGCCCGTGGCGCGCGGCGGTGCTGGTCGTCCCGGTGGCCCCGCTCGCGCTCGCCCCTTTCGCGCGGTTCTTCCTCTCCACCTACGGCGAGCCCGCCGGGCTGCTGGGCACCCTCGCCGTGACGTGCGGCATCGCGGCGGTGCTGGTCACCACGCCCGCGCAGCGGCGCGCCCGCACCGTCGCTCTGATCCTGATCGCGCTCGGGGGCGCCGTCGCCGCCACCGCGAAGGTGGCCTACCTGCCGGTGCTCGTGGTGGCCGTCGCGGCGTGTGCGGTGGTGGCCGTCGGCCGGCGCCGGCCACGGCGGGCGGGGCCCGCGATCGCGCTGGTGACCGTCCTCGCGGTGGCCGTGCCCGTCGGGGCGGCGGCCGGCTTCCAGAGCTCGGTCTACGGGGGCGCGAACATCCACGATGTCGTGTTCACCCTCGTCCTGACCGAGCTCGGGCCCGCCGCCACCGGCGAGCTCGGCCTGCCACCCGAGGCCGCCGACCTCCTCGGCGACGGCTTCTTCAGCCCGACCCGCCCGCCGCCCGCGGACTGGTGGATCCGAGCGATCAACGACCGACCCGACGCCACCCGCTCCAGCGCCTACGCGGCGTTGGTCCGCCATCCCGGCGCGCTGCTGCGGGCGCTCGGGGTCGGTCTGCAGGCCACCACGCGCGCCGATCTCCCGTACCTCGCCTCCGGGCCGGGTGACCCGGCGCGCCCCTCGTCGTACCAGGGCGACCCCGGGTGGTCGGGGTCCCGCCAGCCCGACCTGCACACCGTCCTCGACGGGACCCGGCGCCCACCGTGGCTCCCCACCGCGCTCGTGCTGCTCGCTCTCGTCGCAGCCGCGAGCTCCCCCGCCTGGCGACATCGCGCGCCCGGCGCCGCCCGCTGGTGCCTGGCCGCCGGACTGGGCGCGATCACGGCCCTCGGGCTCGTCGGGATGGCCGTGCTGGGGGACGGCTACTTCGAGATCTTCAAGCACGTCTGGCTCGCGGCCTACCTGCTCGTCGTCACCGCGCTGAGCCTGCTCGGGGCCCTCGTCGCGGGAACACAGGTCCTGGCTCGGCGGCTCGGCACGAGGACCGTCCACCCCGGAATGCCGGTCGCACGCCCAGAGTTGATTGAAAAGTGAAGAGAATCGGGTTCCTGTCCTTCGGGCACTGGTCGGCGTCCCAGCACTCGATGGTCCGGTCGGCGGGCGACGCCCTGCTGCAGTCGATCGAGCTCGCGGTGGCCGCCGAGGAGGCGGGCGCCGACGGCGCCTACTTCCGGGTGCACCACTTCGCCCAGCAGCTCGCCTCACCGTTCCCGTTGCTGGCCGCGGCCGGCGCACGGACGAGCCGGATCGAGCTGGGCACGGCCGTCATCGACATGCGCTACGAGAACCCGCTCTCCATGGCCGAGAACGCCGGTGCGGCCGACCTGATCTCGGGTGGCCGTCTGCAGCTGGGCGTCAGCCGGGGGTCCCCGGAGCAGGTGATCGACGGCTTCCGCTACTTCGGGCACGTCCCGCCGGAGGGCACGACGGACGCCGACATGGCGCGCGAGCACACGCGGGCGTTCCTCGAGGCGCTCGAGGGCGAGGGCTTCGCCCGGCCGAACCCACGTCCGATGTTCGCCAACCCGCCCGGCCTGCTGCGGATCGAGCCCTACGCCCCCGGCCTGCGGGACCGGATCTGGTGGGGCGCCGGCAGCCGGGCGACCGCGGAGTGGGCGGGCGAGCAGGGTCTGAACCTCATGAGCTCGACGCTTCTCACCGAGGACACCGGTGTTCCTTTCCACCGGCTGCAGGCCGAGCAGATCCAGCGGTTCCGGGACGCCTGGGACGCGGCCGGGCACGCCGGCGAGCCGCGCGTCTCGGTCAGCCGCAGCATCTTCCCGATCGTCAGCGACCTCGACCGGCAGCTGTTCTGGCGCGAGCGCCACAGCACCGACCAGGTCGGTCACCTCGACGGCGGCGACGCCCGCTTCGGGAAGACCTACGCGGGCGAGCCGGACAAGCTGGTCGCCGAGCTGGCCGAGGACGAGGCGATCGCCGCCGCGGACACGCTGCTCCTCACCGTGCCCAACCAGCTGGGCGTCGACTACAACGCGCACGTGATCGAGAGCGTGCTGACCCACCTGGCCCCGGAGCTCGGCTGGCGGTGACCGCGGGCCGACTTCCCGACGTTGGACGACGACACGGGCAGCGCTGCTGAGCAGGTGCCAGGACCGGATCGCGGCCCCGGTTCGTCGCCTTCCGGGTGGTGGGACGCGCGTCACCGGTGGTGTGGTCCGGTCGCGCATTAGGGTGGCGTCCCGCTCACCAGGAGGCCCGCCCCGTGCTCGACGACACCACCTCGCCGCGCCGCGACGTCTGGTTCGACTCCGGAGCCAACCGTTGCCACGCCTGGCTCTATCTCCCCACCGGCGCCTCGTCGGACATGCCCGTCCCGGTGATCGTCATGGCGCACGGCCTCGGAGCGGTCAAGGCGCTCGCCTCTCCGCCTACGCGGACCGGTTCACGGCAGCCGGCTACGCCTGCCTGGTCTTCGACTACCGCTACTTCGGCGACAGCGAAGGCGAGCCGCGCGAGCTGCTCAGCATCCGGAGCCAGAGGCAGGACTGGCAGGCGGCCGTGACGTTCGCCCGCACCCTGCCGGAGGTCGACGCGGATCGCGTGGTGGTCTGGGGCACGTCCTTCGCCGGCGGTCACGTGGTCGCGACCGCCGCGCGGGACCAGAGGATCGCGGCAGCATCGCCCAGTGTCCGTTTCTGGATGGCATCGCCTCGGTTCGCCAGATCCCTTTGCGCGAGACGCTGGCGCTGGTCGCCGCGGGCGCGAAGGACCTGCTCGCCCACGCACGTGGCCGTGAGCCGGTGCGGATCAAGGCCGCGGCCCGTTCCGGCGAGGTCGGACTCATGTCCTCGCCCGCCGGACGTCGAGAGCCTGCTCGCGTTGCTGGCCGCGTCCGGGATCGACGAGGCCGATTACCACAATGAGGTCCCGGCTCGCGTCGCACTGACGATCCCTGCCGCTCGGCCCGGGCGGGATGCCGGCGACGTTGCCTGCCCGATCCTCTTCTGTGTCGCCGATCGCGACAACCTCGCGCCCGCGGACGCGACCGTGCGTCTCGCCTCTCGGGCGCCGCGAGGTGAGATTCAGCGGTACGACACCGGACACTTCGACATCTACCTCGGCGAGGACTTCGAAGCTTCCATCACTGACCAGCTGACTTTCTTGGCCCGTCATGTGCCGGTGGCGAAGGACTCTCAGGTCCGGTGAACTCAGGGCGCCGCGGTACATGACGTCCGCTCAGGCGTGACCTCATCTGCGCCCCAAGGAACCGAGGGGTCGTGACCTGCGACAACGGCCTCGCTCTAGACGTTGAAGCGGAACTCGACGACGTCGCCGTCGGACATCACGTAGTCCTTGCCCTCCATGCGGACCTTGCCCGCCGCCTTCGCCGCGGCCATGGAGCCGGCGGCGACGAGGTCGTCGTAGCCCACGATCTCGGCCTTGATGAAGCCGCGCTGGAAGTCGGTGTGGATCACGCCGGCGGCCTCGGGGGCGGTGGCGCCGATCGGGATCGTCCAGGCGCGCGACTCCTTGGGGCCCGCGGTGAGGTAGGTCTGCAGGCCGAGGGTGCGGAAACCGGCGCGGGCGAGGGCGTCGAGGCCGGGCTCGGGCTGGCCGATCGACTCGAGGAGCTCCTGCGCCGACTCGGCGTCGAGCTCGAGGAGCTCCTGCTCGACCTTGGCGTCGAGGAAGACGGCCTCGGCGGGGGCGACGAGCTCGGTGAGCTCCTTGCGGAGCGCGTCGTCGGTGAGCACGCCTCTCGTCGGCGTTGAAGACGTAGAGGAACGGCTTGACCGTGAGCAGGTTCAGCTCGCGCAGCGCGGGCGAGTTCATGCCGGCGGAGAACAGGGTGCGGCCCTCGTTGAGGACGGTCGCGGCCTGCTGGACCTCCTCGAGGACCGCGCGCCGGTCCTTCTGCATCCGCGACTCCTTCTCGAGGCGCGGGATGGCCCTGTCGACGGTCTGCAGGTCGGCGAGGACGAGCTCGGTGGCGATCGTCTCGATGTCGGCGGCCGCGTCGATGCGGCCGTCGACGTGCACGACGTCGTCGTCGGTGAACACGCGCACGACCTGGCAGATCGCGTCGGCCTCGCGGATGTTGGCGAGGAACTTGTTGCCCAGCCCGGCGCCCTCGCTGGCTCCCGCGACGATGCCGGCGATGTCGACGAACGACACCACGGCCGGGACGACCTTCTCCGAGGAGAACATCGCGGCCAGCCGGTCGAGGCGCGGGTCGCGCAGCGGGACCACGCCCACGTTGGGCTCGATCGTGGCGAAGGGGTAGTTCGCGGCGAGGACGTCGTTGCGGGTCAGGGCGTTGAACATCGTCGACTTGCCGACGTTGGGCAGTCCGACGATGCCGAGGGTCAAGCTCACGACGGTCCAGTCTGCCAGCGCGGTGGATCGGGGTGGATCCGGCCGGGCCCCGGCGACGTCCAAGGAGGTGACGCCCCCACTCCCGCCCACGTCCTCGGAGGTCCCCGTGTCCGACCACGCCACCGTCACCACACCGCTCGGACCCTTCACCGCACTCGTCGACGAGGACGGCGCCGTGCTCGCCAGCGGCTTCACCGACGACGTCGACGACCTCCTCGCGCTCGTGGCGCCCGCGCTGCGACCGGACGCCGTCACCGCACGCGCCGACCTCGGCGCCGTGACGGCCGCCGTCACGGCGTTCCACGACGGCGACCCCGCGCCCGCCGCCGCGGCACCCGTGCGCCAGGCGGGCGGCGCGGCGCTGGCGGCGATCTGGGCGCGGATGCGCGCGGTGCCGGCCGGCACGCCGACCACGTACGGCGAGCTCGCCGCCGCCGCGGGCCACCCGCGAGGCCACCGCCTGGCCGCGGCGGCCTGCGTCCGCAACGCCGCCACCCTGTTCGTGCCCTGCCACCGTGTGCTGCGCCGCGGCGGCGGGCTCGGCGGCTACCGCTGGGGGCTCGAGGTCAAGCAGGCCCTGCTCGACCTCGAGGCGTCGTGGCGGACCCCGACAGCAGACATGCCCGTCGACGCCGGATGAGCGGGCGCTGTCGGGGGTCTGCGCCAGAGTGATCGCCATGACGGAGTCGCGGCGACGGGCTGCTCCTCGGGCTGCTCCTGGGCCTCGCGCTCGGCGCCGCGGCGGGGGCGGTGCTGGCCACCCGGCTCGCCGCCGCCCGCCGCGAGGCGGCCGTGGCCGACGCGGTGCGCCGGGCCGGGGCGGAGGTGGCCGCCGCGCGCGCCGAGCTCGACGTCGAGCGCCGCGGCGCGCACGAGCGGGAGCGGGCGCTCGGCGCGCCAGGACGGCGCGCTGCGCGAGGCGGTCCGCGCCGCCTCGGCCGAGGCCTGGCCGGCAACGCCGAGCAGTTCGCGGCGCTGGCCGCCTCCCGGGTCCGCGAGGTCACCGGCACCCTGGCCGCCACCGCCGAGGCCGACGACACCGCGCGCGCCCACGCACTGGCCTCCCTGCTCGACCCGGTCTCGTCGGCCCTCGGGCGCATGGAGGCGCAGATGCGCGCCTCCGAGCAGGAGAGGGAGGCCGCGTTCGCCGCGCTGCGCGAGCAGGTGGGCGCCGTGGCCAGCGGGGCGGCCGGGGTGGCCGGCGAGACCCGCGCGCTGGTCACCGCCCTGCGCGCGCCCCACGTGCGCGGCCGGTGGGGCGAGCTGCAGCTCGAGCGGGTCGTCGACCTGGCCGGCATGGTCGAGCACTGCGACTTCACCCGGCAGGCCCACGCGCGGGGCACCGACGACGAGGGGGCGCTGCGCCCGGACCTCGTGGTGCACCTCGCAGGCGGCAAGCAGGTCGTCGTCGACGCGAAGGTCCCGTTCGCGGCGTACCTCGAGTCCACCGAGGCCCGCGACGACACGGCCCGGCGCGAGCGCGCGGCCGCCCACGCCCGGCAGGTCCGCGCCCACGTCGACGCGCTGGGCGCCAAGGCCTACTGGCGGCGCTTCGACCCGACGCCGGAGTTCGTCGTGATGTTCGTGCCGGGCGAGGTCGTTCCTGTCCGCCGCGCTCGAGGCCGACCCGACGCTGCTCGAGCACGCGTTCGGCGCCGACGTCGTCATCGCCACCCCGACCACGCTCGTCGCCCTGCTGCGCACGGTCGCCTACGCGTGGCGCCAGGAGTCGCTCGCCCGCAACGCCGCCGAGGTCCACGCGCTGGGGCGCGAGCTCCACGCCCGGCTCGGCGTGCTCTCGGGCCATCTCGGCAAGCTCGGACGCTCGCTCGACGCGGGGGTGCGGTCGTTCAACGAGACGGTCAGCTCGCTGGAGTCCCGGGTGCTCGTCAGCGCCCGCCGGTTCACCGACCTCTCGGTCACCACCGGGGCGCTCGACGCGCCCGAGCAGATCGAGCGGCGACCCCGCGCGCCCGCCGCCGATCCCGCCGCGCTCGACGGGGCCGTCGACGCCCCCGAGCCGGGGGACGACACCGATCACGCGGCCCCCACGACGTCCTGGACCGCGCGCCGTACCGGCTGAGTCCGGTCCGCGAGTGGCGGCCATCACGCTCCGGTCGCGCCGGATCACGGCGGGAGTCGGATCGTCGGGGCGCGGACGCTAGCGTGACGGCGTGACGAGCGCGCGGGAGGAGGCGACGCCGACCCGAGCGGTCGGCCCCGGCGAGCGATCCGTGGTGCGCACGATCGTCGGACTGCGCTGGTGGGCCACCCTCGCGCTCGCGGGCGTCCTCACCGTGGCCGGCGTCGCCATCGACCTGCTGGTCTCCGGCGAGCTCGGCGTGGTCTTCACCGTGTGCTTCGCCGGTGGGTGCCTCCTCGCTACGGCGTGGGCGCGACGCGACGAGCTGTTCGTGCCGATGGTCCAGCCGCCGCTGCTGCTCGTCGTCGCCGTACCCGTGGTCGTCGCCGCGACCGGCTCGCTGCCCTCCTCCGGGGGCACGGTCTCGACCCTGCTCGCCATCGGCGGCCCGCTGATCAATGCCTTCCCGACCCTGGCCGTGACCACGGCGGTGTGCCTGGCGCTGGGCTTCGTGCGCACCAGGCTCGAGCCCTACCTCCGACCCGATCCCGACGAGCCTCGACGGCGATCTCCCGCCGGCCCCCCGCCCCGCGAGACGCCGCCCGGACGACGCCCGCGACGCCCAGGACCCGCGCGACCGCGACCGCGACCCGCGGGACCGCCCGACCGCGTGCGCGCGACCCGCGGGACCGGGACCCGCGGGACCGGCCGCCGCGCGAGCGCGAGCCGCGGGACCCGCGCGACCGCCCGGCCCGCGTCCGCGAGCCCCGCGACCGCGATCCCCAGGCCCGCGACCCGGGCGGTCGTCCGCGCCGGCCCGCCGGGGAGCGGCGTCCTCCGCGGGAGCCCGACGACCGGCCCCCGCGCGATCCGCGCCGCGTCGATCCGCGGCTCGACGACCCGGCCGTGGACGACTCCCACTGGGACGACCGGTGGGACGACCCGCGGGAGCGCGCGCCGCGACGGCGACCGCCGCGTCCCGAGACGGGGCGCGGGGATCCCCGCGCTGACGTCCGCGACGACTTCGGTCCAGGGGTGCGGCGCGTGCCGCGCCGGGTCGACGGCCCGCCGGACGAGCGGCGCCCGCCGCAGCCCTGAGGCGGCTCCGGTCAGCGCACCGAGCCCGGGGCCATGTCGCGCTTGAGCTCGCGGGGCAGCGAGAAGGTCAGCTTCTCGTTCGCGGTGGTGATCTCCTCGACGTCCGCCCAGCCGCGGTCGGCCAGCCAGTGCAGGACGTCGCCGACGAGGATCTCCGGCACCGAGGCGCCACTGGTGACCCCGATCGTCGTCACGCCGTCGAGCCAGGCCTCGTCGATCTCGCCCGCGTGGTCGACGAGGTAGGAGGCCGAGGCGCCGGCCTGCAGGGCGACCTCGACCAGGCGCACCGAGTTCGACGAGTTGCGCGAGCCCACGACGAGCACGAGGTCGCAGGCGGGAGCCATCTGCTTCACCGCGACCTGGCGGTTCTGCGTGGCGTAGCAGATGTCGTCGCTGGGCGGGTCGGCCAGCGCGGGGAAGCGCTCGCGCAGCGCGCGCACGGTCTCGAGGGTCTCGTCCACCGACAACGTCGTCTGCGACAGCCAGATGACCTTCTCCGGGTCGCGCACCGAGACCGCCGCCACGGACTCGGGGCCGTCGACGACCTGGATGTGCTCGGGCGCCTCGCCCGCGGTGCCCTCGACCTCCTCGTGACCCTGATGGCCGATCAGGAGGATGTCGTAGTCGTCACGGGCGAAGCGCTTGGCCTCGTGGTGGACCTTGGTGACGAGCGGGCAGGTCGCGTCGACGGTGCGCAGCTCGCGCGACTTCGCCTCGGCGTGCACCGCGGGCGCCACCCCGTGGGCGGAGAACACGACGGTGGCGCCCTCGGGCACCTGGTCGGTCTCGTCGACGAAGATCGCGCCGCGCTCGGCCAGCGTCGTCACGACGTGGCGGTTGTGCACGATCTCCTTGCGCACGTAGACCGGGGCGCCGTAGGTCTCGAGGGCCTTCTCGACCGCGACGACCGCGCGGTCGACGCCGGCGCAGTAGCCCCGGGGCTTCGCGAGCAGCACCCGCGGGGTCCGTCCTTCGGGCTCACCAGACATACCGCCAGCCTACGGGTGGGCACGCGTGCGGACCGGCCGTGCCGGGACCGTCGGTCGTGGCCTCCTCCCACACGGCGCGCCGACTCCTGGCACGCTGTGCCCATGAGTTCGCTGCCGTTCCCGGTGCGGGTCGCCGCCGGTCTCGTCGTCACCGCGGTGGAAGAGGCCCGGGATCTCCCGGGCACCGTCATCGGCCTGCCCATCACCGCGGTCAGCCGCGTGCTGCAGCTGTCCATGCGGGCGCAGCAGGTCGTGACCGAGCTGGCCATCAAGGGCGACTCCGCGCTCGACGGGATGCGCCCGGTCGAGGAGGCCCCGTCGTGGGCGCGCTTCGACGACGACCTCGACGAGCTGCCGCCGCCGGCGAGCCGCCCCCAGCTCGTCGACGACACCTCGCTCGAGCACAGCTCCCTGTCCGGCGGCGTCGAGGGACGCACCAACGGCTCGGCGCGGCGCGGTCCCCACGCCGTGCTCGGCGTCGTCGGGGAGGACGGCGCGACGGCGGCGGTCACCCCCGACGCCCTGCCCGGCTACGAGACGATGACGATCGCCCAGCTCCGCGGGAAGCTGCGCTCGCTGACGCTCGAGGAGGTCACCGAGCTGCTGGCGTGGGAGACCGCGCACGCCGACCGCCCGCCGTTCGTCACCATGCTCAGCAACCGCATCACGACCCTGACCAGCCAGGGCTGACCTGCGCCGGTGAGGGCCCGGCGCGAGCACGGCGGCCGCGCCAGACGTCGGCCGAGGAGCCGTGGCCGGTCCGCACCGTCGCCCGCAAGATCTCCGCGTGGATCGACCGGCTCGGGGCGGTGTGGGTGGAGGGCCAGCTCACCCAGGTCACCGCCCGCCCCGGGACGGGGACCGCGTTCCTGGTGCTCCGCGACCCGGCGGCCGACGTCTCGCTGAGCCTCACGGCGTCCACGCAGCTCGTCCGCGGCGCCACGCCCCCGCTCGCGGAGGGGCAACGGGTCGTGGTGCACGGCAAGCCGTCGTACTTCTTCGGCCGCGGGAGCCTGAGCCTGCGCGTCGACGAGGTCCGCCCGGTCGGGGTCGGCGAGCTCCTCGCCCGCATCGAGCGGCTGCGCGCGCTGCTCGCCGCGGAGGGCCTGTTCGACCCGGCCCGCAAACGCCGCCCGCCACGCCTGCCCCGCTGCGTGGGACTCGTCACCTCCCGGGCCAGCGCCGCGGAGCACGACGTGCTCACCGTCGCGACCGCCCGCTGGCCCGCGGTGCACTTCCGCACCCTGAACACCCCGACGCAGGGCGCGCAGGCGGTCCCCGAGATCCTCGACGCGCTCGGCGCGCTGGACCGCGACCCCGAGGTCGACGTCATCGTCCTCGCGCGCGGTGGCGGCAGCGTCGAGGACCTGCTGCCGTTCTCCGACGAGGCCCTGTGCCGCGCGGTCGCCGCGTGCCGCACGCCGGTGATCAGCGCGATCGGCCACGAGCCGGACACCCCGCTGGTCGACCACGTCGCCGACGTCCGCGCCGCCACCCCCACCGACGCCGCGAAACGGGTCGTCCCCGACGTCGCCGAGGAGACCGCCCACCTCGCCCAGCTGCGCCGCCGCGCCCGCCGCGCGCTGCACGCCTGGGTCGAGCGCGAGGACGCCGTGCTCGCCGCCCTGCGCCGCCGCCCGGTGCTCGCCGATCCCCTCGCCCCGATCGAGTCCCGCGCCGACGCCATCGCCGTCGCCCGCGAGCGCGCCCGCCGCGTCGTCGACAACGGCCTCGCCGACCGCGCCGCCGACCTGCGCCACCTCACGGCGTCCCTCACCGCGCTCGGCCCGGCCGCGACGCTGGCCCGCGGCTACGCGATCGTCCAGCACGGCGACGGAGACGTCGGCGCACCCGTCCTCCGCCACCCCGACGACGCGTCCCCCGGCGACCCCCTCCGCATCCGCCTGGCCGACGGCGCCCTCCACGCGGTGGTGACCGAGCGCGACGGGACCTGAGCGCCAGCGTGGCGGCCTTGCTGGCGTCGAGGGGAGCACGCCGAGTAGGCGGTGACGAAATCCGCCCGCTCGACCCGCGCGGCGTCGTGATGAGATGGGGGCCATGACCGAGAGCGACGAGCCGGGCTACGAGCAGGCCCGCGACGAGCTCGCCCAGGTCGTCGCACGGCTCGAGGCGGGCGGGCTGAGCCTCGAGGACTCGCTGGCGCTGTGGGAGCGCGGTGAGTCGCTCGCCCGGACGTGCGAGCGACATCTCGCCGGAGCCCGCGAACGCGTCGAGGCCGTGCTGCACGAGGCCGCGTCGGACGACGACTGAGCGGCACCGATGCCGCACACTCGGTGCCCATGAGCAGCGCGCAGGGAGACCGGGCCGGCGGGTCGGGCACGTTCGATCACGTCGTCGCCGGGGCGCACGCCGACTACCACCGCGAGATCCAGCAGCACACCGAGCCGGACGGCCTCGTCGAGGACGTCGTGACCTACCGGGTGCTCGCCCCGCACCTGATGCGCACGCTGCTGTTCCTGGTCGTGCCCACCGTGCTGGGCATCGTGAAGCTGCTGATCGACTACCTCGCCTCGATGTCGTCGCCCGACGACGTCACGGACGTGCTCTCCGCCGTGCTCGGCATCGTGATCGTCGTGCTCTACCTCGCCGGCATCGCGGCGTTCTTCGCACCGGCCAAGGAGCCGATCGCCGAGTACTCCCGCCTGCTCGAGGGCCGCGCGCCGGCCGCGGAGTCCGCCTACGACTGGGTGCGCCACGCCGCCGCGACGCGGCAGAGCCCGGCCGAGGTCGAGCCGGGGACCGTCGGCGGCGTGCCGGTGCTGCTGTTCCGCCAGCACAACGAGCGCGCGATGCTCCTCGTCCAGCCCTACGGGCGCGACCTCTACGTGGGCTGGACGATGTGGCGCTCCCGCTCGTCGGCGACGCTGCTCGTGCACTTCCTGCGCGACACCTTCGGTCGCTTCGCCCCGGCGCCGCGCTTCTCCGCCGAGCTCCGCGCCGCCGGCACCCGGGCCCTGCGCGAGAGCATCCACTCGCTGTCCCGGGAAGGGGTCACCGCCGCCGTGCACGCGACGGGTGCTCCCCCGTCATCCGAGACCGGGGTGCCTGCCGGTTCCTGGACCGCCGCGCCACCGTCCCCGTCCGCCCAGCAGCAGGCCCGGCCCGACCAGCAGTGGTCCGAGCAGCCACGATCCGACCAGCAGCGGGCCGACCAGCAGCGGGCCGACCAGCCACGACCCGAGCCGGTGGCCGGCCCGACGTCCGGCGCCCTGCCCACCGCCGGAGCACACGGACCCCACCCCTACACCGGCTGGCAGACCGAGGAGCGACGTCCCCGCGAGGAGGTCAGCGCCCGCCGCGAGGGCACCGCGCGCCGCGAGCAGGACTGGGGCCCGCCGCCGCGACGACCGCTGGTGAGCTCCACCGAGATCAGGTAGCGGGTACGGGGCGACCGGATCTTCTTTCAACCCGCGCACGGCTTCCTGATCACCGGGGCGTCGCGTCTCAGCGCGCCGGCGGGGCGACGAGCGCGGCCTCGGCGAGCTGGGTGAGACGGGCGGGTCCCGCGCTGCCGGTCACGGCGAGGCGGACGCCGTCGACGTCGGTCACCCACAGCGCCTCGCCGCGGCGTCCGTCGTGGGTCACCCACGTGCGCCCGCCTGCGGTGACCGCGCCGGTGGCGCTCGGGTTCCCGCCCTCGGAGACGACGAGGGCGGTCTCGTCGCCCGAGGACTGCAGCAGGCGCGCGAACTCGTTCTCCGGCGTGACGTAGCCGACCCGGACCGCGCGCGGGGCGGCCGGGTCGCCCGTCGCCCCGAGGACGACCAGGTCGGAGGACTGCGGGATCCAGTCGGCCGGCAGCGAGGGCACCCGCACCGGGAACGCCACCCCGTAGGAGGCGGTGCGCAGCTCGGCGGCGGCGTCGATCCGGCGGACGCTGTCGCGGTCGACCTCCGGCGCACCCGGGGCGAACGTGCACGCGCGCAGCAGCCCGGCGATCACCAGGACCGCCACCCCAGGACGAGGAACCCGCGCAGCAGGGCGGCGGGGCCACCGGCCTGCGGAGGACGGGGGTCGGGCGTGCTCACCGCCCCATCCTCGCAACAGCCGTCGTCACCTGCGACGGGTCTCGGGAGTGGATCGACCCGATCTCGTCCGCCCACACGGAGGTGCGCACCCGGTGAGCTCGCAGGAACCCGCCCGCTCCTCCGCACGGCCCGAGCGTCCGGACCGCAACCTCGCCCTCGAACTGGTGCGCGTCACCGAGGCCGCCGCCATGGCCGCCGGGCGCTTCGTCGGTCGCGGGGACAAGAACGGCGGGGACGGCGCCGCCGTCGACGCCATGCGCAAGCTGATCGGCTCGGTGTCGATGCGCGGCACGGTGGTCATCGGGGAGGGCGAGAAGGACGAGGCCCCGATGCTCTACAACGGCGAGGAGGTCGGCAACGGCGACGGCCCGGAGTGCGACGTCGCCGTGGACCCCGTCGACGGCACCACGCTCATGAGCAAGGGGATGCCCAACGCCCTGGCCGTGCTGGCCGTCGCCGAGCGCGGCACGATGTTCGACCCCTCGGCGGTCTTCTACATGGAGAAGCTCGCCGTCGGTCCCGACTGCGCCGACGTCGTCGACATCACCCGCCCCGTCAGCGACAACCTCCGCGCGGTGGCCAAGGCCAAGGGCGTCGGCGTCCCCGAGGTCTCGGTCGTCGTCCTCGACCGTCCCCGCCACGAGAACCTGGTCCAGGAGATCCGCGACGCCGGGCGCCAAGGTCCGCTTCATCTCCGACGGCGACGTCGCGGGCGCCATCGCGGCCGCGCGGCCGGAGAGCGGCGTCGACATCCTGCTCGGCGTCGGCGGCACCCCCGAGGGGATCATCTCGGCCGCGGCGCTGTCCTGCATGGGCGGCGAGCTGCAGGCGCGCCTGTGGCCCACCGACGACAGGGAGCGCGAGAAGGCGCGGGCCGCCGGCCACGACCTCGACCGCGTCCTCACCACGACCGACCTCGTGCGCGGGGAGAACATCTTCTTCTGCGCCACCGGCGTCACCAACGGCGACCTGCTGCGTGGCGTGCACTACCGCGCGGGCGGGGCGTCCACCCAGTCGCTGGTGATGCGGTCGAAGTCCGGCACGGTCCGGATGATCGACGCCTGGCACCGGCTCGCGAAGCTCCGGGAGTACTCCCCGGTCGACTTCGGGACCGACGACGAGGACCGCGTCCCGGTGTGGGGCGGCCGCGGCTGATCGACGACGGGAGGCGGAGCGGATGGGTGTTCCCCGATCGGGGTATCCGCTGATGACCATCGCCGGTCACCCGGAGGTTCTCGTGCGATCCCACACCCGCCCGCTCGCCGCCGCGTCCGCCCTGCTCGCAACGCTGGTCGCCGTCCTGCTCGTGGGTGCCGGGAGTGCGGGCGCGGCGCCGGCCGCCGGACCGATCGCCCCCGGACCGGCGGCCGCCGTCCCGGTCGCCGCCCCGCCCGCCGCCCCGGCGGTCTCCGCCACGCCGTGCGCCCCGACCGCGAAGGCCTGCGTCGACCTGTCGTCACGCCAGGCGTGGCTCACCGACGGCGCCGGGCACATCACCTACGGACCGGTGGGCGCGCTCGGCGGCACGCGGTCGTATCCGACCCCGACCGGGACGTTCTCGGTCGACTACAAGGACCGCGACCACGTCAGCAACCTCTTCAGCCCGGGTGACATGCCCAACTCGGTGTTCTTCGCCCCGGCGGTCGCCCTCCACCAGGGCAGCCTCTCCCAGCGATCGCACGGCTGCATCCACCTCGGCGGCTCCGCGTCGCGGATGTTCTTCTCCTCGCTGGCCCCCGGCGACGCCGTGCAGGTCGTGCCGTGAGCCGCCGACCCCCGGGTCGTCCCACGCGCCCTGACCGGCGAGACTGCCGCCCATGACCGATGAGTCCCAGTCGCAGGAGTACCGGACCGAGCACGACACGATGGGCGAGGTCCGGGTACCGGCCGCCGCGCTGTGGGCCGCCCAGACGCAGCGGGCGGTCGAGAACTTCCCGATCTCCGGGCGTCCCATCGAACCCGCGCAGATCCGCGCGCTCGGACTGGTCAAGGGCGCCTGCGCGCGGGTGAACAAGGATCTCGGCGTCCTCGATGCCGCCCTCGCCGATGCCGTCGCCGCGGCGGCCGACGAGGTCGCCTCGGGCGCCCACGACGGCGAGTTCCCGATCGACGTGTTCCAGACCGGCTCGGGCACCAGCTCGAACATGAACGCCAACGAGGTCATCGCGACGCTGGCCTCGCAGGCGGGCGACCAGAAGATCCACCCGAACGACCACGTCAACGCGTCGCAGAGCTCCAACGACGTCTTCCCGACCACCATCCACCTGGCCGCCACCGAGGCGATCGTCCGCGACACGATCCCCGCGCTGGACCACCTCGGCGCGGTGCTCAACCGCCGCGCCCAGGACTGGAAGCACGTCGTCAAGGCCGGGCGCACCCACCTGATGGACGCCGTGCCCATCACCCTCGGCCAGGAGGCCGGCGGCTGGGCCACCCAGTGCAGCCACGGCACCGAGCGGCTGCGCGCGACCCTGCCCCGGCTCGGCGAGCTGCCCATCGGCGGCACCGCCGTCGGCACCGGGATCAACACCCCGGAGGGCTTCGGCACCCAGGTCGTCGAGAAGCTCCGCGACGCCACCGGCATCCCCGAGCTGACCGAGGCGCGCAACCACATCGAGGCCCAGGGCGCCCGCGACGGGCTCGTCGAGGCGTCCGGGGCTCTGCGCACCGTCGCCGTGAGCCTCTACAAGATCGCCAACGACCTCCGCTGGATGAGCTCGGGCCCGTCGACGGGGCTCGCCGAGATCCACCTGCCCGACCTGCAGCCGGGCAGCTCGATCATGCCCGGCAAGGTCAACCCGGTGATCTGCGAGGCGACGATGATGGTCGCCGCCCAGGTCATGGGCAACGACGCCACGGTCGCGTTCTCCGGCAGCCAGGGCAACCTCGAACTCAACGTGATGATGCCGGTCATGGGCTACAACGTGCTCGAGTCGGCCCGCCTGCTCGCCGCCGCGGCGCGGCTGCTCGCCGACCGCGTCCTCGAGGGCACCGAGGCCGACGAGGACCAGTGCCGCCGGTACGCCGAGTCGTCGTCGGCGATCGTCACACCGCTCAACCGCCTCATCGGCTACGAGGAGGCCGCCAAGATCGCGAAGACGGCGATGAAGGAACGCAAGACGATCCGCGAGGTCATCGAGGACGGCGGCTACGTCGCCGACGGCAAGCTCACCCAGGAACAGCTCGACGACGCCCTCGACGTGCTGTCGATGACGCGGGTCGACCAGTAGAGCGGCACGCAGCGGAGCGGAGCTGACGCGAAGATGATGGGTTGATGCTCCTCGCCGAGGTCGTCACCGCCTCCGCGGAGGTGGCGGCGACGCGCTCGCGCACGGCGAAGACCGCGACGCTGGCCGGGGTCCTCGCGCGCCTGGAGCCCGACGAGATCCGCCCCGCCGTCGCGTGGCTCGCCGGGGAGATGCTCCAGGGACGCACGGGCGTGGGCTGGCGCACGCTGTCCGGGCTCGAGCCCACGCCGGCGGAGAACCCGACGCTGACCGTCCTCGGCGTCGACGCCGCCCTGGACCGGCTCGCCGCGCTGGCCGGATCGGGCTCCGGGGTCGGAGCGCGCCGCTCGTCCGAGCTCACCGCGCTGTTCGACGCGGCGACCGAGGACGAGGGCCGCTTCCTGCTCCGGCTGCTGGGCGGCGAGCTGCGCCAGGGAGCCCTCGAAGGCCTGATGATCGAGGCGGTCTCCTCGGCCGGCGGAGGATGCCGGCCGACGCCGTGCGCCGCGCGTTCATGCTCTCCGGGCGCCTGCCGACCACCGCGCACACCGCGCTGACCGGCGGTGATCTCGGGGCCATCGGTCTCGAGGTCGGCCGCCCGGTCCGCCCGATGCTGGCGAGCCCCGGCGACTCGGTCGACGACGCGCTCGCCGAGCTCGGCACCGACGTCGTCGTCGAGCAGAAGATGGACGGCGCGCGCATCCAGGTGCACCGCGACGGCGACGAGATCCACGTCTGGACCCGGACCCTGCGCGAGATCACCGACGGCGTGCCCGAGATCGTCGAGCTGGTCCGGGCGCTGCCGGTCACCACCGTCGTGCTCGACGGCGAGACCCTCGCGCTGCGCGACGACGGCCGCCCCCGCCCGTTCCAGGAGACGATGAAGGCGTTCGGGGCCGGTCAGCTGAGGCCGTGGTTCTTCGACATCCTGCACCGCGACGGCGTCGACCTCGTCGACGAGCCGTTGTCACGGCGCCGCGAGGAACTGGCCGCCGTCGCCCCCGACAACCTCATGCCCGGGGTCGTGCGACCGAGTGCGGAGGAGGCCCGGGAGGCGGTCGCCGCGTCGCTGGACGCGGGCCACGAGGGCTCGATGGTCAAGGCGCTGGACTCGGTGTACTCGGCCGGGCGGCGCGGCCGGTCGTGGCAGAAGGTCAAGCCGGCGCACACCCTCGACCTGGTCGTGCTCGCCGCGGAGTGGGGCTCCGGGCGCCGCCGCGGATGGCTGTCGAACATCCACCTCGGGGCGCGCGTCGCGGACGGCGAGTTCGTCATGATCGGCAAGACCTTCAAGGGCATGACCGACGCGACGCTGACCTGGCAGACCGAGACGTTCCCGGCCTACGAGACCCACCGCGACGACTGGGCGGTGTACCTGCGCCCCGAGGTCGTCGTGGAGATCGAGCTCGACGGTGTCCAGACCTCCACCCGCTACCCCGGCGGCGTCGCCCTGCGCTTCGCCCGCGTGGTGCGCTACCGCGACGACAAGACCGCCGCCGACGCCGACACCCTCGCGACCGTCCGCGCCCTGCTGCCCTGACTCACCCCTCGGGAGCCAGCTCGACGGCGGCCTTGAACGAGCCGTCCATCAGGAAGGGCACCGATTCGTGCTGGTGCACGACGGTCCAGGTGCCCGCCACGCGGCGCAGGCCGTAGGTGGAGCGGAACCACAGGGTGAACGGCTCCGTGGCTCCGGCCGGTGTCGCGGTCATGCTGGTCAGCGAGTGCACGAACGCAACGTCCCCGTCGGCCACGACGGTCGGGTCGCGGTGGGCGATCCGCACCGGGCCGTCGAACGTCGCGAACCAGGCGCGCAGCCCGGCGGCGTCCTCCTCCAGGGAGCCGGTGGTCTGCACGAGCGGGGGCGCGAGGTCGTAGCGGACGGCGGCGCGGTCGAACGCGGCGATCGTGCGCTCGGCGTCGGCGGCCCCGATCGCGTCGGCGTGCTCCTGCAGGACCGCCAGGATCGCGGTCTCGTCCCGGGTGATCGTGGTGGTGCTCATGCGGGTGTCCTCTCGTGGCCGGCGGCGCCCGGTGCGGGCGCCGTCCGGTGGGGTGTCGAGACCGGGACCGCGGTCTCGACACACGAGCGGGAAGAATCCCGCCGAGTTCGAGGAGGACACCGTGAAGTACCTCGTCATGATCCACAGCAACGCCCGGTTCCAGGAGCGCTGGGAGGCCCTCACCGAGGCCGAGCGCGAGGAGTTCGGCCCCGCGCACTTCCGCCTCTCCGACGCGCTCGCGGCCTCCGGGGAGCTGGTGGCCTCCGAGGGCCTCGCCGACCCCGCTCTCGGGACCCGGGTCACCCGCCGCGACGGCCGGACCACCACCGGGGACGGCCCGTTCGCCGAGGTCAAGGAGCACCTCGCGGGCTTCCTCCTGGTCGACGTGGAGGACGAGGCCCGGGCGGTGGAGATCGCCGGCCAGGTCCCGGACGCGCGGTGGGGTCTGGTCGAGGTCCGCCCCGTGCTGGACATGAGCGGCTGGGACCTCGACGGGTGAGCACCGAGGCGGTGCTCCGCGAGCTCGCCCCGACCGTGCTCGGCGTGCTGGTGCGCCGCCACGGCGACTTCGACGAGGCCGAGGACGCCCTGCAGGAGGCGCTGCTGGCTGCGGCCACGACCTGGCCGGACCGGGGGGTGCCCGACAACCCGACCGGCTGGCTGGTCACCACGGCCTCGCGGCGCCTGGTGGAGGTCTGGCGTCGGGACTCCGCCCGGCGTCGCCGCGAGGAGACCGACGCGCTGCGGCAGGCCCCGCCCGCCGACCCGGCCCCCGGCGCCGACGACACGCTGGCGCTGCTGGTGCTGTGCTGCCACCCGTCGCTGACCCCGCCCGCGCAGGTGGCGCTGACCCTGCGGGCGGTCGGCGGGCTGACCACCGCCGAGATCGCCCGCGGCCTGCTCGTCGGAGAGGCGACCGTCGCGCAGCGGGTCAGCCGGGCCAAGGCCCGCATCGCCGCGGCGGGCGCGGTGTTCGCCGAGCCCACGCCGGCCGGGCGCGCGGAGCGCCTGCCCGCCGTGCTCGAGGTCCTCTACCGGATCTTCACCGAGGGCCACACGGCGAGCTCGGGGGACGCGCTGCGGCGCGCCGACCTCACCGGCGAGGCGGTGCGCCTGACCCGCCAGCTGCACGCGAGCCTGCCCACCGACGGCGAGGTGACCGGGCTGCTCGCCCTGATGCTGCTCACCGACGCCCGCCGCGCCGCCCGGACCCGCCCCGACGGCTCGCTCGTGCCGCTGGCCGAGCAGGACCGCGGCCGGTGGGACACGGCGGCGATCGCCGAGGGCACCGCCCTGCTCGACGGCGTCCTGCCCGTCGCCGACCCCGGGCCCTACCAGGTGCAGGCGGCGATCGCGGCCGTACACGACGCGGCGGCGTGCGCCACCGACACCGACTGGCCCCAGATCCTCGGGCTGTACGGCGTCCTCGAGGTGCTCGCCCCGGGCCCGATGGTGACGCTCAACCGCCTCGTGGCGCTGTCGATGGTCGCCGGGCCCGACGCCGCGCTCGCCCGCCTCGACACCCTGGCCCCGGACCTCGCCGGGCACCACCGCGTGGACGCGGTGCGGGCGCACCTCCTCGAACGGCGCGGGGAGCACGCCGCCGCCGCCGAGCACTACCGGCGCGCCGCCCGGCACACCCGCAGCCGGCCCGAGCAGCGCTATCTCGAGGGCCGCGCCCGGGCGTGCGCTACCGCGGGGACGCCGCGATCGTGACCCTCGGGTGCGCACCGCCTCCCAGGAACGTCGCGAGGGCGCGCGCCTCCTCCCCCACCGCCGTGCGGTCGGCGCGGGAGAAGCGCACGAGCGGGGTGACGGCGACGGACGCGGAGCGCAGCGGAGCCGGACCATCGACTCTGTTTCCCTCGGTCACGGTCCACGTCGCCGCGACGCGGCCGTCGACGAGGACGAAGCGCGCGCCGGTCACCGAGAGCCCACGGTGCTCGGTGGCGATCATCCGGGAGCGGTCGTCGTAGCCGAGCACGACGTTGTCGAAGGCCGGCAGGAAGCGCACCGGGGCCGGGGTGTCCGGGTCCGGGCGGGGGGCGTCGGGCAGGTCGAGCAGCTCCCGGTTCCGCGGGTCGCGGAAGGTCACGAGCCGGTCGCGGACCCGGTCGACGGCGGCCGGCAGCCCGGCGAGGCCCGACCAGGCGCGCACGTCGGCGGTCGCCGCGGGCCCGAACGCCGCGAGGTAGCGCAGCACGAGGTCGTCGAGGGCGTCCTCGCCGGCCGGCGCCGGCTCGCGGCCGAGCCAGGCCGCGTAGGTCGTCGTCCGTGCGGGTGCGGTGACGCCCCAGAGGGCGCGGGGCGGCACCTGGACCAGGGGCATCGCCGAGTACATCAGGTGGACGAGGGCCCGGTGGTCGACCTCGGGCCAGTGCTCGGCGAGCTCCCGGGCGACGTCGGGCACCGTGCGCGGCCCGGCGGCGAAGAGCGGGCCCGCGCGGGTCGCGAGCTGGACGGGGTCGACCGTGGCACCGCGGTCGCCGAGCACGGCCCGACCCCGCTGCCGCAGCATCGGCTCGTGCAGCGCGCGCCAGGCCAGCGCGTCCTCGGCGGTGACCAGGTGCACGGTGTGGCGCATGAGGTGGGTGCGCACGGCCCCACCGTCGAGGAGCAGTCCGTCGAGCTCCGCGGGGTCGAAGCCGGCGAGCCGCGACCACAGCCCGACGTGCGGTTCGTGCGGCTCCTGGGCCTGCAGCCCGCCGAGGTGCGCGACGGCGTCGATCACCGTCCGGTCGTCGCGGGCCAGGAGGAGCTGGCGCGCCAGGGTGGCCCGGTTGAGCGCCCGCGCGTCGAGACGAGTCACGTGCGGAGCGTGGCAGGTGGACGCACCGGCCCGTAGCGTTCCGGCACGTGCGGTTCCTCGACGGTCACGCGCCCGAATCCCTCGGTCACGACCTGACCTACGACGATGTCTTCCTCGTGCCGACGCGCTCGGACGTGGTCAGCCGCTTCGACGTCGACCTCGCGGTCCCCGACGCCTCCGGCGCCACCGTCCCCGTGATCGCGGCCAACATGACCTCGGTCAGCGGCCGGCGCATGGCGGAGACCCTCGCGCGTCGCGGCGGTCTCGCCGTGATCCCCCAGGACGTCGACCCGGCCGCGGTCGCCGACACCGTCGCCGGGGTGAAGTCGCGCCACCCCGTGTGGGACACCCCGGTCGTGCTGCACCCCGGCGACGCGGTGGCCGACGCCCTGAACCTCGTCGCCAAGCGCGCGCACGGCGCGGTCGCCGTCGTCGACGACGCCGGCCGCCCGGTCGGGGTCGTCACCGAGGCCGCGTGCTCCGGGGTCGACCGCTTCACCCGCCTCGTCGACGTCCTCACCCCCGCGGTCACGCTGCCGGTCGAGACCGCGCCGCGGGACGTCTTCGACGCCCTGCACGGCGCCTCGGGTCCCGCTCTGGGGATCGACGGCGACGGGCGCCTCGCCGGCATCCTCACCACCACGGGCGCGCTGCGCAGCGAGGTCTACCGCCCGGCTCTCGACGCCGACGGGCGGCTGCGCATCGCCGCCGCGCTGGGGGTCAACGGCGACGTCGCCACCCGGGTCAAGGAGCTGACCACGGCCGGGGTCGACGTCCTCGTGGTCGACACCGCGCACGGGCACCAGGAGAAGATGCTGGGCGCGCTGGCCGCGGCCCGGGAGACGGCGCCGGGGATGCTGCTCGTCGCGGGCAACGTCGTCACGGCGGCGGGCACCCGCGACCTCGTCGACGCCGGCGCCGACGTGGTCAAGGTCGGCGTCGGGCCCGGCGCCATGTGCACGACGCGGATGGCCACGGGCGTGGGACGCCCACAGTTCTCCGCCGTCGCCGAGTGCGCCGCCGCCGCCCGCGCGGCGGGTGCGCACGTCTGGGCCGACGGCGGCGTCCGCCACCCCCGCGACGTCGCCCTCGCCCTGGCCGCGGGCGCCTCCGCGGTGATGGTCGGCTCGTGGTTCGCCGGCACCTACGAGTCGCCCGGCGACCTGCAGCGCGACGAGCACGGTGCCGCGTACAAGGAGTCGTTCGGGATGGCGTCCAAGCGCGCGGTCACCGCCCGCACGCGCGGCGACTCGGCGTTCGACCGCGCGCGCAAGGGCCTGTTCGAGGAGGGCATCTCGTCGTCGCGCATGCGCCTCGACCCCGCCCGCCCCGGCGTCGAGGACCTGCTCGACGAGATCTGCGCCGGCGTCCGCTCGGCGTGCACCTACACCGGTGCCGCCACCCTGGAGGAGTTCCACGCCCGCGCCGTCGTCGGCGTGCAGTCGGCGTCCGGGTTCAACGAAGGCCGCCCCCTGCCCGCCGGGTGGTGACCCAGGTGAGCACTTTCGAGTGTCATAGCACTCGAAAGTGCTCACCTGCGCTCGCGCACCTACCGGTCGCCCTCCAGCATCTCCGTGACGAGCGCGGCGATCGGCGAGCGCTCGGAGCGGGTCAGCGTGACGTGGGCGAACAGCGGGTGGCCCTTGAGCTTCTCGATCACCGCGGCGACGCCGTCGTGGCGGCCGACGCGGAGGTTGTCGCGCTGGGCGACGTCGTGGGTCATCACGACGCGGGAGTTGGTGCCCAGGCGCGAGAGGACCGTCAGCAGGACGTTGCGCTCCAGCGACTGCGCCTCGTCGACGATGACGAACGCGTCGTGCAGCGAGCGTCCGCGGATGTGGGTCAGCGGAAGGACCTCGAGCATCCCGCGCTCGATGACCTCCTCGACGACGTTGGACGACACGAGCGCGCCCAGGGTGTCGAAGACCGCCTGCGCCCAGGGCGCCATCTTCTCGTTCTCGCCGCCGGGCAGGTAGCCGAGATCCTGTCCACCGACCGCGTAGACGGGGCGGAAGACGACGACCTTGCGGTGCTGCTGGCGCTCGAGGACGGCCTCGAGGCCGGCGCACAGGGCCAGCGCCGACTTACCGGTGCCCGCCCGGCCGCCGAGGGAGACGATCCCGATGTCGGGGTCGGTGAGCAGGTCGATGGCGATGCGCTGCTCGGCGGAGCGCCCGTGCAGGCCGAAGACGTCGCGGTCGCCGCGCACGAGGCGGACCTGCTTGTCCGGCGTGACCCGCCCGAGGGCGGAGGAGCCGGCGCCGAGCACCCGCAGACCGGTGTGGCACGGCAGGTCGCGCGCGGCGTCGACGTCGGCGAGGCCGTCGGCGAACAGGTCGGAGACCTCCTGCGGGCTCGCCGCGATCTCCGCCGTGCCCGTCCAGCCGGAGCTGGTGACGTCCTGACCGTGGTACTCGTCGGCGGGCAGGCCCACCGAGGCGGCCTTGACCCGCAGCGGCATGTCCTTGGTGACCAGCGTGACGGGGCTGCCCACCCCCGACGTCGCCTCGGCGGCCAGGTTGAGGGCGCAGGCGAGGATCCGGGAGTCGTTCTCCGCGGTGCGGAACCCGGCCGGGAGCACCGCGGGGTCGGTGTGGTTCAGCTCGACCCGCAGGGTGCCGCCCTCGGGCGTCATCGGGATCGGCGCGTCGAGTCGCCCGTGCCGGATGCGCAGGTCGTCCAGCAGGCGCAGGGCCTCGCGGGCGAACCAGCCCAGCTCGGGGTGGTGGCGCTTGCCCTCCAGTTCGGAGACCACGACCAGCGGGAGGACGACCTCGTGCTCGGCGAAGCGGGTCGGGGCCCACGGGTCGCTGAGGAGTACGGAGGTGTCCAGGACATAACAGCGGTGTCCAGGGACGGGGATGCCGGTGCCGCCTCCCGCGGCCTCGGTCGGGGCGGTGCTCACGGAAGCGGGACGCTCGACTGCTGCGCTCACGACTACTCCCTCGAGCGGCCGCGGCACCCGCGACCACGTGTTCCTCGTCGGAACGGGTCGGCCTAGCCAGGCGGCTCGATGGACCGGTGACGTGACCCGAGGGTCCTGCGCCACCGCGCGGCAGGACCGGGTGCCGGCCCTCCCGCGAGATCGGTCCGTGACGGTCGCGCCGCACGGTCCGCGATCGGCGCCACCGTGATGGCACCGGCTCCGCGAGCCGTGGACGTCTCCGTCCCGGTCCGATCTGCCACGTTCCGGCCTCCCCGGACGCCCCGTATCCGCCACGGGTCCGTCGCGGCGGACGCTACCGCCGGTAGCCGGTCGTTGTCGCGCGCCGAACGTGACGAGTTGGTGACGTGGCTCTCGAAGTCGGCCGACGGAGTCGACCGTTCGGCGCAGCGCCGGGCAGCCGACTGCGTCGCGAGGGGAGGATTCCGTCGCTCTACGCGCCGGAGAGGACCCCTCGCGCGAGGAGGAGGGACGGGGCCGGGGCGTCGTCGAGGAGGCGGGCGAAACGGGCCGTGACCGGCTCGTCCGACGCGGCGGACAGCCAGGGCCGCAGCAGGCGCACGCCCTCGACGTAGGTCGTCGTGTGCGTCCGCCAGCGGGGGTGGGCGAGGAACTCGAGCATCCGCCGGGCCCGGGCCTCGTCGACCAGCAGCCAGCGGCACAGGTGGTCGACCGCGTCGTGGGCGGGACGGCCCTCGGCGTGCAGCATGAGCGCGACGTCCTGGCGGACCTCGGCCAGCCCCGCCATCACCGTCTCGAGGGCCTCACCGATCGCGGCGCGCTCCGGGTCGGTCTCGATCCCTGCCGCGGCGAGCACCCCGGCGTGCCAGCGGCCCCACCCCGGGCCGACGACCACCTCGAGGCCGAGCTCGGCGAGCCCTTCGGCGACCAGGCTCTGCGGGGTCCGCGCCAGGAGGATCGCGCGCTCGGGACGGGACGGTCCCGCCCGCAGGCGCGCCTCGGCGCGGCAGTGCTCGGTGTGGTGCCCGGGATAGGCCTCGTGGGCGACGAGCAGGGGCAGGTGGGTCAGCCGGTGCTCCGCTCCCGCGTTCACCGAGACCACCGAGCGCAGGGGCCCGACGCGGCGGCTGAACCCGCTCCACGGCGCGGACGCCACCACCTCCAGGCCGACCGACTCGCCGGACGGGAGACCGAGCACCGCGGTCGTGCGCGCCCGCAGCGCGGCCAGCGAGGCCTCGAGCGCGGCCGCGAGACGGTCCGGGGGGACGCGGTCGTGGTCGCGGAAGGCGGCCAGCCGCCCGCGCAGGGGGCCGCGGCCGTCGAGCAGGGCGTCGATCCCGCGGTGGGCCTCCCGGTAGCGGTCCTCGTCGCCGCGCGCGATCCGGACGCCGAAACAGCGCTCGACCTCGTCCACGAAGCCCACGTCGCGGCCGCCGGCGCGCTCGGCGAGCGTCCGGCAGGCACGCAGCTGCCCGTCGAGGAAGGCCGCACGGTCGGGTGGGAGGCCGCTCCCGGCCAGGGCGGCGCGCAGCCGGTCGGCCTCACGGGCCAGGTCGGCGGGATCCGGGCGGGGCTCCGCGGCGAGGCGGGCCGCCTCGGCGGCGTCGCCGAGATGGGCGTCGAGGACCCCGGGCAGGACCCGGTCGAGACGCAGCCCGAGGCGCACGTAGGCCCGCGCCAGCTCCTCGCCGTCCACCACCGGCGAAGACTACGCGCGGTGGCCGTCCGGGGCCTCGTCCTCGCCGGCCCCGCCCTGAATACCACAGGCGGGTGTCGAGGTCGGCGACTCAGCGCTGCGCCGCGTCCTCGCGACCCGGGAAACAGCGGTGAACGTGATCTCCGGGATCACCCGGATCGCCCACTCAAGTCGCACTCGGAATTGTCAATCACTCGATGGGGGTCCCGAGCTGGAAATGGTCGGAGCGGGCGGATAGCTTTTATCTCGTCAGCCGCACCGTCCGTACGGCTGAAGCCTTCCGAATGGGAACCCCGAATTCCCCTCGGAGAAACCTCGAACGAATCAGGAGCAGTGGATGCTGAAGAAGGCGGGAATCGTCGTCCTGGGTGCGACGGCGGGCATGATCTCTCTGGCCCCGCTGGCCAGCGCCGGTGAGGCTCCCCAGCACGACGGCGGCAACCACGGCCACGGCCAGCACCACGACGGCGGCCACGACCGTGACCACGACCGGGGCGGCTGCGACAAGTTCGCCGGCTCGGCGGGCGACCGCCTGATCAGCCTCGACAACGTGCTCTCCAACGCCGACGTGTCGCACGTCAACGTCCTCGCGCAGGACAACTCCCGCGACGGTGGCTGCCGCGGCGGCGGGGACTCGACCGCCGTGTCCTCGGGCAACCGGCTGATCAGCGCCGACAACCTGCTGGCCAACGCCGACGTCTCGCACCTGAACGTGCTGGCGAGCGACAACTCGCACTCGCACTGAGTCAGGCGCGCCACGAAGCCCGCGGCCGTGCCCATCGGGGGATGGCACGGACGCGCGGATGGTGCAGGACGCACGGGCCCCGGGAGCACTCGCTCCCGGGGCCCGCGCGCGTGCCCGCTCAGACGCCGTGGCGGCGGTGGCGGCGCGAGTAGTCGCGCAATGCGCGCAGGAAATCGGTGCGCCGGAACTGCGGCCAGAGCGCCTCGGTGAAATAGAACTCCGAGTGGACCGACTGCCACATGAGGAACCCCGAGAGGCGCTGCTCACCGGAGGTGCGGATGACCAGATCCGGGTCGGGCTGCCCCGAGGTGTAGAGGTGCTCGGCGATGTGGTCGACGTCGAGGACCTCGGCGAGCTCCTCGATGGACGTGCCGGCCTCGGCGTGACGCAGCAGCAGCTTGCGTACCGCGTCGGCGATCTCCTGCCGCCCCCCGTACCCGACGGCGACGTTGACCTGGATGCCGTCGCGCCCGGCGGTGCCCGCGGCGGCGGACTCGATGCGCTCGGCCATCGACCGCGGCAGGACGTCGGGCGCCCCCACGACACGCAGGCGCCATCGCCGGTCCGGCGCGGCCAGCTCCTCGACGGCCGAGGCGATGATCTCCAGCAGGGCCTCGAGCTCACGGGCCGGGCGGTGCAGGTTGTCGGTCGAGAGCAGGAAGAGGGTGACGACCTCGACGCCGGCCTCCTGGCTCCAGTCCAGCAGGTCGACGATCTTCGCCGCGCCCACCCGGTGGCCGTCGCTGGGGTCGGCCAGCCCGACCTCGCGGGCCCACCGACGGTTCCCGTCGAGGATCACCCCGATGTGCCGGGGGAGGTCGTTGTCCGCGATCCGGCGCCGGAGCCGTCGCTCGTACAGCGAGTAGACGAGGTTCCGGAGGTTCACGGCCCGACACGCTACGCCGTCGGCGTCCCCCATCGGACCCCGCGACGTCGGGGTGACGTGGGCGGGAGCAGACGGCGAGCCCTCCCGCGCCGTCCGGGAGGAGCCCTACCCTGGTCGGTGTGAGCCTCACCGAGTCGGTCCACCCGGCAGGCCCGGTCAAGCCCCGGATGCGGGGCTGGCTGCACCTGTGGTCGTTCGTCGTGGCGGTGGCCGCCGGGATCACGCTGGTGACCCTGGCCGGCGCCACGGTCTCCGCCGAGGCCGCCGTGGCGGTCGCGGTCTACTCGCTGACGGTGTGCGGTCTGTTCGGCATCAGCGCGCTCTACCACCGCCGGACCTGGACCAGCCCCCGCTCCCAGATCCTCATGAAACGCCTCGACCACGCGATGATCTTCGTGTTCATCGCCGGGACCTACACGCCGTTCGCCGTGCTGGCCCTGCCCGAGACCACCGGGCTGGTCGTCCTGGCCGTGGTCTGGGCCGGGGCGCTCGGGGGTGTGGTCCTCAAGGTCGCCAAGCCGCACGCCCCGCGATGGGTCGGCGTGCCGTTCTACCTGGCCCTGGGCTGGGTCGCGGTGTTCGTGCTCCCCGACCTGCTCCACCGCGGCGGCGTGGCGGCCCTCGTGCTGCTCATCGTGGGCGGCGGGTTCTACAGCCTGGGCGCGGTCTTCTACGCCCTGCGGCGCCCGCGCGGATGGCCCGCGACGTTCGGGTTCCACGAGTTCTTCCACGCCGCCACGGTGGTCGCGGCGATCTGCCACTACATCGCGATCTGGCTCGTCCTCTACGCCTGAGCGGGGCCGTCACCGCCCGAGGTGTCGTCCTCCGGTGCGTCGTCGAGCACCGGTCCCTGTGACCGCAGCTCGTCGACGGCGCTCATCGCACCGCGCAGGTCGGCCAGCCAGGTGCCGGCGTGCTCCCCGACCAGGGCGACCGCCCACGCCAGGGCGTCCGAGCGCGACCGGGCGACGCCCGCGTCGACCAGGGTGTCCAGCACCATGCGCTCGGGCTGGCGCAGCCGGGTCATCACCGGCACCGAGAGCGTCGTGAACCACTCGGTCGTCCCGCCGATCCGCGCGCCCCAGGCGACCTTGCGCCCGTAGCGGTGCTCGGCCTGGCGGGCGACCTCCATGCGCTCGCCGCGGGTCTCCTCGCGGAAGCGCTCGATGCGCCCGGCGGCCGCGGCGGCGCGCGCGGCGTCGTCGGCACCCTCGGGGGTGGCCGGGGCCGCGAGCTCGCCGAGGACGAGGATCTCCTCGCGGTCGACGGTCACCTCCGGTGCCCCGGTGAACCAGCCGTCGGGCAGCCGCCCGGCGAGCCAGGCCTCCAGGTCGGTGACGGGAGGCAGGTCGGCGCTCCGTCCGCCCCGTCCCCCGGGACCGCGCCCGGCACCCGGCCCGCCGCGTCCCGCGCCCGGCCGTCCCCGATGTCCTCGTCCCACCATCATGGCGTTGCTCCTCGATCGCGTGTTGCTGTGCTTACAGCATTACACGAGTTGGCCGGAGTGGGCCGAACTCCGCGTTCGCCCGGGGAGAACCCGACCTGGCGGCCGCACTCGGCGGCGGAGTCAGGCCAGTCCGAGCTGGCGGAGCAGACCGAGCTCGTCGAGCCGGCTCCACCACTCCACGATGCGTCCATCACGGAGGCGGAAGATGTTGATCCCGGGCAGGACCAGGGTCTTGCCGGTCCCCGCCACGCCCATGAGCTCGCCGCGGTGCGTGCCCGAGGCGGTGAAGCGCTCCACCACGAGGTCGTCCTCCGCGATCAGGGCGTCGAGGTCGCTCCGCCAGTCCGGCAGCGCGGTGCGGATCATGGCGGCCATCTGTCGCATGCCCTCAGGTCCGTCCGCCACGCCACCGAAGGGGGGGTCGTGGTGGACGAAGTCGGGGGCGAGGTAGACGTCGACGGCCTCCAGGTTGCCCTGGGTGAAGAGCTCCTGGATGAAGGTGTCGATCAGCTTCTTGTTGCGGTCGGTGTGTTCGTTGTCCATGGGTCGAGCGTCGGCCCGGGAGCGGACCGGTGCCATCCCAACTCCGTGGGGGTGACACGGCGCCGCCCGGAGCTGACAATCCCCGGATGGGCAGGGGGGAGATGGCCCAGCTCGAGCGCAACGTGCTCCGGGCCTGCCATCGGGGACGCGGCGTCGAGGGCGTCGAGCGTGAGGTCCTCGCGGCCCTGCGGCGGGCGATGTGCATCGACGCCGCCTTCTTCGCGACCGCGGATCCCGACACGCTGCTGTTCACCGGTGGGCACGCCGAGGAGCCCCTGGACCAGGCCCAGCCCTGGTTCCTGGACAACGAGTTCGGCGGCAGTGACGTCAACACGTTCACCGCGCTGGTGGCCGCACCGAATCACGTCGCCACCCTCGACGAGGTCACCCGCCACGAGCGGCTCACCAGCCCCCGCTACCGGGACATCATGCGCCCGATGGGCCTGGGGGACGAGCTGCGGGCGGCCCTCGTGGTCGACGGCACGTGCTGGGGCTATCTCTGCCTCCACCGCGAGGACCACGAGCTCGGCTTCAGCCCCCTCGACGCCGCGCTGCTGGCTCGTGTGGGTCCACACATCGCCGAGGCCCTGCGCCGTGCCGCACTCGTCCACGGCGCCGTGGTGCCCGGGGTCGACTCCGGTCCCGGGGTCGTGCTGCTCGACGACACCCTCGCCCCGGTGGCGGTCACCGCGCGGGCCGAGGAACTCATGGCCCGGCTCGTCGACCGCGGCGCGACGGTCCTGCACGTCCCGGCACCGGTGCACGCGGCCGCAGCCGCGCTCCTGGCACTCGAACGCGGAACCGGCACCAGTCCACCGCGCGCCCGGGCACGCGCCCAGGGCGGTGGCTGGCTGCACGTCCACGCCGCCCGGCTCCACGGCACCGGCGGGTCGGGCCCCGTGGCGGTCGTCGTCGAGCACGCCGACGCCCACACCACCGCCCCGTTGCTGCTGGCCGCGCACGGGCTGACCCCGCGGGAGACCGACGTCGCGCGTCTGGTGCTCCGCGGGGCGTCGACCGCGGCCATCGTCGGCGAGCTCCACATCTCCCGTCACACCGTGCAGGACCACCTCACGGCGATCTTCGACAAGGTCGGTGTCCGATCCCGACGCGACCTCATGGCCCGCCTCCTGGGCGCGGCCCCGTCCGCGGGATAGCGGCGTCGCGTCCGGCGCGGGCCGCGGCGCTCAGCGCGCCAGGGCGGCGGCGAGGTCGTCGACCTCGGTGCGCGGGCGGTCGCACACGAACCCGCGACACACGTAGGCCGCCGGGCCCCCGTCGACCAGGGGCCGCTCGGCGAGCAGCGGCATACCGGGGGCGTCGGGCTCCCCGACCACGACCACCGCGCCGCCGGGGGCGTGGCGGCGCGCGGCGTCGGCCAGCGTCGCCCGCCCGACCGCGCCGGGGCCGTCGGGATCCCCGACCACCGCGACCTGCAACGGCCCGTGACCGGCGGTCTCGGCGACGCACAGCCACCCACCGGCGAAACGGGCGTGCCGGGTCAGCAGGCCGCCGACCGAGCGCACGGCCGTGTCGGCGAGCGACCGGTAGCGCGCCGAGCGCTCGGGCCCGACGAGCACCGACGCGGTGAGCAGGGCGCCGGCCATCAGCGACGAGCCGCACGGGGTGGCGCCGTCGGTGACGTCGCGGGGCCGCGTCACCAGGGTCTCGGCGTCGTCGGCGGTGTCCCAGAAGCGCCCGGTGAGCTCGCCCGCCGCAGCGTCGGAGGTCTCCCCCGCGTCGGCGGGGGCCACCTCGGCGAAGTGGGCGAGGGTCGTGTCGAGCAGCGCGACCGCCTCGTCCAGCCAGCGCACCTCCCCGGAGGCCTGGTGGAGGGCGAGCAGGGCCTCGACGAGGGCGGCGTGGTCCTCCAGCACGCCCACCGCGTCGCCGACCACCCCGTCGCGCGAAGTACGGCGCAGGCGGCCGTCGACGACGTGCACCCGCAGCAGCAGCCCGACCGCCCGCCGGGCCGCGGCGAGCCACTCCGTGCGGCCGAGGGCGGCGGCGGCCTCGACCAGCGCCGTGACCGCGAGGGCGTTCCAGGCGCAGACCACCTTGTCGTCGCGCTCGGGCTGCGGGCGGTGGGCGCGGGCGGCCAGCAGGGCCTTGCGCACGGTCTGCCACCGGGCGTTGTCGTCCGGATCGGCGGGCAGCTGCAGGGTCGAGCGACCGTCGTCGAACGTGCCGGCCGGGGTGACCCGCAACAGCTCCGCGGTCCACGCGCCGTCCTCGGCGCCGAGCACCTCGACGAGCTCGGCCGGGCTCCAGACGTAGGTCGAGCCCTCGGTCCCCGCGGCGTCCGCGTCGAGCGCCGAGGCGAACCCACCCTCGGAGGTACGCAGGTCGCGCAGCAGGAAGCCCGCCGTCATGTCCGTGACGCGCGCCGCCGACTCGGAGCCGGTCAGCCGCGCCAGGTGGGCGTAGACCCGCAGGAGCTGCGCGTTGTCGTAGAGCATCTTCTCGAAGTGCGGCACGGTCCACGTGGCGTCCACCGAGTAGCGCGCGAAGCCGCCGGCGAGCTGGTCGAACAGGCCGCCGCGGGCCATCGCCTCCGCGGTGATCTCGGTCATCGCGAGGGCGTCGGCGCTGCCGGTGCGCTCGTGGTGGCGCAGCAGGAACTCCAGGACCATCGACGGCGGGAACTTGGGCCCGTCGACGATCTGACCAGTGGTCGGGTCGATCTCGCCGAACCCGCCGGAGCGCTGGTCGAAGTCGCCGGTCAGGGCCACGACCGCCCCCGCGAGGGTGTCGTCGTCGACCCCGCCCGCGGGCAGCGAGCGGGTCACCGACGACAGTCGGCGCGTGATCGACTTCGCGGAGTCGCGCACCCGCTGGCCGTCCTCGTTCCACGCCCGCACCACCGCGGAGAGCAGCTGCGCGAACGACGGCATCCCGCCCATGGGCTGCGGCGGGTAGTAGGTGCCGCAGTGGAACGGGTCGCCCTCGGCGGTGAGGAAGCAGGTCATCGGCCAGCCGCCCCGCCCGGTCATCGCCTGGGTGGCCTCCATGTAGACCGCGTCGACGTCCGGGCGCTCCTCGCGGTCGACCTTGATCGCCACGAAGTGCTCGTTGACGAATGCGGCCAGCTCCTCGTCGGAGAACGACTCGTGCGCCATCACGTGGCACCAGTGGCAGGCCGCGTAACCGACCGAGAGCAGCACGGGGACGTCGCGCTCGCGCGCCTCCGCGAAGGCCTCGCCGGACCAGGGGCGCCAGTCGACGGGGTTGTCGGCGTGCTGCCTCAGATACGGGCTCGTCGAGCCGGCGAGGCGATTCCGGCCGGGGTCGGGCTCCCCCGTCGGCGTGCTCCCCGCGTCGCTGGGTCTCCCGGAGGCCATGGCGACCATGCTCGCAGCACGGTCAGGTCACGGCGAGCCGGTCGGGGGCGGGCCCTCCGGTCGGTCGGCCGGCCCCGTCCGGGACGTCGGCGATCCGGCAGGGCCGTCCGCAGGCAGGTCCTGCGTCGAACGGCCGTCGTCGCGGGCGCCCTCGCCGTCCGGCTCGAAGCTGGCCGGGACGTTGCGCAGGCGCTTGTTCATCGAGCGGATCAGCAGCGCGGTCGCGATCCCGAGCAACAGGATCACGACCAGCGCGATCGGGGAGGTCTTGCCGAACTCCTCGCCCCGTTCGGTGCCCGGCACGGGTGGCGCGCCGGGAGGGACCGGCACCCGGGCGAGCCAGGCCCCGACGACGGCGGGGGCGGAGGTCACGCCCCCACCCGCTCCCGAACCCCGGCGAACAGGTCGTCACCCGGGCCGTCGGGGCCGTCGCCCTCGGCGGGCTCCCCGACCAGCGACCGGGCCAGCTCGTAGTCCTCGGTGGGCCACACGCGCTGCTGGACCTCCAGCGGCACCGCGAACCACCGCGACGTCGGGTCGATCTGGGTGGCGTGGGCGCGCAGGGCGTCGTCACGCACCGAGAACCAGTCGCCGCAGACCACCCGGGTGGTGACGCGCAGGCCGTTGTCCGGCCGCGAGTCGTCCCAGTGGGCCAGCCACTCCGCGTACGGCGAGTCGAGACCGAGCTCGACCATCGCCTGGTGGAAGGACTCGACGCGCTTCTTGGAGAAGCCGTGCGAGTAGTAGAGCTTCAGCGGCTGCCAGGGCTCGCCCGCCTCGGGGAAGCGGTCCGGGTCGCCCGCGGCGTCGAACGCGGCCACCGAGACCTCGTGGCAGCGGATGTGGTCGGGGTGCGGGTAGCCGCCGTTCTCGTCGTAGGTGACCACGACGTGCGGGCGGAACTCGCGGACCAGGCGCACGAGGGCCTCCGTGGGCACCTCGAGCGGCTCGAGGGCGAAGCAGCCGACGGGCAGTGGGGGCTTGGGGTCGCCCTCGGGCAGGCCGGAGTCGACGAAGCCGAGCCAGCGGTGCTCCACGCCGAGGATCTCGGCCGCCCGCGCCATCTCGGCACGGCGCGTGCCGGTCATGTCGGCGTGGATCTCGGGGCGGTCCATCGCCGGGTTCAGGATGCTGCCGGCCTCGCCGCCCGTGCAGGTGACGATCATGACCTGCACGCCCTCCGAGACGTAGCGCGCGCAGGTGGCCGCGCCCTTGCTCGACTCGTCGTCCGGGTGTGCGTGCACCGTCAGCAGTCGCAGCGGCTGGTCGTTCGCGGATGCGCTCATCGTCTGTGTGGAGCCGTCCTCGTGCGGGCGTGTGATGCCGGTGGTGATGCCTGCGGGACACAACGTCCCGGCCGCCCGACATCATCCCGTGCACCCCCGACAGCCTCGCGCCCGGCCGACCCGCAGCGCCCGTCCGGCGGATGAAAGCGCAGGTGAGCAAGGTCCTGCGCGAGCCTGGAGATCTCCGTTCGCGGGCGTTCGGACGGGTTCGGTGGCGCCGCGATCGTGTTACCGTGGGCCGACACGGCCCGCATGCCGCGGGTCGTGTTCTTCCGTCTGGGGCCCCTTTGGCCGTGGATGCCGGACCCTCCCGGGTGCGACGCCGCGACCTCGGGAGGGGCCCGGGCCCACCGACCCGCGCAGCGCGGGCCCGGACCGCCGAGGAGCTGATCGCCGTGACCGAGACCCAGACGCAGGTGACCTGGCTGACCCAGGACGCGTACGACCGGCTCAAGGCCGAGCTCGACGACCTCGTCGCGCAGCGCCCGGCGATCGCGCAGAAGATCAACGCGGCGCGCGAGGAGGGCGACCTCAAGGAGAACGGCGGGTACCACGCCGCGCGCGAGGAGCAGGGCGTGATGGAGGCGCGGATCCGCCACCTCCAGGAGCTCCTGCACACCGCGCACGTCGGCGAGACGCCGACCGAGAGCGGGACCGCCGTCCCGGGCACCGTGCTGACGGTCCGCTACGAGGGCGACGACGACTCCGAGACGTTCCTGCTCGGCTCCCGGGAGGAGGGCGCCGCGGGCTCCCTCGAGGTCTACTCCCCCAACTCGCCGCTGGGTTCGGCGTTGCTCGGCCACCACGCGGGCGACACGGTGAGCTACGCCCTGCCCGACGGCGGGTCGATGGAGGTCACCCTGGTGTCCGCGGAGCCGTACTCGCCCTGAGCGGGCGGCAGAACCATCACTCCGGCGCCGCCTCGTACCCGGCGTCGGCCAGCGCCGCCAGCATCTCCGCCGCGTGGTCGTGGCCCCGCGCCTCCAGCGTGAGGGCCACGTCCACCGCGCCCAGCGTCGTCCCCGGCCCGGACGGGCGCCGGTGCTCGACGTCCACGACGTTGCCGCCCGCCTCGCCGACCCGGCGCAGGACGTCGGCGAGGTAGCCGGGACGGTCCGGCAGGCGCACGCGCAGCGAGGCGTAGCGCCCGGCGGCGACCAGACCCCGCCGCACGAGGTCGACGAGCAGCAGCGGATCGGTGTTGCCGCCGGACACGACGGCCACCACCGGCGCCGCCCACCGGCCCGGGTACTCGGCCACCGCCGCGACCGCGGCCGCCCCGGCCGGCTCCACCAGCAGCTTCTCGCGCTCCAGGCACCGCAGGACGCCCCGGGCCAGCGCCTCGTCGTCGACGGTCACGACCTCGTCGACCAGGGCCTCGACGTGGGCGAAGGTGACGTCGCCCGGGCGCGGCACGGCGATCCCGTCCGCGATCGTGCTGCCGGTGACCGTCGTCGGCGCCCCCGCGGCCAGCGACGGCGGCCAGGCCGCCAGCCCCGCCGCCTGTGCGCCCACCACGTGCACCCCCCGGTCGGCGACGGCCACGGCGATCCCGGACAGCAGCCCGCCCCCGCCGGTGCACACGACGATGGTGGCCACGTCCGGGACCTGCTCGAGGATCTCCAGCCCCACCGTGCCCTGTCCCGCGACGATGTCCGGGTGGTCGAACGGGTGGATGAGCACCGCGCCGGTGGCGTCGGCGAAGTCGGCGGCCGCCTCGAGCGTCTCGGCGAAGGTGTCCACCAGCTCGACGTCGGCGCCGTAGCCGCGCGTGGCGGCGAGCTTGGGCAGCGGTGCGCCGGCGGGCATGAACACCGTGGCCCGTGTGTCGAGCAGCCGGGCGGCCAGCGCGACGCCCTGCGCGTGGTTGCCGGCGCTGGCCGCGACCACGCCGGGGGCCCGGCCCGCCTCCCCCAGACGCTCGATCCGGCGGTAGGCGCCCCGGATCTTGAAGCTGCCGGTGCGCTGGAGGTTCTCGCACTTGAGCGACACCGGCCCGCCGGCGAACCCGGAGAGCACCCGCGACGAGGCCACCGGGGTGGTGCGCACCACCCCGACCAGGGCGTCACGGGCGGCCTCGACATCGCGGCGGGAGACCAGGGGCACGGGGGGATCGTGCCAGGCGCACCGCCGCCGCCCCGGCGAGCGGCCCGTCCGACGACGAGCGGGGACCGCCCGGACGCCCCGGCTCGACCGCGACCGGTCGGCGCGGGCCTCGTCACGCCGACCGCCGGCGGACCGCACACCGGGCGGAGCCCCCTGGCCGCGTCGGTAGCCTCGTGGTGCAGGCGTGAAGAACACGGACTCGCCCGGGGGGAGGACACATGACCGCGCAGACCGAGCCGGGCGTCGTGTCGTCCCGCGTCGCCCGCGCCCTGCCCCTCGTCCTGGCCGCGCTGCTGGCCGTCGCGGCCGTCGGCACGGTGCGCGAGGCGGGCTGCGACGACCCCGGCCGCTACGTCACCACGCCCGCCGGAGTCTCCTTCGTCGGGGGCTGCCTGTCGCCGGGCGAGCTGCACCCGATGCCCGGCGACGGCTCCGACCTCGCCGACACCGCCGCCCGCAGGGGATAGCGCGGGGGCGGCTCAGAGGCGGTCGAGGGCCTGGCGGAGGTCGTCGACGAGGTCGTCGGCGTCCTCCAGGCCCACCGAGAGGCGCACCAGGTCGGCCGGTACCTCCAGCAGCGAGCCCGCGGCCGACGCGTGGGTCATGGCCGCCGGGTGCTCGATGAGCGACTCGACGCCGCCGAGCGACTCGGCGAGCGTGAACACCGTCGTGTGCGCGCACAGCGCCTGGGCGGCCTCGGCCCCCGACATCCCCGTCCGGCTGCGGACCCGGGCCGAGACCATGCCGCCGAAGCGGCGCATCTGCTTGGCCGCGACCTCGTGACCGGGGTGCTCCGGGCGCCCCGGGTAGAGCACGTCGACGATCGCGGGATGGGCGGCGAGGACCTCGGCCACCCGCTCGGCGTTGTCGCTGTGGCGCTCCATCCGCACGGCGAGGGTCTTGATGCCGCGCTGGACGAGGAAGGCGTCGAACGGCCCGGGCACCGCGCCCATCCCGTTCTGCATCCGGGCCAGGATGGCCTCGAGCTCGGCGTCGTCGGTGACGACCGCGCCGCCGACGACGTCGGAGTGCCCGCCGAGGTACTTGGTCGTCGAGTGCACGACCGCGTGGGCGCCGAGGGCGATCGGGGTCTGCAGGTAGGGCGAGGCGAACGTGTTGTCGACGATCAGCAGCAGGTCGGCCTCGCGCGCGACGCCCGCCAGCCCGGCGATGTCGGCGATGCCGAGCAGCGGGTTGGTCGGCGTCTCGCACCACAGCACCCGGGTGTTCGGGCGGATCGCGGCGCGCACCGCGTCGAGGTCGCTGGTGTCGACCGCGCTGTACTCGACGCCCCAGTCGGCGTAGACGGTGGAGACCAGCCGGTAGGTGCCGCCGTAGGCGTCGAGCGGGATGAGGACGTGGTCGCCGGGCCGGAGGATCCCGCGCAGCAGCGCGTCCTCGGCGGCCATGCCCGAGGCGAACGCGCGGCAGTGCCGCGCCCCCTCGAGGCTGGCCAGCGTCGTCTCGAGTGCGGTCCTGGTCGGGTTGCCGGTGCGCGCGTACTCGTAGCCGCGGCGCAGCCCGCCGACGCCGTCCTGCGCGAACGTCGAGGTGGCGTACACGGGGACGACCACGGAACCGGTGGTCGGATCGGGCTCCTGGCCGGCGTGCAGGGCACGGGTGGAGAAGCCACCCTCGGGAGTGCTCACCCCGTCAGCGTAGGCCCCGCCGCTCAGCGACCCAGCGCCAGGAAGGACAGCACGTCCGCCCGGGTGACGACGCCCGCCGGCCGGCCGTCGACGATGACCAGCGCCCCGTCGCCGCCCTGCAGCGCGGTCATCGCGCGGGAGAGGGGCTCGGTCCCGCCGAGGGTCGGCAGCCGCGGGGCGAGGTGGTCGTCGACGCGGTCGGTCAGGTGCGCCTTGCCGGTGAAGAGGCGGTCGAGCAGGTCCCGCTCGGTGACCGCGCCCCGCACCTCGGCGGCCATCACCGGCGGCTCGGCACCGACGACGGGCATCTGGGACACCCCGAACTCGCGCATGATGCCCACCGCGTCGGCCACGGTCTCGTTGGGGTGCACGTGCACGAGGTCGGGGATCGAGCCGTCCTTGCGGCGCAGGACGTCGCCGACGGTGTACTCGCCGGAGTCGGGGGTCAGGAAACCGTAGGACGCCATCCACCGGTCGTTGAACACCGTGGACAGGTAACCGCGCCCGCCGTCGGGCAGCAGCACCACGATGACGTCGTCGGGGCCGGCGCTCTCGGCGACCTTCGCCGCCGCCACCACCGCCATCCCGCACGAGCCGCCGACGAGCAGGGCCTCCTCGCGCGCCAGGCGCCGCGTCATGTGGAAGGACTCGCCGTCGGGGACGGCGATCACGCGGTCGCAGACGTCGCGGTCGTAGGTGGTGGGCCAGAAGTCCTCGCCGACCCCCTCGACGAGGTAGGGCCGTCCGTCGCCGCCGGAGTACACCGAGCCGACCGGGTCGGCGCCGATGATCTGGACCTTCCCGCCGGAGACCTCCTTGAGATGGTCGCCGGTGCCCGAGATGGTCCCGCCGGTGCCGACGCCGGCGACGAAATGGGTGATCCGGCCCTCGGTCTGCGCCCAAATCTCCGGGCCGGTGGAGGCCCGGTGCGAGGCCGGGTTGGCCGGGTTGGCGTACTGGTTGGGCTTCCAGCCGCCCTCGGTCTCGCGGGCGAGCCGGTCCGAGACCGCGTAGTAGGAGTCGGGGTGCTCGGGGCCCACGGCGGCCGGGCACTCCACGACCTCGGCGCCGTAGGCCCGCAGCGCGTCCTGCTTGGCCGGGCTCACCTTGTCGGGGCAGACGAAGATGCAGTGGTACCCGCGCTGCTGGGCGATGATCGCCAGTCCGATGCCGGTGTTGCCCGAGGTGGGCTCGACGATCGTCCCGCCGGGCTTGAGCTCGCCCGACTCCTCGGCCGCGTCGATCATCTTCTCGGCGATGCGGTCCTTCACGCTGCCGCCGGGGTTGAAGTACTCGACCTTGGCGAGGACCAGCGGGGCGTCCGGACCGGAGGGCACGACGTTGTGGAGGCGGACCAGCGGGGTGTCGCCGACCAGGTCCGCGACGTGCTCGACGTAGCGCATGGCCCCATCCTCCGACCTCGATCGTCCGTCCCCCGCGGGGCCCCGCTCACAGTGCCGCGAATCACTCCGGCGGTCGACGTCGGACGCCGTGTCGCCGCGGCCACCGGCCCTTCGGGTCCGGGCACGCCCGCTCCCTGCGACGTACCCTCGCCGGCATGTCCACCGCCGGCCGCGAGGCCGTGATCGTGTCCGCCGTCCGCTCCCCCATCGGCCGCGCCCGCAAGGGCTCGCTGGCCGGGATGCGCCCCGACGACCTCACCGTCCAGGTCGTCCGCGCGGCGCTCGACGCGGTCCCCGCCCTCGATCCCGCCGAGATCGAGGACCTGATGCTGGGCTGTGGGCTGCCCGGCGGCGAGCAGGGCCACAACCTGGCCCGCATCGTCGCGGTCCAGCTGGGCCTCGACACCCTGCCCGGCTGCACGATCACCCGGTACTGCTCGTCGTCGCTGCAGACCGCGCGGATGGCCGCGCACGCGATCCGCGCCGGGGAGGGGGACGTGTTCCTCGCCGCCGGCGTCGAGACGGTGTCGCGCTTCGACAAGGGCACCTCCGACGGCCTGCCCGGGACGCGGAACCCGCTGTTCGACGAGGCGCAGGAGCGCACCGCGCGCGTGGCCGCGGAAGGCGCCTCGGAGTGGCACGACCCGCGCGCCGACGGCCTGCTGCCCGACGCCTACATCGCCATGGGACAGACCGCCGAGAACGTCGCGCTGGCCGAGAACGTCACCCGCGAGGAGATGGATCGGTTCGCCGCGCGCTCCCAGCAGCGCGCGGGCGCCGCCATCGACGACGGTTTCTGGGCCCGCGAGATCACCCCGATCACGCTGCCCGACGGCTCGGTGACCGACCGCGACGACAGCCCCCGTCCGAGCACGACGGTCGACGCGCTCGCCGACCTCAAGCCCGTGTTCCGCCCCGACGGCCGGATCACCGCCGGCAACGCCTGCCCGCTCAACGACGGAGCCGCCGCTCTCGTGATCATGGCCGCGGAACGCGCCGACGCGCTCGGGCTCACCCCGCTCGCCCGCATCGTCTCGACCGGCGTCTCCGCGCTCTCGCCCGAGATCATGGGCCTCGGCCCGATCGACGCCTCCACCCGCGCGCTCGCCCGCGCCGGTCTGACCATCGACGACGTCGACCTCGTCGAGATCAACGAGGCGTTCGCGGCCCAGGTCCTCCCGTCCGCCCGCAGGCTCGGGATGTCCGAGGCGGCGATGGAGGACAAGCTCAACGTGCACGGCGGCTCGATCGCCGTCGGTCACCCCTTCGGCATGACCGGTGCCCGCATCGCGACCACGCTGATCAACGGCCTCCGCACCCGCGACGCCACCTTCGGTCTCGAGACCATGTGCGTCGGCGGCGGCCAGGGCATGGCGATGGTCCTCGAGCGCCTGAGCTGACCCGCCCGGGAACGACGAAGGCCCCCTTCCGACCGGATCGGGAGGGGGCCCTCGTGCGTGCGGAGCCGACCGCTACTGACGGATGTAGCTCAGCAGCTGCAGGATCTCGATGTAGAGCCAGACCAGCGTGGTCATGAAGCCGAAGGCCAGGTACCAGGCGAACTTCGCCGGGACGCCGGCCTTGACCGCCTGGTCGGCCTGGTCGAAGTCGAGCAGCAGCATGAAGGCGCCGAGCCCGATGCAGGCGATGCTGAACAGGTAGGCCAGCGGGCTGCCGTCGCGGAGGCCGAGTCCGCCGTCGACGAAGAACCCGATGAGCAGGTTGGCGACCATGAGGATCACCACGCCGATGACGGCGCCGATGATCATCTTGGTCAGGCGCGGAGTCACGCGGATGGCGCCGGTCTTGTAGACCACGAGCATCCCGATGAACACGCCGACGACACCGAGGATGGCCTGGAAGCCGATGCCGGCGTAGTTGCTCGAGGAGCTCTCGAGCAGCCCGGTGACGGCGCCGAGCGCCACGCCCTGTGCGACCGAGTAGGTCAGCACCAGGGCGGGGTTGGTGCTCTGCTTGAAGATGATGAACAGCGCGACGACGAGGCCGACGATGAAGCCGACGATGCCGAGCACGTAGAAGCCGCTGATCGCGGTCAGGATGCCGGCCGCGATGGTGATCACGGCGTTGAGCGCGGTCTTCTGCACCACGTCGTCGACGGTCAGCGGGCGGTCCTCCGCCCGCGCCGTCGGCATCGGGCCACCGCCCGCCATGCCGCCGAATCCACCCGCCATGCCGGCCATGCCGGCCGGGGCGTTGCCGAACCGCGCGTACCCACCCGGTGAGGTGGGCAGGTTGCGGAACGCCGGGTTGCTGCTGGTGCGCACCTCTTCGTCCTCCTCCAGACGCGGAGCCGGCGCCGTTCCTCGGTGGGCGGACCCTGCTGGGTCGTCCCGCCGTACTCCGTCCACCACGTTCAACGACGGTCCCCGTGGTTCGGTTCCCGTCGGTAAAGACCATTTTACCGGAGTCGAACGGTCACGGAATGTGCCCGACTCCTGCCCTCGCGAGAAGTCTAGACGCCCGATCGGTCGAAGGAACCCGGTCGCCAGGTGTAGGGAACCGGCGCCGGGGAATTCTCCCGTGGACAGCGACGACCACATCGGGAGGACGTCACGATGGACCTGGGCAAGATCACGGACAAGGCCAAGGAGTGGGCCGGGAAGAACCCGGACAAGGCCGACGACTTCGTCGAGAAGGGCGAGGGGTTCGTCAACAGCAAGTTCGGTGGCCACGAACAGCACGTCGACACGGCGGGCGAGAAGGCCAAGGGCTTCCTGCACGGCGACCAGGCGCCCGAGGGCGAGCAGCCGCCCCCCGGCGAGCAGCCCCCGCCGCCGCCCCAGCCCTGACGGACGAGCACCCCGAGCACACGGCCCGGTGGGACCACGGTCCCGCCGGGCCGTCGTCGTTTCCGGGCCGCCCGGGCCTGGGGGTCTAGTGCCGGGTGTCGGCGTCGGCGTCGAGGCGGATGGCCAGGACGACGGCGTCGTCGCGCAGCGTCTCGACGCCCAGCACCTCGAGCAGCCGGTCGCACAGCTCCTCGACCGGGAGGTCGGAGGCCTGGGCGGCGAGCGTGTCGGCGATCAGCTGGGTGCGCTCGTCGGGGTCCATGCCCGGCGCCTCGATCAGCCCGTCGGTGTGCAGCACGAGGAGGTCGCCGGCCCGGCAGCTCACCGTCGTCTCGTCGCGATGGAGGTTCCGGGTCGCCCCGATGAGCGGGGAGAGGTTGCCGGTGAGGAGCTCGACGCACCCGTCCGCGCGGCGTAGCAGCGGCGGCGGGTGGCCGGCGTTGGAGTAGGTCAGCCGCCAGCCGTCGGTGTCGCGCTCCATGCGCGCGTAGACGACGGTGGCCATCGCGGCCATCCCCAGCCCCTGGACGACGTCGTCGCAGCGGTCGATGACCGTGGCCGGCCCCAGCCCCTCCCAGGCGTAGGACCGCAGGACCCCGCGCAGCTCCCCCATCGCCGCCGCGGCCCGCAGGTCGTGGCCCACGACGTCGCCGACGGCGAGGCCCACGGCGCCGTCGGGCAGGGGCAGCATGTCGTACCAGTCGCCGCCGACCTGGGCGCCGTCGGTGGCCGCGAGGTAGCGCGACGCCACGGTCATCCCGGGCACGAAGGGCACGGCGGGCAGGAGGCTGCGCTGCAGGGTCTCCGCCGCCCCGTGCTCGCGGGCGTAGAGACGGGCGTTGTCGACCGCGAGGCCCGCCCGCGCGGCGAGGTCCGCGGCCAGGTAGAGGTCGCGCTGGGAGTAGCGGCGCCCGTAGGGCAGCTCGGTGCCGAGGGTGAGCGTGCCCAGCACCTGTCCGCGGGCGCGCAGCGGCACGACGATCGCCGACCGCGGGCGCAGCTGCTCGTAGCGCCGCAGCAGCTCGGGCTGCCGCGCGATCCCGGCGGGCCGGACGGGCAGTTCGGGCAGCAGGGACGGCGTGCCGGACCGCAGAGCCTGGGCGACCGGGTCGCGGCCGTCCTCGGTCGGGGTCAGCCAGCGGCCCAGCGAGCGCACCACCTCGACCTTGGAGGCGTCGCGGTGGTTGACCGCGACCCGGCGGGTGGAGGTGAAGTCGTCGACCTCGTCGAGCAGGTCCACGCAGCAGAAGTCGGCCATCGTCGGGACGACGAGGCGGGCCAGCGCGGTCGCGACGCCTGCCGTGTCGAGGCTCGCCGTCATCGCGGAGGTCGACTCGGTGAGCAGCCTCAGCTGCTCGCGGGTCTCCTCCGCGGCCGCGAGCGCGGCGCGGCGCTCGTTCTCGACCATGACGCGCTCCGTGACGTCGGACTGCACGCCGACGAAGTTGACCACGCGCCCGCTGCCGTCGAGGACCGGCGTGATCGAGACCTGGTTCCAGAACGCGGTGCCGTCCCGGCGGTAGTTCAGGAGCACCTCGGTGATGCCGCGCTCCTCGGCCAGCGCGGTGCGGATCCGCGAGATCGAGGCGGGGTCGGTGTTCGGGCCCTGCAGGAAGCGGCAGTTGCGCCCGATCACCTCGTCGAGCTCGTAGCCGGTGAGCCGGGTGAACGACGGGTTGACCCAGACCAGCGGGTTCTGCGGGCGGGAGGGGTCGGAGATGGTGAACGCCAGCTCGGTGGCCACCACGGCGCGGTCGCGGACCATCTCGAGGTGGCGCTGGGCGCCCGACCCGGACAGCTGCAGGAACACGACCAGCGCCAGTCGCCGCGCGTCGGTCTCGACCGCCGACTCGGAGAGCGGGAAGCCGGTGACCCACAGCAGGCGGCCCTCGACCTCCTCGCGCTCCTCCTCGGTGGCCGCCGAGCCACGGCGAGCGGCGTCGGCCACGGCCACCGGCTCGCCGGAGACGGGCTTGCCCTGGGCGACCCGTGACAGCGGCGACGCGGTGTCGCGCATCGGGCGCCCCGAGAGGTCGGTCAGGCCCGCGGCCTCGCTCCAGGCGTCGACGTCGACCGGGAGCGACGCCTTGCCGCCGGTGAGGTCGAGGGCCGAGTCGTTGGCGTAGGTGACCACGCCGGCGTCGAGGTCGATGAGCGCGACGGCGGCGGGGGCGGTGCGCAGCACCTGCGGCAGGTCGGCGCCGGAGACGGCGTTCTCGTCGCCCACGACGACGTCGCGCACGTGCTCGGCCTCGGCGGTGAACTCGGGCGCGTCGGCGTTCGCGGAGGCCCCGGCGGCCACCTCGACGCGATCGCCGTTCGTCCTGCCGCTCACGCCACGAAGCCTAACGGCCACAGGCGCCGGGGGATGCCCGTGAGCGGCCCGCGCCGACTCGCGGTGATGGTGGGTGCAGGGCGTGAATCCCTCGGAGGCGTCACGCGCGGTGGCCGGTCGATCGGCGGACGGGGGACCTGCTCACACCAGAAAGACCTCACGAGGACCGGGGGCGGAACCATCGGGACGTTCGCGGTCGCGCCCGGGACGGCCCCCGAACACGGCGCTCGCGGCGAGTTTACGGGCCTGCGCGGTCTCCGACAGCGCGACCTGCCGCGCCCGTCGCCACGGGACCTCGGCGGATTCCGGGCCCGCCCAGCTCCATGCCTCGTCGAGCCAGCGGACCAGCCGCACGCGGTAGGCCGCGCACACGATCTCGGCCGCGCGACCGGCCGCCTCGTGGTCGTCGTCGCCGTCGCCGGACCACGGGGCGAGCACGCAGAGACCACCCGGGTCCTCGACGAATCCGACGATCTCGCTGATCGCGGCGACCACGTCGGCCTCGTGGCGGGCGACGGCGCCGTCGCGCAGGCCGAGGCGGTGCCGGCGGACCTCGCTGATGCCGAGCGCGCGGTAGGCCTCGGCCAGCGCGATCTCCTCGGTGTCCTGCAGCTCGTCCTCGCCCTCATCCTCCCCGAGGACCTCGGTGGACGCGGCGTCGAGGCGGGCCACGACGCTCGCGAGCGTGTCCGGGTCGTCGAGGTCGCCGGGACGCACCACCACGTCGCGCGCGGGGTCGATCCCGGCGCCGGGCATCGGCACGCCCTCCGGCGGGGTGCACGTGCGGGTGGGGGCGTCGGTGACCGAGAGGACGTCGACCGAGGCGTGGCGGGCGGCGAGGCGGCGCAGCAGCCCGCCGGCGGCGCGGATCTCGTCGCGCGGGTGGGGCGCGACGACGACGATGCGCCGGCACGCACGCAGCGTGAGCGGGCGCAGGCCCTCGAGCTCCCGCCACGGGGGGCGGGGCGCGCCATCGTGTGGCGTCCCCGGTGTGGAGATCCGCCCCTCCGGCCCATCGGGTCGCCCGGAGCCGTCGAGATCAGCCACGTCGCTCACCTCCCCGCAGTAGTCTCACTGAATCATCTCGCCCGTTCGGAGCAGTTCGGGCCGTTCGGCGTCGAACGGTCCCACGAGGCGGGAGAACGGTCGGTGGCGACCCCGCAATCCCGCGACCGGTTCCCGGAAGGTGCACGCACGGTGTCGGGAACGTGGCGGCGGATCGCCTGGAAGGTGTGGGGAGATCTTCCCGGTACCCCCGGTGGGGCTCGAACCCACACTGCGGCGATTTTAAGTCGCCTGCCTCTGCCGATTGGGCTACGGGGGCCAAGTCTCGCGGCAAGCCGGTTCGATACCTCATGCTCCTCCGTCGCATGACGTATCGACGTGCGGCGCCGCGGCGCCGCGGCACCGCGGGCCGCGGCGCCGCGCGCGGAACCGGTGTCGCACCCTAGCCGTCGGCATCGCCCGGAGGTGTCGGTTCGAGGCCGGCGGCGTCCGCGGCGCGGGCGAGGACGACCTCCAGCATCGCCGGGGTGAGGCGTCCGGTGAAGGTGTTCTGCTGGCTGACGTGGTAGCTCCCGAACACCTCGAGGGGCGCGGCACGGGCCGGATCGGCGGGCGCGAGCGTCATGTGGGCGCCGTGGCCGAAGGCGGGACGCGGGCGGGGCACCACCCAGCCGCGGTGCCCACCGGCCGGGTCCGGGGTGGCGAGGACCGGCAGCAGCGCCTGCCACCCGAACCCGCCGAGGACGACGACCGCCCGCACCGTGCCGCGCAGCAGGGCGAGCTCACGGGCCAGCCACGGACGGCACCTGTCCCGTTCGGTCGGGGTCGGCTTGTTCTCCGGAGGCGCGCAGCGCACCGGAGCGGTGATCCGGGTCCCGTAGAGCTCGAGGCCGTCGCCCGGCCAGGTCGCCGTCGGCTGCGACGCGAGGCCGACGGCGTGCAGCGCGGCGTAGAGCACGTCGCCGCTGCGGTCGCCGGTGAACATCCGACCCGTGCGGTTGGCTCCGTGCGCGGCGGGCGCGAGACCGACCACGAGCAGCCGCGCGTCGACGGCCCCGAAACCGGGGACCGGTCGACCCCAGTAGGTCTGGTCGCGGAACGCGGCCCGCTTGACCCGCGCGACCTCCTCACGCCACGCCACCAGCCGCGGGCAGGCCCGGCACCCGGCGACGGCGGCATCGAGGGCGGGCAGGTCGGCGACCTGGGCGGGGTCCGGGCTCACCCCGTCCCGGTGCCCGGCCGGACCGGGGCCCACACCGGGCCACGGGTCCGCCCCGCTCACGTGCGGGACGCCCCGAACGCCTCACGGGTGGCGAGGACGGCGATCACCGCCGAGACCGCGGGGGCCGCCACCGAGACCTCCGGCGCACCGCCGCCGCCGACGACCGCGGCGAGGTCGACGGCGCTCGCCGCGAGCAGGACCGCGACGAGGGCGGCCGTCGTGGTCGTGCCGACCGGACCCGCCACCCCGTCCTCGCGGGCCGTGCGGGCGTCGGCGGCGACCAGCAGCGGCAGGGCGACCGCCGCCGCGAGACCGAGGACCACGCCCACCGCGGGCCCACCGGGGACGGCGGGGGCGAGCGCGTCCCGCACGGTCTCCACGACGCTCAGTCCCGCGAGCACGGCGAACGAGACCGTCATGGCGCGCGCGGCGCGGCGCTGGCGCGACACCGGGTCCCCGGCGAACTGCCAGCGCACCGGCAGGGCGGCGCCCAGCGAGATGGCGACGTGCGCGGCGAAGCTCGCGAGCCCGGGCAGGGTCACCCCCGCCCCGGCCCACCACCCGAGCGCGGCGAGCGCGGTCGTGTGCACCAGCGTGGCCGCCACCAGGGCGCGCACCCGGCGGGCGAGCACCAGCGCGGCGAGGGGCAGTCGGCCTACCGGTTCGACGCTCGCCACGCCCCCAGCATGCCGCGCGAGCGGGCCGATCAGGAGCGCGTGGTCCCGAGGGCGAGGCCGCGCGCCATCCCGTCGAGGATGTCGTGCTCGGAGACGACGAGCTCGGTCACGCCCGCGCGCTCGGCGAGCTCGTCGGCGAGCACGCGCATGACCAGGGAGCCGCCGCCGATGACGTCGACGCGGCCGGGGTGCATGGGACCGAGGGCGCCGCGCTCCGACCGCGGCATCCGCTCGAGGCGCCGCGCGGTGGCGCGCACGTCGTCGAGCCCGAGGCGCGAGAGGTGAATGCGGTCGGCGTCGTAGCTGCGCAGGTCCATGGCCACGGCGCCCAGCGTGGTCGCCGTGCCGGCCACCGCGACCCAGGTCTGGACCTCGTCGACGGCGACGGCGTCGAAGGCGGGCGCCAGGGTCGCGCGGGTGAACTCCTCGGCCTCGACGATCTGGGCCTCGCTCGGCGGATCGTCGTGGAGGAACTTCTCCGCCAGGCGCACGCAGCCGACGTCGGTCGAGCGGGCGGCGGTGACCTCGGCGTGCACCGCGTCCCACGTCCCCGTGACGAGCTCGGTGGAGCCGCCACCCACGTCGGCGACGACGAACGGGCCCTCGTCGGGATCGAGATCGGCCACGGCACCCGCGAACGAGAGCCCGGCCTCCTCGTCCCCGGTGATGACCTCGGCCTCGACGCCGAGCAGCTCGCGCACCATCGCGAAGAACTCCTCGCGGTTCTCCGCGTCCCGGGTGGCCGACGTGGCGCAGAGCCGCACCGTCTCCGGACCGACCGGGGTACCGGTGCGCCGCAGCATCTCGCCGTAGGCCAGCAGGCCCTCCTTGGTCCGCGCGAGCGATTCGGCGGCGATGCGACCGGTGGCGTCGACCCCCTGGCCGAGGCGGTTGATCCGCATCTCGCGGTGCACGTCCTGGAGCCAGGACGAGCCGTCCTCGCGGACGGTCACGTCGGCCACGAGCAGGCGGATCGAGTTGGTCCCGCAGTCGATGGCCGCGACACGTGGCATGGGGCGCTCCTGCTCTTGCGGCGGTCCCGGGAACCTCCGGGTGTCGGTGACCGACGCTAGCGACCGACGGTGATCACGGCGCTGCCCGGGCGGCGTGGCCGCCGGGCGGCCCCGGCGGGAGGGGGCCGGCCGGCGACCGGTGCCGGGCCGCGAGCAGCGGAGGCACGCTCGCACGCCCGCCGACGGGCCGTCCGCACCGCCGGGAGCCGTCGCCGCGCGGGGGCACGAGGACGGCGAGGACCATCCTCGCCGCCGGAGCACCCCGCGGACAACGTCACGGGCCCGAGGCCACCGGAGCGGGCGCGCGGTTCACCCGGGCCGGGCGGCCGGGGCGGACCGCCGCCACGCACGGTGCCGCAGCGATCACCGGACGCAGGGGCCCGGGGTCCACCACGGAGCGAGTCGGGCCAGGGCGTCGTCGCCGGACGGGTTGACCCCGGCGCCGCGCGCGAGGGTGTGGGCGACGTGCACGTGCAGGCACTTCACCCGCTCGGGCATGCCGCCCGCGCTGACGTCGGTCCCGAGCGGCTCGATGGCATCGCGCTCCGCGAGATAGGCCACGTGGGCGCCGGCGTACGCCGCCGCGAACTCCTCGTCGGCCTCCAGGCGCTCGGTCTGCTCCCGCATCAGCCCGTCGGCCTCGAGCGTGCCGATCCGCGAGGTCAGGCGGGGACACGTCGCGTAGTACAGCGTCGGGAACGGGGTGCCGTCCTCGAGGCGCGGCGCGGTCTCGACGACGTCCGGCCGCCCGCACGGGCACCGGTGGGCGACCCGGCGCAGACCCCGCGGGCGCCGGCCGATCTGAGCGGCCACGGCGGCGGCGTCCTCGGGGTCCACGCCGCCAGGGTCGACGGCACCGGGGTCGAGGGCACCGGGGTCGACGGCACCGGGCGCGCCGGTGTCGCGTGCGCTCACGGGGCCGTCCCGAGGGTGGAGCGCGCGACCCGGGCGTACCAGGGCAGGTCGGACTCGGCCGGGGCGAGCGTGGCCGCGGGATCGGGGCGCGCGGCCGCCGCGGCGGCGTCGCCGGGCAGCTCGACCCGGTAGGGCGTCTCGCCGGGGCGGGCGTACCCGAGGCGCTCGCGGGCCAGCGCCTCGACGTGGGCGGGGTCGCGCAGGGCGTCGCGCTGGGCGGAGAGCGCCGCGACCTCGGCGGCCAGCCGGTCCTGCTGGGCGGCGACCGCCGCGATCTCGTGGCGCTGGGTCACGTAGTTGCGCAGCGGCACCGCGACGGTGAGGGCGAGGGCGCAGACGACGACGGCGAGCACGGCGGCGCGCCGCGCCGTGGAGAGCCCGAGCGCGCCACCGGTGGCCTGGGCGGCCCGGCGCGCGCGGGCGGCGGCCGCCGCGGGCCCCGCCGCGGCGCGCAGGGGAGGACGGCGGCGGACGACGCGTTGAGGGTCGCGGCGCGGGCCCTGGCGCGCCCGCGTCCGCCCCACGCGACCGGCCGCCGAGGCCGCGGTGCGCCCGCTGCGCGCGGTACGGGTGCCACGCCGGGACTCCCGCCCCGACCGTCCACCACCGGCGCCGGAACCGGCGTCGGTGGAACGGTCGGCGGGCGGGTCCCGGTCCACGCGGAGCTCAGGCGTCCGGGTCGAAACGCGGGAAGGCGAGATCGCCCGCGTAGCGCGCGGCGTCCCCGAGTGCCTCCTCGATGCGCAGGAGCTGGTTGTACTTCGCGACGCGCTCGGAACGGGCCGGGGCGCCGGTCTTGATCTGTCCGCAGTTGGTGGCCACGGCGAGGTCGGCGATCGTGGTGTCCTCTGTCTCGCCGGAGCGGTGGCTCATCATGCAGCGGTAGCCGTACTGCTGGGCGAGGCTGACCGCGTCGAGGGTCTCCGACAGCGTCCCGATCTGGTTGACCTTGACCAGCAGCGCGTTCGCGGCCCGGCGCTCGATGCCGTCCTCGAGGCGCTCGATGTTGGTGACGAACAGGTCGTCGCCGACGATCTGCACGCGGTCCCCGATGTCGGCGGTGATCTTCGTCCAGCCGTCCCAGTCGTTCTCGGAGAGCGGGTCCTCGAGCGACACGAGCGGGTAGGCGTCGAGCAGCTCGCCGTAGTACGAGCTCATCTGCGCGGCACTGCGGGTCTCGCCCTCGAAGGAGTAGACGCCGTCGGAGAAGAACTCGCTGGCCGCGACGTCGAGGGCGAGCACGATCTCGCGGCCCGGGGTGTAGCCGGCGTCGCCGATGGCCCGGGTGATCAGGTCCAGCGCCTCGCGGTTGTTCTTCAGCGACGGGGCGAAGCCGCCCTCGTCGCCGAGCCCGGTCGAGAGGCCCTCGGCCTTGAGCACCTTCTTGAGCGCCTGGTACACCTCCGCGCCCCAGCGCAGGGCCTCGCGGAACGACTCCGCACCCACCGGGGCGATCATGAACTCCTGGATGTCGACCCCGGAGTCGGCGTGGGCACCGCCGTTGAGGATGTTCATCATCGGGACCGGCAGCACGTGGGCGTTCGGGCCCCCGATGTAGCGGAACAGGTCGAGCTCGGCCGACTCCGCCGCCGCCCGGGCCACCGCCAGCGACACCCCGAGCAGGGCGTTCGCCCCGAGCCGCGACTTGTCCGGCGTGCCGTCGAGGTCGATGAGCTTCTGGTCGACGACGCGCTGCTCCGCGGCGTCGATGCCGATCAGACCCGGACCGATCTCGTCGAGGACGCCGGCCACGGCGCGCTCGACCCCCTTGCCGCCGTAGCGGCTGTCGTCCCCGTCGCGGAGCTCCACGGCCTCGTGCTCACCGGTCGACGCTCCCGAGGGCACCGCCGCCCTGGTCAGCGTGCCGTCGTCGAGAGCCACCTCGACCTCGACCGTGGGGGTGCCCCGCGAATCGAGAATCTCCCGGGCGCCGACCTGCTCGATGACCGCCACGGACCATGCCTCCGACCCACTCGTCCTCGCCGCGCCCTCCCGGGTGCCGCACGTCGCCCGCGATGGTAGACGCCGCCTCGACGAGCGCGGGCCCGCCACGCACGGCACCCGTTCCGCCGGCTCCGCCGCGCCTCCGCGCGTGCCGCTCTCGCGTGGCGGCGGAGGGCGTCCTACGGTGACGAGGATGTCCGCCGAGCAGCACGACCCCCGCCGCGCCGACGGTGACCGGTCCCCCGGTTCGGACGTCGCGGCCTACCGGCGCGCCGACGCGCTGCTCGAGCAACGTCGGCCCCTCGACGCCCTCAAGCTGCTCGCTCCCCTGCTCGAGACCGAGCAGACGGCGTCGGTGCACCTGCTCGCGGCCCGCGCGTACCTCGCCTCCGCCCAGTTCCGGCGGGCCGAGGCCGGCTTCCTGCGGGTCCTCGAGCTCGATCCGGCGGACCACTACGCGCGTTTCGCCCTCGGCCGCACGCTGCAGCGTCAGAGCCGCCTCACCGAGGCCAGGACGCAGTTGCGCATGGCCGCGGCGATGGACCCGAGGCCGGAGTACCAGGAGGCCCTGGGCGAGGTCAGCGCCTCGATCGCCCTGCGCGCCGACCGCGCAGGCGGGGGCTGACTCCGGCGTCAGCGACCGCCGCGGGCGTAGGAGTCGGCGGCGGCGTAGACGCGGCGCCCGTACTCGTCGGAGTTGTTGTACGACAGCACCGCGGCGCGCCAGCCCGGGCCGGTGGCCAGGTCGCGGCCGCCGGCGCAGAGGTAGCGCCCGGCCGCGAGGGCGGCGTCGTCGATGTTGTTCGGGTCGGCGATGCCGTCGCCGTTGCCGTCGGAGCGCCACTTGGCCCACGTCGAGGGGATGAACTGGAGCGGTCCGACGGCGCGGTCGAGGGTGGTGTCGCCGTCGAGGACGCCGCGGTCGGAGTCGCCGATCGTCCGGTTGCCGCCGCTGCCGTCGAGGGGCACGCCCACGATCCGGGGGGTCACGTCGCCGCTGGTGGCGATCTGGGCGCCGCGGTAGCGCCCGTGGTTGGACTCGATGCGCGCGAGGCCCGCGATGGTGACCCACGAGAGGTTGCAGCCCTTGTCCTCCGCGCGGACCGCGAGGTCGGCGAGCCCGTAGGCCTGCAGCGCGCGGGCGGGCACGTCGACCTTCTGGCTGATCGTGGTGGCCCAGCTCGCGAGGGTGGGCCGCGCACCGCTCCCGCCGGCCTGCGCGTCACCGCCCACCAGCGCGGTGGCGGGCGGGGCGAGGGCGCTGGGCTGGGCGACGGTGCCGAGCTGGACCGGGGCGGGCTCGACCTCGAGGGCCGGGATCTCCTCGGCGCCGGCGTCCTCGCGCCCGAACTGGTTGCGCTGGGCCGTCAGCACGATCGCGCCGACGACGGCCACGAGCAGCAGGAGGACCAGGCCGAGCCGCCCGAGCAGGGCCAGGCGGCTGCGCGGCGTGCCGGCGGTGTCGACGCCGCTGCGCACCGTCGACCGGCGGGGAGCGGGGGTGCGGTCGCGGGACCCCGGATCGGGATCGGTCGGCGCGGTCATCGAGGCTCAGATTACGCCCGGGTAGCCGCGGGCGGACACCGGCCGCTCATCCCTCCAGCAGGCCCTGCGCCCAGTAGCGGCCGTCGCCCGGTCCGGGCGGCACGGCGAAGACCGCGGAGCCCGTGTGCTCGATGTACTCCATCATCCGGTCGTGGCGGGCCAGCGCGCTCTGCATGGGCACGAACTGCCGCTGCGGGTCGCGCATGAAGGCCACGAAGAACAGCCCGGCGTCGAGGTGGCCCTGCCCGTCGCTGCCGTCGACGAAGTTGTAGCCCCGGCGCAGGATCCGCACCCCGCCCAGCGACTCGGCGGACGCGAGCCGGATGTGGGCGTCCCGCGCGATGGGGCTTCCCGGACCGAGGTCGATCGGGTCGAACTCGCCGGCCGCCCCGATCGGCGCGCCGACCCCCTTGGTCCGCCCGGTGAGGTCCTCCTGCTCGGCCAGCGACGTCCGGTCCCAGGTCTCGACGTGCATGCGGATCCGGCGCGCGACGAGGTAGGTGCCGCCGGCCAGCCACGCAGGCCCCTCGCCGGGCCCGACCCAGACGTGCTGGTCGAGATCGGCGGTGTCCTCGGCCTTGACGTTGTGGGTGCCGTCCTTGAAGCCGAACAGGTTGCGGTGGGTCTGCTGCGTGGCGGAGGTCGACGACGTCCGCCCGAACCCGAGCTGCGACCAGCGCACCGCGGTGGTCCCGAAGCCCATGCGCACCAGGTTGCGGATGGCGTGGAAGGCGACCTGCGGATCGTCGGCGCACGCCTGCAGGCAGAGGTCGCCGCCGGAGAGGGCGGGGTCGAGCTGGTCGCGCTGGAACGGCGGCAGCTCGGCGAGCGCCGGGGGCCGGGCGATGCCCAGCTTGTCGAGCAGGGAGCCGCCGACCCCGAGAGTGATCGTGAGCGACGCGGCGGGCAGGCCCAGTGCCTCGCCGGTGTCGGTCGGCGGCGCCTCCGGGCTGCGGTTGACCGCTCCGCCCGGCGCGGCCTCCGCGCCGGCCGTCATCCGTTCGGCGGCGGTGGTCCAGCGTCGTAGCAGGCTGATGATCGCGGCTCGGTCGACGGTGGTCAGGTCGAGGGCGACGAACTGCAACCGGTCCTGGGCCGGGGTGACGATGCCGGCCTGGTGCACACCCCGGAAGGGCACGACGTTGCCGGCCGGGTCGGGGGCCGGGGCGGACGGGGCGGCGACGGCGAACCCCGCCGCGCCCACCCCGGCCACGGCCACCCCGGCGCCGCCCCAGCCGAGGAGGCGGCGCCGAGAAACGCGGGGAGTGCCCTCCGTCATGCCACCGTCCTCATGCGGGCTGTCCTCATGCGGCGACGACGGCCGCGACCTGACTCACCGGCTCGCCGAGCGCGTCGACGGACTCGGTCATGCGGCGGGTGTCGTCCGGGGTCAGCTGGGTGTAGAGGACGAATCCGTCGCCTCGGCGATACTGCTCGAGGAGCTGGTCGACGGCGGCGAATTGCCGGTCGAGCACCGGACCCAGCGTCGGGTCGCGCTGGTCGAGCACCGGTCGCAGGGCCGAGATGGCCGCCTGGGAGCCGTCGACGTTGGCCCGGAAGTCCCAGAGGTCGGTGTGGGAGTAGCGGTCCTCCTCGCCGGTGATCTTGCCGGTGGCGACCTCGTCGAGCAGCTCCTTGGCACCGTTGGCCAGCTGGACCGGGGTGAGCTGCACGGTCGCGGCGCGGGTCTGCAGCTCACGGACGCCGGCGAGCAGGTCGTCGGCCATCGCGTTCGAGTCGGGCTGGAGGCCGGTCACCCAGAGGTCCTTCTCGAGGCGGTGGAAGCCGGTGAACGGCACCCCTGGGTCGCGCTCGTCGTCCTCGCGACCGTCGATGCGCGGGTCGATGTCACCGAAGGACTCGGCGACCGGCTCGATGCGCTCCCAGTAGGTGCGCGAGACCGGGAAGAGCGCCTGCGCGGCCGGGACGTCCCCCCGCTTGACCGCGTCGGTGAACTGGGTCGTCGTGGCGACGAGGGCCTCGGTCTGGGAGTTCGTGTAGCGCTGGTACCCCGCGACCGCGGCGGCGAGCCCGGCGTCGCCCTGCGCGGCACCCGGGACCTCGCCGGTCACGGTGAACGGCGCGCGGATTCCGTCGCCGACCATGCCGGGCTTGCAGGCGGTCGTGAACGCACCGCCCTGGGGCACCTCGGTCAGGAGCTGGCGGGTGGTACCCGGCCCGATGTTCTCGACCTCGGCGACGATCCGCTCGCCCGCTCCGTAGAGGTAGAACTCGGTGACCTTCGACCCCGTGTTCTGGATGGAGAAGGCGACGTTGCCGGCCGGGGCCTGTGTGGCCGAGAGCTCGCAGCTGGTGTCGCCGGCGCGCACCTGGATGGGGCCGCCGGCACCCGGCGGGGGCGCGGCGGTGCTGGTGCACGCGGTGAGAACCGTGAGGACCGCCAGGGCCAGAGCGGCACCGAAGGCGAGGGAGGGCGTGCGGTGCAAGGGTTCTCCTCGTGCGGGCGCGCGGCGGTGCGCGGGGGGTGCGGGCGGGGGCATCGGGCGGTCAGGAACTCGTGGGGGCGGCGGGCTGCACGGTGGCGTCCGCCGGAGACTTCGTGCTCCTCGCGGGCCGGAGGAACAGGGTCAGCACGATCGCGACGTACAGCACCCAGACGACGGCCTCGAGCACCGTGGTCTGCGGGGAGAAGTTGAAGACGCCCTTGAGCAGGGTGCCGTACCAGGAGTCGGCGGGGACGGCGGCGCTGACGTCGAAGGCGAGCGTGTTCAGGCCGGGCAGGATGCCGGCCTCCTGCAGGTCATGGACGCCGTAGGCGAGGATGCCGGCGGCGACGAAGATCAGCAGCACACCCGTGACGGTGAAGAACTTCCCCATGTCGAGCGTGACCGCACCGCGGTAGATCAGGTAGGCGAGCACGACCGACACCGCGATGCCGATCAGGAAGCCGATCAGCGGTCCGGTGGTCTCCCCGGCGGCCTGGACGGCGGCGAAGAAGAACACCGCGGTCTCGAGGCCCTCGCGACCGACCGCCAGCGCCGCCATGACGACGACCGCGATCGGACCCATCGCGAGGGCCTTCTCCAGCCCTCCCCGCAGCTCGCTCGAGATCGACCGGGCGGCCCGGCGCATCCAGAAGATCATCCAGGTGACGAAGCCGACGGCGACGATCGACAGCGTGCCGCCGAAGGCCTCCTGCGCCTCGAACGTCAGCGCCTGCTCGGTGAGGGTGAGCGCGAGCGTCACCCCGACGCTGACGGCGATGGCGACACCGACCCCGAGCCAGACCTTCGGCAGCTCGCGGCGCCGATCGGTCCGCACGAGGAAGGCGACGAGGATGCTCACCACGAGGGATGCCTCGAGACCCTCGCGCAGCCCGATCAGGGCGTTGCCCAGCATGGCGTCCTCTCCCGCGGCGCCCGAGCAACCCAGGCGACCCTTACCGAACGTGAGGCGAGGCTAGCCTCACCAGGTGGCGAGAGGAAAGGGGCGCGGTGCACCGACGACGTCACGTCAGCGGATGTCCGGTTCGCCTCCGCCGGGCCAGTACCGGCGCCACGCGGGCGCGTCGAGTCGGGCGGGGTCGGCGCCGTCGGCGCGCGCGGCGTCCTCCGCGGCACGGACCCGGACGGCGAGCTCGTCGGCGGCGGCGCGCAGGGCTCCCTCGGGGTCACGGACGGTCGCGGGGTCGTGGGTGAGGACCCCGGCGTAGAGCGCCGCCCCGTCGGAGTCGGTGGGCACCGCGACCGCCAACAGATCGTCCGGGACACCGGCCCGCCGGGCGCGGCTGAGGTACTTCGCCACGAGCGCGGCGGCGGGCTGCGCGCGGGCGACGCCGTCGAGGGCCGACGCGCGCCGCTTCTCGACGGCCTTGAGCTCCTCCCACCGGACCTGCTGCGTCTCCGGGGTCATCGTGGGGCCGGTGTCGATCGTCTCGGCCGGCGGCGAACACGTGCGGGATGGCGTGCGACGAGCTTCGTGACGAGGTCGGCCGCGACGTCGTCGATCCCGAAGCCGTCCGGCCCCTCCTCCGCGATGCGGGCGTGGAAGAGCACCTGGAGCAGGACGTCACCGAGCTCCTCGCGGACGGCCGCGCGGTCGCCGTCGGCCACCGCGTCGTACAGCTCGTAGGTCTCCTCGACCAGGTAGCGCAGCAGCGACTCCGGGGTCTGCGCCGCGTCCCACGGGCAGCCTCCCGGCGAGCGCAGGCGGTCCATGACGGCGACGGCGTCGAGGAGCGCGGTGCCGGAACGGGCCGGGTTCGGGGCCGGGGTCAGCAGGACCACCGAGCCGTGCGCGGGCCGGGGGTGCGACGGGGCGTCCGGGACCGCACCGAGGTCGGCGGCCAGACGGTCGGCGAGTGCCGCGGGCAGGGAGGGCGAGAGCCGGACCTGGGCGGCCCCGGCGATCGTGCGCAGCCCCGCGACAGGCACGACGGCTCCGAGGTGGTCGTCGAGGGCGACCTCGATCACCCCGTCCTCCCCCGCGCCGGGCGGGGCGCTCACGGGGCGGCGGCGGGGGCCCGCACCGGGGTCACGGTGCCCGCGGCGGCCGGGCTCTCGACGACGTCGAGCTGCGTCGGGTCCCAGGCGCCGTAGCGGGGGCTCACGGTGACGCCCTCCTCGAGGGCCAGCGGCTGGAGCAGGCGCAGCCCGAACCCGAACATGGTGTCGTCGTCGACCCGCGCGGCGGGGGTGATGGTGCCGGCGGGCGGCGGCGCGTCGAGGCGTCGCTCGCGCACGTTCACCACCGTCCACGGGCTGGTCGCCGGGTCCGGGGGCGCGGTCCGCGCCGACTGGGAGCCCGCGGCGCTGGAGGTGATCGCGACGGTGCCGGCCGGCAGGCCGAAGAGCAGCGACGACGAGGAGGCCTCCACCCCGGCCCCCTGGTCGGCGCCCGGGCGGACCGCGAGACCGGTGGCCCCGGTCCCGGCCGGGAGCCCGGCGAACAGGGCCTGCGCGCGGGCCGGGTCGGCGGCCACCCGGGCCGCGAACTGCTCGGCGGTGGCGCGGTCGGGGGCGGTGGCGAAGTCGAGGGTGACGCTGAGCCGGTCGAACACGCGGCGCCCGATGTCGGCGGCCGCGAGCTGATCGGCCACCAGCTCGCGGATCGTCGCCGGGTCGAAGCCGCTGCCCCGTGCCGCGGCCTCCGCGCCGCCCACCGCGGCCAGCGCCGCGTCGACGCGTTGGGGCGCGACGACGATGCCGTCGCGGCGCGACTGCTCGGCGATCAGCTCGTGCAGCACCCGGACGGTCACGAGCCGGCGCGACTCGGAGGCGAGCACGTCCGAGGGCAGCGGCCCCCCGGGTGCGATGCCCTGCGCGGCGCCCTGCCGGTCGACGACCTCGGCGAGGTCGGGCGCGGCCGTGCGCAGGCGGGCCTGGATGTCGTCGATGGTGATCACCTGGTCGCCGACGATCGCGGCGGCCCCGGCGCGGTTCGGCCCCGACCCGCACCCGGTCAGGACGACGGCGGCGACGGCGATCGCGGCGACGAGCGGAAGCAGGCGGCGCACGGGCGTCACCTTCTCACGGCGCCCGTCACGCCCCCTCGGCCGGAGCGCCGACCCCGGTGATCAGGGAGTCCCAGTCGTCGCGAGGGAGATCGACATCGACCACACCGACTCCCTGAACACCCCGGGAGCCGGCAGCGCGCTGCGCCCGCGTCAGCCGACGCCCGCCGCGGCCTTCTCCGCGGCCGGGGCGGCGGGGCGCTCGCCGAAGAGCACGACGAGGAGCTGCTCGCACCAGGCGAGGAGTGCGAGGTCGCGCAGCGCCGGCGCGCCCATCCGGACGGGACCGCGTCCGTCGGCGCCCTCGACGGGGCGTGGGAGCGAGAGCGTGCGCGACGCCGCGCGCAGCTGGGCCCGCGGGTGCAGGCGCTTGAGGCGCATCTGCGCGGAGTCGGGCAGGTCGACCGGGGCGAACCGGATTCTGGTTGCCCTGCCCCGCCACCTCGGTGATCCCGTAGCGCCGGCACGCGTGGCGGAACGCGGCCACGGCGAGCAGGTTGGTGACCGGCACCGGGGGCTCGCCGTAGCGGTCGACGAGCTCGTCACGCACGGCGTCGAGCGCGGGGCCGTCGCCCGCCTCGGCGATCTTGCGGTAGACGTCGATGCGCAGCCGCTCGGTGTCGACGTAGTCGTGCGGCACGTGGGCGTCGATCGGGAGGTCGACACGGACGTCGGCGAGCGGCTCGTCGTCGGACGCGGCGTCGGTGTGCGCCTTGAACGCCTCGACGGCCTCGCCCACGAGGCGGACGTAGAGGTCGAAGCCCACGCCGGCGATGTGGCCGGACTGCTCGGCGCCCAGGATGTTGCCCGCCCCGCGGATCTCGAGGTCCTTCATCGCCACCGCGGTGCCGGCGCCGAGCTCGGAGTGCTGGGCGATGGTGGCGAGCCGGTCGTGCGCGGTCTCGGTCAGCGGCTGGTCGGCCGGGTAGAGGAAGTAGGCGTAGCCACGCTCGCGCCCGCGCCCGACGCGGCCGCGCAGCTGGTGGAGCTGCGAGAGGCCGAGGGTGTCGGCGCGCTCGACGATCAGCGTGTTGGCGTTGGAGATGTCCAGGCCGTTCTCGACGATCGTGGTGCACACGAGGACGTCGTGCTCGCGCTCCCAGAACTCGTTGACGGTGCGCTCGAGGCGCTCCTCGGGCATCTGGCCGTGGGCGGTGGCGATGCGCGCCTCGGGCACGAGCGCGCGCAGCCGGGTGGCGGCGTCGTCGATCGACTGCACGCGGTTGTGGATGTAGAAGACCTGCCCGTCGCGCAGCAGCTCGCGCCGGATCGCGGCCGCGATCTGCTTGGGCTCCTGGGCGCCGACGTAGGTCAGCGTCGGGTGGCGCTCCTCGGGCGGGGTGAGGATCGTCGACATCTCGCGGATGCCGGCCAGGCTCATCTCCAGCGTGCGCGGGATGGGTGTGGCCGACATCGAGAGCATGTCGACGTGGGCGCGCAGCCCGGTGATGTGCTCCTTGTGCTCGACGCCGAAGCGCTGCTCCTCGTCGATGACCACCAGCCCGAGGTCCTTCCACGACACGCCGGTCTGCAGCAGGCGGTGGGTGCCGACGACGACGTCGACGCTGCCGTCGGCGAGCCCGCGCAGGATGCCGTCGACCTCCCTGGCCGGCGTGAAGCGGGAGAGCCCCTTCACCGTGATCGGGAAGTGGTGCATCCGGTCGGTGAACGTCTGCAGGTGCTGCTGGGCGAGCAGCGTGGTCGGCACGAGCACCGCGACCTGCTTGCCGTCCTGCACGGCCTTGAACGCCGCGCGCACCGCGATCTCGGTCTTGCCGTAGCCGACGTCGCCGGAGATGACGCGGTCCATCGGGACCGGCTTCTCCATGTCGGCCTTGACCTCGTCGATGGCCGAGGCCTGGTCGGGCGTCTCGGTGAACGGGAACGCGTCCTCCAACTCCTGCTGCCACGGGGTGTCGGGCCCGAACGCGTGGCCGGGTGCGGACTGGCGCGCGGCGTAGAGCTGGACCAGCGAGGCGGCGATGTCGCGGACCGCCTTGCGTGCCTTCGACTTCGTCTTCGACCAGTCGGACCCGCCGAGCTTGTTCAACGTCGGCATCTCGCCGCCGACGTAGCGACTGATCTGGTCGAGCTGGTCGGTGGGCACGAACAGCCGGTCGCTCGCCTGGCCCCGCTTCGAGCTGGCGTACTCCAGCACGAGGTACTCGCGGGTGGTGCGCGCCGGACCGACCCCGGTGGTCCGCTGGGTCATCTCGACGAACTTGCCGATGCCGTGCTGGGCGTGGACGACGTGGTCGCCGGTGCGCAGGCTCAGCGGGTCGACGGCGTTTCGGCGCTTGACCGCGGCGCGTCGCACGGTGCCGTCGGTGCCCGGTCGGGCTCCGGTGAGGTCGGACTCGGTGAGCACCACGATGCCGGTCGCGGGGCTGGTCAGGCCGTCGGAGAGCGAGCCGCGGACGATGGTGACCAGGCCGGCCTCGGGCGCGCCGGCCAGCCCGTCGACGGCGAGCACGACGGGCACGTCGTGCTCGCGCAGCTGCTCGGCGGCGCGCGCGGCGGTGCCCGCCGCGGGGACGACGAGCACGCCGGTGCCCCCGGCGGCGGCGTGGGCGCGCAGGTCGGTGGCGGCGCGGGTGATGTCGCCGCGGTAGGCCTCGACGGCGGTGAGACCGGGGCGCAGGACGCGTGCCCCGTCGCGGGTGTGGCTGGTGTCCTCCACGTCGGGGTCGGTGGCGAGGCTCGACAGCGTCCACCACGGGTGGCCGGTCTTCGCCGCGACAGCGCGGACGTCGGCGAGGTCGCGGTAGGCCGACGCCCCGAGGTCGATGGGCGCGGCGCCCCCGTCGGCGGAGGCCAGCCACGACGCCTCGAGGAACTCCTGCCCGGTGCGCACCAGGTCGGCCGCTCGGGTCAGCACCCGCTCGGGGTGGCAGATCAGCACGTGCGCGCCCGCCGGCATCAGCTCGGGCAGGAGCGCCAGCTCCGCACCCCCGAGCAGCGCGGGGATCAGCGACTCCATCCCCTCGCTCGGCACACCCTCGGCGACCTTGGTGAGCAGCTCGACGAGCTGGGCGTCGCCGCCGTGCTCGCGGGCGAGCGCAGCCGCCCGGCCGCGGACCTCGTCGGTGAGCAGCAGCTCGCGGCACGGCGGGGCGACGACCTCGGTGGGGCGCGCGTCGGGACCGTCGCCGGGCAGCGAGCGCTGGTCGGCGACCGAGAAGCAGCGCAGCTCGGCGACCTCGTCGCCCCAGAACTCCACGCGGACGGGGGCGGCCGCCGTCGGGGGGAACAGATCGACGATGCCGCCGCGGACGGCGAACTCGCCGCGCTTCTCGACCATCTCGACGCGGGCGTAGGCGAGGTCGACCAGCCGGGCGGTCAGCGCCTCGAGCTCGTACTCCACGCCCTCGGCCAGGCGCACCGGCTGGAGGTCGCCCAGGCCGGGGACCACGGGCTGCAGGAGGCTGCGCGTCGCCGCGGTGACGATCCGCAGCGGGGTGTCCGGAGTGTCGATGGCCTCGGGGTGCGCCAACCGGCGCAGCACCGCCACCCGCCGGCCTACGGTGTCCGCGCGCGGGGAGAGCCGCTCGTGGGGCAGCGTCTCCCAGCTGGGCAGGTAGGCGACCGCCTCGTCGCCGAGCAGCTCGGCAGTGGCGACGGCGAGCTCCTCGGCCTCGCGCTCGGTGGCGCAGACGACGAGCACGGGGTGGCCGGCACCGCCTGCCCCGTCGCCGTCCGCGGCGGGGTCGGCCCCGAGTGCGGCCGCGAGCAGCGGCCGTAGCCCGGTCGGGCCCTCGACGGCGACGTCACGGCCTGCGGCGCCGACCACGTCGCGCAGGCCGGGGTCGGCGAGGAGCGGGGCGAGCAGGTGGGCGAGCGGAGCCGCAGCAGTCACGGCGGGGGACGGAGGAGCAGACGCGACGGGCGACAACGCGGGGGGAACCCTTCGACTTCGACGTCGGGCGGACCGCGGGAGGTACAGCGCGGTCGAGGGATGTCCCCAGGGTACGTCGAGGGTCCGACAGCCGACCCGTGGCGCCCGCCGCCCGGGTGGCGCCGGGAGGGGTGGAGGCGGTGGCGCCCCGCAGCCGACCGCCTCCGGGGTCCCGGTCCGTACGTGCCCCCCGGTCCGCACGGTCCGTCCGGACCCGCGACGAAAAATACCGTGCGGTTCGTTCGATCACAACCGCCGCCCGGGTCCCCCACAGGGCCACCACGACGGACCCGGCATCATCTCCTACCGTGACCGTGCCCTCGGACGACCTCTGCTCCGCCGGTTCCCCCCGTGCCGTGGCGCCCGCGCGCCCGGCCTCCGACCGGCCCCGTGCCCGGCGCATCCCGGCGGCGCGGGTCCTGCTGACGATGGCGGCCGTGCTGGCGATGACGCTCACGGCCTGCGCGGACGACGGCGCCCCGAGCGCCGCTCCCGGCCCGTCCGCCGCGTCCGGCACGGCCGGTGGCGCGGCGGCGCCCGCCACGACCTCGGCCGCGGCCGTCCCCGGCGCGCTCCCCGCCCTGCGGGTCGAGACGGTCGCCGAGGGCTTCGCGAACCCCTGGGACGTCACCTTCGTCGGCGGCGACCGGATGCTGGTGACCGAACGCGACGGCAGGCTCAGCCTGATCACCGGGTTCGGCCCCGGCGCCAGGGTCACGCCGGTGGCCGCCGACCTGGCCGACGTCTACGCCCGCGGCGAGGGCGGACTCCTGGGGATCGCCGCCTCGCCGGACTTCGCCACCTCGGGCTCGTTCGTGACCTGCCAGGACCACCAGGAGGCAGGCCGGCCCGTCGACATCCGGGTCGTCTCCTGGCGCCTGTCCCCCGACGGCACGCGCGCCGACAAGGTGCGCGACCCGCTGGTCGGCGGCCTGCCGATCAACCCGTCGGGCCGCCACTCGGGCTGCCGGCCGACCTTCGCCCCCGACGGCGCCCTGCTGGTCGGTACCGGCGACACCGCGCGCGCCACCATCTCCCAGGACCGCGGCTCGCTCGGCGGGAAGGTCCTGCGCATCGACCCGCGCACCGGCCAGCCCGCGGCCGGCAACCCGTTCGCCGGGTCGGGCAGCGCCGCCGAGCGCCTCATCTCGGGCTACGGGCACCGCAACGTGCAGTCCGTCGCCATCCAGCCGGGCACCGGGCAGGCGTGGAGCGCCGAGCACGGGCCCGACATCGACGACGAGGTCAACGTCGTCGTCCCCGGAGCCAACTACGGCTGGGATCCCTCGCAGGGCGGCGAGACCCCGGGCGGCTACGACGAGGACGTGCCGATGACCGACCTCCGGCGCTTCCCGGACGCGATGCGCGCGGCGTGGAGCTCCGGCGACCCGACCGACGCGATCAGCGGCTCGGCGTTCCTCGACGGCCCGGCGTGGGGTGACCTCGACGGCGTCCTCGCCGTGAGCGCGCTGAAGGGGCAGAAGCTGTACCTCATGCGTCCCGGGACCGGCGCGGACGCGACCCGCATCGTCTCGGTGCAGGTCCCGCCCGAGCTCGACGACACGATGGGCCGCCTGCGCGGCGCCCGCCTCGGTCCCGACGGCGCGCTCTACCTGACCACCGACAACGGATCGAACGACGCGGTCCTGCGCGTCACCCGCGCGTGAGTCGGTGTGAGTCGGCGTGAGTGACGCCCCCACGACCCGGATCGACGTCCGCAGGCGCCGCCCGCGCCCGTCGACGGGGGCGATCGGTGTCGGGGTGGGGGTCGGCCTCGCCGCGGCGCTGCTGACGTTCCCCGACCGCCTCGGGCTCGACGCCGGCACCCCGTTCGTCCAGCTCGTGGCGTTCCGCCCGCAGATCGCGGTCGGACTGCTCGTGGTCGCCGCGCTGGTCCTCGCCGGGGGCAGGCGGGCCCGGCCCGCGGCGCTGGCCCTCGCCCTGGTCGCGGTCCTCGGGCTCGCGGTCGTCCTCCCCCGCGCGAGCGCCGACACCGCGGCGAGCGGGCCGGGCGACCTGTCCGTGCTCACCGTGAACACCTTCCACGGCCGCGCCGACGCGGACGGGCTGGCCGGACTCGTCCGGGCGCGCGACCCCGACGTCGTCGCCCTGCCCGAGGCGGGTGGGGATCTGCGGCGGCGGCTCTCCGCAGCCCTCGACGACGACCAGGGTGGCGCGGGTTACCGCTCCTACGTCGCCGACGCCGAGAGCGACGAGAGCCCGATGACGGTGTTCGTCAAGCGCTCGCTGGGCCGCCCGGAGGTCGCCGCCGACCGGGAGACCGAGTTCCCGTCGCTCGTGATCGACCTCGACGACGTCGACGGACAGCCGGTGCGCGTGGTCGCGACCCACCCGCAGTCGCCCAAGCCCGGCGACACCTTCGCGTGGCGCCGGGACGTCGCCGCCCTGGCCCGCTGGTGTGACGACGGCCGTCCGACGGTCGTGGCCGGCGACCTCAACGCCACCCTCGACCACTCCGAGCTGCGCGCCGCCACCGCCGGGTGCACGGACGCCGCGAGCGCGGTCGGCGACGGGCTCGTCGGCACCTGGCCCGCGAACCTGCCGCGCGTGCTCGGCGTCCAGATCGACCACGTCCTCCTCGCCGGCGGCCCGCGCGCGGTCGGGGTCGACACGATCGACATCGCGGGCACGGACCACCGCGGGGTGCTGGCGCGCGTCGCCCTGGGCTGACCCCGGATCGACGCACCCTCGATCACCGGTCGAGAGGGCCGGTCAGCGGCGGAGCGTGAGCCCGAACGGCGGATCTACCAAGTGGTAATCACCCGACCGGTGACCTATGGTGGTCGACACAGCGCGCGCGGTGTTCCCCGGTGGAGGCCGCTCCCCGGGGTCGGGGCCCACGCACGCGATCCTTCGGACATCCATGGGGGTTCCCGTGCGCAGGACCTGGACGCTGGGCGGCAGCGTCGCCGGCCTGGCGATCGTCGCGATCGACTCGGTCGGCGTCGGCGCGGCAGAAGCGTCGCCCGCCGGAGCCCGGCACCGCCCGGACTGCAGTGCCCTCTGCGCCGCTGCGCAGGTGCAGCAGCAGGCTGCGGATGGCGGCTCCGTGACGCGGCGCTGCTCGGCGGCCGGGTCGGCGGGCCCGTCGTCGGGCTACCACGGCGTCGTCCGAGCGGCTCCGGGCTCGTACCGCAGGTGGTCCAGGCCACGGGCCGGTCGTGGGCGGCACCGTCGGGCCTTCATCGTCGTCCGCAGCGCGTCGCCGCCCGCGCCGCGCACCCGGCGTCCACCCGCTCGAACACCCGGGCTCGACACCCAGGGCTCGCCGGCTCGCCGTCCCGCGACGCCGGTCCCCGCCGCCGCGCCGGTCGTGGGGGTGGCCGCACCGGTCGCCGCGGCGCCGGACTACGGCACGATGCTGTCCTCGTCCTACGCCCGCGTGCCGGCGTCGTTGCTGGGCACCGCGGCTCCGGCCGGCGGTGCGGGAGCGTCGCTGATCGCGCCGGCGGGCTACGACCCGGGCCTGTTGCTATCCGCGCCCCTCGGGCGGACCCTGGCCCCCGCGGCAGCCGCCGACGGCGTCACCACCACCAGCGACACCGGTCCGATCCTGATGCCCGACCTGGGCAGTCGCCTCGGGACACCGCTGCTGCTCGGGGTGCTCGCCACCTCGACGGTGATCGCCCTGGCCGTGCGCTCGGCGGTCCTGCGTCGCAGCCGTCTCCGGCCCGCCTGAGTCCCCCGCGAGACGCGGAGCGCGCCGGCCCGGTCCGTGCGGTCGACCGGGCGGCGCGCTCCCCTCAGCGCCGGCGCAGGAGCCCGTCGTCCGTCCGTGGGCGCGCGATCGCGCCGCGCGCCGGTGCCCCGGCAGCGGTACGGGTGGGCCGGCGGGTGACGTCCGGCCCGCGCTGCACGGGCAGCTCACCCACGCCCTCCTCGACCCGACGCCGCCAGACCTCGTCCAGCGCCGTCCGCGCGCCGTCGCGCACCTGGCCGAGCATCTCGTGCATCGAGGCCCCCAGCGAGCGGGGCAGCAGCGGCGAGGTGGCCAGCCGCGTCAGGGGGTCGAGCCGGGCGACCGCGTCGCGCAGCATCGCCGACGCCGCGACCGGGCCCTCCGGCGGGCGGGCGACGATCGCGTCGCCCAGGGCGGTCTGCCACTGGCGGACCCGATCGGTGAAGGCCGCCGACATCCGGTCGAGCAGGCGCGCCTCGACGTAGGAGCCGAGGCCACCGCTGATCGGGGCCAGCCCGTCGGTCGGGGGGTTCTCGCCACGCCGGAAGGCCTCGACCCAGCTGACCCAGTCGGCGTACCCGCCCCGGGTGGGCCCCTGAGCGCTCATCGTCGTCGTCCCGTGGTCCGGGGGATGCTGGTACTCACTGTCCGTCGCCTCTTCCGCCGAGGATCGTGGTTGATCGCGCTTCCGGGCGCTTCACCGAGCCCGGATACGGCTCGGTTGTCGCTTCATGTTCACGCACCGTTTCGCCGCCGGGACGATTTCGAGGTTTATCCCCGCATCGGGCTAAACCCGGGGCATCGGACGGGTGAACGTTCTCACGTCCGCACGACGAGGGTCTTGGCGGCCATGTCCCCGAGGCGCTGGTGCCGTGCGGAGGCCGCGATGACGATCAGACCGATGAGGCCGCCGTCGATGAGGATGAGCAGGAACCATCGGATGGCGTACTGCGACAGCGACGGCGGGCCCCCGTCCTCCTCGCGCACCACACGGAGGTTCAGCCACTTCATGGCCGGGGTCTGCCCGCCGTGCGTCGTCGGCCAGTACGCCTGGACGTAGAAGCTCGCGGCGAACGAGCCGAGGAACAGCACGACGAAGCCGACGACCAGGAGCGTCGCGCCGAGACCCTCGCTCGCGCTGGCGACGGCCCCGCCGATCCCGAGGATCACGAACCCGAGGACCAGCGGCGGCACCGCGGCGATGAGACCGTCGAGCAGGTACTGACCGATCCGCGCCCCGAGAACGTCGGTCGGGTCACCCCCGGGCCCGGGCTGGCCGTACGCCGGCTGGCCGTAGGCAGGCTGCCCGTATCCCGGCTGGCCGCCGTAGCCACCTGGCGCCGCGTACCCCGGCTCGGCCCCCGGCTGGCCGTAGCCCGGCTGGCCGTAGCCGGGCTGCTGCTGGCCGTACCCGGGCTGCTGCTGGCCGTAGCCGGGCTGCTGCTGGCCGTAGCCGGGCTGCTGGCCGTAGCCGGGCGGCTGGCCGTAGCCACCGCTCTGGCCCCCCGGCCCGTAGGACGACGACGGGGCGGCGAACCCGGACTGCTGCTGATAGCCGTCCTGCGTCTCGCCGAACCCGGACTGCTGCTGGTACCCACCCGGCTCGTTCACGCTCTGTTCTCCTGACCTGGCGCGCGGGCCGGTCCGGCCCCTCGATGACTGCGGTGCGTGGTCGAGCAGTCGGCCAGGGTGACCACGGGGCGGCCGCGCCCTGGGCGACGACCGACCCGAGGGCAGCCCGTTCCGCGCCCGGGCCGCGAGCATGCCAGCACGCGGTCACTACGGGCACTGCGACACCGACATCCGGGGCAGAGCGTCATCCATCCGGCCGTACGGCGCGCTCACGGAGCGCCTCCGAGCACGGATCACTCCTTTGCCGGGCGGGCTCGCCCGGCCGGAGCATGACACCCCCGGGGCGTCACGCGTTGGGTAGATGTCAGATCACGACCCCGCAACATCCCGGGAGGAGGTCGCCATGCCGACCCCGCCGAGCGCCACGCCGTCGAGCGCCACGACGCCCTCCTCGGAGCGCGCCGAGGCCCGCCCGCGCGCGGGCATGCCGGCCGTCCCGGCGCCGCGCGGCGCTCCCCCACGACACCCGGCCCCCGCCCGGCCCGAGACCCACGGCGAGCCCGGGCAGGACGAGGCCGACGACCTGTCGGCGCTGGCCTGGATCGTCCGCGCGGTCACCCACGTCCCCGGCGTCCTGCGTCTGCGCGGCGCCCGGCTGAGCTTCGAGTCCACCCGCGGCGTCCTCTTCGACGGCAGTGCCGCCGAGCTCGCACTCGCGGTGGGGCGGAACGCGCGGGCCGGCCTGCAGGTCACCGTCGGGTCCGAGCGCCTCGCCGTCCACGTCGTGCGCCCGTCCGGCGGCGTCGCACCGTGCGCCGAGCTCGTCGACCGTCTCACCGGCGGGACCCCCTCGACCCGCGGGGACGCCGCCTCGTGGCGCCCGTGGCAGGCGCGCCTCGCCCCCGCCGACGGCCCGGCGCGACCCGCCCGGCGGACGCCGGTGCGCCGCGCGATCTCGGTGTTCGCCCCGAGCTGCTGACGCGGCGCTCACCCGGCCGCGGGCCGGCCGGTCAGCCCCCGGCGGAGGGCTCGCGGACCGCGTGACGTTCCCCGCGGTCATCCTCCTGGCGGACATCCTCCTGGCGGACGTCCGGCACGACCGTCCCCACCGGGAACCCGACCGATGCCGCCGGCAGCGGCGGAGCCGACTGCGGCGGTGGACCGGGCGGGGGCATCGGGCCGCCGCCGGTGGGCGGGCGGAACGGCGGGCCCATCCGCCCCGGGGGGCCCATCGCTCCGGGCGGGGGGCCCGTCCGTCCGGGTGGACCCGTCCGCCCGGGGCCCGGCGGGCGCGGCGGGCGCGCGGGCCACGGCACCGCGGCGGCGATCGCGTCGACGAGGGGGCGCACCGAGGCGTGGACGGTCCGCGCCGCGGCGGCGTGTTCGGCGACCGTGCCCGAGATCGGGTCGGGGACCGCGTCCTCCTCGGGGTCGACCTGACCGCCGCGGCCGCGCTCGCCGAGCACCGCGGCGACGAGCGCGCGGGCGCGCTCGCGGGGGTCGGCGGGCAGGGCGGCCTGGTCGACCCCTCGGAGCAGGCGCGCGAACTCCGGGATCGTGAACGTCGTGCGCAGTGCGCGCGGTTCGAGCTCGAGGACCGCCGAGCGGTGTGTGCGGCTCGCCGTCAGCACGAGATCGGCCATCTCGACGTCCCGGGCGGGCAGCTGGCGGGCGTGGAACGAGGCGACGTCGGGGTGGGTCGCCAGCGGTCCGAGCTGGGCGCGGGAGAGCGGGTGCATCTCCGAGCCGACGACCGCCCCGATCCCGCCGCTGGCCACGGCGAACCAGGAGGCCCAGCGCGGGCCCATCCGGGTCTCGAGCAGGGCGCGGGTGTGGAACTGGGCGAACGGCGAGCGACAGATGTTCCCGGTACACACGAACAGGACGCGGAAGCGCTCCGGCGCACCCTCTCCGCGACCGTCCATACTCCGATCGTCGCAGCACACGGGCCTGCGCGCGACCCATCCGGGCCAGCTGACCCGATCGGAGCCCCGCCCCGGCCCGACGTCGGTCGACGACCGTCGATTTTCTCTAGGGTGTCCTCGTCGGTGATCCTGTGGGCTCGAGGAGGAGCGCGTCGGATGAGCGAGGACCGAGGCCCCACGCGCCGCCCCCTCGAGGGCGCGGTCGCCCTGGTCGCGGGCGGCACCCGGGGCGGTGGACGCGGGATCGCCGTCGAGCTCGGCGCCGCGGGCGCGACGGTCTACGTCAGCGGGCGGAGCACGCGGGCGGGTCGGTCGGACCTCGGCAGGCCGGAGACCATCGAGGAGACCGCCGCGCTCGTCGACGCCGCCGCGGGCCGGGCCGGTGCCGGGATCGCGGTCCGGTGCGACCACGCCGTCTCCGACGACGTGCGCGCGCTGGTCGCCCGGATCGCCGAGGAGCAGGACGGGCGCCTCGACGTGCTGGTCAACGACGTCTGGGGCGGCGACGCGCTCGTGCGGTGGGCACCGCTCTGGGAGCACCCGCTCGAGGACGGGCTGCGTCTGCTGCACCGCGCGGTGGACACTCACCTGATCACCAGCCACCACGCGCTGCCGCTGCTCGTCGCCCGCGGTCGTGGCCTCGTGTCGAGGTCACCGACGGCGACGAGGCCACCAACGCGCTCTTCCCCGACGGCTACCGCGGAAGCCCGTTCTTCGACCTGGCCAAGACCTCGACGATCCGGCTGGCGCGCATCCAGGCCGCCGAGCTGCGCCGCCACGGGGTGGCCGCGGTGGCGCTGACGCCGGGGTTCCTGCGCTCGGAGGAGATGCTCGACCACTTCGGGGTCACCGAGGCCACCTGGCGCGACGGGATCGCCGACGACGAGCACTTCGCGTGGTCGGAGAGCCCCGCCTTCCTCGGGCGCGCGGTCGTGGCGCTGGCCGCCGACCCCGCGGTGCTCGAGCGCACCGGGGCGTCGCTGGCCACCTGGGACCTCGCCGAGGAGTACGGGTTCGACGACGCCGACGGCCGGCGCCCGCACTGGGGTCGGCATTTCCGCGAGGACGTCCTCCCGGTGCTCCCGGAGATCCTCGCCGGAACCCAGTGAGCGACCTCAGGCCCGGGTGCGCGCGAAGACCTCGAGCTCGGCGACCATCCGCGTCACGCGTAGGGACATGACCAGGGCGTCGACGACCACGGCGGGCGAGGGTCGGTCGGCGGCGTCGAGCGCCTCGAGCAGCGTCGCCGCCTCGTCGTGCAGGGTGCCCGCGAGCTCCGCCGCGGCGACCAGGGCGTCCGCGTCGAGGTCCTCACCGGCCGACCAGCCGCGTTCCGGAACGCCCGCGGCGAGCAGCGACCCGATGCGCAGCAGGGCCCGGTGGGCCTGCTGGTCGGGTGCGTCCTCGACGGCGGTGAGCTTCTCGATCAGAGCGTCGGTCGAGCGCACCAGCGCGGCGGGCGCCGCACCGGGCCCCTGCCCGAAGGCGGGTGCGACCTCGACACCGCCGGGGCTGCGCGGGGCGGGGATGGCGGTGCGCTCGGGCACGAGCCGGCGGCGGGCCTCGCGGGCGCGACCGCTCCACGAGCCCTCCGGCTGATCGGCGGAGTTCCGGTCGGCGGAGGTCCGGTCGGCGGCGCGCTCGGCGAGCCCGCCCTGTGCCGTTCCTCCGCTGCGCGGAGCGGGCAGGGCGGGGTCGTCGTGACGCGACTCGTGCGGCGCGGCGTTGCTGGTCAACGGTCATCCTTCCCAGACGGGACGTGTCCTCGCCGGGGGCACCACGGGCGCCGGGCACGGAGCGAGATCACGAGGTCACCTCGTGGATCGTCCGGAACAGCCTTCACCGTTGCGCTCCGGGAACGGAACAGCCCGAACGGGGTATCTCCGTTCACCCCACGGAGGCGCTCGGAGCAGTGCGGACGGCTGATCGGACGGATTCCCTCGGCCGGTGGGGCTCCACGGAACTCAGCGGCGCGGAGCGACCGGACGCAGGGCCGGAGCGGCGGGCGGGCGGGGGCCGGGCACACCGGGGCCACCCTGGTGCGGCACGGGCGGGAGCGGCGGGAGCGGCCGGAACGCCGGCTCGACCGGCTCGACCGACACGGTCCCGGCCGCGACCGTGCTGCGGCGGCGGTTCGGCCGGCGACGCGGCCCGGAGGGGACGCCCGGGTCGGTGCGGTTCATCAGGGCGTGCCGGGTCTCCTGGGCGGAGGCCCCGCGAAAGCGGCTGGCGATGACGACGCCGGCGAAGGCCAGGCCGTTGAGGGAGCCGAGGGCGAGCATCCCGACCTCGAGCACCTGCTCGTCGTCGAAGGTGGTGCCCGGCTCCGGCGCCTCGAGCTGCCCGCCGTAGGGCCCCGTGGGCACCGGGACGGGCGGCGGTGCCGGCGCGGCGCCCAGCGCGGGTGTCAGGCCGAGTGCGAGCAGCCCGCCGAGGGCGAGCAGCAGCACGGCCGCGCCCCGGACGACCCCCCGCCGCGCGCCGAGCCGACCGTTCCGCGCCCCACGTGCACCCATGTTCCGCCCCACGTCGCCCCGACCACTTGGCGGTCAATCGCGACGAGCGGACCGAGTCGTTACCGGGTCGAGGCCGTGTCGCCCGCGACGCGCCGTGACCGTGACCAGACCGTGATGTGAGCCGCCGGAATCGTCCTGTTCCGTCCGTTTTCGCAGCTCAGGAACGCCGACGCACTCAGACGCGCTCGGCGAGGTACCCGTCGACGGTCTCGCGGTGCTCGTCCTCGCCCACCTCGCGGCCGAGCAGCCTGCCGGCGAGCTGACGGGAGAGGCGGGCGATGTCGGGCTGGAGGTCGGAGCGCAGTCCGGCGCGCTGCTCGTCGAGCTCGCCGCGACCCTCGGCCACGATGCGGGCGGCCTCGTCGCGCGCGTTGGTGACGGTCTCGTCGTGACGGCGCTGGCCCTCCTCGCGCGCGGCGTCGCGGATGCGGGTGGCCTCGTCACGCGCCTCGCTGATGCGGGTGCGGTACTCCTCGTCGGCGCGCCGCGCCTCGGCGCGGGCCTGCTCGGCGCGCTCGAAGCCACCGTCGATCCGGTCGTGGCGCTCGTTGTAGATCTTGTCGAGCCGGGGCAGGAGCACGCGGCTGAGCACCACGTACAGGACCGCGAAGGCGATCATCCCGATGACGATCTCGTGGGGGATCGCCGAGAGCACGAAGTACTGACCACTCGCCTGGGTCATTGCCGGCTGCACCGCCTGTCACTGTCCATCACGGGCTGACACGTATCCGTCACCCCGGGTGCCCCCGGCGTGCGGACGCCCAGTGTGTCCGATCCCGGGCGAGGAGGCGACCCCGGGTGTGCCAGGGTGTCGCGCGTGAACGACTACAAGCTGGTGGCCGTGGGCACCGACGGGTCCGCCTCGGCCACCCGCGCGGTGAGCCGTGCGGCCGAGATCGCCGCCGACGCGGGCGCGAAGCTCCTGCTCGTGTGCGCCTACTCGCGCCCGGCCCGCACCGACCAGCGCGACCGCGCCGAGGCCGAGCGCGCCCTGGGCGCCGACGCCTACATGATCGTGGGCGCGAACCCCGCGGAGGAGACGCTGCGCGACGCGCGCGACGTGGCGAGGCGCGCCGGCGCGGGCGAGGTCGACACGGTGGCCGTCGAGGGCGACCCGGTGAACGCCATCTGCGACAAGGTCGCGCAGCACCATGCCGACCTGGTCGTGGTGGGCAACAAGGGCCTCGCGAGCTTCGCCGGGCGCCTGCTCGGCTCGGTGCCCGCCGAGGTGTCGCGCCGCTCCCCCACCGACGTCCTGATCGTCCACACGGTCTGAGGCAGGTCGGTCACGAGACGCGGGCGACCCTCCGGCCGGGCGTCTCGTCGTAGCTCGCCTCGCGCGGCGCGGGCGCGCCGGGCGCCGCGAGGGTGGCGGTGTCGGTCGGGGCGGCGGGCGTGGTCGCCGTGGGCGGCGTCGCCCAGCTGCCCGGGACCGCGCAGTACGGCGCGCCCGTGTGCTGGGTGAGCAGCACCGACAGCGGTGCCTCGGCCACCATGTCGGCGAGACCGTGCTCGAGGCAGCGGCGGACCCCGCGGTCGCGCGGACGGGCCAGCGCCTCGGCGAGCCGACGGGTCAGGCGCTCGGACTCGACGAGGAACGGGGTCAGCGCCAGGCGTGCCCGGCCCAGCTCGTGGCGGCAGCGTCCGGCGACCGTGTCGCCCTCGCCCACGATGCAGACGTCGGCGTCGACGTCGCCGTTCTCGAGGACCCGACCGGTCGCGGCGCCGCTGTCGGCGATCGCGGCGCGGAAGACCGCGTTGGTGACCCGGTCGGCCGGGTCGCGGACCAGGGAGGCCAGCAGGTTCCAGCCGCCCCGGCTCTCGAGGACGTCGCGCAGCCCGCGCACGTCGACGGTGAGGCGGCGGACCCGCACGTCACCGGGGCGACCGGCGACGAGCAGCTCGTCCACCGAGTCGGGGCTCGCGTGGCCGTCGCCGACCACGAGGTGGACGCGCGGGACCTGTGGCAGGCCCGGGACCTGGGGGTCGATCCCGCAGACCGCGATCTCGGGCGCCGGCGCCCGGTCGGCGGCGGCCCGCGGGGTGTCGAGGTACTCCATGCCGGCCATCACCTCGGGACCCGGCACGCCGCGCCCGGCCCGGCCGGACGACGTGCGGGCGGTGGTGCCCCGGCGGGCGGCGAAGGGATTGCGCACTGCTCTGCTCGCCCCACTCTCCGATCGGCGAGTCCCCATCATGCCCCAGGTGGCGTGAGCGCAGCCACTACGCACGATTCAGCGACCGCCGTCCGGGGTGGCGCGCGACGTCACCGGATCGCGGGCGTGATGGCCGCGCCGCCACCGAGTCCCGCGACGCCGGAGGCCTCCGGAGCGACCCCGAGATAGGCGTTGACCAGGACGGGAGCGGCCCCCGGGGCGGTGTCGCGATCGGCGCCGGTGCGGGCGTCCAGGACGACCGGTCCGTTCACCGTGGTGCCGTAGACCGCGCCGTGCCACGCCGTTCCCAGGGCCGGTGCCACCCGGTTGGCGGCAGGGTCGGGCAGCGACCACAGCGGTGCGGCCGTGGTGGCGTCCACGGCGAACAGACGGGCCTCGGCACCGCAGACGGTCACCGCCGCCTCGTCCCACACGCAGCGCGGCGCGGCGTAGGAGCGGCCGGCGTCCACCGTCCGCACGGTCGTCCCCCGCGCGTCGAGGAAGCGCAGCGACGCGGCCGGCGCGGACAGCGCCGTGGCCGAGCCCCGGCCGGAGACGACGACGAGGCCCGGGCCCGCGCGGGTGATCTCGGGCGCCCGCAGCGGCTCGCCGGCGAAGCGTCGTACCCCGGAGACGACGTCGAGGCCGACCACCGGCGCGTCCACGTAGCTCGGGCTCTGGCCCGGCGGCACGGCGACGCCGACCGCGACCCCGGCCGCAGGGCCGTCGGAGAGCACGGCGTCCGCGCGCGTCCCGTCGGCGGCCCACAGCACCCGGCGGGCGGCGAGGTCGACCGCGAGCGTCGTCCGGTGGGCGTCGGTACTCACGGTCACCACCGCCACGTCGGCGACCACCCCCACGACCCGCAGTGTGACCGCGGCCGGGCGGTCGGACCAGGGCAGCGTCGCGGAGACGGCGAGCGTCGGCGCGCCGCTCCCGGCGTCGGCACCGAGCAGGTCGACCGCGAGGCCGGGTGGGGTGGTGCCGGAACCGGGGACGACGCTCGCGGCCGCGAGCAGCACGGTGGCGCCGTCGGGGGTGAGGCCCGGCCGGCCGGCGGCATAGCGCCCGGGCGGGAGGGCCACCGGGGTCTCGGCGCCGGTGGAGTCGACCCGCAGCGCGCGGCCGCCGTCGGTCACCCAGATCGAGGTGCCGACCAGCGTGGCGGGCAGCGCGTCGGGGTCGCGGCCGAACACCCGGCTGCCCGGCCCGCCGAAGAGCTGCCCGGTCGGGGCCGCGAAGCCACGGGGCGGATCGAACGCCGGGGGCGGGGCCGCCTCCTCATCATCACCCGGGCCGCCCGCACCGCACCCGGACAGGAGCAGCGCGAGCACCGCGACCACGACCACGACCACGACCACCAGGACCGGACGGCGCCGTACACCGGGCCGACGTCGGGGCGCGGTCGGGCGGTCGGGCACGGGGCGCAGCGAACCACGCCCGCCCGGGCTAGTGCCCGGTGACCCGGTCCTCGGCGGAGCGGCGCTGTGAGACGACGGGCAGCGGACCGGTGGCCTGCGCGAGCCGGCGCTGCGCGCGCGCGATGCGGGCGGCGAGCTCGGCGGCCGCGGCCTCCTCGGCCTTGCGCGCCTTGCGCTGCGCGCGGGTGAGGCGCTGCGGCGGGGCGTCCTGGGCCTGCTCCTCTGCGCGGCGACGCAGGATCGACATTCGTGCTCCTCGAGGGGCCTCGCAGGGTGTGCTCGACCCCAGTGTCGTCGGCGACCCTCGGAACGTGACACGGGTTCGCCCCATCGTGTTGCTTCCGTGACCGTGTCCGGGGAGGGATCGGGACGAAGTGGACGAGGAGTCCCGTTACCGGGCGTCAGACCCGGTCCGCGTCCGGGTCATGAGGTCGGCGGCGCGCTCCCCGATCATGAGGGCGGTCGCCGCCGGCCCCCGCCGCGGCACGGTCGGCAGCACCGAGGTGTCGACCACGCGCAGCCCTCGGACGCCGTGCACGCGCAGCTCCGGGTCGACGACGGCGTCCGGGTCGTCGGCGGGGCCGAGCGCCGCGCTCCCGCACAGGTGCGCCGAGGTGGTCAGGTGCGCGGCGATCCAGGCGTCCAGCGCACCGTCGTCCGCGCCTGCGCCGCCCGTGGCCGCCCCGGCGAGCGCGATCCCCCCGGCGGCGAGGATCTCCCCGGCCCGGCGCACCGCGACCCGCAGCCGGGCCCGGTCGCCCTCGGTGGCGAGATAGTGGTGGGCGATGCGGGGGGTCTCGCGCGGGTCGGGCGAGCAGACGGTGATCTCGCCGCGGCTCTCCGGGCGCTGCAGCGCGCACATCAGGTGCAGCGGGCCGTCCGGGGCGAAGGGCCGGGCGAAGAGGAGGATCTCCAGGTCGCCGGCCGGGTCGCCGCCGTCGACGCCCGAGTCGAGGTGCGCGGCGGCCTGCGCGGCCGGAGCCTCCGGGTGCAGCGCCTCCGACCACGGGAACGCCACGTAGACGCTGGGGTGGTCGGTGAAACCGCGCCCGACGCCCGGGCGGTCGAGGTGCACGGGCAGGCCCGCGGCACGTAGGGCGTCGGCGGGCCCGATGCCGGAGAGGGCGAGCAGCTGCGGGGTGCACACCGACCCGGCCGCGAGCACGACCTCGCCGGCCTCGATCCGCTCGCCGTCGAGCCCGCGCACCCCCACCGCGCGGTCGCCGTCGAGCACCACGCCGCCGACGGTGACGTCGCCGCGGACGGTGAGGTTCGGGCGGTCGAGGTGGGGCAGCACGTAGGCCATCGCGGCGTTGACACGGACGCCGCGCCGGACGTTGCCCGGCATCAGCCCGGCACCGGGCGGCGCGTCGCCGTTCTTGTCCGGCTCGGGGGGCACGCCCGCGCGCACGGCGGCGTCGAGGAACCGCTCGGCGACCCCCGCGAGGAGCTCGCCCGCCGGGCGGACCACCGGCACCGGGCCGGCGTCGCCGTGGCGCGGGCCGCGGACGTCGAGGTCGTTCTCGCCGCGCACGTAGTAGGGCAGCGTGGCCGCGTGCGACCACCCCGGCCACGCGTCGAGGTCGGTGCGGGTGGCGCGGATGTGGTTGGCGCCGTTCACCGCGCTCGACCCGCCCAGCAGCCGCCCGCGCCCGACCACGGCCCGGCGCCCGGGGACCAGCTCGGTGCCGAACGCCCAGGTGTGCGGGCCGTCGGGGTCGGCCGCCGCCAGCGAGGCGACGTCGCGGACGGCGTCGGGGAACGCCGCCGCCGTCGTGACCGCGGCGCCCGCCTCCAGCAGGAGCACCCGGCGGGCGGGGTCCTCGGTGAGCCGGCCGGCCAGGGCGCAGCCCGCCGACCCGCCCCCGACGATCACGACGTCCCAGTCGCCCACCGGACCACTGTGGCAGGCGGACGGCGTGGGGGCGCCGCGCCCTGACCTCCTGGGGCGCGTCTCCCGAGCTACGAGCTTGATCGCGTCGAGACCGACGCTCGCGCCCCTGCCCGCCGCGTCGGTCTCGACGCGATCAAGGCCGTAGCTCTCCGAGGACCCCACCGTCAGGGCGGAGGCACACCGCCTACCGCGGCGCCTCCGGCAGCTGCGCCGACGGGCGCGCGGCCGCCCACTGCGGGACGGCATCGGTGTTGACCGCGAACCAAAGGTCCCGGCCGCCCGCCTCGTCGAGGTAGACCACCGACTGGTCGCCCTCCGTCCCCGTGCCGGTCACGGGCACGGTGGTGAAGGTGATCGCCGAGGAGCGCAGGTCGCGCAGCCCGAACGCCAGCTGGGCGAGCCCGGTGTTGGTCAGGGTGTCGTCGACACCGACGTAGCGGGTCAGCGTGTCCACCAGCTGGAAGGCCTGCGTCGGGCTGGAGAGCGTGCCCGAGGACAGCGACTGACGGACCAGCGCCCGGAGGGCGGCCTGCTGGCGCTTGACGCGGTCGAGGTCGCCGCCGGGCAGGTTGTAGCGCTCGCGGACGTAGACCAGGGCCTGGGCGCCGTCGAGGTGCTGGGGTCCGGCGGGCACGACGACGCCCGCGCGCTCGGACTCCTGGCCGACGTTGACGTCGATACCGCCCGCCGCGTCGGTCATCTGCGCGAACCCGGCGAAGTCGATGACGGCGAAGTGGTCGACGTGCACGCGGGTCAGCTGCTCGACGGTCTGGATGAGCAGCGGCGGGCCCCCGAACGAGTACGCCGCGTTGATCTTGTTCATGCCGTGGCCGGGGACGTCGACCCAGGAGTCGCGCGGGATCGACACGACGCTCGCGCTGCGGCCGTCCTCGGCGATGGTGGCCACCATGATCACGTCGCTGCGCTGCTGGCCGAAGACGAAGTCGGGGGCGGCGGCGTCGGAGCCGGTGGTGGCCTCCGGCGAGCGGGTGTCGGTGCCCATCAGCAGGAAGGTGTCGCCCCCCGCGTCGGACGGGCGCGACGACGGGTCGATCGGCGCGAACACCGACGGGTAGCGCCCGACCTGCGACCCCAGCTGCTGGGTGAGGAGGACGACGCCGGCCGCGACGAGCAGGACGAGCACCAGGAGCGCGATGAGGCCGTAGGCCAGCGCGCGCAGCCCCTTCCGCTCCCGCGTCCGATCGTCGTCGTCCGACCCTTGTGTCCCGCCCGGGCCGCCCGCGGGACCGAGCACACTGCCGACACTCATCTGCTTCAGACCCCTGACGTCGTGACCTGGACTCCCGCGCGACCCGACCGGGACCGGTCGGGCGAACTCGCTGACGTGTGGTCGGACGACGAGCGGCTCCCGTTACGCGCCACACGGTCGAGGCCCGCGAGATCGACGCAGCGTGCTGCCTCGCGGCCGGTGCGTCAACGGCGCCTCGGCGCGCCCGCACCGCCGTCGCCCGCGTGCCCCGTGGACATCCCACCCGTCATCCCTACGCTCGAACGGGTGACCGCCGATCGTGACCCGCAGCGCCGCGGAGCCGACGTGCCCGCGCCCCGCCCCGAGATCCTGTCCCGGGTGCTCGACGGCCTGCGCGACCTGCCCGACGAGCGCACGCCGGCCCCGCGCGCCACCCCGGAGGCCATCGCGACCCTGCGCGCGGACGCGGCGGACGCGGGCGTGCCCGAGGCACTGCTGCCGCTGCCGCGCCGCCGGTCCTGACCCGACGGGCCTACCGTGGGGGTGGCCCGTCCCGGCAGGAGGTCTCCCGTGACCGTTCCCGAGTTCCCCGCACCCGACTCGCCGCGCCCCGGCCCGTCCGGCCGTCAGCCGCGCACCGGCATGGACCCCATGCCGTCGTCGACGCCGGTGCCGCCGCTCGGCGACACCGTCCCCGCCCCCGTCCCCGTCCCCGACGGCCGTCTCGAGCTCGTGGCCACCGGCCGCGAGGACCGGCGACGCCACGTCGTCGACGTCACGTCCGGCGAGCTCGGCGACCCCACCGGGCTGCGCGCGCGCTGCGGCGCGCCGGTCGAGCAGGTGGTGCCGGGTCTGCGCGCGAACCAGGCCGACTGCCCGGGGTGCGTGCTGTCCGTCCACAGATAGTTAGCGTTCCGAACGGTCGGGGCACCCTGCGGTCATGCGCAGCGACGACGACCAGTGGGGCATCACCGAGAGCGTGGGCATCACCGCCCTGGGTGTGGCGAGCGGCCGCGCCCTCGAGACCCGTCGTGACGACGGCCTCGTCGACGACCCGCACGCCGCGGCCTTCGTGTCCGCGGCGGCCGACGAGATCGCCCTCCCGACCCGCCCGGAGGACGGCGACGAGCTCACGACGCAGTCGGCGTACATCGGGGTGCGGTCGCGGTACTTCGACGACTTCTTCGCCGCGACCGCCGCGGACGGCCTGCGCCAGGTCGTGCTGCTCGCCGCCGGCCTCGACACCCGCGCGCAGCGGCTCGCGTGGCCCACCGGCACGACGGTGTACGAGGTCGACCAGCGCGGCGTCATGGAGTTCAAGGACGACGTGCTCGAGCGCGAGGGCGCGCAGGAGGCCGGGGGCGGCGCGCGGCGCGTCGAGGTCCGCGTCGACCTGCGCCACGACTGGCCCGCCGCCCTCCGCGACGCGGGCTTCGATCCCGCGCTGCCCACCGCGTGGCTCGCCGAGGGCCTGCTGCCCTACCTGCCCGCGCAGGCCGAGATCGACCTGTTCGACCGCGTCCAGGAGCTGTCGGCGCCCGGGAGCCGGATCGCCGTCGAGCACTTCGGGACCGCTGTCCGCGACATGGGCGACAACTCCGCGATCGCCACCATGTCCGCCCGCTTCGGCCTCGACGTCCGCGACCTCTTCTACGACGACCCCCGCCCGGATGCCGGCGACCGTCTCGCCGAGCTGGGCTGGCGCGTCGAGGCGACCAGCGCGGCCGACCTCGCCGAGCGCTACGGCCGCCCGCTGGACGCCGGGATGCGCGACGTCTACGGCCAGGTGCGCATGCTCGACGCCACGCGGACCGGCTGAGGCCTCACATCCACGAGCGTCGCTTGCGCCCGTCGAGGTCGTCGAGGGACTCCTCGACGAGGACGCGGGCGATCTCCCCGCGGCGCGCCGCCCCGGCGTGGAGCAGGCCGTAGGTGAAACCGGGCTCGCGGTGGCGGTGTGCGAGGTCGGCGAGGTCGACCACCAGGCGGCGGGCCCGGACGGTGTCGAGCAGGTCGTCGACACGCCCCGCGAGCTCGTCGGCGATCGTCGCCAGCTTCGCCGCCTTCTTGCCGTGCTCGGGGGCGGCGGCGCCCGCTGACCCCGCCAGGGCGAGGGCGGCGTCGCGGACCGCGGACCATCCGGGTTCGGTGCCGGGCTCGGAGGTGGGGGCGGCACGGACGGCCTCGACCGCAGCGGTGAGGCGCTCGTCGTCCTCGCGGGCGCACGCGGCGAGGACCGCGGTCGCCTTCGCGCCGGCGCCCTCGGCCAGCGGCGGGGTGATGACCAGCCGGTCGACCGTGCCCACGACGGCGGCGCACTGCTCGTCGCGCACCGCCTTGGCGAGGGTGTCCGCGCCCTGGCCGCGCCGGTCCCGCAGGTGGTGGCGGAGCCGATCGGCGAGCGGGCCGGACACGAGGGCCTTCGGGACCTCGGCGAGCAGGTCGGCGAGCAGGTCCTCGAGGACCTCGGCGTCGCGCACGGCGGCGGCCACGTCGGCGAGCTCGGCCAGGTGCGCCCTGGCGGGCTCGGTGCGCTCGGCGTCGAGGACCGGGTGCACCGAGGACAGCAGGGCGGCGAGGCGCCCGGCGGCGTCGCGCAGACCGCCCGCCGTGCCCGGCGCCGGGGCGTCCGCGGTCTCGACCGCGTCGAGGGCCTCGTGCAGGGACTGGACGCGTGCCCGCAGGGCGACGAGGACGGCGGTCGCGGCGTCGGTGGTCACGACAGTGATGTCTACTCCGCTCGGGACCGCTCCGAGAAGGCCCCGACCTCGCCCGGCCCCACTCGGCGGACGACGAGCAGCCGGTCGCCGCGCTCGAGGGCGTCGACCACGGGGCTGTCGATGGCGTGCACCCGCCCCTCGCGCACCACCCCGAGCACGATGTCGCGCAGGTGACGCGGCGAGCCGCCGACCTCGGACTCCTCGACGTCGCGCTCCCCGAGGCTCATCCCGGCCTCCGGGGAGATGAGGTCCTCGACGACCGAGACCACGTGCGGGGTCGTCGTCGCCACCCCGAGCAGCCGGCCGGCCGTCTCCGCCGACACCACCACCGAGTCGGCACCGGACTGCTTGAGCAGGTGGACGTTCTCGGCCTCGCGCACGGCCGCGGTGATCGTGATCTTCGGCGCCATCTCGCGGGCGGTGAGGGTCACCATGACCGCGGTGTCGTCGCGGTTGGTGGCCACGACCAGGGCGTTCGCGTACGGGAGCCCGGCGGTGCGCAGCACCGAGGACTGGGTGGCGTCGCCGCGCACGGTGACCAGACCGAGCGCGGACGCGGCGTCCAGGCGGCCGCGGTCGGTGTCGACGACGACGAGGTGGTCGACCTCCGCGCCGTCGCCGCGCAGCGTCGTCACCGCGGCCTGGCCCTTCGTGCCGTAGCCGACGACCACGACGTGGTTGCGCACGCGAGACCTCCACCGACGGATGCGGAACGCCTGGCGCGAGCGTTCGGTGAGCAGCTCGACCGTGGTGCCCACGAGCACGATCAGGAACACCAGGCGGAGCGGGGTGATGACGAGGATCGTCCACAGCCGTGCCGACATCGTGACCGGGACGATGTCGCCGTAGCCGGTCGTCGAGAGGGAGACCGTCGAGTAGTACAGGGCGTCGACCAGCCCGATGCCGTCCTCGTTGTTGTTGTCGACGTAGCCGTCGCCCTGCACGTAGACGATGAGCGTGGCGAGCGCGAGCGCGCCCAGGGCCACCGCCGCCCGGCGCAGCAGGGCCACGACCGGCCCGACCGGCCGGTCCGGCATCTGCACCGTGGCACCGGTCACCGACGCCGGCTCGGGCTCGTCCCGCGGTGAACGGGGACTCCGGACCATTCCGCGGGCCCTCCACCGCTCGACCGCGTCCGGACCCCCCGGTACGCCGCGGCGAGGCTATCCGGTCAGGTCGCCGGATAGCGCTGGTAGCCCGGGAAGTTGCCGTAGAGGTTCTCGCCGGGCGGGCCCTCGGTCACCGCGTGCACCAGGTACTCGCCCCCGACGAACGCGCCCTTCCAGGACGCGCCGCGCCCGCCGAAGGCCTCGTCCTTGTCGCCGCGCGAGCGCAGCTTGTTCACGCCGACCTTGAAGGCCTGGACCTGCTCGGCGAGGCGCTCGGCCTTCCCCACGTCGTCGCAGGCGAGGCTGGCCACGAGCGCGCCGTTGGAGGCGTTCATCTGCGCGAGCAGCTCGGCCTCGGTGTCCACCACGACCACCGAGTCGATCGGCCCGAAGGGCTCCTCGTGCATCAGGCGCGAGGCTCCCGGCGGGGCGAGCAGGGCGACCGGGGCGTGGTAGGCCGAGGTGTCCTGGCCGGGCAGGAAGCGCCCGTTCTCCTTCGCCCCGCGGAACAGCGGCACCGCGCCGTGGCGCAGCGCCTCGGCGACCTTCTCGTCGAGCTCGGTCGCCTTCGCCGCCGAGATCAGCGGGCCGAAGTCGAGGGTCGGCAGCCCGTCCAGGGAGTCCGGTCCGATCTCCGTGCCCTCCTCCACCGCCAGGGGGTGACCGAACCGGACCCCGTCCAGCACCGGCAGGTACGTCGCCAGGAACGCGTCGACCAGCTCGCGCTGCACGACGAAGCGCGGGTAGGAGGTGCAGCGCTGCTTGCCGTACTCGAAGCCCCGGCGCAACAGGCCCGCGAACATCTCCCAGTCGGAGAACTCCCAGATGCCCCAGGCGTTGAGGCCCTCCTGCTCGAGCATGTGGCGCTTGCCGGTGTCGGCGAGCTGGGCGGCGACCTTGCCGCCGTTCGACCGCCCGCCGACGAAGGCCAGCGCACCGAGCTCCGGCGAGCGGATCAGCGCGTCGGACAGCGTCGAGCCGTTCCCGGAGAGCAGCGTGACCGGCAGGCCCTCGCGGGCCATCAGGGCGTGCGCGACGGTCAGGGTGACCGCCCCGCCCTGGGTCGGGGTCTTGGTCACCACCGCGTTGCCGGCCAGCAGCTGCACCAGCTCGGCGTGCACCAGCACGCTCATCGGGTAGTTCCAGCTCGCGATGTTGCTGACCGGGCCGGACAGCGCCTCCCGCTTGGCCGGGGCGCCCTCGACGTCGCGCGCGAGCATCCCCTCGATCTCGTCGACGTACCAGCGCACCCCCGACACGCACCGGTCGACGTCGGCGCACGCCGCCGACCAGGGCTTGCCGATCTCCCACGCCAGCAGCAGCGCGAGGTCGTCGCGCGCGCCCGCCAACGCGTCGAGGGCCGCCGTGACCCGGCGCCGCCGCTCGTCGAGGTCGGTGTCGGCCCACGCACGGTGCGACGCCACCGCCCGCCGGAAGGCGTCGGTGGCCGTCTCGGCGTCGACCATGAGCATCGTGCCGAGCACGGTGCCGTCGACGGGGCTGACCTGGTCGAACGGCTCCCCGACGGCCGTCCACTCGCCGTCGACGAGGTTCGCCGGGCCCCCGTGGGTGAAGGCCTCACCCACCAGGCCGCGGACCCGGCCCTCGACCGCGGACCAGGAGACGTGGTCGGGCAGGTACAGCTCGGTCATGGGCGTCCGTCCTGTCGGTGGCGCGGTCCCGGCGAGCCTAGGTTCCCGGCCCCCATGATCGGGCCCCCACGGAGGGAGGGGCCTGCGCCTCGGCTCCCCTCCCCGCGACGGCCGGTGACGACCCCGATACCGAGCGTGGAATACCGGCGCGGCGAGTGACCGTTCACCGCCGATCCGGACACTCGAACGAGTGAATGGTTGAAAACTTGAGTCAGAGGGCTACTCGGTCCGGCGTCACCATCGGTGACAGCGACCCACCGGGGGCACGCCCTCGTCCCCCGACGGTGTCGCCCCGTCACGACCCGCGCGACACCCCCCGGTCGCGCGCCGACACCCGTCAGGAGTGTGCCCCCGTGAACCTCGACGATCGTCTGGCCACCCACCTCGCCGGCGTCGACTGGATCACCGCGCAGGCCGAGCTGGACGACTGCGACGGCTACGTCGTGCTCGCGGTCGACCCCCAGACCGGCGAGATCGACGCCCACGGCCCGTTCGTCGGGCTGCGCGCCCTCGACACCGCCGAGGCCATGCGCGTCGACCTCGACCGTGAGGATCTCGACGACGTGATCGTCCGTGTCGTCCGCTGGCACACCGGCACCCACGAGGTCCGGGCCGCCTGAGACGGTCCGCGGGACGTGCGGTCGCCTCGTGCCCTCAGCGACCGAGGGCGGAGAGGATGCCGGCGGCGATGGCGTCCGCGTAGCGCCGCCGCCCGTCGGGGTCGGCGACGACGGCGGCCTCGGCCGGGTTGGCCATGTTGGCGCACTCGACGAGCGCGGCCGGGACGCGCGCGGCGTTGAGCCCGGCGAGGTCCTCGCGCGGGTCGAGGCCGCCGGTGCCGCGGTAGGTCGAGGGGACGAAGCCCTCGGACGTCAGGGCCGACACGAGATCGCGGGCGAGGGCCTGGGACGGCGCGCCCTGCGAGGGGACAGCGCCGGGGACGAGGTCGCGACGTGGAACCCGCGCCCGGAGGTCCCGGCGGAGTCGGCGTGGATCGAGACGGTCAGCGCGGCGCCGGCGTCGTTCGCGATCGCCGCGCGCCGGTCGACGCACGGGCCCACGCCGTCGTCGTCGGCGCGGGTGCTGCGGACCTCGATCCCGCGCGCGGTGAGCAGCCGGGTGACCCGCGCGGCGACGTCGAAGGTGAACGCGTGCTCGGCGTAGCCGCCCGGGGTCTGGGTGCCGGTGGTGTTGCACGGCTTGGTCCCGCCGCGCCCGTCCGGGACCTCGCGGGCGATCTCCCGCGCGGCGGCCCCGTTGCCCCCGTTGTGGCCGGGGTCGAGGACGACGACCGGGACCGGTCCGGTCGGGGCGGCGGTCGGCACGGTGGCGGGCGCGGTGGCCGGCGGGGGGATGGCCGCGCGCCCGGCGGCCGGGGCGGGGGACGCGGGAGCCGGGGCGGGCGCCGGGGCCGGTGGCGCGGCGCACCCGCCGAGCACGAGGCCCAGCAACAGCGCGCCCAGCAGCGGCGCCGTACGGAGCCCGGTCACTGCCAGGCCCGCGAGGAGGAGCCCCGGGGGACGAGCACGGGGTCGTAGTGCCCCGGCGTCGCCGACATCGCGACCTGGTCGGTCACGCCCTGGTAGTCGCCGATCGGCGTCACGGCGGTGAACGTCTCGGGATCGAGATAGCGGTGGTCGTCGCCCGTGCCGGCGGTGGTCTGCGCCCACTCCCGGTCGAACAGGCCGAGGGACAGGATCCACAGCGCGACGCGGGTCAGCGACACGTGCACGTGGTACGACCCGCCCTCGGTCGCCCGCCTGCGCAGGGCCGCCACGACCCCGACCTGGGCGAGCCAGGGCACGACGTAGTCGTTCACGACGAGGATCGGGGGCAGGCGCGGCGTGTCGGGCCCGCCGCCCTCGAGGAACATCATCCCGGTCACCGAGCCCGGCGGTCTGGTCGAAACCGGGCCGCTGGGCCCAGGGTCCCTCCTGGCCGTGCAGCGACACCGACACGTAGACGAGGCCCGGGCGCTCCGCCGCCGCCTCGGGCGGGGTCATCCCGATCTCGGCGAGGAACGCCGGGCGGCGGTTGTGGAAGAACACGTCCGCGCCGCGCAGCAGTTCGGAGAGCACGCCGCGGTCGCGACGGGGGTCGAGCCAGGACGAGCGCATCCCGACGTTCGCCGAGGCGTAGGTCGTCTCGTGCTCGGTCTCGCCCGGGCGCCACAGGTTGAGCACGTCGGCGCCGTGCAACGCGAACGACCGGCCGAACCCGGCTCCCGCGATCACGTGCCCCATCCCGAGCGCCCGCAGCCCGGAGAAGGGCGCCGCCCCGAGCGGGGGGAGCGGCTCGGGGTCGGAGTCGCCGATCCTGCGTGACCTCGACCAGCGGGAGGTCGGCGAGGACGTCGACGTACTGCGCGGTCGCCATCATCTCCGGCAGCGTGCGCAGCATCGGCATCACGACGCCGCCGTCGGCCGCCGCCTCCTCGAGCTCGGCGCCGTTCCAGCGGCCGATCGCCCCGGCGACCGCCTTCTTCGTCAGCGGCACGCCGAGCAGGTCCTGGGCCCGCTGCCGCAGCCCCGGGTACATGTTCTGCGGCATCACCCAGCGGCCGTCGGCGCAGCGGAAGAACGAGAACGACATGGCGTTGCCGGTCTCCACGCTCGAGGTCACCGGGTAGCCGCCGAGGCGCTCCCAGGTGCGGTCGTAGAACGGGCAGAGCCGGTGCGGCGAGGCGCGCAGGTCGACGTGGACGTCCTGGCCGGGCCCGCCGCGGTCGCGGTGCAGCGCGGCGGCGGCCACCGACTTCGCCAGCAGGCCGATGCTCGCCGCCGACCCCACGCGCACCGGACTCGGACCACGGGGTCCGCGCCGGTCAGCGTCACCGCTCCCCCGGCGTCGGCGGCGGCGAGACCGAGCGGGTCGAGCACCTCGTCGAGCTCGGCGAGCGGGTCGAAGCCCGCGACGTCGGTGCGGGGCTGCGCCCAGGCCTTCTCCAACCGTGCCGTCAGCTCGCTCACCGCGCCACCCTCACAGCAACCGCTCGGGCACGTCGACGTGACGCGCCCGCAGGAACTCCGCCACGGCCTTGCCCGCGATGTCCGGGCGGCCGTTCGACGACGCCCCTTTGCCGAGGATGTCGTGGACGACGAAGTGCACGGCGCGCAGGCCGGGGAACTCGTGGCGCTCGACCGCGACGTCGGCCGCGTCCGGGTGGAGCGCGCGGAGCCGTGCGGTGCTCAGCGTCGCGCGCAGCCACTCCCAGGCCTCGGGCGGCGCGGTGGGCGAGGTCCAGAAGCCGATGTTGGAGTTCCCGCCTTTGTCCCCGCACCGCCCGTGCGCGACCAGGCCGAGCGGGGCGCGGCGGACGGGTCCGAGGTCGGGGACCGGCGGGGCCGGGTCGGAGGGGCGCTGACCGGTCACGGGCGCGCGCACCGGGGTGTCCTCCACCGGCGTGCGCCGCCCGTCCGCGTCGACGACGACGTGGTCGAGCACGTCCACCGGCACCAGCGCGGGCCAGTACTCCACGACGGGCGTGCCCACCTTGAGCGGGGTGACGTAGAGGCCGGGATAGCCGGGCAGGAAGAGCCCGGTCATCGGGGCCACGAAGTGCTCGGCGTCGACCTGGTCCTTCGTCCGGCTCTGGGCCGTGACGAGGATCGTCTGCGCCGCGGCCCACTGGTCGGGCGGGTCCTCGACGGGCGCACCGATGCGGTCCACGCGCAGCAGGCTCAGGTCGAGACCGGCGGTGATCCGGGAGAGGTGGGTGCGCAGGAGGTCGACCTTGGCCTCGAGGTCGAGCCCGGTGGCGTAGAACGCGACGCTCGACTCGTAGCCGCCCGGCGCGGTCATGGCGAGCTTCGTGGTCGGCGGGGGCGGCGAGCCGGTGACACCGGTGATCGCGACGCGGTCCGGGGCGATCTCGGTGAGCACGACGTCGTCGAGGTGCACGGTCACGTCGGGGTTGAGGTAGGTGGGGCCCTGGATCTCGTAGAGCAGCTGCGCGGTGACGGTGTCGGTGGTGACCGTGCCGCCCGCGACGTCGTGCTTGGTGATCACGGACGTGCCGTCGGCCGCGATCTCGGCGATCGGGTAGCCGAGGTCGTCGACGCGGGGGACGGTGGTGAAGCCGGAGAAGTTGCCGCCGGTCGCCTGCGGGCCGCACTCGATGACGTGCGCGGCGGCCACCGCGCCCGCCAACCGGTCCCAGTCCGCGGGCCCCACGTCCTCGGGCCCCCAGCCGTGCCACCACGCCGCGACGCCGACGGTCAGCGAGGCGTCGGTGACCCGCGGGCAGATCACGACGTCGGCGCCCGCCGCGAGCGCCGCGGCGATCCCCCAGCCGCCGAGGTAGGCGTTGGCGGTCCCCGGCTCGAGCCCGGAGTCGGCCAGCGGGACCCCGGTGTCGAGGTGCTCCAGGGCGCCGAGGGTGTCCAGCCGCGGGTGGAGGTCGTCGCCCTCGACGTGGGCGACGACGAGGTCGAGGCCGGCGTCGGCGATCACCGCGCGCACCTTCTCGGCGAGCCCGGCCGGGTTCAGCCCGCCGGCGTCGACCACGAGGCGCGCCTCGCGCTCGGCCAGGAGCGCGACCGCGTCGGTGAACTGCGCGAGGAAGCTGCGTGCGTAGCCGCGCGAGGGGTCCTTCGCGCGCTCGAGGGCGAGCTGGCGCAGGGTCGGTTCGGCGAGGTAGTCACCGGTGACGACGTCGACCGGGCCCGCGAGCGCGTCCCGCAGGCCGGAGAAGCGGTCCCAGAGCCACCCGGCGCAGTTGGCGACGCGGACGGCGCGGTCGGGCTCGGGCGTTCGGGGGCTCACGCGCGGGGCCTCCTCGAGGACCGGGGGTCGGCGGACTCCGCAGTGTGCTCGGCCGGCTGCGCAGAGAGAACTGTGGTGCAGGTCACCATCAACTGAGAGCAACCTGAGGTGGGGTCACTCGGACGGCCGAGTGGCCGGACGCACCGGGCCTCTACCTTGAGCGGACCGACGCCCGGAGGTCCGGCGCGCTCGAGCGGATCCGGGGGGACACATGAGGACGATGGTGCTGACGCTCGGGAGCGTGGCGGCGGCGTGGATGGCTGCGCCGGTCGTCGACATGTCCGTCCGGGGCACCACCGACCAGCGCACCGTCGCCGGCTGGCGCTCGGGCGGTCGCAGGGTCGCGGTCCCGGTGCTCACGCTTCCTGCGCCGCGCTCGGGCGAGGCGCCCGACCGCGTGCCGGCCTGAGGACCCGTCAGGCCGCGAGCGGCACGGAGGGCACCGCGGGCGTCGTCCTCGGCAGCGGCTCGAACAGCGAGCCCCCGAGGAAGCCGTGTCCCGTCCCCACGGTGGCCAGCAGCAGGTCCTGACAACGGCGCGCCGCACGGGTGGCGGCGGGCGCGTCGGCCGTGGCGATCGCGTCGAGCACGTGCTGCGGCCAGCGCGCCATGTCCCCGCGTCCGGCCTCGCACGCCTCGACGACGCCCGCCCACCGCTCGGGCTCGACGTCGGGGCGGGCGTCCTCGAGGAACATCGCCCCGAGCCGCTCGCGCACCGCGAGCACGTTGTGCCGCGTGGTCGGGAAGCCGGCGCGCGCCAGCAGCGTCGAGGGGAGGTCCGGCGACAGGCGCGGGGCCGCGGGGCCGACCCCGGGACGGCGGGCGAGCACGACCGCCACGGTGAGTGTGGCGACGATCAGCACGGCGACGAATCCCACGAGTCCTCCTCGGACCGGCCCCCGCACCCGTCGGCGGGATGCCTCGGATGTCGCCGATCGAGACCCCGTCGTTACTCCGTCGCGACCCGCCATCCGGGTGGCGTGCGCGCCGACGGCTCCGGGGACGACGTGTGATCCGCCCCGTCGTGGGCACAGGACGGGGACGGACCGTCCACGATCAGAGGAGGACACGGAACCCATGGGTGACATCGCAGACAAGGTCGACAAGGCCTACGCGGACAAGAGCATCGCCGAGATCGCCGATGCGCCGGTCGACGCGCTGAAGGGCGTCAGCGAGGGCGACGCCGAGAAGCTGAAGGACGCCTTCAACATCAAGACCGTCCGCGACCTCGGCACCAACAAGTACTTCCTGTGGGCCCACTCCATCGCCGGGCTCGCCGACTGACCCACGCGCCGTCGCGCACCGGAGACACCGTGGCCCCGGGCCACGGTGTCTCCGTGCGTCGGCCACACGGACGGCGCGATAGGAGTGGTCCGTGCACAGGCTCGAGGTCACCAAGCTGCGGGATCTGACCGGTCCCGGACACACCGACGCGTTCGGGATCGGGGGCACCGACCTCGGAGCGGCGGCGACAGCCCCCGACGGGCGGCTCGTCGTGGTCTTCGGCGACACCTTCGAGCACGCCGGGGTCGGTGGCAGGGGCTGGCGCTCGCCGGTGGTGCTCTTCGCCGACCCGGACTCGGTCGCGACCGGGCTGCGCTGGACCGGGTCGGCGGGCCCGAGCCGGGACTACGCCGATCAGGTCGTCGACTACCGGCACGGCAAGAAGATCGCCGGCCGGCGCATCACCACCGTGCTGCCGACCGACCTGATCACCGTCGGCGACTCCATGTACCTGCACGTCATGGCCTGCCAGGGCCTCGGCAACGTGCACTGGACCGAGATCCACCGCTCCTGGGACGACGGCGTCACCTGGCACCCGAGCGGGACCTGGTGGCCGGGCGACGCGCACCACGGGCACTTCCAGATGCTGACGTGGGAGCTCGGGCCCGACGGCTACGTCTACGCCCTCACCACCGGCTTCCAGCGTGACAAGGGCCTGCTGCTGCACCGCGTGCCCGCCGAGGACCTCCTCGATCCGGCCGCATGGGAGGGCTGGGGGTTCGCGGACGGCACCTGGGCGTGGGGACGGCCGCCGACGATCGTGGCGCCCGGCGCGTTCGGCGAGCTGAGCCTGCGGCGGGTCGGCGACGACTGGTGGCTCGCGGCGTTCGACGCGGGGAACTACCGCATCGACCTGATCCCGCTCGCCGACGGCCCGACCACGAACTTCCACGTCGCCCCGCGGCTCACCGTCATCGCGGGGTGCGGGTGGCACGACGAGGACCACCACGACGGCCGCGTGGCCCAGCCCTACGGCGGCTACCTGCTGCCCGGCTCGACCCCCGACGACCTCCACCTCGTGGTCAGCCAGTGGAACACCGGGACCAACTGGCCCTACCGCGCCATGCACTTCCGGGCCCGCCCGGTCCGCTGAGCACGTCCGGGCGCGCCCGGTGTCTCGAGCACTACGGGACGGACGGGCGACTCGCGGGCGAAGACGACGGTGTTGTCGGCGTAGGAGCGCGCGTCGTCGTCGAAGCTGCCCCCGCAGGTGATGAGGCGCAGTTCGGGGCCCGGCGTCGGGCCGTACACGAGCGCGGTGGGGAAGGCGGTCTTCGGCACGCGGCGGACGTCGGTGACCTCGAAGGCCACGGTGGCGCCGTCGGCGAGGGCGACCTCCGCGCGGTCGCCGGGCCGCAGTCCACCGAGGTCGTAGAACACCGACGGGCCCCCCTCGCGGGAGTCCACGTGGCCGATGATCACCGAAGGGCCCTGGCGGCCGGGGGCCACGGAGTAGCGGAACCAGGCGGCGTGGTCGTAGCCGGGCGTGCCCTTCGCCGGGACCTCCATCGTGCGGTCGGGGTTGAGCCCGACCTGGTCGACCGGGGAGCTCACGCCGATCGCCGCGATGCGCAGGGTCACCGGCGGGGAGGACGGCTGCGCCCCGGTCGGGGCCGGTGGGGACACGGTCGCCGGGAGCGGCGGGCCGGCGGCGAGTGTCGGCGCGGCCGGCCCGGACACCGCAGGCGCCGGGGGCGGGCCCTGCTGGTGGGTCGCCGCCCACCCGATCGACACCGCACCGAGCGCCGCCAGCACCACGGCGGCGAGCGCCGCGGCAAGGCGCGCCGACGGCCGGCGCGACCGCGCAGTCACCGGGGCCGCGACGTCCTCGGCGGCGACCACGTCCTCCGTCTCGGCGCCCACCTCCGGTCCGGCGTCGGCGGGGTCGTCCTCGGGGCCCACCGCGTCGTCCTCCGTGGTCGTCGGGTGTCGCCGTCCGGGGCGACGAGAGAGCGCGGCCCCGCCCACCGGGCGGTGAGCGGGGTCGCGACCGGTCGTGGCGGCGGTCAGCTCTCGCGGCGGCGGCGCGCGGCGAACGCGCCCAGTCCACCGGCACCGACGAGCGCGAGGGCGCCGAGCCCGAGCAGGTCGGCGTGCTCGACCCCGGAGGTCGACCCGCCGCCGGCCTCGACCCCACCCGCGGGGGTCTGGCTCGGCGCGCCGCCCGGCGTGGAGCCGGAGCCCCCGGTCCCGCCCGCACCGGGTGTCGTGCCGGTACCGCCGGCCTGGCCGTCGGTGCCGGGCTGGCCGGCGCCGGGCTGGATCGGAGCCCCCGCCCCCGGCTGGCCCGGCACGGCTCCCGGGTCACCGGGCTGGGCCGGCTGACCGGGCTGGGCCGGCTGACCGGGTTGGGCCGGCTGAGCGGGAGCGCCCGCCGTCGGCACGCCCGTGGGGGCCTGCGAGCAGCCGGCCAGGACACCCAGACCCAGGGCCGCCGCGAGCGCAGGGGCCATCAGCCGTCGTGCGGTCTTGCTCACCATCACCATGTCTCCTCGAGAATCCTCGCCGAACGGTCATCGCGGTCACGACGCGTGGCACAGCACCCTTCCCACGAACGCCGGCCACACAAGCACCGCCCGCCCTCCGATCCGGTCGGCGGGCCGAACGGCGCCCCCAACGGGGGACATGGGATCCGCTCGTCGCACGGTCAGTAGGGTCCGCCCACGATCATCGGCCTCCGTGGTCCGCGAGCGAGGAGACGGCGTGTTCGGCATCGTCCGCCCCTGTCGGCACCACCTGTCCGAGGAGCTCTTCCGCCGCTGGACCGCCCACCTGTGCGGGACGTGCCTGGCCCTGCGCGACGAGCACGGTCAGCTCGCCAGGACCACCACCAACGTCGACACCGTCCTGGTCTCGGTGCTGACCGCCGCCCAGACCCGCGGCCCCGCCGCCGATCGCAGAGCGGGTCCGTGTCCGCTGCGGGGGATGCGCCGGGCCACCGTCCTGTCCGGGGACGGCACGCGACTGGCCGCGCACGCGGCCCTGCTGCTGGCCGCCGACAAGGTCGCCGACCACGCCGCCGACGGTCAGGGCCCGTTCCGGCACCGACACCTCGCCGCGGCGGGCGGGGCCGTGGCCGCCCGCTGGAGCGCGCGGGCCGCCGCCTCCGCACCCGCCGGGTTCGACCCCACCGCCCTGCTCGCCCTCCCCGGTCGCCAGGAGGCCGTCGAGCGCGGCGCCGCCGGCACGGCCGACCTCGCCGCGGTCACCGCGCCGACCGAGGACGCGGTCGCCGCGACCTTCGCCCACACGGCCGTGGTGACCGACCGGCCGGAGAACGTCGCGGCCCTCGCCGACGCCGGCCGCCACTTCGGCCGGCTCGCGCACCTGCTCGACGCCCTCACCGACCTCGACGACGACCGCCGGGCGGGCCGGTGGAACCCGCTCGACGCCACCGGGACCTCGGTGGCGCAGGCGCGCACCCGGACGGCGGCGGCCGTCGACGGGCTGCGCGCGGCGTGCGCCCGCCTCCGGTTCGACGACGCCCACGACCCCGACGCCCGGCTGGCCCACCAGCTCCTGGTCCACGAGACCGCCCGGGCGCGGGACCGGGAGGAGCACGGTGACGCCGGTCCACCGACCGGCACCGACCCCTCCGTCGGACACCGCCCGCCCCGCGGCCTGCTCGCGGGGTGCGCGGCCGCGGCGGGTCTGTGCTGCACCGGGCAGCTCTGCTGCGCCGACGAGTTCGTCGGCCCGTGGAGCGGGCAGCCGCGCTCGAACTGGTGCGGCGACTGCTGCGACTGCGGTGAGTGCAGCTGTGACTGTTGCGAGTGCTGTAGCTGCGGCGACTGCTGCTCGTGTGACTGCTGAACGGCGTAGCGCGCCGCGGCGTCCGGGTGGTTCCGGCCGCCGACAGGTGACCGACACCGCCCGACCGTTCCCCGCCCCCTCCGGTGGGCGTTGAACCCTCCCGGACGAGGATGCCGGTAGGTCGGGTCGGCGGGACGACAGCGGGCGGAGGCACGGAGCGCATGTCGCAGGCGACCACGCTGGTGGCGGGGCGCTACCAGCTCGGCGCGACCCTGGGGCGCGGCGGGATGGCCGACGTCCACGCCGGCCACGACCTCCGGCTCGGGCGCGAGGTCGCGGTGAAGGTGCTGCGCGCCGACCTCGCGCGCGACCCGCTCTTCCGCCTGCGCTTCGAGCGCGAGGCCCAGAACGTGGCGGGACTGAACCACCCGGGGATCGTCGCCGTCTACGACACGGGCGAGGTGCCGACCCCGCGGGTGGGGCTCTGCCTTCATCGTCATGGAGTACGTCAGCGGCTCCACCCTGCGCGACCTGGTGCGCGCGCACGGACCGATGGACCCCGCGCGGGCGTGCGCGGTGATGGCCGACGTGTGCGGCGCCCTGGGCTTCAGCCACCTCCACGGGGTCGTGCACCGTGACGTCAAGCCCGCCAACATCATGATCACCCCGAGCGACGTGGTGAAGGTGATGGACTTCGGCATCGCCCGCGCGATGGCCGAGACCGGGCCCGGGTTGACCGGTGCCGACGTCGTCATCGGCACGGCGCAGTACCTCGCGCCCGAGCAGGGCCTCGGGCAGGACGTCGACGCCCGCGCGGACGTCTACGCGGCCGGGTGCGTGCTCTTCGAGCTGCTCACCGGCGAGCCGCCGTTCACCGGCGACAGCCCGGTGGCCATCGTCTACCAGCACGTGCGTGAGGACCCGCCGCTCCCGTCGGACCTCGCCCCGGGGCATCTCCTCCGACGTCGACGCGGTCGTCCTGCGCGCGATGGCCAAGAACCCGGAGAACCGCTACACCACGGGCACCGAGATGCGCGCGGACCTGGAACGGGTCCTCGTCGGGGAGCGGCCGCACGCGCCCGCGGTCCTCTCCGACGACGAGGCGACCGGGCCCCACGACCTCGACGGCGGGCCGCCGACCGGACGCCAGGCCGGGCCGCTCGACACCGGCGAGAACCCGCTCGCCCCCGGTGTCACCCGCAGCCTGCGCACCGGCGCGCACGCGGCGATCCCGTCCGGTCGCCGTGGTGTGACGCGGCGGACCATGGTCGCGGCGGCCCTCGTCCTGGTCGCCCTGCTCGGCGGCGGGGCGTGGTGGTTGCTCGGCTCCGCGCAGGGTGAGGTGCCCCGCCTGGTCGGGCTGAGCCGGGACGACGCGGTGCGCGCGGTGACCGACGCCGGGTTCTCCTCGATCGTCGTGCCCGTGGCCTCGCCGCCCGACCAGACCGACCGCGTGGTCGCGGCGAGCCCCGACGTCGGTGCCCGCGTCGCCACCGACAGCCCCGTCACCCTGCGCGTCGGGCGCGGGCCCGGCCTGATCCAGGTGCCGCTGCTCGTCGGGCGCAGCCCGGAGGCCGCGCGGGTCGCCGCCGAGCAGGCCGGGCTCGTCCTCACCCCCGTGCCACGCACGCGGGAGACCGACGACCCCACCGAGGTCGGCGCGGTCGTCGGCCAGAACCCCGTCCCCGGCTCGCTGCTCCCGGCGGGCGCCGCCGTCGAGCTCGTGGTCGGCGAGCGGCGGGCGACGCTGCAGGTGCCCGACGTGACGGGCGCGACCGGGCGAGCGCGGTGTCGACGCTCGAGGGCGTCGGTCTCGAGGCGACGGTGCGGGAGGTCGACGGCCGGGCCGGGTCGACCGCGGGCGCGGTCGTCGCCGTGCGTCCCGAGCGCGGGCTCCACCGTCGAGCGCGGGAGCCACCGTCACCCTCGAGGTCGCCCGCACGTCGGCCCCGACCTCGCCGGCGCCGGGCGCCGGCAGCGGGCAGGGCGCGGGGGCCGACGGAGGTGTGGCGCCCGACCGGGACACGGGCCCGGCGCCGACCCGTACGGCACCGGGGACACCGACGACGGCGACGGCGCTCTTCGGCGACGTCTTCGGCTGACCTCCACGGAGTACACCCGGACGGCTCATCCAGGTGCGGCATTCGGCGGTCGATGTGGAGGGAGAACGCACGACGGCCGCCGCACTGAGGGACGTGATCCACGATGTTCCGCCGCCAGACCTCCTCGACGGACAAGTTCTCCGAGACCGCGATCGAGGAGCGGAACAGCCGCCGCGCGCGCCACTCGCGGCGCGCCCAGCGCCGTGACGCCGCCGACTCCGCGGCGATGAGGGCCCGGCTCGACCGCATGCACCGCCGCCTGGCCGAGGTGGCCGAGGTGGCCCTCCCACAGCCGTCCAGCCCGGCGGCCATCGACAACACCGCCGCTCGCCGCGACCCGATGACGCGCCCGTTCCCGATGGCGTTCGGCACCGCGTCGGTCCCGCGCGACGAGTCCGGCCGCCCGGATCCGCACGATCGGCCACGAGCCCGGAGCCACCCGTCTGGCGTAAGCGTGACCACGTTGAGTAGCATCTAGCGGCGATTATCGCGACACCACTGGTCAACGCCTCCTCGTAAACACACACTGTCACCGCCGCCGGCGACCGCCGGCGACGGTGATGGCGTGGCCCCCCGCGCGGGGTGGGCGAGGAGGACCGGTCGTGAACCCCGTGCAGCCCATGCCCCGGCCCGCGGCGGGGCATCGCCACGCTCGGGGGCGCCCGCTCACGGCCCCCCACCTCGTCCTCGTGCACGGCGAGGACCGGGTGGCGGCGGACGCCGGCACATCGGTGACCATCGGCCGCGAGGACGTGGCCGACCTCGTCGTCGGGCACCCGCTCGTCTCGCGCGTGCACGCCGAGCTGCGCGCCCTGCCCACCGGGTGGGAGCTCGTCGACCGCAGCCAGAACGGGGTGTTCGTCGGCGGCGAGCGTCTCCAGAAGCTGCGCCTCTCCCCCGGGGCGACCCCCGCCTCACGCTCACCCTGGGGGTGGGCGGGCCCGAGGTGCACCTGACCCTGCGCGCCGTCGCCGCCGACCCGGCCGCGCCCGCCACCGCGGTACCGGCCCCGCTCGCCCCGCGGCCCGACCGGCGCCCGGATCCGGCGCCGGCCCGGCCCCCGGCGGCCGAGCACGTCCCGGCCGGGCCGAGCGCCCAGGGCCGGCTGTCCGCGGTGCACCGGCTCTCCCCCGGCACGCCGCCGTCCGCGCAGGCCCCGGCCGCGTCCGCGGCGCCTGCGCATCGGCCGGGAGAGCGACAACGACGTCGTCGTCGCCGACCTCCTGGTCTCCCGCCACCACGCCGAGCTGGTCGCCGACGGCGCGGGCGGCTGGGAGCTGATCGACCTCGGCAGCCCGAACGGCACCTACGTCGACGGCCGGCGCATCCGCCACGTGAAGCTGCGCCCCGGGATGCTCGTCGGCATCGGGCACGCCCTGTTCCACCTCGACGGGGACCGTCTCGTCGAGCGGATCGACGCCGGCGCGGTCGCGTTCCGGGCGCGGGACCTGGTGGTGCGCACCCCGAAGGGCAAGACCCTGCTCGAGGGCGTCGGGTTCTCGCTGGAGGAGAACAGCCTGCTCGCGGTCGTCGGCCCCAGCGGGGCGGGCAAGTCGACGCTGCTGCGCGCGCTCACCGGCTTCCGCCCCGCCGACTCCGGCACCGTCGAGTACGCCGACCGCGACCTCTACGCCGACTACGACGAACTGCGCCAGCGCATCGGGCTCGTCCCGCAGGACGACATCCTGCACCCCCAGCTCACCGTCCGGCGCGCCCTCGCCTACGCCGCCCGGCTGCGCTTCCCCTCCGACGTCAGCGTCCCCGAGCGCGAGGCCCGCATCGACCAGGTGATCGGCGAGCTCGGGCTGGGCGGGCAGGCCGAGCAGCGCATCGACTCCCTCTCCGGCGGCCAGCGCAAGCGCACCAGCGTCGCCCTCGAACTGCTGACCCGGCCCTCCCTGCTCTTCCTCGACGAGCCCACCTCCGGCCTCGACCCCGGGCTCGACAAGTCCGTCATGCACACCCTGCGCGGCCTCGCCGACGACGGCCGCACCGTCGTCGTCGTCACCCACAACGTCGCCAACCTCGACGTCTGCGACCGCCTGCTGCTGCTCGCCCCCGGCGGCACCCTCGCCTACTTCGGACCACCCCGCGAAGCCCTGCAGTACTTCGGGGTCAGCCGACTTCGCCGACCTGTTCCTGCTGCTCGACCGCGAGAAGAACGTCGACTGGGCCGAGCGCTACCGCCGCTCACCGCTGCGGGACCGCTACGTCGGCGTGCCCACGGTGGCCCGGACGGCTCCGACCGCGGGGTGGCGCGACCCCTCTCGCGGCTCCCCCGCGGCAGCAGTCGGCGCTCGCACAGTTCGGGATCCTCGCGCGCCGCTACCTCGCGGTCATCGCGGCCGACCGGCAGTACACGATCTTCATGGCGGTCCTGCCGCTCCTGCTCTCGGTGCTCGCCCACGCCCTACCGGGGCAGACCGGGCTGTCGATGGCCGAGCAGCTGCGCGGGACCCCCGGCGCGCCGAACAGCCTGCTCCTGGTCTTCGTCATCGGGGCGGCGCTGATGGGATCGGCCGCCTCGATCCGCGAGCTGGTCAAGGAACGCGAGATCTACCGCCGCGAGCGGTCGATCGGCCTGTCCCGTGGCGCCTACCTCGCGTCCAAGCTGGTCGTCCTGTCGGTGATCACCGGAGTCCAGGCCACCCTGCTCGGGGTGCTGGGCAACCTCGGGCGGCCGGCGCCCGACTCCGCCGTCGTGCTCGGCAACCCGACGCTGGAGATCGTGGTGGCCCTCGCCGGGGTCACGATCGCCAGCATGACCCTCGGGCTCGCCGTCTCGGCGTGGATCGACAACGCCGACCGCGGCATGCCGCTGCTGGTCCTGCTCGCGATGCTGCAGTTCATCCTCTCCAGCGCCCTGCTCCAGATCGGCGATCGGCCAGTGCTCGGGCAGCTCGCCTGGTTCGTGCCCGCCCGGTGGGGCTTCGCGCTCGGCGCCTCGACGGTCGGGATCCCGAGCGGGCCCGGCCGACCCCCGTACCTCGACGCCGACCCGCTCTGGGAGCACACCGCCGGGGCGTGGCTGTTCGACCTCGGCGCCCTCGCGGGCGTCACCGTCCTGTTCGTCGTGATCACCATGGCGCTGCTGCGCCGCCTCGACCCCCGCCGCGTCACCTCATGAAGGGCCCGATGAGCATGAGCGTCAACACCCCGTCCCAGCCGGGCGCCGACCGCGCAGCCGCGGGCGGACCGGAGACGTTCGGGCCCTACCGCCTCGAGCAGCGCATCGGCCGCGGCGGGATGGGTGAGGTGTTCCGCGCCTACGACACGAGCCGCCAGCGCACCGTCGCCCTCAAGCGTCTGCACGGCGGGCTCGCCGACGACGCCGAGTACCAGGAGCGGTTCCGCCGGGAGTCGCGCCTGGCCGCCCGGCTCTCGTCGCCGCACGTGGTCCCGATCCACGACTTCGGCACCATCGACGGGTCGCTGTTCATCGACATGCGGCTCGTCTCCGGGGTCGACCTCGCCGAGGAGATCGAGCGTCGTGGACGCCTGGAGCCCCGGCGCGCGGCGTCCGTCGTGCGCCAGCTCGCGGACGCCCTCGACGCCGCGCACGAGGACGGGCTGGTGCACCGCGACGTCAAGCCGTCCAACGTCCTGCTCACCCAGCACCGCGGACGCGACTTCGTCTACCTGGTCGACTTCGGCATCGTGCGCACCATGGGCGACGGCGCCGCCGCCAGCAGTACCGGCGGAGCGCTGACCGGGACCGGGCTCGCCATCGGGACGCTGTCGTACATGGCGCCCGAGCTGTTCACGGGCCGCGACGTCGACCGCGGCGTCGACATCTACGCCCTGGGCTGCCTGCTGTTCGAGGCCCTGACCGGACGCCCGCCGTTCGTCGGCGAGGGTCCGACGCTGATGTACGAGCACCTGAACGCCGCGCCGCCGCGGGTGGGCGAGGTCGTCCCCGGTCTGACGCCGGCCGTCGACGAGGTCATCGCCCGGGCCCTGGCCAAGTCACCCGCCGAGCGCTTCGCCACCGCGGGCGACCTCGCCGACGCCGCGTTCGCCGCGCTCGCCGGTCCGGAGCACGACGTCGTCACCCCGGTGCCCGCCCCGAGCCCGCCCGCCGAGCCCACGCTCGTGACGCGGCCGCCGTCGGTGCGCTACGACGCCCCCGTCGACCCGGGCCCCGCCCGGCCCACGCCCGCTCCGACCTGGACCCCGGCGCCGGCGACGGCGCGCGGCGGCGGCCCGCCGTACCCCCCGGTCGCTCCCCCGTACCCCTCGATGGCGGCCACCCCCGCGCCACGCCGCTCCCGCACCGGCCTGTGGCTGGGTGTCGGCGGGGCGGTGGCGCTGATCGTCGTCATCGGTCTGATCGTGGCCATCGCGCTCGCGTCGTCACCGACGCCCACCCCGGCACCCGTCCCGTCGCCGACGACCACGACGGCGGCGCCCTCGACGGGCGCGACGGCCCCGGGGAGCGGCCAGCTCGCCGCTGCCTTCCCCGACATCACCACCCTCGGGACGCGATGCACGCCGTACCAGCCGGTCGGCGACGAGTACCTGACCTCGAGCGGCGTGCGGGCCTCCGCGGTCGTGCGCTGCGACTACAGCGCCACGGTGCCGGGCGGCAACGTCTACTACACCCAGTGGCCGACGGCGGCCGCCGCGCGGCAGTGGCACGACGACCAGAAGGCCCAGGGGCCGAGCCTCGACAACCTCCCCCAGTGGGGCACCGCGAGCAGCCCGAACCAGGGCCCGCTGCACACCCGCGCCGCCGATGGCTCCGTCTACGCCACAGCGGCCTACGCCGACCACCCGTACGGCTTCGACATCGTCACCGGCACCCTCGACGAGTCCAACCGGCTCATCAACGCGATGCGCCTGCTGCCGGGCTCCTCGCTGCCGAACTGACCGGGACCGACCCTGAGGCCGGTTCCTCCAGCGAAGCGCCCTCGGCTCCTGACGGGCGATGTGTCCCGGCGCCACCCGTCCGGGCCCGTGTCACCGACCGCGCGTGAGGACCAGCGGCGAATCCCACCCAGCTCTGGCCCTCCCGGACGGCGATCACACATACTCCCGGTGACTTGTCCGGGGGGACGCCTCCCCGACGCCGGACCGCCGGCGCCGGCGCCGGTCGGCGGGACCACGGCGAGTTCCTGGAGGGCGTCATGACCGAGGGATCCGACCACTCCTCGACGTCGCCGTCGGGCGCGCAGGGGGAGATGTTCGGGCCCTACCGCCTCGAGCAGCGCATCGGGCGGGGCGGGATGGGCGAGGTGTTCCGGGCCTACGACACCGTCCACCAGCGCACCGTCGCCATCAAGCGCCTGCACGGTGGCCTGGCCGACGACGCCGACTACCAGGAGCGTTTCCGCCGCGAGTCCCAGACCGCGGCGGACCTGAACTCGCCCCACATCGTCCCCATCCACGACTTCGGCACCATCGACGGGCGCCTCTACATCGACATGCGCCTCGTCACCGGCGACGACCTGGCCGCCGAGATCGAGCGCGCGGGCCGCCTCGAGCCCCGCCGCGCGGCCGAGATCGTCCGCCAGACCGCCGACGCGCTCGACGCGGCGCACGAGAAGAAGCTGATCCACCGCGACGTCAAGCCGTCCAACGTGCTGATCACCCAGCACCGCGGCCGCGACTTCGTCTACCTCGTCGACTTCGGCATCGTCCGGGCAATGGGAGGCGACACCAAGAGCTCGCTGACCGGGACGGGCACGGCCATCGGCACGCTCGCCTACATGGCCCCCGAGCTGTTCGTGGGCCGCCAGATGGACCGGCGGGTCGACGTCTACGCCCTGGGCTGCCTGCTGTTCGAGGCCGTGGCCGGGCGCCCGCCGTTCCTGGCGGAGGGCCCGGCCCTCATGTACGACCACCTCAACGAGGCACCGCCGCGGGTGTCCGAGGTGGCGCCCGGGACGCCGCCCGCCCTCGACGAGGTCCTCGCCACGGCGATGGCCAAGGACCCGAACCAGCGCTACGCGACCGCGGGTGACTTCGCGGACGCGGCCGTGCAGGCCGTCGGGGGCGAGACGCCGGCCACCGACTCGGTGCCCGGTGCGGGCACGGACGACGCGACGGCCCGGACCGCCACGCAGGGGTCGGGCTCGGGGGGCGCGGCGGCCGGGGCCGCCGCGGCCGGCGGCGCGGCGGCCGGGGCCGCCGCGGCGGCGGGCGCCGGCTCGTCGGGACGCGGTCAGGGTGCGCCACCGACCTACGTGCCGGCCTCGGGCACGGCGGGTGGTGCCGGATCCTCCGGCCCACAGGGCGGGACGGGCTCCGCGCCCTGGTCACCTCAGGGCGGCGGATCGGGCCCACAGCAGAACCCGCTGTCCGGCCCGCAGTACGGCGGCCCGTCCTACGGCGCCCCGTCCTACGGCGCCCCGTCCTACGGTGCCCCGTCCTACGGTGCCCCCGGCCCCTACGGCTCCGGCGTCCAGAACGGTGCCCCGCCCTACGGCGCCCCCGGGCCGTACGCGTCGGGACAGCAGAACTTCAGCGGCGGCTACCCGCCCGGAGGCGGCGCCACGGCGGGCCGGCAGTACCCGCCGACCGCGGCGGGCGGTCCCGCCGGGATGAGCGGCCCGCAGGGCGGCTGGGGTCCGGGTGGCCCGGGCGGCCCGCCTCCGAAGTCGGGTGCGGGCAAGGTCGTCGCCATCGTCGCCGGCATCGCGGTGCTGCTGCTCGTGGTCGTCATCGGGGCCGTGGTGCTGATCAGCCGGTCCTCCGGGCCGGCGACGCCCACGGCCGCCCCCCAGACGCCGGCGACGAGCCCCTCGGCCCCCACCACCGCGCCGAGCACCTCGGCGTCGGTCCCGCCGGGCCAGCCGGCGCTGTCGCAGGTCTTCCCGGACGTCGCGAGCTCGAACTGTGGGACCGCGAACCCCCCGGCGCGCACATCGTCGGGGATCATCTCCATCGAGTCCTACGTCTGTGACTTCTCCAGCGCCGCCCCCGGCGCACAGGTGATCTTCGCCCGCTGGGCCGACGCCAACGGCGCACAGTCCTCCTACCAGGACATCGCCGCCGTCGGCCCGCGGATCGAGAACTTCGAGGCGTGGCAGACCGGCGGCGTCGAGCAGGGCCCGCTCTACACCGCCCAGTCCAACGGGACCGTCTACGCCACGGGCATCTACCGGGGCCTGAACTACAGCTGGGAGATCCGGGCCTCGAACCTGGACCAGTACAACGCCGTCTTCTCGCGCGTCCAGTTCCGGGCCCGGTCGACGTTCGGGGGCTGAGCTGACCGCCCCCACGAGGCGTGAGATGACGGGACCGGCGCTCTCCGGCGGGCACTACCGCCTCGGCGACCGCCTGCATGCCGCGCCGGACGGGGACGGGCCCGCGGTGCACCACGCCCACGACATGTGGGAGGACCGCGCCGTCCTCGCGGTGGCGCTGGCGGCGGTCGAGGGGTCGCGACCGGCCACGTCGGACCTGACGCGCGTGGTGCGTGACGTGCGCCGCGCCGACGGGCGCCGACCACCCCGGGCTGGTCGCCGCGCTCGACGTCGGCGTCGACACCGACCGGGGCCTCTGGCTGATCCACGCCGCCCTGACGGGGGCGCGCCCGCTGCGCGCGGTGGTGGGCGACGACGCTCCCCCGACCCCGGCGGCGGTCCTCGGCTGGGCGCTCGACCTCGCGGGCGCCCTGGTCGCCGCGCACGCCGTCCGCCTCGTCCACGGTCGTCTCGCGCCGGGGATCATGCTCGTCGACCCGCACGGCGCCGCACACCTCCTCGCCGCGCCGTCCGGACTGCGTCCCGACGACCGGCCCGGCGCCCAGGACTCCGACGCGCGAGCCCTCGCCGCCGCCCTGCGCACGATCCTGGGCTCCCCGGAGCCCGACGCCGATCCCCTCGCCGCCCGCCTGTCCACGCTCCTCGCGGCGGTCGCCGAGGGCCGCGCGCCCGACGACGGGAGCACCGACCCGGACGCGGCCACCGTCCCCGCGCCCGGGACCCTCGCCCCCGTCCTGGAGTCGGCCCTGCGCCGGCTCGGCGGCGGCCGGGTCCCCGACCACACCGGCGAGGCGCCCGAGGGCGACACCGCGGCCGGCGCGACGGCGGTCGTCGACACCTCGACGGTCCTGGTGGAGCGCCCCACGGCCGAGCGGCCCACGGCGGAGGCGCCGACGGCGGTGGTGCCGACGGCCGGGGCCGCGGGGGAGCGTCCCGGCCCGACGACCCGGGTCGCCGTGCCGGCGGCGCTGTCCCGGCCACCGGCGGCGGGCCCCACCGGCCCCGTGCGCCCGGTCGCCGGTCCCCCGGCGTCGTCGCGCTGGAGCGCTCCGGGCCCGCCGGGGGGAGGTCCGTCCTGGGGGAGCACGTCACCGGTCGGTCCCGGGCCCGGGCACGGCCCCCCGCCCGGCGTCGGGCCAGGAGGCGGAGGGTCCCGGCGGGCGGACCGGACGCTTCTCGTCCTGATCGGGATCGTCATCGTGCTGATCCTCGGCGCGGCCGTCGTGCTGGCGGTGATGCTCGGCGGCGCCGGCGGGAGCAGCCCGGCCCCGACCCCCGGACGGACCAACGCGCCGTCGGTGACCGACCCGGGTGGGCGCGTCGTGCCCGCCCTCGCGGTAACACCCCCCGCCGGACGGGGCGATACTCCAGGACGGGACCGACGAGGAGGCCTCGAGATGGCACACACCCAGCCGACCACTCCGAGCGACCGGGCCGCCCGATGACGGCGCTGGCCGGGACCCGCCCCGCGACCGAGCGCTGGCCCTGGATCGCGAGCATCGCCCTCGCGGTGGCCATCCTCGCCATCACCGCGTTCGCCGTGCGCACCCTGGTCGCCCCGGCCGCATCGTCCACCCCCGTGGCCACCGCGCCCGCCGCGACACCCTCGGCCGTGCCCGCGCCCGCCGCCCCGCCCGCCCCCGCCGGCGCCCCCTCGCTCACCGACACGGGTCGGCGTGCCCTTCCCGCCGCCGTCGCCACCGGTGTCCAGGGGCTCTACACGGCGCTGGGCACCGGCGACCTCGCGGGCGTCGAGGCCCGCTACGCCCCGTCCACCACCTACGACGCCGCCCCCTGGCGCCAGGTCGCCCCCCTGCTGGCCGACCCCGCGGCCCGCGAGAAGCTGCTCGCCGCCCTGCGCACCGACCCCCAGCGCCGCAGCGGGCTCTACCGCTACGCCGCGGGCGGCGCGGTGGTCGGTGTGGACGCCCAGGGTCGGATGGCGTTCCTGGCGCTGCCCTGACCGCCCGGTCGCGTCCACCGCAGGCTCAGTCGCGACGCGAGGGCGGGCACGTGTGCCAGCAGTCGAGGACCAGGCGCGCCACCTGCTCGTGGTAGGCGAACTTGGGGTGGAAGCTCAGGTTGCGGTCGGACGGGATCGCACGGTTGATCCAGCGGTCGCTGCCGTCGTCGACGCAGGCGTCGTGGCGGCCCCCGGTGCTCAGCACGCGGGACGTGTCGACGTAGGAGACCCCGCCGTCGGCCGCCGCCTGCGCGAGGACCGCGTTCAGCGGGTCGACGACCTCGTCGTCCAGCCACCGCATCGTGTCGCGCCCGACCGAGCTGGCCAGTCCCGTCGAGCACGACCGCGGCAGGGCGTCCGGGAACACGCGCGGGTAGCCGACGAGCAGGATCCGCCCGCCCGGGGCGAGGTGGCGGCGCGTCTCGGCGAGCACGACCGCGAGGCGGGTGGGGAGCTCGGCCAGTGACTGCTCGACCCGCGGTTCCCACTGCTCGCGGCACGTCGCCGGTTCGTGCTGCCACGGCAGTGCCGGGTCGTAGCGGCCGAGGAACGCCTCGGTGAGGCACGTCTGGACGATGGGGGCGAAGCCGACGTCGTTGCCGCCGATGCCGAGGGTCACGAGGTCGGCGTCGCCGCCGTTCTCCGCGGCGAACGCGTCGAACTGGCGGGGCTCACCGCGCGAGCCCGACCACAGCGCCTCGCTCGTCGCCCCGGAGCAGGCGCGGAACGACAGGCCCCACCCGGGGTCCTCCTGCTCCAGCGCGCCCCACACGCGCACCCCGTAGGCATGCAGCGAGCGGTGGCAGCCGTCGGCACCGGAGTCGTCGAGCCAGCCGTCGACCGGGGCGTCCTGGGCGGACGCGGTCGCCGCCAGCTCCGGCGGCACGTACGGAGCGCCCTCCGCCGAGGAGAACGAGTCGCCGAGCGCGACGTAGTGCAGCCCTCCCGGCGCCGCCGCGGGGGGCAGCGTCGGCGTGAGGGTCGGGGGCGCGGCCGAGCCGGTGCCGGAGGTTCCGAGGAGCAGGGCGAGGACCGCGACGAGCACGAGGACGGCGGCCGCGGGACGGACCGGTCGGAGGCGGGGCGGGGCGTTCACGGGGACTCCCGGCAGGAGGGGACGGTGTGCCCGAGAGCCTCGCGAGCCCGCCCCGGGCGGTCATCCCCGCACGCGGGGTTGACCGGGCTCGCGGCCCCACCAACGCTCGGCCTGCGCGGCCAGCCAGTCCCGGTCACCGAGCCGCAGCAGGTCGCGCCGGGTGACGACGTCGCTGTCGGCGAGCACGGCCGCGAGCGTCGCCATCGGTATCCCGGCGTCGTCCCCCTCGACGAGCCCGGCCGCGACCGCCTTGGCGCGCAGCGCCTTGAGGTGGTCCTCGACCTGCTTCACGAGCCGCCGCCGGACCTCGGGGTCGGCGGTGAACGCCCGCAGCTCGGCGAGGCTGTGGGTGGCGCGCAGGATCCGCTCGGTGAGTGCGGCGACCGAGGGCGGCGCGCTCGCCCCCGGTCCACCCCGCAGGCGCGTCTCGCAGAGCAGGAGCGCCGTCGCGAACTCCTTGGTGTGCGGGCCGAGGCGCAGCGGGCGATCCGTGGACCGGCGCGGGGTCCGGGAGACGTCCGCGACACCGGGACGCGCGTCCGGTGCCCCCGCGACCCGGACGACGAGGTGGAACCGGTCGTCGCGGCGGTCGCTGCTGCGCACGTGCGCCTCGCCGGAGGGGAGCCACCACCCGGGACCCTCGCCGTCCGGACCGCTCGGCGGCAGCGGCAGCGTGACGCCACCGGTCTCGACGAAGAGCTTGTGGCGCCCGCTGAGGTTGCGGATCACCGCGCCCGAGTCGTGACACACCACCTCCCCGGCCCGCCACGACAACGTCGCGCTCTCCGGGAAGGCGAGGTCGGCGCCCGGATCCCGGCCGAACACCACCGACTCCCCGACGGCGAGCACCCGGGCCGCCGGCGTCCCGGGCACGAGGACCGTCACGGTGCACGCCGCGTTCACCAGACGACCACGTCCAGGGACAGCACCGGGTCGACCGCGCGGACCTTGAGGTAGGCGAAGCGCCGGTTCTCGCCGGTGCGCACGCAGAACGCCTGGCCGATCCGGAGTTGCTGGACGTAGCTCTGATATGCGGTGGCCGTCTGGCACGTCCCGTACTCGGGAGGCCCGGTCACCGGGGCGAGGTCGACACCTCTCTGCCCGAAGAGATCGGCGCCCTGAGAGCCGGAGTTCTGGATGTCGGCGAGGTCGTTGCTCTGCGCGACGTCCCAGTTCGGACTCAACGAGTCGAGATCGGCCTCGTATCCGTCCGAGAGCAGCAGCGGCGTGTCCCCGGTCGTCCGGCTGATCGGCGGCACGACCGGGCCCGGGACCGGGGGCAGGACGGTCCCCGTCTGTCCCGCGGGCGCGGTCGTCGAGGGGACCGTCGTCGTGGTCACCGGGGGCGTGGTGGGTCCGGCCGTGGGGGTCGGGGTGCCGCCGGAGAAGGCCAGGGAGCCGCCGACGAACGCGGCGAGGAGGGCGACAACCACGGTGAGGAGGCCGACGGTCCACCGCAGGCCGCGGCGTCGCCGCTCCGGCGGCGGGCCCGGGGGCGACGGTGGGGGCGCGAACACCGGCGCGACGTGGGTCGACGCCCGCGCGGGCGGCGTCGGGGGCGGGCCGTAGTACGGCGGCGGGAGCGCGGAGCCGCGCCCGGTCGCAGGACCGGCCGGGGTCCGCCCTCCGGCGCCGACCGGTGCCGGGCCGACCTGCGTGCCGACGCGGGCCTGGGTCACCGGGGGCGCCGGGATCGCGGCGCGGTCCTGGATCACCGAGCGGGCGCTGGCCGTCGCGCCCTGGCGCAGGGCGCGCAGCCACTCGACGGGGCCGGGCCGCTCGCTCTGGTCGTCGCTGAACATCCGCATGACGTACTCGACGCCGTCCGGCGGGCAGCGCTCGAGGATCGGCTGGGCGAAGAGCCGCGCCCGGACGTCCCGCCGCGCCGGCGGCGGCGCCTCACCGACGACGGCGAAGTAGGTCAGCGCGCCGAAGCTGTAGCGGTCGGCGGCCGGGCTGTACTCGCCGTGGGTCCACACCTCCGGCGCGGCGAACCCTGGCGTGCCGGCGGCCTGCCGCGTGTAGTGCCCGGTGAGGCGCACCAGCCCGAAGTCGACGAGGACCGCGCCGCGCTGGGGCGTGATCATGATGTTGTTGGGCGACAGGTCGCCGTGGACGATCGGCCGGCGTGACGGCGTCGGTCCGGCGTGCAGGGTCTCCAGCGCGTGCGCGACCTGGTCGAGGTGGCGCAGGCCCTCCAGGAGCCCCTCGCGGCCCGGGTTGAGCATCACCCACTCCGCGAGCGAGCGGCCCTCGACCCAGTTCATGACCAGGTAGAGAGCCCGGCCCCCGGTCTCGCCCGCGTGCCCGGCACCGTGACGCGGCGCACCCTCGAAGTGCTCGCGGACGCCGACGACACCGGGCTGGTTGACGAAGCGCAGCATCTCGGCCTGCTCGGCCCAGCGGGCACTGAGCGCCTCGAACTCGCTCATCCGCTCGCCGCGCAGCACCTTGACCGCGACGGTCTCGCCCGCGCCGTCGACGGTCATCGTGGCCTGCCAGAGCTCGGCCTCGCCGCCTCCGCCGACGAGCTGCACGAGCTCGTACTTGTCCGGCGTCGCGTCCGGCCCGACGTAGAACTGCCCGCCACCCGATGTCACCGCGCGATCCCCCTCGTCCGCCTACCAGCGGTGCTATCGGTCGGGCGGCGGTGACGTTACCGACCGGCGCGTCGCCTTCGGCCGCGTTGACGGTTTACGTTCTGCGCCATGGCGTACGACCCGGTCCCTGCTGGGGGGCACCGTCCGGGCCCGGCCGTCGGTGTCCCGCTCGAGGTGCACGCCGGCGGTCGTCACCGCACGCTGCGCCCCGGCGAGACGCTGACCCTCGGTCGGGACGAGGCGTCGGACCTGCAGGTGCTCGGACCACGGGTCTCGCGCAACCACCTCCTCGTGCGCTCGACCCCCGAGGGCTGGCTGTTGGTCGACCGCAGCAGCAACGGGTCCTTCGCCGACGGTCGGGCGTTCCGCGAGACGACCGTGACCCGACCGATCACGGTGCGCCTCGGCGACCTGCACGAGGGCCCGGAGGTGCACCTCAGCCCGGTACGTCCGGCCCCCGGGCCCCCCGACGGCTCCGGCCCACGACCGCACCCGACACCGCCCCCGCCTCCCGACCGCACCGTCACGGTCGCCGCGTCGGAGCGGTCGTCGGCCCAGGGCCGGTTCTCCGCGGTCCACCAGCTCTCCGCGACCCGGTCCGTCGAGAAGGTGCGCATCGGGCGCGCCGACGACAACGACGTCGTCGTCGCCGACCTGCTCGTCTCCCGCCACCACGCCGAGCTCGTCCGGCGCCCCGACGGCGGTTGGGACATCGCCGACCTCGGCAGCCCGAACGGCACCTTCGTCGACGGCGCCCGCGTGCGGCGCGCCCCGGTGAGCCCGGCGTCGGTCGTCGGCATCGGGCACGCGCTGTTCCACCTCGAGGGTGACCGCCTCGTCGAGCACGTCGACACCGGCGACATCGGCTTCCGCGCCGAGAACCTCGTCGTCCGCGAGGGCAGCGCCACCCTGCTGCGGGGCGTCGGCTTCGCGCTCGCCCAGCGCAGCCTGCTCGCCGTCGTGGGCCCCAGCGGCGCGGGCAAGTCGACGCTGCTGCGCGCGCTCACCGGCTTCCGTCCCGCCGACGAGGGCGTGGTGGAGTACGCGGGTCGGGACCTGTACTCCGACTACGACGAGCTGCGGCAGCGCATCGGCCTCGTCCCGCAGGACGACATCCTGCACCCCCAGCTCACCGTCCGGCGCGCGCTCGCCTACGCCGCCCGCCTGCGCTTCCCCACCGACGTCTCGGCGGCCGACCGGCAGGGACGCATCACGCAGGTCATCACCGAGCTGGGGCTGACCGGGCAGGCCGAGCAGCGGATCGAGTCCCTCTCCGGCGGCCAGCGCAAGCGCACCAGCGTCGCCCTCGAGCTCCTCACCCGCCCCTCGCTGCTCTTCCTCGACGAGCCCACCTCCGGCCTCGACCCGGGGCTCGAGAAGTCGGTCATGCAGACCCTCCGGGGCCTCGCCGACGACGGCCGCACCGTCGTCGTGGTCACCCACGCGGTGGCGAGCCTCGACGTCTGCGACCGCCTCCTGCTGCTCGCCCCCGGCGGCACGGTGGCCTACTTCGGCCCGCCGCGGGAGGCGCTGCAGTACTTCGGCGTCAGCGACTTCCCCGACATCTTCCTGCTGCTCGAGAACCAGAAGCACGTCGACTGGGCCGAGCGCTACCGGCGCTCCCCGCAGTGGTCGCGCTACATCGGTGCCCCGGACGCCCAGCGGCTGCGGGGGCACGCCGGCCACGGCGCGACCATCCCCGCACAGGCCCCGCGCCAGCAGCCGGTGACCACGCAGTTCGCCGTGCTGTGCCGGCGCTACCTCGCGGTCGTGCTCGCCGACAAGCAGTACACGATCTTCATGGTCGCGCTGCCCCTTCTGCTCTCCGTGCTGACCCACGCCCTGCCCGGGGAGACGGGTCTGTCCCAGGCCGCCCAGGCGCGCGGTACCCCGGGCTCGCCGAACAGCCTCCTGCTCGTGTTCGTGGTCGGAGCGGCGCTGATGGGGTCGGCCGCCGCCATCCGGGAGATCGTCAAGGAACGCGAGATCTACAAGCGCGAACGGGCCATCGGGCTGTCGCGCGGCGCCTACCTCGCGTCGAAGCTCACCGTGCTGGTCGTGATCACCGGTCTCCAGGCCGTCCTGCTCGGTGTGCTCGGGATGTGGGGACGTCCGGCGCCCGACGAGGCGGTGCTGCTCGGGTCCGGCACCGCGGAGATCGTCGTGGCGCTGGGGGCGATCGCGGTGGCGAGCATGGCGCTCGGCCTGGCGGTCTCCGCGGCCATCACCAACGCCGACCGCGGCATGCCGCTGCTGGTCCTGCTCGCGATGCTGCAGTTCATCCTCTCCAGCGCCCTGCTGCAGATCCAGCACAGCATCGGGCTCGCCCAGCTGTCCTGGTTCGTGCCGGCGCGGTGGGGCTTCGCCATGGGGGCCTCGACCGTCGGGCTGCCCAGCGGTCCGGGGCTCCCGACGCCCTACCGCGAGCACGATCCGCTGTGGGACCACGACGCCGTGACGTGGCTGCTGGACCTCGGCGCGCTCGTGGGCCTCGTCGTGCTCTTCGCCGTGCTGACGTCGTGGCTCTTGCGCCGCGTGGAGCCGATCCGGGCGCGTCGCAAGGGCTGACCGCCCGCGCACGCCGTGGTCGTCGGCGAGATCGCGGGAACAAAGCCCGGACCTCGCACCGTCGGAGGGGCAGTTCAGCACGCACGCACCCCCAGGAGATGACCATGAGCGGCGACGCGACCTACACCACCACCGACGGCCAGACCTACGACGACCAGGGCAGCCTGCTCGCCGTCGCTCCCGGGACACCGTCGATGACGTCGTACGACACCGACGCCGACGGCTACTACGAGTCCACGGCGACCGACGCCGACGGCGACGGCTACGCCGAGACCGCGTCGGCCGACGAGAACCGCGACGGCTACGACGAGTACGCCGTCTCCGACCTCGACCACAACGGTGCCGTCGACGAGGTCGTCGTCGACACCGACGCCGACGGGTGGGGCGACGCCGCGCTCACCGACGGCGCGCCCTACGGCGAGTCGGGCACCGCCGCGGTCGCCGACACCGACGGCGACGGGTACGCGGACGTGGTCGTCGGAGGCCTGTGACCCGGCACGGCGCCCACCCCGAGGGGGGCGTGTGTCGGCCCGCCGAGGGTCGGACACGCCTCCGGTGGTGCGATCTCGCGCCGAACGGGCGAATCTCACGTCCACCTCTCGTACGATCGGCGCCGTGAGCTCCTCCTGGGACCCGTCCCGCGACCCCTCCGGTCCCGAGGACCGACGCGCCTCCTCCCCGCCGGAGACACCGGCGCCCTACTCGCCGCCGACCCCGTACGACGACCCCTACGGGTCGTCGTCCGGGGCGTCGTCGTACTCCGCCCCGCAGCAGTACGGGCAGCAGCAGTACGACCCGCAGCAGTACGGGCAGCAGCAGTACGACCCGCAGCAGTACGGGCAGGGGCAATGGGGGCAGCAGCCGGCCTACGGTGGCGGCTACGCGCCGGCCGGCCCGCAGGCGTCGGGCCTCGCGATCGCCTCGCTCGTGTGCGGGGTCCTCGGCTTCTTCACCGGGGGGATCACGGCGATCCCGGCCGTCATCTGCGGGCACCTCGCGTGGGGGGAGACCAGCAGCGGCCGCGCCAGCGGACACGGCCTGGCCATCGCCGGCCTCGTCCTCGGCTACCTGCTCATCATCGCCTGGGTCGTCTTCTGGGTCTTCATCGTCATCGCGGTCGCCGCCTCCGGACCCTGACCGGAGCTCCGGCCCTCCGCGGTCGGGTGACACCGCTCTCGCGAAGTAACGACGCCTCCCACCGGGCCGATCGAGATCACGACCGGGTCGTGCCGGCGGATCGCGAGGGGGCGGCATGGACGTGTGCGGACGGTGCGGGCGGCGACCGGTGGCGGGCGGCTGGTGCGAGGGGTGCCGGCAGCCGGTACCGCTCGGGCACGGCGCACCCGTCGGCTCCCCCGGTCCGGGCGCGCCCGGCGGCCGCCCGGTATCGGTGCCGGCGCTGCTGTGGGTGGCGATCACCGGGTTCGGCCTCGCCGCGCTGCTCACCGTCGCCGGTGCCCTGAGCGCGCTGAGCGCGGTCGGCCGTGGCGGCCTGGTCTACCTGCTCGTCCCCCTCGTGCCCGCCCTCGCCCTGCCCGCGGTCTACGTCGCGGTGGCGGTCGGTCTCTACCGCGGGCAGCGGGTCGCCCGGCCCGCCGGCGCGGTCGTCGCCCTCACCGCGCTCCTCGCGGTCCCGGCCGGCGGTTTCGGCAGCCCGGCGATGGTGCTCGGCGCCCTGCTGGCCGTCCTCGCCGCGATCCCTCCCGTGCTCGTCCCGGGGGTCCGCGCCTGGTTCGACGGTCCGTGGGGCTCACGGCCGGCGCAGGCACCGTCGATCACCGTCGCGCGGGCGATCCTCGCCCTCTTCGCGGGGGTCACCGCCGCGGGTGCGCTGGTCGCGCTGCTCGCCGGGGTGATCACCCTGGTCTCCACCGCCGCGGTCGCGTCGTCGGCGTCGTCGACCTCCTCCGAGTTCGGCGACGCGTTCGGCGGGCTGGTCGGCGTGCTCGGTGGGGCCTTCGGCGGTGCACTGATCACGGGCGCCGTGGCCGGCATCGGCATGGCCGTCCTCGGCTTCTGGGCCCGCAACGCGATCGGCGCGCGCAGCCGGGGCGGGCGGGTCGTGGTCACCGTGGTCTCCGGGCTCGTCACGGTCGGCTCCCTACTCGTCCTTGTCACCGGCGGTGCGGGCGCCGTGAGCACCGCGCACCTCGTGCTCACCCTCGCGCTCGTCGTGCTGCTCTGGGTCCCGACCGATGCCCGCCAGCACTTCCTCGAGTCGCCCCTTCCCCTCGTCGAGCACCTCCGCACCCAGCTCGTCCAGGGCATCGAGCGCCTGGCCACGCCCACCGGGCCCAGCGGGTTCGGGCCCAGCGGGTTCGGCCCCGGCGGGTTCGGGCCCAGCGGGTTCGGGCCCAGTGCGGGTTCGGCCCCGGCGGGTTCGGGCCCAGCGGGTTCGGTCCCGGCGCTCCCGCACCGGCAGGCGGCCTCGCCGCCCCGACCGTCAGGTTCACGGCGGTGGCGCCGACGGTGGCCCCGGCCGCCGCCACACCGACCGCCCGGCACACCCGAGCCGACGCGTCGTGCCCGCGGTGTGGCGCGGCCACCCAGGCGACCTGGCGGCACTGCGGGCACTGCGGCGTGGCGCTCGCCGCCGGCTGAGCCGTCGGTAGCGAGCCGTCACCGGCGGCGCGGGAGGACCAACCCGACCGCGACGAGCACGGCCGCGACCGAGAGCAGGTCGGCCGCGGTGATCCCGTGGGTGCGCGACAGGACGAGCAACGTCGGTCCCTCGACCGGTTCGTTGACGAACACCCACACCACGGCGGCCACCACGAGGACACCGGCGAGGACACGCCGGCCCCGCCGCGTCATGCGCCTGTCCCGATCACCGGGCGAGCCTAGGGCCGCCGGCGTGAGCCCGCGGTGGCACGCTGGCGCGGTGCTGTTCGCGCTGCGGTTCGCCGACCCGATCGCCCGCGGCGAGGTGGACCTGACGTTCCGGCGGTGGCGGCGGGCGCAGGTGGTCGCCGGCCGGCCGTACCGGACGCCGGTGGGCCGGTTGCTGGTCGACGAGGTGGACGTCGTCGACCCCACGACCGTGACCGATGCGGACGCCGCGCGGGCGGGCTTCGCCACCGCCGACGCGATGCTCGCCGAAGCCGGGCGCCACGCCGCGGGCGACGCCGCGCTCTACCGGGTGCGCTTCCACCCGCTCGACGGTCCCGATCCGCGCGCCGAGCTCGCCGCGTCGGCGCCGGACGACGCGGACCGGGAAGCGGTCGCCCGCCGGCTCGACGCGATGGACGCCCGCGCGGCACACGGCCCGTGGGCGTGGGCGACGCTGGCGGCGATCGCCGAGCGTCCCGGGGTGCGCGCGCCCGACCTGGCCGCGTCGTTCGGGCGGGAGACCGCGCCGTTCAAGGTCGACGTCCGCAAGCTCAAGGCCCTGGGGCTGACCCACTCGCTCCCGGTGGGTTACGAGCTCTCCCTCCGCGGGCGCGCCGTGCTGGACGCGCGCCGCCGGTAGCTCAGAGGGCCCAGGCCGGCTGCACGGTGCGGACCAGCGCGAGGCCGTCGAGCTCCGGTCCCGGCACGCACGGCACCGTCGCCGTGGCGGGCGCGAACGCGGACACCTCGTCGCCCACCGAGCGGCGGGCGCTCGTCGCCGCCAGCCACGTGTCGACCGGGGCCGGCACCTCGGGGGCACGCAGGTCGACGAGGTGGTCGTGCGGCGTGGCCTCGGCGAGGGTCGCCTCGAGCGTGCGGGGACCGGGCGCGGGCAGGCGGTGCAGTTTCGGGGTGCGCGAGGGCCCGAACAGCGCCCGCCGGCGCAGCGCGCGGAGGCGCCCCGCGCCCGCGGTCATGACGAGCGCGTAGTAGCCGTCGTCGAGGTGGGCGCGCAGGTGGGCGCCGGTGGTCATCGGGTCGTCGCGGACCACGACGTGGTCGGCGTGACCCCAGAACGCCACGCCCCCGGCGTCGGGGCCGGCCTCGGCGAGGACGGCCTCGGCGCGCAGCCGGGAGGCGACCGCCTCGGCCTGGGTGGCGGGCGCCGCGGCGAGCTCCGCGGCCCGGCACAGGAAGCCCGCGTGCCGCAGCGCCTCCGCGTGCTGGGCGGGTGAGGTCGCGGTGATCAGCGCGGTGGCGTCGCGCTGGAGCAGGGTCCGGACCCGGTCCGTGGCGGGGACCGACGCCCGTCCACCACGGCCGAGGGCGAGGTCGGCGAGCGGCTCGGCGACCGGCGCGAGCTCATCGGGGGCGGCCGAACGCAGGAACGCCCCGACGATGCGGACCGCGGTCGCCGGGTACGTGGGATCGACGCCGACGACGGCGACGCGGTCCCCGGGGGCGGCGTTCCGATTGTGCTCGGCGAGCCCCCGGACGAGGTCGAGCACCTCGCGGGTGTTCCACCCCCACGACCCGAGGCTGCCGAGGGCGTCGCCGGGGCCGCCTGTCCCGCGCCGGACATGGTCGTCGAGCACCGTGGTGGCGGACTCGCCGGCTTGCAGCGCCAGGGTGCGCACCCCGTGCCCGCGCACGAGGCGGTCGAGCAGCCGGTGGGCCAGGCGCGGGAGCTCGCGGGTCCCCCCGACGGTGAGCCCGAGACCGACCACCCGGGCGTGCGCACCCGGGCTCCAGGCCTCGAGCTCGTGCTCCCCGGCCGGGTCCGCATCGCGGGGTGTCTCGAGCACCACGGCGCGCTGGGACAGCCATTTCGTCACGTCGGCGTCGCTCACGGGGTGCACACTGGCAGAGATCACGGGTCGGCCGGTCGGGCGACCGGGCGACACCACCGACCGTGCACCGTGCGGCGGTGATCCGCGGCGGCTAACGGTCGGGGGCCGGGCACCGATCGTGGGGTCGTGGGGTACGCGCCCCGGGCGTCGACGGGCGGGGGCGGGCGGATGGGGCGGTGGCGCCGGTTCCTGACCGCGGCGGTGCTGACCGCGGCCCTGGCGACCGCGTCGGTGCCGGCCGCGCCGACGGCGGGCGCCATCGTCGGCGGCCAGGACGCCGACCCGGCGACGTCGGGGTTCATGGCGCGCATCGACATCGTCCGCACCGCGACCAGCACCTACACCTGCTCCGGTTCGCTGGTCGCGCCACGCCTGGTCCTCACCGCCGCGCACTGCCTGTTCAGCCGGGACGTCGCGGACTGGACGGTCACCTTCACCGGCGCCGACCCCCAGACCCGCGAGGTCGTCGCGCTCGTCCCGTACTCGCCGACGGCGGGCGCCCGGGACGGGGGCTCCACCGACGACCTCGCGATCGTCCAGCTCGACCGTGCCGTCGACCGCACGCCGGTCGGCTTCGACACCGATCCCGGCACGCTGGCCCGGCTCGCCGCCGCGGCGGCCCCCGTGATCGAGCTCGGGTACGGCGCGACCACCCCGGGCGGGACCACGTCGGACGGTGGCCGGCTCCGGCAGGCCGGCCAGGTCGTCACCGGCGGGGTCGCGGGCGGGGCGGCAGCGACCGGCGTCGCGTCGATCCTCCAGGCGGTGCCGTCCGGAACCGGCGCCGTCGCGGCCGGTTCGTGCGCGAACGGCGACAGCGGCGGTCCCCTCGTCACCCCCGGCGCCCGTCCCGTCCTGCTCGGGGTGACCTCCACCGCGATCGCGGGCGCAGCGACGTGCTGGTCCACCCGCATCGACGCCGGCAGCCCCTACCGCGCCTGGCTCGACCGCCTCGTCGTCGCGCCCGGCTCGGGCACCGGCGAGACCGCGCCCACCGCGCCGACCGCGCCGTCCACCCCGACGGGGAGCACCGGCGATGTGCCGGTGCTCCCCGTTCCGGCCCCGGCCCCGGTGGGCCCGCCCGCCGTGACCCCCGCCGACCTCGGTCCGGTCGCCGACACCCCCGCGGGCCGCCTCGTCACGGGCGGGCCGGCGCCGGGCGCCGCGGGCAGCCCGGTCCCGATCATCGTCGTGTTCACCCGCTGACCCGCGGGGCCGGCGGTAACGCCCGCCGGCGCGTGGCGATGGTGAGTGCGGGGGGCCACCGACTGGCCTGCGTTCTCGGGGGGCGGTGGGTGGTGGAGGACAGGTACGGGTACGGCCGTGGGGGACCACCGGCGCGCCGTGTGCCCCGACCCCCGCCACCGCCGACGGTCTCGCCCCACCTGCGTCCAGCGCCCTCGGCGAGGCCTCCGTTCGTGCCGCCACCCCCGTCGACCAGGACCCCCGAGCTCCGGAGCTGGACGACACGGGTCCTCCCGTCGTCGGCCGTCGCCGCCTGCGTGGTCGCCCTCGTGGGCCTCTTCCTGCCCGCGGCGTCGGCCTCCGGTCTGTCGGTCAGCGTGCTGGCCATCCCCGGGGTCGGGGGGTCGGCGTTCGTGCTGTTCCTCGCGGTGACCGCACTGCCTGTTGTCGATCTCGTGCGCGGACGGCTCCTGCTGTCGTGCTGGCTGGTCCTGGCCGGGGCCGTCGGCCTGGCCGGGGCACTCCTCGTTCTCGCGTTCGCCGGCGTCGCCGTGCGCCTGGTCCGCGACGCCGTCGACGGCCCCGTGTCCCTCGGACCCGGCGTGCCGGTGATCGTCGTCGCCCAGTGCGTCCTCGTCGTCCTCGGGCTCGCCGCGACGCTGGCCGCCCGTGAGATCCGCGCCGTCGAACGGCGCCTCGTTCCGGACACGCGCCCGCCGTGGCTGCGGTCCTCCTGAGAGAAAGGACATCGTCGTTGACCGAGCCGTGGAGCCAGCCACCGAACCAGCAACAGAACCAGCCCTGGGGTCAGCCTCCGCGACCCGACCTGCACGGGCCCCCTCCGGGCTGGGGCGCCCAGGAGTCGGCGATGCCGCAGCGGCTCCCCGGCTACGGGCAGGAGGCGTCGGTCGTCCACCCCGGGTACCCCCACCACGACCCGGCCGGTCGTGACGCCGCCGGCGTCGACCCGATCCTGGTCTCGATCGGCGACATCGGCGTCACCCCGAACTGGGTGATCACACCCAACGGGACCCGGCCGATCGGCAGCGTGCAGTGGATCTTCAGCGACAACACGCGGACCACCGAGCGCATGCCGGCCTACGCGATCGTCCTCGCCGTCATCTTCTTCCTCTTCTGCCTGCTCGGACTGCTGTTCCTGCTGATCAAGGAGCGGCGGACCGAGGGGTACGTGAACGTGACCGTGCAGGGCGCCGGGCTCTACCACGTCGCGCAGATCCCCGTGTCGTCTCCGCAGCAGATCGCCCACCTCCACAACGTCGTGGGCTACGCGCGCACGGTGACCGCCCACGCCGGCGGCCGATGAGTCCGAGGCGTCGCCTCGAGGCCGTCCTCGTGGCGTACGTGGTCCTGGCGCTCGTCGGGGGACGCCACCCGGGGGCGCCCGTGCTCTGCCCGTACCGACGGCTGACCGGACGGCCGTGCCCGGCCTGCGGACTCACGCGGTCCGTGGCCTCGCTGGGGCGCGGCGAGTGGCGACGATCGCTCGAGGAGCACCCGGCCGGGCCGGTCGTGGGCGTCGCGGGCGTGGCCGTCCTGCTCCGGACGGCCACGCGCCACGTGCGGCCGGAGCAGGTCATGGCGCATGCTCGACGCGTGCCCCGTCGCCGTCGAAGGGTCCCGTCGTGACGACCACCCCCGCTGCGCCACCGGACGCGCCCGCCCTCGCCGAGCGGGTCCGGTCCTTCCTCGGCGAGCACGATCCGGCGAGCACCGACCGCGCGGCGTTCCTGCGCGCGCGGTTCGACGCCGGCCTCGCCTGGGTGCACTACCCCGAGGGTCTCGGCGGTCTGGGCGCCGAGCCCGGACGCCAGGCCGCGGTCGACCGGGCCTTCGCCGAGGCCGGGGCGCCCGACAACCGCCCGCGGCTCAACGTCATCGGGCTCGGCATGGCCGCCCCGGTGATCCTGCGGTACGGCACCGCCGCGCAGCGCGAGCGCTGGCTGGCCCCGTTGTGGACCAGCGAGGAGATCTGGTGCCAGCTGTTCAGCGAGCCCGGTGCCGGGTCGGACCTCGCCGGCGTCGCGACCAGCGCGGTACGCGACGGCGAGGAGTGGGTGCTCAACGGCCAGAAGGTGTGGACCTCGATGGCCCACCACGCACGCTGGGGCATCCTGCTCGCGCGCCACGACCCCGAGGCGCCCAAGCACCGCGGCCTGACCTTCTTCGTCGTCGACATGACCGCGCCCGGCGTCGAGGTCCGCGGCCTGCGCCAGATCACCGGCGAGGCCGAGTTCAACGAGGTCTTCCTGACCGACGTCCGCGTCCCCGACGACGACCGCCTCGGCGAGGTCGGCCAGGGCTGGGCGGTCGCGCAGTACACGCTGATGAACGAGCGCGTGGCCATCGGCGGCGGCACCCTGCCCCGCGAGAGCGGCGCGGTCGGGGCGCTCGCCGAGGCGTGGCGCGCGCACCCGGACGCGCGGACACCCGGCCTGCACGACCGCATGCTCTCCCTGTGGGTGCGCACCGAGGCGGCGCGCCTGACCGCCGAGCGCCTCGGCCAGCAGCAGGCCGCCGGGCAGCCCGGTCCGGAGGGGTCCGGTGTGAAGATCACGTTCGCGCAGCTCAACCAGGCGTGCTCGGCCCTCGAGCTCGAGCTCCTCGGCTCCCACGGCCTGCGCTACCCCGACTACACCGAGCGCCGCCCCCAGATCGAGGAGTACGGCGAGCGCGACGCCGGCTGGCGCTACCTGCGCTACCGCGCCAACTCCATCGAGGGCGGCACCAGCGAGATCCTGCGCAACGTCGTCGCCGAGCGGGTGCTCGGCCTGCCCGCCGAGCCCCGCGCCGACAAGGACGTGCCGTGGAAGGAGCTGCCGCGATGAGCACCACGACCCCGGAGACCGGCGACCTGCTCTACTCCGAGATCGAGGACGACCTGCGCGCCAGCGTCCGGGCCCTGCTCGACAAGCAGGCGCCGTGGGACGCGGTGCTCGCGCGCACCGACACCGGCGACGCCGTCGACACGGATCTGTGGACCCGCCTGGCAGGAGAGGTCGGCGTGGCGGGCCTCGCGGTGCCCGAGGAGCGCGGCGGTGCGGGAGCGTCCTGGCGGGAGGCCGCCGTCGTCGCCGAGGAGCTCGGCCGTTCCGTCGCGCCCGTCCCGTTCCTCGGCAGCGCGGTCGTCGCGACCGCGCTGCTGCTGGCGACCGGCGAGGAGGACCTGCTCACCGCCCTGGCCGTCGGGGAGCGCACCGCCGCCCTCGCCGTGGAGGCGACCGCTGCCGCCGGTCGGCCGGTGGCCCCGACGGTCGAGGTCCGTGACGGCGCGCTGCACGGCACGGTCGCCGCGGTCGCCGACGCGGTCGTCGCCGACGTCCTGCTCGTGCCGACCACCGAGGGCCTGTACGCCGTCGAGGCCGGCGGTGCCTGCGAGACCGGCGAGGTGACCCGCACGGTCGCGGTCAGCCTCGACATGACGCGTCGCCTCGTCGACCTGTCCTTCGACGGCGCGCCCGGCCGCAAGGTGCTCGACGAGGCGGGCGCCGCGGTCGAGCACGCGCTGCGCGTCGGCGCGGCGATCCTCGCCTCGGAGCAGCTCGGGCTCGCGGAGCGCTGCCTCGCCGACACCGTCGAGTACCTGCGGACCCGCCACCAGTTCGGCCGCGAGCTGGCGTCGTACCAGGCGCTCAAGCACCGGCTCGCCGACCTGTGGGTGGCGGTCACCCAGGCCCGCGCGGTGGCCCGCTACGCCGCGCGCTGCGCCGCCGACGGATCGCCCGACCTCGCGGTGGCCGCGGCCGTGGCCCAGGCGCACGCCGCCGAGGTCGCGCTCCTCGCCGCCGAGGAGAGCCTCCAGCTGCACGGCGGGATCGGCTTCACCTGGGAGCACCCGGCGCACCTGTTCCTCAAGCGCGCCAAGGCCGACGCCCTGCTCCTGGGCTCACCGGACCGCCACCGCGCCGTGCTCGCGGAGCTCGTCGACCTGCCGGCCTGAGGACGGCGGTCAGGCGCCGCGCGCGGTGATCTTCCGGGCGGCGTCGCTGTCCGCGCGGTCCGGACCGGTCGACGGAGTGGTCGCCGGGGTGGTCGCCGGCTGCTCGGGACGCTCCCCGGTGTGCTTGAGCGGTCCGCGCGCCTTGCGGCGCAGCTTGCGCCCGCCCCAGCGCAGGCCGTTGCTCAGCCGCGTCGGGCCGCGGCGCACCTCGAGACGGCGGCCCAGCGCGTCGAGCAACCACGCCACCAGCGGGGCGCCGAGCGCGAACAGCAGGTAGGCGCGCAGGCGGCGGGAGATCAGCATCCACACAGGGGGTACTCCAGGGCTCGATGACGGACGGACGGCACGGGGTGCCCGGTCCGGGCGCGCGGGATGCGGGTCGTCTCCTACGGTTCTCCCGTGGCCCCGCTCCTGACCTCGGACGATCTCGACGGCCTCGGCAGCGACGCGCAGGCCGCGCGGGATCCGCGCCCCTACGCCGTCGAGCTGGTCGCCGCCGTCGAGCAGGGCCGGCTCGCCGATCCCGACGACGCCGGCTACGCGCTGAGCCTCGCCGCCGAGGTCCGCGAGCTCGCCGGGGACCACGACGAGGCCCTGGCGCTCTCGCACCGCGCGGCCACGACCGGCGCGCCGACCCTCGACGCGCACTGGCTGGCGGCCACGCACGCCGAGCGCCTCCTGCGCCTCGGCCGCGACGACGAGGGGATGGCCGCCCTCACGACGCTGCGTCCGCTCCTGCACCGCGACGCGGACGCCGTCGGCCCGATCGTCGAGGCGCTCACCGAGAACGGCCGCGACGAGCTGGCCGAGCAGTGGCTGACCGCCGCGCTGCTGACCGCGGTGGAGCGCGAGGAGCGGGCGACGGAGGGGTCCGACGAGCAGCTCGACACGTCCGACGTCGTCGACGAGCTCGCCACGTGGCGGCGGGACGTGCGCGCCCGCCTCGGGCGCGCACCCGACGAGTACGACGCCCTCGCCGAGGAGCTCGACGCCGCCCCCGACCTGGTCTTCTTCCCCCAGGGGGCGTTCGCGGAGCTGCTGGCCGCCCAGCCGGCCGCGGCCGACGAGCTCGGGCGCGACTGGGACCACCACCGTGCGCTGATCGAGGGGGAGCTGCAGGCCGGCGACGCCGAGGGCGAGGCCCTGGAGGTCGAGGTCGCCACCCCGGCGCTGCTGGCCGCGATGCTCGCCGACCCCGACAGCGAGGCGGACGCCGCCCCCGAGCCCGGGCCCCGCCTCGTGTGGCCACCCGGGCGCAACGACCCGTGCTGGTGCGGCTCGCGCGCCAAGTACAAGAAATGCTGCCTGCCCCGCGGACGACCGCACCCGGCCGACGGGACGCCGCCCGCGGAGCCCGTCGCACCACCGCAGGCGCCGACCGCCGCACCCTCGGCCCCGTCCTCGGAACGCGTGATCAACCGCCGCCCGGGCCCGCGGACGAGGGCGCGGTAGCCGAGCGGCGCTCCGCCAGGGTCGCGGCGGTGAACGCGCCGGAGAGCACCGCCCGGGCGGACTCGTGCTCACCGTCCGGACGGGCCCCCTCGGCGTCGTCGAGACGGGTCAGGCGGTCGCGCAGCGAGTCGGGGAGCGCCGCGATCCAGTCGTCCTCGTCCCCGGGTGCGGGCAGCGGGCGGCCGAACTCGATCATCCGCGCGGACGGGATCTCGGAGAGGTAGACCCACACGAGCTCCTCGGCCACGCCGGTGGCGCCGACCACCGCGTCGCGGATCGCCGTGGCGAGCGCGGCCGTCGTCTCGTCGTCCCGTCCGCTGCGCACGTGGCCGTGCACGAAGACCGAGCCTGCCTCGGCGGGGCGGCCGCCGATGAAGTGGTCGCGGCCGCGGAGCTCCTCGATGACGACCTGCGAGAACGAGCGCGGTGCGCCGGTCACCCGGGTGTGCGCGGCGGTCAGGCCCTCGGCGAGCAACGCCCGCCGACCCGGGCCGAACGTGTCGGCACGAGCACGGACCACGTAGGTGGGCACCGAAGGACCTCCCGGGGACGACGTCGACCGTCGCCCAGCCTCGCCGTCGCGCCGGGCCCCGTCCAGACGTTCGGGCGCCCCCGGCCGTGATCGCGTGTGCGCCCGACCACAGCGGGCACCCGGACCCATGGCTGACTTCACCGGCACCACCACCGTCGACGCGCCGCAGGAGGCCCTCTTCGACTTCCTCTCCGACGTGAGCAACCTGCCGCGCTACTTCGCCCGCATGACCTCGGCGGAGCGCGGCAACGGCGAGGAGGTCCACACCACCGCCCAGATGCCCGACGGCACGACCGTCGAGGGGGACGCCTGGTTCCGCGTCGACGCATCGAACCGGCACATCGAGTGGGGCGCCGAGGGCGCCAGCGAGTACCACGGATCCGTCGACGTCCGGCCGACGCGCACCAGCGGCAGCGAGGTCGAGGTCCACGTGCACACCACCCGTGTCGAGCCGGGCGACAGCGAGGTGCAGGAGGGCGTCGACCGCACGCTCGCGCAGATCAAGCAGCTGGTCGAGGAGCAGGGCGCGGCCGCCTGACCCCTCGACACCGGTGACCGTGTCCCCGGGACACACCTCACGCCGGGGCGGCCTCGCCGACCGCCACCCGCTCGCGGGCGAGCTCGGCGCGCCACGTGGCGTCGTGCTCGCGACGGAGCTCCGCCACGAACTCCTCGTGGTGCGCGGGACGCGGCGCGAGCGCCTCCACCCCGGCCCGGAGTTCGGTCACCTTCGCGTCGTACGGCGCGGGCGGGTCGGTGCTCTCCAGCCGCGCGAGCCACCGCCACGCGGCGGCGGCGTCCCGCGACGCGATCGTCGCCGGGAGCACCGCGACCGCGTGCGCGTACTCGTGGCACGCCACCCGCCACCGGCGCTCGGCGGTGCGGCGCGCCTCGACGGCCCGACGCTCGGCCCGGTCGCGCTCCCGCTCCGCGATCCTCCGGAGGCCCGCCGCCGCGGGCGCCGCGACGTCCGCGCTCCCGTCCAGTGCCGCCGTGAAATGGTGCCGGGCCGCCTCGTCGTCGCCGGCCGCCTCGTCGAGCTCGCCGAGACCGAGGCGCGCCGCCGGCTCCTCGATCACCGCCAGGTAGTGCTCGCGGCGCACGGCCGCGTTCGCCTCGACGTCGTGGCCGGCGAGCACGAGGCGCGCGGCGACGACGTCCTCGCGCCGCGAGGACGCCAGGGCCGTGCGCGCCCACGCCGGCGCGGACCGGAACCGCACCCGCGCGTGCGCGGCCGCCAGGGCGGCGGCCTGCTCCGGGGTCGGGCGTCCCCAGCCGTCCTCGACGAGGGTGACGAGCGTGTCGTGGTCGCCCCGCAGCAGGAGGCGGCGCGCCATCCGGTCGTGCGCCACAGGGTCGACGAGACGGCCCGGACGCGCCACCAGGGACGCCGCGAGGGGCCAGGACCCGCTGCCGCCGCCGTCGGCGACGACCGTCGCCCCGGTCGGCGCCACGTACGTCCCCCCGCAGCGGCGCAGCAGCCGGACACCGTGGACCGGCCGCCCGCGCGCCACCGCCGCGAACGCCGCCGCCGTGGCCCGGGCGTCGAGGACCTCCACGCCGAGGGCGGCCTGGTGGTGGCGGGCCAGGGCGATCAGGGCGTCGTCGCCCGGCACGTCGAGGCGCCGCGCGTCGGCGGCCGCGCGCACCAGCGCGAGCGGCAGCAGCGAGGTCCAGCCCACCGGGGTCATCATCGCGCGCAGCCGGGCGAGTCCCCCGGTGCCGCCCTCGGGGGGCTCGAGCCGGACGAGGGTGCCGGGGGCGACGAGCAGCGCACCGGTGCCCGGGTCGGGGAACCAGGTCCTCAGGAGGGTGTCCTCGACGGTGACGACGAGCCGCACGCCGGCCGGGAGCCCGGCGAGCAGGGCGGGCGTGATCGCGTCGAGGGTGGTGAGCCCGGCCCCGTCCCGCCAGACGAGCGCCGCCGGCGCCCCGGACCGGCGGCGGGCCTCCCCGGCGCGGGCGACGAGGGCGGCGAGGTCGGCGTCCGGGGCGTCGTGGTGCCCGACGACGACGTGGTCACCCAGCATGGCGCGGGCCACCCGGGCCGCGGCGCGCGACGTCCCGGCGCGGCGGGGGCCGGCGACCACGACGAGCGGGCCGTCGCCGCCGAGGCCGCGTTCGAGCGCCAGGTCACCGGGCCGCTCGACGTAGGGCGGGGGCGCGGCCTGCTCGTCGACGCCCAGGTCGCCGGCGCCGACGTCCCGGACCAGCGCTGCCTCTCCGCGACGCACCCGCCCGTCGAGGATTCCCCACGCCATGACGCTCACTATGACGCTGCGTACACGTCACAACCAGGGCAGCGCCCCGAAAGGACGAGCCGATCGGTGCTCGTCCGGCCGACGCCCACCCACTCTCTCGGGCGACGCCCGACCGGACCCGGCCGGATGCCCGGTTGATCCGGACCGGTGGTCGTGGCGTCCGTCCGGGTTGCCGGGCGAAACACCCTTCTCCCCGCGCCCGACACATCGACCACGGGCGAGGGGAGATCCGGATGGGTGAGGGCACCGCAGTGGTGGAGGTGGACCGCGAGGTCCGAGGGCTGGCGGAACGCGTCGGCGGGGTCGCCGACGGGCTCGGGCGGTTGACCGCCGCCCACGAGGGCACCCGCGAGGAGCTCGCCGCGCTGCGCGGGCAGGTCGCCGCGTTCCTGCGCCGCGACGAGCTCGACCGGGCGCGCGCCCTCGCGCAGACCCGGCTGCTCGGGGTCCGCCGGCAGCTCGGAACGGAGTTCGGTCGGCACGACGGCGTGCGCCGCGACGCGGTCGGGATCCTCCGGGCGATGGACACCGGTCTCGTCGGCCAGGATCTCGTCCGGAGTCTCTCCGACGAGCTGATGACCTCCACGCCGCGGTACTGGCTCGCGCCGGCGCTGGTCGGCCTCGGCGCCTGGCTGCGCGACGACCAGGACCTCGCCGACCGCGCGCTGGCCGAGGCGACGCGCCGGGACCACGACCGCACCGCGTTGTTCTACGCGTTCGTCCTGCACCGGCGGGGCCGAGACGAGGCGGTCGCCCGCTGGGTCGGGCGCTACGTCGACGCCCAGGACCCGACCGCGCTCGGGGCGGAGTTCCGGGTGGTCCTCGACGCGACGACCTCCGGCGTCCTCGGCGCGGCGACACGCCCCGTGGTGCTGGCGACCATCGCCCGCTGGCACGTCGCGCTGACCGCGCGCCCCGAGCTCGTCGAGGCCCAGGTCGCCCGGTGGCACACGATCCTCGGGGGGATGCGGACCCCGGTCGACGGCGGCTTCCCGACGCTCGCGGCGACGAGCCCGAGCTGGCCGGCGATGGCCGAGGCGCACGCGCGCGCCGGCGTGCACGGGCACGCGCTGACCGTCGTCGACAACCTCTACCGCGGCGAGGTCGCGCCGCCGCCGGACCTCGCCGCGCGCATCGACGCCGTCCTCGACGGGCTGACCGGGGACCTCGACCCCGAGGAGGCCCCGCTGCGGCGCCGTGCCGAGGAGCTCGAGGCCCTGCTCGTCGACGACGGCGACGCCCCCGCGACGGCCGAGCGGGACCTCGCCGCACCCCCGGCGCGCCCGGTGGACTTCCTGACCCTGGTCAGCGACGCCGCGTTCGCCCCCGAGGGCACCTCGAGGTGCCGGGGCACCCAGCGCCTCGCCGTCGCCCTCTCCCGCTCCTGGGCGTCCGCCGCCTCGGAGCGGCTCGAGAACGAGGCACGGGCGTGCGCGCCGTCGGCGATCGTCCTCGAGTACGACGGGTGGCGGGGCCGCATCGACCCCACCGTCAGCGAGGGCACGCTGCTCGCCCTCGTGGCCGACCACATGAACCGGCGCACCGAGGGCGAGGCGTCCGCCGTGCGGATCGGCCGGGCCGCGGTCGCCGCGGCCGGGGCCTCCGCGCTGCTCGCCGTGCTCGGCGCCGTCCTCATCATCCTCGGCGTCCCGACGGTCGGGGCCGGATCGCTGGTCCTCGCGGCCCTGCCGGCCACCCTCACGCTCCGGCGACTCGCGGCGGTGCCGCGCCGGCGCGAGCGGATCCGCCAGGCCGGGGCCCGACGGCGGGAGTACGCCCGCGGGCACGTCGCCGCCTGCTTCGCCGAGGCCTCGCGGTGGCGGCACGAGTTCGCGACCAGCCTCGCCGACGGCACGGCCCTGCGCGCCCGGCTGCACGCCCTCGTCCCCGACGACCACGTCGCCCCGGCGACACCCGCGATCCCGACCCGAGAGGTGTCCGCCTGATGTCCGCGCCCACGACCGTCCGACTCCGCATCCCCTCGCCGCGCCCACGGCCCGGCGACGGGCCGCGTCACCAGAAGCCCGAGACGTCCGGAGTCGTCGTCCGCGTCGTCCCGCCGGTCGCCGAGGTCCACCCGGACGCCGGGCCCGGCCTGACCGCCGGGCCCGATCCGGAGACGGTCGTCCTCGCCGTCAGCGACCTGCGCGCCGCGATCCCCGCGCCCCGCGAGGGCGAAAGCCTTCCGGCCGATCCTCCGACCGCCGGGCTGCGCCTCCCGTCCTGGGACCCCCTGCCCCCGGCGGTGGGCCGCGTCGAGCTGCGGGAGCGGCCAGACCCCCGGTAGTCAGCCGGGACCGGGTGCCCCGGCGGGAGCCGGCGCGGCCCCGCCCTCCAGGCGGACGAGGCCGAGACCGGCGGAGGCGAGGAGCGCGGGCAGTCCCGTGACCGTGGCGCGGTCCTTGTCCTTGGCGGCCTCGTCGAGCTCGTCCCAGTCGACGAGGTCGGGGTGGTGCCGGTCGTCGCGTGCGGGCCCCCACACGAAGCCCTGCGCGCGGCGCTCGTCCATCCACCGCTGGTGCTCCTGCCGGGCCAGGTGATCCACCTCGTGGGGCGCGAAGACGACGTCGGCACCGCTCCCGGCGGGGACCACCACCACGCCGATCGCGGCCATCTTGTCCCGGATGTCGCGCGCCTGGGCCCGGTTGGACTCCTGCAGGACCGCGCCGAGCTCACGCCACGGCCGCATCGACGGGTTCGTCGCGGGCGTCTCGGCCCGGGCGCGGCAGCCCGCGAGATAGCCGTCGTGGACGCCCCGGGCGAGCGCCTCCATGAGGTCGGCGCGCAGGTGGTCCGGCAGGCACGCCGCCTCGAGGACGTCGAAGGTCCGCAACCGCTGATCCCCGGTGTCGAGCAGCCGCTTGCTGCCGTCGAAGACGTCTCCCACCGTGACGTACCTCCGCAGGCAGACCGTGACGTCGCCCGCGCCGCCGGCGAGGGCGTCGAGCCCGGCGAGCATCGCACGGTCGGGATCGTCGTGGCAGATGTAGACCGGGCGCTGCGCCGCGGTCGGTACGAGGTCCGCGTGGGTGAGGCCCCGTTCGGCGGCCCGCCGCTCGACCTCGCGTCGGACGGCCGCGGCGAACGCGCCGTCGCCCTCGACCCACGGCGGCGCGGAGGGCGACGCGCCCTCGGCCGGTGAGTCGAGCAGGGCGCGCGCCGCGATGTCCTCGGTGGAGAAGAACTCGAGCCCGATGTCGGGGTCGGACGGCGCGCCGACCCGCCGGGCCCGGAGGGCGGCGCACAGTCGGCCGTCGGTGATCCGGGCGTACACCGCCACCCGCACCGGGGTGCTGCGGGACATCGACCGCACGGCGAGGGCGACCGAGGCGTTGGCCAGACCGTCGTCCACGAGCGCGAAGACCTCGCGGGCGCGGTCGGCCCGCGCCGCCTGCAGCGTCGCCGGGTCGGTGGGGTTCCCGGCCACCACCCGGAGCCCGGCGTCCGCCTGACCGGCGACATCGCGGCCGACGAGGATCACGTCCTCGCCGGCGTCGCGGAGGGCCCACGCCAGGCGCACGGCCTCCTCGCCGTCACCGCAGACGATCGGGTGGCCCGACGACCGGCGCGTGCGCCACGCGCGCCACTCCGTGCGGAAGGCCGACCCGATGGTCTCCACCACCGCGAGCACGGTGGCGAGCGGGGCGAGGTAGCGGGCGACGTTCAGCATCCAGGTGGTCGGCGACTCCTCCGCCAGCGGCGCCGAGTCGAGGGTGAACAGCTGGAGGGCGTAGTACACCCGGTCGCCCGGCGACCGGTTGAGGGCGGGCTGGCCCACGAGCTGCTGGTCCAGTCCCCACACCCCGAGACCGAAGGCGACCAGGGCGACGGCGACGACGATCAGGCGCCGGCGTGCGGGCGTCAGGAACCGGACGAGCGCCGTCATCACCGTCCGCCGGTCAGCCGCCGCTGCCGATGATGATGAAGAGCGCCAGGACGCCCACCACGATCGCGACGATCGACCAGATCTGCGCCATGTTCGATGCCTTCTCCGCCCCGACGGGATCGCCCTGCTGCCAGCGCGTCCCGACCTGGGAGGAGAAGTAGAGCGCGATCGCCCCGAACAGGAAGGAGAACAGGAAGCCCACGATGGACAGGGCCCACCGGGCGGGCGGCTGCGTGGCCGGCATCGGCCCGGGTGGCCGGAAGCCCGCCGGGGGCATCATCGGCGGCGGTCCGGCGGGCTGCCCCGGGGGCGGTCCGGCGGGCTGCCCCGGGGCGCCGTTCGCGTTCCACTGCGGCGGCGCGTAGGGGGGCGGCATGGACGTCGGGTAGCCGCTCGGCGGTCGGACCTGCTCGGACATGGTGTTTCCCTTTCGTCGGTGGTCGTGTCAGAGGGGGTCGGAGACGATCCGCCCCTCGTGGGAGACCCACGGGGTCCATCGGCCCTCGTACCAACGCCACGGGTGACGGCCGGTGGGGTCCGGGTACCAGCCCGGCACCGGATCACCGGGCGTGGCTCCCGGCGTCGCGGTCGCGGTCGCCGTCGTCGCGGCCGCCGCGGCGGCGGGATCGACACGCTGTCTCTTCGACGGGCGCCCGTCGAGCGCCGCCCGCGCGTCGGTCGCGGCGGCGACGGTCGCCCACGGCTGCTGCGCGAGGGTGCGCAACATCCGGCGCACGTCGGCCAGGACGTCGGTGTCCCTCTCGTCCTGCAGGGCTCGCCGCAGCTGGTCCACCACCGCGAGCTGATCGCGCGGGTGCAGGTCGCCGGCCTGGATCTGCTGGCCGATCGCCATCAGGTAGGCGAAGGGGATCGGCGGTTCGGGCGGCAGGGGCGACGGGAGGTCACGACGGCGGGCCGTGGTCCGGTTGACCGACGAGATGACCTCGAAGGCGGTCGACGCGTCCTTCGGGTCGTAGTTCACGAGCTGCACGGTGAAGATGGTCGACACCCGGTAGGTGCTGACCGGCCCGACCTTCACCGGCAGCACGGGCAGGCCGAGCGCCTCGGCGTAGCCCAGCTCCGCCCGGCACGGCTCGGAGGCGAGAGAGGTGTCCGAGAGGGCGAACACGAACACCGTCGCCGATCGGATTCGTTCGAGGATGGTGCTCCACCACGAGTCACCGCCGCGGAGCGCCTCGTCGACCCACGGCGCGAGCTGGGCGGACTCGAGTCCCCGCACCAGTTGCTTGACGACCGTCTCGTCGTCACGCGAGTAGCTGACGAACAGCGACATCCCCGACCCTCCCCCCGTGCCCTCTCCCCCGGCACCGCCCACACGGTTACGCAGAGCATTGTGAGCACGAAGGTTCGCCGTTCGACTCCGCCGATCGAGTCATGACTGGTGAGAAGAAGTGACTATCCGTCCCTCTCCGGGCTCGCGCGGCAGGGCGGACGCCGCGGCTCATCCGCGACGCGACCGCCTCGCACGAGCCGGCCAGGCGAGGACGGCGGCCCCGGCGAGGGCGAGCACCGAGAGCATGTCGGCGCTGGTCACGCCGTGGTTGCGCGACAGGACCAGCAGCGTGCGCCCCTCCACCGGGCCGTTGATCCGCACCCAGACGACCGCGGCGACGACGAGCAGGGCCGCGAGCAGCAGGCGACGCACCATGGAGGTCATGATCCGGGGGACGTGCCGGGTGGACGGGACGTTGCACCGGAGTGACCTGCCCGTCCCTCTCACGGTCGGCCCCTCACCGTCGGGCGCGGGGCGGCCCGCGGCGGTCACGGCGTGCGGCTCAGGACGAGCGCCGGGTCGCGCGGCACCACCAGGGCGTCGAGACCGCCCACCCGGCGCAGCTTCTGCCAGCCCAGCCGGATCCCGCCGACGGCGGTGACCAGCGACCGGATCAGCACCGCGTACATCAGCTGGCGGTAGACGATCTGCTGCAGCGGGAGGAGCCAGAGCACCCGCAGCGGCTCGCGTTCGAGCCGGAAGGCGACGACCGCGGCGAGGACCTGCACCGCGAGCACGGCGGACCACGCCACCAGCGTCGTGACCGGGTCGAGGAAGAGCAGCCCGTAGACCAGGAAGATGTCGACCAGGGGCGCCAGCAGCGGCAGCAGCACCTGGAACACCGCGAGGTGGGCCAGCCCCGCCCGACCGAACCGACCCGACGCGCCCCGGTCCCCCACCGCGGCGCGGTGCTTCCACATCGACTGCATCGTCCCGTAGCTCCAGCGGTAGCGCTGGCGCCAGAGCTGACCGAGGGTGGCGGGCGCCTCGGTCCAGGCCCGCGCCGACTCCTCGTACACGACGCGCCACCCGGTCCGGCAGACGGCCATGGTGAGGTCGGTGTCCTCGGCGAGGGTGTCGTCGCTGACCCCGCCCACCTCGAGGAGCACGCGCCGTCGGAAGGCGCCGACCGCGCCCGGGATGGTCGGCATGCACCGCAGGACGTCGTAGACGCGGCGGTCGACGTTGAAGCCCATCACGTACTCGATGTGCTGCCAGCGCGAGATCAGGCCCCGGCGGCTCGCGACCTTGGCGTTGCCCGCGACCGCGCCCACCGCGGGGTCCGCGAACGGGGCCACCAGGGCGCCGACGGTCGCCGGCTCGAAGACGGTGTCGCCGTCGATCATGACGATCAGCTCGTGGCGGGCGTGGGCGATCCCGGTGTTCAGGGCCGCGGGCTTCCCCCCGTTGACCTGGCGCAGCACCCGGACACCGGGCAGGGCGAGGGCCTCGACGATGTCGGCGGTGCCGTCGGTGCTCCCGTCGTCGACGACGAGCACCTCGACCGGATGGTCGCTCGCCACCAGCGAGCGCACGGTGGCGGCGATGTTCTCCTTCTCGTTGTACGCGGGCACGATCACCGAGACCGGCGCGGTGACCGGCGGCCCCCAGGACCAGCCGGGCCGGTGGCGCGCGCGGTGGTGCCGGCGGGCGACGACGAGCATGAGCACCAGCCGCAGCACGACGAGGACGCCGACGACGAGCAGCAACCACGTCAGGGCGTCGACGACGACACCGGCCACGGCGACCAGGCCGATCAACGTGCTCCCCAGCAGGTGGGTGGTCGTCGACACCGGGCGGTTGTCGGGGGGCAGGCCGACCGCGGTCGCCGGGGTGGTGAAGCGGTAGCCCTGGGCCTGCAGCTGCGGGATGAGCCGATCGAGGGCGGCGACGGTCTGGGACCGGTCGCCGCCGGCGTCGTGCAGCAGGACGACGCCGCCCGCGCCGCCGGCGGGCACGGAGTTGCGCACGATCGCGTCGACCCCCGGGCGTTCCCAGTCGCGACTGTCGACGTCGGAGAGGACGGTGACGTAGCCGTCGGCGCCGGTGGCCCGGTACGAGCGCAGGGCGTCGTTGTCCACCGCGCTCGCGGTCGAGGAGTAGGGCGGGCGCAGCAGGTAGCTCGACTCGCCGAGGGCCCCGGCCAGCACCAGCTGGGTCTCGGTGAGCTCGCGGTCGATCCGCATCCCGGAGGCCTCGCCGAGGTCGGGGTGGGTGAACGTGTGCAGCCCGACCTCCGAGCCGGCCGCCCGGATCTCCCGCAGCAGCTCGGGGTGGCGGGCGCCCATCGAGCCGACGACGAAGAACGTGGCCGGCACGTGGTGGCGTCGCAGGACCTCCAGGACCTGCGGCGTCCACGTCGGGTCCGGGCCGTCGTCGAAGGTCAGGCCGATCGTGCGGGCCGGCATGCGCGCGCTGGCCGGCACGGGACCGCGGGTGTCGAGGATCGGCCCGCCGTCGGTGACCGTCGACGGCACCTCGTCCATCGCCGCCGAGGTGGGCGCCGCGCCGGTCGCGTCGACGCCGACCTGGGAGCGGGCCAGTCCGTGGACGAGGAGCAGGCAGCTGAACATCAGCAGCGCGACCACGACGAGCAGGACCCCCGGTCGCGGCGCGAGCCGTCGGAGGCCGGGGCCCGCGGGCGCGGCGCGGTGCGGGTGGCGCGTGGCGGACCGGTGGCGGGCCACGGTCATGCCCGCACGATCGAGGAGGAGGGACCGGTGGTGAGCACGTCGGACATCGCCGGGTCGGGGGTGGCGGTGCCCGCGGTTCCCGTGCCGGTGCCGGTGTCCGGTGCCGCTACCGGTGCCCGTGTTCGTGCCGGTACCGGTGCCGGTGTTCGTGCCGGTGCCGTCCGGGCTGCCCGTCGTCCCGCTGCCGCCGGAGGAGGAACCACCGGACGCCGGGGTGTCCCGGGGGGTGACCGGCGGGCCGCCGCCGGACGGGCCGGCGCCGGGAGCGGGGGCCGGGCGGGGGGTCGTCCCCGTCGTGGACGCCGTCGCCGCCCGGGCGCCTGCGCGCGCCGGGGCCGCGGCGGTCACGACGCGGGGCTGCGGTCGCGGGCGGGGTCGCGGGCGGGCGACCGGGCTGGGGCGCTCGGCGGCCGACGTCCGGTGCCGGATCGTCACGGTCGGGCGGTCCTGGCTGAGCAGGCGGGGGGCCGCGACGACGCCGGCCGCCCGGTCGTCGACCCGCGTCGCGGGCCCGACCCGGACGGGGGCGACCACCGGCTCGGACACTGCACCGTCGTCGCCGGGGTCGGCGTCGTCGTCGTCGAGGACCGGAGCGTCCGGCACCAGCGCGACCCCGACGGCCTCCCCGAGCGCACCCGCCGTCGTCGTGAGCGTGACGCCGAAGGCCGCGACGTAGGCCGCACACGCCGAGGCGCCGAGGTAGCCGAGGACGGAGACCCTCCGCTTCCGGCGCCCGCTCACGTCGACGAACACCGGTGCCCCGCCCCGCGGGTCCACTGCCCTCATGTCGATCCCCTGCTCCGCCGGCTCGCGGCCGCCGAGGCTCCCCTGTGGAACCTGTTCGACCACTCATCGTCACGAGGAGACCATTCGCTACCGGATCTTATGACCCGATAGGGCTAATCGACAGCATCGTTCGCCTGTAGTGGTTAGCCCGCCTGCGATCAGTACCGCGTCGCTCACATCAGCTTCGTCCCCAATGGACCAGCGAGCATCGACTCCAGCGGCTGCATCAGGACGCCCTTGAGACGTTCGCGCGGGCTGCGGTAGTCGATCCCGGTGCTCCCCGAGCGCCCGACGTAGACCGGTCGCCGCCCGAGGCGTTCCACCGCCGCACCGCCGGTGGCCCAGGTGCGCCGGAGCCGGTCGGCCATGACGTGCTCGACGTAGCGGCCCTCCCGGTCGTCGACCTCGCGGCCCATGCCGGCGAGCGCGTCGCGCCACAGGTCGACCGACGCGCCGACCAGGCGGCTGTCCACCCAGGTCCAGTCCAGCGTCCGGCGGATCCGCGCGGTGCCCGGGGGCAGCGGGGCGAGCAGGTCGACGGCGTTGGCCACCCAGAGCCGACCGGTGCACTTGTAGGCCGTCCCGTCGCGCAGCTCCGGGGCGTGGGCCAGGGCGTGGTCGATGGCCGCAGCCTCGACCGCTCCCTTGCCGCGCGCGGAGTCGGCGGGGTCGGCGACGAAGGAGAGGTGCCGACCCTCCACCCCGGCGGGCCAGAGGGCCTCCCGGGGCGCGCCGGTGGTCTCGACCACGACCAGGCGCAGGCCGAGACGGCGCGCGGTCCCCGCCCAGCGGGTGAGCGAGGCCGCGTACTCGCGGGCGCGCTCGTCGGGATCGGCGACCGTGACGCCGTGGGTGACCGTCGGCGTGACCGCCGCGGTGAGGACGACGGTGACGCTCACGCGAGCGCCTCCCGGACGGCCGCGGCGATCCGGTCCGGCGCACCCTCGCCCAGCCCGGCGTGCACGGGCAGCGAGAGGCAGTGCCGGGCGACCTCGCGGGCCACCGGGGTCTCCTCGGCGTGAACCCGCGGGTGGGTGCGGTAGCAGTCGTGGTCCTGGAGCACGCGCGGGTAGTAGACGCCGGTCGCGATGCCCTGCCGCGTGAGCGCGGCGGCCAGCGCGTCGCGGTCCTCGGTGAGCACCGTGTACTGGTGCCAGACCGACGCCCGGTCCGGCGTCGACCCCGGCAGCGTCAGCCCGGGCACGTCCGCGAGCAGCGCGGTCAGGCGTGCGGCGTGGGCGCGGCGGCGGGCGACCTGCGCGTCGTAGCGGCGGAGCTGCGGCAGGACGACGGCCGCGGCGAGGTCGGTCATCCGCCAGTTGTGGCCGACGGTCTCGTAGGCGTAGCGGGCGCGCATGCCCTGGTTGCGCAGCACCCGCAGCCGGTCGGCGAGCGCGTCGTCGTCGGTGGTGACCATGCCGCCCTCGCCCGCCACGAGGTTCTTGGTGGCGTAGAAGGAGAAGCAGCCCGTGCCGATGCTGCCCACCGTCCGGTCCCCGACGCGGGCGCCGTGGGCCTGGGCGGCGTCCTCGACGAGGTGCAGCCCGTGCCGGTGGGCGAGCGGCTCGATCGCCGTGAGGTCGGCGGGCCGGCCGAAGAGGTGCACGGCGACGACGGCGCGGGTGCGGGGACCGACGGCCGCGGCGAGCGCGTCCGGGTCGAGCGCGAAGTCGTCGGCGCGGACGTCGACGAGGCGGACGTCGGCGCCGGTGGCGAGCACGGCGTTCGCGGTCGCGACGAAGGTGAAGGCGGGGGCGACGACCTCGTCGCCGGGCCCGATGCCCGCGGCCTCGAGCGCCGCGACCAGCGCCGCCGTGCCGGTGTTCACCGCGACGGCGTGGCGCGTCCCGCACAGGGTGGCGAACCCCGACTCCAGCTCGGCCACCACCGGGCCCTGGGTCAGCCGGCCGGAGCGCAGCACGCCCAGCACCGACGCCTCGACGTCCGCGCCCAGGACGACGTCGGTCATCTCGATCGTGTCGGAGCCGAGGGTCATAGGGCCGGGAGGGGACGCAGTCGGGGGCGCCAGCCCGAGCCGAGCGTCAGGTCCAGCACCTCCGCGAGCTCGGCGCGGAAGCGCTCGGGTGCGAACCGCTGCGCCCCGGCGCGGATCGCCGCGTGGTCCCAGGAGGTGTCCCACGCGGTGCGCAGCGCGGCGGCGAGCTCGTCGGGATCCTGGGTGCGGGTGAGGAGCCCGTTCTCGCCGTGGCGCAGGAAGTCGGGGGCTCCGCCGAGCGCGGGGGCGACGACGGGCACCCCGGCGGCGAGGGCCTCGACCGCGGCGATCCCGAAGTCCTCCTCACCGGGGAAGACCAGCACCCGCGCGTCGGCGAGCGCGTCCCGCACGACCTCGACCGGCGCGTGCCCGAGGAAGCGGACGCCGTCCGGCGCGCTCGCCTCGAGCCGGGCGCGCTCCGGACCGTCGCCGATCATCGTGAGCGGGAGACCGGCCCGGCGGGCGGCCTCGATCGCGAGGTCGGGGCGCTTGTAGGGCACGAGGCGCCCGAACCACACCAGCCGGGAGGGCTCACGCCGCCGGACCACGCCCGACCAACGCTCCACCGCGACCGGCGGGTGGATCACCTGCGCGGGGCGGCCGTAGGCGTCCGCGAGACGCCGCGCGACCGCCGTCGAGTTCGCCAGCGCGACGGTCGGATGCCCGCCGACCCAGCGGTCGTAGCGCCGCAGCGGGGGCAGGACGGTGGCGGCCGCGAGGGCCCGCGCCCGGACCGGCAGCCGGGCGAGCTCGAGGTCGCTGCGCCAGAGAATCCGGGCCGGGCTGTGGTAGTAGACGATCGAGGGGCCGTCGAAGCGGACGGTCGCGGCGTGGGCGGCGAAGTGGGCGCTGACCAGCAGGGCGTCGGCCCGCACGCGCGTACCGGCCCAGGCGGCGAGCATCGCGGGGGCGTAGCGCGTCCAGTGCGTCGTGGCCCCGGGCAGGCGGCCCGGCCAGAGCGAGCGCACCGGCAGGTCGCCGAAGTGCTCCTGGGCCAGAGCGGGATCGACCACCGCCGCCACGAGCTCCGCGGGGGCCGCGGTGCGCACCAACTGCTCGGCCACCCGCTCCGAGCCCGCCCAGTTGGTGAGCCATTCGTGGGCGACGGCCAGGCGCATCAGCGCCCGCCGCCGGTGAGGATCTCCCCCAGGGTCCGGATCATCACCTTGAAGTCCATCCAGAGCGACCAGTTCTCGATGTAGTAGTTGTCGAAGCGGGCGCGGTCGACGATCGGGGTGTCGCCGCGCAGCCCGCTGACCTGGGCGAACCCGGTCAGCCCGGCGCGCACGCGGTGGCGGTGGACGTAGCGCGGGACCTGCGCGGAGAAGCGCTCGACGAAGAAGGGCCGCTCCGGCCGGGGACCGACGAGGGTCATGTCGCCGCGCATGATGTTCCACAACTGGGGCAGCTCGTCGAGGGAGAACCGGCGCAGCAGCCGGCCCACCGGCCCGACCCGCTCGTCGCCGGCGATCGTCCAGCAGCTGGCGGCCTCCTCGGAGGTGGAGGGGCGCAGGCTGCGGAACTTCAGGCACACGAACGTGGTGCCGCCCCGGCCGACGCGCTCCTGGCGGAACAGCACCCCCGGACCGCCCTCGAGCCGCACCGCCAGGGCGATGAGCGCCAGCAGCGGCGAGAGCACGACCAGGGCGACCCCGCTGACCAGCACGTCGAACACCCGCTTGAGGACCCACGCCGGCCCCGCCAGGGCGGGGTTGTGGATGCGCATGATCGGGATCGACCCGATGTGGTCGGGCAGGCCGACCTGGGTGTGCAGCTGGTGCAGGCGGGGCACGACCATGAGCTCCCAGCTCCGGCGGCTCGGCCAGGCCACGACCTCGAGCAGCTCGTCCTCGTGGTCGCCCTCGGCCACGAGGACCGCGGCGATGCCGCGCTCGTCGATGAGCCGCCGGAGATCGGCGACCTCACCGAGGTACGGCACGCCGCCGGTCGCCGCCCGCGGGTCGTCGCCGACGACGCCCTCCACGCGCAGGCCGTAGCGCTGGTGGCGGCGCAGGACGGTGACCAGCTCGGTCGTGAGCAGCCCGCCGCCCACGACGACGGTGCGGTGCGCGACCCGGCCCCGGCGCCGCGCGGCCAGGATCACCGTCGTGGTCAGCACCCGTCCGGCCACGAAGAGCCCCGCGCAGGTCAGCGAGAGCACGAGGAAGGCGACGACCTCCTCGGACTCGTGGCGCAGCGCGATGACGACGGCGACGAGGGCCACGGCGGTGCACAGCCGCGCCAGCAACCAGGGCAGCTCGTCGAGCACGCTCATGTGGAGGCGGGCGCGGTAGCAGCGTCCGTTGCCGAGCAGGAAGACGGTGATCAGCGCGAGCGCGACCACCCCCTTGGCGTGGTCGGAGGCCCAGAGCGCGGGAAGTGCGAGCGTGAGGGCGTCGACCGGCGGCACGACCATCCACGCGCGAATCCCACGGAATCGCGATCCCGGGTCCGGCGTGGATTCCGGACGCGGGGTCCGCGTGGGTGTGCGTGGGAGCGACCCGGTCGACGCGTCGACCCGCCCCGAAGTGAGCGTCACGACCCCTCCCTCGTCCGAGCACCCGTTGGCGTTACCAACCTGTCATCCATGTAGCGACATCCCGCGGACCGAAATCGGACATTCATCGCAAACAGTCACCGACGTCGCTCACGGAAGGGTGACGGTACTGCAGCGCCACCTCGATCGGCCCATCCCCCGGTGGTGTCCGACCGCTCGGCGCTCCGGGCGTCGGCGAGCGGGCTCCGTGATGAGGGCGAAATCGCCCCAGGACCGCACCGAGATCGGCGCAGCGTATTCGCCGGTGGCCGAGAGTGACCGACGTCCGGCATTTCGCGGCGGGTGCGGAGATCGAGAGTGGCGTCGTTATGCTCCTGTATCGCAAAAGCGATTTCAGGGAGGATGAGAGCGATCTCTGGAGATCAGGGACCGGCCGACCGGCCCCGTCCCCGGCCGCGCGCCGGCGGCCGCAGGCGTCGCCGTGCCCGCCGCGGCGTCGGTGCCCGTCTGGCGGCCGCGGCCGCGGTCCTCGCCGTGCTCGCCGGGCTCGTGGTCCTCGCCAACGTCACCGGCGTCCTCCCGAGCTCGCTCGCGTCCCGCGCGCTGCCCCCCCTGCTCTCCGGCGGGGACCCCTCCCCCGTGGCCCGCGCCGCGGACGACCCGACGGGGGCGACCGCCCCGGGGGCCGGCACCGGGCGTGCGGCCGCGCCGCGCATGCAGGTCGGCGTGGTCGGCTCCCAGGCGCCGCAGGCCGCGGGCCAGGTCGCCTCGCTCGGCGCCCACGTCATGCGCGACGAGTTCACTCCGTCGACCACGGTCGATCAGCTCGCCCCGGTCGTCGACCGCCTGGCCGCGCGGGGCATCCGGCTGCAGCCCCTCGTGGGATGGGAGGACGGGTCACCCGCTCCCGATCTCACCGCCGTCGCGCAGTGGGCGGCCGCCTTCGGGCCGGGCGGTTCGCACTGGGCCGGGCGCCCCGTCGACCCGTCGGTGGCGATGACCGACATCGAGCTGGGCAACGAGAACGCCTTCTACTACAAGTCCGGCCTGCCCGACGACGACCACTACCACGCGCTGGGGACCGCCTACGGGCAACGGTCGGTGGAGGCCGCCCGCGCCGTGAACCGGGCGAATCCGGCGGTCGGCGTACTCGTCGAGCTCGAATCGGCCGACGGCAAGCAGTCCAGCTGGATCGACGACACCCTGAACGCGGGCGGACCGGACCTTGTCCGGTTGATGCACGGTCCGGTGATTCATCCTTATGGTCCGGATTGGCAGGAGAAGATCGACCGCGACGCGGGCTTCCTGCGCGCCCACCGGGTCACGATGCCGTTCTTCGTGACCGAATGGGGCATTTCGACCGATAACGGACCCGCGCTCACCGACAACTACGACTGGCCGGTCGATCTCACCTACGACCGCGCCGGCGGACTCCTCTCCACCGCGCTCGATCGGATGGGCGCCGAGCCCGGCCGCATCCGCCAGGTCCTGCTCTACCAGCTCGGCGACCAGCGCGCCTCGGGCACCGACACCGAGCGCGAACACTATTTCGGTCTGCTCACGAGCGACGGGGCCGACAAGGGCGCCTACACCGCCGCCGTCCGCGCGGCCTGCCGACGGTTCCCGTGACCACGAACGGAGTACCGATGCCCGGTGGCACCGTGGTCTACTCGCCGTCCCGTCGCCCAGAGGGAGATCGTCGATGAGCCTCCCGGACATGGCGCGGGCCCTGCGCGAACGCTGGGTGACGGTGGTGGCCGTCGTCCTCCTCGCGCTCGCCGCGGGCGGCGCCCTCTACGCCCTGCGCCCACCGACCTACACCGCGACGCTGACGGTGTACGCCGCGCCGCGTCCCACCGACCCGGTGACGACCACCCCCGAGGCCTCCTACCAGGGCAGCCTGCTGGCCAAGGAGCGCATCCCGTCCTACCTCCAGCTGGCCACGAGCCCGCAGGTCCTCTCCCAGGTGATCGCGCGCCAGCGTCTCGACGAGACCGTCTCCGGGCTGACCACCCGCATCACGCCGACCAGCGCCGCCGATTCGGTGCTCATCGACATCGCGGTGCAGGCCCCGTCGGCGGAGCAGGCCGTCGGGATCGCCGAGGCGATGGCCCAGGTCCTGCCGCCTGCGGTCGACCAGCTCGAACAGTCCGGGGCTCCCGGCATCGCGCCCGTCTCCCTGCGCGTCATCCGCCCGATCCCGGTGCCCGACCGCCCCTCGACGCCCGGGCTCGGCCTGACCCTGGGGCTCGCGCTGCTCGCCGGCGTCGTGCTCGGCGTGGCCACCGCGCTCGTGCGCGACGCCCTCGACCGCTCCCTGCGCACCGCCGACGGACTCGGCGCGGCCGTCGGGCTGCCGGTGCTCGGGTCACTGCCCGAACGCGGCGGTCGCCGCACCGGCCCCGAGCTCGCCCAGGAACGCTCGCCGCTCGGCGAGGCCTACCGCCAGCTGCGCACCGCGCTGCACAGCGCCGCGACCGCCGGCACGCGCCACGCCACCCCGGGCGTCGTGGTCGTCACCAGCCCGGGCACGTCCGAGGGCCGCACGAGCGCCGTGGTCAACCTCGCCGTGGCCGCCGCCGGGGCCGGGATGTCGGTGCTCGTCGTCGACGCCGATCTCCGCCGCCCCCACGCCGCCCGCCTCCTGGCGGTCGACCGCACGGCCGGGCTCACCGACGTCCTCTCCGGCACCGAGACGCCGAGCGCGGTGATCCGCACCAGCCCGCAGGGCGTCGACGTCCTCGCCCCGGGCCCGCTGCCGTCGAACCCGGCCGAGCTGCTCGCCGGGGGCGCGCTGGCCGACCTGTTCGAGGACCTCACCGAGCGCTACGCCCTCGTGCTCGTCGACGTCCCCCCGCTCCTGCCGGTCACCGACGCCGCGGTGGTGGCCGCCGCCGCCGACGGTGCCGTCGTCCTCGCCCGCCGCGGGACGACCGCGCGCGACGACGTGGCCGCCGCCGTGCGGACCCTCGAGACCGCGGGCGCCCACGTCGTGGGCACGGTCCTGGTCGCCGACCCCGACCACCGCACGACCCTCCCCGACGCCGGCGAGAGCCGCACGACGATCACCCCGCGCCGGCCCGCCCCGCGTGCCGTCCGTGCCGTGGCCGAGCCCCTTGCCCCTGCCCGGCCGCTCGCGCCCGCGCAGCCCGCCGCCCCCGCGCAGCGCCCGGTCCCCACGCGCGCCGTTCCCGCCGCCCAGCCGGCGCCGTTCCCGCCCGCCCGCCCGGCCGCGCCCGGGGCCCGGACCGACCGCCCGGCGGCCGACGACCCCGACGCCGTGCGGACCGAGACCGTCGCCCTCGCCTCGCGGCGTGCCCCCGCACCGTCGAGCCGCCCGGCAGCGCCCGCCCCCACCCCCCGTCCCGTGACGGCCTCGCCGGCGGCGGCCCCGCCCCCGGCGGCGAACGGATCGTCGTCGCGCACCTCGTCGCCGGCAGCCCGTAGCGGCTCCGCCACCGCCTTCCCCGAGCCCCGGTCCGCCCCGAGCGGGCCGACCCCGCGCCACCGCCAGCAGGACGGCACGGTGACGGCGAGCGCCGACGCCCGCGACGGCTCCCTGCTCGACTTCCGCTCCCCGCTCGACAGCGGCCAGGGCGGCCAGGGCGGCCCGGGCAACCCGAACGGCCAGGGCAACCCCAACGAGCGCAGCAGTCAGCACCGCGCCGCGGGACGGTCCGGGTCGTCGGACGGGCGGGCGTGACCACGTTCGGCAGCAGGTGACACGTGGATGCCCTGCTCGACATCCGTGTGCTCACCGCACTCGCCGTCGCCGTCGCTCTCGTCGCCGTGCTCGCCGTCGGGCGTCCGGCGCTCCTGCTCCCCGGCGCGATCGCGCTCGGGGTGCTGCTGACCCGTCCGAGCGCCGTCGGCGAGCGGGTCCCGGTGCTCGGTCCGCTGGTGGTCGTCGCCGCCGCGGGGGTGTGCCTGCTGCGCGCCCTGCGCGAGCGCAGCGTCGACCGCGGTCCGTTCCCGTGGCCGTTCGCGCTGATGGCCCTCGCCTGGGTGTGGCTCGGGCTGCACGCGCTGCTCGCGCCCGGTTCGGAGCCCAACCTGGGGACGTCGACGATCACGGTGTTCCTGCCGGTGATGGCCTTCTACTTCGTGGTGCGCGACCCCGAGCTCCTCGCCCGCGTGCGCACCGCGCTGGTCGGGCTGGTCGTGGGCATCGCGGCACTGGTCGTCGTGGCCCTCGCGGTGATCGCGGTCGTGGGACCCACCGCGACGCTGGTCGGGAACGCGCCGCTGGGCTACCTCGGGTCCGACGCGGGGGTCTACCTACCGGGCGCGCTGTCCTACGGGCTCGACCCGGCGGCGGCGTTCCCGCGCATGCTCACGGTCGGGCGCGAGCCGGGGATGGGCGCGCTGGTCCTCGGGTGGGCGTTCTTCGCGATGCCCGCCGACTTCCCGCGCCCCCGGATCGCGCAGGCCCTCCTGGTGATCGCGATCCTCGGCACCCAGTCCACGGCGGGCGTCGGGATCCTCGGGGTGTGCATCGTGCTGCGCGCCGTCCTCGGGCGCGCCCGCTTCTCCCCCTGGGCGGCGACCGTGGCCGTGATCGGCGGCGCGGCCACGGTGTGGCTCGCGGCGTTCTCCACCCAGTTCGGCCTGCTCGCCAAGATCGAGGCACCGGGCGGCTCGTTCGACGCCCGCAACAACGTCACGCTCGACGGGCTGAACGCGCTGGTCTCGCATCCGTTCACCACGCAGAGCACCGCGAACCTGTCCTCCACGAACCTCGTGGCCGCGATCGCCGTCGACGGGGCGCCGTGGGCGCTGCTGATGCTCGCCTTCCTCGCCGCGCCCATGCTGCGGGCCCGTCGCCGCGACCCGCTGCGCTACGGCTCGCTGTTCGTCCTGCTGATCATGCTCACCTCGCAGCCGCTGGCCGGGAACGCAGGCGTCCTGCTCCTCGCGGTGATCGGCTTCTACGCCGCGGACCGCAGTCCCGCGGTGACGCCCCCGCCCGCTCCGCCTCCCCCGACCCCGCGCGAGGGGTCCCCTCGCGCCGCACCCGCGGACGGACGGCCCGTCCGCTCCCCGGCGCCCGTGCCCGCCGAGGCCGTCTGATGGCGCGGCCGCTCGTCGTGGTCGAGATCGAGTCCGGTGGCCACCGGATGATCTTCTTCGCGGCCGTCGCGGCGTACCTGCGCGCCCGCGATGTCCCCGTCGCCCTGGCCACGAGCGCCGCCGGGCTCCGCTCGGACGACCTGCGGATGCGACTGCCGGACGCCGACTCCGTCGACGGCATGGACATCGGCGAGGTCGGATCGGTGCGCCGGTTCGTGCGCGCCGTCGCCGCCGTGCAGGCCGCGCGCCCGGACGCCGACGTGCTCGTCACCGAGGGCGACAAGTTCCTGCCGGCCCTCGTGGCGAGCCGGGCCGCGGTGGACCCGCGCCGGCTGCGCGTGCTGGTGATGCGCGCGCCGCGGCCGAGGGTCGGCGCGGGTCTGGGCAAGGACCTCCTCAAGGCGGTGTCGATGCGCCTCGCCGCGCGCCGGGGCGTCGACGTCCGTGTGCTCGAGCCCGCGACGACCGTGCGCGACGCCTACCGGCTCGGGCGCTGGCGCTCGGTGCCCGACCCGGTCGACCTGCATCCCGCCCCCGGCGCCGAGCCCCCCGAGCTCGCGGGCGCCGACCGGACCCGGCACTGGCTCGGGGTTCTCGGGCACGTCGGACCGCGCAAGAACCTCGACCTCGTGCTCGACGCCGCCACCCGGGCCGGCGCCGCCGGGCTGGGCGTGCTCGTGGCCGGGCGGGTGGAGGACGGCGAGTGGGCACGGTGCGCCGCCGCCGTGGAGCGCTTCACCGCGGCGGGCGGCACGCTGCTGGCCGCCGACCGCCTCCTGCCCGACGACGCCCTCGACGCCTGCGTGGCGTGGGTCGACACCGTCGTCCTCGCCCACTCCTCGGAGGGTCCCAGCGGGCTGCTCGGGCGTGCGGTGGCGCTGGGCACCCCGGTGCTCGCGGCCGGCGCCCGCAGCCTGCGCGACGACGTCGCCCGCCTCGACGCCGGCGCGTGGACCCCGCTCGACGCCGCGGCCCTGGCCGACGGGATCACCACGGCCGCCCGGGGCGGCGCGCACCACGGTCCCCGGGCGCTCGCCGGCGCCGAGGAGTTCGCCCGGGCGCTGCTCACGTGAGCGCCCCCAGCCCGGCGGAGAGCCCGACCGACACCACGACCGCCGCGCACACCCGGCGCCTGGGCGGCCAGGTCGTGCTGCGCGTCGTGGTCCGGCTCGGCTCGGCCGCCATGCAGGCCGCGACCCTGCTGCTGCTCGCCCGCGAGCTCGGCCCGTCGTCGTTCGGCACCCTCGCGGTCCTCGCCGCGACCGGCACCCTGCTGTGCAGCGTGGCGAACCTCGGGGCGTCGACGCGCGTCCTGCGGGTCGGCGCCGAGGGCGCCAGCGACGAGGAGCGGAGCACGCTCGCCGCGTCCCTGTTCTGGATGCAGGGGCTCGGCTCGGGGGTCGTGCTGGTCGGGCTGCTCGTGGCGTCGCTGGTCCTGCGCGACCCCGCACCGGCGGTGGTCGGGTCGCTGCTCGCGGTGTCCGACCAGCAGGCCGAGTTCACCGTGGCCTCGCTGTCCGGACACGCGCGGCAGGCCGCCGCGTCGGTGATGATCGTCGTGCAGCGCGGCCTGCCGCTCGCGGCCCTCGGCGTCGCCGTCCTGACCGGCCTGCCGGTGCTCGGCCCGGTCGGGGTCGCCGTCCTCGCCGTCGGCGGGCTGGCCGTGGCGTGGGCGCCGGTGCGGCGCGTCACCGCGCGGGCGGTGCGGGCCGCGGCGCGCTCGTCGATCGGCTACTGGTTCAGCGGGCTGGTGCTCAACCTGCGCCAGCTCGAACCGCTGGTCGTGTCCACGGTCGGCGGCGTGGGCGCCGCCGGGCTCTACGCGATCGCGGCGCGGGTGAGCAACCCGCTGACCATCCTCGTGACGTCACTGCAGGCCATCGCCGTCCCGGAGATGGCGCGCGCCCGCGACGCCCGCCAGTTCCGCCGGACCTTCCGGCTGCTGCTCGGCGTCGCCGTCGCCTACGCCGCGATCCTCGTGCTCGCCTCGCCGCTCGTGGCCGCGGTGTTCCTGTGGATCGTCGGCCCCGAGTACGACGGCGCGCGCACCCTCGTGACGGTGATGGTCGCCTGCGCGGGACTCTCGGCCGTGTCGCAGGCCCTGCAGGGACGCCTGCTCGCCCTCGGCCGACCCGGCCTCCCCGCATGGATCATCGGCATCGCCACGGTGATCGGGATCGCCGTCCTCGCCGTGACCAGCGGCATCGACGGCGGGCGCTACCTCTGGGCCGCGCCCCTGACCGCCCAGTCGCTCATCCTGGTGGCCCTCGCCCTGGTCCCCGCCCGCCTCCCGGACGCCGGGCGACCGGGTTCCGGCGACCCCGCGGTTCCGGAGGGCCGTTCGACGACCTAGGGCCTTGATCGCGTCGAGACCGACGTGGCGGGATGTCGACGAGGGCGGGTCACGGCGTCGGCGTGCCGTCACGGCCCCGCGATGGCCTCGCACACGCGGTCGACGGTCGCATCGGGCATGCCGGCCCACAGGGGCAGGCAGAGGTGGCGGTCGGCGAAGGTCTCGGCGACCGACAGCGAGCCGTCCTGCCCGTGGTCGGCGTACTCGGTCAGGGTGTGCAGCGCCGGGTAGCGGGTGGTCTGGATGCCGCGGGCGGCGAGCCTGGCCCGCAGGGCGACGCGCTGCTCGCGGCCGGCGAGGCGGATCGGCATCGCGAAGTGCGACGACCGCGCGACGTCCGCGTCCGAGCCCACGAGCTCGATCCCGTCGACGTCGGCGAGCTGGGTGCGGTAGCGGCGGACGGTGGCCCGGCGGGCGGCGAGGTCGTCGGCGAGGCGGCGCAGGCGCGACAGACCGAGGGCGGCGCGGGGCTCGTCGAGGCGGTAGTTGTGGCCGATGTCGACCACGTCGTAGGACTCCTCGTGACCGCGGTGGCGGTCCCAGGTGCCCGAGGTCATGGCGTGCGAGCGCAGCGACGCGACCTGCGCGGCGTGGTCGTCGGAGGCGGTGAGCACGGCGCCGCCCTCACCGACGGCGAGCTGCTTCTTGGAGAAGAACGACAGGCAGGCGAGGTCGGCGTCGCGGCCCGCGGGGCGGCCGTCGGCGTAGCGGGCGCCGATGGCCTGGGCCATGTCCTCGATCAGCACCAGCCCGTGGCGGTCGCACAGCGCGCGCAGACCCGCGACGTCGCCGGGCAGGCCGAAGAGGTCGACCGTGATCACCGCCCGGGTCCGGGGGGTGAGGCGGCGCTCGACGTCGGCCACCGACAGGCTCGGGTCACCGGCCGACGTCGAGTCGGCGAGCACCGTCGTCGCGCCGACGTAGCGGGGGGCGTGCGCGGTGGCCAGGAAGGTCAGCGCCGGCACGATCACCTCCTCGCCCGGCCCGAGCCCCGCGGCCCGGCACGCCAGGTGCAGCGCGGCGGTGCCGCTGGAGACCGCGACCGCGCGCGGGATCCCGGCGAAGGAGGCCAGCGCCGCCTCGAGCTCCTGGGTGCGCGGGCCCATGGTCAGCCAGCCGCCCGCGTAGCACTCCATCACCGCGGCGACGTCGTCGTCGGTCACGTGGATCTCGGTCAGCGGGACGTCCCAGGCGCCCGACACGGCGGTCACGCGGACGCCATCCCGGACGCGACCGCGTCGACGACCCGGTCCTGCTGGGCGTGGGTGAGGTGACCGAACAGCGGGATGGTCAGCTCGGTGCGGCCCCAGCGCTCCGCACGGGGCAGCGACTGCTCCCCGAACCGCTCCTCGTAGGCCGAGAAGCAGTGGATCGGGGGGTAGAACAGCGAGGACTGCACCGAGTGCACGTCGCGCAGGTGCCGGCGCAGCGGACCCTGGCGGTCCGGGTCGTCCACGGTGATCGGCATGACGTAGCAGGAGCTGGTGGCCACGTCGTCGTCGGCGAACGGGACGCCGATCCCGTCGATCCCCGCGAGCAGGCCCCGGTAGCGGCGCACGAGCTCGCGGCGCGCCGCGATGTCCTCGGCGAGCCCGCCCAGGCGCGCGTGCAGCAGCGCGGCGCGCGGGTCGTCGAGCCGGTAGTTGAAGCCCAGCCCGTCGGCGTCGTAGGTGTCCTCGTAGGTGGCGAGGTTGCGGCGGTGCCGGTTCCACGAGCCGCTGGTCATGCCCTGGGAGCGCAGGCGGCGCGCGGTGGCGGCGACGGTGTCGTCGTCGGTGGCGAGCAGTCCGCCCTCGCCGCACGAGAGGATCTTGTTGGAGAAGAACGAGAACGCGCCTGCGAGGCCCCAGGTCCCCAGCGCGCGCCCCCGCAAGGTCGCGGACGGGGCGTGCGCGACGTCCTCGATCAGCGCGAGGCCGTGGCGGTCGCACAGCGCGCGGAGGTCGTCGACCGCCGCCGGGTAGCCCGCGAAGTGGACGGCGGCGACGGCCCTGGTGCGCGGTGTGATCAGGGCCGCGACGTGGTCGGGGTCGATGCCGGGGTCGTGCTGGCCGCGGATCTCGGCGAACACCGGCGTCGCCCCGCAGTACAGGACGGCGTTCGCGGTGGCCACGAAGGTGATCGAGGGGACGATGACCTCGTCGCCCGGGCCGACGCCCGCCGCGAGATAGGCCAGGTGCAGCGCGGCGGTGCACGAGGACACGCACACCGCGTGCTTCGCCCCGAGATGCGCCGCGAAGGCGGCCTCGAACGCCTCGACCCGCGGACCGGCGGTCAGCCAGCCCGAGCGCAGCGACTCGGCCACCGCGGCCGTGTCGCGCTCGCGCAGCCGCAGGTCGAACAGCGGGACGGCGGGCCCGGTCAGGGTCCCGGTCATGGGGAGGTCCTTCAGTCGGTGTTGCGGTGGATGCGGGCGAAGGGGTCACCGAAGCGCCCCGCCTCGAGCCCGGCGAGGACCTCGGCGATGCCGTCGGGCACCGTCATCAGGGTCTCGAAGCCGAGCTCGGCGCGGACGCGGTCGAAGGACACCTTGTAGTCGCGGGGGTCCTCGGTGCGCGCCACGAACGACACCTCGCCGCGGGGGGTCTGGCGGCGGATCTCCTCGACGAGGTCGAGCTTGCGGTAGTTCTCGCCCGAGCGCCCGACGTTGAACACGCGGCGACCGACCTGCTCCACCGGGGTGTCGAGCACCAGCGTCACGGCGCGGGCGACGTCGCGGACGTGCGCGTAGGGGCGCCAGAACTGCTCGCCGAACACCTCGAGGTGCTTGTCGGCCCACAGGTCGCGGGTGAACTCGTTGACGGTCAGGTCGAAGCGCATCCGCGGGGCGACGCCGTAGACGGTGGCGAAGCGCAGGCAGGTCGGCAGCAGGGGCGCGAAGTCCTCGTCGAGCAGCGCACGCTCGATGCCGACCTTCTGCTCGGCGTAGAGGCTCACCGGGGCGAGGTCGCCGTCCTCGGTGATCGGCACCGTCGGGTCGGCCATGCGCCCGTAGTTCGAGCACGTCGACGCGAACACCATCCGGGCGACGCCGGCGGCGCGCGCGTCGCGGACCAGCGAGCGCGAGCCCTCGACGTTGACCTCGCGGGCCAGCTCCGGGTCGACCGCACAGGCCGGGTCGCCGACGATGGCGGCGAGGTGCACGACCTCGTCGGCGCCCTCGAGCGCGCGGGCCCGGGCGTCGGCGTCGCGGATGTCGCCCTCGATCACCTCGACCCCGTCGGCCCGCAGCGCCGCGGCCTGCTCGTGCTGGCCGTGCAGCAGGTTGTCCAGCGCGCGGACGCGGCGCCCGGTGGCGGCGAGCTCCGCGCAGGCGAGCATCCCGATGTAGCCGGCCCCGCCGGTCACCAGCGTCGTGCGATCCATGCCTGCCTCCTGGCTCATCGGGTCGCGGCCGAGCTCGTGGCCCGCGAGCACCGTCTCGGCGCGCGCGGCCACGACGCCGCGGTCGTAGGTGGCGACCGCGTAGGCCGCCGCGACCGCGCCGTGCCGTGCGCGCAGGTCGGGGTCGTCGCGGTAGCGCGCGAGCACGGCCCGCAGCGCCTCGACGTCGTTCTCCGGCGACAGGATCTCCCCGCCGTCGGTGGGGATCAGGTCGTGCACGCCCTCGGCGCCGGTCGAGACGCACGCCCGGCCCGCGAGCATCGCGAGGATCACCGCACGCGGCGCGCCCTCGGTCGGGCGAGGGGCAGAACACCGAGACGTCGAACGCCGAGAGGACGTCGGCGACCTCGGAGCCCGGGGTGGCGACGACGTGGCAGCGCGGCCCCAGCGGCGCGGCGCGGCGGCGCAGGTCGGCCTCGGTCTCGCCGTCGCCGGCCAGGACGAGGTGGACGTTCGGGTCGTCGAGAGCGACCGCCGCGTCGACCACCACGTCGTTGCGCTTCTTGGGGTGGAAGCGGGAGATCGCGCCGACGACGAACGCGTCGGCGGGGATGCCGAGCTCCGCACGGACCCGCGCGCGGCCCTCCGCGGTGTAGGCGAGCTCGTCCGGCGCGCATGACGTTGGGGACGACGGCGACCTTGTCGGCCGGCACCCCGACCCCGCTCACCGACGCCCGCGTGCCCTCGGAGATCGCCATCACCGCCGACGCCCGGCGGGCCGCGGCGAGGTAGAGCGCCCGGGGCAGCGCCGCGGCGCAGCGGGAAGGGCACCGGGCCCCACTCGGCCCACACCACGCGCGGCGCGATCGCGGCGGGAGAGCAGGCCCGCGAGCAGCTGCTCCTTCTTGTAGTGCACGAGCAGCACGTCGAACGGCCCGGCCTCGACAGGGCGGCGCGGATCCCGCGGATCAGCTGCGGGAACCCGAGCACGAGGCGGCGCCACGTCCGGACCGCGAGCTTGGGCCCGAGGTCGACGGGCAGGACGCGCACCGCGGTCCCGCGCCCGATGTCGGGGCGGTCGGAGAGCATCACGACGTCGTGCCCGCGCGCCGCGAGGGCGTCGAGCAGCTCGACCGCCGCGAACTCGGCGCCGCCCGCGGACTGGGTCGTCATCACGGAAACGATCTTCATCGGCTCTTCTCCACGGCGTCGGCGAAGTCCCCCCACGAGCTCAGGTACGGCGCGACGCGCGCGACCAGTCGCTCGAGGTCGCGCCAGCCGTTCGTCGCCTCCCAGCCCCAGTGCAGGACGATCGGTGTCCACAGCCCGGTGCGGGCGTCGAGGTGGCGCTCGAGGGCGGGCAGGACCTGCGTGGCGGTCCCGTACATCGGCTCGTAGGCAGGCAGGTACACGGTGCCGGCGCGGAACGTCCCCGGGGCCGCGGCGCCGACCCGCAGCACCGACTCCGGGCCTCCGGTGACCACCGTGAACCGGTCGGCCAGCGCGGTCCACTGGCGGGCCGAGAACGTGTTGAACGGGGGCACCAGCACCGAGGTCTCGATGCCGGTGCGCGCGGCGAGCCGTTCGCGGGCGCCGTCGAGCAGGGCGCCCACCTCCGCGGGCGAGCGCTCGCCCAGCTCGGTCTGGCGGCGCGGGTTGCGGAAGCGGGTGCGGTGCTCGTCGCCGTGCAGCCCGAACGCGACGCCATCGGCGGCCAGCGCGCGCAGGCGGGCGACCTCGACGTCGGTGAGGTCGCGGGACGGGCCGTGCGCCTGCATCGGGTCGGCGGCGAGCCGGGGCACGACGGCGATCAGGTGCGGGTGGCCGGCGAGCAGCTCGGCCCACGGGGCGAAGGCCTCGTCGCCGAAGCGGTCGGGCTCCCGGGCGGCGAGCCAGTGCGGGTACTCGTCCATCCGCAGCAGCACGCGCGGCGGCCCGTCGGCGCGATCGCCCAGCACGGCACGCCGGGCCGCCACCGCGGGCGCCGTGTGGCGGGCGTACGGGTCGAGGCCTCCGAGCTTGCGCGTCACCACCTGTGCGACCCGCCGCGGCGCCGACGGGGACACCCCGGTCGCGCACGGCGGCGTGCACCGCGGGCGAGGCGAGCACCTCGTCCTCGCCGACCGTCCCTCCGGCGAGCTCCGGGGAGAACAGCAGCCGGGCGGTGCGCTGCTCGTCGACGGTCCAGGTGGTCATCGCCGGCCGCCGACCGGAAGCGCGGCGGTGCGCTCGACGGCCGCCCCGAGCTCGTCGAGCCGCGCGTCCCACGAGTGCGCGCGCGCCCGCTGCGAGCGCGCGCGGCGGCGGTCGGGGGTGTCCTCGGCGAGCACCGAGGCCACGGCGTCGACGAAGCCCGCGACGTCGCCCGCGCGGTGCACGTCGGGGATCTCGTCGAGGGCGGGCAGCGGGGTGGTGACCACGGGCAGGCCGGCCGCGAGGTACTCGTAGATCTTCATCGGGAAGATCGAGCGGGTGAGCTCGTTGACCGCGTACGGCACGACGCCGACGTCGGCGCCGCGCAGCACCGCGGGCAGCTCCGCGTAGGTGCGCGCGCCGAGCAGGTGGACGTTGGGCAGCGACGCGGAGGCTCGTCACGTCGGTGGACGGATCGCCGACCCCCACCGGGCCGACCAGCACCACGCTCCAGTCGGGGCGGGCGCGGGCGAGGCCGGCCAGCAGCTCGAGGTCGAGCTTGGTGGCCACCACCGCACCGGTGAACACGATCCGCGGGCCGGGCAGCGGCCGCGACGCCCGCGTCGACCGGGCCGGGTTCGAGCGCGGTGGCGAACAGCGCGGTGTCGGCGACGTTCGGGGCGTACAGCAGGGCCCGCGACGCCGGGCGCAGCCGCTCGGCCAGCGCGGGCGCCGAGGTGACGACGAGGTCGGCGCGCGCGACGAACCGCGCCTCCGCCGCCCGGAACGAGGCGGCGTCGACGCCCTTCTGCTCCGCGATGTCGTCGACGCAGTGGTAGACCACGGCCTCGGGCCGCAGCGTGTCCACGAGCTGCTCGGCCTGCGGGACGTAGGCCCAGAGCAGCGGGCGCGCCGAGCCCCGCGTCGCCCGGCGCACCTGCGTGCGCAGCAGGAACCCGTTGAGCGCGCGCACGGCGGGGTGGCCGTGCAGCGGCAGGACCAGCGGCGACAGGACGCGCAGGCCGTCACGGCGACGGGGGCCGCGCAGCCCGCGGACCAGGCGCCGCGCCAGACGGCGCAGGTCGCGCCCGGCGATCTGCGGGCGGCGCAGGCCGAGCGACTCGACGAAGAGCACGTCGTTGTCGCGGGCGAGCCTGCTCATCAGGTGCTGCTGGTTGGTCCAGAGCTCGGCGTCCCACTCGGCGAAGCCGACGCAGACGATGGTGCGTCCCGCGAGGGTCACGTCGAGCCGTGGTCGTCGGGACGGTACGGACCGTCGGGGAGCAGGCGTGGGCGCAGCCGCTCGAACTCCTCCATCGCCTGCTCGTAGTCCTCGTGGCGGCCGATGTCGAGCCAGTACGCGCCCGGGCGCCACGCCTCGACCCGCTCGCCGGCCTTGATCAGGCGCAGGACGAGGTCGGGGAAGTCGAGGCGCTCGCCGGGCTCGATGTGCTCGAGCACGCGCGGCGAGAAGCAGTAGACGCCCATCGACGCCTCGTACTCCATGCTCGGCTTCTCGACGTAGTCGGTGACGCGGGCCTCGTCGTCGGCGTCCTCGAACCGCATGACGCCCAGCGAGATCTGCACCGTCCGGATGGTCACCGCGATGGTCGCGGCCGCGCCCGAGGCGACGTGCTGCTCGACGAGCGCGCGGTAGTCGAGATCGGTGAGGACGTCGCCGTTCATCACCAGGAACGGTTCGTCGAGGTCGTCGATGAGCGCCAGCGCGCCCACCGTGCCCAGGGGCTCCTGCTCGCGGTGGTAGTCGACGGCGAGGTCGTAGGCCGCTCCGTCGCGCAGGAACGCCTCGATCAGCTCGGCCAGGTGCCCGGTGGCGATGGTGACGTGGCCGAACCCGTGCCGGCGCAGCTGGCGCAGCACGATGTCGAGGATCGGGCGGTCACCCACCGGCATCAGAGGCTTGGGCAGGACGGCGGTGTAGGGGCGCAGCCGTGTGCCGCGTCCGCCGGCGAGGACGACGGCACGCGTGATACCCCGGTGGCCCTCGTCCACTCCCCCACCTCCACCCCGTCGCCACACCTCGGATCGCACGGCGGGAACTCGGCGTGATCGAATTGCGCGCACCGTGGCGGGCATTCGCTCGTTCGAGTTGCCGTCGATCGCGAAAGTATCACGGCATCGTCACGATTCGATTCAGTACCGAATGATGCGTCGTGTCCGATTCGAGTGTCGTATTCGTTCATAAAAGCGCGGGATGTCGGTTTCCGGTCGGAACCTCTCCGCGGCGCGCGAGTTCAGCCGGCGGGCGCGTTGTCGGAGAATCCCGGTCGTCGCGCTGGTCTCACCGACCACCTCGGGTTCGACCCCGTGGGCCGCCGCTTCCGATGGCGCGGGCGTTGCCGGGAGGTGCTCCCGTGGCTGCGGGATCGACGCGGCGGGCTCCGGCCCGCTCGGCGCCCGCTCGACGAGACGCATCCAGATCAGGCCGGCGGGCCGGGGCCGGACCCGGAGCGGGACCACGGTGATGCGCGCCGGGCGCGGGTCGGCGGCGGCGGCCTCCAGGGCCCGGCGCGCGGCGAGCACGTGCGCGTGGCGGGCCGACCCCAGGGCCAGGCGGTGCCAGGCGAGGGCCGGGCGCCCGAGGCGGGTCGCCGCCGCCGCGAGGTCGCCGGCCTGCGTGGGATTCGGGTGACCCCAGCCGTCCTCCACCAGGCCCGCGACCAGCTCCGGCGCGCTCCGCAGGAGCAGCGTCCGGGCCACGACGTCGCGGGCGTCGCCGTCGAGGGTCCCGAGGAGGTCGACGAGACCGGGCGGGAGCGGCCACGCCGCCGTCGAGGCGCCGTCGGCGATCACGTCGGCGCCCGGGACGGCGGTGTAGTGCGCCGCGGGGCCCGTGCCGTGCCGCCGCAGCAGGCGCACGCCGTGGGTGTCCTCGGCGACGATCCGATCGAGGGCGGCCGCCAGGGCGGCGTCCTCGGGGCCGGTGTCGGCGTCCTGGGTGTCGGCATCGGCGTCGCCGAGACCGAGGAGCCGGCCGTGCTCCCGGGCGAGGGCGAGCAGGCGTGCCCGGTCGAGCGCCTGCGGCACGCCGGCTCGCCGCCAGTCGGCCGCCGCGCGGGCGAGCGCGATCGGCAGCAGCGAGCCCCAGCCGACCGGGGTCAGCACCGTGCGCACCGCCCTCGGACCCGAACCGCCGTCCGCGCGCGGGTCGAGCCGGACGAACGCGCCGGGAGCGGTGAGCAGCCCGACGGTGCCCGGGTCGGGGAACCACGTGCAGAACAGCAGCTCCTCGACCGTCACCACCATCCGGACGCCCGCGGGCAGGGCCGCCATCAGCGCCGGGGTGATCGCGTCGAGCGTGGCGAGGCCCGCGCCGTCGAGCCACACCACGGCGCCCGGCGCCTGCCGGGCGCGCATCGCCTGCTCGGCCCGCGCCACGAGGTCGGGCAGGGGCGGCGGAACGGCCTCGTCGTGGCCGACGACGACGTGGTCGGCCAGCAGCGCCCGCGCCGCCCGCGCCGCCGCGCGCGACGTCCCCGACCGCCGGGGCCCGGCCACCACCACCAGCGGGGCCGTCACCCCGAGGCGCCACTCGATCTCGGCGTCGCCGTGACGCTCCTCGTAGGCCGGGGTGCCCTCCGCCTCGTCGACCCCCAGCTCGCCCGGCGACACCTCATGGATCAGCGTCACCCGTTCGTGCCTGCGACGGCGCCGCCTTTCCCCCCATCGCATGGCGATCACTATGACGGTGCGTGACAGGAGAGGCCAGAGTGCGCCCCGGAACGGCCCAACGATCCCGGATCAGGACGAAGCCGTCAGACCGGGGGGTCGAGCGCGATCGTGATCGGGGCGCCCAGGTGCACCGTGGCGCGAACGGTGTGGTCGGCGTCACGATCGGGTGATGCCGGCGGGACGGCGATAACGCGGGCGGGCTCCGCCACGACGACGAGGCAACACGTTCCGTCGGGGGAACGTCGAGTCGTCGGGGGACGTCATGAGTGTTCTGGCCATCGTGGGCGTGACCGCAGCCATCGGGTCCTGGACCGCCGCACCGTTCGTGAGCATGGCCCGCCGCGGCACCGTCGACCAGCAGACCCGCGACGCCTGGCGCGAGGAGGGTCTGCGCGCCGAGGCCGTGCGCCGCGCCCGCCGTCGCGAGGCCCTCGTCGCCACCATTCCCGCCCCGCGCTCCGGCGCGCACGATCAGCAGCGCTCGCCGGTCTCGGCCTGAGCTCTCACCCCCGGGCGGCGGGCGCCTGGTCGGCCCCCGGGTCGGGGTGATCGTGTCGGGTCGAGCCAGGCCGGTGGTGTGAACCACGGCCTGCCGTCGATCATCGCCACCTGCCACTGCTCGTGGTGGATCACCGTGTGGTGGAACCGGCACAGCAGCGCGAGGTTGTCGAGCGACGTCTCGCCGCCGTCGGCCCAGTGGACGACGTGGTGGGCGGCGCAGCGACGCGGCCGGCGCGTGCAGCCGGGGAAGGCGCAGCCGCCGTCGCGGTGATGCAGGGCGCGGCGCAGGCCCGCGGGCACGGTGTAGGACAACCGACCCACGTCGAGCGGCTCCGACCGGGACCCCAGCACCGTCGGCACGACCCCGGCGTCGCACGCCCAGCGCCGCACGGTGGCAGGGTCGAGCGCGGTCTCCGAGTCGAGGACGCCGTGCCCGATCTGCTTCTGCAGCCAGCGGTGGTCCATAGTGATCATCAGCAGGGCGCGCCCGGGGACCGGGAGGGTCGGACATCCCGAGGTCCGGTCGTCCTGAGGGGTGCGTGGGGCGGGCACGAGCGGGACGTCGTGATCGTCGGCCTGCTGTGCGTCGGTGGCGATGCCGGTGGGCGAGAGGCTCTGGGCGAACAGCTCCTTGAGCGCCTCGACGCGCCGCTGGGGCAGGCTGCGCGGGTCGTCCGCCCCCGCCGGCGCGGACAGGGCGTCGAGCACCTCGAGGACCATCTCGACGTCGACGCGGTCGGTGATCCGGCCCTTGAGCGCGAGCGAGCCGTCGGCACGGCGCGCGACCTGGAGCTCGTCGTCCTCCCCGGCGCCGTCCGGCGGAGCGACACCGTCGGGGTCCAGGGTGGCGAGCAGGCGCGCGGCGGCCCGCTCGAGGGCCCGCGGTGGGAGCTGCGTTGCCCACTCGGCGAGCAGGCGCTCGGCGTGGGCCTCGGTGTCGGGGTCCATGCCCTCGACCCGTCCGACGCGCGCCATCGTGCGGCGCAGCACCCGGATGTGGGCCTCCCCGATCAGCCCCGCCTCGGCCGCCGCCCCGGAGGCGGGCAACCGCGCCGGAAGCGGCTGACCGCTCAGCGCCCGACGCGCGCAGAGGTCGGCGGCCTCGTCCACCCACCGACCCGCCTCCGTGCGGTCGACCCGCCACAGCTCCTGGACCAGTCGCGTCGTCGACCCGTAGCCCGCGGCCTCCCCCGCGCCCGAGGCCTCGAGCTCCGCGACCGCGGTGAGCAGGGCGAAATGCGCCTGGCGCGTGGCGACGACGGCCGCCCGCGCGGACCCGACCACCGCCTCGTCCACGCCCTCACCGCTCATGCCGACAACTATAGACGACACCCCCGACAACGGCCTGCGACATGCGGGAACACCCCGACGGTTGACGCCCGCGCGCCGGGGTCGCAGGCTCCGCGGGGTCGAGGAAGGACCCCTACATGGGCAGTCCGCGCCCTCTCGAGGCGGGATACGCCGCGGAGTTCCCACGGGTGCTGCGGCGGTTCGCGCTGTTCGCGATCGCCTTCTCGGTCGTGTCGATCACGACCGGGATCTTCGTCAACTACGCCTACGGTCTGACCCAGCTCGGTCCCGCGGCGGTGTGGCTGTGGCCGGTGGCCGCGGTCGGACAGATCCTCGTCGTGCTCGTCCTCGCCGAGCTCGCCGGGCACATGCCGTTGGCCGGGGCGAACTACCAGTGGACGGCGCGGCTGGTGAACACGCGCTTCGGTTACGTGGTCGGCTCGCTCGGGGTGCTCTACGGCGCGGTCGGGCTGCCGGGCATCGCGCTGGTCGGGTTGGCGCCGCTGACCGCGAGGGTGCTCGGGCTCGACGCCGAGAACGGGCGCCTACTGCTGTTCATCGCCGTGCTCGCGCTCGTGGTGGCGTACGTGGTCAACATCGTGCGGGTGCAGTGGGCGGCGCAGGTGAACAACGTCGCGGTGTTCGCCGAGATCCTCGGCACCGTGGTCCTGAGCGTCGTGGTGTTCCTGGCCTGGGTGCGTGGCGGGTCGGCGGCTCCCGACGGCGGGCACGGCCTGGCCTTCCTCGCGACGGTCAACCCGGGCACCCCGCTCGCCGACGGGATCGTCGGCGGCGCGCTGATCGGCATCTTCACCCTCGTCGGGTTCGAGGCCGCCGCGGACATGGCCGAGGAGGCCGTCGACGCCCGCCGCGCGGTCCCCCGCGCCATGCTGCTCGCGGCGGTCGTGTCCGGCGTGCTCGGGATGGTGACGCTGATCGGGTTCACCCTCGCGATCCCCGACCTCGCCGCCGTCGAGGCCTCCCCCGTCCCGCTCGCGGACATCGCCGGCTACTGGCTTGGGCCCGGTGCTCACCCGGGTGTTCCTGGTGGTCGTCGTGTTCTCGATGTTCGCGCTGATCGTGGTGGCCGCGGCGTCGAACTCGCGGCTGCTGTTCGCGATGGCCCGCGACGGACTCCTGCCCGGCTCGCGCCTGATGCGCCGGGTGCACGCGCGGACCGGCACGCCGGTGGCGGCGCTGGTCGTCTCGCTCGTGGTGTGCCTGGTGCTGCTGGCCTACGGCACCCTCGACGGCGACGCGTTCGTCGTGCTCGTGGGTGCGACCGCGCTCGTGCCCTACCTCGTCTACCTGCTGACGCTCGGCGGGTACCTCGCGCGGCGGCGGCGCCTGCTCGCCGACGGGGCCGGGGGGTTCCGCCTCGGGCGCGCGGCGCTGCCGGTGGCGGGCCTCGCGATGCTGTGGCTGGTCGTGGTGGTGGCGGCGCTGACGCTGCCGGACGCGTTCCGCTCGGCGGACTACGTCGTGCTCGGCGCCCTCGCGCTCGCGGGCCTCTGGTACGTCGACGGTGCTGCGGCGGCGCCTGCGGGACGGGACGGCGGGGCTGGACCTGCACGCGGAGGAGACCGGGGAGGCGGTGACGGCCGGATGAGCTGGCGCAACTGGGCGGGCAACCAGCGCACCGACGAGGTGCGGGCGGTGACGGCGCGCGACACCGAGGGCGTCGTGGCGGCGGTGAAGGCCGCGACGCGCGACGGGCTGCGGATCAAGGCGCTCGGGAGCGGGCACTCGTTCACCGGCATCGGGGTCCCCGACGGCGTGGCGCTCGCGGTCCCCGCCGACCCGGCGGCCGTGCGCGTCGACCCGGCCACCGGCTTGGTCACCGTGCCCGCGGGCCTGACGCTGCGGACCCTGAACCCCCTGCTGTGGGCGCACGGGCTCGCGCTGGAGAACCTCGGCGACATCGACGCGCAGACGGTCGCCGGCGCCGTCTCCACCGGCACCCACGGCACCGGCGCCCGCCACCAGGGGCTCGCGGCCCAGATCCGCGGGCTGGAGATGGTGCTCGCCGACGGGTCGGTGCTGTCGTGCTCGGCGCACGAGCACGCCGACGTGTTCCACCACGCCCGCGTCGGGCTCGGCGCGCTCGGTGTGCTCACCGCCGTGACCCTGCAGGCCGTGCCCGCGTTCCGGCTGCACGCGCGCGAGTCGGCGATGCCGCTGGCGGAGGTGCTCGACGGGTTCGACGACCTCGCCGCGCACCACGACCACGTCGAGTTCTACTGGTTTCCGCACACGGAAATCGCTGCGACCAAGCGCAACGACCGCACCGACGCCGACGGTCCGCGCCGTGGTCCGGTCACCGAGTGGGTCGGTGACGAGCTGATGGGCAACGGCGCGTTCGACCTGGTGTGCCGCGCCGGCGCGGTCGCCCCCGGGCTCGTGCCCCGGCTCAACCAGGTGATGGCCCGCCAGATGGCCAACGCCGAGTACGTCGACCGCTCCTACCGGGTGTTCACCAGCCCCCGCCGGGTGCGGTTCCTCGAGATGGAGTACGCCGTGCCCCGCGCGGCCCTCCGCGACGCCGTCGACGGTCTGCGCTCGGTGGCGGCGCGCCACGCCCGTGCCGTCACCTTCCCGGTCGAGGTGCGGGTCGCCGCCGCCGACGACGTCCCCCTGTCCACCGCCTCCGGCCGCGACAGCGCCTACCTCGCCGTCCACGTCTGGCGCGGACAGCCCCACGAGGCCTACTTCTCCGCCGTGGAATCGGTGATGACCGCGCTCGGCGGCCGTCCCGCACTGGGGCAAGCTGCACACCCGCACCGCCGCCGACCTGCGCGGGCTCTACCCCGACTTCGATGCGTTCGTCGCGCTGCGCGACCGTCTCGATCCCGAGGGGCGCTTCGCCAACGCGCACCTCGACCGCGTGCTGGGATCGCCCCGTGCGCACCGCTGAGCTCACGACCCCCGCCCTGCTCGTCGACGCCGACGCCCTCGAGGCCAACCTCGCCGACATGGCCGCCCGGTGGCCCGGCGCCCGGCTGCGCCCGCACGTGAAGGCACACAAGACCACCGCGCTCGCCCGCCGCCAGCACGCGCACGGGCACGCCGGGTTCACGTGCGCGACGATCCGCGAGGTCGAGGGCATGGCGTCCGCCGGACTCGGCGACGACCTGCTGCTGGCCAACGAGGTGCTCGACACCCACCGCCTCGGTGCGGTGGCGCAGGGCGGCGCGCGCGTGACCGTCGCCGTCGACTCCCCCGAGACCGTGGACGCCGCGGCCGCGGGTGGGGTTCCCGAGGTGCTCGTCGACGTCAACGTCGGGCTCCCCCGCTGCGGCGTCGCCCCCGAGCGGGCCGGGTGGCTGGCCGACCGCGCCCGCGCCGCCGGCCTCACGGTCCGCGGCGTGATGGGCTACGAGGGCCACCTGCAGCTGCTGCCCGACCGGACCGAGCGCGCGCGGCTCACCGAGGAGTGCATGGCCCGCCTGCTCGTCGCGCACGCCGACGTCGGCGGCGAGGTCGTCTCCGGCGGCGGCACCGGCACGGCCGAGGTGAACACCTGGGTCACCGAGCTCCAGGCCGGGTCCTACGCCCTGATGGACACCGCCTACACCGCCGCAGGCGCCCCGTTCCGCCAGGCCCTGACCCTGCTGGCCACCGTGGTCTCGGTGAGCGCGCCGACGGCCACCATGCCCGGCTACGCCGTCGCCGACGTCGGCCTCAAGTCCCTGGGCATGGACCACGGCAACCCGACCATCCCCGACGCCCAGGTCTGGTTCTGCTCCGACGAGCACACGACGTTCGCGACGGCCGACGGAGCCGAGCCCGTGCGCGTCGGTGACCGCGTGACCGTCCTCCCCGCCCACGTCGACCCCACCGTCGCCCTCCACGAGCGGATGCACGTCGTGCGCGACGACGACGTCCTCGACACCTGGCCCGTCGACCTGCGGGGATGGTGAAGCGCCCATGCTGAACGGTGATCTGGGGCCGGCGCTGCGGCACACGGCGCGCGACGGCGCGGCGTTCGTGCCCGACGTGCTCGCCGAGTCGTGGTGTCGTGCCCTGCTCGACGAGGTCGGCGCCGCGGAGTTCGCCGCGCTCCCCTCCGTGGAGGGCCCGCACCGGGTGCGGCAGCAGGCCGACCACCGCGTGATCGCGGGCGCGGACATCGCGGCGCTGCCGAGCGGTGGACACGCTGCGGCGCGCCCTGGTCGCCGCCGTGCACGAGCACGCGCCGGCCGTGCGCGGCCTCGAGGCGTGGGCGCCCGACGAAGTCACCGTGCAGCGCTACGAACCCGGCAGCCTCGGCATCTCCACCCACCTCGACGGGCGGCGCCACCGGTACCTCGTCGCGATCCTCACGCTCGAGGGTTCGGCGCGACTGCACCAGTGCTCGGACCGGCAGGGCACCACCCTGACCACCTGGGAGGCCGCCGCGGGCAGCCTGGTCCTGCTGCGCGGACCCGGGCTGGACGGGACGGAGGACGGCCGCCCGCTGCACGCCGTCGACGGTCCGCGCGAGCATCGGCGGACCTCCCTGACGCTCCGGGCGCGAGCCCCTCGTCCCGGCGCGGACGGCCCTCGGTGACGACCACCGTCAGAAGGGCATGCCGTCGGCACCGGCGAGGTCGGCAGCGAGCTGGGCGCGGGCGAGGGTCGTCTCGCACATCACGGCCGCGGTCCCGTCCCCTACGAGTACGGGGCCCCGACCAACGGGTCGCCATCGTCTCCGGCGCGCTCACCAGCACCGGGCCGGCCTGGGCCCGACGCATGTCGCACCACTCGCCTCCCCGCTCGGCGACGATCTTCAGGCCGCGGCGCTCACCCCGGAACTGGCCGACGATCCCGACGACGGGGAGGGCGCCGATCATCCGTTGTCCGACGTGTCCCTGGGGGCGCTCGTCGAGCTGGTCCTGGAGCGACGTCAGGGACCTCCCCATCCGCACCAGTGCGAGCCCGGCCGCGAGCGCGCGAGCCTTCGGCGAGGACGACTGCTCCGCCAGCTCCGGGACCAGCACGGCCGCCTCGTCCTGGGAGGCCCGCCGCTGGGCGCGACCACCCCGGACGACGGTCAGGGACCGCCCGAGGACGACCTCCGCCACCAGCTCGACCTTGTCGTCGACGTCGTCGACGCCGTACTCGTCGGCGATCGCGCAGAGCAGCAGCGCCTGCCCGGCCGCCGAGAGGAGATCGCCCACGGGAACCCCACCCGCCGCCGCGCCGGCCACGCCGGGGAGCGCCGCGAGACCGGCGGTCACGGTGCCCATCCGCGAGAGCCACCAGGCACACCGGTCCTCGGTGGTGAGCGTGTCCCACCGTGCGCTGCCGGGGCGCTCCGCGGACCACCGCTCCAAGCCGATGGCGACGCCCCGCCGCGCGCGCTCGCCGCCCTTCCGAGCCAGCGCGACCAGCCGCCCACCACGCGCGGCGCCGCGGTCCTCCTCGGCGACCTCGTCGACGACGTCGGGCACGCCGCCCGATGCGCTCAGGAACTCGGGATCGCGGAGCTTGGTCAGCACCACCCCGGCCGCGATCACCACCCCGCGCGTCACCGTCGCCACGTGCTCGTCGCTGAATGCCTCGGCCATCCGAAAGCTCCCCCCGTGGCCGCCTCGCGCGCCCCCCTCCCCTCTCGCCCCGGCGCGGGCAGACGTTTCGCCGAGCAGGCGTCACCCCACGATCGAGTGACCTCGGGCGCGCCTCAGCGGCTCGCCGTCGGTGAGCTCTACATACCGAGGTCGACGTGGAGGTCGATGCCGAGCAGGACGAGGGGCCAGAGGAACAGCACCAGGAGGAAGGACAGGAGCGAGGACAGGTCGGTGACCGTGTAGCCGTTGGACAGGGCGACGACCAGGCCGACGATCAGGTAGACGACGGTTCCCAATGAGGCGGTTCTGCGCATCGCTCACTCCCGAGGTCGGTGGGCGATCAGCAGACACCTCTCGTCGCGCCTTGTCGACGCCGACGCGCCGGAGCGAGTCCGACGACCTGTACTCACTCTCCGGAAACAACCAGCTCCGACGCGTTACCCGTTCGTGACTCCTTCGTTCTCCTTCGAGTGGGGGCCGCCAGGCACCCGGCGACAGAGGGGGACACACCTTGACGAGCAGACATCGGGCCACGCTCGGAACGCGCGGGAAGGCTGCCGTGATCGGCGCGGGAGTCGTCGCGGCCGCCGCCGCCCTGGTGATCGGGACAGGCGGGGCCAGCGCCGCCGTACCCGTGGCGGGCCTTCTGGGCCCGACCGCGACCGTGGTGACCGAGGCCCATCCGCAGGGCTTCGCGCCCACCGACGACCGCCCCGTGTCGTCCCGGACGTTCACCGAGGAGTTCGGTGGGGCCGCCGGTAGCGCGGGCGCGCTCAAGCTCGTCACCGAGGACGACGCCGGCAAGGCGGACTTCTTCCATTCCGGTGATGGCGCCTCGCTCACGTCCTTCGCGACGCCCGGGGTTCTCGGGTACAACGCGTACCGCGACCCCGCGTCGACGGCGAACGCGAACCTCTTCCCCTCGCTCCAGCTGCAGATCGACAAGAACGGCGGGACGCTGGAGACGGGCGACTTCTCCACCCTGACCTTCGAGCCCGTCTACCAGGTCGGCCCCAACGCCAACCAGACGGCCGGCACCTGGAACCGCTACGACGGATCCACCGGGCTCTTCTGCTCGACGCGCCAGATCGGTGGCTTCGAGGCCAACCAGACCCGGTGCGACAACGGCGGCACGCTGACCCTCGCGGCCATCGCGGCCGCCAACCCCGGCGCCACGATCCTGGCCTTCGGATTCAACCAGGGCAGTGGCAATCCCGGCCTCACGTCGGCCGTGGACAACCTGACCGTTCCCGGCGCGACCTACGACTTCGAGCTGAAGGAGCCGACCGAGCCGACGACGCCGGGTGGCGGCGGCAACAACGGCGGCAACAACGAACGGCGGCAACAACGGCGGCGGCCACAACGGCGGCGGCAACGGGAACCAGGGCGGCGACTGGGGCCACGAGAACGGCGGCGGGTCGCAGCACGACGGGTGCGGCTGCCCGCGCTGATCCAGGGACCACGCGTTCGCTGGTGACGAGTGCGCCGAGGAGGGTCCGGCTCTGGCGGCCGGACCCTCCTCGTTCACGCGGACGGCCGGTGACGCGCCCCGACGAGTCGACGCTCAGCGCGCCCAGGTCCGGAGGAAGGTCAGGTCACTCGCTCCGGGGCCGAGTTTGAAGAACTCCCAGCACGCGAACGTCTCCGTCGGCGTGACCGCGAGGCGGGGGTCGTCGATCCGCGTGGCGGTCCCGTCCGGCTCGACGACGGTCGCCGTCGTGCCGTCGACCGCGACCTGCATCGTGTGGGGCGATCCGTCCTGGGGGATCGGGGTCCGGAAGGCCCGGCTCCGGACCACCTCGAGATCGGGAGAGCGGAACACACCGTAGATCCAGCGGTCGGGCGTGATCCCGAGGTGGCAGGTCGACCGGACGTCGCCGCGCGATCCGTACTGCTCGGACCACCGGTCGAACCGCGCCAGGCACAGCGAACCGAGCAGGTTCCCCGGTCCGAAGGCGAACACCGCGCCGAGCTCGGCGACCGGGGTGCGCAGGTCCTGGAGGACGTAGGAGGCCGACCGTCCGTCCGGGAGCCCGGCGTGCAGGCCCGGGCCCGGACCACCACCGACGACGGCAGGAGCCACCGTCCGGGGTATCCGGGTCTGGATGTAGCGCCGACCGGCGGGGTCGGTCGCGGGGATCGGGCCGGCCGGGACCCGCGTCCAGTCGGTGTCCGTCGCCCCCGGCCCGAGGATCGGGACGGTGGCCCGGGCGGGGTCGGCGTTCCCGGATGCGCACGCGACCGCCGCGCCGCCCACGGTGCCGAGCGCACCGAGGACGAAGGCACGCCGCGCGATCCGATGTCCGGGCACCCGCTCAGTTCACCATCCGGGACGCCGCCCGCCGCGGCGGGCGGGTCACCGGCTGTCCCGCCCGTTCTTGAGCTCCTCGAGGATCCAGCCGAACGTGCGCTCCAGGCCGTCCCGCAGGGTCGTCGAGGGTTCCCAGCCGTAGCGCTCGAGGATGAGGCTGTTGTCGCTCGACCGGCCGCGCACGCCCTGGGGAGCGTCCAGCAGGTGGCGGCGGCGCAGGCGCACACCGGCGATGTCCTCGACGATGTCGACCAGCTGATTGATCGAGACCAGTTCGGCGCTACCGAGGTTGATCGGCTCGACCGGCGGCCCGTTCATGATCATCTGCGTTCCCTGCACGCAGTCGTCGGCGTACATGAAGCTGCGTGTCTGGTGGCCGTCGCCCCAGATCTCGATCTCGTCGGTGCCGTCGAGGACCGCCTCGGCGACCTTGCGACAGATCGCGGCGGGCGCCTTCTCCCGGCCGCCGGCGAACGTCCCGAAGGGCCCGTAGACGTTGTGGTAGCGCGCGACCCGGGTGGCCATGCCGAAGTCCTCGGCGAAGTGGCGGCACATCCGCTCGCTGAACAGCTTCTCCCAGCCGTAGCCGTCCTCGGGCATGGCCGGGTACGCGTCGGCCTCGACCAGGGGCGCCACGTCGGGCGAGGTCTGCTTGCCCGCCGCGTAGACGCACGCCGACGAGGCGTAGAAGTACCTGTCGACGTGCGCGTCCCGGGCCGCCTGGAGCAGGTGGGTGTTGATGAGCACCGAGAGCATGCACAGGGCGCGGTTGTTCTCGATGAACCCCATGCCGCCCATGTCCGCGGCGAGGTTGTAGATCTCACCGACCCCGTCGACGGCCTCCACGCACGCGTCGAGTCCCGCGAGGTCGAGGGTGCGGCCGTCGACCCCCTCGACGACCTGGTACCACTGGTCGAGCGGCTTCTTGTCCACGGCGCGCACCGGTCGCCCCTGGGACGTCAGGGCGCGGACCAGGTGGCCGCCGATGAAACCACCGGCGCCGGCGACGAGCACCGGCCTGTCGGAATCGGCCATGAGCTTGCCCTTCTACTCGGGGATGTCGGGCGAGGGGCGGGCGGTCACCGGCGCGCCCGCGCGAGCTCGTCGGCGACCTCGCGCGGCACGTTGCGCGAGGTGCTGCGCCGGTGGAACTGCCAGTCCGACGTGTCGCCGATGTCCTTGGCGGGGAGACCGCCGTAGAGCCGCCAGGGCACGGACAGGTCGCGGGTGACGGTCGCGCTGGCGGCGACCACGGAGTTCTCGGCGATCCGGACGCCGGGCATGATCACGACGTTGCTGAACACGATCGTCGACTCCCCGATCACGACGGGGCGGGCGCCCTGCACCCACCGGCGCAGGTCCGCGGCGTGGGTCAGGACGGTGCTGCGCACTCCCCCGATGATCGCCAGCCGCTCCAGCACGAGCCCGCCGGCGCAGTCGAGGTAGTGGCGGGACGTGATCGCGCTGTGCGGGCTCATCACGAGGCTGGCCCCGAGGACGTCGTCCGGGTCGTTGACGAAGCTCGAGGCGGCCGAGAACCAGTTGAACTGACCGATCTGGGCGTCGTCGCCGATCTCCACCCTGGCGAGCGCACGGAACGCGTTGCCGACGCCCACGTACGCGCGCTCCCCGACCACCAGCGATCGGACGCGCCACAGCAGGATCGGGTGGATGTGCGCCGACCGGGCCACGACGATCCGGCGATCCACGAGGCCGAGCAGCACGTTCTTGACCCGCCCCGCGGGCAGGAGCCCCAGGATCATCACAACGAGCGTCACGTCGCTCCCTCCACCGGGTGAGGCGCGCAGTGTAAGGAACGCGTTCTCCCCGGCCTCGGAGCGGGTCCTGCCACAGAGCAGGAAGCGTCAGCGGCGTTCGCGCAGTCGCCTGCGCGCCGTCTCCCGCGGGACGTGGCGCAGAGTGCTGCGGGTGGTGTGCTCACCGTCCGAGATGTCCCCGATCACCTTGGCGGGCACCCCGCCGTAGAGCCGGCCGGGCTCGGTGAGATCCCGCGCGACCACGGCGCCCGTCGCGACCATGCTGTGCCTCGCGATCGTGACGCCGGGGTTGATCACCACGTTGCTGAACACGAGGCTGGCCTCACCGATCTCGACCGGGCTCCCGTGGACCTCCCACCGGCGGGTGTCGGCGGCGTGCGTGAGGATCGTGGTACGGACCCCACCGATGATCGCCAGGCGATGCAGCCTCAGGCCCCCCGAGCAGTCGATGTAGTGCCGGGACGTGATCGCCGTCTGCGGGGCCATGATCAGGCTGGCGGCGAGGTCGTTCTCGCTCGAGCTCACGTAGCTCGACGCCGCCGAGACCCAGTTGAACTGGCCGACCTCCGCCTCGTCGCCCACCTCGACGCGGGCCAGCTCCCGGAAGGCGTTGCCCGGCCCGATGTACGCACGCTCGCCGACGACCAGGGAACGGACCCGCCAGAGGATCACCGGATGGACGCGGGCTGACCGTGCCACGGTGGCGCGACCGGTGAGGCTGAGCAGGAGGTTCTTGAGGCGACCGGCCGGGAGGAGGCCGAGCACCAGGACGACGATCACCACAGCGATTCCTCCGTCGAGCGGGCCATCGCGGACATCCTTCGCTCCCAGCTCGTCAGGGCCGGCGACGGAAGGTGAGGTCGGCCTGCAGCTGCTGGCCGTCGGCCGACGTCACGATGCCCGAGACGTTCACCAGCGCGAAGCCTCGGTCCGCGAGGTGGGCGATCACCTCGGCCGCCAGGGGCTGGCCGGTGTAGAGCTCGACGAACGAGCACTCGCAGAGGATCTCGTCCACGTGGTCGAGCGCGGCGCCCGCGCCACGCAGGACCTCGAGCTCGTAGCCCTGGACGTCGATCTTCAGCAGCACCGGCCGCGGGGTCGAGGCGTCGAGGTGGCGGGCGAGCACGTCGACGTCCACGTCGCGGGAACCGGTCTCCGCCGTACCCGGGAACACGGTCGCCTGGCGTCCGATCGGCAGCAGTGACGAGGAGTCGTCACGCCCCGAGACGTGCAGGCGGCGGCTTCCGGGCTCGGCACCGAGGGCCGCGACGTGCACCGACACCGCACCGCCCGCGACGCCGGCGATCACCCGGGCGGCCTCGTCGATCGGCTCGAAGCAGATCAGCGACGCCGCGGGCCAGGTCTCACGCGCGAAGACCGCGAACTGGCCCCGGGACGCGCCCACGTCGAACACCGTCGCGATGTCACCGCGCAGACCGGCGTCGGCGTGGTCCGTCGCCGGCAGGACCCCCTGCCGCAGTGCGGCCCGGTAGCGCCGTCGCGGCAGCGTGCGCGACAGCTTCCGTGCCCGCACGCGGGCGAGGGCGAGTTGCTGCCTCACGCCGAGGAACCCGCCGTTCCGTCGGCGTGCTTCTGGATCAGTACGAACAGCATCGGCCGGAACCGGGCGGGGGTGAGCCGGGCCAACGACCGGAAGAACGCCCAGCCGATCCGCGAGCCTCCCGCGTACGCCGGCCCGCCGTCGTGCGCGTACGTGAGATGGGCGTACCGCTGTGGCGGGAAGCAGGCGCGCAGCGCCGCGGGCGAGTTCATGCGGTAGACGGTGGGGAAGGTGTCCCGCTCCCTCTTGTGCGGCTGGAGCGTCCGCAGCACGGCCGCGTGGTGACGGTTCGGCACCAGCCGGGCGGCGGCGGCGATGACCCCCTGCCGATTGGGCGTCCGGGCGCAGATCCAGCCACCCGGCCGGAGGACGCGGTCCAGTTCCAGGGCCGCCCATCGTGGGTCGTCGACGTGTTCGAACACGAAGTCGGCCACGACGATGTCGACCGACGCATCGGGCAGGGGCAGTGGATCGCCGGCGACGATGACGTGCGCCTCGTCCACGGCGGTGTTCTCCAGGACGGCCGCGTCCACGTCGACGCCGACGACCCGCGCGACGGCACCCCGGAGCCGCTGCAGGTCGCGACGGAACGCCACCGGGTCCTCGAGGAAGCGTCCGCGTCCCGCCCCGAAGTCCAGCACCGTGCTGCTCGACGAGGTCAGCGCCCGCACGCGGGTGTAGAAGGCCACCGTGCCGTCGACACGGCTGAAGCCTCCCGCCTCGACCTCGGGGAAGTGACGGCGGGCGGTGCGTCCGGGGGCGGTCATGGGCCGACGCGGACGAGCCACGTGCTGGAGGGGAAGTGCCCCCGACCGGCCGGGTCGCCGTCCGGATTCAGCCCGTCGGTCATGGGGCGCGGCCGGTAGTCGGGCAGGAGCTCCGCCAGCCCCTCCGGGCGGTCGTGGTGCAGCGCGGACTCGCAGGCCAGGACGGCGAGCCGCGGATTGTCGGTCAACAGGGCGGCGAGCAGGGTCGACTCCTGCCAGTCGAAGACGCTGTCGAGGACGTCCGGCTGGTGCAGGTAGGGGAGGACGATGTCGTGGATGTGGACGACGACTCCCTCGGCGAGCCGAGGGAGCACATCGAGGTAGAGCCGGGCGAGCTCGGACCCGGTCCGCACGGCGTGGGTGGAGTCGATGAACAGCAGGTCGCCCGCCCCGAGCTCGTCGAACAGGCTCAGGTCGACGTCCTGCGCGCGTGCGGCGATCACATCGACGCCGGCCAGCGCCCGCAACGCGTCCCGGGGGTGCGGTTCGATGCACGTGATGGCCGTGCGTCCCCGTCCCTCCTCCTCGTTGCGATCAGCAGCTCGGCGGGAGATGACGGTCGAGACCCCGCTCCCGACCTCGAGGATGCGCCGGGGGGCGAGAGCGCGGACCGCGCAGTGCAGGACCTGGGACTCGATGGGCCCGTACCCGGGTCCGCGATCGTTGCCGAGCTCCCGCCAGTCCTTCAGACCCTGCACCTCGCCGACGTAGGGGCGGCACGTCTTCTCCAGCCAGGCCAGCTGATCCTCGAGGGACCAGTCGACGCCGGTCAGGCCGACACGCCGGGCCCAGGAACGATCAGCGCGCAACGCCCGGCGGTCGGGCACCTCGGAGTAGTAGTGCACGGGCTGCAGCCGCAGGCCCCATCGCTCGGTCACTCGATTGACGACGGGGATGAGCCGCTTGGCCACGTCACGGGCGCCCTGATTCATCCGACTCCCCAAGGTCACGTCGACGGTGGGCGGTCCCGGCCCGGGGCCCGTGTGATCCGCCGCTCCGACGGGTGCGACACGCTAACACCGGCGCGCGACGCCCCCTCCGGGGCGCCGTCCCGGCCGCACCCGGTCGTCGCGAGGGAGGAACGCATGGCGTCGAGCACTCGACCGACCGTGCTCGTGGCCGGACCGCTGCCGCCACCCCTGCACGGCGCCGCCCGGATCACCCGGGCCGTCGTCGACGCGCTCGGGACCCGGGCACCCGAGGGTCACGACGTGCGGGCGATCTCGACCGCCGGAGCGCCCGGCGCGACGGGACTGCGCTACCACCTCACCCGGGGGGCGGCGCACCTGCGCGCCGCCGCCGCCCTGGTCTGCGCCCGGCGGGCAGGGCCGGTCCAGCTCTACCTCGGCGGGGCGGGCGGGGCCGGCCTCTGGTACCAGCTCGGGCTCGTCCTCGTCGCGCGGGCGGTCCGTGCCCCGGTGACGTTCCACCACCACTCCTACGGATGCCTGCGCGGCCGCCGGGACCCGGCGATGGTCCTCCTCGCCCGTGCCCTCGGCCCGTCCGGAACCCACGTCTGCCTGAGCCCGGGGATGGCCGACGAGCTCCGTGCCCGGTACCGGACCGCGTCGCAGGTCGTCGTCGTGAGCAACGCGCGGTTCGTGGAACCCGCGGCACACCGACGTCCCGTCCGGGGCGACGGCCGGCGCCTGGTCCACGTCAGCAACCTCTCCGTCGAGAAGGGCAGCGTGCGGGTGCTGGAGGTCCTCGGCGCGCTCCGGGCCCGCGGACTCGACGCCGAGCTGACCCTGGTGGGGCCGATCGTCGACCGGCGCGTGGAGGCCGCCCTCGGCGTCGCGCGTGCCGAGCACCCCGGCGCCGTCCGCCACGTCGGCGCGGCGACCCCCGACGAGGTCACCGCGGAGCTCGACGCCGCCGACGTGTTCGTCTTCCCCAGCACCTACCGGCTGGAGGCCCAGCCGATGGTCGTCGTCGAGGCCCTCGCCCGCGGCGTGCCGGTGGTGGCGACGGACCGCGGAGCGATGCGCGACCTGCTCCCCGCCGAATGGCTGGTCACCGAGCTGGGGGCGCTCACGGACCGGGTGGCCGCGGTCCTCGCCGGCGACCGCGTTGCCGCGGCGACCTCGGCGCTCGCCCTGCACGACCGCAGCCGGCGCACGGGGGTCGACCTCGTGACGAGGCTGCTCCGTCGCGAGAACGGCTGAGATCGCAACGAGATAGGGCACGTGGCCCCTGATAACGGGACGACGGACGCCGACGATACCGTCTGATGATGACGGGCCTCCTGGGTGTCGGGCACGCGCCAGGCGAGATCCGGACGGCCTCTCCGCCGACCCTGCGGGCCATGACCGGCCTTCGTGCCGTGGCCGCGAGCTGGGTGCTCCTGGAGCACTTCCGCCGGCCGATGTTCGACCTCCTGCCGGCCACCCGGATCGCCGAACCGTGGATCGCCAGCGGTTATCTCGGCGTCGAGGTCTTCTTCGTCCTCTCCGGCTTCATCATCAGCTACAACTGCGCCGAACGATTCCGCGACGGTCGCCGCGGTGCCTACACGTCATTCCTGTGGGCCCGCTTCGCCAGAATCTATCCGGTGCACCTGGCGACACTGGTCGCCACCGGCGGCCTCGTCGCGGGGGCGGCGGCGCTCGGCCTCGCCCTCCACTCCCAGGGCACCTTCACCGCGGACACCTTCGTGGGCAACCTCGTGCTCCTGCAGGCCCTGCCGGGTGTCACACCGTGGAACGGTCCGTCCTGGTCCATCTCCTGCGAGGCGGCCGCCTACATCCTCTTCCCCCTGCTGGCGATCGTGGTCATGCGGCTGCGGCGCCGCACCGCGTTGGTCGCCGGCGGGGCCGTGCTCGCGGCCGAGATCGTCGTCCTGCTGGCTCTCGGCACCAGCTCCTCCTATGCCGACGCCTGGACTCCGGTGATGTGGACCCGGATCCTCGGCGAGTTCACCCTGGGGTGTCTCCTCTGGTCCGCGTGGCGCCACGGCGTCCGGCCGCACCGGAACTGGGATTTCGTGGCCGTCGGGGCCGTGGCCGCGTCGATCGCCGTCCTCGCTCTCGTGGAACCGAAGAGCGCATCGGCGTTCCTGGCCCTGCCGTTCATCGCCGTTCTCGTCATCGCCATTCCCAGCACGGTGGGCCCGGTGCACCGGCTGCTGTCGTCACGGGTGCTGGAATGGGGCGGACGCGTCTCGTACTCCGTGTATCTCACCCATTTCCTGGTGCTGGTCGTCCTCCAGAAGATCGGCGCGTGGCAGCAGTTCGTCGATACGATCCTGATCGTCAGACTCGCCGTCGTGGTGGCCTATTTCGCCCTCGCCGTCGGCGTCGGCGCACTGACGTACTACGTGATCGAGGAACCGGCGCGGCGATCGCTCCGTCGTCGCGCCAGGGTCTGACCCGCCAGGGGTTCAGACCGGCGTCGACGACCGCGACCGTCGGTAGGGCGTCACCGTGCGCCGGGTCGGGGCGTCGTCCTCCACGGCGGTCGCAGCGACCATGTCGCTGCCCGTGAGCGGATCCGCGGTCGTCTGGCCGTAGTGACCGTAGTACGAGTCGTCGACGTCCTTGGCCGACACCCGGTTGAGCACCGTGCCGAGGATGGTCGCCTGGACCTTGCGCAACGACTCGATCGCTTCCTTGACCTGATGGCTGTTCGTCGACCCCGCACGGACGACCATCAGGACGCCGTCGGCCCGGGGAGCGATCACGCGGGTGTCGGCGACCGGGAGGAGCGGCGCGGTGTCGACGAGCACGATGTCGCACCGTGCGGCCAGGGAGTCCAGGACAGCGGCCGCACGACCGGACGAGAGGAGCTCGCCGGGGTTCGGTGGCCGCGGTCCGCTCGAGAGGAGCGACAGGTTCGGACGCACCTTCTGCACGGCGTCGTCGAGGTTGGTCCGGCCGATGATCACGGTGGTGAGGCCGACGTCGTTGCTGAGCCCGAAGTAGTCGGAGAGCGACGGGCGTCGGAGGTCGGCGTCGACGACCGTGACACGCAGGCCGATCTGGGCGAGAGCGATCCCGAGGTTGCCGGTCACGGTGCTCTTGCCCTCGCCGGGAACCGCACTGGTCACCAGGAACATCCGGGACCGGGAGTCCACCGACGCGAACTGCAGGTTCGTGCGGAGCTGCCGGAAGGCCTCCGAGCGGCCGTCGCGCTGGCTGATGGGGTGTGCGTCCGCGTCCTGGTCGAACACGATCTTCCCGAGGTTCGAGACGCCGGACACGCGCTCGACGTCGTCCTCGGAGTCGATGCTGGAGTCGAGGCTCTCCCGCACGACCGCGCCGCCGACACCGACGAGGAGGCCCGCGATGAGCCCCAGCGCGATGGTCAGCGGCCAGTTGGGGAGGACCGGTGATTCCGGCGGGACAGCGGGCGTCACGATGGTCGCCCGGACCGGGGAGACCGCGCCCCCGGCCGGGGCCTCGAGCTCCTGGATCACCTCGGCCAGGCGCCCGCCGACCGCGTCCGCGAGCCGCGCCGCCTGATCCGCGGAGCTGTCGCTGACCTCGATGTTGATCAGCACCGTGCCCTGCGTCGACTCCGCGCTCACGCGTCCCGCGAGATCGGCGGGCGTCATGTCGATCGACAGCTGCTGGATGACGGGCACCGTGACCCGCGGGCTGGTCGCGAGCTCCGTGTACGACTTGACCCGCTCCGCCGTGAAGTTGCCGCCCTGGTACAGCTGCTGGTTGACGTTGCCCGCGTCGACCTGGGTGGAGACGAAAATCTGGGTGTGCGCCGCGTAGCTCGTCGGCGTGAGGAACCCGATCAGTGCCGCGGCGACGATGCACACATCGACGCAGATGACGATCGTGAGCCATCGCTTGGCGAGGATCGCAAGATATTCTCGTCCGTTCATCGTTGCTCCAGGCTCCGAACATTGCGGCTGTCGTGGTGGCTGGCGGGGGTCCGCGGAAGCGTCACCCACGGCGGAGGCGGTGACGCCCTCACGAGCCGGCGGTGGACGACAACCGGCGGGCCTCCCGCGGTCGGGACGTGTCGGCGAGCCGCGCGGGGCCGGTCCGACGACGAGGGCGACGGGCCACCAGGGATTCCGCCCACCCCACGTAGGCCGCCAGCGCCGCCTCCTCGGTCAGGAAGGACTCGGCGTACGCGCGGCCCGACTTCCCCAGCGTCGCGCAGCGCGTCGGGTCCTCGCGAAGCGTCAGCACCGCCTCCAGCAGTCGTGCCGGGTTGCCGGACTCGACGATGACGCCCGCGTCGGCAGCGTTGATCTCCGAGGCCGCGCCGCTCTCCGGGGCGGTCACCCCGACGACCGGACGTCCGGCCGCGAAGTACGACGTCAGCTTCCCGGGGACGCACATGTCCGAGACTTCGGGCTTCTCGTTGAGGAGCAACAGGTCCGCGGCCGCCATGACGTCCTCGAACCGACCGGCCGGCAGCGGCGCGAGGAACTCCAGTCGCTCGACGCCGGCCCCCAGGCCCTCGAGCGCCACGCGCCGCGCGCCGTCGCCCAGGAGCACGAACCGGACGGGTGCGTGGGCGTCGTCGGCCCGCCGGGCCGCCTCCACGACGTTCTCGAGACCCTGCTTGTACCCCATGTTGCCGGCGTGCAGCACGACCGTGTCACCCCCGGACCAACCCATCAGGGCTCTCGTCCGGTCCGGATCGTCGGTCGGGGCCGCGACGTGCGACCAGTTCCGGATCACCGTGATCCGATCACGGGGCACGCCGAGATCCGCCACGTTCTCGCGGAACTTGTCGTGGATGACGGCGACGCCATCGGCTCGTGACGACAGCCGGGACTCGAGCGTGCGCACCCAGGAATCCCGCCGTGCCCACCCAGGGCACCGGTCTCCGGGAACGCCCGCGAGTAGAGGTCCTGCACGATGACGCCGACCGCGGCACGGTTGCGGGCGCGCCGCGCGAGGGCCGCCCCGACCGACAGCAGCGCCGGGCTCATCACGAGGATGAGGTCGGGGTCCGCCAGTCCCCCCACGCCGGCCTGACCGGCGAAGACCGCCTCCATCAGCACCCTCGACGGGCCGACCGCATTGGTCGGGAGCGGGTGCCTCAGCCGGATGACCTCGACGGCGCCGTCGTGCTCCCGGCGACGCCAGCCCTTCTCGTACCCGCCGGCGAAGGACCACGCGGGGTAGTGCGGGAACCCGCAGAGGACCTGGACCCGGTGCCCGGCTGCCGCCAGCCCCCGCGCCACGCCGGTCGTGTAGGGCGCGATGCCGGTGACCTCGGGGGCGTAGTTGATCCCGATGATCAGGACCTTCAGCTCAGGCATCGGACCCTCCCCTGTCATCGCGACACCGGGTGCGCCGCCTCCGTCTGTGCTCTGCCCGACATCGAGTCCCTGGCGCCGCGTCGTCGGTGAGGGTGGCAGACGCCCTGTTCGTCCCCCTCATCGGCCCTGGAATACACACCGTTACACCTTCGTGAGCTGACGGAGCGATTCATTCTTCATCGAGCGTGACGAACGAACACCCTCCGTCGCCGATTGTCGGGCCGGATGCCGCGTGAGCAGGCAGGCGAATACGAAGAGTATCTGGTAGACCACGCCCATCACGGGAAGGAGCGAGCCTCGGAGCACGGTGAGCTGGAGCACCGCCAGAATCGGCAGCGCGGCATGAAGAAGGCCGGGATCGAGGTTGCGACCGCGGTCCGAGAGGAGACGGCTCATCGCTCCGTAGAGCGCGAAGAGGATAACGACACCGCCGACACCGAAGTCGACGAAGAACTCGGACCAGGCCGTCGTGGACCGGGCGAGCGGGGGATCGACGACCTGACCGGTGGGGATCGGCTTGTCCTCCCACCACTTCCTCGGCACGAAATTGAAGACATAGCCCAGCATCTGCCGACCGTCGGTGTGTCCCTCGTCCTCGACGAACCGGATGGAGTTCAGCTCCATCTGGAACATCCCGTAGGTACCGTTCTCGATGAACGTCGTCCCGGGCCCGGCCACCTCGAGAGTTCCGCCCTGGGCGCGGAAGAGGTCCAGGGACGCGAAGGAGAAGAACAGGATGGCCAGCGCGCAGCAGACATAGAAGCGCTGGCTGTTTCTCCTGTCGTAGGGCAGATAGATCGAGACGAAGGCCAGGATCACGATGCTGAACCAGAAACGACCGTTGCCCATCGGGTTGTTCATCACGACGTTGGCCACGATCAGCGCGCCGATGAAGAATCGCCAGGCGAGGTGCGCTCGCGGTCGGCGCCGGCCAGAGTCGGTGGCGTCGCGCGTAGAGGATCGCGAAGAGGGCGATGAACACCAGGATTTGCGAGAGGAAGATCAACAGCAACCCGCCCGCCTTGTTCTCCGTCATGTAGTACGGCGTCTCCGACACGGTGCCCGTCAGCACCGCCGTCGTGGCCTCCCGGGAGGTGAAGAACGTGAGGGGACCCGGCTGGACCACCCGCGTGACCACGAAGGCCAGACCGATCGCGCCCATCACCACACATCGCCACGGCGAGAAGGAGAGGCGCGGCCCCGGACCGCCGGTCCCGCTCCGACGTCCGCCAGAGGTACCAGCCGA